>OZ251994.1:1560000-2515000 GCA_965246925.1 Acetobacteraceae bacterium | reverse complement strand
CGCATCACCTGCGCCTGGGCCAGCGCCGGGATATCCCCATCCGGCTGCGCGGCCAGCACGTCGCTTCCGAGATTGCTGGTCAGCACGATGATGGTGTTGCGGAAATCGACCGTCCGCCCCTGCCCGTCCGTGAGACGCCCGTCATCAAGCACCTGGAGCAGGATGTTGAAGACGTCCTCATGCGCCTTCTCCACCTCGTCAAACAGGATCACCTGATACGGCCGCCGCCGCACCGCCTCGGTCAGCACGCCCCCTTCGTCATAGCCCACATAGCCCGGCGGGGCGCCGATCAGCCGGCTGACGGCATGCTTTTCCATGAACTCGCTCATGTCGATCCGCACCATGGCGCGGTCATCGTCGAACAGAAAGGCGGCGAGCGCCTTGGTCAGCTCGGTCTTGCCGACGCCGGTCGGGCCCAGGAACAAGAAGCTGCCGATCGGGCGGTTTGGATCGCCCAACCCGGCCCTCGCCCGGCGGACCGCATTCGCCACGTGCCGCAGCGCGTCCTCCTGCCCCACAACGCGCTTCCGCAACGCATCTTCCATGCGCAACAGCTTGGACCGCTCGCCCTCCAGCATCCGCTCGACCGGCACGCCGGTCCAGCGAGACACGACGCCGGCGATCTGGTCCTCGGTCACGGCCTCATCCACCAGCCGCCGGTCCCCCTCGCCAGCCGGCCCGGCAATCTGCGCCTCCAGCTCCGGGACGACACTGTAAATCAGTTCGGACATGCGCCCGAGGTCACCCTTACGCCGCGCCGCCTCGATCTCGCCCTTCGCCTGATCGAGCTTCTCCTTCAGCTTCTGCGTGTCGGTCAGCTTGTCCTTCTCCGCGCGCCAAGCCGCCGTCATCGCGTCCGAGCGCTCGGCCAGATCGGCGATCTCGCGCTCCAGCCGCTCCAGCCGGTCGCGCGACGCCGCGTCCGGCTCCTTCCGCAGCGCCTCCCGCTCGATCCGCAGCTGCATCAGCCGCCGGTCCAGCTCGTCCAGTGCCTCCGGCTTGCTATCCACGGCCATGCGCAGGCGGGACGCGGCCTCGTCGATCAGGTCGATCGCCTTGTCCGGCAGGAACCGGTCGGTGATGTAACGGTTGCTCAGCGTCGCGGCCGCCACCAACGCCCCGTCGGAGATGCGCACGCCGTGGTGGACCTCGTACTTGTCCTTGATGCCGCGCAGGATGCTGATGGTGTCCTCGACCGACGGCTCACCTACGAACACGGACTGGAACCGCCGGGCCAGCGCCGCGTCCTTTTCGATATACTTGCGATACTCGTCGAGCGTGGTCGCACCGATGCAATGCAGCGCGCCGCGCGCCAGCTCGGGCTTCAGCAGGTTGGACGCGTCCATCGCGCCGTCTGCCTTCCCCGCGCCCACCAGCGTGTGCATCTCATCGATGAACAGCACGACCTCACCCTGCGCGCTCTCGATCTCCTTCAGCACGGCCTTGAGCCGCTCTTCGAACTCACCGCGGAACTTCGCGCCCGCCACTAGCGCCCCCAGATCGAGCGCCATGACCTTCTTGTTGCGCAGGCTCTCCGGCACGTCGCCGTTCACGATCCGCAAGGCCAGTCCCTCGACGATGGCAGTCTTGCCAACGCCGGGCTCGCCGATCAGCACCGGGTTGTTCTTGGTGCGGCGCGCCAGGATTTGGATCGTGCGGCGGATTTCTTCGTCACGTCCGATCACGGGGTCGAGCACGCCGTCCCGCGCCAGGGCCGTCACGTCGCGGGCGTATTTCTTCAGCGCGTCGAACCCGGCCTCGGCATTGGGACTATCTACCTTGCGGCCTTTGCGGATCTCGGCCACAGCGCGATCCAGCTGTTGCGGGGTCACGCCGGCCGCCTTCAGCGCCCGTCCAGCCGCGCCGTCACTGGCGGCCAGCGCCAGCAGCAGGCGATCCTGCGCCACATACTCGTCACCGGCCTTTGTCGCGGCCTGTTGTGCCGCGTCGAGCAGACGGGCCAGTTCCGGTGTGACCTGCGGCTGTCCGGCGCCCGCGCCTTGCACCTTCGGCATTCGCGCGATCTCGGCGTCGATCGCCGCCTTCGCCGCCTGCGCGTTGCCGCCAGCGGTGCGGATCAGCCCGGACGCGGCCCCCTCCTCATCATCCAGCAGCGCTTTCAGGAGGTGCTCCGGCGTGAGCCGCTGGTGGTAATCGCGCAACGCGATCGTCTGCGCGGCTTGCAGAAAGCCGCGGGCCCGCTCCGTCAGTTTCTCGATATCCATTTTGCATGTCCCTTCAATCAGGCGACTGGCGTATCCTGGTCCCAACTGTGGCAACCCGGACCTTACCCTCGATGCACGAGATGGTGGAGCTTCCGGCCTTTCTCAAGCGGTGACAACGACCTATGCAGATCGAGCAACTCTATCGCTACCCGGTCAAAGGCCTGTCGGCCGAAGCGCTCGAAGACACCATGGTCGAACCCGGCGGTCCTATCCCGTGGGACCGCGCTTTCGCCCTCGCCCAAGGCGACGCCCCGTTCGACCCGGCATCCCCAGCCTTCCTGCCCAAATCGAATTTTATGTGCCTACTCCGCCAAGGCAGCATCGCCCTACTCCACGCCCGGTTCGACGCGCATGACCGCATTCTTGCCATCACGGCGCCGGACGGCAGCACCATCAGCGGTGACCCGCTCACCCATTTGGGCCGCGACAATATCGGACGCTGGCTCACGGCCTATCTCGGCGCAGAAGCCCGCGGCACGCCGGTGTTCCACCACGTGCCGGGCCACGTCTTCGGCGACCAGCGGAGCCCAGTGCTGAGCCTAATCAATCACGCAAGCCTCACCGCCTTTGCTACAGACACCGGGCGGACGCAGGATAGGCGGCGATACCGCGCCAATGTCTATTTCACCGGTGCCCCAGCCTGGGCCGAGTTTTCCTGGGTTGGCCGGCGCATTCAGTTGGGCGGGGCGATCCTGCGCGTGACCAAGCGGACGGTTCGGTGTGCCGCGACCGAGGTGAACCCGGACACGGCCGAGCGGGATGCAAGCCCGATCCGCGACCTGAAGGCGCTCTATGGCCACGCCGATCTGGGCATTCATGCCGAGGTGCTAGAGGGTGGACGGATTGCGGCAGGCGACGCGATTGCTCTGCTAGACTAGCGTGGGGCTCGAGCCGTTCCTGATGTATCATGCGGTGGTAAGGCCTTCATGCGGCCGCAACGATACTTGATAAAGAAGTAACGGACACGTCAACGTTGACGCGGAGGCCGCGAAAGTCTTGTTTACTGCCGAGATAGCCGCCGCTGACCGGCTTTGACTGTTCTGGCGTCCTGGCGTTGCTGATGCGGATCAAGTTCCTGCCTGCGATCAGGCCGTTTGTGGGGTCATACTCTACCCAGCCGGCGCCAGGCAGATAAACGGCGACCCAGGCATGGGTGGCGCCACCGCCTACCACAGCCATTCCCCCGGCCACCCGGTCATCGTACAAGTAGCCACTGACGAAGCGGGCGGCAAAGCCCAAGGCGCGTAAGGCCTCCATCATCAGCAGGGCGAAATCACGGCAAGCGCCCGACCGGGTGGCGAGGGTTACGGTAGGCGGGTTGGTGCCCTCCGACTCGCGGGCGGCGTAGGTAAACTCGGCTCGGATGGCGCGAGTCATTGCCGCCAGCAGATCCAGCGTGCGGGTGGGGCCGGTTGGGTTCAGGAAGCTCCGCGCCCAGGCGTCCACCGCGCGCTCTGGATCGGGGTAATGCCGTTCGAGCGTCCGCGCGAGGTCGGGCGCTTCGTCCGTCATGTAGCTGAACGGATAGATCTCGGCGGCCGGGTCGATCGGCAGTTCGGAGGCAGCGGGGAAGTGGTCGAGATCGAGGCTTGAGACTATTCTGAGTACATCCGTCTCGACGTGGCCCCATTCGAGGTAGCACAGCGAGTTGCCGAAGACGTCGTGTGCCCAGCGCGTCGTGCGCGGCGGCGGGGTGATGGTCAGCGTAGCCGAACGAAGCCGCAGGTCGTGGCTATCCCGTGGGCGTAGCATCAGCCGATGCGTCGTGGGACGCACCGGCCGGTGATACGCGTACTCCGTGCTGTGCGTGATGCGGACGTTCGGCACAGGCCTCTTAGAAAACGTGAAAGATGTTGAGGAGGATGATGATCGGGATGGGGATGCCAATGAGCCAAAGCAGGATGCTGCGCATGATTACCTCCGTATCTTAAGCAGAAACGCAACGACCGGCGGGTGGTTTCTCCCGGCTAGGCGAAACGGGCGGACCGCATTCGGCGCAGCGCCGCACCCGCCTTGTGCCGCCATTGGCCGAACCGCCCGACGGATGCCAAGCGCCGGTCGAGGAACGCCAGGGTGCCGACATCATCGGCGCTGGTGTCCTGCAGCCAGTATAGGAGTGTCGCGCCATACACGGCCGTCAGGATCGCACGCTTCGAATACCAGCTGAAATCGGCCGACATATCCCCCGCCGCGTGCCAGATACTGTCGACTGTCCGGGCCGTGCACCGTGCCGCCAGGACTGCGTGGCCCGGAGTGGCCAGCACGGCGAGCGCCCGGCGGACCGCACCCTTATAGGGCCGGTTCTGCTCCAACCGGAGTGCCACGATAGCGCGGACCCGTGCCGAGAGCCGCAGCGACCGGACGTCGCGTTCGATAGCACCTGCCTCCATCCACCGGTCGCCCAGGTCGCAATAGGCCTCGATCATGTCCGTAGTGCCGCCTGGAAAGAGCAGGTCGGCATCGGGGCCGGCGGCGTTGCGCAGGGCGGAGATGGTCCACCCGTCATGTTCGACGTGCGGCAGCAGGGCCATGATGGCAACGTCGCGTTCGGGGCTGCGCTCGGGGGGGTGCGGCATTGGTGTGTCCTTAGATCAGGCGCTGGCGGGCCAGCTCCTCGGTAAAGCCGAACAGGCTGAAATCTGTCATCCGCATGGGATACAGGATACCATCGAGGTGGTCATTCTCGTGTTGCAGCACCAGCGCGTGAAAGCCGGTCGCTTCCCCTTCGACCGGCGATCCGTGCTGATCCAATCCGGCGTAGCGCACGGTTGCGTGGCGGGGTACGGCGGCGCGAAGGCCGGGGATGGACAGGCATCCTTCCCAGGACACGGCAATGGCGTCGCCGACCGGTTCAATGACGGGATTGATCAGTGCGGCGGTCTCCCGCGGCGGGTCTCCCCGGCCGTCCGGCACGCGATAGACGAATAGGCGGAGCGGGACGTGCACCTGGGGCGCGGCCAGCCCGGCGCCGGATGCATCCTCCATTGTCTCAATCATGTCGTGGATCAGCCGCTGCACTTCGGGTGCACCCGGGCTGCTGACGGGCGCAGCCTGTTGCAGGAGGACGGGGTGGCCCATTCGGGCGATCTTCAATATGGCCATGCGCTTTCCCTGCGGGGTCACCCCGGCTGGTGTAAGATGGTATGCCGGGCCGCGCGTGCGAAGTCTTTTGCTTCATGATGAACATGGTGCTATAGCGCCAACCTGCCTGGGCGGCTTCCCGGGCTCGATTCCATTGGACTATTCATTTCCGCCTACGGGCAAGAGGAGACAGCGGCGAAGTGCAGGTTCTCGTACGTGACAACAATGTCGATCAGGCGCTGAAGGCGCTCAAGAAAAAAATGCAGCGCGAGGGCGTGTTCCGCGAAATGAAGCTGCGCCGTCATTATGAGAAGCCGTCGGAGCGCCGGGCGCGTGAAGCGGCAGAGGCCGTGCGCCGAGCGCGCAAGATGGAGCGGAAGCGGCTGGAGCGGGAAGGCTTTTAGCCTTTTTGTTCCGGCTCATTGCAAATTGTCTGAGCTGATTGCATCCAAACAAGCGCCAGCGAAGTAGCATCACAAATACGTGCGAATTTGGCCGGAATCGCATGTCGCGGGACAGCAAACCGCTTTAAGTGCCTCATTTGCTGCGCTTGGCTCAAAACCAATCCACGCACTGTTATCATCGTCGTGCCCGCACCGCAACATCACGCCCTATCTTTGCCTCGATTGAGGCGTTGAAGGGCAGTGTATCCTGCGGAGATGGTTCCTATGCGTATCGCGCAAATTGCGCCGCTTCATGAGGCGGTTCCCCCGAAGCTGTATGGCGGCACGGAGCGGGTCGTCTCATTCTTGACTGAGGAATTGGTGGCGCTCGGTCATGACGTCACCCTGTTTGCCAGCGGTGATAGCGTCACCTCCGCCAAGCTCGAGCCGATCTGGCCGCGCGCGCTCCGCCTCGACCCGGCCATCCGCGATCCAATCGCGCCGCACATGCTGCTGATGGAGGCGGCGCGGCGCATGGCGGACGAGTTCGACGTGCTGCACTTCCACATGGACTACTGGCCGTTCAGCCTGTTCGGCCGGCAGCGCACGCCGTTCGTCACCACCATGCACGGACGGCTCGACCTGTCCGAGTTGCAGCCGGTGTTCAATACCTTCCCCAACGCGCCACTGGTCAGCATCAGCGACGCGCAACGCCGCCCGCTGCCGCAGGCGCGCTATGTCGCGACCGTGCACCACGGCTTGCCGCAGAACCTGCTGACACCGCAGCCGGTGAAGCCGGAATACCTGGCGTTCCTGGGCCGCATCGCCCCGGAGAAGGGTCCGGACCGCGCCATCCGCATTGCCCGCGCCGCTGGTATCCCGCTCAAGATCGCCGCCAAGGTCGACAAGGTGGACCAGGTCTATTTCGACACCGTCATCCGCCCGCTGATCGCCGGCGGCGGGGTCGAGATGATTGGTGAGATCAATGACGCACAGAAGCCCGCCTTCCTTAGCGGCGCCGTCGGCCTGCTGATGCCGATCGACTGGCCGGAGCCGTTCGGCCTCGTGATGATCGAGGCCATGGCGTGCGGCACCCCGGTGATCGCCTTCAACCACGGCTCCGTGCCCGAGATCGTCGAGCCCGGCGTCAGCGGGTTCATCGTCAACGACGAAGCCGGCGCGATCGGCGCCGTCGCCCGCCTGGGCGAACTGTCCCGCACCACGGTCCGCAGCCGCTTTGATGCGCGCTTTACCGCAAAACGGATGGCCGAAGACTACCTGGACATCTACCGCACCCTGGCCGGCGAAGACCGCTCGGTCCTCCGCGCGAGCAGGTGAACCGCCTCTCCCTCTCCCGCTTGCGGGAGAGGGCCGGGGGAGGGAAGCTACAGGCGGGTCTTAACGCGCAAGAAGGACTGCCCCATGGAAGACCAGTACCGCCGCGCCCTCCTTTTACTACCGCTGCTCGCCGCCCTGCCCGCCCAGGCCAGCCCGCTCGACCCCACCCAAACCATCATCCGCCCACCCGGCGAACACGAGTGGATTCCCAATAAGGGCTACCCGGCCCACAGCGTGGACATGTGCCCGCTTACGGGCAGCACCAACGAGCCCGGCCTGTATTACACCCTGGTCCGCTGGTGGCCCGGCTACATGAGCGCGCCGCACACCTACACCACGGACCGCTTCTGCATCGTGGTGAGCGGCACGTGGTGGTGCAACAGCGGCGCCGACTTCGATCCCGCGGCCTGCTTCCCCGTCACCGCCGGCAGCTTCGTCCGCCGGGTCGCGGGCACCCCGCACTACGACGGCGTCATCCGCGGCGCCCCGGAACCCGCCGTCATCGCCATCTGCGGCAGCGGTCCGGTCAACTATGCGCTCAGCGACCCGTCGCAACCGGGGTGGCGCGCGATTTGACCCCGCCGCAAGCAGATTGTTAGTTCACATCGAACATGTCTTTGTAGCATACTCCCGGGAAGGCCGCGATGAAGGCCGCCACTGGGAGGACTGAACATGCCGCAAATCGCGCCGCTCTCTCGCCGAAGCCTCGTTACGGGTCTCACCCTGGCCGCAACGACGGGTGCATTGGCGCAGCCCAAGCCTGCCGCACCGCCCACGACCATTACTACGCCGCCGCGGGATTTCGGCCCGGACGGCGCACCCACCACCTATTTCACCGACCCTGACGTGCTCACGGTCGATCCCGCTTTCGACAGCCTGATCCAGCCCAACACCTCCATCCAGCGTCTCTGGACCGGGGCGCTCTGGGCCGAGGGGCCGGCCTGGTGTGCCGAGGGGCGCTACCTGCTGTGGAGCGACATCCCCAACAACCGGCAGATGCGCTGGATGGAGGATGACGGCCATGTCAGCGTCTTCCGCAGCCCGAGCAACTACAGCAACGGCAACACTTTCGACTTCCAGGGCCGGCAGATCAGCTGCGAGCACCTGACCCGGCGGGTCGTCCGCTACGAGCTGGACGGCTCCGTCACCGTGCTGGCCGAGCAGTTCGAGGGTAAGCGCCTCTGTTCACCCAATGACGCCGTGCCGCACCCGGATGGCAGCGTCTGGTTTACCGACCCCCCGTATGGCGGGCAGCTGTATGAGGGTGCGCCGGACGCGGGCGGCGGGCCGTCCAACGCGGGCGGACGGCTCAAGCCCACCTTGGGGCAGCCGGGCGGCTTCGTGCCCACCCGGCGCGAACTGCCCAACGCCGTCTATCGCTGGGACCCGAACGGCACCCTGACCCGTGTGGTGACGGAAGAGCAGGTGCCGGACCCGAACGGCCTGGCGTTCTCACCGGATTACAAGAAGTTGTACGTCATCAGCACCGGCAAGGGACCCGGCGATCAGCACGCCGGCGGCAAGAATGACGTGCACGCGTTCGACGTCGGCGCCGACAACAAGCTGTCGGGTCAGGGCCTGCTGACGGATTGCATGGTCGATGGCGTGAAGTGCGGCCCGGACGGCATCCGCGCCGACGTGGACGGCAATTTGTGGATCTCCAGCAACGCCGGGCGCAACGTCGGCTATAGCGGCGTCACGGTCTGGAACCCGTCCGGCAAGCTGCTGGGGCGGATCCGCATTCCGGAGGTGGTGGCCAACATCACGTTCGGCGGCCCGAAGCGCAACCGGCTCTTCATCGCTGCGAGCCAGTCCCTGTATGCGGTCTATGTCGGGACGCAGGGCGCGGCGCCGGGCTAATAGCCCCGCGCCCGGTCGAACAGGTTGGGCAAGGGCTGCCCGGCCTGGAACGCCGCCAAGTTCTCGATGAAGATGTCGAGGCTCCGCGCATTATAGGCGAGCTTGTCGTCGCTCGAAACGTGCGGCGTCATGATCAGGTTGCGGGTCGTCCACAGCCGGTGACCCGGCGGCACCGGTTCCGGGACGAACACGTCCAGCACGGCGCCGCATAGGGCGCCGGCGTCCAGCGCGTCACAGAGCGCGTCCTGCTCCACGAGCGCGCCGCGGCCGATGTTGATGACCCCGGCCTCGGGCGGCAACAGCGCGATGCGGCGGCGGTCCAGGATGGTGCGGGTCGCATCCGTGAGCGGCGTGGCCAATACCAGGAACTCGG
Source organism: Acetobacteraceae bacterium (assembly GCA_965246925.1). Classification (GTDB taxonomy): domain Bacteria; phylum Pseudomonadota; class Alphaproteobacteria; order Acetobacterales; family Acetobacteraceae; genus JANPPS01. The sequence continues at coordinate 2,505,740 of OZ251994.1, read as the reverse complement.
TGTCCGGCAAGACGGCGTCCAGCTGGTCCGTGCCCACCACCTGGGCGCAGGCCGGGTGCGGCGCCGGGCGGGCTCGGACGCCGGTGACGTGCATGCCGAACCGGGCCGCGTGCTCCGCGACGGCGCCACCCAGGCTGCCGAGCCCCAGCACCGTCACCCGGCGGCCGGCGAGCACCGTGCTGCTGCGCCGCGTCCACTCGCCCGCGCGCTGCTGTGTCACCAGCGCCGGCACGTAGTTTGCCAGCATCAGTAGCGCCATAATGCCATACTCGCCCGCCTTCGGCCCATGCGTGCCGCGGTTGTTCAGCACCTGGACCCCCGGCGGCAGCGCGTCGAACGGCACCGCATCCAGCCCGGCGGAGGTGCAGAACATCAGCCGGAGCCGGGGCGCATCGGCCGGAAACAGTGACCGCGTCGCCGATGTCGCGGTCACCAGCGCCTCGATCTCGGGGGCGACCGCATGGAACTCCTCCACGGTGCTGCCATGGCTGACGTCATGAGCCCCGTCGGCGATGCCGGCGCGGGCGGCGGCCTCGACCCAATCGTCCATCGTCACGGCGTCACCGAACATATCCGGCACGTTCTGGATATGAATCCGCATCAGGCCGCCACCTTGCCACCCGCCAGCCGCACCCGCCCGGACCGGCGCAAGTAGTTCACGTGCGCCAGCGCCTCGCTGAACGCGAACGCCATCTGGTGCGGGTCGTCGATCGTGCGGCCGAACACGACCGGAACCAGCTCCGCCACGGAATGCGGCGTCTGGCTGGCCGTGACGATTGCATCGCAGCGGGCCGCGTGATGCGCCGCCAGTTCATCCAGCCGGGTATGCAGGCCCACGAACGGCAGGTTGTGGCCCGGCAGCACGGTCACATCGGCCGGCACCGCGCCGCGCAACCTTTCCAGGGAGCGCAGGAAAATGCCCAGCGGATCGCCCTCCGGATCGTTCGCCTGCACGCTGATGTTGGGCGTGATCCGCGCCAGCACCTGGTCTGCCGCGATGAACAGCCCGTCCGCCGCGCAATGCAGCATCAGCTGCTCCGGCGAATGCCCGCCGCCCGACAGCACCGCCCAATCCCGCCGGCCGATGCGCAGCACCTCGCCCTCGATCACCCGGCGGAACACCCGTGGCAGGCCCGTCACCATCCGCAGGTAGCGGTGCCCGATCTTCAGCATCCCCGCCGTGATATCCGGGTCCAGCCCATGCCCCAGATAGAAGCTGCGATACGGCTCGGCATCGAGCGCCGCCGGGTCGAGGTGGATGTTGAGGCTGGTCAGATACTCGGTCTGGCTCATCAGCAGCGGGGCGCCGGTCCGCGTGCATAGCCAGCCGGCCATCCCGACATGGTCTGGATGGCAATGCGTGGCGATGATGCGCGTTACGGTCCGCCCCTGCAGTACGCCGCCCAGCAGCGCCTCCCACACCGCCTGCGTCTCGGCATTGCCGATGCCGGTATCGATCAGCACGACGCCGGGCCCGTCATCGAGCAGATAGACGTTCACGTGATTGAGCCGGAATGGCAGCGCGAGCCGAAGCCATTGGATCCCGTCCGCCACCTTTATCAGCATACCCGGCGCGGGCGGCTCGGCGAACGGAAACTGCAGCGATGCGGCGGGCACTGGCGTCACGCTCGGGCTCCTCGGCTGCGCGGACTATAAGGCCTGCTCCGGCGCGGGGCCGTTCGACAGAGCAAGCCCAAGCTACCTACACCCGCTCCGCGCCCGCGCGGCGGTTGCAGAGGCTTGGATGTCGGAGCGGGGCCGGGGGAACTCGGCGCGTAGCCGGTCCAGCGCTTGGCAGGCGGAGCCGCGGTCGCCGAGCCCGGCCAGGGCGTTGGCCAGGCCAAGCAGCGCGTCCGGCGCGCGGCCGCCGGTGCGGGAGCGGCTATAGCTATCGTCAAACGCCACCGCCGCGCCCTGATAGTCCCGGCGGCCATACAGAGACTCGGCCAGCAGGAACTGCGCATCGGCCGAGCGAGGCCCGGACCGTGCGGTGCCCAGCGCCTCCCGCGCCGACGCCTCGGCCGCGGCGTAGTCGCGCCGGGCCAGGGCGGCGTTGCCCTCTTGCATCGCCAGCTCCGGCGGGCGCCGTCCGGTGCCGCCCTGCGATGGGGGCGGGTTCAGCGGTGTCGGAGGTTCCCCCCGCAACAGGTCCCGCGACGGATCGGCCTCCGAGTCGCGCAGAGTGTCGCGCAGAGTGTCCCGTGATGTGTCCCGTGATGTGTCCCGCAATGGCTCCCGGGCGGGCTCGCGTGCTGGGGTGCGGGCGCCACCGCCGTTTTGTAACCGGAAGTTGAGATCGGCGATCTGCTTGCTCAGGTCGTCGTTCTGCCGCCGGGCCGCATTGGATTGCTCGTCCAACTGGCCATGCAGGCGGCGGATCTCGTCCTCCATCGACTGCACGCGGTCCAGCAGCTGCGCCGCGATCTCACCCCCGCCCTGGGGCGCGGTGCCGCTATTGCGGTAGGGCTGGATCGGCGTCGGCGCGCCCCGCTGGTTCTGCACCGCCTGCAGGTCGCGCCGCAGCTCCAGGATCTGGTTCTGCAGCGCGATCCCCTCGCGGCTGTCCATCTGCGCCCAAGCCGGGCCCGCCATCAACATGGCGAGGACGGCGCCGGCCCGGACGATGCGCATCAGCGGACGGAGGTCGTCGCGTTGCGGTTCTTGGCGTAGGACTCGTCACCCGATCCCAGGTCGGACGGACGCTCCTTGCCGTAGCTGATGGTGGTGATCCGCGCCGAGGACACGCCGCGCGCCACCAGGTAGTCCCGCGCCGCGTTGGCCCGGCGCTGCCCCAGCGCCAGGTTATACTCGGTCGTGCCACGCTCGTCGCAATTGCCGGCCATCTGCACGCTCACTTGCGGATAACGGGCGAGCCAGGCCGCCTGCTTTTCAAGGATCGAGCGCGCGTCGGACGTCAGACTCGAGCTGTCGGTCGGATAATACACCCGGTCCCCGACATTGTTGGCCAGGTCCTCCTGGCTGCCCGGCGCGAAGCCCTGCGGATTGAGCTGCGCGCCGCCCGTCCCCGTCGCGGCGCCCGTCGTATCGGCCGGCTTGTCGGCGCAGGCGCTCAGCAGGGCCAATGTCGCCAGCAGCGTCACAAATTTCAGTCTCATCACCATAAATCCTTATGCGGCGTCATGCGCGTAACGTTGGGCAAGCCGTTGTGTTCCGGGCGGACTACGCCCGGGGTTCGGAGGGGTCAAGCCAATAGGGGGGACCAGGCCGGGTCACTGGCGTCCGTGGGGGTGGTCAAGGGCCGTTCGTTGAAGCCCTGGATGTCGATGCTGACGAGGCGGGAGCCGCCGCTGGCCGCGCCCCGGGACTGACCTTGGCGATAGAACATCAGCACGCGCCCGTTGGGGCAGAACGTCGGCCCCTCGACGTCGAACCCCTCGCTCAGGATACGCTCGCCGGCGCCGTCCGGGCGCATGACGCCCACGGCGAAGCTGCCACCGGCGATGCGCGTGAAGGCGATCAGGTCGCCGCGCGGGGACCACACGGGCGTCGCATAACGGCCGCGGCCGAAGCTGATGCGCCGCACCCCGCCGCCGCCCGCGTCCATGACATACAGCTGCTGATCGCCGCCGCGGTCCGAGTTGAACACGATCTGGCCGCCATCCGGCGAATAACACGGGCTGGTGTCGATCGCGCCCGAGTTGGTGAGCTGCCGCCCCCGCCCGCCGCCGGACCCCGCCGTCACGATGTCCGAGCCGCCCCCGCGGGTCACCGACATCACGATGCTGCTGCCGTCCGGACTATACCGGGGCGCGAACGTCATGCCCTCGTACTCCCCCAGCAACCGCTGCGAGCCGGAACCGACGTCCAGCGTGTACACGCGCGGGCGGTTCTGAGTGAAGCTCATGAAAACGAGCTGGTCGCGGGTCGGGTGGAAGCGGGGCGTCAGGGTGAGCCACGCGCCATCCGTTAGGAACCGGTTCGATTCGCCGTCCTGGTCCATGATCGCCAGCCGCTTCACCCGGCGGTCCCGCGGCCCGGTGCCGGCGACGTAGGCGATGCGGGTATCGAAATAGCCCTTCTCGCCCAGCAGCCGCTCGTAGATCACGTCCGAGATGATGTGCGCGATCCGCCGCCAGTTGGAGCTGGTGGTGGTATAGGCCGTACCCTGGATTTGCGTCCCCGGCAGGACGTCCCAGAGCCGGAACTCGACCCGCACGTTGCTGCCGCCGCCCTCGGCCTTGCCCGTCACCAGCGCCTGCGCGCCGGTCGCCTTCCAGTTGGCGAAGTTGGGCGCGTCCCCGCCATCCCCGGCGCCGGTCTGGGCACCCTGGCCGATCGGCTTGAACAGGCCGCAGCGGGCGAGGTTGTTGGTGATCACCCCCACCATCTGCGTGCCGAGGTCGCTGCCGGTGAAGTTCGGGATCGCGATCGGGATCGGCGCCGTGCGGGCCCGGTCCACGGTGATCTCGGGCGTCTTGTTCCCCTCGCCCACGCCTTGCGCCCAGGCCCCCGACGGCACGGCGCCCAGCGGCATGGCGGTCACCGCTACCCCGGTCAGCAGCGCCCGGCGGCGCATGAGCATGTCAAACATTGCGTGTCTCCTCGTTCATGGCCGGAATGTGATCTCGAACGTGTGCACCTGGCCGCGCATGGCCGCCGGCAACGGCAAGGTGGCGCATTCCGGATTAAGCGCAGCCCGGCGTGCGCGTTCGGCAAAGGCGCGTGCGGCACCGACCTTGCCTTGGTCGAGCGGGCCCAGATCCGCCCGCCGGATCGTGCCACCCTCATCGACGGTCACGGTCATGCGCACGATCTGGCTGGCATACTCGCGCGCGCCTGTGTCCTGATCGTAGCACTCATGGATCCTTTCGCCGATGCGACCGCGATCCGAGGCGGATAGCGCCGCGTTCTCCACACCCGTCGGCTGACCACCGCCCGGCGCGCCGCCGCGGGGTGGGTTGGACCGGGCCCGTGGCGGCTCCCGCTGCGCCTGCAACGCCCGCAGCCGCTCGAGCGTGTTGTCGAGGGATCGGGTATCCGGCGCCGGGTTGCGGGTCGGGTTAGGCTGGCTGGTCGTACTCGGGTTCGGCTGTGCCGGATTAGGGGTCGTACGCGCCGGCGGTGGCGCGGGCGGGGCGGGCGGCGCTGGAGTGGGCGGCGCCGGGGGACGCGGCGGCGGCCGGACCGGGGGCGGCACCGGCGTGGGCGGCACGGGCGGCGGTTCCGGAGCCGGCACCGGGGCAGGCGTGACCGGCAGGGGCGGAGGTGGCGCAGGCGGGGCGGGCGGCGGCGGGGGCGCGGGTGGGGCCGGCGGTGGAGGCGGTGGAGGCGGGGGCGGGGGCGGCGGTGGCGCGGGCGGCGTGGGACGCGCCTCGTCCGGATTGGGCGGCTGTGGTAACGGCACCGGCGCGGGCGTGGGCGATGGCGTGGGCGCCGGGCGGGGGGCGCGCTGCACCGGGGTGGGAGGGCCCTCGAACTCCACGCTGACCGTAGCCTCCTCGAGCTTGTCGGGCTCCCGCGCTGGCAGGGCGATCAGCAACGCCAGCAACACCGCCGCGTGAAACAAAAAAGAGTACGCACCACCGCGGCGCAGCGTGGGAGACATGCCGGGGCTAGCCCCGGTTCGGCCGCCGAGCCGAGGCGGCGGGCTGGCCAATGGTGGCGGCCGGCGGCGGTGCCGCGGTCTGCTCGGCCAGCAGCGCCACCTTGGTGAATCCGCCCTGGGTGATGGTCGCCATCACCTCCATGATCTTGCCGTAGTTCAGGCCCTTGTCACCGCGTAAGTAGATACGCCGGTCGGTCTTCCCATCGGAGATAGCTTGCAGCTTGGTGACCAGTTCCGGCAGCTGCAACTCAGTATTCTCGAGATAGATCTTGCCCTCGGCGTTCATCGCGACCGTGATCGGCGTCGCGTCTTGACTGAGCGGCGCGGCGCTGGTTTTGGGCAGGTCCACGTTGATACCTGACGTCATGAGGGGTGCGGCCACCATGAACACGATCAGTAGCACCAGCATCACGTCCACCAGGGGCGTCACGTTGATGTCGGACATCGGCTTGTAGCGCCGGGTCGCGCGCAGCAGGGGTGCGCCCATCAGCTGCGCTCTTCGCTCTGCCGCGACAAGATGCCCGCGAATTCGGAGCCGAAAGCCTCCATACGGGACGCGAACCGGCCCAGCCGGGCGCTGATCAAATTGTAGAAAATCACCGCGGGCACCGCGGCCACGAGGCCGATGGCGGTCGCGAACAATGCCTCCGCAATGCCCGGCGCTACCACGCTCAGGCTGGTATTCTTGCTGACGGCGATCGCGGAGAAGCTGCGCATGATGCCCCAGACCGTGCCGAACAGCCCCACGAAGGTCGCGACCGAGCCGACGATCGCCAGGAAGATCATCCAGCTTTCCAGCCGGTCCATTTCCCGCTGCACCGTCACCGACACCATCCGGTCCACCCGGTCCCGCACGCTCAGCCGGCTCATATCCGCGCCCGCCACGCGGGAGCTGCGCTGCCATTCGCCCATCGCGGCGCCGAACACGGCGGCCATCGGGTGCGTCGGGCGCTTGCCTTCGGACTCATAGAGGTCATCGAGGCTACCGCCGGACCAGAACCGGTCCTCGAACGTGTTGGCGGCGCGGTTGGCCCGGCGGAGCGAGGTGAGCTTTTCGAAGAAGATCGCCCATACCCATACGCTGGCTAGCAGCAAGAGCACGATCACGCCCTTCACCACCCAGTCCGCCTGCAAGAACAAGCCCAGCAGCGACAAGTCACCGCCGGGCGCCGCCAGATTAGCCGTGTCGATCGGGTTCAACCTTGGTCCCCTATAGTTCGCCAACGCTCCGGTATCTGCACCGGCCGACCGTCCGATGTCCGTATCGTCGCCAGGTCGACCTTCAAGGTGGCGATCGTCTGATCGCGCACCTCGAACCTTTGTTGCACCACTACGCTCGCCGCCCGCATCTCCCACGGCCCGGTCACCACCACCAGCTCGTCATCCAGCCGCGCGGGCCGCAGATAGTCCATTTCGGCGCGCCGCACCACGAAGACCACGCCGTGATCCCGCGCCATCTCGCTATGCGGCACCCCGGCCTCCCGCAGCGCCTCCGTCCGTGCCCGATCGGCAAACGCTAGATACCGGGCGTGATAGACGATGCCGCCGGCGTCCGTATCCTCGTAATAGATGCGCAATGTCAATCGGAAAGGGGTCATCCTTCATCCGAAAGCAGATCAAGCTGTGGCGAGGTGCGGGGCGGCACCAAGCCCAGATGCCGCCAGCCCTGCTCCCCTAGCATCCGCCCGCGGCTGGTGCGAAGGATCAGCCCCTCCTGGATCAGATACGGCTCGATCACGTCTTCCAGCGTATCCCGCGCCTCCGCCAGGGCCGCCGCCAGCGTCTCCACCCCCACGGGACCGCCGGCGTGGTGCTCGGCGATCCGGCGTAGGTAGCGGCGGTCCATCGCGTCCAGCCCGATCTTATCGACCTCGAGCCGGGTCAGCGCCGCGTCCGCCATGGTGCGGTCCACGGGGTCCTGACCCTCCACCGCCGCAAAATCCCGCACCCGCCGCAGCAGCCGCCCGGCGATCCGCGGCGTGCCCCGGGACCGCCGGGCGATCTCGGCCGCGCCCTCCCGCTTGAGGTTGAACCCGAGCTTCTCCGCCCCCCGCGCCACGATCAGCTCGAGCTCCGCAAATGTGTAGAAAATCAGCCGGAGCGGGATGCCGAACCGGTCCCGCAGCGGCGTCGCCAGTAGCCCGGCGCGCGTCGTGGCGCCCACCAGGGTGAACGGCGCCAGGTCGATCCGCACGCTACGCGCCGCCGGGCCCTCGCCGATGATGAGGTCGAGCTGGAAGTCCTCCATCGCCGGATACAGCACCTCCTCGATGGCGGGCTGCAGCCGGTGGATCTCGTCGATGAACAGCACGTCCCGCGGCTGCAGGTTGGTAAGAATGGCGGCGAGGTCCCCCGCCCGCTGGATCACCGGCCCCGACGTGGCGCGGAACCCCACGCCCAGTTCCCGCGCCACGATCTGCGCCAGCGTGGTCTTGCCCAGCCCCGGCGGCCCGTGCAGCAGCACATGATCCATCGCCTCCGCCCGGCCACGGGCGGCCTGGATGAAAATAGCCAGATTTTCCCGGCTGGCCTTCTGCCCAATGAACTCGGCCAACGTCTGCGGACGCAGGCTGCTTTCGGCAGCGTCATCCTCATGCCGGTCCGGCGTCACGGTGCGGTCACTCATAAGCAAGAGAACTGCGCTGGTTCACTGTCACGTCGCCAGCTCCTGCAGCGCTTCGCGGATCACCTGCCCCACACCCACCCCATCCCCCAGCCGCTCCATGACCCGCACCACCGCCGGATGCGCCTCCACCCGGCGATACCCGAGGTTTGCCAGCGCCGACAGCGCATCCGCCTCCACGCCCCCTGCCGGCGGCGTAAACACCACGCCCGTGCCCACCGGCATCGCCCCGGCCTTGTCCCGCAACTCCGACAACAGCCTGATTGCCAGTTTCGGCCCCACGCCCGGCGCCCGGGTGAGGCTCGCCTTGTCCCCCGCCGCGATCGCGCCCACGAGGTCACGCGGCGACAATGCCGACAGCACGCCGAGCGCGACCTTGGCCCCCACCCCCTGCACGGTCAGCAACAGGCGGAACCAGTCGCGCTCCGCCGGGTCGGTGAAGCCATACAGCGTGATGGCATCCTCCCGCACCTGCGTCTCGATCAAGACCTTCGCCAAACCGGATACGGGCAACGCCGACAGCGTTCGGGTCGAGGCATGCACCAGGTAGCCGACGCCGTTCACATCCAGTACGCAGCGCCCCTCCTCCAAAGCCTCGACCCGGCCGGTGAGCAAGGCGATCACGCCATCACCGTCCCGGCCCCCACGCGCAGCCGGGTCGCCCGGTGATGCGCATGGCAAATCGCCACCGCCAGCGCATCCGCCGCGTCCGCCCGGCTCAGCGTGGCGCCCGGCAGCAAGCGCCGCACCATCATCCCCACCTGGTCCTTGGACGCCGCCCCGGTGCCCACGACCGATTGCTTGACCGTCATCGCCCCATATTCGGCCACGGTAATCCCCACCAGCGCCGGCGCCAGCAGCGCCACACCCCTGGCATAGCCCAGTTTCAGCGTGGCGGTGCCGTTGCGGTTGACATACGTCTCCTCTACCGCCGCCTCGTCCGGGCGATGCGTCCCGAACAGCGCCGTCAGCGCGTCATGCAAGAACTTCAGCCGCGCCGGGACCGAGTGCGTGTTGTCCGTCGCGATCACCCCGTCCGCCACGTGCCGCAACCGATTTCCCTGCACATCGATCACGCCCCACCCGGTGAAGCGCAGCCCGGGATCGATGCCCATGAGCCTCGCTCCCGTCATCAGGCCGACAGGCGCTGCATGACCGCGTCCGGGATGTCGAAGTTGGCGAACACGTTCTGCACGTCGTCATTGTCCTCCAGCGCGTCGATCAGCTTGAGCAGGAACACCGCCCGCTCCTCATCGACGGTGATGGACGTGCTGGGACGCCAGTCGAGCTTGGCGCGCGCCGGGGGGCCGAACCGGGCTTCCAACGCGTCCCGGACGGCGAACAGATCGTCCGGCGCACAGGTGATCTCGTGCTCTTCGCCGGACGCCACGTCCTCCGCCCCGGCCTCGATCGCCGCTTCCAGCATGGCATCCGCGCTGGCGGCCGGCGCCGGATAGGTGATGACGCCCAGCCGCCCGAACATGAACGAGACGGAATTGCTCTCCCCCATCGCCCCGCCATGCTTGTTGAACGCCGCCCGCACGTCGGCGGCGGTGCGGTTCCGGTTATCGGTCAAGGCTTCCACGATCAGCGCCACGCCCGCCGGGCCGTAGCCTTCGTAGCGCACCTCCGCATAATCCTCCCCGCCGCCTGCGCCCTGCGCCTTCTTCACCGCCCGCTCGATCGTGTCCCGCGGCATGTTGACGGCCCGCGCCTCGGCCATGGCGGTGCGGAGCCGCGGATTGCTCGCGGGGTCAGGCAGGCCCGCCCGGGCGGAGACGGTGATCTCGCGGATCAGCTTGGCGAATTGCCGCGCCCGCTTGGCGTCCTGCGCGCCTTTGCGGTGCATGATGTTCTTGAACTGACTATGGCCGGCCATGCTCGTACGGGCTCGATTCTGTTATCGTCGATACTCGTTAGCAGGGCAGGCGTGACCGGGGAAACCCGGCATGGGAAAGTGGAAATGGGTGACTTGTTCCAGCGCGGCGATGATCCGTCAAAACACAGGCGGAACGCGCATGGCCGAGACGATCGAGGAGGCGCGCGAGAGCGTCCGATTCTACGGCACAGTAGCAGTGACGTGCGGGTCCTACGCGTCTTCGGTCCCGGCCTCAGCCCGGCAGCACCTGGCTCAGCCGCCCCCCCACCCGCACCGGCTCCGCGCTGAGCGCAAGCCCCGTCGCGTCATCCGTTACAACCAGCAGCCCGCATAGTGTCGCCACCCCCTCCGCGGGGGTCATCCGCTCACCGGGCATCTTGCGCCAGAAGCGGGCGGCGGAGCCTTCCTTCTGCATGCCGATCACGCTGTCGTAGTCGCCGCACATGCCGGCGTCGGATTGGTAGGCGGTGCCGCCGGGCAGGACTTGGTGGTCCGCAGTCGGCACGTGGGTGTGGGTGCCGATGATCAAGGACATCGTGCCGTCGAAGGAATGGGCGTAGGCCAGCTTCTCGCTCGTCGCCTCGGCGTGAAAATCCGAGACGATGGCCTGCACGCTGGCGCCTAGCTTATAGCGGGACAACAGCTCCGCCGTGCCGCGGAAGGGGCAGTCCAGCGGGTCCAGGAACAAGCGGCCCATGGCGTTCAGCACCAGCGCCTGCCGGCCATCGGCCAAGGTCACCACCACCGACCCGGCGCCGGGCGTGCCCGGCGGGAAGTTCAACGGCCGGATTACCCGCGGCTGCTGCGCGATATAGGGGATCAGCTCCTTGCGGTCCCAGGCATGATTGCCGAGCGTAATGGCGTCCGCCCCCGCCTTCAGGAACGCCTCCGCCATATCGGGCGCGAGGCCGAAGCCGTGGCTGGCGTTCTCCCCGTTCACCACGACCAAATCCGCCCGCAGCGCCGCGCGCAATCCAGGCAGCTCCGCAACGACAGCGTCCCGTCCGGACCGCCCGACCACGTCACCTAGAAACAATATTCTCATGCGCGCATACGTAGGGCGGATAAGCGAAGCGCCATCCGCCGCAGGAACGGGACGCAATCCGCCATCAAGAGGTCCGCAGCCGCGGATTGATCAGCACATACAGCCCGTCCGCCAGCAGGTTCAGCCCGATGAACACGCAGGCCGTCACTAACACGACGCCCTGCACCACCGGGTAGTCCCGGTTGAACACCGCATCCACCACCAGCTTGCCGAAGCCCGGCACGCTGAACACCTGCTCGGTCAACACAGCGCCCGACAGTAGCGTGCCCAGCTCCAGCGCACCCAACGTCACGACCGGCACCAGCGCGTTGCGGAAGGCGTGGCGGAAGATCACGCGGCCCTCGCCCAGCCCCTTGGCGCGGGCGGTGCGAACGTAATCTTGGTCCATCGCCGTCAGCATGGCGCTTCGCGTATGGCGCATCAGGATGGCGGCGATGGCGTTGCCCAGCACGAAGGCGGGCATGATCGTGGTCGCCAGCGACTGGCGCCAATCCTCCGTGAGCGGCACGTAGCCGGACGGCGGCAGCCAGCCGAGCTTCACCGAGATCAGCAGGATCAGCATGATCCCGAGCCAAAAGTTGGGCGTGCTGAGCCCGGCCAGCCCGACGAGATTGGCCACGTAATCCCACGCCGTCCCGCGCTTCACTGCCGCCACGATCCCCGCGGGAATGCCGATCAGCAGCGCGATCACGAACGCCATCCCGCCCAGTTGCAGCGTCACCGGCAGCTTGGTCATGATCAAGCCCGCAACCGGCTCGCGGATGCGCCACGAGAAGCCGAGATCGCCATGCAGCACGCCCCAGGCCCAATGCAGGTACTGCAGCCAGACCGGGCGGTCGAGCCAAAGCTCGGCCCGGATCTGCTGCAGCACCACGGGATCCCCCCGCTCCTCCCCGGCCAGCACGACAGCGGGGTCGCCCGGCATCAGCTGCTGCAGCGAGAACACCAGCAGGCTGACCAGCAGGATGGTGGGCAGGGCTTGCAGCAGGCGGTTCCTCAAGGCGACGGCGCCCCCGGCCTCAGCGCGGAGCGGCGAGCGACAGGCCCTGCAGCCGGATCATGCCGTCCGGCACCGGGCGGAAGCCGGTGACGCGGGTGGACATGCCGACGATGTTCTTCTGAGTGAACAGATAGGTGATCGGCTGGTCCTGATGCAGGATCGGCCACATCTTGGCGTAGATGTCGCGCCTGGCCGCAACATCCGGCGTTGCGCGCGCCTGGTCCAGCAGCGCGTCCACGTCGGGGTTGCTGTATTTGCTCTGGTTGTCCGAACCGCCGGTGCGGAAGAACGTGCTCATATTTCCGTCCCCATCCACCCGCCCGGACCAGGCCAGCATATACAGCTGGAAGTCGCCGCGCACCTCGGCATCCAAGGACGCGGCGAACTCCATCACGTTGATCTTGAGGTCGAACCCGGCCTCCGCCACCATCGCCTGCATCACCTCGGCCAGCTGGCGGATGTCCGGATTGTTGGGCGCGGTGATCGTGATCTCGAGCGGCAGCTTGACCCCGGCCTCCTTCAGCAACGCTTTGGCCGCCGCCACGTCGCGCTTGGGCGGGGTGAAGCCCGGCACATAGAATGGGCTGCTGGCCGGCACTGCCTGCGCATTGGGCGTGTAGAGGCCGTTATACACGACCTGCACCAGCGCATCCCGGTCCAGCGCCAGCTCGAACGCCCGGCGCACCCGCGAGTCCTGCCCGGCCGGCGTCTGGCTACGCGGCCCGTTGGCCAAGTTCCAGGTCGCCCCCTGATAGCCCAGATAATCCGATATCGCGAGCCGCAGCTTGGGATTGCGCTTCACCTGGTCCACGTCCGGCGCCACGATCTGCTCGCTCAGATCGATGCTCCCGGCCTGCAGCGCCGCCAGCCGGGCGGAGCTGTCGGTGATGGGCTGATACACCACCCGGTCCAGCTTCACCGCGTCCTTGTCCCAATAGCCGTCGAACCGCTCCAGCACGATGCGGTCCTGCGCCACCCGCTCCACGAACTTGAACGGCCCGGTGCACACCGGACGCAGGCCGAAGTCGCGGCCCGCCGCCTCGGCCGCCTTGGGCGCCACGATCATGCCGGACCGGTCGGCCAGCTGCGCCACGAACGGGGCGGACGGCGCCTTGAGGCTGATCTTCACCGTCGCCGGGTCCACCACGTCGACATGATCCACCGCGCCCAGGTCGCTGCGGCGGAAGCTGCCTTGCATGGTCATGTGCCGCTCCAGCCCGTATTTCACCGCGGCCGCGTCGAACACCTCGCCATCATGGAACGTGACGCCCTGGCGCAGATGCAGGATCAGCGTCTTAGGGTCCGTCCACTCATACCCGGTGGCCAGCTGCGGCACGATTTCGAGCTTTTCGTTGATGTCGAATAGCTTGTCGCACAGGCCCATGAACACGATGCGGCCCACATAGGTGCGGGCCAGGGTCGGGTCCAGGATATCAGCGTCCTCCCGCAACGCGATGCGCAGCGTCTGCGCATGGGCCGTGGTGGCAAACAGCAGGCAGGCGAGGATCAGACGGCGCATCGAGTTTCCTTTAACCGGGTCGCGCAATGCTATGCTGCACCGCGGGCCCGGTCCACTGCCGCCATGATGACCTCGCGGTCGAACACGCCGCATGGGCTGTCGGCGCCGGCCAGGAACCGGCGAAACACGGCGAAATGCTCCTGCGACACCGCATGCAGCCGCCGCAACTCGGCCAGCGGATCGGGATGATCATCGACCCGCAGATCCAGGTCCGGGAAAGGGTCCCGCGTGCAGACCTTCAGTGCGGCCGACTGCTTGCCGCGCTTGTCGCCGCCCGCCGCCTCCCCGGCCTCGAGCGCCCGGATCAGCCGCTCCGCCATCGGACCCGGCGCCGCGAACGCGTCCAGGGTGCGGTCCAGCACCGCCGCCCCGGCCAGCATGTTGCCGGCGATGCTGACCTCGGTGCCCCGCACGGACCCGCACCAATCGACGCACCCGGCGCCGGTATGCTGCGCGATCCGCCCCGCCGCATCGATCATATGCAGCTGGCGCACGTCCCGCCCGGCATCCTCCGCCAGCAGCGCCGCGACGATGTCCGCCGGGTCCTCATGCGCGCGGAGCCGCGGCATGCCGTGCACGGCATACATCGGGTTGATCAGCGCCTGGGTCGCCAACGCGCCGACCCCGCCCTCGACATGCAGGCACAGCGCGCCCACGGCAAAGAACTTGGTCGCGACCGCCCCGGCCAGCGTGCCGTCGGCCGGATCGCGCGCGAGGATGGACCAGGTCAAGCCGGAAACTTCACGCCGGCGGAGAACGCCTCGAGCGGCCCCTCCAAGCCGATCTCTGGCATCCGCACGGCGTCCCCCTGGGCGAGCGGCTCCAGCGTCCAGGCCGGCTCGCCAGGTCGCCGAGACATGACGAAGCCGTGCATGCTGTCCTGCTCCAGCAGGATATAACGCAGGATGGACGGCACACCGGCGTATTCGCGCGCCTTGGTGAACCGGTCCAGCCGGTCGGAGGAGGGGCTTTTCACCTCGAATACCACGATCGGATCCGGCATGACCCTCAACGGCGCCGCTCCGGCAGGAACGACCACCACGTCTGGAAATCTTACTCGTCCGCCCACCGTCGCTACTCCCGTGCCGGGTGGAAGGACCAGGAGCGTCGATGGATCGACCCGCTTCCTCAACTCGAACATGATGTTGGAAGTCATGATCTGGTGCCAGATATTGCCGCCGTGCATCGGCATGGGCTCCACGCCATCGAACTCATAGGGCAGTTCCTGCCGCTCGACCCAGTCGAGGAAGGCCTCTTGCGTCATTGGTGCCGGGTTGGGAGCGATGTCCATGCAGTCAGGCTACCATAGCTGCGCCAGCCTACGCCACCGCCTGCTGTGATCAGGTCAAGCCTCGAAAGTTAGACCGTTGTAGAATAGGTCTAGCGGAACCTCGATACCGATCTCCGGCATCATCACCGTGTCACCTGTGGTCAGTGTACTCATGCTCCAAGGTACCGATCCGTCTGGACGGCTCATGACGCTCGCTTCAGCACTGTCCTGTTCGACGATAATACATCGCAAGATCGAGGCTACGGCCGCGTATTCTTTCAGCTTCACCTTCCAGTCGTTACGAATAGAAGACGGGCTGCTGACCTCGAAGACCACGATGGGGCTCGGAACCAGCCGCTCCTTCATCAACACGGGAGAGCACGTGACCGAAACGTCCGGGAAACGAACTGCTGCACCAATGGTCGCTACGCCCGCTCCGGCAGGGATGGGCTGGCAGGGGCCGCCCTTCAAACGATCCCGCAACTCACCAAAGATGTTCCCCGCAATGACGAAATGGCCATTATTGCCCCCGTTCATCGGCACCGGCTGCAAGCCATCGAACTCATACGGCAGCTCCTGCCGCTCGGCCCAGTCGAGGAAGGCCTCCCGCGTCATCGGTGCCGGGGTGGGGGCGATGTCCATGCGGCAACGCTATCATGGCCCAAGCCGCTTACGCCACCGCCCGCCGCGCGATGTCGTACCAGCCTTTCTGCGCCCGGCGATAAACGCCACCCTGCAGATCGACCCGGCGGATCACCTCCCGGTACTGCGCCCGGCCCAGCTCGGTCGCGCCCGAGCGCTCCAGCAGCTCGGCGTAGCGGCAACGCGCCTCCTCGCCCGGAGCATACTCGGCCAACGCTTTGTATTCAGTCAGCGCCGCGTCCGTCTGGCCCGTCGCGTCCAACGCTCGTGCGTACAGCATATGACCGTCGGCCGTCCGCGCCTCCGCCGGGCCGTCGCGCAGGGCGTCGAGCTCCGTCACCGTGGCCGCCGGGTTGCCCGCTTCGAAATAGGCGCGGGCCAGGCCGATGCGGATCGCCGGGTCATCGGCGTGGAGGCCGGTGGCGCAGGTCTGATACAGGCCGACCGCCTCCTCCGCCCGGCCCAGCCGCAGGCACTCATCGGCCAGCCTTATCTTGTTGTGCACCGTGGGCGCGATCTCGACCTGCCGGGCCAGCGCACGGTAATCGCGGTCCGGCATCAGCGTCTTGACCACCCCGGTGCTGACCCGCCGCCCGGTGCGGCCGCCGAAGAACTCCGGCCCCAGCTCCACGACCACATACAGCAACGGGCCGATCACGGGGATGAACAAGATGATATACAGCCACGGCTGCAACCGCCCGGTGCGGGCCGCATGGATCGCGAGCATGATTTGCAGGGCAAGTTCTAAGCCGAAAGGCATCACGCAGGCTCCGTTGAACTTAGAACTCGACCTTATCTCCGCCCTTTAACGCCAGCATCTCCCGCGCCTCGTCCGGCGAGGCGATTTGCAGGCCCAGCCCCTCGATGATCTGCCGTACTAGACGAACCTGCACGGCGCTGGAGGTTGCAAGCTGACCCGGCCCGCCCCACAGGCTGTCTTCAAGGCCTACGCGCACGTTACCGCCCATCGCCGCCGCCATCGCGGCCACCCGCAGCTGTGCAGCGCCGGCGCCCAACACGGACCAGCGGTAGTTGTCGCCAAACAGCCGGTCCGCCGTGCGGCGCATATGGGCGATGTCCTCCGGATGCGTGCCGATCCCGCCCAGGATGCCGAACACGGTCTGGATGAACAGCGGCGCCTTTACCAAGCCGCGGTCGAAGAAATGCTTCAAATTGTACAAATGCGAGGTATCGTAGCACTCGAACTCGAACCGGGTGCCGTTGCCGCTACAGGTCTCGAGGATGTATTCGATGTCGGCGAAGCTGTTACGGAACACCAGATCGCGCGTGGCTTCTAGCGCCGGCTTCTCCCAGTCATGCTTGAACTCCTTATACCGGTCTAGCAGGTGGAACAGCGCAAAGTTCATGCTGCCCATATTGAGGCTCGCGACCTCGGGCTTGAACACCGCCGCGGGCCGCACCCGGTCGGCCACCGTCATGAACGGGCTCCCGCCCGAGGTGAGGTTGATCACCGCATCGGTCTGCTGCTGGATGCGCGGCAGGAACCGGGCGAACGCCTCGGGCGACTGGTCGGGCTTGCCCGTCTCGGGGTCGCGCGCATGCAGATGCAGGATCGCCGCCCCGGCCTCCGCCGCCCCCACCGCGTCGGCGATGATCTGGTCCGGCGTGATCGGCAGATGCGGCGACATGGACGGCGTATGGATCGCGCCGGTGCTGGCGCAGGTGATGATGACGCGGCGCGCGGCCATGGCCTAGACCTCCATGATAATGGAACCACTGGTGCGGCCGGCTTCCAGGTCCTGATGCACCCGCACCGCGTCCGCCAGCTTATACCGGTGCCCGATCTGCGGCACGAGCGTACCCTGCGCCATGAGGGCAAACATCTTGCCCGCGCTCTCCTGCAGCTCCGGCACAGTGGCGATGTAGTTCCCGAGCGAGGGCCGGGTGAAATACAACGAGCCGCGGCTGGCCAGCAGCCCCGCCTCCACCGGCGGCACCGTCCCGCTGCTGGACCCGAACGACACGAACACGCCCCGCGGCGCCAGGCAGTCGAACGTCGTCATGAACGTGGCCTTGCCCACGCCGTCGAACACCACCGGCAGCAGCTTGCCGCCGGTGATCTCCTTGACGCGCGCCACGATGTCCTCCCGCGTGCGGTCGATCACGTGCGCGTAGCCGAACCGGCTGGCCTGCGCGCACTTCTCCGCGCCGGCCGCGACGCCGATCAGGTGGATGCCCCGCTGCTTCGCCCATTGCCCGGCGAACAAGCCGACCCCGCCCGCGGCGGCATACATCAGCGCATGATCTCCGGCCTTCAGGTGCACGCAGCGGTCGAACAGATACTCGGTCGTCATGCCCTTCAGCATGGAGGCGGCCGCCTGCTCGAAGCTCACGCCCTCCGGGATCGCCACCAGCCGCGCCGCCGGGAACAGCCGCGCCTCGGCATAGGAGCCGGGCTCACCGCCGGCATAGGCCACGCGGTCCCCGAGCTTCCACTGAGTCACATCGGGGCCCAGCGCCTCCACCACGCCCGCCCCCTCGGTCCCGCAGCCCATCGGCAATGGCAAGGGGTAGAGGCCGGAGCGGTGGTACGTGTCGATGTAGTTCACGCCGATCGCATGGTGCCGCACCAGCACCTGCCCGGGGCCAGGCGCGGGCACGTGCAGATCCTGCAAAACCATGACCTCGGGACCGCCTGGTGCCTGGATGCGGATGGCTCTGACGTTCATGGACGGCTCCCGGCAGTATGGCGTTGGTAGCGACGGACGGATTTGAACCGCCGACCAAGGGATTATGATTCCCCTGCTCTACCGCTGAGCTACGTCGCCAACGCAGGCGCGCGGTATGGCGGAAAGCCTGCGGCGCGTCAATTTGACTTCCGTATCGCTAGAATAGCTTCTTCCCAGCCGGGTACGGCACCACGATGTCGGTGGGGTCGGCGACGTTCAGCATGGCGCGCGCCCGCTCATCCAGCGTGTCCGGGTCCAGGCGCTGGGTCTTGAGGCCCGCCACCCGGCGCTCCCACTGATCACGGTCCTGAGTCGTGCGGTCCAGCTCGGCCTGCACGAGTTTCAATTGCTCCTGCCGCATGGCGTAAGATTGCAGCCCGCGCTCGCCCTGCGTCGCCTGCCAGCCGAAATAGGCCATGACGGCGAGAAAGATCGAGGGAGCGACGGCGGAGCGGAGCCAATTTTTGATCAGGCGCATGTTCGCTTTGTAGCTCGGCGTGAAGGGGTATGCACCTGTTTTGGTGGAGAGAAGGAAGGTCAGCGCTTTAGGATGGTCCGCCCGGCATAGCGCGCGGTCGGTCCGAGTTCAGCCTCGATGCGCAGCAGCTGATTGTACTTCGCCGTCCGGTCCGAACGCGCCAGCGAGCCCGTCTTGATCTGTCCGCAATTGGTCGCCACCGCCAGATCGGCGATCGTCGAGTCCTCCGTCTCCCCGGACCGGTGGCTCATCACCGCCGTGAACCCGGCGCGGTGCGCCATGTCGACCGCCTCCAGCGTCTCCGTCAGCGTGCCGATCTGGTTTACCTTCACCAGGATCGAGTTCGCGGTATGCGCCTCGATCCCCCGCCGCAGCCGCTCGGTGTTGGTGACGAACAGATCGTCGCCCACCAGCTGCACCTTGGACCCGAGCACCTCCGTCATATGCTTCCAGCCGTCCCAATCATCCTCGGCACAGCCATCCTCGATCGACACGATCGGGTAGCGCGCGACCAGGTCCGCCAGGTAGGACACCATGCCGGCGGCGTCGAAGGACTTGCCCTCGCCCGCCATACCGTATTTCCCGTCCCTGTAGAATTCGGTGCTGGCGCAATCCATGGCGAAGGTCACGTCCTCACCGGGGCGATATCCGGCCTGTTCGCAGGCCTGGGTGATGAATGCCAGCGCCTCGTCGGCGGATTTCAGGTCCGGGGCGAAGCCGCCCTCGTCACCCACGTTGGTATTGTGCCCGGCCGCCTTCAGCTTGCCCTTCAGCGCGTGAAAGATCTCCGCACCCATGCGCAAGCCTTCGGCGAACGTCGCCGCGCCCACCGGCTGCACCATGAATTCCTGGATGTCGATCGGGTTGTCCGCGTGCTGGCCGCCATTGACGATGTTCATCATCGGCACCGGTAATGTGCGAGCCGAGACCCCGCCCACATACCGATACAATGGCACGCCCAAATGGTCCGCCGACGCCCGCGCCAGCGCCAGCGACACGCCTAAGATGGCATTGGCCCCGAGCCGCCCCTTGTTCGGCGTGCCGTCCAGATCGATCATCAGCTGGTCCAGCTTGACCTGCTCGATCGCGTCCATGCCGCCGATGGCGTCAAAGATTTCACCCTCGACATTGGCGCAGGCCTGCAGCACGCCCTTGCCGCCATACCGCGCCTTATCCCCGTCCCGCAGCTCCACCGCCTCATGCGCGCCGGTGCTGGCGCCGGACGGCACGATGGCGCGTCCGATGCCGCCGCTGTCGAGCTGGATCTCCACCTCGACCGTTGGGTTGCCGCGGCTGTCCAGGACCTCGCGGGCGGTGATGTCGGCGATGGCGCTCATTCTGGCATGTCCTCTTCTTCCACGGCGGGTGGGCGTTCGGCTGCGGCGGCGGCCTTGCACAGATCGTCCAGCGCTTTGAGCCGGCTCAGCAGCGCGTGCATGGCGGTGATGGGTATCATGTTCGGCCCGTCGCTGGGCGCATGATCAGGGTCCTGATGCGTTTCAATGAACAGCGCCGCCACGCCCACCGCCAGCGCCGCGCGCGCCATGACGGGGGCGAACTCCCGCTGCCCGCCCGAGCTGGCACCCTGACCGCCGGGCTGCTGGACGGAGTGGGTGGCGTCGTACACCACTGGGTATCCCGTAGCCTCCATCACCGGCAGGCCGCGAAGATCGTTCACCAAAGTGTTGTAGCCGAAGCTCGTGCCGCGCTCGGTCAGCAGGATGCTCTCGTTGCCGGTGCTGGCGATCTTGGCCGCGACGTGCGCCATGTCCCAGGGCGCCAGGAACTGGCCCTTCTTCACGTTCACCGCCCGCCCGGTCTCACCCGCCGCTAAGAGCAGATCAGTCTGCCGGCACAGGAAGGCCGGAATTTGCAGGATATCGACCGCCTCGGCCGCAGGCTCGCACTGGTCGGCGCCGTGCACATCGGTCAGCACGGGGATGCGGAACCGCTCGCGAATGCCGGCCAGGATTTGCAGGCCCTTGATGATGCCCACACCCCTTGCAGCACCGGCACTGGTCCGGTTCGCTTTATCGAAACTCGACTTATAGATCAGCGGAATGCCCAACGCCTGCGTGATCTCGCACAAAGCCGCCGCCATTTCTTGAGCATGCGCCTCACTCTCGATCTGGCACGGCCCCGCGATCAGCACGAACGGACGGTCATTGCCGATATTGATGTCCCGGACGCGGACGGTGCGAAGCTCAGACAAGACGGGACTGCTTCACGGCCGCGGTAATGAACCCTTTGAACAGCGGATGCGGATCGAGCGGCTTGGACTTCAACTCCGGATGATACTGCACGCCAATGAACCAGGGGTGGTCCGGACGCTCCACCGTCTCCGGCAAGATGCCGTCCGGTGACATGCCGGCGAAATGCAGGCCCTGCGCCTCGAGTTGTCCGCGGTAGTGCACATTCACCTCATACCGGTGCCGGTGCCGCTCCTGGATATGATCCGCGCCATACTCGGACGCAATCAACGAACCCGGCGCCAAATCGGACGGGTAGGCGCCGAGCCGCATGGTGCCGCCGAGATCGCCGCCCTCTTCGCGCGTCTCCCGCTCATTGCCCCGCGCCCATTCCGTCAGCAGCCCCACCACGGGCGTCTCGCACGGCCCGAACTCGGTAGAGGACGCGCCGTGCAGGCCGGCCTGGTTACGGGCGCACTCGATGACCGCCATCTGCATGCCAAAGCAGATGCCGAAGAACGGGATCCGCCGCTCCCGCGCGAACTGCACCGCCGCGATCATGCCCGGCGTGCCCCGCGCGCCAAAACCGCCGGGCACGAGGATGCCGTCCACCCCCTCGAGCCGCGCCACCGCGTCTGGCGTCTCGAACACCTGGCTATCGACCCAGTCCAGATGCACGCGCACGCGGTTGGAAATACCGCCATGCGCCAGTGCCTCGGCCAGGCTCTTATAGCTATCCAGCAGGCTGGTGTACTTGCCAACCACCGCGATCCGCACCTCCCCGTCCGGCGCCCGCACGACGTCCACGATGCGCTGCCAGGGCGACAAATCCACCGGCGTCTCGAACGGCAAGCGAAAGTGCCGCAGCACTTCGCGGTCCATACCTTCCGCATGGTAGCTGATCGGCACGGCGTAGATGGTGTCCACGTCCAGCGCCGCGATCACGGCGGATTGACGCACGTTGCAGAACGACGCGATCTTACGCCGTTCGTTCTCCGGGATCTGCCGGTCGCAGCGGCACAGCAGCATCTGCGGCTGGATGCCTGCATTCTGCAGCTCCTTGACCGAGTGCTGCGTGGGCTTGGTCTTCAGCTCACCGGCGGACGGGATATACGGCACCAGCGTCAGGTGCACGAACATGGTCCGCTCCGGCCCCAGGTCGTTCCCCAGCTGCCGGATGGCCTCAAGGAACGGCAGGCTCTCGATATCGCCCACGGTGCCGCCGATCTCGATTAGCACGAAATCCAGGCCCTCGGTGTCCCGGGTGATGGCCTCCTTGATCGCGTCGGTGATATGCGGGATCACCTGCACGGTTGCGCCCAGGTAGTCACCGCGCCGCTCCTTGGCGATCACCTCGGAATAGATGCGCCCGGTGGTCGCGTTGTCCGTCTGTTGCGCGTGCACGCCGGTGAAACGCTCGTAATGGCCGAGGTCGAGGTCCGTCTCGGCCCCGTCATCGGTCACGAACACCTCGCCATGTTGATAAGGGCTCATGGTCCCGGGATCGACGTTCAGATAGGGGTCGAGTTTCCGCAACCGCACGCGGTAGCCCCGCGCCTGCAGCAACGTGCCGAGCGCAGCGGAGGCGATACCCTTACCCAAGGACGAGACCACGCCACCGGTGATGAAGACATACCGTGTCATGGACGCCCTCCATACACGGGGCGCCCGAGTCGCGCGAGAGGCACGCTAGTTCGTCGGCACCGCCGGGCCCTTCGGTGCGGCGGGCACGGCAGGAGCCTGCGCCGCCGGCGTGTCCAGCAAGGACCGTCCGCCGCCCACGGTGCCGCGGTTCAGCAGCGCCAGCGCCAACGCCAGCGCGAAGAATAGCGTGCCGAGGATGGCGGTGGTCCGCGTCAGCAGGTTGGTGGTGCCCCGCCCGGACATGAACCCGCCCATCCCCTGCGAGGTGCCGATGCCGAGCCCCCCGCCCTCGCTACGCTGGATGAGCACCACGCCGATCATGGCGACGGTCACGAACAGGAAAATAACGAGCAACACGGTATTCATATCAGGGTTTTAATCCGCTGCGGCGGCATTGCAAGTTCCGGATGAGCCTAGCGGCCCGGTACGCCGCCATCCCTTACCGCGGCGTCGGTCCAGCCGGTTTGCTCCGGCGGACCCGGCATCCGCACCTGCGTGCTGGCTGCGCCGTGCCGGGTTACGACGCTCACAGGCGTCATGACCCGTACCGTCCGGCAGCCCGGCGCGCCCGCCGCGTCCTGCCCATTCAGCATCGCCACCACCGCGGCCTGATGCAACTGGAGCGCCCGCTCGGTCGGACACAGCACCGCGCCGGGATCGAGGCGGGACACCGGGTCCTTCTTTAGCGGCGATGACGCCGGCGGCGCCCCGCCTTGTTGCGTTTGCACCTTCTTACTCGCGCGAAGGTTGGCGCTCTGCGCGTGCGCCAGGGCGGGAAGCAGCATCAGGATCGGCAGCCAGCGGAGCATGTTCATGCCCCTTTGTCTCATACCTAGGCCGCATCATGGAAGATCACGCCAAGCGTATGCCGCAAACCGCTCCGCACCCGGCTCACCCCATGCCGGAGCGTGGTGCGATAAACGCCGCGCGTGCCCTGCACCGGGCGCTGATGCACGGCGAAGACCACCGCGTCCCCGCGGCGAAGCGGCACGACGGACGCGCGGGACTGCATGCGGGGACGCTGCTCGGTCATCACGAACTCGCCGCCGTCGAAATCCTCTCCGGGTTCCGACAGTAAGATCGCCACCTGAAGCGGGAAGACGTGCGGGCCATACAGATCCTGGTGCAGGCAGTTATAGTCGCCCTCCCGGTAGCGCAGCAGCAGTGGCGTCGGCTTGGCCTGCCCGGCGGCATGGCACCGCGCCAGAAACGCCTCATGGGTGTCCGGAAACTGAGTCTCGATCCCCATGGCCGCATACCAGCGGTTGGCGACACCGGCGAGCGGCGGGTAGAGCCGGGTGCGCAGCTCCTGAATGGGCTCCGGCAAGGGGTAGGCGAAATATCTATACGTGCCCTGCCCAAACCCATGCCGGGCCATGACGACGGTGCTGCGGAACCGTTCGTCCACGTCGAACAGGCCCGCGATTCCGGCACAGACGCTTTCCGGCACCAGTTCCGGGATGGTAGCCCAGCCGTGCTGGTCGAGCTGCGGCGAGAGATCAGGAGGGTTCATAGTCCGACAATAGCCAGCCGCGCCCCGCCCGCCTCCCATTTCTGGGCCCCGTTAACAAATCAATGAGGTAGTGTCCAAACCGAATGTGCCTATAGCTTTGTCACGCGGGCGGCAGGAATCTATTGCTAAGCTTTGCAGCAAGTCGTCAAGAACTACCGCCCGCTGCTGATACGTGTGCCCGGCCAGCACGCGGGCGCGGGCGGCCTTGCCGATTTGCCGGGCTCGCTCCGGGGTCAGGCTTCGGAGATGGTCCGCGACGTCGGCCCCGTCCCGGGCGACCAAGATCTCGGTATCGGGCTCGAGAAACAGCTCGATCCCTTCCCACGCATCCGTGATCAGGCAGGCACCCGCACCTGCGGCCTCGAACACGCGGGTGGCGGGGCTGAACCCCACATGCGCCATGCTGTCTCGCGCCACGTTCAGCACCGCCAGTGCGGAACAATTGAGCGCGTTGTGATCCGCGGTGCCGACATGGCCGATCGCGCGGACGTTCGCGGCCATGGCCTTGTCGTGCCAGCCATTGCCGCCCAGCAGGAATGAACGCTCCGGGCACGTCGCCGCCGCGCGGATGAAGAACTCCTCCACCCGCGCCTCCCGGTCCGGCAACCGGTTCGCCAGGAACGAGAGATCGGCGGCAAAGCGGGGGTCGGGCGGCACCGGGTGGTGGGTGGCGGGGTCGAGCGCGTTGTAGATCGGCACGCAGCGCCGTGCGCCCAGCGCCATGTAGGCGTCGATCACCGGAGGCCCGCCGCCATAGGTCAGCACGAGGTCCAACTCGCGTAGCGCCGCGTGCATGGGGTCGTCCGGGTTGGCGCGGATGGTGTCCAGCGTGGCGGCCGCATCAACGTCCATGAACACACGCAGCGCGCCGGGCCGGGCATGGGTCAGGATGCCGCGTAGCAGTTCGTCATCGAACACGCCGACGCCGCTCGCCTTTACGACCACATCGGCATCGCGCGCCCCGGCGAGCACGCCCGCCAGCGCCTCCGGCGTCGCGGCATAGACGACGGAGCGGGCCCAGGCCGGCGACTCGATATCCCGGTGCGACTGCCGGTCGAACGCGTCCGGTTCGTAGAAAGTGATGCCGTGCCCCAACGCCGCCAGCGCGCCGAGCAGGCCGCGGTAATACGTGGCGGCGCCGTTCCAATAGGACGACAGCAGGCTCGAGCCATAGAAGGCGATGTTCATTTCTCGAACCCGATGATCTTCATCAACTCGTTTACGCGATGGGCGCAGGTATGCCGGGCGTGGATAGTGGCCATGCCGTGCGCGATCAGTGATTGCCGCAACGCCGGGTCGCTGCGGAGACGGGTAATGTGCGCCACCATCTCGGCCCGGTCATGCGCCACCAGGAAGTCCTCACCGGGCGTAAACAGCCCTTCGCTATCCTGCCAGGGCGCGGAAATCAGCGGAATGCCGCAGGCCAGCGCTTCGAATACCCGGATGGTGGGGATGCCCGGCAGCAGCGTCGTGTAAAAGCTGCGGGGCACATGAACGGTAAACTCGTGCCGCGCGAACACGTAGGGCACACGCGCGTTGGGCAGCCAGCCGCGGTAGTGTGCGCCGTAATGCTTCAACAAATGCAGCGCTTCTTCAGGGTAGCGGACGCCGTAAATGTCGAGTGGGACGGCGATCTCGTGCGCGGGGGCGAGCAAAAACTCTTCGATCTCGGCCGTGCGCTCCCCATCGCCCCAATTGCCGATCCAGACGGCGCCCTGGCGGGATTGGTCGTGGAACGACGGCTTGAAGTGCCGGATGTCGGCGGCCTCATGCCAGACATGGACGCGGTCGCCCCATCCCCAGCTGCGGTAAACCTCGGCCAGGGTCGCGCCGAAGGCCAGCACGCCGTCATACCCCGTGAGGTCGTAACGCTGCAGCTCAGGGTCGCTCACGGCGCGGTGGTGGGTGTCATGGAACCACAGCTTGTATCGGGCGCCTTGCTTGCGGGCATTGCCCAAGGCAGCCACCAGCTCAGGCTCGTTCCATTCATGCACCAGCACGAGGTCGGCGTCGAACTTCGGCAGCTTTGTATAGGCTACGCTCCGCAGCTCGGGATAATGCGCACGCCAGGCATCGCCCCCGCCGGGCCCGGTATCGGCGAGCATATTCACCATGCTCCAGGAGTCGCGCGGCTCGAACGCCTGTACGGTATGGCCGCGGCGCATCAGCTCCCGCAATACGCCGCGCAGGAAATGCGCGTTCCCATGATTCCAGCAACTGGCCAGGGACTGGGTGAAATAGGCGATGCGCATCAGGTCAGTACGCAAACATTGGCGTGGGTGGCAAGCGTCCGGCGCGTCGTGGCCGCAATCGTATAGCGCCGCGCCCGGGCCGCTGCCGCCGGGCCGAGCGAGGGGTCGCCAACGGCCCGGCGCAGTGCTGGCAGAAGATCCGGTTCCTTCTGCACGAACAGGGCGGCACCGTCCCATAGCTCGCGGGCTGACGGGATGTCCCGCAATACGATCGCGCAGCCGGCGCTGGCGGCCTCCAGCACCGCGAGGCCAAACGGTTCGTACACGGCCATGCTGGCGAATACCTGGGCGGAGGCGTAAGCGCGCGCCATGGCCGGGGCATCGAGCGTGCCCAGCAAGGTGAGGTGCCCGAAGGACTGCGTGACGCCGTTCGGACCTCTGATTGGCCCGGCCGCGCGGATCGGGAGTTCAAGGGCGGCGCGGTCCAGCCATGCGGCGCCCTTGCCCTCGTCCCACAGCCGCCCGGCCGTCAGCACCCCAGCCCGCGCGCCCGGCGTCACGCTCAGCCCGCCGCCATTATGGACGATCTCCGCGTGGGCGTAGCCGTACACCCGGTTCAATGCATCCGCGTGCGCCCGGGTGGGGGCGATAATGGTAGCGCGGCGCAGCCCGTCCCCGGTCAGGTCCGCGCGCCATGCGAGATCCGGAGGCAGCGCACCGCCGCGAACCGCTTCCCACCACGTGCCGACGCACGAATGCGCGACGGCAATCACCGGGGCGGGCCATTGTACTCGCCCCACCAGTGCCGGGGCGTGCAGGTGAATGCTGCTGGCGCCTTCCGCCATTCGGGCCAGTATGGCGCTGGCCTCAGCCAGATCGCCGGGTGTCTCGGCCGTCCAATCAAGCGGCAGTCCAGTTTGCACGATATTCAGCCCGCGCGCCTCCTCCAGCTGCGCCAAACTCGGCGGCGGCCCCATAAGCGCCAGCGTGGCACCGGGCACGCCCCGCGCCAGATCAACCGCATATCGCCACACGCCGCCCACGGTATCCGTGGTGATGAACAGGGTCATGCGGCTAGATCAAGATCTAACGACCCCCTCTCCCGCCAGCGGAAGAGGGGGGAGATCCGCACGCCCGCTCCAGCTCCGATAGCGGCACGGGCCGTTCGTCCTGGATGTCGGAAAAGCGGGTAAACTGGCCGAGATAGTGCGCATGCGCCCGCTCCCAAGCAATATCGTCGGGCAAGCCGAAAAGGCGCCGGTAGTCGGGCGAGCTGGGGTAAGGATAGAGCGGCACCGGGTCGTTGGCCCAAACACCCTGAGCACGCAGGCGTTCGCGCCAGGCCGTGACCAGGGCCGGGTCGTCGCCTTCGGATTGCAGCAGGTTCGCCTGCACGAACGGCACGTGCGAGCGGGCCAGGATCAGCAGTTCGGCCAGCTCGTCCGTGCTCAGCTTGCATTTCTTATCCAGCGCCGCGCGCCCGGCCTCGGTCAGGCTCTCGACCCCCGCCTCGATCGAGACGCAGCCGGCCTGGCCCAGCAACGCCAGCATGTCCGGCTTCCACAGGTCGATGCGGGTCTGGATGCCGAACTGCACCGGCCGCGACACCAGCGCCTCGAGCAGGGCGCGGTTCGGCAGGAAGATCTCGTCGATGAAGTAGAGGTACTCCGCCCCCTGATGGATCAGCGCGTCGATCTCATCCAGCAAGGGCGCCAGATCACGCCGGCGGTATTTGTCGCGGAAATCGATCTTGGCGCAGAAGCTACAGGTATAAGGACAGCCGCGCGACGCCTCGACCTCGGCGCCGATGCCGGTGGGCGGGCGGTCGTAGCGGTGGTGGTGGTGATGGTGCCGGGCGAGCCATTCGGCCGGCCAAAGCAGCGCCGGCGCGTCGGTGAAGCGGGTGGCCTGCGGGCCGCCGGCCTGCAACAGCGCGCCGTCCCGCAGCACGGCGGTGCCGGGCACCACGCCGGGGATGCCGCCCTGGGCCAAGGCGGCCACGACCTCCTCGCACTCACCCATCACCACTACGTCCACCCCCAGCTTGCGCAGCGTGGCGCCGGGCGTGGCGGAGCCGTGCGGGCCGACCGCGACCGTCATGCCGCAGCCGGCGACGGCGCCCAGCATGGCGCGGGGGATGCGCAGCTCGGGCGGGGCGCAGCGCCAGAACAAGTAGCTGGGTGCCGTGGTGACCACGGTCATATCCGGCCCGAACGCCCGGACCCGCGCCGCCAGCCCCTGGGTATCGAGCCCCATCAGCGGCCCATCCAGCAGCAGAACTTGATGCCCGTCCCGCTCCAGCAAGGCTTGGCAATAGCCGAGTTCCAGCGGCAGATGCGGCTCGCGGCAGCCGAAGTAGATGCTGCCCTCGAAGCTCCAGGCCGGGTTGATCAGCGCGACCCTCACGCGGCGGTCTCCACCAGCTGCTCGGCCTCGATCCAGTCGGACAGGCGGCGCAGACCTTCGGTCCATGGCAGCGCCGGGCGGAGCGCCAGCGCCTGCGTCACGGCGCGGGTGTCGGCCACGAAATAGCGCTGGTCGCCGGGCCGCCAGTCGGCGAAGTGCAGTTCCGGGCTGCGTCCGGCGATCTGGCCGATCTCACGCAGCACCTGCAGCAAGGTGACTGCGTTGGCCGGGCCGCCACCCAGGTTGAACGCCTGGCCGCTCACCTCGCCGATGCGCTCCCAGGCGCCGACATAGGCGTCCACGGCGTCATCGACGTACAGCACGTCCCGCACCTGCCGCCCGTCCCCGAAGATGCTGATCGGGCGCCCGGCGCGGACGCAGTACAGGAAATGCGCGAGCCATCCCTGATCCTCCGTCCCCAGCTGCCGCGGGCCGTAGATACAGCTCATGCGCAGCACCGCCGCGGGCACGCCGTAGCCGCGGGCGTAGTCCAGCACGTATTGGTCCGCGGCACCCTTGGAACAGCCGTAGGGGGTATAGAAGCTGAGCGGCCGCTCCTCGCCGATGCCATGCGCGCGCAGATCAGGATCGGCCGGCAGATAGGCCTCGCCATTGCGGGACAGCGGGATGTCGGCCAGGTTGCCATACACCTTGTTCGTGCTGGCGAAGATCACCGGCGGTGGCGCCGGCTGCCGGCGTACGGCCTCCAGCACGTTCAGCGTGCCGCGTAGGTTCACCTCGAAATCGAGCGCCGGGTCGGCGAGGCTCGTGGTGACCGCGACCTGGGCGGCCATGTGGAACACCACCCCGGCGTCATCCACCACGCGGCCCAGCCGGTCCTGGTCCCGGATATCGGCCAGCACCGCCCGGACCCGGCCCGGATAGGTGCGGCGGAGCCAGGCGAGGTTGGCGTCGACGCCGGGCCGGGCGAGCGCGTCATACAGCACCACGTCCTGCCCCATTCCCGCCAGCCGCGCCGCTAGATTGCTGCCGATGAATCCGGCGCCGCCGGTCACCAGCGCATAGCCGCTCATGCGACCAGCCCGCGCTGCGCCAGTTCTTGCCGGGCATGCTGCACGCGGTCTTCGGCCTGTTGCTGCTGCACCCAATCGGCCAGCTCACCCAGGCTATCCTCGAAGCTGCGGCGGGGCGCGAAGCCCAGCACGGCGCGGGCCAGGCCGACATCGGCGAAGCAGTGGCGGATATCGCCCACCCGGGCCTGCCCGGTGACCTCGGGCGTGAGGTGCGGCGTGCCCATCGCTTCGGCCAGGGCGACGCCAACCTCGTTGATGCTCACGTCCCGGCCGCTGCCGACGTTGAACACCTGACCCGGCGCCTGCGGGTGCTCCAACGCCAGGATGAACGCGCGTGCCACGTCCTCGACATGGACGAAGTCCCGCCGCTGCTCGCCATCTTCAAACACCATCGGCCGCTCGCGGTTGAGCAGGCGGGAGGCGAAGATGGCGAGCACGCCGGTATAGGGGTTGGAGAGCGCCTGGCCGGGCCCGTACACGTTGAACAGGCGGAGCGCCACGCCCTGCATGCCGTAGGCGGGTGCGACCGTGAGCACCAGCCTCTCCTGCACGTATTTCGTGAGCGCATACACGCTGGCGAGGTTGGGGCGCTTCCCCTCCGGCGTCGCCATGGGCGTGAGCGCGGCGCCGCCGGGTCCGGACGGGTCCCAAGCCTCACCGTGCCGGACGGTGGGGCGGATCACATCATCCATCAGCGTCCCGTCCGCGGCGCGATATAAACCCTCGCCATAGATGCTCATGCTGGACGCCACGACGACGCGGGCCACCGGGCGGTCGATCAGGGCCTGGACGAGCACCGCGGTGCCGTGGTCGTTCACGCTGACGTAGCGGTCCACTTCATACATGCTCTGCCCGACGCCGACCTCGGCCGCGAGGTGGATGACGTGGTCCACCCCGTCCAGCGCCTGGCTCACGCGGTCGAGGTTGCGCACGTCGGCCCGGATCAACTCCGTCTCCCGCAGGATGGGATTGCGCACGCTGCTGCGGTGCACCTGCTCGATCAAGCTGTCGAGAATGCGGACCTCATAGCCCCGCTCCAGCAAGGCGCGCGACACATGGCAGCCGATAAAACCCGCGCCGCCCGTGACCAAAACCCGTGCGCCCATTGAGTGCCGACCTCCCAAAAACGTTCATCTACAAACCCACAGACCCGACCCGGCGTAGGCTTGCATAGTCACGAACGCGTCATACAGAGGTGAGATGCTTCTAAGTTGGCGTATGTTGTTCACGGTGCTGTGAGGCTATGGCGTTCCGTTGACGCCGCATTATAAGTGCTTCGGCCATTACTGTGACCGGTGCCGCACCTTCGAACAGGACCTCGCCCTCGTGCACGAAGGCCGGGACGGCAGCGAGGTCCTGCGCTCGGGCATGGGCGTCGGCCGCCGAGACCTGGGCCCTGAGCTCGTCGCCGGCCAGGAACCGGGCTGCGCTTTCCCGCTCGAGCCCGGCGGCCGCCGCGATATCGGCCAGCACGCCGTCATCGCCGATATCGAGGCCGTGGCCGAAATAGGCTTCGAACAGCCAGCTTGAAGCAACCTACTCAATGACATGAGCGGTCCGCCGAGCAAGCGGACTGATCTAGCAATTGCCATCGCTCCAGTGTTCTCAGCGCAGTCGGCAGTCGAATAAACCTGGCATGAGTTGCTCCATCTGACCTTGAATTTCACCCATGCAGCCCGTCAGGATGAAAACGTCGATAACCGGTTTGTTGATGAGAAACGTTGGGACGAAATTATGAATCTGATTGCGTTTGAGCTACCTCAAAAGATTCAGGATTCAGTCACTGGGATTGTCACCCCCCTGTTTAGGCCATTTTCCTCCCGTCATTGTAACTTTTGCGCCGAACTAGCATGAAACAATTTCTAATAACCCTTAGTCTGGCTCTAATTACAATGGCAGATTTGTCCGTCAAAGCACAGAGTCCCTGGGGTACACGGGACATTCTCGGAACAGTTCTGGAGGTCAATGCAGAAAACCTTACGTTGCGGCTTGGCGATGGTACAAGTTTAACAGTCAAGTTGTTACCAAGCTTAGTCGTAGGACTTGGGCAGAACATAAGTCGTCAGAATTTGATGCCGAGAGAGACGGTAGCAGTCGCTGCCGCCATCGTCCCTATCGACAACGAGGTAGGCTACATTGCTCGCTCATTTTTAAGCGTTGATCCGTCCTTGCCCAACGCGGACCAAGCTCTGGCTATAATGTTCATTCAGAAGTCCCACGCAGCCGCCGACGACCTGCAGCTAGGCCAACGTGCCATCTCCGGACGCCTGCGCCAACTCGTCGGCGGCATGGTTCTTGAGATCCAGGAACCGCATGAGATCGTCAGCGTAAAGCTCGGCCCGGAAGCGGACGGCTACCGCCTCCGCCCCGGACGGCTTACGGACCTGGTGCCAGACGCAAAAGTCCTGGTTCCCTTGTGGGGTGAGGCCGCTGACCGGGTGCTGGTTTTCGAACCCCGTTAGAGACACGCCTTTCAGGCCCAGTGACCGCGAATCTGTGGGTGTTGCCATTTGGCCGGACGACTATTGCCCGAGCGCGTCCATTGCCGGTTTTTCGTAGACGTCATCCTCGCCAGGGCTGCGTAGCCGGTCCTCAAAGGCGCCCCGCTCCCTGGCAATCTGCCATACGAGGCTGTTGCGCGCCGGCGCAATGAGCGGCTGGCGCAAGAACACCAGGTCGGTGAAGACCTGCTCCGAGGAACAGGTTGCCAACCGGCATGAATTGATTCTGTCTGCCCGCCCTTGGCCGTGCCGCGGATGCGATCTAGGGTAAGGTGCCCTGTGCGAAGGATATCACACGTGCTTCCACCCCGTCTCGGACGCAGGGCAGCCCTATTGGGGATGGCGGCGCTCTCTGGCTGCGCGCCGGCCGCCCCGGCGAACGTGCCGTTCCACCTGGATGCCGACAATATCGGCTACATGCTGTTCCAGGCGCCGATCCTGCAGCAAACCGCCGATTTCTTCCGCAACGACGTGGACCGGATGGTGGCGCTGAATGCGCGGGAAATCCACATCGGCATCAGCTCGCCGGGCGGGGTGGTGACGTCGGGCGAGCAGATCATCGCCTATATGGAAAAGATGCATGCCGAGCGTGGCGTGACGTTCGTGACGCACAACGTGGGCATCGTGGCGTCCGCCGCCTGTTACTTCTTCCTGGCGGGGCAGCGGCGGTATTCGGTGCAGAAGGGGGCGTTCCTGTTCCACGAGGCGGGGGTCCAGGCCAACGGGCTTCTGACGGGGCAGAACCTGCAGGAGGCCAGCGACAAGCTGAAACAGCATGAGCAGGCGTTCCTTCGGCTCTTGAAGTCGCGCACCCGGCTGTCGGAGGGAGAGGCGCTGTCGTTCGTGCGCCGCACGGTGATCCTGTCGGCCGACGAGGCCCGGCGGGACGGCATCATCGAAGCCACGGCGGATTTCCGGGTCCCGCCCAACACGCCCGTCTTGATCATCGGCAGCAAGACGGGGGCAACCCCCGCCCGTCCGGGGGCGCCCCAGGGCTAACGGCCCAAGGCGCCGTCTAGCATCGCCCGGGCCGCCACCGAGAAGTCCTTGCCGCCGAGGCCCAGCGTTGATAGCCGCGCATAGGCATCCCGGGCCGCCGCGCCCAGCACGCTGGCCGAGCCGCTGGCGTGAGCCGCATCCACAGCGAGCGACACGTCCTTTAGCATCAAGTCGGTGGCGAACCCGGCCTGATAGTCCCGGTTGGCCGGGGACGCCGGCACCGGGCCCGGCACCGGGCAGTAGCTAGTCAGAGACCAGCATTGGCCGGACGACGTGCTGCTGATGTCGAACAGCGCCTGGGCCGGCAATCCCAGCCTGTCCGCGAGCGCGAACGCCTCGCCGACGCCCAGCATGGTGATGGCCAGGATCAGGTTGTTGCACAGCTTGGCCGCTTGCCCGGCGCCGGCGTCTCCGGCGCGCACGATATTGCGGCCCATGGCGGACAGCACCGGCCGAGCCCGTTCGAACACTGCAGGCTCCCCGCCCACCATGAAGGTAAGCGTCCCGGCTGCAGCGCCGGCAGCGCCGCCGGACACGGGTGCGTCCAGCATGACATGGGCCCGCCCTTGTGCCTCCGCCGCCATGTCCCGGGCAGTCTGCACGTCGATCGTGGAGCTGTCGATGAACAGGGTGCCGGGTGCGGCGGCCGGCCAGCATTCGGCCAGCACCGCCCGCACATGCGCGCCGGCGGGCAGCATCGTGAGCACGGTATCCGCGCCGGCCGCCGCCGCCGCCACGCTGTCCACGGCCTGCCCGCCGCCCGCCGCCAAGCCCTGCATCGCCGCCGCCGCCCGGTCGTGTCCGCGGACCTGGTGCCCGGCCCGCACCAAGTTCAGCGCCATCGGCAAGCCCATATTGCCCAGGCCGATGACAGCGACCACGGCCATCAGTGAAACAGCACCGATGCCTTGGTAAGAGCCACGTACACGCCCCAGGCCAGTGGCAATACCACCGCCGCCCAGGCCACGACCGCCAACGGCGTCACACCGCCACGGCCGATTCCGTAGGACTGGCCCAGCACGGCCTTCGCCGACCCGGCTTCGTCCTTCATATACCACTTGTCCGCCACCGGACGGATCAGGAGGTTCGCCACGAAGCCGATCGCCAGCAGGGCGGCCATGACATAGAGCGTCCGGTTGTAAACGAGATCCGGCGGCACGCCCGCGTCTTTCTGCGATTGCGTGATGTAGGTGACCGCGATCGGCCCCAGGATCGCCGCGGTGGACCAGGCCGTCAGCAGCCGGCCATGGATGGCGCCTACGAACTGCGTGCCGAACATGTCCGAAAGATAGGCCGGAACCGTGGCGAACCCGCCGCCATACATGGAATAGATGACGCACATCGCGGCCACGAACAGCACCGTGGACCCGATGCCAGCCGCGAACGGCGCCCCGGCATAGAGTGCGATCCCGAGCGCGAAGAAAATGAAGTAGGTCGTCTTCCGCCCGATCCGGTCCGAGATGGAGGCCCAGAAGAACCGTCCGCCAATGTTGAACAGCGACGTGAGGCCCACGAACCCGGCGCCGATAGTCGCCACCGCGATCTTCCCCGCCGCGTCCAGCGCATCCAGCCGGACCCCGGGCTGCCCGATGAGCGAGCCGCCGAAGATCTGCTGCAGCATCGGCGACGCGACCGCGATCACGCCGATTCCGGCCGAGACGTTCATGCACAGCACGAGCCAGATCAGCCAGAATTGCGGCGTCTTATGCGCGTCGCGCAGGTGCACGTTCCGGTTGGTAATCAGCCCGCTTTTGGCCGGGGGCGCCGTCCAACCCTCCGGCACCCAGTTGGCGGGCGGCACGCGGTAGCCGAACGTGCCGGCGAACATGAACACCGCATAGATCGCGCCGAGCGCCAGAAAAGTCTCCCAAATGCCGACATCGCCGGGGCCCCGGAAAGTGTTCATCAGCTTGTCCGCCAAGGGGGCGCCAATCAGCGCGCCACCGCCGAAGCCCATGATGGCCATGCCGGTCGCCATACCGCGGCGGTCCGGGAACCACTTGATGAGCGTGGACACGGGCGAAATGTAGCCGAGCCCCAGCCCAAGCCCGCCGATCACGCCGGAGCCGAGCCAAATCAGCCACAGCTGATGCAGATAGACGCCGGCTGCCGAGATGACGAAACCGCCGCACCAGCAGAGCGTCGCAACGAAAGCGGCCTTGCGCGGTCCCTCCCGCTCGAGCCAGCCGCCGAATAGCGCGGCCGAGGAGCCGAGGAAGACGAAGAACAGCGTGAACGTGATGGTCACATCCGGCTGCAGCCAATCACAGTTGGATGCAAACAGCCGGCTCAGCAACGTGGCGTTCGGACCGCATGAGACGGGGGCCGTGGCGTTCACGGCGCGGGTGAGCGGCAGCCAGAACACCGAGAAGCCGTAGGCCATGCCGATGCACAGATGGATGGCCAGCGCGCAGGGAGGGAGGAGCCAGCGGTTGAAGCCGGGCTGCGCCACGGTCCGGGCACGGTCTAACAGGCCCCCACCCTGCGGTGCGGTGACGACGCTTACTCCATCCATTTGAACGTTCCCCTTGTTGGACACGCCGTAACCTGTCCGTCTCATTCTTGTCCAGCACTGCGTTAGGCCGAAACTCAGAAAGCGGTCAGGGTCGGGTCCGCTTCACCGTCATCGCGAGCCGCTTGGCGTGGCGATCCAGGGGTGACCGGTTGTTGCCCCAATCTCCGTTATGCCGTGACCCGGTGCGGATGGGTGAAGACCTCGAACGAGTCGTCCCGGGCGATACCGATCACCGTGATCCCCGCCGCATCCGCCACCCGGATGGCCAGCGCGGTCGGCGCCGAGACCGCGGCCAGCATCGGCACGCCGATCACGGCCGCCTTTTGGATCAATTCGACCGACACCCGGCTCGTCATGACTATCAGGCCCTGCGCCGGGTCATGGGCCGCACCCGCCAGCGCGCCCGCCAGCTTATCCAGCGCATTGTGCCGGCCCACGTCCTCCTCGAGCGCCAGCAACCCCTGTCCCGGCTGGTAAAATCCGGCTGCGTGCACGGCGCGGGTTTGGTGATTGAGCGTCTGCGCCGGCGCCAAGCTCGCAACCGCGTCCCGGATGTCACCGGCGGTCATGGCCCGACCGCCCGGCACACGGGGCGGCTCGCGCATCGCCTGATCCAGCGCCTCTAGCCCGCAGAGGCCGCAGCCGGTGGGGCCGGCCAGGGTACGGCGCCGGGCGAGCATGGCGTCCATCCGGTGCGCGGCGATCCACATCCGCACCTCCACCCCGGACGGGACGGGCACGAGGCTGAGCTCCTCGATTTCACTAGCGCCGGTTATAAGCCGCTCAGTCAGGCTAAACCCTAGGCCAAACCGCTCGAGGCTGGTGGGCGTGCCCATCATGACGGCGTAGCCGATGCGGTTATAGGAGAACGCGATAGCCGTCTCCTCCGGCACGGTGCGTGGCGATTCGGTCATAGTCCCGCCCCGCACCCAACGCTGGGCCAGGGTAGGATGCGCCGCCGGCGGCAGGGTCGGACTGAGCATGGAATCGAGCATCTTGGGTCTCCAAACGGCCGCAATGGTGCGCCACGGTCACACGACCGCACCGAAGCTCCGTGACAATTGTAAAGCAAGTTGCTACGGCAAAGGGCCAAAACATCAACGGGACTCGAAACATGAACACTGCTGAACTCGCCGATCACATCGCAACCGGCCATGCCATGAACAAATCGCAGGCCAAACAAGTGGTGGACGCCGTGTTCGCCGCCATCGTGGACGCCGCCAGCAAGGGTGAAGAAGTGTCTGTCCCCGGCTTTGGCAAGTTCAAGGTCACGAGCCGTGACGCGCGCCAGGGCCGCAACCCCGCCACTGGCGAGACGATCCAGATCGCCGCGTCCAAGAAGCTGGGCTTCGCGCCGGCCAAGCAGGTCAAGGACGCCCTGAACGTGGTGGTGAAAGAGGCCCCGAAAGCCGCGCCCAAGGCCGCCGCCAAGCCGAAGAAGTGAGCGGCACAGCGTGAGTCACGCCTTCGCGGTCGGTCAAACCGTTCAATACTTCCCCGGTCCGGGCGAAATCGCGGCCGAGCGCGGCACCTACACCGTCGTGCGCCAGTTGCCGAAGGATGGCCGCGACTATCAGTATCACATCAAGCACGCCGCCTCGGGCGAGCTACGCCTCGTCCGGGAACCTCAGCTGAGCTAAGACGGTTGAGGGGGGATGCGTCCTCCCTCTCCCGCCAGCTTGGCATACCGATGCCGATCCTGACCGTCACGCACCAGACCCGTTACCGGTACCGCAAGCCCGTAATGTTCGGTGAACACCGGATGATGATGCGCCCGCGGGACAGCCAGGATCAGCGGCAAATCGAGGCCAGGCTCGAGATTTCCCCGGCGCCAGCGCAGTTGCATTGGCTACTGGACGTTTTCGGCAACAACGTCGCCGTCGCCCGGTTCGAGACGCGGGCGCGAGAGCTGCTGATCACCAACACGCTCCGCATCGGCCACACCACGCCGGCCTCGGCGCTGGATACTTGGGTCGAGCCCTACGCTCGCACTACGCCATTCAGCTATGATGCCGAGGAAATGCCCGATCTGCTTCGCTTGATCGAGCGGCTCTATCCAGACCCTGGCCACGCCCTTGACCAATGGGCAAGGCGGTTCCTCCGCACCGACGGGCGAACCCAGACGCTCGAGCTGTTGGAGGCCATCACCCGCGCCATCCGGCGGCAGTTCACGTATAAGGCGCGGCATACCTCGGGCATCCAAACCCCGTCCGAGACGCTGCGCATCGGCACCGGAACCTGCCGCGACTTCGCCGTACTCATGATGGAGGCCGTCCGCTGCCTAGGCTTCGCCGCCCGCTTCGTGAGCGGCTACATCTACGTGCCGGAACGGGAGAACAGCGCCCGCGCCCACCGGGGCGGCGGCAACACCCATGCCTGGGTCCAGGTCTATGTGCCCGGCGCCGGATGGCTCGAATACGACCCGACAAACAGCATCATCGGCAGCCGGGACCTGATCCGCGTCTGCGTCACGCGGGACCCGCAACAGGCGGTGCCCCTATCCGG
The DNA here is from genome assembly GCA_965246925.1 of Acetobacteraceae bacterium. Classification (GTDB taxonomy): domain Bacteria; phylum Pseudomonadota; class Alphaproteobacteria; order Acetobacterales; family Acetobacteraceae; genus JANPPS01. Next base: position 2,467,530 of record OZ251994.1, on the reverse strand, counting down.
CTCCTGGACCGGGGCGGCCGCGGACTGCTTGGGCATGGACGTGAGCGTCAGCGTGACATCGGCCGAATAATCAAATCTAATCATGCTGCACTGCGTTGATTTTGACGAAACCAGGAGTACGCCGATGCGCATCCGTGCCGGATTCACCATCAGTTACAATCTGTCGCAGCCCGTGCCGATGCTGCTCTGCCTCAGCCTGCACCCCTCGCGTGAACGCGACCTTCTGACCCCGCAACAGCTCCGCTTCGACCCGGCGATCGACGTGCATCAATACCGGGATGATTTCGGCAACATCTGCCACCGCATCGTGGCACCACCGGGCACGCTCACGATGTCCACCCGGTTCGATGTCGAGGATGACGGCCAGCCCGACCGCGTGGCGCCCGAGGCCAAGCAGATCACGGTGGATAAGCTACCGACCGGCACGCTGGTGTATCTGCTTGGCAGCCGCTACTGCGATACCGACCTGCTGCATGACATCGCCTGGTCGCTATTCGGCACCGTGGAGCCGGGCTGGGCCCGGGTCCAGGCCATCTGTGACTTCGTTCACGAGCGCATCACCTTCGGCTATCAGCACGCACGGCCCAACAAGACGGCCTTCAATGCCTATGACGAGCGGCAGGGGGTCTGCCGGGACTTCGCGCATCTGGCGGTATCTTTCTGCCGTTGCATGAACATTCCCGCCCGGTATTGCACGGGCTACCTGGGCGATTTCGGCGTGCCCCCCGTAGATGCGCCCATGGATTTCTCTGCCTGGTTCGAGGCGTTCCTCGAGACGCCGGAGGGCCCTCGATGGTTCACGTTCGATGCCCGGCACAACTTTCCCCGCATCGGGCGCGTGCTCATGGCGCGCGGGCGGGACGCGACGGACGTGGCGCTGGTCACCAATTTCGGCCCGGCCTGGCTCGCGAAATTTGATGTGGTTGCCGACGAGGTCTAGCGTCCGCCGCAAATCAGGCCGGGTGACGGTATGGCGCGGGTAAAATGCATCATGATGCAAAAGGACGAGGACCTCGTCCTGGAGCCGTGGCTCATCCACCACGGCTACCTTTTCGGCTTCGAAAATCTGACGATATTCGATAACGGCTCCAACCTTCCGGCCGTGCACGAAGTCCTGAACCGGTTCGAAGCCGCCGGTGTGACGATCGTGCGCCGCTATACCGAGGAGCAGGATTGGCTGGCCAAGGGCGACTATTTCACCTCCTGCATTAAAACCTGGGACCATACGGCCGACTACGACTTCGCCATTCCACTCGACTGTGACGAGTTCCTGGCGCTCTTCACCGAAACAGGCCTCACTACGAACCGATCAGCGATCCATGACTACCTCGATACTTTGGCAGGCTGCGAGGACGTCCTGTCGGTCGAGACCACGAATTACAACGTGCCCGGTCATCCCGGGTGGTTCTGGCCCAGCCGGGGGCTCAAGAATTTTTTTGCCGCCCGCACGATCGGCATGCTCGATCACGGGTTTCACGTCGCGACCTCCCTGAAGTCGGACGCGACATCCGCCACGCGGCTCACGCACCTGCATTACCAACACAAGCCGTATCCGGTGGTGATCGAGCACGCCAAGCGCAAGCTGCGTCCGCATGTGGACATCAACGATCTGGACGCCATCCTCGCCTTCCATGGCCCCTGCGAGCACCTGGTGCGCTATTTCCGGCAAAGCGAGGCCGAGTATCTACGCCAGTTCGACACGGAGATGATCTTCGGCTTTGCCGGCCTGTCCGCGATCCTCACGGCATTCGGCTTTCAATCGGAGCTATTTACGGCACCGCCCCAGCCGCTCGAGGCGACGCTCGGGCCGGCGCTTACAATACGCTTGCCGGCCGATACCGTGGCGCCAGCACGGACACTGCTGTTCGACGCGGCCGCCTACCTGCGAGACAACATCGACGTCGCTGCGATCGGTACCAACGGCCTGATCCACTATTTGTACAACGGCTACCACGAACACCGCCCCGTCTCCGATATCCGGGAGCAAGGGCCGGTCAGTCTGGTGTTTTGATCGAACCCTTGCCGGGACAGAACCGCTCCCTCTCCCGCTGGCGGGAGAGGGCCGGGGTGAGGGTTTGGGCAAGCAAAACAGACCCTCAAATGCTTGCGTCTCCACCCTCACCCGTCGATCGGCCGCCTCTTTACCTCCCGCTATCAATCCGCTGCTGAATGTGCGCCGACCGCTCGGCGGAGGGCGGGTGAGACGCAAACAACGACGCGCCAGCCGGCGCACCGCCCGCCGCTTCCAGGCTCGCCAGCTTGTCGAATGCCGTCTTCAAGCCGCGCGTGTTCTGGCCACGCCCCTTCAGCAGATCGTATGAGTAATCGTCCGCCTCGCTCTCTTGCGACTGCGAGAACTGCGCACCGATGATCTTTTCCGCGAGGTCGCCGGCCTGGCCTTGAGATAGCCCACTGACCATGCCGTTACCGCTGGATGCCCCAAGCTGGCGCACGCCGAGCGTGGCCGACGCCACCTGCATTCGTGCCTTGGTATGACCCAGCGCCACGTGGCCGATCTCGTGTCCGATCACGCCGCGCAACTCGTCATCATTCATCTTGTCCATCAATGCGCTATAAACGCGGATACAACCGTTCGGCATGGCCCAGGCGTTAATGCTGGAGGTCTGATAGACGCGGTAATTGGGCGTCCTGTTGTTGATGCTCGCCGGCATCGGCCGCACGACCGAGTTCAGCCGGCGCTGATACGCGCTACCGAGCGGCGCCAGCCGGTTCTGCCGGTCGCTCGCCATGCACGCGTCGTTGGCCTGCGCTACCACGTCCGCATCGCTGAGTGTGGCACTCTTCATCAAGCTGCCGCCCGCATCCATCAATGCACCGGCGTTCATGTTCTGCACGCTACCGCACCCGGCCAGCATACTTCCCGCCAGCAGAACCACACCCAAAGACTGTATCCGCACTGTTTCGCCCTCCCCATTATTGCAGGCCTCGCACGCTTGCGGAGGTTGGCCTGCCTCGTCAACCCCTGAAACAAGCGCGCGCGGCAAACCGGGCCACCCGCCCATGCAGGCACAACCCCGACAGCGGATTTATGATGCTACCAAAACGTTACGACTTACGCTACAATGGGACTCAAGCGCGAACTGGCCGACACTGGCCGGGTCGCCCTACTCAGGGAGCGGCCCATGATTCGTTCAGCTTGGTTCGGCTTGGCGATGGCCTTAGCCGGGTGCGCCGGAAGGCCGGATGGGATGCATGTCGCGGCTGACAAAGCGAATTATGCCTATCAGAACGACGCGTTAACGGTCGAGAATCGGCAGTTCCAGCCAGGTGCCGCAGGGGACAGCATCGCATCGTCTGACATTCCTTGGCGCATCCCGCCACAGTGCCGCGTAGCTTACCGCGCGTGGCGTGCCGGGCAACATAGTGCGGTAGGGCGGCAGGGCGACTGGCTTGCGCTCGGCCGGTGCGCAGCCCCGGCGAAATCGACGTTCGTAGCCGCGGCCATCACCGGAGGCGGCAACAAATCGGCAGTGTATGCCGCAGAAGTGTTGTTCGAGCTCGAGCGCTACGGGTTGACGCAAAACATCGACGTGGTTTCGAGCGTGTCGGGCGGTTCGTTCACGGCGGCGCTGTATGCGCTGAGCTGCGACCCGGCCGACAAGGCTCCGTGCACCAGCCCGCCGGACTGGGTCCGGCCCCGTTGGGAGTATAAGGACATCAGCGCCCGGCTCGAGGCCAACTATCTCTGGTCGTTCATGGGGCGGCGGCTGCTGCCATGGTCGCTTGCCGAAAATGGTTACACCCATCGTGACTCCGCTGACTCGCTGGCTGAAACGATCGGTAGCCGGCTGTTGCGCGAGCCGGAGCGGCGGCTGCGCTTTGCCGATTTGAACCCGCAACGGCCGAACCTCATTCTGAACGCCACCAACACGACCCGGGACCGGGCGGCCCTGGATCAGGATGCATCGATCCCCGAAAATGCGAGGCGGCCGTTGTCGGATGACGACGCGCTGCATTTCTCGTTCACGCAGCAGTATTTTTGGCGAATGCTGTCACGGCTTGACACCTATCCTCTGCGCGACGCGATCACGGCTTCGGCTGCATTTCCACTCTTGATCGACCGTCCGTCCTTGCGGGTGTTCCGGGAGGAAGATCTCCGTGCTCTGGCAGGCGACGGCGAGATGCGGCCACCCAGCTACGTCTCACTCTACGACGGCGGCGTGCACGACAATTTTGGCGTGACCGAGCTGCGCTGGTTCATGGAGTGCCAGTTCGGCCGCAACGCCCGGCGCACAGTATGGACGGAAATTATCCGGCAACGGGAGTGTGGCGACCGGCAGCCGGTCAAGCCACGGGCCACGCTGATCTTGGGCATCAATTCGAGCTTGCTGCGCACGTCCGGTGTGTCGCCGCTCGATCCGAAGCCGCGGAGTTGGGACAGCTATCTCGCACTGGTGCGGCTGAGTGGCACGTCGGACAGCGTGGACCTGATCATGGCGGCATCGGGCGAACTGCGAAAAATGGAATTGCGCAGCTTGGTCGAGGAAATCAGCCGGGCAGAGGCGGGCCGGGTCACGCCGGAAAACCCGTTCATCGCGCCCGGCCGGCACCAATACGTCGATATCGACCTCGAGGCGGCGCTGTATATGTCGTGCCCGGGCAGAATAGCCGGGGACGGCAGCGAAGCTGGCCCCTCCGCTCGCAGTAAGGAGATTATCTTGAACACTGCAAACGGCAGCACGGAGCGGCGGCGGTGTGATGCGCTGAAGGGCGTGCTGCATGACAACATCACGCGCCAGATCGACCTGCCGACGGTAGCACCCGGGTTTTGCTCGACCCCGGATTGCCCGGAACTCGACGCGGTCGTGGGGGACCGGACCTTGGGAGAACCTGAACCGAAGCGGCGCGTGCCCCTATTTTTCGACGGCGCGAACGCGAACGGGCCGCGGCTGATCAGCAATCAGCTGCTGTTCGGCGCGATCCGGGACGTGCCGACCAGTTTCGAGCTATCGGCGCAATACGTCCGTTTGCTACGCTATGTGGCGCGGTGGGCGGTAGCGCACCGCGTGTGGGAGCTGTGCCACGACCATCCCGACCTCGTAGAAACACTGCCGGGCGGGATTGACCGGGTTTGCGTCAAGCCACTACCGGCGCGGGCCGCCGGTTGACGCGGCGTGACCGGTTGCGCTGATCGCTATCGAGGACTCGTCATACCCGCGTCCTGACCCTCAGCATTCGCCCGTCGATAAAGGCGAGCCCACTGCCGATCAGGAGCATTCCCAAGACCTGCCGCGTCAGCAATGGCTCGTTCAGCACCAGCACGCCTAGCAGGATGGCGCTGACCGGTATCAGAAAAGTGACCAGTAGAAGGTTCACCGCCCCGGCGGCGGCTAGGATACGGAAATAAAGCACGTAGGCCAGCGCAATGGACAGAACCCCGACCCCTAGCACCGCCGCCCCGGTCGCCAGACCGGGGATCGGCAAGGCCCAGGGCTGGTCGATGAACAGCATAAACGGCAGCATCAGCACCGTGGAGGCACAAACCTGGCCCGCAGCCGTGGCGAGCGGGGCCACGCCCAAACGCCGGAACCGGCGCCCGTAGATGCCGGCGAACGCATAGCTCAGCGCGCCACCCAGGCACGCAAGCTCCGCTAACATGCCCGTGCCGGCTCCGCTCAACACGTCCGGCCCGATCATAACCACGGCGCCTGCAAAGCCCACGGCCACGCCCAGCGCCTTCGGCCCCGTCAGCCGCTCATCGGACGTGAATATGTGTGCGGCCACCACCCCAAACAGCGGCGTCGTGGCATTGAGAACGGAGGCAAGGCCGCTGGCGATGTGATGCTGGCCCCAGACGATCAGCACGAACGGCACCACGTTGTTCAGCAACCCCATGCCGGCAAACGCCGCCCAAACCCGGTGCTCCCCCGGCATGCTTTGCCCAAGCATTCTGAGCACCAGCAGCAGCGCCACGGCTGCCACCGCCACCCGGCACCAGACCAGCGTGAATGACGGTAACTCGCGCACGGCCACGCCGTTGAAGAAGAACGACCCGCCCCACAGCACGGCCAGCGCCAGCAGCATGGTCCATTCGCGCGCGCCCATCGCGGGCTGTGTGGTCTGTGACATGATCGCCTCCGTTTTCGTCACGCCTAGCCGGCCCGCCGCCCGGACGCGTCCCAAATCTTGCGCGGAGCTCAGGCCGGCACCGCCCGGAACCAATCGCGCGGACGCACGAACTCCTCCTGTGCGGCCACAGTCAGCAACTCGCGCGACCCCGCCTCGGCCGTCCGCCGCAGCAGGCCGTGGATAGCGCTCCCCGCCGCCTCCAGCGCCGCATGCGGGTCGCGCGTGCGCAGCATGTGGAACAGGAACAGCGCCGCCACCGCGTCCCCGGCGCCGTTCGCCTGAATTGGCAGCAGCGGCGTGCGCAGCCGCCAGGCGCCCGAGGGACCCGCGGCCAGCATGTCGATCGCCTCGGCGGGTGTGTCGGTCGTCCGAAGGCTGGTGACCAGGACGGTCCCGCGCTTCCGCATGGGCAGGGCATGGATGGCGCGCAACGCGTCCGCGCCGGTGTGGATGCTTCGTTGCGTGAGGTACTCCAGCTCGAACTGGTTGGGGGTCAGGATATCCGCCGCCGCCGCCGCGCCCTGCATCAGCGCAGGGATGCCAGGGCGGACATACACGCCGGGGCCCACGTCGCCGATGACGGGGTCGCAGCAATATAGCGCCTCCGGATTGGCCGCCCGGACCCGGCGCACCGCGTCCAGCACGGCGGCCACGATCCCGGGGTCGCCCATATAGCCGGACAGAACCGCGTCGCATCGCGGCAACAATCCCCGCGCCGCGATGCCATCGACCAGCGCGCTGACGCTGGCACCGTCATACACCTGGCCGGTCCAGGCGCCGTGACCCGGATGATTGCTGAACTGCACGGTGTGGATGGCCCAGACCTCGGCGCCCAGCCGCTGCAGCGGGAACATGGCGGACGCGTTGCCGACATGGCCGGTGGCGACCCAGGATTGGATCGAGAGGATGTTCATGTGCGCTGTCTTGCCGGGCATGCCCGGCGGGCGCAATGGGGCCGGGCACAGCGAGGAGTCCGCCATGGCCACCCCGGCCCTGTTCACGCCTATTACCTTTCGCGGCGTCACGGCCCGCAACCGCATCGCCGTATCGCCGATGTGCCAATATAGCGCATCCGGCGGGCTCGGCGACGACTGGCACATCCAGAACCTGGGCGCCAAAGCCATGGGAGGGCCCGGCCTGGTATTGACCGAGGCCGCGCACGTATCAGGCCCGGGGCGCATCACCCATGGCTGCCTCGGCATCTTTAACGACGAACACGCCGCGTTCCTACGCCGGCTTGTGGCGCTGATCGAGTATGGCGGCGCCGTGCCGGGCATTCAGATCAGCCACGCCGGACGCAAGGCCAGCAGCCAGCGCCCCTGGGAGGGCGGAAAGGCGCTGCGGCCCGAGCACGGCGGTTGGATCCCGTGGGCCGCGTCCCCTCTGCCGTTCCATGATAACGCCGTATCACCGCATGCGATGACCATAAACGAGATCGCGGACGTGGTGGCCGAGTTCGGCGTAGCGGCAGGCCGGGCGCTGGCCGCCGGGTTCCGGGTGATCGAGCTGCATGCCGCGCACGGTTACTTGCTACACTCCATGCTGTCCCCGGTGTCGAATGAGCGGAACGATGCCTATGGCGGCGGCCTCGCCGGCCGGGCGCGCATGTTGATGGAGGTGATCGACGCGACACGGGCGGTCTGGCCCGACAATCTCCCGCTGTTTGTCCGGCTGTCCTGCACCGATTGGCTGCCTGGCGGCCTGACCGCCGATGATGCCGTGGCGGTAGCGCGCATGCTGAAGGCCCGCGGCGACGTGGACCTGATCGATTGCTCGGCGGGCGGCGTCTCCCCTGCGGCCCGCATTCCGTCCGTCCATCCCGGATATCAGGTGCCATTCGCGGACCGGGTGCGGCGGGAGGCTGGCATCGCCACCGGCGCGGTCGGGATGATCCGGACGGCGGAGCTGGCGGAGGAGATCATCGCCAACGAGCGGGCAGACCTGGTGTTCGTCGCCCGCGCCGTCCTGGCCGATCCGGCATGGCCGCTCCGCGCCGCCGCGTCATTGGGCATGACGCTACCGCTCGTGCCTCAATACCAGAGGGCGCACATAAACTAACGCAACGACTGTTTGGTGCGGGCGTTGGCATGGCACGGAGGATTTTATGCGTAGTTTAGGGTATGCCTTGGCCATTGCTGGCATGTTCGGATCGGCCACGGCGCGGGCTGGCGAGCGGGATGAGGGCTGGCGCCGCGACAGGGGAGACTACGATCATCGCCGGTTCGAGCACCGGGAGTTCGACCGGGAGCGTGGGCGTGACCGTTGGGAGCATGAGCGGTGGGAGCACGATCGCGACCGCGGCTATTATGACCGCGGCCGCCGTGAGGGCTATTACGCACCGCCGCCCGTGTATTACGCGCCGGCTCTTCGGCCCTACTACGCGCCCCCGCCGGTTTACGCTCCGCCGGGCGTGGGCATCTATGTTCCATTCCGTTAAGGGCCGTTCGATGCAGCTTCTCCGGACTATCCTGATGCTTGCGCTCGTATCGGCTCCTGCGCTAGGGCAGCCGGCCGCGCCGCCCGGCGCGTCACAGGCTCAGCCGGACCGGGTCGAACGGCATATCGCGGACCTGAAGCGCCGCCTGCAGATCACCCCGGCTGAAGCATCGCAGTGGGACGCGTTCGCGGGCGCAATGCGGGAGAACGGCCGGCGGATGGCGGGCCTTTACGCCGCACGTGCCGCACGGCCCGCCGGTACGAAGGCCACCGATGACCTGCACAGCTACGCCGAACTGACACGCGCGCACTACGAAGATATGCAACGTCTGGTTCCAGCGTTCGAGGCACTCTACGCAGTGATGCCCCCAGCGCAGCAGGCCGTCGCAGACAAAATGTTCCAGGACTTCCAAACCCGCCGCCGCCCGCGCTAGCAACTCGTCGGTTGCTCTTCGAGTAGAAGAAGCAGTCATCAAGCTGCATTAGACATTATAGCTCGATCAGCCCACTACTCACCTGGGCTCGTGGCCAGACGGCGATTCACGAACCTCCAAATCCGCGCAGCCGTCCGATCAAATCCCGGCATATCGACGGCTCTTGCCGCCACGGCATCTGTAGCCTATGAGCGTCCGCTTTGGGGCCGGTCGGCATCGGCCCATGGAGAGTGCGACGATGAAACCAGGTATCCACCCGCCCTACCACGACGTGACTATCATCATGACGGATGGGACGACGTTCCAGACCAAGACATGCGCCGGCAAGCCTGGTGATACCATGCGCCTCGATATCGACCCGAAGTCGCACCCGGCCTGGACCGGCGTACAGCGCATGATGGACACCGGCGGGCAGGTGGCGAAGTTCAACAAGAAGTTCGCTGGCATCGGCCTGAAAAAATAGCCGGAAAAGCGGTGGCGGCCGGAGCGAGCCAATGAACGCCGCTCCGGCTCTATGCGCCTAGAACGCCCGCTTACTTCTAGCTTCGCGCATAACGGTCATAATGATGATCTTTATGTCGAGCCACAACGATTGACGGCGCGAGTATTCGAGGTCTGCTTGCAGCCGGTCAGTGACTTGCTGTGTGGTGTGCATGCCACCGCGAAAGCCTCGTACTTGCGCCAATCCGGTGATGCCCGGTTTTACCAAATGCCGGCAAGGATAGCCGTCCACCAGTTCGTGCACGCGCTTGCCGTCAGCACTCGTCCCCGGCGCGTGCGGGCGAGGACCCACTAGTGACATATCTCCCCGCAACACGTTCAGCAGTTGCGGCAACTCGTCAATACTAAGCTTGCGGATCACAGCCCCGACCCGCGTCACTCGAGGATCATTCCTCACAGTCTGTTGCGTCGCCAGCGCGTCGGCGGAGTCATTCCGCATGCTCCGGAACTTCAGGATCCAGAACAGGCGGTTGTTGTAGCCAACCCTGAGTTGCCGAAACAGCACGGGCCCTGGCGATTCGAGCCGGATCAACACCGCCACGAACACAAGCAGCGGCGCGATGACAAGGAAGATCACAAGCGCGGCCACCCAATCGAACACAGCCTTGGACAAGGCTTGCAGACCACTGACCGGCCGGGCGCGGAGTAGCAGGACGGATTGCTGACCCAGCACCGTCGGGCGCGCGTCTGGGCCCGCGATGTCCACACACTCGGCCACCGTGTAGATGTCCTGTGCGGAGGGGCGCAGCAACTCCGTCAACTCACGCAGACGGTCCCGCTCGTCGGGAGAAACGGCCAGAACGACAGCGTCCACCCGGCCAAGCTTGCAATCCAGCAACAATCCATCGAGGTCGCCCCGCCTGTTGCCGGCGGCGTCCCCGGGCTGATCGAAGTGCAGGCGGGTTTCCGAGTATCGGCCTAGCACCATGACCCGGCCGGCATCGTCCGCCGATAACCGTTGTGCAAAGGCCGCCCCGGCGGCATTCCCCACGATCGCGACCCGGCTGGCGAACATGCCGCGGCGCAGCCAGACCTGCACCCGCTCTGCCGTGAAGCCGCGCAACAGGCCGATCAAGACGCCATTAACCACCAGCGGTGCCGTCATCCACTGCGCCGCCTGCCATCCAGGCATACCCAGCAGTTTGAAACACGTGCCTGCGATCAAGGCCGACATCACCGCGGCGACGAGGGGAGCGCGCCAAAACCCCTCCTCCCCCGCAAGCCGCTCCCAAGTATAGCAGCGGCATAGACGCAGCATTTCGAACGAGCCAAGTGCCATGGCGGCGAGGACCAGCGCCGCGTTCCCCGGCCTGAGAGCGCCCAATACCCAGGCGCCCATCGCAAGGCCCATGGCCGAACCCAAGGCCAAAGTCAGCAACTCGACCAGCTTATATAAGCGTGAAAACACGGCCACCGGCCAGCGTGGGGCCAGGTTCCAGGCGTCATGCCTGGACGCCGTTGGGGCGGTGCCGGGCAGCGGACGGGTTAGAGACTGCTGCATGAGCTCATGGCCGAAGCTTCGAGCCATACGCGCCGTCTGGCAGAGCGAGCCTTGTCTGCCGGGGTAACTGCGCGGCTGCGCTGGAGAGGACCTGGCCGGCATCAGCCTGTGCCCCCGCACGCCGGGCTGCCTGCTGTAGCGCTAAGTTGCGCGGCGCGTCGAGCCGGCTTGGCTGCTGCGCCAAATCGCGCAGCAAGGCGAACAAGGAGCCAGCGTCCCCAGCCGGCAACACCCAGCCCCCCGCCCCGGTCACCTCGATGAGCCCCGAAACGGTGGAACAAACCACAGGGATGGCGTGCGCCTGTGCCACCGCAATCATGCGATCGAACGGCGCATCACACGCCATCGAGGGCACCGGCAAGACCAGCAGCGCATCCATGGCGGCCAGCATATCCGGCTGCCGGCTCAGATCCTGCCCCGATGTAGGAGGGAGCAGATGAAAGCGGTGTTCGACATCGAGTGCGGACGCGCGGGCCATGATCTCGCCCCGCAACGGACCATCTCCGCTAACTAGAAGCACGAGTTCGGCATCGCAGGCAGCGACCGCCTCGATCAACTCGACTATCCCACAACCCTCCTGCAAAGGAGCGGTGAAGCCAAACACTGGGCAGGCTGGCGCGGCAAGACCGAGCCTGGTCCGTGCGAGGGATCGCGCGGGCAACTCTGTAGAGTCGACCCGGGCGGCAGAGACGACGCCCACCCCGTCGAAACCGCGGCTGCGCGCCACGCTCAGTCCGTCCTGGTGTCTTGCAATAACGACATCGGCCGCCCTAAGCGCAACGGTCTCGAGCGTTCGCCACAGCCGGGGCGGCGCTTGCATCGCCGAATGCTCCAGCTCTATCGCGAGCAAGCATCTGCCCTTCGCCCGCCGGCAATAGTGGACGAGCTGCGCGGCAAGCAGGCCAGATGGATCACCGTGGTAGTGGATCGCCTCGGGTGCATGCCGGTTTAATGCGGCACTTAGCCCCTCAAACGCCGCCAATCGCCCACGGCGCCTCACGGGTAGGACAATCAGCCTCGGTGAGCTACCTGCAGCGCCAGTTGTCTCGACGTGATCGGAACCCGCCGGCACCACCGCGGTCCTCTGAATCAAGGCTGCATTGCTCGACAGAGCTTCGTCCGCTGCAACGTCCCCCTCGTTCGCCGGCAAAGCATGGCGAACGAGTCTAGCCTCGGTAAGGCTGGGATGAACGAGGGAGATCAGACTGCGCATTAGCCGGGCATGCTCATTGCTGACCCATATAGGCCGTAGTTTGTACGGGGCGCGCGTCAAACAAACCATGCTCGCGCGACTCGACCATCGTCACCGCCACGCCATAGACGTAACCGCCCGCCTTACGCATGCCGTCAACGGCGGCGCTGAGGTCGGTGAGCTTAGACCCGCCCCACCGCGTTACGACCAGGACGCCATCGACCAGCTTGGCCAGCACCCGTGCATCCATCAGCACATCGGTTGGCGGGCTATCGAGTAGCACGACATCATACATGTCGGCCCAGGCCAGCAGCTCCGCCATGCGCCCGCCCATCAGCAGCTCGGTCGAGTCCGCGCAGGGCGGACCCGCCGGGATCGCGTCCAACGTCAGCAGCGCCGTCCGGGTCACAGCCTCCCGCGGCGAGACGAAGCCACGCAAAACGTCTCCCAGGCCCGGGCCGGACGACAAATTCAGCGCTGCCGCAAAGGTCGGCCGGCGAAGATCACACTCGATCAGCAACACCCGGCGCCCACCCGCGGCAATCAGCTGAGCCAAGGCGAGGATGGTGAACGACTTGCCCTCACCCGGCGCCGCCGAGGTCACCAGGATGGTCCGCCGGCGGTCGCCGACATGACCCGCCATCACTAAGCGCGCGTGCAAGCCGCGCAGAGCGTCCTGCACCGTTGGTGAGCGCTGAGCAGCACTCAGTATCTCATTGAGCCCGACATCCATTCCCCGGCCCGATACGCGCTGCACCAGCCCGGCGCCGGGCGGCACCACACGGGGGATCTGGGCGAGAACCGGAGTTTGACTCAGCGTCTCGACATCATCGGCCACGCGGACCGTCCGGTCCTGGCCGTCCCGTAGCCGCGCGGCTAAAGTGCCCAAACCAAGCGCCAACAACAGGCCGCCGGTGTACACGGGTATCGGGCGCGGAAAGACCGGCTCGACCGGGCGTTCGGCAAGGTTCACCAGACGGGTGGTGTTCACCAGCACCGGCCTCTCCGCCTCCTGCTGGCTCGCTCGCTTATAGCTTTCGGTATAGACGCCACGCTTCACTTCGATGCTGCGCTCGAGCGCAGCGATCTCACCATCCGTCGCCGGTGGCGGCGCCTCTTGCCGAATCGACTCGAGTTGCTTCTGCAGCGCCAGCAGCTTCGCCGACGCGTCCAAATAGGTGCGGTTCGCGGCACGGTAGCCGGGATAGGCGTCCCGGTCCACGCGCAGCTTCAACGCATCCCGCTGCTCCCGCAGGCTCGTGAGCGCCGCGGATCCCGCGGGTTCAGCCGCCATCTGCGCGGTCACGGCGTCCAGTTGTTGTTTCGCGTCGGCCAGCGGGCGCGCGTCCATCGCCGTCCGGACTTCAGGCTGACCGCCCATCCCCCGCTGAAAAGCGATCATGCGGTTTGCCGACTCCGCCATGCTTTGCTGCGCCGCCGCGATTTGCTTGCTCACGCCCGCCTGCCGGTCCGCATTGGTCGCCGCCAGCGCGCTCCGGTCAGCGACGTCCTTCCTCATACCGGCAAGCTTTGCATCCTGCTCACGCAAGGACGCTTCAAGCTGCGCCACCTCTTGCCAGCGCCGGGCCACGTCACGGTCCGTCTGTTGCGGCGGTGCAACCCGCGGATCGTCCAGGAAGGCCTGCACCAGGGCGTTAGACAAATCCCGCGCCGTCTCCGGCAGCTCCGACTCGTAGCCGATCGAGATCGCGCGCGACTGGCCGAGCGAGTTGATACGGTAGCGGCCCGTCACCCAGTTCAACAGCGCATCGCTATCCGGCTTCAATGTGTCGCAAGGCACGGCCGGTGTCCCGGACAGGACGCGGCTGATCCAAAATGCACTTCCTGCCCGCTCACACTCGCGCTGCACCGCCGGCAGCACGCCCGGGCGGGACAGCGCCAGACGCATCAGGCGGGGCGAGCGGATCAAAACCAACTGACTTTCAAGATCAGCCGGGTCACCGATCTTCTGAATCCAAGCATCCGAAACCCGCGGCCCACCACCCTCGGCCTCAGCAACGATAACGGAGCCGGACGCCACGTAGCGCGGCCGCAGCAGCGAGAGCGCAAGCGCAGTCAGCAGCAGCGTCCCGAGTGCCACGGTCAAGAACACCGCCCTACGCCGCCACACCCGGGTCAGCAAGCCAAGCCGTGCCTCCGACGCGCGGGCCGGGCCAGGCAGCAAAGCCAAATCAGCCATCAGCGAGCATCATCCTGATCCAAATCCCACAGCAAGCCATCCAATTCCTTCAAAGCCCTACTCCGCCAACCCGGTTCGGCCACACGCCTTTCACCTTCTAACCCAACTTGCCGCAGTTTAACCGGTAAAAGCTTAGCAAATCGTTACTTTGTGTCCCGCCGCCGCAAATATTCTTCTTACAGGCACCAGAAAACCTAGAACACCCGCTCATGGACGGTCACCACGTCGCTCGGCGCCAGCGGCGTATCGCGCTCTCCCCGGCCTTCGCCGGCCGCACTATCGGCGCCCGGGCTGCTGTTCTGCCGCACGATGGAGAACCGGTTCGTCACCGCCCGGTAGGTGAACCCACCTGCAATCGCCACCGCTGTCAAAACCGTCATACCCGGCTGATACGCGTATTGCCCGGGCTTGGCGACCTCACCCAATATGAAGATCGGACGATACTGCGTCACCTCGACCGAGACCTTCGCATCTTTATAGAGGCCCGATTTCTCCAGCAAATCCGCGACCCCGTATGCTAGCTCGACCGGGGTTAGCCCCGCCGCTTTCGCACCCCCTGCCAGCGGTAGCGCCACCTTGCCGCTATCATCGACCCGGAACTCGCCCGTCAGCCCAGGCTCGCCAAACGTCGTGATCCGGACCTGGTCGCCCGGGCCAAGACGATAGGTGGATCCGGCAGGGATGACCGGTGGCAGCTTGTCTGCCGGCACGGCGCACCCAAGCAGAACCAGCATCGCCAAACAGGGCGCAGCGGCCCTCATCCTCCATCGTTTGGCCATCGACACGCGCATACAGCCCCCAATGACAGTCCCTAACCGGGCGGCGAGTGGCGTAACCGGCCCGCCGCCTGTATAGTTCAACAAAGCGGGAGTATCGGATGACGGACCTGAGGGCAACCTTCGGACATACAGAGGTGGCCACACAGGGCAATCAACCGCTCTATCTCGTCCTGCGTGCCCGCCACGCAACGCAAATGCCCGTCTGCCACCGCTGCATCATCGAGCGTGCGCCCCGCGTGCGGCGCTGCCGACGGCGGCTATCCTGGCTCGCGGCTCCCCTAGCCGCCGCAGTCTTCATCGTTTTCGTCATGCCGGACGGCGCCCGCGCTGCGCTCAACAGCATGCTGGGCTCGCCATCACGCCCCAGCATCGACATTTCCAGCGCATTGTTTCCGCAGGCAGTGCCGGGCTACGATCAAGAACTGGGCCTCACTTTGCCCAGCGCGCCTGAAAGCGACGATGCTCAGGCCGGCCGCGGCGTGCGCGCGGCGGGCGTCCTGGTGCAGCCCGCGCTCGACCTCGGGACCGCCTATGACAGCAACGTACTCGGCGCCCGCGGCCGGCCCGGCAGCATCGTCCTCACGCAAACCCCGTCAGTCTCGCTCACCACCGAGGGCTCGGTCGTCCGCGTCGGCGCCTTTCTGGACATCGAAAACAGCACCTATGTCAATCAACCGCGCCAGTCCCGGACGGACTTCAAGGCCGCTATCGGCGCCACGGCCGATCTGGGCAAGGCCAGCGTCACCCTCGGCTACTCACACCTGCACCTACACGACGACCCGTCCGCCATCGGCTCGATCGCCTCGAGTGAGCCTACACCGTTCGACGTGGACGACCTCCGCCTCAGCGGCAGTGTCGAGCTCGGGCGCCTCTCGCTGCTCCCGTTCCTAGACTACTCGCACTGGAGCTACGGCCGCGTCCGCATCGGCGGTATCCAGACCGATGAGAGCTTCCGCGACCGGGACCTGATCCAGGCCGGCACCGCCGCCCGGCTCATGGTCGGTGAACGGCGGGACCTGCTCGCATCCGTCAGCTTCGTCAGCACACAATATAACAAGAGTTTTGGCGCCCTTCCCGCGCCCAGCTCGAACGGCGTGCTGGCGCTGGCCGGTGTGGATTACGAGATCGACTCAGCGCTAAAGCTCCGCCTCCTCGCCGGCCTGCAAGCGCGCGCCTACTCGTCCGGCTTTTATCGCAATCAGGTGGTCGCCGTCGGCCAGCTCGCCATCGATTGGCTGCCGCAAAAACAGACGGACGTGACCCTGTCCATATCCCGTAGCCTCGAGGACCTGTCGCAGGAAGACCCTGGTGGCACCATCTTCACCCGGGCCGAGCTGGCCGTCCGGCACGAGTTCTGGCGCAACCTGATCCTCCGCGCCCGAACCGGCGTCACCAGCGCGGAGTTCCTGCAGGCCGGCGGCACCCAGGCCACCGGCTATCTGGGCGGCGGGTTCGATTGGGAACTCAACCGGCATTGGCGCCTGGTCGGGGACGCGCAGGTCTCCCGCGTGTCCAGCCCGGTGCGCAACTTCAACCCGGCCGGCTCCAGCTCGCTCGGCGGCCCCTACACGCGCGTGCAGACCGGCTTACACCTCGTCACAGCGCTTTAGCCCTACCCCGGCCGGCGCAGGTCGAAACGGGATGCCGGCAGCATCTCCGCATACGCCGTGGGCCCGCCCGCCCGTTGCACGATCTGCGCGCCAAAGGTGTCGAATACGCCGTCCTTGAGTAAGGTGCGGTCGATGTGCACCGCGATCACCTCGCCAATCACCAGCGTGGCCGGCGTTGCCCCGCCCGTGTGGTTGCGAAGCGGGATGATGTCGCACACCTTGCACTCGAAATGCACGGGGCTGGCGGCCACGCGCGGCGGCTTCACCAGGCGGGACGGCGCCTTCGTGAGCCCGGCGGTCTCGAACTCGTCCGTGCCATAGGGCGCCAGAATCGACGTCTGGTTCATCTGCGGCGCCAGCGCCCGGGTTACCATGTTCCAGACGAACTCCCCCGTTTCCTGGCAGTTGCGCAGGCTGTCCTTGGCCGTCGTGCTGGAAAAGCCCAGCAACGGCGGGGTGTAACTGAAGGCGTTGAAGAAGCTGTACGGCGCGAGGTTGATGGACCCGTCCCGCCCCATGGTGGACACCCAGCCGATCGGGCGGGGTGCCACGATGGAGTTGAAGGGGTCATGGGCGAGGCCGTGACCTTGGGCGGGCTCGTAGAAATGCACGTTGGACATCGATGTCTCCTTTGCGGCGGACACCATGCCGGGGGGACACTGGAGTCAAGGCTTGAAAGACGTTGCACTATCGAATGCAATGCCGTATCGTTACGGTATCGTCTCAGGAGGTCGCCATGCGCCTGCTCGCCTGCCTGTTGCTGCTCGCCCTGCCCGCCCGGGCGCAGCTTTATGCCATCGACCAGGGCCCGGCCTGGGGCCCGGCGCAGCGGCAGGCCTTCTATACGCAAGATCAGGGGTCGCGCCTCATCCCGCTCGCCTGGCTCACGGCGTTGCGGGACGACGAAGGACCGTTCCTACGCGATGGGCTGCGCCGGTTCGGGTACCTGGGTGAAGCGGGGAAGACCGGACTGCCCGTCGGCTTCACCACGGGCGAGTGGGACGGCACGCACTACGCAGGCATGACCTGTAGCGCCTGTCATACGCGGCAGATCAGCGTAGGTCCGGCGCAGTACCGCATCGATGGCGGCCCGGCGCTCGCCGATTTCCAGGCGTTGCTCACGGCATTGGATTCGGCGACCCAGCGCTTGTTGCGGGATGACGCGGCGTTCGATGCATTCAGTGACGCGGTGGGCGGGGACAAGGCGGTCCTTCGGGCGCAATTGACCGCCTGGACCGGGCCGTTCCATACACTCATAGCCGGCGCTCTGCCGCATACTCGGCCGTGGGGGCCGGGGCGGCTGGATGCGGTAGGAATGATCCTGAACCGGCTCACCTCCCTGGATATCGGCACGGGCCCCGACCGGATCATTGCGGGCAACATCAACGTCGCCGACGCGCCGGCCCGCTATCCCTTCCTGTGGAATGCAGCGCGGCAGGATCGCACGCAGTGGCCTGGCTTCGCCGCCAATGGGAGCGATACGCTGGCGCTCGGGCGGAACGTGGGTGAAGTGTATGGCGTGTTCGGCGTGTTCCAGCCTAAGCCATGGTTCTTCGCGACGGGAATCAACTATAAATCCGATAATTCGGTCAACTACCACGGCCTGCATACGGTCGAGCAACTGATCAAGCAGATCGGCCCGCCTCGCTTCCCCGGCCCGATCGACCAGGCGCTGGCGAACGAGGGCCGGCGCGTGTGGGAGCGGGATACCGCCGGCGGCGGCTGTGTCGAGTGTCATGGCATCCGGCCCGGCGAGCACCGGCTGGGCGGGGACCCGACCTGGGCCACGCCGGTCCGTGCGGTCGGGACCGACCGGCGGGAGTGGTTCACTATGGATTGGCAGACCAAAGACGCGGGCGTCCTGAACGGCGCTAGCATTCCGTTTTTAGCCAACCAGCACATCGCTCCCGCCGGCCCGGCGATCGCGGTGCTGCAAACCGCGGTGCTGGGCGCGATCGTCGAGCATATCGACCCGCTGGCGACCGGGCGCTCAGGCTCCGCCCCGCCCGGATTGGAGGAACTGCTGGCCAAGGCGTTCCGCGGCCCGGATGAGCCGCCGCCGGAGAGGTTTTCCTACGAAGCCCGAGTACTACAGGGCATCTGGGCGGCCGCGCCATACCTGCACAACGGCTCTGTACCGACGCTGGCCGACCTTCTGGAACCACCTGCCGCCCGCCCAGCGCGCTTCTCGATTGGCCCGGAATATGATCTAGGCCGCGTCGGCCTGGCGCGGCAGCAGGCGCCGGGCCCGGTGCTGACGACGACGGGATGCGAAAACGTGGAATCCGGCAACAGCCGCTGTGGCCACGATTTCGGGACGTGGCTGCCGGCCGGGGAAAAGCGGGCGTTGCTGGAGTTCTTGAAGAGGTTGTGAAGCAAGCCACTTGCTTGAGCAGGGCGAGCAGAAGGCCGGTCCGACGGCAGGCTGGAGCCTACTCATCGGCATAGTGCCGCGATTGTGTCAGCTCGGGCTCGCGTAATCAGACGCCTTTGCTCAGCGCCTGGATCGGCGGCTCCACGTCGGCAGGGAGCGGGCAGATATACGGCGTGGCCTGGATGCGGGCTGCCAGCTCGGCTTTTGCGCGAACTATGACCGACGGGTCCCCAAGCGCGTCGACCGCAGTGCCGGCCATGATTTTCGCCACATGCACGAGGCCTTTATGCGCTGCCGGTGTTTTGCCCTGGGCAGTCAGCTGCCACGTGTGAAACGGCGTGCCGACGGCGCAGGTAGCGCCCCGGGCCTGCACCGTCGGCACGACCCAGCTCACGTCACCCACGTCCGTGCTGCCATGTCCGCCGCGGCCACGGGCGTCTAGAGGTATGATGAAGTCGCACAGCGGCAGGTCCAGTCGCGGCGGCAACCCCACGCGGTCGAACGCGGCGGAAATGTCGGCTGGCGACAGGGTCGCGCGGATATCCTCGGCGAATGCACGGTCGGCAGCGTCGAACTCCGGCGGGCCGAGGCGCTGGAAATTGGCATCCATCAGTGCCTCGAGCGGTGCGTTGCCCATCAGATTGCTCACGGCGCTCACGACTTGGGTGGTGACGGCCGTCTCCGTCATCAGCGCAGCGCCTTCCGCGACCCGGCGCACACGCTCCACCAGCGGCGTCAGCTGCGCCAAGTCTCCGGCCCTAATCAGGTAGCGCACCTTGGCCCTGGCCTGCACGACGTTGGGCGCCACACCGCCGGCATCCAGATACGCATAGTGGACCCGGGCATCGTCCGGCATATGCTCTCGTAAATAATTTACGCCCACGTTCATCAGCTCCACCGCATCCAACGCCGAGCGGCCCAGATGCGGCGCGGCGGCGGCGTGCGCGGCGCGCCCGGTGAAGGTGAAGTCGATGCGGGTGTTGGCGAGGCTGCTGGCCTCGTTCACGCCGGAGAAGCTCGCGGGGTGCCAGGAAATGGCGATGTCCACGTCCGCGAACACGCCGGCGCGGACCATGAAGCCCTTGGCGGCGCCCCCCTCTTCCGCCGGGCAGCCGTAGTAACGGACGCGGCCCGGCATGCCGCTCGCGGCCAGCCAGTCCTTCACGGCGGCGGCGGCCAGCAAGGAGGCGGAGCCCAGCAGGTTATGGCCGCACCCATGGCCGATCCCGCCCTGCCCCTCGACGGGGCGGTGCTCGGCCACGCCGGCCTGCTGGCTTAGCCCAGGCAACGCGTCGTATTCGCCCAGGATGGCGATCACCGGCCCGCCCTGCCCCCATTCGCCCATCAGCGCGGTGAGAATGCCGGCGAGGCCGCTTGTGAGGCGGAAGCCCTCCTTTTCGATCTGGGCGGCGTGGGTGGCGGCGCTGCGATGCTCGCCATAGGCAAGCTCGGGCGTGGCCCAGACTTCATCCGACAAAGCGATGTACTCGGCCTGCTTGCCGTCGACAAACTGCCAGACTTGTTCGGTGTTGCGCATCGAAAGCCTTATAGGATGGGTGGGTCTCACCCATCCTATCGGCTGAGCTATGCCTTGTGACCAGCCTTTTCGGCCAGCTGCTTCACTTCGTCCATCGCCTCGGTAAAGCGGTGGTTCAGCATGCCCAGCGCTTCGCCGTTGGAGCGCTGGATCAGGTCGGCCAGCTCCTTCATGTGCGCCACGGCGCGTTCGTAGGCGATCTTCATCAGCTCGGTATTCTTGGCCGCCTTCGCCTGCGGGCTTTCGGGGCTGGCGAGCTCCTTCATGGTCTCGGTCATTTCCTGCATGGTCTGCTGCAGGATCTCCATATGCCGGCGGGCCACGGTCTGCGCGCCTTCCAGCGCCACGCGGTTCGCGGCGGACAGCACTTCCATGTTCTTCCGGTGCGCCGCCATGACGCTTTCCATGTCGAGCATGGCCGGGACCTTCATGTCGGCAAACATCTTGCTGAATTCCTGCATGCGCGCCATGCCGGTCTCCATCGCAGACTTACCCATCTGCTGAACGTTCTGGGTCATCTGCTGTGCATTGTTCTGCGCGGCATCAGACATCGTCTTCATGGCATTTTCACTGTCGGACATTGTAAACTCCTGATTTCAGCCATTACGGAATAGCACGCATGGCCCAGTGCAACACCGTCAAATATCCATGACCGGAACGTCGCCTATGCCGGGCGCGGCAGTTTCTTCCCGTATAGGTGAGCCTTGGACCGGGTTGCCCGGCCACATCGCCTCCGCCCGGACCGCCCGATCCAAACCCCGGTCCACCGCGGCCATGGTCGCCGATAAATCCACGCTGTCATCCTGCTCCCAAGCCCGTAGCGCATAAAGCCACAATGCCATCAGCCCGTGCACGCGTAACGCGCCCAGCAAACCCGACGTAGGAATGTCGGCCGCATCCAGCAGCCAACGCATGCTCCGCAGCGTCCCGGCATAGATCAGCGCCGCCGTGCCGGGGTCGGTCCGAAGTGCCGCCAGCAGGGAGCGCACGCCGTCCCGCTGCTGCTGCAACGCGTCGAACCGCGCCATGATCATGTCGAACAGCCGTTCCCGCGGCAGCGGCTCGGACGACGCCGCCACCAGCGCCGCCTGATCGGCCAGCACGCCGAACCGCAGCAGGACTGCCCCCTTATGCGGAAAGCGGGCCCGCACTTGCGCCAGCGGCAGCCCAGCGTCCCGCGCCGCGGTCGCCACGTTCATATCGGCCCAGCCCACGAGCGCAGCCTGCTCGAACACGGCGGACACGACAGCCTGATCGAATGCATTGTCTTCCATGCTGCCCTACTTAATATTGGTTTGTCAGCCCGCTAGCTCCCGCGAGCGGGCGGTAGCGGCGGCGACCGCCTCGTCCATCAACGCCGGCCACGCCCCGTCCCGCATCAGAACGCCCAATGCCCGCTCCGTGGTGCCGGACGGACTGGTCACGTTTTGGCGCAGCGCGCCCGCATCTTCGGTGCTGGCCGCCAGCAACGCGCCGGACCCGGCAACGGTGCGCCGGGCCAGCTTGCGGGCCAGCGCCGGCGGCAGGCCCTGTAAGATCGCCGCCCGCTCGAGCAGCTCGGCCAGCAGGAACACGTAGGCCGGCCCCCCGCCCGACACAGCCGTCACGGCGTCGATCATGCCTTCGTCCTCGACCCACTCTACGTCACCGACCGAGGCTAGCAGCGTATGGCTGAGCGCCCGTTGCCCGGTGTCCACTCCGGGCCCGGCGCAGGCGACGGTGATGCCCTGGCGGATCGCGGCCGGGGTGTTCGGCATGGCCCGTACCACCGCGTCTCCCAAGACGGTGCGCAGGCCGGCCAAAGTGCGCCCCGCCATGATGCTGATGACGACGCCCTGGCCGTGGAACCGCACCAGGGCCGGCATGGCTTCGTCCGCCATCTGCGGCTTGACCGCGAGCACGATCGCTGCGGGCCGGAACTCGGGCGGGATAGCGTGCGCGCTGGGCAGCACGCTGACGGAGGGGCCTCCCAACTCAGGCATCGCCGGGTCGATCACGATCGCGTGGGATAACCCGCGCTCTCGCCATCCCGCCAGCATCGCCCCGCCCATCTTGCCGCCGCCGACCAACAGAAGGGGCGGTAGCGGATCCGTCATGCCTCGCCCACACACTCCAGCATGGCGGCCTGCATGGCATCGGCGGGCGACTTGCCCCCCCAAAGCACGAACTGGAACGCGGGATAAAAGCGCTCGCATTCCGTGATGGCGATATCGACCATATCCTCGAGGCTCTCGGCGCTGGCGGTAGGCGCCCCGCGCAGCAGCACGCTGTGCCGGAACAGCGGCATGCCGTCATCTTCGTCCATGCCGAAATGGCCGATCCACAGCTTCTCGTTGGCCAAGGCCAATAGCTCATACAGCGCGTGCCGCTGC
Organism: Acetobacteraceae bacterium; assembly: GCA_965246925.1. Classification (GTDB taxonomy): domain Bacteria; phylum Pseudomonadota; class Alphaproteobacteria; order Acetobacterales; family Acetobacteraceae; genus JANPPS01. The sequence goes on along the minus strand of OZ251994.1, from coordinate 2,444,504 downwards.
TTCTCCGGCACCTTCATGTCGAACGCGCAGGTGAAGTGCATGGCGCTGATCTCCTGAGACCAGCTGAAATACAGCCCGTAATCGCACCACTTGCCCGGCGCCTCCGCCGCCATCTCGAAATCGGTCCGGCGGTCGAACGCCCAGTCATTGGCGGTAATAAGCTGCTCCACGATATCGAGCGGATTGGCGACATGTTCGGTGGAGAAGGAACTGAGGGCGGACATGCTTGGTCTCCCCAAAAAGGCCGGCGCGCGTGCCGACTCGGACCTGTCAAAGGTTACTGGGCCCGTCGCCCACGCCGCAAGCGCGCAAAGGTGACAGATCCCAAGCCAAACTACGCCAGCGGCTCCTCACCGGCATGCGGCGGCAACGCAGAAGGCGTGACCTCGGACGGGTTCGGCGGGACCGCGCCGGGCAGGTGCATCGGCGAAGGCATGCTGGCCGGGTCGGCCTCGGACGCACCCGGCGCCGCCGAACCGCGCGCGTCGTGACCCTGGCGTTCCAGTGCCGCGAGCCGCGCTTCCATCAGGGCCAGCCGCGCATCCGCCGCTTCCTGGCCGGCGCGGGCGTGGGCGGCCATGTCCTGCACCGCCTCCAAATCCTCGCGGCGCACCAAATCCAGCTTGCGGATGGCCTCGTCCACGCGGGCGCGGATGACGGTTTCGGCTTCCTCCCGCACCCCGGCCAGGGCGGAAAGGGCGCCGCCGGCCACACCGGCCAGGTCGTCGAAGAAGCGGGGACGTTCGTTCATGGCGGCCTCCTATAGGAACAGACGATATGGTCGCGCGCCGGGGCTATGTCAGCCCGCGTAGCCCGCCTATAACGCCGGGCAATGGAAAACGTAGCATGATCCTGATTACCGGCGGCGCCGGGTTCATCGGCTCCAACCTGCACGCGGCGCTGGTGGTGCGGGGGCACGCGCCGGTCGTGGTGGATTGGCTGGGCCAGGGCCAGAAATGGCGCAACCTCGAGCGGCATCCCCCCGCCCGGATCATCCGGCCCGAGGCCTTGCATGACTTTCTCGAGGACCGCCCGCCGATCGAGGCGGTGTTCCATCTGGGCGCCAATAGTGACACGACCGCGACCGACGGGGACGCGGTCTGGGCCACCAATGTCGAGCTATCGGTCAAGCTCTGGCGCTGGTGCCGGCAGCATCAGGTCCGCTTCATCTACGCCAGTTCGGCCGCTACCTACGGCGACGGCGCGCAGGGCTTCGACGATGACCCGGCGTTGCTGCCGGCGCTGCGTCCACAAAGCCTGTATGCCTGGACCAAGCACGCGTTCGACTTGCATGTCACCCGCGCCAAGTCGCATCCTCCGCAATGGGCCGGGCTCAAATTCTTCAACGTCTATGGGCCCAACGAGTATCACAAGGGCTCCATGGTCTCGGTCGTGCGCGTGAAATACGGCGAACTCAGTGGCGGTGAGCCGGCCCGCCTGTTCCGCTCGGCCCGGCCGGACGTACCGGATGGCGGGCAGAAGCGTGACTTCATCCATGTGAAGGACGCCGTCGCCGTTATGCTCTGGCTGCTGGAGCACCCGGCGGTCAGCGGCATCTTCAACGTCGGCACCGGCACCGCGCGCAGTTACCTGGACCTCGTCAACGCCGTGGCCGACGCCGCCGGGGTCGAGCGGCGTGTGGAGTTCGTCGATATGCCAGAACGGCTGTCCGGGCAGTATCAGTATCTGACCGAGGCCCGGATGGACCGCCTGCGCCAGGCGGGCTACGATACGCAGTTCACGCCGTTAGAGCAAGGAATACAGTCCTACGTGCGGGAACACCTCGCCGGGCCGGAGCTGTATGTATGATCCCGGTGCTGATGTTTCCGCAGTTCAACCCGAACCTGATCGAGTTCGGGCCGATCGTGATCCGCTGGTATGCGCTGGCCTATATCGGCAGTCTGCTGCTCGGCTGGCGCGTCATGCGTCGGCTGGTCCGGCTTGATCCGCCAGTCGCGTCGGAGCTGCAGACGGATGATTTCCTGACCTGGGCCACGCTCGGTGTCGTGCTGGGCGGGCGGCTCGGCTACGTGCTGTTCTACAAGCCGCTCTATTACCTGGCCCATCCGCTCGAAAGTCTGATGGTCTGGAATGGCGGCATGAGCTTCCATGGTGGCGCGGTCGGCGTCATCACCGCCATGATCCTGTATTGCCGACGAGAGCGCATTCCGCTGCTGGGCTTTGCGGACCGGGTGGTGGTGGTCGTGCCGATTGGGCTCGGGCTCGGACGCCTCGCCAACTTCATCAATGGCGAGCTGTGGGGCCGGGTCGCGTCCGCGGACCTGCCTTGGGCCATGATCTTCCCCGATGTAGGGCCCGAGCCGCGGCACCCCTCGCAGCTGTATCAAGCCGGCATGGAGGGCGCGCTGCTGCTGCTGCTCATGGGCGTGCTCTGCGCGCAGCCCGGCATCCGCGCCCGCTTCGGCACGCTCGGCGGTGCGTTCCTGCTGGGCTACGGCGTATTCCGCAGCATCGGTGAGCTGTTCCGTCAGCCTGACGAGTTCCTGGGCTTCCTTTACGCCGGCGCCACCATGGGGCAGTTGCTCTCGGTGCCGATGATCCTGGGCGGCCTGTTTATGATCCTACGCGCCCGGCCGGTGGCGGCGGTAGCGTAGATGGAGCGGCTGGACGCCTTCATGGCTCGCGCCAACGCCGCTTACTACGCGGAGCATGATCCGTTCCAGGATTTCACGACCTCACCCGAAATCACCCAGGTGTTCGGTGAGCTGCTGGGCGCCTGGGCGGCCGTGATGTGGGATGCGATGGGCCGCCCAGACCCGGTGCTGCTGGTGGAATGCGGGCCGGGGCGCGGCACCCTGATGTCCGACGCGCTTCGCGCCATCGCCCGCGTCGCGCCGGCGTTCCGGCAGGCATTGCGCGTCCACTTGATCGAGAACTCGCCCCGCCTTCGCGCCCAGCAGGCCGCCGCCGTGCCGGATGCGGTATGGCACGAGACGCCGGACCCGGTGCCGGCCGGGCCGTCTATCTGGCTCGCCAACGAGTTCTTCGACGCCATGCCCGTCCGCCAGTTCGTCCGCCGCGGCGCGGTCTGGACCGAGCGCTATGTCGTGGACGGCGCGTTCGAGGAACACCCCGCCGCTGCCCCGCCCTGCACCGCCCGGGACGGTGAGATAGTCGAATGGGGTGAAGAAGCCGGGCGTCTAGCGGGCAATTTGGCCCGGCGTCTCGTGCAACAGGGCGGCGCCGCGCTCATCCTCGATTATGGCCCTGCCGCAAGCGGGGCCGGAGACACATTGCAGGCGTTGCGTGAGGGCCGGCCGGCCCCGCCGCTGGCCGATCCCGGCTCGGCCGACCTTACCGCCCACGTGGATTTCGCCGCACTGGCCCGGGCCGCCCGGGCAGCGGGCGCGCGGGTGCACGGGCCGATGCCGCAGGGCAAGTTCCTGGCCGAGCTCGGCCTGTTCCAGCGCACCGGACGCCTGGCCGAGACGCAGCCGGCCCCGCGCGCCGCCGCCCTGGTGCAGGCGGCGCAGCGCCTGGCCGAGCCGGACCGCATGGGCCGGCTGTTCAAGGCATTGTCGATCTGCCACCCGGGCCTCCCCACCCCGCCGGGCTTTACATGATCGCCCCGCTCACCGCCCCCCTCCCCATCCGGCACGGCTTCTTCACCCGCGAGGGCGGCGTGAGCGAAGGACCCTACGCCAGCCTGAACTGCAGCGGTTCCGGCGGTGACGACCCGGCGCACGTGGCCGAAAACCGCGCCCGCATCGCCCGCCACCTCGGCGCCACCACGCTGCTGGGGCTGACGCAAGTGCACAGCGCCGCAATCGTGACGGTAACGGAGCCCTGGGCACCCGGCGAGGGCGTGCGGGCGGATGGCATGGTGACTGCCCGCCCGGGCCTGGCGCTCGGCATCGTCACCGCCGACTGCGCGCCGGTGCTCTTTCATAGTGATGGCGTGATCGGCGCCGTCCACGCCGGCTGGCGCGGGGCGGTAGGCGGTATCTTGGAAAATACGGTCGCTGCCATGCAAGCTTTGGGCGCAGGCCCGATCACCGCCGCCATCGGCCCCTGCATCCGCCAGCCCAGCTACGAGGTCGGCGACGATCTGCGGGATGCCGTGCTGGCCAGCGGCGATCACGCCGCCTGTTTCACCCCGGGCCGGCCCGGCCACTGGCATTTCGACCTGCCCGGCTATTGCGCCGCCCGCCTCACCGGCTGCACCGTTCATGTCGTGGACGCCGACACGCTGCCCGACCTCCGGTTCTGGAGCCATCGCCGCCGCACCCTCGCCGGCGGCGGCCCGATCGGGCACCAGCTTTCGGCGATCGTGCTTTAAGATGCGGAGCAATCCTTACAGCAAGAATCTTAGCGATCTAGCAGAAGCAGGAGCCGTTCAAGGCGCCGTGAAAAAAGCATACCACAGAGACGCGGAGACACGGAGATTGCTCCTCTGTTCTCCGAGTCTCTGTGGTTAAGATGACATGCCGGCCCTACCGAGGCCAATGCCGCTGGTATGCTCAGGATGCTTGAACCGTGTCGCTTCTCGGCCCATCGCCATGAGTCCGGTATTCGGTTTGGCAGCGGTGGGCCTAAGCCCACCCTATGAAGATTGAACACGATGATGGTGGGTAGGCGGTCGCTGCTGTTCGGGTTGCTGGCCATCTCGGCGTGCGGCGATCTGCCGCAGCCCTTCTTAGGGCGTCCGGGGGCGGACGCCACTCGGCTGGCGCGGCCGCCGCCAGGGCGGCTCACCATCGTGCCGTCAAGCAACTCGCTGCTCACCAGCGCCGCCGCGGATGACTGGGCGGCGGCCACGGCCAAAGCGTTGCAGCAACAAGAGATTCCCGCCGCCACCCATGCATCATCCCGGCCAGGCGAGTGGTCACTTGTGCTGTCCGCCGACATCCGCGAGGGCAACGTCACCCCGGTTTACGAGGTGCTGGACCCCTCCGGCGTGTCGCAAGGGCTGTCCGAAGGCGCGCCCATCAAGCCCGCGCTCTGGTCAGCCGCCGCTCCGCCCACCCTGCAGGCCGCGGCGCAGCAAGCCGCACCCGGCATCGCCTCGTTGCTAGGTCGGATCGAGGCGGCGCGGCGGCAATCGGACCCCGGCAGCCTACAGAACCGGCCCGCCCGCGTCTATTTCGCCGGGGTCACGGGGGCGCCGGGCGATGGCAATGTGAGCCTGCCGAAGCAGATGCGGAGCAAGCTCGCGAGCCTCGGCCTCGTGGTGCAGGACAGCGCGAAAGACGCGGATTTCACCTTGGCCGGTGAGGTCGCGACCGCGCCCGGCGCAGGCGGCACCCTGCGGATCGAGCTGCAATGGATCGTGAAGGACCCGGGCGGCGAGCGGGGGCGCATCGTGCAGCTGAACGAAGTGCCGCCCCGATCGCTCGACCGGTTTTGGGGTGACGTGGCGGTAGTGGTGGCGGACGAGGCCGCGGGCGGAGTGCGGGACGTGATCCTGAACTCGGGCGGCGCGGTGAAACGATGACGCAATCGTGACAGGACCCGCCCGGCTTGCTACAAGGCCTGCGCCGCCGCCGGGGAAGCCTGCCTTCATGAAAATCGTCGCCTGCAACAGCAATCGCCCGCTGGCCGAGGCGGTCGCGAAATGCCTCGGCCTGAAGCTGGCCCAGGCCTCGGTCCGGCGCTTCGCCGATATGGAGATCTTCGTCGAAATCCAGGAGAACGTCCGGGGTGAGGACGTGTTCGTGATGCAGAGCACGAGCTTCCCGGCCAACGACAACCTGATGGAATTGCTGATCACGCTCGATGCGCTGCGTCGCGCCAGTGCCCGGCGCGTGACGGCCGTGATCCCCTATTTCGGCTATGCGCGGCAGGACCGGAAGGCCGGGCCGCGCACGCCCATCAGCGCCAAGCTGGTGGCCAACCTCATCACCGAGGCCGGCGCCAACCGCGTGCTGACCATGGACCTGCATGCGGGGCAGATCCAGGGCTTCTTCGACATTCCCGTGGACAACCTTTATGCCGCGCCGCTGTTCACGACCGACATCCGCGAGCGGTATAACGGCCACGAGATCATGATCGTCTCGCCGGACGTGGGCGGCGTCGCCCGGGCCCGCGCGCTGGCCAGCCGGCTCAACTGCGACCTCGCCATCATCGACAAGCGCCGGGAGCGGGCGGGCATGAGCGAGGTCATGAACGTGATCGGCGACGTGCGTGGCCGCGCGTGCATCCTGGTGGACGACATGGTCGATTCCGGCGGCACGCTGTGCAATGCGGCCGCGGCGCTCATGAGCCGGGGCGCGACATCGGCCAGCGCCTATTGCACCCACGGCGTGCTGTCCGGCCAGGCGGCGGCCAAGATCGCGGCGTCGCCTTTGGAGACCATGACCATCACCGACAGCATCCAGGCGACCGAGGCCGTGCACGCCACCCCCAACCTCCGCGTGTTCACCATTGCCCCCCTGCTGGCGGAGGCGATGCAGCGGATTTCGGACGAAAGCTCGGTCAGTTCGCTGTTCGACTGAGCCGGGCTCCCGCTCGGTGAACCTGGTTCCGTGCCGCCGGACAACGCGCTACACTGGAGCCGGTGCTGGTCCGAGCGCCGGTGTTCGAGGGGAATCCCATGAAGCTCTATTACTCACCCGGCGCATGCTCGATGGGCATTCACATCATCCTGGAAGAGATCGGCGCCAGCTATGAGCTGGTGAAGCTGGACCTGAAGGCCGGTGAGCAGCACCGTCCGCCGTTCAGCGAGATCAACCCCAAGGGCAAAGTGCCGACGCTCGTGCGGGATGACGGCATGGTGCTCACGGAATACCCGGTCATCGCCCATTACCTGGCGGAAACGCACGCCTCGTCCGGGCTGCTGCCGTCCGACGAGGATGCCGGGCTGCAATCGGCGGCGGCGATGGATTACTGCGTCGCGACCATCCACATGCAGGGCTTCGCCCGCCAGTTCCGCCCCGAGAACTTCGCGCCCGGCGGCGACCTGGACGCGGTGAAGCAACAGGGGCGCGACATGGCCGGCAAGGGCTTCGGCATCATGTCGAAGATGCTGGGCACGAAGGAGTATGTCGCGGGGTCCTACAGCCTGGGCGACACCGCCCTGTTCTATGTCGAGTTCTGGGCCGCCAAGCGCGCCGGCATGACGCTGCCGGACAACCTCGCCGCCCATCTGGACCGCATGCTCGCCCGCCCCGCCGTGCAGCGGATGCTGGCGCAGGAGGGGTTGGCGGCCTGATGCTGGACGCGATCCAGCCCGTGCTGCCGCGCCAGGTGTTGCCGCGCCAGGCGTTCTGGTTCCTCCGCCACGGCGAGACGGACTGGAACGCGCAGAACCTGTCGCAGGGCAACGTGGACATCCCCCTGAACGCGGCCGGCCTGGCGCAGGCCCGCGCCGCCGCCTTGTTGCTCGAGGGGCGGGGCATCCGCAGCATCGTTGCCTCCCCGTTGAGCCGGGCGCAGGTCACGGCGGAGATCGTGGCGGAGCGGCTGGGCCTGCCGGTCACGATCGAGCCCGGCCTCCGCGAGGTCTCGTTCGGCGTGCAGGAGGGCCAGCCGATGGGCGATTGGTTCGACGGCTGGGTCGCCGGCCACCACACGCCCGACCAGGCCGAGAGCTTCGCCAACCTCCAAGCCCGGGCGGTGGCGGCGATGGGCCGGGCGTTGCAGCATGAGTCCGCGGTGCTGGTGGTGGCGCATGGCGCGCTGTTCCGCACCTTGCGCGCCGTGATGGGGCATACGCCGTCGGTCCGGACGCACAACGCGGTGCCGATCCTCTGCACGCCAGGGGAGCCCTGGACGCTGTCGCCGCTGTGACGCGCCCGTAAATGCGCATCCTCTACTCCCACCGCATCCAATCCCGCGACGGGCAAAGCGTCCACTTGGACGAAATGGTCGCCGCCATGCGCAGCCTCGGCCACGAGGTCGAAGTGGTCGGCCCTAGCTTCTATGACGATAGCGGATTTGGCGGCGAGAGCCGCACTGTAGCCCTGCTTCGCCGCCTGCTGCCCGGCGCGCTCGGCGAGATGGCGGAGCTTGCTTACAACGTCCCGTCTTATCGCCGCTTAGCCGCAGTCGCCCGCGCGTTCCGTCCGGATCTGATCTATGAGCGCTATAATCTCTATTACATGCCCGGCACCTGGCTCGCCCGGCGCCTGCGGGTACCGCTATACCTTGAAGTGAACTCGCCGTTGGCCGCCGAGCGGAGCCAGCACGGCACGTTGCACCTGCAGGCCGTGGCGCGGCGGATGGAGCGGCATGTGTGGCGCCGGGCGACGCGGGTGCTGACGGTCACCCGCGTGCTGGGAGACATGGTGGTGGCCGCGGGCGTGGCGCCGGACCGCATCCGCGTCACCCCCAACGGCGTCGTGCTGGACCGCTTTTCACCGCCGCAAGCCCGTGCCGACGGCCCTGTCATGCTAGGCTTCGTCGGCTTCGTCCGCGAGTGGCACGGCATGGACGCGCTGATCCGCCACATGGCTACCGGCCCCACCAACACCGCCCTCACCCTGGTCGGTGACGGCCCGGTCCGGGCGGAGCTAGAAGCGCTGGCCCAGTCCCTCGGCCTCGCGGGCCGCGTGACCTTCACGGGCGTGGTAGAGCACGCGCTGGTCCCGTCCGCGGTCGCGGCGTTCGACATCGCATTGCAGCCCAAAGTGACCGGCTACGCCTCACCGCTCAAGATCTTCGACTACATGGCCGCTTCGCGCGCTATCGTCGCACCGGACCAGCCCAACATCCGCGAGGTTTTGGAGCACGAGCGGACCGCCCTGCTATTCGACCCGGCCGACCCGGAAGCCATGTGGACCGCCATCGCCCGTCTCGTTTCTGACCCGGCGCTCCGCACCCAACTCGGCATCGCTGCCCGCACCGAACTGGAGCGCCGCGACTACACCTGGACCGGCAACGCAAGGCGCATCGCCGCCTGGGTCACGGACGAAAAGCCCTAAACCTCGTAGAGCTCCTCGATGCTGATCTGAACACCCGGTGGCTCCATCGCGATCGCGCCGCCAACGACGATCCGGGTGGCGATCCCATCCCCCATCCGGTAATGGTGAATCACCGTCCGGCGCGTCGCATGAACGATGAGATAATGCTGGATCGAGGGCACAAGAAAATAGCCCGCGAGCTTGCCGCCCGTGTCTGTCGTTGCCGTGCCTGGCGAGAGCACCTCCACCACGATCACCGGATTAGGCGCCGCCACGGCGTTGTCCGCCATTGGTGCCCCACAATTGACCAGGGCATCCGGCTCATAATCGCTATCCCCAGTCTCGACCGTCGCGCCATCCGGCAAGACCTGGCAGGGAACCCCGGCACTGGCCACGGCCCGGCGCAAAGCGACGTAAACCGCCGCCTTCAGCCGCAGGTGCACCCCACGCTCCGGCGCCATGGCCACGATGCGCCCGTCCACCCGTTCGAACCGCCCCCCAGGCTGCGCCAGACACCAGCGGCGGTATTCCTCCCGGTCGAAGCGCTGGTCTATATAAGGGATCGACTGGCTCACTGCGATTAAACCTATTTGGGCCCGAGCTTATCCAATAGCGTCCCCGCCGCCTCCACGCACGCCTTCATCGGCTCATCCGCAGCGCACTTGATATCGACCCGGTTGTCGCCCCGTACGAACCGGAAATGCGCGGCCTTTCCGCCCTCCATCATGCGCCTCATCATGCCGTGATGCCCGTGCATGCCTTCCTCACGCGGGCCCGGCGGGCCTTCGGGCGGCGCGGGCTGCGCCACGGCCACACCAGCAATCAGCAAGGCACCCATGCCCAACAATATATAACGCATCTCATTCTCCGCGGCGCTCCATGCGCTCCCTCGTTCTACGCATGACCCTTCACCCTCCCACGCCTTCCGTATCGCGGGCTTACGGCCGCACCTAAGCCCACCCTTGCCGCCCGCGCCCCGCCCCCGTATAGCGGCCTACCCGCCAATGGAGCGTCGATGCCAGGCGCAAGCCTACCCTCCGTGCCCGTCCCGCCCAGCCCGTCCGCCCTCCTTGCCCAGGCCGCCATCCTGGCCCGGCCCGCGACGGTCGAGCGGCGGATGGCCGATGCCATCCGGGTGCTGACCTTGGACGCTGTGGAGGAGGCCGGCTCCGGCCATCCCGGCATGCCGATGGGCATGGCCGACGTCGCCACCGCGCTCTGGACCCGCGTGCTCCGCTATGACGCGGCCGACCCGCGCTGGCCGGACCGGGACCGTTTCGTGCTGTCGGCCGGGCACGGCTCCATGCTGCTCTATGCGCTGCTGCACCTTACCGGGCATGCCGGCATGGAGATGGACGTGCTGCGCCGGTTCCGCCAGCTCGACAGTGCGGCCGCCGGGCACCCGGAATACGGCGCGCACCCGGCGATCGAGGCGAGCGCAGGGCCGCTCGGTCAGGGCGTGGCCACCGCCGTCGGCATGGCGCTGGCCGAGCGCATGATGGCCGCGCGGTTCGGACGCAGCCTGGTCGATCACCGGACCTGGGTCATGTGCTCGGACGGGGACCTGATGGAGGGCGTGACGCACGAGGCTGCGGCGCTCGCCGGGCATCTGCGGCTGGAGAAGCTGACGCTGCTCTGGGATGACAATAGCACCTCGATCGACGGCGGCACCGCGCTCGCCGCGTCGGACGAGCCGTTGAAGTGGTTTGCCGCCCTGGGTTGGGCCACGAAGCGGGTGGATGGCCATGATCCCGCCGCCATCCAGGCCGCGCTGTCGCTGGCGGTGCGGTCCAAGAAGCCCACGCTGATCGCCTGCCGCACCGTGATCGGCTTCGCCGCCCCCACCAAGGCCGGCACCTCCGCCTGCCACGGCCAGCCGCTGGGCGGGGACGAGTGCACCGGCGCCAAGCACGCCATGGACTGGCCGCACGAGGCGTTCACCCTCCCGCCCGACCTGGTCGCGCGCTGGGAGAAGGCCGGGCAGCAGGGCACCGGTGCCCGGCGCGCCTGGCTCAAGCGGCTTAACAACCACCCGCTCCGCGCCGAGTTCGAGCGGGTCACGGCCGGACGGCTGCCGGAGTCGTGGCACGAAGCCGTGGCCACGCTTCGCCAAGAGGTGGGCCGACAGGAGGTGGGTCATGCTGGCGAGGCCACCCGGGCCAGCAGCCTCCGCGCCCTGCAGGCCCTGGCCCCCGCCATACCGGAGCTGGCCGGCGGCTCGGCGGACCTTGCGGCCTCCACCTACAGCCAGCCGGCCGGCATGGCCGCGATCGGGCCGGGTGCCTTCGCCGGGCGGTTCGTGCATTACGGCGTGCGGGAGCACGGCATGGCCGCGGCGCTGAACGGCCTGGCGCTGCATGGCGGCATTATCCCGTATGCCGCGACCTTCCTCGCGTTCAGCGACTACATGCGCCCCGCCCTGCGCATGGCCGCGCTGATGCGCCAGCGCGTCATCCACGTCCTCACCCATGACAGCATCGGCGTCGGCGAGGACGGACCGACGCATCAGCCGGTCGAGCAGCTCGCCGCGCTTCGCGCCCTACCCGGCGTCCACGTCTTCCGCCCCGCGGACGCGATGGAGACCGCCGAGTGCTGGGAACTCGCCATCCGCCGCAGCGACGGGCCGAGCGTGCTGGCGCTCACCCGGCAATCCGTCCCCGCCCTCCGCACCGACGCCGCCGAGAACCGCTGCGCCCGCGGCGGCTACGTCCTGGCCGAGGCCGAGGGCGCACGCCGGGCCACGCTGATCGCGACCGGGTCCGAGGTCGCCGTGGCGCTCGAGGCCCGGCGCCTGCTGGCTGAACAGGGCATTCCCGTCGCCGTCGTCTCGCTCCCGTGCTGGGAGTTGTTCCAGCAGCAGGCCGAGGCGTACAGCGCCGCCGTTCTCGGTAGCGCCCCCCGCTTCGGGATCGAGGCCGCGTGCGGGTTCGGCTGGGAGCGCTGGCTCGGCTGCGACGGCTGCTTCATCGGCATGACCGGCTTCGGCGCCAGCGCCCCCGCCGCCGACCTCTTCCGGCACTTCGGCATCACGCCGGAGGCCATCACCTCGGCCGTGCGCAAGCGGCTTATTTCGAACTAGGGGAACATGAATGGCCGTGAAGGTCGCGATCAACGGATTCGGACGCATCGGCCGCCTGGTGCTGCGCGCCATTATCGAGAGCGGGCGCACGGACATCGAGCCGGTGGCCATCAACGACCTCGGCAGTGTCGAGGCCAACGCGCATCTGTTCCGCTATGACAGCGTGCACGGGCGGTTTCCCGGCCAGGTGCACGTGGACGGCCAGACCATCACCATCAGCCATAACGGACGGACCTACGGCCCGCTGACGGTCACGGCCGAGAAGGATCCGTCCAAGGTACCCTATAAAGGCGTGGACGTGGCGCTGGAGTGCACCGGCCGGTTCACCACCAAGGACGCCGCCATGGCTTTGATCACCGGGGCGGGCGCCCGCAAGGTGCTGATCTCCGCCCCGGCGGACGGCGTGGACGCGACCGTCGTGTTCGGCGTGAACCAGCAGGTGATCACCAAGGACATGACGGTGATCAGCAACGGCTCTTGCACCACCAACTGCCTGGCGCCGATGGCCAAGGTGCTGCATGACAGCTTCGGCCTGCTGCGCGGCTACATGGTAACCATCCACGCCTATACCGGGGACCAGAACACCGTCGATACGCTGCACAAGGACCTGCACCGCGCCCGCGCCGCCGCGGTCAGCTCCATCCCCACCAGCACCGGCGCTGCCAAGGCTTTGGGGCTGGTAATTCCGGAGCTGAAGGGCAAGCTCGACGGGACCGCCATTCGCGTGCCGGTGCCGAACGTGAGCCTGGTGAGTCTCGACGTGAACCTTCGCGACCACGCGACCGTGGAGCAGATCAACGCCGCGTTCGAGGCCGCCGCCGCGGGGCCCATGAAGGACATCCTGGTCTATAGCCGGGACAAGCTCGTCAGCATCGACTTCAACCACGTCCCCGCCTCCTGCAGCTTCGACGCGATGCAGACGGCCGTGGTCGATGGGCAGCTCGCGCGCGTCATGGGCTGGTATGACAACGAGTGGGGCTTCAGCAACCGGATGCTCGATACCGCCGTGCTGTTCGGGTCCATGTAATGGCGCTGCGTACGCTGGACGGGGTGGCGGTGCGTGGCCTGCGCGTGCTGCTGCGGGCCGACCTGAACGTGCCGGTGCGGGACGGGGTCATCACCGATCACACCCGGATCGAGCGGCTGACCCCCACCATCAAGGAGCTGGCGGACGCCGGGGCCCGGGTCATCGTCTGCAGCCATTTCGACCGTCCCCGCGGCACGCCCGTGCCGTCCATGAGCCTCGCCCCCATGGCCGCCGCACTCGGCAGCACGCTCGGCCACCCCGTCCGCTTCTTGCCGCATACCGTGGGCCCGATGGCACAGGAGGCGGTGCTGGCCATGCACGAGGGAGAGGTGCTGCTGCTGGAGAACACCCGTTTCCACCCCGGCGAGGAAGGCAACGACCCCGAGTTCATCGAGGGCCTTGCCGCGCTGGCCGACATCTATGTGAACGACGCCTTCTCCGCCGCGCACCGCGCCCACGCCAGCACCGAAGGCGTGGCCCGCCACCGCCCCGCGTACGCCGGACGGCTGATGCAGCGCGAGATCGAGGCGCTGGAGGCGGCCCTCACCACCCCGGCCCGCCCGGTTTGCGCCATCGTCGGCGGGTCCAAGGTGTCCACCAAGCTAGACTTGCTCGGCAATCTCGTTCGCAAGGTGGACGTGCTCGTGATCGGCGGCGCCATGGCCAACACCTTCCTGGCCGCGCAAGGCGTGGCCGTCGGCAAGTCCCTACAGGAGGCCGAGATGCACGACACCGCCCGCGAGATCATGGCCGAAGCCAAGCGCGCCGGCTGCGACATCGTGCTCCCGGTCGATGCCGTGGTCGCGCGCGAGTTCCGCGCCCACGCGCCGTCCGAAGAGGTCTCGGTCCACGCCATACAAGATGACTCCATGATGCTGGATGTCGGTGCCAACACGGTACAACGGCTGATCGACCGTTTGCCGGAGATGCGTACCCTGGTGTGGAACGGTCCGCTCGGCGCATTCGAGACACCGCCATTCGATCAGGCGACCGTGGCACTGGCCCACGCGGTGGCTGACGCGACCGAATCGGGCGCGTTGCTCAGCGTGGCCGGCGGTGGCGATACCGTGGCCGCGCTAAAGCACGCCGGGGTGCTGGAGCGCCTAACCTACGTCAGTTCCGCCGGTGGCGCGTTTCTGGAGTGGATGGAGGGTAAGACGCTCCCAGGAGTATTTACACTTCAGGGTTGAAATTCTTCGAGCTGTTAATTATTTTGAAACCTATGCGCACTACAGTCCTCCATATGCTCTCAACCAATACCCTCGCCGCCTTCTCGCAGGCCAACGCCACGGCCTCCCTCAACCGCGCCGGCCCGGTGCGCCTAGCGCGCGAGTCCGTGCGTCAGGCGGAACCGCCCGAGCAGAAGCCCCTCACAGGCCCACTGCCCCCCAACAATCACCAACCCCGCGGCTCGCTACTGAACCTAAGCGTCTAGGGCCGTTTCCCGGGTGGTATTCAAACCCCGCTAGCCGCAAGCTTGTCGAAGGGCGGCACGCGGCAGCGCGTCCCTTAACAAACTAACGCGTCCCTTAACAAACTAAGGACTAACCGGCGCTGGATCGAAAACCCGCCGTCTAATGGGTCCAGTTCTCCGCCCGTCCATACTTGAAATTATCCGCATACGCCTTCGGCTTTACCGGACGTGGCACAGGCGGCGTCTCGACCTCGTAGGGCACGCCCTTCTTCTCCGCGAACGCCACCGCCTCTTCCTGCGTGTCGAAGCGTAACCGGACCTGGCCGTTCATGTCGCCACCGCCCCACCAGCCCATCAGCGGGTCGTTCACCTCTCGCTGGGCGGGCTCGAAATCCAGCACCCAATTGCCCGCCCCGGCCTTGCCGGACTGGGTGGCAGTCTTGGGGCGCTGGAAAATGCGGGCTCGGCTCAATGAAGCTCTCCATCAATGGTCGGGGCGCCCGGACTCGAACCGGGGGCCTCCTGTACCCAAAACAGGCGCGCTACCAGGCTGCGCCACGCCCCGACTGCGCCACACATTACGGCCCTGGCGTCACAGTGACAAGGCTAGCGCACGATCGCCACCCGGCCCTGCAACGCACGCACTCCACGGGAGGCCGCATAGCTCATGGTAAAGTAAACCAGCGCAGCAAAAACATACATCTCCACCAGCCGTCCGTCCCGCTGCGCCACCTTGGAAGCCGCCCCCAGGAAATCGGTCATGGAAATCACGTAGCACAGCGACGTATCCTGAAACAGAATGATGGTCTGGGTCAGCAACACCGGCAACATCGTGCGGAAGACTTGCGGCAGGATCACGCTCCCCATCACCTGTACATAGCTCAGCCCCAGCGCCAGCCCGGCCGCCATTTGGCCGCGCGGTATGGCACCGATGCCGGCCCGGATGATCTCGCTGAAGAACGCCGCCTCGAACAGCGTGAACGTAAGAGCCGTGCTGGCGAACGCGCCCACCTGGATCGGCCGGGGCGCGCCGGTAAACCACTGCCCCACATATGGCACCAAGAAGTAGAACCAGAAGATGACCAGCACCAGCGGCAAGGTCCGCATGGCATTGACATAAAACGTAGCGATACCGGACAGCACCCGCCCCCCGGCCAGCCGCGCCAGCGCCAGCCCGGTGCCCAGCACCACCCCGCCCCCCGCCGCCAAGCCCGTGAGCGTCAAGGTGAACCGCATGCCGTCCAGGAACAGGTAGCCCATGCTCCGCTCGATCACGCCGAAATCGAAGCTCATACCAAGTACCCCGGCACCCGTACCCGCCGCTCGAGCGTGCGCATCAGCCAAGTCGCCGCCACGTTGATGAGCACGTAGCCCAATGTCGCCGCGGCAAACGCCTCGAACACCTGGAAGCTGAACTCCTGCATCGCCCGCGCCCGCGCCGTCAGCTCGAGCAAGCCGATCGTCAGCGCCACCGACGTGTTCTTGATCGTGTTGATCAGCTCACTCGTGAGCGGCGGCAAGATGATGCGTCCTGCCATCGGCAGCAGCACGTAGCGGTAGGTCTGCACCGTGGTCAGCCCAAGCGCGCTGCCCGCCAGCAGCTGACCCCTAGGCAGCGCCGCCAGCCCCGCGCGCAGCTGCTCCGCCACCCGGGCCGACATGAACAAGCCGATGCCCACCGTCGCGATCAAGAACGGCGCGTTCTGCAGCGATTTAAGCCAATCGCCAATCGGCTCCGGTACCACCTCCGGCAGCACGAAATACCACAGGAATAGCTGCACCAGCAGCGGGATATTGCGGAACAGCTCGACCCACACCGTGCCAACCGCCCGCAGCCCCCGGCTCGGCACCGTGCGGCAGACGCCGATGACGGTCCCGAACCCTAAAGCGATCAACCAGGCCAACACCGCCACTTCGACCGTGGTCAGCAAGCCCCAGAACAATAAGGAAAGATAGGTGCCGGTACCTTCAGGCGAGGCGTCCCAGAATACCGCCCAATTCCAATGGTAGTTCACCCATTAGCTGCCGTAATGCGCCGGGTCCGGGTTATCGCTCGGCGCCTTGAACGCCCGCGCGAGCACGTCTGACATGGGTAGATTGAGGTTGAGCTGCCGCGGCGGAATCGGCTGCGTAAACCAGCGCGCATACAATGCGGGCCCTTCCGGCGATTGGAACAGCGCCGACGTCGCGCGGTCCACGACGGCCTTGAACGCCGGGTCATCGCGGCGGAGCATGATCGCGTAAGGCTCCGGCTTGGAGAACGCGTCCGTGCTGATGCTGTAAGCGGAAGGTTCCTTGGCGGACGCCGCAAGGCTCGCCAGCAGCACGTCGTCCATCACGAACGCCGCCGCCCGCCCGGTCTCCACCAGCAAGAAGCTTTCCGCGTGGTCCTTCCCGGTCATGATGTTGATGCCGAGTGACCGCGCCGCATTGGCCTCGTTCAGCTGCTTGATGTTGGTGGTGCCGCTGGTGGACACGACGGACTTGCCCTTGAGGTCATCGATCGTGGCAAGGTTTGCCGTCCTCTTGCTCACATACTTGCTGGCGGTCAGGAAATAAGTGTTGCTGAACGCCACCTGCTTCTGCCGCTCGGCATTGTTGGTCGTGCTGCCGCATTCCAGATCGATGGTCCCGTTGGCGATCAAGGGAATGCGCGTGGCCGATGTCACCGGGCTCATGACCACCTTGAGGCCTGGCAGCTTCAGCTCGGCCTTGATCGCGTCCACCACCTTCATGCAGATGTCGATCGCATAGCCCACCGGCCTCTGCTGATCATCGAGGTAGCTGAACGGCACCGAACTGTCGCGTACTCCCAGCGTCACGGTGCCGGTCTCCCTAATCTTATCGAGCGTCCCGGTCTGCGCGAGCGCGGGCGTGCTGAGCAACAAAGCGGTGAGGAGGAAGCGCATGGTGAGTTCCCTTGTGTAGCGCAGCAAGCCTAATGAAAAATCCGGCTCTCGACATGGTCGCCCGGGCGGATGTCCAAACGCTTGGCCGTCCCAGCCGCAAGCTCGATCGTGGCGCGCACCGGGCCCTGGCTGTCGATCACCGCCAGGCTCTGCGGCACCGTATCCTCCGCGACCCGGCGAATCGTGCCGTCCGCATTCACGAACAGCATATCCAGCGGGGCCACGGTGTTGCGCATCCACATATTGCTCTGCCGCGGCTGCCCCCAGTCGAACAACATGCCCCCATCTGCCGGCACGGTGGGCCGGAACATGAGGCCCACCGTCTGCTGCTCCGGGCTCAGCGCCATCTCGACCATGAAGTCATGATGCGCCCCGTCCCGCGTGATGACGGAAAGCTTTTCCCGCGGCAGCTCCGGCTGCGCCTTCGTGGTGTCCTGGGCACAAGCGGGCATGGCTAGCAAGAACAAGAACAGAAACGAACGCTTCATAGGGTGGGCTCCATCGTCATACTAGCCAGCCGCTTGATCTCGTCCCGTACCGGACCCGGACGCGGTGCGTCGCGGATCGTCGTAAACCAATGCTCCGGCGGGTTGCGCCCGGCGGCCCTGTTGTAGGTCAGCGCACGCAGCACCGCCTCGGCCTCCGGAGTCGTGCGCTCCGGGATCGGCAAGCGGTTCAGCGTGGCCCACACGCCGGCCCAGCAGCGGCCGACGGTATAGGGATTGTAGCCGCCTCCGCCGGTCACGAGCAACCGCGGCGCGCGCGGCATCACGGCAGAAATCAACGACCAGTGCGCGTTGTTGGACAGCGCCAGCCGCGCCAGCGGATCCTCCAGCAGCGCATCAGCCCCACATTGCACGAACACCGCCTGCGGCCGCGCCGCGTCGATCATTGGTAGGATGGCCTGCTCCAGCAGCCACGCGAACTCGGAATCATTGAACCCTTCCGGCACCGGCAAGTTGCGAGCCTGCCCCCCGGCCCGGTCCTCCGCCCGCCCGGTAAACGGCCAGCGCCCGGCCTCATGCAGGCTGACGGTCAACACGCGCGGGTCGTCATGGAACGCGTCCTGGACTCCGTCCCCATGGTGCGCGTCGATGTCCAAATAGACGATCCGCTCGAGCCCCTGGTCCAGCCAGGTCAGGATGCCCAGCACCGGGTCGTTCAGGTAGCAGAACCCGCTGGCCCGGGCCGGACGCCCATGATGCGTGCCGCCGCCCGGGCAGTGCACGATCCCGCCCTCGGCCAGCAACCGCGCCGCCAGCATGACGCCGCCGGCCGAAGTCATGGGACGGCGGAAAATCTCCGCATAGACCGGATTGCCCTCGGCCCCGATCCGGTAGCGGCTGCGGTCCTCCTCGCTCACCACCTGCTCCCGCTCCGCACGCTCCAGCGCGTCAACGTATTCCGGCGCATGGAACCGCGTAACGTCCGCCCGCTCCGCCATCGGCGCCACCCGGTACTGCCCCTCCGGCAACCACCCCATCGCCCGGCACAGATCGGTGCACGTGCTGACCCGCGGGATCGCCAGCGGATGCGTGGCGCCATAGGTGGACCGCCGGTACAGCTCGCTGCCGATGTAGAGGGGCTCCGGACCGCCCCCTCTTCCGCTGGCGGGAAAGGGTTGAGATCCCGCCAGCGGAAGAGGGAGCATACCTATCCCCGCTGCGGCATCCCCTGCGGAACGACGGTCCTGACGATCCCCGCATCCAGCGCCTCATACCCCGCATAATCGATCGTCGCATACAGCTCGGACCGGGTCTGCATCCGGTCGATCATCTGCTGCGCCCCACCGTCCCGGGCCAGCGCCGCATATAGCTGCTCCTGCGCCTTGTTCGCCACCCGCAAGGCGCTGACCGGCCAGATTACCACCGCGTAGCCCATCTCGGCGAACTCGGCGGCAGTGAAGAACGGGGTCTGGCCGAACTCGGTCATGTTGGCCAATAACGGCACGCCGGGCAGGCGGTGGGCGAATTCGCGCAGCATGTCGGCGCTATGCATCGCCTCCGGGAAGATCGCATCCGCACCGGCCTCGATATACAACTGCGCCCGGGCAATGGCGCCATCCATGCCTTCGCTGGCGGCCGCATCGGTGCGAGCCATGATATAAAGATGCCGGCGCGCCTTGCGGGCCGCCGCCACCTTCGCCGCCATGTCGTGCGCATCCGCCAGTTTCTTGTCGTTCAGATGCCCGCATTTCTTCGGCAGGATCTGATCTTCGATATGCACCCCCGCCGCGCCCGCATCCTCGAACGCGCGGATCATGTTCATGACGTTCAGTGCCTCGCCATAGCCGGTGTCGCCATCCACCAGCACCGGCAGCCCGCTCGCGCGCGTCACTTGGCGGATGAAGAAACACACGTCATCGATGGTGATCACGCCCAAATCCGGCAGCCCCATGCTGGCCGACATCGCAGCACCACTCAAATACGCCGCCGGGAAACCGGCCGCCTTCACCTGCAACGCCGCAAGCCCATTATGCGCGCCCGGCATCTGCACGATCGAGCGCGACGCCATTGCCGCCTCCAACATGGCCCGTAACCGCTGCCCGGCAGGCTCGGTCGGCAAATCGGCGGCGACGAGGTAGGTCATTAGGACTCCGGACGTTTGGCGATCCGGCAGTCTTACCAGTTTGATGAGGCGGCGTCAGGGTGGTCGGTTGCACCGCGTGCACCCTAGCTTTAGGGTTCGCCCCGCAAGGGAGTGCCAGCATGGATATGACAGGCGAGCGGCGGATTGCCGCGCCGCGACAGAAGGTGTGGAACGCGCTCAACGACCCGGCGACGCTACAGGCCTGCATCCCCGGCTGCGAAAGCCTGGAAAAAACCGCCGACAACGCTCTAAAGGCTACTGCCGCCGTCAAGATCGGGCCGATCTCGGCGCGGTTCACCGGCAATGTGCTGCTCAGCGACCTCGACCCGCCAAACAGCTACCGCATCAGCGGTGAGGGTCAGGGCGGCGTCGCCGGCTTCGCCAAGGGCGGGGCCAACGTGCGCCTCGCCGATGACGGGCCGGGCACGCTGCTGGCCTATGACGTGAAGGCGCAGGTCGGCGGCAAGATTGCCCAATTGGGCGCCCGCCTGATCGACGCCACCAGCAAGCAGATGGCCGACATGTTCTTCGACCGCTTCTCCGCCATGGTCGCCGAACCCGCCGTAGTGGCGGACGTTGCTGCAGCCACTCCCCTGAAACCGGAGCCCACCGCCGTGCCTCCTCTTCCCCCGCGTCCAGCGCAGGCCCCCGCCGCCATCAGCATTTTCCAGCTCATCCCGTCAGAAATGTTCGGCCTGCCGATCGTCGCCATCATCGGCATCGTGCTATACCTCCCCATCCTCTTGCTGTTGTTCTGGAAGTCGGTCTTTGGCTGAACTCCCCGCGACCGTCGCCGCCACCGCCGCCCTGCTCGCGGCCGGCGGCTATATCGCCGATCCCGAGCTCGCCACCACGGTGCACCTGGCGCTCGCCATGCACCGGCCCTTGTTCCTGGAGGGCGAGCCCGGCACGGGGAAGACCGAGATCGCCAAGGTGCTCGCCACCGGCCTCGGCCGCCGGCTGGTCCGCCTGCAATGCTATGACGGCATGGACCTGTCCGCGGCGGCCTATGAATGGGACCACGCCAAGCAGTTGATGGCGATCCGCCTGGCCGAGGCCGGGGGCGACCGCAACCAGGACCGTCTGGCCGAGAGCATCTTTTCCCGCGCCTACCTCCAGGCCCGCCCGCTCCTCTCCGCCATCGATCCGGACCTGCCCCCCGCCGTCCTGCTGATCGACGAGCTGGACCGCGCCGATGAGCCGTTCGAGGCGTTCCTGCTCGAACTGCTGGCCGACTTCCAAATCACCGTGCCCGAACTCGGCACCATCAAGGCCGCCACACCGCCCGTGGTGATCCTCACCAGCAACCGCACCCGCGAGGTGCATGACGCTATCCGCCGCCGCTGCCTATACCAATGGGTGGACTACCCGTCCTACACCCGCGAGCGTGAAATCCTGCGGGTCCGCGCGCCGGGCCTGCCGGAACGGCTGTCAGCCGAGGTCGTGGGCTTCGTCCAGCGCCTACGCGGCACCGACCTGTTCAAGCTGCCCGGCGTCGCGGAGTCGATCGACTGGGCGGCGGCGCTGCAATACTTGGATCAGACCGAGCTCAGCGCCGGCGCCGTGGACGAGACGCTGGGCGTGCTGCTGAAATATCAGGACGACATCGCCAAGATAAGGGGTGCCGAGGCGGCGCGCTTGCTGGCCGAGGTGCAGGCCGCGGCGTGACCATCGCCGCCAACCTGGTGCATTTCGCCCGGCTGCTCCGCCGCGCCGGGCTGCCGGTCGGCCCGGCCGAGGTGCTGGCGGCCGGGCGGGCGCTGGAGTGCATCGACCTCGGCGACCGCCGCCAGATGCGCGCCGCCCTGGCCGGCGTCATGGTTCACCGGCACGATCAGCACGACCTGTTCACCCAGGCCTTCAACCTGTTCTGGCGCGACCCGGCCGCCACGCAGCAGGCGATGGCCATGGCGCTGCTGGATGGCCGCGAACCACAAGAGCAGAAGGGCGCGCCGGGTCAGCGCCGGCTGGCGGAGGCCCTGGCCCCGCCCCGCCCCCGTCCGCCGCCCAAGGAAGAACGCCCGCCCGAAATCGACGCCGTCATGACCATGAGCGAGCGTGAACAGCTGCAGGAGATGGATTTCGAGCAGATGAGCGCCGAGCAGATCGGACACGCCCGGGACGAGATCCGCCGCCTCCGCCTGCCGCTGGACATGCGCCGCACCCGCCGGCTCCGCCCCGATCCGCACGGCACCCGCGTCGATCTGGCTGCTACGTTGCGGCGCAGCCTCCGCCGGGGTGGCGAGATCACGGAACTGTCACGGAGCGCCCGCATCGTCCGTCCGCCGCCCTTGGTGGTGCTGTGCGACATCTCCGGCAGCATGGCCCGCTACGCGCAAGTCCTGCTGCATTTCCTGCACGCGGTCGCCAACGACCGGGACCGGGTGACCATCTTTCTGTTCGGCACCCGCCTTAGCAACATCACCCGCCAGCTTCGCCACCGGGACCCCGAAGCCGCGTTCGAGATGGTGGCCCAAGCCGTCCCCGACTGGTCCGGTGGCACCCGCATCGGCGAGGTCCTGGCCGAGTTCAACCGCCGCTGGTCCCGCCGCGTCTTGGGTCAGGGCGCGGTCGTGCTGCTGGTGACCGACGGGCTCGACCGGGACGGCGCCGCGGGCCTGAGCGAGAACATGGACCGGCTCCACCGCTCCTGCCGCCGGCTGATCTGGCTCAATCCGCTGTTGCGCTGGGACGGGTTCCAACCCAAATCCAGTGGCATCCGCGCCATGCTGCCGCACGTGGACGAGTTCCGCACCGTCCACAGCATCGACAGTTTGCGTGACCTGATCCAGACGCTCTCGCGTCCGGCGCCACCGCGCAAGAACGAAAGGTTTGCCGCATGAGCGAAGACATCCTGGCCACCGCCTCCGCCTGGGCCGCCTCGGGCGAGCAGGTCGCGCTGGCGACCGTCACCGAAACCTGGGGCAGCTCCCCCCGCCCGGCTGGCAGCCAGATGGCGGTCACCGCCAGCGGCAAGATGGCCGGCTCCGTCAGCGGCGGCTGTATCGAAGGCGCCGTCGCCGAAATGGCCCGGCAGGCCATGGCGACCGGCACCCCGCAATGGCTGGATTTCGGCGTTACCAACGAGCGCGCCTGGGAGGTGGGCCTCGCCTGCGGCGGCAAGCTGAAAGTGTTCGTGGAACCGCTCGCGTGACCCCTGCCCTGCTGCAGGATTTGCTGTCCCGGCGCGCAGCCGGCACGCCCACGGCCCTCGCCACCGCGCTCCCCGGCGGCGCCCAGCACCTGTTGCCCGACCCGTCCGCCCAGCCCGCCCTCACCGAAGCCGCCGCCCGCATGCTCCGGCTAGACCGCTCCGGCACTGTCGAGATCGACGGCGCGTCCTGGTTCATCCAGGCCTACAATCCCGCCTATCGCTTGGTCGTCGTCGGCGCCGTCCACATCGCCCAGGCGCTGGTGCCCATGGCCGCCGAGCTCGGCTACGCCGTAACCGTCGCCGATCCGCGCCGGGCCTTCGCCTCGGACGAGCGGTTCCCCGGCACCACCGTCAGCACGGATTGGCCGGACGAGGCCATGGACGCGTTGAAGCCCGACAGCCGAACCGCCGTGGTCACGCTGACGCACGACCCCAAGCTGGATGACTCCGCCCTGGACCGCGCGCTGAAATCGGACGCGTTCTACGTCGGCGCCCTGGGCTCCCGCAAAACCCACGCCGCCCGGCTCGACCGGCTGCGCGCCCTCGGCCATGACGACGCAGCCCTACAGCGCATCCAGGGGCCGGTCGGCCTCGACATCGGCGCCGTCACCGCCGGGGAAATCGCCTTGTCCATCCTGGCGCAAATCGTGGCCGTGAGGCGCCGGGGATGAGCTTCGGCCCCATCGGGCTGATCGACGCCGTCGGCGCCATCCTCGCGCACACCCAGCGACTGCCGGACATGGTGCTGCGCAAGGGCACGGTGCTCACCCCGGAAACCATCGCCGCCCTGATCAAGGCCGGGGTCGAGGACGTGGTCGCCTTGCGTCTCCAGCCCGGTGACGTGCCGGAGGATGCCGCCGCCAACCGGCTCGCCGCCGCCCTGCTCACCCCCGGCCTTATCGCCACCCGCGCCACCACGGGACGGGTCAACCTCATGGCCGACGCACCCGGCCTGCTGCAGGTGGACGCGGCGGTGCTCGACCAGTTCAACCTGATCGACGAGGCCTTGACCGTCGCAACCCTGCCGAACTGGACCAGCGTCGTGGCGCGCGAGATGGTGGCGACCATCAAGGTCATCCCCTTTGCCGTCCAAGGGGCCAAGCTCGAGGCAGCCGAGGCCATCAACATGAGCCCGCTGAAGCTCATGCCCTACAAACCGCTGGTCGTGGGCCTCGTCATGACCAGCCTGCCCGGCCTCAAGGGCAGCATCCTCGCCGGCACGGCAGAGGCCACAGCGGCGCGCGTCGCCGGCCTCACCGGCACGATGCTGCCGCCGGTCGAAACCGCGCATACCGAGCCCGCCATAGCGGCCGCGCTCAAGACGCTAGTGGCACAGGGCGCGCAAATCCTTCTGGTCGCCGGCGCCAGCGCCGTGGTGGACCGGCGTGACGTAGGGCCAGCCGGGATCGTGCGCGCCGGGGGTAAGATCCTGCATTTCGGCATGCCAGTCGATCCCGGCAATTTGATCTGCCTCGGCCAAATCGGCGGCCTTCCGGCCCTCGTCCTGCCCGGTTGCGCGCGCAGCCCGAAGCTCAACGGCATCGACTGGGTGCTGTCCCGCCTCTTCGCCGGCGTGCCCGTCGATGGCCGGGCGCTGGCCGGCATGGGGGTTGGCGGCCTGTTGAAGGACGTGGGCGCCCGGCCCCTGCCGCGCAGCAAGATCACCCCCATCGAAGACTCCCCGCCCTCCCCGCCTATCGCCGTCACCGACCCGGTAGCCGCAGTCGTGCTGGCAGCCGGGCGATCGAGCCGGATGGCGCCGCAACACAAACTACTGATCAAGAACCAGGCTGGATCGGCCATGGTGGCGCGGGTAGTGGACCATGTGCTGGCCACCACGGCCCGCCCGGTCATCGTCGTCGTCGGCCACCGCGCCGATGAGGTCCGCGCCGCCTTGGCCGGGCGCGCTGTCCAGTTCGTTTACGCCACCGCCTACGCCGACGGCCTCGCCGCCAGCCTTCGCACCGGCATCAACGCCGTGCCGAAGGGCACCCAGGCCGCACTGGTGTGCCTAAGCGACATGCCGCTGGTCACCGGACCAATGATGCAGCGCCTGATCGACGCCTATGACCCCGACGAAGGCCGGTCCGTCGTGGTGCCCACCTACCAAGGCAAAATGGGTAATCCCGTGCTTTGGGACCGCCGGTTCTTTGCGGAGATCACGCATCTCTCCGGCGACATGGGCGCCCGTCTGCTGCTAGACCGCCACGCCGAAGACGTCGCACCGCTCGATCTCGGCGACGATGCGGTGCTGCGGGATTTCGACACAGTCGAAAGCTTGGCCGGCCTCAAAGACAGCTAGCGCTTGAGCACACCAGTGGCGCCGGTCAAATGCGCCTCCGCCAGCAGCAGCCGCCGGTGCTCGCCATTGATGACGTGGCGGGGCAGCCAAAACGGATCGGCCCCCGCTACCACCAGGCCCTTCTTCGTCGTGGCTGCGCTGGCGAAGCCCGCCGCGGCGGCAAGGTCCGCCTCGCGCGGCCCGCAATCGGCTGGCTGGCCGTAGGGGAACGCAAAATGCCGGCAGGGCACGCTCAGCCGGCTGCGCAGCCGCTCACCGCTGCCACCGATCTCCCGCGCCGCCTCCGGCTTGGTCAGCCTAGCCAAATGCGGATGTTGCATCGTATGCGCGCCGATCTCGACCAGTGGATCACCCCGCAACGCCTCTAGCATCGGCCAGCTTATGGCATGCCGCGCCCGCAGCTCCTCCACAGCGTAGCCGTGACGGGTGCAGAATGCGGGATACGCCGCCTCTGGATCACCCGCATCCCACAGGGCGCTGATTTTCGCATACGCCGCGCGCTTGGCCGCGGCGTGCCCAACAGGCCGCGGCCCGCCCGGCAGCCTCAGGGTATCCTGTTCGGCAATGATGGTCTCGAGCCCGGATTGCCACATCGGCATCGTGCCGTCCGGGATCCCGCTCGTAATATACAGCGTGACCGGCAGCCCGTGCCGCCGGAACAACGGCACGATCCGCTCCACGGTGTCGCGGTAACCGTCATCGATCGAAAAACTGATACGCCGCCCCGGACCGCCGGCCAGCGCGGCGTCCACCGTCACCACCTGCCACCCCGCGCGCACCACGTAGCCCAGTAGCCGGTCCAGATAGTCCGCATCGATATAGAACCCGCGATTCGGCAACCCGGCCCAATCTTCCGGCGCGGCACAGCGGTGCAGCGCCAAGAAGCAGGTCCGTCCGCCCCACACCGCGTCGCCCGCCCGGGCGAGCAGCCGGCCCGCGTTAAAGCCCGTCCCGCGCATCTTTCGCGGCCGCCGCGCCATCACGCTCGTCCGGCGGGCCGAACCCGCCACCGCCGGGCAGCTCTAAGACAAGCCGGTCGCCATCTGGGATCGTAAGGTAGCCCTTGGCCGGCAGCACCGCCCCGGATTTCAGCCGGACCACCCCCGGCGCACCGTCCCCACCGCCCTCCCGCCCGCGCGGCGGATGCAGGACCCGGTCGAACACCGCGTTGCAGACGAAGCTCGCATCCCCGGCGGCGCCGATCTCCATCACCTGGCCCATCCCGCCCCGCATCCGCCCGCCGCCCGCGCTGCCGGGCCGCAGCTCCTTCCGCCAAAACACCACCGGTGCCACGTTCTCCGTCGCCTCCACCGGCATGGTGCGGACGCCCGACGGGAACGCCGTCCCGTCCAGACCGTCCCGCCCCGGCCGCGCGCCGGTCCCGCCGGAGTTGAAGGTGATCACCTCGAAATCTGGCAACGGCGAGCCCGGCGTCACGATCGGCCCCCCGCGCAACGGCGGGTTCCACAGGCACGACGAGCCCTCCGCCGTCACCCGGCCCGGCACCGCCTGATGCAGGCAGGACATCATCAGGTCCGGCAGCAGCTGCCCCACCACATGCCGCACCGCGACGGCGCTGGGCCGGGGCGCGTTCAGGATGCAGCCCTCCGGAATGCTGAACCGGAACGGCGCCAGGCTCGCGCTGTTGTTGGGGATGTCAGGCGCCACCACGCATTTGATGCCGAAGCTGGCATAGGCGCGCGTATAGGCGGCCGGCACGTTGATGCCTCGCCCGGACCGCCCGGACGTCCCGGCGAAATCCACCGCGATATGGCCCGCCGCGATCGTCATGGCCGCCCGCAAGGTGAGCGGCGCCTCATACCCGTCGGACCCGATACTGGCCGCATACGACCCTTCCGGCAGGCGCGCGATCTCCGCCAGCGTCGCCCGCAGGCTGCTGTCCAGGATCCACGCCGCCAATGCCTCGATCCCCTCCAGCCGAAACTCGGTCAGCATGGACGACAGCCGCCCGATGCCCGCATCGTTGCAGGCGCATAGCGAATACACGTCCCCCTCCAGCTCCACCGGCAGCCGCGTGCCCATGCGCAGGAAGTCGAAGAACGTCTCGTTCGGACGCCCGGCGTCGAAGCATTTGACGATGGGGATATACAGCCCCTCCTCATACACGCTCCGCCCCTCCGGCCCCATGCCGAGCCCGCCGATATCGATCACGTGCGCCGTGTTGGCGAACAGCGCGACCAGCCGCCCGGCATGGAACGCGGGTGTCACGACCGTCAAATCATGCAGATGCCCGGTGCCGAGCCAGGGATCGTTGGTGATGAGGTGATCCCCCGGCCGCAGCGTATCGGCCGGAAACTTGCGCAGGAAATGCCCTACGCTCTCCATCATCGAGTTCACGTGCCCCGGCGTCCCCGTCACCGCCTGCGCCAGCATCCGCCCCTGCACGTCGAAAATCCCGGCACTGAGGTCCCCGGCCTCCCTGACCGTGGTGCTGAACGCGGTGCGGATCATGGTCTGCGCCTGCTCTTCCACCACCGCCAGCAGCCGGTTCCACATCACCTGCCGCTGGATATCCCCCATTTCTTTAGAGATCATCGCCTGAGCTCCAAATACCCACGCGCATCCACCCTCACGGTCCAGCCTGGCCCCACCAACGTGCTGGTTTCCGCCTCCACGACAATCGCCGGCCCGGAAACCGGACCGGCAAGACCAGCCCGCTCATAAACCGGCCACTCCGACCTCACTCCAGACGCACTATCAAGTACGGACAGTCCAGCCCCCTCTCCCTTCGAGGATGGGTCGGGGTGAGGAATACGACACGCGCCAGCTCCCATGACCTCCGGCGCAGACCCAAGCCTGACCACATCAATTCCGCTCGTCTCCCTCACCCCAACCCTCTCCCGAGGTGACAAGGCGCCGCCGGTGCTTCTCTCGACGACGACCGCGTAGCTCATCACCTCCACATCCGACCCCGGCACCGGCCGGTCGTAGAACCGGGTGTACTCCCGGTCGAACGCCACCCGCAGCGCCGCCGCATCCAACGCAGCAAGCGCATCCAACGCAGCAAGCTCCACCGGAATCTCATGCCCCTGGCCCACATACCGCATGTACGCCGTCCGGCTCCTGACCACCCCGCCACCCACCACCTGAGACGCCACCGAGGTCATCTCAGCGAGCAATGCCTGGACCGCGCCCGTGTCGAAACGACTCAGCCGCTGATACAGGCTGCGCACGACCTCATAGGCGATCGGCGCCCGCAGGAACCCCAGCGCGCTCCCCACCCCCGCCCCCGTGGGCACCAGCACGCGGCCGATGCCGATCTTCTCCGCCACCCGGTATGCATGCACCGGCCCGCCACCGCCGAACGCGATCAGCGTGCGGCCCTCGAAGCTCTTCCCGCTCTCGACCGCATGCACCCGCGCGGCATTGGCCATGTTCTCGTCCACGATCTCCACCACGCCCAGCGCCGCCATGTCCGTCTCGAGCGACAAGGGCGCCGCCACCGCCGCCAACGCCCGCTCCGCCGCCGCGGGGTCCAGCACCATGCTGCCGCCCGCGAACCGCGCCGGGTCATAGCGCCCCAGCAATAGATTGGCGTCCGTCACCGCCGCCCCCGTGCCGCCCCGCCCATAGCAGGCCGGGCCCGGCGACGCCCCGGCGCTCTCCGGTCCCACCTTGATCCGGCCCAGCGTGTCGACGCGGGCCAGGCTGCCGCCCCCGGCGCCGATCTCCACCATCTCGATCACCGGGATGCGCAACGGCAGGCCCGAGCCGCGCTGGAACCGCCCGATCCGCGCCACCTCGAAACTGCGCGACGCCTGCGGCTGCCCGTCATCGATCAGGCACACCTTGGCCGTCGTCCCGCCCATGTCGAAGCTCAGTACCCGGTCGAGCCCGCATTCCCGCGCGATGCTGGCGGCGAAGATCGCACCCCCCGCCGGGCCGCTCTCCACCAGCCGGATCGGGAACCGGCACGCCGTCTCGATCGTCGTCAGCCCGCCGCCCGACAGCATCAGGAACACCGGCGCCACGAGCCCCATGGCGCCGAGCCCCGCCTCCAGCCGCCGCAGATACCCGGCCATCAGCGGCTGCACATACGCGTTGGCCGCCGTCGTGCTGAACCGCTCCCACTCCCGCATCTCGGGCGAAACCTCCGATGACAACGACACCGGCAGCCCCGGCCACCGCTCCGCCAGGATGTCCCGCACCCGCGCCTCATGCGCCGGGTTCACGAAGCTATGCAGGAAGCCCACCGCCACGCTCTCGACCCCGGTCAGGTCCAGCGCGCGAACCGCGCCCTCGTCCAGCTTCAGCAGCACGCGCCCGGCGTGATCCAGCCGCTCCGGCACCGTCAGCCGCAAGTACCGCGGCACCAGCGGCTTGGGGAGCACGATGTTCAGGTCATACTGGTCGTACCGGCTCTCGTTCCGCATCGCCAGCACGTCGCGGTGCCCCTCCGTGGTGATCAGCGCCGTGCGGGCCCCCTTCCGCTCGATCAGCGCGTTGGTCGCCAAGGTCGTGCCGTGCACCAGCATGGTCAGATCCCCGGCCCGCAGCCCCGCGCCGGCCAAGATCGTGGCCACCCCCTCCAGCACCGCCCGCTCCGGCTCGGACGGGGTCGTCAGCACCTTGGCCGTCCGCCGCGCCCCGCCCCACTCCAGCGCCAGATCGGTGAACGTGCCGCCGATATCGACGGCGAGGCGGGCATCCTGCATACCCTGATCCTTGCGCCCCTTTCCCCCCGCCGCAAGCCCGGCCATTGTGCCGCACAACAAGGGAGGCCTGATCCATGCACCGCATCCTCGTCGCGCGACCCGTCCCGCGCGCCATCACCGACCGCGCCCAGTCCGAGTTCGACGCCCGCATCTCCGACGATCACGACATGACGCCGGATGAAGTCGTGGCCGCGCTCGACGAGCATGAGGCCGAGGGACTGTTCTTCAGCAGCAATCTCAAGCTCAACGCCGACCTCATCGCGCACCTGCCGCGCCGGGTCCGCGTCGCCAGCACCTGCAGCGTCGGCTTCGACCATATCGACGTCGCCGCCGCCCGCGCCCGCGGGCTGGTCGTCACCAATACGCCCGAGGTGCTGACCGACTGCACCGCCGACCTCGCCTTCACCCTGTTGCTCAA
The DNA here is from genome assembly GCA_965246925.1 of Acetobacteraceae bacterium. Lineage (GTDB taxonomy): Bacteria > Pseudomonadota > Alphaproteobacteria > Acetobacterales > Acetobacteraceae > JANPPS01. The sequence goes on along the minus strand of OZ251994.1, from coordinate 2,414,075 downwards.
CGCCTGCCGCCGCACCTGGGAGCACACCGCCATCATGCGCGCCGGCTGGCGCCAGAGCTTCGGCATGCGCGACATGCTGGGCATCCAGGCCAGCAACAAGACGCTCGGCATCGTGGGCTTCGGCCGCATCGGCCGCGCCGTGGCGCAGCGGGCCCGCGGCTTCAACATGACGGTCCTCTATACCGACGTCGCCCGCGTGGACCCGGCGCTGGAACACGGTGCCGAGTTCGTGCCTGATCTCCACGACCTGCTGCCCCGCGCCCAGCTTCTGAGCCTGCACGCACCGGGCGGCGCGGCCACGGACAAGATGATGAACGCCCAGACCATCGGCCTCATGCCGCGCGGCTCCGTCCTGGTGAACGCCGCCCGCGGCACGCTCGTGGACGAGGACGCGCTGATCGACGCGCTCACCTCCGGCCACCTGTTCGCCGCCGGGCTCGACGTGTTCCGGCGCGAGCCCGATTTCGACACGCGGCTTTCGGCGCTCCCCAACGTCTTCCTCACCCCCCACGCCGGCAGCGCCACGATCGAGACGCGCAACGCCATGGGCTTCCGCACGCTCGACAACCTCGCCGCCGTGCTCGCCGGTAAGCCCGCCATCGACCCGCTGTGGAGCTGACATGAAACCCATCCTGCTGATCACCCGCCGCCTGCCCCCGGCGATCGAGGCGCGGGCGGCCGAGCACTACGACCTCCGGCTGAACGCCGACGACCACCGGGTCGCCGGGCCCGAGATCATCGAGCGCGCGCAGGGCGCCGCCGCCGTGCTGTGCTGCCCGGCCGAGCGCATGGACGCCGCCACCATCGGCGCCCTGCCCGATACCGTGCGGGTGATCGGCACCTTCAGCGTCGGCTATGACCATGTGGACGTGCCCGCCGCCACCGCCCGCGGCATCAAGGTCGTGAACACGCCGGACGTGCTGAGCGTCGCCACCGCCGAATGCGCCATGCTGCTGATCCTGGCCGCCGCCCGCCGCGCCGGCGAGGGCGAGCGGATGGTGCGCGCCGGGCAATGGACCGGCTGGGCCCCCACGCAACTCATGGGCACCGGCGTCGCCGGCCGCCGCCTCGGCATCTTCGGCCTCGGCCGCATCGGGCGCGAGCTGGCCAAAATGGCGCGTGGCTTCGATATGGACGTGCACTACCTCGATCAGCAGCGCCTTCCGCCCGAGCTCGAGCACGGCGCCACCTTCCACGCTACCGAGGACACGTTCCTCCCGGTCTGCGACGTCCTGTCCCTGCACGCGCCGGGCGGGGAGGGCACGAAGCACTGGCTGAACGCCGCCCGCATCGCCCGACTGCCGCACGGCGCCATCGTCGCCAATGCCGCGCGCGGCACGCTGGTGGATGACCTGGCCCTGGTGGACGCGCTGAACTCCGGCCAGGTCGCCGCCGCCGGGCTCGACGTGTTCAACAACGAGCCCGCGGTCAACCCGGCCTACATGGCGCTGGAGAACGTCGTCCTGTTGCCGCATCTCGGCAGTGCCACGCGGGAGACGCGGGACGCCATGGGCCATCTGGTGCTGGACGGCATCGACGCCGTGCTAGCCGGGCGCGAGCCGCCCAACCTCGTCCGCTGATGGCTCCGCGGCTCCGGGACCTCTTCACCGGCTTCTTCTGGGCCGGCATCCTGGGCTTCGGCGGCGTCCTGCCGCTGGCCCGGCGCATGATCGTCGAGGAACGCCGCTGGATGACGGCGGCCGAGTTCAACGACCTGCTGGCGCTGTGCCAGTTCCTGCCCGGCCCCAACATCTGCAACATGAGCGTGGCCCTAGGCGCCCGGTTCCACGGCGCCGTCGGCTCGGCCGTGGCGGTGCTGGGCCTGCTCACAGCGCCGGTCGCGGTGGCACTGGGCCTGGCCGGCCTCTATGGGCGATACGGCGACCTGCCGGTGGTGCAGCACGCCTTCATCGGCCTGTCCGCCGCCGCCTCGGGCCTCATCCTCGGCACGGCGCTGAAGATCGCCTGGCCGATCCGGGCCAATCCGGCGGGCCTCGGCGTGGCCGCCCTGGCGCTGTTCGCCATCGCCGTGCTGCGCCTGCCGCTGCTGCCCACCATGCTCGTGCTGGCGCCGCTCGGCATATTGTTGGTCCGCCCCTCATGAATCCCGTGACGCAATTAGGCCTGCTGTATGGCCAGCTGTCTCTACTGGCCGTCGGCGGCGTGCAGTCCGTGATCCCCGAAATGCAACGCCAGGTCGTGGAGGGTCACCGCTGGATGGGCGCCGCGCAGTTCGCCGCTTTATACGGCCTGGCGCAGGCCGCACCGGGCCCCAACATGCTGGTCTCGACCCTCGTCGGCGCCCGCGTCGCCGGCCTGCCCGGCGCCTTGGCCGCCACGGCAGGGATGATCGGCCCGAGCAGCCTGCTTACCTACGCCACCGCCAGTGCCTGGCATCGCTTCCGCGACCGCCCGTGGCGCCGCCGCGTTCAGGCAGGCCTGGTGCCCGTCACGGTCGGCCTAGTTCTGGCCGCGGCCGCCTTACTCGCGATCTCGACGACACACGGGACCGTAACAGGCCTCATAACCGGCTGTGGCGCGTTCCTCGTTCTATCCACGCGAACCCACCCGCTAGTCCTACTAGCCGCCGGCGCCCTCATCGGCGGTCTAGGACTGGCCTAAACCGCTAGCCGTAGGCTTATCCTGCGGCCCGGATATCAGGTCCGGTGCCGCCCATGCTTCCCCACGCTATGACCGGCGGGCGCGGCATGCATCGGCGGCAGAGGGATGTTGCTGCTATAGAACGCAACACGGGTGGTAGCGGGGCGATACCCTACGATGCTCGAGTGCCCGTAATAGCTGTGGCTGCTGCCATACCGGCTGCTGGCGAAGCTATGGCCGACCGTGTGGCCGTACCGGGCGGCCCTCCCCTGGCGCCAAGCGCGCCGGCCATAGACCGGCGCGTCATCGGACGCCTCGGCCACTTCCTCATCCTGCATCGGCACCAGACTGCCGAACGTCTGCTCCGCCGCCGGCCGCAAATCGAACGGAGCGGCCCTTAGCGTAATCACCGGACGGGCGGCAGGCACACCGGCATTGGCCAGCATGGTGCCATGGTCCGGACGGTCATAGATGAAACCATAGGTCGGATAGACGCTGCCGAAATCGCCACTGCCGAGGGCGACCCGGACCGCCGTCCAATCGTTGAAGGCCGAAACGTCCAGCACGCGCACATTGCGCCGGATCGCCCCGCGGCTCGACCAATTAGCATGGTCCACCTCCACCGTGCGGCCATCGATAACGTTCGACACGACCGCGACATGGCCCAGCCGCATCCGCCCACTGGCGCGAAAGTTCAACACGCTACCGACTTCCGGGCGGGAACCGCGCTCATACAAGCCGCTCGCATTCCCCCACCAATTCGCGGCATTGCCGGATAGCTCGATGCCGGAATTGTCGCGTGCAAACGGCACGCACTGCAGCCCGCTGCTGTACCACCGATGATAGCCCATGCCGGCCATGATGTGCCTGGCATGGCTCTGCCCCGCATAGGCATAGTGCCCGGCGCTGTGCGACCGCGCCATCGCCAGCTGAGTGCCGGAGGCAGCCATTGCGGCCAGGGCGGCCCCGGCCATTAGGCAATGCTGCACCCGCTTGCTCAGCCAACTTGTCGTCATCCGTCGCCCCTTTTGGTCAATCTGTTGTGAAACTGGGTAAGGGGGCGGAACTCACCGTGGCAACACGAACCGGCCAAGACTGTCACAGACTGTAGCATTTCGTGAAATCAGCCTGGGGATAAGTGCCAGTGTTAGGCTATTGCTCCTATTAGCGATGACCTCGCTCACAATCGAAACAAAGATTGTAGTGTGTTGTGGCCGATGCAACACTGCGGCAATTTCGCCGCAGCCGCAGTCAGTAACAAAACGGCAGGTCAACCTACTTACACGTGGTCACCATAATCTCGACCAAGTGACGCGGATCCGCCATGTTCGCCTGCACGCAGGCCCGGGCCGGCGCGCCGCCATCAGGCAGCCATGCGGACCAGATCGCATTCATCGCATCCCGGTCGCGGATATCCTTCAGCCAAATCTGCGCTTGCAACAGCCGAGTTTTGTCGGTTCCGTGCTCTTCCAAGATCGCATCCAGCCCCGCCAGCACCTCTTTCGTCTGGCCGGTGATGTCCAAGCTCAAATCCTGGGCCGTAACGCCCTGGGTGAAGACGAATCCATGATACTCGACGGCCTTGGCTAGGATTCTGTTCGCGTCGGTCCGGATGATCTTGCTCATGCTGCACCTCAAAGAATGAGCGCAGACGTTTAAAGGCGGCTTAGCCCCTACACAATGTCTGCCCCTACTTCGTTGTCGGTGAGAACGCCTGGCCCGGCGTCGTCTGCCCCGCGCCGCCCCGCGTCGCGTTGAGGCACGCCTCGAAATCCTGGTCCCGCCGGTATTGCGCGCTCAGCCCGCGTGATGTGTTGCCGGCCAAGTACGAGCCCGATAACGGCGTGTCCCGCTGATCCCGGTCCGTAAGCTCGGACCGGTTCTGCGCCGCATACACCCGGTCAACCTCCGACCGGCAAGCCGACGAATTGGCGCGTGCCGATGCACTGCGCGGCGGCTGCTGGCAGGCGGTTAGCAGGCAGGGCGCCATCAGCAGGGCTATCGTGGCTAGTCTCATCGCGCGTCTCCTGAAAGGGCAAGGCCATCGAGCCGCGCCCGGAACTGGGTTTCGTCGAACCGGGCCTCTGCCGTCAACTCGAGCGTCGCCGCGGCCTGCAACAACGACGGATGCAGCGTCGCCCCAGCCCGGCCGATCTGAAACAGGGTTCCAAGCCACGCCGCCCGCCCCAGAAGATCCACCAGCGCCAGCAGCCGCAGGCAGACCGACAGCCCGTACCCGGACTGCATGCCTACTACCTGGTCCACCGCCCCCGCCCAGCACCGCGCATCCTCATCGGACAGCGCCAAATCCAACGTCGTGCCGTCCTGCCGGTGAAAGCGGAACAGCCGGGCCGAACCCCATAGCGCGTCCGCCGCCGCATCCCGCGCCGCCTCCCACGCGGCGGCGATGTCCCGCCCGCGCACCGGCGGCAACGCATCCGGCGGGCCGCTGACCCAATACGTGAGCGCGCCCTCCCGGCTTCGGCGGATCTGGATGAAAGGCGCATCGCTCATGCTCCCCATGTGGACCCGGCGCCCCGGATGCGCCAGCCTGGCCCCGCAAACAGGAAGCATTATGTCCGACCCCGCCGCCCTTACCGCTACCGAAGCCGCCCGCGCCATCGCACAGGGCACGCTGACCCCGTCCGCACTATGGGATGCCTGCCAAGACCGCATCCGCGCCCGCGAAAGCACCATCCACGCCTTCGCCGCCCTGGCCGCCAGCCGCCCGGCGGCCCAGCCAGGCCCGCTGCACGGCCTACCGATCGGCGTGAAAGACGTGCTGGATACCGCCGATCTGCCGAGCGAATACAACTCGCCGATCTGGCGCGGCCACCAGCCCCGGGCGGACGCCGCCTGCGTCGCCTGGGCCCGCGCGGCCGGCGCCGTCGTGCTGGGCAAGACCGTCACGACCGAGCTCGCGACCCGGCACCCCGGCTCCACCACCAACCCGCATGACCCGGCGCGCACCCCCGGTGGCTCCAGCAGCGGGTCTGCCGCCGCGGTCGCCGCCGGGTTCGTGCCGCTCGCCTTCGGCACGCAGACCGCCGGCAGCGTCATCCGCCCCGCCGCCTATTGCGGCGTCGTCGGCTACAAGCCCAGCTTCGGCCTCATCAACCGGCACGGCATGAAGCTGATGTCGGACAGCCTCGACACGATCGGCGTGATGGCGCGCAGCGTCGAGGACTGCGCGCTGTTCGCCGGCGCCGTGTCCGGTGCGGACCTGCATTCCGCGCCCCGCCACGCCCCCCGCATCGGCCTCTGCCGCAGCCCCGCCTGGGACCGGGCGGCGCCGGAAACGCACGCCTTGTTCGAGCGCCTGCCCGCCCGGCTCACCCGCGCCGGCGCCACCGTCACCGACTTCACCCTGCCGCCCTCCTATGCCGGATACGAGGACCAGCACACCCTGATCATGAACGGCGAGAGCGCCCGCGCGCTCGGCTGGGAGATGACCACGCACCGCGCCGGACTGAGCGAGACGCTGCGGGAGAAGATGGAGTGGGGCCTGGCCCAGCCCGTGCACGCGCTGCACGCGGCGCAGGCGGCCCAGCGTGCACTACAGGACGGGTTCGGCGGGCTAATGCACGGGTTCGATATCCTCATCACCCCCGCCGCGCCCGGTGAGGCGCCGGTGGGGCTTGCATGGACGGGTGACGCCGGGTTCAACTTTATCTGGACCGGCCTGCACGTGCCATGCGTCACGATCCCTTGCGGCACCGGCCCGGCCGGCCTGCCGCTCGGGGTGCAGATCGTCGCCCCGCGCGGGGAGGACCGGGTCGCGCTCGCCTGGGCCGCCTGGGCCGCGGCGGCGTTGGCCAATTAGGGAGGGGCGGCATTGTCATACGATCTGATCATCCGGGACGCCACCATCATCGACGGCACCGGCCACCCGCGCCGCCAGGGCGATGTCGGCGTCAACGGCGACCGCATCACGTCCGTCGGTGACCTGGGCGGCGCCCGGGGTGAGCGGGAGGTGCTGGCCACCGGCATGGTGCTCGCCCCCGGCTTCATCGATGCCCATACCCATGACGACCGCGCCGTGCTGTGCGGGCCCGCCTGCATGCTGTGCAAGATGAGCCAGGGCGTCACCACCGTCGTCGTCGGCAATTGCGGCATCAGTCTCTCCCCGGTCCGCATGACCGCGCGCCCCATCCCGCCGCTCGACCTGCTGGGCGACGAAAGCTGGTGGGTGTTCGACAGCTTCGGCGCTTATGCCGACCGGCTGCGCACCGACCCGGCGCCGGTCAACACCGTGGCGCTGATCGGCCATATGTCGCTCCGGGTCGAGGCGCTGCGGGGCGACGTGTCCCGCGCCGCCACCGGCCGGGAGGCCGAGCACATGCGCCGCCGCCTGGCCGGCTGCCTGGCCGAAGGCGCATCCGGCTTTTCTACCGGGCTCTACTACCCGCCCAACGGCCCCGCCCCCACCGAAGAGGTCATCGCCGTGGCCGACGCGCTGCGCGACGCGCGAAGCCTGTATGTCACGCACATGCGGGACGAGGGCGAGGGCGTGCTGGACAGCATCGAAGAGACGCTCCGCATCGGCCGCGACACCGGCGTGGGCGTGGTCATCAGCCATCATAAATGCGCCATGCCCGAGAACTACGGCCGCTCCACCGAAACCCTGGCCGCCATCGACGCCGGCGCCCAGCAGCAGGACGTCGCGTTCGACGTCTATCCCTACCACGCCGCCTCCACCGTGCTGATGCCGGCCCGCGTGCGGGAGGATGTCGTGACGAAGGTGACCTGGTCCGTGCCGCACCCGGAGATGACCGGGCGTATGCTGGCCGATATCGCCCAGGAATGGGGCCTGACCCAGGCGCAGGCCGCCGCACAGCTGTTGCCAGCCGGCGCCATCTATTTTCAGATGGACGAGGCGGACGTCCAGCGCATTCTGCAACATCCGCTCGGCATGATCGGCAGCGACGGCCTGCCGCACGACAGCTTCCCGCACCCGCGCCTTTGGGGCAGCTTCTCCCGCGTGCTCGGCCACTACGCCCGGGACCTCGGCCTGTTCAGCCTCGAGACCGCGGTGCACAAGATGACCGGGCGCACCGCCGCGGTATTCGGCCTGCGTGACCGCGGCGTGATCCGCCCCGGCGCCTTCGCCGACCTGGTGCTGTTCGACCCGCTGACGGTGCAGGACGCCGCCGATTTCGACACGCCGGACCGGCCCAGCGAAGGCATTGCGGAAACCTGGGTCGCGGGTCAGAGTGCCTACGTGGCCGGGGCCGGCGCGACTGGCGCCTGCGCCGGCCGGCTCGTGTCACGGGAGGCGTAGTGACTAATTAGTCACACAGCCTGAATCACTGTGACTTTCAGGCTTCGAGCATTGATGCGCTGAACGCCACCCATCATAACACCCGCGTTCGGGACCACCGAGCCCCGCATGCCCGACCGAGAAGAAGACATCATGACCCGCATCCTCTCCATCGCCCTCGCCACCCTATTGCTGACTGCCATCGCCGCCCCGTCCGCCGAGGCCGCCCGCCGGCACCATCGCAGCACCCGCCACCACGCCCGCCACGCCATGCATCACGCCCGCTCCGGCCGTGGCCACATGATGGCGACCCGCTCGTCCGCCCCCTCGGGCGACACCACGACCGATCAGCTGAACCAGCAGAGCCTGAACCAGGCACGCGGCCAGTAAGGTCCGGTCTGTCCTAACTACGCCCCTCTCCCCCGGGAGGGCGTGAGCCGCTTATGCGGCTACTCTACCCACTCAGAAGCCGGACCATGGCGCTGTTATGGTCCGGTCTCGCGCTATCTGCAATCGGCGACCAGGCATACGTGGTCGCCATGTCCTGGATCGCAATAGACACGTTCGGTCCGTATGCCGGGTGGCTCGTGGCGCTCGGTCCGCTCTCGGTTATACTAACCGTCCTGTTCGCCGGCCAGGTCGCCGACCGCCTTGCGCCGCTGGCCGCGATGATCCGCATGGATGCATTGCGCGCCTTGGCCCTTGCCGGAGTTGTCGTGGCCTGGTCCGTCACCGGGGCGCCGTCCCCCTGGGTTCTTGGGCTCGCCATCGTCGTGCTCGGTAGCGGGCAAGCCGTTTTCCGTCCAGCGCTACAAATCGTAGTGCCATCGCTGGTGCCGGATCGGGCGGCGCTGCCGGCTGCCAACGCGTTGCTGGACGCGACCGAGCGCATCGCCCGGTTGCTGGCCCCCGGTCTTTCCGGAGTGCTGACCACCGTCCTGCCCGTGCGCCATCTACTGACGTTCGACGCCCTGTCCTTCGGCGGCTCCGCCCTGGCGCTCGGATTGATCGGGCGCCGGGTCAGGATCGCAGCCGTCTTCGCAGAACCGCAGGCCGTGCTGGCATCCATGCTGCACGGCGCCCGCGCGGCCTCCCGGGTCACGCTGATCCGTTACGAACTCTGGACTTCGGCGCTCATCAACGGGGCGTGGCTTTCCGCTTACTTCTTGATCTTGCCGCTATTAGTGTCCGAGCGGGGCTTGGTGGGACCGGGCGGCACCGGCCTAGCCGCGTATGGGCTGATCATCTCGGCCTATGGGTTCACGAACCTGGTCGCCAATCTGGTGGTGGGGTCCAAGCCCATGCCGGATCAACCCGGGCGGCAGATGTTCGGCGGCAGCATGATCGTGGGGGCAGGCATCATCGGCCTCGCTACCGCGGCTTGGCTGCCGGATGGATGGGTTCTGCCAGGCTTGATGGCGGCGGCTGCGCTGTCTGCGGTCGGCGGGCCCATGAACGACATTCCCAACGCAGTCCTGCGCCAAACCGCCTTCGACCTTGCCGACGTACCCGCCGTGACCCGGGCATTTCTACTGACCTCGCAAGCTGGCTCTCTCGTTGGCGTGGCGGCGGCACCGATTCTGCTGGGCGCCTTCGGCCCAGCACCGTTGCTCGGCCTGTGCGGCGCGATGGTGCTGGCGGCGAGCGGTGCGTGTCTGTGGCGCAATCCGAAACTCGATCGAACAAAACGATTAAGGGCTTAGGGCCAAGCGATGCACTGCACGAGGTTATGGGTAATAGGGAGGCTGTTCGTCCACCTCTTGAATGACGGCACACCAGGGCTGGCCGAGATGCCTAAAAAGTAACACTCGTTCGCAACCCGAACACCGCCGCATCGCTCAACCGCTTGGCCGGGTTCAAAGGGTTAAGGACAGCGCCATTCAAATTAAACACATACTGCGCCGTCGGCTGCACCTGCCACCACGGCGCGATCTGCGCCTGGTAGGTCACTTCCAGCACGCTCTCATGCCGGCGGATGGGGTAGCTGGCTGATGCCGTAAGGACACGGACATCGGAATCGAGCTTGCTCACGCTAGTGCTGTTGCGCGCCAGGCCGAAGCCGATTCCGGCGGTGTCGCTGTCGCGGCCCGGTATCGCGCCCTTCCAGGTCAGCCCGGCATCCGCATAGAAATCAACCAGATTACGGTCGCCCGGCGCCCCCATCACTCGCAGGAACGCGCCGATTCCCTGGTCCTTTGTCCCCGCCTCCCGCCATAGCAGCTGGTCCACCACGCCGTACACGCCCCAGTTCCCACGCAGGCTCCGCCCTGCCGTAGTCCCGGGATTGTTGCCGGGATCGGCCAATGAGGTGCCGAGCGAGTTGAAGCGCTGATCCTGGAACGGCTGCGCGTTATACCAGCCGCCCAGCTTGAACGTACCCGGCAGGCCGGTGGCTCCGTCGCCGCCATGACGGGCATACTGCACCTCGGCTATCGCAAACAAACCGTCATGCAGGCGGAAATTGGTGCCGGAGGGGTCGCGCGCCTGCGGAAAGCCCGTGCCGGGCCCGGCCGGATCACCGTTGAACAGCGCCAGCAGCACGGTCGTATCCTCCCGCGGCGCATACCGCGCCCGTACGCCCAGCCCCGCCAGCGGAAACGACGGCCCGGCGGAGGGCAAATCCGCGCTCGGCAGCGTCGCCCACCCAAACGTGTGGTTGATGAACAGGCCGCCATACTGGCTGATCATGAACTCCTGATCGGCGGCGAACTGGCCGATGCGCACACTCAGCGACTGACCCGGCGTGTACTGCTCGAACCACGCCTCGAACAGCAAGGTGCCCCGCAACGCCTCGATCCCGCTCACCGTATTGCCGTTGTTGGCCAGGTTGTTGAGGCTGAGACCGCGCCCGTGCACCTGATACGCACTGACGTTGAAGATACCGCCCGGCCAAAGCCCGGCCTTCTCGGTATTCAACCCCACGCTCATCGACAGCAGCCCCTCGAACACCGCACCGCGCCGGGTCCCGCCAGTGGCGTTGCCGATAACCTCCGCCGCCTCATTTAAGCCATACGTGACACCATGCGCGGCCATGCGGGAGCGGAGCCCAAGCGGATCCCCCAGCAGCACGCTTCGTTGCAGTAACGGTCCGCCATACGGCTCGGCCGCGTTGCTCTCTCCGCCCGGCGTCCCCTGCCGCACCTCGGGCGCCGCGGGCTGACTCGGCTGCTGAACTCCGCCGGTGTTTTGGGCGTATGCGCTCGTGAGCGTGAATGTCGAAAAAACGGCCGCGTTGGCGAGCCGCATCAGCTCACGCGGCCATGGCAGTGCTTGAACTTCTTGCCCGAGCCACAGGGGCAAGGCGCGTTACGGGAAATGTCGCGCCAGGTCGTGGGGTCCGCCGGATCGAAAGCGGTGACGGGCCGCTCGGCCTCCAGCACGTCCCCCCCTGCATAGGGCGCAAAGGCGGCCGGGTCGTTATAGGACATCCGCGGCGGCACCATCGGGGGCTCGGAGGGCGGCGGCGGCTCGGTCCCCAGCTCGACCCGGGCGAGCATGGTGGTGACCCGCTCCTTCAGCTCGTCCAGCATGGCGTTGAACATCATGAACGCCTCGCTTTTGTATTCATTGAGCGGATCGCGCTGACCATAAGACCGAAGATTGATGCCCTGCCGCAGATGGTCCAGCGCCAGCAGGTGCTCCTTCCACACCTGGTCCAGCATCTGCAGCAGCATGGATTTCTCCACAAACCGCATCAGCTCCGGCCCGATATTGGCGGCCTTGCTGGCGAAATGGGACGCCGCCGCGGCTTCGATCCGCTCGCGGATGCCGGTCTCATCCATCCCCTCCTCCCGGCCCCACTCCACCACGGGTAGATCGGCGTTCAGGATGCGGCGAAGATCATCCTGCAGCTCCTGCGTCTTCCACTGCTCGGCATAGGCCTTCTCCGGGATGGTGCGCGCCACCAGGCCGTGGATCACCTCTTCCCGCATTTCCCGCACCGTCTCGCTCACGTCATCGGCGCGCATGAACTCGCGGCGCTGCGCATAGACCTCGCGCCGCTGGTTGTTCATGACGTCGTCGTATTTCAGCACGTTCTTGCGGGTATCGAAGTTCCGCGCCTCGACCTTCTTCTGTGCCTTTTCCAGCGCCTTGTTAATCCAGGGGTGGATGATGGCTTCGCCGTCCTTCAGCCCCATCTTCTGCAACATGCCGCCCATCCGGTCCGAGCCGAAGATGCGCATTAGATCGTCTTCCAGGCTCAGGAAGAACCGGCTCGCCCCCGGGTCGCCTTGCCGGCCCGAGCGTCCACGCAGCTGATTGTCGATCCGCCGGCTCTCATGCCGCTCCGTGCCGATCACCAGGAGCCCGCCCGACGCCTTCACCTTCTCATGCCAGCCCGCCACCTGTTCGGTGATTTCGGTGGCCTTCGCCGCACGCTCCTCCTCCGGCAGGTCCGCCGTCTCGAGCTTGATGCGCATGTCGGCGTTACCGCCTAACTTGATGTCGGTGCCGCGCCCGGCCATGTTGGTGGCGATGGTGATGGCGCCGGGCGCCCCCGCCTGCGCCACGATCGTCGCCTCCTTCTCATGGAACCGCGCGTTCAGCACCGCGTGCGGCACGCCCTTCTTCGTCAGCAACTCGCTAATGGTCTCGGACTTCTCGATGCTGGTGGTGCCCACCAGCACCGGCTGCCCCCGCTCCCGCGCCTCGGTAATCAGCGTCGCCACCGCGTCGTACTTCTCGCCCGCCGTGCGATACACCTCGTCATCCGAATCCTTGCGGGACACCGGCACGTTGGTCGGGATCTCCAGCACCTCCAGCTTATAGATCTCCGCGAACTCGTCCGCCTCCGTCAGCGCCGTGCCGGTCATCCCCGCGAGCTTGGGATACAGGCGGAAATAGTTCTGGAACGTGATGCTGGCCAGCGTCTGGTTCTCCGGCTGCACCGTCACGTGCTCCTTCGCCTCCAGCGCCTGGTGCAGCCCTTCCGAGAACCGGCGGCCCTCCATCATGCGCCCGGTAAACTCGTCGATCAGAATGACCTTGTCGTCCCGCACGATGTAGTCCACGTCCTTGGCGAACAGCGTGTTGGCGCGCAGCGACTGCTGGACGTGGTGGATCACGGAGACGTTGAACATATCGTAGAGGTTGCCCTCCGTGATGATGCCCGCCTCCCGCAGCATGTCCTCGACCTTCTCCGACCCGGCCTCGGTCATCGTCACGGTCTTGAACTTCTCGTCCTTCTCGTAATTGGCCGCGTCCTTTACGAACTCGACCACGACGGTGTTCACGGTGCGATACAGATCGCTGCTGTCCTCCGCCGGCCCACTGATGATCAGCGGCGTCCGTGCCTCGTCGATCAAGATGCTATCGACCTCGTCCACGATGGCATAGGCGAAGTCCCGCTGGGTCATATCCTCCAGCCGGTATTTCATATTGTCGCGCAGATAGTCGAACCCGAACTCGTTATTGGTCCCATACGTGATATCGGCCGCATAGGCCGCCCGGCGCTCATGATCCTCGAGCCCATGCACGATGACACCGGTGTTCATGCCCAGGAATGTATAGACCCGTCCCATCCACTCCGCATCACGCGCAGCGAGATAGTCGTTCACCGTCACCACGTGCACGCCGGTGCCGGGCAGCGCGTTGAGATAGACCGGCAGCGTCGCCACCAAGGTCTTGCCCTCACCGGTCTTCATCTCGGCAATCTTACCGTCGTGCAGCACCATGCCGCCGATCATCTGCACATCGAAATGCCGCAGGCCCAGCACGCGCCGCGCCGCCTCCCGCACGGTGGCGAAAGCCTCCGGTAGCAGGTCGTCGAGCTTGGTGCCGCCTGCCAGCCGCTCCCGGAACTCGACCGTCTTGCCGGCCAGCGCCGCATCGCTCAACGCCTGCAGCGCCGGCTCATGCGCATTGATGGCCACGACCCGGCGCTGATAAGCCTTGAGCGAGCGGTCATTGGCCGAACCGAACAGCGAACGGGCGATAGTGGCGAACATGTGAAGTCATCCTGATGGCGATCGGGGCGGACCGCACGGCTTCGGTCAAATAGGACCCGCACCGGGCCGGGTCAACGATGCGGGCTACAATACCCCCTCTCCCGCTGGTGAGAGAGGGCCGGGGTGAGGGTGGGCAGGCCAAGGCGGCGAGTAGAACGAACGTGGTTACCGCACAGCACCCACAGCTCCGCCTTGTCGTCATGCGGGCGTTGGGGCATGGTCCGGCGCTCCAAGCCCGCTCCCCAAAGAGGTCTCCATGCGCCGTCTCGGTCTTCCGACTGCCTTTCTGCTGGCCTCAACGGCCCTATCGCTCGCACAAACGGCGCCCGACCCAGTGGTGGCCAAAGTGGGCGGCACCGAAATACACGCCGCCGACCTGAACGAAGCCGCCCAGGCCCTGCCGGAGGAGCTTCGCGGCATGCCGGCCCCCATGCTCTATCCCATGCTGCTCGACCAACTGATCGACCGCCGCATCATCGTCCTGTCCGCCAAAAAACAGGGCCTGCAGAATGACCCGGCGGTGCAAAAGCAGATCGACCGCGCCACCGACAACGCCTTGCAAAACGCGCTGCTCAGCCGCGACATCGCGCCGACCCTGACCGATGACGCCATCAAGGCCCGGTACGACCGAGATTTCGCCGGCAAGGCGGGCGAGGAGGAGGTGCACGCGCGGCATATCCTGGTTCCGGACGAGGAGCAGGCCAAGTCCATCGTGGCGCAACTGAAAGCCGGCGGTGACTTTGCGGAACTGGCCAAGCAGTACAGCAAGGACCCTGGCGCCGCCACCGGCGGAGAGCTCGGCTTCTTCAAGAAGTCCGACATGCTGCCCGAATTCGCAGACGCCGCCTTCGCGCTCAAGCCCGGTGAGTTCACCCAGACCCCGGTCAAGACCCGGTTCGGCTGGCACGTGATCAAGCTGGAGGAGCGCCGGGCCGCGCCGCCCGCGACGCTGGAACTCGTTCGGGACGAGATCCGCCAGGGTCTCATTCAGGAGGGCGTCACCAAGGTCCTCACAGCCGCCAAGGAGGGGGTGGCCGTCGAGAAGTTCAAAGCCGACGGCTCCCCCATGGACCCCGCCGACGCGGTGCCCGCCCCGGCGCAGCCTATGCCGGCCGCCCCGGCCAAGAAATAATGGCCCTTTCCCCGTCCCCGCTCGCGGTCGCGATGCCGGACCTGCCGCGCATCGCCGGCGTCCGCCTGGGCGCGGCGGCGGCGGGCATCCGCTACCAGGGGCGGACCGACCTGGTCATGCTGACCTTCCCGTTCGAAACCACGGTCGCCGGCGTGTTCACCCGCAACAAATGCCCGGGCGCCCCCATCGACTGGTGCCGGACGGCGCTGGGCGGCGGGCACGCCCGGGCGCTGGTCGTGAACGCCGGTAACGCCAACGTGTTCACCGGCAAGGCCGGCCTCGCCGTCGTGCGCGAAACGGCCGAAGCCGCGGCCGAGCTGATAGACTGCCACGCCGACGAAGTCTTCGTCGCCAGCACCGGCGTGATCGGCGAACCGCTGCCGGTCGAACGCCTGATCGCCGCACTGCCCAACCTGCACGACTCCCTGAGCGAAGACGGCTGGGAGGCCGCCGCCCGCGGCATCATGACCACCGACACCTTCCCCAAGGCCAGCACGCGGACCGTGTTCATCGAGGGCAGCCCCGTCACCATCACCGGCTTCGCCAAGGGCAGCGGCATGGTGGCGCCCGACATGGCCACCATGCTGTGCTTCATCGTCACGGACGCGAAGCTACCGCGCGCCATGCTGCAGGACATGCTGGCGCGCGGCGTGAAGCGCAGCTTCAACTGCACCACCGTCGATAGCGACACCAGCACCAGCGACACCGTACTGCTGTTCGCCACCGGGCAGGCGCAGCACGTGAAGATCGGCAAGAACGACACCAAGACCGTCCGCCGCTTCCGCGACGCGCTCGAGGCCATCTTATTAGAACTGGCCCTACAGGTCGTGCGGGATGGGGAGGGCGCGCAGAAGCTGGTGCGGATCGACGTGACCGGCGCCACCACCGGCAAATCCGCCCGCCGCGTCGCCATGGCCATCGCCAACTCCCCCCTGGTCAAGACCGCGGTGGCCGGAGAGGACGCGAACTGGGGCCGCATCGTCATGGCGGTGGGAAAGTCGGGCGAACCAGCCGACCGGGACAAGCTGTCCGTCGGCATCGGCGGCACCTGGATGGCGCGGGACGGCGGCGTGGTCCCCGGCTATGATGAGGGCCCGGTCGTGGAACACATGAAGGGCCGCGAGATCGGCATCACCGTCGATCTCGGCCTCGGCAAGGGCCGCGGCACCGCCTGGACCTGCGACCTCACCCACGGCTACATCGACATCAACGGCAGCTACCGCAGCTGAGCATGTCCGGCGGGCTGAACATATCGGCCTCCGACCGGACCGCCCGCCGGGAGCTACGCCGCTACAAGGGGTTCGCCACCGGCCTGCTGGCCCTGATGGCCGCCCTGATCGGCGCGAGCTTCGCCCTGCCGGAGGGCTTCTGGCGGGAGCTGCTGCAGGCCTGTGCCAAGGCCGGGCTGGTCGGCGGCCTGGCCGACTGGTTCGCCGTCACCGCCCTGTTCCGCCACCCGCTCGGCCTGCCGATCCCGCATACCGCCATCATTCCGCGGCAAAAGGACCGGCTCGGCCACGCCCTGGGCCGGTTCGTCGCCGGGCACGTCTTTACCCCGGACGAGGTGTCCCGCGTGCTGGGCCGCATCGACCTGCCCGGCATCCTGTCCCGGTTTCTGTCCGACCCGGCCGCCTCCGCCCCCGCCGCCCGCGCGCTGGCCACCCTCATGCCGCGCATCCTCGCCACGGTCGAGGACGGGCGCGCCCGCCGCACCATGGCCCGCATCGTGCCCCGCCTGCTGGGCGGCGCCGCGGCCGGGCGCATCGTGGCCCGCGCGCTCCGCACCATGGTGGAGGGCGGGCGGCACCAGGACGCGCTCGGCTTCCTGCTGGGCGAGCTGCGCGGCGTGCTCGACAGCAAGCATGACGCGCTGCACGGCTTCATCCAAGACAAGGTCCGCGCCTCCGGCGGCCGCCTGGTCGGCTGGGTGCTGGGCGCGCAGGTCGCCGAGCGCGTGCTGGGCGTCGTCCGGGATGAGCTCGAGCGGGTCGGCCCGGACGGCGGACGCATCCGCATCGCGTTCGACGAATGGGTGCGCGCCGAGATCGACCGCATCGAGCAGGACCCCGAGCGCGCCGCCGAAATCGGGCGCGCGCTGCGCCGCGTCCTCACCCATGACACGGTGCAGACCTGGCTTTGGGACGTGTGGTCCCGCCTGCGCGTGGCGCTCGAGGCCGACGCCGCCCGTCCGGAAGGCCGCACCCAAGCCGCGATCGCGGCGGCGCTGGCGAACCTAGGCGCGCTCCTGGCCGAGGATCGGGCCGTGCGCGCCCGCATACAAGCCGCCGCCGAGGGCATCATCACCGGCCTGCTGCCCAGCGCGCAGATCCAGCTCTCGGACTTCATCGGCGGCGTGGTGGCCGGGTGGGACGCGGACACGCTGACGGAAAAGGTGGAGCTGCGGGTCGGCCGGGACCTGCAATTCGTGCGCGTCAACGGCACCGTCGTGGGCGCCCTGGCCGGCGGCGCGCTGTTCCTGGTGCTCCGCCTGTTCGGCGTCGCGGGTTAGGCACGGCCGGTTCGGGAGGCGGATCATGGTATCGAACGCGGGCTGGGCGTTGGTGACGGGGGCGTCGAGCGGCCTCGGAATTGCCTTGGCCACCGCGCTGGCGCGGCGCCACTATAACCTGGTCCTGGTCGCCCGGCGCGAGGCCCCCATGCAGGCCCTGGCGCAACGGCTCGTGAGCGATCATGCCGTCCGGGTCAGCGTCCAAGCCCTGGACCTCGGCGTCGCCGGCAGCCCCGGCACGCTCCAGCAGCGTCTGGATGCGGACGGGATCTTGATCGACGTGCTGGTCAACAACGCCGCCTTCGCCCTCAGCGGCCCGTTCATCGATCACGACCCGGCGCGGCTACACGCGATGCTCCAGCTCGACATCATGGCCCTCACCGAGCTGACTCACCTATTCGCCCTGCAGATGGCGCAGCGTGGACGAGGTCACGTCCTGTTGGTCGGCAGTATCGGCGCCTACCAACCCTCCCCCATGGCCGCCGTCTATAGTGCAGCCAAAGCATACGTGCTGTCCCTCGGCGTGGCGCTGGGCGTGGAACTGGCCCCGCATGTGGGAGTGACCGTGCTGTCACCCGGCCTGATGGACACGGAATTCCATGCCGTCGCGGGCTATACCATGAAACCATCGATGCGCCGGACGGTATTGACCACGGACCGGGTCGCGACGATCGGCCTCGACGCCCTGTTCGCCGGGAAATCCAGCATCGTCGCCGGCCGGCTCAACAGCATGATGGCCTTCAGCAGCCGCCTCATGCCCCGCTCGCTACAGGCCCGCACGGTCTATCGCCTGGCCCAGCCCTGATGGGACAGTCCGCCGATAGTCGCCGGCGCCACCACCGCCAAAATCAGGGCGGGGCGTCCGAAATCAGCCGATTGCCGGGCTCCGGCGGCGGATCAGCGCCGGGTCACCCGAGAGGACGGTAAGCTCGGTCATGCCGTTCTCGTCGCGATCGAACTTCAAGTCGAACCCATGCGCGCCCAGCTTGATCCCATGTAACGTCAAGTCCGGCAGCCACTCCGGCAATACTGGATCGACATGCAGGGTGCCATCCGGCGCATCGAACTCGATGCCGGTAATCGTCTGCACCAGGGCGAACACCGACCCCGCCGCCCAGGCCTGCGGCACGTTGGCGCCGAGGTACTGCACCGGGAAATTAGTACTGTTCCGCTGCACGCCAGAATACAACTCCGGCAGCTGCCGCTGCGTAAAGAAGCCGGCCGCGCCATAGATGTCCTCGGCAATCCGGTTCGCCTCGTCATGGAAGCCATAGCGCTTGAAACCCAGCGCAATCAGGCTGTTGTCGTGCGGCCAGACCGACCCGTTCTGATACGAATACGGATTATAGCTCGGATTGTTCATCGTCAGCGTCCGGATCCCCCAGCCGCTCCACATGTCCGGCTCCATGAACCGCCCCACCACGCGCGCCGCCCGCTGCGGCGGCACGATCCCGCACCACAATAGATGCCCGGCGTTGCTCGCCACGGTCCAGACCGGCTTCTTGTCGCCGTCTAGGCAAAGCGCATAGAAACCCCCCGCCTCATCCCAGAATACTTCATTGAAGCGAATGAATAGGGCATTCGCCTTGTCTGTAAGCTGCGCGGCACGCTCCGGCTCACCCAACGCCTCGAACGCCTCCGCCATGCCACGCCAGGCGGCATAGACATACCCCTGCAGCTCGCACAGCGCCTTCGGCCCCCGCACCAGCGCCCCTTCCGGGGTCACCAGCGCCTCGCCGCTATCCTTCCAGCCGACATTCTCATAGCCCGCGCCCGATCGGGTGCCATACTCCTGAAAGCCATCGCCGTCCCGGTCGCCATACTCATCGATCCAGCTCAGGCACCCCTCCGCCACGGCGCGGTGCTGCTGCAACAGGCCGAGGTCGCCCGTCGCCCGCCACGCCGCATGCAGCGTCATGAGGTAGAGCGGCGTCGCATCCGCCGTGCCGTAATACGGCGTATGCGGAATGAGCTTCAGCGCCGCAAGCTCACCCCGGCGCAGCTCGTGCAAGATCTTGCCCGGCTCGGCATCCCGGTAATCGTCCCGCTCCGTCGCCTGATACTGGCCCAGCACATCCAGCACGCCGCGCGCGAAATCAGGCTCCAAAATTTGCGACTGGAGGCTCGCGATCAGCGTGTCCCGGCCAAATAATGCGGCAAACCACGGAAGGCCCGCGGCCGGAATGAACGCGCCACCCGGAACCGGCAGCCGCAACGCGGCCATGTCCTCCAGAGCCTGGTCGAACAAGCGCTGGAAACTCTGCACGCTGGTGGCGATCCGCATCACGCCATGGTCGGTATTGGCCGGCGCCGGGCTGCACGAAGCCGGCGCCGGAAACGCCGTATCACCATCCATCAGATCGTGCAGCAACGTACCCGTCCAGCACTGCCCCGGCGCCAGTTCGACCGCACAGCTGAGCCGGCCATTCGCATACAAGGCCGGAAGCGGCGTGCGCGCCGCACTCCGGATCGAGCGGGCGAACGCGCCGTTGCTATAGCTGGTCGTCAGCACCTGCCCGGCCTCCGACCACGTCGTCGCGATCCGCCCGCGGCGCAGGATGCGGTTCTGCTTGACCTCGAAGATGTCGGCGAAATCGCTGCGGATCGCGATCTCCAAGTTGAACCGGACCGGATGGCGGCCGTAATTCGTGATCTCGTACGTCTCGTGCAGTCCACCCTCGACGGCCCGGCTCACGACCAGGCTCAGCGTCCTCGCCGCGATCTCACCCAGCTCGCTCGGGAACGCGCAATTAGTCAGGAACGTTCGGGATGTATTCGGGGATGTCGCACCGCTATTGACCAGATCCCACAATGCACCGTTCGTGTAGATCGCATACGCGCTGATCAGCCGCGTATCGAAGAAATACAGCCCCTTATCGGACGGCCAGCGCACCTGACCATCCGGATCGGTGATGAAGATCGAGTAGCCTTGATGCAGCGTGACCTGCGCCGGGCCGACCTTGATCTCCAATGGCATGCCGGGTCAGGCCGGGTGGAACTCGAGCGAAACGCCGTTCATGCAATAACGCTGCCCGGTCGGCGCCGGACCGTCCGGAAAGACATGGCCAAGATGGCTGCCGCAATTGTTGCAGTGTACTTCGGTCCGCACCATGCCCCACCCGCGGTCCTCGGTCATTCCAACTGCATCCGGTGTCACGGGTTGAAAAAAGCTCGGCCAACCGGTGCCGCTCTCAAACTTAGCCTCAGTCGTGAATAAGGGCGCACCGCACCCGGCGCACTCATAGGTGCCCGTACGATGCTCGTCGTTCAGCGGGCTGGTGCACGCCCGCTCCGTGCCATGGGCGCGCATGACGCGGTATTGTTCGGCTGTCAGCGATGCCTGCCATTCAGCGTCCGTCCGGGTGAACGGATAGGCTTCGGCCGGCTTGGTCTTAGTCGAAAACAGGGACATCGGTCGCCTCGTCACATCGTTTGCTTGAATATGGGGGCCGCCAACGCCGCCTCAAGCGCCCGTCAACCGAGCGCGCCCACACTCTCCTCCAGGACGTGCCAGGCGTCCTCTCCATACTTGGCACGCCAATCGCTATAGAACTTTGCCTGACGTAGCGTGTCACGGAACGGCGCGGGGTCGACGGCATTGAACACCATGCCGCGGCCTTCGAGTTTGCCCTGTAGGCTCGAATTTAAAGCAGCAACGTCCGCCCGCTCCTCTAAGGCGGACCGGTTCAACTCCCGTGCGACTACCTCTTGCGCGTCCGCCGGCAAGCGTCCGAAGGCTTTGGCGTTAGCGATAAACCAGTAACCGTCCCACATGTGGTTGGTCATCGAGCAGTATTTCTGCACTTCATACAGCTTGGCCGTATCTAGAACGGCAAGCGGGTTTTCTTGGCCATCCACGATTTTCGTCTGCAATGCCGAATAGGTTTCACTGAAATTTATGCTTGCCGGCGCAGCTCCGAGCGCTGTGAACATGCTGGTCCACAATGGGCTTACGGGAACCCGCAGCTTCATGCCGCGCAAATCGTCCGGCGTCCGCACCGGTTTTGTGCTGGTGGTAGTCTGGCGGAACCCGTTATCCCAGATGTGGTCCATGGCAAGCAGTCCACGCTTGGCGATCTCGGCCCTAACGAAAGCACCGAGCTTGCCGTCCATCGCCCCCCAAACCTGATCATAGGAGGAGAACGCGAAACCGATTCCGTTGATGCTAGCAGCCGGCACGAGCGTGGAAAGAATAAGACCGGACAGACTGAAGAACTCGACCGCGCCGGACCGCAATTGGCTAAGCGTATCGGTGTCTGAGCCAAGCTGACTGCTGGGAAACACGCGGAGTTCCACTTTTCCATCCGTCGCTTTGGCAATCCGCTCCGCCGCTTCGCCGGCCCGGAGGTTCACGGGATGGACCGCCGGCATGTTCGTGGCCAGCTTGTAACTGAATTCGGCCGCTTGAGCCGGACGGGTGCGGATGGCGCACAGCGGCAACGCCGCACCAATCAAAAGGCGGCGGCTCATGGTCGGCATAGACGGATCTCCGTGGTTTCTGTTTGCCGCCTAAGTACTGCATCGGTGCCCGGAAAGAAAGCTGAGACCGGCTTGCTTTTTTCTGCGGCGCGGCGAATCTCCAACGGACAAGGAGTGAACGGCATGACCGCATGCATCGTAGGCTGGGCGCATTCCCCATTCGGAAAGCTGGAGGACCCTGATGTCGAGAGCCTGATAGCTCGGGTCGCTGGCGCGGCCATTCAGGACGCCGGCATCGAGGCGGAAGAGGTGGACGGCACTTTCATCGGGCTGTTCAACAATGGATTTTCCCGGCAGGATTTTCCGAGTTCGCTGGCGATGCACGCCGTCGAGGCGCTTCGGTTCAAGCCCGCCACCCGGTATGAGAATGCGTGTGCGTCCGGCTCGGCTGCGATCCACGGCGCCCGCGACTTCCTGGCCGCCGGACGCGGACGCTTCGCCCTGGTCATCGGCGCCGAGAAAATGACCGCAACGCCCGGTCCGCAAGTGGGCGATAATCTCCTTGGCGCCAGTTATCGGCTTGAAGAGGGAGACATACCGGCCGGTTTCGCGGGCGTTTTCGGCCGCATCGCCGAGCGATATTTTCAGCGTTACGGTGACAAGTCCGACGCTTTGGCAACGATTGCCGCCAAAAATCACCGGAACGGAGTGGACAATCCCTACGCGCAGATGCGCAAGGATCTGGGGTTCGAGTTTTGCCGCACCGCCAGTGACCGCAATCCCTACGTCGCACCGCCACTGAAGCGCACGGATTGTTCGCTCGTGAGCGACGGTGCGGCCGCGCTCATCCTTACAGACGAGGATACGGCCAGAGGCATGGGCAAAGCCGTACGCTTCCGTGCCGCCGTGCATGTCAATGACTACCTTCCGCTCTCCCGCCGGGACCCTACGCGCTTCGAAGGGGCGGAGCGGGCGTGGGCGTCCGCATTCGAACAGGCCGGCATCGGCGTGCATGACCTCTCTTTCGCCGAGGTTCATGATTGCTTCACCATTGCGGAATTGCTGGCTTACGAAGCAATGGGCTTGGCCGCTCCCGGTGAGGGCGCACGGGTTGCCATGAGTGATGCTGTCCGAGCTGACGGTGCGCTTCCCATCAACCGGAGTGGCGGCTTGAAAGCAAAGGGCCACCCTGTGGGCGCCACCGGCGTTTCGATGCACGTGATCTCAGCCATGCAGCTAACGGGAGAGGCGGGGGCGATGCAGCTGCCGCGCGCCGACTTGGCTGGCGTTTTCAACATGGGAGGTGCCGGCGTCGCGAACTACGTAAGTATTCTAGAGCGGGTATAGCGGGCTTGCAGTTGGCCATCAGATGTATTTGGACAGCGAGAGCTCCCGAAGGCTGGCGATGATCTGATAGCTCGACTGCAACTGCGTTTGCAGGGCCGTAAGCCTCGACAATGTCGCCGCGAGGTCCACGTCTTGAGCGTTCGAGACCTGCTGCTTGAGGGTCAGCACCGTCGCGGCAGACTGAGATTTCCGGTTTTCCAAGCTGGCCTGAACGTCACCGAGGCTACCGGCCTCGGAGGCGATGGACCCGATAGCACCAGAGAGACGCTTCCGCACATCCGACGCCGTCGTCTGCAAGGAGGCGTTATCCGTCACAGTCGTGAGTGTTGCGAGTTCCCGCAGGATGTCCCGCATAAAGGAGCCCGTCGTTGGTGCCGCTGACGTCGTGAATGAATTCTTGTTGGCGATAAGCCCAATCTGAACGACTTGTCCCTCCCCGACTTGCACCGTTGCCGGAGTCGCGGGCAGAGTCGCAGAAAACGGCGCCGTCGCCGTGTCGCTCGAAAGCAGCGCTGGGACGAGCGTTGCCGGGGACGTGTCAGGCAGAGGTGGATTGGCGCTATCCTGCCCAGCCAGCACGAATACTCCGCCCACCTTGGTGTTGATCAAGTCAGCAACCTGCTGCAGGCCTTGCCGCGCGAGGTTCGCAATGCTCTCGGGCGTATTCGTGCTCGTGCTGCTTAGGCTTGCTGTCTGCGCGTAGATGTTGGTCACTATCGATGTGATAGTGCGAAGCGCAGTCTGTGTCGCTTCGAGGCGGCCCGAAGCCGCATCAATATTAGATTGCCAAACCTGCTCGTGCTGGATCTGAGGATTGAGCTCCAATGAAGTTCGCGCACCGCCGCCCAGACCTGAGTAGTTTTGAGAGATCAGGCCAGACGAGGTCTGCTCCTGCACGGTTTGCAGTTGCTGCCGCACACTCGCGTTTTCGGTTAAAAGCGACTGCAACTGACCAAGGTTGGAGCCGGCCGTCACGCCACCGATGCTCATGGCAGGACCGCCGCAAACAGGTCTCTCCAGATTGTATCAGTTGACGCTAAGACCTTAGCATTTGCCGCATAGGAGCTCTGCAATTGGACCAATGACGCCAGCTCGCTATCGATGGAAACGCCGTTCGCCGATGCAAGCCGTGTCGAAAGCGCCGTGCTCACCCCCTGCTGCGTTTTCAGCTCAGCGGTGGCGTTCGAGGCGAGCGAGGAGATGTTGCTCGTGACCGTAAGCGCCTGATCGGTGACGCTTCCAGGACCGCTTCGCAGAACGCCTTTGAGCACGCTATAAATCAGGGTCGTGTCACCGGCCAAGCCACTCGGCGTAGCGCCGTCCCGAACAAGGGCCGGGTTAGCTCGCGCCGCCGCAGCAACCTGTATTGTAAGGCCAGCCCCAGCACCGGCAGGGATGGCCCCAGATGGATCAGTGAACAGCACCACACCTTGATTACTGAAGCCGGAGGCCAGGGAGTGAGCAAACCCATCAAGACCAGACTGGATCCCCGGCAGAGTGTGATCCCGCAACGTAAGCAGCGCCCCAAGCTGTCCACTCGTCACCTCAGGCGTGACGTCTTGCCCATTGAGGAACAGGGCCGGCGCGGATCCTGGCAAGCCCGAAGAACTCAACGGGGCAGATGCTAGAGAAAGCGGGCCCGCCTTTGCATTCAGCGGTAGAACGAGTCCTTTCAAAGCCGCAAGGACAGACCCATCGGGCTGACGCAGGAACTTAGCCCCCGTCGCAGCGCTGACAGTTTCGATATTGCGGTCACGGTCATCCTCCAAGGTGGCAGTGCTGGAGCCTCGGGCCGTCGCGGCGATGATCTGGCTATTGAGCTTGCCGATCGTGCTCAAGGCCGTGTTGACGCTGGCCACGGTGTCCACCGCTTGATCTTGGGCTTTCTGCCTGGACGACGCCACGGTCTCCGACAAGGCGTTTATACCCCGTGCCAACGCATCCGCCGCTTGCACCACTTTCTGTTGCTGCGTCACGTTCGAGGGATCACCAGACAGGGCCGAGAACCCATCCGTCAATGCGCCCAGCAAGCCAGGTAAATCGGTTCCGCTACCCGGCGTCCCCAACGCAGCATCGATAGCCCCGAGCGAGCCGGCCGTGATACCCTGCCCCGCCGCATCAGCCGCCGCGGCGTTGGCGTCAACCTGGAGATGAAGGTCCACATGACGGGTCGCCACCCCAATCTTCACCCCAATACCGACGCCGTCCGCCACCACCGCAGTCTGCGTGAGCGTCTCGCTCACATAACCGGCCGTATTGGCGTTTGCGACGTTTTGAGAAACCACCGATAACTGCTGACCTATACTGTTCAGCCCGCTTCCAGCAATGGTCAACACGTTGTTTATGTTCAAGATGGCAGTCCTATCAACAGGGCCCTTGTTGGCGTGATCGTGAGCCTACCTGCAAATGATTGATTAAACGTTAACGCTTCATGTCGATCGTTTGCTGCAAAAGCTCGTCAGCCGTTGTGACCATCTTAGTATTTGCAGAGTAGGCCCGCTGCGCGACGATCAGCTTTGTGAACTCGGCCGCAATGTCCACATTGCTCCCTTCCAGCGCATTGGTGACGATTCCTCCCGCCCCGTTCGCGCCAGCCTGAAGTACTTGAGGCGACCCGCTATCGATCGAGGCCGAAAAGGCTTGGCCACTCAACCGCTGCAGCGCGTCCGGGTTGGCGAAGGTCGTGACCGGCACGTTAGCGACAACCCGGGACTGGCCATTGTCAAAATTGACTACGATGTCGCCGTTTGACTGCGCAGCAACGCTGCTGAAGCTACCCGGCGCGACACCGTTTTGCGTGAGCGACCGCGGCGAGTATTCGGTCCCAGCAAACTGAGTAAGTCCCCCTGGCTGTCCGAACGTCCCCAAGTTAAGGCTGATCGCTTGCGGGCCCGATCCGAAATCGGCCGTAAAACCCAGAGTTGCAGCTGCACCGGCTGCGTAACTACTTCCGACTGTATTACCACTGGTGGAAGTGATGCTGCCCGGCGTGCCGTCCGGGGCCGCAGGGTTGCCCGTCGTGCCGAACACCACCTTCGCCGTGCCAAGCGGCGTCGCAATGCCGGGCTGAGAAACCGCGACCTGCCACGTATTGGGTGACCCGGATATCTGGGTCCACTGCAGCTGAACCGTTTGGCTTTGTCCCAAAGCGTCAGTTACCGGAATCTGCGAGAGAATCGGCGCCGGGGAGCTTGGCGTCGCAGGAAGATTAGCGGAAATTGTCACGTCGGACGTAGGAACCGGTGCGTAACCAGTCTCTCCGATATGAATCTGCGAAAGAGTCGTCTTGTCGATAGCGCCAGTAGCTGCGTTCTGAACATAACCGGTCAAGAAATTACCTGCACTGTTCACCAGATACCCATCTTTATTGACCGTAAAGTCCCCCGTGCGAGTGTAAGCGACGTTCTTGCTAAATGTCGGAGTGCCCTTTATGTCTCCGTTCTGCTGGCTGACTGTGAAGAACCCCTGCCCCGTGATAGCCATCGCAAGCGGATTCGCAGTCTGACTGACGGGGCCCTGCAGACTGTTAGCATAACTCGGTCTGGCCACAACGGCTCCAGACTCGTTTACTTGGGAGTTGCTGACCGTGAGGTAATCCTCGAACGAGGTATTGATCCCCTTGAAACCCGTCGTCTGGCTATTGGCAATATTGTCGCCGATGTTGCCAAAGGCAGACGCCTGCGCGCCAAGGCCGCTGACAGCCGTGTTCAAAGCACCGAATAACGACATTTATACTCTCCTATACCGCGGACGGACACAGCCGGACGCATCGTCGCAACTGCCTCTCTCACCGTGCAGTCCTCAGCAGGAAGTATGCCAACACTGCAAACTCAAGGTATGCGGCTGTTCGTGATCGATCCCTTCAGAAGACCGGGCACAAAAAGCCATACTTAACGAAGCAACCCGGCAATGTTTGCCTAACTCTGCTGGTTCAACACTATACGGAAGCTGACCAAACTCTCTGGCCCGATCCTTGCTGACCACCTAGTCCATGCCAACCACAAAGCCCTTCCCATGACTGCCCTGGAGACCAACGGTCTACCTGAAACTGGTCTTTCGCCACGAGCCTTCGCGGTTAGGCTTCAGACTTTGGACTCAAAGGTCATTGAGTTCGGCGCCTTGGTGCGGTCGGCCGTCGCACTGGAGGGACCGCCTCCCACCCTGCAGCAGCCCATGTTTGCTGCCGCTGGTCCAGTCGCGTCCACGCCGGGCCCTGCACGGGGAGATTTCACCCCGCTAGCACCAGCCGCTGCTCCGGCGGCTCAGTCGCCCGACCCGGCTGTCGCCGCGCAAACCATCTTGACCACCCGTGTCCTACCAACAACGGATGCAGGAAACGCGCCGGCCGGGGATCAGCGGCCCGAAGCTGGTAAGCCAACCAAAGCGGACGATTTGCATAACATCGCCACCCGGCCACAAATAGCACCCGGCCTAGAGATGCCCGGCCAAATCTTATTCATTGCACCGCCGATTCGCATAGAGCAACTCTTGCCTGCCGGAGCAGAAAGTCCGGCAGCCGGTTCGCCCCTAAAGACTTTGGAAGATCAAAAGAAAACACCGGACAACATCATTGCATCACCATCGCCGGAAATCCAGCAACCGGGGTCTTTGAAGGGCCGAGCGGCTTTGCCAATACGGCCAGATACGACCCCGTCAGTCCTCGCTATGCCGATGCTTACTCCGCAACCCGGCTCTAGCCCGATCAGGCAGGCTACGGCAAACGTGCTACCTTCCCCAGTCGACTCTAAGCAGGCTCCCTTGGGCGCAGGACCCTTTGCGGTTAAGCCGGCGGCCCCTGAGAGAAGCATCTCTCCGCCGGCTCAGAACGAAGGGTCAGGGCAGCAAAATTCATTGCTTGGCACTGGAGTCCGGCATGTAACCGTGCCAGCACCCGCCACGACCGTCAATCTAATTGCTGGGTCGGAGGAGACTACTTCACATGGAGCTGAAGCTCCATCGGTGCTCCCTCAGCCTACAAATTTTAATCCGATTAGTACGGTCGGCAGTAACGACACGCGGCTTTCGCTAGATCCTTTGCCTTCTCGCTTGGTTGAACAAGTAGCTCAACCGATCGTGGCAGCCGTCACTACCACCACGCATGAGGCCGGCCAGCAGCAGACTATTATCAGACTAGATCCACAAGAGCTTGGTAAAGTGCATATCATAGTAGAGCAGACGAAAGACGGGGCCGCACGTGTAAGCCTCTCGGTCGAGCGCCCGGAGACCCTGGCGTTGTTGCAACGCGATCAGCCGCAACTGCATAAAGCTTTGAACCGGGCGGGAGTACAGATCGACCATCAAAGCATTGACTTCAGTTTAATTCCTCAAAATAAACAGGAAAACCCTGCCAGCGCTGCGCAGAGTTTAAGCTCTTCCGACAATCCATTCACTCCGCAGTCTGGAAGTATGTTCCAAGACCATCAACGCCGGCAAGCACAGGATAAACCGTCCACTGAAAGCCTCGACTCGAACATTCCGGCTTGGACTAAGGTTGATACAGCCCAGGTCCGGGCAACTGCCAATTACTTGATAACCTACTTAGACGGCTCCGGCCTCGACATCACTGCTTGATAGGAGAAGCTTTATGAATTCTTTACCAACGTCGTCTATCACTCCCGCGGCTTCGACCGCAAGCACGGCTTCAACGACGCTAGGAAAGAACTATACTGATTTTCTTAAGCTTCTGATGACCCAGCTCAAGAACCAAGATCCGACATCGCCGATGGACACAAATCAGTTTACGAGCCAACTCGTGCAGTTCTCAAGCGTAGAGCAGCAAATAAACGTTAACAAGAATCTCAATACTCTTATTGATCTTCAGCAGGGTAACCAAGTTCTGCAATCTTCGTCGCTTGTCGGAAAAACGTTGCAGGCCACCTCTAGCAAGATTGATCTACAGAACAGCGCCGGATCAGTGACATTCGCGACTAGCGTTCCGGCAAATGCAATCGTCACCATTACATCTCAATCCGGACAGACTCTCCATACTGATGCAATAAAGACCAGCATCGGGCAAAACACCTGGCATTGGGACGGGCGCGACGACAACGGCAATACGGTTCCAGACGGTGCCTACTCGCTCGGAATCGCCATTCCAGGCAGCAAGGGCGCTGCATCGACGCCAGTTCCATTCATGGTCGATGGTGTGGCGACTGCGGTTCAGAATACGCCAAGCGGTATGAAGGTTCAGATCGGCTCCATACAAGTCCCCTTGACCGCGGTTCAGGCGATTCAGTGAAAAGCATTTTTCAGCCGTCGCCTTAATCATTTAGAAAGGTTTACCCGGCACACTGTGCCTATGTCAGAACACCAAAACGGGGGCTGGGTTTGGGCGCGTTAATGGGGAGCCTACGCTCACTCGGGCCGATGCGGATTGCCGCGCTCGGGCTAGTGGCAATCATCTCCCTCGCCTCTCTCGGATTCATGACCACGCGGGGCACGGAAGGCCCCATGACCCTGCTATATGCAGACCTCGAGTTGCGGGACGCCTCACAGATCGTCGAGCAACTCGACCGCGCCCACATCCCAAGACAAACCGATTCGAGCGGCACTCGCGTCATGGTTCCTGCGGATCAGGTAGGCAGGGCTCGGCTTTTGCTCGCCAAAGACGGTCTCCCAGCCGGAGGATCGATCGGTTATGAGATTTTCGATCGCGGGGACGGGCTGACGGCCAGCGGATTCCAGCAAGCGATCAATCAAACCAGGGCGCTCGAAGGTGAGCTGTCCCGAACGATCCGCATGCTGCACGGGGTTCGGGCGGCCAGAGTCCATCTCGTACTTCCTAAGCGGGAACCCTTCGCCAGGGAGCGGCAGGAGGCACAGGCTAGCGTGATCTTGACGATGACGGGCGTGAGCCGCCTTGACCCAGAAGGGGTGCAAGCCGTCCTTAACCTGATCGCGGCGGCTGTGCCGGGTCTGCATGCTCAAAACATCGCTATCGTTGACAGCCGGGGTGGCGTTCTTGCCAAGGCCGGTCAGAGCGGTAGCGCCAGTCCCGCAAACACGATTGAAGAAACGAAGCGCGCCAGCGAGCAACGGCTCTCCCGCGCCGTCGAGGAGATGCTCGAGCGCAGCGTGGGACCTGGCCACGTCCGAGCAGAGGCGGCAATGGAGTTCGACTTCGAGCAGCTTCGTGAGACGCAGGAAAAGTTTGATCCAGACGGTCAAGTCGTTCGAAGCCAACAGAACTCAAACAACAACTCTCATAGTACCGAAGCACCTCCAGCGGTAACGGTTCAGAACAATCTACCGAATGCAGATGCCGGAACCGGCACAGCCGGCTCTCAAGAGCAGAGGCAAGAAGAGACTACGAACTATGAAGTCAGCAAGACTGTCCGTGTTTTAGTAAGAGATCAGCCTCAGCTCCGACGTTTGACGGTGGCCGTTATGGTGGATGGAACCACGACCCGCAATGTCGATGGCGCGATGGTTTGGGCCGAACGGTCGTCTGACGATCTAGCAAGAATTGCAACGTTGGTTCGAAGCGCCGTCGGGTTCAACGAGCAGCGTGGAGACAAAGTCGAAGTGGTCAACATGCGCTTTGTTGGGCCGGAGGAGCCGGGGGACGCAACACCTGAGGGCCTGCTGAACCGCTTTGACAAGGCAGACGTCATGCGCCTGGCTGAAACGGGCTTCATCGGATTGATCATTTTACTTGGCCTTCTCCTCGTTCTCAGGCCCATGATGCTCCGTCTCACTCTCGCGCCCTCAGCTCCAACGGGCACCGACGCTGCACTTGCCGCAGGCACCTCAGCCGGCGCTTTGACAGGACCTGACGGAGCCGGCGATGCCATGGTGGACCTTGCTGACGCGGTCGAGCCTCTAAAGTCCAACGCAATATCCCGGGTCGCGGCGATGATCGACCGGCATCCTGCAGAGAGCGTCACAGTATTACGAAATTGGGTTCAAGCTGAGCAGGAAGCCTGACATGCAGATTATAGAGGACTTTCAATCCGTCACTGGCAGTCAGAAAGCGGCCATTCTGATGCTTGCTTTGGGGGAGGAGCAGCGTTCAAAGCTGTTCGGGTTGATGCAAGAGGAAGAGATAAGGCTCGTATCTAGCGCTATGTCGCAGCTCGGAGCTGTAAGGGCCTCAATCGTTGAGCAACTCTGTTCGGAGTTCAAGGATAGCTTGGGCAGTCAGAGTGCCTTGGTAGGCTCCCTGAAAACGACCGAACGCCTTTTGTTGCAAGCACTTCCTGCCGATCGAGCGGCTCAAATTATGGATGAGATCCGTGGTCCGGCCGGCACGACCATGTGGGAGAAGCTTGGCAACGTCAATGAGATCGTTCTGGCAAACTATCTACGGAACGAATACCCTCAAACCGCAGCTGTCATCCTTTCAAGATTGAGGCCAGACCACGCCGGCAAGGTATTGGCACAGTTACCAGAAAGCTTCGCCATCGAGGTCATCATGCGCATGTTGCATATGCGGTCTATACAGCGGGAGGTGCTGCAGGGAGTTGAGGATACGCTTAGGACCGAGTTTATGAGCAATCTATCCTCCACCCAACCCAGGGACAGCCATGAACTCATGGCTGAAATCTTCAACAGCTTAGATCGGCAGAGCGAGACCCGTTTCATCACAGCTCTCGAGGATCGGAACAAGGAGGCTGCGGAGAGAATCAAAGCTCTAATGTTCACCTTCGACGACCTTAGCAAGCTGTCTCCGCCAAGTATCCAGATCCTTCTACGAAATGCCGAAAAGGATAAGTTGCCGCTTGCGCTCAAAGGAGCGCCGCAGGCTCTCCGTGATCTCGTGTTTCAGAATTTATCTGAACGCGCCGGGAAAATGCTGCGGGAGGACATCGAGCTCCTCGGTCCGGTAAAACTTCGAGATGTGGAAGAGGCACAAACCGGCCTAGTCACATTAGCGAAGGACCTCGCCGCTCAAGGGCAGATTGAGATCGGTGATACCAGCTCAGAAGAGATGGTGGCCTGAACACAATGAACTACGAAGCTCTCAAGAAGCGCTCGGCATCTGCAAAGTCTCTTTTCTTTTACGAAAAAGACTTTGACAGTCAGGACGGCGACAATGAATCAGAGGTCCAGAACACGTTCTCCGCCGCTGATCTTCACCATGCTGAACAACGTTCCCGCTCGGCCGGTTTCGAAGAAGCGATGGCCATCTCACTCGGCGAACAGCAACGAGCCAAGATTGCTCTTCTGACCAGTATTACCGCCGCTGTCGAGTCATCTAAAACGGATTCGAAAGAATTAATAGCAGACACAGCCGGCGAGATTGCAAAAATGATATTAGCGATGGCCGCAGTGCTACTACCGGATTACTGCGCCAGGTATGGCCCAGATGAGACTCTGTCTATGGTCAAGCGGCTGATTCCTGCACTGCGGCTCGAGCCGAAGCTTACGGTGCAAGTTCATGAATCTTCGCTCGAAGAGATTAGACAGGTATTGCTCGGTCTTGCTCCAGAGCTGAGACGCTCGATGGATCTGAGCCTGCTGAAAGATAGCAGACCAGGTGACATCCAAGTTTCGTGGAAAGAGGGTGGAGCATCGCGTTCCGTAAGCGACCTTGAAATGCACCTTAACGCTACGCTCGAAACACTAGGCCTGATGCCGGACCGAAGCGACGAAGCGGCTGCGGCACTCAGGTCGGGCAACAATGCAAATTCTAAGCGGAGTCTAGACATTGTCCACGCAAGTTGATCAAGTTGAAGATCTTATCGACCAGACCACCATCAGCCAGCCGGTCTCGCGTGACTTGGATGCAGTCTATGACGTTCCGGTCACGGTCAGCGCGGTTCTGGGCCGCGCGACAATGCAGGTAAATCAATTGTTAAAGCTAGGCCGTGGCGCGGTCGTTGAGCTAGATCGCAAGCTTGGCGACGCGATCGATATATACGTCAATAATCGGCTAGTAGCCCGGGGAGAGGTCGTCTTAGTTGATGACCAGCGGCTCGGTGTAACGATGACTGAAATCGTTAAGGTTGAGCGGAATTAAATGGCACCGGCTATCAATGTTCTCATAGTAGGGGATTTCCGAGGCGAACTGAAGCGCGCGGGCGAGATTGCAGTTTCTCGCGGTGCCAAGATGTCCCAAGCCGGCAATCTCGAAGATGTCTTAAGGATCATGCGGCTGAGCGGGAAGATCAGTCTGATCCTAGCTGAGTTGCCGTTTGACATTGAACGGCTCGTCGCTTTGCTTCGCCAAGAGCGGTTCCATGTCCCGGTCGTGGCATGCGGCGTCACAACAAGCCCTACCGATGCCGCCCGGGCCGTCAAAGCAGGAGCGAGCGACTTTCTTCCACTGCCTCCAGATCCCGAACTGATTGCGGCAATGTTAGAGGCCGCCTCCGGAGAGGCTCATGCATTGCTTGCCACCGATCCAGTTATGCTGGTAACAGTCCAAAGGGCCGAAAAGATTGCTGTCTCGGACGCCTCTATCCTGATAACCGGGGAGTCCGGCACTGGCAAGGAGGTTCTGGCCCGGTTCGTGCACCGTAAGTCATTACGTGCAGCCGGGCCCTTTGTTGCACTCAATTGCGCGGCCATTCCGGAAGCACTCCTCGAATCTGAGCTTTTTGGTCACGAAAAGGGGGCATTCAGCGGTGCGGTCGCGCGGAGGATCGGCAAATTCGAAGCAGCAAATGGCGGCACCATCCTGCTCGACGAGATCAGTGAAATGGATGTACGCCTGCAAGCAAAGCTTCTTAGGGTTATTCAAGAAAGAGAAATCGATCGGCTAGGGGGTAGCGCGCCCGTTAAGGTTAACGTGCGGGTGCTCGCAACTTCGAACCGGGATCTGCGGGCCGAGGTGGCGGCGGGACGTTTCCGACAGGACCTATTTTTTCGCTTAAACGTTATCACTCTCGAAATTCCCGCCCTGCGGGACAGGCCGGCTGATATCGTGCTGCTTGCAGAACATTATGCGCAGCATTATGCTGTTCTTAACGGGAAAGCGTTAAGGCCCTTCTCTCGCGAGGCACTACTGCAGTTGACTCGGCACAGGTGGCCAGGGAACGTCCGGGAACTAGAGAATACCGTGCACAGGGCTGTTCTGCTTGCAACCGACCACGCCATCGCTATAGGAGACATCGAACTTCCGGATACCGGTCCGCTTGCGGCCCAAGGGCTGAACGGGTCGGCAGCGTCTTCGCCTTTCGTGGGGCGCACCATGGATGCGGTTGAGCGGGACCTCATTCTCAATACACTACAACATACATTTGGAAACCGCACTCACGCAGCGGTCATGCTTGGAATTTCAATCCGCTGCCTGAGAAACAAGCTTCGTGAGTATGCCGAAGCTGGGGCGACCGTGGCTCCGCCCCCCAACTCTCAGCCGGCCTAGATCGTGAGTGACACCCTTTCGGCAGGCTCGCTCGCCGCCAAGATCAGGTCGTTCACGCCGGGCAGCGACATAGGCTTGGCCCTGGGCATCATTGCCCTTCTTGCAGTTCTCGTGGTTCCACTACCAACCTTTCTGCTTGATTTTGGGCTGGCGATTTCGATTACCGCGTCGATTTTAGTGTTGATGGTAGCCGTCCTGCTGCAACGTCCCTTGGACTTCACGAGTTTTCCAACCTTATTGCTGATTACTACCCTCCTCCGCCTCTCACTCAACGTCGCAACAACCAGGCTCATTCTATCTCATGGCAATGAGGGACCATCCGCGGCCGGGCATGTCGTTCAAGCGTTTGGTGGATTCCTGATGGGCGGAGACGTCGTAATCGGCGTCATACTTTTCGCTATTCTACTCGTCGTGAACTTCATGGTCATCACTAAAGGTTCGGGACGCATTGCAGAGGTGGCAGCGCGGTTCAGTCTAGACGCAATGCCGGGCAAGCAGATGGCCATTGATGCGGACCTCTCATCCGGACTGATTGATGAGAGTAACGCCCGGTTGCGCCGACGGGAGCTAGAAGAAGAAAGTGGATTTTACGGCGCAATGGACGGCGCTGCAAAATTCGTCCGAGGAGATGCAATCGCTGGCCTACTCATAACGGTGATCAATATCATCGGTGGACTTGCAATCGGCCTGCTTCGGCATGGAATGGCGGTCAGCGATGCTGCGGCCACGTTTACGACTTTGACCGTTGGAGATGGGCTTGTCTCACAAATCCCGGCACTGCTCGTTTCGACCGCAGCCGGAATCGTGGTAACCAAAGGCGGCGTGCAAGGCGCCGCAGACGTAGCGCTCGTCCGGCAACTCGGCGGAGCTTACAAACCGCTCGGCCTGGCGGCAGGGGCCGCGCTTGTCGTTGCCATGCTGCCCGGCATTCCCGCGTTGCCATTTCTGTTGCTCGCCGGCCTGGCAGGAAGCGGTGCTGTCTTCCGGCAACGCAATCCGATCGGCGCATCGTCCGAGCCTGCTCCAGCGTCGGCCCTACCGCCTCCAGAAGCCGCCATTCAGGACTCGCTGCGTATCGACACTCTGCGGCTGGAACTCGGTTACGGACTACTATCACTTGCCGGCGGCGACTCGCCCAGGCTGACCGAGCAAATCAAGGGCCTGCGCCGGTCGATCGCCGCGGAAATGGGGTTCGTCCTGCCGCCAGTGCGAATTCAAGACAATCTTCAGCTTGGTCCAGACGTTTATAGCATTAGGATCAAAGAAATCGAGGCTGGAAGGGGCGAGTTGCGTCCTACGCTCGTGCTTGCCATGGACCCCAGTGGAGGCGTGCCGGACCTTGCCGGAGAGCGGACGACAGAGCCGGCGTTTGGACTTCCAGCGCTTTGGATCGAGCCTGCCCGGCGAGAAGAGGCAAGCTTTCGCGGCTATACGGTTGTCGATCCCGCGAGTGTCCTTACGACACACCTTACAGAGATCGTGCGGGAGTCGATGGCCGAGCTCTTATCGTACACAGAAACCGTCAAGTTGCTCGATGAGTTGCCGCGGGAGCAACAGCGCCTAGTGGCTGATCTCATTCCGACGCAGATCTCGATGAGTGCCGTTCAGCGTGTTTTACAGTCGCTGCTGTCGGAGCGGGTCTCGTTGCGAGACCTACCAACCATCCTAGAGGGAATACAGGAGGCGTGCGGAGGCCAGATGCGAGCGATCGGCGCGATCGCCGGGCACGTACGGACCCGTTTGGCGAGGCAGATCAGCGATAGCCACACCGGGCCTGACGGTTACATTCCGCTGGTTGCGCTGTCGCCGGAGTGGGAGGCGGTGTTCTTTGAGAATCTATCGGGTCCCCCGGATGAGAAACAGCTGACGCTACCACCGAGCCGGCTTACCGATTTCGTTGCCCGGTTCCGGACGATTTTCGAGATTGCGACGGCGAGGGGGGAGGCTCCGGTGCTTCTGTGCTCCAGCTCGGTCAGGCCGCACGTCCGGGCCATTGTAGAGCGGCTCCGCCCGGCTACACCGGTGCTGGCGCAGACGGAAATCTTTCCACGCGCCAAGATCAAGACGCTCGCTACACTATAGGGCAATGCGTCATATGATAGCTGCTCCAAGCGCGCTCCTATGTTTAGACGATGATCTGGCCTTTGCCCGCCAAGCGCCGACGCCATATCTAGGCTTCGTCAGGGCGTTGAGGATAGTGATGGTGGTGAGCGGTCCCAACAGGGATCTCAGGATAGATTTTTTTCGTGGCTTAGCGCTTTGGTGGATCTTCACCGATCACATTCCAGCAAATTGGATCGCTCAGTTCAGTTTGCGGAATTTCGCCTTGTGCGACGCGACGGAGATATTCGTGCTTCTCGCAGGCTATGCTGCGGGACTTTCCTATGGGCGCAGTATGGACCGGCATGGCTGGTTGTTTGCCGCTGCCGACGTGCTCCGGCGCGCCGGGGTGCTGTATATCGCCCACATCTTCCTGTTCGTGGTTTTCAGCGCGCAAGTGAGCTACTCGGCAACCCGGTTCGACCGGGCCGACTACCTCGATGAGATCCACCTCGACGTGTTGGCAGAGGCACCTTACGAGGCGATGCTTCAAGCGTTGATCCTGGCTTTCCAGCCGGCATACCTCAATATCCTGCCTCTTTACGTGGCGCTTCTGGGCTTCTTTGCTTTCTTTATTCCATTGTTACGTCGCCCCGCCGTCTTTGGCCTGCTCTCTTTCAGTGTTTATGCAGCCGCACGGACTTTCGAGATCAATCTTCCATCCTGGACCGGGGGAGGATGGTACTTCAATCCACTCACGTGGCAGCTGCTGTTCGTCATCGGGGCGCTGCTATCATATGCCAAGTTTCCTAAGATCAGGCGGCCTTATGTGCTGGACGTCGTGGCCTGCGTCGTCATCGTCTATGGGGTCGGATTAGTTTGGCTGGTCTGGCCCTACCCGGAGGTGGAAGCGCGGTTCCCGGAGAAAGCGGCTTGGTTCCTGGTCTCGATCGACAAAGAGGGCCTGCATCCCATGCGGCTGTTCTCAATCCTGTCGTTCGCCTGGTTGGTGTCCCGCTTCGTTCCCCGGGGCGCCAGGTGGCTTAACAGTGTCTGGTTCCGTCCTTTCGTGCTATGTGGGCAGCACTCGCTTCCAGTCTTCTGCTCTGGCATTTTCCTGTCGTTTCTCGCGCGCTTAGCGATGGAGGAGCGGTCGGATTGGTTGGTGCAGGCTGCGGTGAACCTCGGGGGTGGCGCTCTCATGGTCATTGTCGGAGCATTGGCCGCCTGGTACCGCCAGAAAGGAAGAGTGGGCCGTGCCGGGTTGCCCGACCTCGTCAGCGCTGCTAACGCCGTCAAACAATGACACGAATTCTTAAAACTTGGCTTGTCCTGCCTCTTTTGGCCTGCGTTGCTCTAAGTCAGTCCGCACACGCCGACAATGCATGTGGCGCGCCGGAAGACACATCCGGTATCGTTGCGCCGCTGCCGCAGGTCGCTCATGCGCTGCAGCCTGGGCGTCAACTCGATATTTTGGCCATCGGTTCGGCCACGATGTTCGGGCCGGAAGCGAGCTTGTTACCGGGCACCGTCACCAGTCAGACGTTTGGCGGGTCAGCAAACGCCATCTCTCAAGGAGGCGAACGGCTGCAGACGGTGTCCGAGCAGGCGTTTCCTAAACAGATGGTTCGCGCCCTCTTGTCGTCTGTTCCTGGTGCCTCCATCACGGTAACCGTCCGAGGCGGTAAAGGCCTGCTTGCCACAGAGATGCTTGGCATACTGAAAGACGAGCTGACGCGGCAACACTTCGACATGGTCCTTTGGCAAACGGGAACAGTCGAGGCCGTCCGCAACCTGCCACCGGCCGAGTTCGGCCAGACTCTACTAGAAGGCGCTGATGCTATTCACGCAGCCGGCGCCGATCTTGTGCTGATCGATCCGCAATACAGCCGGTTTCTGCAAACAAACGCCAATCTCGACCCGTATGCCCAAGCGCTGCAACAGGTCGCTGCGACGCCGGGCGTTGTGCTGTTCCGCCGGTATGATCTCATGCGCAGCTGGGTCAATGAAGGACAGATCGATTTGGAGCGAACCGCTAAGCCAGACCGGAAAAGAATGGTCGAAATGCTGCACGCATGCCTGGGACAGCACTTGGCCCGGCTCGTGCTCAGTTCAGCGAGATCCTAGTCTAGGCCAAGCGTCATCCGAAACAGATGCTGACTGGCGTCAACAGACGCCGGGCTGCGCAGGGCGAAGCTCCGGCAGTGCTGTCGCCGATCTGCCTGGAGCCCTGCAGCGTCGACGTTCGACATCGAGCGCGACACCACCGGCCCCGCCGCTGAGGCGCGCCGAGCAACCCGGCAGGACCCTGTAGGCACCACTGATCGCCGACCTGCATTGATGGCTCGGCGAGCAACGAGGCAAGCTGGCGCGCATCGCCGAGCATTCAGCCCAGCGTCTCGATGACCTGCTGCCCTGGAAGGGCCACGCCCAAGCCCATGGCCAGCGATCAAGCAGCCTGACCGTGGCGGCAGCTCCAAGCTACGTCTTCACCCGCGTGGCCAAGATGCTGGGCAAGGACGAGGCACTGCTGGAGAACATAGCCATAATGAGCATGGACCCGAAGGACTGCCGCCGCACCATTATCGACCTTGACGACGAGGTATCCACGACTGCCGTCACGCCGTCTGACGTCGAGAACTTCGAAGAACCTCTTGCCGATCTCAGGCCGGACGAACTCCCCTGATAGCAGACGCCCCGCCCGCGCCCCTCGAGTGTAACGATCCCTGGCGAATGATCGATTTGCGTCCAAGCTTGACGCATCACTGCCTTGGAACTGACGACAAGCAGCATGAAATCAGCCACCTCATCGGCCAGCAAAAAGCCGCCAACACCCACACATGCCAAGATCTTTATCGACGACGTCCTCCAGCCGCGCTTTCTGCCGAACGTGTCTATGACACCGTTCAACTACCCCGTCGATCCAGCCGGTCACGGAACGCCGCGCTCACCGACATCACTCCGAACGAAGTTCTACACCAACACTGATGCCCGCGGCCTTTGCCGCATGGGTACGACCA
Organism: Acetobacteraceae bacterium; assembly: GCA_965246925.1. Classification (GTDB taxonomy): domain Bacteria; phylum Pseudomonadota; class Alphaproteobacteria; order Acetobacterales; family Acetobacteraceae; genus JANPPS01. The sequence goes on along the minus strand of OZ251994.1, from coordinate 2,374,491 downwards.
AGGGCGCTGTGTCGGGTTCAAGAGCGCTGCTGGCTTCAGGTCATGACACAACCGTCGAACGCTGAGATTTGCGGGTTAGACTTAACCCGAGACGATCAAACGCTCGACAGTATGGGAATCATGGCTGGCCTTAACCGCGGTCATGCAGAGCAGGTCGGCCCCGGTGCGCTCGGGGCCATACTCGACCGCTTCGCCCTCAGCGAAGCATCAGACTAGTGATAGCCCTAGCATTGGACCGGTCCGGATGCCGCCACCCGGACCGGCACGGCTCTAACGTGCAGCCCGGCGGCGCGCGGGGCGGCGGGCTGGGCCATTGCCCGACTTCTTCTCAGCCGGTGCCGCCTCGGCTGGAACACCCTCACCTCGGGAAACCGCCACTGCCACCTTCAGCGTCGCCTCCGGTGCACCGGCCGCACGGGGACGCAGCAGCACGCTAAACGTATCCGCACCAACATAGCGCGGCACCGGCGTGTACTCGATCCGGCTCCGCCCGTTGATGGAGCGGACATAGACGGAGCCATGCTGCGGATGTGTGCCGATCAGGCCGAGTGCGAACTGTGTGCCGGCCTTTTCTGTGGCATAGATTCCGCACCAGCCGTCATTGGTCATCTCGATCGTGGCGTCGGCCGCGGTAGCTGACGTGAAATCTGGCTTGGATGGCGTGCAGGTCTTGGCCTGCCCGTCCAGCAGGTCGTCCGGCGCGGCACCGCCCAAGCTGGCCGGTACGGCGCAGCCCTCCAACAATAGAGCGGTCAATGCAGCGAAATACATGGGGCGAAGGGTCACAGAAGGCTCCTGGTCGGCAGAACGCACGGTCTGCCACAGGTGGCCTGCCGGGCCAAGGGCCAGCACTAATCAAGCCGCAAAACGTTCGTGCTGCCGGCCGGCAATGCGTCCGTGAGGCGCACCAGGTGGTCGTGATGCGTCAGCACGATCACCTGCAAAACCTCGCTCAACGCCAGCAACGCGCGCAAGGACGCGACCGCCCGGCCATCGTCGAAGGTTTGCAGCACGTCGTCAGCCACGAACGGCAGCGGCGCCTGCGCGCGAGCGTGGTCCTGCAACGCGCCGATTCGCAACGCTAAGTACAGCTGGTCCCGCGTGCCCTCCGAAAGCTGCTGCAATCGCTTCTTTTCGTTTGGGAAGCGCTGCTCGACGGCGTGCAACGTGCCGGTCTCCTCGTCCTCGGCCAGGGTGTAGGCCCCGTCCGTCACCGCGCCGAAGCGCGCAGACAGCTGCGCCAGGGCGCCGCCGCCCGCGCCGTCCTGCACCTCTTGCATGGCCCGGCGCAGCATGAAGCTCGCCACATGCAGCACCAGCTGCTCCTCCAGCCGCCGCGCATACACTGCCGCCGCCGCCGCCTGGCTCACGGCCGCCTCGGTCATGTCGGTGCCGTCGGCCGCAGCCCGCGCGGCGGCACTGAGCGCGGCCTCCGCCACGGCAAGCGCTTCCACCGCGTCTCCGCACGCTTCCGCCTCGGCTTCGGCCAGCATAAGGGCGGCGGCCAGGTCCGGGACCGCCGCACATTCCACAATCAGCGTGGGAACCGGCGCGCCACCGCCATGCTCGCGCACGGCCGCCATCGCCGCGGCATGAAGCTGCAATTGGTGTGCGTGGGTGCGGGCCGCGGCAATGCGCTGCTCGGCGCCGGACGCGTCAGGGGCGCCCGTCATGGCAATCACGGCCGCCAGGCGGTCCTGCGCTTCACGCAATGCCGCCGCCTGCGCCTCCAGCGTCGCCCGCGCGCCGGCTAGCGCGCCGGTTGCCTGTGCCGCACGGCTCGCCTGCTGAGCCGCCGCCTGGCCGCGCCGGATCATCATCTCGGCTGACTGGAACATATCCGGCCCCGCCGAGTCCTGTAGTGCGTGGGACAGCGCGCGCACATCCGCGTCTGCCGCGGCCAGGGAGGATTGCATGGCCGTAATCCGGTCCGACAGACTGGCTACGTCCCGGACATGCGCGTCCAGCTGGCCTAGCCGGTCCAGAACGGCGGCGGTTGCGGGCGGAGCTTCCCCCGCCGGCCGGCCCAGATCCAAGAGAAGGGCGGTCCACCCAGCCCTCCAGTCATCCAGCCGCCGCTGCGCGGTGCGGTGCGAGGCGGCGGCTTCGGCCTCACGCTCTTGCGCCTGCGTATGGGCGGCGTTCCAGTCCCGCGCCGCCTGCGCCGCCTCGCGTCCGGCGGCCAGGTGCGCGTCGGCCACGGCCAGCAACGCCGCCAGCCCGCCGGTTTCACCCAGCATTGCCCGCAGACGCCTGGCCCAAGCCTCCTGCACCTGGGCCACGCCACGCTCCATATCCTGAGCCAGCTCCAGCGCATGCAGCGCGTCCACGACCCGCACGCGCGCTGCATGCCAGCGGCGCACCTCCGCTAGGCTGGCGTCCGGCGCCAGGCCGGCCGGGGCGACGGCCGCCGTCCAATCCGCCGCGGCATGCGCGGATGCCGCTTGCGCAGCCTCGTGCGCACGATCGAGCCGCAGCCGCTCCGCCGCCAGCACGGCCAGCGAAGATGTGAGCCGTTCCGCCTCCTGCACCCGGGCGAGTTCGTCCAGCCGCCGGTCTGCCAGCGCATCCGCCTCTCGCAGACGCCGGTCGAACAGCAGCGCCAGCCCCTGCCCGGCGGCATAGTCCAGCTCACCATGCGGGTCGGCGTCGCCATCCAGCCGGCGGGCGATCAGGGACCAGCCCCGGTCGCGCAGGGTGCGGGCCGCCAGGATGCTCGCCGCATCCGGCAACGGGCGCACGGTCAATGCCGCGAGCGTCCCCTGCGCCGCCGCAACTTGCCGGGCTACGCCGTCCCGCTCCTGCTGGATGCCGGACGCGGCACTGGCGCGATCCCGCCTGGCCTGGTCTAGCCGTTCATAAACGGCGTCATCGGCCGGGATCACCGCGCGCAGGCTGGCCGCATCCCCGGTCCAGCCGGGCACTTTGGCCAGGCCTGCCGACAGGGCGGCGCGCGCCTGGCTCACCGCCGCCGCACACTCCGCCGCGTGCTGGGCGGGTTGCCGGTCCTGCCGGATCTCCGCCACCAGCGCCGCCAGGCCGTCTTGGGCCACGCTGGCCGGCGCCGGGCTTTGCTGTAGCGCGGCGAGCGCCAAGCCCGCCAGTTGCGCTCGCCGCGCCTCCTCCGCCAGCGTGCCGCGCAGCAGGGCGTGCTGGGTGATGGCGTCCCGCGCCGCCGCGGCCACGCCTACGGATGGGATCAACCCGGCGGCATCCTGACCCAGGGCGCCGATGTCACGCAGGATTTGGTCCCGTTGCGCCTCCGCCTGCTGCCGCTCCCGCTGCCGGGCCGGCAGATCCCGGTGCGCCGCCCGCGCCTCGCCGAGCCGTTCCGCCAGCACGGCCAGCGCCGCCCCGTGCTGCAAAGCGAGCGGGTCCTGCACGATGGCGTCCAGCGCCGCTTGCTGCCCACGGCAAACCTCCTCTGCCGCAAGGTATAGGGACTGCGCGGTCGCCAACCCGGCCCGCGCCTGGGCCAGCTGCTCATCCAAGCCCGGCGGCAGCGCCGGCGAGTCTGGATGGGCGGCGAACCACGCCTCGGCCTCCGTAATGCTATGCAAATGCGGGCGCAGCAGCAGGAGCCGGTGCAGATGCCGGACCTCTGCGGCCGCCCGCGCCTGCCGTTCCCGTGCAGCTGCCAGTGCGGCACGGGCCTCCTCGAGCTCGGCCTCTTTCTTCTCCCGCTGCTGCGGGCGCTGCACGGATTGGCTGGCGGCCTTTTGCGCGGCGATCAGCTCGCTTAGCGCGGCGTTGAGCGGCGGCTTGCGCGCGGATGGCGCGTAATTCTCCGCCCGCCGCCGCTCCAGCTCCGCTCGCACCTTGGACGCGGAGGCCAACTCCCCCGTGCCCGATAGCAGGGCGGCGCTGAGCGTATCGCCGCCCTTGAGGTCCGTCCCGCCCCGGCGCAGCCCGGCGGTATCCAGCGCAAATAGGCCACGCAGCTGCTCGGACGAAATGCCGCGCCGCATCTCGGCATAGCGCGCCGGGTCGGAGCTGACGCGCTCGGGCTTGCCGTTCCGTATCCAGCCGAAACCGAACGGCGTGCCTGCGGCATCGACGGCGTCGGCATGCAGTTCCATGCCCTTATAGGTGAAGCGGAAATCCATCGGGGATTGCTTGGGGATGTCGAACAGCAGATCGTGAAACGCGTGGCGGAGCACGGTCTTGCCCATGCCGTTCGGCGCTACGATCAGGTTCAAGCGCCCCGGCTCGGCCGCTAGCGCCAGTTCCGTATCTTCGAAGCAGCCGTAGCGCTTTAGATGCAAGCGGGAGAGCCTCAAGGCTTCAGCTCTGCCAGCACTAAAGCACGGGCCCGAGCCAGCAGATCGTCCGGCACCACGCCCTCCGCGATCAGCCGCGCCGGGTGATCCGCCGGCAGGGCATCCCCGGTCCGCTTCAGCTGATCCTTCGCGAACGCCACTAGATCGGCGTCGGCGCCGCCCGGACGGTCCAGCGCGGCCAGCAGCGCGCCGATCACGCCGGGGTGGTCGTGCAGCCCGGCGAGCGAGGGCGGCGCGGTCTCGACCCTTACATCCTCGATCCACAGATCGTCCCGGCCCGCCACGTCCTGCGCTGCGGCGCGGACCTGTTCGAGCGTCGCCGCCGGGCTGCGCACCAGCGCGGCATGCACCGGGCATTCGCCCACCAGCGTGAGGCGCACGGCCAGCATGCGCCCTTCCGACAGCAGCGCGGCCCCGTCCAGCGCATGGCGCACCCGGCCCAGCACCGCCTCCATACTGGACGCGCCGTGCACGTTCACCGATATCCGCCGCCAGCGCAGGACGTCGAATGCGACATGCTCGGCTGCCTGCACCCGCCCGCCCGCGACGGTGACGAACGTAGCGCCCTTGTCGCCTTCCTCGTTGATGTGGCGGCCCTGCAGCACGCCGGGGAACACCACCCAGGGATCGCGGGACAGCACGCTCCGCGCATGAATGTGGCCGAGCGCCCAGTAATCATAGCCATGCAGCGCAAGGTCATCGAGCGTGCAGGGCGCGTAATCCTCGTGCCCGCCCTGCCCACAGGCGGTATGCAGCAGGCCGATATTGAACCTATCCTCGACCCGAACCGGATAGTCACGGACGATGTTGGCCTTCACCTCCCGGGTGGGAAAGCTCTGCCCGTGCACGGCGACCGGATAACGCTCGAGCAGGCGGGTCTCCGCCGCATCGGCCCCGAGCATACCCGGAACCGCCAGGCGCGCGGTATGCAGCGACTCGGCATCGTGGTTCCCGCTGATCGACACGATCTCGATACCGGCGCGCACCAGCCGACTCAGCTGCTCGGTCAAGAACCGGCCAGACCGCCAATCCTTCTGAGCGCCATCATACAGATCGCCCGCCAGCAGAACGAAGCCGACCTGCCGTTCCAGCGCGGCGTCGATCATCCGGATCAGGGCCTGGCGCGTGGCGCCGCGGATACGGGCGGACGGGGCGTCGGCGTCGAGGCCGCGCAGCGGGCTATCCAAATGCAGATCGGCGGCGTGCAAGAACGTGAAATCAGGCATGGCTAAAGCATACCAGATGCGCCGAGTCGCGCCTGGGCAGAATGGGAATCTCTGCTAGGCTCATCCCATGTCCGAAGTAATCGACGATACCAAGGCCCGCGCCAACGTCCTCCGCCTCGCGACCGCGCAGGCGCTGGCGGGGGCGAATGCGGCGGTGATCTTTGCCACCGGCGGGCTGATCGGCAGCACGCTCTCACCCGACCCGGCGCTCGCGACCGTGCCGATCTCCATGTATGTCGTGGGCCTCGCGATAGGCACGCTGCCGACGGGCTGGGTTAGCCGGCGATATGGCCGGCGCACCGCGTTCATCGCCGGCGCCGGGTGCGGCATGCTGGCTGGGCTGATTGCGGCGCTGGCGCTATGGCTCGGCTCGTTCCCGCTGTTCTGCTTGGCCACCGCATTCGGCGGGCTGTACGCCGCGGTGGTGCAATCCTTCCGCTTCGCCGCCGCCGATGGTGCCAGCACAGCGTTCAAGCCGCGCGCGCTGTCCTGGGTCATGGCGGGCGGCGTCTTCGCGGGCGTGCTCGGGCCGCAATTGGTGACGTGGACCATGGGCCTGTCCCCCATCCTGTTCATGGCCAGCTACCTGGCACAGGCCGCGGTGGCGCTGGTGGCGATGGCCGTGCTGGCCGGCGTGAGCGTACCGCCGCCCGCCCCGGTTACATCCCGCGGGCGTCCATTGCTGGAAATCATCGGCCAGCGCCGGTTCGTCGTGGCCGCGATCTGCGGCGTGGTCAGCTACTCGCTCATGAACCTCGTCATGACCTCCGCCCCGCTAGCCATGCGGCTGTGCGGCCTGCCGATCAGCGCGTCCAATTTCGTCATACAATGGCATATCGTGGCGATGTATGGGCCGAGTTTCTTTACCGGCGCGCTCATTACCCGCTTCGGCGCGCCGCGCGTGGTGACGGTGGGCCTGTCGCTGCTGGCGCTGGCGGCCATGACGGGCCTGGCGGGGATCACCATCGGCCACTTCCTGGCCGGGCTGGTGCTGCTGGGCCTCGGCTGGAATTTCGGCTTCGTCGGCGCGTCCGCCATGGTGCTGCAGACGCACCGCCCGGAGGAGCGGACGCGGGTGCAGTCCGTGAACGACTTCCTGATCTTCGGCACCATGGCCGTCGGCTCGTTCTCCTCCGGCCACCTGCTCGCCGCGTTCGGCTGGTCGGCCGTGAACTGGGTTGTGTTCCCGCCCGTCGCGCTGGCGCTGGCCGCCCTGCTGATCAGCGCCCTACGCCCCCACGCGGAGGCCGCGACGAGCGCCTGACTCCTATTTCCACCCATGCGCCGCCATGGTGGCCTGCACCTTGCCCACCATCTCCGGCTGCAGCTTCTGGATCCAGGCCGTCATATCGACCACCTTCGCCTGCGCCAGCTTCGGCTGCGCCGCGATCAGGTCCTTGCCGGCCGGAGTCTTATAGAACTCGATCGCCGCCTTCATGTCGTCCGCCGAAAGCTGCGTCGCATACGACTTCGCCTGCATCGCGACCAGCTCGTCATAATGCTCGTTCAGCATCGGCAACAGCGCCTCGTTCACCAACGCCTGCGCCTGCGCCGGGTCACGCACGCCCATCTGCTGCATCATCCCCACCATCGGCGCCGCCAGACCTTGGATGGTCGAAGCCCGGTCACCCTCCGTATTCGCCATCATCTGCCGCGCCAGCGCTATATTGTCCGGCGTAGGATCGGCCGCTTGGGCCGAAGTGACCGTCATGACCGCAAGCACGAGGGCTGACGCCGCGCCATAAAACCGCATGGTGATTCTCCTGGAAAGAGCGTCCTTGAACGCCCGATGCAATACCCGGTTGCACGCCTGGCCACCATCAGCGCAGGGTCTGCGTCATCCCACCCATCGTCTGCGTCATCGTGCCCGGCCCCATGCCCTGAGCCGTGCTCTGATCCGCACTCAGCGGACGCCAGTCGCGGAAGAAGGCCGTGCCGATCAGCTCGGCCAGGCCTTGCAGATCCCGCTGCACCCCGTCCAGAAACCCATGCAGCCCGTGGTTCAGCAAAGCGGGCACGTCCTGGTTCATGCCGGCCCGCACCTCGTCGATCCGTTCCAGCACGCCCGCCGTGTCGCGCAGGCCGTAGCGGCTGCGCAAATCGTGCAGGTGCCACTCCATCTGCGCGATGCACAGCGCGATCGACCGGGCGAAGCTCGTATCGTGTAGCAAGAACTCCACCACGTCGGCCGGGACGAAGCCCGCGACCGACACCCGGCGGAACGCGTGGTATCCCGCGGCCGCCCGCAGCAGGGCGTTCCATTGCGTCAGCTCCACCACCCGGCGCTCCTCGTCGCCAGCGGGGGTCAGCAGGTGGTATTTGATGTCCAGCAGCCGCGTCGTCTGATCCGCCCGCTCGATCAGCCGCCCGATCTCGTAGAAGTGCCAGCCCTGGTCGCGGAAGAACGTGCCTTCGGTGATGCCGGTATGCGCCTGCACGCCTTCCTTGATGCGCCGGCACAGCCTGGACAGCGCGTCCCCTTCCAGCTCCGACCGGTCGATCGACATCACGTCCCGGTGGAACACGTTGAGCTGCATCCACATCTCGGTCGAAATCAGCGGGCGAAGCATCCGGGCGTTGGTTCGCGCCATCTCGAGCGCACCGGGAATGCCGTTGGGGTTCGTTGCGTCCAGCAGGTAGAACCGCTTGATGCTCGGCGCATCGAAGGCCAGCTTGCGTTCGGTGATCCCCGCCTGATCGGCCATGATCGCCACCAGCGCGCCCCAGGCCTCCGCCTCCCGCCCCGGACCTTCGAACGTCTGTGTGACGTCGATGAGCCGGGCCAGGTTCTCCACCCGTTCGAGGTAGCGGGCCATCCAGAACAGGCCCTCGGCATCCCGGGTCAGCAGCGGCGTGGCGGTGCGGCTCATTCAGCGAGCACCCAGGTGTCCTTGGATCCGCCACCCTGGGACGAGTTCACGATCAGGCTGCCCTCTTTCAGCGCGACGCGGGTGAGGCCGCCGGGCAGGACCCAGGTGTCGCGCCCGGTGATCGCGAACGGGCGCAAATCCAGGTGCCGCGGACGCAGCCCGGTTTCCGTCAGCGTAGGTGACACGCTGAGCCCGATCATCGGCTGGCTAATCCAATTGCCCGGCGCTGCCACGATGGCAGCGCGGGAGGCGTCCAGCTCGGCCACCGTCGCGCGGGGGCCCACGGTGATGCCGTAGCCGCCGCTTTCGCCCACGGGCTTGGTCACCAGCTCATGCAGATGGTCCAGCGTATATTGCAGGCCCGACGACTCCCCACAGATATGCGTCTCGACATTCGGCAATATCGCATCCTCACCCAGGTAGTACTTTATGATCCGCGGCATGTAGGCATAGATCGCCTTGTCGTCTGCGACGCCCGTGCCGACCGCGTTGGCCAAGGTCACATGCCCTTTGCGCCATGCGCCGATCACGCCGCATACGCCCAGCATGCTTTCAGGACGGAACACATCCGGGTCGAGGAAATCGTCGGAAATCCGCCGGTAGATCGTGTGCACGCGGCGGAGCCCGCCGGTGGTGCGCATCCACACCCGGTCATCCTCCACCGTGAGGTCAGCCCCTTCCACGAGCGGCACGCCCATCTCGCGCGCCAGGAACACATGCTCGAAGTAGGCGGAGTTGTAGATGCCCGGGCTGAGCAGCACGACTTGCGGGTCGGTCACTCCTTCGGGCGCGATCTCGTCCATGGCGCTGCGCAGACGGCGCCCGTAATCGTCCACCGGGCGGAGCCGCATGCCGGCGACCAGATCCGGGAAGGCGCGCAGCATCAGGTGCCGGTTTTCCACCACGTACGACACGCCGGACGGGGTGCGGGCGTTGTCCTCCAGCACGCAGAACCGCCCAGCCTGGTCCCGCACCAGGTCGATGCCGCAGATATGCACGTAGGTGCCGAACCGCACCGGAAATCCTTCCATCTCCGGACGATAATTCGGGTTTCCGTAGATCAGGTCGTGCGGCACGATGCCGTCCCGCACGATGTGCCTAGCGTTGTAGATGTCTTGCAGAAAGAGGTTGATCGCCTGCACCCGCTGCTGCACCCCTCGCTCCAACACGGCCCATTCGGCGGCGGTGATGATGCGCGGCACGCAATCGAACGGCAGGATGCGGTCGATCGCCGTCGCGTCCGAATAGACGGTGAAGGTGATGCCGAGGTTGAACAGGTCCCGCTCGGCCGCGCGCGCCCGGGCCCGCAGCGCCTCGAGCCCGATCGCGCCGAGCCGGGCACGAATGCGGGACGCCGCCTCACCCTGGCGGGTGGTGAGTTCGCAAAAGTAATCCCCGGCGTCATAGCTCGCAAACGGGTCGGGGATCGGTATTGTCAACGGCAGCCTCCAAATCCGGCCATTCCATGGTAACGCTCTGAGGGAAGGGGTCAAATCCGGCCTTGGTAACCCAAGCGGGTGCTCCGGCGAACCTTTCCGCGCTTTCATGTTGCATTACACGCCGATAGCCGGTTTACCTCACCCACCACCTCATCGTTCTCTGGAGATTCCATGCGCATCCTTTCCGGCCTGATCGCCGCCAGCCTGTTCACCACTCACATTGCCGCGGCCCAGTGCGTCCGCCCGGCCGACACCACCGCCTTCGAGGTCACGGGGCTGAAGACCCGCCTGATGGTCACCGCGCTGACCTGCGGCGCCAATGAGAAATACGACGCCTTCATCGTGAAATACCGGCCGGAACTGCAGACCGAGGACCGCGCGCTCAACAGCTATTTCAACCGCGTGCACGGACGGGCCGGCACGAAGCAGCGCGATGATTACGTGACGCAGCTCGCCAATGCCGAGAGCACGGCCGGCACGCGCCAGGGCTCGTTGTTCTGCAACCAGAATCTGCCGATCTTCGAAGAAGTCATGGCGCTCCGCGGCACGACCGAGCTCCCGGCCTATGCCGGCGCGAAGGCCGTGGGCCAGCCGGTCGCGACGACATCGTGCGGCGCCAACGAGCGCGAGCCGGCCACCACGGCCCGCCGCCGCACCCGCCGCTCGTAGGATATTGCGGAGGGGGCCGTTCTGAATGGCCCCTTCTACGCCTCACTCCCACAGAGGGTAGGTTTGGCAAAGGGTAGCTCTGGTAAAGGGTAGCTCTGGCGAAGGGTAGCTCTGGCGAAGGGTAGCTCTGGCGTTTCTATTAGGGCCGCCCGAAGAGTGCTCCAAAAACGCTTGCTCCGACGAGCTCGGTCTCTAGCTCTCCGAAACCTTCATCTTCTGATGTGGAGGAAGTGGCCTGCTCAACGGGGACCATTTCTGTGTGATTGCTGGTGGCGGTTTTCAGACTCTTCAAGCCCCAGACACTAACTTCATCCTTGTCAGACATGCTGCCCCCCTGAGAACATATGGAACTGATCACACACGAATATAACAGCACTTGCCGCTAGTGCGCAGAAAAATCCAAAGAACAGCCGGGAGATCGCAGTTGCCCGGGCTTGACGCCTGGACGTGTTAGCTTTCCGTTTCGATGGATTGATTTCGGAGTAGCTTTTAATGAAGGAGATCCTGAGCCTTCTTAGATTCTTGGTGCCCTCGGCTGGCCGAGCGTTTCTATCCAACCACGCCAAGATCAGGCTTTCCGATGGCGCCAGCTTTTCTTCCCTTACTCCGACGGCTCTAAACAGAGCGTGAAGACAAGCTCCAACTGATATCACAGAAGAACGGGTTTGGTGATACTTGGCTTGATAGATATTGCCGATCCGGGCGTCAAAGACAGATGCGACAGAGTCCTTTGAAAAAGGGTCGTTCAAACTCGGCTAGACGTCACGCTCAATCACGCAAAACCGCGGATGATGTTCCTGATCGGTATGGAGGGGGTTGGATTCGAACCAACGTAGGCGTACGCCAGCGGATTTACAGTCCGCCCCCTTTAGCCACTCGGGCACCCCTCCAGAAGCCGTCCGGGCGCCGGGCATTATCGCCCGCCTGCCCCCGTGTCAATCGACGCGGTCCGCGTCACCCCACCTCATGAATTAGCGGACAGGTGAGCCCCGGCGGCGTGACCAGGGCCGACTCGACGTGATCCGCCTCGAAGCGGTGCAGCACCGCGCCACACACCCGCTCCCCCGGTAACCCGGCCTGATCGCCGGCCCGTACGACGAATGCGGCGGAGGGTGCCCATTGGTGCGACACCCTGCCCCGCACCACGGCCCGCGCAAGGTGAAGGTGCCCGGATGCCACGAGGCGGAGCGCCTCGTGGTTCAGCAACGGCAAAAGCGCCGGCCGGGAGGCGGGTGGCACCGTCCAGTATGCGAAACCCGTCTCCCCGGACGCCTCCACCCAGGGCGGCTTGTGCATGAACACCGCGAGCTGCCGCTGGCCCAGCGTGGCCAAGGCGCCCTGGATCAGACCGGCCTGCGCGTCCTCCTCGATGCCGGTATCCATGATTTGCGTGTTCAGGCCGAGCAAACGCCACCCGGCGTGATCCAGCACCCAGCGGTCCTGGCCGAAGAAGCGGCGGAACTGGCCAAGGCGCGCCTCGGTCACGGGCTGTGGCGGCACGTGCAGCGCGTCGCCCACATCATGGTTGCCGGGCACCGCGTGGACCACCCCGAGGTCAAGGCAGCACGATGCGGCGTAGGCCAGATCATCCGTGTCGCCCGCCCCGTCCCGGGACACGTCCCCGGTCAGGATCGTGAGATCCGGATGCAGCGCCGCCGAGGCCTTGGCGATCAGGTCCAGATTGGCGCGGAACGGCGGCGCGCTCCGGCTCAGATGCATGTCGGAAATTTGTAGCACAGTGAAAGCCATGCCCGTCCCCGCCGGGCCGCCACGCCGGTTCGCGCCGCCCTGCGCTATACCATTCCACAATCGTGACTAAATTGCGATCACGAGCGCGGTAGGAACGGTCAACCGCCTTGGGTGTAGCGCCAGACGCTCGCCGGCGGGATGTTCAGCGGAGTCCAGGCTTCGCGCCGGGCTGCCAGCCCGTGCTTCTTGGACGGCAACGGCGAGGTGGCGCAGTAGCTGTAGTGCAAGAAGCCCCGGCCCGGCGCCACCGCTTGCATCGCGTCCAGGAACCGCCGTTGCTCCGCCACCGGCAGCAATACGAGTGGGATGCCGCAGATCACGGTGCCGACCTGGCCATGGCAGCCGGACGGCAGCAGATCCGGTAGCGCCCGGGCGTCCCCCTCTATCACCAGGACGCCGGGCAGCACGTCCCGCAGATGCTGCGCCATGTCCGGCACGATCTCCACCACCACCAGCCGTTCCGGCGGCACGCCCCCGGCCAGCAGGGCGCGGGACACGACGCCGGTGCCGGCGCCCAGTTCCACCACGAACTCGGCCGGGGCGCGGCGCACCTGCTGCACGACCCGGCGGCATAGGGCGGGTGAGGACGGCACGATCGAGCCCATCTGCAGCGGGTTGGCGATCCACCGCCGGAGGAACAGGCCTACGCCCGTGCGGTCCGGCCCGGCTGTGTCTTCCGTTTTAGCAAGTGACGAAATCCGACCCGCCATGCCCCACCCGTGCAAATGTGGCAGTCCGGATACAGGACGGCCTGCGGCCTGCCGAGTGGAAACGAGGTTAAGCTTTGGTGTCAGTTGGATGAAACCTAGGCCGATGTAACCCGGGCCCGGCACGCGGCGTCAATCGCCGCCTCCCACCGGGGTGCCAGCGCGGCTGGGCGATACAACCGGGCCTGGCGCTGACCGCGCTCCCGCGTTGCCGCCATCGCGCCGTCCCCGGGGTCGTGTCCGGCGATGCGGGCCATGAGCGTGGCCAGTTCCTCGGCCGAATACGGGTCGAAATACTCGGCCGCGTCACCATAGACCCAGCGGTGCACCGGGATGTCGGACGCAATGACCGGGGTGCCGCAGGCCATGCCCTCGACGCCCGAATAGTCGAACCCCTCCGCCCGGCTCGGCGCGACCACGCAGTGCGCCATGGAATATAGCACGCGCAATTCCTCGGCCGGCACGCCGCTGAGGTGGAAGGCGCCCTCCTGCACGAGCGCGGTGAGCTCGCCGATCTCCGTCTCGGACCGCCAGCCGGGGTTGGCCACGATCAGCAGTTGCATGGGTTTGGCGGTCATGGCGCGGGCGATTTCGAAGGCGCGGAACAGCTTGCTGTAGTTCTTGCGCGGCTCGAGCGTGGAGACGGCGATGAACAGGCGGGGGATGGGTTCCGGCAAGGGTATCGGGCCGGATGAGGTCGCGGTGCTGCGGCGGCGGGTCAGGATGGTGCGGAGTTCGCGGTCCGGGCGGGGGTCCGGGTAGAGGCTGTCCGAGACGGTGACGGGGATGGTGTGGACCCGCGCTTCGGCGTCCGGAAACAGGCGGAGCAGGTCCTCGCGCACCGGCTCCGAATCACAGTAGAATATGCTGCCGTCCGCCATGTTGCGGGATAGGATGCGGGCATGGCTGGCGGCGTGCATCCAGGGGCCGCCGATGGTGTGCGGGCTGAGCAGCGGCAGGGCGTCGTAGTAGCGGACGATGGACGCCGTACCGGGCGCGAAGCGGTATGGGGTGACGTTGGCGCTGAAGAACACGTCCCACCCCTGGGACAGGATACGCCGCTGAACCAAGCGCGGCAGCATGCAGAGGGAGCGGGCGTATTCATGCCCGAGCTCGGTCGGGTAGAAGAGGGCGCGCTGGAGCACGGCCCGGTCGGTGGCGGGGAGGGTCTTGTCGAACAGGCGGGTCCAGAGGAAGTCGGCGAAATCCTTGCTGTCCAGCAGCAAGTCCAGCCGCTCCGGGCGGCGGCCCTCGGTCATGACCAAGTACAGCTTGAACATGAGGCCGCGGAAGGGGCTCGGCAGGCGGTCGAGCGCGCCGGGCCAGTTGAGGCGCTTGGTGTCTTGGCTGATGACCGCCTCGGTTTGGGCGAGCACGCGGTCGAACGGGGTGGTGCCGGGGCGGCGGCGGGAGGTGAAATGGATGCCGGATGCGAGGCCCGCGAAGCGGCCGAGGGGGAAGCGGGAGAACATGGCGAAGAGCAGCCGCGTCTCCTGCGCCATGCCTGCGTAGCTCTCGTAACAGGGACGCAGGTCCATCATCAAGGAGGGGGCGTGAACGTCGGACATGCCGCCCTGTAACCCGGGGCCGCCTGCCCCGCCAGCCGGTCCGCTTGACCGCACGGCTCCGCTGGCGCTGTGGTGCCGCCATGCCGATCCAGCACGCGACCATCACCGTCACCCCGATCCAGCAGAACTGCACCCTGATGTGGGATGGCGTGAGCAAGGCCGGTGTGGTGATCGATCCCGGCGGCGACGTGGACCGTATCCTCGACGCGATCGCCGCCATGGGCGTGCGGGTCGAGCGGATCTGGCTCACCCACGGCCATATCGATCATGCCGGAGGCGCGGCTGCGTTGAAGGACGCGTTGCATGTTCCGGTCGAGGGGCCGGACGAGCGGGATGCGTTCCTGCTGGACGCCTTGCCGCAGGCGGGGCGGCGGTTCGGCATGACCGGCGCGCGCGCCATCCGTCCGGACCGGTGGTTCACGGACGGTGAGACGGCCGGGTTCGCGGGGCACCCGTTCACCGTGCGGCACTGCCCGGGGCATACGCCGGGCCATGTGGTGTTCTTGACGGAGGGGCTCGCGGTCGTGGGGGACGTGCTGTTCCGGGGTGCCGTGGGCCGCACGGATTTCCCGTATGGCGACGGCCCGGCGCTGCTGACCGGCATACGGGACGTGCTGATGCCGCTGCCGGATGAGACCGCGGTGCTGTGCGGCCATGGTCCGGCCACGACGATTGGCCGGGAACGCCGGGGCAACCCTTACGTGAAGCGGGCGCTGGAGTAGTTTCCATTGGAGGCGGTGGGCTTGATGGGTTAGGTGCCTTTAGGTCTCAGCTTGTCGAGGCGGCATGGTGTGCGTCCTTCTACGGGCTCAGGACTGACGGGTTTGGGACTGCTCTGGTTGTTTCCCTCACCCCGGCCCTCTCCCGGGGGGAGAGGGGGAAGAGAGGAGCGGGGCGGGCGGGGGGGGGCTTGTTGTGCCGTCCTTTGACGGGCTTGGGACTCCTGGGTTTGGGACTGCTTCGGTTGTTTCCCTCACCCCGGCCCTCTCCCGGGGGGAGAAGGGGAAGAGAGGAGCGGGGCGGGCGGGGGGGGCTTGTTGTGCCGTCCTTTGACGGGCTTGGGACTCCTGGGTTTGGGACTGCTTCGGTTGTTTCCCTCACCCCGGCCCTCTCCCGGGGGGAGAGGGGGAAGAGAAGAGCGGGGCGGGCGGAGGGGTGGGCTTGTTGTGGCGTCCTTCGATGGGGTCGGGATCCATGGGTTTGGGACTGTTCTGGTTGTTTCCCTCACCCCGGCCCTCTCCGATTTCATCGGAGAGGCCCGAGGGGAGAGGGGGAAGGGCGGCGCGGTGGCGGAGGGCGGCTAGGGTGGTGGGGGTGCGGCGTTTGTGGCGCCAGCTGCGTTCTTGGGCGTTGACGTTGAGGTCGCGGGCGATTTCTTCGATGATGTCGTCGATGGGCCGGGTCAGCAGGTCTTGCTCGAGCTGGTCGTCCAGCAGGCGTTCGTTGAGTTCTTCGAAGTAGGCCTGGTTGTCGAAGCCCTTGGTGTGGCGGCCCTTGACCTCGATGGCGTCTTCGATGGTGCGGATTATTTTCTCGCGGGCCTTGGCGCGCTCGGCCGGGGCCATGCGGGCCTTGGGCAGGCTGGTGGCGATATGGCGGGCGAGGGCGATGGTGCGGCGGATGGTGCGGGCGACGCGGTCGAAGGCGATGGTGTGGTCGGCTTCGGGGTGCCTGGCCGCGGTGTCTTTGAGTTGGCGGGCGAGGCCGGCGCCGATCTCCACGAGTTCCTGAAGGATGGCGCCGTAGTAGGCGTCGGCTGCATCAGGGGAGGAGGGAGGGGTGATTTGCATGACCACGTGATAGGAACATATTCTGGATATGGGTGTCAAGCGGTCCTTCGGGCGGGAAGGCAGCGATCGAGGTCCGGCGGCCTGGAGGGCCGCGATATGGAAGGGCGCCCGCTTGCGCCATCTCGTCAGTCCCCGCCATAATCAGGACGAACGGCAAGGCTAGCGGCGATGGCACCACGGTTCATCGGCAAGACATCGCTCATGGGACTGACCCCGCTGACGCTGGGCGGGCAGAAGGTGCTGGATCAGTTCGCCGCGGTGCGGGAGGCGCTGCGGGACCGGGCGGGGGCGGATGCGGCGCAGCTGCTGGCCGAGCCGGTCATCACCTGGCCCACCGCGGAGGGCCCGGGCAGCGTGTCCTGGTACACCGACCTGCCCGGCGACGCCGAGCCGCTGGCCGCGCTCTCGGTCGACCGGCGCGCCGGGGCGGAGGCGCGGCTGCGGCAGGTGATGGCGCGCGTTCAGCCGCTGCTGGCCGATCCCGGCGCCGGTCCGCTGCTGCGCCGGGCCCTGGCGATCGCAAGCCCCGGCGCGCTGCTGGCCGTGGGCGGGGCACCGCTGCTGACGGATTGGGGCCTGACCGGCCAGCCGACGGGCACCGAGGAGGAGCAGGCGGCGCGGGGGATGGCGTGGGCGCGCCCGTATCTGACGCAAGCCGCCGCCGCTCCGGTCACGGCCGCGGCCACGCCACAGATCGTGCTGGCCGGCGCGGCGCCGGCGCGGAGCCGGGGTGGCATGCTGCTTCCGCTGGCGCTCGTGACCGCGGGGCTGTTCCTGGGTATCGGGCTTTGGGCCGGCGCCCGCATGGTCAATGCGCGGATGGCCGAGCGGCCCAGCACCGTGACGGTCCTGGACGAAGCCGCGTCGCAACAGGCGCTCGAGCGGCAAAGGCAGGCCAATGCGGCGCTGACGCAGGAGATCGAGGCGCGGCGCCGTCTGCTGGCCGGCAACGTGTGCGTGCCCGACCCGGCGCAGGTGCCGCGCCCCGGGCCGGACCGTGCCGCGGCGATCCCGCCCGGCGCCGTGATCCCCGCGCCGAACACCCCGCCGTTCCAGGGTTCGCTCGGTGAGCTGCTGACCCAGGCCGTCGTGCTCGTGATCGTGCCCGGGGAGAGCGGGACCGCGACCGGCAGCGGATTCTTCGTGGCCCCCGGCCTGATCGTCACCAACCGGCATGTGGTAGAGGGTGCGGACCCGGCGCGCCTGGTGGTGACCAGCAAGAAATTGGGCCACATCACCCCGGCCAAGGTCCTGGCCACGACGCCCGAATCGGAGATTGGCGGGCCCGACGTGGCGCTGCTGCGGGTGGAGGGCGTGACCGGCATCCAGCCGCTGGCGTTCAGCACGACCGCAGCGCCGCTCGATGCGGTGATCGCGGCGGGGTTCCCGGGATTGTTGCTGCAGGCGGACGAGGCGTTCGACCGGCTGCGCCAGGGCGACTCGTCGGCGGTGCCGGAGGTGATCCTGACCGACGGCAAGATCAACGCGATCCAGTCCGCGTCCGGCGGAATCAAGATCATGCCGCACAGCGCGGCGGTATCGGGCGGCAACAGCGGCGGGCCGCTGGTGGATGCGTGCGGCCGGGTGCTGGGCATCAACACGTTCATCACCGCCAACCGGGAGCAGGTGGTGCACGCGAATTACGCGCAGAAATCGGACGGCGTGCTGAGCTTCCTGCAGGCGCACGGCGTCCCGGCCGCCGACGTTACCGCCGCTTGCGTGCCCGGCGGGGCAGCGCCCTCGCCCACTCCGGCCGCGGTGCCCCCTGCTGCACCCGCTCCGGCTGCACCTGCTCCTGCTGCACCCGCACCCGCACCCGCTCCGGCGGCGCCGGTTCCCGCTGCCCCTGCCCCGGCCACGCCCGCCCCCGCCGGCGCGCCGCGCTAAGCATGGCGCTGCGCCTTATCACCACGCGACAGGACACGCTGCAGCCGCTGGCGGTCGCGGGGCAGACCACCATCGACGCGTGGCGGACGCTGCACGCGCTGCTGGCGCGCGAGCTGTCGCCGGCGCATGCCGCGTTGCTGGCCGAGCCGGTCGCCAATGCGGCGCGCGGCGAGGTCGATTGGTATGCGGGCGGTGACGGCCCGGCAACCCGGCTCGTGGACCTGCCGTCCGCCGGCCGGGCGGCGGCCGAGACGCGGCTACAGGAGCTGACGTCCGGTATCGAGGCGCTGGCGGCCCGGCTCGCCTCCGGGCGGGGCGAGGGGGACCGGTTCCTGGCGGAGATGCTGGGCCTGGCCTTGCACCTGCCGGGCCGGGACTGGGTGTATGTGCAAGGGGAGCAGCCGGTGCTGGCGGGCTGGGGCATGGCGCCGATCGGCCAGGGCGCGGCCGGGCTGGTGCTGACCGGGACGGTGGCGGCGGTCACGCCGTTGCTGCCGATCCTGCCGCCGCCGGCGTCCCCGTATGCGGACCAGCGCAGCCGCGCCCCGCTCTGGGCCGCGCTCGCCTTGCTGGTGCCGCTGATGGCCGGGGGGCTGTGGTGGCAGGATCCGTTCGGCTGGTTCGTGGCCGAGCCCGGGCAGTGCCGCATCGCGCCGGGCGAGATGGCGCTGTCACGCGCGCTGCAGGACGAGGCGGCGCGGGAAGGCGTGCTGCGGGCGGAGCTGGCGCAGATCACGGCCGAGGCCGGGCACCGCCGGCTGATGTGCCCGCCGATCCAGGTCGCGGCCGCCGCCCCGCCGCCCGCGCCGCCGGCACCCCCGCCGCCACCGCCGCCGCCGCCGCCGCCCAGGGATGTCGAGCGTGCGGACCGGCAGGGGGCGCAGCGCGGCAAGCTGCAGATCATCCTCGCCTGGGATGACCGGAACGATCTGGACCTGCATGTGATCTGCCCGAGCGGGCAGGAGATCAACTACCTGCACCGCTCCGGCTGCGGCGGGCGGCTGGACGTGGACGCCAATGGGGACGTGAACACGCTGACGACCTCGCCGATCGAGAACGTGTTCTTCAACGATCCGCAACCTGGGCGCTACCGCGTGGTGGTGGACCCCTATGGCATGCGCGTGCGGGCCAGCAGCGCGTTCCGCGTCACCATCAGGCGGGAGGGCCGCCCGGACGAGGTGATCACCGGCACGGCCAGCAACGGGCGGCATAGCAGCACGGTGACGGTGGTGGAGGTGGAGCGGCCCACGGGTGACGCGCCGCCGTCCACAGGACCTACGCCACGGAACCCGTTCGAGTGACCCGGCTGCTGGAAACCCGGGACGGCACGCTCCGGCCGTTGCTGACCGGGGCGGACCTCGTGGCGTCGCACGCGGCGCTGCAGGCCGAAATCGCGTCCCAGCTGTCACCCGCGCACGCGGCGCTGCTGGCCCGGCCGGTCCGGACCGGGAGCGGCACGGCGTGGGAGGCGGAGGGCCGGGCGACGGTCTATGCGGATTTGCCGGCCGAAGGGCGGCGTGCGCTGGAGCGGGCCATCGGTGCCATCCTGTCCGACATCCGGCGGCTGGCGGAATCCGGCACAGCCCCGCACGTCCGCGCCGCGTGGCCCGCGCTGGCCGAGGTGCCGGATATGGGCCACGTGTTCGCGGCCGAGGGCCGTCCGGTGCTGGCGGCCTGGGGCCATGCCGGAGTGTCCGGGCGGTTGCTGGCCTGGGATGACGGCGTGGCCTGGCGCGCCAAGCCGAAGCAGCCGTGGCTCGCCTACGCGACGCTCGCCTGCCTCGCTTTGCTGGCCGGCCTATTGCTGCCGCGGGCGGCGCCGTGGCTCGTCCCGGCACCGGCGGCTTGTGCGGTGCCGCCGGGTCAGCTGGCGGCGCTGGATGCGCAGCTGCGGGAGGATGCGCGGGGCCAGGAGCTGCGCACCTTGCTGGCGACGCTCACGGACGAGGTGGGGCGGAAGCAGCTGCTATGTCCGCTGCCGACCGTCGCCGCCCCGCCCGCGCCGCCGCCGGTTCTGGTGCCGCCGCCGCCAGCCCCGCCCCCGCCCCCGCCCCCGCCAGCGCCGCCCCCGCCGCCGCCGCCGCGGGCGGCGCTGCCGCAGGATCGTTGGGCCGACAAGGATTTGAGCCTGCTGGCGGGCTGCTGGAGCCTGGTGACGTCGCTGACGGCGAGCCAGAACAACGATCCTAGCCGGCATACGCCGGTGCAGGCCTGGCAGATGTGTTTCGGCGCCACCGGGCAGGGGCACCAGACCATCAAGCTCGCGGATGGACGGCAATGTGCGGGCCCGCTCAGCGCCGCGTTCCAGGGTGATAGGCTGGTGGTGAACGAGCCGGAGCAGTGCACCGGCCCGTCGCTCACGATGAACAAGAGCAACCGCATCTGCCGCCGGCAGAACGACGCGCAAGCGCTGTGCACCGGCACGATGCTGGTGGGCCCGGCGGCCGGGATGACCTATGCCGGGCTGTTCAAGAGATGAATATGTTGATCAGCCTCATTCCCCAAAGCGGCATCCAGTTCTGGGACACGCCCTTGGATCTGGATGCCCTGCCGCGCCAGGCCCGGCAGTTCTGGGAGCAGCCGCTGGGCGGGCCCACCGACGCCGAAAGCCGCGTGCCCGGACGCCTGCACGAGCTGATCGCCGATCCCGAGACCGGGCAGATGGTGGAGGCGCTGACCCGGGACGTGCCGCCGGAGGAGGAGTGCTACGCGATCAGCCCGCGCGGCGCGCTGGACATGGCGGCCGGGCGGTGGGTGCCGCTACCGTTCTTCCGGCTGTTGAGCCGGGCCAGCACCGGGCAGGAATCACATGCGCTGGGGCCCAGCAACTGGGTGCGGGCGCGCATCGTGCCGAACCCGGCGCCGGGCCGCACGCATACGCTGACGCTCGCGTTCGACACCGCGTTGCTGACCCAGGCCGAAGCCGGCCCGTATGTCGCGCCGGGGCCGGCCGACAGCGTGCAGCAGGCCGAGTTCGTGTTCGTGCCCGACCCGAAGCAGCATGACTGGTTCGTGGCCGAGCCCTGGCTCGGCGAGTGGCTGCGGGAGATGTGGATCGAGATGCTGACCGCCGCCCGCCCCGGGCGCCCGTTACGGGCCGAGGACATGGCGCGCGGGTTCGAGCACATCGCGCGCTACCGCGTCCTGCTGGGCCTGTTGGGTGCGTCCGGCGTGCTGCCGCGCATCCAGCTGTTGAGCCAGGCCGATGCCGGCACGCCGCCGGTGCAGGTGGACCTGGTGCTGGACCTGGGCCACGCCCGGACCTGCGGCATCTTGATCGAGGAGCATCCCGGGCAGGGGCTGGTGCTGTCCGACTCCTACCCACTGGCCCTCCGGGACCTGTCGCAGCCGCAGCACCTGCATGAGAAGCCGTTCGAAAGCCGGGTGGAGTTCGTGCGCGCGAGCTTCGGCCGGGACGCGGTGAGCCGGCGGAGCGGGCGCGCGGCGGCGTTCGTGTGGCCGAGCCCGGTGCGGGTGGGGCCGGAGGCGGTGCGGCTGGCCGGCGCCCGGCTGGGCAACGAGGGCGCCACGGGCCTCTCGTCCCCCAAGCGGTATCTGTGGGACACGCGGCCGGCGACGCAGGGCTGGCGCTTCAATGGGCGCGCGGCGGACGGCGTGACGACGGACCCGCCGGTGAGCGGCGCGTTCATGGCGCTGCTGGCGGAGGATGGCAGCCTGCTGAAACAGCGGCGGGGTCAGCCGGCGGTGCGGGCCCGGTTCTCGCGCAGCAGCGTGTTCATGTTCATGCTGGCGGAAATCCTGCTCCAAGCGCTGGGACAGATGAACGCGCCGGGCACCCGCACCCGGCGGCGGGACGCGGACCGTCCGCGGCAGCTGCGCTCGGTATTGATGACGATGCCGCCGGGCATGCCGGTGGCGGAGCAGCAGATCTTGCGCACGCGGGCGCAGGGCGCGGTCATGCTGGCCTGGGACATGCTGGGCTGGAGCCGGGAGGGCCCGCCGCCGCCGCGCGTGGTGGCCAATCTGGACGAGGCGACCGCCACGCAGATCGTCTGGCTGCATAACGAGGTGACGGAGCGGCTGCAGGGCGATGTGGGGGCGCTGCTGGAGCTGGTGGGGCGGGTGCGGCCCGAGGGTCCGAGCCTGCGGGTCGCCAGCATCGACATCGGCGGTGGCACCACGGATTTGATGGTCAGCACTTATAGTGCGCCGGGCGGGGAGGCGATCCAGCCGAGGCAGGAGTTCCGCGAGAGCTTCAAGGTGGCCGGTGACGACGTGCTGGAGCGGATCATCACCGCGGTGGTGCTGCCGGCCATCGCCCTGGGATTGACGAAGGCCGGCGTCCAGGATGCGCGGGCGCTGCTGTCGCGGGCGTTGGGCCAGGATCAGGGCGGGCAGTCCGAGCTGGCCCGGCACCGGCGGCGGGTGTTCGTGTCGATGGTGCTGGAGCCGCTGGGGATCGCGGTGCTGGGTGCGTATGAGGGGATCGAGGGCCGGGCCACGGGCGAGGTGCTGCGGCGCACCGTGGGGGAGATCGTGCAGGCTTCGGCGGCCTATCTGGAAGAGGCGACGGCCGGGGCGGGGGCGCCCGGGTTCCGGCTGGCGGAGGTGCCGATCGAGGTCACGACGCAGCAGGTGGAGCCGGTGGTGGCGGCCGTGCTGGGCCCGGTGCTGGCCGATCTGTGCGAGATCGTCTGGGCGTACGAGTGCGACGTGCTGCTGCTGTCGGGCCGCCCGTCCCGCTTGCGCATCATCGGGGACATGGTGCTGGCCAAGACGCCGGTGCCGCCGCATCGGGTGATCGGGATGCACCGGTATCGGGTGGGGGAGAAGTATCCGTTCCGGGACGCCGCCAACAGGATCGACGACCCGAAGACCACCGCCGCGGTGGGTGCGGCGCTGTGCGTGCAGGCGGAGGGGCGGCTGCGCAATTTCACGCTCCGCACCGGCAAGCTGCAGATGCGCAGCACGGCGCGGTATATCGGCAAGATGGACAATGACGGGCAAATCCGCGACGCCAACGTGCTGCTGTCCAACGTCGATCTGGACGGGCCGCCGGCGCAGGATGTGCGGTTCACCATGCCGTTCCAGACGCTGACGCAGCTGGGGTTCCGGCAACTGCCGTTGGCGCGCTGGACCGCTACGCCGTTATACGTGATGGAGTTCGCCAATCCCGATGATGCGCAACGGATGGAGTTGCCCTTGATGGTGACGGTCGCCCGGCATGAGATCGACCCGGACGCGGCGGATACGGAGGCGTTGCGGGAGGCGTTCACGGTGGACGAGGTCAAGGATGCGGCGGGCGATTTGAAACGGCCTGGCGATGTGCGGCTGCGGTTACAGACTATCGATGATCAGGACGGCTATTGGCGCGACACTGGGCGGCTGGTGATGGGATGAGTTGGGATAAATTGCTTTTTCTGCCGCTTGCGGGAGAGGGTGGGGCCACACGCACGGACCAACGCCCCGCGTACCCCACCCTCACCCCGGCCCTCTCCCGCCAGCGGGAGAGGGGGAAGGTTTTCTGTGTTCGCTTAAGCATGTTGAACAGGCGCAAACAGCCCCCCCTCTCTCCGGGTGAGGGTGGGGCCGGGGACGAGGTTGTCCGAAGCGTGCCTGTCGTTTCCCTCACCCCGGCCCTCTCCCGGGGGGAGAGGGGGAGGGTTTTCTGTGTTCGCTTAAGCAGTTTGGACGGGCACACACAGCCCCCTCTCCCGCTTGCGGGAGAGGGTTGGGGTGAGGGTGGGGCCGGGGACGAGGTTGTCCGAAGCGCGCCTGTCGTTTCCCTCACCCCGGCCCTCTCCCGGGGGGAGAGGGGGATGGGGGTATGATCTTGCAGCGGGCGTCTGACGTTGTTCGTTTGGCTCGGGATGCCGGGGCTTGGATTGCGGCTAATACGGGGCGGTTGAAGGAGGATTCGGATGCGCTGGCCACGACGTTCCGGCGGTTTGCGCGACGGGCCGAGCGGCTGCGGACGGCGGCGGGGCGGCCGATGTGCGTGGCGGTGTTCGGTGCGTCGCAGGCGGGCAAGTCCTATCTAGTGTCCTCGCTCGCGACCGCGCCGGGTCAGCCGCTGCTGGCGGCGTATGGGGCGGAGCGGGTGAATTTCCTGAAAGACCTCAACCCGCAGGGCGGCAAGGAGAGTACGGGTCTCGTTTCGCGGTTCACACTGCGCGCGAGCCCGGCGCCCGCGGACAGTCCGGTGCCGCTGCGACTGCTGTCGCAGACCGACGTGGTCAAGATCCTGGCCAACGCCTACCTCGAGGACTTCAAGATCAGCGACTTCGTCCCGCCGGACGGCGAGCAGATCCGCGCGCTGTTCACCCGCCTGGAATCACTGGCCGGGGTATCGGACGGGCTCAGTGCCGACGATATCGAGGAGCTGCGGGAGTATTTCGCGCTGCATTTCGGCGGCCATGCGCTGCTACAGGCGCTGGGACCGGCCTATTGGAGCCAGGCGGCGGCGCTGATCCCGCGCCTTCCCGCCCATGCCCGCGCGGAAGCGTATGCGCCGCTTTGGGCCGGCACCCCGGCCTTCACCCGCGTGGCGCAGCAGCTGATCGACGCATTGACGCAGCTCGGCCATCCCGACACCGCGTTCTGCGGCCTCGATGCGCTGATCCCGCGGGAGAACAGCGTGCTGGATGCGGAGCTGGTGTTCGGCCTGGGCGAGGCGTCCCGCGGTAGCGTACGCATCATTTCGGCCAGCGGGCAGTCCGCCACCATCGACCGCGCCATCGCCGCCGCGCTGATCGCCGAACTCACGGTGCCGCTGGACAGCAAGCCGTGGGATTTCTTCGAGCATACCGACCTGCTGGACTTTCCTGGCGCCCGCACCCGGGAGGAGATCACCGACCCCGCGGCCTTTCTGGCCGAGCCCGGGCGGCTGGGACGCGTGTTCCTGCGCGGCAAGGTCGCCTACCTGTTCCAGCGCTACAATGCCGAGCAGGAGATCAGCGCCATGCTGCTCTGCGTCGGACCGTCCAACCAGGACGTGCAGACGCTGCCGAACATGGTCGCCGGCTGGATCGGCCAGACCATGGGCGGCACGCCGCAGGCCCGGGCGGCGCAGCCCAACAGCCTGTTCCTCGTGCTGACCAAGTTCGATTCCGAGTTCGAGGACAAGGCGGGCGAGGACGTCGCCACCGGTCAGCGCTGGACCGCGCGGCTGCAGGCGTCGCTGCTGGATTTCTTTGGCAAGGCGCATGCCTGGCCCCGCGAATGGACGCCCGGCCGGCCGTTCAGCAATTTGTTCTGGCTGCGCAGCACCGCGATCCGCTTCGCCGCCGTGCTGGAGTACGACGGCGCCCGCGAGAAGGGCGTGGGCCCGCGTGCCGAGCGGGAGGTCGCATCCCGGCTGCAGGCCTACCTCGCCAACCCCTTGGTGCAGACGCATTTCAAAGACCCGGCGCGCGCCTGGTCCGAGGGATTGGCGCCCAACGATGGGGGTATCTCCTACCTCGCCGCCGCGCTCCGCCCCGTCTGCGACCCCGCGACCAAGGCGGCGCAGGTGGCGGGCCGGGTGGAGGAGCTGGCGGCGGATATGGCGCACCGGTTGCGCCCGTATTTTCACACCGGGGACCTCGCCGCCGAGCTGGCGCGGGCTAGGAACGAGGCCAAGACCGTCGCCCGCGCGCTGCTGGCGTGTGTCGAGGCGCAGATGTTCGGACCCCTGCTGCGCCAGATGCAGGTGACGGCCGATACCGTGAGCTCGGTCTATTGGGACCTGCAATCGCGTGATGCGGACCCGGCGCCCATCGGCACCATCGGCGCCCGGGCGACGTATCTGTCCGCGTTGGGCGGGCTGTTGGACGAGCCGGAACCGGTGCAGCAGGCGGCGCGGGACCGGTTCGAGCGGTTTGCGGGCCTGGCGCTGGCCGAGTGGGAGCGGCAATTGCAGGCCCTGGCCGATGACCCGGCGACGGCCGTGGCGTTCCGCCTGCCGCGTGAGACCGCGGCGCTGCTGACCCAGGCGCTCATGACCGCGGCGCGCCGGGTGGCGCTGCGGGAGAGGATCGCCCAAGACCTTCGCACCCGCGCGAGCTTCCAGCCGCGCAGCACCGCGGGAGCGCAGAAGCCGGTGATGCTGGTGGAGGCCGGGATCAACGGCTTCGTCCATCAACTGGACTTCGACCGCCTGCCGGAGGCGCGGCGGCCGCGCAACGGGGATCGGCCGGTGTTCGCCGCCCGCGCGCCGCTCACGGGCCCGCCGGTGCTGGCGGCGGAGCCCGCCGCGTATGACGTGGCGTTCCACGTGGACTGGATCCTGGCGATGGCCCGGCTGTTCGAGGATAATGTTCAGGATCCGGCGGCGTCCGGCCTGGATGTGGGCGCCAACGAGGCGCTGGGCGGCCTGCTGAAGCAGCTCGCGGCATGATAGCCGTGACGGAGGGGTCCGCGCCCGGGGAGGCGGTGCTGCGGTTCGATGGCGCCGCCGCCGCGCTGGGCGCGCCGGGCATCCGCATCCAGCGGGATGCGGAGTGGGCGGCGCATACGCTGGGGCCGGCGGGTTGGCAGACGGCCGATGCCGTGCTGCAGCCGCGCCGGGCCGAGGCGGCGGGGCCGGATTTGCTGGTGCATGTCGGATGGGAGGTTTGCCAGTATCTGGAGGGCGGGGTCTATCTGATCTCGCTGCCCGCGGCCGGGCTGGGGCCTGCGGGCGTGTATTGGCCGGACATCGCGCCGGGCGTGGCGGCGCCGGTGGCGCCGGCCCCGCCAACGCCCGCGCCCGCGCCCGAGGCGGTGCGGCCCTTGCCGGGCGTGGCGGCGGTGCCGGTGGCGCCCCCGGTTCCACCCGCTAAGCGCGGTGTCGTGCTGCCGTTGCTGGGTTTGCTGGTGCTGCTGGCCGTGGCCGCCGGCGGGGCCTGGTATTGGTTGCACCGCGCCCAACCTCCGGCCGAGGCTACGGCCGTGGAGCCCCCTGCACCGCCCCCTGCACCGCCCGAGCCGCCGCCGCCGCCGCCTGCGCCCCCGCCGGAGCCACCGCCTGCTCCACCGCCGCCCCCGCCCCCGCCCCCGCCGGAACCGCCACCGCCGCCGCCACCGCCGCCGCTCGACCTTACCCGGCTGTCCGTGCCGGAGGTGCTGGCGCAGGCGCCCAACCTTGGCGCCGTCGTGACCGAGGGACAGCGCCGGCTGGGTAGCACGCAGAAGGATGACGGCCTGCTGCTGCTCGAGGCCGCGGCGGATAAGGGGGACGGCCCAGCCACCGCCGCCATCGCCCGGCTCTATGACCCCGTGCTGTTTCAGCCCGGCGGCCCCATTCCCCGCGCCGACCCGCGCCAGGCCGCGCGCTATTACCGGGACGCCGCCCGCCTGGGTCAGGACGTGACCGCCGCGCGCGAGGCGTTGCGGCAATGGCTGCTGGCGCATACCTCCATGACCAACGAGCTGATCCTGAAGGATTTCTGGCCATGAGACTCCTGCTGTTCCTCCTGCTGGCCACCGCCGCGCAGGCCGAGACGCATCCGCTGCTGATGGAGGGCAAGCAGTCCCTGTATCAGCGCGTCATCGCCCGGCCCGGCGCCACGCTGTCCCCGGCGGCGGACGGTCAGCATGCGCAGCCGGTGCCGGGCTTCACCGTCTATTACGTGTATGCGGCCGGCCCCCGGCTGCAGGTCGGGCGGACGGCGGACGGCCGTACCGAGGGCTGGATCGAGGCGGAGAAGGCGATCCCTTGGAAGCACACCATGGTCGCGGCCTTCACCAACCCCGCCGGGCGTCAGCCGGTGCTGTTCTTGGGAGACCCCGCCGCCGAGCGGGCGCTGATCACCGACGAGCACGCCGGTGCCCACGCAGACCAGCTGCGCACCCAGGCGCAGGCCGGCACGCCGGGCCCCGTCCTGGCGGTGGAACCCGCGCGCGTGGTGGACTTCGCCCGCAACTTCTACCTCATGCCGATCCTGTCGGCCGAGCGGGTGGAGCGGGACGCCGGGCCGGCCCGGCTGCTGGAGGTGATCTCCGCCCCGGCCGACCCCCCGCCCCCGCCGCCGCCGGCGCCGTTCAAGGCCGGGCTGGTGTTCGTGCTCGACACCACCATGAGCATGCAGCCCTATATCGACCGCACGCGGGAGGCCATCCGCTCGATCGTCGCCAGCATCGGCCAGAGCCCGGTGCGCGACAATTTCCGCTTCGGCCTCGTCGCCTACCGGGACAGCCTGCTGGACAGCCCGGGCCTGGAATACGCGACGCGCGTCTATGGCAAGCCGGATTTCGCGCAGCCGGCCGAGACCATCAACACCGGCATCGCGGCCGCCGCCCAGTCCGAAACCAGCTCGCAAGGGTTCGACGAAGACCCGATCGCCGGCATCAAGACGGCGCTGGACGAGATCGACTGGGCGCCGCTCGAGGGGGGCCGCTACGTCGTGCTGATCACCGACGCCGGCGCCCGCGCGGCCACGCACCCGCATAGCGTGACGCACCTCAACATCGCCGACATCCGCGAGCTGGCGAAGGCGCGCGGCGTGGCGCTGATCGCCATCCACCTGCTGACGCCCGAGGGCCGCGTGATCCATGACCACGAAACCGCCTCGGCGCAGTACCGGGAGCTGACGCGCGACAACTCCGCCGGGTCGCTGTATTTTCCCGTGCCCGGCGGTACGCCCGAGGCGTTCGGCGCCACGGTGCAGGCGCTGAGCCGCACCGTGCTGGCGCAGGTCGGTGAGGCGACCGGGCACCCCATCACCGGCGCCCCGGCGCCGGCGGCGATGCAGCAGGCCATCCGGGTCGTGTCCGAAGCCATGCGCCTCACCTATCTGGGCCGGACCGAGAACACGCGCGCGCCGGACGTGGTACGCAGCTGGACCACGGACCGCGACCTGCAGGACCCCGCCATCGGCAGCCTGGACGTCCGCGTCCTGCTGACCCGGAACCAGCTCTCCGACCTCGCGCACAGCCTACAGGGCATCCTGGACGCGGGGCTTGCGGGCCGCACGGAGCCGCGGCAGTTCTTCACCCAGCTGCGCAGCACCTTCGCCGCCGCCGCGCGCGACCCGCAACGCATCGCCGCCGCCACCAAGATCGGCGCATTGCTGGGCGAATACCTGGACGACCTGCCCTATCAGTCCGAGATCATGGACATCCAGGAAGCCGACTGGCTCGCAATGGGCGCGATCGCGCAACGGACGGTGCTGAACAACATCGAGGCCAAGCTGCGCCTGTATCAGGAGTTCCAGTCCAACCTGGATTTGTGGGTGGATCTATCCGGCACCCGCTCACCGGGAGAGGCGCTGTTCCCGGTGCCGATCGAGGCTTTGCCGTAGCCTGGACGATACTGCCCGACGGAGACCCGAACCCGGTATGGCTTTACCCCATCGTTGCCCGCTTGCGCCGGCGTGGGGTGCACTTGGTGCAGGTCTTGTTGTGGGAGCTGGGCCCGGGAGGCAGGGCATGCTCGCCTGAGCACAGACGCTCGGCTCGCAACCTCGCTAGGATCATACCCGTGGGGTGGATAAGCGAAGCGCCATTCACCAGCCCGCGTCTAGCCCTGCAAGCCAGCGGGACCCCGGGTCAAGCCCGGGGCGACGGGAGGGGCCGGGGCGATGGGAGGGGCCGGGGCGTAGTGCGTAGCCTGGCGCTGCGCCTCCAAGCCTAGCCCGGACCGGCCCTGGCCCTCGGTGCTGACGCGAAAGTAGGCCACGAACCGCCGCGGCGGGGCGGCGGCAGCGGTCAGGGCATCCGGGGCAGGGGAGGAGGACGCGGCGCGGGGCATCGCCGGACCTTACAGGGGTGTATCACTTCGTCAAACGGTCGTTTGACGAAGTGGTACGGCTTTGGCAGTGCCGGCGTTAATGCGGCCTGCCTCGATGTCGTAGCTTGCTGCTACTAGGTTAGACGCTAAACCCGAATGTGTCTTTCAAGCCGCGCTGCCCTGCTACGGTGACGCTGACGGCCCGCGTGCCCTCCAGCTTCCGCACCCACCCGAGTTCGAAGCAGCGGCACGCAATCGCAATCCCGAGGGCGCCGGCGAGATGCGGTCGGCGTTCGCTCCAATCGAGGCACGGGCGGCAGAACAGCCGCCCGGACCGCTTGCCCGGCGACGCATCAATACCGAACGTGGGCAGGAATGCCCGCCCGGCGTCCGTGACGGTGCCGCCGTCGCCATCCAGCTCAATGCGCCCCTGGGCAATCAACGCGTCGGCAATGCCGACGCCCAGCCGTCCGGCGAAGTGGTCGTAGCAGGTCCTTGCCGCCCGGAGAGCTAGGTCTTTCGGGCCGGTGCGGACCGGTGGCTGCGTTGGCCCGTCGCCGGACCTGGTGGCGAACTGCGCCACCGTCTCCAGCAGCCGTGCAACGTCGGGCGAGGCAAGCCGGTGGTAGTGGTGGCGGCCCCGCTTCTCCATCACGATCAGGCCGGCCGCCAGCAGCCGTGCCAAGTGCCCGCTCGCGGTTTGCGGCGCGATGCCGGCATGGCCCGCCAACTCCCGCGCCGTCAGTGACCGACCACCCATCAGGGCGTCCAACATGCCCGCCCGGCCAGGGTCCCCGAGCAGGGAGCCGATCTCGGCAAGCGCATTGGGGCGGAGCGTGGCGTGATGTTCCAAGGTGGGCGGCATCATGATCGCTTTATCCTTCGGGATGCTACGGCTGTTTCCGTAGCACCAGCCTCCACGCAACAGGCACGCTCCCTGTCTGAACCAGGATGGAGCCTTAACCCGTGGACTACGCAGCAAGCCTTGCCACCATTGCCGGCGTCGTCTTGCTGGGCTGCCTCAGCCCGGGGCCAAACTTCCTGGTAGTCACGTCGCGGGCGTTGACGGGGTCGCGTCAGGCCGGCGTGCTGGCCGGGCTGGGGGTGGCGCTCGCGTCCCTGACCTGGGCGACCCTCACCATCGCCGGCTTGGCCCTGGTGCTACAGCACGCGGCCTGGCTGCTGACGGCCCTGCGGCTCACCGGCGCCGCTTACCTCATCTACATCGGCGTCCGCACGATCCTCGGTGCCCGCCGGCCCGTGCCCGCCCAAGGTGCTGCCCGGTCCAGCACGCCGCCGTGGCAGGACGTGTGGAGCGGTTTCCTGACCAGCATGACGAACCCCAAGGCTGCAGCATTCTTCGGCAGCCTGTTCGTGGTGACACTGCCGGTTGGTGCGCCGCCTTGGGTATACGGCCTGACGCTGGCCATCGTCGTGGCGCTGTCGGCTGCCTGGCACTGCGGTCTTGCGCTGTTTTTCTCGCTCGGCCCGGTGCAGGCAGCCTACCGGCGGTCGAAGGTCACGGTCAGCGCCGTCATGGGCGGCGTGCTGGTCCTGCTCGGCGTCCGCCTGCTCGTCGCCCGCTGACACCGGCGCACCCCGCTTCACTGCACAGGAGACACCCAGCCATGGAACGCCAAACGATCCGCGTCGAACCCCTCTCCACCTACCTGGAACGGCGCGGGACGCCGACAACGCCCGTGGTCCGGGCTGGCGAGCTTGTTTACGTGTCGGGATTCCCGCCCTTCGATCCTGACACCGGGGAAGTCGTCAGAGTCTCGATTGAGCGGCAGACCGAGCTGGTGCTGGACCAGATGAAGCTCTGCCTGGAAACGGCGGGCACGTCCCTGGCGAACGTCGTCAAGTGCAACGTGTACTGCACGTCGGCAGAGAGCTTCCCGGTCGTCAACGCAGTGTATGCCAGGTATTTTCCGGCCGATCCGCCAGCCCGAATCTTCCTTTGCGTGCCGGCCTGGCCTGGCCCGTTCGACATCGAGATTGACTGTGTGGCCGTCCTCTGAACGTCAGCCAGCCTACCCTGCCGGCTTGCGCGCAAGTGGGCCAATCGAGCGCGTCCAAAGCCGAACAGATCACCAAGGAGCAAGGTCATGCGCGTCCTAGAGCGGCTGTTCTGCAACTTCATGTGGCTCGCTTGGGTCGGCCTCCTGGTCAGCAAGCGAGGTGCCCGCGCAGAGGAGCGGCCCACCATGCCAGGCAGCAGCGGGGAGGCGTGCCGACGTTTGATCCCCGACCGGACGGCCCTGCCAGGATGGTGATAGCTGTCCGTCTAACCAAGCCCACCCGGCCACCCCCGCCCTGTCCGGAAACTCCGGGCCGCTGACGGCAAGACGGACCTGTTGATTGCCGGACGGGTAGATGGACAACCCCGCCCAGCTCGGCCGCCGCTAGTACCCCAGCAGCACCCGGTAGTCGCTCGCGGTCCCGAACGCCCCCGCCCCCTCGTTGACCCGCACGCATGGCCGGTCGCCCGGATCGCACCGGGCCAGCTTGGACAGGAACCCCGCCCGCGCCCATTCGTCCCGGTTGACCTGCATTGTCACCTCCGCCTGTAAGCGCGCCTTCTCCGCGCGTGCCGCCTGGATTGCCCCCGTGTCCCACCACAACACCCCGCTGCTCATGAGCCACCCCAGCACCACCGCTGCCGCGCCCATGGCCACGATCCAGCCCAGCAAGCGCCAGCTCGCCCATGCCACAACGCCCCGCAAGGCCGCGTCCGCCTCCCCGGCCTGCGCCGTTACCCCGTCCAGCCGCGCCAGCAGCGGCCCCGTCGCCGCCTGCACCGCCGCCACCCCCTCTACCGCCGCCCCGGCCAGGCTGTCCGCCACCGCCGCCCGCACCGCCCCCTGCGTGCCGGACTGCAAGCCAGCCACCCCGCGCGCCAGCGCCTCGCGCTCCCGCGCCAGGGCCGCCCGCTCGGCCGCCAGTCCGTCCAAGGCCGCCTGCACCGCGGCCTGGTGCCGCTCGGCAACCTCCATCAGCCCATACAGCCGGTCCTCCGCCGGCTCCGCCGTCCCGTCCACCGCCCTGCCCTCCTGTCTCGTCCCCGGGTCACATGCCCATGCTGGGGCCTTGCCGCTGGCTCGGCCGTGGACCACGCGATTGCCGCGTTCGATCAGCCGCGCGCCAACCTCCCGCTCCAGCCTGCTGATCGCCGCGGTCAATGGCGGCTGCGACATGTTCAGCCTGGCGGCGGCACGGCGGAAGTGAAGCTCCTCCGCACCGGCGATGAACTGGCGGAGCTGGCGAATGTCGATCATCGGGTCCGGGCTGTCCTGGCTTAGTGACCGCGAAGCTGTGCAGATTGGCCACCTGGCGCATGGAGGACTGGACCGCTGCCTGAACTCAAGGTGTCCGCCAAACCAACAATAGCCGGACATACGGCACTTTCGACGATAGCCGCACCGGTACGAGGTAGCACGTTGCCGAGTTTCAGCGGTCCTTGGCAACGGGCGCTCGCGCGGCGAGAATTCTCCATGAAGAGAAGACGCACGGCCTAGGTCCTTCTAGCGTTTGCGGCAGGCGCATCGTTGGCCGGCATGTTCGCGATGCGGATCAGCGAAGCGCCATCCAACGATCCAATGAGCGGGTTTGGCGGTGGATTGCGCTTCGCTTGTCGACCCTACGGGGGTACGGCGCGTTCTACTCTCCCAGGGCCCGATACATCTCCGCCAAATGCGGGCCTAGGGGGAGGGCGAGGGGGGTGGTGATCCATTGGTCGTAGAGGCGGATCAGGCGGCCGGAGGTGGATAGGCGGGTGAAGGTGGTGCGGACCAGGGCGGCGAACGCCGGGTCGTCGCGGCGGAAGGCGAGGGCGTAGGGTTCGTAGGACAGGTAATCGCCCACGATCGCCATCGTCGTGCCGTCCTTGTGCGCCGCGACCAGGCCGGCGAGCAGGACGTCGTCTGACGCCATCGCCGCCGCGGTGCCGTCCTGCACCATGCGGTAGGCGCCCTCGATATCCGGGGTCACCAGCTTGGCCGTGGGCGGCAGCACCCGGCGCAGCACGTCCGCGTTGGTGGTGCCGGCCGCGGCCGCCGCGGTCTGCCCGGCCAGATCCTGCACCGATCCCACCCCTGACCCGGCGCGCACCAGCAGCTTGGTGCCGGCCAGGAAGAACACCGGGGAGAACGCCACGCTCCGCGCCCGCTCCGCGTTGGCGGTGGTGGAGCCGCACTCGATGTCGATCTGCCCGGACATCACCGCCGGCAGCCGCTGATCGGCCGCCACGGGCACGTATTCCATGCGGATATCATCTTGGTGCAGCGCCTCGGCCACATCTACCGCCACCTCCCGGCACAGATCGACCGAAAAGCCCGCCGGGCCGGACGGGGTGGCGGAGGCGAAGGGCGCCGCACTCTCCCGGTAGCCGATGCGCAGGCTGCCGCGGTTCCGCACCGCGAGCAGCGTGCCGTCCAGGACGCCGTCCTCCGCCCAGGCCGGGCCCGCCATCAGAACGAGCAGGGCCGGCAAAACCAGGACGCGGATCACGCGGGCTGCGCCTCCATATCGGCGATCAGGGTCTCGGTATCGGCGTCATCCACCAGCTGACCCTCCCACTTCGCGACCACGGCGGTGGCCAGCGAGTTGCCGATCACGTTGGTGGCGGACCGGCCCATGTCCAGGAACGTGTCGATACCCAGGATCAGCAGCAGCCCCTCCTCCGGCAGGCTGAACTGGCTGAGGGTGGCGGCGATCACCACGAGCGAGGCCCGCGGCACGCCGGCCACCCCCTTGCTGGTCAGCATCAGCGTCAGCAGCATGGCGATCTGCGTGCCCCAGCTGAGTGGGATGTCGTAGGCCTGGGCGATGAACACGCTGGCGAACGTGCAATACATCATCGTCCCGTCAAGGTTGAACGAGTAGCCCAACGGCAAGACGAAGCTGCTGATCTTCTTGGAGATCGGGAACTTGGCCAGCTGCTCCAGCATCTTGGGATACGCGGCCTCGGAACTCGCGGTGGAGAACGCCAGAAGGAACGGCTCCTGCACCAAGGAGATCAGCCGTTTCACGCTGGGGCCCAGGAACACGAACCCCACCAGGATCAGCACGATCCAGAGGCACACGAGGCCGAAGTAGAACTCGCCCATGAACTTCGCATAGTTCACCAGGATGCCGAGCCCGTTGGTGGAGATGGTCGCCGCCATGGCGCAGAACACCGCGAGCGGCGCCAGCTTCATCACGTAGCCGGTCACGCGCAAGATGATGTGGGACACGCCCTCGATCGCCTCCAGCACCAGGCGGGACCGGGCGCCGAGCGAGGCGCAGGCGACGCCGAAGAAGATGCTGAACACCACGATCTGCAGGATTTCGTTATCGACCATCGGGCGGATCGCGCTGTCGGGGAAGACGTGCTTGACGAACCCATCGACCGACATCGCGTGCGCATCGATGCCGGACACTGCGCCGCTCACGACCCGGTGCACGCCCTCGCCGGGCTGGAACAGGTTGACGAGAACGAGGCCCAGGGTGAGCGACACGAGGGAGGCGCTCACGAACCACAGCATCGCCTTGCCGCCGACCCGGCCGACCGTGCCCGCATCCGCCATATGGCCGATGCCCACCACCAGGGTCGAGAACACGAGCGGCGCGATGATCATCTTGATCAGCCGGAGGAAGATGGTGCTGCCGATCGAGACGTAGCCCGAGAACAGCTTGTGCGCGGCCGCACCCTCGATCTGCGTGTTGACCAGCCCGCCCACCGCGATGCCCAGCACCATCGCCACCAGGATGTACGTGGTCATGCGGCTGGATTTCATCGGCTCACTCCTGTCGATCCTCGAAGCATGCCGCGGAGTTGAGGCGGAGTGCAACTAGCTTGCAGCCCGTTCCGGCCGTAAGCTCCACACTCGGATAAGGAAGGCTCTGATGCTCCGGCTTCTCATGCTGCTGATGTTCTGCACCCCGGTCGCCCTCGCCCAGTCCAACGCGACCGAGGAGCGGCGGGCCGAAGCGGTGGCGGCTTGGAACGCCGCCCATGCCGCGGCGACGATGGGGCCGGCGACGATACCGTTGCGGGACCAAGCCACCCTCCGCCTGCCGGCCAAGATGGCGTTCGTGCCGCAGGCCGAGGCGGCGCGGGTTTCCCGGGCGATGGGCAACAGCCCCGGCCCGGCGCTGACCGGCATGGTCATGTCAGCCCGTTCGCAGGACGACTGGATCGTGGTGATCCGGTGGGAGCCGGAGGGTTACATCCGCGATGATGACGCCGCCGATCTGAAGCCGGACGCTATCCTGGCCGATCTGCGGGAGGGCACGGCGGAGGGCAACAAGGAGCGCACCGAACGTGGCTTCCCGGAGCTGGAGTTGACGGACTGGACCCAGCCACCGGCTTACGACAAGACCACCCACCGGCTGAGCTGGGCGTTGGGCGCCAAGGAAAAGGGCGAGCCGGACAGCGAGGCCAGCATCAATTTCAACACGCGTGCGCTGGGGCGGAACGGGTATTTCAGCCTCAACCTCATCAGCGACATCGCGACGAGCGAGGCGAACCGCGGGATTTCGGCGTCACTGCTGGACAGCCTCGATTTCAACAAGGACGCCGGGTATGGCGACTTCAATGCCAGCACCGACAAAGTCGCGGAGTATGGGCTGCTGGCGCTAGTGGGCGTGGTGGCGGCCAAGAAGTTGGGGCTGATCGCATTGGCGGGCGTGTTCATTCTGAAATTTGCCAAGATCGGGCTGCTGGCGCTGGCGGGCGTGGGGGTGGGGATCCGCCGGTTCTTGCGCCGGGCTTCATGATCAAGCTGGTCTTCCTGGCGCTAGCCGGGCTGAAGCTCGGTAAGATCGGCCTGACGGCGGGCAGTATGCTGCTGTCTTTGTGGGTGTATTCCATGCTGTGGGGCTGGCCGTTCGCGGCCGGGTTCGTGGGCCTGCTGTTTGCGCATGAGATGGGGCACGTGATGGCCGCACGGGTGCGCGGCCTGCCGGTCAGTGCCCCGGCGTTCATCCCGTTCATGGGCGCCTTCATCACCATGCGCGAAATGCCGCCCGATGCCGAGACCGAGGCTTACGTCGCCTATGGCGGCCCGTTCATTGGCACGCTGGCCTGCTTCGCGGTGTTCTTCTGGGCGCGCGAGACCGGCAGCACGCTGGGCCTGGCGGTCAGCTATTCAGGATTTTTCTTGAACCTGTTTAATCTCTTGCCCGTGTCGCCGTTGGATGGCGGGCGGATCACCGCGGTGCTGGGCCCGCGCATTTGGCTGCTGGGGGCGCCCTTGTTGCTGCTGGCCATGCTGTATCAGCCGAGCCCGATGCTGTTCGTGATCGCCATCATCGCCTTGCCGCAGCTCATGGCGGCTTGGCGTTATGACCCCAGCGCACCGGAAAACCGGCGTTACTATGGACAGATCAGTGCGGCGGCCAAGCTGGAATATACCGTGCTGTATCTGGCGCTGGCGTTACTGCTGGCGCTGATGACGTATCATGTGCACGACTTGCTTCGGGGTGTTCACGGCGGCGCTTAGGCGGGCACGGTTACCAACCGCGCCCGCCGTTTGACTACGCCGCCTGCTTGTCGCCGTGATCGACCACGACGTCACTCCGGCGGCCACGCTCGGCCATGAACTGGTCGAACTCCGCCTTGTCCCGGGCCCGGCGCAGCTTCTCCAGGTATTCCACGAACTCCGCCTGCTCTTCCTCGAGCCGCTGCAGCGTGTGGGTGCGGTAGTCGTCGAACGCCTGGTTGCCGCTGCCGCCAAAGCCCTGCGCGCCGAACCCCTGCGCAAACGCTTGGCGCCGCATGTTATGCCAGCGCCCGCCGCCCATCCGCTGCCGCCGCATGCTCTGCAGGCGGCCAGTCCAGGCGAGGTAGCCTAGCATCGCCAGCCCGACCGGCCAGAACAGCCAGAAGCCGGCCAGGACGGCGGCGAGCCACGCCGGACGACCGATCTCGTCCATCTTTGCCAAAACCATGGTGTTCTCCGGGTCAATGTTAACGCCACTCACATTGGCCGCAAGCGAAACCACTTTCAAGGGGTGGCAGCAGAAATACCCAGTGACTGTAAATAGAGCAGCATCCCCGCCTCCAGCAGGTCCTCCGGCGGCATCGGCAGCATACGGCGGTTGGCGCCGAGATAGAGCGCCGCCACGCCGTGCGTCATGGCCCAGATATGCAGCGCCACCATCAGCGTGGGCGGCGGGCGCGCGGCCCGGCCGCAGGCCTCGCCGGCCACCTGTTTCAGGACCGCGAAGGCCGTATCGGTGGCCGCCTGCACGGACGGATCCGCCTCCACGCCGCCCTGGAACATGGCCGAATAGGCCGCCGGCTCCCGGGCTGCGAACGCCAGGTGCGCGCGTCCGCAGCGTTCCAGGGCGAGCACCGGGTCCGCCCTGCCATCGGTCCGCGCCCGCTCCAGCGTGGCCGTCAGACGCTCAAACCCGCCGCGCGCCAGTTCGGCGATCAGCGCGTTGCGGTCCCGGAAATGCCGGTAGGGTGCGGCCGGGCTCACGCCTACCGCGCGCGCGACCTCCGCCACCGCGAGCCCGGCCAGCCCGCGGTTCTTGATCATATCCAGTGCCGCCTTCACCAAGGCCTCACGCAGGTTGCCATGATGGTAGTTGCGGGGATCACTCATGTGGGAAGGGCTTACATCAAATGCGGCGCGCCTCAAATGTGGGAGCGCGCAACTCTGCCCTCCACCCCGCGTCCGGATGCCATGACCCGAAGCGAACGCCCCCTGCCCGACCATATCGAGACCACTGTCGAAGAAATTGCCCGCGTCCATGCCGAGCATTTCGAGAAGGCACCACCGCTGCAGCGCGTTGCCAACAGCCTGACACGCTGGCTAGGCCGGCCGGGGTTTCTGGCGGTCGTGACGCTGGTGGTGGCGGCCTGGATCACCGCAAACCTCGCCGCCCCGCATCTGGGGCGAGAACCCTGGGACCCGGCGCCGTTCTTCTGGCTACAGGGTGCGGTCTGCATTGCGAGCCTGTATGTCTCCATCCTCATCCTATCGTCCAGCCGGCATGCCGACGAGCTGGCCACGCACCGCGAGCAGCTCACGCTCGAGCTGTCGATCCTGGCCGAGCACAAGACCGCCAAGATCATCGCGCTGATCGAGGAGATGCGGGCCGATCACCCCGCGTTGCCGAACCGGTCCGACCAGGACGCGCTGACCCTGGCCCAGCCGGCCGATCCCAAGCACGTGCTGGAGGCGATCCGGGATGCGCAGACCGGGGCGTGCTAGGACGCATGCTAGGCGGCGCGTTGCAAACACAGAATCGTGAGTAGGCTCTATGGTGCGTTGCAACCTAGGGAATGAACACGCTGTATATAAAGTGTCTAGATTGGAACCCCGATGACCGATGGAGCGGAACCGAGCGAGCCCGGCGAGCAGACCGGCGAGTGGGGCTACACCTCCAAGATCGACAAGGCGCCGGTGCAGCCGCAACCGGTCGACTGGGCCCATCCTCCCGCCAGCGCCCCGCGTCAGAATTGGGAGCCGGCGCAGGAGCATCACGCCAAAAACGAGAAGAAGGACGGGGACGAAAAGAAGGACGGGGACGAGGCTGAGAAGAAGCCACCGATGTCGCGGGGCAAGAAGATCCTCTATTGGGTGATCGGGATCGCAATCCTGGCGGCCCTCATTATTGCTGCCATCCTATACTATCTCCACTCCCGCCATTACGAGAGCACGGACGATGCTTTCATGGATGGCAACGTTTCGCAGATCTCGTCTCAGGTCGCCGGACGCGTGACCCGTATTGCGTTCGCCGATAACCAGACCGTGGAAGCTGGCCAGGTGCTGGTGCAACTCGATCCCAGGGACTACCAGGTGAGGCTGGACCAGGCGAAGGCGCAGCGCATTCAAGCGGCGGCGCAGGCCGATCAGGCGCGGGCGCAGCTGGCGTTGCAACAAGCCAGTCTCCAGCAGGCCAGCGCCAACTCGCGCGTGTCCGAGGCTGATTTGGGGCAGGCCCGGTCGGACCTCGCGCGGTATCAGGCGGTCGATCCCAAGGCCATCAGCCGGCAGCAGGTGGACACCGCTAGCGCCACCACGAAGTCCGCTGCCGCCCGGTTGGACGCGTCCCGGCAAGCCATTCAGGCTCAGCGCGCGCAGATCGAGGCGCAGCGGGCCGCCGTGGCCGCCGCGGTGTCCAGCGTCGCGCAGGCCGATGTCGCGGTGGCGAATGCCGAGTTGCAGCTCAGCTATGCGACCGTCACCGCCCCCGCGAAGGGCCGGGTGACCCGGCGCACCGTCGATCTCGGCAACTACGTCGCCCCGGGGCAGGCCATGCTGGCCGTGGTGCAGGACGGGCTCTGGGTCACCGCCAACTTCAAGGAGACGCAGTTGGCGGACATGCGGCCGGGTCAGGAGGTGCGGCTGCGGGTGGACGCCTGCCCCAAGACGGATTTGGCCGGCACGGTCGAGAGCTTCCAGGCCGGCTCCGGCAGCGTTTTCAGCAGCTTGCCGGCCGAGAACGCGACCGGCAACTACGTCAAGGTCGTGCAGCGCCTGCCGGTGCGGATCCGGATTACCGACCGGGACGCCGAAAAGAAGTGTCAGCTGTCGCCGGGTCTTTCGGTGTCACCACGGGTCACGGTGCGCTAGCTCGGTGGCGGAAAATCCGGACCTCCCGCGCTCGGCGGCCGGGCCGAATTCGCCGTGGCTGCTTGCGGTCATCGTGTCGATTGCGACGTTCATGGAGGTGCTGGACACCACCATCGCCAACGTGGCGCTCCGGAACATTGCCGGGTCGCTGGCGGCCAGTCAGGACGAGAGCACGTATATCATCACCAGCTATCTGGTGAGTAACGCCATCATCTTGCCCATTAGCGGTTGGCTCAGCAACGTAGTGGGCCGGAAGCGTTTCTATATGATGTGCGTGGCGCTATTTACACTTAGCTCGGTCCTGTGTGCGTTTGCCGGTAATCTGTATGAGATGCTGTTCTTCCGCGTGCTACAGGGTATCGGCGGCGGCGGGCTTGCGCCGACCGAGCAGAGTATATTCGCCGATAGCTTCACGCCGAAACAACGTGCCATTGCGTTCTCGCTCTACGGCTTCACCGTCGTGACTGCCCCCGCCATCGGCCCAGTACTTGGTGGCTACCTGACGGACTCATTCTCGTGGCACTACGTATTCCTTATCAACTTGCCCATGGGCCTGTTGTCGATGACGCTGACCTGGTTGTTCGTCTATGACAGCCCGCTCGTGCAACAGGAGCGGCAACGGTTGCTGTCGCGGGGGCTGAAGATCGACTATGTCGGGTTTGTGCTGATCGCGCTTGGCTTTGGCTGCTTGCAGGTCGTGCTGGACCGGTTCGAGCGTGAGGACGGATTCAGCTCGCCGATGATACTGATCATGAGTGTGGTCTGTGTCGTATCGTTATTGGTTCTGATCGTGTGGGAGTTGTTGCATGACGAGCCCGTGATGAACCTGCGCTTGCTGAAGAACCCCGCCTTTGCGGTTAGCTGCGTCATCATGTTCATGTTCGGCTTTATCATCGTCAGCACGACACAATTACTGCCCCAGCTGACCCAGGAATTGCTGGGCTATGATGCGACGACTGCCGGACTGACGTTGGGTGTCGGCGGGTTCTTGACCTTGTTTCTCATGCCGCTCGCCGGCGTGCTCACGGGACGGGTCATCCAACCGCGCTGGCTGGTATTCTCGGCGCTGTGCGGCACCGCCGGGGCGCTGCACTATGCATCTGCGCTGAACCTTGATTTGTCATTCTATAATGCCTCCATGTCCCGGGTGATTCAGGTCATGTGGCTGCCGTTCATCTTCATCCCGCTGTCGGCCGTGCAGTTCACGGGGGTGCCGGCGGGCAAGAATCCGGATGCCAGCGCCATCATCAATCTGATGCGCAATTTGGGCGGCAGCTGGGGCGTGTCGGTCGCGACGACCGAGCTGCAGTGGCGCAATCAATTTCATCACGCCCGCCTGGCCGAGCATGTCACGCCCTATAACGGCTTCGGCTTCGGCAAGTCACTCAGCGCCATCGCCGCCGCGATCCAGCAACAGGCGACGATCCTCAGCTACCTCGACGTATTTACTATCTTGTCCGTCATCGCCCTGTGCACGGCACCGTTGGCGTTGTTGTTGCCGAACGTGCAGAAAGGGGCCGCGGCTGGTGGTCATTAGACTTACTCTAGGCTGGGTCCTACTTTTGGGTGGATGCGCCGTTGGGCCTAATTTCGAACGGCCACAGGGGTGGACTCCCGCGTCCTGGTTCAGCCACACGCCGAAGCCCGGCGCGCTCGAGGCCAGCGTGCCCACGACCGCTCCGCCGGACCCGGCCTGGTGGAACGTTTTCCATGACCCGGCGCTGACCGGGTTGATGGAGCGGGCGGCGGCCAACAATCTGGACGTCCGCGCCGCCACCGCGCGCCTGGCGCAGTCCCGGGCGCAGCGCGGCATCATTGCTGCGGACGAGTTCCCGCAGATCAACGGCAACAGCTCCGCCACCCGGCAGCGCATCAGCAAGAACGGCGCGGCCAGCGTGTTCGGCGCCGGGGGCGGTAGCGCGCCGGGTGCGTCCGCCAACGGGCTGGGCGGCGCGCAG
The DNA here is from genome assembly GCA_965246925.1 of Acetobacteraceae bacterium. Taxonomy (GTDB): domain Bacteria; phylum Pseudomonadota; class Alphaproteobacteria; order Acetobacterales; family Acetobacteraceae; genus JANPPS01. Next base: position 2,332,127 of record OZ251994.1, on the reverse strand, counting down.
GGCGGCGCCATTCCCAGCGGCGGGCGCAGCGTTCCGCCGTTCGACCTGTTCCAAGCCGGGTTCGACGCCTCGTGGGAGCTGGACCTTTGGGGCCGGGTGCGCCGCGGAATAGAGGCGGCGGATGCCAACCTCGACGCCTCACGGGAGGCGCGCCGGGCGACGCTGATTTCCACCTTGTCCGAGGTCGCGCGCAATTACATCCAGCTGCGGGGAACGCAGGCCAACATGCGGATTTTGCGTAGCAATCTGGCTTCTGCCCAGGAGAGCGCCAACCTCACGGCCGAGCGCAGCCGCGGCGGGCTTTCGACCGATCTCGATGTTTCCAACGCCCGGGCCCAGGTCGAAAATACCGCCGCCATCCTGCCGCAGCTCGAGCAGCAGGAGCGGCAGGGCATGAACGCCATCAGCCTGTTGCTGGGCATGCCGCCGGCGACGCTGGAGACGGAACTCGGCAAGCATGGCGCCGTGCCGCCCGTGCCCCCGCTGGTGCCGGTGGGCGTGCCGTCGGAACTGGCGCAGCGCCGGCCGGATATCCGCCAGGCCGAGGCGCAGCTGCATGCCGCGACCGCCAATATCGGCATGGCGAAGGCCGATTTCTATCCGCGCATCACCCTGTCCGGCAGCGTCTCATTGCAGACGACGCAGCTGAAGAATTTCTGGAATATCGCGTCCGCTGCCTACTCGATTGGCCCGAGCGTCACTTTGCCCATCTTCGAGGGCGGGCGGCTCCGGCGTACGGTCGAGCTGCGAGAGGCGCAGCAGCAGGAGGCGGCGCTGAACTATCAGCGCACCGTGCTGCAGGCGTTCACCGAGGTGGACAACGCGCTGGTGGCCTATGGCGCCGAGCAACGGCGGCGGGAGCGGCTGGTGGCGCAGGTGCAGCAGGCGCAGCGCGCCCTGGGCCTCGCCCAATCCCGCTTTCGCCAGGGTATTTCGGACTTCCTGGAGGTGCTGACGGCGCAGCGCACCCTGCTGTCGGCGCAACAGCAGGTGACGGACAGCACCACCCTGGTCAGCTCCAACCTGGTTGCGCTCTATAAGGCGCTGGGCGGCGGCTGGGAGCAGATTTATCCGGAAAACCCGTCATAGCATCCCGAAATTCACGGTCCGTTAACTCATTTCCGTTATGATGCTGTAAGACACGGAGTCATGACAGTGCGGGGTTTGGGATTAGATGTGCCGGTTTCTAGCCTATCAGGGCGCGCCGATCTTTGTGGACACGCTGGTTTCGGCCCCATGCCATAGCCTGATCCACCAATCGCAGCATGCGACGGAGGCGAAGACCGAGACCAATGGAGACGGCTTTGGCCTGGGCTGGTACGGCGCGCGGGACGAGCCTGGCCTGTATCGTGAGCTGCGCCCGGCCTGGTCGGATGAGAACCTCCGCTCGATCGCGAGCCAAGTGCAGAGCCACGCCTTCTTCGCCCACGTCCGCGCCGCCACCGGCACCGCCACCAGCCGCGCCAACTGCCATCCGTTCACCGCCGGGCGCTGGATGTTCATGCATAACGGCCAGGTCGGCGGCTGGCACCTCGTGCGCCGCCAGGTGGAGGCGATGATATCGGACGCGCTATACCCCGCCCGCGCCGGCACGTCCGATAGTGAGGCGCTGTTCTTGGCCGCGCTCAGCGCCGGGCTGGAGGATGACCCGATCGGCGCGATGCGGCACGTGCTGGGCCGGGTCAAGAGCCTGATGCAGGCGGCCGGGATCGAGGAGCCGCTGCGCTTCACCGCGGCGCTGACCGACGGTGAGACGCTGTATGCTTTCCGCTGGTCCTGCGATTCGCGCCCGCCCACGCTGTATTATGCCGAGCGTCAGGGAGGGTTGTTGCTGGTCAGCGAACCCATCGACGATGAGCGTAATGACTGGCGTGCGCTGCCGTGCGGTGCCAGTTTAGTCGCGCGCGGCGGAGTCGTGACGTTCACCACCAACGCCGCCCAGCTGGCCATGGCGTAGGGGGAAGCGAACGTGACGATCTACACCGGACCTGTCTTCGAGATGGCCCGAACCCAATTCGGCATCATCGCCGACCATTTGCAGATCCCGGCCGACGAGCGGGACCGCCTGCTCTACCCCAAGCGCGCCATTACGGTCTCCATTCCCATCCACATGGATGACGGGCGGACCGAGGTGTTCCAGGGCTACCGCGTGCAGCACCACCTGACCTTGGGCCCGACCAAGGGCGGCACCCGGTTCTCGCTCCATCTGGACGTGGGGGAGGTCGCCGCGCTGGCGATCTGGATGAGCTGGAAGTGCGCGCTGGCCGGCCTGCCATATGGCGGCGCCAAGGGCGGTGTGGCGTGCGACCCCCCTGCCCTGTCCCGCCGCGAGCTCGAGGCCGTGAGCCGCCGCTACATGCAGGAGATGATCCCCTTCGTCTCCCCGCAGACGGACGTGATGGCGCCGGATATGGGCACCAACGAGCAGGTGATGGCCTGGTTCATGGACACCTATTCCATGCATCAGGGCCATGCGGTCAGCGAGATCGTGACCGGCAAGCCCGTGAGCCTCGGTGGCACCGAAGGCCGGCGGGAGGCCACTGGGCGCGGCGTCGCCTACCTGGCCGGACGCGCCTGCGATCATGTCGGGCTGAAATCGCAGGAGTGCACCGCGGTCGTGCAGGGCTTCGGCAACGTCGGCTCCGTCACCGCCTATACTCTGGCCCGGCGGCACGGCGTAAAGATCACCGGCGTCAGCGATCATACCGCCGCCCTGTATGACCCGGCGGGTCTGCCACTCGATCAGATCGAGCGGCACATGACCACGCACGGCGTCCTGGCCGGCTTCAGCAATCAGATGAGCATCGGCGCCGGTGACCTGCTGCTGCAGCCCTGCGACATCCTCGCCCCCTGCGCGATCGAGCGCGTCATCACCGCCGAGAACGCCGGCAAGCTCCGCTGCCGCATCCTGGCCGAGGGCGCGAACGGCCCGGTGACTCCGGACGCCGACGAGGTCCTGGACCGGCGCCGGGACGAGATCTTCCTGATCCCCGACATCCTCTGCAACTCCGGCGGCGTGATCGTCAGCTATTTCGAGTGGGTGCAGGACTTACAAAGGCTGTTCTGGACCGAGAGCGAGGTCAATGACCGGCTAGAGCGCCTGCTGGAATCGGCGTTCATGCAGGTCACCAAGCGCGCCGGGCGGGAGCTTGTGGCGATGCGCACGGCGGCCATGGCGATCGGCGTGGAGAAGGTGCGTGCGGGCAAGAAGCTACGCGGCCTGTTCCCTTAGCCTCCTGCTCGCCGCATGCGGAGCCACACGCGGCGGCGTGGGCGATAGCTCGGCCTTGGAATGCGTGCCGTATGCCAGGCAGGTGTCCGGCATTCAGCTCTATGGCGACGCGGCGGATTGGTGGGACCAGGCGGAACAGGCCTACCCCCGCGGCAGCACGCCCCAGCCCGGCGCCGTCCTGGTATTCCGCCGCTCCGCCCGCCTGCCGTACGGCCACGTCTCCGTGGTGGCCCGCGTGCTCGATAACCGAAAGATCGAGGTCGATCAGGCCAACTGGGAGCACCACCATTTGGGCCATCATGACGCCGTGCTGGACGTATCGGACCGCAACGACTGGAGCGCCGTCCGCGTCTGGTGGGCGCCGGGTCAGGCCATGGGCGCCACGACCTATTCAGCGTACGGCTTCGTCGGACCATCCTAACGCTTGCAGTCCCTGCTGAAGCGCGCCATGTCTGCGGCAGAGACGGAGGATTTTCATGGGTAGCTTCAGCGTTTGGCACTGGATGGTGGTGCTGCTGGTCGTGCTGCTGCTGTTCGGCGGTGGTAAGGTCAGCAGTTTGATGGGCGACTTCGCCAAGGGGATCAAGTCGTTCAAGAAAAATATGGCGGACGAATCCGATGCCTCGATGGAGGCTACCGCCGAGCGGCCGGCCGGGTCGATCTCCGCGCCTGGCGTGGCCGCCACGCCGGTGCACGAGACCGTCAGCCGGCACGGCTAGGCTTGACTCAACGGTCTGGCGGCGGAGGATCGGGCGCTAATCCGGAGTCCTCCGCCCCATGGCCCACCACCACGTGCCTGCTATGCCCGAGACCATCCATTGGGGCACCTTCAGTGCGGAGCACCCGGCGGTCCTGACCATCCAGAGCGGCGACAGCGTCACGCTGGAATGCGTCTCCGGCGCGCCCAACATGATGCCGCCCCCGTCGCTCGGCCTCACGATCCCGCCCGCCCTGCCCGCCATCCATGCCAAGCACGCGCCGCGCCTCGGCGCGCACATCCTGACCGGCCCCGTCGCCGTCGCGGGGGCCGAACCCGGCGACGTGCTGGAGGTCCGGATCGACACGATCGAGTTCGGTGCGGAGTGGGGCTTCACAGCCTTCCGTCCGCTCGGCGGCACGATCCCCGAGGATTTTCCATTCCATCATGTGAGCCACATCCCCCTGGACCGCGCCGCCCGCACCTGCAGCCCGCCCTGGGGCGGCACGATCCCGCTCAGCCCGTTCTTTGGCGTGATGGGCGTGGCGCCCAGGCCCGAGTATGGCGTGATCAGCACCAAGGAGCCGCGCGAGCATGGCGGCAACCTCGACAACAAGGAGCTGGGCGCTGGGTCGGTGCTGTATCTGCCGGTCTGGACGCCGGGTGCCAACTTCTCCGCCGGTGACGGCCATGGCGTGCAGGGCGATGGCGAGGTGTGCATCAATGCGCTGGAGATGGCGCTGACGGGCACGTTCACCCTGGTGCTGCACAAGGGCCCCGGCCTGGTATTTCCGCGGGGGGAGACCGCCACACACTATATCTCAATGGGTTTGAACGAAGACCTCGATCAGGCCATGAAGCAGGCTTTGCGTGAGATGATCGCTTTCATCACCGCCCGGTCCACGCTTACGGCGGCAGAGGCGTATCAGTTCTGCTCGCTCGCAGTGGACTTTCGGGTGACGCAGACCGTGAACGGGGAGAAGGGCGTGCATGGGATGCTGCGGAAGGGGCTGCTGTTCTGAGTGGTTTCCCGCTGTTTCCCTCACCCCGGCCCTCTCCCGGAGGGAGAGGGGGATGTAGGCGGCCTCGGGATTACAGGTTCTGCCCAGCTCCGTCGAACGGGCTGGCGCCCGGGGCGGGGACGCGGCCGTCCGGGGTCATCTGATCGACCGCGTGCGGCAGCAAATGGGACAGCTGGGACAGCAGGTCGCCGGAGTTCATGCCGGCGTGCTGCGCGATCGTGTTCACCTGATCCTGACCCAGCACTTGGCCAAGCTGCCCGGGGCTGACCGGCATGTTCGGGCCGCTGCCGACCCAGCTATCGGCGATGTGGCCGAGGCCGGCCTGCTGGAACTGCTGCAGCAATCCGCCGATGCCGCCCATGCCTGCGAGGGCGCCCGCGATGTTGCCGGCCATGCCGCCCTGGTTGGACATCTGCTGCCCGCCGAGCAGGCCGCCCAGCACGCCCGCCAGCGGGGAATTCGCCCCGCCCGCGCCGCCCATCATCTGGCCCAGCATGCCGCCCAGGGGTGAATTCTGCTGCTGCTGTCCGCCACCGCCCAAAAGGTTGCCGATAACCGAATCGAGTAAGCCCATAACCGTTGCTCCTGAAGCCTGTCGTGCCAAAGCTGAAGCCCGCATACCGGGTTTAGTTGCGGCAGGGAAGCAAGCGAATATACCGTGTTGGCAACACCGCCCTATCTAGGGTCAGGACCACCGGAGTACGTTTCATGACGCTGACCCGCCGCACCCTGCTTGCCAGCGCCGCCCTTATCAGTGCCAGCGCCCGCGCCGCCGCGCCCAAGGCCAGCATTTCCGTCCGCGTGGACCGGGATTTCGAGGTGCTGGACCCCGCCTTCCGCTCCGGCCTACAGGACGGCAACATCGTCCGCGCCATCACCCAGCGGCTGATCGGCACCGGCTATAACGGTGCCGGGCTGACACTGGACGCGGCCGAGTCCGTGAGCCAGACCACCCCCACCACGATCGATTTCGTGCTGAAGCCGGGCCAGATGTTCAGCGACGGCTATGGCGAGATGACGGCCGAGGACGTGAAATTCTCTTATGAGCGCTTCATCCTAGGCCAAGATGGTAAAGAAAGTCCTTACAAGGGCGAGTGGGCCAACCTCAAATCCGTCGACGTCACCGGCCAGTACACCGGCACCATCGTCATGGAGCGTCCCCGCGCCGGCCTGTTCACCATCGCCCTCGGCGACGTCGCCGGCTGCATCCTGTCCAAGAAGGCCGTGACCGAGCGTGGCCAGGAGCACAACACGCGCCCCGTCGGCTCCGGCCCCATGATGGTCACCGTGTTCGAAAAGCAGCGTCAGATCGTGCTCCGCCGCAACCCGGCCTGGACCGGCGCGCCGTCCGGGTTCGAGGAGGTCACCGTCCGCTACGTGCCGGACCCGCGCACGACGGAGCTGGGCCTGCGCGGCACCGATATCGACTTCGCCGCCCTCCCGCCGCAAATCGCCGAGCCGCTGAAGAAGCTGCCCGCCCTCACCGTCAACGCCCAGCCCGGCATCGCCAACGTCTGGATGGGGATGAACGTGGAGCATCCGCCGTTCAGCGACATCCGCGTCCGTCAGGCGATCCAGCTGGCGCTCGATGTCGATCAGATGCTGCTGGCCGGCTATAACGGCCTGGCGCCCCGCGCCCGTGCGCTGATCATGCCGCAGGTCACGGGTTACTGGCCGGACGCGCCGGTCATGAAGCGGGATCTAGCCAAGGCGAAGGCGTTGCTGGCGGAGGCCGGGCACGCGGCCGGGTTCAAGACGCGCGTCACCATCCAAAATCAGCCGGTGTATCAGACCATGGCCCTCGTCGCCCGGGCGCAGCTGGCGGAGGTGGGCATCACGCTCGAGGTGGATGCGCAGGATGGCGGCAGCTTCTTCTCGTCGGGCAAGGGGGATGCCGGGCCGAAGCTCGAGCTGTTCATGATCCGCTTCAACGGCAAGCTCGACCCCAACTTCCTCGCGCAATGGTTCACCACGTCGCAGATCGGCACCTGGAACTGGCAGCGCTGGTCCGAGCCGCGGTTCGACGCGCTGCTGGATCAAGCCTCCGCCGAACTGGATGACAACGCCCGCGCCGCCCTGTTCATCGAGGCGCAGAAGCTGATGGCCGACAGCGCCGCCTTCGTCTGGCTCACCTACGACGTGTCGGTCTTCGCCTACCGCGCCTGGCTCGCGCCCGCCTTGCTGCCGACCGGGATCGACTGGGCGCTGGACCGCTTCGCCCCCGCTTGACGCGCGTCCTCACCCGGGGGCTCACCACCCTGCTGGTGGTCGGCGGGGCCATGGCGCTGCTGTTCCTGCTCACGGTGCTGGTACCCGGCGACCCCGCCAGCACGCTGCTGGGCCCGGAAGCGAGCCCCGAGGCCGCGCGCCGGTTCGTGGCCGAGATGGGCCTCGATCAGCCGGTCCCGGTCCGCTTCGGCCGCTTCCTGTCGCACCTGGCCCAGGGCGACCTCGGCACCGATATCCTGAGCGGACGCCGGGTCAGCGCGGTGGTGGGGGCCGTGCTGCCGTACACGCTCGTGCTGACGGCCACCGCCATGACGCTCTCGATCCTGCTGGGCGTGCCGCTCGGCGTCTATGCGGCGCTCCGCCCGGGCTCGGCCGCCGACCACGCGCTGGCCGGGTTGTCGGTGGCGCTGATCGCCATCCCCGGCTTCGTGGTCGCCATATTGCTGCTGCTGGTGTTCTCGGTCTGGCTGGACTGGTTGCCGGTGCTGGGCGCGGGGGACGCGCAGGACTGGGCGGACCAGGCGCGGCGGCTCGTGCTCCCGACCGTGGCGCTGGCGGCGGGCTGGGTCGGCTTCCTCGCGCGGCTGGTCCGCACATCCATGCTGGAGGTGCTGGCCGAGCCCTACATCCGCACGGCCCGCGCCTTCGGCCTGCCGGGCCGCACGGTGCTGAAATACGCGCTTAAGAACGCGCTCACCGCGCCGCTCGCCGTGCTGGGCCTGGGCATCGGGCGCCTGCTGGGCGGCGCGGTGCTGATCGAGATCGTGTTCTCCCGCCCCGGTCTCGGGCGCCTGGTGCTGGACGCCATCAACGCCCGCAACTACCCGGTGCTGCAGGGGGCGGTGCTGGCGGTGGTCGTGCTGTTCGTGCTGACCAACCTCGCGGTCGACCTGCTGTTCGCGGCGATCGACCCGCGGCTCCGCTCGTGACGGCGAACAGGGGCGCCGGGCGGCTCGGTGGCGGGATCGTGGCGCTGATCTTGGTCGCGGCCCTGTTCGCCCCGCGGCTGTCGCCGTTCGATCCGGATGCGCTCGACGTGCTGCACCGGTTCGATCCGCCGGGTGCGCTGCATTGGCTCGGCACCGATCAGCTGGGGCGGGACCTGTTCAGCCGCCTGCTGCACGGTGCCCGGGTCGCCATGACCATTTCGGCCACCGCCATCCTGCTGGCGCTGGCCGCCGGATCCGCGCTCGGCATCCTGGCGGGCTGGCTCGGCGGCTGGGGGGAGCGGGTGATCCTGGTCCTGTTCGACATCGTCGCCGCGTTTCCGTCATTGATCCTGGCGCTGGCCATCGTCGCGGTGTTCGGCCCCAGCAACGCCTATCTGGTCGGCATCGTCGCCCTCACCCTCGCCCCGCAATTCGGCCGGGTCGCGCGGGCGCAGACGCGCACGCTGGTCCAGGCGCCGTTCATCGAGGCCGAGCGCATCCTGGGCGCCGGGCCCTTCCGCATCATGACCCGGCACGTGCTGCCCAACATCGCCGGCCCGCTGATCGTGCTGGCCGCCATGGAGGTGCCCACCGCGATCACGATCGAGGCCGGGCTCAGCTTCATCGGCCTCGGCATCCGCCCGCCGCTCGCCAGCTGGGGCACGCTGATCTACGACGGCTACGCCTATTTGTCCGAAAGCACCTGGCCGGTGCTGATCTCCTCGCTGGCCCTGGCCTTGGCGACGCTGGGATTTACGCTTTTCGGTGAGGCCTTGCGGGACTGGGCGGACCCGCGGCGGTGATCGAGATCGACAACCTGACCGCCACCGCCGGGGCCGCGCACATCCTGCGCGGCGTGACGCTTGGGCTGGAACAGGGCCGCATCCTCGGCGTGGTGGGCGAGAGCGGCTCGGGCAAGAGCACGCTGGCCTTGGCGTTGCTCCGTTTGCTGCCCGGCGTTACCCTGGGCGGACGCATCACCATGGATGGCACGGAGCTGCTGAATTTGCCCGAGGCCGCCATGGCCGCCTGGCGTGGCCGGCGCATCGCCATGATCTTTCAGGACCCGGCCACCGCGCTCAATCCTCTGTTCACCGTCGGCACGCAGCTTACGGACGTGCTGCGCCGCCGTACGCCGGGCCTTCGTGGCCGCGCCGCCCGCGCCGCGGCCGAGGCTTTGCTGCGCCGGGTCGAAATCGCGGACCCCGTGCAGCGTTTGGGGGCCTACCCGCACCAGCTTTCGGGCGGCATGCGGCAGAGGGTCATGATCGCTATGGCGCTGGCCGCGCAGCCGGATTTGCTGCTGGCGGACGAACCCACGACCGCGCTCGACGCGACGGTCGAGGCCGGGATCATGCAGCTGTTCCAGCGCCTGCGGGGGGAGTTCCACGGCTCGATCCTGTTCATCTCGCACCAGCTCGGCCTGGTGGCGGAGCTGTGTGACGATATCGCCGTCATGTATGCCGGTGCGGTGCTGGAGCATGGGCCGGCGGCCAGCGTGTGCGCGGCGCCGAAACACCCCTACACCGCCGCGCTGATCGCCTGCGAGCTAGAGGACGAGACCGGCCCCATCGCCACCATCCCGGGCGAGGTGCCGGCGCCCACCGAGACCCCGCCCGGCTGCCTGTTCGCCGGCCGTTGCGCCCTGGCGGAGCCACGCTGCGGCGAACCGCAACCGCTGCGTAGCCTGGATTGGCAGGTCGCGTGCTGGAAGGCGGCATGATCGCGCTGGAGAACGTCTCCGCCGGGTATGGCGCGCTGCAGGCGCTGTCCGGGGTAAGCCTCAATCTGCCCGCCCGCGGCGTGACGGGCCTGGTGGGCGAAAGCGGCTCGGGCAAGAGCACGCTGCTGCGCGTCATCGCGGGCTTGTTGCGGCCCTCGGCCGGTCGGTTGCTGTTCGAGGGGGCGGACCTCCGCCCGGATTTGGCGTTCCGGCGCCGGGTGCAGATGCTGCTGCAGGACGCGCCGGGGTCACTTAGCCCGCGTCTGACCGTCCGCCGCCTACTGGCCGAGCCCGGCGCGATCCACGGCCTGCCACCGCCCCCCGGCGGCCTGGTCGCGCGCCTGGGCCTCGTGCCGTTATTGGACCGCTACCCGCACCAGCTTTCGGGCGGTCAGGCCCGGCGCGTGGCGGTCGCGCGGGTGTTCCACCTGGCTCCCGCCCTGCTGCTAGCGGACGAGCCGACCGCCGGGCTCGATCTGTCGGTGCAAGGAGAGGTGTTGAACCTGCTGATGGAGCAGCACGCGGCGGGCCTTACGCTCCTGCTATCCAGCCACAACCTCAACGTGGTCCGCCGCATCAGCAGCCAGACCGTCGTCATGTATTTGGGTGAGATCGTGGAGGTGGCCTCCACCAAAGCGCTGTTCGCCAGCCCCGCCCACCCCTACACAGCGGCACTTCTATCGGCCAATCCCGCGATCACCCCCGCCCGCCGCCGCACGCGGATTACGCTCACGGGGGATATCCCGAGCGCCCTCCATCCCCCGTCCGCCTGCCGCTTCCACACGCGGTGCTTTCAAGCCCAACCGGTGTGCCGCGCCGACGCGCCACCGCTCCGCCCGCTCACGCCAGACCGCCAGGTGCGCTGCCATTTCCCGCTTACCTGAGCGATTGCGCAAAGGATACGGAAGCGGACGCTATGCTGCAGGCGTGGCTTTCGCCATGCCGGTCCAGCATGAATTGGCCGAAGAAGCCGGCGAGCGCGTCGTAGGCGTCGAGCGGTAGCACGGTTGCCACGTGCTGGTCCGGGCGGACGACGACCATGGCGCCCGCCGGGCGGTCGATCCCGCGGAGGTCGAAGATGTCAGGGCCATGCCTGAGGTCGGGGGTGTAGGCCTTCTCGTAGTCGATCAAGCCGAATCGGCCCTTGCGCGGCAACAGCATCGGCGGCAGCGCGTCGATGGCGAGGTCGCGATGGCCTTGCTGGTAGATGCCGCGGACATCGATGACGCTGTCGATATCGGCGCCGTGGGGCGTGTAGCGCCGGACCGGCGAGTTTCCCACGAGGTAGTCCATCAGCGCCCGCATCCGGGCGCCGCCAGCATCGGCGAAGGCATACAGGCGCCATGCCCCGTCGGCCCGGGCGGCGTGGCCGAGCTGCACGGGCTTGGCGTCCGCCAGGCGGATGACGGGGGCCGAGTGGAAGCGCGTGCCGATGGTGAAGCCCTGGGCCAACGCCTGGTGGGTGGCCGGGGCGGTCAGGTACGTGGCAGGCGGGTAGTGCGTGCCGACGCCGGCGGTGTAGCGGCCCGACACCACAAAATACTGCTGCAGCTCCGCAGGATCGACCCCGCCCAGTTCCGGGTGGTCCGGGTTCCGCGGAGGCGAGGCCATGATCTTCGACCATTCCTTGTCGAAGTCGATGAGGGCCTGGGCGACCGGCTGACGCTCCGCCGTGTAGGTTCGCAGCAGGTCCGGCCCAGCGCGCCCGTCCAGCACGGCGGCGAGCTTCCAGCCGAGGTTGTAGGCGTCCTGCATCGAGACGTTCATGCCCTGGCCGGCCTTGGCGCTATGGGTGTGGCAGGCATCGCCGGCGATGAACACGCGCGGTAGGCGTGACCCGGCCGCGTGCTGCGGCACGTCATCGAACCGGTCGGTGACGCGCTGGCCCACCTGATAGACGGCGAACCACACCACGTCCCGGACCTCGAGCGTATAGGGGTGCAGCACGCGCTGTGCGGTCTGGATGACCTGGTCCTGGGTGATGAGCCGGATGGCTTCGCGGTCCGCAGGATCGATCTCGCCGAGGTCGACGTAGAGCCGCACCATGTAACCGCCCTCCCTAGGGATCAGCAGGATGTTGCCCTCATCGGCGGATTGAATGGCTGCTTTCAGCCGAATGTCGGGGAAGTCGGTGGTAGCCAGCATATCGACCACCCCCCAGGCGTGGTTGGCGAAATCGCCCTGCGGCACGGCGCCGATCGCCTCCCGCACGCGGCTGCGCGCGCCGTCGCAGCCGGCGACGTATTGGGCGCGGACCTGCTTCTGCTCCTCGGCGCTGGCCAGCGTGACGAGCACCGGGTAGTCGCCCGAGGGCTCGACCGTCAGGGTCACGAACTCCCAGCCGTAGTCGGGGGCCATTCGCGCGGCGGATTTCAGCATGTGGTCTTCGAGGGTGCCTAGCAGGCGCGCCTGGTTCACGATCAGATGCGGGAACTCGGACAGGTCATCGGCGGTGTCCTGCACGCGCCCGGTCCGCATGATGCGGGAGCGGTCGGTGGGCGACGGGCGCCAGAACACCGTTTCATTGACCCAATAGGCCTCGCGCACGAGTTTTTCGCTGAGGCCGAAGGCGTCGAACATTTCGACCGTGCGGCAGGCGACGCCGTCGGCCTGGCCGACCTTCAATGGCCCCTCGCGGCGATCGACGATACGGGTGGTGATGCCGGGGAAGGCCGCGAGCTGCGCGGCCAGCAGCATGCCGGCCGGGCCGGTGCCGACGATGAGCACATCCATGGTGTCCGGCAGGCCAGGCGGCCGCGCCTGTGCATCCGCCTTCGCCTGGATGTCGGGATCACCGGGGTTGTAGCCGTTCAGGTAGAACTGCATTCTTTCATATTCCCGGCATTTCGTGCCTTTCACGTTCGACGCATCCAAGCACCGACGCAACCGTATCCGGGTTTACCAGGCCTGTATGGTTACCACTTTCCAGCTTCTCAGCGTTGCGTGCCAAACTGAAGGACGGTCGTGCTGGCATATCGTTCGCCAGGCCGGAGTGTGGTCGTCGGATACTCTGGATGGTTTGGACTGTTGGGGTAGTGCTGCGTTTCGAGCGTGAAGGCCGCATATTTTCCGTACCGGCCACCGGTGCCCGCATACGCACCGTTGAACCAATCGGCGGTATAGATCTGCACGCCGGGTTCGCTGGTGTAGCAGTCGATCGTCCGGCCGCTTCCCGGGTCGAACGCATGCACGGCGAATTGAGGCTGCGCCGGGCTTCCCTGCCGGTCCAGCACCCAATACTGGTCGTAGCCATCGGCGATGGAGAGCTGGGCGTTCCGGTCGTGGATGCGGGCGCCGATCGCGGTAGGGGTGCGGAAGTCGAACGGCGTGCCGGCAACGGAAGCTGGCGGGCCAAGCGGCATCTGGCTCCGGTCGAGCGGTAAGTACCTGCCGGACGCGACTGTCAGCATTTGACGGAGAACGTCGCCGGGTCCGGCACCAGCGAGGTTGAAGTTCATGTGATTGGAGAGGGTGATGACCGTAGCCCGGTCCGTCGCCGCCTCATAATGCAGCGTGAACGCGCCGTCATCGGACAGCGTATAGGTCACGCTCGCCTGCAACGTTCCGGGAAAACCCTCCTCGCCATCAGGGCTGACGTAGCTTAGCCGCGCGCTGACACTCTGGCCTGACCCGGCGCCGGGCTCGACCGTCCAGACGCGCTTGTCGAACCCTCGTTTACCGCCGTGGATGGTGTGAGGGGGATCGGACAGCGTCAGTTGATAGCTGCGCCCGTCCAGGGTGAAAAATCCGTGCTCGATCCAATTGGCGTAGCGGCCGAGGATGGCCCCGAAATACAGCTCCCCTTCGGCGGATTTGGTTTCGTACTCCCGCAAGGTGGGAAAACCGAGCACGATATGCCCGGCACGGCCTTGCCGGTCAGGGGTCATGACGTCCGTGATCGCGGCACCGTAGCTCATGAAGGTCACGGACACGCCTTTGTCCGTGGCCATGGTATAACGGTCCACCGGCGTGCCATCCGCCAAGCGGCCGAACGGCGCCCGTGTCAGCGTGGCCGCGCTGATGGAAGCAGCCGGGAGCATTACCAAGGCGGCTAGGAGCGGCCAGTGGATCAACGCCGGTCTTGGACTACGCGCCTGCAGACCGCCGGCAGTATTGTCACACGATTCAGATCGTAAATCTTGAGGAATGAACAAGAAGACTCCCTCCCAGGTTTGGCCGATGCCTAAAAAGCCTTCACCGCCGCGCCCGGTCGCTTGTGCGGCGGCGGAGGGATTGGGTGGTGGGGAGGGGTTCGACGGTGATCGAAGCCTCTATTGCGGCGCCGTCCCGGTGCAGCAAGAGAACTACCTCGCTGCCGGAGGAGCGTTGCGCCAGGGCGGCTAGGATGTCTTCGGCGTGCTGGATCGGGGTTGGGCCGATACTGAGCAGCACGTCGCCGATCTCGACCCCGGCCCGCTCCGCCGGGCTCGCGCGGGCGACGCTCAGCACCGCCAGGCCCGTGAGGTCCCCGTCGCCGGGGTGGGTCGCGGGCCCGGTCCGCACGCCGAGCCAGCCTTGCACCACAGGTGCTAGGGGTGTTGCCAGCACCACACGATGGTCATCTGCGGGCGGGTCATCCGGCGCCTCGGCGGCAGGCGCGCGCCACCGCTGTTCGACGGCAGCGCGGAAATCTTCGGTCCGCTCCGCCCGCTGCCGCTCCATCAACGCCACGACTTCGAACGCGAGGCGCCCCAGCCGCTCCAGCACCTTGGGCTCGACGGGGCGCGGAGCGAAATCCTGCGCGGCCAGGGTGCCTAGCCGGTAGCCGTCATGGTCGATCAGCGCCGCCCCGGCATAGCTGCGGATCCGCGGTGCACCGGCGACCCAGGGGTGCCGTTCATACCGGGGCTGCGCCTCGGTATCGGCGATCCACATCAGCCCGGCGGGCGTATCGAGCGTGCCCTGACAGAACGCCAAATGACGCGGCACCGCAGCCGGGCGAGGGCCCGTGGCGGCCTTGATCCACTGCCGGCTACGGTCCAGGAAACTGATCTGCGCCATCGGCATCGCGGCCGCGGCGGCGGCCTCCTGCGCCAGCGCCTCGAACTGCGGCTCGGGCGGCGTATCGAGGATGGCGTAGCTATCCAAGGCGGCGATCCGGGCGGTCTCGATCACTTCGTGTAACGGACCCGGACGCATATTTGGCTCACACCCTCGACCCTGATTCGCACCTTATTGTAAGGTAAAGAGTCCTGGCTGACCAGCATTCCATCGCGGCCACCCGGGGCGCAGAAAACAAGATGACGGATCGGCGGCACACCCGTAATCTTGCACCCGTGAACATGCACTCCCCCGCCATAGCCCGGCTACCGATCGAGGTCGTGTACGACCTGGTGTGCCCCTGGTGCTACCTCGGCGTCCGCCGGCTGTTCCGCACGATGCGCCGCCGTCCGGACCTGCTGTTCGACCTGATCTGGCGCCCCTTCCTGCTCAATCCCGACATGCCCCGCGGCGGCATGGCGCGGGCGGATTACGTCGTGCGCAAGTTCGGCGGCGAGGACCGGGCGCGCCGCCTCTATGGCTCCATCAGCGATATCGGCCTGTCCGAGGGCGTGGTGTTCCGCTTCGACCGCATCCGCCGCACGCCCAGCAGCGTGGACGCGCACCGCACCGTCCGTTGGGCGGCCCGGTCCGGACGCGGGCGGGAGGCGGTCGAGGCGCTGTTCGCCGCGCACTTCACGGACGGGCATGACATCGGTGACGCCGCCCTACTGCGCGCCGTGGTCACGAGCTGCGGGCTGCCGGCCGACGCGTTCAGCGCCTTCCTCCGCTCGGACGAAGACGTGGACCAGGTCCATGCCGATAATTTGCGCGCGCACCGCCTAGGCATCAACGGCGTCCCCTGCTTCGTTATCGCCGAGCGCCATGCGATTGCCGGCGCGCAGGAGCCCGAGGTGATCGAGCGCCTGCTGGACGTAGCCGCCGCCGACGCTGGACTGTGTTAGACTTCGAAGGGACCATCATGCATCACCGCACGCTGTTGCTCGGCACCTTGCTGGCCGCCACCATGCTCACGCCCGCACGGGCCGACACCGTTACCGCCAGCCAGGCCCAGCAGGTGCAGCAGCAGATCGAGGCATGGCTCACCGGCGCCTTCGGCACGCCGCCGCAGAAGGACGATCATCCGATCCTGGTGTCCGCGGAGGAGGACCACTACCGCCTGCAGGTTCCGTTCAAAGGAGTGTCCACCGGCCCCGCCCCCCTCGCGCTCACCATGGCGGCCCGTCCGCTGGATCAGGGGCGCTGGGCGGTGGAGCACATGAGCCTGAGCCTGCCGGCCCAGTTCACCATCAAGCAGACCGTGCCCGCGTCCGATGACGCGCCACCACCGAAGAAGCTCGCACCCGGCGCCAAGCCGCCACCGGCTGCGGCCAAGCCCGCCCCTCAGACGGTGGCCATCAATTACAAGGTCACCGCCAAGTCACAGGACGGCAGCGGCATGTGGGATCCGAGCTTTCGCACCGCGAGCACCTTCACCCAGGACATGGCCGGCCTGCATATCGAGGCCGAGGGCCCCGGCCTGCACCGGGTGACCGACATCGCCCAGTCGCACGGCGTGACGGTGATGCAGCCGGCCGACAACAGCCGGACCGACGTCACCATGGAAGGCTCCGTCGAAGGCTTCAGTCAGGAGACGAACGCCGGCGACGTGGCCGTCCGGGTCGGCATCGGCAAGGGCCGGGTCAGCGGCAGCCTGACGGGCGTGCAGCGGGATCAGATGGCGACCCTGGTGAAAGCCCTGGTGCAGACCGGCCAGAAGAACGCGGCCCTTCCGGCCGACGCCCGCAACGCCGCCGGCGCCCGCGTGTTGTTCGATGGCATGCGCGGCCTGGCCGACGCGTTCACGCTGGACGAGACGCTGGACGGCGTGAGCCTGGTGGCGGGCGGGCGCGAATTCGGCGCGACTACCGGCAAGGTCGGCCTGAGCATGCAGTCCGTGAAGGGGCTCGCGGATTTTACCATGTCCATAGCGATGCAGGGCATCACCTCCGCCCAGCCCGGGCCGTTCGACGCGTTCATCCCCAGTGTTGTCACGCTCCGCCCGCACGTGACCGGCCTCACCTCCAAGGAGGTGCTGGACTACCTCAGCGCCCTCACCGAACCGGCCGCCGACAAGGATGCGCTGGCGCAGGGGATGGTCACGCGGGGCGGATTGGAAGCCGGGCTCGACAGTTTCGAGATCGTTCTGGGGCGCACGAACCTGTCCGGCACCACCACGGCGCATTTCAATCAGGGCGGCGCGCCGCGCATCACGGCGGAGGTGACGGCCATCAACTTCGACGACCTGTCCGCCACGGCCAGCAAGACCCCGTTCGCCGCACAGGCGACGCCGGTCCTGTTGCTGGTGAAGGGCCTGGGACGCACCAGCGGTGACAAACTGAGCTGGTCCGTCGTGTCCGAGAACGGTCACACTACCGTCAACGGCACCGATCTGTCGGCGCTGACGGGCGGAGTCCGCTGACGCTGCGACAGTTCGGCACTTGTATCTTTTTTCATCGGTGGATTAATTAGTCGATAACCTGTGAACAGCCGGCGGGTCCGGGACACTGGAATTCGATGACCTTCGATCCGAAGTGGAAAACGACCGGTCCGCCGCCTACCGGGGCGGTTTAGCCGTGGACGGAACCAGCGCTCTCCCGCAGCCGGATGCCGCCGGAACGCCCGCGCTGCAACGTCCTCTCGTGGTGGCAGAGCCGACCTATGGCAACGAAGAGCACGCCACGGTCAACGGCATACTGATCCAGGCGATGCAGCCCGTCACGGCCTTCGCCGCCTCAGGGTGCCAGCACGCGGCCGTGCTCGATTCCAATACGGTCGAGCCGCCCGTTCCGTACGATCCGATCCACGTCATGCCTCCTGGCGGCGTCAAGCTCAGCCGCATGCGCGCGCAATGGCATGAATTGCAGGCGGCCGTGACCCGGCATCGGCCGCGGATCCTCGTACTGCTGTCGGCTGGGCCGGAAACGCTGTTCGTGGCACGGGCGCTCGTGACCCGGCACCCTGACCTCCACATCTTCATCATCATGCACGGCAACCTGGCGGACCTTACCGGATGGCGCTCCCGCGACCCGCGGCGCCGGCTGATCGACCTGCATTCCGGCATGCGGGCAGCGCGGCATAAGCGCATCGCCCTGGTCGTGCTGGAGGAGCATATCAAGATCGCGGCCGAGCCTCTGCTGCCCCAGCACCGTGTCTTGGTCTGGCCCCTGCCGGTCCCTGCCGCGGAGCAGGCGGCACCAGAGCCATGGCGGCCCTCCTCCCGTTTGCGGCTCACTTTCGTGGGAACCGCCAGCCAGGGTAAAGGCTTCGACGAGTATTTGGCGCTGCACCGGTCGGCCGGACCGCTGTATGATTGGGCCATCGCTGGGCGGTTAGGATCAGGCTACCAGCCATCCGACCTGAACGGCCTGTCGTTCTTTACCGGGTTCCGGCCGCGCGCGGCCTATCTGGCGGAGGTTCGCCGGGCCGACTTCGCGGTGCTGGCCTTCGGTCCGGCCTATGAGCTGACGGCCAGCGCATCGCTGTCGGATTGCGTCACGCAGTCCAAGCCGGTGATCGCCGTGGCGAACCCGATGCTACTGCGCCTAGCCGCCCAGCACGGGCCTATCGGCCATCTTTGCCGCGACACGGCCGCAGTGCAGGACCTGCTGGCAGATCCGGAGGTGCTTTACGATCGGGCGGCCTATACCGGTTTCCAACGCTCGCTCACCTCGATCCTGCAATCACGCACTTTTGCCGGCCTGCAAAGCGCAATTGAACGGGATTTCGCGTTATGCGTGCAAGAAACCAGTTGATTGCAACCAGGAAATAGCGTCTATACCGAAGGACTCCCCGGGAGCCCATTGTTGTCCGACGCGACGTTGCCAATCCCTGATCCAGTTGCGGTTTCGAAGCCGGAGGGCCTTGCCGCCCGGACTGCGCGTGGTGCCGGGTGGCTGATCGCCTGGCAAATGGCGACCCGGCTGCTAGGCTTGGCCAGCACGCTGATCCTCGCGCGTTTGCTGGTGCCGGCCGATTTCGGCCTGGTCGCGATGGCGGCAACCTTCACCGCCGCCATCAATGCGCTGTCCAATCTGGGCGTGGCGGACGCTGTGGTGCGGCGGCCCGATACCGGGCAGACCTGGTTCGATACGGCGTTCACCATGCAGTTTCTGCGCGGCGCCGGCACCGCGGCCGTGATTGCCGCCGGGGCGCCGGTGGCCGCAGAGTGGTTTGGTGAGCCGCGGCTGATCGGCGTGCTGCTGATCTTGGCCGGGACCACCTTGCTGGGCGCCATCGAGAATATCGGCTTGTTGGAATACCGGCGGACCATGCGGTTCGACATGGAATTCAAGCTGCTGCTGATGCCCCGGCTGCTTCAGTTTGCCACCACCACCGTCCTGGCGTTCACCGTGGGGGACTACCGAGCATTGATTGCCGGCACCGTGGTGGGGGCGGTCATCCGCACCTGCCTTACCTATGTGCTACACCCCTACCGGCCGTGGTTCACCCTGCGGCACTGGCGTGACCTCCTGGGGTTTTCCAGCTGGACCTGGGCGGCCAGCATCGCCAATCTGGCGTGGGAACGGGGTGACTCGGTAGTCCTCGGCCGCGCACTAAACTCGGGCGCGCTCGGCGTCTATCTATTCTCGTCCGAAATCGCCACCTTGCCAGTGACCGAACTGGTCGGTCCGGCCATGCGCTCCCTGTATTCCGGACTCACCATCGCCCGGCACCGCGGTGACAAAGTGTCCAGTATCGCGCCCGAGGTGATCCTCGCCCTGCTCACGCTGGTGATTCCCCTCTCGATGGGCATCTCCGCGACGTCGGGGCACATCGTCACCGGGCTGCTGGGCCCGAAATGGGAGACGGCGCGGCCGATGATCTCGGCTTTCGCCTGGCTCGGCTGCATTTCCCCGGTTGCGTGGGTCAGCTCATCCGTGCTGGTTGCGCAGGGTGAAGTGCGGCGCAATTTCTTCGCCATGGCGTCGGCCGCGCTGGCCCGCTACGCCGTGCTGATTCCGGTGGTCTGGCTGGGCCACGCCGACTGGGCCCCCTGGCTCGCCGTATCCGCCGTCGTGGTCGAGGCGGCAATGTTCCAACTGCAGCTCGCCCGGGTGGAGCGGCTGGACTGGCGCTCCTTCGCCGGCCCGGCCGCCCGGCTTGGGGGGGCGGCGCTTATCCTGTTTGGCGTACTTTGGCTCAGCGGATTGGGCTGGCAGGCAGAGCCGGGGCCGCCGCTCACGGTCTTGGCGGCGGGCATCGCGCTAGGCCTCATCAGCATGGCGCTGTTCTGGGCCGTCCAGGGCGCGCTCTGGCTCCAAGCCGGCCGCCCGCCCGGACCGGAACAACGCATCTTGGGCCTCGCCGTGCCGATTCTCCGCCGGATTTTCACCCGTTTCCGTAAAGTGGGCTTCAGCCCACCGCTTTAGCGCTCGCGATGGTGGCTGAAGCCTAACCCCTTGGCCTCAGCCACTCGATCAAGCCGCCTCCGCCTGCGCCGCCAGCCGGTTTAGATTGCCCAGCACATCCCGCCCCAGCGTCATCCGCTCGACCACGCCCATCTCCCGCACGATCGACAGCTTATGGTCCGGACGCAGCCGGATCGCGCCCTTGCGGCTGCCGATCCAGTGGATGAGACCCGCCGGGTTGCTGAAGGCGTTACCGCGGAAGGCGATCACCATGCCCTTCGGCCCGGCCTCGATCTTCTCGACCCCCGCCTCCCGGCACATGCGCTTCAGCGTCACGACTTGCAGCAGGTTATCGACCTCCGCCGGCAACGGCCCGAACCGGTCCACCAGCTCCGCCGCCATCGCCTGCGTCTCCCCGTCCGACGCCAGGGCCCCGATGCGCCGGTATAGCCCCAGCCGCACCGGCAGATCGGCCACATACGCCTCCGGGATCAGCACCGGCAGACCGAGCTGGATGTTGGGCGTCCAGTCCCGGTCGGCACTCTTGGTGCGCCCCCGCTCCAGCCGCAGCTCGCTCACCGCGTCCTCCAGCATCTGCTGATACAGCTCGATCCCGACCTCGCGGATATGCCCGGACTGCTCGTCCCCCAGCAGGTTGCCGGCACCGCGGATGTCCAGATCGTGCGACGCCAGGGTGAACCCGGCGCCCAGGCTATCCAGCGTCTGCATCACATCCAGCCGCTTCTGCGCCGCCGCCGACAGCCGGTGGTTCTGCGGCCACGTGAGATACGCATAGCCCCGCTGCTTGCCCCGCCCCACCCGCCCGCGCAGCTGATACAGCTGCCCGAGCCCGAACATATCCGCCCGGTGGATGATCAGCGTATTCACCGCCGGCATGTCCAGCCCGCTCTCGACGATGTTGGTGCTCAGCAGGATGTCGTACTTGCCGTCGCCGAACTCGGTCATCACCCGCTCGAGCTCGGTCGGCGCCAGCCGCCCATGCGCCTGGATCATCCGCGCCTCCGGCACAATCTGCCGGATGCGGTCCGCCATCTTGTCCATATCCTCGATCCGCGGCACCACGCAGAACACCTGGCCGCCGCGGAACCGCTCCCGCTGGATCGCTTCGCGCACCACCACGCTATCGAACGGCGAGATATACGTCCGCACCGCCAGCCGGTCGACCGGGGGCGTCGCGATCAGGCTCATCTCCCGCACGCCCGTCAGCGCCAGCTGCAGCGTGCGCGGGATCGGCGTGGCCGTCAGCGTCAGCACGTGCACGTCGGCCTTTAGCTGCTTCAGCTTCTCCTTGTGCGACACGCCGAAATGCTGCTCCTCATCGACGATCAGCAGGCCGAGATCGGCGAACGCGATCCCCTTGGCCAGCAGCGCGTGGGTGCCGACGATGATGTTGACGCTGCCGTCGGCCAGCCCCCGCTTCACCTCCGCCGCCTCCTTCGCCGTCACCATCCGAGACAGCTGCGCGACGCGCACCGGCAGCCCGGCGAACCGCGCGGTGAAGGTCCGGTGGTGCTGCCGGGCCAGCAGCGTGGTCGGGACCACCACCGCCACCTGCGCCCCGGACATCGCCGCCACGAACGCGGCCCGCAGCGCCACCTCGGTCTTGCCGAACCCCACATCGCCGCAGATCAGCCGGTCCATCGGCCGCCCGGCCGCCAAATCCTCCAGCACGTCGGCGATGGCGCGCGACTGGTCTTCGGTCTCAGCGAACGGGAACCGGGCGCAGAACTCGTCCCACTCGCCCTCCGCCGGGGCCAGGGTCACGGCGTCCTGGGTGCGGCGCTGCGCGGCGGTGCGGATCAGCTCGCCGGCCATGTCGCGGATGCGCTGCTTCATGCGCGCCTTCCGCGTCTGCCACCCGGCGCCACCGAGCTTGTCCAGCGCCACACCCCCGCCCTCGCTGCCGAAGCGGGACAGCAACTCGATATTCTCGACCGGCAGGTACAGCTTCTCGAGCCCGTCATAGATCAGCCGAAGGCAATCATGCGGCGCCGGGCCCACCCGCAGCGTCTCCAGGCCATCGTAGCGCCCGATGCCGTATTCCTGGTGCACGACCAGGTCCCCTTCGGCGATCTCGGTCGCTTCGGCGATGAACTGGTCCGCCCGCTTCCGCCGCCGCGGCGGACGGCTGATGCGGTCGCCGAGCAGGTCCTGCTCGCTCACCAAGGTCACGCCCTGGGCGGTGAAGCCCCGCTCCAGCCCCAGCGTCACCACCCCCACCGTGCCCGGCGCCAGCCGCGTCACCTCGGCCCAGCCGTCCAGGATTTCCGCCCGCGACCCGTGCTCCCGCAACATATGCGACAGCCGTTCCCGCGAGCCGCGGGTCCAGGCCGCCACCACCGTCCGCCGGTCCCGCTGCGCCTCCGCCTGCTCACGCAGCTGCTGGAACGCGTTGGTGGCGGCCGTGGTGCCGGCCTTGGTGAACACCGCGCCGGGCCGCCCACCGGCGTCGGCCCCGGCGGCGCCGTCCGGCCGGCTATACGGGCTAAACTCCACCGCCTGCCCGGCCTGCAACAATGCGTCGAACTCGGCCCGTTCCAGATACAGCCGCGCGGACGGGAGTGGCCGGTACGGCACCTCCCCCTCCCGCGGAGGCGACACCCGGGCGGCGGCATGGTCCTCGATCATCTCCAGCCGGGCGTCCAGCGCCGCGCCGAACTGGCTATCGAGGCTCAGCGACGCGTCCTGCAGGTAATCCAGCAGCGTCTCCATCCGCTCATGGAACAGCGGTACCCAATGCTCGATCCCGGGGTAGCGCCGCCCGGTGGAGATGGTCTGATACAGCGGATCCTCGGCCGATTTCGGGCCGAACAGCTCGCGGAAGCCCTCGCGGAACCGGGTCACGCTCACGGGGTCGAGCGGCACCTCCGACACCGGGCGCAGCACCAAGGACGGGATCTTCTTGCCGCTCCGCTGCGTGGTGGGGTCGAACCGGCGGAGGCTCTCGACGCTGTCGCCGAACAGATCGATCCGGATGGGCTCGGGCTCCCCGGCCGGGAAGATGTCCAGGATACCGCCGCGCGTCGCATACTCGCCATGCTCCATCACCGTCCCGGCGCGCCCGTATCCGTTCGCCTCGAGGAACGCGGTGATGGCCGGCAGATCCGCCACGCCACCCTCCTGGATGTCGAAATGCGCCCCCTCGAACACCGACCGCGGCGGCACCCGCTGTATCAAGGCGTTCACGGTGGTCAGGATGATCCGCGGCCGCGCCGCCCGCTCACACAGCCGCGCCAGCGTCGCGATCCGTTCGCTGACGATCTCGGGATTGGGGCTGACCCGGTCATACGGCAGGCAATCCCAGGCCGGAAACCGCAAGGTCTCGATCTCCGGCGCGAAGAACGAAAGCGCCTCCCCCAGCCGCGCCATGCGGGCGTCGTCCCGGGCGACGTGCAGCACCGCCCCGCCATGCTCCGCCCGCCGCCGGGCGAGGAGCAGCGCATCGTACCCCTCAGGCGCGCCGTATAGGATCATCTGCCGTCCCCCTCTCCTCTCGGGAGAGGGCCGGGGTGAGGGAGACCACCGGAACCGCCCAACGTCTCGATGCCGTCCACTCCACACCGACCCGTACCCGGCGAAAGAAGCCCCATGCCGTTTCCCTCACCCCGACCCTCTCC
Source organism: Acetobacteraceae bacterium (assembly GCA_965246925.1). Taxonomy (GTDB): domain Bacteria; phylum Pseudomonadota; class Alphaproteobacteria; order Acetobacterales; family Acetobacteraceae; genus JANPPS01. The sequence goes on along the minus strand of OZ251994.1, from coordinate 2,308,266 downwards.
CGGAGGGAGAGGGGGAACTGAACTCCTATGGACCACCCCCTCAGGCGCGCCGTAGAGGATCATCTGCCGTCCCCATCTCTCCCCGGGAGAGGGCCGGGGTTAGGGAGACCACCGGAACCGCCCAACGCCTCGATGCCGTCCACTCCACACCGACCCATACCCGGCGAAAGAAGCCCCATGCCGTTTCCCTCACCCCGACCCTCTCCCGGAGGGAGAGGGGGAACTGAACTCCCATGGACCACCCCCTCAGGCGCGCCGTAGAGGATCATCTGCCGTCCCCCTCTCCCCTCGGGAGAGGGCCGGGGTGAGGGAGACCACCGGAACCGCCCAACGCCTCGATGCCGTCCACTCCACACCGACCCATACCCGGCGAAAGAAGCCCCATGCCGTTTCCCTCACCCCGACCCTCTCCCGGAGGGAGAGGGGGAACTGAACTCCCATGGACCACCCCCTCAGGCGCGCCGTAAAGGATCATCTGCCGTCCCCCTCTCCCCTCGGGAGAGGGCCGGGGTGGGGGAGACCACCGGAACCGCCCAACGCCTCGGTGTCGTCCACTCCAAACCGACCCATACCCGGCAAAAGAAGCCCCATGCCGTTTCCCTCACCCCGACCCTCTCCCGGAGGGAGAGGGGGAACTGAACTCCCATGGACCACCCCCTCAGGCGCGCCGTAAAGGATCATCTGCCGGCCCTCTCCCCTCGGGAGAGGGCCGGGGTGGGGGAGACCACCGGAACCGCCCAACGCCTCGATGCCGTCCACTCCACACCGACCCATACCCGGCGAAAGAGGCCCCATGCCGTTTCCCTCACCCCGGCCCTCTCCCGAGGGGAGCTACGGGAGTCACACATTTGCGGAATGAGCGAGGGCCCACCCTTGTTTGATCCCGTCGAGTTTCAGCACTCCTCGGGCGATGATCTTGGGTCCGGGCGGCTTGTAGCCTCTCGAGTGGTATCCGGACCAGCCGCCGAGGCGGGCGACGATCCAGGCGAACCAGGCCAGCGTGTCGTCGGCATGGGGGTTCTTCAGCGCCGCCGTCCGGCCTTCGAGCTTGGCGCAGCACGACTTCAGCATCGGCGTGTCGGCTGGATCGGCTGCGTCGCTCAGCGGCTGGCCGGTCGCGGCGTCGCGCCCTACCACGATCTGCACGATCCGCACCGCCGCGATCAGCGCCGTCACCGCCAGCTTGACGTAGCGTCGTGCCTCGACGACTTGCGAGTTCTCCGCTTCTGCCCCGGCACTCTTGAGCGTGCGGAACACCTGCTCGATCGTCCAGCGCAGCCGATACCAGCCGACGATCTCGCGGGCCCGCGTCACATCCGGCACGGCATGCGTCGTCAGCAGGCACCAATGCACCGCATCCTTATCCTCCGTCATTGCCTCCGGCACCCCGACCTCGCGCACGTCCACGACGCGCAAGGTCACCGTTTCGGCCAGGCTCCGGGCCGCTTTGGCCGGGCGTCTCAGCGTGACCTCGCCGAACCGGATCGCAACCTGGGCCGAGCGCGCCGGACGCGGCCCGCGCGCGGGTATCTCGATACAGACGCGGTCCTGCTCGGGCCACGATGCACAACTGGCGAACAGCCGCGACCCGGTCGTCAAGGCCCGGTCTTGTGCCGCCCGGCACAGGAGGTGGGCACCTTCGGGCCGGCGGGCGAACTGGTCGTAGATGTCGCTCTCGCGGTCGGCGACGACCGTCACCAGCGCCGCGTCCTCCAGAACGGCCGCGGCGGTTTCGGCCCCCGCCAGCCAACGGCGCGACTCCTTGGCATCGGCGGCCCGGGTGTTACGGTCGGCCACCAGGCCCTCGGTCCGGTTGAGCACCTGGGCACCCACAAGGCCGATCACGCCGCCCGTGGCAGCATCGACGGCGACCGTCGGATGCAGGAACAGGCCGATGTCCTCTCCGTTGCCTGCCCGGCCGAACCCCCGCTTGCTCGCCCCGTGCGAGGCGAAGTGCAGCTCGGTCGTGTCCTGAACCGCCAACACATGCCGGCCGGCCGCGCGTCGGCCAGTGACCCGGCCCGTATGCACCAGCATCTCGTCCGCACTCACGGCCGGGTTGTCGAGGAACTGACCAAAGCGGAGAGCCTCGTTGCGGGTCTCAGCCAGAGCATGCAAACACATCGTGGGCGCGTTCTGCATCGCCGCCAGCAAACGCGCACCTACCCGCCGCAACCGCGCGTCGCCAAAGGAACCAAGGGTGTCATCACTCATGCGAATCGCTCCATGAACACCAGTCATGGATTCGGAAAACCAACCCGAACGCCAGTCAAAATTGATTCGCACATGCGTGACCGCCGTAGCCCGAAGGGAGAGGGGGAACTGAACTCCCATGGACCACCGCCCCACCCGCCGCGGCGTCATCGCGGATGGCGCGGAACATTGCCGTGTCCGCCTCCGCCGGCACCGGCGCACGGCCCATTAGCCAGTCGGCAAGGGTGGCGTCCGGATGCTCCATCACCGCCTCGATCGCGTCCAGCTCGTCCTCCGTGAACAAGGCCAGATGCCGGCGAACGTAATGGCCGATCAGGATATCGTTCTCGTACGTGCCGCGATGCGTCGCGCGGAACAGGATACGCCGGCGGCGCGGATCGTCTTGGGTCACTCTTGGGTCCATCGCATCAGCCTGTCATATAGGCCGGGCCCCACCGACTGTCAGCCCGTGCACGCCCTCCTTGCCCCACTCGCAAACCTGCCGCATGTCGGCCCGCACACCGCACGCCTGCTCGAGCGTGTCTGCGGCGGCGCCCGCGTGCTCGACCTGCTGTTCCACATGCCGGACGGCTACGTCGATCGGCGTACCGTAGCCACCGTGGTGGACGCCCTCCCCGGCTCCGTCATCACGCTGGACGTCGAAGTGGTCCGCATCGACGCGCCCGAACGCGGCACCAGGCAACCCTGGAGGGTGATCGTCCAAGACGACACTGGGTTCGCCGAGATCGCCACCTGGGAGAAACCCGGCGCCCCCTATCTCGTGAAAAACCGCATTGCGGTCAGCGGCCGGCTGGATGTGTTCGGCAACCGCAAGCAGCTACGCGACGCCCGCGCCGTCCCCGCTTCGATGCGCGCCGAGCTGCTCCGCCTAGAACCGGTTTGGCCCCTGACCGAGGGCCTGAAACACCCCCGCCTGTCCCACGCCATGACCGCCGCCCTGTCCCGCGTGCCGGACCTGCCGGAATGGCATGACCCGGCGCTGCTTCGCCGCGAAGCCTGGCCCGGCTTCCGCGCGGCGCTGCACCTGATCCAAGCTCCCGACGCCCTGCCCGGCGAAGCCCCCCGCGCCCGGCTCGCCTATGACGAGCTGCTCGCGCATCAAATCGCACTGACCTGGATGAAAAACCGGGAAAAGCATCGTCCGGGACGCAGCCTGACCGGGGACGGCCGTCTGCGCGCCGAGGCGCTGGCCCGCTTCGGCCACGGCCCCACCCCGTCCCAGCATCGCACCCTGCACGAGATCGACGCGGACCTCGCCGCACCCCGCCGCATGCTGCGGCTGTTGCAGGGCGACGTCGGCTCCGGCAAGACCCTGGTGGCGTTGCTGGCGATGCTCCGCGCGGTGGAGGCCGGGCACCAGGCGGCGCTGATGGCGCCCACCGAGATCCTGGCGCAGCAGCATCACCGCACCCTGTCCAAACTATCGCCGGTGGACGTCGCGATCCTCACCGGCTCGGTCAAGGGTGTTGCCCGCCGCAACACGTTGCTCGGCATCGCCAATGGCCGGGTCAAGCTGATCGTCGGCACCCACGCGCTGTTTCAGGACGCGGTCGAATACCACAGCCTGGCCCTGGTGGTGATCGACGAGCAGCACCGGTTCGGCGTCGATCAGCGCCTGGGCCTCGGCCAGAAGGGCGAGCGGACGGACGTGCTGGTCATGACCGCGACCCCCATCCCCCGCACGCTGTTGCTCACGCAATGGAACGAGATGGAGGTGAGCCGCCTCTTGGAAAAGCCCGCCGGCCGCATGCCCATCAAGACCACGCTGCATTCGCTCAACAGCGGTGACGACGTCGTCGCCGCCATCGGACGCGCGCTGGACCGGGGGGAGCGGGCCTATTGGGTCTGCCCGATGGTGAACGAGAGCGAGGTGCTGGACCTGGCCGCCGCCGAGGACCGCTTCGCCGCGCTCCGAGCCCGGTTCGGCCACCGCGTGGGCCTCGCGCACGGTCAGCAGGAGCCCGGGCTGCGGGACCAGGCGCTGGCCGATTTCGCCGCCGGGCGCATCCGGCTCCTGGTCGCCACCACCGTCATCGAGGTTGGCGTGGACGTCCCCGAGGCCAGCATCATGGTGATCGAACACGCCGAGCGCTTCGGCTTGGCCCAGCTGCATCAGCTGCGCGGCCGGGTGGGGCGGAGCGGGATCCAAAGCTACTGCCTGCTGCTGCACGAGGAAAACCTCACCGAAACCATGCGGAAACGCCTGGTCCTGCTGCGGGATACCGAGGACGGGTTCCTGATCGCCGACGAGGATTTCCGCATCCGCGGTGGCGGCGACCTGCTGGGTAAGCGCCAGAGCGGCATGCCCGGCTTCCGACTTGCCGACCCCGCGCAGCACGAACGCCTGTTGCGCGTCGCCAATCAGGACGCGGCGGTGCTGCTGGATCGCGACCCCGGGTTGTCCGCACCACGCGGCCTTGCGATACGGCAATTGCTGGCGCTGTTCGGCCGGGATCAAGCCTTGGCCACATTGGGGGCAGGATGAGATTTTCTCACGCCGATGGCGGCTTCGCGCTCTGGGCCGGCGACACCTGCCTGCTGCGCCACACCCCGGATGCGCCGTGTTTTGAGATCGGGCACGGCCAGGGCCGGTTCGACATGGTGCGGGGCAATTTCAGCATCACGGGCACCGTGCAGTCCCGCGTGGCGCTGACCCACGCCGCCATGGGCGGCACCCGCATCGACTTGCGGGAACACGCGGACGGCCCGGTCCGCCTCACGCTGCACGTCACCATCGACGGCCCACGCGGCATGCTGCGGTTCGAGGCGCCAGGCATCGACCGCGTGTGGATCCGCATTCCGGCCACCGCCACCGAAAGCGTCTGGGGCTGTGGCGAGCAGATGTCCTATCTGAACCTGCGCGGACGCCGCTTCCCGCTCTGGACGCAGGAGCCCGGCGTCGGGCGGGACAAGTCGACCGCCATCACCCAGCAGGCAGACGCGATGGGGCAGGCCGGCGGGGATTACCATACCACGAACTACCCGCAACCGACCTTCCTCACGTCACGCCGGGTCGCGGTGCATGTGGAAACCACGGCCTATGCGGTGTTCGACTTCACGGCGCCGGACCACCACGCGCTGGAGTGCTGGGCGGTGCCGGACGCGCTTGAATTCACGGCGGCGCCGAGCCTGCTGGACTTGGTGGGCGCGCTGTCCACCCGGTTCGGCCGCCCGGCGCCGTTGCCGGACTGGGTTCTGGGCGGGGCGATCCTGGGCCTGAAGGACGGCGCGCGCAGCTTCGACCGGCTGGAGGCCGTGCTGGAGTCCGGCGCGGCGATCGCCGGGCTGTGGTGCGAGGATTGGTGCGGCATCCGCGATACGAGCTTCGGCCGGCGGCTGTTCTGGGACTGGCGCTGGGACCCCGCCCGCTATCCGGATCTGCCGCAGCGGATCGACGGCCTGCGCGCCCGCGGCATCCGGTTCCTCGGCTACGTGAACCCGTACCTGTGCGAGGATGGCTCGCTGTTCCGGGAGGCCGCCGGTTTCCTGGCGCTGGATGATGCGGGCGCGCCGTATCTGGTGGATTTCGGTGAGTTCTGGTGCGGCATCGTGGATTTCACCAACCCGGACGCCTGCGCCTGGTTCGCGGACCGGGTGATCGGCCGGAACATGCTGGGGATCGGCCTTGCCGGCTGGATGGCTGATTTCGGCGAGTACCTGCCGGTCGATGCGCGGCTGGCGAACGGGGTGGACGGCACGCTGATGCACAATGCCTGGCCGGTGCTGTGGGCGGAGGTGAACGCCCGCGCGCTGGCCGGGCACCCGGACGCGGTGTTCTTCATGCGGGCCGGCTATACCGGGGTGCAGCGTCATTGCCCGCTGCTCTGGGCAGGGGATCAGTGCGTCGATTTCTCCCGGCATGACGGGCTGCAGACGGCGATCTGCGCCGCGCTGTCGTCAGGCCTGCTGGGCAACGCGGTGCACCACTCCGACATCGGCGGCTATACCAGCCTGTTCGGCCTGGTCCGCACGGCGGAGCTGCTGATGCGCTGGACGGAGATGGCGGCGTTCACCCCGGTCATGCGCACGCACGAGACCAACCGCCCCGGCGACAATTTGCAGATCGACGGCGACCCGGCGGTGCTGGCCCATTTCGCCCGCTTCACCCGCATCTACGTGCATCTGGCGCCCTACCTCCGCACGCTGCTGGCCGAGGCGCAGGCGCATGGCTGGCCGGTGCAGCGCGCCTTGTTCCTGCATTTCTTCGACGACCCGGCGACGCACGCGGTCCAGGACGCCTACCTGTATGGCGCGGACCTGCTGGTGGCGCCGGTGCACCGGGCGGGCGTGACGGAGTGGACGACGTATCTGCCGGCCGGCGCGGAGTGGGTGCATGTTTGGACCGGTCAGCCGTTTCCCGGCGGCAACCGCGTCACCGTCCCGGCCCCCCTCGGGCAGCCGCCGCTGTTCTTCCGCGCCGGCAGCCGGCTCCGCGCCCTATTCGAAGGTATCCCCCCAAGCGTCTTGAGGCCAAGCAAGGGATAGCCCTCCCAGCCTATTTCGCGGTAGCGTACAAAAAAGACCGCCCGGAGGAGACAGGATGAAGCGTTTCATACTAGCCGCCCTGATGCTATGGCCCGGCGTCGTGACGGCGGCGGAACTGCGGGTGGCCTGCTATTCCGATGGTAACGAGTGCGAGGTGACGCAGGACCTCGCCAAGCGCTTCATGGCCGCCAATCCGGACGTGCAGATCGCCATCGACAAGGTGCCCTATAAGGCCATCCAGGAGAGCCTGCCGGTGCAGCTCGCCTCCGGCAACGGGCCGGATATCGCGCGGGTGACGGATTTCGGCGCCATCTCGCGCTATTTCCTCGACCTGCGGCCCCTGCTGAAAGACGCCGCTTACTGGGAGCAGAATTTCGGGCAGACGCTACCCTGGATGCGCACCGGCGCCAACGATAACGGCATCTACGGCCTGCCAACGCAGCTCACGGTCACCGGCCCGATCGTGAACGCCACCCTGTTCGAACAGGCCGGCATCGCGCTGCCGGGCCCCAAGGCCAGCTGGGATGACTGGGCCACCGCCGCCGCCGCCGTGGCGCGCGCCACCAAGACCCAGTCCGGCATGGCGCTCGACCGCAGCGGCCACCGCTTCGCCGCCGGCGCGATCGCCTACGGCGCCAAGTATTTCGATGCCGGCAAGCCGGCCGTGGTGGATGACGGGTTCAAGGCCTTCGCCGAGCGCTTCGTCCGCTGGAACAAGGACAACACTGTCGAGCGGGAGGTGTGGTCCGCCAGCGGCGGCGGCGCCTACCGCGATGCGTTCGAGGAGTTCGCGAACGCCCGCATCGTCGTCTATGTCTCCGGCAGCTGGCAGGTCGCGCGGCTGCAATCCTCCATCGGGGACGGGTTCAGCTGGATCATCGCGCCCCCGCCGTGTGGCCCGGCGGCCTGCACCGCCATGCCGGGCGGCGCCGCCTTCGTCGCGTTCAAGCAGAGCAAATCCCCGCAAGAGGCGGCCCGCTTCCTCGACTACCTCGCCAGCGCCCCCGCCTATGCCGAGCTGATGGCGCGGACGGCCAACATCCCGGCGCATGCGGGCCTGCAGCAATCCGGCGTCAAATATGATCTGCCGGGTCCGGCCAAGGCGGCGCTCGAGGCGTTCACCGCCAGCAGCCGCACCATCTCGCCGGTCGCCTATCAGCTGCAGGGCTATATCCTGAACCGCCCGGTGTTCAACGCGACCGTCGCCCGGCTGTCGCAGGCGATCGTGGGGGAGCTCACGCTCGATCAGGCCTACGCGCGGATCGACTCCGACGTCGCGAGCGCGCTCGCCGCGGCCAAATAATGGCGGGCCTCGGCCCGGCGGCGGAGGCGGCCTGGGGCACGGTCATGTCCGTGCCCGAGCGTCCGATGCGCTGGGCGCAGTCCCGACTCGGCCCCGGGCTCGCCTGGCTGTTCGTGGGGCCCAACCTGTTGATCTTCGGGCTGTTCACCTTCCTGCCGATCGGCCTCAACGCCTGGTATGCCGTGACGTCGGGCACGCAGCTGCTGCCGGAGGAGCGTCCGTTCACCGGGCTCGGCAACCTGCACGCGCTCATGGCCTGCGGCAGCTACCTGGACCCGGCGTCGTGCGAGCGGGATCTGTTCTGGCACGGCGTGCACAACACGGCGCTGTTCGTCGTGCTGCAGGTCGGGCTCATGGTGGTGCTGAGCGGCATCACCGCCCTGGCGCTCAACAAGCCCATTCGTGGGCGCGGCTTCTTCCGGGCCACGTTCTTCTATCCGGTGCTGCTGTCCCCGGTCGTGGTGGCGCTCATTTGGAAGTGGATCCTGCAGCGGAACGGCGTGCTGAATGCCGCGATCCTGGGGGCGGGCGGGCAGCCGGTGGACTGGCTGCTGTCCGGACGCTCCGCCTTCGGCTGGACGGTGTTCGTCAGCATCTGGGCGCATATGGGATTCTATACCCTTATCCTGCTGGCCGGGCTGCAGGCCATTCCGCGCGACGTGTATGAGGCCGCCGCGATGGACGCCGCCCGGCCGTGGACCCGGTTTCGCCGCATCACCCTGCCGCTCGTGATGCCCAGCCTGCTGGTCGTGCTGGTGCTGTCGCTGATCCGTGCCGTGCAGATCTTCGACGAGGTGTTCGTGCTGACGGGCGGCGGGCCGGGGACCGCCACGACCTATATGGTGCAGTTCATCTACGAGACGGGGTTCGCGCAGCAGGTGCGGGAATACGGCATGGCGGCCGCCGCCTCGCTCGTGCTGGCCTCCGTGCTGCTGGTGCTGACGTTGCTGCAGGTCCGGCTGACGCGGGCGCGCGATGGTTGACTTCCTGTTGCGCACCCGCGGCGGGCGGCAGGCGGATTGGACCGATTGGGCCTGCTACGCCTATTTGTTCGCGGGCGTCCTGCTGATGTTCGGCCCGGTGCTGTGGCTGACGCTCAGCTCGCTCAAGAGCCCCGCGGCGCTGGACCAGTCACCCCCCACCCTGCTGCCGTATGAGCCGCAGCGCGCGGCGGTCGAGGGGCGGGGCACGCTACCGCTGATGCGCGTCACCACCGGTGAGCACGCGGGTCAGGTGCTGGCGGAGGTTCGCCGCATCGGCCTCCAGGCGCAGATGGTCGACCCGGCGGTGCCCGGCACCCTCATCCGCGTGCCGGTGGCGGACCGGGTGCCGGTGCTGGCGCTGCGCCCGGCCTGGTCGAACTATGCCGAAGTCGTCTCCCGGTTCGACTTCCTGCATTACTTCTGGAACAGCGCCTTCATCACCGTGGTCGCCACCATCATCACCCTGTTGTTCAACGCGATGGCCGCATTCGCGCTCAGTAAATACAAGTTCCGTGGCCGGGCGACGGTGTTCCTGCTGATATTGGCGACGCTCATGATCCCGCCCACCATCGTGCTGGTGCCGAACTACCTGATCGCGGCGTCGCTCGGCCTCACCAACTCGCTCTGGGGCGTCATCTGGCCCGGCGTCGCCACCCCCACCGGCGTGTTCCTGCTGCGCCAATATATGCTTACCTTGCCGGACGAGCTGCTGGACGCCGCCCGCATGGACAATGCGAGCGAGTGGCGGCTGTTCTGGCGCATCGTCCTGCCGCTCAGCGCGCCCGCGCTGGCGGTGCTCGCGATCTTTTCCGTCATGTGGCGCTGGAACGATTTCCTCTGGCCGATGGTGGTGCTGAACCGTTCGGAGAAGTTCACCTTGCAACTGGCGCTGAACGCCTTCCAGGGGGAGCTTACGACGTCGTGGAACCTGCTGCTGGCCATGACGGTGCTGACGTTGCTGCCGGTCACCATGATATTCCTGGTGCTGCAGCGGCACATCACCCAGGGCATCGCGTCGTCGGGGGTCAAATAGCATGGCGTCACTCTCCCTGCGCGGCGTGACCAAGAGCTTCGGCCTCGTGCACGTGATCCGGGGTGTGGATCTGGACGTGGCGCATGGCGACTTCGTGGTGTTCGTGGGCCCGTCCGGCTGCGGCAAATCCACCCTGTTGCGCATGATCTGCGGGCTCGAGGGTGCGACGGCCGGGGATATCCGCATCGGGGACCGCCGGGTCAACGACGTGCCGGCGGCGCATCGCGGCCTGGCGCTGGTGTTCCAGTCCTACGCGCTCTATCCGCACATGAGCGTGCGGCAGAACATGGCGTTCGGGCTGGAGAACCTAGGCACCCCCCGCGCCGAGATCGACGCCCGCATCGCCGAGGCCGCGCGCATGCTGCGTCTGGAACCGTATCTGGCCCGCAAGCCCGGCGCGCTGTCGGGCGGGCAGCGGCAGCGGGTGGCGATCGGGCGCGCCATCGTGCGGGAGCCGGAGATCTTCCTGTTCGACGAGCCGCTCAGCAACCTCGATGCCGAGCTGCGGGTGGAGATGCGGGCCGAGCTCGCGCAGCTGCACCGCCGGCTCGGCACCACCATGATCTACGTGACGCATGACCAGGTCGAGGCGATGACCATGGCAGACGTGATCGTCGTGCTGCGCGCGGGCCAGGTCGAGCAGGCCGGGCCGCCGCTCGAGCTGTATAACCACCCCGCCAACCAGTTCGTGGCCGGCTTCATCGGCTCGCCCCGCATGAACTTTTTCCCGGGCGTCTCGGACGGCGCGGGCGTGCAGGTGGAGGGGCTGGGCCACGTGCCGACCGGGCGCCCGATGCCGGCCGGCCCGGTCACGCTCGGCATCCGGCCCGAGCACCTGCTGGTGGGCGAGGGCGGCGTGCCGGCGGAGGTCGCTTCGGTCGAGCAGCTGGGCGGCCTCAGCTACGTGCGCGTCCTGCCGCATGACGCCGTGGTGCAGATGCCGGGCCAGACCACGCTCCGCCCCGGTGAGAGCGTGCCACTGCACCTGCCGCCGGAGCACCTGCACGTCTTCGCAGAAGATGGCCGCGCGATCTGATGCGGCCGATCCGCCGCGCCACCGTCCTGAACGAGACCCCGCATGGAGTGCTGCTGGATTGCGGCGATGGCCTGACATGTCAGATCATCATCCTGGGGGACGCGGCGGCCCGCGTGCTGTTCCTTCGCGGCGGCGCTCCGCGGCAGCCGCGCACCTGGATGGTGCCGCCGCCGGGCGCGGCGGATACGGCGTGGGAGGGGCGGGACCGGCTCGACCTCGGGCCGCCCGCCGCCTTCACCCGCGCGGATGGCGGCCTCACGCTCCGGGCCGCGGGGTTTGCGGTCACCGTCGAGCTCGACCCGTTCCGTCTGGTCTGGACCCGGCCCGGCGGCGCCGTGTTCCTGGCAGACCGGCCCGCGATGGGCGTGATGCTGGACCGGACCGGCCATCGCATCGGCCACTATGCCGCGCGCCACCCGGCCGACCGGTACTATGGCCTGGGCGACAAGACCGGTCCGCTCGATTTGCACGGGCGGCGGCTTCGCACCGACATGCGGGACGCGCTCGGCTACGATCCGCGGACCGGGGATCCGCTCTATAAGCACTGGCCGTTCCTGCTGGTGCAGGATGGCGCGACCGGGACGGCGTATGGCGTGCTGTATGACAATGCCGCCCCGGCCGCGTTCGACCTCGGCTGCGAGCATGACAACTATCACGGCCTGTACCGCTCCTATGAGGCGGCGGATGGCGACTTGGACTACACCGTGTTCACCGGTCCGGCCCTGGCCGATGTGACGCCCGCCTTCTTGCGGATGGTGGGCGGGACCGCGCTGCCGCCGCGCTGGTCGCTGGGTTACGCGCAGACCGCCATGGCCATCGCCGACGCAGCGGACGCGCAGGCGCGGATCAGCGCCTTCATCGACCGCTGCGCGACCGAGGACGTGCCCATCAGCGCGTTTCATTTTGGCTCCGGCTACACCTCGATCGGGGTGAAGCGTTACGTGTTCAACTGGAACACGGCGAAGTTCCCGGACCCCGCCGGGCTCATGGCGCGGTTCCACGCCGCGGGGATGCGGGTGGTGGCCAACCTCAAGCCCTGCTTGCTCAACGATCATCCCCGCTATGCCGAGGCCGCGGCGGCAGGCGCGTTCGTGACGGATGGCACCGGTCAGCCGCTGCTGTCGCAGTTCTGGGACGGGGAGGGCGCGCATCTCGATTTCACCCACCCTGCCGGGGTCGCCTGGTGGCAGGACGGGCTCCGCCGCGCCATCTTTCAGCCGGGCATCGATGCCGGCTGGAACGACAACAACGAGTACGAGCTGTGGGACGAGACCGCGGAGTGCCACGGCTTCGGCATCCCCACGCCGCTCGACCTGTTGCGGCCCGTGCAGCCCTTGCTCATGACCCGCGCGACGCTCGAGGCGCAGCGGCGGCACGCGCCCACGGCGCGCCCGTTCACCGTCACCCGCGCCGGCATGCCCGGCGTGCAGCGCTATGCGCAGAGCTGGAGCGGGGACAACACCACCAGCTGGGACACGCTGCGCTGGAACCTGCGCACCGGGCTGCAGATGTCGCTATCGGGCCTGTATAACACCGGGCATGACGTCGGCGGCTTCGCCGGGCCGGTGCCGGATGCGGAGCTGCTGGTGCGCTGGACGCAGACCGGCGTGGTGCATCCGCGCTTCATCATGAACAGCTGGAAGCCGGATGGAATAATCAACAGCCCCTGGCTACATCCGGAGGCGACCCCGGCCATCCGCCGCGCCATCCGCCTCCGCTACCGGCTGATGCCCTACCTATACAGCCTGATGCACCACGCCGCCGCCCGGCATGAGCCGGTGATCCTGCCGGCGTTCCTGGCGTTTCCGGACGATCCGCTGGCGTACGAGGATTGCGACGAGCTCATGCTCGGCCCGTTCCTGCTGGCCGCCCCGGTCGTGACCCCGGGCGATCGCCACCGACGCGTCCGCCTCCCGGCCGGACCCGAGGCCTGGTTCGACGCCGCCACCGGGGAGCGGCTGACCGGCTGCCACGCCACTCGGCCCGCGCCGCTCGATGTGCTGCCGCTGCTGGCCCCGGCCGGCGCGATCCTGCCGCTGACCGACGGCCTGGATTTCAGCCGCCGGCATGACGAACCCTCGCGCCTGCTGCGCCTCTATCCTGGCCCCGGGGCGGGCGAGAGCACTTTCACCCTGGTCGAGGATGACGGTATCACCGAGGGCGGCCCGGTCACCCACCTGCATTGCCGCCTCACCTGGACCTCGGCCCAGATCACCTTCCAAGCCGAAGCCAGCGGCGCCTACCGTTTAACGCCCACGATCGGCCTGGCCCTTCCCCCCGCCGAAACTCGCCCCCTGATCGCCACGCTGCACGGCACCCAATCCCAGCTCCACCCCGCCGCCCCCTGGGCCGCCTGGTAGCGGCACCTCCGTTAGCCCTGAGCCCGTCGAAGGGCGGTATCCAGCGGGATGGCTTTCGACAAGCCAGGACGAACCGGAGCAACACAGCGCAAACGCGGCCCTGGAACAAAACCACGCTTGCCGGCGCTACGAAGGGCTGACCCCGCCGCCGGATCGGCGTAAGCCAGCATGATGGACGCAACGGCACCCCCCGCCTACTCCCACGCACAGATCAAGCGGGTCGTGACAGGCATCATGCTCTGCATCCTGCTGGCGGCGCTGGATCAGACGGTGGTGATCCCCGCCGTTCCTGCCATCGCAAGCGAGCTTAACGCGTTCGGCCACCTGTCCTGGATCGTCACCGCCTATCTGCTCACCAGCACGGCGGCCACGCCGATCTATGGCAAGCTGTCCGACATCTATGGACGCCGGGCCATGCTGTTGCCGGCCATCGCGCTGTTCATCGTGGCCTCCATGCTGTGCGGCGCGGCGCAGACCCTGCCGCAGCTCATCGGCGCCCGCGCGCTGCAGGGGCTGGGCGGCGGCGGCCTCATGTCCATGGCGCAGGCCGCCATCGCCGACGTGGTGTCCCCGCGGGAGCGTGGACGGTACCAGGGCTACATGGCGTCCATGTGGGGCGTGGCCTCGGTCGGCGGGCCCATCATCGGCGGCTGGACCACCGATCACCTGTCATGGCGCTACGTGTTCTGGATCAACCTGCCGCTGGGCCTGGCCGCCATGGTGCTGTGCAACCGGGCGCTCCGCACCCTGCCGGTGGTGAGCCGCAAGGCCGTGATCGACTGGACCGGCGCCGCGCTGCTGGTGGGCGGCGTCACCGCGTGTCTGCTGGTGCTTAGCTGGGGCGGGGTCGAGTTCCCGTGGGCGTCCTCCCCGGTGCTGGGCACCTCCGCGCTGGCCGCGATCTTGCTCGGGATGCTGATCTGGTACGAGCGCCGGGCGCAGGACCCGATCCTGCCGCCGCGGCTGTTCGGCAACCCGACCTTCCTTCGGGGCGTGCTGATCGCGTTCTTCACCTCGCTCGGCCTGTTTGGCGTTACGTTCCTGTTGCCGCTGTATTTTCAGCTGGTGATCGGCGTCGATGCGTCGGGCTCCGGCCTGCTGGTTCTGCCGTTCATGGTCTCGACCGTCGTGGGCGCCTTCAGCGCCGGCCAGATCGCCCGGCGCCTTGGCCGGACCAAGGGCATCACCCTGGCGGCGCTGGGCCTGAGCGTGCTGGGCCTGGTCGCGCTGGCCCTGCAACCCCCGGTCTGGGCCGTGCTGGGCGCGAGCTTCATGGCCGGTGCCGGCATTGGCGCCACCATGCCGGCGGTGCTGATGCAGGTGCAGAACAATGCCGCGGCGGGGGACGTGGGGGCGGCCACCGGCTCGCTCCTGTTCCTCCGTTCCATGGGCGGCGCGTTCGGCAGCACCATGGTCGGCTCGCTGCTGGCGGCGCGGTTCAACGCCGGGCTGCACAAGGCGGGCGTGGTCGCCAGCGTCGACCTGGGCGCGCTGCGCGGCGGGGTCGAGGGTCTGAGTTCGCTGGGGTCGCTCGGCCTATCCGGCGCGCGGTCGGCGCTGGTCTCCGGCTTCTCGCTCTCGTTTGCGGTCTGTGCCGGGCTGCTGCTCGTGGCCGTCGGCATCGCGGCGGGCATGCAGGACCGCGAGCTCCGCTCCACCACGGCCCCGAACGAGGTTGGGCACTGACGTGACTTTCCATCCACACGGCATGTTTTTTGTGCACGCCATCAACACGATCTGTTGACAGGTCACCGGTTAGCGACGCCATACCTCCGCCATGTTGCGTGCGCTGCAGAGTCTGTTGCTGGCCGCCACCCTGCTGGCCCTGCCGGCCCGGGCGGCGGACCTGTCGTTCACCACCTCGGACGGGGTGCGCCTCCATATCATCGATGCCGGGCCGCATAGCGGGCACACGCTGGTGTTCGTGCCTGGTTGGACCATGCCGGCCTGGATCTTCCAGCTGCAGATCGACGCCTTCAGCCGCGCCGGCTATCATGTCGTGGCACTCGACCCCCGCGGCCAGGGCGACAGCGACGTGCCCTATTCCGGCTACGATCAGAACCGCCGCGGCCGCGACATCGGCGAGCTGATCGAGCGGTTGGGGCGGGAGCCTGTGCTGCTGGTCGGCTGGTCGCTCGGTGTGCTCGACAGCCTGGCCTACGTGCAGCAATCCGGCGACACCCGCCTGGCCGGCCTGGTGCTGATCGACAACTCCATCGGTGAAGACCCGCCGCCCACCGCGAGCTTTAGCCCGCGCAGCCGCGGCCCCAAGCTCGAGCGGGATCAGCAGATGCGCCGCTTCGTCGCCGGCATGTTCCGCGTCAACCCGGGCCCGGAATACCTGGACCGCCTGACGGAAACCGCGCTCCGCACCCCGCCCGAGGCGGCGGCCGCGCTCGGCAATTACGGCGTCCCCCGCACCTTCTGGAAGGAGGCGGTGTACTCCGTCCAGAAGCCGATCCTCTATGTCGTCCGCCCGAAATTCGCCGGCCAAGCCGGCAACCTCGCCGCCAAGGACCCGCTGGCCGAGACCTACCTGTTCGAAAGCGCCGGCCACGCGCTATTCGTGGATGAGCCCGCACGGTTCGATAGCGTGCTGCAGGGCTTCATCCGCCGCCGGGTCTGGCCATCATGAAACGCGCCTCGCTCTGGCCGCTGTTCCTGATTTCCGCCGCCGCGGTCGGCTATGAGATCGCGCTCACCCGCTACTTCGCCGTCGCGAAATGGTCCGAGTACGGCTACTGGGTCATTTCCATCGTCATGGTCGGCTTTGCGCTGAGCGGCGTGACCGTGGCGCTGGCGCGCGGCTGGTGCGTGCGGCACGGCCCAGCGCTGCTGACCTGGCTGCCGCCCGCGCTGATCCTCACCGCCGCCTGGGGCTTTCGCGAAACCACGCTGAACCCGTTCAACCCGCTCCAGCTGCAGAACGCCGTCACCTACCTGCCGCAGCTCGGCAACATCGCGCTGTATTACGCCGTGCTGCTGCCGTTCTTCTTCCTGACCGGCTTCTACATCAGCCTCACCTTCGTGTTGAACGAGGGCCGCATCAACCGCGTCTATGGCTTCGACCTCACCGGCGCCGGCGTGGGTGCGGCACTGGTGCTGGGGCTCATGAGCGTGCTGCACCCGTTTCAACTCGTGCCCGCCCTGCTGCTGCCGATCGGCCTGGCCGCAGCGTTCGCGCGGCCCCGCGCGCTGCTGCTCGCCTTGCTGGCGCTGGGCGCGTCCGAGGCCGTGCTGCTCGGCGATCAGCAGGCCGCCTATAACGAGTTCAAGACCATCTACGGCCCGCTGCATGTCGCGGAGTCGCAGCAAGTGGCGGAAATCCGCTCGCCCCGCGGCCTCTATGCCCTGCTGGACGATTTCACCGAGCGGCTGGACACCGACGTCTCCAACAACGCCGCCCTGCTGGGCGTGGACGGGCCGCCGCAGACCTTCGGCTTGTACCGGGACGGCAACCGCATCGCCGCCCTGCCCAAGCCCGGCGGTGCCGAGGCCACGTATGCGCTCGCCGCGCTGGACGCCGTGCCCTACCTGCTGCATCCCGGTGCCCGCGTCCTCCTGGCCGGCGCCAGCGGCGGGTTCAGCGTCATGCAGGCGCTGCAGCTCGGCGCCGGCACCGTCGACGTGATCGAGCCTGACCCGGTGCTCTCCGGCGCGCTCCGCCACGGGCTTGGCCCCTCCCCGGCGCTCACGCCCGACCCGCGCATCCGCATGATCGCCGAAAGCCCGCTCGCCCTCACCGCCCAATACGACCTGGTGGACGTCTCCGGCGATTTCCTCGAGGCGGCCGAGGCCAACGGCGCCGCCTTCACCAGCCAGGCCATCGCCGGCTACGTCGCCGCGGCCTCGCCGGGCGGGGTCGTCTCGATCCCGGTCTCGATCCGGGAGTTTCCGGTCTATGCCGTCCGCGTGCTGGCGACCGTGCGGGACGCGCTGCTCCGCGCCGGCGTCATCGACCCGGCGGCCCACGTGGTGGTGTACCGCGGCGCCTGGAACGTCCGCATCCTCATCAGCCCCGCACCCTGGACCACGGACGGCATCGCCGCCATCCGGCATTTCGCCGATGAACGCTCGTTCGACGTATCGTATTTCCCCGGCATGGACCTGTCCGCCCGCGCCGGCATCTATAACGACCTGCCGCCCGTCGATTTCACCACCGGCGAGGTCAACACCAGCCAGACTGCGCAGGACGCCGTGGCGGACGAGGCCGGCGCCGTGCTGCGCGGTGAGCGCACCGGCAGCCAGGACGCCTTCAACCTTCGCCCCATCACCCTGGACCGCCCGGCCTATTACAGCATCCTTCGCCTGAACCAGCTGCCGCTCATCCTCGCCCGCCTCGAAATCCTGCCGCAGCCCGAGGTCGGGCAGCTCGTGAACCTCGCCGTGCTGGCCCAGGCGCTCGTGCTGGCGGCGCTCGTGCTGGCGGTGCCGCTCTGCGCGCCCTGCCTGTTCATGGCCAGCCGCGCCGGCCTGGTGCGGCCCATGCTGTATTTCGCCTCGCTCGGCCTCGGCTTCCTGTTCATCGAGATCTTCCTGATCGAGAAGGCCAGCCTCTACCTCAACGACCGCACCAGCGCCTTCGCCCTGGTGCTGACCGGCATGCTGATCTTCTCCGGCCTCGGCTCGCTGATTGCGGACCGGGTGGCGCGGGTCGGCGTCGCCCTGTCCGCGGGGGTCATCATCACCTGGTGCGTGCTGGCGCTGCTGGGGCTGGAGCCCGCGCTGCTCGCCACCCTGAACCTGCCCTGGGCGGTGCGCGCCGGGCTGGTGCTGCTGGTGATGGCGCCGGTGTCGGTCGCACTCGGCCTGCCGTTCCCGCTGGGCCTCGCCCGGGTGGCGCAGGGGGGCGGCATGCTGCCCTGGGCCTGGGCCGTGAACGGCGCCTTCTCCGTCGTCGCCACCCCGCTCGCCAACCTCGTCGCCGTGCAGTCCGGGTTCGACCGCGTGCTGCTGGTCGCCGTGCTGCTCTATGCCGTGCCGTTCCTCGCTTACCCCTCGTTCCGAAAGATCCCATCGTGGCAACCTTCCCCCACCTGACCCGGCGCGCGGCCCTCACCGGCGCCGCCACCCTCCCCTTCCTGCCTGCGCAGGCTGCCTCCAGCTGGACGCGCGACATGTATGCCGAGGCGATGCGCAAGTCGGGCCGCCCGACCGACATCACCGAAGGCCAGTTCGCCGCCATCCAGGCGCGCAAGCCCGCCGCTATGAAGCGGATCGAGGACTACCTCACCTCCCGCCTCGGCGCCGCCGACCCGGCCGTCATGCGCGCCTTTCAGGAAGTGCCGCGCGAATACTACCATTATTCCTACCCGGACCGCCGCTCCGAAGCCGGCGTCGCCTATGAGAGCGACCCGAAGCCCTGGGCGCTCGGCTACGGCTCCGCCCTGTCCGACTATCTCGGCCAGGCCTACATGACCCAGGTCTGCAAGCCCAAGGCCAGTGACGTGACGCTCGAGATCGGCACCGGCAGCGGCTTCCAGTCCTCGCTCCTGTCCCGGATCGTGAAGCGCAGCTACTCGATCGAGATCATCGAGCCGCTGGGCCGGGCCGTCGGCAAGGTGTTCGCGCCCCTCGGCTACGACAATATCGAGAGCCGGGTCGGCGACGGCTATTTCGGCTGGCCGGAGGTCAAGGACGGCTTCGACATCATCATCGTCACCTGCGCCGCGCAATACGTCCCGCCCGAGCTGCTGAAGCAGCTCAAGCCCGGCGGACGCATGCTCCTGCCGATCGGCCAGCCGTTCAAGCGCGGCCAGCTACTATATGTCTATACCAAGGACGAGGACGGCAAGGTGCACTCCCGCAAGGACGTCGGCGTCTTCTTCATTCCCATGACCGGCGCCATGATGGCCCGCCCGCACACCGGCGGCGCCGCCGAGATCCCCGCCGGCATGGCCGCCACCACGCCAGCCGCCACACCAGCCCCCACAGCCCCGGCCGCATCCAAGCCTGAATAGCCTACTCGATCACTTCGGGCGCCGCCGGCGTCAGGGTAAGCCCGGCGGCCGCCCACCCCTCGGTTCCCTCCGGGAACCAGGCCGCATGGAACCCCATGGCGGCCGCGCGCCGGGCCGCGTTCCAGCTCATCCAGCAATCTGGCAGGCAGAAGAACACTGCCAGGCGGTCGCCCACCGCCTCGGCCATGCGCCGCCGCAAATGCGCCTCGGTATCGGGCAGCAACGCCCCCCGCCCGATCTCCGGCCACCACAGCGCGCCGGGCAAGGTCTGATGCGGCGCAGGGAGCCAGGGGGCGCCGGGCCGCATGGCGTCTGGCCGCCGCGGCGCGGGCAGCACGTCGATCAGCACGGCCGTGCCGGTGGCGATCAACGCCTGGACCTCGGCGACATGCACGACTGCCGCACCCGGCACCGAATCCGGCACGGGCGCCCGGTAATCCTCCATCCGGTAGCCGTCCGGCACCGGGGCGGCGGCGGTGAGGGCCAGAAGCAGCAGGCCCCGCCGGGTCATTGCGCCGGGCGGTCCTGATCGTCCAGCATGGGGATGCCGTATTCGGCCAGCACCGCCGCGATCTCGTCCTTATGCTTGCCGATCGCCTGGTTGATGCGCCGCCGCCACTCCGGCTCTCCGGCGCGCACGCCCATGGCGATTCGGTAGTCGAGTCGCGGCGCGTTCGGCTCCGGCTCGATGAACCCGGCGTCAAGCGGTAGCGCGTCATGCTTGATGGCGTAGCCGGCCTGCGGACCCCACACCAAGGCCACGTCGATCTTACCGTCGGTCAGGTCCTGCAGCATCTGCCGCGGCGGATTGCTGATGCGGGTATCGACGCGGAGCGAATAGGGCGTGACCTGGTCCATCAGCTTGTGCCGCACCAGCAAGTCCGTGGGCGGCGTCGCGGCGATCACGCCGAAGCGTTTTGGGGCGAGGGCCGGATCGCTGACGGAGCGGGCTTCGATGTGGTCCGCCGTGCGTGTGACGATCATATAGCCGGTGTGGTAATACGGATTGGTGCTGTCCATGATGCCGTCACCGGTCACGGCACCCATCACCAAGTCGCACTCCCGCGCGCGCAGGGTATTGCGGACGAAGCCGGTGACCTGCGGGAACCACACATAAGTCACGGGCAAGTCCAGGTCGCGGCCGATGATGGCGGCGACCTTGTTCTCGAATCCCTCGCCGGCCTCGTTGCTGAACGGGAGGTTGTGCGGATCGGCGCAGACGCGCAGTTCGGTGCGAGAAATCATCTCCGCGCGCTGGGCGTGGGCGTGCGACGCGACCAGCATCGCCAAGATCGCGCCGCTTATTACCCTCACCCCGGCCCTCTCCGGGAGGGAGAGGGGGTAGCTGCTAACCTTCATCGCCGATGCGCTTCGGGCGGCCGCGCGGCAGCTTGTCGTCGCTGCGGGCTTTCAGGTAGCCGTAGATGTCATCGAGGTAGAGCACCACATCCTCTGTGGTGCCGAAGGCGGGCATGACGTTGTTGGACGTCTTGCTCACGTTCTGCCGCCCGTTCACGATGGTGTTCACGAAATCCTCGTAGGATAGGGATTTCAGGGATTCCGTGAGGCTGGGCGCATAGGAACTGCCGGCGCCGTCCGGCCCGTGGCAGCGGTGGCAGCTCTCGCCGTAGCGGCGGTAGCCGTTGAAGACGTGCTGATCGACGCGTCCGTTGTCGACCGTATAGACCGGCTCGTTCTCGGCGCGCGCGGACAGTCCCGCGCACGCCAGGATGAGCATGGCGAGGGCGGATTTTTTCAGCATTCGCGGTCTCCGGAAAAAGAGCGGTCCCGGCCGGGCGTGAACCCGGCCGGGGGTAGATGTTTAGTCGAGGCCGAACACCGTCATGACGCCACCCAGCTGGGTGTAGCTCGACAGGCTCTTATACGCACCCACGGCACCCAGGCCGTCGGAGTCGTTCGCCAAGCCAGCCGCCATGCCGATGCCGGCCCAGCCGCCCACGCCCGACAGCACCGCGATGTACTGCTTGCCGTCATGCGTGTAGGTGTTGACGTTGCCGATGATCCCGGACGGGGTCTTGTAGCGATACAGCTCCTTACCCGTCTTGGCGTCCACACCCTTCAGATAGCCATCGAGCGTGCCGTAGAACACGACATCGCCCGCCGTCGCCAACGCGCCGGACCAGACGGAGAACGGCTCCGGATCGGACCAGACGATCTTGCCGCTGCCGGCATCCCAGGCGATGAAGTTGCCGAGGTTCGTGTCACCCTTTGGCGGATACATCGAGAGCGTGGCCCCGACATAGGGCTGGCCCGCGGTGTAGCTCACCTTGAACGGCTCGTAATCCATGCAGACGTGGTTGGTCGGCACGTAGAACAGGCCGGTCTTGGGCGAAAACGCGGACGGCTGCTGATCCTTGGACCCCAGGGCCGCCGGGCAGACGTTCTTGCTGTTCTTGTCCTCGCCGTTGTACTGCGTGGAGTACTGGTTCACGACCTGCGGACGGCCGGTCTCCATGTCCACCTTGGTCGCCCAGTTCACGGACGGGTCATACTTCTCGGCGACCAGCAGCTCACCCGTGATCCGGTCCAGCGTATAGCCGAAGCCGTTCCGGTCGAAGTGCACGAGCGCCTTGCGGTCCTGGCCTTTGACCTTGATGTCGGCCAAGACCATCTCGTTGATGCCGTCATAGTCCCACTCGTCATGCGGCGTCATCTGATAGACCCACTTGGCCATACCGGTCTCGGCGTCGCGGGCGAAGATCGTCATGGACCACTTATTGTCGCCCGGGCGTTGCACCGGGTTCCAGGTGCTCGGGTTGCCCGTGCCGTAGTACACCAGCTTGGCGGCGGGGTCGTAGGAGAACCAGCCCCAGGTGCTGCCGCCGCCGGTCTTCCACTGGTCACCCTGCCACGTGCTGAGCGACGAGTTGGCGCCGATCGGCTTACCCATGTTGGTGGTCTTGGCCGGATCGACGCGCAGCTGCTCGTCCGTGCCGACGGAGTAGGCGTTCCAGGCGAGGCTACCGTCCTTGAGGTTATAGGCCGTGAAGCGCCCCTGGGTGCCGAACTCGCCACCGGAGATGCCGACATACACCTTATCGTTCACGATCATGGGGGCCATGGTCATGGTCTCGCCCTTGGCCGGGTCGCCGTTCTTGACGTGCCACAGCTCCTTACCGGTCTTGGCATCGAGCGCCACGACCGTCGCGTCGGCCTGGTTCAGGATGATCTTGCCGTCGCCGTATGCGACGCCACGGTTGACCGTGTCGCAGCACATGACGGCGATGACGGACGGATCCTGGCGCGGCTCATACTTCCACAGCACCTTGCCGTTGTCGTTCAGGTCGAGTGCGAAGACGTTGTTGGGGAACGGGGTGTGCACATACATCGTGTTGCCGATGACGAGCGGCCCGCCCTCATGCCCGCGCAGTACGCCGGTCGAGAACGACCAGACCGGATGCAGCTTGCTGGCGTTGGTGCTGTTGATCTGATCCAGCGTGCTGTAGCGCTGGTTGGCGTAGCCGCCGGCGGGCATGACCCACTGGTTGGGGTCGCTTTGCAGCTTGATCAGCTCGTCATTGGCGCTGGCGATGCCAGTGAGCCCCAGGATGATGGTGCCGCCCAAAAGCAGCGATTTACTAAAACCCATTTCAGTCCCTCCATATCATTCAGTGCATTACAGCACCGTTGAAGCCCCGCCGGACGGCAGAACCATGATCGCCAACGTACCCGGTTCTGTCCGGGTTAGCCCAGGCTGGTCGTGGGTCCGTGCCGTAACGCCAGCCTCCCACGCACCGAGCATATGCAGGCAAGACCACAACCAGCAAGACCTGTTGCGGCCAGATTTCTCGCATTCACGTAAGAATCTTTCTATGTTGCACCGCACAACGAAACTTCCATTCGTCCGCATGCGGGTTAGGGCTGGATTACACTCCGGGTTCGGCTAGTCTGCGTCCATCCACAACCGGAGACCTCCCTTGGACGTACGCGCCGCCATCGCCTTTGCCGCCGGTCAGCCCCTCACGATCGAGACGGTGCAGCTCGATGGGCCCCGCGAGGGCGAGGTCCTGGTCGAGATCAAGGCGACCGGCATCTGCCACACGGACAAGTTCACCCTGTCCGGTGACGATCCGGAGGGCATGTTTCCCGCCATCCTCGGCCATGAAGGCGCGGGGATCGTGGTCGACGTCGGACCCGGCGTCCGCAGCCTACAGAAAGGCGACCATGTCATCCCGCTCTATACGCCGGAGTGCCGGGAGTGCGACTACTGCCTCAGCCGCAAGACCAACCTCTGCCAGAAGATCCGCGTGACCCAGGGCCGCGGCGTCATGCCCGACGGCACCAGCCGGTTCAGCTTCCAGGGTAAGCCCGTGCTGCACTACATGGGCTGCAGCACGTTCGCCAACTTCACCGTCCTGCCGGAGATCGCCTTGGCCAAGGTCCGGAAAGACGCGCCGTTCGAGAAGATCTGCTACATCGGCTGCGGCGTCACGACCGGCGTCGGCGCCGTGATCTTCACCGCGGGCGTGAAGCCCGGTGACAACGTCGTCGTGTTCGGCCTGGGCGGCATCGGCCTCAACGTCGTGCAGGGCGCGCGGCTCGCGGGTGCCGACATGATCGTGGGCGTCGATATCAACCCGGGCCGCCAGGCGCTGGCTGAAAAATTCGGCATGACGCATTTCGTGAACCCGAAGGAGGTTCAGGGCGACATCGTCCCCCATCTGGTGGAACTGACCAAGGGTGGCGCCGACCACAGCTTCGAATGCGTGGGCAACCCGACCCTCATGCGTCAGGCGCTAGAGTGCGCGCATAAGGGCTGGGGCAAGAGCACCATCATCGGCGTGGCCGGCGCCGGGCAGGAGATCAGCACCCGCCCGTTCCAATTGGTGACCGGGCGCGTCTGGCAGGGTAGCGCGTTCGGCGGCGCCCGCGGCCGCACCGACGTGCCGCGCATCGTCGATTGGTATATGGAGGGCAAGATCAACATCGACGACCTGATCACCCACGTGCTCCCGCTCGAGCAGATCAACGAGGGCTTCGACCTTATGACCCGCGGCGAGAGCATCCGCAGCGTGGTGGTATTTTAGGCGGGCTCCTCCCGCGGCTTGTCCACCTCGCACCGCCAGCCCTGGAGGCGGTAGCGCGGATGCGCCTGCACCCATTGCTCCGCGTCCGTCTGCGATTTCAGCATGCAGTCGATCGCGTTCCCGACCGGCTGACGCACCTCCCGCTTCTCCTGGCAGCGGTCCGGCTCACTCGCTAGGCAATACACAAGGACCAGTTCGATCATGGCGACGCTCCTGACACGACATACAACGGGATGGGCCGGGGTTTGCGCAATCCTAATAGTGCTGCCGGCGGTTGCATGGGCCGAGGACGCCGACACCCGCCCGCTCAGCCCGGCGCAGCTCGCCATGTTCGAAAGCCCGCATCTGCAGAACGTGACGCAGCCGGAAACCCTGGAATACCGCTTGGTGCGGGAGGGCGGCGTCGAGTTCACCGACACCGTCGCCGTGGACGTGAAATCGGTGAACCCCGACGGCACCAAGAACCTCGCCTTCCATTACCTGACCGGTGACCGCCAGGTGAAGATGCCCGAGCTCGACCATTTCCGCGGCAACCCCCTGCTGATGGTGACGCTCGAGCGGGACGTGCAGGAGATGAAGGACGCGGTCGGCCTCAGCAGCAGCTTCTTCCGCAACAAGGTGCGCGAGTCGTTCGTGACCGGCGCCGAGATTACCGAGGCGCCCTACACGTTCGACGGACAGCCCGTCCCGGCCCGCACCGTCATCGTGCATCCGTTTCGCGGTGAGGGCCGGCTCGCCCGCGTGCCGTCGCTGCAGGAAAAGGCCTATAGCTTCGTCCTCGCCGATGCCGTGCCCGGCACCATCGCCGAAATCCGCATCGAGACGCCGGCCGACGCCACCATGCAAACCCCGGCCTTCAGCCAGCGCACCATCTTTACCGGAGTGAAGCCATGATCCGCCTCGCCGCCTTCGCGTTCTTGCTGGTCCCCTTCGCGGCCCACGCGCAAATTCGCCACCCGCAATACGACTACCCCACGGCGGTCCGCGCCGATTACGTGATCGGCTGCATGGCCAGCAGCAATTTTCAGCGCGTGTTCCTGGACCGCTGCAGCTGCGGCATCGACGTCATCGCCGACATCATGCCCTATGAGGATTACGAGCAGGCCAGCACGATCCTCAGCCTACAACAGGGCGGCCTGGGCGACCGCGGCTCCATCTTCCGCGACACGCCGATCGCCAAGGAGCGCACGGAGCAACTGCGCCGGGCGCAGGCGGAGGTCGCGCTGCAGTGTAAATAGCGGAACCGCCGCCCTCGCCCGGCGTAGGGGCAAGCATGGACGACATCATCCCCGCCTACGGCGAAGCCGGCCCCGAAGCCGACGCCATGAACCACCCGGCCCCGCCCGCCCCGCCCCCCACCGGCCCGGCCGACGCCAAGGGCACGACCGAAACCGACGTCGAGGCTAACCGCAAGGCGGCCGAAGACCGCCGCCAGGCGCTCGCCAGCAAGTCCTGACGATGCGGCGGGCTACGAGCGGGTGCTCTGGGCGGCGTGCGGTGGCGATCCCACGGCGGTCACCGCCGGCCTGTGGGCGCGATCGTGTGGCTGGTAGCGCGTGGCGGTGTCGTTGCCACTTGCGCCACAAGACCTATCGGTGTGGAGTGCCGGGGCGGCGGATGCTAGGAACACCCGGCGCCCCTGACCTCCGGACGTATGCGGGACATCCCTTGGCTGAAGCAAATCTTCTGAACTATTGTGGCCACGTCAATGCCTTCTGCTCCGGCGGGAAGGATGGCTGGTCCGCGTTGCCGGCCCGCACGGTGCGGTGGCTCGCCCCCATCCGGTCACAACTGCCATCCCGCTTCACGATCCATGATGACGATGCAGCTCGCGCGGCTGTTCGGCACTCCGGCGCCGCGGCGTTCACCTGGCGGGACCGCATCTACCTTGGCGACATTCCTCTCAGCCAGCGGGATGCGGTCCTACGGCACGAGATCGTCCATCTGGCGCAGGTGCAGCTGGCGTTGCGCACCGGCCGGGTCTCGCCTGCAGCCGACGTGGAACGCGAGGCCGAGGCGGCCAGTGCCCGGGATACGGCGGCGCTGGTACGCTGCGGGGCCGATCCCGAGGGCACACACGCGGTCTTTCCGCTCTTCATAGCCGTGGGCGCCGGATTGTACATCATGTTCCGCTCGAAGCCCGCCAACGCGCCTGGCCTAAAGGACAAGCCGCTTCCCCGCCCGTCGGACGCCAAGATACTCGGTGAGGCGATTTGCCTGTTCGTCGTGCCGGGCGGCGCGATGGCTCTGGGCGGTCGATTGGGCTTGGGCTTTCTGGGCAGCTCCGCGCTGGCGGGCGGCGTGACTGGCGCCGCGCTGCAGGCGGTCGACGACTTGGCCCGCGGTGAGGCGGCGCCGGCGCTGTTCTACCTCTACGACATCGCCACCGGTGCGGCGCTCGGCTTCGTCGTGCCCGGCGGGGTGCGCCTGATCGGACAAACCGGCACGCAGGCGTTCGACCGCCTGGCCACGCTCGGCCTTGACCAATCGAAGATCGCGCTGGTGAAGACGCTGGCCGAGCGGTCCAGCCGCACCCCGCTGACCGCAGCCGAGGTGCAGCAGCACATGCAGGCGCATGGCATGATCGGCCAGGTGTCGAAATGGTATCTGGACCGCCGCCACATCATGGTGCTCTACCGCGGCCAGGAGATCGCGGTCACGCCCATCGTGAGCCCGCTGGCGCGCGAGCAAGGCGTCCTAGCGTCAGAGGAGTTGCTGGCCCGGTTGCGCACGATGGGCCTGTCGGACTTTCAGATCGCCACGGCGTCGGCCCGTTACCATAGCGGCCTGCTACCGTCACGGTATGGCGTAGGAGCCGGCATACCGGTCGGTGCGGTGGGCATCCCGACCTCCGGCATTCCGGGTGTCGCGGCCGGCTTTGCGGAGAACGGAGTCGTCTATGTCCTGCGTGCGCCCAAAAGCATCGTCTTCAAGCCTAAGCCTTGGGAGGGTCTCGAAGCCGAAGACGAGTGGACGATCTTCAACCAGGTTCCCGCGGGAACAATCGTGCGCGTCGTTCCAGCGAATACGCTGCCAGCACTCGGCGTCAACGACAGCGGCCTGCTGACCGTGATCCGCTAGCCCATGAGCTTGTGGACAATCCTGTTCGGCGGCCCGCCTCCGCTTCGCGGACCGCTCGATGACCGGCCCGATGTCGATGCGGCGACCAAGGCGCGGCTGATGAAAATGAACCCGCTCGGGCGGCCACGCCTGCGCGTGCTGGACTGCATCGGCGGCAACGACGAGTTCGGTATCGGCGAGTTCGATCCTGACGCATCCGGCTCACTGCTAAACTCATTCCGGTTGTATGTTCTAGCGGCGGTCGCAAAGTGGGATAATATCGGGACGGACCCTGTCCACCTTTCGAACATGGCTGCGGCGCGAATGCTGATCGGTGACTTGGATGCGGCCGGGAGGATCCTCGATCTGCTTCCGGAGAAGGCCTTCAAGCTCGATCACGGTGCCGGGCGTTGCATCATCGCTGCCAACCTCGCGCTCAGAGCCGCCCTCCCGCTACCGCCCGAGCTGCAAGAGACGAAACGGTGGACGGCCGGATCGCCTGAACAAGCGGCGCTTCGCGAATGGCTGGCGCAGCATCGCGGAAGGCTGCGCTGGATGGAGACCGAAGGCGTGTATCGCCTCGACGCGTGAACCCGCGTGTGGGGTACAAACGTGCCCGCATGACAAATTAATGCTAACGCCGTTGTTATGACGGCATCGGCCGGTTGAAGCCTACGCTTGCTTTGCGCGTGAATGACCATGCGCCCAAATAGCAGGTAAACATGGCCACATCGTCTCCGGTCTTGCTGGGCGCGGGCCCAGACCAGTTTGTGTTGGACATGTCCGAGGACGCCTACGCCGGTGACGCCGTGTTCACCGTCACCGTGGACGGGGTGCAGATTGGCGGCGCGCAAACCGTAACTGCGCTGCACACCCTATCGGAGCGGCAGCGCTTCGTGGTTCAAGGTGATTTCGGCGTCGGTCCACACCAGGTCGGCATAGACTTCCTGAATGACGCGTTCGGCGGCACCAAGGATACCGACCGCAATCTTTACGTCGAGCGGGCAATTTCGGGCGGACAGGATCTGGACCGTCCGGCCGCGCTCTACTTCGGCGGCACGCAGACTCTCACCCTCGTCACGCCTTCCCGCCCCATCACCCTCGGCACGGGCCCCGACTCCATCGTGTTGACCGTGTCCGAAGATGCCTACAAGGGCAACGCGCAGTTCACCGTGTCGGTCGATGGCGTACAGTTCGGCGGCGTCCAGACCGCCACCGCCCTGCATGGCTCGTCCGAACAGACCATCACGCTGCTGGGCAATTTCGGCCTCACACCACACGCCGTCACGGTCAACTTTCTCAATGACCTCTATGACGGCACACCCTCCACCGACCGCAACCTGTATGTCGATAGCGTCACCCGCGGCGGCACCAGCGCCGCGCCCGGCGCCACCCTGCTCAGCACCGGGCCGCGCACCTTCAACCTGGGCTATGCCAATGCGTCGACTGGCCCACAGACGGTAGGCACAGGCCCGGATAGCCTCGTGCTGAAACTGTCCGAGGACGCTTATGACGACGGTAACGGCATCGACGCCCAGTTCACCGTGCTGGTGGACGGGCGGCAGATCGGCGGCGTGCTGTTCGCAGGCGCGTCTCACGCCAACGGGGCATCCCAGGACTTTACGCTCCTCGGCAATTTCGGCGCCGGCCCGCATACGGTGACCGTCAACTTCCTGAACGACTCCTTCAATGCCGCCACCAGCCAGGACCGGAACCTGTATGTCGACGGCGTGGTGAATGGCGGCCTGATCAGCACCCTCAACATCCCGCTCTACTTCAAAGGCGGTAGCACGACATTCATTGCCCGGGCGCCGTCGGCCATATTGACCGGCAGCGTGACCGGCCCGGCCGGGGGCTACGCCCTGCTGAACGGCACCCCGGGTGACGACACCATCACGGCCCGGGGTGACGGCAATACCATTATCCTCGGCACCCCTCGGGACGCCCAGGCGGCGCAGACCGATACCGTAAGCTTGTCGGGCAACAACAATACGCTGCTAGCCGGCGATGGGACGGTCATCCTCGGCGGCACCGGCACCGATAACAACCTGACGCTTGGCGGTGGCGATAACGTCATCAAGCTCGATGGTGCCCGCAACACACTGTCCCTTGGTGCCGGCAGCAACACCGTCGCACTCACGGGCGGCGACGCTACGATCCAGATTAGCGAGCCCAATTACGTCAAACGCAACTTCGACACGGTGACCCTAAGCGGGCAACACAACACGGTCACCTCCGGCGGATACTATAAATTCGGCTTTACCGGCAGCCTTGCGATTTCCGGCGGCAATGGCTACGGCAGTTTCAGCTTCGGGTCCGGCGGCGGCAGCTTGCAAACGGACGGCCTATACAACACGGTGTCTTTCGGTGCCGGCACCTATGACATCTCACCCGGCAGCGGCTATGACACGGTGACCGCCATCGGGTCGCCGGGCTCGCCGATCGGCACCGTCCACCTCGCCGGCACGCACAACACCGTCACCGCCACGTCCTCGATCATGACGGTCCTGGGTGGCGACGGCTTCGACACCGTCACCATTACCGGCCGCCCGTTCAATGGGGAGACCACGCCCGCGATCATCACCCTGGGCGGCCCGTCCAACACCGTCACCTTGCGCAACCCGGCCGCGACGGTCGATGCCGGCAGCGGCCAGGATACTGTCAACCTCAACGGCGGCAACGCGGCCCTGGTGTTCCACGGCTCGGGCAACATGCTGTTCGTGAACTACACCCCGGCGTTTGCGGGGAACACCGTGTCGCCCTCGGCGACGATCAGCGACCAATCGTCCGGCCTGCAGGTCATCCTCACCAGCGACTTCGTTTCGCTCACCTTCAACCAGCTGGGCGCGGGTGCCGTGATCCACCTGCCCGGCGGACCCGGCCAGTTCACCACCGCCGCCCAGGCCTTCGCCGCCCTCGCCCCGGACCCGGCGGGCGGCCGCATGCTCGCCTTGGGCGCGCCCGCGAACGGCCCGACACCCATCCTGCACTTCGCTTCCGGCGTCGCACTCGACGCCAGCAACTTCCAGATCGGCTGAGGACCCGCACCATGGCCACACCCGCCCCGGCCACCCTCGGCTCCGGCCCCGACCAGTTCGAGCTCGATCTGTCCGAAGATTATTACGCCGGTGACGCCATGTTCACCGTAAGCGTGGACGGCGTGCAGATCGGCGGTCCCCAGACCGTGACCGCGCGGCACGGAACCCCGGTGCTTTCGCAGAAATTCTTCGTTCAAGGTGATTTCGGCATCGGCCCGCATACCGTGGGCGTCACGTTCCTCAACGACGCGTTCGGCGGCACCGCCGCCACCGACCGGAACCTCTATGTGGATCAACTCATTTCCGGCCCAGGATACTTCAAAGGCGCCTCGCTCTACTTCGGTGGCACCAAGACCTTCACCATCTTCTCGCCACCACGCCCCGTCACGATCGGCACCGGCCCAAATGCGATCACACTCAATATCTCGGAAGACGCCTATAAAGGTGACGCGCAGTTCACCATTGCCGTGGACGGCGTGCAGTATGGCGGCATCCAGACTACGACCGCCACACACACGGCGCCCGGAGTATTTTCACCAGACCAGGTCTTCACGGTCTTGGGCAACTTCAGCGGTCCTTCGCACGTGGTCACGGTCAACTTCCTCAATGACCTGTTTGACGGCACGCGCTTCACGGACCGTAACCTATACGTCGACTCGATCAGCGTACCCTCGCACTACTCGAATGACCCTGTCGCTCTCCTGAGCAATGGCCCGCACGACTTCGTCTTCGTCATGCCTCAAACTTACGTTTCCAGCGAGCCACAGACGGTCGGCACGGGGCCGGACAGCCTCGTGCTGAACGTGCATGGAGACGCCTATGACGACGGCAACGGCTACAATGCGCAGTTCAGCGTTTCCGTGGATGGGCAACAAATCGGCGGCGTGCTGACCACCGGTTCGCGAGACACCTTCAACACACAGGCCTTCACGCTACGCGGCACTTTTGGCGCCGGCGCGCATACCATTACCGTGACCTTCCTCAATGACGCGTTCGGCACCGGTCCGGGCCAGGACCGCAACCTGTATGTCGACACCGCCATTAACGGCGGCCTGGTCACAGAGCTGCATACCCCGCTGTTCTACACCGGCAGCTCCACGACATTCACCGCCAATGTGCCCGGCGCCACCCTGACCGGCAGCACGCTGGCCGGCCAGATGGAGAACTACGCGATCCTGAGCGGCACACCGGGGAATGACAGCATCACCGCCCAGGGCGACGGCAACAATGTCATCCTGGGCACGGCCGGGGACAAGCAGAACGGTCAGACCGACCAGGTCGGCATCGCCGGCAACCGCAACACGGTAGTCGCCGGGGATGAGAACACGACGGTCACCGGCACCGGGACCGGCACAGGCCTCACCCTGGGCAACGGCAACGAGACCGTGACCCTCGATGGCGCTGGAACGTTCCTGGAAGTCGGCGTCGGCACGAACACCATCGCACTCACCGGAGGGAGCGCCAACGTTCTGATTGGAGGGTCCAGCACTGTTACCCGGTTCAAAGACTCAGTCACGATCGACGGCGAGAACAACAGGGTCAGCGCGCGGGTCACTAACGGCAAGTTCGTCACCGCGGGCGACGTGACGATCACTGGCGGGTCCGGCCACGGGACGTTCTACCTTGGTGCCGGGACCGGCACCATCAGCACCGGCGGCCTGTATAACACGATAAGCGTCGGCTATTATGATTACGGCCCCGGTAAGTTCGATATCACTCCCGGAAACGGTTTCGACACCGTGTTGGTAAGCTCCTCGAACGTCGGGGATATCACCACCGTCCACCTCGCCGGCACCCACAACACCGTGAATACCAGCAACGTAGCCGTGGCGGTAACGGGCGGCGACGGACAGAACACCGTGACCCTAGGGGTCCAGACATACGGGGCTCGTGTGACCGACACCGTGACCCTGGGCGGCGAAAACAACACCGTCAATCTGCTCGACAGCCTCTCGGCCATCGACGCCGGCAGTGGCCACGAGACCATCAATCTCTACGGCGGCAAAGCATCCCTCGTGTTCCACGGCTCGGGCAATATCCTGTTCGACAGCGGGCCCCAGTTCTACATCGGTCAAGTCTATAACCCCACCGGCACCGTCGACGATTTCTCGTCCGACCTGCAGGTCTATCTCTCCCCTTCCCTCGGCTCCCTCGACTTTAAGGAGTTCGGCCCGGCCGGGGTCATCCACCTTCAGAGCGGCGCGGGTAGCTTCACCACCGCCGACCAAGCGTTCGCCGCCCTCACCCCGGACGCCGCGGGCGGCAGCACCCTTATGGTCAACGCCGCTTCCATCCATTTCGCCCCCGGGATCCCCCTATCCAGCAACAATTTCCAGATCGGCTGACTCTTGACCCCGCTACAGCACCGCCGCGACCGCCTGCCCTAGGAACACCAGCGTCCCGGCCGTTGCCCCCGTCAGTGCCCGTCCGTCGCGGCAGGCCAGGGCCAGCAGCGCCGGGCAGCCCGGGAGGTTGACGCGCACCAGCGCCTCCCATTGCGCGAGCGGCGCAGCCTCGCCATGCAGCAGACTGTCCCGGTGCGCCTCGCCCAGCGTCGTCTCCCGCCGGCCCAGCCGGGCCGTGACCGTGCCGGGCGGCACCCATGCGGCACCGGGCCGCACCCCCTCGGCACATAGGCGCACCCCATCCAGGCGCAGCCACGCCGGCAGCTCCGGCAGCGCCGCCACCGGGTCCGGGGCCCGGATCAGCGCCAGCACCGCCTCCTGCACCCGGTGCGCGAACCCCTCGGCCGCACGCCGGTCCTCGGCGCCCGCCACCGCATCCGCCCGCGCCCGCGTCAGCATCGCCGCCATATGATCCGCCAGCCGCTCCCCATGCAGGCGGTGCGGCGGTTCTAGCAAGCGGTATAGATCGGGGTTCTGCGCCAGCCAGGCGGGGTTGGCGCGCAGGAATGCCCGCACCTCGTCCGCCGTCGGACCCGTGGCACTCGCATTCGGGTCAGCCATTCAAACCCATGCCCGGCCCGCGCGGAGGATTTGCAAACCGGGCCGCTTCGTCGCATCTCGAACCATCATCACCCCTGGTGCGGTTTTCGTGAGTAGCAGGCAAGGCCCGGGCTTTATCCTACATGGCAGCACGCCCCCGCGGAAGCGCATCCCGGTGCTGCTGCCGCGCCCGTTCCCCGGCGCGTTCGACTACGCGGTCCCGGACGGCATGAACGCCCTACCCGGCCAAATCGTGCTCGTCCCCCTCAACCGGCGGGAGGAGGTCGGCGTGGTCTGGGATGGCACCTCGGACCCCAGGGTTGCGGACGCAAAATTGAAGCCCATCACCACCATACTCGACACCCCGCCCCTGCCGCCCGCCCTTCGCCGCTTCGTGGACTGGGTCGCCGCCTACACCCTCGCTTTGCCCGGCGAAGTCCTCGCCATGGCGCTCCGCATCAACGCGCTCCGTCCCGAGGCACCGTCGCCGGGCTTTACCCTCGGCCCCGCCGATGGACGCATGACGCCGGGCCGCGCCCGCGTCACGGCGGCGCTGGCCGAAGGCGCGCTCGGCTTGGCGGAGCTGACCCGGCGCGCCGGGGTCAGCCCGGCCATCGTCCG
Source organism: Acetobacteraceae bacterium (assembly GCA_965246925.1). Taxonomy (GTDB): domain Bacteria; phylum Pseudomonadota; class Alphaproteobacteria; order Acetobacterales; family Acetobacteraceae; genus JANPPS01. The sequence continues at coordinate 2,274,180 of OZ251994.1, read as the reverse complement.
CGGCATGGTGCAATCGGGCCAGCTCATCGGCACCGCCCTCCCGGCCCGGCCCCCGTTCGACCCGCCCGACATTGCCCGCCCCGGCCCCACCCTGTCCACCGAACAGGCGGCCGCCGCCCAAGCCCTCCGCCAAGCCACCGCCGCGCACGAATTCTCCGTCACCCTGCTGGACGGCGTCACCGGGTCCGGCAAGACGGAAGTGTATCTCGAGGCGGTGGCCGAGTGCGTGGCCGCCGGGCGCCAGGCGCTGGTCCTGCTGCCGGAAATCGCGCTCAGCTCGCAATGGCTCGAGCGGTTCGCCGCCCGCTTCGGCGCCGCCCCCGCGGTCTGGCACTCGGACCTCACCTCCCGCACCCGCCGCCTCACCTGGCGCGCCGTAGCGGAGGGCGCGGCCCCCGTCGTGGTCGGCGCCCGCTCCGCGCTGTTCCTGCCCTTCCCCGACCTTGGCCTCATCGTCGTGGACGAGGAGCATGAGACCGCCTTCAAGCAGGAGGATGGCGTCGTCTATCACGCCCGCGACATGGCCGTCGTCCGCGCCCGCCTGTCGGACGCCCCGGCCGTGCTGGTCTCCGCCACCCCTAGCCTCGAGACGCTCAGCAACGTCGAGACCGGACGCTACCGCCGCCTCTCCCTCACCGCCCGGCACGGCGGACAGCTGGCCCGGGTCAGCATGATCGACCTCCGCGATCACCCGCCCGCCCGCGGTCACTTCCTCTCCCCGCTCATGATCACCGCCGTGCAGGAGACCCTGGCCCGGGGCGAGCAGGCGATGCTGTTCCTGAACCGCCGCGGCTACGCCCCGCTCACGCTCTGCCGGGTCTGCGGCCACCGCATGCAGTGCCCCAACTGCACCGCCTGGCTTGTGGAACACCGCGCGCGGCGCATCCTCACCTGCCATCACTGCGCCCATACCGAGGACATTCCGCACACCTGCCCGTCCTGCGCCGCGGAAAACAGCCTGGTGCCGATCGGCCCGGGCGTGGAGCGCATCACCGAGGAGGCGGCCGCCGCCTTCCCGGACGCCCGCCTTCTGGTCATGGCGTCCGACACCATGCCCGGCCCGCACGCCGCCGCCGAAGCCGCGCACCGCATCGAACGGCGCGAGGTGGACCTCATCATCGGCACGCAGATCGTGGCCAAGGGCTGGCACTTCCCGCACCTGACCCTGGTGGGCGTGGTGGACGCCGATCTGGGCCTGGCCGGCGGGGACCTCCGTGCCGCCGAGCGCACGGTGCAGCTGCTGCACCAGGTCGCGGGCCGCGCCGGGCGGGCGGAGGCGCCGGGCCAGGTCCTGCTGCAATCCTTCAGCCCGGAGCATCCCGTGATGCAGGCGCTGGTGGGCGGGGACCTCGCCGCCTTCATGGCCGCCGAGGCCGACAGCCGCCGCCCCGGCCACTGGCCCCCGTACGGCCGCCTCGCCGCGCTGATCGTCAGCGCCGACACGGCGCAGGCCGCCGACGAACTCGCCCGTGACCTCGGACGCGCGGCCCCCCGCGGTCCTGGGATCGTGGTCCTCGGCCCTGCCCCCGCGCCGCTCGCCATCCTCCGCGGCCGCCACCGCCGCCGGTTGTTGCTGAAGGTGCGCCGGGACGTCGCCGTGCAGCCCCTGCTGCGCGCCTGGCTGGCGCAAATCCGCGCGCCCGGCACGGCCCGGATCGACGTGGACGTGGACCCGGTGTCGTTCTTATGACCTAGTGCCCCGGGGCCGCTTCGGTCTCGGCGCCGGCGGCAGGTGCGCCGCCGCGATCGCGACATGGTCCCGCCCGACCTGGGCAAAGTGCCGGCCCAAATCGCTGTCGTCCGCACCGGCGATCTCCATCAGCCGCTCGAAATCGGCCCGCGCCCTGCCGGGGTCATGCAGCGCGTTGAGCCGGAGCGCCCCCAGGCAAAACAGGGTGTGATACAGTTCGAGCGGCTGGCCCCCCAGCGCCTCCAGCACCGTATCCCAGGCGGCCAGCATCGGCTCGAACCGCGCGGCCTCGTCATACCGGTTGGCATGCACCTCCTGCACGAAGAACCGGGCGATGCGGGGAATCAGCATGGCGGGCGGTGGGTCGATCCGGCCCGCCAGCCCGCCCCGCGCCGGCGCTGCCAAGGCGGCCAGCAGCGGCCCTTCCATCGCCGGCGCCAGCTCGATCATCATATCCGTGCACAACATCCGCGCCCGCCACGTCGTGGCCTTGAGGTCGCCGTCGATCAGCCCGTACTCCTCCAGCGCCCGGCACGTCTGCTGCGTCACGGCATAGGCGGCGGACGCATAGGCCAGCACAGCCTCCGCCACCCGCCCCGGCAGGCGCTGCTCCAGCAAGGCCCGGCGATACAGCACACCGCCCAAATTGATCGGCTGCATCCCGATCAAACGTTCCACCAACCCCGGCCCCATTTGGCCGAACGCCGTCTCCGGCAGCGGTGGCGGCAGGCGGCGCCGGGCCAGGTCGATGCCGAACCGGGCACGCCACGCCTCATCGATCCGGGCCAGCAACGCCAGCGGCGGCTCGACCGGCCCCTGCGCCGCCTCGATCGCCAGCAGCCGCCCGGCCGCCCCGTTCCATAGCGGCTCCCCCGGCTCGGCCGTGTCCAGCAACTGCCGCAGGTACGCCTCGTAACCGCGGTTATGCGCCGCATCGCCATCGGGCCGGAGCAGCATTGGTGCGTCCGAGGCATAGGCCACGAGGTTCAGCCCCTGCGCCTCGCACCGCACATGCTGGAACCCGGCCCGGCGCAGCATGTGCTCCATCGACGCCGCGGTGAACAGCACCAGATGCCCCCCCGCGGACAGCATGGCGAACAGCATGCCGGGATCGACACCGGGGGACAGCGCGTCCGCGTTGGGCGTAGTGAACACCAGCTTGCCCCCCGGCTGCATCCACCGGCGCAGCAGCGCCAGGAACGGATACAAATCCGGAATATGTTCGATCACCTCGACCGCCAGCAGCAGGTGATAGGGCTCACCCAGATCGGTCTCGCCGGTCAGATAGGCCCGGCGAATGTCCGCCCCCAGCACGCGCCGCCCGTCGCTCGCGTACTGTGAGGGGTCGATCCCCACCGCGCGCCAGCCCAGCACCTTCGCGGCGACATCCACGGAAAAGCCGAAGCCGCAGCCCACGTCCAGCACGCTGTCACAGGCCGGATCATCGAAGGTCCACAGCAGGCGGCTCATGTAGTGAATGCCGGCGTTCTGCTCGACATACACCTGGTTGAACAACGCCAGCGGCTGGTCCGCCGCGTAGTCCGGCATCACCCGGTCCTGGTAGAAGCACGCCGTACAGCTGCCGCAGCGGATCAGCGTGTGCGGCCCGGTGCGCAGCACGACCGCATGCGGCCCGGCAGCGTCGCAGACCGGGCACGCGGCCGCGATCCGCTCCGCGGCGATCCAGTCCACGCTCACCGCAGCGCGCGCCGGGCCGCCTGCTCCTGCTGCAGGCGTTCGATCACCAGCTCACGCGCTTCCGTCACCCGCTCCAGCCGGTCGATCGCCTGTAGCATCCCGGCCCACCACGGCTCCTCCGGCTCCGGCGCCTCACTCAGCGTGCGGGCACTCCGCCCCTCGCTATGGCCGGAGGATTGGTAGTGATCGTAGGCCGAGGCGATGTGCCCGTCCCGCACGGCGCTCCGCACGTCCGGATGGCTCTCGAGGTAGTACCCGGCGTCGAAATCAGCTTCGTCGATAAACCGGTCGCGCAGTTGCGCCGCATACTCCAGCGTCGCCCGCACCTCGCTCCAATACAGCGGCGTGCTCAGCCGGAGCCGGGCCAAGGCGTGCGCGAACGGCAGCAGCCCGGCCTCGTTCACCACCCGGCCCGGCGGGAACACCGGTGCCGGGCCCGGCTGGCCACAACAGCGGTAGGCCTGCTCCAGCCCATCCAGCCAGCCCTCGTACGTATTATCGCACAGGATATGCGGGCCGAGGTCGGTGCCGGTATAGGGCTTGGCCCGGCTATACACGCCCAGCAGCCCCGCGGCCGCCGCGTCCAGCATCTTCACGTCGCTCTTGCCATCGATGAAATCCTGCGTGCCCGCCGCCGCGGCCGCTTCCAACGGGCAGACCAGGATGGCCGGGGACAGCGAGCGCAGATACTCGAGATATGCCCCATGCGGCAGGATCCCCACGTGCTCCAGCGGGAACCCGGCATCCCGCAGCAGCGGTGACGGCGCCGCCCCCATGCACACCAGGCGCAGCCGGTGCGCCGCGCAGAAATCCCGCACCGCCCGCTCCACCGCCTCCCGCGTGCCCGTCAGCGCCGGCGTGTCGGACGACACCCAAACCACCGCCCGCGGCAGCCCCGCCTGGATCGCCACCGGCTGTTCCAGCGCGAGGTTCGGCGTGATCACCGCGCGGTCGGCCAGCCGCACCCCGCTCGCATTCTGCAGCAGGGTCACGAGCGGCCCGGTCGAGGCCGACAGCACCGCGGCCTGGCGGATCAGCGCCCGCACTGTCTCAAGCGGACCCCGCCCAAACCGCTCCCGATACTCCGGTACGGCCAGCAGGTTATCGTCGATATCATAGCCGAACGGACGGTCCAGCAGCTGCAAGAACAGCTGCAACCGCCGGCTCGCCGAGCGGTGCACCCACACTGCGTCGAAGGCCGGGTCCGGATCGTCCCGGCCCATCGCCCGCGTGCTGAACACGATCTTCCCCGCCCGCAGGACCGCATACCCGGCGATGCCACCCGCGCGGTGCAGCGCCCCGAACGGGCGATGGATACGGATGTCGATCAGGTTATCATGCTCGTCCGACAGCACCAGCACCTGCCCGGGCGGCCCGGGCGGCAGCAGCGTATAGGCCAGCTCCTTGCAGGCCACCGCCTCCGCGAGCCAGGCCATGAACGCCCCCTCCGGCTGCGAGCCCATCGGCTCCGGTAGCGCCCGGTCCAGCGCATCCGCGATGTCAGGCGGCAGCCCCGGCGCGAATGATACCACGGGCCATCCGGACGCCCGCGCCGCGTGGACCGCCGGCGGTGTCCGTACCCGCTCCTCCACCGTGTCATCCCGGGCATCGAGCAGAATGCCCGGCTCGGCTTCCGTAAGGGCGCCGAGCACGACCACAGGGGCCGGGCCATGCCGGAGCCGCTTCGACGCCGCCAGGCCAGCGGCGCCGGCGGGGGTCAGCACCACCTGTAGCCGGCCCTCGTGCTGCGCGGCCCACGCGGCAGCCGCCTCCAGTTGCTCCAGCACCGCGTGCGATGGCGCCTGCTCCAGCACTGCCACGACCATACCCGGCTTGGACGGCGCGCCCAGCGTCTCCGGCGCCGGCGGCAGCACCAGGATGGGCGTGCCGATGCCGGCCCGCGCGAACTCGGCCGACCAAAAGCCCCGCTCCGCCTCCGACCCGGCGAGCGCCGCATCCGCGCCGCGGCACGCCTCCGCCTGCGCCCGCCGCCACGCCGCCCGGCGCACCGGCCCGGCCACGCCGCCGGGCCAGAACGCGAGGTCCGCCACGTTGACCGGGCCGGATGGGTACGGCATCGCCCGCGTCGCCGGCGCGGTCCAAATCAGCGCATCCGCCGGGCCCGCCTCGGCCATCGCCGTGGCGCCCGGTAGCCTCGACAGTTGCCGTGCCCGCGGCGTGGCCTCGGCGCCCACCAAGCCGATGCGGATCATGAGAGGGCACCGGTCAGCGCCGCGATCTGCTCGTCCTGCCGCCGCACGAGCGCGAGCAACCGCTCCACCGCGTCCGACAACGCCTCATGCGCCACCGGCACCCCCACCGGATCGGCGGCGGCGGGACGGCGCAGATCATGCCGCAGTAATGCGGCGGCCAGCGCCGGGGCTGTGTCGCCAGTGTCGCCGGTGTCGCCGGTGTCGCCGTCCAGCAGCGGCAGCAAGGCCTCTATTGCCAGAGCATGCCGGCCCTCGCGGAACAGGGTCCAGGCGCCGGCCAAAGACGGGCGCGCCGGTGGGGGCTCAGGCTGTGGCGCGGGCGTGGTCGGTGGGCGGCGGGCCATGCCCAACCCATGCCGCGGCGGCGTAGGGACGTCAACTTGAAGCCCGGTTTCATTCGGCGGCGCGTTGCGCCCTGTCCAGCAGGCCGGGCCACGCGCCGCTCGCCCGCTCATCCGTGAGCCACGTATCCACGATCGCCGCCAGCTCCGGGTCGCGCGGGAGCAGGTAGGCCTTCTCCAGCCGGGTGAACGGAGCCGGGACGCCGGCGGCGCATAGCTCGGGATGCAGCAGCGCCTGATGGTCCACCTCGATCCCGTCCGTCACCATGACATCCTCCCGCCCGGCCAAGATCTCATTGAATACGGTGCTGTTGTCCGCATGCACCGTGAGCGCCGCGCGATGGAAATGCGCGTGCGCGAACTCCTCGTTGGAGGCGCCGGGGTTCACCACCACGCGCACGCCGGGCTGGTCGATGGCGTCGATCGAGGTGAAGCGATCCTTGTCCGCGCACCGCGCGACGGGCCGCTTGCCGTCCACATAGGTCGTGGCGCTGAACAGCCCCTGCGCCGCCCGTGCCGGGGTCACGGTCACCCCGCCCATCGCGACATCGAACCGGTGCGCCACGAAATCCGGTAGCAGCGCCGCCCACACGGTCGGCACGATCTCGAGCCGCACCCCGATCCGCGCCGCCAGCCGCCGCGCCATCTCGATATCCGCCCCGGTGTATTGCCCATCCGCCTGCCGGAACGTGAACGGCTTATAATCCCCCGTCGTCCCGACCAGCAGCGCGCCCCGCTGGCGAATGCCATCCAACGCCTCCCCCGCGTAGGCCGGCGTGGTGAGCAGGAGGGCGAGAACGAGGTTTCGGAGGTGCATGGAAAGCTCCTGACTGACGAGGATGTGCTGGAATCGGCGCTGAGGTCAAAGGACCCAGAGAGACAATAAACAAGCGGTGTAGGGTGGCGCGCCCGGAGGGATTCGAACCCCCGGCATGCGGATTAGAAGGCCGCCGCTCTATCCATCTGAGCTACGGGCGCCCGCCTCGCACACTAATCGCCCGCACGCGCCGCGGGAAGGGCGATCAACTCTTCTCGGCCACTCTTGCCCCGCCCTCTCCCGCGCCGCACGCTAGCGGCATGGTTGCCGAGTTCACGCCCGCGTTCACGACCCGCACCCCCGATGGGGATACGCATGCCCGGGCGATCTGCGACCGGTGCGGCTATGTGCAGTATGACAATCCCAAGATCGTCACCGGCTCCGTCGTGGCGGAAGGCGGGCGGGTGCTGCTGTGCCGCCGGGCGATCGAACCGCGGCGAGGCTTCTGGACGCTGCCGGCCGGCTACCTCGAACTGAACGAGACCGTGGCCGAGGGCGCCGCGCGGGAGGCGCTGGAGGAGGCCGGAGCCAGCATCCTGCTGGACGGCGTGCTGGCCATCTACAGCATCGCCCGCATCGGCCAAGTCCAGATCATCTATCGCGCCCGGTTCGACGGGCGCCCCGCCTTCGCCGCCGGGATCGAGAGCCTGGACGTCCGGCTGTTCGCCTGGGAGGACATCCCCTGGGCCGAACTGGCGTTTCCGACGGTGCATTGGTCGCTGCACGCTTGGCGGCAGGCGGGCGAGGGGCCGCTTGGCGCACCCGCCACCAACCCGCCCGGTGACCCGCGCGGCACCTCACCCGAGACGCCGCCAGGACCGGGCTTGTGATCCGGTGGCTGAGCCTCTGCGCGCTGGCGCTCATCGTCGGGGCTAGCGCGGCTCGCGCAGCAGAGCCCGGAAGTCCCGAACCACCGCCCCCGGCAGTCCCGACGCCAGCCACCCCCTCGGTCAAACCAGCGCGCTTGCCGCGGCGCCGGGCCATTGCCCGTGCCCGCCCGGCGCCGGCCAACGGCCCGCTCACCTTCGGGCCCGTCGCGGGGTCAGGCCTCTCCGTCGATTCCTTCAAAACCGCGCCGGCCCGGCCCACCGGGCCCGTGTTCACCCCCGCGCCGATCCCCGACCTCGACGTGAACGCGCCCAACGGGCCCCGCGCCACTGCCGATCCGCAGCTGTCGCCGGGCCTGTTCTCCCGCCGCCCGTCCTACCGCGGGGATGCCTACACACCGGGCTCTACCGCCGAGAGCGATCAAGACCGCCGCACCCGCCCGGCCGCGGGGTTCAGGCTGCGGCTACCGCTCCGCCCGCCCTAGCCACCAGACCGGGATCCTGAGACAAACGCGGCATGCTGGCTCCGCTCACCGCGCTCATCACATGTCAATGCCTGGGTGAAGTCCTGGCCCGCGCGGCCGGGCTGCCGTTGCCGGGGCCGGTGGTAGGCCTGCTCATCCTGCTCGGCTGGTTGATCGCCCGGGGCGGGCCGGGTCCGGAGATGCGCAGCACATCGCACGGACTGCTCCGGCACCTCACCCTGCTCTTCGTGCCGGCCGGGGTGGGGGTGATGACGCAGCTGGACGCGCTGGCCCAGGACTGGCTTACGATCCTCGTGGCCATCGTCGTCTCGACGACGCTGGGCGTGGCGGTCACGGGCGTTCTGATGCAGCGGCTCAGCCGATGAGGGCGGCCGCGCAGATATGGGTCTATCTGGAAGCCACGCCGCTCCTGGGCCTGGTGTCCACGCTGCTGGCCTGGCAGGTGGCGGTGCTCCTCAGCCGGGCGCTGGGCGACAATCCGCTGGTCAACCCCATGCTGCTCTGCGTCGTCATGCTGGTGGGCCTGCTGTTGCTGACGGGTACGCCGTACTCCGCCTACTTTCAGGGCGCGCAGTATGTCCAGTTCTTGCTCGGCCCGGCGACCGTGGCGCTGGCGGTCCCCATGCACGCCGCGCTGCCGCAGATCCGGCGAAGCGCGGCGGCGATCGTTCCTGCGCTCCTGGCCGGCGCGGTAACGGCGGCGGTTAGCGCCATGCTGATCGCCAAGTTCATGGGCGCGTCCCGGTCCGTGGCGCTGTCGCTCGGCCCGAAATCGGTGACGACGCCGATCGCTATGGGCATCGCGGAGCAGATCGGCGGCAACCCGTCGCTTGCGGCGGTCATGGTGTTGCTGACCGGCAACGCGGCCATCATTCTGGGCCCGCCGCTCTGGCGCGTGTTGCGTATCAGCGATTGGCGGGCGCGCGGCCTGGCAGCGGGCACCGCCGGGCACGGGCTGGCGACCGCGCGCGTGCTGTTACGGAGCGAAGAGGCGGGAGCGTTCGGCGGCTTGGCGATCGGCCTGAACGGAATCGCGACGGCGCTGCTTGTCCCACCGCTGGCACATTGGCTATTAAGGTGACACCGTCTAGCAGTATTCCAGGTTGCAGGGTAAGACACTAGGACAACCCGTCACCAAAATAGGAAACGGCATTGCCCGCTGACACGCTTGCGCCCTTGTTCCAGGGCTTCGTCGATTCGGTGGCCGACGGCTCGGCTGCAGGCTGGATCGCCCGGGCGGGGGATACCGCCCCGCTCGAGGTCGAGCTGCTGATCGATGGCGCGCCATCCGGGTCGGGGCTCGCGGACGGATACCGGGAGGATGTGCAGCAGGCTGGTTTCGGCACCGGGCACCACGCGTTCCGGCTGCCGGTCCCGCCCGCGTTCTTCGATGGTGAGCCGCACGAGGTCAGCATCCATATTCCCAGCACCGGTTATATCCTGCCAGCGCCCGGCCTGCATATTCTGGGCAGTCCGCCCCCATTGCCGCCGCGGCCCGCCCCCAATTTGCCTGCGCCTGCGGTGCACCGCGGGATCGAGCTGTCGCTCATCATGCCTACCTACAACAGGGGTGCCGTGATGGAAGCGAGCCTCGGACGCTTCGCCGCCTGCGCCAAGCGGGTGGGGGCGGAACTGATCGTGATCGACGATGGCTCGCGGGACGATACGCCGGACCGGCTGCGCCGCCTGGCCGAAGCGCATCCCAACCTGGTGACGGACCGCGTGCCGAATGGCGGCCCGGCGCATGCCCGCAACCTCGCGGCCAGCATGGCGCGCGGGCGCGTGCTGGTGTTCGTGGGCGATGACGTATCGCCCATCGATGACGATTTCCTGTCCGTGCACGCCGCGGCGCACACCAGGCACCCGGGCCTTGGCACCGCCATCCTGGGAAAGATCGCCTGGCCCGACGCGTCCGGCATGCCGGTCAACTTCGTGATGGCGCACATCCAGGGTGAGGGCGAGCAGCAATTCGGCTACCGCCACATGAAGGCCTATTCCTGGTTCGATTGGCGGCTGTTCTACTCATCCAACATCTCGGTCAAGAAGGCGCTGGCGGCCGACTGGATGATCGACGGGTATGACAGCAGCTTTACCCTGGCAGCGTTCGAAGACCCGGAGTTTGCCCTCCGCACGACGCTTCGGTTAAAGGAGCAGGGGGAGGAGTTCGGCATCTACTACGTGCCTGCGGCGCATTTGGTCCACCACCACCCCTATGACGTCGGCAGCTTCATCAACCGCCAGGTCTCCGTCGGCATGATGGCGCAGCGCTTCCTGGAGCTGCACCCCCTGCGCGCCGCCGATCTCGGCCTCGATGACCTCGCCCGGCGCCTCGCGGTCCCGGCGGACACGACGCCGTTCCCGGTCGAGCACTATTTTTCCATGTTCGAAGGGTTGAAGTCCTGGGCGCTTGTGATCGAGCATCACTATGGGCTCGGGCAGCAGAACTGGCACTCCGACCTGCTCAAAGCCATCTTTCAACTGGCCTATTTCGAGGGTTTCCTCCGTGTGCAGACCGGGCCGCACGTGAACCTCGCCGCCGGTTGCCGCTATGTGCTCGAAAGCCTGCGTGGCCAGCTGAACCGGGCCATCGCGACCGAAGTGCTGGGTGAGCTGCCCGGCTTCGGACTGGTCTGATGTTCTCCGTCTGCATCCCGTCCTTCAATCATGCGGCCTTCCTGGTCGAGGCGGCGCTCTCGGCGTTACGCTCGCCGCTGGTGACCGAGGTGCTGGTCGTGGATGACGGCTCGGCGGACCGGTCCGTCCAGGTGTTGCCCTGGCTCGCGCGCCTGGGTCCGCGGGTGCGCATCCTGCCATCGCCGCCCGGCGAGAACCGGGGGGCGCATGCGCGGATCAATCAGCTGGTGGAGGCCGCGTCCGAGCCCTGGGTCGCGGTGCTGAACAGCGACGACCAGTTCGCCGCCGGGCGGTTCGAATCGATCTGCCGCATCGCCAAGCAAGGCACGGCGGATCTGCTGTTCGGTGACCTCGTGCTGATCGACGGCCAGGGCCGGCGGCTGGGCGGGCGAAACGCGTTGTTGCACAACGAGGTCGCCTGGCCCGCGCAGTGGGACCTGCCACGTATGGCGCGGGACGGATTGTGGGCGCCCATCCTATGCCTGCAGAACATCATGGCGACCACGACCAACATGGTGTTCACCAAGGCCCTGCATTCCAAGCTCGGCGGCTTCCGCGATTTTCGCTACTGCCATGACTGGGATTTCGCGCTCCGGGCGGCGCTCACGGCGCGGCTGCACTACGTGCCGGCCATGATGGCCCTGTACCGGCTGCATCAGGGCAACACTATCAAGGAGGCGACCGACAAGGTGCAGCGCGAGGTGCGTCGCATGCTGGCCGGGGTCGTGCGCGACCACGCCGCGCTGCGGGACGACCCGGCGCTTCGCTCCGTGCTGGCCGTGAGCCATTATCTGGCCCCGTCCGGCCCGCCGGCGCTTGGCGTCGTGATCGCGGACCCGCTCGCGGCCGATCTGCTGTCGCAGGAGGCCGCGGCGCAGGGCCTGCCGGTTCAGGTCGCGCGGCAGGTGGACGCTATCCGGGCGGATGTCCCGTATCTGTATGCCCCGGGCCCAGAGGCGGCCGCGGCGCTGCGCATGCAGGATTTGCGCGGCATCCTGCTCTCGATCGCGGCGGAGGCGCCGGACGCGCTGCTGCTGGACCGGGGCGCCGGGCATGGCGGCGTGTCGGAGGACAGGGTGTCCGATGCGCTGGTGCTGCGCCGGGGTGCAGCTGGGCGCTGGCGCAAGGCGGCGCGCACGGCCCGGCTCTACCCGCCGGCCCTGCCCGCCTTCGAAGGCACGCCGGTCCAGGTGGACACCCCCGCACAGGCCGGACGGGCGCAGCGCGTGCCGATGATGGTGCCGATGTTGGCGCCGGTGCTGGAGGCGGATCCCCGCCCCGTGGTCTTCGTCTTGCCCGCTTTTCTCGCGGTCGGCGGGGTCGAGCGGCTGACGATCGAGACGATGCGCCACCTGGCGCAGCAATGGCGTTTCGTGGTGGTCACGACCGAGGCGCTCCGGCATGAACAAGGCAGCATGCACCCGGACGCCTCCGAGGTCGCGACGATTTACGACCTGGCGGAGCTGACCGGGCCGGACTACCGGCTGCGGGCACTCGAGCTGCTGCGGGACTGGCATGGTCCGGCGCTGGTGTGGATCGTGAATGGCGCACCGTGGCAGGTCGACCACGCGGCGGCGATCCGGGCGATTTTCAACGATATTCCCATCATCGATCAGCAGGTGTACGACCACGAAGCCGGCTGGATCAACCGCTACGGTGACGCAGGCGTGCGCGCGGCGGACCGGTTCGTGGCCATCAACCAGAAGATCCGCCGGGTGATGGAAGGCAAGTACGGCATCCCGTCCGGGCAGATCGACCTCGTGTATCACGGCGCCGATACGTCCCGCGCGCAACGCCGGGATGTCGATGCGGATACCGTGGCCGGGCACCGTTCCCGCTTCGGGCTCGACCCGGCCAAGCCGCTATTTGGCATGGTGGGGCGCCTCAATGCGCAAAAGCGCCCCCTGGACCTGGTAGCGCTCGCGAAGAAGAACCCCGCCATTCAGTTCACCTGGACCGGACCCGGCGAGATGGCGGGCGAGGTGCAGGCCGCGCTGGCCAAGGTGCCCAACATGCGCCTCATTCCCTCTCAGACCGACCTTCGGCCCATCTATGAGATGATGGACGGCCTGGTGGTCACGTCCGAGTTCGAGGGCCTGCCGCTCGTGGTGCTGGAGGCGCTGTCCATGGGCCTACCGGTCATGAGCAGCGACGTGGGGGCGATCAAGGAGGTGCTGGACCGCTACGGCTCCGGCACCGTCTATGCCCCGCCCGGCGACCTCACGGCCCTCAACGTGACGTTCAAGGCGTTCCGCCGGGCGCTGCCGGAATACCGCGCCGCGGCGGTGCGCATGGCATCGCAGGTGGCGGAGGATTTCTCCGCCGGGCGGATGGCGCGCGAGTATGACGCGTCCTTCCGCGCGGCGCTGGCCGGGTTCCGCCCGGCGTCATAGGCGCGGGGAACCGAAGCCGCCGCCCGGGGTTTCATTGTCACCAAACAGCAAGGAGACATGACCATGGACGAGAACCGTTTCGAAGGCACGCTGCGCAACGTCGGTGGCAAGATCGAGGGCGCGGCCGGCAACCTCACCGGCGACACCAAGATGAAGGCCGACGGCGCCGCCGACCGCTTGGCCGGCAATGCGCAGAACACCTACGGGAAGGCCAAGGACGCCGTCAGCGACGCCGTCGATACCGTACGCAACCAGTCCGGCGACATGGGCTCCTCCATGCTCGACCAGATCGAGGAAGCCGGCGATTACTTGGCCGAGCAGGTGGACGCCCGCCCGATCACGTCTTTGCTGGTTGCGGCCGGCGTGGGCTTCCTGATCGCCTTGGCGTCCAAGCCGGCGCCGGTGTACTACCGCCGTTAGGCGGCTAGGAAGCCGACCAGGCGTTCGGCCTCTGCGACGATCGGGGCGGCAAGGGCAGACGCTCTCGCCGCCCCGTCTTTTAGAATGCGGTCCACCGTGCCGGGATCGGCCAGCAACCGCTTGGTCTCGATCGAGATGGGCGCGAGGTGGGTGATCACGACCTCCGCCAGCGCGTCCTTGAAGGTGCCGAAGCCCTGGCCGCCATGGGTCCGCAGCACTTCGGACGGGTCCTGATCCAGCAGTGCCGCCATGATGCCGACCAGGTTGCGGGCCTCCGCCCGACCTTCCAGACCGGCCAGCTCACTCGGTAGCGGCTCCGCATCGGTGCGGGCGCGGCGGATCTTCAGCGCGATAGTGTCCGCGTCGTCCGTCAGGTTGATGCGGCTCTGGTCGGAGGTGTCCGATTTCGACATCTTCTTGGTGCCGTCCCGCAGGCTCATGACCCGCGCCGCCGGGCCCATGATGAGCGGTTCGATGAGCGGGAAGAAGTCGCTACCGTAATCGTGATTGAATTTCTGCGCGATGTCGTTGGCCAGCTCCAAATGCTGCCGTTGATCGTCACCGACCGGCACGCGGGTGGCGTGATAGGCCAGGATGTCGGCAGCCATCAGGCACGGGTACACATACAGCCCGGCGCCGACCTGCTCCCGGTCCTTGCCGGCCTTGTCCTTGAATTGGGTCATGCGGTTCAGCCAGCCGATGCGGGCGACGCAGGTGAAGATCCAGCCCAGCCGGGCGTGCGCGGGCACGGCGGATTGATGGAACAGGATGTGCGCGTCCGGGTCGATGCCGCAGGCGATCAAGGACGCCGCCAGCTCCCGCGTCGCGTTGGCCAGCTGCTTCGGGTCCTGGAACTGCGTGATGGCGTGCAGGTCCACCACGCAATACAGGCACTCGTGGTCCCGCTGCAGCGCCACCCAGTTGCGCACGGCGCCCAGGTAATTGCCGAGCGTGGGGATGCCGGAGGGCTGAATGCCGGAGAATATGCGCTGCATACGGGCTTGTCCCTTCCAGGCGCGGCCGGGTCAAGCACCCGCCGAAGTTGCGCCGGTCCGGCTTAACCGGTATCCGGCGCCCAGCAGCAGGAACCCCCAATGCGCATACTACTGACCGGCGGCTGTGGCTTCATCGGCTCGGCCGTGATCCGCCATCTGATCCGGGATACGGATCACACCATCGTCAATGTGGACAAGATGACCTACGCCGCCAGCGAGGATGCGCTCGAGGCGGCGCGGACCAGCCAGCGCCACACGCTGCTGCGGGCGGACATCACGGACGCGGCGGCGATGCGGGAGATTTTTGCCACGCATCAGCCGGATGCGGTCATGCATCTGGCGGCCGAAAGCCACGTCGACCGCTCGATCGACGGCCCGGCGCCGTTCATCCATACCAACATCACCGGCACCTTCATCCTGCTGGACGCCGCGCGGGCGTATTGGGCGGCGCTCGACCCCCAGCGCAAGGCCGCGTTCCGGTTCCATCACGTCAGCACGGACGAGGTGTTCGGCGCCCTGTCCCCCACCGACCCGCCGTTTACGGAGAGCACGCCCTACGACCCGCGCAGCCCCTATTCCGCCAGCAAGGCCGCCTCCGACCACCTCGTGCGCGCCTGGTTCCACACCTACGGGCTGCCGGCGTTCGTGACCAACACCACCAACAATTACGGCCCGTGGCAGTTTCCGGAGAAGCTGATCCCGCTCGTGACGCTGAACGCCATGCAGGGCCTGCCGCTGCCGCTGTATGGGGACGGGTCTAACACGCGGGATTGGCTGTTCGTCGATGACCATGCGGAGGCGCTGGTGCTGGCGCTGACCCATGCCGAGCCCGGCGCCACGCTGTGCATCGGCGCGCAGCAGCCGCGCAGCAACCTGCAGGTGGTGCGCGCCATCTGTGAGATCGTGGACGAGCTGATGCCCGATCCGGACGGTCCCCGGTCCCGCCTCATCCACTTCGTCACCGACCGGCCCGGCCACGATTTCCGCTACGAGATCGACCCGTCCGCCGCCCGCGCCGCGCTGAACTGGTCTGCGCCGCATGATTTCGAACGGGGGCTTCGCCGCACGGTCGAGTGGTACCGGGACAACGTGGAGTGGTGGCAGCGCATCAAGGAGGCGCGGTATGCCGGGCAGCGGCTGGGCACCGCGGCATGAGCAGCAAGGGCATCATCCTCGCCGGCGGCAGCGGCACGCGGCTGCATCCGGTCACCCTGGCCAGCTCGAAGCAGCTGCTGCCGGTCTATGACAAGCCCATGATCTATTATCCGCTCAGCGTGCTGATGCTGTCGGGTATCCGCGACATCATGGTGATCTCGACGCCGGACGATTTGCCGCAATTCCGCCGGCTGCTGGGTTCGGGCGAGCGGTTCGGCGTGCGGTTCACCTATGCCGAGCAGGCCAAGCCCGAAGGGTTGGCGCAGGCCTTTCATATCGGCGAGGAATGGATCGAGGGGCAGGCCTGCGCGCTGGCCCTGGGCGACAACCTTATTTTCGGCGACCATTTGGGCGTCCTGCTGCGCGCCGCCGTGGCGCGTCCGCAGGGGGCGACGGTGTTCGCCTACCAGGTGCGGGACCCCGAGCGCTATGGCGTGGTGAGCTTCGACAGCTCGGGCCGGGCGATGGAGATCGTGGAGAAGCCGGCGGCGCCGAAGTCGAACTGGGCGGTCACGGGCCTCTATTTCTATGACAAGCAGGTGTCCGGCCTGGCACGCCGGGTCAAGCCGTCGGCGCGGGGCGAGCTGGAGATCACCGAGCTGAACCAGATCTACCTGGAACAGGGCACCTTGCAGGTGGAGCGGCTGGGGCGGGGCTGCGCCTGGCTCGACGCCGGGATGCCCGACAGCCTGCTACAGGCCGCGACCTTCGTGCAAACCATCCAGAACCGGCAGGGCATGCTGGTCGGCTGCCCGGAAGAGGTGGCGTACCGGATGGGCTACATCGATGCGGAGGCGCTGCGCGGCTCGGCCAAGGCGTTGGGCAAGACGGAGCTGGGGCGGTTATTGATGGAACTGGCGGACGGGCTACACGCATGAAGATCGAGCATCTGTCCATCCCGGACCTCATCATGGTGACCCCGGTCCGGCACGGGGACGCGCGCGGACACTTTGCGGAGACGTTCCAGGCCGGGCGGTTCTTTGCCGCTGGGATCACCCTGCCGTTCATGCAGGACAATCAGAGCCTGTCGCGGGACGTGGGCACCATCCGCGGCCTGCATTGCCAGCTGGCGCCGTTCGCGCAGGGCAAGCTGGTGCGCTGCATCGTGGGGGCCATCTGGGACGTGGCGGTCGATGCGCGCCGCGCCTCCCCCACCTATGGAAAGTGGGCGGCCGCGGAGTTGACGGCCGAGCTGGGCAACCAGCTCTGGATCCCGCCGGGCTTCCTGCACGGCTTCTGCACGCTGCGCCCGGATACCGAGGTCATGTATAAGGTGACTGCCGGGTATGACCGGGATAGCGAGCGCGGCGTGATCTGGGACGACCCGGATTTGGCGCTGCCTTGGCCATTGCCACCGGGCGGGGCGGTGTTGTCCGACAAGGACCGGCTGTTGCCCCGGTGGGCGGACATGCCGGCGTGGTTCTGATGGGCGGCGGGGCCGCAAAGGCCGCCCTCCTTCGCCAGCGGGCGAGGGAGAAGTGACTATCCTCGTCACCGGCGGTGCCGGGCAACTCGCCACCCTGCTAGGCCGGCATAACGGCACCACCGTCGTGGGCCGCCCGGTGTTCGACTTCGATCGTCCGGACACCATCGCCGCATCCTTACATGACCGGCCCAGCCTGGTGGTTAACGCCGCTGCGTGGACCGCGGTGGATGCAGCGGAGGCCGAGCCGGACGCCGCCGCGCGCGCCAACCGGGACGGCCCGGCCACCCTCGCTGCGCTATGCGCCGATCTCGGCGTGCCGCTCATCCATATCAGCACCGACTACGTGTTCGACGGCAACAAGGGCGCGCCCTATACCGAAACGGACCGCACCAGCCCGACCGGCGTGTACGGCCAAACCAAGCTAGAGGGTGAACAGGCCGTGCTGGCCGCGTGCCCCCGCGCCATCGTGCTCCGCACCAGCTGGGTCTATTCCGCCGTGGGCAAGAACTTCGTCCGCACCATGCTGGGGGCGGCGCAGAAGACCGGCACTTTGCGAGTGGTGGCGGACCAACGGGGGAACCCGACCTCTGCGCACGATCTGGCGGAGGCCATCATGAGCATCGCCGCGACGCTGCGGCAGGGCTGGAATCCGGCCTATGCCGGCGTGTTCCATATGGCCGGCGAGGGAGACACGACCTGGCACGCCTTCGCTCAAGCCATCTTTGCCGAGGCCGCCCGGCACGGACGCACGCCGCCCACCGTCACCCCGATCACGACGGCCGATTGGCCCACCCCCGCCCGGCGGCCGCCCGATAGCCGGCTGGATTGCACGAAGCTCGGCCAGGTCTTCGGCCTTCGTTTGCCGCCGTGGCAGGATAGCGTGCGCCGGGTCGTCACCACCCTTGTGGAACACAGCGCCTGAACCCCGGCGTCGCCATCCTGCTCGCCACCTATAACGGCGCCCGCTTCCTGGCGCCGCAGCTCGACAGCCTGCTGAACCAGACCGTGACGGATTGGCACCTGTATTGGCGAGACGACGGCTCGACGGACGGGACCGTCGCCATCATGGAGGCGTTCCTCGCCGGGCCGGCCGCCGGGCGTGCGGTGCGGGTGAACGGCGTGTCCGGCTGGCTTGGTCCCACCGGCACCTTCATGACTCTGCTGCGCGCCGCCGCTCCATCCGGACTGCCGGTGGCATTTATGGACCAGGATGACGTATGGCTGCCGGAGAAGCTGTCGCTCGGCCTCGCCAGCATCGCCCCGCACGCCGGGCCGGCATTGTATTGCAGCCGGCAGCTGCTGGTGGACGAGCAACTGCGCGAATTGGGGCCGAGCGCCCGGCTCCGGCACGCACCGGGCTTTCCCGCATCGCTCACGCAGAACGTCGCCACCGGCTGCACCGTCATGCTGAACCCGGCGGCTGCGCAGCTGATTGCGGCGAGCGAGCCGCCATCCTCCACCCTGCACGATTGGTGGAGCTACGTCGTGGTGTCCGCGCTAGGCGGGCGATTGATCGTGGACCCGGTGCCGACGGTGAAATACCGCCAGCACGGCAGCAACATGGTGGGCGCGCCCCGCTCGGTCCACCGCCGGGCCTGGGCCGCGCTGGCCCGCGGCCCGGACGGGTTCATGAACGTGCTGCGCGGCCACGTCGCGGCGCTGCGATCGCAGCCGGGGCTGACGTCACCCGCCGCCGCACGGACGGTCGAGGCGCTGCATGACGCCCTGCATGGCACCTTGAAGGACCGGCGCGCCGCGCTGGGCATTCCTGGCCTTTACCGCCAGACCTGGGCGGAGACGATGCTGTTCCGCTGGTGGTTCCTGCTGGGTTAGTCCTCCGCCGGGTGGGGCGGATTGACGATCAGGCCGAACGTGACGCCGCCGGTGCCGGTGCCAATGTCGGTGCCGATGCCGGCCTGGGGCGGGGCGGTTCCGGCGGTGGCGGGGGTGAAGACGACGATCTGCCCGTCCCGCTCCAGGGCCGCCTGCCCCCGGCTGATGGTGCGAACCCGGTATTGGCCGATGGCGTTACCCTCTTCCGCATAGATCGTCTCTCCGGCGTGCTCGAACAGCGCCAACCGCCGCTCCGGCGTCACCACGATGCCGGTGAGGCGCGGCGAGTCGGCCAAGGGTTCGGCACAGGCTGGGCCGGAGAGCAGCAGCAGCAGCGCGGCACGCTTCATGGCCCGAAGCTCACGCTATAGCCGAAGCTGTCCAGCCGGTCCGGTATGGCGTTGAACGCGAGGGTGATCCGCCGCCCGCCCTGGTTCCGCGGCACTTCATGCAGGAGGTAGCTCGGGAATAGCAGCATGTCCCCCGGCTCGATCGAGGGCGTGACCCATTTGCCGGCATTGAACGGGCCCGTCTCGGACGTGCTCGTGTTGTGCCGGAACGTGAATTCGCTCCCGCCGGGGTTGCGCACGAACACGGTGTGGGCGGACGGGTGGGAGGGCGTCAGATAGACGATGCCGGAGACGAAGCTGTTGGCGTGCGCGTGCAATGACTGGCTGCCTCCGGTCTCAAGCACGTTGCTCCACATCTCTTTTACCGCCCAGCGCAGCCGGTCTCCGAACAGCAGGGTGCCGAACTCCACGAGCTTCGGCCCGGCGACCTGCACCAGCGTCCGGTAGAGGTCATGGGCGGCGGGACGCACGATGGCGGTATGGGACAGCTTCTCCGACCGGGCATTCTGCTGCGCATGGTCTTGCGCATGGGCCGTGAGGACCTGCGCTGCCAGCGCCTGTGTGAGGGACGGGTCGAGCAAGGCGTGGGCGTGTAGCAAGGGCACAGGGAACAGCCCCTCGATCTCATCCATACAGCGGCGTTCCGATGGTGGAGGGCCGACCGTCGCGCATCGGCCCCGCACCGGCAACAGGGTGGTGGCGGGGCCGGCCATCTGTCATGCTAACTTCATGGGGCCGTGCTGGTCCCGCCCGCGTTCAGCCCTCATGGAGCGAATGACAGTGAAGCGCGTGATCATCCTGCTATGTGGCCCCATACTATGTATCCCGATGCTATGTATTCTGGTCGCGCCGGCCTATTCACAATCGGGCGCTTCATACGGGCTGATCTGCGTAAAGCCCGAGGTGCTGGATCGGGTTGCGGAAATCCTGCAAGCGCAAGGCAGCCGCGCGCAGGTTTTGGTGGATGGCGTGGCCGAGATCCCCGGCCTGTTGCCCCACACCGTCAACTGCGCCGTGTTGCTGCGGCAGATCGTGTACGACACGGATCGGCACGGCTACGTGCCGGACGGACGCACGGTCAAGTATGGCTTCACCGTGCGTCAGGGCCGGAACGGCTTATTCGTGGACGCGCCATCGGTCCCGCGCTGGCTTGACGCACGGTAGCCTAGCGCTCCAGCCTCAATCCCCGGCGGACCGAGAGGTTTGGGTCGGGCGAGCCGGTCGGGCGTAGGCGTCCGATCTCGTCAGGGACGCCCGCGGCGTTGATCAATTGATCCCTCAGATCTTCCGTCAGCGCCCGCGCGTCCCGCTGGTCATGGATCACGTGCGGCGTCACCAGCACCAGCAGTTCCGTGCGCCCGCGTTGATTGTTCTGGCTGCCGGCCAGTAGGCCCAGCAATGGAATGTCCTTGAGGAAGGGAATGCCAGAATTGCCGCGGGTCGCGGAATCCCGGATCAACCCGGCCAGCCCCACCGTCTGCCCGTCCTGCACCACGACCCGGCTGCTGACGTTGCGCTGCATGAACGTGGGTGAGTTGATGCCGGACGTGTTGACCGCCGGGTCCACGTCGCTCACCTCCTGCGAGATGTCGAGGGTCACGAGGCCGCCGCTGTTTACCCTGGGCGTCACCTCCATGATGACGCCGGTCTCCCGGTAGTCGATGGAATTGATCACCGGCGCGTTGGCGCTGAGGGCGCTTTGCGAGCTGGTGGTGAGGAACGGCACGAGGTTGCCGACCTGGAGGCGCGCGGTCTCGTTATCCAGCACCAGGACCTGCGGCGAGGAGAGTACCTTGACCGTGGTGACGGATTGCAGCGCGTTCAGCGCCGCGTTGCCGTTGTTGGGGCCGCTGAGTACGAAGCCCGGTAGGGCAGAGGCCAGCTGGCTTACCGCCGTGCCGGCCGGGCTGAAGTTCAGCGCACCGTTGATGCCGGCCTTGAAGAAGAACTGCGTGCCGTATTGCAGGGCGTCGTTCAGCGTCACCTCGGCGATGGTCGCGTCGATGCGGACCTGGAGCGGTAGGATGTCGATCTTATGTAGCATCGCCAGCACGATGTCCCGTTCCTGCGCGGTCGCATACACCAGGATGGCGTTGTTTTGCGCGTTGGGGATGATCTTGATCCCGGCCTGATCGTCGGCCTGGCCCTGACCGCCCTGGCCCGGGGACCCGCCCGCGGCGCCGGGGTCCAGCCCGCCCAGCAAAGGGTTCGCCGGGTTCTGCGCTGGATCGACGGGTGCCGCGGACGCCGGTGCCTGGCCCAGGCCGCCCCCGCCGCCGCGCAGGGCACCGCCGACACCGCCGCTGCTGGCGCCTCCACCGGAGGAGCCGCCCAGGCCACCCTGCCCGCCGCCGGAATCGTTGAAGCCGCTGCGGCTACGGCTGCCGCGGCCCGGCGCCGTGCTGCCCACGGCGCGCGGGCTCGGCACCGCCGTCACGCGGTTGGGCGTGAACGCCTGTTGCAATACATAGGCGATGTCGTTGGCGCGGCTGTTCTGCAGGTAATAGACGTTCCAGCCCCTCAGAGTCTGCCGCCGCCCCCGCTCCACCAGCGCATAGACCCGGCGGGCCTCATCGATGTAGCGGGCCTGGCCAGACACCAGCAGCACGGCGTTGATCCGCTCCATCGGCACGATCCGCACGACCCCTGCGAGCGCGCCGCCCCCGCTGCTGCGGAAGGCGTCACCGAGTGCGGTCGCGAAATCCTTGGCGGCGCCCGACGTTACCGGGAACAGCGCGTAGGATTGCCCCGCCAGCAGGTCGATGTCGAACGCGGTCACCAGGCTCTGCAGCGCCTCCCGCGTTTGCGGATCGCCGCTGACCAGGAGCACGTTCCGCCCCGGATCGGCCGTGACCTTGCCGCCATTGCCGATGAACGGCTGCAGCACCTTGGCCAGGTCCTCGGCGGCAGCATAGCGCAGGGGGATGACCGCGCCCCCTGGTCCCAGCTCCCCGGCCAAGACCGGTGCACCCGCCGCAATGGGCACGACGCGGTAGAGGCCGCCGGACTGCACGAGGGTCGCGCCGGTCTGGGCCAGCAGCGCCTGTAACGCAGGCAGCAGCTGCGACCGGGCGACCGGGGTTGCGGTTCGCAGCGTGACGTTGCCGCGGATGGCCGGGTCGATGGTGTAGTTGGCGCGGAGGATAGTGCCGAGCACCTGCGCCACCACTTCCCGGATGTCCGTGTCGGCGAAGTCGAGCGAGATATCGCCGCCTATCGCGCCGGCGCCCAACGGAGTGGGCGGTGTGACGGTCCTGACCCGCCCCGACGAGATTTGCGGGCTGGGCAGGATGTCAGGGCTGCCGATGCTGCCATCGATCCGCGCGGACGCCGTGCCCGACGTGCTGCGCACCGGCGGCAGCGACTCTAGCACCGGCGTCTCCGGCGTCTCGCAGCCGGAGAGGATCAGTGCCAAGAGAAGGAGGCGGGTCCGGACGGTGACGCCAACGCAGGCTGAAACAAGGGCGGTCGCGGCCACTTTCTTCATATGGTCAACAGGTTAGTGTTCATGACAGGCGGCCCGCCTCCAGGTGGAGCGTCCCCCGTGTAGCGGATGGGCGGAGCCATGGGAACACGACAGGCGCCGCCGCCATGTGGCAGTTGAGAGACAAGGCGCGCGATCGGTGAAGCACGGCTATAGAGCCGCTTGGATCGGAAGGGCCGGGGATGGATCTAGTGCCGTTGCTTCTCGCTCCCTTCATCGGCAGCTTCGCCGGTGTGCTGGTCCGGCGCTTGCCTTATGGCGAGCCGGCGGGGTTGGTGCGGTCGCGGTGCGAGGCTTGCGGGCACGCCATCGCGCCCTGGGACATGATCCCGTTGCTGAGCCATGCGCTGCTGCGCGGACGATGCCGGGCCTGCCGGGCGCCGATCGCGGCCATGCATTGGCAGATCGAGTTGGCTGCCTTGGCCGTGGCCGCATGGGCGTCGCTGGCGGACCCGGGCCGGGTGTGGGCGGACTGCGTGTTGGGTTGGGCCCTGCTCACGCTGGCCTGGATTGACGTGAACAGCTTCCGCCTGCCGGATATCCTGACCCTACCGCTCCTGGCCGCCGGCTTGCTGCTCACCGCCTGGCTGGAGCCGGAGGACGCGCTGGATCACGCGCTGGCGGCAATGGCTGGCTATGGCCTGTTTTGGGCGGTGGCGCTGTTTTACCGGAAATGGCGCGGACGGGACGGGCTGGGTCAGGGTGACGCCAAGCTGCTGGCAGCTTTGGGCGGCTGGGTCGGGCTTGAGGGGCTACCCGGCGTCTTGCTCGGCGCGGCACTGGCCGGGCTTGGTGCCGCGGCCCTGCTTCGCTGGCGCGGAGGCACGGTCACGGCCCAGACCGCGCTGCCGTTCGGCCCCTGCCTCGCGCTGGCTGGGTGGCTGGTCAGACTATACGGCTGAGGTCCGGTCACTGCCGCACATCGTTCACGAGATTTTCGCATTTCCGGAGGTGCACCTGTGCGACAAAGCAGGCCATCGTTCTATGGAGACTTCTATGCGGACCCTGGCTGCTGCCGTTCTTACGCTCGCAACGCTCACCACCAGCACGGCTTGGGCCATTCCCAATGAGCTTTGGGCCGTGGAGGCCAGCGCGACCGGCTCCGGCGTGTCGAGCCCGGCTTATGCCGAGCTGTTCGACACCGCCGGCAACCGGCTGAGCCCGGCCTATCAGCTCGGCACCGGGTTCAGCCCGGGCGGCGTGGCCGTGGTGGGAAACACGCTCTACGTCAGCTCGACCACGGACGGCAGCATCCGCAGCTTCAACACCGCTACCCGCACCGCTGGGGCGGTGATCACGACCGGACAGCCCGGGCTCGGCAGCCTATCCGCCGACGCGACCGGTCTGTGGGGCAACGATTACGGCGGCGGCAACAAGGCGTTCCACTTTACCTTCGCCGGCGTGAACGACAAGACCGTCACGCTCAGCAATTGCGGCAGCTACTGCAACGGGCTCGAGGCGTTCAGCCAGGGCGGGCAGTCCTTCTTGATCGCCAACCGGGGTGAGACGGAACCGTCGGCAACCTACGACCTGTATTCCTCGACCGGCACGCTGGTGAAGGCGGGGTTGCTCACCAATGTCCCGAACGGCGCGGGCCTCGCGTATAACGGCAGCGGCTTCTATGTGGCCGACTCACTCGACAACGCGCTGCTGACCTACAGCTTTACCGGCGCACTGCTGTCCACATCAGCGTTCGGCGGCCTGGCCCCGGATTCTGGCTTTGGAACCACCCGCTACGTGACGGACCTCGCGCTTGTCGTGCCGGAGCCGGCGAGCCTCGCGCTCCTCGGCGTGGGCGCGGCGGCCTTGGGCGTGGTCCGCCGCCGCCGGGCCTAATGGTCCCCGCCCTGGTCATGGAGGCGCGCCAGCAGGCGGCGTGCCTCCGTCCGGGACGGCGCAGCCTCGTCGATCCGCTGCAGCAGCGCGCTAGCCGCCGGTAGATCGGTCCCGGCCAAGGCCTGGGCCATCTGTAGCAGCGGCGCGTAGGCAGGCTCGAACATGGGGTCGGCCGCCACGGCATCGAGGAGACCCGGAGCCGCAGCCTCGATCAACGCCAGGCCGGCGATGCCGTCCGGCAGCGCGGCGCCCGCGGCGATGAACCGGTTCCGGGCCTTGCGGTAGCCGTCGTCAGGCCCGGGCGGCATCCCGCGCAACACTTGCAACAGCAGCGCGGATGGCGGTGCTGAGAGGGCCCTTACGTTCCGCGCCGCATCGAGCGCCACGATCGGCCGGTCATCGGTGTTCCGCGGCCCGTCCCCGGCATAGCTGCCGAGTGCCGCGGCGCCACCGAGCCGAAGGCCCAGCACGTCCGGCGGCGTATCGAGGCCAGCCCGGTGCAGTGCGGCCCGGGCGCCCGGCCAGGCCAGGCGTGCCGCGTCGATGGCACCGGCGCCGCTGCACAGCGCCAGCATCGGCGTTTGCACGCTGTAATTGGCAAGCCAGGCCGCGCCGGCCGGAAACACGTCCAGATAGGAGCGGACGATCGCGCGCAACGAGCGTTCCTGCAGCTGATACAGCGGTAGCCATTGGCAGAATACGCCGCCCGGCGTCAGACGCGCCTGCACGGCCCTGAAGTGCTGAACAGTATAGAGCGCGCCCGTGCCGTCCAGCGCGGGGTGGAACAGGTCGGCGATGATCACGTCCCAATGCGCGGTCGACGCCGCCATGAACCGCCGCGCGTCCGCCTGCACTACCGGCGGCAGTCGGGGTGCGCCGGGCTCGGCAAACCATGGTAGCAGCGCGATCACCTCGGGCGTGAGTTCCACCCCGGCGGCCTCCACTCCCGCCGCCGCCGCGCCGGCCAGGGTGGCGCCGGTGCCCACGCCCAGCAACAGAACCCGGCGCGGCCCTGGATGCAGCAGCAGCGGGATCAGCGCCTCACGCCAGTCGGACCGAACGGAGCGGGTGCCGCCCATGCGGAAATGGCCGTTCACCTCCAGGAACCGGGTGCCGTCCTCGCCCTCGGCCACGCTGGCGGTGGCGGTCGCGCCCTCGATGCTGGCCAGGAGCCGTCCGGACGCCGGGATGCGGAGCAAGGACGGGGCCGGCGCCAGCCATAGCAGCCCGGCCGCGACCAGCCCGGCCGCCCCGGACCGCCAGCCTCCCAGCGCGGCAAAGCCGCAAGCAACGAGAAGCAATCCGTTCCAGGCGCCCAGCCCGCTCGCCAAGGCCAGCGCGGCCAAGGGCGGTGCCGCCATGGCACCCAGGCCGTTCACTCCCACCGCCCAGCCAAGCGAGCCTCTGCTGTCCCGCACCGATTGCGCCAAAGCGGCGAATAGCGCGCCCATGCCGAACGTGGCGGGCAGGAACAGCGCGCAGGCGACGCCCCATTCCGCACAGGAGCTTGGCCCCGTCTGCGCCGCCCAGGGCCCCAGCGTCAGCACGAGCGCCGCCGTGATCAAGCAGCCCAGCGCGACACCGCCGGGCAGCCAGCAGGAGGCGCCCGGACGGCGGCGCTGCCAGCCCGCCCCGAGCGCCGTACCCAGCAAGTAGGCGGCTAGGAGTAGGGCGAAGGAAAGGATGGTGTTCTGCAGCACCTGTGCCGCGATCCGCAGCACCAGCATCTCGAACCCGATGCCGAGGAGGCCCGTCATCGCCAGCGTCACCGATAGCCGGGCTGGCACTGCGCGGCGCACCTCCGCTGCCCGGGCCGGCGCAGAGGGCAGCAGCAAGGCCGCACCGGCACAGGCCAGATTGATCGCCGACAGTGCCAGCAAGCTGCCGGACAGGCCGAGCCGTGGCATCAGCACCATCACGCAGCCGAGCGCTCCCGCCATCGCGCCCGCCGTATTCAGGCTATAGACCCAGGCCGCCACGCGCCCATCGTGCCGCAAACCGGCCACCAGCCGTTCTAGCGCGATCAGCGTACCGCCCATCGCCGCCGTGGCGGGCAGCAGGACCAGCGCCGGCGCCGCAAACCCCGACAGCCAGAGCAGCGCCGGGCCAGGCGCCTCCCCCAGCCAGCGCGGCAGGGCCTGGCCGAGTGCCGGAAGCAGCCAAAGGCTCACCACTGCCCAAGCCGCGATCACGAGCTCTAGCGCCGCGTACGCCAGGGCGGGCCGGCGCGCCCGGCGGATGGGTCCGTCCAGACCGAATGCCCCGAGGGCCAGCCCGCCGAAGAACCCCGCCACGACGCCCAGCGCCGCCGCCATCTCCGTGCCCAACGCGGGGGACAGCATGCGCGTCCAAAGCACTTCGTAGCCCAGCCCGGCCAAGCCTGAGCCTGCAACCAAGGCCGTCAGCATTGACCGCTGCGGGCGGTTCAGCGTGGCGCGTCCGGTCTGTACCCGTTCAGCGTCTGGCCCGGCTTCAGCACGTAGCGGCGCGTCTTCACCGTCTCATGCGCGCGCTGCACCAGATCCTGGCACTCATCCACGTCGCCTGCTTCCATTTCCAGGATGGCGGTATCGAGGTCATGCTCGGCGAAGCGGCGGGACAGGTGCCCGGCTGGCAGCGCCGCCGCCTGCAGCCGCGCATCTTTCACGGCGGCGACGCAGGTGGGGCGGTCCCATCCTGCGCGCGCTGACAGGCTTGACAGCATGACCCCGGCGGCCAGCGCGGCCCCCGGGATCCAGCGGCGCCGCATCAGTTGGCTGCTGCCTGGGGTTGGGCCGCCTGGGATTGGGCCGCCTGGGATTGGGCCGCCTGGGATTGGGCGAGGCTCGCGGCCAGGGCGGCGTTGGTCTCGACCAGCAGCTTCGGCTGCCCCACCGGGCGGACGAAGATGGGGTTGGCATAGAACCAGAGGTTGGACCAGGCCTCGACGTCGGTCTTGACCCGGGTGGTGCCGGCCACGACCGGCAGGTGGCTGGGGCAGGCCGGGTCGGCACAGGGCACGTTGATGATGCCGGTGTCGGCCAGCGGGTTGCCCTGGCTGTCGGTCACGAACGGCACGGCCGGCGGCATGTTGGTGCCCCGGGCGCGGAGGTAGAATGGCGTGACCCCCGCCGTGATCGTGGTCGAGAACTCGAACCGGTAGGCGCCGTTCGCCAGCGGCGTCACCGTCGCGTTGTTCTTGTTGAAGGTACCGAGGATCGCCGTGCTCGGGTTATAGACCGTGGCGGCCGTATTCGGCACCGCGTAGTTCGGATCGGACGGCGGCACGACGCCGGTGACGTCACCCCGGATCAGATCCACGTGGTCGAGCGATGGGACATTGATCGGCTGAAAGATGCCGACCTGGGTGAGCAGCGGGTTGTTGAAGGTGTAGGGCGAGTTGTTCTTGCCCGTCACCAGCATGCGCATCTCTACCGTGATGACATCACCGGGGTTCACCTCGAGTGTTTGGCCCATGGTGCGGTAAACGCCGTTGACGCTGGCCCGGAACGTGAAGTCGGAGCCGATCAGGTCCCCGGACGTGCTGAAGCTGTTGCCGGAGCGCATGCCGTCCACAATGGACTGCGCTCGCAGCGCAGACTGATTGGGCACATAAAGGTGGGAGTATTCACCGGGGAAGAAGTCTGCAGTGGACGCCCGGTCGCGCGCACCGAACACGCCGCGGTTATGCCAATCCGAGCTTTGGAAGAAGAAGAAGTTCCGCCCTTCGCCCAGCATACCGTCCCACAAGCCGCCGATCTTGGCGGTATAGACGCCGCTGCCACCGAACGTCGTGCCGCCGACCGCCCCGGTGCCGTAGGAGTGCTGCGCATCGGCCGCGTGGCCGGGGCTCTCGATCCCGAACGCGACGGTCGGGCCGGCGTTGTTGAAGTCCCGGAAATGCTCGATGTTGTAACCGGCGCTGACGGTGGGACTCGGGTTGAAGGGGCCCGCACGCTCGGTATGGGTCGGCACGTAATAGGACGTCGTCGGCGCGTTCGCCTGCAGCCACTGCACGCTCTGCACGGATTTCTGATGGCCGGGCACGCCGTTGTTGGCGAAGCTCTTGCCGGTCCAGACCGGCGCGTTAGTCGCGTCCACGGGCCCCAAGGTATCGGTGTCCGCGCGGTCGAACCGGAACTCGAACTCGGCCATCCGGCTTGCAGTACCGGTGCCGGATACCGGGAACTGACCGTTCAGCACCGTGGTGTCGGTGTGTTCATGGCCGGGGACGATGGTCTCGAGCCCTTCGATCGCGACCTTCTTATACTGCCGGGACTTGGCCTGGATGATCGGGTATTCGACGTCGCGGATCGACTGCCAACGATACATGCTGGCGCGGGCCGGCGGCGGGTTTGGCACGTCACCCAGCAGCGCGGGGATGGTGATGCCCTGGATGGTCTGGCCCAGCGTGTCCGTCCAATAGGTCGTGGTGTCGCCGGGCAGGTTCGCGCTGGTATCGCTGAACCGGCAATCCCGGTTGCCGCTGCCGCCATGGTTGCCGTGGGTGAACCAGTCGATGTTGAAGTTCGGAATGCCGTTGTTGGTGCCGGCGCCCAGGGTGCGGTCGAGCAGATAGCTGGTGGAGACGGAGCCATCCGTGCAGGTGGTGTGGTTGTGCATGTCGCCCGCGACATAGGGCGAGCTGCGGGCAAAGGGCTTCGCTGGAACCCAGCTCTGAGCGGCTGCAGGGGCAGCCAGGCCAGCCGAAACTGCGGCTGCAGACAACAGCAGGGATGAGCGGTAGCGCGCCATGGGATTTTTTCTCCAGTCGAGACTGGAGCCTTACTAACACCGCTCGCGGTGAAAGGCGGTTGCGGTGCCGTGAAGCTTTGATGACTGCATGCATTGGCCGGTGACAGCCCGGGCCGCTTGCTGCCATCACACCGCGCCTTCAGAACGGACTAGTCCTTGACCGATCCTGCGTTAGCGACCCACCCCCGCCTGTGGCGCACCCTGATGCGGGAGCCGCTGCTGCACTTCCTGCTGATCGGCGCGGTGATCTTCGGGGCCGACCGGCTGATCCATCCGCCCGACCGCACCGAGCGGGTCATCACCGTAACCCGGGCGATGCGGGATTCCATGAGCCGCAATTTCGACGAGGACCGCGAGCGCCCGGCCACCGGCGCCGAACTGAATGCCATGGTCGAAAACTGGGTCGCCAGCGAAATCCTATACCGGGAAGGCAAGCTGCTGGGCGTGGACCGTGGCGACGACGCCATCCGGGACCGCGTCGCGTTCAAGCTGCAGCTGCTGATATTCAGCCAAACGGACGCGCCGGTCGCGGATGAGGCGTCGCTCCGGCAATGGTTTGCCGAAAATCATGCCCGGTTCGATGAGCCGGACCGGGTCAGCTTCTACCTCGGCCCACCTACGGACGAGGCGTCCGCGCGCCGGAGCCTCGCCGCCATCCGGGACGAGCAAGATCCGGAGGAGCTGCAGCGCAGCACCCGCGCCATCATCGGACGGCCTATCACCTCCCTTGGTGCCTCGTTCGGTGACGCCTTCAGGGACGGGCTGCTGGCACTGCCGCTGGAGCAATGGTCCGTGCTTCAGTCCAACGAGGGCTGGCATCTCGTGCGTCTCGATAGCCGGCGCCCGGGCACGCCGGCCCGGTTCGACGATCGGGAGGACGAAATCCGCCAAACCTGGCAACTCGACCAGACCCGGCGGCGCGCGTGGGAGGCCGTGCAGCGGCTGCGCGCCAACTACATCGTGCGGATCGAGCCATGATACGCATGCTGCTGTTTCTTCTGCTCGCCATGCCGGCCCTGGCGCATGAGGCGTCCATGGGCGTGCTGCAGTTCCGGGAGGTCCGCCCCGGCAGCTACGTCGGCGGCTGGACCCTGGAGCCGACGATGGGCGCGGGACGCGTGCAGCTGCAGTTGCCGGAGCAATGCCGGCTCGAACTGCCGAGCCTCGAATGCGGGCCGCGCGGGCTGGTGGGCCGGGTCAGCATCGGCAATCTGGGCGCCGACATGTCGGCGGTGCTGATCCGCCTCGTCCCGCTGGGGGGTGAACCGCGGAGCTATACCATCACGAGCGCGAGCCCCGTGGTGTCGATCCTCGGCGCGGGCGCGCCGGGTTGGGAAGCATGGGCGGAGGTGGCGCGCAGCTACGTCAACATCGGCATCGACCATATCTTGCTGGGAGCGGACCATCTGCTGTTCGTGCTGGGGTTGATCTGGATCGTGCGCGGCGGGTGGACGCTGGTGCGCACCATCACCGCTTTCACGCTGGGCCACAGCGCCTCCCTTGCCGCGGCCGCGTATGGCGTCGTGGGAGTGCCGGAACGTCCGCTCAACGCCTGTATCGCCCTGAGCATCGTCTTCGTCGGGGTCGAGATCGTGAAGGTGCGGCGGGGTGAGGCGGGGCTGGCCGCGCGCTATCCATGGGCGATCGCCTTCGGCTTCGGCCTCGTGCACGGCATCGGATTCGCAGGCGCTCTGTCTTCCCTGGGGATCGAGCGTGCGCTGCTGTTGCCCGCGCTGCTGTCGTTCAACGTCGGGGTCGAAATCGGGCAGCTCGGGTTCGTGCTGCTGGTGCTGGCGCTGATCGGCGCGCACCGGCGGCTCCGTGCCACGCTGCCCGGCTGGGGGGCGGCGTTGCCGGCCTATGCGATCGGCGGCGTGTCGGCGTTCTGGTTCATCGGCCGGCTCTGGCGCGTGGTCGCGGCATGAGGCGTGGGTCCGCGATATTTCTGGCCTGGGCCGCGCTCAGCCGCCCGGCCGAGGCGCATATCGTCGGTTCCCGGCTGGGTGATTTCTACGCGGGCGCGCTGCATCCGTTGACGGGCTTGGAGGATTGGGTGCTGTGGCTGGTGCTGGGCCTGCTGGCGGGCACGCAGCCGATCGATCGGGCACGATGGATCGTGCCGGTGTTTCCGTCCGGCCTGTTGGCCGGGTTCGGCGCCGGTCTGGCGTCCGGCCCCTCCGCCGTAGCGCTGGCCAGTTCGCCAGTCGTGAGCGCCGGGCTCATGGTGCTGCTGGGTAGCGTGCTGGCCGGGGCCGTGCGGCTGCCCGGGCCGTTGTTGGCGGTAAGTGCTGGTGCCGTGGCCGTGGTGCGCGGCATGGCCAACGCGGGCGGGGTGGAACCTGCGTCCAATGACGCGCTGTTCGCCGGCGGACTCGCGCTGGCCGGCTACGCGGCGCTCACCCTCGTGATGGCGGCCACGGAGGCCTTTGCCGGGCGTGGGCAGGGGTGGCGGGTGATCACCCTCCGCGCTGCCGGCAGCTGGGTGGCCGCGATCGGCATCATGTTCGGCGGCTTCGCCCTGCGGACGGGTTAGGCCAAGACGCGTCCGGCTGCCATGCGCCCGCGGGTCCAGTTGGAGAGCCACAGGACGTTGGCGGACAGGCTGAACCAAAGCGCGATCCGCCACGGAGAAAACAGGCCGCCCGGACCGGCGCCCGTACTTGCGGCCTCGCCGGCCTGAACCGTCAGGGCCACCTTATGCCCCTCCTCGTCTTCGGCCCGCACCGTCCAGCTACCCGGCTCGTCGGCCACGAACGCGAAACGGCCGAGACGGTCGGCGCGGCCATCGACGAACGGCACCGCCGGGTCATTGGGCGCAAAGAGCTTTACGGACGCATACGCCATCGGCTCACCGCTTGCGTAGTAGAACTCGACCGACTGCGCCCCGGTGCCGAGCGAACGGGCGCCGACGCCGTGGCCATGCGCCGGGCCGGCGGCCAGCAGCACCGCGGCGGCCATCGCTCCGCGGCAGAGCGGAGTCACTTCACCTCGAACAGCAGGACGGCCCGGCCCACGTAGCGGTCATGATCGGCGGTCTTTTCCGCGGTCGCCTGTTCGGCCCGGATCATCCAAAGGCCGGGATGGGTGATCTTGATCCGCGCCGTCCCGTCACTCCGGCCCTCAGTATAGTAAGCGTAGGTGTTCTCTTCGTTGGAGAAGCCGTCATAGGTGGCGAATACCGGGACGGTGAGCGGCTGGCCATCGAAGATGACCTTCACGACGATCTCGTCACCGGTCTTCACGTCCGCCGGATTGGTCAGCGTCACGATCTCCAGCCGGTCCCCGATCGGGCTCAGGCAGCCAGTATCACCGCGGGAGGCGTTCACGATCGCCTTCGAGAATTTCTCGATCAGGCGGACGTTCGTCGCCCCTGGCGCTTCACGGCCCACCCGGCGCGTCCCCTGCGGCGTGCTGGACCAAATCTGCCCGGCACGCAAACCCGTCACCAGAAAGCAGCCCTCGCCCGGTGCCGTCACGGTACCGCGGAAGAGCTTGGCCGCCTCGTCCGCTTGCAGGGCCACCGGGCTCCGCTTGCCATCCGCCCACACGCCGGCCCGGCTGTCGTGCGGGTCTTCCAGCTCCTCACTGCGGAGGAAGACGTGGCTCGAAAGCACCTCGAGCGGCAAAGCCTGGCCCATGCGGACCTCGAGCATGGACGGCTTTGCGACATACTCATGGGCTATGCCCGGCGTAGCACCGAAGGCCAGCGTTACGGCAAGGACCGGAAGCAGCTTGAGCATGTCATTCCCTTCGTACAGTTACGCGATCATCGAGAACAGGAACAATCCGCCCAACCCCGCGATCGCGGCGCCCATCGCTCGCACCGCTTGCGCCCCCGCCGGCCAGCGAGCCAGGGTGCCGATCAGGATTCCGGCCGCATGCAGCAGCCCGGTCGCAACCACGAAGCCAAGCGCGTAGGCCAAGGGGTTGGCAGCGGTGGGCAGTTCGAGCCCGTGGGCATAACCGTGGAATATGGCAAAAGCGCCCACCACGGCAGCCGCGCCCCATAGCGGGACCCGGAGCGCCAGCGCCACCGCGCAGCCCAGCACCAGCGCCGATGCCGCGATGGCCAGCTCCGGCGCCGGCAGCGGCACGTTCATGATGCCGAGCACGCCGCCCAGCGCCATGACCGTCGGAAAGCAGACCGGCAACACCCAAATGCCCGGCCGGCCCAGCTGCGCACCCCACAGGCCGACCGCGACCATGGCGACGATGTGGTCTAGCCCGGTCAGCGGGTGCAGGAAGCCGCTGATCAGCCCGCCGGGGACCCCAGCCTCGGTATGGGCCATGGCCGGACCGGACAGCAGCACGAGAGCCAGCAGTGCGAAGATGCGAACCATGAACATTCCAATCGCCTCGAGGGATGGGGTTAGCAGACCGGCACCGGCCCGTAAGAGAAAGTTACGTGTCAGCGCCGCTAGGGATTGCAGATCAGCTCTTGTGAGCCTTCGGCCGCCGTGCCGTTCGGCCCGCGCGAGCACAGATCGAACTCGTGCCCCGCCCGGGTCGCAGGGCTGCGGTAGAGGTAGGGGTGGTTCCAGGGGTCCACCGGCTGGCCGTCGCCCTTCAGGTATGGCCCGTTCCAGCCGGCGAGGCTGCCGGGCCGGGCGTTCAGCGCCACCAGGCCCTGATCGGTCGAGGGGTACGCGCCGACATCGAGCTTATACATGTCCAGCACGGAACTCAGCCGCTCGATCGACTGCTTGGCCACATTGCCCTTCGCCGTCCCGAGCTGCCGGAGCGCGGCCGGTGCCACGAGGCCGATCAGCAAACCCAGAATCGCAATCACCACCAGGATCTCGAGCAGGGTGAACCCGGCCTCCCGGCTGTCCAGTGTCCGATCATTTCTCATTCAAGCTCTCCTCATCGCCGTCTTGCCAGTTCAGCACGCGCCAGCCCCGCCCGCCGGCGTTGGCACCCAGCCGGACTACGGCGCTCCTTGTAATCTGGATGCCCGCCGCGCCGGACGTGGCGGTGATGCGCACAACCCGCACCGGGCTTCCACCCCTCCCCACCTGGCCGATGTCGCGCAGCGCGCCCCGGACGAGCGGACCGGCGGTGGCAGGGTCCGGTTCGCCCTCGGTATAGAGCGTGAGGTGCGGGCGCAACAAGGCCAGGAGACGGGGTGGCATGCCGAGCACATCCCGCAGTTCGTCGAGGCTCTCGAACGGGGCGCCGGGCGGGCCGTAGGGCAGGCCCGCCGCCCGGTACTCCGCGGCCTTGGCGCCGTGCGGTGATGCACGCTGCCCGGGCGTGCGCCAGTCCACGATGGCGGCGGCCAGGTTATCGGCCTGACGCGGATCGGCGCCCAGCCGGACCAGCATGGCCGCCAGCAGCGCCGGCTGCGCGAGGTTGGGGTTCACCTGGCCCGTGAGCGGCCGGACGGTGACGCCGGATGCGGCGCCGCCCCCTAGGAGGTCGAACACTGCGGCATAGATCGTCCCGTCGGCCGCCGCTTCGGCCGCCGCCGCGCCGCGCAGATTGGCGGCAAGCTGCACGTCCGAGCGGGCCGACGACGCCATGATGGTGAACAGCAGCGAGAGCGGCACCAGCCCCCAAAGCACGATCAGCAAAGCAAAGCCGCGCTCCCTTCGCCGCATCATGATTCCGGCGCCTCCCGCCTGGGTGCGGCCAGGATCGGTGGCCAATGCCGGCCGCTTTGCGCGCTGAACACCAGGCGGAGGCGGATCAACTGGGGCAGCTTGTCCGCCGCCCAGTCATCCCGCCATACGCCGTTTGCGGCCAGGTAGCCCAGCTCGATCTGTTGCACGCCTTCCAGCAGCACGAGGCTCTCGAAGGGCGGCTTGGGGGTCGACGCCTCGACATGGCGGTGCGGGCGCCAGCGAAGCACCAGTTGCCCCGCCTCGGCGCTGAGCGACACGTCCGCCCGGGACGCCTGTCCGGCGCCATGCAGCGGCAACTCGGTGGTGAGCGCCATGGCGTGCGCCTGGCCCTGCAGCTTCGCCGGCTCGGGATACTGGCCGGGATCGGCCGCCGTGATGAGCCGGCGGAGCGCCAGGTCCACCGCTTCGACATCGCCGGTGCGGCCCCGCAGCGCCGATTGCTGCGATTGGGCGCGGAGGCCGAAGTCCAGCCCCTGGGAGAGCAGCAGGCTGACCATCCCCAAGACGAGCACGGCCACCAGCAGCTCGAGCAAGGTGAACCCGGCCTCGGCCCGCAGGCGTGCGGCCCGGGTCATGGCAGAGCGGCCAGGGCGGGGCCCAGGCGGCGGCTTTCGAGCGTGACGTTGCGCGGGCCGCCGGTGCCGGGCCATGTCAGCTCGACCACCACGGCATAGAGCGCAGTGCCGCCGCGGTAGGGGCCCGGGCGTCCGGGGCCGGCGGTGCGCGGCGGCGGCAGCGTCCCGAGCGGCGCGATGCGTGTCCGCCAATGGAAGCCGCCGCCGTCATCGCCCTGCCGCTCACCCGGTGTCAGCGCCGCGTCCGTCATGGCGTCCAGATGCGAACGCGCCCGTGAGACCGCCTCCTCATACGACAGCGCCGTCCGCGTCATGCCCGACGACAGCCCGGCCTGCCGGTAGAGCAGCATCAGCGCCGGCGCGGCAATGGCGAAGGCGACCAGCACCTCCAACAGGGTGAACCCGCCCTCCCGTCGTGAAACCTGCATCCAGACCTCCAAAGGCGAGCTTATACCAAGGGTTGGACGATAACGACACGTCGCGAGCCGGCCAGCGTACAGTGCGACATGCAATCTACGCTAAAATGTCACGGGACTGCGGCTACCCGGTTGGGCTTTGTCAGGGAATGTAACCCATGCGCCCAAGCCGGTGCCATGAAGCGGAGCCCTACAATGAAATTTGCTGCACTCGTCACCCTCGCCCTGTTCGCCGCGGTTCCGGCCGGTGCCACCATCATCGACACCAAGTTCACCGGCACCGTCGCTTCCCAGGCTGGCAGCGCATACACCGTCGGCAGCCCGATTTCGGGAGAGTTCGTATATGACACGACGTCCAACGCCTTTGTCTCGTTCACCGTGGGCGGCGTCGCAATCCCGGCCGGCTACTCGTCCAGCGCCAGCGTGAGCCCGGGCGGCTTCTCCGCCATCTACCGGGCGCAGATCTCTCCAGTGGCCCAGGGCGGAACATTGAACCGCACCTTCACGCTCGATCTCGAAGCGCTGAGCTCCTTCCCCTCCGGCCTGTCCGCGGCGGCGCTGCTCACCAGCCCCGGCGTGCTACCCGGCGCACTCGACCTCGCATCCAACCCGGCCAGCCAGTTCCCCAGCACGTTCAGCTCGCTATTCGCCAACGCCGACGGCACCAATACGGTGCGGGTGCTGGCCAATCTGGTGTCGGTCAACTCGACAGTCGTTCCGGAGCCGGCGAGCCTCGCTTTGGCCGGCAGCTTCCTGCTCGCCGCCGGTGCGCTCCGCCGCCGCCGCTAGACCGGGTCGCCTAGGTGTTGAAAGTCCATCAGCCGGCATTCCGGCTGGCCCTTACGGCTGGCGTGCTTGCAGCCGGTGCCGCGCGGGCGCAACCGGTTGAGACCGGTGCGGCGCGTGACATCGGCACCGTCAGCAGCACCGGTGACGCCGGGCTGGGCCCGTCCGCCCGCCCAGCGCCCGGTACGGCGTCTGAACTCGCCCCAAGCCGCGCGCCGCTGGACGCCGCCCAGCCAACTTCGGTCATAGGTCCGGGCTACGTTCAGCGCAGCGTCATCCCGACGCAGAACTATGACAGCGTGATCAAGTTCGCGCCCAGCGTCCACAACGTGGAGCCGGCCGGGCCCGGACTGCAACAGAATTTCTACCAGACCATCCGCGGCTTCACCTACAAGCAATTCAACACGCTGATCGACGGCATCGTGCTGCCGGGCACGGTCACGAGCTTTTCCCCGCAGACCGGCGCCTACCTGATGGGGCACGGCATCGACTCGGTCGAGGTGGACCGCGGGCCGGGCAACGCGTCCACGATCGGCTATGCGACGTTCGGCGGCACGGTGTCCATCCGCACCCGCGCGCCGGCGGAGCGGTTCACGGTCAATCCCTACTTCACCGCTGGCAGCTTCGGCGTATTTCTGCGCGGCATCGAGGTAGATAGCGGCGCCGTTCCATCCTTGGGCGGTGCGCGGGGCTTGCTGGACCTGCAGGCGCTCGATAGCGACGGGGCGCAGACCGGCATCACCACGCGCCGGCGCAACGCGTTCACGAAAATCGAGGCGCCGATCGGGGCCAACACGCTGCTGACGTTCGGCAGCGTCGTGAACACGACCCATACCAATACGCCGATCGGCTCGACGCTCGACCAGATCCGCCGGCTGGGCCCCAGCTACGGGCTCAACTTCGATACGCGGTCCCAGGCATTTTCCGGCTACAACTCCGATTACTACTCGACCGACATCGAGTATCTGCGGATCCGGTCGGAGCTGGGTGGGGGCTGGGTGATCGAGGATACGCCCTATACTGCATCCTATTTCCGCCATGGCATCGTCGGCCTGGACCCGAACGGCACGACGCCTAATCTGACCGGCCGGTATTTTCTGAACGGCACCGCGGCGACGCTCGATAACGAGGTGCCGGGCCGGGCGGTGCACAGCAATTTCCGCGCCTTCGGCAACGTGCTGCGGATCAGCAACGATACGCCCTATGGCCAATTCCGCACCGGCCTCTGGTTCGACCGCAACGCCGGCAACGCCTACCGGACCAATATCGTGCTGTCCCGGGGTGACTTACCCTATACCAGGACCGCGGCCGCCACGCCGTATGACTACCAGTACCGGACCAGCATCACGACGTATCAGCCGTATGTCGAGTTCGCGGCCACGCCGCTACCGGGCCTCGTGATCACGCCCGGGCTGAAATACACCGCCACCACCCGTGGCCTGAACGCGCCGATCAACCAGAGCACGAAAGTGCCGGCCGCGTTCGACCGCACTTATGACGCGCTGCAGCCCTCGATCGATGTCCGCTACACGATCCTGCCCGGCGTCTCCGCCTATGCGCAGTATGCCAAGGGGTTCCTCGCCCCGCCGCTCGGCGTGCTGCAGACCTTGTCGCCGCAGGCGCTCAGCCCGCAAGAGACCACCAATTATCAGGTGGGCGCCACGTGGCAGACGGATGCGTTCAGCGTCTCGGGCGACCTGTATTACATCGATTTCAGCAAGCGGATCACCAGTCAAACGATCGCAGGGACCGCCTTCTACTCGAACGGCGGTGGCGCGATCTATCAGGGGGTCGAGGCGGAGGGAACGGTGCGGCTGTTACGCGGCGTATCGCTCTACGCCAACGGCAGCGTAAACGAGACGTTCTACAAGCACACCCATACGAAAGTCGCCAACACGCCGGACCGCACCGCGGCGATCGGGCCCATCATCGACCGGGACGGCTTCTCGGCCTCGTTGCTCGCCAAGTACGAGGGGCGGCAGTATGGGCAGGATACGCCGGCCAATGCGTTCCGGATCAAATCCTACGTCACGGCTGATTTCGCCGCCGGCTATACGTTGCCGATCCTGAACGGGCGCAAGCTCGATTTCCGGCTGAACGTCAACAACATCTTCAACGACCGCAGCATCATCGGCCTGAACCAGACGGCGGCGGACGGCAAGACGGGGCTGTTCTGGACCAATCCGGGGCGAAGCGCCTTCGTCTCCGTGTCGGCCCACCTTTAAGCTCGTCGAAGGCTGTTGCGGTGGTGGAGTGCGAGGGCATTCGACCCCACGAGTCAGGGCCCCCTAACCGGCCCGGAACTCAACCCAGACCAGCAGCAGCAAGGTCCGTCCCTCGATCTCGGGCGGGGCGGGGGGGTAGTGGGCGGTGCGGGCGGCGGCGAGGGCGGCGTCATCGAGCACTGAGGTGCCCGAGGATTGCAGCAATGCCGAGCCGAGCAGGCCGCCACCCCGGTATTGCAATTGCAACCGCGCACGCCCGGTCACGCCCATCATCCGGGCAGAGGCCGGGTAGTGCATGGCCGCCTGCACGGCATCACGGATGCGCGCCTCGAGCGCCGCCTCCGCGTCGGCGGTGCGCGGGTGCGGGGCCATGATTGGCTGAGGCGCCTGTGGCTGGGCCGTCATGGGCACTGACGTGAAACGGACTGGCGCTTCGGGCGCAGGCTGCGGACGGGGGGCTTGGACGGGCCTGGGCCGGGGTGGCGCGCGCGGTGGGACGGGATGAGGGCTCAGGTGAGCCGGTGCCGGATGGGGCGCATCGACTGGAAGGAGAGGCGGCCGGTCAGGAGCCCGCGCTGGGCTGGCGGCCGACAGCGCGGCCGGGGCTTCGTCGGCGGCAACGACCGGTTCCGCCGGGCTAGGCGCGGGATCAGGCTGCACCGGCAACGCTTGCGGCTCCTCCGGGACCGGTTCGACGGGCGGCGCTTCAGCCAGCACGGGGGGCGCCGGCACGGAAGGTTCGGGTATTGCTGGTTCAGGCGGGACTGGGGGTGGAAGCTCGGGCGGGAGCATGACCAGTTCGACAGGCCGCTCCGGTTCGGCCGGCAGGTCCGCACGGCGCACACCTTGCAGCAGCACGGACACAGCCGCGCCGTGCAAGATCAGCGCCGACGCCAGCGCCGCGCTGGATAAATGGCGCGGCGCAGAAACTGATTGGGGCAGCGGCCTAGATTTTGCCGTCGAGCAGCTTCTCGGCATGATCCAGGGCTTCGAGACATTCATCTGCGTCTCCCTCGGCCTGCTCCTTCGATGCGCGTTTCAGGTCCGCCTCGATCAGGCGCTTGATCATCGCCTCACCCTCGAAAGTCGCGGCCCGGACGGACAGCTCCTTCTGGCGCTGCGTGCATCGGGCGTTGTCGTCCGTTTGCTGGGCGGCACAGGGCAGGGCCACGAGCAAAAGGATAGTGATCATCGAGCGCATCGTCTTCTCCGCAACATCGGGCAGACGTTCTGCCAGACCGGAGCGGACGCTACCGTGAAAATTTCAAGTCACGGCGTCCGCCGGATGATCCTGCCTGAAATCCAGTCCACTCCGACCTCGGCATGCTTACCGCGGGAGGTAAGATCGACCCCGCCCCCGCTCGAGCTGCCGTCCGGATAGAAGGCGATGCCGTCCTGGTCCGCCGTGGTGCGCACCGTGATGCCGAGCCCGGGGGGTAGCGCACGGGCCGGCCCGGCGCCAGTCTGGATCGAGTGGCGGACCGGGTCGATCCGGACCAGGACCGCACGCTGCGTCGCGATCGCCTGGCCCCGCGCGTGCCGGAGCGCCGCCGCCACGTCACTGGCGGCCGCGCTCAATGTGAGCCGCCCACCCGCGGTGGGGGCACGCTGCATCACCAGCGCCGCGACCGCGCCGAGGATCACCAGCACGACGAGCATCTCGATCAGGGTAAAGCCATCGGCTGGCTTCGGCCTTGGGCCACTCATGGACGATGCATACGCCACCATCCGCTCCGCTACCATTCCGTGACGAAAATGTATCTGAATTGACTTGATTATGACCACGACACCCAGGGGCCGGGCCGGGTAGTTTCGTTAACGCTGTGTTTCCTCGCGCAGCGAAGGAGGAAGTCTATGGGTTCGTTTGGAATGCACCGGTTTCGCCACACCATGCTGTTGGCCGCCACCGCGCTAGCAGGGCCGCATCTGGCCTGGGCCGAGCGCAACACCGCCATCGACGGCAATAACGGCACCGTCCCCTTGCCGACCGGCCAGTATGTGACGCCGCAGGTAGTGACCAATGCGCTGCAACAGAGCCTGAACCCCGGTCTTCCCGCCTACCCGAACTTCGTCGCCGGCATGGCCGTGCGGTCGCAGCTGAGCCCGGACGGCACGCTGCTCGCGGTGCTATGCGCCGGGCAGAACTCGTTGTTGAACGCGTCGGCTGCGGTCGATGCCGCCAACTCCACCCAATACATCTTCCTCTATGACGTGTCCGGCGCAAACAAGACGGCGCCGGTGCTGACCCAGGTCGTGAAGCAGACGAACGCATTCGTGGGCCTGGTCTGGTCGCCCGACGGCAACACGCTCTATGCGGCCGGCGGTAACGATGACGCCGTCTATGTCTATAGCCGGTCCGGCAAGACGCTGACCTCGAGCGGGCAGATCGCGTTGGGGCATAGCAGCACCAAGGCCAACGCCGGCCTCGGTCAGGGCGTGCAGCCCAACGCCGGAGGCCTTGCGGTATCGAGCGATGGCAAGACGCTGATCGCCCTCAACAACTACAATGACTCGCTCAGCGTCATCGACACCGCCAGCCAGACGGTGCGCTACGAGCATGACCTTCGGCCCTATTTGGCCAACAACGAAGCCACGCAAGGCGTGGCGGGCGGCACGTATCCCTACGCCGTCTTGCTGCTGAACAACGGACGGGCCTACGTGTCGTCCGACCGCGACCGTGAGGTTGTCGTCGTGGATGTGAGCAGCCCTATCGCGGGACGGCTCGTGAACCGCATCAAGCTGGACGGCAACGCCCTCGGCATGACCGTGAACGCCGCGCAGACCCGCATCTATGTCGCGCAGGACAACGCGGACCAGGTCGCAGTGATCGACACCGCCGCTACCGCCAGCAACCCGATCGCCGCCAAGATCGATGCGCGGTTCCCGCCCGGCCTCGTGACCGGCAACTACACCGGGGCGTCCACGTCGGCCGTGACGCTCTCCCCGGATGGAAATACGCTCTATGCCGTGAACTCCGGCGCCAACGCCATCGCGGTGATCCCGCTGACCGGCGCGTCCGCCAACACCGTCACGGGCCTGATCCCAACCGCCTACGAGCCGCATGACATCAGCTTCAGCCCGGACGGCAGCTGGATGTACATCATCAACGGCAAGAGCGATCAAGGGCCGAACCCCCGCTACCTATACAGCAACACCCCGCGGCTCACGACCATCACCTACCCTGGCGGAAACACGGCGGCCGTGGTGGCGGCAGGGTCTGCCAACCAGTACCAGTTCCAGCTGGAACGGGCGCAGCTGACCAGCGCCAAGGTGCCCAGCGCGGCGGAGCTGCCGGCGCTCACGGCCCAGGTCGCGCTGAACAACCTGTATTCCGTGCCGCCGGTCCCGGCCGACGTCGCGACCATGGCGTTCGTGCGGTCCAAGATCCAGCACGTGATCTATATCGTGAAAGAGAACCGGACGTTCGATCAGATCCTGGGTGACCTCGAGACGGGCGCCAACTCGGACCCGACGCTTACGATGTTCGGCAAGCGCATCACGCCCAACTTTCACCGGCTCGCGACGAATTTCGTGACGCTCGACAACTTCATGGCGCCCGGGGACGGCAGCATGGACGGCTGGTCCTGGTCCATGGCCGGGCGGGTGACCAACACCGAGACGATCACGCAGCAGATCAACTACGCGTTCGTCAACCGCGGCCTGTCCTACGAATCGGAAGGCACCAACCGCAACGTCCCGGTCGGCTTGCCGACCACGGTCCAGCGGGACGCGGCGACCAACGGTGGCTTCACCAATGCCGCCACCCCCCTGCCGGGCGGTCCCGCCAACCTCCTGGC
The DNA here is from genome assembly GCA_965246925.1 of Acetobacteraceae bacterium. Taxonomy (GTDB): domain Bacteria; phylum Pseudomonadota; class Alphaproteobacteria; order Acetobacterales; family Acetobacteraceae; genus JANPPS01. Next base: position 2,231,426 of record OZ251994.1, on the reverse strand, counting down.
CGGCCCCGGCAACCACGCCGCGACCGACGCGCCGTTCGGGGTGCAGAACGGCTACATCTTCGACGCCGTGCTGAAGGCGGGCGGCACTGTCCGCAACTACGGCTTCTTGGTCAACAACATCGGCAGCATCGGCACCATCGCCGCACCCGTGATCGACCCGTTCACCAGCGGCATCGTGCAAGTAGCCCCGGTCAACCCGTCCCTGCTCGACAAGACGGATCTGTATTTCCGCGGCTACGATCAGGCGTATCCGGATTTGTGGCGCTATAACGAGTGGAAGCGCGAGTTCGACCAATTCGTCGCCAACGGCGCGCTGCCGAACTTGTCGTTGGTCCGGTTCAGCCACGACCACACGGGCGCGTTCGGCACGGCGCTGGCCGGGGTCAATACGCCCGAAACGCAACAGGCGGACAACGACCTATCGGTCGCCCGGTTGGTTGAGGCGGTGGCGCGCAGCCCGTATGCCGCCAGCACGCTGATCCTGGTGACGGAAGATGACTGCCAGGACGGTCCGGACCATTTCGACTCGCACCGCACCACGGCCTACGCGGTCGGCGCCTACGTGAAGCAGGGTGCGACGATCGGGACGCGCTACAACCAGGTGAGCCTGTTGCGGACGATCGAGGACGTACTGGGGACGCAGCACATCAACCTGAACACGGCCTATCAGCGCCCGATGGCGGACATCTTCGATACCGGGTCGAACGGCAGTTGGACCTACACCGCCATCGCCTCGCGCATCCTGGCCACCACCACCCTGGCGCTGGCGGATACCGGGGTGAAGTATGCGGATGAGATGGAGCTGCGTCCGAAGCACGACGCGGCGTATTGGGCGAAGGCGACACGCGGCTTCGACTTCTCGGACGCTGACCGGGTCCCGGTGGACCTGTATAACCAGGTGATGTGGGACGGGCTGATGGACGGACGTCCGTATCCGCAGTACCGCAGCGGTGAGCGTATCGGCCTAGCCCGGTAGGCCTTACCGGCCCAAGGCGGCCAGGTTCTCTTGCATATGGGGCGGTGGCGGCGCTTCTGCCGCCACCAGCCCGGGCAGCGCGATCGACTGGGCCAATAACTGCAACGGACCGTCGCCACCGCCATACACGGGGTCACCGGCCACCGGGCAGCCGAGCGCGGCGCAGTGGACGCGGATTTGGTGAGTGCGTCCGGTTTGCGGGCGGAGTTCGAGCCAGGATAGCCCGCCGGCCTGGCCCCGGACACGCCAGGCGGTGCGTGCAGGCTGACCCGCCGGGTCGATCAGCATGCGCCAGCCAGACGGCGCGCTGTGTTTTAGCAAGGGGGCGTCCACGACGCCCTCGTATTGCCGTGGCGCGCCGCGGACCACGGCCCAATACACTTTTTCTGCAAGCCCGCCGGCGAACGCTGCCTGCGCGTCATGTAACGCCGCCCGGCGGAGCGCGATGACGAGGCAACCGGCGGTGTCCGCGTCCAGCCGATGCGCCAGCCATGGCCCGTCCTTGCGGCGGGACAGCAGCGGAAACCAGTCCTCTACGCTCGCCCCGCCGCGCGGCCCGGCGTGCACGGGCAACCCGGCAGGCTTGTTCAGGACGACGAAGCGGGTGTCCTGAAACAGGATGGGGAGTTCCTCCTCTCCCGCTGGCAAGAGAGGGCCGGGGTGAGGGTGGGGCAACCGGGACCGGCCTATGGTGCGTGTCATCCCAACCCTTACCAGCCCCTCTGCCGAACCAAGAGGCACATTGACACCCCGCGCGGCAAAGCAGAAGCACCCGCATGGCTGATGATCGTATCTGCGGCGTGAACGCCGTCACCGCCCTGTTCGCCTGCCGGCCCGATTCGATCGTGCGGCTATTCTATACCGAGGACGCCAAGATGGCGGTCGGCCCGCTCTGTGCCGAGATGGCGCGCCTGCACCGACCCTACCGGCTGTTGCCGCCCGACGAGATGGAGAGGGCATCCGGCACGCCGCACCATGGCGGCATCACCGCCATCGCGACCGAGCGTCCGCTCGGTATGATGGATTTCGTGCGGCCGCCCCGCTACCCGTTCCTGCTGGTGCTGGACGGCATCGGCAACCCGCATAATCTCGGCGCCATCGCCCGCAGCGCCGCGTTCTTTGGCGTGAAGGCCATGCTGCTGCATGATATGCCGCTGCAGGCCATGCCGTCCGATGCCAGTTACCGGGTCGCGGAGGGCGGGCTCGAATATCTCGAGGTGTATCGGACGCGAAATCTGCGCAAGGCGCTTTTGGCGCTCGACCCGTATTACCGGACGGTGGCGGCCACGCTCGGCTCCGATGCCGTCGCCCCTTCCGCCCTGCCTCGGGACCGTCCGGTGGCGCTGGTGCTGGGCAACGAGGAGCGGGGCGTGGGATTTGAAGCGCTCGAGACCTGCCGGCGCCGGGTCCGGGTACCGGCGGCCGGACCGGTGCAGAGCCTCAACGTGGCCCAGGCCGCCTCGGTCCTGTTATACGCCTTGACTTAGGTGTGGTCGGGCCCGGCGATCCCGCCTGGGGTCTCACCGCGCTTGGCTTGGCTCTTGCGCACCTTCATCAGCGCTACGACCGCGATCACCAGCACGATGCCGATCGTCGCCAGCGAGAGGCTGCTCAGCAGTGAAAAATCGCCCATTGGAGTGCTCCTTGGTTTGCTGCACCGTCAAGCCGCGCCCCAGGCTCCCGGTTGCGCACCGTCGCGCGGATGTGAGCGGGTGGCGTTTGCGACCGGATTGGGTATCGTGGCCCCATGCATGACGTAATGACCCCGGCACCCCGCCTCGCCTTCCCGTTCGCCGCCATCGTCGGTCAGGATGAGATGAAGCAGGCCTTGCTGATGGCCGCGGCCGACCCCGCCATCGGCGGCGTGCTCGTGTTCGGCGACCGCGGCACTGGCAAGAGCACCGCCGTCCGCGCCCTGGCCGCGCTGCTGCCGCCCATGCCGGTCGTCACCGGCTGCCGCTACGCTTGTGACCCGGCGCAGCCGGGCCAATGGTGTGACGAGTGTCGGGTGCGGGACCCCATCACGCAGCACCTCGCCCCCGTCCCGGTAGTAGATATGCCTTTGGGCGCGACCGAGGACAGAGTGGTGGGCGCGCTGGATCTGGAGCGCGCGCTGGCGCAGGGCGAGAAGGCGTTCGAGCCCGGCCTGCTGGCCCGGGCCAACCGCGGCTTCCTCTACATCGACGAGGTCAACCTGCTCGAGGATCATCTGGTCGACCTGCTGATCGACGTCGCGGCGTCCGGCGAGAACCTGGTCGAGCGGGAGGGCCTCAGCGTCCGCCACCCCGCGCGCTTCGTGCTGGTGGGATCGGGCAACCCCGAAGAGGGTGAGCTGCGCCCGCAACTGCTGGACCGCTTCGGCCTGTCGGTCGAGGTGAGCACCCCCGGCGACATCCCGTCCCGCATGGCGATCGTCCGCCGGCGTGACGCGTTCGAGCGGAACCGCGCCGGTTTCACCGCGGAATACGAGCCGGAGGCCGAGCGCATCCGCGACCAGATCGCCGCCGCCCGCACGCTGCTAACGCAGGTCGAGGTGCCGGATGCGGTGCTGGAACGGGCGACCCGGCTGTGCCTGGCGCTCGGCACGGACGGGCTGCGCGCCGAATTGACGCTGATCCGCGCCGCCCGCGCCGCCGCCGCCTTGGCCAGACGCACGATGGTGACGGACGAGGACGTGGCCGCCATCGCCCCCTCGGCGCTGCGTCACCGCCTCCGCCGTGACCCGCTGGACGGCGCCGGGTCCGGTGCCCGGATCGAGAGGGCATTGGCCGGTCTGGAGGCTGCGCCGGGTGGATAACGACGCCGCCGTCGCCCTCATGCTGGCCGCGACCGACCGCACGCTCGGCGTCACGCTCCGCGCCGGGCCGGGGCCCGCGCGGGATGCGTGGCTGGCGCGGCTACGGCAATGCATGCCCGGCGTGGCCTTCCGGCGCATCCCGGCCTCGATCGGCGACGAGCGGCTGCTGGGCGGCATCGACCTCGCCGCCACGCTGCAATCCGGGCGCCCCGTCATGGACCGTGGCGTGTTGGCCGAGGCGGAGGGCGGCGTGCTGATCCTAGCGATGGCCGAGCGCTTGCCGCCGGGCACCGCGGCGCGGATCGGCGCGGCGCAGGATCATGGCGGGTTCGGCGTGGTGGCGCTCGATGAGGGGCTGGATGACGAAGCGTTGCCTGCCACGCTGCGGGACCGGCTGGCGCTGTATGTCGCGCTCGATCCGCGATGGGACGATGCGGACTGGCTGGAGCAGGATTTCGGCCGGGCTCGTGCGCTGCTGCCGCGGGTGCAGGCGGGTGACGCGGTGATCGAGGCCTTGTGCGCCGCGACCGTCGCCCTCGGCATCCACTCCGCCCGCGCGGCGCTGCTGGCGCTGGGGGCCGCCCGTGCGTCGGCGGCGCTGGATGGCCGGGTGGCGGTCGATGGCGACGATGCGGCGCTGGCGGCCCGGCTGGTGCTGGGGCCGCGCGCGACCCGGCTGCCCTCATCCGACGCGGCCGAACCGGAGGCACAGGCGCCCGAGCCGGAGCCGGAGCCTGAAACCGAGCCGGGCGAGACCGAAGTGCAGCCCATGGCCGATACGGTCCAGGATGCCGCCATCGCCGCCATCCCCGCCGGGCTGCTGGCGCAGCTCACGGCGCAATCCGCCCCGCGCCAATCCATCGCCGGCACCTCCGGCGCGCTCCGCACCGGGCTCCGCGGCCGCCCGGCGGGGGTCAGAGCCGGCGATCCCCGGCGGGGCGAGCGGCTGCACCTGATCGAGACCCTGCGCGCCGCCGCACCCTGGCAGCGGTTGCGCCAGCGCACGGACCGCATCCAGATCCGCCGCGACGATTTCCGGGTGCGCCGCCTCACGCAACGCGCCCAGACCACCACGATCTTCCTGGTGGACGCCTCCGGCTCGCAGGCGCTGAACCGGCTGGCGGAGGCGAAGGGGGCGGTGGAATTGCTGCTGGCGGAAAGTTACGTGCGGCGGGACCAGGTCGCGCTGATCTCGTTCCGCGGCAAGACCGCCGAGACCCTGCTGCCGCCGACCCGCTCGCTGGTCCGCGCCAAGCGCTGCCTGGCCGGCCTGCCCGGCGGCGGCGGCACCCCCTTGGCCACCGGGCTCGACGCCGGGCTGGCGCTGGCCGACGGCGTGCGGCGGCGGGGCGGCACGCCCACCCTGGTCTTGCTGACGGACGGCCGCGGCAACGTGGCGCGCAACGGCCTGGGCGGACGGCCGCGCGCCGAGGCGGAGGCGGCCGACGCCGCCCGCGCCATCCGCGCCGCCAAGATCGACGCGGTGCTGATCGACAGCGCGCTCCGCCCCCACCCGGCCAGCCGCGCCCTGGCCGCCGACATGGCCGCCCGCTACGTGGCGCTGCCCTACGCCGACGCCGGCAGCGTGAGCCGGGCGGTGCGCGGGTGATCCCGGACTGGTGGTCGCACCGGGACACCAGCCGCATGGTCCGCGCCGCCGGCCTGCGCTGGCACGTGCAGGTCATGGGTGCCGGCCCACCCATGCTGCTGCTGCATGGCACCGGCTCCGCCAGCCTGTCCTGGCGCGGCATGATGCCGGCGCTGGCCGCGCGCTACACCGTGATTGCGCCGGACCTGCCCGGCCACGGCCTGACGGAGGCGCCCGCCGCCGCCCGCATGTCCCTGCCCGGCATGGCCCGCGCGCTACAGGGTCTGCTGCAGGTGTTGAACATGCAGCCCGTGGCGTCCGCCGGGCACTCGGCCGGGGCGGCGATCCTGGCGCGCATGAGCCTGGACGGCACCGTGGCCGGGCCCATCACCAGCTTCAACGGCGCGTTCCTGCCGCTTCAGGGCGTGGCCGGACAAATCTTCTCGCCGCTGGCCCGCGTGCTGGCGGGGCTCCCCGGCCTGCCGCAGGTGTTCTCCTGGCAGGCGGCGCGTCAGGGCACGGTGGAGCGCCTGCTCAACGGCACCGGCTCCACCCTGGATGCCGAAGGGGTGGCGCTGTATCAGCATCTGGTGCGCATGCCCGGCCACGCCGCGGCGGCGCTGGCGATGATGGCCAATTGGGACCTGCAGCCCTTGCTGACCGGGCTGCCGCGGCTGACGGCGCCGTTGCACCTGATCGCCGGGACCCATGACCGCTCGGTCCCCCCGGCGCAATCGGCCCGGGTGCATGACTTGGTCCCGGGCTCCACGCTCACGCTCATGCCGGGCCTCGGCCACCTCGCGCATGAGGAGCGCCCCGCCGACGCCCTCCGCATCGCTGGCTGGGACCCGGCGTTGCAGGAGTCCGCATGATCCGGCTTCCGCCCGACCATCCGCAGCGCCTCCAGCTCAACAACGAGGTGCACGCCCGCCCGCCCGAGCCGCTGACGGCGCCCTGCCGCGTGTCGTATATCGCCGTGGCCCTGGACGGCGCGGACCGCGAAGCCCCCTGGCGCGCCGTGTGCGACCTGGCGCAGCGCTGCGCCATCGCCCCGCCGCATGAGGGCGTGAACCACTACACCGCCGATTTCGGCCTGTTCCGCCTGAAATGGGAGCGGCACACCGAGTTCGTGCGCTACACCTTCATCGTGGACGGGGCACCCGACGATCCGTTCGCCGAGCCCGCGATCGCCATCGTGCCGCCGGAATGGCTCGAGCGTCTGCCCGGCCAGCTCATGGTCGCCGCCCACGTCGCGCTACTGCCGCCCACGCATCCACTGGCGGACCCGACGCAGGGGCCGATCTCGTTGGCCACCAAGGTGTTCCCGCGCGGCCTGCTGGTCGGCAGCCGGGTGGCCGGCGGCGGCGCGCTGGCGTTCACCGATTTCCGCGTGCAGCCGGACGGGTTCAGCCGATTCCTGATCCAGGACCACAGCATGACGCCCTGGCAGGCCGGGCGGGTGGTGCAGCGCCTGCTGGAGATCGACACCTACCGGCTGATGGCCCTGCTGGCGCTGCCGGTGGCGCAGGCGCTGGCGCCGGCGATCGGCCGGGCGGAGCGGGAGGTGGCGGAGATCACCGCCGCGATGGTCACCGCCGGTGATGCCGACGAGCCCACCCTGCTGGACCGGCTCACGCGCCTGGCCGCCGAGATCGACAGCCGGCAGGCGACGGCGTCCTTCCGCCTGAGCGCCGCCGCGGCCTATGAGGACCTGGTGCAGCGCCGTATTACCGAGCTGCGCGAGGTCCGCATCTCCGGCCTGCAGACCTGGCAGGAGTTCACCGACCGCAGGCTCGCCCCCGCCATGCAGACCTGCCGCTCGGTCGCGACCCGGCAGGAGGAACTCAGCCGCCGGGTGGCCCGGGCGACGCAGCTGCTGAGCACCCGCGTGGGCGTCACGCGGGAGCGGCAGAACCAGTCCTTGCTGGAGGCGATGAACCGCCGGGTGCGCTTGCAGCTGCGGCTACAGGCGGCGGTGGAGGGCCTGTCGGTCGCGGCGGTCACCTATTATATCGTGGGGCTGGTCGGGTATCTGGCCAAGGGCGCGAAGGCGGCGGGCGCGCATATCGATCCCGACATCGCCATGGGCCTCGCGATCCCGGTCGTGGCCGGTCTGATGTACTGGGGCCTCCGCAAGACCCGGGCGCTGGTGCATCAGGACGAATGAACTCCGTCATTGCGAGCCCCGCTTGGGGCGCGGCAATCCAGGGGCGCCATGGACAGCATCCGGCGCCCTGGATTGCTTCGCCCAACGGCTCGCAATGACGGCGCTTTTCGCCGACGGCACCATCCTCGATGCGTTGCTCGTGCTGATCGCGCTGGAGGCGGCGGGGCTCGTCGCATACAACCGCGTCACCGGCCGCGGCTTTGCGGCGCGGACCGTGCTGCCGTATCTGGGGTCCGGCATGGCCGTCTTGCTGGCGTGGCGGGTGGCGCAGGGGGGCGCGTGGTGGGGTTGGATATCGTTGTGCCTGGCGCTGAGCGGCCTGCTGCACCTGCTGGATCTGCGGCGCCGGAACTGGTTCTCGTCATCCCGACACTGAACGAGCGGGACAATGTCGGGCCGCTGCTGGCGCTGCTGGACACCGCCCTGGCCGGCATCCTGTGGGAGGCGGTGTTCGTCGACGATGACAGCACGGACGGCACCGCCGCCACGGTCTGGGCCGGGCGGCACCCCCACGTCCGCTGCCTACAGCGGATCGGCCGCCGCGGCCTGAGCACCGCCTGCGTCGAGGGCGCGCTCGCCTCCGCCGCCCCGGTGATCGGCATCATGGACGCCGACCTGCAGCATGACGAGCGCATCCTGCCGGCCATGCTGGCGCAGATGCGCACCGGGCAGTTCGACGTGGTGGCCGGCAGCCGCTACGCCGCGGGCGGCGGCGTGGGGGATTGGACGGCCGGGCGCGTGCGGCTGAGCGGCTGGGCCACCCGCCTCGGCCGCATGCTGTGCCGGACCGAGGTCGCCGACCCCATGAGCGGCTTCTTCCTCATCGAGCGCGGCGCCTTCCTATCCGCCGTCCGGCACCTCTCCGGCCAGGGGTTCAAGATTCTCCTGGACCTGCTGGCCTCCGCACCCCGCCCGTTGCGGGTGGCCGAGGTGCCCTACGTGTTCCGCACCCGGCAGCACGGCGAGAGCAAGCTGGACAGCATGGTCGCGTGGGAGTTCGGCATGCTGCTGCTGGACAAGACGCTGGGCCGGGTGCTGCCGGTGCGCTTCGTGCTGTTCGTGGCCGTGGGCACGCTGGGCTTGCTGCTGCACCTGGCCGTGCTCCGCCTGGCGCTGGCGTTGCCCGGCGTGAGCTTCGAGGGAGCGCAGATCATCGCCACCGCCTCGGCCATCGGCGTCAATTTCTGGGGCAACAACGTGCTGACCTACCGCGACAAGCGGCTGCGCGGCGCGCGCTTCGTCCGGGGCTTGCTGTCGTTCTATGTGATTTGCGGACTGGGCGCCGTGACCAACGTGGGCATTGCGACCTACGCCTTCACGCATGACCGCTCCTGGTGGGTCGCGGGCCTCGCCGGCGCGGCGCTGGGGTCTGTGTGGAACTACGCGGTGTCCAGCGTTTACACCTGGCGGCGGCGGTGACGCGTGCGGCAGAAGGCGCATGGCTTATCCGCCCCACACGACAGAAGCCCGCTAAGCCGAAAGCGCAGCCGGTTCCGTCCGGGCCCGCTTCACCAGCAGCTTGTTCAGCGCATGCACATACGCCCGTGCCGAGGCCACGATCGTGTCCGTGTCGGCGCCCTGCCCGTCCACCATTTTGCCGCCCTCCTCCAGCCGGACCGTGGTCTTCGCCTGCGCGTCCGTGCCCTCCGTCACCGCGCCGACCGAGAACAGCAGCAGGCGGGCCTCGTGCGGGAACAGCGTGCGGATCGCGTTGAAGGTCGCATCCACCGGTCCGTCCCCCACCGCGTCCGCCTGGTGCACCGTGCCGTCGATCTCCAGCTCCAGCGCCGCCTTCGCTGGGCCGCGAGAGCCGGCGTGGATGTCGAGCGAGACGAAGCGGATGTGGTCGTTGCCGCGGCCGACCTCGTCATCCACCAGGGCCACTAAGTCCTCGTCATAGACGATCTTCTTGCGGTCCGCCAAATCCTTGAACCGGCGGAAGGCATCGTTCAGTTGATTGTCGCCCAGCGTGCCGTAGCCCAGCGCATTGAGCTTGTCCCGGAAAGCCGCCCGGCCCGAATGCTTGCCCATGACGAGGCTAGACTTGGTCCAGCCCACGCTTTCCGGTGTCATGATCTCATACGTGCCGGCATTCTTCAGCATGCCGTCCTGGTGGATGCCGCTCTCATGCGCGAAGGCGTTGCGTCCCACGATCGCCTTGTTCGGCTGCACGTCGAACCCGGTGATGGTGCTCAGCAGCTTGCTCACGCGGAGGATGCGCGTCGTCTCGATCCCGTGCGCGTAGGGCGCCACGTCCGGACGGGTGCGGATCGCCATGACCGCCTCCTCCAATGCCGCGTTGCCGGCGCGCTCGCCGATGCCGTTGATGGTGCACTCCACCTGCCGGGCGCCGGCGGCCAGCGCCGCCATGGTGTTGGCCACCGCCAGGCCGAGGTCGTTGTGGTTGTGGGTGCTCAGCACCACCCGCTCGGCGCCGGGCACGCGCTCCCGCAGCATGGTGAAGATGCGCGTCATGTCATCGGGCACCGCATAGCCCACGGTGTCCGGCACGTTGATGGTGGTCGCACCCGCCTTGATCGCCGCCTCGACGCACCGGCACAGGAAATCCGGATCGGTGCGGCTGCCGTCCTCGGCGGACCACTCCACATCGTCCGTGTGCTGCCGCGCCAGGGTCACGCTGTCGATGGTGAGCTGCAGCACCTGCTCGGGCTCCATGCGCAGCTTGTATTTCATGTGCAGCGGACTGGTGCTCAGGAAGACATGGATCCGCTTGCGTTCGGCAGGGCGCAGCGCCTCGGCCGCACGCAGGATGTCGGCCTGCCCAGTGCGCGCCAGGCCGCAGATCACCGGTCCCTTGATCTCACGCGCGATCGACTGCACGCTCTCGAAATCGCCGGGCGAGGCGATCGGGAAGCCCGCCTCCATCACGTCCACGCCGAGGTCCGCCAGCGCCTCGGCCATGCGCAGCTTCTCGGTGAGATTCATGGAGAAGCCCGGCGATTGCTCGCCATCGCGCAGCGTCGTGTCGAAGATGATGACCCGGGCGGGGTCTATAGTGCCGAAATTGGGGTGGTTGATCATGCTCTGGGTCCTGAATGGAGTGCGGGCGGCCAGGGAGGGTCCCCTGAGCAGGCCGGCACTGATCAGCCCGGCGGGGTGCTCAGGGGCGGATAAGTCGAAGAATGAGCGCCAGCGGCCGCGTGGCCGCGTCGGGGTGGCGCTGGAAGGGATGGCTCAGACCCATAGGAGGGAGAGTATTATGTTTTTCGGTGAGGGCGCAAGGTCAGGTGCGTTTAGGTGGCGCCCCTCCCCAGGCTCTCCTACGGAGGGAGAGGGGGAAGAAAAGCAGGCCCAAGATGAACAGCCCGGTGAAGTAGGGCGTGCCCGGCGGTAAGTAGCGGAAGACGATGTGGGAGGGGCCTGCCGGGAGCGGGATCGATTGGAACAGCGGAGCCATCAGGCCGGGGCTGAGGCGGTCCTGGTTGACCAGCGCCGTCCAGCCGGGGACGGCGAGTTCTTGGCGGATCAGCGTAGCGGGGGCGCGGCAGACGGCGTCCAGCTCCGTCCGGCTTTGCACCCGGATTTGGCAGTCCCGCGCCGAGAAGTAGCGGGCTGGGCCGGGTAGTTCATAGATGCTCATGATGCCGTCGGCGTAGGCCAGGACGGGGTCCGTGGGGTTGCGAAGCCGGATATTGGGTCCGCCGGGCCAGCGCCAGATGGCGGCCGGGCGTCCGGCGGGATGGGTCAGGGTCCAGGTGAGCGGGCCCTCGAACTCGCGGAGGCCGAGCGGGATGGCGAACGGCTGGTTGTCCGCCGCACCCTCCAGCGCCGCCTGGCCGGACACGCAGCCGGCGGCGTCGCACAAGGTCAGCTCGAGCGGGCCGGACGACGCGCCGGCATAGGTGCCGATGGTGACCAGGAACGCCGTGACCGGCCCCTCTATGGGCGGTAGCGTCCCGGTCAGCGCGGCGCCGGGCGGGAGGTCGAGCGCCTCGGGCGTACCGGCAGGGGCCGGGTGGAACGGGTCCTGGCCGGCTGGGGTCAGGACGTATTTGACGCCCAGGCCTTCATAGGCCGGCAGGTTCGCCGCCATCACCTCGGCATGCGCCGGCCGTCCCGGCGCATCCGGCGGGAACAGGCCATTGAACAACACCGGCTCGATGCCCGGCTCCAGCGCAGACGCGGCGTAGCGGGACCATAGCGCGGGGAGCGGAAGGTAGCTGTAATTGACGGACGCGATGCCGAACAGTGCCGGGTAATTGGGGGCGAACGGGCCGAGCGTGGTGATGCGCTGCAGGCCCACATGGTCTTGTAGGAACTGGACCGCAGGCCAGTCCAGCCGGGCATGGCGGTGCCCGCCGAGCAGCGGGATCATGCCGAGCAGTGCGGCCTCCAGCACCAAGACCGGCCCGGCGCGGCCCCGGCGCAGGGCCCAGGCCACCGCCGGGATCGCCAGCAGGGCAAAGGCCAGGGACGCGGCGGCATAGAGGGGGGCGCCGGGCACCTGGCGGATCAGCGGCCAGGCCGTCGCACCGGTCCCAGCCAGCGCGGCCGTCACGCCGGATGCGGCAAGCAGCACGGATGGGCGCCGGTCAAGCGCGAAGGCAGCGAGCAGGCAGCAGGGCAGCATCCAGGCCGCCCCGGCATAGCGCCAAACCTGCAGCGATTCCTGGAACGGTACTGCCCTGAACCACTCGCCCACGACCGGCACGCCGAGCACCCGCGCCAGCAGCAGCGCGGTCCAGACCAGCAATCCCGCGCGCAACGCCCGCTCTGGCCCGCGCAGCACGCCGCCCAGCACCGCCGCCATGGCGAGGCCAGGGCCGAGATACCCCCCTGCCCGGCCCCACAGCCAGAAAAAGATACCGGTGGGGTCCCGGTCCGATAGGCCGGCCGGCAGGCCGAGCGCGTAGGGCATCAGCAGGTGCACGCTGGCCTCTGCCGGCCAAGATAGGCGGGACATCGGGATGCCCTCCCGCGCGCCGAGTTCGGCGGATTGCAGCAACTCGAGGAACGGCCACAGCAATGGCGCGGCCAGCAGCAGCCCGGCCGCGCCCCCCGCCAGCACGCGCCCGGCGAAGGCGGGGCGGGGCGCTTGGCTGAACCGCAGCACCGCCCAGGCGAGCGCCAGCAGGCCGTCGAGATACGCCGTCTCGGGAAAGCCGGCGTAGAGCGAGAACGCGACCGCGAGTGCCACGATGCGCGCCCCGGCCCAGCCGTCCCGCGCCCGCTCGATCCCCAGTAAGAACAGCGGTAGGAAGGCGCAGGGCAGGCTGGCGGGCGGGCCGATCCAGGCGAAGCAGGCGCCGAGTTCGAACAGCAGCGCCCCCGCTACCGCGGCGGACGGCCCCACGCCAAGGCGCAGCAGCAGCCGCCAGGTGGACAGCCCTCCCGTCCATTGCAGTGCAAGCGTAAGCCAAGTGATGCCGCCGGGCAGCGCCAGCAGTAGGACATAAGGAAGGAACAGCGCCGACGACTGCATGGACGCGGCCAGCGGCATGCCGGCGCCGGTATAGGGGTCCCACCATGGGATCTGTCCGGCCAGCCATTGCTGCGCCGCCAGACCGCCCAGCGCCTGCGTGGTCCATCCGGCGTTCGGGTCCAGGTAGCCCGGCAGCCCCGGTAGGATCGAGGCGCCGGTGATGCGCAGGCCGGACCAGGTCCAAGCCGGGCTGTCATGCAGGCCCAAGAGCCAGAACGGCATCCGCACCGCCACCGGCACCAAGATGAGCCAAAGCAGCGCGCGGATCATGGCGGCAGCGGGTAGGCCCGGCTCGTCTCCGCCATGCTGTGCGCGTCCCAGCCGGGCGCCTCGCCGATCTTGCGGGCGCGGATGTAGGACTGGCCGTAACCGCGGCCCTGCGGCACCCAGAGCCAATCTGCATGGCGCAGACCCGGCGGCGGCGTGATGGTGACCGGGTAGGCCATGGCGCAGTCCAGCACTTCGAACCCGGTGGCGGGGCCGAATAGCGAGCGGAGCGCCTGATCGGACATGCGGAAGAAGTCGTTCGGCGTCTCGTGCACCGGCCAGGTCTGATGCGTGATGTGCAGCGTCTCGCCACCCATTCTCAGTGCGCGGTTGATCTCCACCGCCGCGCGCCAGGGTGCGGCTAGGTGTTCCAGGACGGCGATGGAGTAGATACCGTCCAGCGTGCCCGGGGCCACGTGCGCCGTCAGCGTATGCGCGTCCCCTACCAGGTCGATGCCGGGGCCGGGGTGGATGTCGTTGGCGAGGTAGCGGCACGGCGGCTCGAACCGGGTGCGCCAGTTCTCGGTCATGCTGCCCACCACGCGGGCGCCGAGTTCAAGGACCGTCCCCTGGCGTTCGCGCATGCCGGCAATGAAGGCGTTCGTGGCCGCATCGGCCGTGACCCCGTCCGTCGTCTCGAGCCGCGGCAGGCGGAGCGGCACCGGATATTCGGCGCTGTCCGTGACCAGAGTGAGGGTCAGGGGTTGAAGCGCGTCACAGGGTAGATAGAGGGTGAAGCCAGGGGCGCCGGCGTCCGGGATAGCCGGGTAGTGCGGGCGAACGTCCGGCCGGTAGGTGAACGCGGTGGTCTCCACGCGGTCCGGTCCAGCGCCGAGGGCGATCTGCCGCACCGGCTCGGCGCCGGCATGGGCCCAGCCGTTCACGAACACCCCGGCCGTGTCGCACCAGGCGTGGTCGATGAAATACACGACAGGGCTGGGCGCGGGCGGCGCGTCACGGCGGGCGAGATCAGACTCGAGTGCGGCGATGTGGGTGCGCATGGCGGTGAGCCCGTCCTGCACCCGGCGGATATACGGAATGACCCGGGCGGCGCGCTTCAGCATGGGTCGCGGGGCGGCTGGAACGACTCGACGAGGTAGAGCGGGCGCTGCTTGGTTTCGTTGAACACGCGCCCCAGATACTCGCCGATCACGCCCAGGGTCATGAGTTGCACGCCGCCCAAGAACAGCACGATCACGGCGAGGCTCGGGTAGCCGGGCACCGGGTTGCCGTGCAGCAGCGTGTCCAGCAGGATGGCGGTGCCATACAGCACGGCAGCCAGCGCGACCAGGAGGCCCATGTAGGTCGCGATCTTGAGCGGCATGACCGTGAAGCCGGTGATGCCGTCGATGGCGAAGTTCCACAGCCGCCAGTATGTCCACTTCGTCAGCCCGGCGGCGCGGGGCTCGCGATCATACAGCACGGCGCAGGACGGAAAGCCGACCCAGGCGAAGATGCCCTTCATGAAGCGGTGCTGCTCCCGCAACTGGCTCACCGCCTGCACGACCCGGCGGGACATCAGGCGGTAGTCGCCGGTATCGGGCGGCAGCTGCACGCGGCCCACGCCCTGCATCAGCCGGTAGAAATAGGCGGCGCTGGTCTTCTTGAACCAGGTCTCCCCGGCGCGGGCGCGGCGCTGGGCATACACCATGTCGAAACCGCGGTGCCAGGCGGCGACCATCTCGGGGATCAGCTCCGGCGGGTCCTGCAGGTCGGCGTCGATCAGGATGACGGCGTCACCCTGCGCCATGTCGATCCCCGCCGTAGCGGCCGCTTCTTTGCCGAAATTCCGGCTGAGATTGAGGATGCTGGCCTTGTTCAGTGTCCGAAGAATGGCGAGCGTGGCGTCGGTGCTGCCGTCGTTCACGTAGATCACGTCCCAGTGCAGGCCCTGCAGGGCGGCGGTCAGGCGCACGTGAAACGCTGGCAGGACGTCGGCTTCGTTGTAGCAGGGGACGACGATCGTTATGGTTGTTGCTTCCCCTCCCCCCGGGAAAGGGTTGGGGTGAGGCAGACCACTGGCTAAGGCTTGGCCCGGAAGTGACTGCGAACGGGCGAGGTCCGGCGTGCCGTTCCCCTCACCCCAACCCTCTTCCGGAGGGAGAGGGGGCTGGACTGCTGCTTTCCCAGTCGCCCCGACCATCAGATATCGGCATAGCAGTGCGTCTCGGCAGCGCCGCCGGGGTGGGTGACGGCGCCGAGGTGGGCGGGACCGACGGACTGGGCGAATTTCCAGATCGCGCCGCTGTTGTAGTCCGTGCCGCGCGGGGACCAGGCGGCGCGGCGGGCCTGCATCTCGGCGTCGCTGATCTGCACATCGATCGTGCCGGCGGTGGCGTCCAGGGTGATGCGGTCGCCGTTGCGCAGCAACGCGATCGGGCCGCCCAGGGCCGCCTCGGGCCCGACATGGCCCACGCAGAAGCCGCGCGTTGCGCCGCTGAACCGTCCGTCGGTGATCAGCGCCACCTGCTCGCCCATCCCCTGGCCATAGATCGCGCTCGTGGTGCTCAGCATCTCTCGCATGCCGGGGCCGCCGCGGGGACCCTCGTAGCGGATGACGATCACGTCCCCGGCCTTGTACGCACGATCCTGGACGGCCTGGAACGCTTCCTCCTCGCTGTCGAAACATAGCGCCGCGCCCTCGAACCGCAGCGTCTTCATGCCCGCCACTTTCACAATTCCGCCGTCCGGCGCGAGGTTGCCGCGTAGGCCCACGACGCCCCCGGTGGCGCTGATGGGGCGGGACACGGGATAGACCACGTCCTGATCCGTGGGGAACACCACATGCGCCAAATTCTCCGCCAGCGTCTTGCCCGTGACGGTGATGCAGTCCCCGTGCAGCAGGCCGCCGTCCAGCAGTGCCTTCAGGATCACCGGTATGCCGCCCACGTTGTGCACATCGAGCGCCACGTATCTCCCGCCGGGCTTGAGGTCGGCGATGTAGGGGGTGCGCCGCATGATTCGCACCACGTCATCCATCGTGAACCGGAGCCCGGCCTCATGCGCCATGGCCGGCAGATGCAGCCCGGCATTGGTGCTGCCGCCCGTGGCGCCGACGCAGACGGCCGCGTTTTCCAGCGCCTCCATCGTCACGATGTCCCGCGGACGCAGGCCGGATTCGATCAGCGCCATGACCGCGCGACCGCTGGCCGCCGCCCATTGGTCCCGATCCTCATACGGCGCGGGTGCGCCGGCCGAGCCCGGCAAGGCGAGGCCGATCGCCTCGCTCACCATCGCCATTGTGTTGGCGGTAAACTGCCCGCCGCACGCGCCGGCCGAAGGGCAGGCCACGATCTCGAGGTCATGCAGCTCCTGATCCGTCATGTTGCCACCGGAGTGCTGGCCCACCGCCTCGAACACGTCGAGAACGGTGACGTTCTTATCCTTGTAGCGGCCCGGGAGGATGGAACCGCCATACATGAAGATGCTGGGCACGTTCAGGCGGAGCATGGCCATCATCATGCCCGGCAGCGACTTGTCGCACCCGGCGAGCCCCACCAGCGCGTCATAGCAATGCCCGCGCATCGTGAGCTCCACGCTATCCGCGATCACCTCGCGGCTGACGAGCGAGGATTTCATGCCCTGGTGGCCCATGGCGATGCCGTCGGTCACCGTGATGGTGGTGAACTCGCGCGGCGTGCCCCCGGCCTCCGCCACGCCGCGCTTGACCGACTGCGCCTGGCGGTTCAGCGCGATGTTGCAGGGTGCGGCCTCGTTCCAGCAGGTCGCGACGCCCACGAAGGGCTGGTTGATCTCGTCTTCCGTCAGGCCCATCGCGTAGTAGTACGAGCGGTGCGGCGCGCGGCCGGGCCCCTCCGTCACGTGGCGGGACGGCAGGCGGGACTTGTCCCAGCGCTTCTTCAACATGGCGTGGCCCTCGGTCGGATCAGGGCTTTGGGGTTACGCCAGTGCTTGGCTGGCGTCTAGCGGCTTCCCCCTCTCCCGCTGGCGGGAGAGGGCCGCATCAGGCTAGAGGCCGCCGATGATTTCCAGCCTCACATGCCAGCGCTTACGCCATCGCGGCCACAGTCTGGGCCTTGATGGCGGCGCGCTGCGCCACGGCCTCGTCATACAGCGCTTGCTCGCTCTGGCGGTGCTTCATGCTGAACCGCACCGCGCCAGCGCACACGGCGGCGCCCAGGACGCACCAGCCGAGCGTGTAGAGCGCGGCCGGCAGGTTACCGCTGAACTTCAGCAAGAACCCGGCCAGCACCGCGCCGATGTTGCCCCCCGCGCCGATGATCCCCGCGACGCCGCCCAGCGCCTTGCGGTCGATGAACGGCACCAGCGCGTAGGTGGAGCCGCAGGCCATGTGAGTGAACAACCCGAAGCACAGCATGGCGATCACCGCGCCGGTGACGGTCCCCATGGTGGAGAACGCCAGCAGGCCCACGCCCTCCCCCACCATCAGGCCGAACAGCAGGATCGTCCGGCCCTGCAGCCCGAAGCGGGCGGCTACCTTGTCGGATGCGATGCCGCCTAGGGCGCGGGCGAACAGCGCCAGCAGGCCGAAGCTGCCCGCCGCCAGCCCGGCAGAGGTGAGCGTGAGGCCGAAGCGGTCCACGTAGTAGCTGGCCGCAACACCATGGATGAAGATCTCGACGCCGAAGCAGGCGCCGTAGGTGATGGCCAGCATCCAGACCCGGTAGTTGCCCATGGCCTGCCGGAACACGGCCCAGCCGCCCTTTTTCCCGGTCTCGACCTCGATACCGCGGGCTCGGAGCTCCCGCATGTTGCCCTGCGGCGTGTCCTGCGTGAGCTTGTAATACAGCACGGCGACGATCAGCATCATCACGCCGGGCACGATCATGCTGATGCGCCAACCGAGCGAGGTGCTGACGCCCAGGCCCACCACGGCGGCGAGCAGGAACGGCATCACGCTCTGCGTCACGCCGCCGCCGGCATTGCCCCAGCCGCCCACGGTCGCATTGGCGGTGCCGACCACGTTGGGCGCGAACATCACGGACGTATGGAACTGCGTGATGACGAAGCTGGCGCCGATCGCCCCGATCGCGAGGCGGGTGACCAGGAACGTCTCATACGAATTGGCGAAGGCGATGCCGATCACGGGGATGGCCCCCAGCACCAAGAGCCAGGTGTATGTGAGCCGCGGCCCGAACTTGTCGCATAGCGGCCCTATGATCAGCCGCACCAGGATGGTGATCCCGACCGCGGCGATGTTGATGTTGGCGATCTGGTCGCCGGTCAGCTTGAACTCGCCCTTGATCACCGGCATCAGCGGCGCCACCGCGAACCAGGCGAAGAAGCACACGAAGAAGGCGAGCCAGGTCATGTGGAAGGCGCGCATCTGCGGCGTGCTGAAGCTGAACAAGTCGATCTTTGTGGCTTTCATCATCGGGCTCCAAGGCACCCCGGCGGCGCACCGCCGGGGCAAGTTGATGTCAGGCGGCGACGCCGAGCTTGGCGGCGATGGCGAGCAGCAGGTCATGATTGGACCGCATCATCTCGGCGTTGGACTTCAACAGCCGGGCGTTGCTCTCCATCAGCGCGTGGTTGGAGGCCAGTAGCTCCGCATTGCCGGCGACCGTGTCGGCATTGGCCGTCAGCACGGCGTGGTTCTTCGCCAGCATGTCCGCGTTGGCGCCGATCTTGGCGGTGTTGGCGTGCAGCGCGTCCTTGTTGCCATCGAGCGTCATGGCGTTGTGCTTGATCGCCGACGAGTTCGCCGACAGTGCCGCCTTGTTCTCATGCACGATGGCGCTGTTGCCCTCTAGCAGCGTATGATTGCTGGTCAGAGCGTTGGCGTTGGCGGCCAGCATCTTCTTGTTGGCGTTCAAGGACGAGCTGTTGGCCGAAACAATCTCATGATTGGCCTCTAGCAGCGCGTGATTGCCCTTCAGTGTCGATGCATTGGACTGCAACAGGGCGTTGTTCTTCACGAGCAGGGCGTTGTTGGTATCGAGCGTAGCGGTATCGGTCACATGGACCTCCTAAGATGCGGGAGGCACATTTTGTCCACTCCGGTGTGGACACGACGCGCAGTGCGGTGGCGGTGCCGGGTCACGCCATTGTGGCCCTATCGACCCCTATGCATGCTGCATGCCAGCATAATGGCAGTTGCACCCCGACTCGGGGCGGCTTGGATCGTGCATAGTAGGTTCGTGATGCCTGAGAGAGCCGCCCCATGCTGTCCGCCCTGACGACGACCGACCACGCTCTGCACGCCCCTAAACTGCATCAAGATTTGGCAGAGGCTGGATACAGGGTGATCGATCTTCCAGATTGCACAAAATTAGTGCGCGCAGTGATGGAAACCGCTCCTGATTTGGTCGTTATGTGTCTGAGTGCGCCAGATGACGCCCTTTTTAGCGCCATCACCACCGTCGGCAGCACGGCGCCGCGTCCGGTTATCCTATTCACGACCGACCCGGACGCAGACCGGATCGAACAGGCGACACGCGCCGGCGTGCACGCCTATATCGTGAACGGCTACGGCCCGGGGCGGCTCCGCTCCGTCATTCACCTGGCGCAGGCACGGTTCCGCCGCGATCAGCTCATCCAAGAAGAGCTTGCCGGCATGAACCAGCGCTTCGCCGAGCGGACGCTGGTGGACCGGGCCAAGGGGATACTCATGGGTGCCCGGCAGTTGCGGGAGGAGGAAGCCTACCGCACGCTGCGCCGGGCGGCGATGGATACCAAGCAGCGAATCGGCCAAGTGTCCCAGCGCGTGATCGAGACAGCGCGCTATGCGGAGGCGGTGAACCGCGCCGGGCAGCTGCGGATGCTGTCGCAACGGCTGGTGAAGCTGCAGGCGCTTCGCTGCACGACCGCCCCGCCACGGGATACTGAGGGCGTGTTCGCCGACAGCGTGGCGCAGATCGTCAGTATCCTGGAGATCCTAGCCCGCAACCTGTCCCGCCCCACGTTCGGCGACCTGCTGGACGCAGTGGTCACGCCCTGGGACTCGCTGCGCACGGCGCTACAGCGTCCGCCGGCGCTGGCCGGACTGGTGGAGATCGATGCGCTGGCCGAGGAGATGCTGCAGAAGGCCGAGCAGCTGACGGCCAATTTGGAGGTGGCCGGTTTCGCCGCGGCGCTGCATGTCATCAACATGGCCGGGCGGCAGCGCATGCTCAGTCAGCGTCTGGCGAAGGAGGCGCTGCTCGAGGCGTTGCTGGCCACGTCGCGCCCTGCGCTGGCGCAGACCCGGGCGGAGTTGATCGAGGGCCTGGCCTACCTGGAGGCGTTACCGCTCAGCAACGCCGACATCAGGCGGGAGCTCGGCGAGACGCGGCTGAGTTGGGCCGCATTCGACGCGGCCCTCGGCCAGACCGCGACCGCCGCGGGGCAGGCGGAGGTGGCCGCGCTGAGCGAAAGGCTGCTCGGACATTTCGAGCGGTTGACGGACCATCTGGAGCGGGGGATGCAGGCACTCGTGCGATAAGGGAGGATGGGGTCGTGGGTGAACTGGCGGCGCCGGCCGAGGGTGGGGTGGTACCCGATGCCAAGCGGGCGGCGATGGCCGTGCTGGTGGCGCTGAGCCTCACGCATCTGCTGAATGACATGATCCAGTCCCTCATCCCGGCGATCTATCCGGTGATCAAGGCGGCGTATCATCTAGACTATGGGCAGATCGGGCTGATCACGCTCACCTTCCAGCTCGCCGCCTCGCTGCTACAGCCCGCGGTGGGCTTCTATACCGACCGGCACCCGATGCCGTACTCCATGATCGCCGGCATGGGATGTAGCCTGCTAGGCCTGATCGGGCTGGCATTTGCCGGCACGTATGGCTTGCTGCTGGCGGCCGCGGCGTGCGTCGGCATCGGCTCCTCGATCTTCCATCCAGAGGCGACGCGCATGGCGCGGACCGCGTCCGGCGGGCGGCATGGGCTAGCGCAGGGCATCTTCCAGGTAGGCGGGCAGACTGGCAACTCGCTGGGCCCGCTGCTGGCCGCCTTCATCATCGTGCCGCTGGGCCAGCGGAGCCTCGGCTGGTTCTCGGTCGCGGCGTTGGTCGCAATGGGGCTGATGGCCTGGATCGCCGGGCAGGCCCGCCCAGTGGCACGGGGCCGTGCCTCCGCGGGGCCGGTCACCGCTCCGCGTCCGGTCGGGGCGGTGGTGCTGCCGCTGGTCATCTTGATGGTGCTGCTGTTCTCCAAGAATGCGTATTCACAGAGCCTCAGCTCGTTCTACACGTTTTTCTTGATCGAGCGGTTCGGCGTGTCGGTGCAGACGTCGCAGCTGATGCTGTTCCTGTTCCTGGCGTCCTCGGCCGTGGGCGCGCTGGGCGGCGGCATATTGGGGGACCACATCGGCCGCAACCGGGTGCTGTGGTTCTCGGTGCTTGGCGCACTGCCGTTCACGCTCATGCTGCCGTTTGCGAACCTGTTCTGGACGGGCGTGCTGACGGTCATGATCAACCTCATCATGTCCAGCTCGTTTGCGGCCATCCTGATCTACGCCATGGAGCTGCTGCCTGGGCGGATCGGCCTCGTGGGCGGGTTCTTCTACGGCCTGTCGTTCGGCCTGGGCGGCATCGCGGCGGCGCTGCTGGGCGGGCTTGCGGACCATTATGGCATCGAGGCCATGTACCGCTACTGCGCGTTCCTGCCGGCGATCGGCCTGCTGGCGTGGTTCCTGCCGCCGTTGCGGGAGACGTAGGGGGTAAGCGCTTACTGGTTGCCCCGGTTGCCCCGGTTGCCCCGGTTGCGGAGTGCGGAGATCGTCGTGCGGGACGTGATCTGCTCACCGTCGTAGCATAGCTCGATCAAGGATGGGACGGCGCTGGCCACCGCGCGCTGGAACGCGGGTGCGAAGTCCGCCGTGCGCTCCACCACCTCGCCGTGGCCGCCGAAGGCGCGGATCAGCGCGGCGAAATTCGGATTGGTCAGCGCGGTGCCGCTCACGCGTCCGGGGTAGCTACGCTCCTGATACATCCGGATGGTGCCGTACATGGCGTTGTTGAACACGATCAGGACCGGCGCCACGCCGTGATGGAAGGCAGTCGCGATCTCCTGCCCGGTCATCAGCATGCCGCCATCGCCCACAAACGCCACGGCCTGACGGCCCGGAAAGGCGATCGCGGCCCCGATCACGGCCGGCACGCCGTAGCCCATGGCGCCGTTGGTGGGCCCGATCAGCCGCTGCCCGGCGCCGAAATCGATGAAGCGGGCGGGCCAGGTGGCGAAATTCCCGGCGTCGGACGTAAACACCGCATCCGGGGCGGCCAGCCGCTCCAGGTCCCGCATCACCTGTCCCAGATTGAGCGGCCCCGCATAGTCCGGCACTACCCGCCCCGCCTCCCGCAGCGCCCGGAGCTGTTGCGTCCAGGCCGAATAGCGGGGCGCGATGGGCGGTAGCGCGGCCATGACGTGGGCAAAGGCCGTGAGGCATGACGGTATGCCCAGCGTCAGGCGGAACACCCGGCCGAGTTCCGCCGGGTCGGGCAGAACTTGGATGATGTCTGTGCCCGGCGCGAACAGCGTGTAGCCCTGGCTGGTCGCCTCCCCCAGCCGCGAGCCGATCGCCAGCACCAGGTCCGCTTCCTTCGCGCGCTCGATCAGCGCCGGGTCGGAGCCGACGCCAAGGTCGCCCACGAAATTCGGCAGCGTCCCGTCATACAGCGCCTGCCGCCGGAACCCCACCGCGACCGGCAGCCCGGCCAGCGCCGGGGTGAGCGCCGCGCTGTCCCAGCCGGACCCACCGAGGATCACCAATGGACGCTGGGCGGCGGCGACCCGGCGGTGCAGCTCCTTGATCGCCGCCGGGTCCGGCTGGGCCGGGGCGATGCGCTGGCGCGGCAGGTCCGGCACCGACACCAGATCCTGCTGCATCTCTTCGCTGAGCGCGATCACGACCGGCCCGGGCCGCCCGGTGGTGGCGACATCGACGGCGTGCGCGACCAACTCCGGGATCCGCCTTGCGTCATCGATTTGCGTCACCCATTTGGCGAGCGGCGCGAACATGCGGCGGTAATCCACCTCTTGGAAGCTATCCCGGTCCGTTTCCCCAAACGGGATTTGTCCTACGAACAGCAACAACGGCGTGCTGTCTTGCTGCGCCACGTGGACACCGATGCTGGCATGGCAGGCGCCAGGGCCGCGGGTCACCATAGCGGCGGCGGGCCGTCCGGTGAGCTTGCCGTACGCCTCCGCCATGTGCACCGCCCCAGCTTCGAACCGGCAGGTGATCAGCCGGATCTGGTCCTGCACGGCGTATAGGCCGTCCAGCACAGCCAGGTAACTCTCGCCGGGCACGGCGAATACGGTGTCGATCCCGTTAGCGATCAGCGCATCGGCCAGGACGCGTCCGCCGCTTCGCTCAACGGGGCGGGCGTGGGCGGGTGAGGTCATCCAGCGAGCTCTCGAGTCACGCGCCTGTCTAGCGTGACGCAGGCCGCAAAGGAAAGCTTGTGCAGGACGTTATTTTGTCGTAATGTTGCGGAAAGCGTTCCAGGAGGCTTCGTTGCGCCCTATCGCCTTGGCCGTCCTCTGCGTCACCGCCGTTCCTGCCTTGGCCGCCGAGCTGCAGCCGCCGCGGCTACTGGACACGCCGGGCCTCGTGCAAACGCCCATCGCCGGCCCGGGCTGCCCGCCGGTGCCGGCGCTGGGTCCGCGGCGGCCGGCCCGGCTCGTGATCCGGCAGGCGGCCCGTCCGGATGTCGGCCCCTATACCGTGGTGCTCCCGGGCTATGGCACCAACCCGGCACCTGGCACCGATGACCTCTACCGGCCGTTCCTGATCGAGGCGCAGGCCGGCAACACGCTGCGGTTCGACATCGTAAACCAGCTCGCCGGGTCTGGTATGGCTGGGTCTGGCATGGATGCGTCCGGCATGGATGGGGTCGTGAACCTGCATACGCATGGGCTGATCGTCAGCCCCCGCCGCTGCGCCCCATTTGGCGACAGCGTTTTCGTCGAGGATCAGCCCGGCACCACGACACGCTACGCCATCACGATCCCCAAAACCCTGCCCGGCGCCCTATTCAACGGCGGCGGCCAGGCCCAGCCCTATCCGGACGGGCTCAACTGGTTCCACGCCCACGTGCACGGCAAGGCGCGGCTGGACGTGATGGCGGGGCAGGCTGGGATGCTGCAGGTTGGCGACCTACGCCGCACGCTGCTGGCTACTCCGGGCCTGTCCCCGGCAGCCGCGGATCTGCTCAACAAGACCGACGTGCACTATCTCGGCCTTCGCGACATCCAGCTCGCCGTGCCCACCGGCAAGACCCCGGACCAGGCCACTCCCGGCCAGACGGCTGAGTGGCTCCGGGCCGGCGATTACGACCCCACGGCCTGCGCCGGCCAGGCCAACCCACCGCCAGCCACGCCGGGCACCTCGACCTCCGGTCCCGGCTTCTGCACCCATCCCAACGCGTCCAAGGCCGGTGCCGCCCTACCGAATCAGGACACCGTCTGGCTGTTCACCGTCAACGGCCAGTGGAATCCCTCCGTCACGCAGAAACAAGGCCGCAGCCAGCTTTGGCGCGTCGCCAACCTCAGCGCCAACGTGAGCTACCTCCTGCAACTCGCCGACGATGCCACCGGGACCCCCCAGGAAATGACCGTGCTGTCGCTCGATGGCTTGGTCGCCGGCACCCACGCGGCTGCCGACCCGGCGCTGCAACTCGGCGTGGGCCTCAAGACCGTGCTGCTGATGCCCGCCAGCCGGGCGGAGATCTTCGTTCCTGCCGGCTCGATCACTCAGCCCATGACCCTCCGCACGGCTGGGATCACCACCGGCCCACAGGGCGACCCCTGGCCGCGCATCGACCTCATGCACGTCCTTCCAGCCCCCCAGCCCGCCGCGGCGGTGGCCCTGAACGTCAGCCTGAACCGCACCACGGTGGAGCTTCGCCACCTATTCCGGCTGCATCCGCCACGGCCGGAGATCATTCCGGCCCATTGTGTGACGCTCCCGCCCGGCCAGTCCGTGCGCCGCCGGGTCACCTTCGCCAACGACGCCAACGGCGCATTCGTGCTGGGCAGCGAGGTTGTGCGGGAAGACGGCACGCCGGTCGATACCGCGCACTCCGTCGGGCCGGAGGTGTTCCCCCACGCCGCCATGACATCGCCCGGGAGCCTGCCCCACGTCTGCCCGCGGCTCGGCGAGACCGAGGTCTGGGAACTCGTGAACACCACCGGTGAGCTGCACAACTTCCACATTCACCAAACCAAGTTCCGCATGGCCGCGCCGTTCGACCGCGGCGTGCCGCAGGGCCCGCTCGACATGGTCGATCCCACCGGCATCATCGCCCAGTTCGTGCCGGAGGCCGCGGGCGCCACGCCGAACGCCCGGGTGGACGTCTGGCATGACACGCTCCCGGTCCCGCCCGCCGGCCCAGCCGGCCCGGGCCGCGTGTTCGTCACCATCCCCTTCCTGGCGCCGCAACAGGTCGGCTTCTTCGTCTATCACTGCCATATCCTGGAGCATGAGGACGGGGGCATGATGGCCGTGGTGCAGGTGTTCGATCCGGCCGCGCCGCAAATCGCCAGCGCGCCCGCACCGTCCGATGTTGACCGCCTCGCATTGGCCAGCATGTGCGCGTTGCCGCCGTAGCTTGCCTGCGCCATGGTGCTCCCCGGGGGTGTCGATGCGGGCGATATTCGTGCAGATCAAATGCCAGATGGGCCACGCCTACCGGGTCGCGCAGCTGGCGGTCGATACCATTCCGGAGCTGTCCGAGGTTTACTCGACCTCCGGCCAGTATGATCTCCTGGGCAAGTTCTACCTGGAACCGGAGCAGGACACGGGCCTGTTCGTCACCGAACGCGTCCAATGCCTGCCGGGCGTCGCGGATACCTACACCTTGATCACGTTCAACGCTTTCGCCGCCGGGCCTCGAACGTAAAGCTCACCCTAGGACTTAGTCTTCGCCGCCAGCAATCCACCCGCGGCGACTAGCACCGCCGCAGCAAGCGTCGTTGCGGTCATCTCCGCCTGGCCCGCCAGGCCCAGCAACAGGGTGGACAGCACCGGGGTCGCGAAGGCCAGGGTGCCGAGCAGCCGCGGGTCCCCCCGCTTCATGCCCCAATCCCACAGCACGAACGCAACCCCGACTGGCCCCAAGCCCATGGCCAGCACGACGGCCCCATCCACCGTCCCCGGCGCCACCCATTTGCCGGTCAACCCATGGAGCGACAGCGCCAGCACCGCCGCACCCGCACAGAATCCCGCCATGGCACCGGGCGGCACCGCGGTCAGGCGCCGGGCCAGTAATGAGTAAAGCGCCCACGTCGTGGCCGACGCCATCGCCAACCCATAGCCGGCCCCCGCACCCGGCGGAAACGCCGCCCCCGTGCCCAGCAACGCCGCGCAGCCCAGCAGTGCCAGCGCCGTGCCCCCGGCCTGACGCAGCGTAAGCCGCATCCCCAGCATCGGCCCCGCCAGCAGCACGATCAGCAACGGCCATAGATAGTTGATGAGGTTCACCGCCGCCGCCGGCGCCCGTGACAGCGCGGCGAAATAGAACGCGTGATACAGGAACAAACCGGCCACGCCATGCAGCCAGGCCAG
Source organism: Acetobacteraceae bacterium (assembly GCA_965246925.1). Lineage (GTDB taxonomy): Bacteria > Pseudomonadota > Alphaproteobacteria > Acetobacterales > Acetobacteraceae > JANPPS01. The sequence continues at coordinate 2,204,712 of OZ251994.1, read as the reverse complement.
GCCGGGCTGCCGCAGCTCACCCAGCCGCCCGAGCCCCGCCAGCGCCGCCAGGCCCAAGGCGCCCGACACCGCAAAGCTCAGCCCCACCAGCTCCAGCGGCGGCAAGCCGGACGCCAGCCGGCCGAGCACGGCGAGAAAGGCCCAGAGGCCGATCGCGCCGCACCCGGCCAGGTTAGCCGGGCTCAATACATATGCTGCCCGCCATTGATCGACAGCGTGCTCCCGGTCACGAAATCGGCGTCATCGGCCGTGAGAAACAGCACGCCGCGGGCGATATCCTCGGCATGGCCGAGGCGGCCCATGGGGATGCGCGCCACGATCTTCGTCAGCACGTCCGGCGGGACGGCCCGCACCATCTCCGTATCCACATAGCCCGGCGCGATCGCGTTCACGGTGATGCCGAACCGCGCCCCTTCCTGCGCCAGCGCCTTGGTGAAGCCGTGGATGCCGGACTTGGCGGCGGCATAGTTCACCTGCCCATACTGCCCGGCCTGCCCATTAATGCTGCCGATATTCACGATCCGGCCGAACTTCGCCGTTCGCATCGCGTCGAACGTCAGCTTGCACAAATTGAAGCAGCTGCCGAGGTTGGTATCCAGCACCGCATCCCACATGTCGCGGGACATCTTGTTCATGGTGCCGTCCCGCGTGATCCCGGCGTTGTTGACCAGGATCTCGATCGGACCATGCTCGTCATGGATCTTCTTTACCGCGCTCTGGCACTCGTCGAAATTACCCGCGTCGAACTTGATATGCGGTATTCCCGTCTCCGCCGTGAACGCGGCCGCGGCGGCGTCATTGCCGGCAAACGACGCCACCACCTGCCGCCCGGCCTTCTGCAATTCCGTGCTGATCGCCGCCCCGATCCCCCGCGTACCGCCCGTCACCAATGCTACTCTCGCCATATTTCCCTCCAGCTTTTCTTACTTTCCCTCTCCCTTCGAAAGAGGGCCGCGATGAGGGAGGCAGCCAGCGCTACCTCCAGCCACCTAGCGCTCCAGGCACATCGCCACACCCATGCCCCCGCCGATGCACAGCGTCGCCAGCCCCTTCTTCGCGTCCCGCCGGCCCATCTCATGCAGCAGCGTCGTCAGCACCCGGGCGCCCGACGCGCCGATCGGGTGGCCGATGGCGATGGCGCCGCCGTTCACGTTCACCTTCTCCGTGTCCCAGCCCATGTCCTTGTTCACCGCGCAGGCCTGGGCGGCGAACGCCTCGTTCGCCTCGATCAGGTCGAGGTCGGACGCCTTCCACCCCGCCCGCTCCAGCGCGCGGCGGCTGGCGGGGATCGGCCCGGTGCCCATCACGCTCGGGTCCACGCCGGCCGTGGCGAAGCTTTTTATGTGCGCCAGCACCGTCAGCCCGCGGCGCGCCGCTTCGGCCGCCGACATCACCACCAGGGCGGCCGCGCCGTCATTGATGCCGCTCGCATTGCCTGCGGTCACCGTCCCCTCCTTGCTGAACGCCGGGCGCAGCTTCGCCATCAGCTCGGCGCTGCTGTCATGCCGGATGTACTCGTCCTCGCTCACCACGGTGTCGCCCTTGCGGCCCTTGATGGTGACGGGCGCGATCTCGTCCTTGAACCGGCCCGCCTTCTGCGCCGCACTCGCCTTGTGCTGGCTCGCGACCGCGAACTTGTCCTGCTCGTCCCGGGTGATCTGGAACTGCGTCGCCACGTTCTCGGCCGTGGTGCCCATGTGGTAGCCGTGGAACGCGTCCCACAGCCCGTCCTTCAGCATGGTGTCGATCAGCCCGAGCTCGCCCATCTTCATTCCCGCCCGCAGATGCGCGGCGTGCCCGGACATGCTCATGCTCTCCTGTCCGCCGGCGATCACCACCTGGGCCTCCCCGGTCCGGATCTGCTGCGCGGCCAGCGCCACCGCCCGCAGGCCCGAGCCGCAGACCTGGTTGATGCCGAATGCCGTGGCGCCGTCCGGGATGCCGGCGTGCCGCGCCGCCTGCCGCGCCGGGTTTTGCCCCTGCGCCGCCGTCAGCACCTGCCCCAGGATCACCTCCTGCACGTCATGCGGGTCGAGCCCGATCCGCTCCATCGCCGCCTGCAACGCGACCTGCCCCAGCACATGGGCCGGCGTGGCGGCGAACGCGCCGTTGAAGCTGCCGACCGGCGTCCGGGCGGCGGATACGATGACGACATCTTCCATTATGTTAGTCTCCCCTTTGCGTTCAACCGAACCTAACCGTTCACAGCGTCCGTAACCAGTCCAGCATCGGCCGCCACAGCACCGCCTCCGCCCGCGGCCCCGCCGTCATGCCGATATGCCCGCCGGCAGGACGGTGCAAGATGGCGCCGCCGATGTGTGATGCAAGCGGCAACGCGCTGGCGGGCGGGACGATCCGGTCCCGGGCGGGCACGGCGACCCAGGTCGGCCGCTCGATCTGCTCCGGGCGCACCGGGGCACCGTTCACCAACCACAGTCCCTGGCCCGGCGTATTGGCGCCATACCAGCCGGCGATCGTCTCACGCGCCACCGGCGCGGCCAGCGGCACGCCGTCGTTCAGCCAGTCCTCCAACAGCACGAAGTCTGCCGCCGCCTGGCCCGCTTGGTCCAGCCGGCCAAAGGCGCGGTACTTGGCCGCGATCGACGCCGGGTCCGGCAGGGCGAACAGCGCCTGGAGCGCGTCCACGGGCAGCGTGCCCGTCAGCTGCAGCGCCGGCTCGAACCACGGCAGGCGCTGGCCGAGCTGGATGGCGGCCGCGGGATCATCGGCATGGAAATCCCACGGCACGGCCAATAGGGCCAAGGCCCGCACCAGCGCCGGCTGACGCAGCGCCAATGCCAAGGTAAGCAGACCGCCCATGCAGTATCCGGCCAGCACGACCGGCTGACCCACGGCGCGGACGGCACGCTGCAGCCGGCCATCGATGTAGTCCGACAATGTGAAACACCGCTCGTCCGGTCCCGGCCAGCCCCAATCCAGCAACAACGGACGCACCCCCTGCCCGGCGAGCCAGCGCATCATTGACCGTTCGGGCGATAGATCCAGCACGTAGGCCCGGTTGACCAGGCTGGGCACGAACAGCACCGGCAGACCCGACGGCGCGAAATCCAGCAGGCGGCTCTCACCCTCCTCCCACAGCACCGGTGGGTCCGGCAGCGTGCGTTGTGCGGGGTGCCGGCGGTAAGCGGCAATTCCCCTGATCAGCGCGGAGTCGGCCCAGCCTGGCGCCGAGGCGGGGAGATCAGGCGCCGCGCCGCTCGAGGGCGGCAACCCGTTCCATAAGGGCGGCGATGACGTCATCCCGGCTATCGGGCTCTCGCCGGTCATTGTTCCGGCCGTCGCCGCCTCGGCTGCTGGGGACCACTGCATCAAGTGCATCGCCAGCGGACGGGGTCCGCGCCGGCACATGGGGCCCGGCGCGCCCGGGCGGTTCATGGGCGGCCTGCAGCCACGCGGCACCCTGTTGCATCACCATCCCGACCATGCGTTGCCAGGCCTCCTGAACCTCCCGGTCGGTGGCCAGGGCTGCGGCCTCGCTGTGCCAGATGGTAAGCCAATCCGCCGCATCCTGTGTCATAGGCCTGGTCCATCGCCCCCGCACCCCCAAGGGCATCCCGTGAACGCATAGCATAGGCGCATCAGGAGTTATCGCTCATGCTGCAACTGCGTGCTAGGCTACTGTCATGAAAATGTCAGAGGTTGCCATGACCGACATCGCCCCATCGAGCGCAATCGCCCCTGCAAGCCCGCCCGACAGCCCGCCCGACAGCCCGCCGGCCGCCCCTGCTCAGGTGCCTGTCGTCGTCAAGAAATACGCCAACCGCCGGCTGTATGACACCGAGACGTCGAGCTATATCACGCTCGATAACCTGGCCGATATGATCCGCGCTGGACGCGATTTCGTGGTGTATGACGCCAAGTCCGGCGAAGACATCACTCGCGGGGTGCTTACGCAGATCATCGTCGAAGAGGAAAGCAAGGGCACCTCCATGCTGCCGACGCCGTTCTTGCGGCAGTTGATCGGCTTCTACGGCGATAGCCTGCAAGGGGTAGTGCCGCGCTATCTCGAGACCGCCATGTCCAGCTTCGCCCGGCAGCAGCAGCAGCTACGGCAGGTCGTGACGCAAACGTTCAGCCCCTTCATTCCGCCGAGTGTCGAGGAACTGAGCCGCCAAAACCTCGCGATGATCGAGCGGGCGATGGGCATGTTCAACCCGTTCCACCGTGGCAGTGAGCCGGTGCCGGCCCCGGCACAGCCGGCGTCCGCCGACGCCAGCACCACCGTGCAAGCCGCACTGGACGCCAAAACCGCCGAGCTTGAGAGCATGCGGCACGAGCTCGAGGCGTTGCGCCACCAGCTCGCCACGGCGCGGGCGGAGAGCGTGATCGCGCACGCACCCGTCCATCCCGGGCCGCATTATACGGCGCCTGCCAATGTCCTGGCGGACCCGGTGATCCCGGCGGCATCGCCCGTTGCCGCTCTGCCGGCCATTACCGGCCTTCCCGACAGTGCCGCACGCAACAAGCGCACCGGGGGACGGCCCAAGCTGTAGGTTGCCGGGGCGTTCATCGCACGGCTCCGGCATTGGGCGGGGCGACTCGTTACTCGCTTGTCAAGCGCAAAACGCACCCGGGCTTCGCTCGTCCACAAGAGCAAGGTTTACTTGAACTTTGTGGGAGCGTCGCCCCGCCTGTAAGGCGTAAGGTACAGCCTAATACAACCTAAAAACCGGATTTGCTTTAAAAGCAACATTCTAGCCTTGTTTAAGTGCTAACGGGCTCACAATGACGTACCGTCTTCGATCACGGAACTGCCATGAAACTGTGATAAATGAAGGCGTTGTTGGCCCTACCTCCCGCGTTTCAACGCGTCGCCTGCTTAATAGTCCACAGAGTTATCAACAGGCCTCAGCGGCCTCGTGCAGGGCATCCCAACGGGCTCGCAACGTCTTGACCAGTTGAGAAGGCGGTAGACCCGGCGGGATCGGTGCGCCGATCCAGATATGCACGGGCCCTGGCCGCTTTATAAAGGACTGGCGCGGCCAAAGCCGGCCGGAGTCGGTGGCGACGGGGATGACAGGCAAGCCCGTCCGGGTTGATAGGGCGGCTATGCCCGGGTGTAGCTTCACCCGTTCCCCTACCCCCACACGCGTGCCCTCGGGGAAGATCACGATCTGCCGGTTGTTCTTGGCCGCCCGTTCCGCGCCCGCCAGCATGCCGCGCAACGCCGCCGCACCGCCGCCCCTATCGACCGCGATCTGCCCGGCCGGCACCAGCAAGGGACCAAATAGCGGCACATCCGCCAGCTCGGCCTTGAAAATGTAGGACACGCGTGGCACCAAGCGTAACCAGATCAGCGTATCGAATGCCGATTGGTGTTCGGACGCAATCAGCGCGGGCCCGTCCGGCAGGTGCTCCCACCCGGTCACGACCGGGCGCATGCCACAGATATTCCTGGCGCCGAACAGCATGACCGCGCTCCAGAACCGGGCCAGTGCCAGGGTGTGCCGGGGTGCCGCCGCCCGCACGGCCACACCGCAACCGCCGATCACCGCCGTCAATCCAAAGAACCAGGCGTTGAACAGCGCCGAGCGGAGCCAGGTAAGACCTGTCCTCAATATGATCGCCCTCGTTTCTGGCGGCCGCACGCCGGCCGGCCTGGGCTCTAGCGGCTTTACCGCGCAAACACTACTCCCGGCTAATCCGGGGGGCGAAGGAGGCGGGCGAGGTGCAGCCGGGCGGCGATCCACTTGTCGTACTCATTGGACAGCAAGGCCAGCGTGCCCAAATCCGGACGTCCGCGCAGCGCCGGCGGCTGCACCGGGACAGGATACAGCACGATATCCGGAGCCGCCCGCCCGATCTCGATCAAAGCGCGCTGCATATGATATCCAGCGGTCACGACGATCAGGGTATGGACGCCGTTCTCCCGCACCCACGGCGCGATCTCGTCCGCATTGCCCGCGGTGGACGCGGCGGCGTGGCCGAGCTTGATCCGGGGTGACCACCGGTCGAGGGCAAGGTGGGGCTCGGCCGGCGTATGGCGCACCAAATCCGCCAGCTCGACATGCGCCGGCACGCCCGACACCAGGAGCAGCGGTGCCACGCCGTCCTGCAGCAGACGGAGCGCGGTGCCGATCCGGTCCGCGCCGCCGGTCAGCACGACGATGGCGTCCGCCGACGAAGGGGGCCGCCGCTTCTGCCGGGCCTCGAAGCTGAACCATGCGAAGCCCAGCAACCATAGCGTAGCCAATAGGAGTACGGCGCCCGGCAAGGCTGTGGCCGGACGCATCATACAAGCCGCCGTAACCAGCGGCGCACTGTAACCTGCGCCGTGGCCCAGCCGATCGCCGCCGCCGCGAGCGGCAGGCCGGGTAGCCCCAGCCAAAGCGCCGGGGGTAACAATCCCGGCAAGAAGCCACTCTCTGGATTAGGTGCTGCGGCAAAGGGCGCGGCCAGCAGGGCCAGGCCGATCACCAGCGGCAGGGCCAGCGCCGCCCCGGCCAGCCCGCCCATCCCCGAGAGGCGGAGCGCCCGGTTGGCGAACCGGCTGGCGATGTACCCGTCCGACGCTCCAAGCCCGTGCACGATCTCGACCGCGTCACGCCGGGTCGAGAGCCCAGCCCGCACCGCGACCGCCACGACCGCCACGGCAACGAGCGCCACCATCAGCACCGCCAATGCCGCGCACGCTTGCACGCTACGCGCCAGTATCGACAACCGCTGGACCCAATCCTCGGTGCTTTCGAGCAAGGTGCCCGGCACCGCGGCGGCCAAGCGGGGGCCCAGGCCGGCCAACGCAGCGGCGGGGCCGTCCGCCTGCAGCCTGACCTCGATCACCGCCGGCAGCGGCAGGGCGATGCGGCCAGTGCCGGTGCCGAGCCAGGGGCGCAGCAACTCATCCAGCTCGTCTGCCGGCATCGCCCGCGCCTGTTGCACACCGGGCGTGCCGCGCAGGAGTGTCAGCACCCGCTCCGCCCGGGTCTGCCCGTCCGCCGCGCCCGTGGGGTTGGGCACCTGGACCGTGAGGGACGCGCCGGCGCCGGCCTGCCAGTGTTGCGCCAGCCCCGCCGCCGCGACCGCACCGGCCAGCGCGAGCGCGCCCAGGAACGCCATCGCCCCCACCACGAACGGCAGCAGGCGGTCCTGGGCGGAGCGGCGGAGGCCAAGATCATCGAAACCGCGTGGGCGAAGCAGGCTCATGCGGGCCCATCGTGCACGATCCGGCCCTCCGCCAAGCGCAGGACGGGCGCCGGATGGCGCTGCACGAGCGCGTCGTTGTGCGTGGCGACCATGACGGTGACGCCCAGCCGGTTCATTTCATGCAACAGCTGCATCAGCCGGGCGGCCTGAACGGAATCGAGGTTGCCGGTCGGCTCGTCCGCTAGCAGCAAGGCGGGCCGGGCCACCACGGCGCGCGCGATGGCCACCCGTTGCTGCTCCCCGCCCGACAGCTCGGCCGGGCGGGAGTTGAGGCGGCTGCCAAGGCCGACCCAGTTCAGCAGCTCCGTCGCGTCCGCCCGGATCTGCCCCTCCGGACGCCCGGCGAGGCGGAGCGGCAAGGCCACGTTGTCGAACGCGGACAGGTGCGGCAGTAGGCGAAAATCCTGAAAGACCATGCCGATATCCCGCCGCACCGCCTGTAGCTCGCGGCGGCGCGCCCGGCCGACATCCCGGCCCAGCAGGTGGACGGTCCCGGCACTCGGGCGCAGCGACAGATGCAGCAGCCTGAGCAAAGTGGTCTTGCCGGCACCGGATGGACCGAGCAGCCAGCGGAAACCGCCCTTGCCCACGCTGAACGACACGCCGCGCAGCACCGGCACCTGCGAGCCTGGCGCGGATGGCATGGCGTAATTCAATCCGACGTCCTCTAGCTGCAGCATAGGTCTCGCCGCGTCATGGTGGGTCCGGCATGTTCAAGCCGGGCATGCTGGCGTATCACGAACCCATGCGAATCGTCTGCCCATCCTGCGCCGCGCGCTACGAAGTGCCCGAGACACGCTTGGTGCCCGGCAAGCCGGTCAAGTGCGCCAAGTGCGGGGCAAGCTGGGCACCGTTGGCCGCCGCCCCGCCGCCCGCGCCACCACTCCCACCGCCACCCCCCAGCTTCCCCCCTACGCTTCTGCCGGCCACGCCGGGCTTTGCCGGCATAACGGCCGAGCCGGATCAGCCCAGCCTGCCGCCCGTGATCCAGCCCGAGGCGCCAGCCCCCGAACCGGCGCCGATGGTAGAAGCGCCGGAGCCATCGGAACCGTGGCCGCCGCCGATGGCTCCCAGGGTCACTCCTACACCTCTGCCACCCTCGGGCCGCGCGGCCATCACGGGTTGGGTGCTGACCATCATGCTGCTGGGGGGGCTAGGCACCTTGGCCGTCACCCAGCGCGTGCCGATCATGCGCGCCTGGCCGCCGAGCGAGCGGGCCTACGCAGCGCTCAAGCTGATTCCACGGTAGGCGGTCACCGGACCCGGAGCACGATGTCGACGATCAGCGCAGCCGCGAGGACACCGGACATGATCTTCCAGGTCATGACCGGGTTACGCTCCAGCAACGGCACCGGGCCCGTCACGGCAAAATCGGGGTTCGGGTGCCGTAGATCGTATACGAACTCCGACATTTCACCGTAGCGCTTGGCCGGCAGGGGGTGCACCGCTTTCCGGAGCGCGCCGTCCACCCAGTCCGGCAGGTCCGGACGGGCGTGCCGGACTGAGCGGTACACCAACGCCCGCTGCTGCGCCCGGGTGCGCATCTGGCCGATGGCCGCCCCATACGGCAGCGTGCCCGTCAGCAGCTGATAGGCGGTGACGCCCAGGGAGAACACGTCGGAAGCGGCGGTCGCGGGCTCACCGAAGAAGCACTCCGGCGCCGTGAACTGCGCAGTACCAAGCATCTCCATCTGCTCCACGTCCCGGGTCAGCTCCAGCACGCCGGCAACTTTGGTCGAGCCGAAATCGATGACGGTCACCGTGCCTGACGCATCGATCATCAGGTTTTCCGGACGCACGTCCTGGTGCACCATCTCCTTGCGGTGGAATGCCGCCAGGCCACGGGCCGCTTGTTCCACGATCCGTCGCACCGCCTCCAGCTCCGGTTTTGGATGGTCCAGCATCCATTGCGTCAATGACTGCCCGTCCAGATACTCCAGCACTAGATAAAGATGCGTGCGCGGACGGGTCTGGGGGTAGGCGCGCATGACGTGCGGATTGTTGATGCGCCGTGCGATCCACTCCTCCATCATGAACCGTCGCAGATACTCTGGGTCTTCGCGCAAATCGATCGACGGTGTTTTCAGCACGACCGTGGCGCCCGTCGCCTCGTCTGTGGCCAGGTGCAGATGGCTACGGCTGTTGCTATGCAGCGTGCGGCGAACGCGGTAGCCGTCCAGCAGGGCGCGCTCCTCCAAGATGGGGGCTGGCGGCAGATCCCGGGCGCGGTCCAGCACCTCACCCGGCGCACCCGGCGGCACGCTGTCCACCCGGACGATCTGGATGGTAAGGTTGTCCGGGCTGCCCGCTGCATGCGCGGCCGCGACGATGGCGGCGGCGGCGGCGTCCAGATCGGCGGACGCTGCGATGGCCTGTACGATCCGTTGCGGCTCGATAAAGTCGTGCACGCCGTCGGTCGTCAGCACCAGGATGTCGCCGGGCTGGATCGGCACGGAGACATGGTCGATCTCCACATGCGGCGCGACCCCCAATGCGCGGCCCAGATAGGATTGCGTGGGGGAAATCGTGACCCGGTGATCCTGCGTCAGCTGCTCGAGGCTGCGGCCCGCGACGCGCCAGACCCGCCCGTCACCGATGTGGAACACGTGAGCGGCGCCGGATTTCAGCACCAGCACATCCAGCGTGCAGACGTAGCCGCGGTCCGGGTCATGCGCGAACTGGCCGCGCCGGGTTTCGGCGTGCAGCCAGGAGTTGGTGGCCGCGATCACCCGCTGGGCCGAGTTCTTGACCGACCATGCGTCCGACGTCGCGTAGTAGTCGGTCAGAAAGCTGCGGATGGCCGAGGACGCCGCGACCGCACTGACCGCGCTGCTGCTGATCCCGTCCGCGAGCGCGATGGCAATGCCCTTGGTGGTAAGGCCGGGCTCACCGGGGATCAAAGCGCCGTAGAAATCCTGATTGGCCGGCTTCCGGCCCGCGCTGGAATGCTGGCCGATGGTGACGCTGAGATGATCGGGTGCTGTCATCCTACAACGATACTGGAGGCCTACAGGGCAAGAGCGCCCCCTCTCCCTCCGGGCGAGGGTTGGGGTGAGGGGAACAAGCGGCGTTGACCTTTGCGACCTTCGGCTGAAGTGGCAGGGGCCGCTTGTTGTGGCCCCGCTCACCCCGGACCACTCCCGAAAGGCCTCCTCGCCGAAGGTGGAGAGGGGGACGTAAGCTAATCAATAAACCACCCGCTTCGGCGCCGTCTTCAGGTGCGTCGAGTATAGCGTGAGGCCGGTGAAGGCCAGGCCGCCGACCAGATTGCCCAACACGGTCGGGATCTCGTTCCACCAGAAGTAATCGAAGATCGAGAAATGCCCGCCCATGATCAGCCCGGCCGGGAACAGGAACATGTTGACCACCGAATGCTCGAACGTCATGGCGAAGAACACCATGATCGGCATCCACATCGCAATCACCTTGCCGCTGACGCTGGTGGAGATCATGGCGCCGACCACCCCGGTGCTGACCATCCAGTTGCAAAGCATGCCGCGGATGAAGATCGTGAGCCACCCGGCGGCGCCATACTTGGCATAGCCCAGCGTCCGCGCCTCCCCAATACCGGCGATGATGGTGCCGACCTTGTCGGGCGGCGCCGAGAAGCCGAACGTGAACACGATGGACATCATGATCGCCACCGTGAGTGCGCCGGCAAAATTGCCCACGAACACCAGCCCCCAGTTCCGCAATACGCCGGCGGGCGTGACGCCGGGCCGCTTGTCGATTAACGCCAGCGGCGCCAGCACGAACACGCCCGTCAGCAAGTCGAACCCTAGCAGATACAGCATGCAGAAGCCGACCGGGAACAGGACGGCGCCAATGATCGGATACCCGGTCTGCGCCGTGACGGTGACCGCGAACACCGCCGCCAGCGCCAGGATCGCGCCGGCCATATAGGCGCGGATGATGGTGTCCCGTGCGGACATGAAGACCTTGCTCTCACCGGCTTCGACCATCTTGGCCACGAATTCCGAGGGCATCAAATAAGCCATGGTGTTTCCTTCTCCAGCGCGGCATCACAGCGGGGTGACCGGTGGTCTATGCCCCTGGCCCGGCCGAAGCAATTGACAGATACTGCAATTTGGGCCGAGTTAGACCGGTTGTGCTTATCGATCGTGCAGTAATCCAAGAATTGGGCGCACTTCATGCCGGACTACGTCAGCGCCTACCAGGGTGAACGGCATCGCTTTCCGGACCTTCGCGCCGTGCTGGCCGCCGCCTCGCCCCGGCGGTCCGGGGACGAGCTGGCGGGCCTGGCCGCGGCGAGCGACGCGCAACGGGTCGCGGCCCGGTCCGTGCTGGCCGACCTGCCGCTCCAAACCTTTTTAAACGAGGCGCTGGTGCCTTACGAGACGGACGAGGTGACGCGGCTGATCATCGACACGCATGACCAGGTTGCGTTCGCGCCGCTGTCGCACCTGACGGTGGGCGGGCTGCGGGACTGGCTGCTGTCCTATGACACGACCGCGGCGCGTCTTACCGCGGCGGCACCGGGCCTCACGCCGGAGATGGCGGCTGCCGTCAGCAAGCTGATGCGGAACCAGGACCTGATCGCGGTGGCGCGCAAATGCCAGGTCACGACGGCATTCCGCAACACGCAGGGCTTACCGGGACGCCTCGGCACGCGGCTGCAGCCCAATCACCCCACGGACGACCTGCGCGGCATCGCCGCCTCCACCGTCGATGGCCTGCTGTATGGGGTGGGGGACGCGGTGATCGGCGTGAACCCGGCGACCGACAGCGTAGCGAACGCCATGGCGATCCTGGACATGCTGGAGGGCCTCCGCCTCCGCCATGACGTGCCGACGCAGCATTGCGTGCTGACCCATGTCACCAACACGCTGCAGATGCTGGAGCGGGGCGCGCCGGTCGATCTGATGTTTCAGTCCGTGGCCGGGACGGAGGCGGCCAATGCCGGGTTCGGCGTCACGCTGGCGCTGCTGCGGGAGGCGCAGGAGGGCGCGCTGGCGCTGGGGCGCGGCACGGTGGGGCGGAACGTCATGTATTTCGAAACCGGCCAGGGTGCGGCTTTATCCGCCGGCGCCCATCACGGGATCGATCAACAGACGGTCGAGGTCCGCGCCTACGCCGTCTGCCGCGCGTTCCAGCCGCTGCTGGTCAATACCGTAGTGGGCTTCATCGGCCCCGAGTATCTGTTCGACGGCAAGCAGATCATCCGCGCCGGCCTCGAAGACCATTTCTGCGGTAAGCTGCTGGGCCTGCCGATGGGCTGCGACGTTTGCTATACCAATCATGCCGAGGCGGATCAGGATGACATGGATACGCTGATGACGCTGCTGACGGTGGCCGGCCTTACCTTCCTCATCACCGTGCCCGGCGCCGACGACGTCATGCTGAACTACCAAAGCGCTTCGTTCCACGACATGCTGTATTTGCGGAGCCAGTTCGGCGTCCGCGCCGCGCCGGAGTTCGAGGCCTGGCTCGAGCGCATGGACATGAAGGACCGCACGGGCCGCATCCGCGCCGCGCAGCCGCTGCTGGCGATCGATGGCTGACCCTTGGCTGGCACTACGGCAGGCGACCCGGGCGCGCATCGGTTTGGGCCGGGTCGGCGATGCGCTGCCACTGCCGGAGGTGCTGTCGTTTCAGCTGGCGCACGCAAGGGCGCGGGACGCAGTGCACACGGCGCTGGACACGGCGGCGCTGGGTTTCCCGGTCGTGCACAGCGCCGCGCCGGACCGCGCCACATACCTGCGCCGCCCCGATCTGGGCCGGGCTTTGGCGCCGGATACGACATTTGAGCCCGGCCCGTGGGACGCGGTGTTCGTGCTGGCGGACGGCCTGTCCCCCTTGGCGGTGCAGCGCCACGGCCGGCCGGTGCTGGAAGCCTGCCTCGCCCGTCTCGATGGCTGGGCGGTGACGGCCATGGTCGCGGTGCAGGCCCGCGTGGCACTAGGCGACGCGATCGGCGCCGGGCTCGGCGCGCAGATGGTGGCGGTGCTGATCGGCGAGCGCCCGGGCCTGAGCGTCGCCGACAGCCTCGGCATCTACCTCACCTACGCCCCCCACATCGGCCGCCGCGACTCCGAACGCAACTGCATCAGCAACATCCACCCGGCCGGACTGTCTTATGAGGGCGCCGCGGACATGCTGTGCTGGCTGATGCGCGAGGCGCGGACGCGGAAGCTGACGGGGGTGGGGCTGAAGGACGACCGGTCCGGGCTCGAGCACCGCACCCCGGGCCTGATCGGATGAGCGCGCCTCTCTTGTCCGTCACCGGCGCCACCAAACGGTTCGGCGGCGCCGTGGCGCTGCGCGGGGTCGATTTTGCTTTGGAAGCTGGGCAGATCCACGCATTGCTGGGCGAGAACGGTGCCGGGAAATCGACCCTCATGGGCCTGCTGTCTGGCGTGCATGCGCCCGATGCGGGCGAAATCCGTATCGATGGCACCCCGGTCCGCTTCGCCAGCCCGCGGGACGCGCAGGCGGCCGGGATCGCCACGGTGTTCCAGGAACTCGACCTCGTCCCCGGCCTCGATGTCGCCGCCAATCTGTTCCTGGGGCATGAGATCATGCGGCCCGGCGGGCGCCTCGACACCGGGGCCATGCGGCGGGAGGCGGCGGCCCGGCTGGCCCCGCTCGACCCCTCGATCGAGCCATCGCGTCGCATCGCCGACCTCTCGATCGGTCAGCGCCAAGTCGTCGCCATCGCCAAAGCCCTGTCCTACGCCTCCCGCATTCTCATTATGGACGAGCCGACGGCGGCGCTGACGGTGGGCGAGGTCGAGCGTCTGTTCGGTCTCATGCGGCGGCTGAAACAAGCCGGCACTGGCATCGTGTATATCTCGCACCGCTTGGAAGAGGTGCCGCAGATCGCCGACCGGGTCACCGTCATGCGGGACGGCGCGGTTGCCGGCACTGCCCTACCCGGCGCCCCGCAGGCCGAACTGGTCCGGCTGCTGGTCGGGCGCGACCTCGATGAGCTGTATCCGCCCCGGTCTCCCTGCAACGGGCCCGTGCTGCTGCGGCTGCGCGACGCGCGCTTCCGCCTCGCGCGCGCGGAACGGCATGCAAGCGCCGGCTGGCAAGCTCCGGCGCGGATCAGCCTGGAGGTGCGGGAAGGTGAGATCGTGGGCCTGGCCGGGCTGATGGGCGCCGGCCGCACGGAACTTCTAAGCGCGCTCTTTGGCACGGGCCGCGCCGGGCGGTGGGAGGGTGAGGTGACGATGGGGGGCCAGCCGGCACGGCTCGGCAGCGTGGCGGCGGCGCGCCGGGCGGGGCTTGGATTCGTCACCGATGACCGGCGCGGCGGCGGCCTCATGCTACGAATGGCGGTGGGGCTGAACCTGGTGATGTCCGTCATACCGCGCATTTCTCCCCGGTATCTGCTCAGCAGGCGGCTGCAGGGGGAGGCCGTCCAGGACTCGTTCGCGCGCTTCGGCATCCGCCCGCGGGAGCCCTCAATCCTCGCAGGCGCGCTGTCGGGCGGTAACCAGCAGAAGATCGTGCTGGCGAAGGAGACGCTCGCCGGGCCGCGGCTGTTGTTGCTGGACGAGCCGACCCGCGGCGTGGACGTGGGCGCCAAGGCCGAGATTTACGCCCGGCTGCGCGAGCTGGCTGGTAAGGGCCTCGGGATCCTGGTGGCGTCCTCGGAGATGCCTGAGTTGACGGGCCTGTGCGACCGCATAATCGTGTTGCGGCAGGGTCAGAGCGTGGCCGAATTCGCCGGCGCTGGCGCCACGGAGCACGCGTTGCTGGCGGCGGCGAACGGAGGGGAGGGCTGATGGCCGGGTCGAAGCGCGACCCGCTCGCCCTGATCGTGCGGTTCCAAAGCTTGATCGGGCTCGTGCTCGTGGTGCTCGGCGGTATCATCTTCTCGCCGCGGCGGCGTGGCGAAATCCTGTTCCTGTCACCCGGCAACATCGCCGATATCGTGCGTGCGGTGTCGGAGACCGGCATCATCGCCATCGGCATGACGTTCGTGATCATCACGGCCGGAATCGACCTTTCGGTCGGCGCCATGCTCGGCCTATCCAGCGTGATCACCGCGACGCTCATGGTATCCGGCGGGTTCGGCCTGGTGCCGGCCATCGCCGCCGTGCTGGTGGCCGGCACGCTGTTCGGCCTGATCCAGGGCGCGTTATCGAGCCGCTTCCGGCTGGAGCCGTTCATCGTGACCCTGGCGGGGTTGCAGGCGGCTCGCGGCGTGGCGCTGGTGGTGTCTGGCAATCAATACATCAATATTTCATACGGAGAGGGGCCAGGCTTGGCGCCGCCGGTGTTCGCGGTGCTGGGGGAGCGGCTGTTCGGCAACACCGTTCCGGTGGCCACTATCGTGTTCCTGGTGTTCGCCGCGGCCGCGACATTCGTGCTGAACCTGACCCGCTATGGCCGCTACGTCTTCGCCGTCGGCGGTAACGAGCGGGCGGCGCGGATATCCGGTGTGCCGGTCGCGGCAGTGAAGATCAGCGTCTATGCGCTGACGGGCTTTGCCGCCGCGCTGGCGGGCATCGTGCACGCCGGGCAGTTCAATTTCGGCAGCGCCAATGACGGCGCCGGCTATGAGCTGACGGCGATCGCCGCGGTGGTGATCGGCGGCACCAGCCTGTTCGGCGGCGCCGGGTCGATGGTGGGAACGGTGGCCGGGGCGATCATGCTGGGGGCGCTCGCCAATATTTTGCAACTGAACAACGTCACCCCGGCTATGCAGCTTCTGGCCACTGCGGCCATTATCGTGCTGGCGGCGGTGCTCCAATCCCTAGTCCGGCGCCGCGAGGGGCTGGGGCGCTGACACGCGGTACGAACGAGGGGAAACGCAATGAACAAGCATACATCGAGATTAGCGCTGCTCGCCAGCGCATGCCTGCTCGCCGGTGCGGCGCAGGCGGAGCCGCTGGTCAAGGCCTGCTCCAAGACCGGAGACTTCGTGATCGGCTTCTCGCAGGCCAACAATGCCGAGCCCTACCGGCAGCACGTGAATGACGAACTCACGGCGGCGGTGAAGCAGGTGCCGCAGTTCAAGTTGCAGATCGCGGATGGCGCCGGGAACGTGAACACGCAGACCTCCCAGGTCAGCAACTTCATTACGCAAAAGGTGGATCTGCTGCTGATCTCCCCGTTCGAGGCCGCGCCGCTAACGCCGGCGGTGAAGCGCGCGGTGCAGGCGGGCATCCCCGTGCTGGAGCTGGACCGGAAGACCGTGGGAGAGCCGGGCCGCGACTACACGGCGTTCATCGGCGGCGATAATTTCAAGATCGCCGAGGCCGCGGGCGAGTACACCGCGAAGACGCTTCTGCCGGATGGGGGCGAGGTGGTGATCCTGCAGGGCCTGCCGAGTTCCACCCCCGCGGTCGAGCGGCTGAACGGCTTCAAGGCCGGGGTGAAGGGCAATGCCGGCATCAAGATCGTGGCCGAGCAGGCAGCGGACTGGCTGCCGGACCGCGCGCAGACCGCGTTTGCCGCCATGCTGCAGGCGCATCCCGACATCAAGATGGTCTATGCCAGCAACGACATGATGGCGGCGGGCGCATTGCTGGCGGCCAAGGGCGCCGGCAAGGCAGTGAAGGTGATCGGGACGGACGGCCTCCCTGGCCCGGCGGGCGGCATCGCGGCCGTCGCCAAGGGTGACTGGGCCGCCACCTTCACCTACCCAACCGGCGCCAAGCAGGCCGTTGACCTGGCCAAATCCATCCTGCTGGATTGCGCAAGCACGGTGCCGGCGGTGGTCACCGTCGATACGATGGCGATCACGGCAGAGAATGCGAAGCAGATGCTGGGAAACTGAGGCGTCCCCGGTTGTATCGGCTCCAGCCCGCCCGGAGTAGCGGGCTGGAGCCGCACGTTGAAAAGACTTTAGCGTCGTTTCAAAACACTAGAATAACTTTATTTCGCACATAGGGCGCTAGATTGGCAAAACTGATGTAGCCTGACCTGCTGCAGCGGAGTGTATGTCGTGAAAACCATCAGTCCAAACATGAGCGACGGAGTCGGTACGGCAAACCGCGCCAGGGCAATGACCGACGAAGTGCGGGCGTTTGTACGAGTGGTCGCAAGAGATAGTCCAAGGCTTAAACGAGCGCTGACCCACACCGAGCAAACTCTTGGATTACTCGAACATGCGGTTGGACAGATAGTTCCCGCAATGATACAGCCACGGCCAAGGCGAATAACGATTGCGGTAACTGCCCACTGTAACCTTCGATGCATTGGCTGTCGGTACGGCCGCGATTTCATGCCTGGACAGCAGCTCGGTCTGGAGGAAGTCCGCAGTCTCCTAATCGACGCCAAAGCCGCAGGTGTTGAACTAGTGCGGCTCTATGGAGGTGAGCCACTCCTGCATCGTGACTTAGCGAAGATGGTGCGGATCAGCGTCGATCTTGGCCTGGCGACCTATGTGACCACTAACGGTATGTTGCTTAGACAAAAGATCGATGAACTGTATTCAGCCGGCCTTCGTAATATCACCATTGGATTCTACGGCACTGGCGAAGACTACGATCGTTACGTTCAACGCTCCGACCGGTATGCCGAGCTAGAAGCGGGCATGAAGTACGCTCGGGCAAAGTATGGCCTTGAGCTTTCGTTCCAATTAAACTTTTTGATCATGAAGCCAAGCTGTAACCCTGTCTCATTACAGGCTGCATGGGACTTTGCTCAGCGGTTCGACATGAGTTTTCATACCGATCTGATCCATTACTCATTGCCATATTTTACAGACGGGCAAGAGGGTGGATTGCAGTTCGGGGCGGAGGACGCGTCTGCTATATACGCCGTAGTCGCTGAACTGGCGCGTCTAAAACACAGCTATCCAACTCGTGTGCGTGAGAGCTTGGCAAGCATTCATTCGATCCCAGACTGGCTGTTGAAAGGCGCTGAGATGCGAATTCCTTGCGATGTAAAAAACCTTCTTTGGGTCGGCGCCGACGGGTCTGTGCAATTATGCTATGTCACTTTCCCATTAGGAAACATCCGGGAGAAACCATTACGTGACATGCTGTTCAATGCAGACCACCGCAAAGCAGCCCAGGACGCTTTCAAGCTGAATTGTCCAAACTGCCACTGCGAACGCGACGGGCGGATCCAGAAGCACGCTCGAAGCCGGATACGCTACGCAAATTTACCCGCCGAGCCGATGACCTCGGCATAAAGGGCCTGATAGGCAAGCCACTCCGCATTGAAGGAAAATAGCTTAGAGCGACGGCGGGCATTTCGCGAAAGGCGGTCACGCTCAGCAGGGTTGCGGGCTAGATAAGAGATGGCGTCAGCGAGGCACTCAGGATCGAACGCAGGAACAAGAATGCCGGCCTGATCAGCTCCGTGGAACCCCAGCAAGTGCGGTATTCCTCCGACTCGCGTGCCGATTACTGGCACCCCGCATGCCATACTTTCTAGAATGGCTAAGGGCGATGCCTCATGGGCTGAACATAGCACTGATACATCCAGACTGCGCAGCAAGGTAGAGATATCGAGGACGTTTGGAATGAACCGAACATTTTCAAGGTCTGCGGCTTGTTGTTGGATCTGTCTCAGCCTCGGGCCCTGTCCAACAAATACGATAGTCACTTCAGGATTTGTTTTCGCAAGCAGGCATGCCGCCGCCAGCATGTCTTCGTGTCTTTTGATGGGGTCGAATCGAGCAATGTGCCCAATAAGGAGCCCACCTGATGGAATGCCTAGCCTTGTACGCCAGTCTGCGTCAGGTCCGCACCGGGAGAAGCAATCGAGATCAACACCGTTCCAAACAGTGCTGCAGTTCCTGACCCAGCCTCCGCCTACTAAGCGATTGGCAAGTTCGTCTGAGACGGCGACTATGCGTGCCTCATAGGATGCCAGCTTATTGAGTAACCGCGCTCGTCGGGTATCATGACTTGGCCACGAATGGAAGCTTCCGATCACTTTGATCCGAGAGCTTTTGACGAACAACTTAGCCATGACGGCGTAAACAAGGGCGGTATCGTTGTGCGCGTGGACGAGGTTTATCTCTAGGGAATCGAGTTTCTGAGCAAGCTTCAAAACAAATTTGAAATCAAGACCCGGCCCCCTCGGGAGGTAGTCTGCCTTGACAGGATCAGGCCGGAAATCCAGATTTTCGGACCGAAATGGAGTATCAAACAGAAGGAGGCTATGGTGCTGCCCCTCCTCGTTTGCACGCCGAGCAATACGCAGAACGGCGCGCTCCATGCCACCTACTCTCAGACCGTTTACAAGGTGCAACACGGTGGTCATTTAGGGGAAGTTCGCCTCGACCTAGATCATCGCGTCCGCACCACAAACCGCCACGTCAGTAGCGCCGCCACTGAAAGCAAGCTGGCCGCGAGGCCCCACCAAGCGCCTACCGCGCCCCAGCCTGCCCACCAGGTCAGCGCCCAGGCGGCCGGGAAGCCGATGCCCCAGTAGCCGGCCGCGGCGATCACGAACGGGATCCGCGTGTCGCCCAGGCCGCGCAAGGCGCCGCCGGCGACGCATTGGATGCCGTCCACGACCTGAAACAGCGCCGCCACGCCCAGCAGGGATAGGGCGATCGAGGTGGTTTCCGTGTCGGACGGGCTGACATACCAGCCCGCCACCGTGCCCGGTGTGAACCAGACGAACACCGCCGTCAGCAGCTCGAACGCGCCGCCCAGCGTGATCGCCACCAAACCCGCCCGGCGGGCCCGCGCCCGGTCCCCGGCGCCGACCGCGTTGCCGACACGGACGTTGGCGGCCTGGGCGATGGCCAGCGGCACCATGAACGACACCGACACCGCCGACATCGCCACCTGCTGCGCCGCCAGTGCCGCGGAGCCGAGGAAGCCCACCATGAGGCCCACGGCCAGAAACAGCCCAGTCTCCACCGCGAACGTCCCGGCCACCGGTATGCCGAGCCGCAGCAGGCCCGTCAGCTCCCGCCGGCGCGGACGCTGCCAGGCGACGAAGCGCCGCAGGCAAGGCCGCACGTGCAACAGCGCCAGCAACGCCGCTGCCACACCGGTCAGGACGATGGCGGTGGATGTCGCCGCACCCAGCATGCCCAGCTCCGGCAGCCCGGACGCCCCGTGGATCAGCCCGTAGCACAGGAAACCGTTCACCACCGCCGCCACCAGCGCCACGATCAGCAGGTCGGACCCCTGGCCGATGGCGGGCAGCACCGCCCGCATCAGGCCCATACCCAACAATGCGCCGGGCACGCCCCAGGCCAGGCGCGCGAGATACGCCCCGGTGTCCCGCGCCAGATCCGCCGGCTCGTGCAGCCACGTCAGCAGCGGCCCGGCATAGACGAAGACCAGCGCGGCCGGGATCATCAGCACCCAGGTCAGCCCCATCCCCGCCCAGTACAGCCGCGGTACGTCCCGGTCCCGCCCGGCGCCCCTGGCCTGCGCCACCATGATGCTGACCGCGGTCACCACGCCCTGTAGCAGGATCACGACGGTGATGAAGATGGACGCAGCCAGGCCGCCCGCCGCCAGCGCGTCCCCGCCCAGGCTGCCGAGCAGCACCGTGTCCGTCACCCCCATCGCCATCTGCGCCAGTTGCGCGACCGCGAGCGGCGCGGCTAGACGAAGCGTTTCCGTCACGTGACGCGGGGACGCCTGAATGGCGGCGCTCACTGGACGGCGCCTACCAAAACCGGGTGCCGGGCGCACCCTTGAACGGGCCGATCAGCTCGGACGTGATCCAGCCGCCGTAGAACCCGCCCTCCTGCGGCAGGACGCGCTCGTCATCCACATAGCAGGCGTCCATCTTGCCGGCATACAGCGCGACGTGGCCGCGGATCGGCAGAAAGGCCGGGGTGGGGTCCGGATAGCCCCAGGCGGCATCCCGCGCGGTGACACCGCCGGCCGAGAGGGAGAAATACTCCGCCTCCCCCTTCCACTCGCACACGCTGCCATGTCCGGACGGCGATAGGGCGCCGGGCGGAAAGGCGGACACGGGAATGTAGAAACTGGGCGGGTGCGTCGTCTCCAGCACGCGCCAGCACGCGCGGCTGTCCACGAGCGTGACCCCGCCCAGCACGACCCGGATGCGGCGCTGGTCCCGTTCGAGCCTGGGTGGACGCGGGTATTCGGCGACGCGTTCGGCGGCGGGACTCATCGGACGGGCAGCGGCGGTTCCACACCGCCGGGCCGGATCAGGCCGCGCCCGGCGAGGCAGCGGAGGGTGGCGCGGCGGCGGGCCTGCTTCATTTCCTCCAGATGCGACTGATTGAACTCCTCGCTGCCCGCGCTCTTGACCATCAACTCGTGCACGACCGGATCCCGGTTCGCCTCCGCCTCGCACGCGGCCTGGGGCGTGTCGGGCGCTGGCGTGCAGCCCGCCAGCAGGGCCACCATCATCAGGCGCTTCATCGGTGCATCATCCAATCCTCGATCAGCCGGCGCGCGATGCTGTCCCGGCGCGGCAAGGTAAACCCGTGCGCGTCCGGCGCCTGTAGCTCCGAGCGGGTAAACCAGCGCGCGTCCCGGAGTTCCGTGGGGTCGATGGTGATCGCGTCGGTCAGGCCCTCGGCATAGAAGCCGAGCATGATGGAGCTGGGGAACGGCCAGGGCTGGCTCGAATGATAGCGGACGGCGCCGACGCGGATGCCGCTTTCCTCCATGACTTCGCGGGCGACGGCCTCCTCCAGGCTCTCGCCGGGCTCCACGAAGCCGGCGAGCGTCGAGTACATGGTGGCCTTGGGAAAGCGGGAGGAATGTCCCAGCAGGACGCGATCCGCCCGGTGCACCAGCATGATGACGGCGGGGTCCGTGCGCGGGAAGTGCTGCGCGCCGCAGGCGGGGCAGGCATAGGCGTGCCCGGCGCTCCGGATGTCGCACGCCGTGCCGCAGACCGCGCAGAACCGGTGCCGGTTACGCCAGTGCATCAGCCCGCGCGCGTGCGCCAGGATGGCGGCGTCCTTGTCCGGCAGGCCGGCCGGGATCATGCGCAGGTCCTCGAACCGGCCGATGGTCTCGGACAGCAGCGGCAGCGGGTCTTCGACCGAGCTGACGTCGACCGCGAACACCGCCTGCTCGCCCATGAGCCCCAGGAACGCCCAGGGTCCGCCGGCCATGCGCAGGCTCGAGGCGGCGCCGCCGGTGAGGAACACGGCCTCGGGACGGGCATTGTCCAAGCCCTGGAACAGGGTCTGCGAGCGCCAGACCGGGACGAGCAGGCTGGCCGGGTCCAGGAGGCGCGCGGCGATCCAGGCCTCGTCATCCCTGCGGTGCCCGGCGCGGTCGAGCGGGGAGCCGGTATAGACGTTGGGGCGGCTGGCGAGGATTACGGTCACGCCGCGGATTTCGCATGAGGGGACCCTTGTGCCAAGCCCCGCTTCCGGCGATATTCGTGGGTGGGAGGCCGGCGGCGGACGGACGCCTCGCCAACTCGGTCAGGTCCGGAAGGAAGCAGCCGCAACGAATCGCGGCCGGGTCACTGTCCGGCCTCCCACCCCTTCCTTGCGTCAGGGAACATGGCCGGTAGCCTCGACGATCTTTTGCCGGAGCCGCCGGCGGACGGCATGGGCCTGTTCGGGGACCCGGCGCCGGCCGTGGCCGCTACGCCCTACCGGGTCCTGGCCCGGAAATACCGTCCGGTCACGTTCGGGGATCTGATCGGGCAGGAGGCGATGGTGCGCATCCTGCGCAACGCCTTCGCCATGAACCGCATCGCGCATGCCTGGATGCTGACGGGCGTCCGCGGCGTGGGCAAGACCACCACGGCGCGGATCATCGCCCGCGCGCTGAACTGCGTGGGTCCGGACGGGACGGGCGGCGCCACGGCGGACCCTTGCGGCGTGTGCCCGAATTGCGTGGCGATTCTCGCGGACCGGCATCCGGACGTGGTGGAGATGGACGCCGCCAGCCGCACCGGCGTCGATGACATGCGGGAGGTGATCGACGCCGCGCGCTACCGTCCATTACAGGCGCGGACCAAGGTGTTCATCATCGACGAGGTCCACATGCTGTCCCGCAACGCGTTCAACGCGCTGCTGAAGACGCTGGAGGAGCCGCCGCCGCATGTGAAATTCATCTTCGCCACGACGGAGATCCGCAAGGTGCCGGTGACGGTACTCAGCCGGTGCCAGCGGTTCGACCTGCGCCGGGTGTCGGTGGCGGAGATGGCGGGCAAGTTCGCGTCGATATGCACCAAGGAGCAGGTCGAGGTCGCGGAGGACGCGCTGGACCTGATCGCGCGCGCTGCCGATGGCTCGGTCCGGGACGGGCTGTCGTTGCTGGATCAGGCCATCGCCAGCGAGGCGCGGGACGCGGCGCAGGTGCAGGACATGCTGGGGCTGGCGGACCGGTCCAGCGTGTTCGACCTGATGGAGGCGGTGATGGCGGGGGAGCCGGCGCAGGTGCTGGCCATTACGGACCGGGCGCATGAGCGGGGCGCCGACCTCGGCCTGATGCTGGGGGATTTGCTGGAGTTGACGCATACGCTGACCCGGCTCAAGACCGTGCCGTCTTTGCAGACGGGTCCGTCCTTGCCGGAGATGGAGCGGGTACGCGGCGGCGCGCTGGCCGACCGGCTGGACATGCCGGCGCTGGGGCGGGCGTGGCAGATGCTGCTGAAGGGCACCGCCGAGGTCGAGCTGGCGCCGGACCGGCGGGCGGCGGCGGAGATGGTGCTGATCCGCCTGTGCTACGTGGCCGACCTGCCGCCGCCGGGTGATTTGGTGCGGCGGCTGACCGAGGCCGGGGCGCCGCCGCGGGCGCCGGACGGCGGTGGCGTGCGGGCCGTGGCCAATGGCGGGATGCGGATGGAGGCGGCCGCTGCACCCGTTTCGGCCCAAGCCCTTGCCCCGGCTGGGCCGAGGATCGAGAGTTTTCGCGATGTGGCGCAGCTGGTCGCCGGCAAGTCGCCCATCCTGCATGCGCAGTTATACCATGCCGTGCACCTGGTCCGGTTCGCGCCGCAGCATATCGAGTTGCGGCAGCAGGCCTCGGCCCCGCGTGACCTGGCGTCGCAGTTGTCCGCCCTATTGCAGGCTGAGACCGGGCTCCGCTGGACCATCGCGCTGTCGCAACAGGCGGGCGAGGCGACGTTGGCCGAGCAGGGTGCGGCGGCCGACAGCGCGCGCCGGGCGAGTGCGGCGGAGCACCCGCTGGTCCGCGCCATCCTGGACGCGTTTCCCGGCGCCATCATCGCCACCGTGACCGACGCCCGCACGGACGCCTACGGCCTGATGCCGCTCGGTGAGCCGGAGCTGGACGAGGCCGGGATCCGCGACTTCGCCCCCATCGACGATACGGAGGACACGCCATGAAGAACCTAGCCGGGCTAATGAAGCAAGCGAGCCAGATGCAGGCCAAGATGGCCGAGATGCAGGAGAAGATGGAGGCGCTGGAGGTCGACGGTGCGGCGGGGGCCGGCATGGTGTCGGTGGTGCTGTCGGGCAAAGGCGTGCTGAAGCGCGTGCAGATCGACCCGAAGCTGGCCGACCCGGCGGAGATGGAGATGCTGCAGGACTTGCTGGTCGCCGCCCACGCCGATGCGAAGCGCAAGCTGGAGACGGTGATGGCGGCGGAGATGCAGCAGGCCACGGGCGGGCTTGACCTGCCGCCGGGTCTCAAGCTGCCGTTCTAGAGCCTGGATGGTGGGTTGAGACCCACCCTACGGCTTCCCCCTCTCCGTCCGGGAGAGGGCCGGCGTGAGGGAAACGACATGGGCGGCCCGGAAGTAGAGAGGCTGATCGGCTTGCTGGCCAAGCTGCCGGGGTTGGGGCCGCGGAGTGCGCGGCGGGCGGCGCTGAAGATGTTGCAGGATCCCGGCAACCGGATGCGCCCGCTGGCCATTGCGCTGACGGAGGCTGCCGCCGCCGTTCAGCCGTGCCGGGAGTGCGGCAATCTGGACAGCCGCAATCCATGCGCCGTGTGCACTGACCGGCAGCGGGACCGTAGCTTGATTTGCGTGGTGGAGGGGGTGGGCGACCTCTGGGCGCTGGAGCGCGCCAGCGTGCATCGCGGCCTCTATCATGTGCTGGGCGGCGCACTGTCGGCGCTGGGCGGCACGGGGCCGGAGGACCTCGATGTCGACGGGCTGCTGGCCCGGCTCGAGGGGGTGCAGGAGGTGATCTTGGCGCTCGGGGCCACGGTCGATGGGGCGACGACCGCGCATTGGTTGACGGACCGCCTGCACAAGGTGGCGCCGGGTTTGACGGTGACGCGGGTCGGTCAGGGCGTGCCGATCGGGGGCGCGTTGGATGTGCTGGACGATGGGACGCTGGCGGCGGCGTTGCGAGGGCGGCGGGCCTGATCTTTGGCGGATGGCGCTTTGCTTATCCGACCTACGCGCTGGTTTTGGTAAGCAGCATGCGTTGTAGGACGCTGTCTTTCCATAAGTATCGGTGCAGTAGCGCGGCGCTGGCGTGGACGCCGGCTAGGATCAGGATGAAGGTCGCTGCCGTGCCGTGCCAGTCTTCGATCGTGCCGCGCAGCTCTTTGTTGTCTGGGGCAAAGCTTGGGATGGTGAATAGATTGAAGATGCTGTCGCCGCGCTCCCACACGTTCAGCACGCCCAGCGTCAGTGTTGCGGCGATCAGGGCATAGAGGGCCCAATGCGTCGCCTTCGCCAGCACATGCAGTGCGCCGCGGTCTGCGGCAGGGAGGCGGCGGCCCGATGTGGCGCGCCAGAACACGCGCGTGGCGAAGATGGCTAGCAAGACGAGGCCGCCCACGACGTGCAACGACCGGGCGTCCACCCGGAGCGGCCCGCGCGGGAACCAGTCGATCGTCTGCGCGCCCAGCCACTGCGCCACGACCAGCCCGGCGGTGAGCCAATGCAGCCAAATGGTACGGCGGTCGTAGCGCGCCGCGTCGGTCACGGGCTGCATCAAGTGCTGCCGATCAGGATGCCTGCGGCCAGCACCAAGGCGCCGCCCAGCATGACTTTGGCCGCCGCGGAAATGGGCGGCGTGTCCATGTATTTGTATTGGATGAAGGCGATGGTCGCGAGTTCCAGCAGCGTCACCGTCCCGGCCAGCGCCGTTGCCGTCCAGAAATCCTTGATGAGGTAGGGCAGCGTATGGCCGATGCCGCCGGCGAAGGTCATGAGGCCGCATACGAGGCCGCGCAGCAACGGCGTGCCGCGCCCGGACAACTTGCCGTCATCGGCCAGCGCCTCGGCAAAGCCCATCGATATGCCGGCGCCGACCGATGCGGCGACACCGACCAGGAACGCGTCATGGCTGTTCTGCGTCGCGAACGCGGCCGCGAACACCGGCGCCAGGGTGGAGACCGACCCGTCCATCAGTCCGACCAGGCCGGGCTGCACGATCTGCAGCACGAAGCGGCGCCGGGCGTCCTCATCCTCGACGCTACGGGTTTCGCCGGGCAGGCGTTTTTCGACGATCTCGGTGGCGGCGTGCTGATGTTCGACCTCCGCGGCGGCGAGATCGCCTAGCAGCTTGCGGATGGTCGCGTCGGTCGTGCGGCTGGCGGCGGCGGTGTAGAAGCGGCTCGCATCGGCTTCCATCTGATGCGCCTGGCGCCGCACGGCGTCGATCCCCAACGGCCGCACCTGCCAGGCTGGGCGGCGGGCGATGGTGCCGCGTACGTCCTGACGGCGGACCAGCGGGATGTGATCGCCGAACTTGGACACGTAGGTGTCGATCAGCATGCGCCGGTGCTCGCTCTCCTCGGCCGCCATGTCGGTGAACACACGGGAGCTGTCGGGATATTCCTCACGCAGGCTTTCGGCAAAATCGGCGTAGATACGCCCGTCCTCTTCCTCACTGCTGATGGCCAAGGCGAGGATTTCTTTTTCGTCGAGTTCGGTGAGATTCCGCATAGCAGCAAAGTGGGCAATACCACCCGAACGGTCAACCCGGCACTCGGCCCGGCGGTTGAGGCCGATGGCAGGCCTAGCTTCGGATGGACATCAAATAAGGATCCTAGGAGGAAGTAAGATGCAGGTTCAGCCCGCGATACTGAGGCGGGGTTCATCCTGAGCTTGGTTGGGGGGCTTTCCTGTCTTGCCGTCCTTCGACGGGCTCGGGTTTAATGGGGTGGACGGGCTTAGGACTGACGAGTTGAGACTGTTTCGGTTGTTTCCCTCACCCCGGCCCTCTCCCGGGGGGAGAGGGACGGGCGCGGAGGTGGGCTTGTTGTGCCGCCCTTTGACGGGCTCGGGACTGACGGGTTCAGGACTGTTCTGGTTGTTTCCCTCACCCCGGCCCTCTCCCGGGGGGAGAGGGGGAAGAGAGAAGAGCGGGGCGGGCGGGGGGTGGGCTTGTTGTGGCGTCGTTTGACGGGCTTGGGACTCATGGGTTTGAAACTGTTTCGGTTGTTTCCCTCGCCCCGGCCCTCTCCCGGAGGGAGAGGGGGAAGAGAAGAGCGGGGCGGGCGAGGGGCTTGTTGTGCCTTCCTTTGACGGGCTCGGGACTCTTGGGTTTGAGACTGTTCTGGTTGTTTTCCTCACCCCGGCCCTCTCCCGGGGGGAGAGGGGGAAGAGAAGAGCGGGGCGGGCGCGGGGGTGGGCTTGTTGTGCCGTCCTTTGACGGGCTTGGGAGTCATGGGTTTGGGACTGCTCTGGTTGTTTCCCTCACCCCGGCCCTCTCCCGAAGGGAGCTACGGGAGTCACACATTTGCGGAATGAGCGAGGGCCCACCCTTGTTTGATCCCGTCGAGTTTCAGCACTCCTCGGGCGATGATCTTGGGTCCGGGCGGCTTGTAGCCTCTCGAGTGGTATCCGGACCAGCCGCCGAGGCGGGCGACGATCCAGGCGAACCAGGCCAGCGTGTCGTCGGCATGGGGGTTCTTCAGCGCCGCCGTCCGGCCTTCGAGCTTGGCGCAGCACGACTTCAGCATCGGCGTGTCGGCTGGATCGGCTGCGTCGCTCAGCGGCTGGCCGGTCGCGGCGTCGCGCCCTACCACGATCTGCACGATCCGCACCGCCGCGATCAGCGCCGTCACCGCCAGCTTGACGTAGCGTCGTGCCTCGACGACTTGCGAGTTCTCCGCTTCTGCCCCGGCACTCTTGAGCGTGCGGAACACCTGCTCGATCGTCCAGCGCAGCCGATACCAGCCGACGATCTCGCGGGCCCGCGTCACATCCGGCACGGCATGCGTCGTCAGCAGGCACCAATGCACCGCATCCTTATCCTCCGTCATTGCCTCCGGCACCCCGACCTCGCGCACGTCCACGACGCGCAAGGTCACCGTTTCGGCCAGGCTCCGGGCCGCTTTGGCCGGGCGTCTCAGCGTGACCTCGCCGAACCGGATCGCAACCTGGGCCGAGCGCGCCGGACGCGGCCCGCGCGCGGGTATCTCGATACAGACGCGGTCCTGCTCGGGCCACGATGCACAACTGGCGAACAGCCGCGACCCGGTCGTCAAGGCCCGGTCCTGTGCCGCCCGGCACAGGAGGTGGGCACCTTCGGGCCGGCGGGCGAACTGGTCGTAGATGTCGCTCTCGCGGTCGGCGACGACCGTCACCAGCGCCGCGTCCTCCAGAACGGCCGCGGCGGTTTCGGCCCCCGCCAGCCAACGGCGCGACTCCTTGGCATCGGCGGCCCGGGTGTTACGGTCGGCCACCAGGCCCTCGGTCCGGTTGAGCACCTGGGCACCCACAAGGCCGATCACGCCGCCCGTGGCAGCATCGACGGCGACCGTCGGATGCAGGAACAGGCCGATGTCCTCTCCGTTGCCTGCCCGGCCAAACCCCCGCTTGCTCGCCCCGTGCGAGGCGAAGTGCAGCTCGGTCGTGTCCTGAACCGCCAACGCATGCCGGCCGGCCGCGCGTCGGCCAGTGACCCGGCCCGTATGCACCAGCATCTCGTCCGCACTCACGGCCGGGTTGTCGAGGAACTGACCAAAGCGGAGAGCCTCGTTGCGGGTCTCAGCCAGAGCATGCAAACACATCGTGGGCGCGTTCTGCATCGCCGCCAGCAAACGCGCACCTACCCGCCGCAACCGCGCGTCGCCAAAGGAACCAAGGGTGTCATCACTCATGCGAATCGCTCCATGAACACCAGTCATGGATTCGGAAAACCAATCCGAACGCCAGTCAAAATTGATTCGCACATGCGTGACCGCCGTAGCCCTGCGGGAGAGGGGGAAGAGAGGAGCGGGGCGGGCGGGGGGGTGGGCTTGTTGTGGCGTTCTGTGACGGGCTCGGGACTTATGGGTTTGGGACTGTTCTGGTTGTTTCCCTCACCCCGGCCCTCTCCCGGGGGGAGAGGGGGAAGAGAAGAGCGGGGCGGGCGGAGGGGTGGGCTTGTTGTGGCGTCCTTCGATGGGGTCGGGATCCATGGGTTTGGGACTGTTCTGGTTGTTTCCCTCACCCCGGCCCTCTCCGATTTCATCGGAGAGGCCCGAGGGGAGAGGGGGAAGGGCGGCGCGGTGGCGGAGGGCGGCTAGGGTGGTGGGGGTGCGGCGTTTGTGGCGCCAGCTGCGTTCTTGAGCGTTGACGTTGAGGTCGCGGGCGATCTCTTCGATGATGTCGTCGATGGGCCGGGTCAGCAGGTCTTGCTCGAGCTGGTCATCGAGCAGGCGTTCGTTGAGTTCTTCGAAATAGGCCTGGTTGTCGAAGCCTTTGGTGTGGCGGCCCTTGACCTCGATGGCGTCTTCGATGGTGCGGATTATTTTCTCGCGGGCCTTGGCGCGCTCGGCCGGGGCCATGCGGGCCTTGGGCGGGCTCGTGGCGATGTGGCGGGCGAGGGCGATGGTGCGGCGGATGGTGCGGGCGACGCGGTCGAAGGCGATGGTGTGGTCGGCTTCGGGGTGCTTGGCCGCGCTGTCTTTGAGTTGGCGGGCGAGGCCGGCGCCGATCTCCACGAGTTCCTGAAGGATGGCGCCGTAGTAGGCGTCGGCTGCATCAGGGGAGGAGGGAGGGGTGATTTGCATGATTCCGTGATAGGAACATATTCTGGACGTGTGTGTCAAGCGGTTTGGTTGGGGTGAGCCGCAGGAGCGTCAGTGGCGGAAGTGGCGCATGCCGGTTAAAACCATGGCCACGCCCGCGCGGTCGGCGGCGGCGATCACTTCTGCGTCGCGCATCGAGCCGCCGGGCTGGATGACGGCGGTGGCGCCGGCGGCGATGGCGGCTTCAAGGCCGTCGGCAAAGGGAAAGAAGGCGTCGGACGCGACGACGCCACCCTCCGTCAGTGGCCGCTCCTGCCCGGCGGCGCGGGCCGCTTCCGCCCCTTTCCAGGCGGCGATCCTGGCGCTGTCCACCCGGGACATCTGGCCGGCGCCGATGCCGGTCGTGGCGGCATCCTTGGCATAGACGATGGCGTTCGACTTCACGTGCTTGCAGACCCGGAACGCAAACAGCAGGTCGGCCAGCTCCGCCCGGCTTGGGGGGCGTTGCGTGACCGTACGCAGCATTCCGGCATCGACCTGTCCGGCGTCCCGCGATTGCGCCAGGAAGCCGCCGGCCACGGTGCGGATGGTGGTGCCGGCCGCGGCCGGGTCGGGTAGGCCGCCGGTCAGCAGCAGGCGCAAATTCTTCTTGGCCGCCAGCAGCGCCAACGCCGCCGGGGTTGCATCGGGGGCGACGATCACCTCGGTAAACAGCGGCGCCATCAGCCCGGCCGTTTCCTCATCCAGCGTGCGGTTGACCGCGACGATGCCGCCATAGGCGGACACCGGGTCACACCGGAGCGCCGCCGCCCAGGCATCCGCCAGGGTCGCGCCACTCGCGACGCCGCAGGGGTTGGCGTGCTTGACGATCACGACCGTGGGCCGATCGAACTCCGCCACGCACTCGAACGCGGCGTCCGTGTCGTTGAGGTTGTTGTAGGACAGCTCCTTACCCTGGATTTGCTGGGCGGTGGCGATTCCGGGGCGGGTGCCGTTACTGTAGAACGCCGCCTGCTGATGCGGATTTTCACCATAGCGCAGGGTCTGGCGCAGCGTGCCGGTGAGGGTCATGCGGGGCGGGAACGGGGTGTCCCGGGCGAACCAGGCGGCGATGGCGGTGTCGTAGGCGGCGGTGTGTGCGAAGGCCTCGGCGGCCAGCTGCGCCCGCAGGTCTTGGGTGCTACCGCCCTGGGCCAATTCGGTCAGCAGGCGGGTGTATTGCTTGGGGTCCGTCAGCACCGCGACGTGGCTGTGGTTCTTGGCCGCGGCGCGGATCAGCGCCGGGCCGCCGATATCGATGTTCTCGACGCATCGTGCCGGCGCGGCGCCGGCGGCGACCGTCGCCTCGAACGGGTAGAGGTTCACGCATACTAGGTCGATCGGCAGGATACCGTGCGCGGCCATTTGCGCCAGGTGGTCCGCGTCGTCGCGCCGGGCCAGGATGCCACCATGGATCTGCGGCACCAGCGTCTTGACCCGCCCGTCCAGGATTTCCGGAAATCCGGTGTAGCCGGCCACCTCCGTCACCGGCACCCCGGCGTCCCGCAGCGTCTTGGCCGAGCCGCCGGTCGAGATCAGCTGGGCGCCGTGTGCGATCAGGGCCTGGGCCAGCGGCAGGAGGCCGGCTTTGTCCGAGACGGAGATGAGCGCGCGGCGGATCGGGGTATGCATGGGCGCGCTGTACTGCATCGGCCTCATAAGCCCAATAGATCGAGCGTGCGGCCCACGATCGCGGCCTCGGTATAAAGGGTGAGCGCGCGCTCGAGCCCGGCCTGGCCCATGCGGGTGCGAAGCGCCGGGCCGGCGCAGAGCGTGCGGAGTGCGGCGGCGAGCGGGGCGATGGTCATGGGCGGCACCAGCAACCCGGTTTGCCCGTCCAGCACCTGTTCGCGCGGTCCGCGGATGGCGGTGGCGACGACGGGAAGGCCGGTCAGCATGGCCTCGATCACAGACATCGGCAGGCCCTCGAAATGGCTGGGCAGGGTGAAGACGTCAGCCGCGGCCAGCAGCGCGGGCACGTCCCTCCGGTAGCCTAGCATCCGAAGGCGGGGGCCGAGCGGTGATCGGGTGAACAGTGTCTCGAGGTCTTGGCCATGGTCGCTCGGCAGGCGGCCGCCGACGACCCAGAGCTCGGCCCCGGGCACGGACTCCATGGCGGCCAGCAGCTCCGTATAGCCCTTGTGCCGCACCAGCCGGCTCACGATGATGATGACGGGCCGGTCATCGGGCACGCCCATGGCGGCGCGGATGCGGGTGCGGGCGGCGGGGTCGGGATGGAAGCGGGCCGGGTCGCGCCCGTTGCCGACGGCGATGGCCCGGCGGTCGATCCAAAGCCGCCTGGCGTCCGCCGCCTCCTCGATGGAGACGGTTAGCGTGAGGTCGGTCAGGCGTCCGCCGGTCCATTCCACGGCGAGCGCCAGCGCCCGGCGCCACCAAGGCCCCGGCTGATTGAACAGGAAGCCGTGGCAGGTGTAGGCCACGCGCGGCACCCCGGCGGCGCGGGCGGCGAGCCGGGCGAGGAAGCCGCTGATAGGCATATGCGCGTGGACGAGGTCCGGACGCTCGGCCTTGATCAGCGCCACGAGCGCCCGGAACGCCCGCCATTGCGCGGGGGGTGACAGGCTGCGCGCCAGCGGGAGCGCTACGACGCGCAGGCCCTCGGCCCGGACCTCGTCCAGCAACGGCCCGTCCGCCGAGACGCCCACCACCTCATGCCCGCGTGCCGCCGCACCGCGCATCAGCGGTAGCAGAAAGTGGCGGAGCGAGAAATCGACGTTGGTGACCTCGAGAACCTTCACCGCGTACGGTTAGCGCGAGACGCTCTCCGGCGGCGCTAGGCTGAACTGGATGGAGGGCAGCTTCTTGTCCAGCTCTAAAATAACGGCCGGTGTGATGTCCATGGCGGGGTTCCAGCCGTAGGAGTTGCCACGCTCGAAGATGACCGAGCATCTGGCGCTGGCCACGACGGGCACGACGGCCGTGCCGAGCGCCTGGGCGATCTGCTGCTCGGCCAAGATCTTCGTGCGCTGCAGCTGGGCGCCACGGAGCTGTTCCAGCTGTGCCACGGCTTGGGCGCGCTGCTGCACGCTCTGCACCGTGTCGGTGCCTTGGGCGATGGCCTGGCGCTGGGCGGCGAGTTCCGCGCCGATGTCGTTGGCGAGTTTCTGCATGTGGATGGTTGCGTCCTGCCCGGCCTTGGAGCCGCCGATCGCGCCGTCCCGAGAGAGGAGGCAGACGCCGGGGGTGGGGACCGCGAAGGCCGGGGTAGGGGTGGCGGCGGCGGCGGGCGCGGGGCGCACCGGCTGAGCCGAGGCTGCCACGCTGAACAGCAAGCCTGCCGCTGTAAGGCTGGTCGATAGCATTTTCGTCAAACGAGCATTCCTTCTGATCAACGTGAAACAAAACCTTCATCGGCCGGCAGCCGCAGACGAGGGAACGGGGCTGTCCTCAGCTGTGCATCTATCGTTTCGATCACCACGGGCGTTATATCGACTGTGCCCTCCCCGTCCAGCACGCTTTCCCGGGCTAGGAGGAGCGTGCACTGATTGGCGCGCTCCATCGCCTTGATGATGGGCAGGGCGGCGGCGTCGATCTGGGCGGTGACGGTCTGCCGGGTCTTCTCCAGCTCGCGGGTGCGCTGACCGATCTTGGCCGCCAATCCGGCCTGCCGGGCGGCCAGCCCGTCTTGCAGCTGCGCCGTGATCTCGGGCGTGAGCGTGTTCTTTTGCAAGGTGAACACTGCCAGATCGTTCTGCAGGGCCGATCGCTCGGCGTCGGTTTCGGCTTGAGCTTCCTCCCGCAGCTCGAGCAGGCGCTGGTTGGCGCCCGTGCCGATGCGGGTGGCGGAATAGAGGCTTTCGCGGCTGAAGACGCAGATGCCGCGGAGCGGGCCGTTGGCAGGGGGCCGCACGGGCCCGGCGGCGGGCAGCAGCATTGCACATAGGAGGATGAGCCCTGCCCGTTGCATCAGTTGAACGTATAGGTCACGCCGGCGCCGAACCCGCTGCCGGCGTGGAGGTTGGTGGGTGAGAAGCTGCCGGAGAAGTTATATTTCCACCGCCCGTCCTCGGTCACCTTGCTGAAGCCGAGTGCCACGCCGAGCGCGCCCTGGAACACGCCGGTGCCGAAGCCCATCGAAAGCTTGCCGGGATGATCGTCATAGCGCAGCTGCGCGGATGCGAGAGCGAGCGATGTGCCGGACCGGCTGTCGGCCTGTATGGCGCGGAACCGGCGGTCGGTGGCCGCGGCGAAACTGCCCAGCTGGGCCACGTTCACCGCATCCGTCCCGGCGATGCCCGGTGCCACGTTGGTCAGCTGCCGCTCATTGCCGACGCTGCCGAAGGACACCTCACCGGCGGAGCTAGACCGGATGGTCATGGCGGCGCCCTGATAGCTGGCGAGCGCGCCCCGGCTGGCGACCGATCCGGCGCCCAACGCCACGCTATTGGCTGCCGACGCCACGGCCCCGGTGCCGGCCGCCAGCGATTGGGCGCCGGTGGCGGCCGAGGCGCTGCCGATGGCGACGGCGCCGCGGGCCGAGGCGAACGCGCCGAAGCCGCCGGCCACCGCGTCCGCACCGCCGGCTGAGGCTGCGCCGTTGCCGGAAGCGTTGTCGGCCCGGAACACGCCGGCCGTGCCGGCGTCCAGGCCTGAGCTGATGGCCGCCACGGCCTGATTGGTCGCATAGAGCTGGCCGCCATTGACCGCGCCGGTGCTGGACGCCGACAGGGGGGCGGCGGCTACGTTGTTGATGGCGGTGCCGCCGGGGCCGGCCAGGGTGATGGCCTTGAAGTTCGGGCCGCCGGCGCCCGGGTCATACCGGACGGCGCCGGCCTGCACGCCCTGCAGCTGCGCCACGGTGACCGCGTCCGATGCCTGGCTGCCGGCGGCGAGGTTGGTGAGCTGCCGCGCGGCGCCGACCTGGCCCACGGAGATTTCACCCGCGGATTGCTGCATGGCCAACAGTCCGGTTGCGGCGTAGTTGGCCACCGCGCCCCGGGCCGCGACCGAGCTTGCGCCCAGTGCGGCGCTGTTGGACGCCGTCACCGCCGCGTTCGCACCGAGCGCCGTGGCCCGGTCGGCCGAGGCGCTGGAGCCCAGCCCCTGCGCGATCGCCTCCGTCCCGCTCGCCGAACTGTCGGAGCCGACGGCGATGGCATTGGCGCCGGTCGCTTGCGAGGTAGGGCCGTTATTGGAATTGGCGTGGAAGTAGGTGAGTGCGCCGCCGCTGGCCGCGGCGGTGATGGCGTTCACGGCCGTGTTGGTCGCGTATAGCTGCGAGCCGTTCACCGCGTCGGTCGAGCTGCCGGACAGCGCACCCGCGGCGACGTTGGTCACGACGCGCGTGCTGCCGGTTGCGCCGACGCTCACGACGCCCACGGGTGCCCCGCCCGCGAAACTATAGGCCTGGCCGGCCACGGTGGCGCCGCTGGTTTGGACGGCGGCGGCGGCGACCGTGGCGCCCTGGCCGAGTGCCACGTTGGCG
Source organism: Acetobacteraceae bacterium (assembly GCA_965246925.1). GTDB lineage: Bacteria > Pseudomonadota > Alphaproteobacteria > Acetobacterales > Acetobacteraceae > JANPPS01. Next base: position 2,169,336 of record OZ251994.1, on the reverse strand, counting down.
CCGCCCACGCCCGCGGCGATGCTGGCGCCCTGGCCGAGCACGACGGAGCCCGCGGTGCCGTGATCGTTGGCGGCACCGCCCAAGACCAGGCCGCCTGCGCCCGAGGCGGTGGCGGCGGCGCCGACGGCCACAGCCTCGGCGCCGGTCGCCGATCCGTCGGCACCCGCGGCGTTCACATGCACGTAGCGGACGCCGCCGCCGGCCGAGATGGTGTTCACGGCCGAGGAGAGGGCATAGAGCTGGCTGCCGTTCACCGCGTCCATCGAGGCGGCGGCGACCTGGCCCGCGGCCACGTTGCGCAGGCCCACCGGGCCGGACGCTGCGCCGACCAGCATGACGTCGTTGCTGGGTGTGAACGGGGTGGGGGTGGAGCGTGTCGGCGGCACGGCGGCAGCCGCATTCGTGACCGCGGCCGCCGCCGTCGTGACGGCCGCGTATTGCAGCGGGGCGTTGCTCTGCAATGCCGCGACGGCGGCGCCGACGTTGGTCTGGCTGGTGCCGAATATGGTGTAATTGGGTCCGGCGAGGCCCGAGCTGGTGGTGTAGCTGGCACCGCCGCCCAGGAATTGTGCCGTGCCCGTTCCCATTGCCGCGGCCTGGCTGGATACGGCGCCCACGGCCGTGTTGGTGGCGAATAGCTGGCTGCCGTTCACGCCGTCCGTAGAGGCGGCGGAAAGCTGGCCGGCGGCGAGGTTCTGCAGCTGGCGCTCATGACCCACGGACCCGGCGGAGAGCACGCCGTTGCTGGCGGGGTCCACGCCGGCGAAGAGATAGCTGGTGCCGGCGATGACGGAGCCGGCGTTGTTCACCCCCGGCCGGGTCGCGCTGCCGGAGCCGAGCGCGACGGATTGCTGGACCGTCGCCTGCGCCCCGTCCCCTACCGCGGTGGCCCCGGCGACCGCAGATGCCGCGTTGCCGACCGATAGCGCGCCGGCACCCGTCGCGGTCGTGCCGGACGAGCCGCCGCCGGACTGGACCGGGACGCCGCTGGAGATGGCGCCGGTCAGCTGGCTTACGTTCACCGCGTCCTGGGGTGCGGTGCCGGCCGCCACATTGTGCAGGCTGACCGGCCCGGCGCCGGCGCCCACGAGGGCCACGTCTTGGCTGGGCACCGACGGCGTGACCGTGCCGGAACTGGCCGAGAACTGCAGCGGCGCGCGCGTTTGCAGGGCCAGGATCGCGGCGCCCACGCTTGGCTGCGCGGCACCGAACACGCCGTAGCTGGGTGGGGTGAGTCCGGCGGCGGCGGAGTAGCTGGCGCCTCCGCCCAGGGAGGCCGCGGCGCCTGAGCCGAGCGCGGCCGTTTGAGCGCCCGACATCGCGAGGGCCGTGTTGGTGGCTGAGAGCTGGCCGCCGTTGACCGCGTCCGTAGAGCCGGTGGCGAGCGCGCCGGGTGCCAGGTTATGCAGCGCCACCGGCCCCGGCGCGGCCCCGGAGAGGCTTAGGTCCTGGGTGGGCGTGAACGGTGACGGGGTGCCGGATGGGGTAGAGAATTGCAGCGGGGCGCCGGATTGCAAGGCGGCCAGCGCGGCGCCGACGCCGGTCTGCTGCTGACCGAAGACGGTGTATGCTGGTGCCGCGAGGCCGCCCGCCGCAGTGTAGCTCGCGCCGCCGCCGAAGCTGCTGGCGACAGAGTTGCCGAGAGCCAGGGTTTGCGCGCCGGATTGTGTGCCGGCCGCGTTGAGCGCGGCGTTGGTGGCGGCGAGCTGGCCGCCATTGACCGCGTCGGACGATCCCGCCGCGAGCTGCCCGGCGGCCAGGTTGTGCAAGCCGACCGGCCCGGATGCCGCGCCCGCAAGCGTCACGTCCTGGCTGCGCGAGAGAGGGGCCGGGGTGCCGGACGCGGCCGAGAACTGCAGCGGTGCCGCGGTCTGCAACGTTGCGATTGCGGCGCCAACGCTGGCCTGGCCGGTGCCGAAGACCGCGTAGCTGGGCGGGGTGAGGCCGCCCTGCGCCGTATAGGCTGCACCGCCGCCGAGGCTCGTTGCGACCGCTCCGCCCAGGGCCGAGCCCTGTGACGCGGCGGTGTTGGCGGACGCCGAGGCGGCGAATAGCTGGCTGCCGTTGACCGCATCCGTCGAGCCGGACGCGATCTGGCCGGCGGCCACGTTGCGCAACCCGACCGCGCCTGGTCCGGCGCCGACGAGGGCTACGATCTGGCCGGGCGTCATGGGCGTGACCGCGCCGGACGCGCCGGAATATTGTAGCGGAGCCATGCCCTGCAACGCCGCGATGGCTGCGCCGGTGCTGGCCTGGGTGCTGCCATATACTGCGTAGCTTGGCGTCGTGAGGCCGCCGGCCGCCGTGTAGCTGGCACCACCGCCGAAGCCGGCGGCGGTGCCGGTGCCTAGCGCGAGGACCTGCGCGGCGCTTGATGCAGCGGTGGCATTGGTGCTGAACAATTGGCCGGCGTTCACTGCATCCGTCGAATTGGACGTGAGCGCCCCGGCGGCGAGGTTATGCAAGGCGACTGGCGCCGGGCCAGCGAGCGTGACGTGGGCGCCGGGCACGAACGGCGTGGCGGTGCCGGCGCTGTTGGAATATTGCAGCGGCGCGGACGTTTGCAGGGCAGTGATGGCAGTGCCCACGCTGGCCTGCGCCGTGCCGAAGACGCCGTAGCTGGGGCCGGTGAGGCCGCCTGCCGGCGTGTATGCGGCGCCTCCGCCCAGCGCGGCGGCGAGCCCGGTGCCGAGGCTGGCGGATTGGCCGGCGAGGGTGCCGATGGCGGAGGTGGCGGCGAAGAGCTGGCTGCCGTTCACGCCGTCCGTCGAGGTGCTGGAGAGCTGGCCGGCCGCGACGTTCTGCAGCTGCCGCTCACCGCCGGCGGTGCCGATGGAGAGCACGCCCGTGCTGGCCGGGTTGGCGCCGGCGAAGCTATAGCTGGTGCCGGCGATGCTGGCGGATGCGGCATTCACGCCCGCCCGGGTCGTGGCGCCGGCGCCCAAGGCGATCGATTGCACGACGGTCGCGCTCGCGCCCTCACCGATCGCTGTGCCGCCGGTGAGAGCGGTTGCGCCGCCGCCGACGGCCAGCGAGCCGGTGCCGGATGCGGCCGTGTTGAAGGGCAATGGGTCGCCGGTGCGGATGGGCACGTCACTGCCGACGATCGCGTTGCTGAGCTGCGCCAGATTGACCGCGTCGGTCGCGGCGGTGCCGGCGGTCAGATTGTGCAGCTTGACCGTGCCCGCTGCGGCGCCGACGAGGCTGACGTCCTGGCTAGGCGTGAGGGGCGCGGCGGTGCCGGCGCTGGTGGCAAACTGGGCCGGTGCGGCGGTTTGCAGGGCCGCCAATGCGGCGCCGACGCTGGCCTGCGGCGTGCCGAACACGGCGTAGCTGGGCGCCGTCAAGCCGCCATTGGCCGAGTAGGTTGCGCCGCCGCCCAAACTGGCCGCGGTATCGTTGCCGAGCGTGGTGGCCTGCGCGCCGGCCGATCCGGACGCTGCGGTGAGCTGGCCGACATTAGCGGCGTCCGTTGCCGCCGACCCCGCCGCGAGATTGTGCAGCCCGACCGCGCCGGGGGCGGCGCCGGCGAGGACGACATCCTGGCTCGGCAGCACGGGGGTGGCGGTGCCGGCGCTGGTGGAGAACTGCACCGGAGCCAGGCTTTGCAGGGCGGTGACTGCGTTGCCGACGCTGGTTTGGGCGGTGCCGAACACGCCATAGCTGGGCGCCGTGAGGCCGGTGCCCGGCGTATAGGCGGCACCGCCGCCGAAATTGGCCGCCGCGGTCGAGCCGATCGCGCCGAGCTGAGCTGAGCCCGCTGCCGAGGTCGCCGCGAACTGGGCATAGTTGACCGCATCCGATGCCAGGGCGCCGGCAGTCACGTTATGCAGCGCGACCGTGCCGGACGAGGGGCCGACTAGGGTTACGTCCTGGCTTGGCGATAACGGGGTGAGCACGCCCGCGTTGGTCGAGTATTGCAGCGGTGCCGCGTTCTGCAATTTTGCGATCGCGGCTCCGACGTTGGTCTGCGTCGTGCCGAACACGCCGTAGCTGGGTGCCGAAAGCCCGCCACTGGCAGAGTAGGTTATGCCGCCACCCAGGCCGGACGCGGCGGTGGTCCCGAGCGCTGCCGTCTGTGTCGCCGCGGAGACGGCGGCGGCGGCGACCTGGCCATAGTTGGCCGCATCCGTCGCCGCAGAGCCCGCGGCCACGTTGTGCAGCGCCACGGCGCCCGTGGCGGCTCCCACCAGGGTCACGTCCTGGCTGGGTGCTGATGGTGTGGTGGCGCCGGCTGAGGTCGAGAACTGGACCGGTGCGCCGGTCTGTAACGCAGTCAGCGCTGCGCCCAAATTGGTCTGGGCTGCGCCGAACACGCTGTAGCTCGGCGCGGTCAGGCCACCGGCGGCCGAGTAGATGACGCCGGCGCCGAAGTTGCTCGCGGCGGTCATGCCGAGACTGGCCGTCTGCGCCCCGCCCGATCCGGAAGCGGCGGCGAGCTGGCTGACATTGACCGCGTCCGTCGCGGCAGAGCCGGCCGTCAGATTATGCAGCGCGACGGTGCCGGCGGAGGCTCCTTTCAGGGTTATGTCCTGGCTGGGTGCCAATGGGGTGGCGACGCCGGTTGAGGTCGAGAACTGGAGCGGGGCGCCGGTTTGTAATGCCGTGAGCGCGGCGCCCACATTGGTCTGCGCCGTGCCGAACACGGTGTAGCTGGGCGCCGTGAGGCCGCCGCCGGCGGAGTAGGTGACGCCGCCGCCGAGCCCGGTGGCGGCGGAGGTTCCCAGCACTGCAGTCTGCATCGCCGCAGAACCGGCCGCGGCCGTGAGCTGGCCGTAGTTGACCGCGTCCGTGCTGGCTGCACCGGCCGTGAGGTTATGCAGTGTCACGGTCCCTGCCGAGGCTCCCACCAGGGTCACATCCTGGCTGGTCGCAAACGGTGTGGCGGCGCCGGTTGAGGTCGAGAACTGGATTGGCGCCCCGCTCTGCAAGGCCGTGATCGCGCTGCCAGTGTTGGTCTGCGTCACGCCGAACACGCCGTAGGCCGGCGCCGTCAGGCCACCGGCGGCCGAGTAGATGACGCCGGCGCCGAAGTTGCTCGCGGCGGTCATGCCGAGACTGGCCGTCTGCGCCCCGCCCGATCCGGAAGCGGCGGCGAGCTGGCTGACATTGACCGCGTCCGTCGCGGCAGAGCCGGCCGTCAGATTGTGCAGCGCGACGGTGCCGGCGGAGGCTCCTTTCAGGGTTATGTCCTGGCTGGGCGAGTACGGGGTCGCCACTCCAGCGGTGGTGGAATACTGCACCGGGGCCGCGCTCTGCAGCGCTGAGACGGCCCCGCCCACGCTGGTCTGCGCCGTGCCGAACACGGTGTAGCTGGGCGTGGTCAGGCCGCCGCCGGCAGAGTAGGTGACTGCGCCGCCGAGGACGGCGGCGGCCGTCGTGCCTAGGGTGGTGATCTGGGTCGTGTTGGATGTGACGGCGGCGTTGGTGGCGAAGAGCTGGCTGCCGTTGACTGCGTCTTTCGAGGCCGCGGACAGCGCGCCCGCGGTCAGGTTGTGCAGCGCGACCGTGCCGGCGGAGGCTCCTACCAGGGTTACGTCCTGGCTGGGTGCTGATGGCGTGGCGACGCCGGCTGAGGTCGAGAACTGGAGCGGGGCGCCGGTTTGGAGTGCCGTGAGCGCGGCGCCCACGTTGGTCTGGGCGGCGCCGAACACGCCGTAGCTTGGCGCCGACACGGCGCCTGTTGCGCTGTTATAGGCCGCGCCGCCGCCTAGGCCGTTGGCGGCGCTGGCGCCCAGCGTGTTCACGCCCACCGACACCCCATATAGCTGGGATCCGTTGATCGCGTCCGTGCTGGACGCCGTGATCCGGCCCGCGGCCAGGTTTTGGAGTTGCCGCTCGTTGCCGGGCGTGCCGACCGATAGCACGCCAGCGGCGGTGACCGCCGGGCCGGCGGCGGTGGTGCCGTAGAGGGCGGTGACCCCGGTGTTCGGCGCGGCCGTGACCGAGCCTGCGCCTAGCGCCACGTCATTGGCGTTGCCGGCCGTGGCGCCCGACCCCAGCGCCACGCCTTTGCTGGCGGCGGCCGACGCGGTATCCCCCAGCGCCACCGACCCGGCGCCCCCTGCCTGCGACGCGTTGCCCAGCGCCACCGCGCCCTGGCCGGACGCGGTATTGTTGTTGCCGATCGCCACCGCGCCCGCACCGGCGTTGGCCGTCTCGTTCGCGCCGATGGCGACCGAGCCGGTGCCGGATGCGCTGTTCGGATCGCCGATGGCCACCGCGCCGTCTCCGCTCGCGGTCTGTCCCCGGCCCAGCGCCACCGCACCCCCGGCTGCAGTGGCTGCGTTGGCCGTGCTGGACGAGCCGATGGCCACGTTCTGGCCAACCGCGCCCGTCGTGACGCCGTCACCCTGGGCGATGCCGAATGCCCCATTCACCACGGCGCCGCGGCCGATCGCGATGCCGGAGGTTGCGCCTGCTGCGACGGAAGACTGACCGCCGATGGCGATCGCACCCGGGGCCGAGGCCTCGGCCCCCGACGCCGGGTCTCCGCCCAGCGCGATAGCGCCGGCCCCGCCCGCTAGAGCGCCAGGCCCGGCTGCGATGCTATAGGCGCCGGTCGCAGACGCGCCGGCGTTGTCATCACCGCCCAAAGCCAGGCTGCCCCGTCCCACAGCTACGCTCGAGGCACCGAGCGAGACCGAGAAGTCACCGTATGCCTGGGATCCAACATTTGCGGCATTACCGCCGATAGCGATTGCATTGTTGCCCGTGGCCCCTGCCTTGTCACCCAGCGCCACCTGCGAGCCTAACCCGGTTGCGTTGGCGGAGGCTCCAATCGCCACGGGAGCGCCAGAGCTGCTATCGATGTGCGAGCCAGAACCCAGGGCGACGGCGCCGGCTGCGTTCGAATCGAGAATGTTTGCGCCATCGCCGATCGCAATGGCCGACATCCCCGCAGCAAGCGAGTTGTTTCCGATCGCGATGACGGCAGTGGAAACCGCGCTCGCCCCCGATCCGATCGCGATCGTATGGTTGTCCTGGGCCGCCGCTGCGGCGCCCAAGGCGACCGCGCCAATGCCTTGTCCGGACGCTTGGAAGCCCAGCGCGATGGCCGCCTCACCGCCGGTGTCGGCGCGGGTTCCGATTGAGATCGTGTTCTTATATGCGCCGGTCGACGCGCTATCCCCCAGCGCGATCGCCGAGAGACCGCTGGAGTTGGCGCCAGTGCCGATGGCGATGGCGCGGATGCCGCTGGCGTGCGCGCCGCCCCGTGCTAGCGGGGACGGGTAGCCTTGCCCCCCTTCGGCGACAGGATCCTGCGAGCCGATCGCCAGCGCCCCGGCGCCGGATGCGGCCGCGCCATCACCCTGAGCGATGCCGAAGGCCGCGCTCACCGCAGCGGCGCGGCCGACCGCGATTCCGGACGTGGCGCCGGACGTGACGGAAGATTTGCCGCCGATCGCCACGGCATCCGCCGCCGCAGCGGTCGCGCCGCCGGCTGCGTTACTGCCCAATGCGACGGCGCCCGCCCCGGACGCCTGCGCGGCCGCGCCAAACGCCGCCGCGTTGTTGCCAGCCAGCGCATTGTAACCGATCGCGGTCGCAGCACTGCCGCTTGCGACGGCGTTGGTGCCGATCCCCACCGCATTGGCGGCCGAGCTTGCGGCATTGTTGCCCAGGGCCACTGCGCCGGTCGTGGCGGCGGCGGCATAGCCGATGGCGATCGATTGATTGCCGGATGCGTTCGCGTTGTATCCGACGGCGATCGCGAAAGTGCCGCCGGCGCTCGCCAGGTCGCCGGCGGCCAGGGTGAAGCCGCCAGTGGCGCGCGATGCGTTGCCGATGGCGATGGCCGCGAAGCCGCTGGTGGTCGCTGCCGTGCCGATGGAGATGGCATTGGTCTCGGCGCCGGCCATCGCGCTGTCGCCGATGGCGATCGAGGAGGCCCCGAAGGCGCTGGACCCGGTGCCGAACGCCAGGGCGCGGACGCCGCTGGCTACGGCGCCCGCCTTGGCCGCCGGGATCATCGCGCCACCCTCGGCAGTGGTATCCTGGGAGCCGATGGCCAGCGCTGCAGCACCGGACGCCGTCGCACCGTCGCCCTGCGCGATGCCGAACGCGGCGATCACGCTCGTTCCCCGGCCGATCGCGATTCCACCGGTGGCCGCTACGGAGGCGTTGCCGCCGATAGCGAGAGCGCCCGCGCCCGCGGCACTGGTGGTGAAGGGCGCCGGGTCACCGGTGCGGACGGGTACGTCGGCGGCGGCAATGGCGTTGCTCAGCTGCGCCCGATTGACCGCGTCCGTCGCAGCGGCTCCGGGGGCCAGGTTGTGTAGCGCGACCGTGCCGGCGGAGGCTCCCACTAGGGTTACGTCCTGGCTGGGTGCTGATGGCGTGGCGACGCCGGCTGAGGTCGAGAACTGGAGCGGGGCGCCGGTTTGGAGTGCCGTGAGCGCGGCGCCCACGTTGGTCTGGGCGGCGCCGAAGACGTTGTAGCTCGGGGCGGTCAGGCCGCCGCCGGCAGAGTAGGTGACGGCGCCGCCGAGGCCGGTTGCGGCGGTCGTGCCTAGGGTGGTGATCTGGGTCGTGTTGGATGTCACGGCGGCGTTAGTGGCGAAGAGCTGGCTGCCGTTGACTGCGTCCTTCGAGGCCGCGGACAGGGTGCCTGCGGTTAGGTTGTGCAGCGCGACCGTGCCGCCGGAGGCTCCTACCAGGGTTACGTCCTGGCTGGGTGCTGATGGCGTGGCGACGCCGGCTGAGGTCGAGAACTGGAGCGGGGCGCCGGTTTGGAGTGCCGTGAGCGCGGCGCCCACGTTGGTCTGGGCCGTGCCGAACACGCTGTAGCTCGGGGCGGTCAGGCCGCCGTTGGCAGAGTAGGTGACGGCGCCGCCGAGGCCGGTTGCGGCGGTCGTGCCTAGGGTGGTGATCTGGGTCGTGTTGGATGTGACGGCGGCGTTGGTGGCGAAGAGTTGGCTGCCGTTGACTGCGTCCTTCGAGGCCGCGGACAGCGCGCCCGCGGTTAGGTTGTGCAGCGCGACCGTGCCGGCGGAGGCTCCTACCAGGGTTACGTCCTGGCTGGGTGCTGATGGCGTGGCGACGCCGGCTGAGGTCGAGAACTGGAGCGGGGCGCCGGTTTGGAGTGCCGTGAGCGCGGCGCCCACGTTGGTCTGGGCAGCGCCGAAGACGCTGTAGCTGGGCGCCGTGAGGCCGCCGCCGGCAGAGTAGGTGACGGCGCCGCCGAGGCTGGTTGCGGCGGTCGTGCCTAGGGTGGTGATCTGGGTCGTGTTGGATGTGACGTTAGCATTAGTGGCGAAGAGCTGGCTGCCGTTGACTGCGTCTTTTGAGGCCGCGGACAGGGTGCCCGCGGTCAGGTTGTGTAGGGCGACCGTGCCGGCGGAGGCTCCCACCAGGGTTACGTCCTGGCTGGGTGCTGATGGGGTGGCGACGCCGGCTGAGGTCGAGAACTGGAGCGGGGCGCCGGTTTGGAGTGCCGTCAGGGCCGCACCGACATCGGTCTGCGCAGCGCCGAACACACTATAGTTCGGCGCTGTCAGACCACCGCCTGAACTGTAGGTTACGCCGCCGCCCAAATCAGTCGCGGTCGTGGTGCCCAGCGTCGTCGGGCCGCTTGCGGCGGAGAGCTGGCTCAAGTTGACCGCATCCGTGGGTGCGCTGCCTGCAGCCACATTATGCAGCGCGACCGTTCCAGCCGCTGCGCCGACGAGGGTGACATCCTGGCTGGGGGCGAAGGGGGTGGCCAAGCCGCCAGTGTTGGAAAATTGCAGCGGCGCGCTGCTTTGCAATGCGGCGAGCGACGCGCCCACGTTGGTCTGCGCTGCGCCGAAGATGCTGTAGCTTGGGGCAGACACCGCGCCGGTCGCACTGCTGTAGGCTGCGCCGCCGCCGAGGTTCGTGGCGAGGCTTCCGCCTAATGCATTGACGCCCACCGATACGCCGTAGAGCTGCGAGCCGTTTACGGCGTCCGTGCTCGCCGAGGCAATCCGCCCGGCCGCGAGGTTCTGCAACTGCCGCTCGTTGCCGGCGGTGCCGATGGAGAGCACGCCGGCGGCCGTAGCCGCCGGGCCGGCCGCAGTGATGCCGTAGAGGCCGGTGACCCCAGTGCTGGGCGCGGCCGTGACCGAGCCTCCGCCCAGCGCCACGTCATTCGGATTAGTGGCCGTGGCGGACGAGCCCAGCGCCACGCCCTTCGTATTTGCGGCGGTCGCGGTATCGCCAAGCGCCAGCGAGCCGGTGCCGGTCGCTTGCGACGCGTTGCCGAGAGCGACGGAGCCCTGCCCCGTCGCGGTATTGCCGGCACCGAGGGCGACGGCGCCAGCGCCTGCGTTGGAGTTGGCCGTGTCGTTCGCGCCCACCGCGACCGAGCCGGTTCCCGTCGCGCTATTAGGGTCACCAATGGCGACCGCGCCGTCACCCGTGGCGGTCTGACTGCGTCCGAGGGCCACGGCGCCGCCTACGGCCGAGCCGGAATCGGCCGTGCTGGATTCGCCGATCGCGACGTTGCGGCCCGTTGCACCTGCGATCGCGGCGTCACCTTCGGCGATGCCGTAGGCGCCATTGACAATAGCGCCCCGGCCCAGCGCAAGGCCTGAGGTCCCAGCTGCCAATACTGAGGACTGTCCACCAATGGCAATCGCGTTCGCGGCGGCGGCGGACGATCCTGCCGTGGAATTGCCGCCGATCGCGATAGAGCCGGTTCCGGACGACGTGGCCAGAAACCCGAACGCGATGGCGCGAGCGGCGCCGGTGGTGGCCTGCGTGCCGATGGCGATGGTGTTGCTGTTGGCGCCGGTCACTGCGGTGTCGCCCAGTGCGATGGCCGATGAGCCGCTTGCGTAAGCCCCGGTGCCGTATGCGATGGCCCGGGTGGACGTCGCGCGCGCGCCTGACGTAGCGACCGGGGAGTTCGCACCACCCTCGGCAGTGGAGTCGGCCGAGCCGATTGCCAGCGCGGCAGCGGCAGACGCGGAAGCGCCGTCTCCCTGAGCGATCGCAAAACCACTTGTTACGCTAGCACCACGGCCGATGGCGATGCCGGACGTGCCGCTCGCTGAGACCGAGGACTGCCCGCCGATCGCGATAGCGTCATTGGCGGCGCCGGTCGCGCCCGCCGTGGGGTTGCTGCCGATGGCGGTGACGCCCTGGCCGTTGGCGTTGGTGTTATATCCAAGAGCGGTCGAATAATTGACTTGGGCACGCGCGGACGTGCCGACTGCGATCGTGTAGTTACCCGAGGCAGCGGATGACACGCCGAGCGCTAAGGCTTGGATTGCTGAAGCATTGGCTGACGCACCGAATGCGGCTGCGGATGTGGCGGTAGCCTGGGACGAGTACCCCACGGCGATGGCGCTTGTTGCCGCTACTCCAGAATTGTTTCCGATGCTGATCGAGTTGGTGCCCGACGCCAAGACACCATTACCAATCGCGACACTGTTCGTGCTGATTGCGGCGGCGGAGTAGCCTACCACGATGGCGTAACTGCCACTCGCGGAGGCTCCAGAGCCTAAAGCCAGCGACTGCAAGCCGGACGCGCCCGCATTGGGTCCTAGTGCCACGCCGCTATAGCCGCCAGCGGAGGCGCCGGAACCGATGGCGACGGCGTAGCTGTTGTTGGCCGAGGCAGTCAGGCCGCCGGCAAATGCCTGGTAGCCCGCGACAGTGCCTTGTCCGAGCGCCACGCCGCTGCTGCCACTGGCCGAAGCGCCGAACCCGATCGCGACGGCACCCGTATTGCCCGTCACGGCCGAGGTGCCGATAGCAATGGCGTTCGTGTTGGAACCGGCCACGGCACTGTCGCCGATGGCGAGCGCCGAGTCACCTGCCGCGCTCGACCCGGTGCCGAAAGCCAGGGCGCGGATGCCGCTGGCCGAGGCGCCCCCCTTGGCCACCGGGCTGGCGGCACCGCCCTCGGCTACGGTGTCTTGCGACCCCACGGCGATGGCTCCCGCGCCTGAGGCGGCAGAGCCGTCTCCTTCGGCAATACCGTAGGCCGCGCTGACCGCCGCGCCGCGGCCGATCGCGACGCCCGAGGTGGCGGCGGCGGCCACCGAGGACTGGCCGGCGATGGCGACGGCGTTGGTGGAAAGCGCCGAGGCGCCCAGCGTCGCGTTGCCGCCGATCGCCGTGGCGCCTGCCGCGGAGGCCTTGGTGGCGGTGCCGGTGGTTCCGGTGCCGCCGGCCCCCAGCGCGGTCGTGTTGCTGCCGGTGGCCTGGGCTACGGCACCCGCGGCGAGGGAGTTGGCGCCGCTCGCCTGAGCTTTATAGCTCAGGGCTGCCGCACCGGCCGCGGATGCGGTGGCGGAATCTCCTTCGGCGACGCCGTATGCCCCGCTTACCGCCGCCCCCCGCCCCAGCGCGACGCCTGATGTGGCGGCTGCGGTGACCGAGGACTGCCCGGCGATAGCCACTGCGTCTGGTGCGGCAGCGGAGGCGCCCGCCGTGATGTTGCTGCCTACGGCAACGGCGCCCACTCCCGAGGCCTGGGTCGATGACCCGGCGGCTACAGCATAGTTCTGCGACGCCGATGCCGAGTTTCCGAGCGCCAATGACGCGCTAGCCGATGCTTGCGCGCCCGTCCCCAGCGCGGCGGCGTAGTTGCCGGTGACCACCGCGTTGTAGCCGATGGCGGTCGATTGGTTGCCGGGCACGCTGGTCCCGAAACCGATCGCGACCGCACCGGTGTTACCCGTGCTCGCTGACGTGCCGATGGCAATCGCGTTGGTATTCGCGCCGCTTACTGCGCCGTCCCCGATGGCGATGGCCGATGCGCCGGTGGCGCTGGAGCCGGTGCCGAAGGCTTGGGCGCGGATGCCGCTGGCCAGGGCGCCGTTCTTGGCCGCCGGGCTCAAGGCCCCGCCCTCGGCCGTGGTGTCTTGGGAGCCGATGGCCAGGGCGCCGGCGCCGGATGCGGTGGCGCCGTCGCCTTCGGCGTGGCCGAACGCCGCGGTGACGGTGGCGCCGCGGCCGATCGCGATGCCGGAGGTGGCGGCGGCGGAGACCGAGGATTGGCCGGCGATGGCGACCGCGTCCGTGGCCAGTGCGGCGGCGCCCGCGGTGGCGTTGCCGCCGAGCGCGGTGGCGCCGGTGGCGTTGGCGTTGGCGGAGTAGCCGATCGCCACGCTGTCCGTGGTCTGCGCCTTGGAGAGATAGCCGGCCGCGACGGAGGTGAGGCCCGAGGCGGTAGCGGCGTTGCCCAGTGCGACGCCGCCCGAGCCGGAGGCCACGGCCGCCAAGCCGAAGGCCGACGCGTTGCCTGCGGTGGCTTGCGACGAGTTGCCGATCGCGACCGTCGTGGTGACGCTGGCCGTCGCGGTATTGCCGATCGCGATTGCACCAGACGCCGGAGACGAGGCGCTGACGCCGAGCGCGATGGAGCCGGCGCCGGCCGCCGATGCGGTGTAGCCGATGGCGAGCGCCTGGCTTCCTGCGGCGCCGGTGCCGTTGCCGATAGCGATGGCGCCCGCGCTCCCGGCGGTCGCCGCGTTGCCGAGTGCGACGGCGAAGCCGAAGGCGGCGGACGCGCCGTTGCCGGCGGCGAGGGCTTGGGTCGAGGCGGTGGCGTTGGTGCCCAGCGCCACGCCGCTTACGCCCGTGGCGGAGGCGTTGAAGCCGATGGCCAGCGCGGACGTGTTGCCGGTGGTGGCCAAGGTGCCAAGGGCGATGGCGTTGGTGTTGGCGCCCGCCAGCGCGCTGTCACCGATGGCGAGGGAGGAGGCGCCGCCGGCGCTCGATCCGGTGCCGAAAGCGATGGCGCGGATGCCGGCGGCGGTGGCGCCGGTCTTCACAGCAGGTGATGCGGCCCCGCCCTCCGCCGTTGCGTCCTTGGAGCCGATGGCCAGGGACGAGTTGCCGGAGGCGGTGGCGGCGTCACCCTGGGCGATGCCGTAGGTGGCGCTGACGACCGCGCCCCGTCCGATGGCGATGCCGGAGGTGGCGACGCCAGCCACCGAGGACTGCCCGGCGATCGCCACGGCGTCCGTCGCGGCGGCGGCCGAGCCGGCCGTGACGTTACCGCCCAAGGCGATACCGCCGGGCCCGGCGGCGTTGGCGGCGGCGCCGATGGCGATGGCGTAGGTGTTTGGGGCTTGCGAGGAGGCGCCGATCGCGACCGCGCTCGTTCCTTGGGCGATCGTGGCGTAGCCGAGCGCCGTTGCGGATGTTCCGTTGGCGTAGGCGTTGTAGCCGAAGGTTGACGTGTTCGCGCTACTGGCCTGGGCCGAGTTGCCGACGGCTGTGCTGTTGGTGCCGGTTCCGTATGAAAAGGTGCCGACGGCGACGGCGTTCGAACCGGACGACGAGGCGCCGTAGCCCGTTGCGACCGAATACTGGCCGGTGGCTGTGGCACTATATCCGGCGGCCAGCGCGGCGGTTCCGCTCGCGTTCGACTGGAGGCCGATGGCGACCGAGTATGAGACGGCAGCGGACGACGCGCCGATCGCGACCGCGTAGGCGGAACTGGCCGACGCGTTCTGGCCGATTGCGATCGCCTGGAGCCCATTCGCGACCGAGGTCGTCCCCAGGGCGAGGGCGTTGTTGCCGCTCGCGGACGCGCCGAAGCCGATGGCGAGGGCTCCGGCGGATCCGGTGCTGGCCGTGGTGCCGATGGCGATGGCGTTGGTGTTGGCGCCGGTCGAGGTGCTGTCACCGATGGCGATGGACGAGATGCCGGCGGCGCCCGAGCCGGTGCCGAGGGCGATGGCGCGGGTCCCGCTGGCGTTGGCGCCGGTCTTGGCGCCTGGGCTCGCGGCACCGCCCTCGATGGTGGTGTCTTGGGAGCCAATCGCCAGAGAGCTCGTTCCGGAGGCGAGGGCGGCGTCACCCTCGGCGACGCCGTAGGCCGAGCTGACCACTGCGCCCCGGCCAATGGCGATGCCGGAGGTGCTGCCGGAGGTGACGGAAGACTGGCCTGCGATAGCGACCGCGTTGCCGCCTAGGGCGGATGCGCCTGCCGATGCGTTGCTGCCGAGTGCGGTAGCGCCTGTTCCGGTCGCCGTCGCCCCGGTGCCTGCCGCGAGCGCGTAATCTCCCTGCGCGCCGGCCAGGGCGCCGATGGCCGTTGCCGTGTAGCCGCTTGAGAGCGCCGTATTACCGATCGCCACGGAAGACGAGTTGGTGGCGCTGGAGCTGTTGCCGAGCGAGAGTGAGGCGTTGCCGGTCGATTGGCTTTGAGAGCCGACGCCGATCGATTTGAGGCCGCTCGCCGTCGTGCCGAAGCCTAGTGCGATGGCACCGTTTGCGCTCGCTGTGGCGGATGTGCCGATGGCGGTCGTGTTGTTGAAATTGCCGGCCACCGCGGAATCGCCGATGGCTAACGATGATTTTCCGGCCGCGCTCGACCCGGAACCCAAGGCGATGGCCCTGATGCCGCTTGCCGCGGAACCCGCTACCGCGGCGGGAGTCGCGGCCCCGCCCTCGGCCGTGGTGTCGGCCGAGCCGATCGCTAGGGATCCCGCCCCGGAGGCTGCGGCGCCGTCACCCTCGGCGATGCCGTAGGCCGCGCTGACCTTGGCGCCGCGGCCGATCGCCACGCCGGAGGTGGCGCTGGCGGTAACGGAGGATTGGCCGGCGAAGGCGACGGCGTTGGTGGCGAGGGCGGAGGCGCCCGCGGTCGAGTTGCTGCCGATGGCCGTGGAGCCTACCCCGCCCGCCGTCGCCGAGTTGCCTACCGCGGTGCCGTAGTCTGACTGAGAATAGGCGAAGTTGCCCAACGCTAGCGAGTCGGTGCCTGAGGCCGTGCTGGAGTTGCCGATGGCCAGGGCGGCTGGGCTGGTTGCGGTGGCGAAGTTGCCGATCGCGACCGTGTTGGCGCCGGACGCGTTGGCAGCCGTGCCGCCGCTACCGCTGATGCCGACCGAGGCGGTCCCGGACGCGGTGGCGTTGCCGGCGGCGTACTGGGCCTGGGCTGGCGTGGGAGTTGCGGCCAGAACGGTGCCGAGGCCTAGTAGACCGAGCGACAGCCGCTTCCGCCGCATGCCCAGGCAGCGGTGCGCCTGCCGCAAGACCTGCAATAGCCGCTTGCGCCCAGCACGGCTCATGCGGACGCTGCCGGGGATCCAGCACTCGTTGAAGGCCGGGCCATGCCGCAGCGATGGCGGCGGGCGCGGCGATGGGCTTTCGCTCACACCTGCCTCACTCGCTTTGCCGTCGTGGGGTTAACTCGTCGTCCGTCATGGATCGACTTTGCTTGAGTTTGATTAATATTCCGTAAACGGGAGTTCATGGTCAGCGCTGGGCGCGACGAAGCTCACCATCCGTGTACGATTTTGGGTACGATTTTTGGCGACTTAGAGTCCAGCTTGACTCCAGCACCTGTGCAAGCCAGTGTCGTGAACACTGTTCATGACGGGTGTGATGTCGCTCATTTCTATTCCGGTCGTTGAAATCCCGCCCGGCTTCGACCTCTGCGGCTATACCGCGGGCTTGCATTCCGGACGACTGGACCGGCTCATGCTCTCGGCCCGGCGCACCTATACGAGGGCGGGGATGCTGGGGGCGGATGCGGCATCGCGGGCATGGGCTGCCCGCGTCACGACGCCGTATGGGGCGGAAGTCGAACGGCTTAGCCGAACGATAGGCCGCCGGGGGGCGTATTTGCTGAATTACTCCTATCAATGGGGCTGCACGTCCGGTGCCTTGCCGGAGAGCGGGGGCGGGGCCGTGCTGCTACGGACGCTGGACTGGCCGTTCGATGGGCTGGGGGAGGCGTTGCTCCTGACCCGGCATATGACGGCGAACGGGCCGGTGCTGAGTGCCACCTGGCCGGGATATGCCGGGATCTTGACGGGAATGGCGCCGGGGCGGTTTGCGGCGGCGATCAATCAGCCTCCCCTGCCCGCGGCAAAGCTTGGGCGGGCGGCGGGGTGGCTGATCGCGCGCGGGCGGGTGCGGACACAGACGGCCCTGCCGCCGGATCATGCGCTGCGCTGGGCGTTCGAGAACTGCACGGATTTCGCCGGGGCCGTGGATTATCTCAGCCGCGTGCCGCTCTGCATGCCGGTGATCTACACGCTCGCTGGAACACAGAGTTCGGAGAGGGTGGTGCTCGAGCGGACGGAGACCGGGTGTTGCGTGCCGGCGTGTCCGTTTGCGGCCAATCATTGGGCGGCGCCGGGCAGCCGTACGGGTGCGCCGCGCAACGCCACCAGCCTTGCCCGGCGGGCGTCGCTGCAGGAGGCGTCGCCGGATTGGTCGTTGGGTTGGCTGCCGCCGGTGCTTGTTCCGGATACGCGTGTGGTGATGATGGCGTCGGCGCAGAGCGGGCGTCTGCTGTTACAGGGGTGGGAGGCGCGGGGGGCGGTTACGGAGGTGTTGCAGGTAGGGTAGGGATAGGGGGAAGATCATTGATTGAGGATGGCGGCGCCTAGGATCTTGCCGTCGGGTGCTTGCAGGATTGCGGCGACGCGTTCGCCGGCGGGTCTGGCGGTCGTGAGCGTGGTAACGGTTCCGGTCCAGGGACCGGCGGTGGTGACGGCGCGGACCACGTTGACCTCGTGCAGCGTCCGCCCGCCGTTTTCGCCGGCGCGGATGGCGGTGTCGTGCTGCCGGTCATACCCGACGAGGATGATGGTGCCGCGGACGATGCCGCCGCCTGGGCCCGTGCCGGCGTCGATGCGGAGGCCGGCTGCGTCATTGGCCACGGTGAGCGGCACGGCGGCGTCGGTCCGCGCGGCTTGGACGGCGGCCTGGACCGCGATGCGGTCGGAGCCGACCATCTCACGGCGGCCGCCCACGACCATTTGCGGGGTGTAGATCGTATCTAGGCCTAGGTTCGCCGCGTAGTTGCGCTGCCGGGCCGTAGCCTCGTTCAAGGAATACGGGTCCTTCCAGCCCAGCCGGTCCCAGTAGGTGATATGGAAATCGAGCGCCAAGATGTCGGGGTCCCGGGCGGCGAGGTCGGTCAGCAATGCGTCTGCCGGGGGGCAGGAGGAGCAGCCCTGGGAGGTGAACAACTCTACGACGGTCAGCCGGCCGGCGGCCAGGGCGGGCGTCGATAGGAGTAGCATAAGTATGAGGACTCGCATGGTGTCTCCTGGGGAACAGGCCATGTTCGTGCCGGGCGTTGGGCGGGTTACGCCCACCTAGGCATAGGCCGGCAGCACCTGGGTGCGGGGCGGGCGTGACCTGTGCCAAGCCGGCGCGGCGTGAAGACGAGTAGCGGCGCTGATTTCTTGCGCATGATCCTGTCCGTATGCTGGGAGTTCGTCCATGGTCACAACCTGGCGGTGTGGGGTGATGGCCGATGCTGGATCCGATGTTCGAGACCGAAGAGGGCAAGCGCTTGCGGGCGATCGGGCCGGGGGCACGGTGGCGGCGGTGGGGACCCTACCTCAGCGACCGGCAGTGGGGGACGGTGCGGGAGGATTATTCGGCGGACGGCACGGCGTGGGACAGCTTCCCGCACGATCACGCGCGCAGCCGAGCATACCGGTGGGGAGAGGACGGGCTGGCGGGGTTTAGCGACGACCAGCAGCTGTGGTGCCTGTCGTTAGGGTTGTGGAACGGCCGGGATTCGATCCTGAAGGAACGGCTGTTTGGGTTGACTAACGATCAGGGCAATCACGGCGAGGATGTAAAGGAGCAATACTTCTTCCTGGATGGCACTCCTACGCATTCGTATAACAAGATGCTGTATCGCTATCCGCATACGGCGTTTCCGTATCAGGAATTGCTGGAGCGGAACCGGCAGCGGGGGCTCGACCAGACCGAATATGAGCTGGCTGATACTGGGGTCATGGCGTCCGGGTACTTCGATATCGTGATCGAATATGCCAAGGACGGGCCGGATGACGTGCTGATGCTGGTTACCGCCCATAATCGCGGGCCAGAGGCTGTGTTGCATATCCTGCCGCAACTATGGGCGCGGAACACGTGGTCGTGGGATCAGGATGCGCCGCGTCCGAGCCTGATCCTACAGAATGGGGCGGTCCAGGCGCAGCGGATGCATTGGCGGCCGCGGGTCTGGGAGGTGGATGGCGGCCATCCGTTCCTGTTTTGCGAGAACGAGACGAATGTCCGCCGATTGTTCGGCATGGATGGCGCCGGGCCGTTCAAGGACGGCATCAACGACGCGGTGGTGGGCGGAATCGCCGGGGCGGTGCGGGCGGCGCGGGGCACGAAGGTGGCGGCGCATGCGCAATTCGTGATACCGTCCGGAGGCTCCGCCCAAGTTCGCGCGCGGTTGCGCATGCCGGGGCCCGTGCCCGCCCCGTTCGATGACGTGATGGCGGCGCGGCGGGCGGAGGCGGATGCGTTCCACGCCGTGGTGTCCCGCAGCCTGTCGAGTGACGATGCGCGGCTGGTGCAGCGGCAGGCGTTTGCCGGGCTGTTTTGGACGAAGCAGTACTACCATCTGGATATTCCCCGCTGGCTAGACGGAGACCCGGCCCAGCCGCCACCGCCGGCAGCGCGGAAGCAAGGACGAAACCGGGACTGGCGACATCTGAACAACGCGGATGTACTTTCTATGCCAGATACTTGGGAGTATCCTTGGTATGCCGCTTGGGACCTGGCTTTCCACGCCGTGGCGTTTGCGGAGATAGATCCGGAGTTCGCCAAGACGCAGCTGATACTGCTCACGCGGGAGTGGTATATGCACCCGAACGGGCAGCTGCCGGCGTATGAATGGGCGTTTGGCGACGTGAATCCGCCCGTACACGCGTGGGCGGCGCTCCGGGTCTATCGGACGGACCGGCGGCTGACCGGGGTTGCGGACCGCCCGTTCCTCGAGCGGGTGTTCCATAAGCTGATGCTGAACTTCGCCTGGTGGGTGAACCGGAAGGATCCGGATGGGCGCAATGTATTCCAGGGTGGCTTCCTAGGCCTGGACAATATCGGCCTATTCGACCGGTCCCGTCCGCTGCCGACTGGCGGGACGCTGGACCAGGCGGATGGGACGGCGTGGATGGCGATGTATGCGCTCAATTTGATGCGGATTGCGCTGACCTTGGCGGAGGACAATCCGGTTTATGAGGATATTGCGAGCAAGTTCTTCGAGCACTTCCTGCTGATTGCACAATCCATGTCGCAGCTGGGCAATGGCGGGCTGTGGCATGAGAAGGAGGGGTTCTATTACGACGTGATCCGCCTGCCGGACGGGACGGTGCGGTCGCTGCGGGTCCGGACGATGGTGGGGCTGATCCCTTTGTATGCGGTGGAGGTGCTGGAGCCGGAGTTGGTGGCGCAGATGCCGCAGTTCGCCGCGCGGCTGGAGTGGTTCCTGCGCAACCGTCCGGAGCTGGCCAATTTGGTATCCCGCTGGAAGGAGACGGGGGTGGGCGAGCGCTCCTTGTTGTCGCTGCTCCGCGGGCACCGGATGAAGGCACTGCTGGAGCGGATGCTGGATGAGACGGAGTTCTTGTCGCCGCACGGTGTTCGGTCCTTGTCCAAGGCGTTCGACGCGAAGCCGTATGTATGGGAGCAAGGTGGCCAGCGGTTCGAGATCGGCTATGTGCCCGGCGACAGCACGACCCGGTCGTTTGGCGGCAACAGCAACTGGCGCGGGCCGGTGTGGATGCCGGTCAACCTGCTGCTGATCGACAGCTTGCGGGAGTTCCACCGGTATTATGGCGATGATTTCCTGGTGGAATGTCCGGTTGGGTCGGGCCAGATGATGTGCCTGAGAGAGGTTGCGGACGAGCTTTCTGCCCGGCTTTGCCGTTTATTTTTGTTAGGTTCTGATGGGCGTCGCCCGGCGATGGGCACGGCTCAGGAGGATGGGATGGTGCTGTTTCATGAGTATTTTGACGGGGATACGGGGCGAGGCTTAGGTGCCGCGCATCAAACCGGGTGGACTGCAATTGTTGCTCTCCTGCTACGGTGAGACGATCCTCTTACGGTTGCGCACCGTAAGGGATGCATTAATCTCCGAAGTGTAGTATATGTCTCACTGCACGATACAAGGTCTAGCGATGTATGATCCCTGTTTCCCGGTTGCGGCGGCTCCTAGGCTCCATCCCCTAGTCGGGGCGGTGCGCCGGGCGCTTCACATTGGCCATCCGGTGCACCATGCGCCGGTCCATCACGCTGCGGTACCGCACGTGGTGGCACAACCGGCAGTTTCAGCGCCGCCTTCGGGTTGCGTCGGAGTGGTCAATCCGGTGCCGGGCGGTCCACGCATCTTACCGGCTGGGCCGGGCCCTGCGCCGCAGGCTGGATTGCCGGGTGGCTATCCGGGCGGGGCGGCGCCGATTGGCGGGTTTGGCGGCGGATTGGCGGGGATCGGGCCCGTGGGTGCCGGGGCTGCCGCGATCGGCGCGGCGGCGGTGGGGGCCGGCACAGCGGGTGCTCTGATGGCCAGTAGCAGCCCGGCGCCGACCGGCAGCCTCGCCCCGGCCGGCACGCCGTCGGCTGTGCCGATGACGCCGTCATTCGTCAATCCCGGCCCGGGCACACCTGGAGCGCCCGGGACGCCGATCCTGTCGGTTCCGGACGGCACGCCCAACCCCAATGGCCCGGATGGGCCCAACTCCGTGCCTGAGCCGGGAAGCGTGCTGATCTTTACAGTCGCGATCCTGACGACTTTCGCCCTGCGGCGGATGTTCGGCGGACGCTGGGCTTGAGGCCGTAGCCTCAAGCCCGCCGGGCGGAGTGGACGAGCGTATCCAGCGCCGACAAGAAGCGCGACCGGTCCGCGCCCGTCATCGGCGCATGGCCGCCGCCGCCAGCGCCGGTCTCACGCAAGTAGCGGGCAACCTCGCGCCCGGCTAGCGCACTGCCGATGTTGTCCCC
The DNA here is from genome assembly GCA_965246925.1 of Acetobacteraceae bacterium. Classification (GTDB taxonomy): domain Bacteria; phylum Pseudomonadota; class Alphaproteobacteria; order Acetobacterales; family Acetobacteraceae; genus JANPPS01. The sequence continues at coordinate 2,147,646 of OZ251994.1, read as the reverse complement.
GGTCCAAAGATGCCCGGCGTGCGACAACGCCCGTGCGCCCCGCGCCAGACACCGGGACGCGAGGGGGATGTCGGCAGTCACGCAAATGTCCCGCGGCCCAATCCGCTCGGCTATCCAATCATCCGCCTCGTCCGCGGCGCCGCCTACGGTGACCATCTGCACGTTGGGCAACCCCGGCGGGCGGATCGGGCGGGAGCCGTTGGACACGACATAGACCTGCAGCCCCAACCGGGTGGCGACGCGGAATACCTCCTCCCGGACCGGGCAGGCGTCCGCGTCCACATAGATTGCGGTCATCTAGGCTGCGAGCTTGTCCATCTCACGCAGCACGCTTTCGCCCATGACGGAGGTTCCGACCTTGGCCGTGTTGGTGCCCATGACGTCGGCCGTGCGGAGGCCGCTGGCCAGGACGTTGGTGCAGGCGCGCTCGATCAACTGCGCCTCTTCCTCTAGTTCGAAGGAGAAGCGCAGCAGCATGGCGAAGCTCAGCATCTGGGCCATGGGGTTGGCCACGCCCTTGCCGGCGATGTCTGGGGCGCTGCCGTGGATAGGCTCATACAACGCGGCACGGCGGCCGGAAGGATCCGGGGCGCCCAGGGTGGCGGAGGGCAGCATTCCCAAACTACCGGTCAGCATACTGGCGAGGTCGGACAGTAGGTCACCAAATAGATTGGTGGTCACGATCACGTCGAACTGGCGCGGACTGCGCACCAGCTGCATGGCGCAATTGTCGGCATACATATGGGTTAGTTGCACGTCCGGGTATTCCCGCTCACCTAGCGCGGTCACGACTTGCCGCCACAGTAGGCCGCTCTCCATCACGTTGGCCTTTTCCACGCTGCACAGCTTGTTTTGCCGGCGGCGCGCGAGATCGAAGCCGACACGGGCCACACGCTCGATCTCGTGCGTGGAATACGTCTCGGTATTGAAGCCGCGCTGCTGGCCGTCCGGCAGCGTCTCGATCCCGCGCGGCTCACCGAAATACAGCCCGCCCGTGCTTTCGCGGACGATCATGAGGTTGAGGCCGCGGATCACGTCCGGCTTCAGCGTGCTAGACTCCACCAGCGGCTCCAGCACCACGGCCGGGCGAAGGTTGGCGAACAGGCCGAGTTCCTTACGCAGCCGCAGGATGGCGATCTCGGGCCGCATGTCGAAGCCGAGCTTGTCCCAGCGGGGGCCGCCGACGGCGCCGAACAGGATGGCGTCCACTTCGCGCGCATGCTGCAGCGTCTCATCGGTGATCGGCGTGCCGCGCTGATCGATGGAGGCGCCGCCGACCAGGTCCTCGCTGACCTCGAACGTGACCCGGCGCCTACGGTCCATCCAGTCGATCATGCGGCGGACTTCGCGCATGACCTCGGGCCCGACGCCGTCGCCGGGTAGGATCAGCAGCTTCTTGTTGGCGGCCATACTATCCCCTTAAACCGCGATCGCCGGCATCCATGCCGCCGCTTCACACTGCCGAGCCTCGAACGCATCGATGCCCGCGGAACGTTGCAGGGTTTGACCGATATCGTCCAGGCCGTTCAGCATGGAGTGCTTGCGGAAGGCATCGATGGTGAACGGGATTTCTTCGCCATTGGGGCGGATCACTACCTGGCGCGGCAGATCGACGGTCAGCCGTGCATTGCCGCCGAGCTGCGCGTCCTCCATCAGCAAGTCGCACACGGCGCGCGGCAAGGTCACCGGCAGGATGCCGTTCTTGTAGCAGTTGCCGTGGAAGATGTCGGCGAAGCTGGGCGCGATCACGCAGCGTATGCCGAAATCCAGCAGGGCCCAGGGCGCGTGCTCACGGGACGAGCCGCAGCCGAAATTCTCGTGCGCGATCAGGATTTCCGCGTGGCGGTAGGCGGGCCTATTCAATACGAAATCCGGCCGCTCCGCCCCGGCGCCGTCGAACCGCAGCGTATCGAACAGGTGCACGCCGAGGCCGCTGCGCTGGATGGTCTTGAGGAACCGGGCGGGGATGATCTTGTCGGTATCGACGTTGGCGAGCGGCAGCGGGGCGGCGACGCCGGTCATTGTGGTGAATGCCTGCATCAAACCATTCCCCGCACGTCCGTCAGGTGCCCCTTCACGGCCGCGGCAGCCGCCATGGCGGGGGACAGCAGGTGGGTGCGTCCGCCGGGTCCCTGCCGGCCTTCGAAGTTACGGTTGCTGGTGCTGGCGCAGCGCTGGCCGGGGCGGAGCTTGTCGGGGTTCATGCCCAGGCACATGCTGCAACCGGCCTCCCGCCACTCGAACCCGGCGTCCAGGAAGATGCGGTCCAGGCCCTCGGCCTCGGCCTGTAACTTCACCAGGCCGCTACCGGGGACGACCATGGCGCGGACGCCGGATGCGACGCGGCGGCCGCGGGCGACGGCGGCGGCGGCGCGCATATCCTCGATCCGGCCGTTGGTGCAGGAGCCGATGAACACGACGTCGACCGGCACTTCCGCCAGCTTCTGGCCGGGCGTCAGCGCCATGTAGTCCAGCATGCGAACCATCTGCGCGCGGGCCGCTTCGTCGGTGACGTCAGCCGGGTCCGGCACGGCGGCGCCGATCGGCAGCACGCTTTCGGGGTTGGTGCCCCAGCTGACCATCGGCTCGATCACCGCGGCGTCCATGTCGATGACGGTGTCGTAATGGGCGCCCTCGTCCGCCGGGAGGGTGCGCCAGTAGGCGGTGGCGGCGTCGAAGGCCTCGCCCCTCGGCGCAAAGGGCCGGCCCTCGATGTAGGCGAAGGTGGTTTCGTCCGGGGCGATCATGCCGGCCCGGGCGCCGGCCTCGATGCTCATGTTGCAGACCGTCATCCGCCCGGCCATGTCGAGCGCGCGGATGGCCGAGCCGGCGTATTCGATCACGTGGCCGGTGCCGCCCGCGGTGCCGATCCGGCCGATGATGGCGAGCACGATATCCTTGGCGGTGACGCCTGCGCCGAGCGTGCCCTCCACCCGGATCAGCATGTTGCGCGCCGGCTTCTGCAACAAGGTCTGCGTGGCCAGCACGTGCTCCACCTCCGACGTGCCGATGCCGAACGCGAGTGCGCCCATGGCGCCGTGCGTGCTGGTATGGCTGTCACCGCAGACGATGGTCATGCCGGGCAGGGAGATGCCCTGTTCGGGGCCGATGATGTGGACGATGCCCTGGCGCGCGTCCTGCACCGGGAAGAACGGCACGCCGAACTCGGCCACGTTCCGCTCCAGCGTCTCGACCTGAAGGCGGGATTCCGGCTCGGTGATGGGCAGGCTACGGTCGCTGGTGGGGATGTTGTGGTCCACGACGGCGATGGTCGCGTCCGGGCGGCGGACCCGGCGGCCGGCCATGCGCAGGCCCTCGAACGCCTGCGGGCTGGTGACCTCGTGCACCAAGTGCCGGTCGATATAGAGCACGCACGTCCCGTCCTCGAGCCGTTCGACGACGTGGCTGTCCCAGACCTTGTCGAAGAGGGTACGTGCGGCTTGCATGGGCTACTCCGCCGCTGCGGCCGGGGCGGTGGCGGCGGTGTCGGCGGGGGCGACCTCGCGCGCACGCTCGGCGATGCGGGCGGACTTGCCGCTGCGGCCGCGCAGGTAATACAGCTTGGCCCGGCGCACGTCACCGCGGCGGACGACCTGGATTTCGGCGATGGTGGGCGCGTAGAGAGCGAACACCCGCTCCACACCCTCGCCATAGCTGATCTTGCGGACGGTGAAGTTGCTGTTGAGGCCCTTGTTGGAGCGGGCGATGCAGACGCCTTCGTAGGCCTGGACGCGGGTGCGCTCGCCTTCCACGACCTTCACCATGACCTTCAGCGTGTCGCCGGCCTGGAAGCGTGGGACGGGGCGGCCGGCGGTGAGGCGGGCGATCTGCTCGGCCTCGAAGGTTTGGATGATGTTCATGATGCGGTCCTTTCTTGGGTATAGGCGCGCCAGAGGTCCGGGCGCCGGGATTGGGTGAGCTGTTCGGCCTGGGTCTGGCGCCAGGTGGCGATGGCCGCGTGATGGCCGGAGAGTAGCACGTCCGGCACGCGCCGGCCCTGCCACTCGGCCGGGCGGGTGTAGTGGGGGTATTCCAGCAGGCCGTGGCTGAAGGATTCCTCGTGCGCGCTGTCCGATGCGCCCATGACGCCGGGCAGAAGGCGGACGCAGGCGTCCAGCAGCACGAGAGCCGGGAGCTCGCCGCCGGAGAGCACGTAGTCGCCGATGCTGATTTCCTCGGCGTGGCGGGCGTCCAGCACGCGCTGGTCCACGCCTTCATAGCGGCCGCAGACCAGGGTGACGCCGGGTCCGGTGGCGAGTTGCTTGACGCGGGCCTGGGTCAGAGGGGTGCCGCGGGGTGACATATAGATGAGCGGACGCTCGTCATGGGCGCCGAGCGCGGCGTCCAGCACGTCCGCCCGCATGACCATGCCAGCGCCGCCGCCGAAGGGGGTGTCATCCACGGTGCGGTGCCGGTCCGTGGTGGCGGCGCGGATGTTGTTCACGTCCAGGCGCCAGGCCGTGCCGAGCGCGCGTCCGGCCAGGCTGTCGCCGAGCGGGCCGGGGAACATGGTGGGGAATAGCGTGTGGATGGTGGCGTGCCAGGTCATGCTTGCCTGCTCTGCCCCGTCTCACTCCGGGCTGGGGTGCGGGTTGTCCTGGCAGACTCGGTCATAGACTTGCGCGTGTCGTTTCCCTCACCCCAACCCTCTCCCGAAGGGAGAGGGGGTTGGTCTGTTACCGTTACTTCGGCAGGACTAACGACGGTCAGCTTGCCGTTCGGCAGGTCTATTTCGGGGACGCAGGTCTTGTTAAAGGGTATGATCGTGCCGGTGTCGAATTCGAGGCTGACGCCGGCGCCGTAGTCGTGGACGGCCGTGACGCGGCCCACGTTGGATGTGAGCCCTACCAGGTCGGCGAGGTAGAACTCGTCGGCCGCCGGGGCCGGTAGGCGGTCGCGGGCGATATACAGCCGGGTGTTGGTCAGCCGTTCCGCCGCGGTGCGGTCCGGCAGCGCGTGCCCGTCCGCGTCGCGCAGCTCCGCCACACCGGCGCTACGCCAGGACAGGGTCCAGGCGCGGCCGGCCTCGTCATGCAGGACGCCATACCCAGCCAGACCGGCCGGGTCGGCGGTGTAGGACTGCACGTGCACGAGCCCCCGCACCCCGTGCGGACGGCCGATCACGCCCATGAGGATGAGGCGATCCGTCATTTAGGCCGAGGCGTTGGCCTTGGCGCGCTCCTGCGCCTTCTTCTTCGGCGCGGACTGCACGGGCTGCTCGCGATAGACCGGCATTGGCGCCAGGCCGGCCACGCCCAGAAAGCGGGCGACGCGCTCGGTCGGCAGCGCGCCCTCGCTCATCCAATGGGTGATCCGCTCGCCTACCAAGCGGACGCGGTCCTCATGCTCGGCGGGGAGCATGGGGTTGTAGCTGCCAACCTTTTCCAGGAAGCGGCCGTCACGCGGGCTACGGCTGTCGGCGATCACGATGTGATAATACGGACGCTTCTTGGCGCCGGCGCGGGCGAGACGAATCTTGAGACCCATAAATACTTCCTTGTTGACTATCCGTTAAAAACGTCGCTGCGGCATGCTCTTGGGCATCAGCGCGGACATGCCCTGCCGCATCAGTCCCTTTTGCCCCAGCTTACTAACCCGCTTCATCATGGTGGACATGTCGTCGAACTGCTTCAGCAGCCGGTTGACCTCTTGCACGGACGTCCCCGACCCGGCGGCGATGCGCTTCTTGCGGCTCGCCTTGATGACATCGGGCGTCGTGCGCTCCTTCTTCGTCATGGACGAGATGATCGCCGCCTGACGCGCCAGGATCTTGGTGTCGAGATTGGCGCCCGCGAGCTGATCCTTGATCTTGCCGACGCCGGGCAGCATGCCGAGGATACCCTCGAGCGAGCCCATCTTGCCGATCTGTTTCAGCTGGGCGGCGTAGTCGTTCAGGTCGAACTGACCGCGCATCATGCGCTTGGCGAGCCGCTCGGCCTCATCCTGCTCGATGGTTTCGGACGCGCGCTCCACCAGGCCCACGATGTCGCCCATGCCCAGGATGCGGCCGGCGACCCGCTCGGGATGGAATTCTTCCAACGCGTCCAGCTTCTCGCCGGTGCCGGTGAGCTTGATGGGGGCGCCGGTGACCTGGCGCATGGACAGCGCGGCGCCACCGCGGGCGTCACCGTCCATCCGGGTCATGACGATGCCGGTGATGCCCAGCGCCTCGTTGAACGCGCGGGCGGTCTGGACCGCGTCCTGCCCGGTCATGGCGTCCACCACCAGCAGGGTTTCGGCGGGATTGGTGGCGAAGCGGATCTGCTGCACCTCCGCCATCAGCGCCGCGTCGATGCTGAGCCGCCCGGCGGTGTCGAGGATGACGATGTCATACACCTCGCGCCGCCCAGTCTCCATCGCGCGCTGGGCGATCTGCACCGGGGTCTGGCCGGGGATGATCGGCAGGCTGGTGACCCCGGCCTGCATTGCAAGCTGCTGCAATTGCAGCTGCGCGGCCGGGCGCTGGGTGTCGAGGGAGGCGAGCAGCACCCGCTTCTTGTCCCGCTTGGACAGCCGTAGCGCGAGCTTGCCGGAGGTCGTGGTCTTGCCCGAGCCCTGTAGGCCGACCATGAGGATCGGCACCGGGGCCGAGGCGGCGAGGTTGAGCGGCACGGCGCCGGCGCCGCCCAGCGCGTCCACCAGCACGTCGTTCACGATCTTGATGACGAGCTGGCCGGGGCTTACGCTATCCAGCACCTCGGCGCCCAGCGCGCGTTCCCGGACCTGCTCGACGAAAGTTTTCACCACCGGCAGCGCCACGTCCGCCTCGAGCAGCGCGAGGCGCACCTCGCGCAGGGCGTCGGACACGTCCGATTCGTTGAGCGCGCCCTTGCGGCGCAGCCCATCGAACACTCCGGATAGCTTGCCCGACAGCGCGTCGAACATGGTGGCGGCACCCCAAACGGAAAGGCGCCGCTGCGCATACGATGCGGAGCGGCGTGTTGGTCAGACCGTTCCCATACGGAGCGGGCCTGGCGGAGTCAAGATTATTGACACGGAACTGTCGCTAGACGGCGCGCATGACAAAGTGTCAGCGGACGGTATGGCCCCGGAGAGTAGAGTCGGATGCATCCCCAAATCAGCTTCGTCGTTCCGGCTTATAACGAGGAGGCGTTGCTGCCGGCCTGCCTCGCGGCCATTCAGGCCGAGATCGCCCGCACCGGCTGCACGGCGGAGGTGATCGTCGTGAACAACGCCAGCACGGACCGGACAGCCGAGGTCGCCGCGGTGCCCGGTGTGACCGTCGTGAACGAGCCGGTCAAGGGTCTAGTAGCCGCCAGAAGCGCCGGGTTCGAGGCCGCGTCCGGCGCGCTGGTCGCCAATATCGACGCCGATACCCTGATCGGCGAGGGCTGGCTGCAGCAGGTGATCACCGAATTCGGCGAGAAGCCGGCCCTGGTTGTACTGAGCGGACCCTACCAATACTATGACGTGCCCTGGCGTATCCGCGCCGCGACCGAACTGTTCTATGGCATGGGCTACGCCACCTACTTGTTCAACAAGAAGGTGCTCGGCGTTGGCAGCATGGTCCAGGGCGGCAACTTCATCGTCAAGCGCGACGCCCTGGCCAGCATCGGCGGCATCAGCGACCGGTTCACCTTTTATGGTGAGGACACCGACATCGCCCGGCGCATGAGCAAAGTGGGCGACGTGGTGTTCACCTACGCGCTGCGCGCCCGATCCTCCGGCCGCCGGTTGCGCGGTGACGGGCTGATCATGACCGGCGTGCGGTATGGGGCGAATTACTTGTGGGCGACGTTTTTCAAGAAGCCATTCACGACGGCGTGGAACGACTACCGATAGGTCTTGCATCATTTAAGCAAAATGCTTAAATTGTACATAATGATCGGAGCTGCCCCATGTCGATGATCGACGCGACCACCTTCCGCCGGGATTTTGGCCGCTACCAGCATGAGGCGCATGACGAGGCCATCACCGTCACCAGCCATGGCCGCATCGTCGGCGGGTTCTTGTCCACCCGCGACCTCGAGCATTTCGAGCGGTTGAAGCGACGGGAGCGGCAGGTGTTCGTAGCCGGGTCGCTGCCGGACGATCTGGTCGAGGCGATCGGGGCGGCCGAGTATCTCAAGCCGGCTGAGTGATCACCCCGGCCCCGCGCCCGGGCCTCGTGATCCGCTATAGCTTTTTGTGGAGCCACGAGGCCAGGGCTGGGGCGTCCGAGGGCCGCAGGGATCGTCCATCCGCCATCGTGGTGGCGGCTCCGCCGAACGCCCAGGGGGAGATTCGCATCGCCGTCGTGCCCGTGACCCATTCCCGCCCCACCGATCCCACGACCGCGATCGCCCTGCCCGCTTCGGTTCAGCGCGATCTGGGCCTGGATACCGGGGCCGCGTGGATCTGTCTCGATGAGGTCAACGTGTTCGCCTGGCCGGGCTTTGACGTCCGCACCATTCCCGGCACCGACCGCGTCGCCTACGGCGCCTTGCCGCAACCGCTGTTCGAACAGGTCCGCCAGGGTGTGCTGCGCCTGAACCGGGAGCGCCGGGCGCAACAGACGGGGCGCGACTGATGATCGCGGTCGATTGGGGCACCAGCAGCTTTCGCGCCTATCGGATGGACGGGCCCGCGATCCTGGACCGGGTCGCCTTGCCGCATGGCATCCTGCATCTGCCGGGCCCGTTTGCCGAGACGTTGCGGGCGGCCATCGCCCCGTGGCTCGCGGCCGGTGAGCGGCGCGTGCTGATGTCGGGCATGGTGGGCAGCCGGCAGGGCTGGATCGAGGCGCCCTATCTCCCCTGCCCGGCCGGGACGGCGGAGCTGGCGGCGGCGCTGATGCCGGTGCCGTTCGTGGGGGCCAGGCTCCTGCTGGTGCCGGGCGTCATGGACCTGTCGCATGTTCCAGAGGTGATGCGGGGGGAGGAGGCGGAGCTATGCGGCGTGACGCTGGACGGCCTTGCCTGCCTGCCGGGCACGCATACCAAATGGGCCGAAATGGTTCACGGCCGGATCTCGGGTTTCAAGACGCATATGACCGGCGAGGTATTCGCCGCCTTGCGCCAGCACACCATCCTGGGCCGGCTGATGCAGGACGACCCGCATGACCCGGCCGGGTTCGCCCAAGGGGTGCGCCGGGCCGGGGAGGCGGGCGGGTTGTTGCATCATCTGTTCGGCGTGCGCACCTTGGCGCTGATGGATCAACTCGCTCCCACCGCCGGCGCCTCGTACCTGTCCGGCCTTCTGCTGGGCCACGAGATCACTCACGCCGCCCCGGCTGGCCCGGTGACCCTGATCGGCGCGGACGCGCTATGCACCCGCTATGCCGAGGCGCTGGCATTGCTGGGCCATACCAGCATACGCGCCGCCCCGGACGCCGCCGCGCGGGGCCTGGCCGCGATCGGAGCGCTGACGTCATGGGATTGATCGAGGCCCTGCGGCTCTGCCCTTTGGTCGCGATCCTGCGCGGCGTGCGTCCGGAGGAGGTGGAGGCGGTCGGCGATGCGCTGGTGGAGGCGGGGCTCCGCGTGATCGAGGTGCCGCTCAATTCGCCCGAGCCGCTGGACAGCATCGCCCGGCTGGTGCGCCGCCACGGCCACCACGCGCTGATCGGCGCTGGCACGGTCATGACCCCGCAGGCGGTGGCGGACGTGCACGCGGCGGGCGGCCAGCTGATCGTGACCCCGCATGCCATCGCCCCGGTCGTGCTGGCCGCCAAGGCGCACGGCATGCAAGCCGCCCCCGGCTTCTTCACCCCCGCCGAGGCGTTCGCGATGCTGGACGCCGGAGCCGACGCGATAAAGCTATTCCCTGCCGAAGCGGGCAGCCCGGCGATGCTGCGGGCCATGCTGGCGGTGTTGCCGCCGGGCACGGCGGTGCTGCCGGTGGGCGGCATGGACGCCGGCACCGTGAGCGCCTGGCACAAAGCCGGAGCCGCCGGGTTCGGCATCGGCTCGGCAATCTACAAGCCAGGCGATACTGCGGCGCGGGTTGCCGAAAAAGCCCGGGCTTTGATCGCCGCGCTGGTCTAGATTGCTTTCGAAGGAGACCGGCCGTGACTCCGGAGCATGAGGCCCTTCAACGGCAGTATGCACAGGGTGACCTGACCTGGACCTCGCTGCGCGGGCGCGGCATCGATAAATACCGTGATGTCCTGGCGGGCCTCGGCTTCCGTTTACCGCAGGCGCCGATGGAGGGTCCGAACGCCGGCCTCGGCAGCGTGTGATTAACCGCCTTGCACGTCCACGGTGTTGGTCAGGCGAGCGGCAAGCCGCTGAGCCGGGCGGCGGGGCGGAACGGCCGTCAGAACCTCACGGCAGGGCAGGAGCGTCGGCGATGCAGCGTAGGATGCGGGCGGAGGGATCGTTGCGCAAGAGAGCGGCGGCCGTGGCGTCCAGCCTGGCCCAGCCCAGCCGGGCCGCCCGGCCGCGGAGGGATGGCGGGGGCTCGGCAAGGTCGAGCCAGAGCAGGGTACCGGCCCCGTCCAGCGTGGGGCGGAGCGAGCCTTGCAGGGCGGCTTCCAGCCCCGGGCAGTTTGTACTTAGAGCCAGGACCGGCCCGTCTGGCTGGGCGAACAGCCACCAGCCGGCCTCGTCGGCAAAGAATGCGTCGCCGGCGCGGAGGACCATGATCCAGGGCAAGGCGGAGACCGGAACGGCGAAGGCCGGCCCCGTCGCGGGCTCGACCTCGAGCGCGGCGGGGCCGGGCCGGACCGTGGCGAGGTGGCGGCCTAGGCCGAACATGGGCGGGCTCCCTGGCTGTGATCAGCGATACGTGACCGTCCCGGCCGGTCCAGCTTACATCCGTTGGCGTCCGGAGAGCACCATGGCAAGCTCGGTCCTGTCCCGATAAGGTATTGCCATGTTCCTCCGCGCCGGCCCCCTTACCTTGCATGTCCGGATCGATGGGCCGGACGCGGCGCCACCGTTGGTGTTGCTGCATTCGCTCGGCACGTCGGCGACCGTGTGGGATGCGCAGGCGGACGGTTTGGCCGGGCCGTTTCGGGTCATTCGTCCGGACCTTCGGGGGCATGGGCTGAGTGAGGTGCCGCCGGGTCCTTATACGATACAGGGCATGGCGGGCGACGTGCTGGCGGTCATGGATGCGCTTGATATCAAGCAGGCGCATGTGGCGGGGCTCAGCATCGGCGGGCTGATTGCGCAGGCGGTGGCGCATGCGGCGCCGGAGCGGGTGGCGTCGCTGATATGCGTCGACACGGCGCTGGCGATCCTGCCGGCGCAGGGGTGGACGGACCGGGCAGCCGCGGTGCGGGCGGGCGGGATCCTGCCGTTGGTGGAGGGCGTCATGGCCCGCTGGGTCACGCCGGACTTCTTAGATCAGCCCGGCGCGCACGGCCTCCGCGCCATGTTGCTCCGCACCGATCCGGAGGGCTATGCCGCGGCCGCCGAGGCCATTGCCGCCGCCGATCTGACTTTGGCGACGCAGGCGCTCGACACTCCCGCGCTGGTGCTGATGGGCGAGCATGACGCTGCGACCCCGCCGGCCCTGGCGCAGGCGTTGGCGGATGCGCTGCATGCCCCGTGCATCACCCTGCCCGGCGCCGCGCATATTCCCACGGTGCAGGTGCCGGACCTGGTGACCGATGCCATGCGGCGCTTCCTGCTGCCTGGTGTCACCGATTTCTACGAGGCCGGGATGGCGGTGCGGCGGCGGGTGCTGGGGGCGGAGCATGTGGACCGCTCGATCGCCGGCATCACGGACCTCGACCGGGATTTCCAGCACTTCATCACCCGCACCGCCTGGGGCGGTGTGTGGACCCGTCCGGGGCTTGCGTTGCGGGAGCGGAGCCTGCTGGTCATCACCATGCTGGCCGCGCTGGGTCATCATGAGGAGCTGCGGCTACACTTGCGCGCCACCCGCAACACTGGTGTGACCCCGGCCGAGGTGGCGGAGGCGCTGATCCAAGTCGCGGCCTATGCCGGCATCCCGGCCGCCAACAGTGCGGTGCGGATTGCGAAGGAGATCCTTGGCTAGTAGCTTTCTCAGTCAGCCAGCTCGGTCCTGCGGAATGCAAGGGCATTCCACCTAGGGGCTAGGTTGGGCCGATTGGGGCTGAAATGAAACCTTCACACGCGAGGCCTCGAAGGCGTAGGCCGGGTCTGTTAAGGCCTGCCGATGGCGTTCACATTAGCTCAAATTTCAGACACGCACCTCGGGGCTGAGACGCCGTTGTTCCGGGGGAACTTCGACCGGCTCGTCACCGTGCTCGGCGCGGCCGCTCCGGATTTGTTCGTCACGACGGGGGACGTGTCGCTGAATGGCGCCGGGTCGGATGCGGATATGGTTTTTGCGGCAGAGCAGTTCGCGCGGCTCGGGACGGTGCACGCGGTGCCGGGCAATCATGACGTGGGGGATGCGCGGGCGCCGCGGCAGCCGGTGACGGATGTCCGGCTGGACCGGTTCCGCCAGGCATTCGGCCCTGGGCGCTGGGTGATCGATCGGGAGAACTGGCGGCTCCTGGGCCTCGACAGCCAGATCATGGGCGCCCATGGCGACGAGCATGCGCAGGCGGTGATGATCGAAGATGCGCTGTATGGCCTGGCCGGGCGGCGGATTGCGGTATTCCTGCATAAGCCGTTGTTCGTGCATAACCCCAGCGAGACCACGGCGGATTACTGGTCCGTGCCGCCCCAGGCCCGCTTGCCGGTGCAGGCGTTGCTGGCGCATCCGGCGTTGCGGCTCGTCGCGTCCGGGCACCTTCACGTGCACCACGCCTTCATGCGGGGCCCCGTGTCCTACCAATGGGCGCCCTCCACCGCCTTCGTCGTGCGGCCGTCGGAGCAGCCCGGCTTGCCGGGTGAGCGGGTGACCGGCGTGTTGCTGCACCGGTTCGGTGAGGACGCGGTCGAGACGGAGCTGCTGGCGCCGGATCAGCTCGAGTGCCCGTACCTGCACGAGATCGGCAGCACGCTCTACCCGGCGGCCAGCTGAATGGCGGACCTTGCCGTCGAGGGCGTGAGCAAGGCGTTCGGCGCCGCGCTTGTCCTTCGCGGCGTGTCGGCGCATTTGGCCGAGGGTGAGTTCCTGTCGCTCGTGGGGCCGTCCGGCTGTGGCAAGACGACGCTGCTGCGCATCATCGCCGGGCTCGAGACGGCGGATGCGGGCCGGGTCTGGATCGGCGGGCGGGACGTCAGCGCGCTACGCCCGGCGGCGCGGGACGTGGCGATGGTGTTCCAGAACTACGCGCTTTATCCGCATTTGACAGTGCTGCAGAACATGGCGGTGCCGCTGGTGATGCGGCGGCTGTCGGGGGCCGAGCGGCTGCCGTTGCTGCGGCATTTCATCCCCGGGCACCGGGCGCGGCGGGCGGGCATCGTAGGGGCGGTGCGGGAGGCGGCGGAGGTGCTGCAGATCGGGCACTTGCTGGGGCGCCGCCCGGCGCAGCTGTCGGGCGGGCAGCGGCAGCGTGTGGCGCTGGGGCGCGCGCTGGTGCGGCAGCCGGCGGCGTTCCTGATGGACGAGCCGCTGTCCAACCTGGACGCCGAGCTGCGGGCGCAGACCCGGAAGGAGATCGTGGAGCTGCATCGCCGGGCCGGGGTCACCACGGTGTATGTGACGCACGATCAGGTCGAGGCGATGACCATGTCGGACCGGGTCGCGCTGATGCTGGACGGGCGAATCCTGCAGATCGGGACACCGCGGGCGCTGTATGACGACCCGGCGGATCTCCGTGTGGCGCAGTTCCTCGGGAGCCCGCGCATCAACGTGCTGAACGGCATCGCGTCCGGGGAGGGCGTGCGCGTGGGCGCCACCGTGCTGCCCTTCGCAGTTGATGCGACGGAGGGCGCGTCCGTGCGGATCGGCCTCCGTCCGGAGCGGGTGACGCTTGCCGCGGCGGGCTTGCCGGGCTTGGTCACGCATGTCGAATATTTGGGTGCGGAGGCGCTGGTGCACGCGGATTTCGGCGGGGGCGCCGTGGTCGCGCGGGTGCCGGGCGGGGTGGCCGTCGTGGCGGGTGAGGCGGTCGCGCTGGCGGTGGATTGGGCGGCGGCGCTGGTGTTCGACGCGGCGGGGGCGCGGGTGGGCGTACGGCGGGTGCTGGCGCATGTCTGACGGCGGCCGCTTCGGTCGTCTCCCTCACCCCGGACCTCTCCCGCAGGGAGAGGGGGTTTTCGCCGCTTATTTTTTGGCGGCTCCGGCGGTTGTGGCGTTGGTGGTGTTGCTGCTGCTGCCGACGGCGGCGTTGCTCGCGGTGTCGCTGACGGACCTCGAGCTGGGGGGCCCGGCGATGCGGTTCGTGGGGCTGGACAACTATGCCGAGCTATGGCGGGACCGCATCTTCCTGACGGCGTTGCGCAACACGCTGGTCTATGTGGCCGTCGTGCTGCCGGCGTCGGTCATCTTGGGGTTGGGGCTGGCGGTGCTCGTGGAGGGCGGAACGCGCGGTAAGGCTGTGTTCCGGGCCGTGTTCTTCCTCCCGGTCGTGTCGTTGCTGGTGGCGATGGCGACGGCGTGGGAGTATCTGCTGCACCCCACGATCGGGCCGGTGAACCGCTTGCTGGGCTTGCTGGGTGTGGCACCCATCAACTGGCTGGGCTCGTCCGACTGGGTGCTGACGTCGCTCTGCCTGATCGGCGTGTGGGAGAACCTGGGGTACGTCGTGGTGCTGTTCATGGCCGGGCTCACGGCTATTCCGCCGGAGCTGCGGGCGGCGGCGGAGACGGATGGGGCGGCGCGGGCGTGGGACCGGTTTTGGCTGGTCACCTGGCCGATGCTGGGGCCCACCTCGCTGTTCGTCATCACCATCACCGCCATACGCTGCCTCCGCGTATTCGACACCGTCGCGGCGCTGACGCGGGGTGGGCCGAACAACGCCAGCCAGGTGCTGCTGCATGTCATGTATCAGGAGGGGTTCACCTATTTCCGCATCGGCTATTCCGCGGCCATTACGGCGGTGTTCCTGGCCGTGGTGCTGACGCTCGTGCTGATCCAGACCCGGGTGCTGGAGCGGCGGGTGCACTACTCATGAGGCTCGTGGTGCTGACCGGGGCGGCGCTGGTGGTGCTGGCGCCGTACCTGTTCATGGTGTCGGCGTCGTTGAAGCCCGGCTCGGAGATCTTCCAGGCCTCGCTCCAATTATGGCCCAGTCACCTCTACGCGTACGAAAACTACCGCAAGGCGCTGACGGCGGTGCCGTTGCTGCGGTTCTTGCTGAACGGCGTGCTGGTCTGCGGCATATTGCTGTTCGTGCAGCTGATGCTGGCGGTGCCGCTGGCCTATGCGCTGGCGAAGCTGCGCTGGCGGGGACAGGGCGTGGTGTTCGCGCTCGTGCTGCTGGGCTTGCTGATCCCGGCGCACGTGCCGGCGCTACCGCTGTATGTAGCGCTGGCCAAGCTCGGCCTGCTCGATACCTACGTGGCGCTCACGGCGCCATTCGCGATCTCCGTGTTCGCCGTGTTCATGTTCCGGCAGGCGTTCAAGGCGCTGCCGGACGAGCTGATCCACGCCGCGCGGCTGGATGGCATGAGCGAATTGGGGATCGTCTGGCGGGTGATCCTGCCCAACGCCTGGCCCACCGCCACCGCGTTCGCGACGTTCAGCATCGTCGCGCACTGGAATGACCTGTTCTGGCCGCTGATCGTGATCCAGACCGAGACGATGGCCACCCCGGCGCTCGGCGTCCTGTTCTTCCGGGCCGAGGAGGCGGGCAACGACACCGGGGCGCTCATGGCCGCGTCCGTGCTGGTCACGCTGCCGATGGTCGCCGCCTTCCTGCTGGCGCAGCGCCGCTTCATCCAGGGGGTCGCGACCGCCGGGCTCAAGGGTTAACCACAACAGGAGTTTTCATGCGCCGCCGTCACCTGCTCGCCGCCCCGCTCGCCCTGCTCGCCCGTCCGGCCCGTGCCGCGACGGAGCTCGTGGTGCACTACCCGATGCCCGCGTTCTTTAAGGACGTGATGGACCAGATCAGTGCGGAGTTCACCCGCGCCAACCCGGACGTGACCGTGCGCTTCCCGGCGCCCAGCCCTACCTATGAGGACGGGCTGCAGCTGGTGATCCGTCAGGCCGCGTCCGGCGGGCTGCCGGATGTGAGCTTTCAGGGGCTGAACCGGCTGCGGTTCCTGGCGGAGCGGAACATCACCGTCGATGTCGGGCCGTTCCTGGCCAAGGAGGACGCCGGGCGCGCGGGCTGGACGCCGGGCATCCTCGACCTCGCCAAAGTCGGTGGCAAGCAAGTGGGCCTGACGTTCTCGGCCAGCAACCCGATCGTGTACTACAACGCCAGACTGGTGCAGCGTGCGGGGGGCGATCCCGAGCATTTCCCCACGGATTGGGACGGCGTGATTGCGCTGGCGGGCAAGATCGCGGCGCTGGGCGACGGCATCAGCTCCATGCACTACCGCTGGCCCGGCGATGACTGGATGTTCTCGGCGCTGTTGTATGGCTATGGCGGCAAGATGCTGACCGATGATGAAAAGAGCGTGGCGTTCGGCGAGCCTGGGCTGAAGGCGCTGACGTTGCTGGACCGCATGGTGAAGGAGGGCAAGATGCCGCCGCTCACGACGGATGCGGCGTTCCAGGCGTTCTATGCCGGCAAGCTCGGTATGGTGATGGGCACGACGGCCTATATCGGCAGCATGGTGCGGAGCGTGGGGCCGGACGTGGAGCTGCGCACGACGCGGATGCCGGTGATCACGCCGGGCGGCAAGCTGCCGACCGGGGGCAACGCGGTCGTGATGCTCACGCGGGACCCCGCCCGCCAGGCGGATGCCTGGCGCTTCATGCAGTTCGCCGCCGGCCCCGTCGGTCAGACCATCATGGTAAAGGGCACCGGCTACGTGCCGAGCAACACGCTGACGCTCGATGACGACCGCTACCTCGGCACGTTCTACCGCGACAAGCCGCTGTTCCGCCCGGCGATGGAGCAGATCCCCATCATGCAGCCCTGGTACGCCTTCCCCGGTACCAACGGCGTCCGCATCACGCAGACCATCGTGGACAACCTGGCCCGCATCGTGGAACAGACCGCGACGCCGCAGCAGGTGCTGGCCGACGTGACCGGCGAGGTGCAGAAGCTGCTGCCGCGGTCGTAGGAAGCGGGTTGATTGCCGGGTGGGGGCCGGTCATGCTCCCGCCATGGCACAAGTCTCAGTCCGTAGCGTCGTCAAATCCTATGAAGGCGCGCCCCCGGCCGTGCGGGGGATCGATCTCGAGATTGCGGACCATGAGTTCGTGGTGCTCGTGGGGCCCAGTGGCTGCGGTAAGTCCACGACGCTGCGGATGATCGCGGGATTGGAGGAGATCAGCGCGGGCGAGATCCATATCGGCGGCCGCTGCGTGAACGAGGTCGCGCCGCGGGACCGGGACATCGCCATGGTGTTCCAAAACTACGCGCTCTATCCGCACATGACCGTGTTCGACAACATGGCGTTCGGGCTGAAGCTGCGCCACGTGGCGCGGGCCGAGATCAAGGCGCGGGTGGAGCAGGCGGCCGCCATGCTGGACATCACGCCGCTGCTGCAGCGCAAGCCCAAGGCGCTGAGCGGCGGGCAGCGGCAGCGTGTGGCCATGGGCCGCGCCATCGTGCGGCAGCCGCAGGTGTTCCTGTTCGACGAGCCGCTGTCCAACCTCGACGCCAAGCTGCGCGTGCAGATGCGGACCGAGATCAAGCGGGTGCATCAGCTGGTGCCGACCACCACGATCTACGTCACGCACGACCAGATCGAGGCCATGACCCTGGCCGACCGCGTCGTGGTGATGAATGGCGGCATCATCGAGCAGATCGGCCCGCCGCAGGAGCTGTATCACCGTCCGCGCACCCGGTTCGTGGCCGGGTTCATCGGCTCGCCCGCCATGAATTTCCTGGCGGCCGACCGGGTGGAGGGCGGTGTGCGGCTGGCGGACGGGCAGACGCTGCCGCTGGCGCCCGGACGCCAGGGGCCGGCGAGCGTGCTGCTGGGCATCCGGCCCGAGCATCTGACCGAGAACGCCCGCCCCGGCACCGCGCCGCTTACGGTGCGCGTGGACGTGGTGGAGCCGATGGGGATGGAGACGCTGGTGCATTTTGCCCTGGGTGGCGCGCCGGCCATCGCGCGCGTGGACCCCGCGACCCAGGCGATGCCGGGCCAGCCCCTGACGCTGGCGGCGGATCTGGCGCAACTACATCTGATCGACCCCGAGACTGGAGCCGTGCTGTGACCGACCTCAAGGGCCAAGCCGTTTGGATCACCGGCGCCGGGTCCGGCATCGGGCGGGGTATCGCGATCGCGTTTGCCACCGCCGGGTGCCGGGTGGCCATCAGCGGACGGAACGAGGCGGCGCTGACGAAGACGGCGCGGCTGGCCGGGGGGACGGTGCACGTGATCCCGGCGGACGTGACGGTGGGGGCGCAGGTGACGCGGGCGCATCAGGCGGTGCTGGCGGCGATCGGCGAGCCGGACATCCTGATCAACAACGCCGGCAGCAACGCCAAGCGGCGGCATTGGGCGCAGCTGTCGGCGGCGGACATGGATGCGCTGGTGAACGTGAACCTGAAGGGGCCTTTCCTGTGCACGCTGGCGGTGCTGCCGGGCATGCGGGCGCGGCGGGCGGGCACCGTCATGCACGTGGCGTCGCTGGCCGCCACCGGCATCTTCGCGGTCACCGGCCCCACCTATACCGCGACCAAATTCGCCGTCCGCGCCATGTCCGCCACGCTCAATGCCGAGGAGGGCATCCACGGCATCCGCAGCATTTGCATCAACCCCGGTGAGGTCGCGACGCCGATCCTGGACTCCCGCCCGCGGCCACCGAGTGCGGAGGAGCGGGCGATCATGGTGCAGCCGGAAGACATCGCCGCCGCCTGCCTCTTTGCCGCGCAACTGCCGGCGCGGACCTGCATGGCGGAGATGACGATCGTGCCGACCGACAATCAGTTTTACCGCGCCAGCGCGCACGCCATCGCGGCGCAAGCGTGATGGAGTATCGGATCGACACGGTGCCGGTGGCGGCGCTGGACCAGGTGATCACCGCCATCTTCACCGCCGCCGGGTGCGACGGCGCGGAGGCGGCTGGGATCGCGCATCACCTGATTTCCGCCAACCTCGCCGGGCATGACAGCCACGGGGTGATCCGCGTGCCGCGCTATGTGCAGTGGCTGCGGGAGGGCAAGGTGCGGGCCGGGCAGCATATCAGCGTGCTGATCGAAAGCCCGACGCATGCGGTGCTGGACGGTAATCTCGGCTTTGGCCAGAGCATCGGGCCGGAGGCGGTGGATTTGGGGATCGAGAAGGCGAAGATGGCCGGGCTCGCGGTCGTGACGCTCCGCAACTCCGGCCATATCGGGCGGATCGGCGACTGGGCGGAGCGGGCGGCGGCGGCGGGGCTGGTGTCGATCCATTTCGTGAACGTGGGCCTGGGTGAGATCGTGGCGCCCTATGGCGGCGTGGACCGGCGGTTCGGCACCAACCCCTTTTGCATCGGCGTGCCGCAGGGGGACGCGCCGCCGCTGCTGATGGATTTCGCGACGTCGATCGTGGCGGAGGGCAAGGTGCTGGTGGCCAGCAACGGCGGCAAGCCGGTACCGGGGGACGCGCTGATCGGGCCGGACGGGCAGATGAACGGGGACCCGGTGACGCTGTACGGCCCGCTCGAAGGCGGGATGCGGGATCCCGGGCTGGGGGCGGGGGCGTTGCGAGCGTTCGGCGACCATAAGGGCTCCGGCATCGCGTTCATGTGCGAAATCCTGGCCGGGTGCTTCGCCGGCAGCCCGACGGCGAGCCCGGTGGAGGGGGGCAAGCGGGGCGGCATCGTGAACGGCATGCTGTCGATCTATCTGGCCCCCTCGCATTTCGGCGCCGGGCACCTGGCCGAGACCGCGCGCGCCTACGCCGCCCATGTCCGGGCCGCGCGGCCGGCGCATCCGGACCAGCCGGTGCAGGCGCCCGGCGATGCCGAGGCTAGGAGCCGCGCAGCGCGGCTTGTTGCCGGTATTCCGCTGCAGGCGGAGACCTGGGCGGCGATCCAGGCGACGGCGGTCAAGCTCGGGGTCGGTTCGCCGTAATTTTACACTGTTTACGGCTCATTAATGCCTTTATGATACGGCTCATGTAAGACGAGACTGCCGGGGTCGCTCAATGGCTACTTTCACGCTCGAAGGTCCGAAATGGGCCACTCAAACTGTCACTTGGAGCTTTGCGGACCTGTCTAAGCCCGGTACCGCCAACTTTTCTGCGCCGATCGCTACCGCGTATCAGGGTCTGGTTCAGCAAGCTATCCAGCGCTGGTCAACGCTGATCGACCTCAGCTTTCAGCAGGTCGCGGATAGCCCTGGGGCGGATGTCCGGTTCGGTTTTTCCCATTTCGGTGCCAGCAATGGGGAGATCGGCGAGACGGATTACAACTATACGACCGGCACGCCATCCTATTTCGCGCCGGGCGTGACGGTTCGGCTGGAAGATCCGTCGGAGATGCCGCTGGCGCCTGTGAGTGGCAATCTCACCTATCAAGGAACCGCGACCGACCTCTACCAAGTCATCCTGCATGAGTTTGGGCACTCGCTTGGAATGGGGCATGACACAGACCCGACGGCTGTCATGTATCCAATAGCGTCCGCCAGCAATCAGGATCTTTCCCAATCCGACATCGACGGCATCCATGCGCTCTATGCTGCGCCTAGCTTCTATCAGACCGACACGGTAACGCACGTTTCGACCAAGCCGGATGGTGTCGCCTATTCCGGGCCAGTCAGTTATTTGACGAAGCAGTACATCTACTCCGGCAGCCATAACGTCGCGTTGGCCGCGGCAGGGCCGAACGTATTCCTCAAGGGTGGGGCCGGCGACGACGCGCTGAGCGTTCTGTCCGGCCGGAACGTGCTGGACGGCGGCACCGGCTCCAATTTCATGACGGGCGGGACTGGCACCGATACCTTCTTCGTGGACGGGCGGGGTGGGCAAGTCTCGTGGGGCACGCTGGTCAACTTTCATCCGGGCGACACGGCAACCCTGTTCGGCTTCGACCCGGCGGTCTCGCATTTCGATTGGGCCGCCACGGCGGAGGGTGCGTCCGGCTATCAGGGCGCCACGATGCATGCGAACCTGTACGGCACGGGCGTAAACGCCTCCATCACCTTCGCCGGTGCGGGCGCGGCGGACGTCGCGCGCTATGTCGTCACCACCGGTGTGACCGGTACGGCGCATTATCTGGCCATCACCAACCCGGCCTAGACCGCTATCGCCCTGACTGTGTCAGGGCGGCGGTCTCGGTTTTGTTTGGGCGACCGACTTCATCGCCCTGCCTGGATCGCAAGAGCGATTCCACTCAGAGCGATGTCGGTCTAAGCGCCCGCCTCATCCTCGGGCGCGATGTCCACGCTCACCTTCAGCGTGTGCGACCCGCCGCCTAGAAGCACGCCGCGGACGGGGCTGACGTCGGCGTAGTCGCGGCCCCAGCCCAGCACCACGTGCCCGTCCTGCACCACCATCGCGTTGGTCGGGTCCACATCGACCCAGCCATGCGCCGGGCCCAGCCAGCAGCCGACCCAGGCGTGCGACTGGTCCGCCCCCACCAGCCGCGCCTTGCCCGGGGGCGGACGGGTCCGCAAATAGCCGGACACGTAGCGGGCCGGGATGCCATGGCTGCGCAGTGCTGCGATCATCAGATGCGCAAAGTCCTGGCACACGCCGGCCTTCAGCTCCAATACCCTGGACACCGGCGTGCTCACGGTGGTCACGGTACTGTCGAACCGGAACTCGGCTGAAAACCGGTGGACGAGGTCCAGCACCCCCGCCAGCACCGGGCGGCCCGGCAGCAGGCTGGCGGAGGCCCAATCCCGCGCGTCTGCCAGCAGCGGCACGCGCGGACTGGCAAAGGCAAACTCGGCGGCGTTCGCACCCGCGGGACGGAGAGCGTCGGCCGCCACATGCTCCCAGGGCGGCGTGGCCGCGGGATCGGGCACGGCGCGGGGCCATACCGTGACGCGGCCCACCGCCTCCAGCCGCAGCGCATCGTGCACACCCGATAGGAACAGCCAGCCGACGGAGTTGCCGAAATGGTCGAAGCCCCAAACCTCACGGGCCAGCGGCGGACTGGCCTGCAAGCGGTAGTGCTCGACCGATTGATACGGCAGTTCCCGCGGGCGGACGTGCACGACGTGGGCGCCCAGCTCCACCGGGTCCTGATAGTCATAGGCGGTGACGTGGCGGACCTGCAATACCGTCATGGTTCAGGCCAATTCCAGCCCGACGGCGTGCGCGGCCGGCAGCAGGGCGAAGAACCGGCGGGTGATGCGGTCCGACAGTGCGCCGGTCTCTTCGGCCAAGGTGGCGAGGCGCCCGGCGAGGCCGGCAGCCTCCTGATCGGGATCGTCGGCGCCGGCGACCTCATCCACCATCGATTCCACATGCCGTAGCAGGCTGGACGCCGTGCCGGCCAAATCCAGCTCGGCCGCGCCCGCCTCTTCCAGCAACCGCGCCATCTGCGCGAACTGGTATGCTAGCGAGCGCGGGTTGCTGCGGTCGGCCATCACCAAATCCAGCGCCGCCGCGGGCTGCAACACGGACATGTAGCGGGTCCGGTAGGTGATGGCACTGTCGAACAACTCGAGTACGACCCTCAACGTGCCCTCCATCCGCGTCGGAGGCTGGGCCATGACGGTGGACAGCACCAGGGTCGATAGCCAGGCCCGTTCGATCCTGCGGCCCAAATCCAGGAACAGCCAGCCGCCGCCCCGGACCATGCCCTCGGCCGAAACGCCTGCCACGGTGGCGGCGAGCCGGGCCAGGCCGGCCATGGCGTGCACCATCGCGTCCACACCGGCCTCGCTGACCGGCTGAATATCGGCCTTCGTTTCCCGCAGCGCGTGGGCGAAGGCCGAGTAGGTCTCGATCGTGAGCCGGTCCCGCAACGCCTCCGTCAGCTCCGTGGCCCGGTCCAGCCCGTGGGCCAGGGCACCATCCGGCTTCAACGCCTGCCGCACCAGCTCCTCGACCGAGCCTGCGCCGTCCTCGAGTTCCAGCCCCGCCTCCTCGATGCAAGCCTGAACGAGGTTCAGCTCGGCGATCTCGCGCGGCAGCGGCGCGCCGCGGGCCCGGCGCAGCAGTCCGGCGCGGCAAAGGCGGGCCTGCTGGTCCAGCCGCTCGACATGGCGGCCGAGCCAGTAGAAATCGTCCGCCACCCGGCTCGGCAAATCGCCGCTGCTGCGCCGGATCGGCACCGGGGGCAGGCGGATGGGCTCGGGCCCGCGCAGCTCCCGCGTGTCCTGATCCAGCACCCAGACATCCTTGAACATCGCGCCTTCCGGCAAGGTGCCGGTCACGTGCTCGCCCCGGGCCAGCACCCGGGCGAGCCCACCCTGCATCACCCGCCACTGCATGCCGTCATGCATGAGGAAGAGCCGCAGCACGACCGGCTGCGCATCCAGGCCGCCGGGCCCGTGGCAGGGCGCGACGGACGGCTCGGCCACCGTGCAGGCGGCATAGGCCCAGGGGCGGTCCCGGATGGATTGCTCCAGGAACATGCGGTCCCCGACGCGCATATCGGCCAGCGCGCGGGGCGGACGGTTCGCATCGAGGGCGGAGCGGATGCTCCAGCGGTTGAACCCCTTTGCCGCCATGGCCTGCGCGCCTTCGTCCCCCAGCCACAGCGTAGGCGTGGTGGCGAGCAGCAGCGCCTCCCCCAGCAGCCGGCGGCTCACGGCTGGCAGGAAGGCGGCGAGCGCCGGCGCCTCGACCGCGGCGGACCCGGGGTGGTTCAGCACCTGAACCGTGCCATGCCGGATGGCGTCCATCAGGCCGGTGACCCCGGGGGCGTAGCCGGCTGACTCCAGCGGGTCGAGCGCGCCGCCGGGCACCCGGCTCAGCAGGAGATCGACTTTCTGCAAACCCCGCAGCGTCTTCAGGAACAACACGCCCCCGCGCACCGTGAGGTCGCGGGATTGGACGAGGGCGCAGTTCAGGTCCCGGGACAGCGCCAGGTGCTCCGGCCATTGCGGGTCGGATATGCCCGACGTCAGCAGGGCGATAAATGGCGTACGCTCGGTCGGATGGGTGGTATTCAGCAACGCGTCCTGCCAGGCGTCGAAGAACGGGCGGAGTTGGCGGACCTGGTTCGGGCGGAACAACTCCGGCATGACCCGGGCCAGCAGGCGGCGGCTTTCCCGGGCGTAGCCGATGCCGGGTGCCGCGGCGGTGCGATCCGCCAACACGCGCCAGCGCCCGTCCGGCCCGCGGATGAGGTCGGCGGCATAGTTCTGCAAGAACCGGCCATGCGCGAAAGGGTCGGTCCGGCAGGCGCGCAAGAAGCCGGGGTTGGCGAACACGAGCGCCGGCGGCAACACGCCGTCCCGCAGCAAATCCTGCTTGCCATAGAGGTCAGCGAGCAACGCCTCGAGCAGCCGTGCGCGCTGGCACAGCCCTTCCTCGAGCGCCGTCCACTCGGCATTGGCGATCGGCAGCGGCACCGGGTCGCAGCGCCAGCTCGGGGCGGCCCCTTCCTCCTCGGCCGTTCGTTCCAGCCGGTCGGCGCGGAGACGCAGCTGGGCGACGTCCAGCCCGGCGAGCACGCCCAGCACGGGCCGCCAGTGCGGACGCACCCCGCCGCGGCCGTTCACCATCTCGTCGTAGGCGCTCATGCGTGCGCGAAACGCCGGGGGCTGATGGTGTCGAGGATGGCGCCGGACGGGCCGGGGTCGCGGCCGGAGATCACGTCCGCGGCGAGCTTGCCGGCCGCGGGCGAGGTTTGAATGCCATACCCGCCCTGCCCCACGCACCAGAAGAAGCCCTCTGCCGCGGCGTCCCAGCCCAGCACGAAGTTACGGTCGGGCGCGAAAGTGCGGAGCCCCGCCCAGCTATGCTCCACGCGGCGGACCTCGATATCCAGCGCCTGCTGCATGCGGTCGATGGCGATGGCCACGTCCAGCTCGTCCGGGGCTACGTCATGCGGGTGCATGTCGGTCTCGTCCGCCGGGCTCACCATCATCTTGGTGCGGGCCTCGGGGCGGATATACCAGGTGTGGTCCACGTCGTTGACCATGGGCCATTTCGTGGCATTCCAGGGGGTCGGGTCGATCACGCAGCCGGTGCGGCGCTTGGGCACGAGGCCGACCGGGGTCACGCCGGCCTGCTTGGCGACCTCATCGCCCCAGGCGCCGGAGGCGTTCACGATGACGGGGGCGGTGAATGAGCCGCCGCCGGACGTCTCGACCCGCCAGCGGCCGGATTCGCGGTCGATCCGCCCGGTGCGGCTGCGGAGCGCCAACTCGCCGCCATGGGCCCGCAGCTGGCGCAGGAAGCCTTGGTGCAGCTGCGCCACGTCCATGTCGAACGCGTCCTCCTCGATCGCGGCGGCCGCGGCGTAGCCGGGGCGAAGGGCGGGGACTAGTCCGGTGATCTCGGCGATCGACGCCTCCCGTAGGGCGGTGCCGGCCGACAGCATGGTGTGCAGGTGGTTCAGCTGCTCCGGGGGCGCCAGGAACACGACCGGGCGGGGCGAGAGGATGGGCGTGTCGGCGAAGCCGGGGGGCGGTGCCTCGAAGAACGCGCGCGACTGACCGGTCAGCACGCGGACGCTGGGGGGGCCGTAGTTCAGGATCCAGATGGCGGCGGAGCGGCCGGTGGTGTGGTAGCCGGCTGCCTCCTCCGCCTCGATCAGGGCGACCCGGTGGTCCGGGGCCAGGTGGGCGGCGACGGTGGCGCCCACGATTCCGGCGCCCACCACGATCACGTCGACTGCATGCGTATCCATGCCGGTAACATCGGCGGCTCCCGGGCGGGACGCAAGCTCAGACCCGGGAAGTCACTTCGTATAAACGAGGGTGGGGAGCCACATGGCGATGCCGGGGACGAAGGACAGGATCACCACGGCGACGGCCATGAGTATGACGAAGGGGATGGTGCCCCAGATGATCGGGCCCAGGCCGATGTCGGGGGCGATGCGGTTGATGACGAAGATGTTGAGGCCGACGGGCGGGTGGATGAGGCCCATCTCCATCACCACTGCCATGACGACGCCGAACCAAATGAGGTCGAAGCCAGCGGCGCGGAGGGGTGGCAGGATGATCGGCGCGGTCATCAGGATGATAGAGACAGGGGGCAAGAAGAAGCCGAGCATGACCACCAATAACAATATGGCTGACAGCAGGAGCCATTTCGACAGGCCAAGCCCTACGATCCAGCCGGCGGCGGCCTGGCTGATGTGCAAGTAGCTCATCACGTACGAATACAGCAGGCTCATACCGATGATCATCAGCAGCATGCCGCTCTCACCGAGGGTGCCGATGAAGATCGGCTTCAGATCGGACGTGCGGTAGGCGCCATACACCACGGCGATCAGCGCCAGGGCCATGACGGCGCCGAGGCCCGCGGTCTCGGACGGGGTGGCGATGCCGCCGTAGAGCGCCACCATGACGCCCGTGAGCAGCACCAAGAACGGCAGCACGCGCGGCAGCGACGTCAGGCGTTCCCTCATCGTGTAGCGGTCCTGGCGCAGGATTTCCGACCGTGCCCCGCCCGCGCTGGCCACGGCGGTGGCGGCGGTGAACTCGGTGCGCCAGCGGAAGACGGCATATAAGGAGAACAAGATCAGCAACAGGATGCCGGGCCCGATGCCGGCGAGGAACAGCCGGCCCAGCGATTGCTCGGCGGCGACGGCGTACAGGATCAGCACGATGCTGGGCGGCAGCAGGATGCCGAGCGTGCCGCCCGCCGCCACCAGCCCGGCGGCGAAGCCGGGTGAATAGCCGCGGCGGCGCATCTCGGGAATCCCCGAGCTGCCGATGGCCGAGCAAGTCGCGGGGCTACTGCCGGCCATGGCGGCGAACAGGCCGCAGGCGAGCACGACGGCGACGCCCAGGCCGCCGGGCACGCGGTTCAGCCAGGTGTGCAGCGCGTCATACAGGTCTTTGCCGGCGCGGGACTTACCGATCGCGGCGCCCTTTAAAATAAAGAGCGGGATGGTCAGCAGGGTGATGCTGGCCAGCTCCTCATAGACATTCTGTGCGACGGTATCGAGCGAGGCCGCGGGCATGAAGCCCAGCATGAACAGCACGGCCACGCCTCCCAGCGCAAAGGCGATCGGCATGCCGGAGAACAGCGCCAGCAGCGTGGTGCCGCCATAGGCGAGGCCAAGCTGCAGCGGGCTCATGAAGCGAGCTGCGGGGCAGCCAGATGCGCGGGCGCGCTGGAGGCGTGGCGAGAGCCCAGGGCCTGCAGCAGCAATTGCACTGCCAGCAGGCTCATGCCCACCGCCATGCAGGAGTATGGCACCCAGAGCGGCGGGCCCCACGAGCTGGGTGTGGTCTGCCCCTCGTCGATCGCCTCCAGCAGCAGGGTGACGCTTTTCCAGGCGAAGAACGTCACGAAGGCGAAGCTCAGGATGTCCGCCATGATACGCCTGATCCGGTCGATGCCCGGGGGCAAGATCGCGGCTAGGGCGTCGATGGCGACGTGGCCGCGCCGGGCCTGGATCCAGGCGGCGGACGCGAAGGTGGCGCCGATCAGCAAGAAAGTGCTGAGTTCATCCTGCCAATCGCTCGCAGTGCTGAAGAAGTAGCGCCCGGCGACCTCCCACGTCAGCACGATGCCGGCCGCGGCGATGGCGATAGCGGAACCGAACGCCATGAGGTCGTTCAGGCCGTTCAGCCCCGTCTGCAACAGACCGAGCAGGCCCACACGGGGGATATCGGCCGCGGGAATAGCCCCGCTGGCGGCGTCGATCCCGTGTGTGCTCAAGCCACCGCCTCGGCCAGTTTCAGCAGCGCGGCGCAGGAGGCGTTGCGTTCGGCGAAGTCCTTCCAGGCCGTGGCCTGCGCCAGCTCCTTCCACTTGCCGATAGCGGCCGCGTCCATGTCCTTGGCGGTCACGCCCACCTTGGCATACACGGCGGCCAGCGCGTCATCGTCGGCCTTGGCCGAGGCGAGGCCGAATGCTTCCATCTCCAGCCCGACCTCTTCGACCGCCTTCTGCTGCGCCGGCGTGAGGCTGTCGAACACCTGCTTGCTCATCAGCAGCGGCTCGAGCATGAACCAGAAGCTGCCGGTGCGGCCGGTGGTGACGGCCTTGCTGATTTCCTCCAGCCGGAAGGAGATAAGGCTCGTGCTGCTGGTGACGGCGGCGTCGAGCGAGCCGGTTTGCATGGCGGCGTAGATTTCGTTGCTGGGCACGGAGCTGATGATGGCGCCGGCCGCTTTCAGCATCTGGTCCATTTCGCGGGAGCCGCCGCGCATCTTTTGGCCCTTGGTGTCGTCCGGCTGCACAATCGATACATTGCGGGACGCCGTGCCGCCTGATTGCCAGACCCAGGTGATGATCTTCACGCCGCGCTTTTCCAGCAGCGCCGTCAGCTCGCGCCCGATCGGTTGCGTCTTCCAGGCCATGCCCTGCTCGTAGGTGGTGACCAGGCAGGGCATGAGGCCGATATTGACCTCCGGCATTTCACCGCCGGCATAGGCGAGCGGGTAGGCCGTCATGTCCAGCGCGCCCCGGCGCAGCGCCGAGAACTGCGCCACGGTCTTCATGAGCGACGAGCCGGGATAGATCTCGAACCCGAGCTCCCCATTGGTGCGCCGCTGCACTTCCACGGCAAACTTGCGGCACAGGCGGTCGCGGAAGTCGCCTTGCTCGATGGTGCCACCGGGGAATTGGTGGCTGATCTTCAAAATGCGTGCCTCGGCGGCGCGGGCGCTTCCGGTCAGAAGAGCCGGTGCGGCGAGCAAGCCCAAGGCGGTGCGGCGGGTGATGTGCATCGGTTCCTCCGTATGCCACTGTGTGGCGCTTCTTGGTGCGATACGACGGCGATCTTACACAGGCAAGCGCGATAGTGGGGTAGTGCCTTGGATGAAGTGGAGCGTCCCGTCGTGGGCCTGGGCGTCGCGCTGTTCAAGGCGGCGTCGGTGCTGCTGGTGCGCCGGGGCAAAGCGCCCAACGCGGGCTCGTGGAGCCTACCCGGCGGACGTCAAGAACTGGGCGAAACCGCAGTGGACGGCGCCCGGCGGGAGCTACTGGAGGAGACGGGAGTGACCGCCGGGCCGCTGATCCTGGCAGCGAACGTGGACAGCATACACCGGGACGCGGCGGGTGCGATCCTGTTTCATTATACGATCCTGGACTTCGCCGGGCAATGGCTGGCGGGGGAGCCGGTGGCCGGCGACGACGTGACGGATGCGGTTTGGGCGCCGCTCGATACGTTGGCGCCGTATGAGCTTTGGAGCGAGGCGCACCGGGTGATCACGGCGGCGCAGACCGTTCTCGGCAGGGTCTAACTGCGCTTTCGCCGGGACGAGGATGCCTGGCCGAGGTTGAAGGTGGCGGCGAACCCGGCGCAGATCAGTCCGAGGGCGGCGGGAATGAGCCAGACCGGGCGAGCCAGCAGCGGCACGCACAGCCAATCCCAAGTCCAGCGCGGGTTCATACCCTGAAAAGCTTTGACGCTGCCCTCATTCATATCCAGCATGGCTTGCGCCAGGTTGGTGCCAGGCGGCAGCAGCGCTCCCAGCGCCACCGACGCCACCAGGAGGACCGCCGCCATGACCGCGAAGAGGCGGGCCAGCATCTAGACGAACAGCCTTTCCGAGCCGAGGCCGGTGTAGAGCGAGGCCACGACGTCACCGTAGCCGTTGTAGATCTTCGTCGGCACCCGCTCCTCCGTCGTGAGCAGCCGCTCGGTCGCCTGGGACCAGCGGGGGTGCGGGACGGCCGGGTTCACGTTGGCCCAGAAGCCGTACTCGGACGGCTGCAGCCCTTCCCAAAAGGTCTTTGGGCGTTTGTCGGTGAAGGTGATCTTCACGATCGACTTGATGGACTTGAAGCCATATTTCCACGGCAGGACCAGCCGGACCGGCGCGCCATCCTGCTTGGGCAGCGTCTTGCCGTACATGCCGGTGGCCATGAAGGCGAGGTCGTTGTTCGCCTCGGCGATGGTCACGCCCTCGACATACGGCCACTCGAATTGCGAGGAGCGGAGGCCGGGCATGGTCTTGGGATCGGCCAGAGTTTCGAACTGGACGTATTTGGCCGCGGCGGTGGGCTCGCAAATCTTGACCAGGTCCCGGAGCGCGAAGCCGGTCCAGGGCACGGTCATGCCCCAGCCCTCGACGCAGCGGTGCCGGTAGATGCGCTCCTCGAGCGAGACTTGCTTCAGGAGCGCGTCGAGATCGATCGTGCGCGGCTTGGCCACCATGCCGTCCACCTGGATGGCCCAGGGGCTGACCGGCAGGCGCTGGGCGGCGCGGCTGATGGATTTGCTGGTGCCGAATTCATAGTAATTGTTGTAGCTGGTGGCGTCGGCCTCGGCCGTGATGTCCCGTCCGGCCTCGTATTTCGGATTGCGCGGGGCGCCCTGGGCCAGGGCCAGGCCCGGTGCGGCGATCAAGGCTCCCGCTCCCGCCAGCGCGGCGCGGCGCGTCACCGCGAGGCCCTCCGGCGTTACGTCCCGCTCGTTCAGTTCCCAGCCTTTGCGTGCCTTAATCAGCATGTGGATGCCCTCTTCGAATGCGATCATATGGCGCGCCGGGGTCCATTGTCACGGCCCGCCGTCCCGGGTTCGCTCGCTCACGACAAAAGGTGACGACGCCGCCCAGCGCCGGTGCAGAACGAAGCATGGTATGGACAGGCTGGTCAGCGCCGCGCCCATCAGCAGCGCGCCGCCGGGCGTGCCGGCCGCGTCCGCCGCCCGTCCGCACAGCCAGGGCAGCCCGGTGCCGCCCACATAATAGACGGTGTAAAACACACCCATCCCCACGGAGCGGTTCTCCTGACGGGCGGATAGCGTGCCGCGCGCGACGATCACCCCGGCATGGATCGAGCCGAGGCTGCCGAACAGCAGCCCCCACACGAGCGGCCAGTCCAGCAGCGCCGGTCCCGCGACCGCAAGGAGCATGGACGCCGTGCCTAGCGCGAACACCCGGCTCCCGCCCCAGCGCCCGGCGAGCCAGCCGCCCAGGATCGTGGCGGGCAGGTTGGTCCAGGTGGCGATGGTCAGCACCAGCGCCGCCTCACCCGCCGCATGGCCGCGCGATGCCAGTAGGGACGGCAGGTAGGACAGGAAGCCGTAATATCCGGCATTGTAGAATGTCCAGACCAGTCCCGCGGCCGCGACCAGCCCGCATTCCTGCCGGCTCGGCATGGACCAGCCTCCGGCTTCACGCAGCGGCACGGGGCCGGCGCGCATCGAGACGGCCATGACCAGGGCCGCCAGGACCGCGATGCCGCCGCCCATGAGGAAGAGGCCGGGCCAGCCGAAGCGCGCCAGCATGGGCGCCAGCGCGATGCCGGCCAGGCCCACGCCGACGGGGAACATCCCGACCAGGATGCCCATCACGGTCACGAAGCCCGGCCCCTGGAACCGGTCGCTGACCATCTTGCCCTGCATGACCGTGAGCGCCACCGCACCTGCGCCCGATACTGCCCGGCCCAACCCGATTCCGGGTGGCGCCGTGGCCGCAGCGGCCAGCAACGCGCCGCCCGCCATGAGCGCGAAGCCCACGCCTACGACGAGGCGCTCCCCAAAGCGCCGGCCCAGCAAGCCACCCGGCAGCGCGATCAGCATGCCCGGCGCCATATACAGGCCGACCAGCGTGCCGAGCGCGGCGTAGTCCAGCCCCATGACCCGCACCAGCTCCGGCCCGAGCGAGGCCAGGGTCTGAAATTGGAAGCCGAACGCGATGCGTCCGAGTGCGAGCGCCGCGACGATACCGGCGTTTTGAAGGGCAAGCGGGCTGGAACCCTGCGGCACGCTGGGGGTAGGATGTGCAGGCAACGGTCTCGTTCCGTCGTTCATCAGTGAGGGTTAGCATGCCGGTAAACGTTCTGTATTCCACGACCGCCACCGCGACGGGCGGGCGGGATGGTCATTCGGCGACATCGGACGGGTCGCTCGATGTGCAGCTCAGCACGCCCAAAGAGCTGGGCGGCGGCGGCGGGCCGGGCAACAATCCGGAGCAGCTGTTCGCGGCGGGGTATTCGGCGTGCTTCCTGGGGGCGATGAAATTCGTGGCGTCGCAAGGCGGACCGAAGGTGCCGGACAGCACGACGGTCACGGCTACCGTCGGAATGGGTCCGCGCAGCGAGGGCGGCTTCGGCATCGATGTGCAGCTGAACGTATCGCTACCGGGCCTGGCCAAGGCGGATGCGGAAGCGCTGGTGGAGAAGGCGCATCAAGTGTGCCCTTATAGCAACGCGACCCGCAACAACGTGCCGGTCAGGCTTAACGTGGTTTGAAGGAGGGCCGGGGGGCGGGTCATTCTCGCCCCGGTCTTTAAGGAACCGAACAGGCGGCGAAGGTCAGCCTATGGTATCGGAGCGAGATGATCTCAAATCCTATGCCGGCCCACATCTCCAGATCGTCATCGCAGCCGAACGGCCCGCATCCATTGTTCAGTCTTGCTTTTCTCATTGTAGTCTCGATCATTCACGCCGTCGGCTTCATACTGGATAGTCATAGATCCGTCAGTTACCCTTTCCAGATCGACTACGGTGAGGGGATCCTATGGCAGCAAGCTTTGCTGATACCGGGTCCGGATATGTATCGGCTAGGCCAAGAACATCCGTTCTTCGTTTTCAATTACCCACCGGTTTTTTTTCTGCTGGTTCGTGCTTGTGGTCATTTGATGCCGGATCTTCTTTCGGCCGGGCGGCTTCTATCCGGGCTGAGTTCGCTCCTTTGCATCCCCTTGATCGCGTTGCTGGTTCAAACCTCCAATTCGAAAGACAAACCCGCACCGGGCTTCTTGGTGTGGAGTTCCGGGATTGCTGCCGGCCTATGCAGCCTTTGCTTGCCCAACGTCAGGGCGTGGGGTTTGCTGATGCGAGTCGATATGCTGGCGATTGCGCTAAGCCTACTTGGTTTGCTCGTTTGCGCCCGAAGCCGGAGCACGATCGGGGCAGCGATTGCTCTTTTGCTGTGTGGAGCCGCGGTCTTCACTAAACAGACGGAACTTTCGGCGGGCATCGCTGTGTTCATGATTACTTGCGTCGTGAACCTCAGGCGCGCTTTTCTTGCAGCAGCCTTGGCAGGAACACTATGCTTGATCGTCGTAATGGCTTTGGAGTATGCAACCCAGGGCGGGTTTCTGGACCATATCATCTTATACAACATCAATAGGCTGACCTTGGCGTCCGTGTATCGCCGGATAGCAATGGAAGCACAAATGCTTCCTTTTTTGTTGATTGTCGGTCTTGCGTTCTATCTTGTCGGTCGGCAGATGACGTCTATTCCCCTCGTTGTTCAAGCGATGAGGCAGGATGAAAGCATAAAGACCCGAGGATTGCTTTTGGTGTATTTTGTGGCGAGCGGCTTGTTTGTCGCTTGCATTGCAAAAGAGGGAAGCGGTCCGAACTACTTTATCGAATGGTATGTTTCGGGTTGCATAATGATCGGCCTAGCATTCATTCAATTGGATGCGGGCTCACAGCGTGACCGATTTTGCCTGCTAGTCGGGGCACTTTCGTTAGCTTTTCTCGTTTCTGTCTTGCCGGCGCAGATACTTCCCGCTTGGCTCGCGCAGCAAAATCAATCCGAAGAGTCCCGGCTTGTGGATAAAATCAGAGCGGCCCGATTGCCGGTTGCATCGGAAAATATGACGGCAGTCGTCCGAGCAGGAAAGCCTGTGCTGTTCGATCCGGCGATCGCCCTGGAACTTAGCATGACAGGCCGTTGGGATGAGCGTCCGCTGCTGGCGGCTATTCACAACCATCGCTTCGAGTTCATGGTGGTTGGGTCAGATCCCGATGAAAAAGCTTTTTGGTCCGACCAGGTCCGGGCAGAGATGAACTCAAGTTACCCGAGGGTGGAGGCAAGCGTGCCCGGAATGATTGTTCGCTACCCGCAATAGGCTTCGGTGCTGAACAATCAGCGCGGGTGGATAGCATAAAGCCGGGCGAAGCCTTCGTCGTCGAGCAGGGTCAATTCCGGCAACGAATCCTCGGCGTGGGGATCAGTCGCATCTGCGTTCAGGACCAGCATATAGTCGAATTGCGTGCGCCACCGCCTCAGATAGCTGAGTGCGAATGTCAAGCGGGCCGGGTCCATAGTCAAAAGCGCGACCGGCGCGGGCGGCCCCTCAATGACGGACATACTGGACCAAGGCGGCAGCACGCGTAGGGGGTGACGGCCGGGAATGGCAAATAAATTGGGGATGAAGGCGTGCCGCTCCGTTACCGCTAGTGCCGGAAGGTGGCCGAACGTGCCCATATTCGCGCGGACAAGACGGCCATAGGGCTCACCCCCTGGCGGTGCGCAGCAGCGGAAGGCGGGCAGCACGCGCGCGCCGGCCGGCACTGTGGCCAAGGCACGCTCTACCGCCTGCACATCCGCCTGCCGGGCGGACCAGATTGAGGCGATCGCACCGGTGCGGACGAGGCATAACGCCAGCAACAGGACGGGCGCCAGGCGCGCCGGGCCGGCAACCGGACGCCAGGCCGCGGCCAGCGTCAGCAGCGCCATGATCGGAAACCGGTAGTCGATCAGCGGCGTGCCATCGATGGTGGACGGGATCGCGAAGCCGATGACCGTCAGCGCCAGCGCGGCCGCAGACAGCCCGCGGTGCTGCATCCAGCCCTGACCGGCCGAGGCGCGGAGCACGAACCACAGCAGGGCGAAGAACAGCAGATCGGCCCGGATGTCGTAGCTGTAGAATGGCGAGACGGCGACGAGTTGCTTATTCAGCAGGAAGTCGCCGCCCCATACCGGATAGACACCCTCCGGCAGGCCCGAGGGGATGTGCGCGCCGAACAGCAAGAAAAGCAGCACGGGAATGCCGAGGCCGCCCAGCACCGCCGCCCCGGCCCGGGCCCACGCCGCCGCGCCGCGCCAGGCGGGCCGGATGCCGAACGCTATCCCGGTTAGCAGCGCGGCGTAGAAACCGGTGGCGAACAGGTGCATCAGCATCAGCGCGCAGCCGAGCGTGATGCGGATCAGCAGCCGGGGCAGCGCGCCGGTGCGCTGCAGCGCCGGGTCCACCGCGGCGGCGAGGAGGGCAAGGCCAAGGCCGATCTGGAAATTGAGCAGGCCGATGAGCATCGTGGTGCTCCAGGCGAAGGCGGGGAACGCCACCTGCCACCAGCTCGTGCCGCCGAATAGCGCGCGGTTCAAGATGACAGCGCCGAGCGGCGGGAGCGCGGCGGCGGCGAACACGAAGACGCGGGCCAGCATGAGCACGGAGCCGGGGCTGGCCAGGCTTGCCAACAGATCGGTGCCGACGTTGGTGGAGGCGGTCCAGGACGGGGCGTACATGGTAGCGAGCGGCGGGTTGGCGGCGCCCCCCGCCAGCAGCCACATGCGGGCGTAATGGTTGGGAAAGTCGATCAGCGGCGGAATGGGTGCGACCAGCACAGGAACGGCCAGCGTGGCCAGGGCCAGCAGGAGGCACAGGGCGGACCGGCTCACGGCTGCCGGATTCGATATAGGCGCGCAAAGCCTTCATCGGCCAGCAGGACGAGTCCGGGCACGCTCGTATCATCCGGACCGTCGTTCGCCGTGTCGGCGTTGACGACCAGCACATAGCCGAACCGCTCGCGCCATTGCTCGAGATAGCCGAAGAAGAAGCGGTTGGCGGGAGACGGGGCCCACGTATCGAGCAAGCTGACCGGGGCGGTGCGGCCCTCCGGCACGGCCAGGGTGTCCCAGGGCGGCAGCACACGGAGCGGTTGCTTGCCCGGCGCGGCAAACAAGGTTGGAACGAACGCCTGCCGCCAGGGCACCGCGAGCGCCGGGTCATGCAGGGTCGTGGGCGTGGTGACCAGCAGCCGGCGGCCCACCGGTCCCGGTGCGCAGCAATGCTCGGCGGGTAGAATTGCGGCACCCGGCGGCACGGCGGCGAGCGCGCGGGCCAGCGAGCGCATGTCGGCCTGCCGCGCGTCCCACACGGCGCCGATCCAGCCGGTGCGCGCCAGCACCAGCAGCGTGAGCGCCGCCGCACTTGCGGTCGGAGCAAGGCGGGACGCGGGCCGCAGCCCGGACGCGGCGAGCAGCGCGGCCATGACCGGGAACCGGATGTCGATATAGGCGGTGTTGGCCAGGGCGGCGGGCAACACAACCGCCAGCCCTGCCAGGGCCGGCGCGGCGTAGAGCAGCCCGGCGTGCACGAGCCCAGCCCGCATGCCGATCACGACCCGCAGCACGGCCCAGAGCGCGATCAAAAAGGCGAAATCGATGGCGGCATCGTAGGTGATCACGAGCGAGGCGGCCGTGAGCAGCTTATTGGCGAACACATCACCACCCCAGCGCTGATACATCGGCAGCGCGGCATGGCTGCCGGGTAAGGCCGGCAGCGCGGCCCAGAACAGGGCGAAGGGGACCAGGCACGCCGCCGCGCCCTGGGCCAAGCCTTGCCAAACCCGCCGCACGCTCACGCCCGGCGCGGGTCCGAACGCCAGCGCGGCGGTGATGACGCCGTAGAACAGGCACCCGAACGGGTGGCACACCAGGATGACGGCGCCGGTGACGGCCCGGAACGCCGGACGGATCATGCCGTGCGCCGCCCCGGCCAGCAGCGCAAGGCCGAGGCTCAGCTGAAAGTTCAGGAACCCGGCCAGCAGGGTGAAGCCCCAGGCCAGGACGCCGAACCCGCACTGCCACCAGTGCCAACCGCCGAACAGCGCCCGGTTCAGCAGCACCGCGCCGAGCGGCGGCAGCAGGCAGGCCAGCATCAGGAACAAGGGCGGCAGCACGCCGGGCCCCACGAGTGGGCCGAGTGCTACGGCCACGAGATCGGTGCCTGCATTGGTAAAGGCGCCGGTCCAGTCAAACCCGTAGGCGGACCGCAGCGGCCCGGACGCGCCTCCGCCCGCGAGCAGCCATAGGCGCGCCAGATGGTTCGGATAGTCCAGCAGCGGCGGGACCGGGACCACGAGGGCCGGCAGGCACAGCCCACCGAGCGCCACCCCGGCGCACGCCGGCACGATTGATAGGCGGAGGGCGGTGGGAAAGGCCAAGCGCTGCTGCCGATGCTGGATGGGCGGTGTGCCACGGAACGCGCCAAGCCGCCAAGCGCGACAAAATCTAAGACAAAATCTAAACTGGCGCCGGTGCCGGCCGGTGTATGATCGCGCCATGCTCTTCCCCACAACCGGGCCGGTCCTGCGCTGGCTTCCTTGGTGCCTCAGCGCGCTGATCGGCGGCTTGAGCGCGTGGAGCCTGTTCGGCTGGCCGGTCCTGTCGGGCAGCGCCGAATACTGGGGCTTCCCGCATGGCGTCGTGGGCTCCTCCTGGGGTGACATGGCGGGTGCGTTGTCCGGCTATGACAGCTTCGCGCGGGAAGGCTGGCAGTGGCCGCTTTTCCACGTGGCGGCCCTGGGCGGCGCGGACGGGGTCAACATCATCTACACCGACAGCACGCCTATCCTGTCCCTGGCCGGGCGGCTGCTGTTTCGGCTGACCGGGCGGGTGGTGCCGCTCTATGGCGCGTGGGCCGGCGGGTGCATCTTGGGCATGGCGCTGGCGTCGACGCTCTTGGCGCGCACGCTGGGGGCACGAAGCCTGCTGAGCGCGGGGGCGGCGGCGGTTCTGGGCGTGTCGATGCCGCCATTGCTGGCCCGGTGGGGGCACCTGTCGCTCATGGCGCAATGGCTGATCCCGCTGGCGCTGGCCGGTTACGTGGCATTGGTGCGGGAGCGGACCGGGCCGTGGCGGGTCTGGGCCGTGGCCACTGCCCTTCCGTTGCTGAGCCTGCTGATCCATCCCTACCTGTTCTTGATGGTGCTGGGTATCGCCGCCGCGATCCCGCTACAGGCCGCGTGGACCGGGTTCATGCGGCCTGGCGCTGCGGCTCTGGTGCTGGCGGGCCTGGGCGCCGTGCTGGCCGGGGCCATGGCGGCGATGGGCCATTTCGGCGGCGGCGGGCTCGTCCCCGCAGGCGGGTTCGGCTCGTTCTCCACCAACCTCGCCTCCGCCTTCGTGCCGCAACGGAGCGGCGTGCTGCCGCTGGGCACGCCCGGCATCATGCAGGGCGTTTGGGGGCAGTTCGAGGGCTTCGCCTATCTGGGCTTGGGCGTGCTGGTGCTGCTGTGGTTCGGACGGCGGTGGCTGCCGGGCCGGGCGGCGCTGCGGCGGCATCCGTTCCTGCTGGCGGTCATGCTGGGGTGCACGGCGCTGGCGGTGTCGAACGAGGTGTACTTGGCCCAATTTCACCTGTTCACCATACCGCTGCCGGATGCGGTGCTGCGGCTGGCCGGGGTGGTGCGGGCGAGCGGGCGGTTCATCTGGGTGCCGGTCTATCTTACGGCGGGCCTCGCCATCGCCGCCGCGGCGCATCATCCGCGGGCCAGCGTGCTGCTGCTCTCGGCCGCATTGCTGCAATGGCTGGATGTGCGCCCGTGGCGCGGCCTGATCGAGGAGAGTGTCGCGCATAGCGCGCCCGCCGCGCTCGACACCGCGGCCTGGAAGGAGGCGGTGGGCGGCGTGGACCGGGTGCTGGTGGACCCGCCTTGGCAATGCACGCCCGAGCGGGAGGCTTACCTGTGGGTGTTCCGGGCCAGCATACACATTCAGCTTTTGGTCAGTGAGGCGGGGCGGTCCACCAACACGGTCTATGCCGCACGCGGCCGCCCGGATTGCGCGGTGCCGCCGCCCGGGCGCGGTCAGCTGCTGGTGCGCATGCATGTGCCGCCGGTCGATCCGGTGCCAGAGGAGCATTGCATCAGCAGCCCCGACATCACGGCGTGCAGCCCTACCCTCCCCTCCGCACTGCTGCGCCGCCTCACGCGGGCGGATACGAGCCTCGGGTGGTGAGCGCGCGGCTGGCGTGGGTGCTGAGCGCGCTGATCGGTGCCGCGGGCGCGCTGGCGGTGTTCCCGGTCCCGGTCCTGCTGGGCACGGCAGAGTACTGGCATTTTCCGCACGGGTTCGTCGGCGGCTCCTGGGCGGATATGGGCACCGCCGTCTCGGGCTATACCGCGTTCGTGCAGGAGCCGTTCCAGTGGCCGCTGTTCCGGCTTGCGACCCTGGGAGATGGCGGGACTAGCGTCCTGTTCACCGACAGCACGCCGCTGCTGTGCTTGGTGGGGCGGGGCCTGTTCCGCGTCACGGGCCGCGTGGTGCCGCTCTATGGCGCGTGGGCAGGCCTTTGCCTGGCCGGGATGGCGCTGGCATCGACGGCGTTGGTGCGGGCCCTGGGCGCAAGGAGCCTGCCGGCGGCGGTGGCGGCGTCGCTTATCGGCGT
The DNA here is from genome assembly GCA_965246925.1 of Acetobacteraceae bacterium. Taxonomy (GTDB): domain Bacteria; phylum Pseudomonadota; class Alphaproteobacteria; order Acetobacterales; family Acetobacteraceae; genus JANPPS01. The sequence goes on along the minus strand of OZ251994.1, from coordinate 2,108,600 downwards.
CTCGGCGCCGGCGCTGCTGGCGCGGTGGGGGCACCTGTCGCTGATGGGCCATTGGGTGATCCCGCTGTCGTTCGCGGCTTATATCGGGCTGCACCGGCAGGCGCGGCTGGGCCTGCGGCGCGCCTGCCTGGTCATGACGGGGCTGGGCGCGCTGGCGTTGCTGATCCATCCCTACCTGTTCTTCATGGCAGCCGGCGTGCTGCTGGTGGCGCCGCTCCAGGCCGCCTGGACCCGGCGCATGTCCGCGGTTGCCGCCGCCGGGTCGATCGGCTTGACGACCATGACGTTGCTGGGGCTGATGGGAGCTATGGGCTATTGGGAACCGCAATCGCTCGAGCCGGCGCGGGGCTTCGGCTCGTTCTCCGCCAACCTGATGAGCCCCTTCATCCCGCAAATGAGCGGCCTGCTGCCCGGCCCGGATTTCATCGTCCAGGGGACGTTCGGCCAGTATGAAGGGTTTGCCTATCTGGGCGCGGGATTGCTGGTGTTGCTGCTCCTCGGCCTGCGCGGCCTGGCCGGAAGGCCCTGGACCGGGCACCCTTTCCTGCTGGCCGTGGTGCTGGGGTTCAGCGTGCTCGCCGTGTCAAACCGGGTGTACGCGGCGCAGATCCAGCTCGCGTTTGTGCCGTTGCCGGAGGCGGCGCTACCGCTGCTAGGCGTGGTTCGGGCGAGCGGGCGGTTCGTTTGGCTTCCCTTATACCTGACCGCCGGGCTCGCGGTGGCGGCGGTGGCGCGGCTGCCGCGGGCGGGCCTGATCCTGCTGGTGGCGGGCGGGCTGCAATGGGCGGACGCGGCGCCGCTGCGGGCGCGGGTGCGCGCCACCATGGCCGAGGCGGACATCCCCGTGCTGGACACCGCGGCCTGGGAGGCGGCGCTGGGACGCGTGGACCAGGTGCTGCTGGACCCGCCCTGGCTATGTATGCAGGATGTGCCGGAGTGGTATTTCCATGTGGGCATGGAGGTGCAGCTGATGGTGAGCCGGGCGGGGCGCACGACCAACACCGTCTATGCCGCGCGCGGCCGGCCCAGCTGCGCGCCCCGTAGCGCCGGGCCGGGCACTCTGACCTTGCGGCTGCGCATGCCGGGCCGGGACGCGGACGGGGCACAATGCCGGTCGGGCGCCGGGCTCACCGCCTGCAGCGGCATCCTCGACCCGGCGCTGCTGCAGCGTCTGGCCGAGGTCAGGACCGGTCCGGGATGAGCGGGCGCCGATGGACCTGAAAGAAGCCGCGCTGCTGGGCGATCGCGCCGGGGAACACTGGTACTACCGGGCGAAGGCGGAAGCGCTCGACCAGGCGGTAGGGCCGGGCCGGGTGGACAGCGTGCTGGATGTGGGCGCCGGGCTCGGGTTCTTTGCCCGGCACATGCTGGACCGGGGCGCCGGACGGGCCATATGCGTGGACCCTGGCTATGCCGGCGATCATGACGAGCTGCATGCGGGCCGCCCGCTATGGTTCCGGCGCGAGCCGCCGGCGCTGCCGTCCGGCCTGGTGCTGCTGATGGACGTGCTGGAGCATGTGGATGACGATCACGGGCTGCTGGCGGGCTATGTGTCCAGGGCCGCCCCCGGCACCCGGTTCATCGTGACGGTACCGGCGTTCCAGTGGCTTTGGAGCCAGCATGACGATTTCCTCGAGCACCGGCGCCGCTACACGCTAGCGGGCATCGAGGCGGTGATGCGGCGCGCCGGCCTAGCGCTGGATGGCGCGCGCTACCTGTATGGCGGGCTGCTGCCGCTGGCCGCCGCGACGCGGATACCGGAGCGGTTGCGTCCGCCGAAGGGACCGGCCCGGAGCCAGATGCGCCCGGTCAGCCCCGCCCTGAACCGCGCCTTGCTCGGCGTGTGCCGGCTCGAAGCGAAGCTGCCGGGCAACCGGCTCGCGGGGCTTACGGCGATGGCGTGGGGCCGGACGCCGCCAGCAGGCTAAAAGCTGCCATCGTACAAGCCGTACCAGCCCCGCCTCGAGCGCCAGGGGCGTGAGCAGCAGTTCCATGCCGAGGTAGGGGATCAGCCCGTCCCGCGGCTGGAACAGCCGGGCGAGGTCCGGGTCGGCGGCGACAAGGGCACGTTAGATGGTGAGCGTGCCGGCCTTCGCTGCGGCATAACGGGCGGCCACGCTGTCCCAGTTCACCACGTTCCACCAAGCCGTGAGGTAATCAGCGCGGCGGTTCTGGTATCTGAGATAGTAGGCGTGCTCCCACACATCGTTGCCCATCAGCACACGCCCGCCCTCCATCAGCGGGGTATCCTGGTTCGGCCGGTTGGTCAGGCCAAGCTTGCCGGTCCCGTCCACGGTCACGAACACCCAGCCGGAGCCGAACTGCGCGAGGCCGAGGCGGTTGAACTCGGCCCGGAAGCTGGCCAGGCCGCCGAGGTCCCGGTCGATGGCGGCGGCGAGCTCCCCGGTAGGGTCGCCGCCATGGCCGCCCATGATGGACCAGAACATGGTGTGGTTGGCGTGGCCGCCGGCGTTGTTGCGGATGGTGTTGCGGTTGCCGTCCGGCAGGTCCTTCAGGTTTGCCAGCAGCATCTGCAGCGGCGTCGAATGCAGTGCGGTGTCGTCTTTCACGGCGTTGTTCAGGTTGCTGACATAGGCGGCATGGTGCCTATCGTGATGCAGCATCATGGTCCGTGCATCGATGTGCGGCTCGTTCGCGTCCATGGCGTAAGGTAGCGGCGGTAGCAGGAACGGGCCTGTCGACACCGGGGGCGCGGGTGCCGTCTGAGCGCGGGCGGACGCGGGGAGCAGGGCGGCCAGGGCGCCGAAGCGTAACGTGTCACGGCGTGTGAGGGTCATGGTCACGCTCCTGTTGCAGCAGACTTGGGGGGAAGGCGGCGGCGAGCAAGGCCCTGGTATAATCATGTTGCGGTGCGGCAAACAATGCCTCCGCCGGGCCTTCCTCCACCACCTGCCCGGATTTGAGCACCATGACCCGGTGCGCCAGCGCGCGGACGACGGCGAGGTCATGGCTGATGAATAGGTAGGAGAGGCCGTGCCGGGCCTGCAGCGTGCGGAGCAGACCGACGATTTGCGCCTGAACCGAGCGGTCGAGCGCGCTGGTGGGTTCGTCGAGCACGATCAGGCTCGGCTGCAAGATCAGCGCCCGGGCGATGGCGACACGCTGGCGCTGGCCGCCGCTGAACTCGTGCGGGTAGCGCCCGGCGCTATCGGCGGGGAGCCCTACCTCCTCCAGCGTGGTGCGGATGCGGGCGGCGCGGGCGGCGGGCGAAAGGTCAGGCTGGTGCACGCGCAGCCCCTCCTCCACGATCTCCCCCATGCTCATGCGCGGTGACAGGCTGCCGTAGGGGTCCTGGAACACGATCTGCATGCGGCGGCGGAGCGGGCGGAGCGCACCCTGCCGCATGGTGGTGATGTCCTGGCCGTCGAAGCGGATGGTGCCGGCCGAGGCCTGCATGCGTAGCAGGGCCAGGCCGATGGTGCTCTTGCCGGAGCCGCTTTCGCCGACCAGGCCGAGCGTTTCGCCAGCCCGGAGCTGGAGCGTCACGCCATCGACGGCGCGGACCTCACCCACCTGCCGCCGCAGCAGGCCGCGGCGGACGGGGAAGGACACGGTCAGACCCTGCGCCTCGGCCAGGATGGGCGCGCCGTCCGGGACGGAGGCCGGGGCGCCGGAGGGCTCGGCGTCGATCAGCATGCGCGTATAGGCGTGGGCGGGTTTGCGGAACACGTCGGCGGCGAGCCCGGTCTCGACGATGCGCCCGTCCTTCATCACGGCCACGCGGTCGGCCACGCGGGCGACGACGTTGAGGTCATGGCTGATCAGCAGCAAAGCCAGGCCCCGCGCGGCCTTTTCCCGGGCGAGCAGGTCCAGAATCTGCGCCTGGATGGTGACGTCCAGCGCGGTAGTGGGCTCATCGGCGATCAGCAGCACCGGGTCGTTGGCGAGCGCCATGGCGATCATGATGCGCTGCCGCTGGCCGCCGCTGAGCTGGTGCGGAAACGCGTCCAGGCGGGCGGCGGCATCCTTGAAGCCCACGCGCTCCAGCAGGGAAGCGACCTGCTCGCGGGTGGGACGCGGGGCGTGCAACGCGACGGCCTCGGCCACCTGGCGTCCGACGCGGTGTAGTGGGTTCAGGCTGGTCATCGGTTCCTGGAACACTATGCCGGCCGTGCCGCCGCGCACGCGCTGCAGGGTCCGGGCCGGCGCCCCCATCACGTCCCTGCCGTCCAGGACGATGCGCCCGCTGCGCGTCGCCCCCTCCGGCAACAAATCCAGCAGCGCCAGCGCGGTGAGTGATTTCCCGGACCCGCTCTCCCCCACCAGCGCCAGGGTCTCGCCCTGGTTCAGCTTGAAGCTGACGTTGTCCACGACCTTCTTCGTGCCGAAGGCGATCGTGAGGCTGGTGACCTCTAGCATGATGGCAATAAGCAAGCGGACCATGGAGGCACGGCGGCACAGAGGCACGGAGAACAAGGCCGCTGAGTCTCTGTGCCTCTGCGTCTCCGTGGAGAGTTCTTCTTCAAACCGACTTCCGCGGATCGAAGGCGTCCCGCACGGCTTCGCCGATGAAGACGATCAGGATCAGCAGGCCGCCCAGGACCACGAACGCGGTCACGGCCAGCCAAGGCGCTTGCAGGTTGTTCTTGCCTTGCGACACCAATTCACCGAGCGAGGGGGAGCCGGGAGGCAGGCCGAAGCCGAGGAAGTCGAGGCCGGCGAGGATCGTGACGGAGCCGGATAGGGTAAACGGCAGAAAGCTCAGCGTGGCGATCAGCGCGTTGGGTAGGATGTGGCGGCGCATGATGGCGGCGTTGCCGACGCCCAGCGCCGTGGCGGCCCGGACGTAATCCAGCGTGCGCCCGCGCAGGAACTCCGCCCGCACGACACCGGTCAGCTCCATCCAGGAAAACAGCAGCAACAGGCCTAGCAGGATCCAGAAGCTGGGTGTGATGATACTGGCCATGATAATCAGGACATACAGGCGCGGCAGGCCGGACCAAATCTCGATGAATCGCTGGAACAGCAAATCGGTGAGCCCGCCATAGAAGCCCTGGACCGCGCCGGCGGCGATGCCGATCAGCGAGGCGAGGATCGTCAGCGTAAAGCCGAACAGGACGCTGATGCGGAAGCCGTATATGACCCGCGCCAGCACGTCCCGTGCCTGATCGTCGGTGCCGAGCCAGTTGCGGGAACCGGGCGGGACCGGGGCGGGCGCGGCCAGGTTCTTGATCACCGTATCATGCCGGAACGGGATTAGCGGCCAGATCATCCAGCCCTGGGCGTTGATGGCGCGGGCGAGGTCCGGGTCGGTATAGTCGGCCTCGGTCGGCAGGAAATCGGGGCCGAAGCGGTCCTCGCTATAGTCCTGCAGCACCGGAATTAGATAGTCGCCGCCGAACCGGATCAGCAGCGGGCGGTCGTTGGCCACGAACTCCGCCGCGCCGGTGAACAGGAACAGTGCGGCGAAGACCACCAGGGACCAGAACCCGCGGGAATGGGCGCGGAACAGCCGGAGGCGGCGGCGCGTGATGGGGCTCACGCGGCACTCCTCATCGGGCGGCACTCATTGGGCGGCACTCATTGGGCGGCACTCATTGGGCGGCACTCATCGGGCGCGCGCCTCGAAATCGATCCGCGGATCGACCCAGGTGTAGAGCATGTCGCCCACGATCTGCATCAGCAGGCCAAGCAGGGTGAAGATGAATAGCGTGCCGAACATCACCGGATAGTCCCGGCGGATGGCACTCTCGAACCCTAGTAGCCCCAAGCCATCGAGCGAGAAGATGACCTCGATGAACAAGGACGAGCTGAATAAAATGCCGATGAACGCCGCCGGGAACCCGGCCACGATGAGCAGCATGGCGTTGCGGAAGACGTGGCCATACAGCACGCGGGTTTCCCCCGCGCCCTTGGCTTTCGCTGTCACGACGTATTGCTTGCGGACCTCATCGAGGAACGAGTTCTTGGTGAGGATCGTGAGCCCCGCGAAGCCGCCCGCCACCATCGCCACGGTCGGCAGGGTCATGTGCCAAGCGTAGTCGGCCACACGCTGCGGCCAGGGCAGCCCCGCCGCACCCTCGCTCAGCAAGCCGCGCAGCGGAAACCACTGCACGAAGCTGCCGCCGGCGAACAGCACGATCAGCAGGAGGCCGAACAGGAACACTGGAATGGCATAGCCGATCAGCACCACGGCGCTGCTGACGACGTCGAAGCGAGAGCCGTTGCGCACGGCCTTGCGGATGCCGAGCGGAATGCTGATCAGATAGATCAGCACGGTGCTCCAAAGGCCCAGCGAGACACTGACCGGCATTTTCTGCAGCACCAGCGCCAGGACGGTCTGGTCACGGAAGAAGCTGCGTCCGAAATCGAAATGGGCGTAGTCCCAGAGCATGTTTCCGAAACGGGTGAGCGGCGGCTTGTCGAAGCCGAACTGCTTTTTCAGATCCTCGACCATGCGGGGATCGAGCCCGCGCGTGCCGCGGTAGGCGCCGGTGTCGCTGGTAGGGCCGGACACACGGGCCAGGGTGTCGCCGCCGCCTTTGGCTTCGGCCAAAGCCTGTTCGACCGGGCCGCCCGGCGCGAACTGAATGATGAAGAAATTGAGCGCGATAATGCCAAGCAGCGTAGGCACGAGCAGGATTAGGCGGCGCAGAAGGTAGGCAGCCATGGGCGTGTCCGCTCAGTCCTGGACGGACACGCCCACCATGTTACCGGGGCGCGCCGTTAGGGGCGAAGGTGGCGTTGGTGCCCGTTTGGTTCTGGTTGATCTGGTTCTGGTTCATCTGGTTCTGGTTCGTCTGGTTCTGGTTCATCTGATCGCGCTGCATCTGCTGCTGCTGCGCACGCTGGGCCGCCAGGTTACGCTTGCGGACCACGGCAGCATGATGTCCGGCATAGCACCCGGCGGCAGCGCCCAGCAGGCCGTGATGCCCGGCAACGTGGCCGGCCGCCCCGCCCACCACGGCGCCGGAGACGCAGCCGATGGCGTGTGCGGGCTGTGACAGGCCAGCAAAGGCTGTAACGAGGGCGGCGGCGATAAGAACGTGACGCATGGCTGGGCTCCAGATTGGATGGTGAGACTGCTTAGCAGATTCCGTCCGAGGGGCGATAGGTGGCCAGGCTGTACTACTGAGAAGGGCTACTACGCCGGGCCGCGTCCGTCTTGGCCGCTAGCGCTGGGTCGATCCACCAATCGTCGATGACGAAGCCGGTGCGAACCGGCGTGGTGGGGCGGCCGAAGCGGTTCCAGGTCGCGAGGTCGAAGGTGCTCTTGTAATACGTCAGGATGCCGTAATGGCCGCGCAGCAGCACGCGGTCCAGCGCACGCCCGGCGGTGGCCAGCGTGCCGCGGTCGCGCGCCTCCACCATGCGCTGCACCAGCGCGTCCACCACCGGGTCACACACCCCGGCGAGGTTGGCACCGCCCTTGGTCTCCGCCCCTTCGCAGGTGAACAGCTGCTTCAGCTCCATACCCGGCAGTTCCGAGCCGGGGACAGGGACTGACGTCATGTCGAAATCATACTCGTCCGTCAGGCGCTCATACTGCGCCTCATCGACCGTGCGGAGCGTTACCTCGATGCCGACCCGCTGCATCCACTGCTTCATCGGCAGCGTCAGCCGCTCCATGGTCGGGTCGTATTCCAGCAAGGTGAACGCCAGCTGCTCACCCTGCTCGTTCACGAGCTTGCGGTCCTTGATCGTCCAGCCGGCTTGCTTGAACAGATCGAGCGCGCGGCGCAAGCCCTCCCGGTTATTGCCGGAGCCGTCGGTGGCGGGCTGGCGGAACGGCTCGGTGAACAGCGCCGGAGGCAGTTTGTCCCGGAACGGTTCCAGCAACGCCAGTTCGGCCGGGTCCGGAAGTTCATGCGATTGCTGGGCGGTGTTGGTAAAGTAGCTGTCCATCCTGGTATAGCGGCCGTAGAAGATGTTCTTGTTCAAATACTCGAAGTCGAACAGCCCAGCGATCGCCTCCCGCACGCGGGCGTCCTTGAACATACTGCGGCGCGTGTTGAAGAAGAAGGTCTGAAACCCGACCGGGAGCTTATGCGGCAGCTCCGCTTTCTGCACGAACCCGTCTTTTACGGCCGGAAAGTCGTACGCCGTCACCCATTGCTTGGAGATATTCTCCTGGCGGTAATCGGACTGGCCCGCTTTGAACGCCTGGAAGGCCACAGTCGGGTCTCGGTAATACTCGATCCGCACCCGGTCGAAGTTGAACTGGCCACGCCCGGTCGGGCGGTCGCGCGCCCACCAATCGTCCCGGCGCACATAGCCGACGCTGCGTCCCAGTTCGAACTTATCGACCCGGTAGGGGCCGGAGCCGAGCGGCGGCTCCGTCAGCGGACGGGTGAAGTCCCGCGTCTCCCACCAATGCTTCGGCAACACCGGCAGCCCACCGATGGCGAGCGGCAGGTCGCGGTTGAGGTTGGTCTTGAGGTGCCATACCACGCCACGCTCGCCCACCGCCTCGACGCCGGCCACCTCGGCGAACGAGACCCGGTAGGACGGACGGCCCTTTTCCATGAGGGTGTTGAACGTCCAGATCACATCCTCGGCCAGCACAGGCGTGTTGTCGGCGAACCGGGCTTCGGGCCGGATCTGGAAGGTGAGCGTGAGACCGTCCGGAGATAGGCTGACACTCTGCGCCAGGTGGCCATAACCGCTCGCGACCTCGTCCGCGGACCCTGTCAGCATCGACTCCCAGATATGCCCGCCGGCAGTGCCAGCGGACGTGCCGCCTACCCCCCGCGACCATTGCGAGCCGAGGCCCATGGCCGGGTTGCCCTTGAGAATGTACGGGTTGAACCCGTCGAAGCTGCCGGTATCGGCAAAAACCGCCTCACCGCCTTTCGGCGCGTCCGGGTTCACATAGGGGAAATACGGGAAATCCGCCGGCAAAGCGGGGGTACCGAGGATGGTCAATGCATGGCTCGGCGCCTCTTGCGCCAGGGCGGAGGTGGTGATCAGCAAAAGGGCAAGGAGATGGCGCATGGGTGCATAGCAGGGCGTGCTGCGCCCAAGGTCAAGCCATTGAAGGTTAGGCCAAGAGCGCACAGGCGGGGCCGAGCAGGGCCGGATCGCCGACCGCGAGCACGTTGCCGTCCCCCTCGGGCCGCAGCGCCCGGCCTTGCCAGTCCGTCAACCGCCCGCCCGCGCCCTCGATCACCGGAACCAGGGCTGCCCAGTCCCAGACTTTGAGGCCAGGCTCGGCAATGACGTCGATCTGGCCGAGGGCGAGCAGGCCATAGGCGTAGCAATCCCCGCCCCAACTGGTGCGCCGCGTGGCATGGGTCAGGCGTTGCCAGGCGGTGGCCTGCTCCGGCTTGAAGATTTCCGGCGCGGTGCAGGACAGCTCGGCATGGCTGAGCGCCGGGCATGGGCGGCATCCGGCGCGGCCGTAATTGCCGCGAAACAGCGTCGGTTGCCCGGCCACCCCCAGCCAGCGCTCACCGGTGATGGGCTGGTCGATCAGGCCGAGCACCGGGGTGGTGCCGTCCATCAGCGCGATCAAGGTGCCGAACACCGGACGCCCGGTCAGAAAGGCGCGGGTGCCGTCCACGGGGTCCAGCACCCAGCGGAACCGCGCGTCCGGACGGTCGAGCCCGGCCTCCTCCCCTTGCACGCCATGATCGGGAAAGGCGCACGAGAGGTACTCCCGCATCGCCTGCTCGGCCTGACGGTCGGCCAGGGTGACGGGGCTTTGGTCGGCCTTGGTGGTTGCATCGAGGCCGGTGCGGTAGAACGGGCGGATCACGCTGCCGGCGATATCGGCGGCCGCGTGCGCGGCCTCCACCCAGTCCTTCACCTCGTCTGCTTCGCGTTGCCGGGCTGGTTGCCCATGTTCTGCTGCAGCTGCGGCTGGTTCTGGTTCTCGCTGGGCTGAGACATCTGGTTGCCCGTGGCCTGCTGCCCGCCGCTGCTATGTGCATTGGCCGGCTGCTGGCTCATGTTCTGCTGCACCTGCGCCTGGTTCTGGGTCTGAGAGGGCTGGGTCACCTGAGTGCCTTGGGCCTGGCCTTGGGCGAGCGCGGCGGCAGGGGCGAGCAGCAGGGCGAGGATGAGGCGCATTTCGGTCTCCGTAAACGGGTTCGGGACCGTTTACCTTGGGTGACCAGCACCGTATGAGAACCGCCCTGCCCGATCAACTGCTCGAAGCGTGAACGTTGCAAACCCGGCCTGCTGCCCTGATCACGACATGAACCCCCTGATCGTCATTCCCTCCCGCATGGCCAGCAGCCGGCTGCCCGGCAAGCCGCTCGCGCTGATCGGCGGGCGACCCATGATCCTACACGTGCTGGACCGCGCGCGGGAGGCGGATGTCGGCCCGGTGGCGGTGGCGTGCGCCGATGCCGAGATCGCGGACGTGGTCCGGGCGGATGGCGGCGTGGCGGTGATGACCGACCCGTCCCTGCCCTCGGGCTCCGACCGGGTGCACGCGGCATTGGCGGCCCTCGACCCGCAGGGCGTACATGACGTGGTGGTGAACGTGCAGGGGGATTTCCCCACGTTGCCGCCCCAGCAGTTGCGCATGGTGGTGGCGCCGCTGTCCGACCCCTCGTTCGACATCGCGACGTTGGTGAGCGAGATCACGACCGAGGCCGAGGGTGCGGCGCCGCAAACGGTGAAGGCGGCCTGCGCGTTCGAGCGGGGGCGGGCCGTGTCCGCGGCGCTGTATTTCTCGCGGGCCGCCATCCCCTGGGGCGCCGGGCCGCTCTGGCACCATATCGGCATTTACGCCTATCGGCGCGCGGCGCTGGCCCGGTTCGTGAGCCTGCCGGAATCGCCGCTGGAGCGGCGGGAGAGCCTCGAGCAGCTGCGGGCGCTGGAGGCCGGGATGCGGATCGCCTGCACCCGGGTGGAGCATGGGGCGTTCGGCGTCGATACGCCGGCGGACCTTGAACGGGCAAGGGCGTTGCTGGCATGATCGCATTCCAAGGACTGCCCGGCGCCTACTCCGACCTTGCCTGCCGGACCGCCTTCCCGGGCATGCCGACGCTCCCTTGTGCGACCTTCGAGGCGGCGATGGAGGCGGTGCGGGCCGGCACGGCGGAGCTGGCCATGCTGCCGTGCGAGAACAGCCTCGCGGGCCGGGTGCCGGACATGCACGCGCTATTGCCCGAGAGCGGCATGCACATCGTGGGCGAACATTTTCAGCGGGTGGAGCACTGCCTGCTGGCGCCGCCGGGCACGCTGATCGGGCAGGTGAAGCGCATCCACTCGCACGCGGTGGCGCTGGGGCAGGTGCGGGATATCGTGCGGGAACTGGGCGCGCAGGCGGTGATCGAGGCCGATACCGCCGGGTCGGCCAAGCTGGTGGCGGAGTGGGGCCGGCCCGAGGACGCGGCCATCGCCTCCACCCTGGCGGCGGACATCTACGGACTCGAGGTGCTGCGCGCCAACGTGGAGGATGCGAGCCACAACACCACCCGGTTCTACGTGGCGGCACGGGAGGCGCGGACGCCGGACCCGGCGCGTGAAGATCTGATGACCACCTTCGTGTTCCGCGTCCGCAACGTGCCGGCAGCTTTGTACAAGGCCCTGGGCGGTTTCGCCACCAACGGCGTCAACATGAGCCGCCTTGAAAGCTACATGCTGCACGGCGAGTTCACCGCCACGCAGTTCTTGTGCGACGTGGACGGGCATCCGGCGCAGCCTGGACTGGCCGGGGCGCTAGAAGAGCTGGGTTTTTTCACGGCGGAGGCGCGCGTGTTGGGGGTTTACCCCCGCGCTAGTTTTCGTGACCGGCCGAGGCGGCAGGTGTAAAGTTTAGCTTGTCATTACAGCTCGAGGTTGCTCTTCTCCGGTTAACGACAAGAATTCGGAGGACGCGATGCCCTGGGCCTGCCGCACGACCCTGTTTGCTGCCTTGCTCGCTATGGCGTTTGGGACACCTGCCATGGCCGGGCCGAGTTATTCCTACCTGACCACGCTGGCCATCCCGGGTGGCAGCTTCAGCGGCTATGACCTCGCCACGTTCGATAGCTCCAATCAGCTGTATTACCTGACGGACCGGTCCAACAACGGGATCGATGTCTATTCGGCCAAGACGAACAGCTTCGTCGAACGGATCGGCACCGGGCTGTTCGCGGGCACGCAGGGCGGCAACAACGACATCGCCGGGCCCAACGGCATCAGCATTTCCAACACGTCGACGGGCAAGCTGCTGATCGCCGGAAACGGGACCAGCACTGTGCTGACCTTCAACCTCGACAGCAGCGGGCTCAACGTGGTGGGAGCGCCGCGCACGATTTCCACGGCCGTGACGGGCACGCCGGCGGCGGCCAACCGGGTGGACGGCGTGGCCTACTCGCCCACGGCGAACACGATCCTGGCCGCCAACAACGCCTCCAACCCCGGTTTCGTCACGCTGATCAACAACGCGACTGGCGCGGTGGCGCAGACGATCTTGCTGAACGGCACCAACGGCTACCCGGATGTCGGCGGCAACGGGGTGGAGGCCACGATCTTCAACACGAAGACCGGCACCTTCTTCGTCGCGGTCCCGGCGCTGAACGCGGCGGGGACCGGGGCGGGCGGCGTGATCGAGCTGGACGCCGCCACGGGCGCGCTGCTGCATACGTTCGATTTCAACACGCTCGGTCTTAGCGGACCCTGTAGCCCGACCGGCCTGGTGCAGGGCGCGGGCGCATCCATGTTCGTTGCCTGCAGCGACGGGACGGCGGGCCATAGCGTGATCCTGAACCCCACCGCCAGCACGATCACTTTGGTGCCAGGCATTAGCGGCGGCGACCAGGCGACCTATGACCCGGCGACCAACGCGTACATCGAGGCGTCGCGGTATCAACTGGTGAACGGCGTCACCACGCCGCAGCTCGGTATCGTCGATGCGTCCACCCTGGGGCTGCAGGTGCTGAACATCGGCGCTAACGATCACTCGGTGGCCGTGGACCCGGTGTCGGGCGAGATCTTCGTGGCGACCGGACCGACCACGGTGCAGCCGGGCTGCACGACCGGCTGCATCCTGGTGTATGCGCAGACCGTGCCGGAGCCAGCGACGTGGCCGTTGCTGGGCCTGGCGCTGGTGGGCCTTGCGGTCCTGAGGCGCCGGATCGGCTAGGGCCTCTGCCAGAAGAACGTCAACTCGTGCTTATTGTGGCTGAGGTGCACGAGATGGCCGCCGGGAATGGCGGCAAACGCGTCCGCGGCGCCGTGGTCCGTCGCACCCTGGAATTTAACCGTGCACACGATGCGCCCGGTGTGCCCGGCGCCGATCCAGCGCCGCACCAGGTCTAGCAGGCGGGCCGGGTAGGCGACCACGTCGCTGAACAGCCAATTGGCGGGCTGCGGCGCCAGGGCAAAGGCGCTCTCCTGCAGCGTGGTCACGCCTGGGCGCCCCGCCACTCGCGGGTCGAGCGGGGATCTGTCGACGGCCAGCACCTCCGCCCCCAACTGCGCCAGCACCCAAGTCCAGCCACCGGGCGCCGCGCCGAGGTCGATGCAGCGCTCACCGGGCTGAGGCCAGGTGCCGAGCCGAGTCAGCGCTTCCCATAGTTTGAGGTACGCCCGGCTAGGCGGGCCGATATAATCCTCGATGAACCGCCACTCGCCGCCCGGGACAGGGCTGGTGGTGGTCGGGCTGAGCAGCATGCGGTCCGGCTCCAGCAAGGTCCAGGCACCTAGATGCGAGGCCGGCGCAGGTTCGGGAAACACCAGCGGACGGGCCTTGACCGGCGGCAGCCGCGCGGTGATCAGCGCGCTGCGGCGGTGATGCGTCACCGGGTAGGCCGCCCAATTCCGCTGGATGGCCCGGAGCGCATCAGCCGCCGCCTTCACGGACGGGGCGTCCACGATGTGCGGCGCGGTCCACGTCTCGAGCGCCCACGCGCAAGCCTGGGGTGGGTCTGGCGAGACGGCCAGGCGGCCATGCCAACTGGTAACGCCAACGCCCGCCCGGGTCAGTTCCTCCAGCAGCGGCTGTTCCAGGCCCTCGGCCGCGAGATAGGCCGCTCCGGTCAACGCCCCCTGACCAGCGCGGCTGCGGCCAGCAGCACCCAGCCGAGCATCAGCAGGCCGCCGCCATAGGGCGCCACGAAGAGCCATTGGCGGCCCAGTGCGGTTGCATACAAGCTGCCGCAAAACAGCAGCATGCCCACCGTAAAGCAAAGGCCCGCGGCATGGATCCAACGCCCGCCGGGCCAAACGGCGCAGAATAACAGCGCGAGCGCGTGCCACCCGTTCATCTGCGCCGCGCTGGCGATCGAGCGCTGCGTGGCGGCGTCCGAATGCAGATGCGCCCCCAGCGCAGAGGCTGCGACGGCGATGAGCCCGGTGAGGGCACCGAGGATCATCCAGAACGGCGACCGGTGTTGCATGAATGTGTGATAGCCCGCCGGACGCGCTGCCGCCATGCCCGGTTCCGCGCCCATGCGGGAGCGTGTAGGATGGCGTATGCCCCGCGGCGACCTTTTCCCCGAGATCGGACCGTTCGAGACTGGCTATATGCCGCTCACGGGCGGACACGTCATGTACTGGGAGCAGGTGGGCGCCACGCGTGGGCAGCCTGTGCTGTTTCTGCATGGCGGCCCCGGCGCCGGCGCGGGCGCGGTGCATCGCCGGTTCTTTGACCCGAGCTTCTGGCGCGTGGTGATCTTCGATCAGCGCGGCGCTGGACGGTCCCGCCCGCTGGGCAGCCTGGCGCAGAACACGACGCCGGATTTGGTGGCTGATATCGAGATGCTGCGGCGGCATCTAGGGATCGAGCGGTGGTTGCTGTTTGGGGGATCCTGGGGCTCGACGCTGGCGCTCGCCTATGCGCAGGCGCATCCGGACCGGGTGCGGGGGCTCGTGCTGCGCGGCGTGTTCCTGGGCCGCCGGTCGGAGGTCGAGTGGTTTCTGAACGGCCTCGGCGCGGTGTTCCCCGATGCGCATGCGGCGTTTCTGGGTCATCTCACGGCAGACGAACGGGGGGACGTGCTGGGCGCGTACCTCCGCCGCCTGACCCATCCTGATCCGGCCGTCCACATGGCGGCAGCGCGGGCTTGGTCGGTCTATGAAGGCTCCTGCAGCACGCTGCTGCCGAGTCCGGACACCGTGGCGTCGTTCGCACAAGACCGGACAGCGCTAGGGCTGGCGCGGATCGAGGCTTATTATTTTGCGCATGAACTCTTTTTGCCGCCGGAGGGTTTGTTGGGCGGTATGGACCGGATCGGCCGGTTGCCGGCCGAGATCGTCCAGGGGCGTTACGACATGGTGTGCCCGGCGCGGACCGCGTTCGAACTCGCGGCCGCGTGGCCGTCTGCCCGGCTGACGGTAATCCCCGATGCCGGGCACTCCGCCTTGGAGCCGGGCGTGAGGCGTGCGCTGGTCTCAGCGGTGGAGCGGTTTAGAACCGTGCGCTAAGCATGCAGAACTTCAGGGTTGTATTTACAGTCTGGCTTTTACATCTTGAGGTCGAAATGGAATAGTTTCGCACCCTGGGGCGTTAAGCGGCTGGGAAACAATAGCAAACACGAAACCGATGCGTGTTTGTATTATTTAGTTTTTGTTTGGTGGGGCTTTTCAGCCGATGTGTTCTGCACCAGCGACGTTTCTATGCATTTTTCGACCGTTTGATCGGTTGACCGTCTGCTTCCTTTAATCCATCACCCCTTTACGTGGGGCGATGTTGCTTTGCCCGTTCGTCCATAGCCACGCACCGGCGCTTGCCGGTGCTGTCGGAAGGAGAAGACCATGGCAAATTTGACGGTGGGTTCTGGAAGCGGGTTTGGATTTGCAACCATCTCTGCCGCAGTTGCTGCAGCGCAGAGTGGCGATGTGATCAAGGTGCAGGCCGGAACCTACACGAACGACTTCCCCTCGGTTCAGACCAATATAACGCTGTTGAGTGTAGGCGGCCGGGTCAACATGGTCGCGACCACCCCCCCGCCCAACGGCAAGGCCATCCTGGACGTTTACGCAAGCCTGGTGGTGGACGGCTTCGCATTCACGGGCGCGGCGGTTGCAGACAATAACGGTGCCGGCATCCGCCTGAATAAGGGCAGCCTCACGGTCCGCAACTGCTTGTTCGACCACAATCAGGAGGGCATCCTAACCGGTGCCGACCCTACCGCCAACGTGCTGATCCAAAACTCCGAATTCTCCAACAACGGCGCCGGAGACGGCTACTCGCACGGGCTCTACGCCGGGCAGGATGCGTCGCTGACCATCATCGACAGCTATTTCCATGACGCCGTCGTCGGCCATGAAATCAAGAGTCGTGCGCTCACCACCACCATCACCAACACGCGCATCCAGAACAACACGACGGGCACCGCCAGCTACGATGTCGACCTGCCCAACGGCGGCGTTGTCGTCCTGCAGAATAACACGATTCAAAAAGCAACGACGTCGTCCAACCATACCATGATCTCTTATGGTGAGGAGGGGAACGTTCCCTCCAACTCTTCGCTTACTTTGACGGGCGACACTCTCATTACGGATCAGAGCACGGGCTTTGCCGTGGTGAATGCCACCTCGGTCGTTCCGAAGCTTACCAACACCTCGGTGTATGGCTTCAACGGCCGGGCCTTGGTTTCAACCGCGGATACCGAGAGCGGGACGATCGCGCTCAGCAGCCGGCCGGTGTTGAACACGTCCGCACCGGCATCGCTGACCACCGCGGTGCCGCCGACTCCCGTGCCGGTGCCCACGCCGCCGCCGCCGCCGCCAGTGCCGGTGACGGTCGGCACGGGACCGGACAGCCTCGTGCTCTCCATGACGGAGGATGCGTACGTCGGTGATTCGCAGTTCACCGTGACGATCGATGGGCAGCAGCTTGGGGGGACGCAGACCGTAACCGCGCCTGAATCCGGCACGACGCCGCAGGTCTTTACCTTCAAGGGCTCCTTCGGCGCCGGAGCGCACGTCGTTTCCGTCACGTTCCTCAACGATTATTCGACCGGCTCCGGCGACCGCAACCTGTATGTTCACGACATCGTCTATAACGGGGTCGATACAAACTCGTACTACGCCATCTACAGGAACATGACGGTCCCGTTCAACATTCCGGCGACGTCACCCGTGCCGGCACCTTCACCACCACCGGCACCTTCACCACCACCGGCACCGGCGCCTTCGCCACCACCGGCACCGGCACCAGTGCCTGTCCCGGTGCCGGTGCCGCCGGTTTCCACGGCTGGACCAGACAAGCTCGTGGTCAACCTGTCCGAGGACGCGTTCCTTGGTGACGCGCACTACCAAATTTCGCTGGACGGCAGCCCGGTCGGCAGCGGCACCGTGACAGCACTTGAAAAGAACGGTGCCACCCAGGCCGTCACCATTTCGGGCCAGTTCGGGGCCAAGCAGCACACCGTGGACGTGGCCTTCACCAACCAGCTGGCGGGAAGCGGTGGTTCCCGTGACCTGTTCGTGCACGGCATTACCTATAACGGCTACATCGTGACGGCCGAGGCTGCGCTACGTAGCAACCAGGCCGTGCAGTTCAGCATCCCAGCCACGAACCCCGCGCAATCATCGCCGCTGCCCCCTCCGACGCCAGCACCGGTCCCAGTGCCTACGCCTACGCCGACGCCCACGCCGACGCCAACACCCACGCCGACCCCATCTCCGATCCCGGCGCCGCCCGCCGGCACCGATACGCTCATTCTGCAGCTGAGCGAGGATGCCTACATGGGTGACGCCCAGTACCAGGTCATGATCGATGGCAAGGCCATCGGCAATTCCGGCACCGTCACCGCACTCGACAGCAAAAGCCAGGTGCAGGCCGTGACGCTGACCGGCAGCTTCGGTAACGGTCCACACACCGTGGGCGTCGCGTTCATCAATGACGCCAACGGGCCGGGCGGCGACCGCAACCTTTATGTTCACGGCCTCAACTACGATGGTCAGGCCGTGCCGGCCTACGCCGTGCTGTATTCCAACCGGACCCAGAACTTCGACATCCCGGCCACCACGCCCGTCGGCGGCACACCACCCGCCACGGGGTCGAACGACACGTTCATCCTGACGCTCAGCGAGGACGCCTATAAGGGGGACGCCCAGTATCAAGTCATCGTGGACGGTAAGGCGGTCGGCGGCGTCGGGACGGTAACGGCAAGCGAAGGCAATCATAACACGCAGCCGTTCACCATCACGGGCGCGTTCGGCGCCGGGCCGCACGCCTTCGGCGTGGCCTTCTTGAACGACTTCGCCGACGGCGGAGGCGACCGCAACCTCTACGTCCGCGGGCTCACCTTCGACGGCGTGGATCAACACGCCAGCGCCACGTTGTACTCGAACCGGACCGAAACTTTCCAGGTGCCGGCCGCCGTCAAAAGCGTGGTCGATCCACAGACGCCCATCGATCTGCTTCCCGCAATGGGCTGAGTTCGCCCGCGGGTCTCGAGCACGTCCGGTTCTTTGAAAAGCACCGGACGTGCACTAGAGTGGCCTATGACCCCGCTCCGAGCCCGCAGCGTTTGCCCGCATGATTGCCCCAGCACATGCGCGCTGGACGTGGAAGTGCTGGACCGGCGCACCATCAGCGGTATTCGCGGCGCGCCCGGCGGTTACACACAAGGCGTGATCTGCGCCAAAGTCGCCCGCTATGCCGAGCGGGTGCACCACCCGGGCCGCCTTACCACACCCCTGCTCCGCACCGGCCCAAAAGGCGGTAAGCAGTTCAGCCCCATCAGCTGGGATGAGGCGCTGGACCGCACCGCAGACGCGCTGCAAGACGTCGCGCGCCGATACGGGGCGGAGGCGGTCTGGCCATACTACTACGCCGGCACGATGGGCCTGGTGCAGCGGGACGGCATCAACCGGCTCCGCCACGTCATGCGGTACTCCCGCCAGCACAGCACCATCTGCACCACCATCACCGAGGCCGGCTGGATGGCCGGCGTGGGGCGGAGCGGCGGGCCGGACCCGCGCGAGATGGCGGAGAGCGATCTGATCCTGATGTGGGGCGGTAACCCCGTCAGCACGCAGGTCAATGTCATGACCCACGTGACCCGCGCCCGGAAACGCGGTGCACCGTTCGTGGTGATCGACCCCTACCGCACGCCAACGGCTGCCGCCGCCGACCTGCATTTGGCCCCCCTGCCCGGCACCGACGCCGCACTCGCCTGCGCCATGATGCACGTGGCGTTCCGGGACGCCTACGCGGACCGCGCCTACCTCGCCGCCCATACCGATGACCCGGCCCGCCTCGAAGCCCATTTGGCTACCCGCACCCCCGCCTGGGCGTCCGTGATAACCGGGCTGGGCGTGACGGAGATCGAGCACGTGGCGGCGCTGTATGCCCGCACACCCCGCGCCTATTTCCGCCTGGGCTACGGCTTTGCCCGCGGGCGGAACGGCGCAGTGTCGATGCACGCCGTCACCTGCCTCCCCGCCGTTACCGGCGCCTGGCAGCATCGCGGCGGCGGCGCGTTCTGGAACCACCGCGGCTCGGGCTTGTATCACTGGGACAAGACCTTGATCGAGGGGCTAGACGCGCTCGACCCCGCCGTTCGGCGCATGGATATGAGCCGGATCGGCGCCGTGCTGACCGGGGACCGCACCGAACTCGGAGCCGGGCCGGACGTGCACGCGCTGCTGATCCAGAACACCAATCCGATCAGCGTCGCCCCGAATAGCGGCCTGGTGCGGCAGGGCTTCTTGCGGGAGGACCTGTTCACCTGCGTGCATGAGCAGTTCATGACCGACACGGCGGCTATGGCCGACATCGTGCTGCCCGCCACCATGTTCCTGGAGCATGACGACCTCTACGGCTCAGGCGGCCACACGCATCTTCAGGTAGGCCCCAAGCTGATCGATCCGCCAGAGGGGTGCCGCAGCAATCATGAGGTGATCCAAGGCCTGGCGGAGCGGCTGGGCGCGGTTCATGAGGGCTTTGATCTCACGGCGCGGCAGATTGCGGACCGGACCCTGCAGGCATCGGGCTGGCCCGGCTATGAAGCCGTAGCGGACGGCGTGGATGCGGCCGAGGGATATGAACGCGCCCATTTCCTGACCGGCTTCGGCTTTCCAGATGGACGGTTCCGCTTCACCCCGGACTGGGCCAGCCTCGGCCCGCACAGCGCCGGTATGCCCGCCCTGCCCGATCATTGGGCCACCATCGACGCCGCCGGTGCCGAGCACCCCTACCGTCTGGTCACCGCTCCCGCGCGCTCATTCCTCAACTCGACCTTTACGGAAACGCCGGGCAGCCGGCGGCGCGAGGGCCGGCCCACGGCGCTGCTGCATACGGACGATATGAATGCCCTCGGCCTCGTGGACGGTGACGCAATCCACCTCGGCAACCGCCAGGGGCAAGTAAGCCTGCACGCCCGATCCGCACCGGGTCAGCAGCGCGGGGTGATCGTGGTCGAAAGTATCTGGCCCGCCGAGGCCTGGCCCGGTGGACAAGGGATCAACACGCTAACGAGCGACGCCCCGGCCGCCCCCAATGGCGGCGCGGTGTTCCACGACACGGCGGTATGGGCCCGCCCCGCCTAGCCTATGAGACGCTGAACGCCGTCCGCCCCTGCGCCTCACCGGTGCTGACGAAGTGTAGCAGCGGGTCCATACCTGACGCTTTGACGTCCGAGTAGGCGGCCAGATACTTGTTGGTGCTGAACTGCGCGCTGGGGTCGAGGCCTTCTTTCCAGCCATACAGATCATAGTGCAGCAGCGGATCCATGCCGGACGCGATCACTTCAGGATTTTGTCTGATGTAGTAGGCCGTATTGAACCAGGGGTTGGGGTTCAGCAGCTCCCGCCAGCCGATACCGTCGTAGCTCGCGGCTGCCTGCTGCTCCGCACCCGGACCAGCCGGGATCAGGGTGGCGCCGAGTTGCTTGTCATAGTACGCGGCCTGAACGAGCGGAGACGAGGTGATCGCGTCACCGGACAGATATGTGGCGCGGCCTTGGGCCTGCCCATGCTGCACATACTGTAGCAGCGGATCCGTGCCGGACGCGGCCACGTCCGGATTGGCGGCAAGATACTTGGCGTCCGAGAACAGCAAGCTCGGGTCCCGGCCCTCACGCCAGCCCCAGTTCTCGTAATGCCACAGCGGGTCGATCCCGGCATACCTCACGTCAGGATTCACCGTGAGGTAGTAATTGGTGTCGAACCAGGCATTTGGGTTCAGCCCGGCCTTCCAGCCCACGGTATGGTAATCGGCCGCGGCGTCGGCCCCGGAAGCGAGCGAGGGGTCATGCGCGGCATAGTAGGCCGGATCGAGCGACAAATCCGTGGCAGACTTGTCGTCATAGGGCTGGGCGACCGGCGGAGCCAGTGTGGCGGCGGCACCGAAATCACTGGCTGTGAACACGCGGTTGAAAGCCGCCTCGTTAGCCGCCGTGACCGCATTGGTCAGCGTCGTCTCGAGCGTGCCGTTTTGGTTCAGCACCTCCAGAGTACCGTTATGCATGACGGTATCGAACGACGCGTGGCTCAGGATCACGTCGTCCATGAAGTCCGATATCGCGCCCTGGCCATTATCCAGGCCGCCGCCGACGTAGAGCGTGCTGTTATCGGTTTGATGCTGGAAATCCGTCGTGAAGCCGTTGTAGCGCGCGCTGGCCGGGTCGTTGAGGCCGTGCCCTTGGACGGCCAGTTCCCTCAGGACCGCGTTACCCTCGATGGTTTGCTGCAATCTCTGATAGCTGGTTTCGGTGAAAGCGGCCTTCGGATCGATGCCGAAGGTCTGCCCGTCCAGACGCATACCAGAGTCGATCGCATCGAACTCACGCTGCAAATCCTGCCGCAGGGCGGATTGGGCGACAGTACTTAGCTTGCTCGCCTGCGTATTGTCGATCACCGCCTCGGCGTTGCCCTCCAGCCGCTGTATGACAGTCAAGCTGCCCGCGTTGCCGGCCTGCATGATGGCGTAGTTGGCTTTCCACTCCGCAGCCAGATCGGACGAGGTGACGAACAAGCCGGTCGAATCTGCCACCCATTGATGCGCCGTGGTCGTGATGCGGCCGGCGATGATGGTGCCGTCAAGCGCCCGGATGTAGCCCGGCCCCGGCACGACGGGCGCTTCGGGGGCGACGGCCTGGTTCGGCACCAGCACCACCTTCCCGGCCGCATTGCGGTCGGTGCTGAAATCCGACGACACCAGCACCTGGCCGAACATGGTCGCATTGGCACGGATGACGGAGTCCGCCGTGCTGTTCTCCAACGTGCCGTTCTGGTTCAGTTGCGTCGCTACGCCATTATGCATGACGGTGGAAAAGGCCGCATGGCCCAGGATTCCCCCTTCCAGGAACACCGGGATCGCCAGCGTGCCGTTGCCCTGGCCGCCGCCCACGAAGTAGGTGCTGTTGTCCACCTGATCGCGGAAGTCCGTGGTAAACCCAGCATACCGCGACTGCAGCGGGTTGTTCACGCCATGCCCCTGATAGGCCAGCTCCTTTAGCGACGCGTCGCCCTGCAGCGTCTCTTGCATCTTGAGGTAGCTATAGGTGTTGAACGGCTTGGTGGGATCGATGCCGTAGCGGGTCTGGTTGATGGTCATCGCCGCGCCGATCGCATCGAACTCCCGCTGCAAATCCTGCCGCAGCTGGTCCAGTTTGGCGGCCGGCAACTGCGCGGCGGCAGTGTTGTCCAACACGACTTCGGCGTTACCCTCCAGCCGCGCGACCGCACTCAGCGAATCGCCGTGCCCGGCGAGCATGGCCGCTTCGTTGGCCTTCCATTCCGATGCAAGGCCCGCCGTCGTGATATACAGCCCGCTATCATCTGCCGTCCAAACATGGGCCGTGCTGTCGATCACCGCCGGTATGACGCTGCCATCGAATGTGGTCTCGGTCGTAGAGCTGGCCATCACTGCCTCCTTCGATAGTGGAGGGACGTTATCATGTCCCTTCGTTCAGTAGGGTCAGCGGCCATTCAGGAAATGTATAGCCACTTCATGCTGTCAGGCTCGCTCCAGCCCGCACCATCCGGCGATCGTCAACGCAACCGTGTGCGTTACGTCCAGAAATGAGTCAAGGCCAACGTTTTCGTCGATCCCGTGAATGTTTTGTGCATCCGGGCCGTAGCACGTGGCCTGCGTGCCCTGGTATAAACGGTAGTGCCGGGCGTCGGTCAGGCCCGTGGCGGCGTAATGGCGCAGGGTCTCACCCGTGACTGCCTGGTGCGACTGGCTGACCAGTTGCGCGATGGGCTGATCGGGCGGAAACGTGCAGCCATCGGCCATGAAGCCCTGAAACTCGACCGCGAGCCGGGCGCCGCGGAGGCGGGGGTCCTCCGCAGCCTCCGCCACCAGCCGCCCGATGCTGTCGCGGACGGCAAGGCAGCTCTCACCGGGCATGACGCCAACGCGGACGCTCATGCGGGCGCGGGTCGCGACGCTGCTGGTCCACTCGCCGCCCTCGATCGTGCCGATATTGACGTTGATGGGGTGGTTCTCGGCGCGAAAGGCCGGATGCCGGCGCTCTGCACGATTGGCGGCGTGCTCCAGGTCGCGGAACCGCTCCATCAGCACATACGCGGCTTCGATCGCGTTCACACCGGAATGCATTTCCCGCACATGCGCCGGGCGGCCGGTCAGGGTGATCCAGGCCCAGACCACGCCGACCTCGGCCACATACAGCGCGGGGAAGCCGGGGCCTGGCTCCGGGATCAGGCAGGCGTCCACCGGCGGCAGGGCGTGCATCACGGCAAACGCGCCGTTGCCGGTGCACTCCTCTTCGATCACGGCGGCCAACTGCACCGGCGCGGCAGGCTGGAACCCGGCCCGGCGCAGCGCGGTGAGCGCCATGACGATGCTGACGAGCCCCGCCTTCATGTCGCCGACGCCACGCCCATACATTCGCCCGCCGCGGATGTCGGGCTCGAACGGCGGGGTGGTCCATAAATCGGCGGCGCCCTCCGGCACCACGTCCACATGCCCCTGCAGCATCAGGCTACGCCCGGTGGCGTCGCGGGGTCGGTGTAGGGCCACGACGTTGTCGCGTCCCTCATAGGATAGGAGGGGAGGCGACCAGCCCGGTTTTGCGGACAGGTCCGGGACAGGGACGCGGTAGGGCGAGAGACCGAGCCCGGCGTAGGCGGCCTCCATGACATCGAGGGCGCCATGTTCGGCGCCGAGCAGGCTGCGTTCCCGCACCAGCGCGGCCAGCAGCGCCTCGCCTTCGGCCTTGGTGCTGACGGCAGCGTCTCGGATGGCGGTGCGGATGTCATCGGCCATTGTTTTAGCCAGCGCCTTTCGTTTCCCTCACCCCAAGCCTTTCCCGGAGGGAGAGGGGGCGGTTTGGCGTTTCCGGCGTTATCACACCGGCTTCAACTTCGGTGCGAGGTCGAGCTTGAGGCTTAGTTCCTTCAGGCGCTTTTCCTCCACCGGGGCGGGGGCGCCCATCATGAGGTCTTCGCCCTGCTGGTTGAGCGGGAACAGGATCACCTCGCGGATGTTGGGCTCGTCGGCCAGCAGCATGACCATGCGGTCGATGCCCGGGGCCGAGCCGCCATGCGGTGGGGCGCCGTAGCGGAAGGCGGCGAGCATGCCGCCGAACCGGGCCTCCACCTCGGAGGCCGGGTAGCCGGCGATTTCGAAGGCGCGGATCATGATGTCCGGACGGTGGTTGCGGATGGCGCCGGAGCTGAGCTCGATGCCGTTGCAGACGATGTCGTATTGGAACGCCTTGATGGTAAGCGGGTCTTGGGTGTTCAACGCCTCGAGCCCGCCCTGCGGCATGCTGAAGGGGTTGTGGCTGAAGTCGATCTCGCCGGTGTCCTCGGCGCGCTCATACATCGGAAAGTCGGTGATCCAGCAGAATTTGAACTCGCCCTGCTCGATCAGGCCGAGTTCGGTGGCGATGCGGGTACGGACCAGGCCCGCGAACCTCGCCGCCTCGTCCTTCTGCCCGGCGGCGAAGAACACGGCGTCCCCGGGCTGCCCGCCGCAGGCGAGGCGGATGGCTTCGATGCGGGGGGCCTCGAGGTTCTTGGCGATGGGGCCGCGGCCGCCATCCTCCTCGAAGATGATGTAGCCGAGGCCGCCGGCGCCCTCGGACCGGGCCCAGTCGTTCAGCTTGTCGAAGAAGCCGCGTGGGCGGGGCCCGGCGCCGGGGGCGAGGACGGCGCGGACCACGCCGCCGCTGGCGACGATGCGGGCGAACAGGCCGAAGCCGGAATCCTTATAGTGCGCGGTGACGTCGGTGACGCGGAGCGGGTTGCGCAAATCCGGCTTGTCCGAGCCATACTCCAGCATCGCCGTCTCATAAGGGATGCGCGGAAACGGCGCCGAGGTCACGGCGCGCCCGCCGCCGAACTCACGGAACACGCCTTCCATCACCGGCTCCAAGGTCGCGAACACGTCTTCTTGGGTGACGAAGCTCATCTCGAAGTCGAGCTGGTAGAACTCACCCGGGGAGCGGTCGGCCCGGCTGGCTTCGTCCCGGAAGCAGGGGGCGATCTGGAAATACCGGTCGAACCCGGCGACCATGGCGAGCTGCTTGAACTGCTGCGGCGCCTGCGGCAGGGCGTAGAAGGTGCCGGGGTGGTTGCGGCTGGGCACCAGGAAGTCACGGGCACCCTCGGGGCTGGAGGCGGTGAGGATCGGGGTCTGGAATTCCGTGAACCCCTGCTCGATCATGCGGCGGCGGATGCTGGCGATCACGCCGGCGCGCAGCATCATGTTGCGGTGCACCTTGTCCCGGCGGAGGTCGATGAAGCGGTATTTGAGCCGCAGCTCGTCCGGGTAGCGCTCGTCGCCCGCGACCTGGATCGGCAGCACGTCCGCAGCGGATTGCACCTCGAGCGTGTCCACCACGAGCTCGATCCCGCCCGTCGGCAGGCGGGCATTGATAGTCTCGGCCGAGCGCGGGACGACGCGGCCGGTCACGGTAATCACGCTCTCCACCCGCAGCCCGTCCGCCGTGGTGAACGCCTCCGACCCCGCGGGCAGCACGCATTGCGTGAGGCCGTAATGGTCTCGCAGGTCGATGAACAGCAGGCCGCCATGGTCCCGCTTGCTATGCACCCAGCCGGACAGCCGGGCGGTGGCGCCGGCATCGTCGGGGCGGAGTGCGCCGCAATCATGGGTCCGGTAGGCGTGCATGGGCATAATCCTTTGGGCGAGGCGGCACACAACCCACGGCCATTTGCGGTGTCAACCCTCGCACGTTAGACACGGGCAATGCCCCGCACGCCCTCCGTCTTCGCCGACCCGGTCCTGATCACCGATACCAATGCCCTCGACACGCTCTGCACCCGGCTCCGGGCCGAGCCGTATGTCACGATCGACACCGAGTTCATGCGGGAACGCACCTATTTTCCCGAGCTTTGCGTCGTGCAACTCGGCGGCATGGCCGACACGGCGGTGATCGATGCGGAGGCGCCGGGCATCGACCTGGCGCCGCTGGCCGCGCTGCTGGCGGATAAGGACGTGGTGAAAGTGTTCCATGCCGCACGGCAGGACGTAGAGATCTTCCTGCATTTGTTTGGCGCGGTGCCGGCGCCGATTTTCGATACGCAGATCGCCGCCATGGTGGCCGGGTTTGGCGATCAGGTCGGCTATGACGCGCTGGTCAGCGCGCTGACGGGCGGTCAGATCGATAAGGCGCACCGGTTCAGCGACTGGTCCGCCCGCCCGTTGAGCCCGGCGCAGGTGACCTATGCCGCGGCCGACGTCACGTATTTGCGCACGGTGTATGAGCGGCTGCAGGAGAAGCTCGCCGCCGAGGGCCGGGTCGACTGGGTGCAGTCCGAGATGGCGGTGCTGGCCGAGCCCGCGACCTACCGTCCGGACCCGGACACGATGTGGGAGCGGCTCCGCCCCCGCACCAACAACCGCCGCATGCTCGGCCTGCTGCGCGCCGCCGCCGCCTGGCGGGAGCGGGAGGCGCAGCGGGTGAACGTGCCGCGGCAGCGTTTGTTGAAGGATGAGAGCCTGCTGGAGATTGCCGCCGTGGCGCCGGACACGGCGGACGCGTTGTCCCGGATCCGCGGCGTAAGCAAGGGTTTTGCCGAAGGCAAGAGCGGCCAGGGCCTGGTCGCGGCCCTACGCGCCGCCACTGCACTGCCGGAGGCGGAGCTGCCGGACGCCTTGCGCGGACGGGACGGCGCCAAGCCCTCCCCCGCGCTAGTCGCGCTGCTGAAGGTCCTGCTGGCCGCCAAGTGCGAGCAGCATAACGTGGCACCGAAGCTGCTGGCGTCCGGCGAGGACATCGATAGGCTGGCCAGCGAGGATGAGCCGGACCTGCCGGTGCTGCAGGGCTGGCGGCGGGAAATGTTCGGCGCGGACGCGCTGGCGCTGAAGGCCGGGCAGATCACGCTGGGAGTCGAGGGCAAGCGGGTCAAACTCGTGAGAGTCTAACCGTAACGCGGGGCTTGCAGCCCGCCCTTTAGATCACGCAAGAAAGTATTAACCTCTAGGCCGGATATTGAGGCACCCGATAACGGAGCCACACCATGTCCCGCCCGAGCTTCCTGCACCTCAACGACACCCGGGACGACACCCAGGACGACACCGCATTCGCCTCGCCATCCGGCTTCGCGGCTACGGCCGGAAGCAGCGCCGGCCCGTCCACCGGCGCGCCGACGGCGTTGTATCTGATCGAAACCGGGACCAGCACCGCGATCAGCGTAACAGACCTGCATCAGGGGCAAATCGGCGACTGCTACCTGATCTCCTCTATTGGTGAGATCGCGTTGACCAAGCCGGCTGATATCGCCAGCATGATCCACGGCAACGCCGACGGAACCGAGACGGTGACGCTTTATGCCGACCGATCCGGCCATGCGATCAACTGGGGCACGACGAGCTTCAAGCCCGTTGCCATCACGGTCAGCAACGTTTTCCCGAACTACGCGGTCAATAACGGCGCCACCCAAGACATGCTGAACGGGATCAAGGAGATCTGGCCCGCCGTGCTGGAAAAGGCCGTGGCCCAGCTAGACGGCGGTTATGCCGCGATCGCCTATGGCGGCAACCCGGTGTTGGCGATGGAAACGCTAACGGGCCGCCCGGCCACGTTCCTATCCCCATCGAGCCTCACCGTGAGCGCGCTCCAGGCCGACATCGCCGCCAACGACATGATCGTGTTCGACACCAAGAACACGCCAGGCTTAGCCTACGGCCTGGTTGGCAACCACGCCTACATGTTCCAATCCTTGACGATGAGCAACGGGACCCCGATGGTCAAACTCCTGAACCCCTGGGGCAGCAACCAACCCGCCCCCATTCCGCTCAGCCAGGTCCGCACCTACTTCGCCGAAATCGACGTCGGCCATGCTGCATGATCGCA
Source organism: Acetobacteraceae bacterium (assembly GCA_965246925.1). Classification (GTDB taxonomy): domain Bacteria; phylum Pseudomonadota; class Alphaproteobacteria; order Acetobacterales; family Acetobacteraceae; genus JANPPS01. The sequence continues at coordinate 2,080,455 of OZ251994.1, read as the reverse complement.
CGAGGCTAACCTAAACATGCACCTTCCCGATCGATTTCATCCACGCGGCTCGCCGGATCGTCATCTCACGCACAAGCTCGTCCCGCCGAACCTTGAAGACATCGGGGACATGTCGGCTTCGCCCACCGGCCAAGCGCAAGAATACGCCACCCACCACGCCGCCGCGATGGGTTGGTGTAAGATATGAGGCCATAGCGATACGTTCGACGCAGTCCCATGGCTCGAACCAATCGGCTAACGGCATTGATAGACCCACCCCGGCATCGTCGATCCTAAGCCTCGTCCGCCCAGACCAAAACCAAAGCCAGCCCAGACCGCAGCCGGCAATCGCAAGCGTACCTCTCATGTGAGGAATGCCGAGCATAAGACTTACGATACCATAGACCGCCAGCGACCCTAAAATTAAGGACGGTAACAGCAGCACGAGCCGGCGCCTATCTGGCCACAATGCGATCGGTGTGACATCAGTAGTCATTCAACGGCAGGCCTCTGGCAATGCTTTTGTTTGAGAGCATCTGCGAAATCCGCAAACGGTACAGTCGCGATTTCCGGGGCAGGCGTCAAACTTCCGATCACGTCCCGTCCTTCACCCCACCGGCTCCGCCGCCACACCCATCGCACCCGCCAGCCGGTCCAGGCGGCGTTGCACGCTTTCGCCCGCGAACACGCCCGTGCCTTCGGCCAGTAGCAGCGCCAGCCGGCCCGGGGTGAGGCGGAGGGTGGTGCCGGCCAGTAGCGCCGTCGTGCCGGCGGATAGAACGTAGGCGAGGCGGAGCGCCGTGCCCAGGATTTCGGCGCGCCGGGTGGCCTCCGGCGTCAGCAACGCCCGCGCGGGCGCCAGATACGGCGCGTCCAGCTCGGCCTCGTAGCGGAGGGCGACCGTCAGCGCCAAGAACGCCCGCGCCGGGTGGTCGATGGCGACGCCGGGCTGGCGGAGGACGCGCAGGAAGGCTTGTTCGGCCCGGTATTCCGGATGGTCATGCGCGCCGGTGTCGGATAGCCAGCATGCGGCCTCGCGGAGGCGGGTCTCGGCGGCGGTCTCGTGTCCAAACAAGGGCGTCGTCCAGGCCAGCAAGGCGGGCGGCAGGCGAATGTCGCGGCCGTAGCGCCGGGCGATCTCCTGCGCCCCAGCCAGCACGGCGTCCCGGCCGCGTTCCTCTGCCGACAGCAGCTGCATGAACCAGCCCTCGCGGATGCCGTTCGCGCTCCAGACCACCCGGCTCGCCCCGGTGCGGCGCAGCAGGCGGCGCAGCACCACGGCGGCCATCGGCAGGTCCTCGACCCGGCGGCGGGACGTGCCGGCCCAGCGCTCGGCGTTGCGGCGGGGGCCCACCAATTGCGACGCCAAATCCAGCGCCGCCTCCCGGTCCAGCGTGTAATGCTGCACGATGCTGAGCGGGTAGGCCGCCCGGACCATCTGCACCCGCGCCAGCGCGCGGAAGGCGCCGCCGACCAAATAGAGGTCCCGCTGCACCCCATCCTGCAGCCATTTCACGCAGCCCAGCTCCGCATCGGCGATGGCGCGGGCGCGCAGCAGGTCCCCCTCCGACCGGTCGGCAAGACGGATCACCCCCAGCCCAAGGCTCGCGGACTGCACGACCCCCGCGCCGCCCATCCGCCCCACCTCGAGCGAGCCGCCGCCGATATCGGCCAGCACGCCGTCCGCCTCCGGTATGCCGCACCGCACCCCCTCGGCCGACAGCGCGGCCTCCTCGAGGCCCGTCAGGATCCGCAGAGGCACGCCGGGCAGCTTGGCGCGGACGGCGTTGGCGAAGGCGGGGCCGTTGGCGGCGTCCCGCACGGCGGCGGTGGCCAGGATTTCGAACGTTTCCGCCCCCATAGCCCGCGCCACGGCGCCATAACGGACCATGACCCGCAACGCCGGCTCGATCGCCGCCTCGTTCAGCATGCCGGTCGCGGTCAGCCCCTTGCCCAGCCGCAGCACCGCCTTCTCGTTGAAGATCGGCATGGGCGTCCGCTCCAGCCCTTCGAACACGACCAGGCGGACGGAGTTGGAGCCGAGGTCGACGACGGCGGTCCTAGGCAGCAACGAGCCCGGTCCCGCCATCGTGCGCCGTATGTCCCAAGCCCGGCATCAATCCTGGCTGACCGGATCGGGGCGGCGGTGCACCAGTGCGGCCATCGGATGCAGCGCGCTGCCGCGTCCGGACAGCGACGGGTTGGTCATGAAATAATCATGCGCCGACACGGGCTTGGGCCCCGGCGCCAGCCGCCGCCAATCACCGTCCGAGCCCAGTTCCCAGCTTTGCAGCGTGTCCTTGAAGTTGATGACCATGATCTGGTCCAGCACCTGCGCGTGAACCGTGCGGTTATGGATCGGCACTAGCGCTTCCACCCGCCAATCCATGTTGCGTGCCATCCAGTCCGCGCTGCTGATGAACACGCGCGCGTGCCGCCCCGGCAGCTTGTGCCCGGTGCCGAACGCGAAAATGCGGCCATGCTCCAAGAACCGGCCAACGATGCTCTTGACGCGGATATTGTCCGACAATCCAGGCACGCCGGGGCGGAGGCAGCAGATGCCGCGGATTACGCACATGATCTTCACGCCCGCGCCGGACGCGCGGTACAGCCGGTCGATCAGCGCGTCATCCACCAAGCTGTTCATCTTCAGCCAAATCTGCGCCGGGCGCCCCGCCTCCGCATGCGCGATCTCCTCGTCGATCAGCGTCTCCAGCGTATGGCGGAGCGTGAGCGGGCTGAACGCCAGGCTGTCCATCCGCTCCGGCTGCGCATAACCGGTCATGTAGTTGAACAGCCGGGCGCTGTCCCGGCACAGATCGGGGTCGGAGGTGAAGAAGCTGAGGTCGGTATAGATACGCGCCGTGATCGGGTGGTAGTTGCCGGTGCCGAAATGGGCGTAGGACCGCATCATGGCGCCCTCCCGCCGCACCACGAGGCTCAGTTTCGAGTGGGTTTTCAGCTCGGTAAAGCCGAACACGACCTGGACGCCCGCCGCCTCCATGCTGCGGGCGAGGCGAATGTTGGCCTCCTCATCGAAGCGCGCGCGCAGCTCGATCATGGCGGTGACGGACTTGCCGGCCTCCGCCGCCTCGATCAGCGCCCTCACGATCGGGCTGTCCCGGCTGGTGCGGTATAGCGTCTGTTTCACCGCCACCACGGCCGGGTCGGCGGCGGCCTGGCGCAGGAACTGCACCACCACGTCGAAGCTCTCGAACGGGTGGTGGACGATGATGTCCTTGGCGCGGATGGCGGCGAAGCAATCGCCGTTGAAGTCGCGGATCCGCTCGGGAAAGCGCGGAGTGTAAGGCGGGAACAGCAGGTCGGGACGGTCATCCACGATCATCTGCTTGAGGTCGGCCGCACCCAGGATGCCGGCTTGCACCACGACCTCGTCACCGGGGATCTCGTGCTCGTCCACGCCCAGCTCGTCGATCACCAGCGCGCGGAGGTCCCACGGCATGGCGGCGTCCACGCTCAGATGGATCGCCACCCCCCGGCGGCGGCGTTTCAGGGCACTTTCATAGGAGCGGACGAGGTCCTCGGCCTCTTCCTCGAACTCCACGCCGGTGTCGCGGATTACCCGGAACACACCGCGTCCGGCGGGCTGATATCCGGGGAACAGCCGGTCGAGGAACATCGCCACCAGCTCCTCCAGCACCACGAAGCGGATGCTGGCGCCGGGTAGGCGGATGAACCGCTCGATCAGCGCCGGCAGCGGGATCAGCGCGTCCATGCCCTCCCCCTCACCGCGCGTGAGCTTCAGCACCATCACCAGGCCCATGTTGGGAATGAACGGGAACGGGTGCGCCGGGTCGATGGCGAGCGGGGTGAGGACGGGGAACACCCGCTCCATGAACCAGTTCTCGAGCCAGGCATGATCCTCGGTGCCGAGGTCCCCGCGTTCGCACAGCGTCACACCCTCGAGGTGCAGTTTCTGGCGGAGGTCGTGCCAGACCTCCTGCTGCTTTTGCATGAGCGCCTGCGCCGCCGGCTGAACGACGGCCAGTTGCTGCGCGGGCGTGCGGCCATCGGCGCTCAGTGCGGAGACGCCGGCCTTGGCTTGGCCGATGAGCCCGGCGATGCGGACCGAGATGAACTCGTCCAAATTGGACGCGCTGATGGACACGAAGCGCAGCCGTTCCAACAAAGGATGCCGCACGTTCTCGGCCTCCTCCAGGACGCGGTGGTTGAAGGCGAGCCATGACAGCTCGCGGTTGATGAACCGCTCCGGGCTGTCGGATGCGATGACCGGAGCGGATTTGGCGATGACGGTGTCCATGCGCCTCTTTAAAGCAGGCATGACGGACCCGGCGAGGGGGTTACGGCAGGCGCCGCGAAACTGTCATCGAACAGGCCGGCCAGCGCGTCCGCTGCCAGCGCCTGCGTCAGCGCCCGGCCCGCCGCCAGCGCCGCCACGTCCAGCCGGGCCGCGACCTCCCGCAGCACGCCGGCATCCCGCGGCAGCCGGGTCAGCATCCAGCGCTGCAACGCGGGGCGGACCAGCACCTGCCGCTCGGACAGCAACCGCTCAAGCAGCATGGCACGGAAGAACTCGTCGCCGGGCAGCAGCTCGGCGGCGGTGATGGCGCGGAGGCGGGAGCGGAGGTCCGGCAGCGCCGTGCGCCACCGGCCGGGCGGCAGCCGCGCGGCCAGCAGGACCGGGTGCCCCGCCTCCGCCGCGGCATTGATCGCATGCAGCAACCGCGCCTCGTCGACCGTGTCGGCGTCATCGATCACGACCGGGGAGGCCGGCCAGGCGCCGGGCAGGCCGAGGCTGGTGCGGGCCTCGGTGGCCCAGCGGTGCAGCAGATGCGTCTTGCCGGTCCCCGCCTCACCCCATAGCGCGAGCCGCCCGCCGGGCCAGTCCCGCGCCAGCCACGCCTCCGCCCCCGCCGACCCCTCATGCGTCAGCCACGAATACCCGGCATAATCCGGACGGTGCACGAACGGGAGCGGCAGCTGGGCACGGATCATACGGGCGGCGGGTCCAGATACAGCGGGCTGTCGAGATAGCGCCGCAACCAGAACCGCGCCAGCACGCCGATAGCCGCCGCCACCGGCACGGCCATCAGCACGCCCAGGAAGCCGAACGCCGCGCCACCCGCGAACAGGGCGAAGATCACCCACACCGCATGCAGCTCTACCCGGTCCCCGAGGAAGCGCGGGTAGATCACGTAGCCCTCCAGGATTTGACCCGCCAGAAACACGCCCGCCACCGTCAGCACGCCGCGCCAGTCCGGAAACTGCGCGAACGCCAGGCCGATGCTGGCCACCCCACCGGTAATGCTGCCGACATAGGGGATGAACGACAGCAGCCCGGCCGACAGCCCGACGATCAGCCCCAGATCCAAGCCGACTGCCGACAACGACGTGGCATAGAACACCGCCAGCACCAGGCAGCACAGCGCCTGCCCGCGCAGCCAGGCGGCCAGGATGCGGTCCACCTCCCGCCCCTGCGCCCGCAGCACCTCCGCATAGCGGCGCGGCAGCCAGCTATCCAGCCGCGCCATCGCCCGGCGCCAGTCCCGCAGCAGGTAGAACGCCACCACCGGCGTCACCACCACGAGGCTGAGCACGTTGAACAGCGCGAACCCCCCGCCCACGATCCGGCTGAGCGCGGACGCCACGAAACCCAGCATCGCGCCGGCCTGACCGCCGACCACGTCCCGCAGTTTGCCATCCACGTATTCGGAGCCGAGCCGGTCCTGCAGCGCCACGATGACTTCACCGGCCCAAAGCCTCACCGCGCTCACATAGGACGGGACGCGCCCGATCAGCAGGCCGATCTGCGCCAGCAGCAGCGGATAAAGCAACAGCGCGAACAGCAGGCAGCCCGCGACCAGCGCCACGATCATCACCAGCGCCGCCGCCCCGCGCGGCAGGCCGGCCCGCGCCAGGCGCGTGGTGGGCGGGTCCAGGAAATAGGCGATCCCCGCCGCCACCACGAACGGCAGCAGGATGGAGGCGAACAACGTCAGCGACAGATACAGCGCCAGCAACAGCCCGGCCAGCAACCCCAGCCGCTGCAGCTGCGTGCTTTGCCGCGGCGCGGGCACGATCACCTCCACACGTTGCGGCACGGCCCGCTCTATGGTTCTGTCCGGCGCATTCACCTGCATGAGCGTACCATAGCTCAATCGGCGTATTCCGCCACAAGGAACCATCGATGACTGGCACCACCTACCGGGACGCGGGCGTCGACAGCGAGGCGGGGGACGCGCTGGTGGAGCGGATCAAGCCGCTGGCCCGCGCCACCGACCGGCCCGGCGTGATGGGCGGGCTGGGCGGGTTCGGCGCCTTGTTCGACCTGCGCGCCGCCGGGTTCAAGGACCCGGTGCTGGTCAGCAGCACGGACGGCGTCGGCACCAAGCTGGTGGTGGCGATCGAGACTGGGCGGCACGGCACCGTGGGGATCGACCTCGTGGCGATGTGCGTGAACGACCTGGTGGTCCAAGGGGCCGAGCCGCTGTTCTTCCTGGACTATTTCGCCACCGGCGCCCTGGACGTGGCGCAGGCCGCGCAGGTCGTGGCGGGTATCGCGGAAGGCTGCCGGCAAGCGGGCTGCGCCTTGGTGGGCGGGGAGACGGCGGAGATGCCGGGCCTGTATGCGTCCGGCGACTACGATTTGGCGGGCTTCGCCGTGGGCGCGGCCGAGCGGGGCGCGCTGTTGCCGGCCGGCGTCCTGGCTGGCGACACTATCCTGGGCCTCGCCAGCAGCGGCGTGCACAGCAATGGGTATTCGCTGGTGCGGCGCATCGTGGGCGAGCGGTGGGGCTTGCCGTTCGACGGGCGGCCGCTGTCTGACACGCTGATGGCGCCGACCCGCATCTACGTGCGGTCGCTGCTGGCGCTGCACCGTGCCGGGCTCCTGCTGGCCGCGGCGCACATCACCGGCGGCGGCCTGCCGGGCAACCTGCCCCGGGTGTTGCCGGACGGGCTCGGCGCGGTGATCGACACGGCGTGGACGGTGCCGCCGGTGTTCGGGTGGCTGGCGCGGGAGGGAAACGTCGCCCCGGACGAGATGCTGCGCGTGTTCAACTGCGGCGTGGGCATGGCGGTGGTGGTCCGGGACGCGGACACGGCTCTGGCGCTGCTGGCCGCGCATGGCGAGACCGCCTTCCGCATCGGCCACGTCGCGCCCGGCGAGGGCTGCCGCATCGGCCTGCCCATCGGCTGGCTGGGGTGAGGATCGCCATCCTCGCCAGCGGCGGTGGCAGCAACATGCAGGCGCTGGCGAAGCAGGTACCCGTGGCGCTCGTGCTCACCAACCAGCCCAACGCCGGCGTGCTGGCGCGGGCGGCGGCGATGGGCATCCCGGCGGTGACGATCGACCATCGCGGGCACAGCCGCGGGGAGCATGAGGCGTTGCTGCACCGCAGGCTGCAGGACCATGGCATCGGGCTTGTCTGCCTGGCCGGCTACATGCGCCTGCTGACGCCGTTCCTGGTGCAGGCTTGGGCCGGGCGCATGCTGAATATCCATCCAAGCCTGCTGCCGGCCTTCCCCGGCCTGCACACCCACGCCCGCGCCATCGACGCCGGGATCAAGCTGCATGGCTGCACGGTGCATTGGGTGACGGAGGTGATGGACGAGGGTCCGATCCTGGGCCAGGCCGCGGTGCCCGTCCTACCCGGCGACACCCCGGAGAGCCTGGCGGCCCGGGTGCTGGTGCAGGAGCACCGGCTGTATCCCGCCGTACTCCGGCACGTCCTGGACGGCACTTGGATCACCGCCCCGCCGGGTGCGGCCCTGCTGAACCCCTTGCCCGGCGCAACCGCCCCCGCGTAGAACCGGCGGCACAACCAGCCGGGACCCGCCATGGCCGACCACGCCCCCACCCCATCCTCCGACCCCGCGCTCAATCAATTGATGGAGGAGCGCCGGGCGTTCTGGTCCAGCTTCACCGGTGCGACCAAGTTCGGCGTGATCGCCGTGGCCGTGATCGTCATTGGTTTATACGCGTTTTTCGGCTGATACTTGCCGATCGATGAACTGCTGCACATCATTCAGGTCTCGCTGACGCCGGTTTTCTTGCTATCGGGCATCGCCGCGTTGCTGAACGTGTTCGCCACCCGCCTGGCCCGCGTGGCGGACAAGGTGGATCAACTCACGGACGCGCCCAGCCACACGGCCGCCGGCTCCACCAGCCACCGGCTGGAACGCCTCCGCCGCCGGTCGCAGATCCTGGACGCCGCCGTGGTCATCGCCACCATCGGCGCCGTCTCCACCGGCGTCTCCTGCCTCACGCTGTTCGTGGGCGCGCTCCGCAACGACGCGACGGCCGTGACGCTGTTCGTCTCGTTCGGCTTCGCGGTGGTCTGCACGATCGTCGCCCTGCTGGTTTTCCTGTTCGAAGCCATCCTGGCCGGCACGGGTATCCGCCGCCAGGTGGACGCGCAGCAAACCGCGGCCGGGGCCCGGGCTTCCGGCTCGCCCTAGGGAAGAGGCTGAGGACTGTAGCTACTTTACCTCGAAGGACATCCTAGATTAGCTACTGTTACGTCTAAATGTTCGGAGTATCCCATGATCACCCCGTACCGAGGCGCCCTTCCCCGCGATACGCGGACCAGCATTGCCGTGATCGACTCGCTTCTGCGCGGCACTGGGACCTCTGCTGCCGACATTTTTTCCGGCCAGCGCTGGCCGGGCAATTCGATTATTCCGAACAGCCAAATTGTGCTTATTCAGGCCTCACCCGGGATTGCGATGCCGCCGATAGGGATTGCGCCTTCTTTCTCAGGGACTATACCTTTCACAAGATTGCCCAACGGAGGCATTCGGCTTGGCACGGTAACTTTGTTGGCCGGGCCGCTCCTTCAGATGCTCGATCAATGGCATGAGCGTCCGCTCGTCGAGGCGGCGATGGTAAAGTTTGCCTTAGACAGCACCCAAGCCGCCGACGTAATGGCGGCCGTTGCCTATGTCTGGGCCCGCCGCATGGGTCCTCGTTTGCTACCTACCCTATCTCGATTCGATCCTGAACTAGAAGACACGGCTAAAGCGATCATGGCGTATGAGCGTGCACATCCCGGCACACGCGACCTTGCGATACATGGCGATTATGCGGCTCAACAGGCGCTTTTGACGATAGTTGATTCGGTAAAATGGGGAGACGTGGACACCGTCAACGAGCGCCGTATCTCCAAAGTGTCTGATCCAGCGCTCAGTACGTCCGCAAGCAAAGCGAGGGCGTTGGTCGGCCAGCAAACGATGCAAGTTTGGACCGCCCACCACCTGATCCCTTTCGGTGTCATGGCCCGGCAACCGCCGCCGTTTCAGCTGGCCGTCGCGGCATCAGGTTGGTTGATGGACTCGACGGAAAATCTCATCGCGCTCCCAGCAAATCTCGCGACATTCTTATCGTCACCGAATCGTGGCGTACTACCCTATCAACAAGGGTCTCACCCGGTCTACGATGCAGATGTCACAACAATGATCACTGCACTTTCTGTACGGAGGTCATTCCCCTTTGCTGCAGCGTTGCGCATCATGCTCGCGTCGATCGAACAAGTGCAAAGATCACAAATCTTAAGCCGTATTTATCATGACCGCGTTTATTGAGGGTGATAGAACCAAATGTTGTGGTTGATCGGCTCAAGTTTGGAGGCCGCGATGGCCATTGAAAGGTTGGAAGATTCAAAGCCGCCTGCGTTCGTTTGGGACAATCTGAGCGATTTCCACAGAGCACTCAATTCGGTTTTGGAACCATACTCTGATCACGAGTTCTGGGAAATTCCCAGCCTAGCTTTTTCCAGGATTCCAGCGCCTCGTCTTAAAGTTACGGACCCTTCGTTTCAGATCGATTATTTCTCTAAGTCAGTCCATCGCTTTGCTTCCGAACGACTCCAGCGCACCCTTGATGTCGGCCCTCAGGTTAGGTTTCGACCGATCGACGATAGCCTTTGTCCAAAAGAGGTAAAGGCTCAAAAGTATGCTATGTTTGATGTGGTGTGTTTCGGCAATCCATTTGACTCGACTCGTATGACTGGCGTGGAAAGGAATGTACGCCAAGTTGATGGCTCAATGCATCACGAGTGGGTCGTTGACTGGGAGCATTTGACACGAAGTCCAGATGTCTTTTTTCGATCTGACTTCGTAGCGCCTGCGCCAATCTTCCGAGCGGTCGGTACCACTTGGATTTTTGTCACCGATGCTCTGGCTGATCAGGTCATGCGTGCGGGAATACAAGATGTGACATTCACCGACATATCGGGGCCTAGCGCTCCAGGTGTGCTGCGTTCGAGGTCGTTGTAGTTCGACAGGCCGGCACGTCCGTTGGCGGAGACTAAGGACCTGTGGCGCGTGGTATCAATGGCCAAAGTCAGTGCCGTGCTTCGGTACGGTCGGAATTGCGGGGTGAAGACTGCTCCGCTGGGTCCCTCGCCCCGCCCCCCTCTTGAAGAGAGAGGAGGAGCGATGGAACCAACCATTCTACTTCGCAGATCACCCGACAGCAGATCATCCGATAGCAGATCACCCGACCGCAGATCACCCGACCGCAGATCACCCGACCAGCGCATACCCCGTGCCGTGCCGTTCGATGCGGCCCTGTTGCGCCATGTGCATGCCGGCGACCTGGATCCCGTCGGATGCCGTCATGTCTAGCACGCGGGCACGCGTGGACGCTGCCAACGCCGGGTCCACGTCGAACACGACCGTCCAAGCCGGGTGCGGGAGTTGTAAGGCGGTCGAGTGGATGATGTCGCCCCAGACCAGCATGCGCGCCGTGCCGTCCGTCAGCAGCACGCCCATGTGGCCCGGCGTGTGGCCGGGGAACGGCATCGCCGTCATGCCCGGTGCCAACTCGGCAGGGCCAGAAACGAGGCGGGTGCGGCCCTTATAGGCCGTCAGAGCGGTGCGGGCGGCGGTGAAGAAGTCGTCCATTCCCGGGGCGGCGCGGCTGCGCATGCCGTCATCGGTCCAGTATTGCGCTTCCGTCTCTTGAACGATCAGCTCCGCCTGCGGGAACCGCGCGCCACCGCCGGAGGTCAGCAGGCCGCCCACGTGGTCCGCGTGCAGATGGGTCGAGATGATGCGCGTCACCGCGACCGTCGGCACACCCAAGGTTTCCAGCAGGTCCGGCAAATGGCCGAGCCCTGGGCCCAGCAGCCCGCCGCCGCCCGCGTCGATCAACGTGACCTCCGTGCCGTGCCGCACCAGGTAGCCCTTGACCGGTAGCGGGTCGGGTCCCATGGCCGGGCGCCCGCCGGCGGCGAGCAGCGCCTCCCCTTCTGGGTTCTTGGCACCGGGGATCATGTCCAGGCTGAGCGGGAAAATGCCGTCCACCAGCGGGAACACGGCGAAGCTGCCGACCAAGATGCCCTCGGCCGGCTGCGCCCTGACTGCAAAAGGCGTTAGGGCGGCGGCGGCCAGAAGCGTGCGGCGTGCGATCATGGTGATGCTCCCTAGTTGACGCGTGTCATGGTCCAGCGGTGTTCGCAAAGGCTGCTGGCGATGGTGAATTCGAGCCGGCCTTCCTTGGCCTGCCCTTCGATCGTGCCCACGCCGTCGCTGGCGTGGATCCCGCCGTCACCCTCGATCGTGGTGGTGAGCGTCGCGCGCTGCCGGGGGGCGGGCGTGTAGCCGAGGCTGATGACCCCGTTGGTCACCTGTAGCACGCGGGGGTTGCTCTTGCTGCATCCCGCGAACGAGGCGCGCACCAGGCGCACCGTGCCGCGGTAGCGCCCGTCCACCCCGGCAGGCGGCCCGGGCGGCGGGTTCAGCACGATCCGCTCCGGATCACCACAGCTGGCGAGCAGGAGCGTGACCAGGATTGCGGCGCGCTTCAGCCTACAATCTCCGTCCCGGCGAAGAAGTAGCCGATCTCGTGGGCGGCGGCTTCCGAACTGTCGGAGCCGTGCACGCTATTAGCCTCGATGTTCTCGGCATACAGCTTGCGGACGGTGCCGGGCTCGGCATTGGCGGGGTTGGTGGCGCCCATGACCTTGCGGTGATGCAGGATCGCGTCCTCGCCCTCCAGCACCTGGAGCACGACGGGGCCGGAGATCATGGTGGCGATCATGCCGGCGAAGAACCCGCGCTCCTTATGGGCGGCATAGAACGTCTCCGCCTGCGCCTGGCTCAGATGCACCCGCTTCTGCGCCACGATGCGGAGCCCGGCCTCCTCGAACACGGCGTTGATCTTGCCGGTGAGGTTACGGCGCGTGGCGTCGGGTTTCAGAATGCTGAGCGTGCGTTCGATGGCCATCGTGACTTCCTAATCTGCTGGGCGCGCGTTTAGGGCATGGGTGGGGCTTGGGCAAGGCGCAGCCTGCGGCTACATGGGTGATATGTCGCTGTTGACCATCGATCACGTGACGCTGCGCATGGCCGGGCGGGTGCTGCTGGACGGCGCCGATCTGCGGATCGATCCGGGGCGGCGCATCGGGCTGGTAGGGCGGAACGGTGCGGGAAAGAGCACGCTGCTGAAGGCGATCGCGGGGGAACTGCCGCTGGATGGCGGGGACATCCACCTGTCCGCCCGCGCGCGGATGGCGCAGGTCCGGCAGGAGGCGCCGTCCGGCCCGCAATCCCTGCTGGACACGGTGCTGGCCGCGGACACGGAGCGGACGGCTCTGCTGGCCGGGGCCGCAACCGAGCATGACCCGGTGCGGTTGGCCGAAATGCACGAGCGGCTTCGCACCATCCAGGCCGATTCCGCCCCGGCGCGCGCGGCCACCATCCTGGCCGGGCTGGGGTTCGACCCTGACAAGCAGGCGCGTCCTGTCGACAGCTTCTCCGGCGGCTGGCGCATGCGGGTGGCGCTGGCGGCCGCGCTATTCGCCGCGCCGGACCTGCTGCTGCTGGACGAGCCGACCAACCACCTCGACCTCGAGGCGACTCTGTGGCTCGAGACGTGGCTCGCGCGGTTTCCGGGGGCGTGCCTGATCGTGAGCCATGATCGCGGCTTGCTGGACCGGGCCGTGCAGGCGATCGCGCATCTGGACCAGCGCAAGCTCAGTCTGACGCCGGGCGGGTATGACGAGTTCGTGCGCATCCGGACCGAGCACGCGATGCAGCAGGGCCGGGCGGCCGAGCGCATCGCCGCCCAGCGCGCGCATATGCAGGCCTTCGTGGACCGCTTCCGCGCCCAGGCCACCAAGGCCAGGCAGGCGCAGGCGCGGATCAAGGCGCTGGAGAGGCTGCCGGTGCTGGACACGGTCGTGGAGGCCGCGCCGACCCGGTTCAGCTTTCCGGAGCCCCTGCGCCTGGCACCGCCCATCCTGGTGCTGGACCGCGTCACGATCGGCTACGGGCAGCCGGTGCTGAGCGGGCTCAGCCTCAGCATCGATGCCGAGGACCGAATCGCGCTGCTGGGCGCCAACGGCAACGGCAAGAGCACGCTGGCGAAGCTCCTGGCCGGGCGGCTCACGCCCATGCGGGGTGAGACGAGGCGGAGCCCGAAGCTGAAGGTCGGCTATTTCGCGCAGCATCAGACGGACGAACTGGTGCTGACGGACACGCCGGTCGATCACATGGCGCGCGCCTTGCCGGCCGCGGTACCGCCGGTGGTGCGGGGGCAGCTGGCGCGGTTCGGCCTGGACGCGGATCGGGCGGAGACGAAGGTCGGCAGCCTATCCGGCGGGGAAAAAGCCCGGCTGCTGCTGGCCCTCGCGACACGGGACGCACCGGGATTGCTGATCCTGGACGAGCCCACGAACCACCTAGACATCGACGCGCGGGAGGCGCTGGTCCGGGCGCTGGCGGAGTACCGGGGCGCGGTGCTGCTGATCACGCATGACCCGCATTTGGTGGAGCTCGTGGCGGACCGGCTATGGCTGGTGGGTGACGGCACGGTGCGGCCCTATGACGGCGACATGGACGATTACCGCGCCTTGCTGGTGGAACGCGCCCGCCCGGCCCGCGCCGAGGCCACACCGACCCGCCGCGACGACCGGCGTGAGCGCGCCGAGGCTCGCGTCCACCTGGCCCCGCTCCGCCGCCAGGCCCGCGACGCCGAGGCCCGCATCGCCAAGATCGAGGCGGAGCGCGCCAAGATCGAGACCCGCCTCGCCGACCCGGCCCTCTACACCGCCGGTAAGCCCAACGAGATCACCGAACTGCAGCTACGCCTGGCCGCGCTGGGCCGCGACCTGGACGCGGCGGAAACGGCATGGATGGAGGCCGAGGCGGCGCTGGAGGCGGCCGTTTAGGGCATGCCGACCGGGATCACGCTCACGCTGTTGTAGGGGGAGCCGCCCTTGCTCAGCGCCTGGGTGGACCAGACCAGATAGACCAGCACCCGCTTCTGCGCGTCCCACATGCGGCTGACGCGGATTTCCTTGAACAGCCAGTTGGCCGAGGCGCCGAACACGACTTCGTTGGCGGGCACCTTGTCCGGCAGCGTGATCGGGCCGGTGGCGCGGCAGGCGATGCTGAAGCGGCTCGGATCGGTCGCGAGGCCGATCGTGCCGGCGATGCCGCCGGTTTCGGCGCGGGACACGTAGCAGCTCGCGCCGCCGACCTTCGGGTCGTCATAGCGGTCCACCACGATCTTGTCGTTGCGCCCGACGATGCGGAACGTCGTGCTGACGTCGCCGACGCGCGCCGGGTCGTCCGCCGCCGCCAGGGCCGGACCGGTCATCAACAGGCAGAACAGCAAGGCGCGCATGGTATTCCCCGTGGGATCGTTCGGCGCAAGCCATGCCACAGGACGCGCGGGCTTGCCATCTCGAAGCCAGGCCCGATCTAGGCACGATGCACGAAACGCGACATTTCACCCCCACCCGCGCCGCCGGGCTCGACCGGCTGAACACCATCAGCCAAGGCCTCGGCCGCGCGTATGCCAGCACGCGCAACACCGATTACGGCCCGGAGGAGGCGCAGGGGGCCAGCCTGCTGTCACCCTGGCTGCGCCACCGGCTGATCCTGGAACAGGAGGTGGTGCAGCACGCGGAGCACCATCATGGCCCGGCGGCCGAAAAGTATATTCAGGAAGTGTTCTGGCGCACCTACTTCAAAGGCTGGCTCGAGGCGCATCCGGCGGTGTGGGACCGCTACCGGCAGGGCCTGACGCAGGCTCGAAACCGGCTCGCGACCGAAAGCGGCCTCCGGCGCCAATACGAGGCGGCGTGTGCCGGGCAGACAGGCATCGCCTGCTTTGACGCCTGGGCGCAGGAGCTGGTGGCCGGCAACTGGCTGCACAATCATACCAGGATGTGGTTCGCCAGCATCTGGATCTTCACCCTGCGCCTGCCGTGGGAACTGGGGGCGGCGCTGTTCCTACGGCACCTGCTGGACGGCGATGCGGCCAGCAATACGCTGTCCTGGCGCTGGGTCGCGGGCCTGCATACGCCGGGCAAGCACTACGTGGCGCGGGCCGAGAACATCGCCCGCTACACCGGCGGACGGTTCAACCCGGTGGGCGAGCTGAACGAGGCGCCGGACCCGCTCGTGGAGGACGCGCCCACCCCCACGGTCCGCCTGCCGGAGCCGGCCGCGCCCCAGGGTGACGTGTGGCTAATGCTGCATGACGAGGATTTGTGCCCGGAATTGCTGCCGCTCGAGGGATGCACCGTGCGGGGCGTGGCTGGCGTGCTGACGCATCCGGCGATCACGGACGCGGTCAGCGCGCCGGTGCAGGCGTTCGCCGGCGCCGCGCTAGATGACGCGCTGGCCCGCGCGGCGCAGCATTTCGGCGTCCCGGCGCAGCGTCTGGATGACGCGGGCCAGACGTGGGCGGCGGGGCCGGTCGTGCTGCCGTATGCCCCGGTGGGCCCGGCACGCGACATGCTGGCCGGGCATGGCGCCATGGTGCGGCGGCCGTGGGACGCGGCGGCGTGGCCCCATGCCGGGCGAGGCTTCTTCGGCCTACGCGGCAAAATCCCGGGGATCGTCCGCGGCTTGGGCCTACACTGAACCTCCCCATCCGTCCGATAGCGGCCGGGCGCGGCGGCGCCCCATATTGCGGTTTGGAGGGAACTGACATGACCGGCTTCGCATCTGAAATCGCCCACATCGCCGGCGCGCTGGTGTGCCTGCACCCCGGCACGCGGCAGCAGCGGACCGGCCTGGTGTGGCAGCCGGGCGTGATGCTCACGTCATGCGAGGGCCTGCCGGACGAGGACGCGCCCGCCATCCTGCCCGGTGGCCGGCACGTGACGGCACAGCAAGCGGCGCGGGACCCCAGCACCAACATCGCGCTGTTCCGGCTCGATCTCGCAGCACCCGCGCTACCCCAGCCCGGCACCGCCGCGGTGGGCGGCATGGCGGTCATCGTGGGCGCGGCCGATGACGGGTCACCCACCGCGCGGCTGGCGATGGTGCACCGGGTCGGACCGGCGTGGGACAGCATGGCGGGGGGCCGGATCGATCAGCTGATCCGGCTCGATGGACGCATGATGCCGTCCGATGAGGGCGGGCCGGTGCTGGGCGCCGATGGGATGCTGGGCATGTCCACCCTGGGTCCCCGGCGCCGCGCGCTGGTGATCCCGGCGCAGACGCTGGCGCGGGTGATCGGGCCGCTGCTGGAGCATGGCAAGGCGGAGCGCGGCTGGCTCGGCATCGGGCTGCAGCCGGTGGCGATCCCCGCGGCGCTGCAGGCGGCGGCCGGGCGGGAGATGGGGCTGATGATCGTAAGCCTCGCGCCCGGCGGCCCGGCAGAGGCGGCCGGCGTGCTGCCCGGCGATATCCTGCTGCAGCTGGACGGGGAGGCCGCGTCGCATCCGCGCGCGGTGGCGCGGGCGCTGGCCGGGCGGGCGGTGGGGGCGACCGTGGCGTTGCGCTTGTTGCGCGCTGGGGTGGTGACGGACCTACTTGCAACGGTGGGAGCGCGGGCATGAGGGCGCCCTTGCTGCTGGAGGCCGTCATTGGCCTGCGTGTGGCGGTCGCGGCGTCGGACCCGGTCCGGCATGCGGATTTAGCGGCGCGGGTGGCGCTGGCCGGGCATAGCCTGGCCGACGATGAGGAGGCCGAGATCGTGCTGACGGACGAAGCGGCGCCGGTGCGGGAGGGCATGCCGGTGTTGCGAATGGGCCGGGGCGGTATGCCGCCGAGCTTGACGCCGGCACAGCTGGACGCTGCGTTGCGGGCGGTGCGGGTTGGATTGCGGGTCAGCTTGGAGGATCCGTCCGGGTTCGGACCGGCCGAGCCAGCCCGTGCCTTGCTGACACCGCGGGAGATGGAGATTCTGCGGTGCCTGGCCGACGGTATGAGTAACAAATCGGTGGCGCGGGCGCTGGGCATCAGCGCGCATACGGTGAAATTCCACCTGGAGGCGGTTTTTGCCAAGCTTGGTGTGGCGAGCCGGGCGGAGGCGGTGGCGAAGGGGCTCCGGCAAGGGCTCATCCTGCTTTAACGGCCCTTGTCAAAATGTTCTGCCGGTTCATCATTTGTTAACCCTTTTCAGCTTTAATGCCCGTAGCACACTGAGAGGGGATACCAGTGACCACACGCACGATAGTTTTTTGCCTGGCGATGTCATTGCTGGGCTGGATGGGCCCGGCCCGGGCCGACGTTCTTGTGACGCGATACTACGACAACGCGAGCGCTTCGATCACGCTGCCGCCGGTGTTTCCGTTGATGGGGGCGGGGTTCGCCGCGCTTGAGGGTTTTGGTAGCCGGCCGGGTGGCGACAGTTTCATGACCGACTTCGGCACCAGCGGGTCCGTTCTTGGCGTGTACTCCGGAAATTTTAGCATCCAGCCCTTGCCCGGCCCGGCTCATGCTGGTCAGTCGATCGCGGCAGGACCGTCCGGCACGCTGTTCACGCTGACGATCGCGCATGGGCCTGACGTGCCTGATATCGACTTCTTTGGTCTCGACGTGTCGTCGATCAGTCCCGGCACGCTGATCTCGTTTCTGAATGCCGGGCAGACGGTGATGGCCGTGAGCGGGGCCGACATCCTGGGGGGCGGGCCGCTGATCGATCAGTTTGGCCATGCAAGCTTCGTTGGTTTTCAGGATTTGACGGGAACGTTTGATCAGGTGGTTTTCGGCAGCGCGGGCGCGTTCGTCTCGGACTACCATGTGATTGGTAGCCTGCCGGCGCCGGGTGTGTTTAGCGGAACACCGGTGGATGAGCCGGCCTCGGCGGTTATGGTGGGAGTGGCGTTGGTGGGCTTTGGCACGGTCCGGCGGATCGGGAAGCGTAAGCGATAGGCAACTCCGGACCCCGGGCACGCGCTAAGCATGTCTGAGGAGAGCAGAGCGATGTCAGACAACCCCCTAGCCCCTTCGGCCGATCACACAGCGATGGTCGAGGCCCGCGCCCGCCAGCTTTGGGAGGCTGACGGATCCCCGGCCGATGCGATGCCGACGTATATCGAGCGTGCGGATGAGTTGGTGCGGATGGAGGGCTCGGGCACGCCGGGGCAGCTACCGAACCCGATGTCGATGGACGAGGCGATACCTGGCGTAATTGTCGAGGAGGCTAGCATACAGGAGAATCTGGGCGAGTTTCCGGGCGGGTCTAGCGTCGCGGATCAAGGTGGGTGGCGGGAGACGCCGATGACCCGGGAAGAACTCCGGCAAACCGAGACCACGGACCGGGGTGACGCGCCCTAGAGTAGTTTATGCAGGAGGTTAATCTGTTGTGGGCTGTCCCACTCGGCTGGTCCGTCATGCGCCATGACCATGGTCTTGCTGGCCTGATGGAAGAGCAGTGACCGGGGCACGCTGTATGTCGAGCCGTGTTCCGCAAACGCAGCCGAGCGGACCCAGGGTGGGGCGGGTGCCAGGGTCGTGAGACGGAAGCCGAGCTGCCTGCGGGCTGCCGCTTCCTGATCGGCAATCCAATTAGTGGGATGGCTCAGGAGCAGCATGGTCAACTTGCCAGGCGCCAGCTTATTGACCATCGCGTGTAGGGCGGTCATCTCATACCAGCAAGCAGCGCACCAATGGGCCCAGACATTGACGAACACTAAAGGGGTCTTCAGCTGGCTCAGTCGGAACTCGGCGCCAGACTGATCCATGAGGGTCAGCGTCGGCCAAAAATCTGTTTCTGTGCTGGCGATGGCGGGCCGGGCTACCATCGATGCGGCAGCGGTGAGCATAGCAGTACGGCGTGGAAGGTGCGTTGGCATGCCCAAAAAATGACATGTTCCCAGCCGTTAATCTTGCAAGGAACCGTCAGGAATTGGGCGGAGAAGTATGACCTTTCGTTGCTTCGAGCATACGCTCGATCCGGATCAGTTCACCCAGGGACCAAGCCTGAAATGGACAACCGCCGGGACGGTTTGGCGCATTACCGTCGGCCACCTCACTCACATGCCCTAGGCCGTACTGACCCATATGCTCCAGCAGCGGCGCAAGGCACTGTTCACGAAGCCGCAGGGCGGCCTGTGGTCCGCGGGTCCGCAACGCCGCCTCCACGTAGGGGCCCATGAGCCAGGGCCAAACAGTGCCCTGATGGTAAGCGCCGTCGCGCTGCAGCAGATCGCCGCGGTAGGCGCCCTGATAAGCTGCGTCATCCGGATCCAGCGTGCGCAACCCCAACGGTGTCAGCAGCCGGGCCTCCACCAACGCGACAATCGCCTCGGCCGCCTCACCATTGAACACGGCGAACGGCAGGCCGCCCACGGCGAAGATTTGATTGGGACGGACGGCGCGGTCGGGTTCGCCGCCCCAGCCGATCACGTCGACGAGCCCGCCGGTCGCCGGGTCCGGGAACAACGCCAGCATGCTCGCAGTGGCCTGTCGTTCCAGCGCCGCCCAGCGCGGGGTCCATCCGGCGGCAATCCGCAACGCGTTGATCCAGAGCGCTTGGATCTCGACCGGTTTGCCCTGCCGGGGCGTCACGACCCAATCACCGCACTTTGCGTCCATCCAGGTAAGCTGCACGCCATCCGTCCCAGCGCGCACCAGCCCGTCTCCATCGACGCCGATATTGTAGCGGGTCCCAGCAACATAACCCTCGATGATGCGCTCGACTGCCGGCCGCAGCGCATCCTGCCCGGCGCCCCCGGCGGCCAAGTGGTCGTGCACCGCCACGCAGAACCACAACGCCGCGTCCACGCTATTAAATTCCGGCTCGTTCCCTTGATCTGGAAACCGGTTCGGCAGCATGCCGCGGTCCACGAGGCCGGCCCAGGCTAGCAACACCGCAGCCGACTCCTCCAGCCGGCCGGTGCCGATCAGCAGGCCGCGCAGCGCGATAAAGGTGTCGCGGCCCCAATCGGTGAACCAGGGAAAGCCGGCCAGGATGGTCCGGCCCTGGCCGCGCCGGACCACGTAGGCGTCGGCGGCCTGGGCCCACGGGCCGGTGAACGCCCCGCGCCGGCGCCGTTCCGCGGCGGCCAGCAGCGCAGCGTAAGGCGCCGGGTCCACACCCGTTCCGTCACCCTGGCGGAACATCAGCACCGCCTCGGCCTGCAGGTCGAACGTAAATAGGCCGGGCGAAGCGAGGTCCTCGATGCAGTCCATGCCGCGGTCCTGCTCGACCGTGTAGAGGAAGTTGCGGAACCATTGCGGCGATGGCGCATAGGTTCCGTTGCTTAACCCGGCGAAGGCGGGCCCGCCGGAGTCCGGGCGCCAGGACACGCAGCCGCCCTGCCCGTCCGCGTCCATGCGGAACGGCCCTTCCCGGCGTAGCGAATGATAGTCCCGCGCCGCGAGCAGGGGCCGGACCGTGAGGGGGCCCGGCGCCCCCGACAGCAGCCGCCAGCGCAATACCACTGCGCCTGAACTCCGCTCGGTGAAGATGTCATGCTCGATCTCGCGCCCGCCCCATTGGAAGCGCCAGGTGGGCCAGGGCGTCGTGCTGAACGAAGCCAGATGCCGCACGCCGTCCGGATATTGCACATCCGGCGCATAGCGGTGGGTGCTGAGCGGCATGTTACCGAACCAGGCCTCGACACCGGACACCAGCACCATGCGTCCGGTGGGCGGCGTCATGGCCGCGAGCAGCAAGGCGTGATAGCGCCGGGTCCGGGTTCCGCCGACGGTCCCCATGGCGTAGCCGCCGACGCCGTCCGGCTCCAGCCACTCGGCATCAAGCGGCGGAATCATGGGTCAGTCCTCGGTTTCGAGGCGGTTGATGTCTTCATCGCTGAAGCCGAAATGGTGCGCGATTTCATGGATTAGCACGGTGCGCACGAGCTGGAACAGGTCTTCGCCGGTTTCGATCCACTCGAGCAGGATCGGCTCGCGGTAGAGCACGATGAGGTCCGGCTCTTGCCGGGTCAGGCCCGCGCCGGCTTTACCGAACGGGATGCCGCGGTACAGGCCGGTGAGTTCCCAGGCATTGTCGATCTCGAGCTCCTGCAACGTCTCGTCATCGGCGACTTCTTCGACCAGAATGGACACGCCGCGGACGTGCGCGCGCAGCTCGGCCGGGATGGCGCCCAGGGCCCGGTCGGCGAGATCGGCGATATCTTCGGGGCTGGGCGGCAGGCTATACATGCGGGGATACCGGCCCGATTACAACGCGGAGGTCAAGGATGGAACGTCTAGGCGTGGTCGAGCTGGAGCGCTTGGGGACAACATTGCCGAACTGGACCCTTACAGAGGGGCAGGACGCCCTAGTCCGGGCATTCCAGTTTCGCGATTTCAGCGAGGCCTGGGGTTTCATGACCCGGGTCGCCCTCCTGGCGGAAAAGCAGAACCACCATCCCGAATGGTCGAACACTTGGAATAGGGTGACGATCAAGCTCTGCACCCATGATACGATGGGGTTGACGGAGCGGGACATAAGTTTGGCTAGAGCGATCGACGCGCTGCCTCCACAACGCTGAAGCGCGTCGTGTTGCAGATGGCGCGAAAGGCTGTCCGCCCCACGTCGCCGAAGGGCTCTATAGGGTGCGCTCGGCTGGGTCTGTCGTCTCCCTCACCCCGGCCCTCTCCCGGAGGGAGAGGGGGACGAATCGCCCTGTACGTTCTGTAGGTGTTCATAGGTGGCGGTGAGGCGTTGCTGGATATAGGCGCCGCAGGTGATGGAGGGGTAGAGCGGCCGAGTGCCGGGCGGGATGCAGGAGGGAATCGCCTCGACCAGCGCGTCCGGGTTTGCGTCGCCGAAGAAGGCGACTGAGTAGCGCTCGGCCTTGGGGCGCAGCACGCGGTGCGGGGTGGAGCGGTACACGTCGTTGGTCCAGCGCATCAAGCAGTCGGCGATGTTGCAGATGAAGGCCCCGTCCACGTGCGGCGCGTCGATCCACTGGCCGCCCAACGTCCGCACCTGCAACCCGGCGACGCCGTCGGTCGCTAGCAGCGTCAGGTTGCCGTAATCCGTGTGTTCGCCCGCCCCCAAGCCGCCATCCTCCGCCGTGGCCGGATAGTGCAGCAGGCGGAGGATGGAGGCGGGCCGGGCCAGCTTGGGCGCGAAGAAATCCTCGTCCAGCGCCAAGTCCAGGGCGAAGCCGCGGTGAATGTCGGTCATGACGCGTCCGCACGCGTCGTAGTACTCGAGCAGGGCGTCGCGGAACCCGGGAAGCGTGGGCCAGAGGTTGGCGCCGCGGAACGTGCTGCCGGACCGTAGCTCGGGGTCATCGGGCGGGAGTTCGAGGCCGATGTTGAACGCCTCCTTCTGGTCCGGCCCGGCGTGTTCGTTCAATCGTTCGGTCGCGAAGCCGACATAGCCGCGGTTGTGCGGGGAAAGGGTGACCGAAACGCCGGCCTTTTCCGCGGGCGACAGGGCGAATACGGCGTGGGCGGCGTCGAACACGGCGCGGCGCACCGGGTCCGGAATGCCGTGGCCGGTGGCGTAGAAGAAGCCGACCTCCCGGCACGCCTGGCCGAGCTGGGCCGTGACGTGCCGCCTCGTGGCCGGATCGGGCGCGTTCAGCCCGGCGATGTCGATGACGGGGAGCGTCTGCATCAGCGTTCGTCCCTGAAATACGGGGTGCCCAGCGCGGCCGGCGCAGCCAGCCGGCGGCCGAAGCGGCCGGCGGCGAGTGCGGGGATGATCATGAAGGCGACGGTGGCGACGTAGGGCAGCATGGACAGGAAGGCCGGCGGGATCGGCCAGTTGCGCGCCTGTCCTACGAAGCCTAACGCGGTGATGATGCCGAACAGGAATGCGCCGAGCGTCACGTTTAGAGGCCGGAAGCCGCCGAAGATCACCAGCGCGATGGCGATCCAGCCGCGCCCGCCGGTGATGCCGTCCGACCAAGATGGCACGAAGGCCAGCGTCAGATAGCCCCCCGCCGCCCCGGCCATCGCCGCGCCGGCCACGACATAGGCGAAGCGCAGCGGCAGCACCGGGACCCCCGCCGCGTCCGCCGCCGCCGGATTTTCGCCCACGGCGCGGAGGTTGATGCCGTGCCGGGTGCGGAACAGCAGGGCATGAAACGTGAGCGGCAGCACGATCCAGATCAGATAGACCAGCGGACTTTGCGAGAAGACGGCCCGGCCCAGCACCGGAAGGTCCGACAAGACCGGCACCGTCCACCCCTCGAAGATGGCGCGGGCGGGCTGCCCGGAATAGGCGCGGCCGAACACGGAGGCGAGGCCGCCGCCGGTGATGGTGAGGGCCAGGCCGCATAGAGTCTGGTTGGCGCGCAGCCCGACCACGGCGGCGGCGAACACCGTGCCGGCTGTGGCGCCCGCGCCGCCGGCCGCCAGCAGGCCCAGCCACGGGCTTACCCCATGCGCCACCACGATGATGCCGGAGACACCACCCAGGGCCAGCAGGCCTTCGAGCCCTAGGTTGAACACGCCCACCCGCTCGGCCAAGACCTCACCCAGCGCGGCCAGCACCAGCACGCCGCCGGCCAGGAGGGCGGTGAACAGGATGCCGGTCAGGATGTCGATCATGCGGACCGGCTCGTTGTCGGGAGCGGCCGGTAGTAGGCCAGCCGTTCGCCCACGGCGGTGAACAGAAGCACGAGGCCGGTAAGCGACAGCACCTCGTAGGTTGAAACGCCATAGGCCTGCAGCACCGTGCCGGAGTTGAGGATCAGCGCCATGAGCAGGGCGGCTGGCAGTACCGCGACGGGCACGCCGCCCGCGAGCACGGCGACCATGACGCCGAGATAGCCGTAATTGTTGGAAATACCTCCCTGAAGCCGGTGCACCGTCCCGGTCACCTCCAGCATGCCGGCCACGCCCGCGAGGCCGCCGGACATGAGCATGACCTGTAACAGGCGCCGGGGCACCGGCACGCCCGCGTAGTGCGCGGCGAAACGGTTGCTTCCGGCGAGCCTCACCTGAAAGCCCCAGCCCGTGCGGGAGAACAGCAGCGCCAGCACCAGAACCAAGCCGATCGCGACACCTAGCCCCCAATGCAGCTCGCCGAACAGATCCGGCATTTCGAAGGGGATTCGGGCGGAGGCGGAGGTGACGGCCTGGGTCTCGTCCCGGAGCGGGCCGGTGCAGAGGTAGTTCACCCCGAGCAGTGCGACAAAATTGAGCAGGAGCGTGGTGATAATCTCATCAATGGCAAGAAACGCCCTGGCCAGCGCCGGCACAAGGATCCACAGCGCGCCGCCGGTGAACCCGGCTAGGCCCAGCACAACCAGCATGAATGGTGCCGGGCCATCCAGGTGCAGTCCGGCCAGCGTGGCCGCGGTGGCGCCCGCATAGAACTGGCCCTCCCCACCGATGTTCCATAGCCCCATCCGCAGCGCGACGGCGGCGGCCAGCCCGGTTAGGATTAGCGGGGCATACAACAGGCCCAGATCCTGCAAACCGTAGGTGTCGCCGAGCGAGCTGCGCACGACCTTGCCGGCCAGCATGGGCACGTCGTAGCCGGCCAGCGCGAATACGGCGCCGCCCACCAGCAGCGCCGCGATGACGGAGGCGATGCGGGTCAGGATGATGGTGCCGGGCCCGATGCTAGCGACGCGCTGCAGCCGTATCATGCCGCCTCCTGCTTGCCGCCCATGAGCAGGCCGATCCGCTCCGCATCGGCCTCGCCTGCGCGGAAGACGCCCATGATGCGGCCCTGGAACAGCACTGCGACCCGGTCGGCGATGGCCAGCAATTCCTCCAGTTCTTCAGATACCAGCAGGACGCCCACGCCCTGATCACGCATTTCGGTGAGGTAGCGCAGCATGGTGTCGATGGCGCCGATGTCGAGGCCGCGGGTCGGGTAAGCGGCGACCAGGGCGGACACGGCGATGCGCATTTCGCGCCGGGCTACGAGGCGCTGCTGGTTACCGCCGCTGAGGTTGCGGACCGGGGCGCGGATGTTGGGGACCAGGACCTTGGCATCCTCGATGATGCGGCGGGCGAGGGAGGTGGCGGCGGCGGGCCAGAATAGGCCCTGGGTTCCCACCGGAGTGCGGTTGTATTCGCGCAGCACGGCGTTGTCGGCGACGGCCATGGCCGGGGCGAGGCCGCTGCGGAGGCGGTCCTCCGGGATGTGGCCGATGCCGGAGGCGAGGAACTCGGCCGGGTCCGCGTGCATCATGACGCGTCCGCCGATGCGGACCTGGCCCTCGGTGACGGGGCGGAGGCCGGTGAGTACCTCACTCAATTCGCGCTGGCCGTTGCCGGCGACCCCGGCGACGCCCACGATTTCGCCGGCGTGGATGGCGAGGTCCACGTCGCGAAGGGCTGGCAGCCCGCGCTCGTTCTGGGCGGACACGCCGGCCAGTTGCAGCACGATCGGGCCCGGCGTAGTGGCGCGGGCGCCCGAGAAGCGGCGTCCGGTGATCTCGCGTCCGACCATGAGGGTGGCGAGGCTCGCCTCCGTGCATTCGCCGGCGGGCAGCGTCGCGACTTTCTTGCCGCCGCGCAGCACGGTGATGCGGTCGGCGATCTCCAGCACCTCGTCCAACTTATGGCTGATGAAGATGATGGCATATCCGGTTGCGACGAAGCCGCGCAGCGCCTGGCGCAGCAGGGCGGCCTCGGGCGGGGTCAGGACGGCGGTGGGCTCGTCCAAAATCAATACGCGGGCGCCGCGGGCCAGCACCTTCAGGATCTCGACCCGCTGCTGCTCGCCGGCCGAGAGGTCTTCGATCCGGGCGGCGGGCCGGACTTGCAGGCCGAACTGGCTGGCGAGGGTGGCGGTGCGCGCCTCCAGCACCGCCGCGCTCACCCGGCGCGGCGTCTCCTTCCAGCCGAGGTGCACGTTCTCCGCGACGGTAAAGGCGCGGATCAGCTTGAAGTGCTGATGCACCATGCCGATCCCGGCCAGGATCGCCTGGGTGGGCGAGCTGAAGCGGACCGGTGAGCCATCCAGCAGGATTTGCCCGCCATCCGGCTGGTAGATGCCGGTCAGCACGTTCATCAGCGTCGATTTGCCGGCGCCGTTCTCCCCCAACAGGGCGTGGATCTCGCCCTGCCGGAGGTCGAGGTCGATGGCGTCGTTGGCGATGAGGCCGGGGAACGTCTTGGTGATCCCGGCCAGCTCGACAACGGGCGCCTGCATCAGGACAGACGCAGCCCGGATACCCCCTCGATCGGCCAGTTCCAGTTATAGAGTTCGAGGTCGGTCATGGCCTGGCCCTTGGCGACGCGGACCTTACCGGACGAGTCCTTGATTTCGCCGACGAAGGGTGAGTAGCCGGACAGCATCTTGGTGCGGACTGCGTCGGCCTGCGCCTGCACGGCCTGCGGCACGTTCTCCCCCCAGGCATCCCGGTCCACGCCGGCGCCGAGGTCGAGCAGGGTGCTGGTGTTGCCCTGCCACTTGCCGGCGAGGCGGGCGCGGGCCTGGTCCACGTAGAACTTGTCCCAGTTCACGACGATGGAGCTGACGTAGGATTTAGGGCCATAGCGGCGGACGTCCGTGTTCCACATGATGGCGGGGACACCGCGCTTTTCCGCGACCTGGAGGTAGGCTGCCTCGTCCATGACGCCGAACAGCACGTCCGCCCCGTTGTCGATCAGCGCGGTGCCGGCCTGGGCGGCGGCCTGCGGGTCGAACCAGGAGTTGATCAGGATGGCCTGCAGGGACGCCTCGGGCTTGACCGACCGGGCGCCCATCAGGAAGGCGTTGACGCCGCAATAGACGGTGGGCACCGGAAGCGAGCCGACGTAGCCGAGCTTACCGGACTTGCTCATGAGGCCGGCTGCGACGCCCGTGACATAGGACGGCAGCCAGTGCTTCACGTAATACCAGCTGCGGTTCGCCGTCATGCCGTGGCCGTTGCACTCGAGCCAGGGGGTGTCCGGGATTTTATCGGTGACGCCGTGCAGGAGATCACCGTAGTCGGAGGTGAGATAGACGAGGTCGGCCTTCTGCGCCGCGAACTGGCGGAAGGTGCGGGGCGCGTCGGCCGAGTAGGGGATGCTCTCGATCTCGATGAACTTGGCCTGCGGGTAGGCGGCTTTGACGGCGAGCATTCCCTGGTGGTGCGACGAGGTCCAGCCCTCGTCCGAGATCGGGCCGACATGGCCGAAGCCGAACACCGCGTCTTCTGGCTTGATCACGTTGGTGAACCCGGCAGCGTGCGCCCTGCTTGGGGCAAGCGTGGGCAGTGCGGCCAGGCTCCCTGCCTGTAGAAGATGGCGGCGCGACAAGATCATTCATTCAATCCTTCACATGGGCGTGTATGGATTTATGCACGGACCGTACCAGTTAGCTACCGCGATACGTCGAGTATGCGCCGGGGCTTATGACGAGCGGGACGTGGTGGTGACCTTCGGGGTCGGTTACGCGGAAGCGGATCGGCACAAGGTCGAAGAAGCCGCCGCCGAAGCTGTCGAACAGCGTGCCGACGTCGAAGGTGAGCTCGTAGGGGCCGATGCGGAGCGGGGCGCCCGAGTATAGCGGCTGATCGGTCCGGCCGTCGGCGTTCGTGTGCGTCTCGGCGATGAGCGCGCCCGCCGCGTCCCGTAAGGCGATAGGAATGTTGGCGGCGGGGCGGCCCCGGGCGGTGTCGAGGACGTGGCTGGTGATCCGGCCATAAACCGCGGGCGCGCCGGGGCCGCTGATGCGGTCGGACAGGCGGAGGCGGGTGATGTAGCCGATCTCCTGCATGGCGGCCGCCCATTCCTCGTCTGCCGAGCGGGTCACCCGCCGCCGGAACTCCGCCAAGACGGATGGGCGGGAGTGGCGGCGGACGCAGAGGATGAAGGGAAAGCCGAAGCGGGCGGCGTAGTCCTGATTGAGCTGGGCAATCTCGGCCGTGTCGCCACCGGGTTCCGCTAAGCCCAGGCCGCGCTGTTCGGCGGCCGAGTCCTGGCCTAGCGTATTCTGTCGTGCCGCTTGCCCCGCGAGTTCGGGGTGGCCGCGTAAAAACGCGAGCTGCCGCGCCTCCGGGGCGGCGTGCAGCGTTGCTGTCATGGCCTCATGCAGCGCCGAAATCGTGGAGAAGGGCCGGAGCGGTGCGACGGACGAGGCGACCCAGGGTGCGTCTTCGAAGATGAGGCCGAGCGCGGCGACGAACGTGGGTTCGGGGGCGGCATTGAGTTCGTCTAGTGTGAGCTGCGTCATGCATCCGTCCCTTTTGGCCGGCTGGAGGCTACGTGATGATGGGGCCGGTCGGCGAGAGGCCTTTTCCGTGGGCGAGGCTGATTCCTTGCTGGGCGGCCCAGGCCAGGGCGGCGGTGCTATGGGCCGCGGCCAGCACGTAGCCGGGGCGGGCCGGGTTAGTGGGTCCGAGCAAGGCGGCCAGCGCGGGTGACCAGACCAGTTCGGTGTGATCGAGCTCGAGCGTGGGTAGCGAGATGAGCGGCAGTAGCCTGTCGGTGACCTCACGCAGCATGATCCGGTAGCCGCGGCCTTGCGCGAAGCTGCGGGCGAAGGCGTAGGCGGACGGGTCGGACACGATGTCGGACAAGGATAGGTTCAGCACGATTTGGCCGCGTAGGGCGGCAGGCAGGACTGCGTCGAAGCGGAGGAAGGCAGGGCCCAAGATGCTAGCGACGTTCAAGTCGAGGCTGAAAGGGCCCGCGCCGTCCAGCTCACGCGGGGCGGCGAGCAGCGCCAGCATGCGACGGTCCAGCACCCGGGTGAGGCGGCGGAACAGCCAGGCGTCGGCCGTGATGTCACAGCCCGGTGTGAGGGTTTCGGTGATCTCCGGCACCGACAGGAAGCGCTTTTCCCAGGCCAGGAGCCAAACCTCGCCGTCCCGGCGGCAGACCGGGGTGCGGCGGACGAAGCGGGCGATGTCAGCCGCGCCGAGCAATTGTTCGAGTTCGTCGAGGCTGGTGGAGCCCAACGCCTGCAGCGATTGCGGCAGTAGGGAGGGGCGCAGTTCTAGCGGAGGTAAGGGGGCTGCATCGGTGATCTGCAACACCATGCTAGCGTCTTGCGGCAGTTCGAACTGGCGAATCAGGGTATCGAGTGGGGGGGTGCGGGTGCCCTCGAACACCCGCAGCAGGCCGGTCATAGCCTCGTCCAAAGCCAATTCCGCCTCCCCTTTCCAGGACACGGCGACGGCGCCGCTGGGGAGGTCATGCAGCAGCGCGCGGTCGGCCCGGGTCAGTCCTTCGACGGCATCACGCGCCTCGATCCGCTGTTCGGGCCGGAACTGGGCGGGCGCTAGGGCGTCCAGGCGTAGCAGCAGGACGTGGCGGCCCACGCCGGATCGGGTACAGTCATGCACGAGCGTCGCCAGCGTGTGCGGGCTGTTACTAGACGCGGGCTGCGCCGGGAGCGGCAGCACGGCGCTCACGCCAGGGCGCCTTCTGCCTCGGCCCATAGAGCGCCCTGGTCCAGCAAGGCGGCGTTGCGGCATCCCGCGCGCCCGCCCGGACCGGTGGCGGAGGCGCGTTCCTGGCACTGCCGCACAGTGCATTGCGTAACCCAAGAGCATGCGCGCATGCGTCCGGCGGCCAGCAAGGTATCGACGTAGCCACCCTCGAACCGCTGCAGGCCGTGCGATATGCCCCAGCTTACCGCCGATGAAGTTTCGGTGCCGCTCAGCACCACCCGTTCCGGGCCGATCCGGCGGATGGCGGCGGTGACGGCCTGGCCGCATTCCGGGATGTGGTCCGACCATTCGAGCTTGACGAGGTCAGGCTCCAGCACGGCCGGGAGCGTCAGTAGCAAGGCGTGGTGGGATACGCCGTCCAGGACAAGGCGGAGTCCGGCCAGGCGAAGCCGGTCCCGCGCGAGGGCGAAGCCGGCCGGGTCACCGCAGGCCTCGATCAATGAGACCTCGATACCGATGTCGGCGCCGGTCGTGCGGCAGATGGCGGCGAAGGCGGCGAACTCGGGCGACAGTATGCCGGGGACAGTAAGGCTCAAATGCAGTGGTAGGGCGGGCCCGGCGCTGAACCGGGTAAGCAGGCCCCGCTCCCGCAGATCGTCCCGCAGGCCGGTCAGCATGCGTAAGTCTAGCCTGGCGGCCAAGTGGCGGAACAGGAAGGGGTCCGCATGCGCCTGTCCCAGGGCGGCGACCCGTGTCTCGAGCACGGTGAGGTCGAAGGCAATCCGGCGGTAGAGCGGAGCCACGGTTTCGGTGCCGGAGGGGCGGATCAGCGCCGCGGTTTGCCGGCGGAGAAAGTTGGTGAGGTCCGCCTCATGCACGATGTCCCCCAGTGTGTCGATCACGCGGGCGCTGCCGGGCAGCTCCGCCGGAACATCCCGGGCGGCCTCGTTCAGCCTGGCCTGGGCGTAGCTGCGGAGCGCACCGAGTTCGGCCACGAAGCCGCATCGGCTGAGCAAAGCGGCGGGGTCGGGCGCGTCCAGCCGGAATAGCTGGGCCAGTTGCGCCTGCAGCGCCGCCACGCCCTCTGCCCGCCGGAAGAGCAGCACGAGGTCCGAGTTGCGCATGGCAAACACTTGACCCTCCTGCGCGTGGACCGCGTCATCCAGGATGGCGCGGGCGATGCGGCAGTGATGGGCACGGGGCGCGGGGGGGCGGAGGCGGGATAGATGCAGCACTAGCGCACCACGCTCATGACGCAGGCGGTCGGCGGCCTCCCGCTGCGCCAGTTGACGCGCGGCGCGGTCCAGCTCATCCAGCAGCTGGCGCTCAGACGCGGCTGGAGTACGCTCC
This sequence comes from Acetobacteraceae bacterium, assembly GCA_965246925.1. Lineage (GTDB taxonomy): Bacteria > Pseudomonadota > Alphaproteobacteria > Acetobacterales > Acetobacteraceae > JANPPS01. Next base: position 2,049,700 of record OZ251994.1, on the reverse strand, counting down.
CGTTGAGATGGCCCTGGTTTCAGTGTCGTGCTCCCGCGCTGACCAGGGTAAGATGCGCCTAAATGGTTACTGAACGATTAGCGAAGCTGTGGGCGAATTTGCGATCCCGGCCGCAGGGCCTGGCGCCGCACGCGCGCATCTACGCCGTGGGCGACGTGCACGGCCATCTGGACCGGCTTCAGCGCCTGCATGCCGCCATCCGGCAGGATTTGGCGCTGCATCCGTGCAAAGATGTAACTCTGTTGCATATCGGCGACGTGATCGACCGCGGGCCGGACAGCGCAGGGGTGCTGAACGCATTGCTCGGCTACCCCGTGCCCGGCGTTAGCATGGTGACGCTTCTGGGCAATCACGAGGCCATGCTGCTCGATGCGCTTAGCACGCATGACGAAGCCTCGGCCGAGCATTGGTGTTCGCATGGCGGCAGCGCGACGCTGATCAGCTGGAACGTGCCGGCGCGGGCGCCGGTGAGCGAGTGGTATCAGCACATTCCGCCGGCCCACCTTGCGTTTCTGCGCGCCCTGCCCCGGATTTGGGTGCGGGATGGCTATGTGTTCGTGCATGCCGGCGTGCGGCCCGGCATTCCGTTGGCGGCCCAGGCGCCGGATGATTTGATCTGGATCCGCGATGGCTTCCTGGACTGGCCCGGAATCATGTTGCCGGACCATCCGGACGCGCTGATCGTGCACGGGCATTCACCGCGGATGCGGCCGGAGGTTCGGCGGAACCGGATCAATCTCGATACCGGCGCCGGGCGGGGCGGGGCGTTGAGTTGCGCCGTGCTGGACGGCCGGGAAGTCCGGTGGCTGCAGGCTTGAAGGTCTAGCTTGCCAGTTTGGCGGCGGACGGCTAGCCCTTTGACCGATGGAACGCAGCACACCGGGCACGGGTCCGGAACACACGGTTACCGAGGACCTCGCCAACGCCGTCCGGCGCCTCGCCCGCACCAGCGTCATGGTGATCGGCGACGTGATGCTCGACCGGTATGTCTATGGGCCCGTGCACCGCATCAGCCCTGAGGCGCCGGTACCGATCCTGACGGTCGAGCGAGAGGTGGCGATGCCGGGCGGGGCTGGAAACGTGGTGCGGAACCTCACCGCGCTGGGGGCGGCGGTGGCGTTCGTGAGCGTGGTAGGGGATGACCAGGCGGGATCGGACCTTACGGGCCTGGTGGGCGGGCAACCCGGCGTCGAGCCATGGTTGCTGGTGCAGGGAAGCCGGGCGACCACGGTCAAGACCCGGTATGTGAGCCAGGGCCAGCAGCTGCTGCGGTCGGACCGGGAGGAGACGGCGCCGATCCACCCGAAGCTCGCCGAGCGCATGATGCGGATCGCCGGGGACACGCTGGCGGCGACGGCGGTGGCGGTGTTGTCCGATTACAATAAGGGTGTGCTGGGCGGGACGATCCCGGCGCAGCTGATTGCGGCGGCGCATGCGGGCGGGCGGCAGGTGATCGTCGATCCGAAGGGGCTGGATTACACGCGGTATGCTGGTGCCGACATCATTACGCCCAACCGTCGCGAGCTGGCAGAGGCGACAGGCATGGAGGTGGATAGCGAGGCGGCGCTGACGCTGGCTGCCACGACGCTTCGCGTCGCGCATGGGTTCGGCGCCGTGCTGGTGACGCGGGCCGAAGATGGGATGACACTGGTGACGGAGGCGGGAGCCGAGCATTTTCCGGCCGAGGCGGCCGATGTGTTCGATGTGTCCGGCGCGGGCGACACCGTGGTGGCGACGCTGGCGGCCGGCATCGCCGCCGGGCTCGAGCTTCGGGTGGCGGTGCGGCTGGCCAACATCGCGGCGGGCATCGTGGTGGGCAAGGTGGGGACCGCGGTGGCGCGGGAGGAGGACATGCTGGCGGCGCTGTCGCCGCAGGGCGGGACGTTGCGGAAGGTGGTCGGGCGGGACGTGGCGGCCGAGCAGGTGGAGCGCTGGCGGCGCCGGGGCTGGCGGACGGGGTTCACCAACGGCTGCTTCGACTTGCTGCATCCCGGGCACGTGCATTTGTTGGAGCAGGCACGGAGCCAGTGCGACCGGTTGGTGGTGGGGTTGAACTCGGATGCGAGCGTGCGGCGGCTGAAGGGCCCGACCCGCCCGGTGCAGCCCGAAGCCGCGCGGGCGGCAGTGCTGGCGAGCCTGTCGGCGGTCGATATGGTGGTGGTGTATGATGAGGACACGCCGGAGGTGACGCTCCAGGAGCTGCGGCCCGAGCTGCTGGTGAAGGGCGCGGATTACACGCTGGACCGGGTGGTGGGTGCCGACCTGGTGCGGGGCTGGGGCGGCCGGGTTTGGCTGGCAGAGCTGCTGGAGGGGCATTCGACGACGGCCACGGTGGCGAAGATCGTGGCGATACGGTGAGCCTGGTCTTTGTCCTGAACGGCCCGAACCTCAATCTGCTGGGGCGGCGGCAGCCAGAGATCTATGGGCATGAGACGCTCGATGATGTCGAGCGGGACTGCCGGGTGCTGGCGGCGCAGCTAGGGCTCACGCTGCGGTTTCATCAGAGCAACCGGGAATACGAGCTGATCGACTGGATCCATGAGGCGCGTGAGGCGGCGGTGGGAATCGTGATCAACCCGGCGGCGTTCACGCATACGTCGGTGGCGATCCTCGATGCGTTAAATGCGTTCGAGGGGGCCGTGATCGAGGTACATATCTCGAATGTGCATAAGCGCGAGGCGTTCCGGCATCATTCTTATGTGTCGCTGCGTGCGGATGGGGTGATCGCGGGGCTGGGGGTTTTGGGGTATCAGCTGGCATTGCGGCGGGTCGCGGCAATGCGGGCTGAAGCTTCACCCTAGGCTCTTTCAGGCTGCTCTTTCAGGCTGGCGGATATCCGGGCCTGATATGCCGTCCTTCGATAGGCTGCCGGAGTAACGGTCTGGGGCGGGCTGGTCATCGATGGGGTTGCAAGCCGTTGAGGAAGAGGTGGACGCTGGCTTGGCACCAGGCTCGGCGTTCACCGGGTTCCAGCGCCTTGCCTGAACCGGCGGCGCGGGATTGGGGGGCGGCTACGACTAGGGTCTGGAATTGCTGGGCCAGGAAGGCGAGATGGGGTGCCTCCGCGGTGGGATGATGAATGTGCAGAAGGCGGGCGATGCGGGTGACGCCTTCGGCAGCCCCACCGTCGCGCAGGGCGGCGGCGAGTTCGGGGAAGTTGGCCGATTCGGCGATGATCAACCGGTGCAATGCCAAAGCCGCCGGGCTGAGAGCCACGTCTAGCATACGGCAGGCAGCTGCGAGCAGCGCGGCGTCGAGCGTGGGGGCAGCGTCGATCGGGGCGTCGAAGCCGGTCAGCCACTCCTGAATCAGCCGGCGGACCACGGCGAGGAAGATGGCGCCTTTGTCGGAGAAGCGCGCATAGAGGGTGCGCTTTGCAACCCCCGCAGCGGCGGCGATCGCCTCGATACTGGTGGCGGAGTAGCCGTGCTGGAGGAACAGTCCGGACGCTGCGTCCAGGATCCGGTCCGCTAATTCGGCCGACTGCGCGGAGGTCGGGCGGCCGCCGCTGACGCGCTTAATAGTAGTAATAGCGGTGCGGGCGGTAATAGCCTGGACCGGGCACGACGATGCAGCCTCCGAGAGAGATTGCGATACCGACCACGGCTGCGATACGGGTGAGGTTGCGGCGGAACGATGCGGGTTCGATCATGGGAGCCTCCGTCTGGATGGCTAGGTATAACAGAAACGCACCGGCGGCGTTGCATTACAAACGGTAATTTTTTCTGGCGCTTCGGTATCGTTGCTTCATGCCGGGTTTAAGGGTTTCTGCACGCCATCATTGCATCAAATGCGCCGCATACCCTGGTATGTAGCAAACTCGTAGGCTGTCATTCGCAATCTATGGCAACAAACCTTCGAGTGCGTGCCGGCTGGCATACCATTGTATGGCAGAATGGCGTGTTTTCGTAAGTGGGTGAAGAAACGATCCGGTTGGCTGGGATGTAAGACCGGCGATTTCGATTGCGTGCATGTGTCCAGGGCTCAGTTTGGGCAAGTCGCACCTTGCTGTGCAAGATTGTCCTAGGAAACGGCATTAAACATCAGCCATAAACGTTCCTAACCTGGTCAGGATACGGGCGGCATAGAGCGACCGATGCGAAAAGTGAAAAGGCACACTGTTAACGTTGCTAGCTGTCACCAAATTATATCTATGAACCGGTATAAGGCGCGTATCGCGGCAAACCGTCCGACTTAGAAAGGGTTTTTTCCATGGCAGCATCCTCCTCGTCCGACCAACTGGTCGGCGTCCTGCGGGACACGATCGTGGCTCTCGTCCGGCGGGATGGCCCGGATCTGTCGTCGCGCCAATTGGGCGTGTTCCTCACCTGTTATCTGCAGGACGGCTCCCATACCGTGCGTGGCCTGGCCGCGGATCTGAACGTGTCCAAGCCCGCCATCACGCGGGCGCTCGACCGGCTGGGTGAGCTGGATTTGGCGCGCCGCAAAGTCGATCCCGCCGATCGCCGTAGCGTTCTGGTGCAGCGGACGCTGAAGGGGCAGAGTTTCCTGCGCGACCTGCGCAGCATCATGACCGAGGCCGGGGCAACGGTGAAGAAGCCCGCCGCCGCCGAGGCCGGTGTGAAGGCTGCACACGGCTAGCCGCCTTTTACCCCGCCTGCCGTGAGGCCCGCCACGATCTCACGCTGCATCAGCAGCGTGAGCAGGAGGACGGGTGCCGTGACGAGCAGAGCCGCGGCGGCGAGCGGTCCCCAGCTCACTTGCTCGAACGTCAACACGTTATAGACCGCGACCGGCAGCGTCCGGGTTTCACGACCCGCGAGTACGACGCCGAAGATGAAGTTGTTCCAGCTGAAGATGAACGCCAGGATGGTGGCAACCGTAATGCCGGGGCGCGCCAGCGGTAGCGCAACATAGCGGAACGCCTGCCAGATGGTGGCGCCGTCCACGAGCGCTGCTTCTTCGAGCGCGGCGGGCAGGCCTTCGAAAAAGCCGATCATAATCCAGACCACGATCGGCACGGTGATGACTAGGTGCGTGATCAGGATCGGCCATAGCGTGCCGGTCAGCTCCAGCCATTGGAATAACAAGAATAGCGGGATCAGGAACGAGAGGCCCGGCGTGATCCGTGCGATAAGGATCAGCAGCGCCGCCCAACGGGCCCGCGCCTTCGCGATGCCGTAGCCGGCCGGCACCCCGATCAGCAGCGCGGCCGCGGTCGCGCCGAAGGAGACAATGACGGAGTTGATGCCGTATTGCAGAAAGTCGTTCTTCTCGAACACATCGGCGAAGTTGCGAAAGGTGGGCGGGTTGGGGACGAACACCGGCGGAAAGGCCGTGTTATCCACTTCGTTCTTGAGCGAGAGCGACAGCATCCAGAGAAAGACTAGGAGCGCTGGGGACACCAGCACCAGCACGCAGGCGTAGAAGCCGGCCCGGCGCGCCACTCTTTTCACGCTGCCGCGTCCTGTTGCCGGGCATGCAGCATCAGCAGGGTCATCAACAGGATTAGAACGAAGAACACGACCACGATGGCCGAGGCATAGCCGATGTCGTAGAAGCTGAAGGCTTGCAGATAGAGCAGGATGTTGAGCGTCTCGCTGGCGGTGCCGGGCCCGCCGTTGCTGATGACGAAGATGGTGTCGAAGGCCTTCAAAGCGTCCACTCCGCGGATTACCGCGGCGACGATGATGAAGGGCCATACCAGGGGCAGGGTCACGTGGCGGAACACCTGCCAGGCGCTGGCGCCATCGAGCATGGCGGCCTCGTAGGGGTCGGTGGGCAGGCTCGCGAGGCCGCCCAGCACGATCAGCATCACGAGCGGCGTCCACTGCCAGGTCTCGACCATCACCAGCGTGGGGATGACGGTGCTGGTGGCATAGACCCATTGGCTTGGGGGCAGTCCAAACGACGTCAGCAGGTAGTTGAGCACGCCGAGCTGGGGGTGGAACATCATGGTCCATACCAGTGCCACCGCGACCGGCGTCGCCATCATGGGCATGATGAAGATGGTCCGGGCCAGGCCGCGGCCAGGAAAGTTGCGGTGAAACACCACGGCCGCGAGCACGCCGAAGACTAGCGGCAACAGCACGGAGAGCAAGGTGAAGTAGAAGGTGCGCAGCACTGCCATGCCGAACCGGTCGTCACCCAGCATGCGGACGTAGTGGGTGAGCCCGGCAAAGCTCGGGGCGGAGCCGACATGGAAATCCTGCACGGACATATACAGGGTGAACAGCCACGGAAATAGGATGACCGCGGATACCACGATGCCGGCAGGCAGGATGAAGGGCCAGTAGCGCCGGGCATAGTTATGCCGGACAGTCGTGTCAGCTTCCGGCATGCCTCCCCTCCCCCGCTTATTGCGGCTTGAGGCGAGCCTATCGGGAGGCTACGGAACCCGCAAATCCGTAATGGTACACAAGTTGACCCGGCGCCGCTCGGTCGCTTCGCCATTGGCATAGACGATACGCAGATCGTAGAAACAAGCGCCGGATGGCAGTTCGATCACCTTGCGTCCGCCCGGAGGGATCGTTCCCTGGCCCAGGCGGTCGGTGCCCCAATCGTCCTGGTCCGGGAGGCTGACGTAGAGCTCGTTGACCTCGGCCCGTCCACGGTTGACGAGACGGAAGGAGGGATCGTCGGTGGCGGTTTGGTTGCGGCCCGGACGGGCTTGGCCCGCCGGGAAGCTTACGCTATCGACCACGCAGGTGTTGACGCGCCGCTGTTCCTCGTTGGCGCCATTCTCATAAACGACCCTTATATCGTAGAGGCAGTTGCCGTCGGCGGGGAGCCGGACCGGCACGTTCATGTTGGCGGGCACGGTTCCCCGCTGCAGCCGGTCCTGCCCCCAGGTGTTCTGCCCGGTGGAGGTCGTGTAAATCTCGCGGATGGCGAGCCGGCCGCGATTGACGAGGTTGAAGGACGGGTTGTCTTGCGCCCACGCGGCGGGCGCCAGCAGGAAGGCCAGGATGACAGACAGCTTCATAGCGAAGACATAGCGCAGTTCACCAGCTCTCCAAGCGGCGGCCCAGCCGAAGCACGTAGGCTGTCCAGAGCAGTTGCGGCAGCAGCACAGCGGCGGCGGCCCAGGGTTTTGCGGGTCCAGTGCTGGCGAGGAATGCGAGGCTGCAGGCACCGCCCCAGAGGACAAAACCGAAATGGACCAGCGCGATCTCCACCGCGCCCATGCCGCTCCGGTGGGCGATTTGGTAGAGGTGGCTGCGGTGCGGCGTGGTGATGCGGGCGCCGGCGGCGGTGCGCCGGGCCAGGGTGAAGGCCACGTCATAGAGCAATCCCGCGAGCAGCATCGGCACCAGCAGGACGGACAACTCGACTCCCTGGAAGCGCCCGGCGGCGACGGTGAGCACCGCGAGTACGAAACCGCAGAACTGGCTGCCGACGTCTCCCAAGAAGATCCGGGCGTTGGGGAAGTTGAACGGCAGGAAGCCGAGCAGCCCGGCGGCGAGCAGGCCTGAGGCGGCATAGACGAACCAGCCGCCCATGCCTGCGGCCAAGGCGGCGAGGATCACCGCGGCAAGGGCGCAACTACCGGCCACCAAGCCGTTCAGCCCGTCCATGAAGTTTACGGCGTTGGTGGCGAACAGGATCCAGCCGAGGGTGAGCGGCACCGCCGCCCAGCCGAGCGGAACGGTGCCTAGGCCGGGCAGGTTGAGCCGGTCCACGACGAGGCCGCTGCCGACAGCCAGCGCCGCGGCGGCGATCTGGGCACCGAGCTTGATGATGAAGGACCAATTCTTGATATCATCGAGAAAGGCCACAGTGGCGATGCCGATGGCGGCGAGGATGAGGCCGCGGAAGTAGGGGTCGGCCAGGCGGGCGAACTCGGCCCCGGCGTAAAGCAGCGCGATGCCGGCTAAGAATGTGGCCACCACGCCCACGCCACCGCCCTTCGGCACCGGACGCGCGTGCGCCTTGCGGGCGTCAGGCTGGTCGATAGGGCCGCGGGCGATCATGAGCCGCACGACGCTGGCGGACAGGCCAGCCATTAGGGCGAAGAACATGGCGTGCCGGAAGACGACGGAGAGGGTCAGGATACAGCGCCCCGGTGAGCCAAGCCGATGCGGAGGCCGCGTGGGCTGGAGCGGGTGAAGGGAATCGAACCCTCGTATGCAGCTTGGGAAGCTGCCGTTCTACCATTGAACTACACCCGCGGCGGGATCGTTATAGGGTTTGGCCGTTGACCGCGCAACGGCTTCGGGCGTACATCGCCAAACCTCGTGATTTGTCCGGCCGGATTGCGGCGAGGCTAAATAAGCGCGCTAAAGAGGCCCGCGGTGATCCGTTGCCGCAGGCACTCCGGCCATTTTGTTGGAGTCCACGCCGATGCCATCCTTTCGCCCCGCCACCAATTTGGTCCATGGCGGCACCACGCGCACCAATTTCGGCGAAACGTCCGAGGCGTTGTTCCTGACGTCCGGCTATGTTTACGAGAGTGCCGGGCAGGCGGAAGCGACGTTCACCGGGACCGAGAGCCACTACCAGTACACGCGCTTCGCCAACCCGACGGTTACGATGTTCGAGCAGCGGCTAGCGCTGATCGAGGGGGCGGAGGCTTGCCGGGCGACGGCGACGGGTATGGCGGCGGTGCACGCCAGCATGCTATGCCACCTGCGCACCGGGGACCGGCTGGTCGCGTCCCGCGCGCTGTTCGGCTCGTGCCACTGGATCGTCTCCACGCTTCTGCCGCGCTACGGCATCGTCACCGAGTTCGTGGACGGCACGGATTTGGACGCCTGGCACCGGGCGCTTTCCACTCCGGCGGCCATGGTGCTGCTGGAATCGCCGTCTAACCCTATGCTGGAGGTGCTGGACCTCCGCGCCATTTGCACCATGGCGCATGCGGCTGGGGCGCTGGTGATCGTGGATAACGTGTTCGCGACACCGTTGCTGCAGCAACCGATCGAGCTTGGCGCCGACATCGTGGTGTACTCTTGCACGAAGCACATCGATGGGCAGGGCCGGGTGCTGGGCGGCGCGGTCCTGGGGCGGCGCGCGTGGATCGAGGACGTGCTTCAGCCCTTCATCCGCAACACGGGGCCGACGCTGTCCCCTTTCAATGCCTGGCTGTTGCTGAAGGGGCTCGAGACGCTGGAGTTGCGCGTGCGGGCGTCATGCGCGGCGGCGGCGTTGGTGGCGGACCGGCTGGCGGCGCACCCCGCGGTAGAGCGCGTGTATTACCCGGCGCGGCCCGACCATCCGCAGCACCGGCTGGCGATGTCGCAGATGTCGGCCGGTGGCACGCTGGTCACGTTCGAACTGTCGGGCGGCAAGGATGCGGCGTTTGCGATGATGGACGCGCTCCGGGTGATAAGGATCAGCAACAATCTGGGGGACAGCAAATCCCTGATCACCCACCCGGCGACCACGACGCATATGCGGATCGGGGCGGAGGAGCGGGCGCGGCTTGGTATCGGCGATGGGGCGGTCCGGCTGTCGGTCGGGCTTGAGGATGCGCTGGATTTGGCCGAGGATTTGGAGCAGGCGCTGGGGTCGGTTGCGCTCAGGCAGGCGGCGGAATGAGCGGGGTCTATACGGCGCTCACCCGCGGGGTGCTGGTGCGGGTGCGGACGGCGTATCTGGAGGATCAGTCCGACCCGGATGAGAGTAGCTGGGTCTGGGCGTATGAAGTGCGGATCGAGAACCAGGGGCACGAGGCGGTGCAGCTGCTGCGGCGCACCTGGCGCATCACGGACGGGCGGGGCCGGGTGCAGGTGGTAGAGGGGCCGGGCGTGGTGGGGCAGCAACCGATGCTGGAGCCTGGGCAGGCCTTCGAATACACGTCCGGCACGCCGCTTGGGACGCCGTCGGGCTTCATGTCCGGCCTGTATCACATGGTGGCCGCTTGCGGGGAGGCGTTCGATGCGGCAATCCCGGCGTTCAGCCTGGACAGCCCGGACCCGCAAAGCCGGCTGCACTGAACTTGCCGCCCTTGCCGGGCGACCCACATGCTTTCTGCGTTGCGAGGAAAGCATCAGTTGAACATCATTACGCCACCTCAGCCCGACGAGGCACAGCACAGCACGGGCCGTCCGACGGCGCAGGAGGCTGAGGCGGCGGTTCGCACGCTGCTGCGCTGGGCGGGGGACGACCCGGACCGGGAGGGGCTGCGGGATACGCCGCGGCGAGTGGTGCGGTCCTATGGTGAGCTTTTTGCCGGGTATGGGATCGACCCGGTGTCGCTGCTGGAGCGCACGTTCGAGGAGGTGGAGGGGTATGACGAGATCGTCCTGCTCCGCGACATCCGGCTCGAGAGTTATTGCGAACATCATATGGTGCCGATCATCGGACGCTGCCACATCGCGTATCTTCCGCTGAGCCGGGTGGTGGGGATCAGCAAGCTGGCGCGGGTGGCTGATGCGTATGCGAAGCGGCTGCAGATCCAAGAGAAGCTGACGGTGCAGATCGCCAACACGATCGATCAGGTGTTGATGCCGCGCGGGACTGCTGTGGTGATCGAGGCGGGGCACCAGTGCATGACGACCCGGGGCGTGCACAAGCCGGGGGTCAGCATGGTGACGAGCCGGATGCTGGGCGCCTTCCGCGATGATCCTTCGACCCGGCGGGAGCTGATGTCGATGATCGGCAACCGGGCTCCGGGGAGTGTCGAGCTCTGATGCGGCAGAGAGCTTTCTACTGCGCTCCTCCGGCAGGCTCAGGGTTAACGGGGGACGGGTTCGAGCCAAGAAGCCGCTAGTCAGTCCTGAGCTTGCCGAAGGGCGGGCCAGTGGTGCCGCCCTTCGACGGGCTCAGGGAACGGGGAGACTGTCATTGCTCGCGCGTTTGAGCAGGCAGGTTAGAAATTATACCGGGAATGCCTGGCGGCCTTCGAGCTGGCCGTAGCTGGCGAAGTGGGCGAGCGGGTCAACGTGGGCGTTCTTTACGTCGGCGTAGTGGGCCAGATATTGGTTGGTGCTGAAGGCGGCGCTGGGGTCGCGGCCTTCGTGCCAGCCGAACGCCTCGTAGTGATACAGCGGGTCGATGTGCGCGGCGGCCACGTCGGCATTGTGGGCCAGGTAATAACTGGCGTCGAACAGCTGCGCCTCCGACTTGAACGCGACCAGGGCATTGATCGCGGCTGGCGTGTTGGCGAAAACGGCGCGGCCTTCATATTGGCCATACTCTTCATAATGGATCAGCGGGTTGATGCCGAAGGCCTTCACGTCCGGGTTGGCTGCCAGGTAGGCCTTGTTGGAGAAGGCGACGCTGGGCTCACGGCCCTCCTTGAAACCGAAGGACTCGTAATGTGCGAGCGGGTTGATGCCTGCTGCGGCGACGTCTGCGTTATGGGATAGATAGAAGTTGGTGTCGAAATACTGGTCGGGGTTATAGCCCAGCTTCCAGCCTTCGGTGTTATACTCGGTGGCGGCATCCAGGCCCTTGGCGGCCACGTCCGGATGCTGGGCGTAATACCAGGTGGCGTCCACCAGCGGATCGTTTGTGAGGGGGTGGGGCGTGGCCGCTTGCGGGACGGCGCCGGCCGCTTGCCCTACGTCGATGAAGTGCTGCAGCGGGTTCTGCAATGCGGCGGCGACGTCCGCGTGCTGCGACAGGTAGGCACTGGTGGAAAACTTGATGGACGGGTCGTAGCCTTGCTTGAAGCCCACCGTCATGTAGTGCGTGAACGGATCCATGCCGGAGGCGGCCACGTCCGGATGCTGGTTGACGTAGAAGGTGGCGTTGAACCAGCTGCCGGCCTGGGCCTGCGTGATGGGGGCCAGGCCCGGCGCGCCGGCTGGCGCGGTGATGGAAACATCGTAGGGCTGCCACGTCGTCTCGTTCTCGCCGGGCACAGTGGAGGGCTTGGATACGACGCCATTCAAGGTCACGCTATCCACATAGGCGTGGATGGCCTGATGGGAGACGTTGTAGGCGTTGATTTGGGTGAGTTCGATCGCGTGGGTGCCGGCGCCCCAGGTCCCGGTGAAGACGTTGTCCTCACCATCGACGATGGTGCCGCCGCCGACGACAGTTCCATCGACCGAGACGATGAACTCGGCCGTCTCACCAGCCTGGTTGTGCATGGAGACGATCAGGGTATCCGGGCCGCGCTGGATGACCGGCTTCATGGCTGCCGGGGCGGCCCAGGGCAGGGCCGTGCTGATGGCCGCGGTGGTGGCGACGTGCGGGTTGATGTTCACCGCGTTGATGGTCTGGGCGCTACCGGGGATGCCGCCCACGAAAGTGTTGTTGGTGGCGGTGATGGAGGGGGCCACGCCGTTGGACGTCGTGCCGTCACCGGTGATGAAGAAGGTATAGGGGTGTTCGGAGATCAGGTCCGAGATCAGGGTGTTGCCGGTGATCTGGACGTTGCTGTTCTGGTAGGTTGGCCCCTCGCCGCCGACATGGACGGAGTTGCTGTTGGCGGAGTTCTTGCCCTTTTCGATCACGTTGCCGGAGATGATGGCGTCCCCGCCGTGGCCCAGGTTGATTTCGAAGCTGGTCGTCCAGATCGGGCCATCGATGATCCGGTTGTTCTGGATGCGGCTGAAGTAGGCCTGATCGTTCACTTCGTGCGCCACGTAGCCGTCATGGACGTAGCTGTTCTGGAGCGTGAAGCTCCCGACATCGCCGATGTTGATCTGGGACGTGGCTTTGTCGAAGTTGCCGTTCTGGTAGATCTCGCTGTCATAGACGGAGACGGTGGTGCCGGAGCCGCCGGCCAGGATGGACGTGTCGTTGTTGTGCAGGACGGAGTTCACGATGGTCGCGTGGCCGGACTCGATCCGGAGCGCGGCGCCGTTGCCGTCATAGCTCTTGGTGCCGCTGATATCGAGGTTGCGGATGGTAATGTCCGCCTGCACGTCGATGGTGGCGCGGTTGTTGTCGGCGTAGCGGTCGGCGGTGAAGATGGCCATGCCGCCCACGCCTTGGATGATGACCTTGTGGGTCGCGGTCGAGAAGTCGTTCTTATAGATGCCGGCATCAACGTCGATGGTGTCGCCGTCCTGCGCTATGGCGAGCGCCTGCTGCAGGTTCTTGAAGCCGCGGTCCGCGCCCACGTGGATGATGTGCCCAGTGGCGGTGACGTCCCCGTCGCGTCCGAAATCGGTATAGACGACGCCGTCCGGCACCGCGACCGTCAGTGGCGGCGGCGGTGGGCCCTGGGGCACGAACACGGGGGCGATGGTGCTGGTGTCGAGCACCGGGCGGGTGATGACGACGGTGTTGGTGGCAGTCGTGCCGCCGAAATTGGCGGCGGTCAGGCCATAGAGGGTGTTGCCGGTCACGGTGGCGGTGATGCCGGTCTGGTTGAACAGGCCGATGACGGTTTCACGGTCGTTCACCACGGTGTTGCCGGTGACGGTCAGCTTGGAGCCGGGCCAGGGCGCGGCCTCACCGCCGAAATGGATGATGGCCTGGTTCTGTGAGTCCGGGCCTTTCTCGATCACGTTGCCGGTTATGAGGGCGTTGCCGGCGTTCGGCAGGTCGATGCTGTAGCTGGCAGTGCCGGTGGCGCCGTCCATGATGCGGTTGTTGGTGATGGTGGTGTTGAAGGCGCGGCTCTTGATCTCGTGGCCGATGATGGAGTCATGGAAGTAGCTGTTGTTGACCGTGAACTGCTTCACGGCGCCGACGTAGATGTTGTGGCTGTAGCCGTCGCCGGCGCCATTATAGGCGAACTCGGACGATTCGATGTCGATGGTGGCGTTGGCGTCGGCGCCGGCCAGGATGCCGTCCTGGTTGTTCATGAACAGGCTGTTGCGGACGGTGAGGTTGCCGTTATTGCTGCGGATGCCGGCGCCGTTATGGTCGGGCACCTGGGCCCCGAAGAACGAGAAGCCGTCCACCACGAGGTCAGCATACTGGTCGATGATGCCCTTGCCGTTGGGCGGGCTGATGGTGGCGACCATGGTGACCATGCCGCCGACGGCGATCAGCGAAATGCTGGCACGGACGGACGGGAAATCGTTGGTGTAGGTCCCGGCTTGAACCTGCACGACGTCACCCGCATGAGACGCTGCCACCGCGGCCGAAATCGTGCTATACTCTTTACCTATGCCAACCGTAAGAATTGTCATCGTGCCTAGTCCTCTGCCCACACAGTCGTTTAAATTCCCGTTTTGCGTCGCTCGATTTGCGACATGTCCAGAAATACAGACTGAAGATTAACGGCGAGTTACGAACGGCGCGGCTCACGGCTTTGTGTCAGGATTGAGATTGGGGTTTGAATCGACCAGGTGTGCCCAGTGTTGGGCCTAGCTGACGCGTGCGCCCGTGTCGTTTTTGTCTGAACCGGTGGGGTGCGTTGGCGTTATCGGCCCATGAGCACGAACCCAAAAGACCCGAACCCCAACACCTCAACCCCGCATACCAATGCGGTGAAGGATCCTAGCGAGTGGACAACCGGTGCCGAGACTATGACCGGCGCACAGGCGTCGTATCTGAAGACGCTCTGTGAAGAGGCGGGGGAGCCGTTCGATCCTTCGCTCAGCAAGGCCGAGGCGTCAAAGATGATCGATGCGATGCAATCGAAAACCGGGCGCGGGCGGGACCATTAGCTGGCCGTTGCTAGGGACAGACGCGGGCAGGTGTTACAGCTTGGCGGCGTAGGCGGGGGCGGCGCGGTGGGGCAGGCTTGACCGTGGTGGTAGGCGACAGTCCCTGTAGGCCTGTCTTGGCTTGTTGCCACGCGCGGCTCTGACGGTCGCGTAATCCGGCTTCTTCGCCCAGCACAGTCCGCATGTGGCGGTGCATTTGGGTCAGCTCATCAAGGTGCCGCTCTGGGGTGAGTAGGCCGGTGACGCTATGTCGATGGCGGCGGTGAACATTGAGCGGTTGCGCCACGTAGGCGACGGAGCCGCCTTCGGCCAGGATTTCCACATACAGCCGCCAGTCGCCCGCCATGCGCAGTGACTCGAGCGCCTCGCCGCACCGGTCGAACGCCCGGATCATGGCGGATCGGCGCCATAGAACGGCGCTGGCATTTAAAATCAGGTTCCGCTCGGACAAGCAGGCTCGGAGAAAAACCGAAGCCGGGATGGTTGCGTCACGCTGCAGCAATGGGGCCGAGGCTTTGGCGTAGTAGGCTTGATGATCCGGCCACAGAAGGGCACCCTCCCCGTCGATCGCGCGGCTGTCCGAGAAGGCCAGGACCGCATCCGGGGCTTGATCCAGGGCGAGGGACAGCGCGTCCAATAGGCCGGGCTCGGCCTCGTCATCGGCCTCGGCGATCCAGAGCCAGTCATTGGTGGCAAGCTCTGCCGCGCGCCGCCATTGCCGAAAGACGGAGCCCGAGTTGCGGTCTTGCCCGGCCCAGCGCACCGCCGGGGCGGTGGCGCGGACCACGGCTTCACTCTCGTCGGTCGATGCGTCGTCGAGGACGATGACTTCGTCCGCCGGGCAGGTCTGGGCGGCGATGCTGGCCAAGCGTGCGGGCAGATAGCGGGCGTAGTTGTAGTTTGGCACCACCGCGGAGATCCTGCGGCGATCCGGCCAGACCAGCTCGAGCAGCCGGTCCACGTAGCTGGGCCAGGCAAACGCCGTGCGGCTGCGCCCAGCCAAGCCCTCGACCGGCCCGGCGCAGGCAAGCAGCGCTTCGACCATGCCAGGGATGTCGCCCAGCGGAACGGCCCGGCCCGCGCCGTGCTCGCGCAGCAAGCCGGGAGCGCCGCCTGCGCCCTCGAACGCGACGGTGGGGCATCCGGACGCCATCGCTTCCAGTACGACGCTGGGGAACGCGTCCTCCCGAGAGGTCAACAGGTGTACGTCGGCAGCAGCGAACCAGTCTGCCGCATGATCCTGCCGCGCCAAAAGGTGCAGGCCGGGCGCGTGGTCCGGCAACAGGTAGGCGCGGGCGACAGGGTCCATGTCGCCGACCCATAGCAGGTGCACCGGGCGGACGGTGCGCCGGGTTTGGCGCCAGATTTCGATAAACCAGTCGAACCCTTTACGCAGGTCGGCGTAGCCGAGCGCCACCGCCAGGACTGCGTCGTCCGGTATGCCGAGCGAGGCACGCAAGGCGGCGCCGATCGCCCCCGGGCGGGGTGGGGCATACAGGCCCTGGGGAATGATGTGCGTCGTGCCTGCTGAGACCTGCCCGGTGAAGCGGTCCCGCACGAAAGGGGAAGCGAAGACGACATGGCGGGCCAGCGGCGCGGCGGCGCGGGCAGGTTCGATCAGTCCCCGCTCTTGCAGCAAACGGGGCAGCTCGTGCACGAGCCAGGTACAGGCGATGCCGGCCTGGGCCAGATGGGGGATCGCGGCGGCGGCGGCGGCGGTGTTGACAAGCGCGCCCACGACGCCGGGCCAGGCGCGCCCGGCCATGCTGGAGGCGGGCGCGATGGTGAGCGGGCCAGCCGCCCGGTATTCGTCCTCGAGCGCGCCGCCCTCCAACAGCCAGGTCTCGATCGCCACGCCCTGCGCCCGCATGCGCCGGGCGATGTTCAGCAGCAAAAGTTGGGATCCGGCGGGAAAGGCGTCATGACCCACCAGCAGCAAGCGGCGGGCCGCGGCCAGAGGCTGAGCGATGGCGCGGGCAGTCGCGTTGAGGTAGGCGGCGCCGAAATGCACATCGGGCTCCAGATAGGCACCCTCCGCCCACTCGTTCCAGGCGTTTACGCAAACCAGCGCTTCGCCACACACGGGCTGCGCGGCCGCGGCGCCGATCAAGCGGGTGAGCCAGGCGGCGTAGGCGTTGGGTGTGGAGCCGTGCAGCACCATGCCGGCCCCCTGGCGCCGTGCGTCATTGTCCCAGCCCGGCAGCGCGGTGCGGATCAGCGGATATGGAGGTTGCGTCAGATCGGACGCTTGCGCGACTTCAGCGTAGTCGAACACATGGGCGCGGGCGGCGGCGTCCAGCATCTGCAGGCCGGGATTGAGCCGTTCCAGGCCCGCCGTCAGCTTGTGGGGCGGGAACTCGACTGCGGCGTCCATGCCATAGGGGCGGGGGTCACGTTCGTCGAAGCTTTGCGCCATGATGAACACCGGGTCTTCACCCAGCGCCTTGAACCGGGTCCGCCACGCGGCCACGCTCTGTTTCGTGCGGGGTATCAGGCCGGCGCGGTAGATCATCAGCACAGGGCGTCCGCCGAGCCGGATGTAGCGGGGGTCGCGGAAATGGCGCACCAACTCACACACCAGGGCGGGGCCGTCTTCGTCCCGGTAGTCTTGTGAGATCAGCACCTCATGCTCCGAGCCGTCCCAACGGCGGGTCCAGTTCTCGTTGGCCCACATCAGGCAGAACGGGAGTTCGACGGACGGGTCGGCCAGCAGCGCCTCGAGTGGGCCGTCCAGCAGGCGGCGGCGGTTGAACCAGTAGAAGTAGAACACGAAGCCATGTAGCCCGGCGTCTTGCGCCATCTTGGCCTGCCGCCGCAGCGTCTCGGTCCCGTCGAGCGAATAGTGGCCGAGGTCGCGGGGAATGCGCGGCTGATAGTGGCCGGCGAAGCGGGGGAGGGCGCGGGCGACGTTGGTCCATTCGGTAAAGCCGCGGCCCCACCAGGCATCGTTCTCCGGCATCGCGTGAAACTGCGGTAGGTAGAACGCGAGCACTTTGGCCCGGCGAGGCGTACCGGACGGGAGCGGTGCGACCTCTTCGAACAGCGGGCCGGGGGCGGTATTGCGGCGGACTTCCTGCGGGATGTCGGTCTCGCCTGCCGGGCGGCGCGGGTGGACGCCGGGCTGGGTGCGGTGGGCGCGGTAGTGCAGCAGCGGGTTGGCACCGGAAGCGTGGCTCATATGGCGGATGCGGTAGTAGGCCGGGTCGAACTGCGCCGAGGGCTGCCTTCCCTCGGACGCGCCACGGATGAGATAGTGTTCGAACGGGTCCATCCCGGCGGACGCGACGTCGGGTGAGTGCGCGAGATAGAAGACCGGGTCGAACTCCGGAACGGGACTGACGAGGCCGGAGCGGCGGTGCTCGAGATAGTGCGCTAGGGCCAGCAACGGGGCCGGCAGGGCATACGCGAGCCGGTACCAGGCCGGGTCGAAATGGCCAAGCGGCTGCCGCCCTTCTTGCTCGCCATGCAGGATGTAATGCAGCAAGGGGTCCATGCTGGCGGTGCGCACGTCTGGGTATGTCGCGAGGTACCAGGCCGGGTCGAAGTAGGGATTGGGCCAGCGCCCCTCTTTCCAGCCGAACAGATGATAGTGGCGGAGTGGATCGAGCCCGGGCGCAGTAAGGTCGCGATTGCGCTCCAAAAACCAGCCGTGCTGGAACAGCCCCGATTGATGCAGCTTTGCGAGGGCGTCAGCCTCCGTCAGCGCCTGTGCTGAGCGGGCGTTCCTGTGCAGAATTCCCATGCCGGCCGGCCTTTTGCCACTCTAGATTGCAATTGTCCCCGTTATAGCCCGTCCGTCAACGTGCTATCGTGTTTGGAAATCAGGGGGGCGCAATGCAAAGGCGGTCGATACTAGCGGGCGGTATGGCTTTGGCATTTGGCAATGTGCGGGCCGCGACGGGCCAGACGACGCTACGGTTCGTGCCGCAAGCTAACCTCACGAGCCTCGACCCGATCTGGACCACGGCGACGGTGACGCGGAATTATGCGTTCCTGGTTTACGACACGTTGTTCGGCACCGATGCCGGGCTGGTGCCGCAGCCGCAGATGGCCGAGGGTGCCGAGGTGTCGGCGGATGGTCTGCGGTGGACCATTCGTCTGCGGGACGGGCTGCGGTTCCATGACGGGCAGCCGGTGCTGGCGCGGGACTGCGCGGCGTCGCTCCGGCGGTGGATGCGGCGGGACAGTTTGGGCGGGTCAATCCGTCTCGAGACGATGGAGGCTCCGGACGACCGGACGGTGGTCTTGCAGCTGCGCAGTCCGTTTCCGCTGCTTGCCGCGCTGGGCAAGACGCAACCTTCACCGGCGGTGATGATGCCGGAGCGGCTGGCGCAGACCGACCCGTTTACACAGCTGAAAGAAGCGGTTGGCAGCGGTCCGTTCCGGTTCGTGGCGGACGAGTATGTGAGCGGCAGCCGGGCGGTGTTCGCACGGTTCGACGATTACGTGCCCCGGGCGGAACCGGCGTCCGGCGTCGCGGGCGGCAAGCGAGCGCTAGTGGAGCGGGTCGAATGGCATGTGATCCCGGACCCCGCGACCGCTGCCGCGGCGTTGCAGGCGGGCGAGGTGGATTGGGTGGAGATGCCGTTACCGGATCTGCTGCCATCCCTGGCGCGGGCGTCGCACGTGAAAACCGGGCGGCTCGACCCTTGGGGTCTGTTCCCGGTGCTGCGGTTCAATCACATCCAGGGCCCGACTACGCTGCGCGGAGTGCGGCAGGCGATCCTGGCGGCGATCGACTCGCGGGAGGTGATGCAGGCCGTCATGGGGGACGATGCCGGGGGCTACAACGCGCCGGTCGGCTGCTTCTTGCCGGGCACGCCGTATGCGAACCAGGCGGGGATGGACCGGTTGGGCCCCCGCCCGGATGCGGAGATCCGAGCGTTGCTCGCTGGAAGCGGCTATGCCGGGGAGCGGCTGGTGCTGATGCACCCGACGGATCAGCCGTTCTATGACGCCATGAGCCAGGTGGTGGCGGCCACCTGCCGGCGGATCGGGATCACGGTCGATGACGTCGCGATGGATTGGGGCACGGTGGTGCAGCGGCGGGCGAGCACGGCGGCGCTGGATAAAGGCGGCTGGTCGATGTTCTGCACCTCGTTCCCGGCGCTGGACTGGGTCGATCCGCTCGCGGCACCGGCGTTGCGCGGCACGGGAGCGGCGGCCTGGTATGGATGGCCCACCAACCCCCGGATAGAGCAGCTGCGGACGGCGTGGATCGCCAGCGCGGACCCGGCGGTGCGGCAGCGACTGGCGCGCGACATTCAGGCGGAGGCGTTCGAAGCGGCGCTGTTCGTGCCGTTGGGACAATACTTCCAATCTGCCGCGTGGCGGGACAACGTCGCCGGGCAGCTGCCGGCTCAGCCGCCGCTGTTTTGGAATGTGACCAAGGCGTGAGCGTGGCGGCAACTTACCTGCGCAGGCCGGCTTAAGGGCTCATGCGCCATTTCTTGCTGCCTTTGCTTGCGTCGCTGGCCGCGTGCTCGCCGGCCGGGCTGCTGAATGCCACCGTGCCGCGGGGCGGGGTCGAGGTTACGGCCGACATCAGCTACGGGGCTGGGCCGCGGCGGACCCTGGACGTTTACCGGCCGCCGCCGGGCGCGGTACCTGCGCCGCTGGTGGTGTTCCTGTATGGCGGCAGTTGGAAGACCGGCAGTAAGGACATCTACCCGTTCGTCGCGCTGTCGCTTGCGCAGCGGGGTGCCGTGGTCGTAGTGCCGGACTACCGGCTGTATCCGGAGGTGCAGTATCCCGCTTTCTTGCAGGACAACGCCGCCGCCACCGCCTGGGCGTTCACGCATGCCGCTGGGTTGGGGGCGGACCCGCGGGCTGTATTCCTCATGGGGCATTCCGCCGGCGCGTACAATGCGGCCATGCTGGGCCTAGACTCGGCGTTCTTGGCCGAGGCTGGGGTGGACCGGTCTCGGCTGGCCGGCGTGATCGCGCTAGCGGCGCCGGCGGACTTCCTACCATCGAGCGACCCCGACGTGATCCCCGTGTTCGGTGCCGCCAACACGCCGGCCTACCAGCCGCTGGCGTTCGCCGATGGGCACAACCCGCCGCTGTTATTGTTGCACGGGGACGCGGACACGACCGTGCAGCCGCGCAACACCCTATCGCTTGCCGCAGCAATCCGGCGGCGGGGCGGGCTGGTCGAAACGAAGATTTATCCAGGCGTCGGCCATATCGGCATCGTCACCGCCTTTGCCCCGCTTTTCCGCAGCCGGGCGCCGTCGTTGGACGATAGCTGGCGGTTCATCGAGGCTCATAGACCCGCGCAGAACAGGGCCACCACGCAGCCGAACCCGGCGAACCAGACGATCGAGCGTACCGACGCCCAATCGGCAAGATAGACGCCGGTGTAGAGGGTCCGAAGTGTGACGAAGGCAACGGCCAGCAGGTCGATCCGGCCCTTTGGCGCGTGGGCTAGGTTGGCGATGATGACGGCAGCGGCGAAGGCCGGGAACGCCTCGAAATGGTTGCGCTGCGCCCAGTCTGCGCGGAGGCGCCAGCCCTTTAGCCTGGCCAGCGTCTCCCGCGGTGAGTGATTGTCGAAGCCGCCGGACTTGGCCAGCACGGTCGTGAGATATGGGAGGATCGCGGCGGCCAGCACGGCCCAAAAGGCTAACGTCATCTAGGTCCCAGTGAACACTGGCGTCTGGCGCGCATGGAACGCGGCCAGGCCGGCCTTGAAGTCCTCACTGTGCAGGGCGCGCCGGCGTCCGTCTTGCAGGCGGGCGAGTTCGGCGGCGGGTAGGGCAAGGGCGGCGTTGATGGCGCCCAATTGCTGCTTGGCGCTCCGCACCGATAGCGGCGCCAGGGCGGCGATGCGATGAGCCATGGCCATGGTGAACGCCTCGATCTCGCCGGCGGGCACCACGTGGTTGAGCAGCCCGACCTGGAGTGCGCGGCCGGCTTGGATGGGCTCGGCGGTGGCGAACATCTCCATCGCGATGTGGCGGCCGGCGCGTAGCAGTACGTTCTGCAGGCCTTCCGGGTCATAAGGAAGGCCGAGGCGGGCGGGGGTGAAGGCCAGGGTGCAGGCCGGGCTGGCGAGCAGGATGTCGCAGCGGAGGGCCAGGTCCGTGCCACCGCCCCAGGCGCTGCCGTCCAGCATGGCAATAACCGGTGCAGGGCAGTCCGCGACGGCGTGGAACAAGCCCATCAACGGCCCGTCTTGCACCAGCGGATCGATCCCTGGGCCTAATGCGGCTATGTCAAACCCAGCGGACCACACCCGGTCCCCTGGTGCCGCCCGCAATATGATGACGCGTGCGTCCTGCTGATTAAGATGGTCCAGTCCAGACCGGAGTTGCGATATCATTTCGGCGCCGAGGGCGTTACGGCGGGCCGGATCGTGCATCGTAAGGACACCGATCGGGCCGTCCTGCGTGGCTATGGCGAACATGGGGCGGCCTAGCACGCAGAACGGCCCGGGGGAATGACCGGCTACTTGGAGGGCGTGGGCACGGTCCGGCCAGCGGCATCGGAGGGGCTGCCGGTGGGGCCTGTCGAACCCGAGGGCAGAGCCGGGGTGGTGCTGGCCGCACCAGTCGGGACTTGCTGACCGTTGGTTGTGCTGGTGGTGACGCCAACGCTGGGCGAAGCGGCCCGGTCGGGCGCCGGTGCGGTCGAAGCGCCAGCCGGTACGCTGCCAGCCGGCTCGGGCTGCATCGCCTGTGAATTGGGAGCGGGCGGCGACTGGGTCGAACTGCTCTGCGCCAGGGCGGGCAGAGCGAGAAGGGTAAGCGCAAGAACGGCTGAAGCGCGCAACATGGAAGCTCCTGAGAGAGATGGAGCGCGTCCAACGCAGGCTGTGCGGGCGAGTTTGTATCACGGGCCCGACATCAGGCCGCCCCAGGCGGCGAACATCTGGGATTGGTCATATTGCGCGACGGCCTTGGCGCGGTTGGCCCCGCCGAGTGCCGAGCGCCGGTCCGGGTCGCTGACCAGCGTGCGCAATGCCCCGGCCAAGGCCGCATCATCGATGGCGGTGACGAAAGGCTGGTTTGGGACCGCCACCATTTGGCGCACATCGCCCACGTCCGTGGCGGCAACGGCGCAGCCTGCGGCCATGCCTTCCAACAGCGACAGCGGCATCTGCTCGGTATCTGACGACAGGGCGAAGATGTCGAATTGCTGAATGAGATGGGCGGGCCGATCGACTTGGCCTGTGAATTCGACGGTGACGCCCAGGGCCTGGGCGAGCGCCTCGAGCGATGGACGTTCTGGCCCGTCTCCGATGATCATGAGGCGGCCCGGCAGTCCCATCTGCGCGAAAGCCCGGACGAGGCGGGCCAGGTTTTTCTCTGGTCTTAGCGCCGCGACGGTGCCGATCAGCGGTGGCCCCGTGTGCCGGGTCGCGTCTGGCGCGAACCGCCCGGTGTCGATCCCGTTGGGCACATAGCGCAGCAGGGCGGGGTTCAGACGCCAGATGTCCGTGGCGATCCTGTGCAGCGTGCACGATGGCAGGACCACGGTGCGGCGGCGTAAGAACAACCGGCGCATCCAGACCCGGCGCGGCAATTGGCGGGTCCGCTCCTCGGGCCCGAACCCGTCCTCGACATGAATCTGGCGGAATGGAAGGCCGAGATTGGCCAGCGTCCAGTCAATAGTGCCCCAATTGTAGGTGAACAGCGCGTGGGGCGACAGCTGACGCAGGAGAGCGCGGAACGGCTTGATATTGCCGAGGGTGCGGCCCAGCAGCACCGGAACGGTATGAAACGTGACGTCGAGCGATGGGTCAAGTCGGGCGCGGCAGGATAGATCACCGTCCATGGCAATCACGGCGTGCCGGAAGCGGCCACCGAAATGATTGGCTATGGCCGCAAACCGGCTTTGTGAGCCCCCCGTGGTGAAGGTTGGAAACACATGCAGGATGAGCGGAGTGGGATCGGGGGGCATCGGTGCCTGCTGTCCTTGGTCTCGGGTGCCGCGCGCCGTGCATAACGGAGGGAGGCGATATGAGCGCTGACTGGCAACAAAACTGAACACATCTAAGACGCGGGCATGCGGTTGTGTCTGTTAGTATGACTACATGCTTAAGTTGTAGAACGGATGATCTGGATGTTCTTGCATGAATGATATGCGGGCTGTGGTCCACGCCGGTCCGCGGCACGGCTATCTGACCCGTTCGGTCCTCGGAGGTATAGAGGCTAATTGCTGGCGGGCGGCGGCCCTGTTGCTTCCTGTGCTAGGCCCGCAGGTGCTACCGCCCTCCTTGTTCGCGCTCATTGTCGTGGCGATACTGCTGGCGCGGGTTTGCGTGCTCGCCGCGGCAAGTGATGCGGATCAGGCAGCCGGATGGGCTTGGTCCGAGACCCTCATACCGCTCATCGGTCTGGCGGCTGCGGCGCGTTTCGGCATCGCCGATCTAGGCGGGCTGTGTTGGGCTGGCTGCGTTCTTGCACTGCCGCGGCAAATGAAGTCTTGGCGTGAGCCGGGCCAGGCCGGCTTTGTTTTGAGTAGCGCTCTGTTGCTTTCGCTGACGTTGGCCGGCCCTGCCCTGATGAGGCTTATTGCGCCGGGCTATTCTATTGCTGCGGGGGCATTCCCGACATTGGCGCTAGGGATCTTGCTTTCCGTGCCGGGCACATCCCGTCCGCCGCTGCCGGTGATCGGGATGATCACTGCCGAGGCGGCGCTGGTTTGGTGCGTCCTGCCCGGCTTTGGCCTGACTGGCGTTGCGGCGGTGATGGCGCTGTTCGCCGGGCTTTGCTCATGGCCGGTGCAGGATCGCAACATCGGGCGTCCTGTGCTGGGCGTGGCAGCGCTTGGCGCGGCTGCTATTGGCCTGCACCAAACGTTAGCGAGCTACTCCCCTGTTCTGGCGTTCGCCTCCGCGGTGATGGGCTTCGTAGGATTGGGGCTGCTGGTGCTGCTGTCGCCGGGTGAGCGCGCCGAAGGAATGGTCCAGCTGGGACGGCGCTTGGCTGGGCGGAGATTACCGTTGCCGTCTGGCCCGGCGTTCGCCACGCATAAGATCGTCCTGATCGCCTATTACTATCCGCCGCATCGGGAGATTGGCGCCGCCCGGCCTTACCGGTTTGCCCGGTTTCTGCGTCGGAGCGGTGCCGACGTCCGGGTTGTTTGTGCGCCGGCGATGGTGCGCCGGGCCACTGACCGGCACTATCTGGCGTCCGAAGCACCATCGGAGGCGCCGTGCCGCGTGCACTACCGGGACAGTTCCGGGGTGGGGCGTTGGATCAGTGCTATGCTGGACGGGTTAGAGCGTCATTTGCTGCCGCATAAGGACCGGCTAGGCTGGTTACCCTGCGCTTATGAGACGGCGCAGCGGGCCATGACGGGGCAGTGCGTGGTGATGTCGACCCATCCGCCGGTCGTGACACATTTGGTCGCGCTGGCGCTGAAGCTGCGGTTCGGCCGGCCGTGGGTTGCGGATTTCCGCGATCCACTTTGGGGAAACCCAACCCGCACCGCATGGCGCGCTGGATTGCTGGACCCGCTAATAGAGCGGCTGGTGATGGCGGCCGCGGACGCGATCATTGCAAACACCGACAGCTCGGCCGACCTGCTGCGGGCGCGGTATCCGGCCCAAGCGGGCAAGGTGCACCTGATTTGGAATGGCTTCGACCCAGATGATGCGATCGTCCCGATGCCGCATCCAAGTGCCTATACCTTAAGCCATGTCGGCAGCCTTTATGGCGACCGCTGCCCGGTAGCGCTGATCCAGGCCATCCAGCGGTTGACGGCACAAGGCAGGCTGCCGGAGGCGTGGCAGTTCCGCCAGACTGGCGCAATCGAGGCACGGCGGCTTCACGATTCGCCGTTGCTGCAGCTTGCGCGGTCTGGTGAAGCGTATGTCTGTCCGCATCACGTGCCGGAAGCAGCCGCCCGGCTTGAGATG
The DNA here is from genome assembly GCA_965246925.1 of Acetobacteraceae bacterium. Lineage (GTDB taxonomy): Bacteria > Pseudomonadota > Alphaproteobacteria > Acetobacterales > Acetobacteraceae > JANPPS01. The sequence continues at coordinate 2,024,353 of OZ251994.1, read as the reverse complement.
CTGTCGGCGCGTGTCTTGGTACTCCTGGATATGAATGACATGAACCCCGGGCTGCAGGTGCCCGCCAAGCTCTTCGATTACGTGCGGACTGGCCGTCCGATCATGGCGCTGACGCGGCCCGGATCCGCGACGGAGCGGGTTTTGGCCATGGCCGGAGTGCAACACGCCTGTATCGATGTCGGTGCACCGCTGGATGAATTCGAAGACGCGATAGCCGCATTTCTCAACGCTCCACTCACCGCATCGCTGCCTGGCGAGCAGTTTTTACGTGATTTCAGTGCGGCGACACAGGTCGATACGTTGATTGCGCTACTGGACGCCGTGAACCGGCCTGGTGCAAGTGCAGCCGTTCCGGCATAATACTGTAGCGTTGCAGGAGCGGGCGTAATGTGTGGATTGACCGGCATTTACCATCCCGGCGCCCCGATTGACCGCGCCATGCTCGTCGCGATGACAACGGCCATCGCGCATCGCGGGCCCGATGGGGATGGTTTTCATGTAGAACCCGGTGTGGGGCTCGGTCACCGGCGGCTGTCGATCGTGGACGTCGCGGGCGGCGCGCAACCAATGTGGAACGAGGACGAGACCGTCGTCATCGTCTTCAATGGCGAGATCTATAATTTTCCGGAGCTGCGGCCGAAGCTTGCGGCCATGGGCCATGTGTTCCGCAACCGCTGCGATACCGAAGCAGTCATTCATGCATGGGAGAGCTGGGGGCCGGACTGCCTGCAGCATTTGAATGGCATGTTCGCCTTTGCGCTATGGGATCGCAATCAAGGCGTGCTGTTCCTGGCGCGGGACCGGTTGGGCAAGAAGCCGTTATATTACGGGCAGACCCGGCGCGGCGCCCTGGTATTCGGCTCGGAACTAGGGGCGTTCGCGCCGGTGCATGACTTGCCGCAGAAGATTTGTGCGTCGGCAGTCGAAGATTTTTTTACCTACGGATATGTGCCCGATCCGCATTCCATTTTCGAGGGCGTCCATAAGCTGCCCGCAGCGCACTATTTATTGCTGCGTCAGGATCTAGCCGCGGCACCGGTGCGGTATTGGAAGCCGCCGACGGTGTCTGCGCCCATGGAGGAGGCCGAGGCTGTGGCCGGTGTGACCACTCACCTGTCGCATTGCACCCAAAGCCGGCTGATGTCGGACGTGCCGCTCGGGGCTTTCCTGTCCGGCGGTGTAGATAGCAGCGCCGTGGTGGCGACGGCGGCGCGGTTGATGGATGAGCCGTTGCGCACCTTTACGATCGGGTTTCCCGGTGCTGCGGACGAGACGCCGCTGGCGGCCGCGGTTGCCGAACGGTACGGGACGGCGCAGCACAACGAGCAGGCCGTGCCTGACTATCTAGACGCGGCTCGCCGGCAGGGCGCGATGTTTGGAGAGCCGTTCGGCGACAGCTCCTCCGTTCCAACAGAGGCGGTTTGCGCGCTGGCCCGGCGGCATGTCACGGTGGCGCTGTCCGGTGATGGTGGAGACGAGGTGTTTGCCGGCTACCGCCGCTACCGCTGGCATCAAGTGGCTGAAGCGGTGCGGGCACATATACCTGCAGGGCTGCGCCGGGGCGTGCTGGGGTCACTTGCGCGGGCCTACCCCAAGATGGACTGGGCGCCGCGGTTCTTGCGTGCCAAGCACACCCTGACGGAAATCAGCCTCGATAGCGCGCTAGGCTACTACCGCACGCTGGCCAAAGTGCATCACGAGCAGCGCCGCGCCCTGTTTTCCGGCAGCTTGCGCGCTGCGCTGGACGGTCACGACCCGGCACAGCGCGTGGTGGCATTGATGGACGAGTGTGACGACGCGGATAGTTTGCTGCAAGCGCAGTACGTGGACGTGCAGACCTACCTCGTCGGGGACATCCTGACCAAAGTGGACCGGACGAGCATGGCGCATTCGCTCGAGGCACGGGCGCCATTCCTGGATTATACCTTCGTGGAATGGGGCATGCGGTTGCCACCAGGCCTGAAGCTGCGCGGGCAGGAAGGCAAATGGGTGCTGAAGCAGGCGCTTGCGGCTCTTGTTCCGGCAGAGCTACTGGCCCGGCCGAAGCAGGGCTTTGCCACGTCGCTTGCAGGCCTGTTCCGGGACGAGTCGGCGCGGCTACGGACCCGGTTACTAGGTCCTGCGATGCTCGACTCGGGATTGTTCGATCCTGCGGCAATCGGACGCACGCTAGAGGAACATACTAGCAGGGCGTTCGATCATTCCGGGGCGATCTGGCTACTGCTGACGTTCGAAGGATTTTTGGCCCACAGGGCCGCGCACACCATCGATCAGCAAATCGCGGCTTGAACGCTAGTTAGCGTCTTCACTGAATATCCAACGGTGCTTTGGATTTGTGATTAAACGTCAAAGCTGGGGTTCCTTGCCTTGCGACTTTCATTTTACGTGATAGTCATATGTTGTGTGTGAGGAACCGACCTTAGATGATCTTTCTGAGGCTGCTCTCACCGCATGGGGCAAATATGGATCAGCAGCAACCCGTGCTCCTGCACGGATGGCCAGACGAAAAAAAGCGCACGGACCCGTCACGGGACCGCTTCCGTCTTAACCTCAGCCGGATCATGACCGAGAAGAAGATCACTCAGGCGAGCCTTGCCCGGCTTATGGAGGTGTCGCGTGTCGCCGTCCACGCTTGGATCTGGGGGACGTGTTTTCCGGAGACGTCACGCTTGATTCGGTTGGCTCAGGTGCTGAACGTGCCGATCGGCGCCTTGCTCGAAGAGGCGGCCGAAAAGTCGGATACGCCGTCAAACGAAGAGATTTTACTTCTAAACGCCTTTCGCAAGCTGCCGAACACGGAGCGGCTGACGCTGCTGGCCGATGCCTATGAGATGTCCATGAAGGCGCAGTCCTCCGTCGTGGGTTAACGGGTCCGGCTCAGCAATCTATTAAACAGATCAGCCTGTCCCTGGCTGGTCGCGTCCCAGCTAAACCGCTCAGCATATGTGCGGGTTTCAGCCGGCAGGCGGCGAAGCTGCTCCAATTGCCGTATGCCGGCCACCAGTCCCGCCGCCGTATTTTCTGGCATGATCACCCCAGCGGCGGGTTCTTGCACGACCTCTGGGTTGCCTGGGATGTTGCTGGCCACGACGGGCGTTCCACACGCCATCGATTCGAGTAGGACATTTGCCCACCCTTCCCGGCTCGATGCCAGCACGAGAATGTCTGCGGCCGAGTAGTATTGCGGAAGCTCCGCATGGGGTCGCGGACCGGCCAATGTGACCCGGTCCGCCACGCCAAGGGACTGCGCGAGTTGCTCCAGTTTTGCCCGGTCCGGGCCATCTCCGATGATCTGCAAACGCCACTCCGGCAACTCCGGTAGGGCTTGTATGATGCGGTGATGGCCCTTTCGATCGTTCAAGAGGCCAACCGAAAGCAGGGTTGGTCCCGTGAAGCCCAGCGCGGCCCGCGAAGCCGCCCGATCCTGTGGTGTGAATGCGAGTAGATCGACACCGTTGCGTAGGACCGTAACCTTGCCAGCCGGCGTACCCAGACCGGCGATCGCCGCCTTCAAACCCGCGCTTACCGTGATGAGAGCGTCCGCCCGGCGCAAAGCCCAGACGATCCAGCGGCGCGGAATGGCGAAATCCGGTAATTGGGTGACGTCCGATCCCCGGGCGGTGATCACCACGGGCTTATTCAGCGCCCGGCCCAGCATGACGGCGGCTACCCCGTCCGGATAGACATAATGCGCATCGATCACATCGAAGTCGGCCTCACGCTGCAACCGCCGCACCAAGCCGGACGTCGCGGCGTAGAGCAGCGCGGGGGCGGCAGACATGCCGATCTTGGGCAAAACCGGGTAGCGGGGATGATGGATGTCGAGCCCCGCACGCTGCTCGAAAGATGGCGCCTTGGCAAAGCGGCCCCATGCGCCCAGGGAGATAGGTCCTAGCTGCGCCTGGGGAAACCAGGGTACCGGTGCCACCACGCGGCTGGTGGCGGCACCGGACGCTATCAGGTGCCGCAGCCTGTTCTCGACAAAAACGCCATGGTTCGGCGCGCCCGCATGCGGAAACAGCGTCGAATATGTCAGCAGGCGCGGCGACACCCTCACTTCTTAGCCAGTTGCTCCAGCAAGCGGGTCGCAGCCGGACGCTCCTCAAAATCACCAGACTCGGCCAAAGCAGATTGCAACAGCGTCAAAGCCTCGTCCTTGTTTCCGTTATCGAGTTGCGCCTTGGCCAGATGGTACTGAATATTGTGCTCCTTCGGCACGGCCCCTAACGCCTGTTGCAGCAACGGTATTGCCTTCTCCGGCTTACCCTCAGACACGAAAATCCATCCAAGTGTATCCGCGGTCTCGGGTCCTGGTGTGAGCAGGTAGGCCCGTTGTGCCAGGAGCAAGGCCTGTCCGTTGCCGCGCTGCTGATAAACCCATGCGAGGTTGTTCAATGCCCGTCCATCGTTCGGACGCTTTTCGAGTACAATCTTCAGATTCTGTTCGGCCTCAGGCAGCCGGCGAGCTGTAATGTCGAAGCTTGCTAAGATCTGCGCCGCGTCAGGGTCGGCCGGATTGGTGCGCATCCACTGCCGCAATACGTCAGAGGCCTGATCGACTCCACCACCGGCGGCCAGCGCTTGCGCCTGACGAAGCACCAGCACGCTGTTTGGCGTTTGCTTGTTTTCAGCCGCGTAGGCACTGGCCGCATCGCCGTAGCGCTGGGCGGCCATGTAAGCATCCCCTTTCAGGACAGAGGCCGCCGGCATGTTGGCCGGATCCTTACGCAGGGTCTCGGCCATCTTTATAGCAGCCGGCATCCCGCCCGCGCGCTGCTCGGCGATGACAAGGGTTTGCATGATCCCGAGATTGCCGGGTGAAGTGCGCAAACCGTCTTGCAGCACCGCCTCTGCGGCTGGGTAGTCCTTCTCATTGATGAGGATTTCCGTGAGCGCCCGCCGGGCCTCAAGCTCATTTGGCTGGACCAGCAAAGCCTGCCGGTAGCTGCTTTTTGCATCCTCGGCCGCTCCGGTTGCAAACTGGGCCCGGGCTTGCGCCAACCGCAATGGGACAGAGAGTTGTCCGTTGACGCGTGCGCTATCTACCACTTCCAGCGCCCGTTTCGGGTTGCCCGACCGGACCAGCAGGTCCGCCTCGGCGACCGTCAGCGCGGCATCTTGCGGACGAGTCTTGCGTGCATCGTCTAACACGGAAGCCGCCTGACCTGGCTGGTTCTGAGAGACGAGTGACTGTACAAGCGCATCAACGGCTTGCGTATTGCTCGGATCCTTCTCCAACACACTCCGCAGCACCGCATCACCGGCCTGCCGCTTTTCCTGCAGCATGAGAACCTTGGCGAGATTAATCCTAGGCTCGAGCGCATCGGGAAAGCGCTTCGCCACCGCGTCGAATTCAGACCGCGCACCCTCGAGATCCTGCTGCGCAAGCCTTACGAGCGCTGACAGCATACCCGTGGCCAGTGTCTCACCTCCCTGCTTCCGCAAGCGCTCGAGCGCGGCCTTTGCCCGCTCGACATCGCCCGAACTTAGCGCAGACGCTACCAACGCCTCACCGGCAGTGGATTGATTGGGCGCAATCTCGAGGGAGCGTTCCAGTGCGGTGCTGGCGCCCGTCGTGTCACCGAGCTGCATCTTGCTGGCAGCCAGATTGGTCAGTATCGCTGCATCCTTTGGCGCGGCCTCGGCCGCCTTCTGGAAGCTTTCGGCAGCCTGCGGTTTTTGCCCCGCCGCTGCATAGGCCCTCCCAAGCAAGTCGAGGGTTTCCGGATCTCTCACCCCGGCGTCGATCGTCTTCTTGAGAATGTCGATCGCCCGCTCCGGACGCTTAGCGCCAATTTCGATCCGGGCGAGCAGGCGAACCGCTTCCGGATCGCCAGGATTACGGGCGATGTAGCGGTTCGCGGCATCTACCGCCTGTTCGGTCTGACCGCTATTGGCCTTGGCCAGTGCTTCGAAGTACAGCGCGCGCGGAAAAAGCTGCGAGGCGGCACCTAGTTTGGTCAACTCGGCATCCGCCTCAGGGTATTTGCCAGCCCTGACCAGCAAAACACCATTAAGGTAGATGGCTGGCGCGTTCCGCGGCTCGGCCTTCAAGACGGTATCGACATCCGCCTGGGCTTTCGCATTCTGGTTCATGTTCATGAACAAGTTGGCGCGCTCGAGCCGGATGGCGGACATGTCCGGAGTGACGGAGACGGCCTGATCCATCAGCGCAAGACCAGCGGGCAGATCGCCTGCTAGAACCTTGATTTGCCCCTTCATCGCTACAGCATCGCCGCGCTTAGGGTCGATTGCGATTGCTTCGTCGATCGCACGCTCGGCCCCAGCTGGGTCCTTGCCGGACATCGCAAGGCGGGCTTTAGCAATACGGACGTCCACGTTCCCGGGCGCGGCCTTCTCGGCGCGGGCGAGGCTATCGGCGGAGCCCTTTGCATCCTTCAGGGCGGCTTGAGCTTGGCTGCGCAGCAGCAGGTTTCGGCCGGTCTGCTCCGCGGTTCCGCCTGTTTCTGGCACATCGGCCAGCAGCTCCTCAAACCGCCGCTGCGCGAGGTAGGCCGCGGCTAGCAAAGGGGTGACTGCGTTCGGATCGTAATTGAGACTTCGGGCGAGCTTAAGCTCCTTCTCGGCCGCGACCGGATCACCAGCCTTGAGTTGCAGGTCGCCAAGCCGGAAATGCGCCTCGGCGTCACTCGGGTCCGCCTTGATCGCGTTGCGCATTTCGATCGTGGCGCCCCTCAGATCGCCTTTGGCGAGCATGGCTTGCGCGTTCGCCATGGGGCTCGAGGCATAGCCGAGCGCGTAAACGCCGCCAGCGGCTATGAGGGCAATCAGCAACAGCGCTGGGATCAAGATCTTTTTCATACTAGCCAGTTCCTCTTGACGTTTGCGCCCCGACCGGGTCCCTTGAACCCAGTGTGGTATCGGGGGCGGCGGGCCCTTCCGCATTCAAGCCATGCGCTTCAAGCAATGAGTATAGCGTGGGACGGCTTACCCCAAGCAGGCGGGCCGCGGTCGCTAGAGTTCCATTGCTTCTTGCCAAGGCGCGCAGCACAACATCCCTTTCCGCACGGGCCCGCGCCGCCCGTAGGTCATAGGCGGTCATATCCTCGATACCCGGTGCTAATTCAAGGTCAGAAGCCGTCACCAAACGGCCGCCTGCCATCACAACGGCCCGGCGCATCCGGCCTTCCAGTTCACGCGTGTTGCCGGGCCAGGCATGGGCGGCGAGCGCAGCCAACGCATCCTCCGACACGCCGCGGACCGAGCGTCCATAGGAGCGCGCGAATTCAGTGAGGAAATGCCGCGCTAGCAATGCAGGATCACCCTTACGCTCACGCAGCGGCGGCACCCGTACGGTCACGGCCGTGAGCCGGTAGAACAGCTCACCATTGAAAACGCCTTCGGCTAGCCGGCTTTCAAGATCTCGGCTAGTGGCGGCCACGATCCGCACATTAGCCTTTTGAGCCTCTCGCCCGCCCACCCGTTCGAACACACCGTCACGTAGCAGGCGCAATAGCCGCACCTGAACCGCTGGGGCCATTTCGGCAATCTCGTTCAGGAACAGCGTGCCTCCGCCGGCCGCCTCGATTTTCCCGGGCGTTTGGCTGAGAGCGCCGCTGAAAGCCCAACGCTCATGGCCGAACAACTCGCTTTCCAGCAATGCTTCCGGTGTTGTGCCGCAATGCACCGATATGAACGGCTGTGCAGCGCGCGGGCCCAGGCGGTGGATCGCATGGGCCAGATAGGCCTTGCCGGTTCCGTCCTCCCCGGTGAGTAGCGTGGCGACGGACATGCCAGCGAGCTTTTCGATCTCACGGCAGACTTTGAGCATCGCCGGGTCAGCCGTGATGATGTCGCCGAGCGGGGGAGCCGTGGCCCCTGCCGCCTGCCTGTTCTCGGTTTCGAGAGTGTGCAGCTTGAGGCTACGGCTGACGATTGTAGTCAGGACATTGATATCTATCGGTTTTTCACAGAAATCATATGCGCCGGCCGCTATAGCCCGCAGCGCGTGGCTCCTGTCACCATGACTGGTCGCGACGATGATTTTGGTTTCCGGCGCCTGCCGGGTCAGTCCATCGAGCGTGGCGAAACCTTCGCTGACCCCGTCCGGGTCCGGCGGCAGGCCAAGGTCCATGATCGAGACAGCAGGGTGCGACTTAAGCGCAAGCTCGAGCGCCTGCGTCCGGTCATGCGCGAACAGCACCTCAAATTCTGGGAAGGCCCAGCGGTATTGACCGCACAGCCCAAGATCGTCTTCTACGATCAATAACCGGGGCTTCGCTGTCACCGTGCGTCCGCCAGCATAGGAGCCTCGGGGCGCGCGGGCAGCGGTTTGCTTTCATCAAGGCGGTCAACCCGGGCGAGGATCAGCCGCATCGTGGTGCCCTTTCCAAGCGCACTCTCCACCAGAAGCTCACCCCCCACCTCGCGCAGCAACTCGCGCGCCTGAAACGCCCCGATCCCGGAGCCCGTGCGCTTCGAGGTTCGGAAGGGCTGAAACAAGCGGTCGCGGACGAACTCCTCGCTCATACCCATGCCCTGGTCCTGTATTTCGATCACGATGCGTTCCACCTCATGCCGCACCATCACCTTCACAGGCTTCCCCTCTGATGCTTCGACCGCATTATTCATCAAATGTGTTACGGAAGTGTCAAAGGCATCCGGACTCATCGCAACGGCGCCGATCGACCCATCATGTTCCAGTTCGACAGGCTGCCGCCGCACCCGTTCGTAGGTCGCCACCAACGCCTCGAGCCGCGATACCGGTTCGAGGGCCGACGGTGCGCGGTCGGCTTCGGGTGCGTCCAGCCGGGCGAGTAGGGCGGTTATCTTTTGCACGGATGCGCTGACTGTTTGCAGCATATCCCGCTGAAATTCTGGGTTGCTGATATGCCGTTCGGCATTGGAAAGCAGTAGGGAAAGCTGGCTCGAGACGTTCTTGATGTCATGCGCGACGAACGCAAACCGTTTGCTGTAATCGTGCAGCTGCCGGGTCTGCAGCATCACTTGTGTGGCCCGCTGCTCGGCGATGTAGGTTGCGACTTCGCGCCCCACGATCCGGAGCAAGTCGAACACTTCTTGATCCAACGCCAGCTTGGCCCGCGAAGGCCCAGCGAGCACGAAGCCGACATGCTGCATCCGATGGACTAGCGGCACTGCTAGCCAAAGTGGGCCTAGCGCGCGCAAATCCGCGGTGGCTGGCTCGCCGAGGTGAAGTTCTGCGATCCACTCGCCCTGCCGCATCGCCGTAACGAGGGAATGATCCTCTGCGATCGCCGATGACGACGGCATGTTCCAAGATCCCGCCCAGGCAAAAGGCCCTCTCACGCCTTCCCGGAGGAACAGAGCGCCATTTGGGCTGTCGACCACGTCGGCCAGCGCACGGATCGCCCTGGAGTGCAACGCGTCGCTTGGATCTGACAGGGTGTCGATACAGTCAAGCCACTGGCGCCGGTAGTCGTAGCGACTGGCGAAGAAGTGCTGGATTACGACCTGGCGCAGGCGGGACCTTGCCGAACCGGAGGTCAGGAAAATTCCGATCACCATGACGCCTGCAAACAGCAGGCTCGACTTGGCGATCCAGCCCCAGTCCGGGCCGAACTGACGAAAAATTTCGCCTGCCGCCGAGAGGGCGAGTAGGACAGAGCCGCTCAGGATCAGGGTGGCGGAATGGAAGGCGGCCGTGCGGGAAAGCTGCACCTTGCGCCATCTGCGGTCCCGCGCTGCCGCGACGACCAGGACTGGCGCGATGATCACCATCGCCGTCGCCCTTGCATTTGCCAAGGAAGCGGATTTTTGCGTGAACAGGACAAGGTCGCCACACAGTAGCAGGTCGAAACAGGCAAGGCCGCCGAGCAAGACGCAGGGTAGGGCCACGTGCCACCGGGCGCTGGTGGGCAGGTTGAAATAGAGGTTCTCAATCAAGAGAAGCTCGGCCACGGCTACGCCGATGCGGACGAGTATGGGCAATGAAAGCAGAGTGGGCCGGCCTTGATCGGCGCCGATGAGGCCTGTTCCGACGGCAAGGGATAAGCCGGCCGCGAAGATTCCGACGGCTAGGAACCCGGCGCCCATCCCACCCCGGACTGGCATCGACCGGCGGTAAAGATGCAACACGAAACCGTACCAGCATACGCCTCGGGCCAGGTCGGCCGCGCCTGCGAGCCCGCTGATGGTGTTGCCGGGCCAGAACAGACTGACGAATCCCCAGGCGGCTGTAACCAAGCAACAGAACGCAAGGAGAAAGCCTGTCGAGTGCCTGGCTTGAACACCTATTACGAGGGCAAGCGCTAGATAGGTTACGGCACAGAGGCCGAACAGGATTAAGGCGGCATCGATCATTCGGACCGGCTGCTTCCGAGGCTGAAGGTGATCCGCCGGACGCGCCGTCCGTGCAGCTTAACGAGAGCCCTCCTGAAACAAGATAACACGAATGGTTGAGAATATAATTGCCATGTCAAGCAAAGCGCTGCGATATTTTACATAGTAAAGATCATACGAAAGCTTCACCCTCGCGTCCTCTACGGAAGCCCCGTATGGAAAATTGACTTGGGCCCAACCGGTGAGGCCTGGCTTTACTCTGGCCCTTTCTCCGTAGAACGGAATTACTGCGGCAAGTTGTTGGACGAAATGCGGACGTTCGGGACGTGGTCCGATGAAGCTCATTTCACCACGGAGGATGTTGAAGAGCTGCGGCAACTCATCCATGCGGGTGCGCCGGATAAATGATCCGACGCGGGTTACCCGGGGGTCACCCATGCTGGCCCAGGCTGGGCCACTCGACTCGGCATTGGCCCGCATGCTGCGAAATTTCAACAGGGTAAACGGGCGCCCATCCAGGCCGATCCGCTCCTGTCTGTATAGGATATTGCCCTGGCTGTCGGCCCGCACCAGCAATGCCACAACGCCCATCAGCGGGAGGGTGAATACCAACAGCCCTAGGCTGATGAGAATGTCACCGCCCCGGTTGATGGCCAACTGCAAACGGTTTCGGCGTCCGGCGTCGAGCGATGCCGCCCAGTCCTCGCCGATAGTCGCCACATCAACCCGCTTTAAATGGTGCTCCCAGAATGCTGCTTCGGTTTCGATGCTGATGCCTTTGGCCGCAAACCGGCCACGCTCGTCCAAGGTCAAGCGCTGGCTCGCGGCGTTGGACACCACGACATCGAGTACGCCAGCTTTACGGAGAGCGGCGGGATCGATCGTTTCCTGGGGGCCCGATACGATCTCAAGAAAGCCGCGCTGGCCTGAGCGGACGGCGCTCACGGTGGCAGCCATCTCGCCGGGTCCCCCGAGCATGGCGACGCGACGGACGAACATATTGAAGCGGATGGCGGTTAGGAAGACGAGGCGGGTCACGAACAGCGCGGCGATCCACAGGCCGACCGTCTTTATAGGCCAGAGCAGATCGTTGCCTACGAGATCCCCCGCCCGAAGGCCCAGGAACCGCCCGGCAATCAGCGCCGCAGGAAAGGCCAACAACCCGCCTAGGGCGGTATTCACGAGCATGCTTCGCGTGCGTGCGAAAAGTGCGGGCCGATAAAGGCCGATGAGGAAGGCGGTGGACTCGACCGCGAGGGCAAGCAAAAAGGCCTGAAGCGTTGTGCTTACGGGGGGGCTGGCCACCACTACGCCCGGGCTCAAAAGGGCATATGCGAGATAGTAGCAAATAGCGAATTCAAGAAGCCAAAGCGCGAACATCTCAATCGGCAGATTGTTCACCGCAAAACGAGACATCAGGCCCTCACGCGTTTTTGCCGGCCGGCGATTTAGTCGTCTGAACGCCCTGTCGGACGTCACTCGCGCAAGAGCGCTTTGCAAGGCGCTTATGCAACGGCCGCATCATATCAGCAAGAGGCGGTGATGCGAACGGGAAAGCGCTGCATGGGGCTAAAATCTGCGTAAGGAAAAGTAGTGTGCTTTGCTCGACACAAACTTGAAGTTCATTAAGGTTGGGTTAGGGAAAGCGTGTTAGAACGGAGGGGTGGACGGCCTTTATGCCCTGTCCGGTCTGGCTCTTCTCTGGACGAACAGAGTGGGGCGGTTGTAATGCGTGCAAATCGCCGGAGCTTGCTGAGGCTGCGCTGTTGTAAAGAGGGCTTCGAAGAGAGAATGGATCGATGATGATGTGCCTTCGCTTCCGGCCTCAACTCAACGGGCACCACGATCCTGTTCGGTGCGATTCAGGAGACGTGAACTGAATGTCGGGGTCTGATCACCTGATCGAACGTGCGGCGGCATTGATGCAGTCGGGCCAGTCCACGCGCGTCCTGGCGGAAGCGCCAGCAGGGCGGACAGGGCCCGATTCAGAGCTTGCGCCTTCGTCCCGGCCTGCTCCTCCGGTTCCACCGGCACCCTCCAATATTGCACCGCCAGCGACGGCCGGAGGTGGGACGGAACGTGCCCGGTCCGCGGCAAAGGCCGACTCCTTACTATTAGGTCCAATCATTCCGCTCGAAGCGCTCGAGCGTGCCGGGCTTGTGGTGGCCCGTACGGCCCGGACCCGGATTTCAGAAGAATATCGCATCGTCATTGGCCGCATCCTGCGGGCCCTTCGTGCCGAGCAGGATGGGGGCGGCGCGCACAACGTCGTCATGGTCACCAGCGCACGCCCGGGCGAAGGCAAGAGTTTCAGTGCGCTAAACCTGGCTGCCAGCATCGCGCAGCATGGGACTGAGAAGGTTCTTTTGATTGACCTCGATGCGAAGCTAAAGCCGTTATCGGTGCAATTGGGCGTGGGTGACCGCATCGGATTGCAAGATCTGGTGGTGAACTCTGCGCTCCGGCCGGAGGACATGATCCTTACGACTGCCGTCAGCAATTTACAGTTTCTACCGGTGGGCACGCGGGTGGGTGACGCGATGGACCCGACCAGCGTGCGGCCAATTCCACCCACAATCACCCGCATCGCCCGGCGCTTCCCAAAGCACCTCATCGTGCTGGATGCGCCCCCCTGCCTATCAACCAGCGATCCACACACGGTTGCGCCCTATGTAGGTCAGGTCGTGATGGTTGTGGAGGCGGAACGGACGCAGCGGACCGAGGTTGAGGCAGCTATCGATTTGGTGCGGGTGTGTCCGACGATCACCATTCTGCTCAACAAAGTTAAGCTTACGACCAGCCACACTTTTGGCGCTTACGACTATTATGGGTCGTACACCTAGGATCGATGTCGATGCGCCGCCCCCGTTCCAAAAAGGTTCGCTTCACTTCTCCCAAGCCGACTGGCCAAATGGTCCGGACCGCCTGGCCGGCTATGCTTGGACTTTGCGCAAGCTTGCCAGCTTGGGCGCAGGCAGGTGGAGGCTATCCCACATTGCCCGCTGCCAACGTGGACGTGCGGACCGGTGATCTCCGGCAACAGTTAGAAGCGTATCAACCCGGCAAGATCGACCGGTTATCTCAGCCAGATTGGATCATTTCGCCCTCGATCGGCCTTGACGTCGGGGTGACGGATAATGCGCTTGAGACGCAGCGGAACCGTCGCGCAGACGTATTTACAATCCTGTCACCCGCGATCGTGGTTTCGGGTGAGACGTCGCGCGCCCGGGTGACGGTCTCTTACGCGCCGCTGCTTTACGCTTACGCCAGCAACTCGAGCCAGACCCGCATCGACCACTACTTCAACGGAGCGGTCACAGGCGTGATCGTGCCGGAACTCTTCTTCCTAGACTTGCGTGGCGCGATCACTCAGCAATCCCGTACTGGCGCACTCGGTGGCGTTTCTGCCAATACCTACAATCCGCGTGATCAGGTTCAAACAATTAGCTTTAGTGCGACTCCTTATTTGGAGCACCGGTTCATGGGTTGGGGCACTGGCCGGATCGGCTATTCGATCCTGCGCACTCTCCAGGATTCTCGGAGTAGGGACACTAATTTCGTCAATAATGGCTTCAATAATGGCTTGCAGGGTTTCAGCAACTCGGGCTTGGGAATTACAGGGAACCTGACTACACAGCGCGAGCGCGGCACGTTCATCACCGGCGAGAACCTTGGCCGGTTCAACTTGATCACCACTGCAGAAGCGGTGCAGTATTCGGGCTCCGGTGCGTATCACAACGCCCACCGGAATCTGATATCGCAAGATGTCGGGTACGCTCTGACCCGGACGGTGACGCTGATCGTGGGTGCCGGGTATCAGGATATCGCCTTTAGCGGCACGCCTGGCTATCACGTCAGCGAGCCAATCTGGAACGCTGGCGTCCGCTGGACTCCGCAGCCAGACACTAGCATCTCGATCGGCTTTGCCCGGCGTGACGGCGCGAACAGCCTCTACCTCGATGCGGCTGCTTCGCCCACGGCGCGGACGCGGGTTTACGCCAGATACAGCGAGGGATTGTCCACCGATGCGGAGGAACAGCAGAATTTGCTGCAATCCACTTCTATCGGTAGCACGGGCCTGCTCACCGATACGGCAACGGGTGCGCCAGTGACATCGACTAGCAGCTTGTTCGGAACGCAAAACGGGCTCTACCGCCTCCGCCGCTTTTCCGCGAGCGGATCGCTTTTGTTGAACCGTGATGCGGTCAGCCTCTCCATCGTCAACGAGGACCGGTCCAACATCTCGGCTACGAGCTTCGGGCCGAGTACATCTAACACGAGTTTCTTGCCGATCTTGCCAGCGGGCTCGTCCTCCAATGGCACGTTCGGGACCGTAGCGTGGTCGCACGAACTCACTCCGATGCTGAGCAGCACGGTGTCAGTGACGTATGGCGTGACCAGCTACTCCAACCTCGGGAATGGTCAGGGCAAAACTTCCGACACATCCATCTCCGGGTTGGCTGCACTCAGCTATATATTCACGCCGACCCTGACGGGCAGCGTGCGTTATAGTTATACGGAACGAACCAGCAATCGGCCTTTCTCAATTTTCGGCACGCAAGGCAGCTATACCGAGAACCAGATCGTAGCCGGTTTGCGAAAGAGCTTCTGATCGGCGGCACCATTGTACGAAGAATTCTATCATCTCACGGCGATGCCGTTCCAGCTGACCCCTGACAGCCGGTTTTTTTTCGGCAGCAAGGGGCATAGCAAGGCTATCGCACACCTTAATTATGGCCTCGCTCAGGGCGAGGGATTCATCATTATTACGGGTGAGGTCGGGGCCGGAAAGACCACATTAGTGGAGTGGCTACGGTCGCAAATGGACGAGAGCGCCTACACGATCGCCCGCGTCAGCACGACGCAGGTCTCGGAGAATGATTTGTTCCGCTTAGCAATGGCGGGGTTCGGTCTTGTGGAAGAGGGGCTGAGTAAAGCGGCGCTGCTGAACCGTTTCGAGGGCGTGCTGCGCGACCACCAGCAATCTGGGCGGCGCTGCTTGCTGATTGTTGACGAAGCGCAGAACCTTTCATTGCCGGCACTCGAAGAGTTAAGGATGTTGTCGAACATCACGGTCGATGGCCGGACCTCGCTGCAAACCATCTTGCTGGGTCAGCCGCAGTTCCGCCGTATGCTGGCGAGCCCCAACCTCGAGCAGCTTCGGCAACGAGTTCTGACGTCGTATCACCTGGGCCCGCTTAGCCAAGAAGAGACGCGCGCTTACATCGAACACCGCTTGCTCGCGGTGGGCTGGAAGGACGATCCGCACTGGGAGGATGCCGCTTTCGAGGCAGTACACCAACACAGCACGGGCATCCCGCGGCGTATCAACCGGCTTTGTTCCAGAATCTTGCTCTACGGTGTTCTCGAAGAGGCGCACGTGATCACGCCCGCCGTGGTGGAAGCGACTGCGGTCGAGTTGTCACAAGACCTGGACGGTAACGCAGATTGGGGCGGCGCGCCGGCTCTGCCGAATGGGCTTAGCAATGGCACCGGAGGTCATGGGCAAACCCACGATGGAAGCCTGGTAAGCCGGATTGAGGCGCTGGAACACCAAATGGCACAGCGTGAGCAAGTCTTCCGCCGCCTGACCGAAATGCTTGGTGTGCGTTGAACAAGCATCCGATCAATGCCATGACGGTCGATGTCGAGGACTACTTCCAGGTCCAGGCGTTCGCAAACTGTATCGACCGAACAAGTTGGGACAGCATCCCATGCCGGATCGAGGCGAATATGGATCGAATACTGGAACAATTCGACCGCGCTGGGGTGAAGGCGACATTTTTCACTCTGGGTTGGGTCGCGGAGCGCTACCCGTCCATCGTACGAAACATTGTCGGGGCCGGGCACGAGCTGGCAAGCCACGGTTACGGACACGCAAGAGCCGATGGGCAGACGCCTGAGGTATTCGGCGACGATGTGCGCCGGGCCAAGGGGCTTTTAGAGCAGATTGGCGGCGTGTCGGTCAGAGGCTACCGGGCACCCACCTTCTCCATTGGAGCCCGCAATCCATGGGCGTTCGACGTGCTCGAGGCCGAGGGATACCGCTACAGCTCAAGCCTTTATCCGGTAAAGCATGATTTATATGGGGCGCCGGATTCGCCGCGTTTTCCTTACCGGCCGTCATCTGGCCGCCTTGTTGAACTGCCGATGACCACCCTCAGGTTGGGCGGTCGCAACCTGCCGATCTCTGGCGGTGGGTATTTCCGTTTGACGCCATACTCGTTGTTTCGCGCCGCACTCCGCCGGTTCAACAAGGTCGAGTCGGCGTCGGGCGTGTTCTACTTCCATCCTTGGGAGATTGACCCGGCGCAGCCCCGGGTGCCGCAGGCCAGCCGGATGTCCCGGTTCCGCCACACCGTCAATCTGGACGCCATGTCTGGCCGGCTCGAGCATCTTCTCCGGGATTTTGCTTGGGGCCGGATGGACCAGGTCTTCGCACCGGCCCTTGCAGCCTAAGATGGCGGTTCGTTGCCGCGCCATGGTTGAGGCCGATATACCCGCGTGGGATGCGTTCGCCGCGGCATCGCCTACGGGCACTTTCTTTCATCGCGCGGCTTGGGCCGCTGTTATCGCGCGCGCGTTCCGGCACACGCCTCATTATGTATTGGCCGAGCGGGACGGTGCCGTAACCGGCATCCTACCGCTTGTGCATGTCAAGACAGCGTTGTTCGGCAACGGGCTGATCTCCAATCCTTTCTGTGTGTATGGCGGCCCGCTTGCGGCAGATCCTGAGACGGCTTTGGCACTCGAGGCGTATGCCGGTCAGCTTATGCAGAAGATCGGCGCGGCCGTGACCGAGTTTCGGTTCTTGCATCCACTACCGGAGAACTGGCTTCCGGCCGCCGATTGGCCCTCCCGTTCTGATCTGTATGTCACGTTTCGGAAGGAAATCGCCGGGGACGATGAAGCCAACCTGAAGGCGATCCCCCGCAAGCAGAGGGCGATGGTGCGGAAAGGGATCGAGCGTGGCCTGGTGTCCCACGTGTCGAAGAATGTGGACGGCCTTCATGCCATTTATGCCGAGAGCGTCCGAAACCTTGGTACTCCCGTGTTCAGCCGGCGCTATTTTCGAATTTTGGCCGAAGCGTTCGGACCGCAAATGGACGTGGTGATTATCGAGGATGCCGGGGTGCCCGTCAGCGCGGTGATGAATTTCTATGACCGGGGCGAAGTCCTACCCTATTACGGCGGCGGCACAGCGGCGGCGCGGCAGAGCTATGCGAACGATTTCATGTATTGGGAGGTGATGCGCCGTGCCGCGGCGCGCGGGGCGCGGCTGTTTGATTTTGGGCGAAGCAAAGCTGGTACTGGCGCTTTCGCGTTCAAGAAAAACTGGGGTTTTGCGCCGGAGCCGCTGCATTATCACTATCGGTTGAAGCCTGGCGCCTCTATCCCCGACCATAATCCGTTGAACCCGAGATACCGCCTGTTCATCGCGGCATGGAAGAAGCTTCCGGTGCCGGTCGCCAACCTCATTGGCCCGCATATTGTACGCGGGGTAGGGTAGCCGCATGTCCGCTACGACCGCTCCAACCCGGACGCTTTACTTGCCCTCGGGATTGACCATCGGGCTAGGAACGCTAGCACTGATCCTGTTGTTCTGGCGGGAATGCCAGGCGGCGGTGTCGGTTTGGGTCGCTTCGACCGCATACGGACACTGCTTTCTCGTGCTGCCGATGGCGCTTTACCTCGGTTATGAGCGGCGGGGCGCACTGGCCGGGGTGAGTGCGCGGCCCGAGCCGCTCTTTGCGTTGCTGGCACTCCCGGTCGCGGCGGCGTGGTTTGCGGCGGAGCGACTTGGCATCATGGAGGGCCGGCAACTGGCAGCGATCGGAGCGGTCGAGGTCTTGTGCCTCACGGTGCTGGGCTGGACGTTGTTCCGGGCATTGCTGGCGCCGCTCGCGTTCTTGGTATTCCTAGTGCCGTTTGGCGCATTCATCACGCCAGCGTTGCAGGTGGTCACGGCGCACATCACGGAGGCGGGCCTCAACCTGTTACGGATACCAAATTACGTAACAGAGTTTACGATCGAGATTCCCGAAGGCACGTTCTACGTGGCTGAGGCGTGTGCCGGGCTTCGGTTCTTGATCGCGGCGGTAGCTTTCGGCGTCTTCTATGCGTTGCTGAACTACCGTAGCCCGGGCCGCCGCATCGCGTTCATTGCAGCGTCGATCGTGGTGCCGATCTTCGCCAACGGGCTGCGCGCCCTTGGAATCGTCGTGCTGGGGCACGTGCTGGGCAGTGCCGAAGCGGCGGTCGCGGACCACATCATCTACGGCTGGGTTTTCTTCTCGTTCGTCATGGTGCTGCTGGTGCTGGCGGGCATGCCGTTGCGGGAGAACGCGGCCCTGGCGCGTCCGGCCGAGTTCAGCCCCACCCCGCCGGCGCCAGTCTGGCGGGCCGCTGCGGCCTGTATCGTCGTTGTCCTGCTTACCGCATTGGGACCGGCCGTCGCGCGTGGACTCGATTCAAGGCAAACGGTACCGCGCCTTGCTGTCTGGCCTGAGCTTGTGATCCCGAGCCGATGCACGGCTGAGACAATGCAGCGCAGCGAGACGTTGCAGGCGCAAATGCTCGCCTGTCAGGGCGTGGAGCTCACGGTTACGACGGAGGTATTTTCCGCGCGTTCCAAGCCAGACGCCCTAACCCGCGCCCGGCGGGAGCGTAGTGGGGAGCTCATTGCCGAAGATACGGACATTCACCCCCTGCCCGGCACCTTGCCGCAAGCGGGGCCTTGGTTGCTCATCAGCACCATTGATCCGTTTCAAATGACCGCCGCCTCGATATGGGTTGACGGGGCTCCGCCGGCAGGAGGTTTGCGAGGACGTTTCGGGCAGGCGCGGGATAGTGTGGCCGGGGCGTCGCACGTGCCCATGATTTTTACGGCCGCTACGCGGTCAACCGTGCGCCCCTCCCCGGCGGAGCAGGCCCGAATCATCGAGACATTGACAGCTCTGGCCAACGCGCAGGGCGATCTGGGCCGGATTATCGAACGAGCTACGCGGGCCGAATAGTGGCTCGTGAGCCTCACGCTTATCGATGCGCGATATCGGCCGGCCAGACGTCAGTCGGCGGCGGTTGCCAACTCCGGCCTTGCGGCCAGGGTGAGAAATCGTTCAGCTTCTAGGGCCGCGATGCAGCCTGTGCCTGCGGCAGTGACCGCCTGGCGCCAGAGCTTGTCCTGCACGTCCCCGGCGGCGAACACCCCGGGGACCGAGGTTTGGGTGAGGCCGGGCTGCGTGATGATGTAACCCTCCTCGTCCAGCGAGATCTTGCCTTTGAAGATCGAGGTGTTCGGTGTGTGGCCGATAGCGATGAACACGCCGTCCACTGCCAGGTCCTGCATGACCCCGGTTTCGGTGTCGCGCAGACGCAAGCCGCGAACGGTTTCCGGCTGTCCGCCACCCAAGATTTCCTCGACAGCGTGATTCCAAAGCACGCTGACCTTCGCGTGCTCGAACAAGCGCCGTTGCAGAATGCGCTCTGCGCGTAGGATCCCACGGCGGTGGACCAGTGTGACGTGCGACGCATGGTGGGTGAGGAACAGCGCCTCCTCGACCGCTGTGTTGCCGCCGCCGACCACGGCGACCGTCTTGCCGCGGTAAAAGAAGCCGTCACAGGTCGCGCAGGCCGATACGCCGGCCCCTTGCAGCCGCGCCTCGGACGGTAGGCCGAGCCAGCGGGCCTGGGCGCCGGTCGCGATGATGACGGTGTCGGCCAGGAAGACATCGCCGCCGTCCCCGGTGCAGCGGAAGGGACGCCGGCTCACGTCGATGTCCATGATGATGTCGTTCACGATCCGGGTGCCGACGTGGGCGGCTTGGGCGGCCATTCGTTCCATCAACCATGGGCCCTGGATGGCGTGCTCGAAACCCGGATAGTTTTCGACGTCGGTCGTAATCATGAGTTGGCCGCCGGGTTGCAGGCCGGAGACAAGAACCGGCTCCTGCCCGGCGCGCGCGGCATAGATCGCGGCGGTGTACCCGGCGGGCCCGGCGCCGATGATCAAGACGCGGACCGGAATGACCTGTGGCATTGAGCTGTCGTCTCCTGCTTGGACACATAAGGCGGGTTCACATCGGGTGCCAAACGTAATATAATTGCGTGATGAGTGGTGCTGTATGAAAACTGCGGACGAATCCGGGGTAGAACTCGACTCGATCGACCGCCGGATCCTATCCGAGCTTCAGATGGACGGGCGCATGACGAATGTCGAGATCGCGCGCCGGGCAGAGATTACAGCCCCGCCCTGTCTCAGGCGCATCCGGCGGCTTGAAGATGCAGGCATCATAAGGGGCTACCACGCCGAGATCGATTCGGCGCGCCTTGGGTGGCAGATCATGTTTTTCGCCATCGTCGGGCTTGAGAGCCAGAAGGAAACGGTGCTGAGCGCCTTCGAGCGGGAGGTGGGGCAGTGGCCGGAGGTGCGGGAGTGCCACATGATCCGGGGCGGGGGTGATTTTCTGCTGCGGCTCGTCGCGCGGGACACGGCAGATGAAAACCGGCTGACCCAGCAACTGACTGGCGCGGCCAACGTGAGCCGGGTGCAGACGCTGCAGACCATCCGCACCAGCCTGCACCTCGCGGGTGTGCCGCTCTAGAGCAATCCTTGCTCGCGGAAACTGGTCCATTGACCGTTGCCGACGATGATGTGGTCCTGGACGCCGATGCCGAGCAATGCCGCGGCCTGGCGGACCATGCCGGTCATCTCTACGTCTTCCCTGGATGGGGTGGGGTCGCCGCTGGGGTGATTGTGCACCAAAATCAGGTGCGCGGCCCGCAACTCGATAGCGCGGCGCACGACTTCACGCGGATAGACGGGGGTGTGATTGACGGTGCCGCGCGCCTGCGCCTCGTCGGCGACCAGCTGGTGTTTCTCGTCCAAGAACAGGATGCGGAACTGCTCGATCCGCTCGCGGGCCAGCACGGCGGAGAGGTAGTCGGTGAGCTGCTTCATGTCATCGAGCACCGGGCGATGCATTAGGTCCGCCTGTGCGGCGCGAAGCGCGGTGGCGTGGATCAGCTTTATCGCAGCGACCGAGTGCGGGCCTAGGCCGGGCACGAGTTCCAGCTCCAAGACCGGGGCGGATAGCACGCCGGCGAAGCTACCGAATTGTGCAACGATGCGCTCGGCCAGAGGCGCCGGGTCTGTGGGCAGGACGAGGGATAACAGCGCCGAGGTTAGGGCCAAGTCGTCCAGCGCCGCCGCGTCCCCGGCCAGGATGCTGCCATGGGCCGGGGAGGCCGGGCGGGATAGCGCCTCGGCCCCGGACGGCGGGCGGAATGGGGCCGGCGTGTAAGCGGTGCCGTCGGCGAAGCCCAACGCCCGATGGACATGCTGCACATCGTAATCAGGCATCGCCGCTGATTGGGTCAAGATGTCGAGCGCTTCGGTCACGGCCGCCTCCACTTGGGTGCGGAGTGTGGTCCAGGCGGCGGTGACCGGCGCCGTGCCGCGGCCTGGCGGGGTGACGCGGACCCACAGCCCCCGCGTGGCGCCGCGTCCGTCATGCCGCCCGACGCTGACCTGTTGCACGCCGGGCAAGGCGGCGGCGGCTTTGCGGGCGGCGGCCATGGCTGGGCCGGCGTCCTGCCCGGTGATGTTGCGAGGGCCAAGATCGATCGTGACGTCGTACTCCAGCCCGGCCGCCGATGGCTCAGGACGGGGCCGGCCCCAAGGCAGCCAGCTCAATTCAGCTGCCCGGACGCCCTCAGGCTGCGCCACCGTCCGGAAGAGCCGAGCACGCAGTCGTGCAGTTTGATGGTCAGGTGCTCCGCCCCGGCTTGCAATTGGCGGATCAGGACGCGGAGGCCGGGCTGGGCGGAGGTGTCGCCCACGAGGATCAGCGCGGTGGCATGCAGTTCGAGCGCACGGGCGGCTACGGCGTGCAATTGCTCGGTCGAGCCCAGCTGCTCCGGCATCGCCTCATCGGCTAGAAGGCGGTTGCGGTTGTTGAGGTATAGCGTGCGGAACGCCACTGCCGGGCCGGCGCCGCTGTCGAGATAGTCCAGCACGCCATTCCAGTTCGGCAAATGGGGGCGCTGCCGCATCTCAGCGCGGGCGAGGCGGATCGAGGCCTCCTGCGCCAGCTTGAGCGCGATTACGCAACCCTGGCCGAGATGGGCGAGCTGCGGAGGGCTACCCGCCAGCGCGCCGGCGAGACTGCCGAACCGGTTGATGGTAGCCTTGGCCAGCGGCTTGGTATCCCGTCGGCCGATTCCCAAGAAAAGCAACATTTCGAGCAGCTCATAGTCGGCTAGAGCGCCGGGTCCGCGGGTGAGCAGTTTCGTGCGCATGCGTCCTCGGTGGCCTTGAGGACCAGTGTCTTCGAACACGGGCGGCGGCGGCGCAAACGTCCTGTCGAACTCCTTAGGCATCGCGAATATCCAATCGCATCTTGCAATTTTGACGCGAGTCGACGTGAGCAGATGCAGCTATCGCAGTCAACTGGTGCGAAGAAGTTCTACCGCGCGTTCGGCAATCATCATGACTGCCGGTTGGATGTTGGATGATGGGATAAGTGGCATGGCGCTGGCGTCGGCGACGCGAAGCTGGCCGATGCCTCGGACACGGAGGGTCGGGTCCAGTACGGCATGGTCGTCGGAACCCATGCGGCAAGTGCCGCACGGATGATAGACGGTCGTGGCTTGCGTGCGGAGCGCCTTCAGCAGGTCGGCGTCGTCCAATGACGGCGGAAACAGCTCCCGCTCCACCAAACCGGCGAGCGGCTGGGTGCGGACGATACGCTGGGCGAGACGGGCGGCGGCGAGCAGGATGCGCTGGTCAGACGGGGCGGTGAGATAGTTGGCATGGATCAACGGACGGTCGGACGGGTCCGGGCTGCGCAAGGTCAGGCTGCCGCGGCTATCGGGCCGGCACTGGCCAAAATTGATCATCATGCCGGGGTGGCGCGCCAGGGTGTAGCCGCGTCCGGGCTTCAGGCTGAAGTTGATAAACAGGAGCTGGACCTCTGCCTCCTCGGCGCCCGGTGTCACGCGGGCGAACAGGCCGGCCTCCCCGGCGCCCACCGCCATGGGGCCGCGCCGGCGGAGTGCGTAGTCGAGCGCCATTCCGCCTTTTCGCCAGGGGCTCGCCATGATCTCGTTCAGCGTCGCGGCCGGGCGGGTGCGGAACACGGCGCGGGAGATGAGGTGGTCCTGCAGGTTCTGGCCCACGGCAGACCGGTCGAGCAGCACGGGGATGCCGAGCGCCTGCAGCATGGCACCCTCGCCGATGCCGGACAGCATCAGCAGCTGTGGCGTGGCGATTGCGCCAGCGCAGAGGATGGTCTCGCGGGCGGTAATGGGCCGCACCTCGCCGGCGATCCGGGCGATGCAGCCGGTGGCAGACTGGTCTGTCAATGTCACTCGGAGGACGGTGGCGTCCGTCAGGATTTTCAGGTTGGGCCGGCCACGGGCGGGCTTGAGGTAGCGTTGTGCCGTGCTCTGCCGGCGGCCACGGCTGACGTTGACCTGGATCGGCCCGGCGCCCTCGATCATGCCGTCGTTCACGTCGGACTGGCGCGGAAAGCCGGCGGTGACGCAGGACTCGACGAAAGCGCGGCCGCCGACAGAGAGGGCCGGCTCGGTCACGGCGATGGGGCCGCCGCGGTGGCGCGTCGCACCGGGTGGGCCGCCCCAGTCCTCGATCCGGCGGAAGGCGGGCAGCACGTCGGCGTAGGACCAGCCGCGTGCGCCGGCTTGAGCCCAGCGGTCGTAGTCGTGCGGGGAGCCGCGGAGGTAGGCCATGCCGTTGATGGAGCCCGAGCCGCCCAGCACGCGTCCGCGCGGCCATGGCACGCGGCGTCCGCCAAGCCCGGCCTCCGGTTCGGTCGTATGGTGCCAATCGTAGCGCTTACTGGCGAATAGGCGGGCGTAGCCGGCCGGAATATGGATCCAGGGGTCGCGGTCGGGCGGGCCGGCTTCGAGCAGGATGACGCGGGTTGACGGATCTTCAGTCAACCGCGCGGCTAGGATGCAGCCCGCTGTGCCGCCGCCGACGATGAGGTAGTCACAATCCGCCGCCGATACGCTCATGCCATGAAGGCTAGCGCAAAGGGATGAGCATTTACATAATGTAGGCGGGCGCGGAGTGGTGTATGAACGCCGGGCCGAACGACGTGGGCAGAACGGGCCGGCGGGCCGCGCGGAGCTGGGCCCGTAGGCGGGCGACTAGCTCGGCGAGGCCGGGGCGGATCATGTGATCGTCGGCACCCGCCTCGAATGCCCGGACGACGTCCACCTCGTCGGCGCGGGCGGCGGTGATGATGACCGGGGTCCAGTCTTCGTCCTCCCGCAGCCCGGCACAGAATGCTTTGCCCGAGCCGTCGGGCAGGCGGTCGGCAAGAATGATCGCGTCGAACCGGCACTCGGCGTCGATCACGCGGCCGGCATCAGACAGGCTGGATACGGTCCGGGTCCGAAATCCGCCACGCTCCTCCAGCCCGGCCGCCCACTCCCGGCGGAGAATGGGATTGCTCTCCACGAGCAGAATGCTAACGGCTTGTGACATTACTTTCTCCTGCCGAGCGGCATGCCGGGACTACGTAGCCGTTCCGCTTAACGTTTTGTTAGTCCGGAAGTGTTCAGATGTGTCAAAGGTCACCTTTGTTGCCGCTTTTTGGACAGGCAGACCCGGGCATGTAGCGGGCGTTGCGCAAACCAGCTTGCCGATCGGCCTGACAACCCGCACTTAGGGGGACGTCTTCAATACTGAGGTGTTTCCTTGATCCGACGCTACGATCCGACCTTCCGTTCGCACACCCGCATGGACGACGATGAACCCGATGCGCCGGACGGCCCGAACGTCCCGGAGCCCGAGGGTCCGCAGCCGAGTGAGCCTGGCGATAATAAGACACTGTCCTCGCCCATCAACGAACTCGAGAGCCGGCTGTTCAAGACGCGCACCGTGCTGGTGTTCGGCGCGATCAATGACAAGGTGGCGCGAGATGTGACGGGTCGGTTGCTGGCGTTGGCTGCCGATAGCGACAGGCCGATCGATGTTTACGTGAACTCACCGGGCGGCCACGTCGAGAGCGGCGACACCATCCATGACATGATCCGCTTCGTGGACGGCATCGCCCCGGTGCGCATGATCGGCACCGGCTGGGTGGCGAGCGCGGGGGCGCTGATCTTCCTCGCCGGCGCCAAGGACCGGCGCATGTGCCTGCCCAACACGCGCTTCCTGCTGCATCAGCCCATGGGCGGCGTGCGCGGCCCGGCGACCGATATCGATATCGAGGCGCGCGAGATCATCAAGATGCGCGAACGCATCAACCGCATCATCGCCGGCGAGACGGGCCAGACCTACGAGCGGGTCGTGAAGGACACCGACCGCAACCATTGGATGTCGGCCGACGAGGCCATCAGCTACGGCATGGTGCACAAGGTCATCAAGAGCGCGACCGAGCTGCTTTAGCGCGGCGCCCCCGCCCTACCATGTGGGGCGGGGGTGGTCAGGCCGCCACCTGCAGCATGATCTTGCCGATATGCGCGCTGCTTTCCATCAGCCGGTGCGCGTCCGCCGCGCGGTCGAGCGGGAACACCTCGTGGATCACCGGGCCGCAGCGTCCGGCGTCCAGCACGGGCCAGACTTTGTCCCGCAGCGCATCGGCGATCTCGGCTTTCTGCGCCGCGGTGCGCGGGCGCATGGTGCTGCCGGTGATGGTGAGGCGCCGGGTCATGACGGTGGTGAAGTCCATGTCCGCGACCTTGGGCCCGCCCAGGAAGGCGATCAACACCAGGCGGCCGTCCATCGCGAGGCTACGCAGGTTCTGCTGCAGATAGGGCCCGCCCACCATGTCCAGCACCACGTCCACCCCGGCCCCGGCGGTGAACTCCTTAACCGCGTGGGCGAAGTCCGCCTCCTTGTAGTTGATCGCGGCACTGGCGCCGTGGCGCAAGCACGCGTCGCATTTGGCTTGCGAGCCCGCCGTCGTGATCATGCGGCTGCCGAACTCATGGCCGAGCTGCAGCGCCGTGAGGCCGATGCCGCTGGTGCCGCCATGCACGAGCGCCCGCTCACCGGGGGCGAGGCGGCCGATCATGAACAGGTTGGCCCAGACGGTAAAATAGGTCTCCGGCAGCGCCGCCGCCCGCGTGGCGTCATACCCGGTAGGCCAAGGCAGGCATTGCATGCCCGGCACTGCGCAATACTCGGCATACCCCCCGCCATTGGCGAGCCCGCAGACCTGGTCCCCCATCGCCCAGCCCGGCGCGCGGGACTGCACGACCTCACCGGCGACTTCCAGCCCGAGAAGCGGACTGGCGCCGGGCGGGGGCGGATAGGCGCCCATGCGCTGCGCCACGTCCGGACGGTTCACGCCGGCGGCCATGACGCGGATCAGCACCTCGCCCTCGGCCGGGCTGGGGACGGGGCCGGTGGTGAGGTGCACCGTCTCGGGCCCGCCGGGTGTGTGGGCGATGTGGCGCATGGTGCTGGGGAGGGTCATGACCGCCACCTTACATGCCCAGATAGGCCTTGCGCACCCCCGCATCGGCGGCGATGTCGGCGGCCGGGCCCTCCATGACGATCCGCCCGGTCTGCAGCACGTAGGCGCGGCCCGCCAACTCCAGCGTCTCCGCCAGGCGCTGCTCTACCAGCAGGATGGTGGTGCCGAGGTCGCGGATACGGACGATGGCGGCGAAGATGTCGTCCACGAGCTTGGGTGCGATCCCCTGGCTCGGCTCGTCCAGCATCAGCAGGCGGGGCTGGGTCATCAGCGCGCGTCCGATGGCCAGCATCTGCTGCTCACCGCCGGACAGGGTCTCGGCCCGCTGATGCAGCCGCTCCTGCAGGCGGGGGAACAGGGTGAAGACGAGTTGCAGCGGGGCGAAGCGCGCCGGGTCCCCGCGGCGGGCATAGGCGCCGAGGCGGAGATTGTCCTCGACCGACAGGCGGGGGAACAGCCGCCGCCCCTCCGGCACCAGGCCGACGCCGGCGCGGGTGACCAGATGCGGCTTCACGCCGGCCAAGCTGTTGCCGTCGAACCGGATAGTTCCCTCCGTGCTCACCTGCCCGGCGATGGCGCGCAGCAGCGTGCTCTTGCCCGCGCCGTTGGCGCCCACCACGGCCACAACCTCGCCCGGTGCGACCGCGAGGCTCACGCCCTGCAGCGCCTTGAGGCCGCGATAGCTGGCGGAGACGTCCTGTAGCTCAAGCAGCATAGCGGTCCCCCAGATAGGCGCGGATGACGTCCGGGTGCTTCACCACCTCGGCCGGCGACCCCTGCATCAGCACGCGGCCGAGGTTGAGCACGACGGCCCGGTCCACCAGCGGCAGCACGACCTCCATCACGTGCTCCACCATCACCACCGTGATCCCCTGGTCCCGCACGGCCCGGATCAACGCCACCCCGCCCGCGGCCTCGGTAGGGGTCAGGCCGGTCAGCATCTCATCCAGCAGCAGCACGCGCGGCTGGGTGGCGAGCGCCCGCGCGATCTCGAGCCGGCGCTTCTCGGGCGGCGTGAGCTCATGCGCCGCCGCGTCCGCGCGCGCGCCGAGCCCGGCGAACTCCAGCACCCGCTGCGCCTCCCGCATCGCGGCCCGCGCGGTGGGATGCCGGCTGAAGGCGCCGACCATGACGTTTTCCAGCACGCTCATGCTGTCGAAGCTGCGCACCACTTGGAACGTGCGCGCAACGCCGGCCTTGGCGCACGCGACCGGCCCGGTACCGCTGATTTGCTGGCCGCCCAGGGTGATGAGGCCCTTGTCCGGCGTGACTTCACCGGAGATGGAGTTGAACAGGCTGGTCTTCCCGGCGCCGTTGGGACCAATCAACCCCAGGATCTCCCCCTCGGTGACGTCGAAGCTGATATCCACGTTGGCCGCTACGCCGCCGAAGGTCTTGGTAACGTTGTTTAGGCTTAGAAGAGTACTCACGCTCCGTCTCCCGCTGAGAGGGTCATGCTGTCTCTGCCCCCTCTCCCCTCGGGAGAGGGCTGGGGTGAGGGAGACGACGCAGGGCTGGCTTCTACCGACTGAGGGCGTCGCCGGTTGTTACCCTCACCCCGACCCTCTCTCGGAGGGAGAGGGGGCTGGCCTGCGCCTTGGGTCATGCTGTCTCTTCCCCCTCTCCCTTCGGGAGAGGGCCGGGGTGAGGGAGACGACGCAGCGCTGGCTTCTACCGATTGAGGGCGTTGCCGGTTGTTACCCTCACCCCAACCCTCTCCCGGAGGGAGAGGGGGCTGGCCTGCGCCTTGGATCGTGCTGCTTCTTCCCCCTCTCCCTTCGGGACAGGGCCGGGGTGAGGGAGACGATGCAGCGCTGGCTTCAACCGATTGAAGGCGTTGCCGGTTGTTACCCTCACCCCGACCCTCTCCCGGAGGGCTACGGGAGTCACACATTTGCGGAATGAGCGAGGGCCCACCCTTGTTTGATCCCGTCGAGTTTCAGCACTCCTCGGGCGATGATCTTGGGTCCGGGCGGCTTGTAGCCTCTCGAGTGGTATCCGGACCAGCCGCCGAGGCGGGCGACGATCCAGGCGAACCAGGCCAGCGTGTCGTCGGCATGGGGGTTCTTCAGCGCCGCCGTCCGGCCTTCGAGCTTCGCGCAGCACGACTTCAGCATCGGCGTGTCGGCTGGATCGGCTGCGTCGCTCAGCGGCTGGCCGGTCGCGGCGTCGCGCCCTACCACGATCTGCACGATCCGCACCGCCGCGATCAGCGCCGTCACCGCCAGCTTGACGTAGCGTCGTGCCTCGACGACTTGCGAGTTCTCCGCTTCTGCCCCGGCACTCTTGAGCGTGCGGAACACCTGCTCGATCGTCCAGCGCAGCCGATACCAGCCGACGATCTCGCGGGCCCGCGTCACATCCGGCACGGCATGCGTCGTCAGCAGGCACCAATGCACCGCATCCTTATCCTCCGTCATTGCCTCCGGCACCCCGACCTCGCGCACGTCCACGACGCGCAAGGTCACCGTTTCGGCCAGGCTCCGGGCCGCTTTGGCCGGGCGTCTCAGCGTGACCTCGCCGAACCGGATCGCAACCTGGGCCGAGCGCGCCGGACGCGGCCCGCGCGCGGGTATCTCGATACAGACGCGGTCCTGCTCGGGCCACGATGCACAACTGGCGAACAGCCGCGACCCGGTCGTCAAGGCCCGGTCCTGTGCCGCCCGGCACAGGAGGTGGGCACCTTCGGGCCGGCGGGCGAACTGGTCGTAGATGTCGCTCTCGCGGTCGGCGACGACCGTCACCAGCGCCGCGTCCTCCAGAACGGCCGCGGCGGTTTCGGCCCCCGCCAGCCAACGGCGCGACTCCTTGGCATCGGCGGCCCGGGTGTTACGGTCGGCCACCAGGCCCTCGGTCCGGTTGAGCACCTGGGCACCCACAAGGCCGATCACGCCGCCCGTGGCAGCATCGACGGCGACCGTCGGATGCAGGAACAGGCCGATGTCCTCTCCGTTGCCTGCCCGGCCAAACCCCCGCTTGCTCGCCCCGTGCGAGGCGAAGTGCAGCTCGGTCGTGTCCTGAACCGCCAACGCATGCCGGCCGGCCGCGCGTCGGCCAGTGACCCGGCCCGTATGCACCAGCATCTCGTCCGCACTCACGGCCGGGTTGTCGAGGAACTGACCAAAGCGGAGAGCCTCGTTGCGGGTCTCAGCCAGAGCATGCAAACACATCGTGGGCGCGTTCTGCATCGCCGCCAGCAAACGCGCACCTACCCGCCGCAACCGCGCGTCGCCAAAGGAACCAAGGGTGTCATCACTCATGCGAATCGCTCCATGAACACCAATCATGGATTCGAAAAACCAACCCGAACGCCAGTCAAAATTGATTCGCACATGCGTGACCGCCGTAGCCCGGAGGGAGGGGGGGCTGGCCTGTGCCTGCGGTCATGCTGTCTCTACCCCCTCTCCCTTCGGGAGAGGGCCGGGGTGAGGGAGACGACGCAGCGCTTCCGCAATCGAATCGCGCACGCCCTGCGCATTCGACAAGACTTCTTCATTGGTGAATCGTAGAACAGTCCAACCTTGGCCGGTCAGCCAACTGTCACGGTAACGGTCGTGCGCGATCCGCTCGCTGGCGTTGTGGCTTTGACCGTCCGCCTCGACGGCCAAAAGAAGGTCCGGTGCGGCAAAGTCCAGGTAATAAAGGCCGACGGGGAATTGCCTTCTGAATTTCACCCCGTCTAATGCTCGATTCCTGACCATCGCCCAAAGCTTTTTCTCTGCTGGTGTCGGATCGTGCCTGAGCTCTCGGGCTCTCATGGTTTGAGGCCGGTGCCGGTCGTTACCCTTACCCCATCCAAGAAGGTTTGAGACCGTCACGCCGCCCGCCGCACGAACAGGCTCAGTAAACCCGCAGGCCGGGCCAGGGCGACGGCCATGATGAGGCCGCCGTAGATCATGAGGTCCACGCCTTGGCCGCCGCCGCCGAGGTAGGAGCGGGAGAGTTCGCTCACGGGCAACAGCACCGCGGCGCCCAGCAAGGGCCCCCATAGGGTGCCGACGCCGCCCAGGACCGCGGGGAGGGCGATCAGGATGCTGATGTGGCCGGCGAGGATGCTGTCGGGGTCGATGTAGCCCACGTATTGCGCGTAGATGGCGCCGCCCATGCCGGTGAAGAAGCCGCTGATGGCGGCGGCGGCCATCTTGCTCTGGAAGATGCGGACCGCGAGGCTGCGGGCGGCCACCACGTCGTCCCGGACCGCGCGCCAGGAATAGCCCCAGCGGCTGCCTTCGATCAGCCAGGCGGCGAGCCAGGTGAGCGCGGCAAAGGCCAGGACCACGAAATGGAACGGGATCTTGGTGGTGCGGAACTGCAGGTCGATCAGGCTTTCGCCCTTGAACGGGACGTAGATGCCGGTGGCCGCACCCACCCAGTCCCAGTTCAGAAACAGCAAATAGCCGATCTCCCCCACGACGACGGTGGCGATGGCGTAGTAATGGCCGCTGAGGCGAAAGCAGGGCCAGCCGACCAGCAAGGCCGCGAGGCCGCCCACGGCGCCGCCGGCGAACATGCCGAACGCGGGCGGCACGCCGGCGTGGACGAACAACATGGTGCTGACATAGCCGCCGATGCCGAAATATAGCGCGTGACCCAATGAGATCTGTCCGCAATAGCCGCCCAGGATGTTCCACGCCTGGCTCAGCCCGGCATACAGCAGGGTGATAATGATGAGGTTCTGCGCATAGACGTCCCGCACGCCGAACGGCAGGGCGGACAGCACCGCCACGACGGCAAGGCCGACCCAGAGCTGGCGCGTGCGGCGCCGCGTGATGCTGCTCATAGCCGGCCGAACAGGCCGGAGGGGCGGACCATCAGCACGGCCAGATAGACCGCGAACATGCCGACCTGTTTTAGGCTCGGCTCCAGCACCAGCGCGGTCAGCGCCTCGACCTCGCCGATCACGATCCCGGCCACTAGGGCGCCGAGGATGGAGCCGAAGCCGCCCAGCGCCACCGTCACGTAGGCGATCACCGCGAAGTTCGCGCCCACGTTGGGGTTCACGTAATAGAATGCGATCAGCATCACCCCCGCGATCCCCACCGTGGCCGAGCCCAGGCCCCAGCCCATGGCGAAGATCCGGTCCCGGTCGATGCCGATCAGCGCCACCGCGTCCCGGTCCTCCCGCGTCGCCTCCAGCGCGCGGCCGAACTCCGTCCGTCCGATCAGCAGCAGGCCGGTGAAGGCCAGCAGGCAGACGATCCCGGCCGCGACCTGCGGCAGCGGCACATAGACGGGGCCCAGATGCACGGTGCGGTTGCTGAGCCAGGTGCTGGACAGGCTCTGAAACTCACCGCCGAAGACGAACTGGGCGGCGCCGCGGATGAAGATCGCCAGGCCGAAGGTCGCGAAGATCTGCACCATGCCCTTGTTGAACCGCACGCTCAGCGCCCGGGCGATCACGCCGCGATAGATCGCCCAACCCAGCCCGAACATGAGTGCGGCGACCAACGGCAGCTGTATCAACGGGTCTAGGCCGGAGACGCCGAAAAATACCACCGCGGCATACATCGCCAGCATCAGCAGCTCACCATGCGCGAAGTTCACCACGTCCATCAGCCCGAAGATCAGCGACAACCCGGCCGCGACCAGCGCGTAGATCAGCCCCATCAACAGGCCGCTGACGAGGGATTGGGCCAGCAGATCGAGCGTCATCCGTAGCCGCCTCCACCGGGCGTTTGCAGCGTGAGGCTATCGCCGGGCAGGAGCTCGGCCTGGTCGGTTCCGGTCATGGGCACATGGGTGCCGTCCGCGCGGTCCACCCATTGCTCGCCCGGCGCGCCGTCATGCCCGCCCATGAGACCGAATGGCGCGACCGTGCGGCGGGAGGCGACGACCACGGCGGTCATCGGCTCCAGGAACTGTAGCCGCCGCACCACGCCGTTGCCGCCCCGGTGCGCGCCGGCGCCGCCCGAGCCCTGGCGGATGGAGAACTCCTGCAGGCGCACGGGGTAGCGCAGCTCGAGGATCTCGGGGTCGGTCATGCGGGTGTTGGTCATGTGCGTCTGGATGGCGCTGGCGCCGTCATTGGTGGCGCTGGCGCCCATGCCGCCGCAGATGGTCTCGTAATATTGCCGGGTCGCGTCGCCGAACAGGAAGTTGTTCATGGTGGCCTGGCTGCAGGCTAGCACGCCCAGGGCACCGAACAGGGCATTGCAGGTCGCCTGGCTCACCTCCGTATTGCCCGCCACCACGGCGGCGCCGGGATGGGGCGACAGGAAGGTGCCCGGCGGGATCACGATCCGGATCGGCTTCAGGCATCCCTCGTTCAGCGGAATGTCCTGCCCGACCAAACAGCGGAACACATACAGCACCACGGCCCGCGTCACGGCCGGGGGCGCGTTGAAATTGCCGGGGCGCTGCGGGCCGGTGCCGGTGAAATCGACCGTGGCGGACCGGGCTCCGGCATCCACGGTGACCGAGACGCGCAACGGCGTGCCGTCATCCATGGTGTAGTCGAACGCGCCAGACTCGAGTCCGCCGATCACCCGGCGCACGCTCTCCTCCGCGTTGTCCATCACGTGCTGCATATACGCCTTGACCGTGGCCCAGCCGTAGCGCTGCACGACGCGTCCCAGCTCCTGCACGCCGCGCTCGTTGGCGGCGACCTGCGCCTTGATGTCGGCCACGTTCACGTCCGGGCTGCGCGCCGGGTAGCGGGCGCCGGCCAGAAGGGCGCGGAACGCCGCCTCCTGGAACTCGCCCTGGGCCACCAGCAGGAAGTCGTCGATCACCACGCCCTCCTCCTCGAGCGTGGCGGAGTGCGGCGGCGTGCTGCCGGGCGTGGTGCCGCCGATATCAGCGTGATGCCCGCGGGAGCCGACGAAGAAGCGGATGCCGTCCTCACCGAACACCGGCGTGATGACGGTGACGTCGGGCAGATGCGTGCCGCCGTTGAACGGGTTGTTCAGCGCCACGACGTCGCCGGGGCGGAGGCTGTTGGCGCGGCGGCGGAGCACGGTCCTCACGCTCTCGCCCATGGCGCCCAGGTGCACCGGCACGTGCGGCGCGTTGGCGATCAGGTTGCCCTCGGCGTCGAACAGGGCGCAGCTGAAATCCAGGCGCTCCTTGATGTTCACGCTCTGCGACGTATTCTGCAGCACGGCGCCGGTCTGTTCGGCCACGGCCATGAACAGGTTGTTGAACAACTCCAGCAAGACCGGGTCCGCGGTGGCGGTGCCGGGGGCCACACGCTCGGTCACCGGCGTGGTGCGGCGGAGCAGCATGTGGTCCTGGGCGGTGATCTCGGCGGTCCAGCCGGGTTCGACCATCGTGGTGGCGTTGGCCTCGCGGATCAGCGCCGGGCCCGGCAGGTGGTCGCCGGCCAGGAGGGTGGTGCGGTCATAGATCGGCGTGTCGTGGCTGGCGCCGGCGGTCCAGACCGGGACGCGGTCGATGCTGGCGGGCGCGCCCTCGGTCCGGGTAGCCAGCGCGGGCTCCTGGATCGGCTCGCCGGGCGCGGTGGCCTCGACGGCGACGAGCTCGGCCACCAGCTCGCGGCCCGGCGTGCTGAAGCCGAAGCGGGCCTTGTGCGCGGCCTCGAACGCGGCGGCGGCTTCGGCGCCCAGAGGGACGGGGAGCGCGGCCTCGGTGCCGGCGTAGCGGAGGTGCACGCGCCGCTCGGTCACCGCGTCCTCGGCACCCTGCACCCGCAACTCGTCGCGGGCGGCTTGCTCCAGCCGGTCCGCAGTCTCCTGCAAGGCGGCGAGGGCGCCGTCCCAGGGCAGCTCGACGGCCTGTTCCCGCAGCACGGTTTGGTCCGCCAGGCCCATGCCGTAGGCGCTGAGCACGCCGGCGTAGGGGTGGATGAACACCGTGCTCATGCCCAGCTCGTCCGCCACCAGACAGGCGTGCTGACCGCCAGCGCCGCCGAAGCAGGCGAGGGCGAAGGCGCTGGGGTCATGCCCCTTCTGCACGCTGACCTGCTTGATGGCGCGGGCCATGCTGGCGACGGCGACGCGGACGAACCCCTCGGCCACCGCATCGGCGGTCTGGCCCATAGGGGTGCCGAGGGCGGCGAACTGCTCCCGCACCGTGGCAGCGTCCAGCGTCTGATCCCCGGCGGGACCGAAGATCGCCGGGAAATGCGCGGGCTGGATCTTGCCCAGCATGACGTTGGCGTCCGTCACCGTGAGCGGCCCGCCGTTGCGGTAGCAGGCCGGACCCGGCGAGGCGCCGGCGCTGTCCGGTCCCACCCGCACGCGGGCGCCGTCATAATGCAGGATGCTGCCGCCGCCGGCCGCCACGGTGTTGATGGCCATCATCGGCGCCCGCATCCGCACGCCCGCGACCTCGGTCTCGAACGCACGCTCGAACGCGTTGTCATACAGCGCGACATCCGTGCTGGTCCCGCCCATGTCGAAGCCGATGATGGCGGAAATCCCGGCCATCCCGGCGGTGCGGGCGGCGCCGACGATGCCGCCGGCCGGGCCGGACAGGATGGCGTCCTTGCCCTGAAACCGGTCCGCCTGCGCCAGGCCGCCGTTGGACTGCATGAAATAGAGGCGGGTGCCGCCCAGTTCGGATGCGACCTGGTCGACGTAGCGGCGGAGGATCGGCGACAGATACGCGTCCACCACCGTCGTATCCCCGCGCGGCACCAGGCGCAGCAGCGGGCTGACCTCGTGGCTGAGCGAGACCTGGGTGAACCCGGCGTCCCGCGCCAGCTCGCCCAGCCGCCGCTCCATGTCCGGGTAGCGCCAGGCGTGGATCAGCGCCACGGCGCAGGCGCGGATGCCGTCCTGATGGGCGGCGTGCAGCGCGGCCTGGGCGGCGTCTTCGTCGAGCGGCTCCACCACGTCACCCCGGACGCCGACCCGGCCCCGCTGCTGGATCACCCGCTCATACAGCAGGGTGGGAAGCTGGACGTCGAGGTCGAACAGGCGGGGGCGGGCCTGGTTGCCGATGCGCAGCAGGTCGCCAAAACCCTGGTTCATCATCAGCAGGGTGCGTTCGCCCTTGCGCTCCAGCAGGGCGTTGGTGGCGACGGTCGTACCCATCTTCACGTGCTGCACGAGGCCGGGGGGGATCGCGCCCTCGATCCCCAGCATGGCCTTGATCCCTGCGATCGCGGCGTCCTTGTAGCGGCCGGGATTCTCGCTCAGCAGCTTATGGGTGCGCAGCGTGCCGTCCGGCGTGCGGGCGACGATGTCGGTGAAGGTGCCGCCGCGGTCGATCCAGAACTGCCACATGTCATGCGTGCTCGTGCAGGAGGTCGGTGATCAGCATGCAGCCCGGCGCGTGGGCGATGAAAAACGGCAGGCGCGCCCGCTCGAGCGCGGCCTGGCTGGTGACGCCACAGGCCCAGAACACCGGAGTCTCGCCGGGCAGGACCTCGACGGCGTCGCCGTAATCGGGCCGGGCCAGGTCCGGGATGCCGATCGCGGCCGGGTCGCCGATGTGCACGGGGCGGCCGTGCTGGTCCGGGAAGCGCCCGGTGATGTCGGCGGCGCGGGCCACGTCCGGGGCGGCGATGGGCCGCATGGACACCACCATGGGCCCGCCGAACGGGCCGACGGCCATGGTTTCGATGCCGCTCCGGTACATCGCCACGTTCCGCCCCTGCTGCACGTGACGCAGCTGAATGCCGGCGGAGATCAGCGCACGCTCGAACGTGAAGGAGCAGCCGATGACGAAGGTGACGAAGTCGGGCTGCCACAGCTCCGTGATGTCGGTCACCGTCCCGGCCACCTGACCGCCGCGATACAGGCGGTAGCGCGGCAGGTCGGTGCGGATATCGATGCTGCCAAGCGCCGGGAGATGCGGGTCGCCCGGCTTGGATTGCGCGAGGACCGGACAGGCCTTTGCGTTCAGCCGGCAGAACTCGGCGAACATGGGGGCGTGGCCGCCGGGCATGATGGCGACATTACCCTGTATGTAGCCCGGGGCGAGCCCGGAGGTGTGGGTGGCGTGGGTGCCTTGGCGAATGGAGGCTCGGACAGGTGCAGCGTTCATGCGCTCACAACACCCCAGACTCGCCCCCGGCGCAAATCGTGATTAGCAATGGTCTCTGATCACGCGATCATTTTGGATCCCAATCTTCTGTAGCACGGGCTTCTAGCCCGATCTTGCGTAGCACCGGCTTCTAGCCCGCTCTCGTCCAGCGAAATGGGGCCCGCGATACGGCAGCGGAGCGAGTCAGGTAAGCTGGGCCAGGCAGGCGTGTAATTGGGCGACGGCGGCGGCCCCCTCCCCTACCGCGGCGGCCACGCGCTTGGTGCTGCTGGACCGGGCGTCGCCGATGGCGAAGACGTGGGGGATACTGGTCTCGAGCGGCTTTGCCCCGTCCTCACCGGTTTTGACGAAGCCATGATGGTCCAGCGTGACGCAACCCTGGAGCCAGCCGGTGTTGGGGTCGGCCCCTACGAATAAAAACAGGCGCTTGGTGGACAGGTGGGTCTCCGCCCCGGCCTTGTCCCGCCACTGCACCGCAGTGAGGCCGGAATCGTCGCCTTCTAGCGCCGTCACCTCGCAAAGTGCGTGCACGGTAATGTTGGGCTGAGCTTCGATCCGTTCTATCAAGTAGCTGCTCATACTGGCCTGCAGGCCCTCGCCGCGGATCAGCATGTGGACGCGTCCGGCGTGGCCGCTCAGGAACACCGCCGCCTGCCCGGCCGAGTTACCGCCGCCGACCAGCACGACCTCCTCATTGGCGCACAGTTTTGCCTCGATGGTGGACGCCCAATAGTGGACGCCGCGGCCGTCATATTGGTCCAGGTCAGGAATGTCCGGATGGCGGTAGCGGGCACCGCTGGCGATCACCAGCGTGCGCGCCTGCGCGGAGCGACCATCCGTAAGATGAAGGCGTAGAGGGTGGCTTTGGCAGTCGAGCTTGGCGACCTCCGACGGAATGGCCAAATCGGCG
Organism: Acetobacteraceae bacterium; assembly: GCA_965246925.1. Taxonomy (GTDB): domain Bacteria; phylum Pseudomonadota; class Alphaproteobacteria; order Acetobacterales; family Acetobacteraceae; genus JANPPS01. Next base: position 1,986,757 of record OZ251994.1, on the reverse strand, counting down.
CCGAATTTTTGCGCCTGGATGTAAGCGCGCCCGGCCAGCGCTTGGCCGGAGATGCCGGTGGGAAAGCCGAGATAGTTCTCGATCCGCGCACTCGCCCCCGCCTGGCCGCCCGGTGCCCGCTGGTCCAGCACCAACACCTGCAAACCCTCGGACGCGGCATAGACGGCGGTGGCGAGGCCGGCGGGGCCCGCGCCGACGACGGCCACGTCATACACGCGGTCCGGATCGATCTCGATCATAAGGCCCAGGCGCCGGGCGAGCTCGGCCTCCTCCGGATTGCGCAGCACGGTGCCGTCTGGCGTCACCACCAGCGGTAGTTCGCGTGCGGCGGCGTGCTCGTGCTCGGCCAGGGCATGCGCGTCGGGGTCGGTGGCGGGGTCCAGCACGGTGAAGGGGTGGCCGTTGCGGGTAAGAAACCCCTCGAGCCGGACCATGCCAGGCGTGCCCGGCGGGCCGATCAGCACGGGCCCGCCCGCTCCGCTATCGATCAGGCTGACGCGGCGGAGAATCAAGGCGCGCATGATGCGCTCGCCCAGCATGGCCTCGGCCGTCAGGAGGGCGCGGAGGCCGGCGGGCGGAATCAGCAGCGTCTCGGCTCCGGCACCGGCGCGGCCGTCCACCAAGGCGTGGCGTCCGCTGAGCTGGCCGATTTCGGCCATGAACTCGCCTGGGACATGCTGCGCCACGACTGCGTCATGGCCTAAACCGTCCCGCCGGGTGATCGTGACGCTGCCGGCGAGCAGGACGTACATGCCGGGGCCGGGCTTGCCGGCTTCGAACAGCATGTCCCCCTCCTGCCATTGCTGCACGGTGCCGAACCGGCGGAGGCGGTCCACGTCGGCGGCGGCTAGGACGGGAAAGGCCTGCTCATGCCGGAACTCCAGCGGGTCTGGATGCGTATCTGGCATGTGTATCTCCTGTGCCTGTGGCGCCGAAGTTAGGCCTGAGCGTCTGACGCGTCACCCCAGACGATCGTCCGACGGGCAGTTTGTTCACTTTACCGTGCAACTTCTGTCGCGTTAGGGCTTTGACGGTGGGTGGTTCATGGGTGAAGCTATGTAGGCTGACCCGTTCACGAAAGGAATCTTCTATGTCCCGTTCCATCTTGGCGTTCGCCGCCCTGCTAAGTCTCGGCTTGGCTTTGCCGGCTGCCGCGCAGACGCAGACCCCTGGTGCCGATACCGGCAGCATGGCGTATCCGGCCCCAGTTCCGCAGGGCAACCTGAATACGACGACAACGACTGGCGCAAACCGACCGACCGACACGGGCAACATGGCCTACCCGGCCCCGCAGCAGCAGGGCAATCTGGGTAACACGAGTACTGCCGGTCAGCGGGGCCCGACGGACACGGGCAACATGGCCTATCCGGCACCGTTGCCGCAGGGCAACGTTTCGGGTTCCGGCCCCGCCAAGTAAGTCCGGACGGGGCGGCAGGCGAGCGCGTGCCGCCCCAGCCTGGATGACGGTCCGCCACTATACCCGGCTCGGAAAGGCACTGCATGCCTTGGGTGCCGGCCGCAGATCCCGTGCGGCGGCCCGGGAGCATGCCGTAGGGGACCGGCCCGTGGTGGCCACCCCCCGTCCGTTGGCGCGGATCGCGGCCGAGCAGTTATTCTCGAGGATTGCGGGTACCGCGCCGGTTGCCGGAAACTCGGTGCGGCTCCTGCGTGACGGGCAGGAGAACTACCCGGCATGGCTGAGCGCGATCGAGCGGGCGCAGGTGTCGATCGATTTTGAGAATTACATTATCCGCGATGACGAGACAGGGCGCCGCTTCGCCGACATGCTCTGCCGGAAGGCGCAGGAGGGTGTGCCGGTCCGGGTGCTGTATGATTGGCTTGGCTGCTTCGGTACGCCCCGGGCCTTCTGGCGCCGCCTGCGGCAGGCCGGGGTGGAGGTACGCTGTTTCAACCGCCCGCGCGTCGATCTGCCTCTCGGCTGGTTGACGCGGAACCACCGGAAGTCTCTGCGCTGTGACGATGTGGGGTTTGTGGCCGGGCTGTGTGTGGGCGATGTGTGGATGGGTGGGCCTGGCGTTCCGGCCTGGCGTGACACCGGAATCGAGGTGCGGGGCCCGGCGGTCGCTGACATGCGGGCGGCATTCGCACAGAGTTGGGCGCAAGCACGGGCCAACATGCCGGCGGGTGCTGCACCGGGGTCCGTGCCGGCCGAGGATGATGTGCCTAGTGCCGGCACGATTTCGCTCCGGGTCATCGGGAGCCGGCCTAGCACCATGGGGCTCTACCGGTTCGATCAGCTGATCGCGGGTATTGCCCGGCATACGTTATGGCTGACGGACGCCTATTTCGTTGGCACGACGGCCTATGTGCAAACCCTGTGCGACGCGGCGCGGGACGGGGTGGACGTGCGGCTGCTGGTGCCGGGCGCGTCCGACATTCCCGTGGCGAAGGCGCTGTCCCGTGCAGGCTACCGCCCATTGTTGGAGGCGGGGTGCCGGGTGTACGAGTGGAATGGGCCGATGCTACATGCCAAGACGGCGGTGGCGGATGGACGCTGGGCCCGCATTGGCTCGAGTAACCTGAATATTGCCAGCTGGATGGGTAATTGGGAGCTGGACGTGGCCGTCGAAGATGACGGCTTTGCCGGGCAGATGCAGACGATGTTCGAGCAGGATTTGGAGAACGCGACCGAGATCGTGCTCGATCTAGGGCGCGTGCAGGCCGTGGATGATCGTCCGGCGCGGCGGGGCAGTCCGGGACGGCTGGCGGCGGGCGCGGTCGGGCTTGGCAGCGCGGTCGGTGCGGCGATCACCAACCGGCGTGCGCTGGGACCGGCGGAGAGCAAGATCATGGCGGCGGGCGGTGGGATCTTGCTCGCATTGTCGGTGGTCGCGGTGCTATGGCCGCGGGTCCTGACCTTTCCGATCGCGGCGGCGGCGCTTTGGGTGGCGCTAACCTTGCTGTTGCGTGCGTGGCGGTTGCGCAGGGCACGGAGCTAAATGCTACATCGCGGGCGTATCCGGGCGCCGCACGCGCATCCGATCCAGGACAGCCGGGCGCGTGGCAGCACGCTCAAGGTCGTGAGCTGGAACCTGTTGCGGCTGACGGGCGCCTCCCTGGACGACGTCGTGGCGTTGATCCGGCAAGAACGTCCGGATCTCATGCTGATGCAAGAGGCGACGCAGCGGATCGATGATTTGCCGCTTCGGCTCGGCGGATCGTATGCCCGGGTGCCTCTGCCGGGGCGGATCCATGGCTTGGCGATGTGGAGCCCGGCGGTCCTGCCCTCGCCCACGGTGCTCTCTTTACCCCGTGGTGCGATGTTCGAGCGGGTGGCGCAATTGATCGATCTGGGCGCATTCACGGTGGCCAATGTGCACCTGTCGCACGGGCAGATGCTGAACCGGCGCCAGCTGCGTTGCATCGCAGGGTTCTTACCGCCGCGGGCGGCGGTGCTTGGGGATTACAATTTGGTAGGCCCGGCGCTACTGCGTGGTTTTCACGACGTGGGTCCGCGGGAGCCGACGCACCGGTCGCTTGATATCGTGCCGCTGCGGATCGACCGGTGCCTCGTGCGCGGGCTGTCCTGCATGGAGGCGGCGGCCTTGCCCCGCAGCCAGTCCGACCATCGCCCAATCACGGTGCGGCTTGGGTTGAGCAACCGGCTGAGCCTGCTGGCGTGAGCCGTTCCGTGGGCTGACGGCGTTTCGGAGGGTCAGCCCAGGCGTTGGGCGCGGGCGCGGAGTTCGAGTTCGAGGCGGTTGATGACTTCCTCGGCCTCGGTGGCCATGGCGCGGAGGCCGGGGTCGTCGAAATGGTTCTTATCGCGAAGGTAACGCAAGGGCGCGTACTGCTGGTCCCGCATGGCCTCATAGATACGCAAGGCGTCCCCGCGAGCTTCTTCGCCCCATTTGGCATTGCCGATGAATTCCAGGCCGACCTCGGCGCCACGCGACCAGCGGCGGGCGGCGTCGAACGCGGAGCCACCGGGGAACTGAATGGTGAGCTGGTCTGGTAGGGGCATGGTGGTGGCAAGCCGGATGCGGGCGCCAGAGGGGGATTGATCCGTCACCAGGCAATCGATGATGGTCTCACGAAAAATGAGTTTCGCCATCTTGAGGACTGACTGCCTCGTATTTGAGCGCGGGTATTTTTCCATGATCATTCGCGCAAACGTAACATCGATGCGCACGGTCAGCTACAAGAAGCGGATAAATCTTGAGTGAGTTTCGTTAACGAGGCGTAAAGAAGATGGCTTAGTGGGTGACCGCGCCCTGCCGCGTCAAGACTTCCCGTAGGGGATCGGCCCCCGGGTTGGAAACCTCAACGCCGATGACGATCTGCTGCGGGCTGACGGGGCGTCCGTAGTAGGCTTGATTCCACTCAGATTTATTGCTCATCAAGCTGCCGCCGAGCGAGATGCCGGCGAATAGGCCACGGGCGCGGGTAAAGCCCACGATATCCGCCCGGAGCGCCGCGGTGGTGGCACCCTCGACTCCAGCTCCCCATTCGGCAAACGTGGCGGTGGCATCGGCACCGAGCTTGAACTGGCTGTCGAGCGTTGCGGTCAGGCCCTTGTCGTTCATGATGATCAGCATGACCTCGGCATCCTGCAGGCCGGCCTGAAACCCGAAGCTGGCGCCACCCAGCGAGTAGAAAGCAGGGGCCGTCCACGACCCGCCGCCAGCCCGCGCGACCAGCACGCAGCTGCCGCCCTGCCCGCCGACCAAAAATCCGGCGCGGAACAGCTGCGGGCAGATCATGACCGCGCGCGCCTGGCGCAGCACGGACTGCGCGTCCCGGCCATTGAGGTCGTTCAGCATGTCCTGCGCGGCCAGCGTGGCGCGATCCACCAGCTGCTGTGGTTCGGACGGCAACGCGGGCGGCTGCGCGCAGGCAAACGATGGCGCCGACAGCACGATCGCCAGAGCTAGTTTAAGTCCTCGCATCGCCCGTTTCTCCCTAACGACGCGAACCGTTTAGCAGATTCATTAAGGCGTTACCAAGGAAAGCTGAAACGACAGATTAGAAGCCCACCAGCTCGTTCACGCTGACGACGCGCCAGGTGTCGTCCAACCGTTCCAGCCGGGTCAGGGACACGTTGTGGACCGAGAATTGCAGCGCGCGGTAGCCGTCCACCGCCAACGCGTGTGCCACCGCGGCCCGGATGGCCCCGCCATGGGTCACGATCACCACATCCTGCCCGGCGTGAACGGCGGCGAGCCGCTCCATCGTCTCCCCGACCCGGGTCAGCATCTCGTTCACGCTCTCCCCGGAGGGCGGGCGCTCATCGGCGGCCAGCGGCCAGAACGGGTGGGCGGGGGCGCCCAGCAGCGCGGGGAGCTCGGCGTGGCGCAGGCCCTGATAGGTGCCGAGGTTCTGCTCGATCATCCCGGGTTCAACCAGCATGTCCTGCGCCGGGTAGCCGGCGGCGAAGATGGTCTCGGCGGTGCGGCGCGTGCGGGATAGCGGGGTGCAGGCCCAGACCGCCGGCTGCGGCAATTGGGCGGCCAGCATGCGGTATTGCTCCGCCTGCGCCACCAGCGTGTCCTCGCACAGCGCCACGTCCCGGATGCCGTAGAGCATCGCACGGTCCGCCTCGGCCACCAAAGCATGACGGATCAGCCAGAAATTCGTTTGCATGCGCCGGAGTTAGCCGAAATGCGCCGGTCGTCAACTCTGTAGGCGGCGTGCGGCCTCCGTGTGCCGGTGCATGACCCCGGCGAGGTCGAGGCCGGGGATGGCGCCGTCCACCACCACCCAGCGCCCGCCCACCATCACCCGGTCGGCCCGGTTCGCGCCGCAGATCACCAGCGCGGCCAGCGGGTCGCCGGCACCGGAAAAGCGCAGTTCGTTTAGCGTGAACAGCGCCAGGTCGGCCGCCTGCCCCACCGCGATCCGCCCCAGCTCCGGCCGCCCGATGCAGGCGGCGCTGCCCTCGGTCGCCCAGCGCAGCGCGTCCAGGTGGCTGACGGCGCCGATGCCGTTCACCCCGCGCTGCAGCAAGAACGCCGCGCGGACCTCCTGCATGAGGTTGGAGCCGTCATTGGATGCGGACCCGTCCACACCGAGCCCGACCGGGACGCCCGCTGCCTCCAGCGCACAGACCGGGCAGGTGCCGGAGGCCAGCAGCTGATTGCTGCACGCGCAATGCGTCACGCCGACCTTGGCGCGGCCGAGCCGGGCGATGTCGCCGGCGCTGAAATGGATGCCATGCGCGAGCCAGGTGCCGGGGCGAAGCCAGCCGCATCGCTCGAGGTAATCGAGCGGCGAGCAGCCGAAGGTCGCCTGGCAGAAATCGGCCTCGTCGGCGGTTTCGGCCAGGTGGGTGTGCAACCGCACGTCGCGCTTCTGCGCAAGGTCGGCGGTCTCCCGCATCAGCTGCTGCGTGACCGAGAACGGCGAGCACGGGGCCAGGGCGATCTGCAGCATGGCGTGCGGCGCCGGGTCATGCAGGGCGTCGATCAGCCGGGCGCTATCGGCCAGGATCGTGTCCATGTCCTGCACCACGCTATCGGGCGGCAGGCCGCCGTCGCGGACCGAGAGGTTCATGGAGCCCCGGGTGAACACGGCGCGGATGCCGAGGCGCCGGGCGACCTGGGCCTCGATCTCGATCGCGTGCTCCAGCCCGGCGGGGAAGACGTAGTGGTGGTCGGTGGTGGTGGTGCAGCCCGACAGCAGCAGCTCGGCCATCGCCACGGTGACCGCGGCCTCGAGCGCGTCGGGCGTGAGCCCGGCCCAGACGGGATAAAGCGCCCGCAGCCAGCCGAACAAGGTCCGGCCGAGCGCGGCGGGAAGGCAGCGGGTAAGGGTCTGGTAGAAGTGATGGTGCGTGTTGATGAGGCCGGGGATCACGACGTGGCGGCTCGCGTCGAACACATCGGCCTGGACGGAGGGTGCGCCCCCGGCGGAAATGAGCTCGGTCACGATGCCGTGGTCGGTCACGATGCCGCCGGGTGCGTCGGCGAGGATGGCGAGGGGTTGCTTGATCCAGATCGCGGGCATACCGCACGGCACAACACTTGCGTATTTTGCACAAGCCCAGATGTGAGGGACAGCATGCCTCTGATCCAGAACCGCTACGGCAAGGGACGCGTCCGCGTGATGCGGGTGCACCGGGACGGCGCCCGCAACGAGGTGCGGGAGGTGACGGCCAAGGTCATGCTGGATGGCGATTTCTCCGCCGCCTACACCGCGGGCGACAACCGGCAGGTGGTGGCGACGGATACCATCAAAAACATCGCCTACATCGTGGCACGCGAGAACATGCAGGCCGGGAACGAGGCGTTCGGGCAGGCGCTGGCGCAGCGTTTCCTCGACCGCTACACGCAGGTGAGCGCGGCGCACGTGACGCTGCATGAGACGCGCTGGACCCGGACGCATGAGCACGCGTTCGTGCTGGACGGTAACGGCAAGCCCACGGCGCAGGTGAGTGCGACCCGGAATGGCGTGGACGTCACCTCGGGGATCGAGGCGTTCACCTTCATGAAATCCACGCAATCCGGCTGGGAAGATTACGTGTTCGACGACTACACGACCCTCCCGCCCACCAGCGACCGCATCGCCGCCACGGCGATGGATGCGAGCTGGACATGGCTCAAGCCGCCCGCGGAGTACGAGGCCGCCAACGCGCGGGTGCTCGGCACCATGCTGGAGGTGTTCGCCACCACCTACTCCAAGGGGGTGCAGGATAGCCTGTTCCGCATGGGGGAGGCGGCGCTGGCGGCGGTGCCGGAGCTGGGCACCATCCGCATGGCGTGCCCCAACAAGCACTATATCCCCATGAACCTAGACCGGTTCGGCATGAGCGCGGACAATCAGGTGTTCATCGCCACCGACGAGCCGCATGGGCAGATCGAGTGCACCGTGGGCCGCTGAATGGATTTGCACGAGATCGAGGCGGTCGACCGTCCGCGGACCCGTGAGGCGCTGCCCGGCATGGACGGGGCGGCGTTCCTAGCAGGCGGCACCTGGCTGTTTTCCGAGCCGCAGCCGGGGTTGCGCCGGCTGGTGGACCTGGCCGGGCTGGGCTGGCCGGCGCTGGAGCCCGGCCCGGCCGGCCTCCGGATCGCGGCCACGTGCACGATCGCGGAGCTGGAGCGGTTCCGTCCGGACTGGGCCGCGGCCCCGTTGTTCGCGGGGTGCAGCCGGGCGCTGCTGGGGTCGTTCAAGGTGTGGGAGATGGCGACCGTCGGCGGCAATGTCTGCCTCGCGCTGGCGGCCGCGCCCATGCTGGCGCTGACGGTGGCGCTGGACGGCGTGGCGCTGATCTGGTGCCCGGACGGGACGGAGCGGCGCGTTCCGATGGCAGGCTTCGCGCAAGGGCAACGGCAGACGGCGTTGCTGCCCGGTGAGTTGCTGCGGGCGATCGACCTGCCAATCGCAGCACTGACCCGGCCATGCGCGATGCGGCAGGTATCGTTGTTCGAGCATGGGCGGTCGGCGGCACTGCTGATCGGGCTCGGCGGCGCCGGCTTCAGCCTGACGGTGACGGCCAGCGTGGCGGCGCCGGTGCACTTCTCGTGGCCGGCGCCCCCCGGCCTGGATGAGGTGCTGGCCGGGCTGGAGCGGCTGGTCTGGTATGACGACGTGCACGGCACCCCGGCCTGGCGCCGCCACATGACCCGGCGCCTGGCGGCCGAGATCTGGAGTGAGCTATGCGGCTGAACGTGAACGGCGTGGAGCAGGACTGCACGCCAGCCCCCGGCCAGTGCCTGCGGACGCAGCTGCGGGATTTGGGCTGGTTTGGAGTGAAAAAGGGCTGTGACGCCGGCGATTGTGGCGCGTGCACGGTGCTATTGGACGGCCGCGCCATCCACAGCTGCCTGTTGCCGGCTTGGCGGGCGGAGGGCCGTGCGGTCACGACCATCGAGGGCTTTGGCCCCTTCCCCTTCCCCCTCCGGGAGAGGGCCGGGGTGAGGGAGACGAGCGGAGGACCCTCTAACGACCTCGCGCCGGCTGACCGAGGCATAGTTGAAGACGAGTCCTGTGGTTTCCCTCACCCCGGCCCTCTTCCGGAGGGAGAGGGGGAAGCGTTGCACCCGTTGCAACGCCAGTTCCTCGCCGCACAGGGGTTTCAGTGTGGGTTCTGCACCGCAGGCATGATCCTGACCGCGAGCGTCGTGCCGGGGGAGGATTTGCCGCGGGAGATGAAGGGCAATCTGTGCCGGTGCACCGGCTACCGGGCGATCGAGGACGCCATAAGGGGCGTGGCGTATGAAGGGGCGAAGGCGCCGGATGCGGCGAAGGTCCTGAGCGGGGCGGCGCGCTACACGCTGGATCAACCCCTCCCGGGCCTGCTGCACATGCGGCTGCTGCGGTCGCCGCACGCGCATGCGCGGATCGTGCGGATCGAGGCCGGGGCCGCGCTGGCCTTTCCCGGGGTGGTGGCGGTGTTCACGCACGCGGACTCCCCTGCCCGGCTGTTCTCCACCGCGCGGCACGAGGATTTCCGCGCCGACCCGGACGACACGCAAGTGCTCGACGACACCCTGCGCTTCATCGGCCAGCGCGTGGCGGCAGTGGTGGCGCACAGCGTCGCGGCGGCGGAGGCGGGCTGCCGGGCGCTGGTGGTCGAGTATGAAACACTGCCGGCGGTGTTCGACCCTACGGCGGCGCTGCAGCCCGGCGCCCCAATGCTGCATGACAAGCCGCACAGCCGGATCCCGGATGCGGCGCGCAACCTGGTCGCCGACATCGCCGGCACCATCGGCGCCCCCATGCCGGCCACGTACGCGGCCGAAATCACCTGCACCCTGCAGCGCGTGCAGCACGCGGCGTTGGAGACGCATGCGGCGCGGGCCTGGATGGAGGACGGGCGCCTCGTGATACGCACCAGCACGCAGGTGCCGTTCCTGATCAAGCAGACGCTGGCCGACCTGTTCGGCCTCATGCCGCACGCCATCCGCGTGGTGTGCGAGCGCGTGGGCGGCGGCTTCGGCGGCAAGCAGGAAATGCTGGTGGAGGACATCGTGGCGCTGGCCACCCTCCGCCTCGGCCGGCCCGTGCAGCTCGAGCTGACGCGGGAGGAGCAGTTCACCGCCACCACCACCCGCCACGCCATGCTCGTCACCGCCCGGGCCGAAGCCGCCGCGGACGGCACGCTCGCCGGGCTCCATCTGGATATCCTGGCCAACGCCGGCGCCTACGGCAACCACACCGCGGCGGTGCTGGAGCATGCGGTGGGCGAGTCGGTCGGCATCTACCGGTCCGCATACAAGCGGGTCCGCGCCCGCGCCGCCTATACCAACACCCTGCCCGGCGGCGCCTTCCGCGGCTATGGGCTGAGCCAGACCATCTTCGCCATGGAACAGGCGGTCGACATGCTGGCGGCGCAGCTGGGTCAGGACCCGTTCGCGTTCCGGCGGCGCATCATGGTGCGCCCGGGCGACAGCCTCGAGGGTATCCACGGCCCCGATGACGTGGAGTTCGGCAGCTACGGGCTCGATCAATGCCTCGATCTGGTCGAGGCCGCTCTGGGAATGCGGCCCGCGGCCGAGCCGGGCTGGCTCGTGGGGCGCGGCGTGGCGATGAGCATGATCGACACCATCCCGCCATTCGGCCACCGGGCGGAATCCAGGCTGACGCTCACGGACGGCGTGTTCGACCTGTATGTGGGCACGGCGGAGTTCGGCAACGGCACGACCACGACGCATTGCCAGGTCGCGGCCGGGATCCTGGGGACGGTGCCGGGCCGGATCCGGCTGCATCATGCCGATACGGATCTGGTCACGCATGACACCGGCGCGTTCGGCAGCACCGGCACCGTGGTCGCGGTCCGGGCGACGGAGCTGGCCGCCCGGGCGCTGCGGGAGCGCATCCTCGCGATCCAGCCCGGCGAACTGGTGGAGGGTGGTGTGCTGGCGGGCAACCGGCTGGTGCCGCTCACGGAGCTGCCGGCGCTGTCGGTGATCCGGCGGACCGATGGCTCGCCCCGGTCGGTCGCATTCAACGTGCACGGGTTCCACCTCGCGGTGCAGCCGGAGACCGGGCGCATTCGCATCCTGAAGAGCGTGCACGCCGCGGATGCCGGGCAGGTGCTGAACCCGCTGCAGCTGCGCGGTCAGGTCGAGGGTGGGGTGGCGCAGGCGCTGGGCGCTGTGCTTTCCGAGAACCTGGCGCTGACGGAGGATGGCGCCGTGCTGAACCCGGCGTTCCGGCAATATCACATCCCCTACTGGGCCGACGTGCCGCGGACGGAGGTGCTGTTCGCCGATACCTGGGACACGCTGGGCCCGCTAGGGGCAAAGTCGATGAGCGAGAGCCCGTTCAACCCGGTGGGCGCCGCGCTGGCCAACGCGCTCGCGGACGCGACCGGACACCGGTTCACCGCCCCGCCGTTCACCGCGGACCGGGTATGGGCGGAGCTGGAAAGCAGGCGCCGGACCGTGTAGAACGCGTCATGAACGCGATGACGATACCGGAACGCTCCACCGCCATCCGCCGGGCCACCGCGCGGCTATGCCTGCAGCTTGGATGGTCGCCGGTGCACGAGGTCCCGCTGCCGAACGGGCGGCGGGCGGACATCCTGGCGCTATGCGGCAAGGGCCGCTTCATGTGTATCGAGGTGAAGTCGGGCGCGCGGGATTTCCTCACGGACCAGAAATGGCCGGAGTACCGGGAGTACGCGGACGAGCTGTACTTCGCCGTCGACCTGGACTTCCCGCAGGACCTGCTGCCGCCCGAAACCGGGCTGATCGTCGTGCACGGGCGGGACGCGGAACTGCTGCGCCCGGCCCCGGCGCATGATCTTACGTCGGCCAGGCGCCGGGCGCTGACGCACCGGTTCGCAAGCCTCGCCGCATCCCGCCTCGCCTGGCTCGAGGACCCGGCGGGCGTGGATGGCTTGCGGACTGCGCTACGGCCGGAATGAGCTGTGTGTTGGCGGTCGGGATCGAGGATGCGTCCTTCAGCGCCCCACCGGCTTGGTCCAACCTGCAGAAGCTGCCGCAAGCGGACTACGCGGCAGTGCGGACGCAGCACGGGTATCTGGAGCACATCGGCGCGCAGCTGGCCACGCAGCTGCAGCGGACCACGCCCGCGATCCGCCAGCCGCTGGGCTGCGTCCGGCCTGACCTCGGCGGACCTGAAAACTGCCAGCTATGAGGTCAAGAACTATAATCTGACTACCAACACTGCGGGATTGATCAACGCCACCGCCGCGCAAGGTAGAGACCGGGCGTTGAACCTGCCGGCGGGGATGACGCAAAATGTATATATCGATATAACCGGACAGGATGTCACAGCAGACCAAGAATCCGCGATCCGGTTAGCCATTCAAACCAAGCGTAATGGCACGATTGCCAAAGAGAATATTAGGTTCTTTGAACGGAAGTAGGGGATATGGACCAGGCAGTAAACGCAAATATCATTGCAGTATGTGGCGGTGGGAGGATATCTCAACTTGGTCATGCTAACGATATCCAGGTCTTCTTCGGTTGCATTGACCGCTACGCCGGCGATGTGCTGGACCAGACCGGCAGGCATTTGATATTGGATCGGCTCTACAAGCGTTATCTGCGCCTGGAGGAGACTGCCCCGGCCGCCGCGGCCATGATTACGGTCCAGCGGCACTTCGCCAAGATCCCGACCGCAAGCATAGATTGGGCAGCGCTCGGATTGCAGCCGGAGACCTCGGAATTCAAGCTCGGACTCGACACGGCCGGCGCTGTGTTCGATGAACGAGGCTACTTCCGGCGTTTTCAAGGGTGCGTCAATTCAGTCCTTTATCGTCATGAGCATGGCGAGACTTTCTTTCCGATCATGCTGAGCCGTTCGGATTTCGAGAGCATCCGGCACGCAGAGACCCGGCCCCGCGAGGAGTATGACACGCTCGACGGCCCGCCTTTCTGGCTCGCCACCCCATCTCCCCCGCAACCGGCACCGAGTTACAAGGACGGCAAAGAGGTCCCGCACGGCACGCCCGGCAGCATCCGGCCGGATCATGTCTCGGACGACGGCAAGAGCGCGGCATTCACCGTCAAGCTGAGCGATTTCACTGGACCGAAATGATGCGCAAGACGGGACCACTCATACGCGTCCGTAAGGCATAAGCTCGCCGCCAGCTGAAGATCGGCCGCCCGGCCTCGGCCAGCGAGGTCGCGGGCTGGCTGGCGGCGGAACGCTCTGGCGCGTCACCGGGCACCCAGTTCACCGTCACCGAGCCCAACGGCACGGTGATCGCCACCACGGATGCGAAGACCATCGTGGTGGAGGCAGCGACCTACGTCACCCTGAGCGGTGGCCTCACCCCCACCATCACCGACGATGCAGGCAACGTCACCACCTTCCGCAACGGCGCCGAGTTCGCCGCCTATGCCCTGTCCATGGCGACTGCGGCCGGGCAGGCCTCGCCCGACATCCTCACCACCTACGATTTGTCTATCACCTGGCTCCTGGATGTCGGCCAGGAACCTGCAGGCGGCGTCCAACCTGCAGAAGTTAGCGCAAGCGGACTACGCGGCCGGAATAGGGCCGCGTCAGCCATCGAGGCCGAGGATCGCGTCCTTCAGCGCCGCATCGGCCTGGTCGGTGGCGGCCTGGGCGGTCCGGGTCTGCGTTTGTAGGGTCGTAAGCTCGTTCTCCTGTGCCAGCATCTGCGCGAGGTAACGGCGTTGCAGCTCGCTTTGCGGCGGGACGGCGGTGAGGTTCGCGCGCAGGCGGTCCTGGTCGGTGCCGATGGTGGTGCGGCGCTCCTGCAGCGTGGCGAGGGTGGCCTGCTTGCGGTCGAGGTCGGCGCGGAGGTCCACCAGCTTCTGCAGCCCGGCGCGTAGCTTGGGGGTGAGCCTGGTATTGCTGATGAAAGTGTCGAGTTCCCCGGGCTCGGCGTCGGTCAGGCCAAGGGTCTCCTGGTCCGGACGGGACAGCACGACGAGGACGGTGACCGTGGTGCCCGGGGGGACCTGGCGCTCGATGCGATAGCCGCCGGGCGTCTTGACCACGCCGTCCAACGGCTCCGTCAGCTCATAGAACGCCCGGGCGTCGTGCTCGATCAGGGCGGTGCGGGCGCTGCTGGCGGGGGCGGTGATGCGGTAGGTCGTGACCGCCTCGGATTGTCGCCGGAACTCCAGCACACCGCGGGAGGCGCGGGCGCTGGTGACGATGGTGTTGTCCTCGCGGGTGGTCTCGGCGGTCGCGGCGAGGTCCGCGGCAAAGCTGGCGAGGCGGTCTTCGCCCGGCAGCAGCGTGGGCAGGCGGGCGTCGCCGACGAAGGCGGGGCCGCCCGCCTGTTGTTCATAGAGCGAGACCAGGCCCGGCGGCAGGCCGGCCTCGCCGTCGTTCTTCAGCAACAAAGCGACCAGCGGGTGCTGCGGGTTGGTGTTGGGCTGATACAGCGCCACGCGCTGGGCGGGAATGGCGCGGTCGATCAACGGCAGCAGCAGGGTTTCGCCGGCGGCCGCGTCCACCTTGGCCGTGAGCCGGTAGGTGACCTGGGTGACGCTCTGCCCGGCCTCGGCGGGCGGGGGCGGCGCCGGTGGCGGCATGCTCGAAGCCGAGCCCTCGGCCGCCCGCAACGCCCGGGTCGCCCCGGGCTCAGGCGATGGCATCGGTATGGCCATCCGGGCGGCGGGCATGCTGCCTTGGTCGAGCCGGGGTTGCAGCTGGCCGGGCACGTCCACCGGCGCATCGGGCCGCCTCGCGAACAGCGCGGTATATAGCGCCTGGTGATACAGCACGGGCTGACCGGAGGTGAGCACGACCTCCACGTCATGCCAAGCCTGGCCGCTGAGATTCTCCACCACCGCGTAGCCCTGAAGCTGCGCCCTCCCCTGAAGCTGCGAACCGGGGCCGTCCGGCGGGGAGGTCAGGCGGTAGCTGGCTTTCCAGACCGGGGCGGACGTGACGTAGCCGAAATGCACCTGCCGCGCGGGGCCTTCCGGGATGACCAGCTGCACGGCGCGGCGGTCCTGGGCGCGGGCGGCGGCGGCGGCTTGCAGCGCGCTGGCGATCTGGTTGCGCAGGACCTCGGACGTGAACTCGACCGCGCCGGCGTCCTCGAGGGTGACGCTCTCGATCCCGGCCGGGGTGGCGATGGTCAGGCGATGCCGCACCTCGGTGCCGGCGTTGTTGGCGCGGACCGTGTCTATGGCGTTGACGGCGAGGATGGAGCCGGTGAGGCCGGAGGCAGGCAGCCGGATCTGTGCGCCGGTCAAGGAACGGAGGAGGTCTGCGGCCGAGGCGAAGGCGGACGGGGCGAAGGGCAGCGTGCGGAACACTTCGTCGAGCGGCTGGCGGCCCGGCAGGCGGAGCGAGAACGGTTCGCCCTCGACGCGTAGGGATTTCAGGACGTCATCGACCTGGTCCAGCGGAATGTCGAGGGTGATAGGGCCGGTGCTTTCGGCGGTGAAGTCATACTGCGCGACGCCGCCCTGGGACAGGGTCACGCGGGTAAGCGCCGGGGCGGCTTGGGCGGCGGCGGTGCAAAGGAACAGGCCGGGGATCAGACGCGCGATACGCATGCGGCCGGTGCTGGCTGGACGTCCGGTCGTGCTTGTCATCTTGACCCCCACCCCGGCCCTCTCCCAAAAATGGGAGAGGGTACGTTCTATATCGTCGGGAGGTTAGTCCGCGGCTTCCAGCTGCGCTAGCGCGGTGACGCGGGCGGCGCAGAATTTGAACTCGGGGATCAGACCCACGGGGTCGAGCGCCGGGTTGGTGAGCAGGTTGGCGGCCGCCTCGGCGTAGCAGAACGGCAGGAACACCATGTTCTCCGGCACGTCGCGGTCACTGCGGGCCTTGACCTCCACGGCGCCGCGCCGGGTTTCCAGGCGGATCTTGTCGCCCGGCGTCAAGCGGAGGCGCCAGAGGTCCTTGGGGGACATGAGCGCCACGGCCTCGGGCTCGATCGCGTCCAGCACGCCGCTGCGCCGGGTCATGCTGCCGGTGTGCCAGTGCTCCAGCACGCGTCCGGTACTCAGCACCATCGGGTAATCGATGTCCGGCAGCTCGTCTGGGGCCACGACCTTGGCGGGGACGATCTTGGCGCGGCCGCTCTCGGTCGGGAAGCCGGCGTAGAAGATGATCTCGTGGCCGGGCTGATCGGCGCCGTCCGTGGGATAGGTGACGGCACCATCCCGCTCGAGCCGGGCCCAGGTGATGTTGGCGAGCGACGGCATGACATGCGCCATCTCGTCGAAGATCTGGCCGGGATGGGTGTAGTTCCACGGCAGGCCCATGCGCTGGGCCATCGACTGGATGATCTGCCAGTCCTGCCGCGCGTCGCCCGGCGGTGGGATGACCTGCCGGCTGATCTGCACCCGGCGGTCGGTGTTGGTGAAGCTGCCGACCTTCTCCGCAAACGCGCTGGCGGGCAGCACCACGTCGGCGTGGAAGGCGGTTTCGGTCAGGAACAGGTCCTGCACGACCAGGTGGTCCAGCATCGCAAGGGCGGAGCGGGCGTGGTTCAGGTCCGGGTCGGACATGGCGGGGTTCTCACCCTCGATATACATGCCGGTGATACCGCCGGCATGGATCGCGCGCATGATCTCCACGACCGTGAGGCCGCGGACCGGGTCGATCGGGCTGTGCCAATACGCCTCGAAGTGCTCCCGGATGCCAGCCGTCTCCACATTCTGATAGTCCGGCAGGACCATGGGGATCAGGCCGGCATCCGACGCGCCCTGCACGTTGTTCTGGCCGCGAAGCGGGTGCAGCCCGGTGCCGGGGCGCCCGATTTGCCCGGTGACCAGCGCCAGCGCGATCAAACAGCGGGAGTTGTCGGTGCCGTGCACGTGCTGGCTGATGCCCATACCCCAGAAGATCAGCGCGGTGCGGGCGGTCGCATACAGCCGGGCCACCTCGCGGATGGTCTGGGCGGGAATGCCGCACACGGCCTCCATCTTCTCGGGCGGGAAGTCCTGGATGCGGTCGCGCAGCTCCTCGTAGCCCTCGGTATAGCCGGCGATATACTGCTTGTCGGTCAGGTCCTCGGTGATGATGGTATAGAGCATGGCGTTCAGCAGCGCGACGTCGGAGCCGGGCTTGAACGCCAGATGATGCAGGGCGTGCCGGCTGAGCGATTGATGGCGCGGGTCCATGATGACCAGCTTGGCTCCCTTCTTGGCCGCATTCTTGATGAAGGTGGCGGCGACCGGGTGGTTCACGGTCGGGTTGGCGCCGATCACGATGATGACCTCGGCGTCCTTGGCGGCCGAGAACGGGGCGGAGACGGCGCCGGAGTTCAGTCCCTCCATCAACGCCGCCACGGACGATGCGTGGCAGAGCCGGGTGCAGTGGTCCACGTTGTTGCTGCCGAACCCGGTGCGGACCAGCTTCTGGAACAGGTACGCCTCTTCGTTGGAGCCCTTGGCCGAGCCGAAGCCTGCCAGCGCGCGCGGCCCCTTGTCGCGGCGGATGCGGGAGAGGCCGTGGGCGGCCACGTCCAGCGCCTCGTCCCAGGTCGCCTCGCGAAAATGCGTCCAAGGATTGGCCGGATCCACCTGGTCGTGGGCGTCCTTGGGCATGTTGGGCAGGCGGATCAGCGGCTTGGTCAGGCGGTGCGGATGGTGGATGTAGTCGAAGCCGAAGCGGCCCTTCACACAGAGCCGGTTGTGGTTGGCCGGGCCGTTCTTGCCCGTGGCATAGACGATCTTGTCGTCCAAGACCTCGTAGCCGACCTGGCAGCCCACGCCGCAATACGGGCATAGGCTGTCCACCACCTTGTCCGGCCACTTCGTGCGCGTCTCGTGCTCGTCGAGGTAGGCGGACGGCATCAGCGCCCCGGTCGGGCAGGCCTGGACGCACTCACCGCAGGCGACGCAGGTGCTGGAGCCCATCGGGTCATCCATGTCGAACACGATCTTGCTGTCCGCGTTGCGGTACGCCATGCCGATCACGTCGTTCACCTGCACCTCGCGGCAGGCGCGGACGCACAGATTGCACTGGATGCAGGCATCGAGGTTCACGCGCATCGCCGGGTGGGACGGATCGTGCGTCCAGCGCTCCACGGCGGGAAAGCGGCTTCCGGTGATGCCGGTCTTGTCGGCCCAGCTCCAGAAGCTGCTGGTCGGGTCGTGCGAGGTGGCGCGGGCGGGCTGATCGGCGACCAGCAGCTCCATGACCATGTCGCGGGCGTGCTTGGCGCGGTCGGACTGGGTGTGCACCTTCATGCCGATGGCGGGCATTCGCTTGCAGGACGGGGCCAGTACGCGCTCACCCTCGATCTCCACCATGCAGACCCGGCAATTGCCGTCCGGGCGGTAGCCGGGTTCGGGGCGGTGGCAGAGGTGGGGGATCTCGGTGCCCAGGCGGCGCGCCACGTCCCAGACGCTTTCGCCGGGCTGGGCGAAAACCCTGGTGCCGTCGAGTTCGAAGGCTAAGCCTTCAGTTTCGGTAGTGGTGGTATTGAGGTTCTGGGGGCCCTCACGGGTGGTGGAACTGCTCATGATGCCATTTCCGAAAAGAGAAGAAAGTGGCCACAGAGGCGGAGAGACGCAGAGACTGGGACAGCGCCCTCTGCGTCTCTGTGGCTCTGTGGTGAAAGGCGGAAAGGATAGGCCTTCATTCGGCAGCGTCCCGCGCCGTCAGCAGGTGCGGAAAGTACTTGATGACGCAGGTGAGCGGGTTGGCCGCCGCCTGGCCCAGGCCGCAGATGGAGGCGTCGCGCATGACCGCGCCGAGCTCGGACAGCAAGGGTCCGTCCCAGACCGCGCGCTCCATCAGCATGCGCGCCTTCTGCGTGCCGTTGCGGCAAGGGGTGCACTGGCCGCAGCTCTCGTCCTCGAAGAACCGCATGAGATTGGTGGCGACGGCCTGGATGTCGTCGGCGTCCGAAAAGACGACCACGGCGGCGGAGCCGATGAAGCAGCCGTATTTCTCGAGCGTGCCGAAATCCAGCGGGATGTCGTTCATGGCGGCCGGCAGGATGCCGCCGGAGGCGCCGCCGGGCAGGTAGGCGCTGAGGCTGTGGCCGTCCAGCATGCCGCCGCAATACTCGTCGATCAGCTCCTGCACGGTGCAGCCGGCGGGGGCCAGCACGACGCCGGGCCGCTTGACGCGGCCGGAGACGGAATAACTGCGCAGGCCGGTGCGGCCGTGGCGGCCCTGGCCGGTCCACCACTCCCCGCCCCGCTCCAGCAGATCGCGCACCCAGAACAGCGTCTCGATGTTGTTGATCAGCGTGGGTCGGCCGAACAGGCCGACCTGGAACGGGAAGGGCGGCTTGTGGCGCGGCAGGCCCCGCTTGCCCTCGATGCTTTCGAGCATGGAGCTCTCTTCGCCGCAGATGTAGGCGCCCGCACCGCGGCGCATGTGCAGTTTAGGTCCATCAAAAGGCAATTTCGCGATCTCGGCCTCGAGGATCGCGCGCTGCACCGGGTACTCGTCGCGGAGGTAGATATAGACGTCGCTGGCCTCCACAACATGGGCGCCGATCAGCGTGCCCTCGAGGAAGCGGTGCGGGTCGGTGTCGAGGTAGTGGCGGTCCTTGAAGGTGCCGGGCTCGCCCTCGTCGCCGTTCACGGCCATGAGGCGGGGGCCGGGCTCGGCGCGGACGGAGCGCCATTTGCGTCCGGCCGGGAACCCGGCGCCGCCCAGGCCGCGCAGCCCCGCGCCCTCCAGCCCGGCCAGCACGTCCTCGACGGCGAGGGCGCCGCTACGGATGCGGGTCAGCAGCTGATAGCCGCCCCCGGCGACGTAGGCGTCATAGTCCACGTAGTCATGGTGCACATGCGCGTGGGTGTCCCCGGCGTTGAGCGCATTGACCACCATGGCGCTATCGGCATGGCCGATGAAGTTATGGCCGATCTCGGCCGCGGGCGCGACGTTGCAGAGGCCAACGCAGGGCGCGCGGACCACGCGGGCGCCGGCCAGGTTGCCGCTGGTCTCCAGATCCCGCAGCTCGGCATACAGCGTCTCGGCGCCGAACATGGCGCAGGTGACGGTGTCGCAGACGCGGATGGTGACGGGCGCCAGGTCCGGTTCCCCGTCCCGCACCACGTCGAAATGCGCATAGAACGTCGCGGTCTCATACACCTCGGCAAAGGCCAGCCGCATCGTGTCGGCCAGCGCCGCGAGGTGCGCGGTGCTGATCTGGTGATACCGGTCCTGAATGAGGTGGAGGTATTCGATCAGCATGTCCCGGACCCGGGGACGGCCGTCGAGCAGGGTTTCGATCTCGTGCTTCGCCTGTGGCTGCACCTCGCGGCCCTTGGGCGTCGATTTGGCGCGGCGGCGCCCGGCGCCTGGATGCTCGAACCGGACGATTTCGCCGGTGTGCGCGTGGTCGGCCATTTAGAACTGTCTCCCGGGCCGGCCATTCGCGCGTTACCCTTGGTAGCCTATATTACCATCCTATGATGCACGCCAAGGTCACGGGCCCGTGGAAATGACACACATGCTGACCATTCCATGCGCGTAATAGGCTTTGCCGGCTGGAGCGGCGCGGGAAAGACGACCCTGCTGGCCCGGCTGATCCCGGTGCTGACCGGCCGCGGCCACAGCGTCTCCACCCTGAAGCACGCGCATCATGCGTTCGACGTCGATCAGCCCGGGAAGGACAGCTGGGTGCACCGGGAGGCCGGCGCGACCGAGGTCCTGGTCGCGTCATCCGCGCGCTGGGCGCTGATGCACGAGCACCGGGGCGCGGACGAGCCTGGGCTGGACGATCTGCTGGGGCGTCTGGCGCCGGTCGATCTCGTGCTGGTGGAGGGCTGGAAGGGGGCGGCGCACGCGAAGATCGAGGTGCACCGCGCCGCCAATGGCAAGCCGGCGCTGCATCCGGGGGACCCTAGTATCGCGGCGGTGGCGTCCGACGTGACGTGGCCGGGGCTGCCCTGCGTCCATTTGAATGACATCGAAGCGGTGGCGGATGCGGTGCTGGCCTACGCGGTCGCGCATGCAGGGGCGGGGTCATGGCGCAGCTGAGCGACGATTGCTTCGCGTTCGGCGGGGCGCTGATGCGGCTGGACCAGGCCCTGGCGCTGCTGCAGGGCGTGCCGGCGGTGACCGGTGTGGAGACGGTGCCGCTATGGCAGGCGGATGGGCGGGTTCTGGCCGAGGATGTGCAGGCGGAGGTGGACCTGCCGCCATTCGATAACTCGGCCGTGGATGGGTATGCGGTGCGTCTGGCGGACGGGTCGCCGTTGCCGGTCATGGGCCGGCTCGCGGCAGGCGCGGTGCCGGCGCCGCTGGGGGCCCATGAGGCGCGGCGCATCTTCACCGGCGCGGTCCTGCCCGGCGGCGCCGACACCGTGTTCATGCAGGAGGACGTGACCGAGCGGGACGGCCAGGTCTGGCTGCCGCCGGGTCTGAAGCAGGGCGCCAACACGCGCCCGGCCGGGGAGGACGTGCGGCGGGGCGCGCGGGCGCTGCCGGCCGGGCGGCGGTTGCGGCCGCAGGACCTGGGGCTGGCGGCCGCGCTGGGGCTCACGGCGCTGCCGGTGCGGCGCCGGGCCAGGGTGGCGCTGTTTTCGACCGGGGACGAGCTGGCGCAGGGCGCGCGCGCGGGCGCGGCGCAGCGCTATGACAGCAACCGGGTGATGCTGGCGGCGATGCTGGCGCGGGCCGGGGCGGTGGTGACCGATGGCGGCATCCTGCCGGACCGGCTGGACGCGGTGACGGAGGCGCTGCGGGATGCGTCCGGGCATGACCTGATCCTAAGCTCGGGCGGCGTGTCGGCCGGGGAGGAGGATCACGTGCGGACCGCGCTGGAACGGGCGGGGCGCCTCGCGTTCTGGCGGCTGGCGATCAAGCCGGGGCGTCCGGTGGCGATGGGGGAGATCGGCACCGCGGCGGTCATGGGCCTGCCGGGCAACCCGGCGGCGGCGTTCGTCACGTTCCGCATGCTGACGCTGCCGTTGCTGGCGGCGCTGGCCGGGGCGGCGCCGGCGGTACCGGCTACGGTGTTGGCCCGGGCGGCTTTCGCCTATCGCAAAAAGCCGGGGCGGCGGGAGTTCGTGCGGGTGCGGCTGGTGCAGGACCAGGGGTGGGCGGCGCATAAGCATCCCGTCGACGGGGCGGGGATCCTGACGTCCTTGACGGAGACGGACGGGCTTGCGGTGCTGGATGATGATGCGCTGGGGGTGGCGCCGGGCGATGTGCTGACGGTGTTGCTCCACGAGAGTTGATCGGCCGTTGGTGAACCTTTCGTGGGGTGCCGCGCTCCGCTCCCACTCCGCCGCGCTCATGCGGGGGGCGCATAGGGATGCACGAGATGCCGCAGTTTGACGCGACGATCAATCATATCAAGGAAGGCGTGAAGGGATTCACGGTCAAGGCAGCGATCAAGAACATCGAGGGCTGGGAAGCGACGCTGGAGAAGGTCGAGGTCCCCGTGGCCAAGACGATCATCAAGGACCTCGAGGCGCTGAAGAAGCTGCTATCGTCCGAGAAGCTGGACGGCGAGAAGGTGAAGAAGCTGGTGGCCAAGCTCGGCAAGGAGACGGTGCAGATCGCCGGCAAGACCGAGGGTAAGACGGCCGAAAAGGTGAAGGCGCTGGGCGAGGCGCTGACGCAGGCGGCCGAGAGCGACGAGACGGCCGAAGCGGCGGAGTAAGCCAATCGCCCGCGGCGCCACGGTGCCGCGGGCGTCGATTTAACGAGGCGCGCCGGAACAGTTGCCAGAACGCGCGGCCAAACGGCGGTTCTCCGTCGTTAGATCGTGCTGGCCGGGCGGGCCGCCTTCCCGGTGAAGGCTGGGCCTAGGACGGCGTTGCGGTCCAGGCCGCGATCGAGGTCGAGCCCGGTCATTCGCCACTCATGCACCGGCAACGGCAAGGGACGTAGCAGGCGCTCCACGAACTCAGTGGGCCAGCGGATCCCGGACCGGGTGAAGTGGCCCCAGCAATCGGTTTCGGCCAAGGCGCCGCGGGTGGGCTGAAAGCCGTTCAGCGTGAAGCGGAGCCGGCGCATCAGGTGTTCGGCGCGGTCGATGTAGAGGGCGAGTTCGTCTGCCTCCGAGCGGCCGAGCCCCGGGGTTAGGTGGATGCGGAGCACGTCGCACTCGTGGTCTTGACCACCGACGGTGATGCGCTCGGGTTCGGCCAGGGCCATGGCCGCTGCCCGGTTGGCCCAGGGTCCGGCAAGCAGCGCCGGGCCGAGCAGGAACAGCATGTAGCAATCCGCGACCACCGCGGCCGCGTCCTGCCGGGGACGGTCCTGGGCCCGGGTCGCATCGAACCAGACCTGCACGTCGCCGGTGTCCCGGTAAACATGTTTCGTCCCGTCTGGCCCGGCTTGTGCCTGGGCGATCAGACCCTGCGCTGGAATGATCCGATCCTGTGCCGTCCCGCGGTGCCCGGCGTCCACCAGGAGTGGCTGCAGGCGGTCCACCACGGTGTGGAAGCGACCGGCGTAGCTCACGCTGATATCCTGGATCGGCCCGAGCGCAGCCGCGCCATGGGCGAGCGCGGCGCGTCTCGAGAGCGCAAGAGCGTCCGGGATGGACAACGGCGGAAGCGGCCGGAGACGGGCCGTGCACGATGTAAGGGCGGAACCCATCATCAACGTCAGTAGCGAACGCCGGGTCGCGGTGTGGAGCATGATCGACGATGCCATGCGGTGCCACCCAAAACCAGGGGCTGGCCTCGTGCTCACATGGGCGCAGCTCTGGTCGGCCAAAAAGACGGCTCCCGCCTTGGCCAAGCTTGACGAGAGGTGTTGGTGAATGTTTCTGAGGGTGGCTATTATGGAAGTCGTGGTTCCGGGGTGACCTTTGTCAGACATGGTTGTTCGTTGATGCTACTAGCGCTTCGGCTAACCGTGTAACAAGCTACAGCAACCCAGGCCCGCTCCTTTAAAGAAGCGTGGATCCCCCGGCTCGGCTGGAGCCTAGGCTTGAATCGGGGCGGGTTTTGAGGGCACGGATATCAGGCATGTTACTCGGTAGCTTGGTCGTCATACTGACGGACCGAGGGTCGATTGCGCAAAACAATAACGGAGTTGCCGACGTGACAATGCCACTGCGGACTGGACTCTTGCAGTGGCAAGGGGCGGCAGACCGTCTGCCCTCGCGATTCATGGCCGCCCGCGTCGTCAAGGTGGAACGGGACAGTGGTGGGCTCTTTGGTATCCGCAACTCGCCCTCGATGGCAGGCGCGTTGCCGGATCCCCGGGTCATCACCGCGACGGCCCTAGGCTCCGATAGTGGGCCGCTTCGGGTGCGCGTGCCGGGTGGTGAACTGTCGGAGGAGGTCGTCGTGGGAAATCGTGTAGTGGTTGGACTGGTGGATGAGGCGCACGTCATCTGCATCCTCACACCCCCGCCCAGCCTTCCCGATGAGGGGCTGACTGCCTGGGCTAAAACGCAAAAGTGCGGATAGAAGTAGGGCTATGCTGTCCGGTTAAGGCATTAGGCCTTGATCAAGCCAAGATGTTCGGCCATGGCATCGAAGGCGCGAACCTCGTGCAACAGAGTATGGCCATGGGCGATTCAGAATGTGACGATGATCAGGTTAATGGCTCTGCAAACTGTAAAGCCTTTTTGCGCGCAGGCGTCACCGGATGCGGCTTGGGGGTGAGCTGGCCCTTCAGCATGGGAACGACCCGGAGGGCCCCTTGCAAGAGTTCCAGCATCATAAGGTCGCCCACCATGATCTGCTGATCGTCGGTTTCGATCAGCTGGGCCAACGTTTCGGTAGCTCGAGTGTTGCGGCCGCGTCGGTGGCTGACCCAACCGACGTCGGCCTGCTTTGACACCGGCGCTTGGTTCTCTCCCATTTTGAATGATCCATCCATGAGGCGCATTATTTTCAAGCCGGTTGCGTTGGTGCTGCGGTCCGTTCTGGGGCTTAGCGGTTTGTCGGCGCGGCTGGATGGGATCGATCAGGGGCTGGCGGCGCTGCAGGCGCGTCCGGTGGCTTCGCCTTATCCGGTGCAGATGCCGATCGTCATGCCGATGATGGTGCCGGTGCAAATCCCGGTGCTGGTCCCATACCTCGTGCAGGCACCGCCGCCGCCGGTCGATGTGAACGGGCTGCTGCATCAGTCGCGCGGCGCGCTGCTACGTCAAATGCCGGCCGGGGCGGAGCGGTTGTTGAGTGCGGGGTGTGCCGGGCTTTGGTATTTCGAGTGGGTCACACAATGCTATGGGCCGGTGCGGGAGCATTGGGGGATCGAGTTCTACACGGCTAAGCCCGAGGGGCTGCCGGCCAACGTGACGTGGATCGCCAATACGGCGGGGAATATGGAGGCGGTGGGGGATGCGAGCTGCGATCTCATGTTCTCGGGCCAGAATATGGAGCATCTGTGGGCGGACGAGGTCGCGGGCTTCATGATCGAGGCGGCACGAACCATCCGGCGCGGCGGCACGCTGGTGGTCGATAGCCCGAACCGGGCCATCACGGAGCGGATCACCTGGAGTCATCCGGAGCATACGATCGAGCTGACGGTGCCGGAGATCCGGGAGATGATGCTGCTGGCCGGGTTCGATGTTGCTAAGGAGGCGGGGATTTGGCTCTGCCGAGACCCGCGCACCGGGCGGATGCTGCCGTTCGATCCAAACGAGGTTGACGCGGAGTGGTCGCAAACGGAGCGGCTGATTGTGGCGCGGGATCACCCGGATGATTCGTTCATTTGGTGGATCGAGGGCCGACGCAACGGTGCTGCGCCGGACCGGGCGGGGATCGAGGCGGTGCTGGCGCGGGCGTATGAGCGAGCGTGGCCGGAGCGGCTGCAACGGATGGTGATCTTACCGAGGTTTGCGGTGGTGGATGGCTGGATCGTGGTGCCGCCGGGCGAGGGTGGAATGGTGTTCTATGGGCCGTATGCGCCGTTGAAGGCGGGGGCTTACCGGGTGGTGTTCGAGGTAGAGGCCAATTCGGATGTGGTGCTGGGGCGGCTCGAGGTGTGTGTGGGGCCGGAAGGGCGGGTGCTGGTGGACGCGCCGTGCCGGGCTGGGGAGGTTGCATTGTCGTTTACGCTGGCGGAGCTACAGTTTGGAGTGCAGTTCCGGTGCGTGAGTGATGTGGGGGATTTCCGGGTTCGGCGCGGGGTGCGGTTGGAGGGGGCTTGAGGCACTTTGGTTTGTGTATGGTTTCACTTATTCCCGGCCTGGCACTTGATGGCCTTGGTTGGTCCCTGTGGCCCCACCCTCACCCCGGCCCTCTGCCGGAGGGAGAGGGGGAGGAGAGGCCGGGCTTGATGTTGAACTGAGTTCCGGCTGTTTCGCCCCTGGTGAAGGCTTCGCTGTTGACGCGGCGGGGGGCGGCTGAGCGGGTGCGGAAGCGGATGCCTAGTTTGGAAAGTCCGGCTTCGATCACGTGCGATTTCGCGACAATGAGGGATTGGCTGGCGGCGCGGGTCTGGTTGCGCTCCGCCAGCATGGTGTCGAGCTTGGTGCAAATGCCGCGTGAGAGGCCGAGCATGAACGAAGTGTGTAGGATGCGGCGGCCATTGCCACGGCCTTTCAGATAGCCAGGACCGTTGCGGAACAGATTGGCCTCGGTTTCGAACGCGTGAGCGATGAGGTGCATGAGGTAGATTGCGGCCTCGACGTCGGGCGGGAGGCCATAGAAGACGTGATGTAGAGTACCCTCGGCGTCATGCTCCAGCCAGGTGCGAACATCGAAATAAGCGGCAACGTATGGACCGCATGCGTCGTATGGGCCGGGGCGGGCGCGTCCGGTGCGGAGGTCCTGGCGAATGCAGGGGTTTTCCTGCCGGGTTAGCTCGGCCTCGGTTAGGCCGTGGCGGTCCAATAGCTCGGCGACTTTCCGTGCGGCGGAGAGCGCTTCCTGCTCGGTGCAGCCGCGGTCGGTGGTCTTGGACTGGAGGGCTCTTATCCGGGTTAGGATCGCTTCAGTCATTTTCGCCTCTGGCCGGCTAGTGGCCCGCTACGGAAGGGGGATGAACTCGTCATCGCCTTCTACGCGGGCAAAGCGATTCTCGCGCCAGTCTTTTTTCGCCTGCTCGATCCGGTCGCGGCGGCTGCTGACGAGGTTCCACCAGACGTGGCGGGGGCCGTCCATGGCGTCGCCGCCCAGGATCACCAAGCGGGTGGCGGTCGTGGCATTGAGGGTTACGCGGTCGCCGGGGCGGAACACCAGAAGGCGGCCGGCTTGGTGCGTGATGCCGGCGATCTCCACCGCGCCCTCCAGGATGTAGGCGGCGCGTTCGATGTAGTCGTCGTCTAAAGGCAGCGTGGCGCCAGGGTCCAGCGCAGCGTCGGCGTAGAACATGGGGCTGAAGGTGGGAACGGGCGCGGTCTGGCCGAAAAGGCTGCCGGCGATCAGGCGGAGGTGCTTGCCCTCGGCATGCAGTTCCGGGAGGTCGGCGCGGGAGACGTGGGTGAAGGCGGGGGCGGTCTCCTCGTCGGCTTGCGGCAGCGCGACCCAGGTTTGGATGCCATAGAGGCGCTGACCCGACGTGCGGAGTTCGGCGGCGGTGCGCTCGGAATGCACGATGCCGCGCCCGGCGGTCATCCAGTTGACGGCGCCGGGCTCGATCGATTGGACGGTGCCGAGGCTGTCCCGGTGCAGGATCGAGCCGTCCAACAGGTAGGTGACGGTGGCGAGGCCGATATGTGGATGCGGCCGCACGTCCAGGCCGCGCCCGGCGTGGAAGATGGCCGGGCCGACATGGTCGAAGAACACGAACGGGCCGACCATTTGCCGCTGTTCGCTCGGCAGCGCGCGCCGCACCTCGAACCCGCCGAGGTCGCGGGCGCCGGGGACGATGACGGTTTCGACGGAGGTGGGCTCGGACGCGTCGCCGGTCAGGCTCATGGATGCCTCGTGGGGTTGTGGCTATAGAGGTCGGTATGGATGAGATCGATCGCAAGCTGCTGGGGTTGCTGCAGGGAGATTCGACGCTGGCGATGGCGCAGCTGGCCGACCAGGTGGGGCTGAGCCCGACGCCGGTGTGGAAGCGGGTGCAGAAGCTGGAGGCGGCGGGGGTGATCACGCGCCGGGTCGCGCTGCTGGACCCGCAGACGATCGGGGTGGGGCTGATCGTGTTCGTGGCGATCGAGGCGCCCGAGCATACAGAGGCGTGGATGACCGGCTTTGCGGCCTGTTTGCAGGGTATGCCGGAGGTGATGGACGCCTACCGCATGGCTGGGGAGGTGGACTACATGCTGCGGGTCGCGGTGCCCGACATGGCGGAGTTCGATGCATTCTATAAGCGGCTGGTGAAGCGGGTGCCGCTGAAAAACGTGACCAGCCGGTTCAGCATGGAGACGATGAAGAGCACGACGGCCTTTCCGTTGCCTGCGCGGTCGTTCCGGGACCGGCGGGCGGTGGAAGAGGACTGATTGCGGCCGTCGCCAGCTTGTCCGGACGGAATCGCCTGGTTTGGGAAATGCTGTGCTGCGGCGTACTCGGGATGGGAATGGGCATGCTGCCGCCCTGGGTTTCTTTGCGGAAGTGTCCTGTTGAGGTGAGTGCGCGGCGCGGCCAGGTTTTGGGGGTCGATTGCCGAGGTTCTGATGTCCGCCACATCGCTGGTCCGTGCCCACGCTCCCGCCCGGTTCCGGTTTCGCCCGGTCGTGCCCGGCGGACGGTATATCTCGCTGCTGGTGTTGGTGTTGGTGTGGCAGGGGGCAGCCTCGGCGGGGCTCGTCTCTCCCCGCGTGCTGGCGTCGCCGGTGCAAATCTTGGCGGCCGGGTGGGGGTTGCTGGTTTCGGGTGAGTTGCCGTGGCATTTGGCGGTGTCGCTGGGGCGGGTGGCGGCCGGGCTGAGCATTGGGCTTGCTGCGGGCGCCGGGCTGGCGTTGTGGGCCGGGTTGTCGCGGGTGGGGGAGGAGCTGGTGGACGCGCCGGTGCAGGCGCTGCGCACGCTACCCTTTTTGGCGTTGGTGCCGCTGTTCATCCTTTGGCTAGGCATCGGCGAGGCGCCGAAGGTGGCGCTGGTGGCGCTGGGATCGGCGTTTCCGGTTTACCTCAACCTGTATGCTGGGATACGCGGCGGCGAGCCTCGGCTCGCCGAGATGGGCCGGGTGTTCGGACTGTCCCGCGCCGGGTTGATCCGGCAGGTCGTGCTGCCTGGCGCGTTACCGAGCGCGCTGGTCGGGTTGCGGCAGAGCGTATCGGTGGCGTGGCTGTCTTTGGTGGTGGCGGAGCAGATCAATGCGCAGGCCGGGATCGGGTATCTAATTAACGATGCGCGGGATTTCCTGCGCACGGATGTGATCCTGGTCGGGCTGGTGCTGTATGCGCTGTTGGGGCTCGGGACCGATAGCCTGGTGCGGGGGGCTGGAGCGGCGGTGGCTCGCTTGGCGTCCGGTGGGGGCGCGGTGATGGACGCGCATTTTGATAATTTTGGCGGTGCCCGGGTGCGGAACCTGACCCGGCAGTTTGGCGCGGGGCGTCCGGTGCTGGACCGGTTGAACCTGGACATCCGGCCCGGGGAGTTCGTGGCGCTGCTGGGGGCGAGCGGATCGGGCAAGACGACACTGCTGCGCACCCTGGCGGCGCTGGATCCGGTACCGGAGAACGCGGTGGTGTCTTTACCGCAGCCGGTCGCGGCCGTGTTTCAACAGCCGCTGCTGCTGCCGTGGCAGAATGTTTGGCGGAATGTGGCGCTGGGGCTGGTGGACGCGCGGGCGCAGGCCGAGGCGGCGCTGGCGGAAGTAGGGCTGGCGCACCGGGTGCATGCTTGGCCGTCCACGCTGTCGGGCGGCGAGGCGCAGCGGGTGGCGCTGGCGCGGGCGCTGGTGCGGGAGCCCGGCTTGCTGCTGCTGGATGAGCCGTTTGCGGCGCTGGACGCCCTGACGCGGCTGCGCATGCACGCGCTGGTGTTGCAGCTATGGGCGCGGCACCGCCCGGCGACGCTGCTGGTGACGCATGACGTGGATGAGGCGGTGGCGCTGGCGGACCGGCTACTGGTGCTGGATGGCGGGCGGATCGTGCTGGATGTGCCGAACACCGCCGGGCGTCCGCGGGACCGGGCCAGCGCCGGGTTTGCCGGTTTACGGGCGCTGCTGCTGGAGCGGTTGGGTGTGGGAGAGATGGCATGATCACGCGGCGGGCGTTGGGGCTGGGTCTGGCGGCGCTACCAGTCGTGGCGCGGGCGGCGGAACGGGTGCGGATCGGCTACCAGAAGAACGGCTCCTTGGTGTTGCTCCGGCAGCAGAAACGGCTTGACGGGCTGATAGCGGTTGACTGGGTGGAGTTTCCGTCCGGGCCGCCGCTGCTGGAAGCGTTAAATGCCGGGGCGATCGACTTCGGGGCGACCGGGGATACGCCACCGCTGTTCGCGCAGGCGGCGGGAGCGGATCTGCTGTATGTCGGCGCGCAGCCGATCGCGGGGCGGAACCAGGCGCTGCTGGTGCCGCGGGACAGCCCGGCGCAGGGCGTGGCGGATTTGCGCGGCAAGCGGGTGGCGTTCACCAAGGGGTCGAGCGCGCATAACATGATGCTGCAGGTGCTGAGATCGGCGGGGATGAAGCCGGCTGATCTGCAGCACGTGAACCTGCAGCCGCCCGACGCGGGTGCTGCGTTCCGCACCGGGGCGCTGGACGCCTGGTGCGTGTGGGACCCGTTCTATGCCGTGGCGGAGTTGGAGCCCACGACCCGGGTGCTCGTCACGGGAGTTCCGAGCAACCAGTTCTTCTTGGCAAGCCGTGCGTTCACGGAGCGCGCACCGGGCACGGTGCAGACTTTGCTGGGCGCGATCAACGCCGCGGCGGCGTGGGCGGCGGCGCATCCGGAAGAGCTGGCGGAAACGATGGCGGCGGTGACGGGGGTGCCGATCGCGGCGCAGCGGGTGGCGGCGCCGCGGGGTGTCTATGCCGTGGAGGCGATGAGCCCGGGCATCGTTGCGCAGCAGCAGGCCACCGCCGACGCGTTCGCGGCGCTACGAGTTTTGCCGACGAATATCGACGTATCGAAGGCCGTTTGGACGGCCAGGGCCTAGGGAGAGCTGGAATGAGCGCACACACGCCGGGCGCGCCGATCGAGATGCTTTGGTTCCTGCCAACGGGTGGGGATGGGCGCTATTTGGGGTCGGCCGAGGGCGGCCGACCAGTGGATCACCGGTACTTGCGGCAAATCGCGCAGGCGGTGGATCAGCTCGGCTATCACGGCGTGCTGCTGCCGACCGGCGTCGCGTGCGACGATGCGCTGGTGACGGCGGCGGGTCTGTTGCCGTTTACGGAGCGGCTGCGGTTCTTGGTGGCTTTGCGGCCCGGCCTGACCCTGCCGGGCGAGGCGGCGCGGCAATACGCGGCGCTGGACCGGCTGGGCGGCGGGCGGACGATGGTCAATCTGGTTTGCGGGGGAAACCCGGCTGATCTGGCAGGGGACGGGCTCACGCTGGGGCATGACGAGCGTTACGCGCAGGCGGCCGAGTTCATGCAGATTTGGCGCGGCATGATGGCGGGTGAGCGAGTGGAGTTCGAGGGGCAGTACCTGTCCTCCCGCGGCGGTCGCTTGCTGTTTCCCCCGGTGCAAACGCCCTCGCCTCCGGTGTATTTCGGCGGATCGTCCCCGGCCGGGCACGCGCTGGCGGCGGCGCATGCGGATACGTATCTGACCTGGGGCGAGCCGCCGACGGCGGTGGCGGACAAAGTCAACGACATCCGCACCCGGGCGGCCGCGCACGGCCGGACCTTGCGCTACGGCATCCGCCTGCACCTGATCGTGCGGGAGACGGAGGGGGAGGCTTGGGACGCGGCGCGCCGGCTGATCAGCCATCTTTCAGATGAGACGATCGCGGTGGCGCAGAAGAAGCTGGCGTCCGAGAGCGATAGCGAGGGGCAGCGGCGGATGAGCGCGCTGCATGGCGGCTCGCGCGAGCGGCTGGAGGTCTCGCCGAACCTGTGGGCGGGGGTGGGATTGGTGCGCGGCGGGGCCGGCACGGCGCTGGTCGGTGATCCGGCGACGGTGGCGGCGCGGATACGGGAATATCAGGCGCTGGGCATCGATACGGTAATCGCGTCCGGCTATCCGCACCTGGAGGAGAGCTACCGTGTGGCGGAATTGCTTTTCCCGCACCTGAACTTAGCGCCGCATGCCGAGGCCCGCCGGGCACCACCACAAAGCCCGAGCCTGATGACGGGCGGAGGCTCGTTCATGACGACGGATGCGGGGCCGTTGAAGCCGAAGGTAACAGCTTAGCGCCATAAACTTTTAAATTGCTTGGAAGGGTTGAGTGTCTCTCATTGCGGTCAGTGCGAGGCCGCTTGGCCAAATCATCCAGGGTGACATGTGAGTTCGTCGCCCTGGATCGACTTTGCTCTGATCGCAGTTGTACCAACGATCGGCTTCGATTACATAAAAATTAGAGCGATTGTCGGTCGAACTCAAGCCTGGACAACCGATCATCTTTACGCGCGCTACCCACCGACGATCCTACCCAATACCCCACAACGCTCGTCGCCATCGCCCCCAGCGTGCCGAGAAGTATGTTCAAAACCGTCTCCGACCCTGGCGGAATAGTGCGGAACAGCACCATCGACATGACCGCGCCGAAGGTCAGCAGGACCACCACACTCACCACCGGGGCGCCCCAGGCCATTGGACTGCCGGACTGGGCCAGTTGCACCGTGGTGGCGCGCGCGTTCGCGACGTCGGACAGTTGGGCGAGCAGGGCCTGGTGCGCCGCGTTCTCTTGCTGGGCCGCAATGGCGGCCAATTGAACACGCAAGGCACTTGCGGTCGCCGGATCTTGAAGCGCACTGAGCTGCGCATCCGGCTCAGTGGCACCCGTGGACGCAGCGATTGCCCCCTGGACCGCCGCCGTGACCGGCGCCGCGTCCTTACCGAACAACCAGCGGCCCAATTCAGGCGCTAAATCCAGCGCCACCGCACCTGCAGCCCCCAGCGCGGTGCCTATGCCGGGCACGACGCTGCCGGCCGCGGCGCCTTTGGCGGCGTCCATAGCCACTTGCGATAAGTCCATCGTTACATCCCCATCCCAACAGCATCATACGGTAGGCGGCACAGGCGCCGGGCCCAGCCAGTGCCGAAAGTACGCCACGTCGGCAGGCCCGCCATGAAGATTAGCCGCTGCGCCATGAACTCCGCCATGACAGCTGCGCCATCCTTGGCGTGCACCGCGCCGAGTGTCGCCGGGCCGATCATGCCGTCCGGGATGGTGCCGACCGCGCGCTGTAGCCAGCGGGTAGCAGCACCCGGCCCCGCGTTCACCGCGGCGTCAAACACCAGCAGGGCCAGCGGCGGCGGCAGGTCATCGCCACGCACCCGATCCCAATAATCGCGCTTATAAATGACAGAGGCATCGGCCACGGTCAGCGCCGGGATGTCCAGCGCCGGGTAGCTGGCGGCGCTGATGCCATACTTCGTGCCGCGGCACGTGCCTTGACCACAAGCACCCCCGGTCCAGTTTCCGGGGTCCTGTGGTGTCAGGCTCAGGCCGCCCTCGTGGCCGACCACAACGGCAAACGCCTTGTCGAACGCGCTCATTTCGGCTCCTCCAGATGCGGGACCGTCATGTCCGGAAACACCGGCGGCTCCAGGTCTTCGCGGGAGCACAAGCCCACCACGACCGTTTGTGCATTAATTCCAGCGTGCCGCAGTTCATGCGCCCGGCAATTCCACCAGCGGGCCAAATACCAGCCGCGTTCGCGGTCCCGCTCTAACTCGATCAGCCGGGCTTCTTTCCGCAGCAGCTCTGTCCGCATGCGGTCAAACAGATCGGCATGCTCCCGACCCAACGCGGTCCGTTGCGCCTCCAGTTCCCGCAACAGGTCCTGCTGGCGGGTGAGCGTGCGGTCCACGTCCCTGTCGCCCCGTTCCGCCCACCAACGGACCGCGACCCACGCGGCACTGGCCAGGGAGGGGATCCCTGCCGCAGCCACTACCCACCAGGGGCTTGCAGGATTGCTGAGCTCAGTCATGCCCGCCTAACCCAAAGCGGCAAGCGGCAGATGCTCGTCGCGTTAATCGCGCACCAGCCGGCGTAGACGGCGACGGCGGGCGCGCCAGGTACCGCGGCCCAGACGCCAACCGTCAGCACTGCCCAAAACCAGCAAAGCGCCAACGCGCTGATCCAGCGCAGCCAGCGGTTGTCGCTCAGCAATGCGCTCATTTGCAACATACCCAGGCCCATTCCAGCCGAATGCCAGAACCGTTCGTCTTCTAGCCGGAGCAGCACCGTCATGCTGGGCCAGGAATCGCCAAGGCTCGACAGCGCACCCCAGGCCATAGCGGTCAGAGCCGACCAGAACTCCGCCCACCAAGGCTCCCGCTGCATAAGCCGGGCTAGGCTGACGAAGAAGTCCCTGAACCTCCTCATGAAGCCGCCTTTAGTCCAGGCAGGATCCAGGAAACGCCAGAGTGAGGGGTTTGGACGACGGGTCGTCCAAACCCACCAGCTAGGGGCAAAGCTCCAGCCCAGCGGAATCGCACCTTCATAGCATCCCCCAACCAACGCGGCTCCGGCGTCAATGAGTCCATCGATTGATGATGCCGCCGGCCATGTAACCGCGTACAGCGGCGGCTACTTTTGGCGCGACAAGCGCGGAACCGTTCGGGCCACTCGGATGGTATCCGGTGCTATCAGCGCCGTTGGCGGTGCTGAAAAATCCGGCACTTGATACATAGCGCACCCGCGCAGGCACAGCGCTCGCTGCCGGAACGGCTGCAAGATATGCATTACCCTGCGCGCTTGATGGCAGTGGGTTGAGCAAGACGATCAGGCACGATGTTGTAGCGAGCAGAGCGTTCACGACAGCGGTCGCGGCGCCCTGGATATTGGCGTTGCCGTCATTGGTGCCGTGATTGATGATGATGAGGTCCGGGCTGGGGCTAAAGCTGCGCGCGACACCCGCGGCCAAACTTGCGTAGGACGTTCCGAACACCGGAGTGTTGGCGAAGGTCGTGCTAAACCCGGTCCCACCCCAACCCACAAAGCCGATCTCAGCCCCAAGGTGCTCCCTTAATGCGGACACCCAGTTGAAGAGCGCGTCATTATTGTCAGGAGTCATGCTGGCGGCCTCTCCGACCGCGCGAATGCCCTCGACGATGCTGTCGCCAAACACCAGCACGCGGAGCGGGGCGGCCCCTGGCGCCATGACGGTGCTGCCCGCGCTTAGTGTCAGGCCCTGGAACCGGATCGCCGTCTGGGACGGCGTATTCCACCGATTTAACGCGCCGGTGCTGTCCATGCTCTTAAACCAGACCTCAAGCAAATGGAATGGCACGTCCGCGTTGCTGGTGGCCGCCGGAGTCGCGCATGGAACTGCACCGGCGACCGCGGTCTGGGTCCAGGGCCCGTTATCTACCCGCCACCAGATCTGGCTAATAGGAGTTCCGTTTTGGCTTACATCGAAATTCAGCGTGCACGATGTGCCGCTAAAGAGCGTGCGGAAGTAGGCTCCTGCATTCCAGGCCGTGGCTGCGCTCGCCGTTACTTGCCAGTTGAACGGGCTATATAGGAAGGCCGCATTGTTCGGTGCGATCGTTGTCGATGCCGTGGCGGCGGCGGTAGTGAAGCCCGTTGGTCCGCCGGTGGCCGTGTTGGGGCCCGTGCCTGTCACGCTGATGGTGTGATTGCCCGGACCAGGTGTCGCGATGGAGAAGCTGTAGCTTCCCGCTCCGATCGTTGCTGAGGCAGCAACCGCGGCACCGCCGTCCAGGATATAGGTCAAGCTCGCCGGTGTGCCGTTCGCGTAGCCGCCGCTGACGGCCGTGGTTCCGCCTGCCGTGAGCCCGCTGATGGCCGGCGCGCCGATGCTTGGGGCTGGCGCGGCGCCAGTGCTGTCCACGCCATTCCCATCCAGGTGAAACAACGCAAGCAGGTTGCTTTCCGCACCCGAGTAGGGCGCAGAGGGGGGCGTAAACGCGGCGGTGTAGCGGATGCCGGACCAAACCGAGAGTTCATCCACCGCACCGGGCCAGGTGAAGGGGCCGTAGAAATTCGATCCTGCCTCGAAATTACGCAATCCAAAGCCCGGGCCGAAGTTGGCCCCGGTTGCCGAGAGCGCGGTAGCGTTCGCTGCAACCTGCACGCCATCCAGCCACAACGCCGACCCGGCCGGCCCGCTCGTCAATGCCACATGGTGCCAGGCGCCGTTCAGCCCAGCATACGCACCGCCCGACAGCGCCGCCTGGGTGCCCCCGGCGCCGACATATGCCACTAGATTGCCGCCGTTCGTGCCCACCCAGAACACGGAAGAGTTGCCGAATGCGACCGCCGGGCCCGAACCGCCACCCCGGACCCAAGCTTCGGCGGTGAAGCCCGAAGCCGAGAACGTGACGGTAGAGGCCGAGCCTGTTCCGCCCGCCAAGGCCTGGCCAAACTTGGCAGTATTGCTGTCGAACGTGGCGCCGGTCAGAGCGAGGTTGTTAGCCATGTTAGTAATCTCCAAACCAAGTCGCGCCCGCGTCTGGCGTCGTGAATCGGAATACATCGATCTTGCCAGCGGCCGTGTTCGGAGTGGGCACGGTGCTGCCCGGCCAGCGCACGTTGCCGGGCAGCGTCACCGCATGGCCGGCCGTCTGATCCTGACGCAGGAACAAGGTAATCCCTTGCAGCTGCCCGGCCGTGCCGCCGCTCAACGCTATCGTTACGTTTCCCGCAAGGGTCAGATCGTAGGCCACGTTTCCGCTGCTGGCCGTCCCGAGCGTGACCGTTCCGCCGGCGGCCGGGTTGACGATAACGGGCACGGTCGTTGCCGAACCCTGAGTTCCCCCGCCCGAGCTGCTCAGTACGCCGCCGGTCAGGGTTAGACCCGCGCCGAAGCTGAGATTACCCTGATGCCAGACCGAATTGGTGCCCACGCGAAGCGCGCCGCCGGCCGGTGTGGCGACGACGTCGCCGGACGAATTGCTTTGAACCCCCGCGCCGTTGGCCCAGCCGACGCCTTGTGTGTTGGCGAGCTTCAACCCGACATTGTCGTAGAGCGTGGCGCCGGTGAAATCGATACCATGCAGCCACCCCCCCAACAGGGTCCACGGTCCGAATGGCGTATTCGCGTTAACCGAAGCAGCGGTGATGTCCCCCGTCATCGTCATCGCACGCCCGACGGTGCCGCTGATACCGTTAGGCTCGATCAAGATGCCGCTGTGGCTGCGCACCAACGCTTCACCGGCCCGCGCCGGGCTCTGCCCAATAACCAGCGCAGCCGTAATGTTGGCAGCGACACCTCCATGGGTGAAAGCATTGCTTTCCGGAACCAACTGCAACGCGACGCAAAACCGGGGCAGGTTGCCGCGGTACGGTGTCCAGCCCGTATCGTCACCGCGGTTCACCGGATTGATCTCGTAACCAACCACGCCGTAATTGCTGGTCCGGTCGCTCGGCCCCTCGGCTATTGTCCACTGGCCAAACATCTGTCCGCCCGGGACCCCTGGCGCTACCTGCCATACCGCCTGGACTGCGTGCGCGAAATCATACGTCGTCTGGCCAGGCTGGGTGTTGGTGTAGGCCGTGCGGCTGCCATACGCGATTGAGGTCGGTGTGATCGTGCCCGGGTTGTAGATGTCTAGGAACGTAGCGATCGTGCCGCTGGCGGCGCCGGGTTGATTGCTGACCGTGACCGTCCCGGTCATTGCAATCTGAGCACCCTGAGCTGTCACGTAGCCGCGGGCATTGGTGAGTTGCGCGGTGTCGGTCGGGATGAGAGGCTGGCCTGCAAGGTCGGCATACGCGCCGCTCGCGGCCACTGCGGCCAGGCCAAGATTTCCGCGTGCAGCGGCTGCACTCGCCACATCCGAGAGATTGGCCGACTTCTGCAGAGCGCCGACGATCCGGCTGTCATTGCCCGCGGCCACCGTGCCGGCCGTGGTGCCGACTGTCGCGCCGCCACTTCCGCCGCCGGCGGGTCCGGCAGCGCCTTGCGGGCCGGCCGGACCAGTCGCCCCCGGGATCCCCTGCGGCCCTTGTGGGCCAAGGCCCCCCGTGGCACCAGCCGCCCCTGTCGGCCCTGTCAGGCCGGTCGGACCTTGCGGACCTACAGGACCTGCAGGCCCCGTAGGTCCCGCTGGCCCGGCCGGACCGGTGCCGCCGCTGGTCCCCGCATTGGTGCCGCTTCCAGCTGCGCTAAGCACACCCGCCGTGAGGCTGAGCCCGCTGCCGACCGTGACCGCCTCTGGCCCTCCCGCCCCCGTCGAGTTACGGCCTAGCAGCTTGCCCTGCGGCACGACGATCGCCGGCTCCACGCTCGCTAGCAGGGCGCCAACGGCCACGCTCTTTGTTACGCCGCCCTGACTTACCGGCAGCTCATCTGTCGTACTCACACTGGTCGTGAGCGGAAGTTGTTTGATCGTGGGCATAGCGCTCTCCAAACAGAAGGCATTCCTACAAGCCTGACAAAAGCGAGAAAGACAGCAAATTTTCCTATCCGAGGGCAAACCAGCCCGTTGCTCCCGTTCCGGTCCGCTTAATCCACATCGTGGAACCGACGCCGCCGTTTAGATTGCGGTAATCCGACCCTGGATTCGCTGCTACCACGCCCTCGGGACTGCCATGACCCAAAGTTGAAGCATACCCGAAAGGCTCCGCATCCGACCCAACCCGCAACCGGCCCGTGCCAGCAGGCCGTAACACAACGTCGCCCCCGCCCGAGCTGCGTACGACCAAGCCGCCGTCACCTATCGGCGCCATATAATCAGCCGACGAAAAAGACACTGCTTGCCAGCCGCCCCACGCCCCTTCGAAATCCACCGCAGACGCCGCTGCCACCGTGATGTCCGCCCCCGTCCAGTTGTCGAGAAAGGGCTGGCTACCCGCGCGCTGAAACCGCACCGCGCCATTGCATAGCAGCCGCAACCGCCGGCCTTCCGGAACCGGCAGCCCAACGGCAATGACGGCCGCCGCACCCGCCCCGTCCCCGATAATGCTGATCGTCGCACCGGCGCCATACCCGCTGCCCGGGCTTGTGAGCGTAACCCCAATCACTACGCCATCGCGAACATACGCCTGCGCCGTCGCGCCCGAGCCCGCGCCGCCGATGCTGACGTTGGCGTTGCTATACCCGCCACCGCCCGCCGTTACTTTGATGAATGCAATCTGCCCGGCTAGGGCCGCCTGATGCTGGCCCATGATACCTTGCACCGGCTGCGGCGCCGACGTCAGCATAGCCTCATCAAGGATATCCGGAACCAGCACGACAGGCCGTGAGCCGATCAAGCTAGGGTTGGTAATCACCCGCGCCTGATTATTCCAGCGGTTGCCACGGATCAGCACCTGGTCCGTGTGGGCCCATAACGCCTGTGACGGGCTGCAAACGGCTCCGCCAAAGAACGCATTGTCTACGACGGCCACACCTTGCGGCGCGTCGAGCAGGTAGATCCCGCCTCCCCCTGCATCTCGAAGCGTGATTTGATTACCCTCAATACTCATGCCCGAGGTCCCCAGGCCGAAATTCTGACCCTGACCATCGGTCTCGACGTTATAGACCGTGATACCCCAGACATTGTCCGA
Organism: Acetobacteraceae bacterium; assembly: GCA_965246925.1. Classification (GTDB taxonomy): domain Bacteria; phylum Pseudomonadota; class Alphaproteobacteria; order Acetobacterales; family Acetobacteraceae; genus JANPPS01. The sequence goes on along the minus strand of OZ251994.1, from coordinate 1,947,535 downwards.
AAGAGTATTGCCCCTTACCCGTACCGCCTGGCTGCCTCCCGGATTGAGCCCGGCCGCAAACCCCTGCACCTGATTGTCCGACACCTCGCACGCAATACAGCCGCCCGAATCGATCCCGAACTGAGCGTTGCTTCCCGTCACGACATTAGCGCACACCCGGCTGCCTTGCGCATTGAGCAAGATACCGGAAGCGCCCGAACCTACGGCCACCTGATTCCCAACGACCAGCAGGTTCAGACCAGAGGCGGCAATGCCGTAAGCGGTATTATCATGACAGACGTTGCCAGACACCAGCACGCCAGTGGCGTCCGGGTGTGACGTGCCCCAAACCGGCGGCTCCCGATTCGTCTGGTTGAAATTGCCAACCGAAATTCCGCGCTGATTTCCCCAAGACAGGCATGCCGAGATCCGGCCCAACCGCGCCGTCTGCGCAAACGCGGCGTCGTTGTAGTCAAGGCACAGGCCGTACGCGCCATTGCCGTGCGCCTCGCAACCCTCGATCAGCACACCCGACGCCGCCTGCACCCACAGCCCGTGTACCTGATTGCCCATAAACACCGACCGAAGCACCCGATGCTGTGAGGCAGACCCCGCAAGCCCATCCCTGGCCTGTATCGTAAGCCCAGTGCCCAACGTGGCGCCGCTCGCCGCCTGGAACACACAAAGGTCAAAGAGCGTGCTGGTGCAGGCCGGCGTTACCAGCATCCCCCAGCTGTCACCCGCCACCGCACCTGCATCGAAAGTGATGCCCTGAGCCCCAAAGCTCGCACCCTGCACGCTAATCCACGCACCGCCCGTCTGCGTCCGCCGCCTCAGCACCGTCTGTCCCGGCACGCCCAGCAACACTGCCGGGCGTGCAATGGTAAACTGGCCATTGATCACGTAAGTCTTGGCGCCGAACCGTACAGGTCGCCCCGCAGCCACGGCCGCTTGCAGCGCAGCAGTATCATCCGTGACACCATCCCCGGTAGCGCCCCACGCCTCGACGGGAGCCGCATCCGCCGTCCACTCCGCCAGCCGCCGGCCGTTCACGACGTGGGCCGATAGGTCGATACCCTGCAACGCGCTGAGCCCAGCCATCGCCGAGCCAAATGGCACCGCGACATCTCGCCCGCCTTGCACCATCGCAACCCGGTCAACCGCGCCCGGCACTCCTCCTTGGGCAAGTGCGCCCAGTGTCAACGCTGCCGGCGCTGACAGCACGCCCCCGCGCAACGTAAGCGGCGCCGCAACCGTCACCGCCTCCCCGTCCCCCACCCCTGCGCTGCTTCGCCCAAGCAGCGTTCCCGGCGCGAGCGCGAGCGAAGGCTGGTAGCCTGCCAGCAACTGCGCCCGGGTCAGGCCTCGCACAGTCCCGCCCTGGCTCGCCGGCAGCACATCCCCGTCGCTCGCCGCCAATGCCGGCGCGAGCTGATCGATCTTCGGCATCGTTAGAACCCTCCAAGATCAAGCGTCGTGCCGTCCTCGAGCGTCAGAGATGCGCCACTCTCGGTCTGAAGCGAGCCTGGTGAAGCCGGCGGCCGCGCCAACGCCAGCACCGGCAATAGGACCGAACGGGACAGCGTGCGCCCCGCCTGCGTTCCAATCGCGAGCGTCACCGTATAGACCGTCCCCGCCTGCCCGCCTCCAAGCCAGAGTACGGCCCGGGCACCATCGGCCGCCGCGGACACCAGGGATAGATCGCCGGGCGCCGAAGGCACGATCGTTACATCGAGTGTCGCTACCGCATCCCCGTCATTGCCGGTCAGCGCGGGCGAAATGTCGAACTGGTAGTCGAGCACATCTGCCGGGTCCTTAGCTGGCCAACCCGGCAGCGTCTTCACCGCCGCAGGAGTGCCGCGCGGCACCGGTATGAAGCCGTCCAAAACTAACACCCGCGCCACGCTCGGCTTCCAGACATGCAACGTTGTGGTAGCCATAGGCACCCCCTAGAATTCGATGATGACGATCCCGCCGGCCCCATTTCCGCCCGTTGACGGCGCGCCGTAGGCGCCGCCAGCCCCAGAACCCGCAGCCTGCCCGTTAGAAGGCGCCCCACCCTGGAACGCACCCCGGCCCCCGCCGCCCAGCGCAGACACCCCGCCGCATCCCCCAGGTACGCCACCGATCTTCGGACCATCCGACCCGGCGCCGCCTACCAGCAACAGCGCTCCGGCGGAGCCCGATCCGCCGCCCCCGCCATGGCTGTCTGGATTGTTCGATGCACCGCCCTGCCCGCCCAAAGCGCTCACCGAGCTGCCGAAACTGGTGCCACCGCCAGGCCCGCCCGTCGTCGCGGGGCCTCCTCCTACCCCGCCCGCTCCAACCAGGACGGGCACGATCTGCCCGGGCACCAGCGGCACCACGGCTTCCGCATATCCGCCCGCGCCCCCGCCGCCACCGCCATACCCCGTGTCGCCGCCGCCGCCGCCGCCGCCCGCGCCGACCAGGCGAACCCGCGCCAACTGCACGCCCGACGGCACCGTCCAGCCGCCAGTGCTGGCAATCACAGTCTGCCGGCTGAACCCGGGCGTAAGCTGCGGCAGCCGATACGGCAGGAACGGAGCGCCCGGCAGGACAGCGATATCGCCCGGCCCGACCGCAGCAGCCCCAGCCCGGACAGTCACGCCATACAAACCCACCCACCCAGCATCCGGTGCAGGCGCAGTCTGAGAGCCGTCCGGCTGAGGCACCCCGGCCTTCACGGTTAACGCCACGACCTGAGCCCGCCGCGTGTTCTGCGCCTGCCCGCTGTTGAGCGGCCCGCTCCACGACACCGCTGGATTGGCGGCGTTGTAGTATGGCAACGCAAGCGCCCCGCCATCTACCTGCTTCAGCGCAGCTTGCACGAGCCAGACCTGCGCCCCGCTCGCAGGCGCGCTGACCGTCAGCGCCGTCGCATCCAGGTTGATTCCACTCCGCACCAGCGGACGAGCATCGACGGGCAGCGAGCCAAAAGCTCCCTCATCCACGACCGAATTAGCCGTGAGACTCCCAGGCCCAATCAGCACCGAGAGACCGCCTCCCGGCACCGCCCCTAACCCCTCCGCGACGATGCCTGTGCCAAGCACGCAACGCGCAAGCACACCCAAAGCGACAGCCACGTTACGCTGAATGTAAAGCAGGTCCGTGTCGAGCGGAACCGCTCCCGGATACACCATCTGCCGATCCATGAAACCTCCGATAGCTTGGTGCGAAACCGCTTTTTTGGTGGGCTGATTATCCAGCCGCGACCCAGGCCGCGCCACCAGCTGGAACCGCTTCTGCAACAGCCGCTTTCACATCCGGTCCGCCAGTTACGACAAGCAAACTTTCGAACGGCATCGACAACGAGCCAAAACCACCAGCCACGCCGTAACCCAGACCAGGCCCGCCATAAACGCCTGTGTCCCGCGTCTGCATCGGCTCGAAAACCCGGACCGACCCGCCCGCTGCCAGCGCAGCGTCGATCACCGCAGCTCTCGTCGCCCGGCTGCGTCCTAAAGCCTGCAGGAGCCGCTTCCGGTATGCTACATCCGTTTCGCCAGCCTGCCGGGCCAGCCGCGCTCCAAAAAAATCCTGCCCGGCTCCGTCCAGAAATACGTCGGTTGCCGTCTGCAGCCGTGACTGCCGCTTCACCGTCTCGAGCAAGGTGAACAGTCCGGCCCAGCCCGTCCCGAGTCCAGCCAGCAATCCATCCAGCACCGGCGTCACATCGCCAAACCAGCGCGCCGGCAACACGCGTTTCAAACGCGCTTGCATGTCTGCAACGTCGCCAATCATGCTGTCACCTGAACCGTCCCAGCCCGGATGAGCCCCGACGGCGGCACCTGCAAATCAGTGGCCAGCCCGTTGATGGTCACCCCATAGACGCTCGCCACCGCAGCATCTGAGTCGTGCGCCACCTGCGTCAGCCGCGATAAGACCAGCCAGCCCCCAATCGGCAGCCCGGCAATGAACGATCCGACCGCCGCCGCGGCGTTCGCTATCGCCGAGGCAGGTCCGGTCACATGCATAATAACGTTGGCTCGCGCCAGGACCGGGGCCTGGACTGCAAACGCTCCACCGATCGGCCTCACCGCATCAACCGCGGCCGAGACCGCCGTCAGCAATGAGGGCGGCGGCGCCCCGCTCCCATCATCGATCGTGACCGTGAAGAAACCCGGCCGGAAGACACCCGAAGGATCGAGCCGCTCCTGAACGGTGTAGCTCAACCCCTGTTGCACACTTGCCAACGCATAGGCGACCGCCTGGCCCGTCGCCCGAGACCGGCTATCGATGAACCCGCTGAACCGCAAACGCAGCGCCACGTCTCCCTCGGCATCAAGTCCGCCAAGGAGCGGAGCGGCATTTGTAATCGAATCCACCCCCGCAATGGCCGTCCCAAGGACGGAGATTTGACCAGGCCTGACATTGCCCGTGAGCCCAGGTATGACAGCCGCCACAGGGATATCGGCCCCGAAAGCTGCGGCCGCCAGAGCGTATCCCGCTCCCGTCCACGCCGGATGTTGAGGGTCGGCACGCACCCGGAAGTCTAGGCTACCCGGCCCCACGCCGGTCCGCACTAGCGCCCCCACAGGCACCTCCGCCGCAAGGCCGGCCGTAACCCGGCTAAACGTGACGGTCCCGTGCGCCGGAATGGCCGGCAGCCGCGCAAGCCCGAAATCGGCCATCCAGGTGTCAAGATCGGCACCCGTGCTGGTCCCGGCCCGGGTCGTCGCCAGAACCTGCATGATAAGCCATTGAAGCCAAAGTCCGATGCTGGCGTTAGCCTCCAATATGGACCGCAGCACGCTGCCAACCGAGAGATCGATCAGCTGCGCCGCAGACGCAGTCACAGCCGCCGCCTGGGTCTTAACCAGGCTGGTAAAATCCTGCAAAGAAAGCTGCATGTCTTACCCCGGTACGTTGAAAGTAATGCCTTGACTGGTAGAAGTCACCGCGTCGGCATACCGAATACTGACCGCCAACGTGCCGGGCCGTTCTGTTCCGACCTCGATTACCGGCTCCGGCACCGGCGCAACCGCCACCTCCCGGCGCATCTGCAGCCGGATCACCGCCGAAACACCTGCCGGATCCACCGGCTTACCGACGAATTGCGCCAGCCCCGCGCCATAACCCGGGTTCCAAATGTAATCTCGCGTATTGGTGAGTAGCCGCCGCAGCACCCGCTGCGTCCCAAGCGCACCGCCCGACACGACCGCAAGGTCGCCGGTAGCCGTCACGGCTAAATCCCCCGCCCAAACATGCTGCAGATCAACCATTCAAGCCTCGTTGTTGTTCAATAATGAACTACAAAATATTAGTCCTGAAGATCGGTAAAGTCTGTTCTATCCTTGGCCACAACCACATGCCGATGCTGGTTGTAATGCTGCCTCAGTGCATCAAGCGAGCCGTGCTTATCGAACACTTGGCCTTGCACATTCAGATCCCCCTTGATTGAGACTGTGCCATCATTCAGCAGGCGGATAAAACTACCGCTACGGTGCGTAAGCCACAGCTCACCCACCGGCGTGCCCGGCGGCGGCGCCCCCGCACTCCACCCACGCGCGACGATCACTCCATGCTCCGCATCGCCTTCCTGCGGCAACACGAATACCTGATCACCAGGCGAGGGCGGGCAGCTCATCCCCCAACCTGCCCCAACCCAAGGACTCATGACCGGAAGCCAGCCCGTAAGCACGCCATCCGGCTGCAGCTGCACCCGCGCCGTCCCCGCCGCCGGATCCACAGAAGTTACGATGCCGAACCTAGGTTGCCCCGCCTGCGCGTCCTGCGCCGCCGCCTGCCGCTTAAGCGCATTCAGCAGCCTATCCATGGTCCGCCCCTAAACTTTGCAGCTCAACCGCCTGCGTGAACCCATGCGTAGGGTCGAAATGCCGGTCGAGCGATGCAATGCCGTAAACACCATCCCACCCAGCACCCACGCCGCTCAGGGCCAACGCCCCAGACACCCGGATCGTAAGCTCACCCGGCATGACCAGTCGCAGGGATCGCGCATGTATGCGCATATCGGCCAGGACACGCTGGGCAAGAGCAAGCGCCTGATCGGCCGAAAGATTCGGTCGCGCAATAACTTGCGTAAGCAATGGACCGACACCGTCAGACCGCGCCCTCTGCGAAACCAACTGCCCCGCCCGCGTTCCCCAACTCCTGACCGTAACCTCGATCGGCCGCAGCAATCCGACCTGCAGCGACGCCTCGCAGCTGATGCAATCCGAGACCTGAACCGGGATCGCCTCGGCCTCCCGCGGCCCAAACTGCAGCCGGTCCCCTAGCATCCTGAGCAAGTAGCCTTCCTGCCCAGCAAGCCAGGTGAGTAGATCCCACTCGGTTATCGCCTTGGACTGTTGCGCCAGTGTCAATCGCTCGTGTTGATCTTGGTAATACCGCCCCACAGGCGTCGCGGTCTCAACGACGTCCGCCGCTATCCCATGCTTGCCCGCAATCGCCTGCACGATTTCGCTCGCGGTCTGATTAGCGAACACCTCTCCCGCCTGACCCTCGATGAACTGGGCAGCCAGGTCTCGTCCCTCGGCCTCCACCACGCCCCGCACCGGATCCAATGACAACTGATCGATCTGCCCGACCAGCAGCCTCGTCCAATGCGTCTCTCCTCCGCGCAGATCGGCCGCTCCCTCCAAGGCCAGCCGGGCCCCTGGCGTCGCAAGCCGCTCCAACGACTGCATCGCGAGCTGTGACGCAAACCGCGCACGGAACCGGTCCGCCGAGAGCTGAGATGAGGCAAATACATCCGCCCCAATCAAACCCGGAACCTCGGCGTTATCGACCGTCAACCGAAATCGCGGCTGCCGCAAGCCGCTCAAATGCCTCCCCTCGCTGAAGCATCCCGGGCGGGCAGACGAAGCGTAACCAATCCGCTCAGTACAGGATCAGTAAGCCCGTTCTCCGCCGCGATCCTGTTCCATTGCGTAGCATCCCCCAAATAGATCAATGCCAGATGAAACAGGTCGCCTCCCGCTACCGTCACCATTTCGTTCATAATAGCTTCCCGATCGCCGCCGCAAACGCGCGTGCCGACACCAGCCTTGCCGCTTGTCCAGCCGCCGCAACTACTCCAGCCAGGCCGGTCCCGCGCAGCGCCGCAGATGCCGAAGTAATCGCCGTCTCAAGCGCAACACCTGTAAGTGGCGTGAGCGCTGATATATCCGACTGAGTGATCGTAGCAGGAAGGAGCTCAATGCCACCCACATCACCCTCTTCGACGACGAAACAACTAATCCGATATGGTGCCCAAAATGGCCCAGCCACGGCAGCCTGAAACCGCTTCACGACCACAGTGAACCGCCAACCATCCCAAATCAGCGGCCAAGACAATCCACCACGCCGCATGCTTTCCAACAATCGTATGCGCTCTTCGGCCGCTGGCCCAGAGACCACGCCAGACCAGGTGATGTCGTCATCCGAAGCTCCCAAGACATCCGCAACCTTCACACCGCCCGGCAACTCATGCACGGCCATCCGTTGCTTGCCACCAAGTAGAATACGCTCCGGAACCTCGAATCCGGAAAATAGGATAGGCCCGAGAATCACCATGCGCCACCTCCATCAAGTCTCAAGCGCATTCTCTAAAACGTGGCTCCAGAAACGTTCCAGGCAACACCCTGCCGAACATTGAAGCCCGTCATCCCCACACTGGGCCGACCCGCCTCCCGGCCAAGCCGATCCATGATCCACTGCCCAACCAGCCGCCCATCTAGCATTACGACGCCGCCGCTTTGCCGTTCCTCTGCCTCGGCAGGAGAGTTCTGTCGACCTCTTGCGTCGTCTCCGCCCGCCACATCACCAGCCATAGCCTGAGCCGGTTGACGCCGCCCAACGACGCCCCCACCCTGCCAATCCAGCGGGGGACACAGTACGGCGGACAGGCCCGCATCGGCACCAGGCCCGCCCAAGGCTGAGCCGGTCTTCTCACGCGGTAGAGATCGTAACTCGGCCGGCGCGGGAGGCAGCCCCGCCGCCATCCGACCGCCAACGTCCCCGCCAGCTGGTCGAAGTCCATTGATTAAGCCAGTGAGTTCCCCTAGCGGATCGTCCAAGCCGCTATGTTTTGCGGGCAGCCCGCCCCCACGCTCCGCCACCTGACCCCAAGCAAGCTCAGACATCTCTCGGCCAGCTAAACCAGCAGGTATCCAGAGCGGATCCACCCTTCCTGGAGTCTCGCCGGCAACAGGCTTGCCCGCAATCCTAATAAAATTGGGCATCGCCATCGCCGGATCAGTCCTAGGTGCGGCAAACCCGGCCATCAGCGTCGAACCTGAGTGCCGAATACTCGGTAGCTCACCCAAACCCTCGCTGCCGCCCGGCCACTTCATTGGAGCCGAGCTTAGAGTCGATGATGAAGCCACTGGTCCCGCACGAGTCGAATTACCTGCATCTCCGGCCCACGCTTCCGGCGTCGTATGCCGGCTAGACGTCCAGGTAGCGCTGTCCACCTCATTGGCACCCCGGCCGCCCACGATAGGACATGCATTCGCAGTCGGCTCGGTCGTGCCGATCGCAGAACCTGACAAACGGCTCAGCGTCGGATCGGGTGAGACAACCCCAACACCGCCAGCACTCACCAGTCTGGACACGGCGCGAAGCCCGAAAGGCTCAGCAATGCCGCCCGCTTGCCCGGCAGGTCGCACCAGCCCAGCAAGATGCGGCATAGCACCTGCTCCGCCTCTGGTTGTCAGCGCCTCCGCCGCAAGCAAGTCCAAACTAGCCGCCGCCCAATCGGCAATAGGATCATCCTTTTGCTCTGGTGTGTGCTGCACTGGACTATGCCCAAGCATCCCGTAACCCTTCCGCAACGCAGTCGTTCTCGTTCGACGCTGCTTGGCGCTTTAAGCCGCCCAGCCCATCACGGACCAGTCCCAACGGCGGCCGTCCATCTCGCACAGTGCAATGACCCATGCCATGCGCTCCCCGGACGCCAAGCTAAACGCAACGTCGAAAGGCACGCCGTTGCGAACCAGAAATAGGCAGTCCACTAGTTCCCCTTGACGCGACAGCGAACGAAGCGCCGCCGCGTCTTTCAGTTTCCCGGGTTAGCGGACGCAACCTCCCCGTCCGCTGGCGCCAAAGCGCGCCCTACCGCCACCAGCCCCGTATCACCCAGCCGGGCCACCAAAGCCTCGAGTTGTGTCTCATTGACGGGTTGCGGCACCGGCACACCGTCCACCGACACCACACACATCGCCAGCATGGCATACCCAAGATATCGCTCATTCTCCGCCAGCACTGGCCCGACCGCCTTGAATAGACGCAGCCGGTCCAACGCGCCGGGGCGGCGCACCTCCAGAACCCGCCCTCTCTCATCCGCAACGGTGCTTGACTGTGCCGCCTCGTTAACGATACGGGCTGAGGGTGTCTCAGTAGTAGATGACATGCCTTGCACCCCTAGATCCGCTTGCGCCGGCTAGCAAAGAACTCAAGCCGCTGCTTCACGGCCGCGTCCCCTCGCCACTGCCCCGAGCTCGCCATCTTGAAAACAGCGCCCTCATACTGGTAAGTGCTGACCGAGCCGTCACTCTCCGTAATATACTGATAGAGAGTGCTTCCCTTCAGCGATCCCGCGACATGCCACGCCTGCTCGAGCCCGGCGATAAAGTCATCCGCAGCCGGGCTGCCACGCTCCAAGTCGAAATGCCCATCCCATCCCTTCGGCAGCTCCGCCGCCAGATAGACCCCATCCATCCGGTCCACTCGGATAGGATGAGTCATCTGCCGAGCCTCGAAACCGGTCACATGTGTCAAATCGACCCGCAAACCCGCCTGACCACCCGCGCCCGGCCCGATCACAACCAATTGGCAGTCCCGTCCCGTCGAAAATGTATTCGCTGGCATCAGCGTTCTCCTTAGTTGACTTGACCGGACGGCAGAGTCTGCCGAGTAACTTGAACCGTCTGACCACCCTCGAGATTGACGATGAAGCGCTCGTTGATAGCCTGATACTGTATCTGCGCGTCGCTTTGCACATAACCAAGCCCAGTGCGGCTCTGCGGATTATTACTGATATCGCAAATAACACTAAACGGTAGCGTTCCGTCCGTGCTCCCCAGAATGCCTTGACCGAGCAGGGCCTGCAGGAAACTCAGCTGCGTACTCCGTATCCGCCGAAACAGCCCAGCAGTAATCAGCTGCCCTACGTACTGCCCCATACCTGCTGCCAAAGTCGCCGCAAGGTAATTTGTAAGGCGTGTGTAGTTGTCGCCATTAGTCGCAGCGTTCGACGAAGAGTTGTGTCCGCCCCGCACCCCCCAGAATGCGCCGGCCGGCTGCGGATTGGCGATCACGTCGATCCCCGCACCAAGCAGGACCGCAAGCTCAGCCGAAGCATAACCACTCGCCTGAGAACTGCCCGGCACACCCGCACGCTGCGTTCCAATCACCCCATACAACGGTTTATTCAGCGACGATTGCTCCGGCGATAGATTGGCCAGCCGCCCCGCCACAAAACCCTGAGGCGACACCAACCGGATCGTTCCCGCCACAGGATCCGGCCAGTAAACCCAATCGCCAAACATCAGCTTGGCTCCGTAACTATCGAGGCCCGCCGCCTGCTTGGCCGCCACCGCATCGCTGATCGCCTGTCCCGCCGAGCCCGTCAGGATCGCATATAGCCCCTCTTGCAAAGCAAAGCCGGCCTGCACCGTCCACGTCACCGCATCATCCGCATCGGCCAGCACCAGCAGGCTGCAGCCCTGGCCGCGTAGCGCATACATTCCCTTCCGCGGCGCGCCATCGCTTCCCACTAGTGCCTGCGATGTCACCCCTGCCGCACCATCCGTCCCGTTCAGCAACGTCTGCCCGGTCAAAGTGGCCGGTGCCGTCCCGGGCGCCGGCCCCAAGCTCGCCACACAAAGCTGGCTCGGACCCCGTAACGGCCCAAGCCCAACGTTCACGGCATTGACCAAGTTCTGCCAAAACACCGTCGGCGAAGGCGCCTGGATATTGTCGAAGCTCTCCGCCACCTGCCCCGGCAATCCCAGACTCAACCGCCAGCTTCCCGCAGCGCTTCCAGGCAGCAAGGAAATCGCAATCTGATTACCAAGAGACCCCGGATAGCGCGCAGTCAGTAATGCCGGATACTGTCCACTCACGTAAAAAATGGCATACGTCGCCGCACTCTCCGTCCCGTCTGTGACCCTCACGCACCGGAACGACTGCGCCCCCTGCTGGACAGCGGTCGCGACCTGAGTGCCCAAATCGTACTTGCGCGCCTGCAGGCTGCCAAACGCCCGGGCGTAATCAGCCATGCTCCCAACGATCACAGGCTGATTCGCCGGCCCCCAATTTGCAGACCCTACCACGCCGACAACGTTGGTCGGGACGCCGTTCAGAACCAGGTTCTGCGGCGGCACCACCTGCACATACAGGTCCGGGACGACCAGCGCAGTCGTGTTGAGATTACCCGCTTGCACGATCGGCATCGCTTAATCCTCCTTCGGCGGATCGATCCGCACCACGTGGTCCACATGCTCAGACGCAAGCACCCGCGAAACCGCGTCGGCATCGCTCACCACATCGCCCACCCGATGCGGCCCAAACGGCCGCACCACGACTAAATGCGTCATGAATTATTTCCTATTCAAACCGTCAAAGAAACGCCGTTTACTCGGTCGACCCCAAACAGCATCGCCGGTACCTGCGCCAGCGCCGTCGTCGGAAACTCCACGCTCACGCCTATGTCACGCCGCCAGACTCCCGCCGCCGAGCCCTGGTCGCTCACCGCTCCAACCCCAGCCTTCACCCGGCAGGCCCACCCCGAGACGTTCAAAAACGTAAGCCCCGCCAAAGCACCGTCCAGCGCCGTCGCCACCTCATCCCGCCAACGAACTCCCGGTGCCCAAACACTTACCCGGAACGCCATGACCTGCCGCCGCAGCTCGGCAACGCCAGACCCATCCGCCGCTGTCCGCGCCTGCACGCCGATACCGCCGGGAAGCTGAACCGACGCCCCCCGCAACACTGCGGGTCGGTCCACCCGAACCATGACCGACAGCGCAGCAGCCACCGATCCAGCGTCGTCGCCGGCACTTACCCGGTATGCATAGGTGCGCCCATCCACCTTGATCCCAGCTACCTGCCCTTCGGCCACCTCACCTGACAGTGTGACAGTATTTCCAGCGACAGTTACATCTAATAAGGACGGTCGCGCAGCCAAATCCATCAAATCCGAGGAGTACCGCGTGGTGTCCCGCACATGACCCGGCACCACCGTGACTGACACCTGCACGACACCCTGCCCCAGATCAGCCTCCAGCGCCGCCGCTACCGGCCAGCCTGGGAACACCCGGAATACCGGCCCCAGCAATGAAGCCTTGTCGCTCCCTTCCGGGTACAGCACTCCCGCCAGGAACTTCGCCAGCGCGCTCTCGACCTCGGACTGGTCAGGCATTCCTAAGCTCCCACCAATCGGGCCAAAACGGTCCAGCCCAGCTCGGTCCGATCCACCGCGCCCGACACGAACCGCCGCCCCGTAGCATCCAAGATCAGATCGCCGACCCGCAGCGACACTGGCAGAACCGGAAACACAGCCGTGAACACGGCCAGCAAGCCGTCTCCGGGTAGCTGACCAGACTGGCCTCGCCCCGAAGCCAGCAACGAGATGGGCCAACCCTGCAGCAATAGGGCCGGAGCCTCACTGGCGCCGACCCCGCCATAGCCGGCCAGTCCCGCCATTCCCGGTCCAACCGGCCGCAGCACGTCAACGACCGCATTCGTCAACACGCATAGTGGACGCGCCAGCGGCGGCAGCATCGCTGCAAACAAAACGCCCCTCGATCCCCTGAAATAATCACCGGCCGCCACATAAGCGCTGTCGAAAGTTCCCCGTAGAGCCCGCTCATAACCGCGGGGCCGTGAGTATCCGGGGCTACCGCCGTCAAACAGGGCCGCCAGCCGCAGCACCCGCAGCTCCGGACGCATCGGGTTGGCCGGACCTTGGGGTCGTAGCAAGTCATACTGTGCCCCAACAGCCAAGGCCGCGACCCCCATCCCTCGAGAAAGCCGGTCCTGCACCAATGCGACGTCCACCGGTTCCTCCTTTAGATGACAAGCCCGATCGTGGCCGAAGTCGCCAACGCCGCACCCGGCGGAACTCCCACGAACGCACAAAGGCGCCGCCGCCACCCGTCAAACAGACGCTCCCGTTCCACAAGCTCGGCCGGATTCCGAACCCACCCCATTGCCGAAGCCGTATCTAAGCCTGCCCCGGCATCCGCAATCGCCTGCTCCAGCGTAGCAAGCGTTACCAAGTAGTTGCGAAGTACCAGTTCTTCGGCCGCCGACAAATTATTGAGCCGGTACTCCATTTCTCCACTGGCCTGAAAGAACCGCCAGCCGTCGAAACCCGCCGCGGCGGCTCCATAGGCCGCATAACCCAAGAACCGCCGCGCATCGACCTTTTCCGCATCTGTGAGCACAAACCCCTCCTTCCCCTCTTCGCGATCGAATGAGGGCTTGGCAAACAAAACAAGGGTTAGAGAAGGGTCTAACCCAAATGCTCGATCATAACCGCACGCTTAAAAGCCGCGTTCGTCGCAGTCGGCACAACGGATGGATTGGTCATCGTATCGGAAGGCGCGCAGAAACCACCAATCCAATACCAACTTTGTGCGATGATCTGCTGCAATCGATCGATCGGCTCACGCGTAACCATCGCAATACCGTCCACGACACTCACGATACTATCAGCCGGCGCCACATCCTGCGCCGCCATACCGGCGAAGTCGCCCTCGATCAACGCACCCTGACCCACCACGATCGGACGTCGCACAACTGCCCCAGCCAGACTCGGATGCGGCTGCACGTAAGCCTCGGTGGTCGGCACGAAGCGCAAACCTAGAAAGTCGTTCACCATCCCATGCTTGAAAACTTGGTTTGCGCTCGTGGCACCCTGAAACAGTTGCCGGAAGTCATTGTCCGCAAACAGCTGCCGGGAACTGACCGGATCCAGATAACAATTGTAGGCCCCATCGATCTCAGGAACAGCATTCCGGCGCAACGTGGTGACCGCATCGAGCAAACATCCCATCGTCAACGTGTCGTCGGCCTGAATAGCCGTGGTTGCCCCACGCTGGTTCGGCCGCACGATGACGCTGCCATTCGCGGCCTGCACTGCACTCCCCAACGATCCATCAGACGTGCTCACGTTCCCCGAAAGAGTGAGCGAACCCGAAAGACCGCCGGGCGCCGTCGAAGCATTCACGACATCGACTGTCGTGCCGATCACTGAATATACGCCCGCCCCGATCGTCACCGTCAGTGCCGACGCCGCCCCGACCGATGTTTGAACCCCGTTTACCATAACCGTAAGGAACCCGCGGAGATCATCCACCGCTACAACCGGCCCGGCCGATCCTAAAGCGACCCGCACCCGCGTATTCCCCCCAAAATAAGGCGCGAACAGAGCATTCCGCGCCAGTTCGTCCAGTGAACGCGCCGCCTGCTCACCATTGATGGCAGCATTCTGCAAGAATTGGCTGGCAATCCCCACGCGAGAGGTCACCATGTTAAGGTCCGTCGTCGCCGCGTAGTGGTTGAGCGTCAGCGTAAACTGCTCCACACCCCAGCCAACCGGAGTCAGGCCGTTATCGAGGTTGGTGTTGGTCTGCGGTGCCAGAGGCGTCGTCACGCTCGGCTTCAACCCGGCTCGCGTCTTCGTCAGCGTCTCGCCGATCCCGACCGCAAATTCCTGCCGATCCGCACAGGCCCGGTAACCCAACCGCGACGCCAGCGCCTGCTGGAACTCCCGCTCCAGGAAACCTTGCTGCAAAATCGGCTGCAGGATCGCCGGAAAGTTCGAAATGCCCATGCTGCTCTCCAAAAGAAAAGCCCGGTGCAACCGAGGTCACACCGGGCCAAACCCGCCAAATCTCATCAAAACACTAAACCGGCCGCCAGACCCGCCTCACCGCATCAGCGCCATCATACGAAACTCATATCCATTATCTGGGGCAGATTGGCAAGGACTCTTTTCCTCAAACACGCTTTAATAGTTCGGCCCGCGCCAGCCGCCATTCCTCGACCGTCATCTGCATTGCCGTCTTCACCGCCACCGGGGACGCCCGCGGCGGAACAGCGCCCGACGAACTGCTCCGGCCAGCCACAGCCGTGAACAACCAAGGCTTGTCCACCTTCAACCGCGCCATGACGCCCACAGCATCCGAGAGCTCACCGAGCTCACTAAGCGGCAGACTGGAAACGTCGATCAGCTTGATTCCGTCCAGATCGACCATTCCCGCCCGGACCGCCTCCGTCCTCAACTCCGCCTGAATCAAGCGCGCCCGTAGCCCGGCAACTTCCGCACTACGGTTCGCGCCGGTCTCGGCATCGCCCAAATCATCCTCACTCATTCCAGAACCCCTCCATCCAACAAGGTCATCTCTGAGCCCGCATCCACGCCCCAGTCCGCCGCCAAAAGCCGCACGCCGCTCGAACGGGATATCTGCCCCGCCTGAACCAGGCTCAGAACAGTGGCCGCATCCCGCGCCCGGTCTTCGCTTGTGGCCGGATACCAGGGCGGCCACACCAGCGACAGCGGTGCATCAGCGTCCAAAGTATCTAACGCGACGCCTCCCACTATGATTGGATAAACCTGACCAGCACGCAGTATCATGCGAATTATCGCAAGCAATCCCCCTTCGCCGTACGAAACCCGCAACTGATCGGCCAGCCACACCAACCCCTGGCTCATCAATTCCAGCGCACGTCCGCTCATCGGCGCCCGCATCCGGCTCGCCTCCGCCCGGTTGCCATGCACCCCCTCCAGCGCCAGCTCCCGCAACGTCCGTACGTACTCCAGCACCGCCCCCGCGGCCGTGCCGTTGATCTCGAGCAGCCGTGCATCCCCCTTCTCGCTCACCACGAGCGCATTGGAAGCGCCACGCACCAGCTCTCCCTCGATACCAGCTGGCTCCTTAATAAGCAGTGTAGGGTCGGACGAATATTTCAGCCCCCGCCCCGCCTGACTCAGCTGGTAGTCGATCTCTATCGAGGTCTCGACAGCCGCCCGGAACGTACAGGCTCCATCCGGCGCAACCCCGCCCGGCAAGTTCTTGATCCAGGTAATAGGGACAAAGCCAAGCCCATGACGAACACTCCGGGCCTCATCCCGGACTGGTGCTTCTGTCGAACCGGACATCCGTGGCAAGTACCAAGTCTCCCACTCGGTATCCCACCGGCGCTCAAACCAATACGTCGCAGCCACATCTGCAACCTCGAAACCGGCCGCCGCCAACTCACTGCCCGGCGCCTTGTAGCGCTCCACCACCAAAGACAGCATATCGGGCGCCTCGGCTTCCCAAACAGGCGTAAGCCAGGCTGAGTCGAGCACATCGAGGAATACGCGCCCCCGAAGCACTCGCAATAGAACCGCCGCTGAACCGACACTCCCCCGGGTCGCCGCCTCGACCATCACCTGATTAAGCCGGCACTCCCGAATGATCGCACCCATCGAATCCCGCACAGCCCCGTCCGGGCTCCGCACCGCCGGAAAATGCCCCTCGCTGAAAAGCAGCGCGACACTATCCTCAACCACCACCCGGCTGAGCGCATAGCGCACCGAGGGCCGCCGCCGCCGCAACGGAATATACTCTCCACTAGGCGACCGCTCGTCATG
This sequence comes from Acetobacteraceae bacterium, assembly GCA_965246925.1. Classification (GTDB taxonomy): domain Bacteria; phylum Pseudomonadota; class Alphaproteobacteria; order Acetobacterales; family Acetobacteraceae; genus JANPPS01. The sequence goes on along the minus strand of OZ251994.1, from coordinate 1,930,947 downwards.
AAATTCATACGGCAAAGTGTCGTATAGAGTGCCATCCAGCACCCGGCTCAGTATATCCAGGCGCCGCGACCGCGCCGGCATATCGAGGTCATTCGGGATCAAGTCGCATATGGTCTGAAACATTGCCCACCACCGGAAGCCTACCCAGAGAAAGTGGACTTCATGGGGCATCGGCGCAAGGTTTATTTCCTATATAAGGAAATCAGTCCGGCTTCAGCGCCGAGCGCTTCGCTTCTGCCCGCACCGGATCGTTAAAATCCAGTCCAAAACCCGGCGGACGAGTTACACCTCCGGAGCTGTCGCTCCAAACTAGATCAAATTGAAATCCAATCAGCCCGCAACGCTCCACCAAATCCCGGAAACTTTGCCTCGCAAACAGATATCCCGCCGGCAACTCCGGCACCCGGAACACCGGGGGTGCCTCCCTTACCCGATCCGCACCGAACACTAGTTGATGAACCAAAGCCAAAAACCGCTCACCGCCTCCTTCAACCCACTCACCCGTCGTCCCAGCGGACAACGCATCGATGGACCTCAGGCAATTGAACCACCAAAACGACTCATCGAGCACATACACGGGCAGGAACTCACCACAACTGCGCAACAACGGCCCAAGCAGGCGGCGCGCCCGCTCGCTCATCACCAACCCGTCCGCAGCAGCATTCAAAGGCAAAGCATCTACCGGTAACAACGGTCCAGCGTCGGCGCGGTCGTCATCGTAAGGAATCAATCGTGGTATCGACCATCGCCCGGAGCTGGCCACACCGCTACGGCCGAGCCAGAACGACTCGTCCTCCGGCCGGAGCACATGATAGTCGCAATCGCCACGCAGCAGAAACACCTGCATTACCCTCGCCCATCCTCCCCGGCCTACTCATCCAGGATCGGCCGCCGATCCCACATCTCCCGCTCGCTGCTTCTTAATATACGTTGCAGCGATGTCGCTACCGGGTCAGCCGCACCCGCGACTATACTGTCTCCCAACTTCTGCAACATGTCGATGAAAACGCGACGGCCTTCGCTATCTCCTGCCTTGATCGCCACACGACGCGCGGCTCCGTCCGCCAGCATGATCTGCCGGTTAACGCTATCCAAGTAACAGCCCTTGTGCAGTCCACGTCCTTGATGAAACGATCTTGGCAGTATGGCTGCATTTGCAACGCTATGGATGTCGACACTCCAAGCCCGCAACATCAATCGGCTCGACCCAGCCCGCTCCAATCCAGCAGCAACCACATGGTGCACGTCAAGCGGAGCCCCGCCTGCAAGAAATGGCAATTCTCGAGGCTCCTCTACAGAACGTAATGCACGCAGTACCGCCATACGAAGCCGCTCTGGAAGAACCGCCCGATACTCTGACCTGCGAGTGGCGGCGCTGCGAAGCCGAGAAACCGTAATGATCCTGTCACCACGAAACCGCTCGGCGTCAATGGTCCGGCAAGCACCGGCCAACGCGGTCCCCTGCATTAAAGCCCTACCATGTCGCGATCCACCATTTTGCAGAACCGGCTCTTGAGTTGTGTCATCACAGAACTATGACTACTTTATGGTTCTACGGTACAGTTCACACAATCTGTGGTAGTAAATTCTTAACTTTCGTCCTTGCATGAAGGGTGCTTTTAGGCATGGGTCCGAGTCGGCTCGCATAGCCTGCTAGCGGCGCCCCCAATCCAAACTGAGTATCCGTGCCGGCGCAGCTGTATCCAGAAGCATTCCAAAAGCGCGACCAAGCGCATCAACCTGATCATCCTTTGCGCCTCCAGGGAAATCTCGTAGCTCTTCTAGAAAGGCTCGATTCCACTTGCCCCGTAGTAAAGTAAACTGGCCAGCATTGATCTGACTTGCCACCGGCATCGCCCGCAAAGCCTTACTCCCGGTCTCAGGAGAACTAACAACCCGCCACCCAGCGAGCCGGCCCGCTAAGAACGAAACCTGCGAGCGTCCAGCCTGCCCAGGATCTTGGGGAAACCCGATCGTAACATCGCGCCCATCCAGCACGGCCGTCGAACTAATCGCCTCCACTACTGCCTCAGGCCCGCCACGCAGCCGGATCACATCGGAGACTTGCCAGCCCCGCTCGCCACGGACCAATCGCAAACCCACGGTCCAATCGCCCTCTGTAGTCGCAGCCAGGTCCCATGCCCTAACCTCCCGGCCAACAAGTCCCGCCTCCGTGACCGGAATTTGCCCAATCTGAAATAGCGCGCCCCCGGACAACCTCGGGTTCTGCTGAAACAAGGCCTCGAAAGTCCGGTCCCCGAGGATGAGCCGCTTCCGTTCCAATGCAGCCCGGCCTTCCCACTCCGGCCAAAGCGCCTCCCCCACGGATCGCCCTAGCAAATCGCCCTCCTCCGCAAGCGCCGGTAACCGGACCACCTGCCAGGCCTCCCCACCCTCCAGCAACCGTCCGCCCAGATCGTCCGGATGCCAGCGGGTCATCACCAGGATCACTCGCCCCCCAGGCTTCAGCCGCGTCACCAAATCCGCCCGGTACCAATCCCACAATCGCTCTCTCAGCGCCGGACTTTCGGCTTCCGCCTGGCTCTTCACCGGATCATCAATCAACAGCAAATCAGCCCGCCGGCCCGTGACTCCCCCGCGGACCCCTGTCGCAAAGTAACCACCGCTATGCCCACCAGACCTCACAGCAAACCGTCCCGCTGCCCGGTCCCTTTGCATCACATGCAGCCCAAGCCGCGGCCCATGTTCCAAGGCTAAGTCCCGCACTCCCCGTCCAAACCTTTCCGCAAGCTCCGCCGTGTGCGAAACCGCAATAATCTGCGACCCAGGCACCCGCGCCAGAAACCAGCTCGGAAATAGCAAACTCGCGTAGGTACTCTTTGCCGACCCGGGTGGCATTAACAGCATCAACCGGTCACAACGCCCATCTACGGTCGCCGCCAGCTTCTCTATCATAAACAGGTGATGGCTCGACGGGGTCTGACCCGGCGGCAGCGCATACCGGGCCCACTCGGCAAAGCTACCCCGGATCCTCGCCCGCAATGCCCGCTCCGCCCGCCTCGCCGTCTGTGTCGGAACCAAGCTCGCCATCCTCAACCCCCGCTAAGTCCACCAACCCTTTCGGCGCCGCTCGGGCCCGCACCTGGGGCGCCACCCGCTTCGCCAACTCCGCCGCACCTTTCGTGTCACCCTCGTCCCATCGCCGCTGCATCACGGTGAGCGTCAGCTCCAATCCTTTGCGCACGCACCCTCCAAAAAAAACGGCGCCCGTGAAACGGACGCCGAGGCCCAGGGCCAGTCTAATCATCTTTATAGGTTAAATCGGGCCGCCTAACCAGGATAATTTTCCTGGTCTGAAAGCAGCCTCACGATTTCGTTGACAATCCAAACACTTCACAACTTGCCATACCATTCCATGGTCGCATTAATCGTTTGTTAATAGATTGAGCGGACAATGACCACTTACTCCCCAACCCGTTCCTTCCTCCCCATCAACGATCCAGCCTCCTGGCGGGACGAAGTCACTGGCCTCACGACAGGGGCAACCCCAGGTTTCAATGACACTATCGACCTTTATGGCAACCCAGGTGCAGACCTGATCGGTACCGCTACGATCGACCAACTTACAGTGCGCGCCTCAGCCGCCTTCAGCTTTGCCGCAACCCTCAACGCCCAGCTCACGGCCAAACAGGCGACAGTCACCAACAATCTCGCCCTCTCCGCCGGCGCATTGCTCACCTTGACCGGCCGCATCACCAACCAGGCTGCACTGCCCTTATCCGCCCTCATCAACGCACCTGTCTCCGTGGGCGCGGTAAACGCCTATGACCTGGCTGGCCCAGCCACCATCAACGCTGCTGGAACCCTGGCCATCGGCCTCAACAGCCAGGTCTCGACACCCGCCCTCATCTTAACCTCCGGCTCGGCCGTAACCGCCTTGGCCGCCACCGTCGGTCAGGGTGCCAACGCCACCCTCACCATACTCGGCGCTAGTACTAGCCTGACCCTTACCGCAAACCCTGCCCTGGACCTTCCAGGCCTTCCAACCGGCATCCTCACCCTGGGCGCCGCCGGCATCACTCCGGGCGCCGGCCACCTCAGCATTACCGGAGGCGCAACCCTCATAGCCGGCGCTGCCGTCACCCTCGCGCAAGATCCTGGAACCAGCGCCGACCTTACCCTCGGTAGCGGCGGCACCCTCACCACCGCCGGCCCTTTCATCCTTGGGGCTATCGGGACGGCTAAGGCAATCCTTACCGGCACGAACACCAGCCTGAACGTCGCCGGCCGTCTTACTATCGGTAATGCCGGTTCCGGAACACTCACCATTGGCGCGGGTGCGACCGCTACAACCAGCGCCGACATTCTGCTCGGCGCCAACCTCGGCTCCTCTGGCACAGTAACACTCACATCCGGCGGCACCCTTCGCAGTGGAGCATCTTACGGTAGTACCGGTCTGACCATCGGTGCAGCCGGCACCGGAACCCTCAACGCATCCGGCACCGCCGCCTTGCTCGACATCGCCCTCTCGGGCGCCATCTTTGCTCAGACCGGTACGGCTGCCTTCACTCTCTCCGCCGGTGCCGGCGCGCATTTAGGCTCACTCTCCGCCGCAACCCAGCCCGGCAGCACCGCCACCCTGGCAATCGACGGTCCTACCACATCCTTGACAATCGCCGGCGCAGCCGCTCTCGGACAAGGCGGCCGCGCTACCCTCTCTCTTACCAACGGCGCAACCCTATCTAGCACGGACGCCCTCACCCTCACGAACGCCGCCTGGACCCAAGCCGGCGGTGCGGCCGCAACCTTCGTAGGCCCGCTCACAACGGCCCCCATCTCTACCATCTCGCTTGCCAGCAGCGCGTCGTTGACCGCTGGCCCCCTAAGCCTATCCGGCGTCCTGACTGCTCAGTCCGCCGCACAAATCCACACCACAGCGCTAACCCTCAATGGAAATACCGGCGGCTTCCGTCCCGGCCCCGCGACCCTCAACCTATCTGGCACCGGCACCCTGCTCGACACGCTCGGCTCCGCCAGCCTCGGCCGCGCCAGCCCCGCAACCGTGATGCTCGATACGGGTGCGACTTTCTCAGCCAACAGCATAATCCTGGGTGATGCATCCGCGGCTGATTTCGGCGGCACTAGCACTTTACGCGCAACAAACGGCAGCACTCTCCGGGACCGCGGTAACTTGACCCTCGGAACGGATGGCAGCGCAGCCATGCTTCTCCTGGACACAGGCTCGAACGCCACAGCCACCCAGCTCGCCATCGGCGCATCACCCATCCGGCCCGGCGCCAGCGGCACACTCACGATCCAAGGCGGCAGCGCACTCCGCCTCACCAGCGGGGCTACTCTGGCCGCCGCCGGAACCAGCGCCGCCGTGACCGTCACCGGTAATGGATCTATCCTAGACGCAGGCGGCGCCCTCATCGTCGGCCAGTCCGGCGCCGCAACGCTTAACCTCGGCACCGGGGCAACCGCGTTTGCTACCACCGCAACTCTCGCCGCTACGCTAGGCAGCGCCGCAAACATCTCGCTAACCGGCGCCCACCTCAATGTTGCCGGGGCTGTCACGTTCGGGCCAGGCATCGCCAGCCTGACGGCTTCCGCCGGCAGCATCGTAACCGCCAGCTCGCTGTCACTCGGCGCCAATGGCCACATCACCACGGACACCACGAGCGAGATCATCCTGGCAACCCCGGCCTATCCGGTCGCCACCCTCACTCCTGGAATAAATATCGGTGCAGGCGCCACCCTCACCGATCTTGCAGGCAGCATCACGGGCTCGATCAACAACGCAGGCACACTTGTTGTCGCAAATACCATCATCGCCGGCTCCATAACCGGTCCCGGCATCACCAACATAATCGCAGGCACCCTCGACGCGATCAGCCTGACCGGCGCCGTCACCTTCTCTGCACCCGGCGAAGCCCTCCGCCTTCACGCCATCGCCGGCCCTCTAACCGCAACGCTGCAAGCCGACGACGTGATCGACCTACCCGGCCTCGCCGCCACACTTTCCGGTAACGTTTTGACCGTTTTGGGTCAGCGCATCACCCTCGTGCTTCCCCAGGGAGATGCTGCAACCCTCACCCAAACCGCCGCCGGCGCCCACATCACCGTCACCGACCCTCTCTTCGACACCGCCTATTACCTGGCCCACAACCCCGACGTCGCCGCCGCCGGCGTGGATCCCTACCTTCACTACATCAACAGCGGCTGGAAGGAGGGGCGCAACCCCAGCGCTCTCTTCAACACGAACTATTACCTCACCAACAACCCGGCCGTGGTCGCCGCCGGCACCAATCCTCTGCTGGACTATGAAAGCAATGGCTGGAAACTCGGCCGCAATCCCGACCCATTCTTCAATTCCACTTACTACCTCCAATCGAACCCAGACATCGCTGCCGCCAGCCTAAATCCGCTACTGCACTACATGATCAACGGCTACAAAGAAGGCCGGGATCCTAGCGCCGCCTTCAGCTTGGCCGATTACCGCGCCGCCAACCCGGATGTCGCCGCCGCCAGTATCGACCCGCTGGCGCATTTCATAAACAACGGCCAATACGAACACCGCGTCGCCTTCGCCGTCGGCCCCGCCCCCGAACCAGGCTTCGACGCCTCCTACTATTATGCCACCAACCCCGACGTAAAAGTGGCGGGCGCCGACGCATACAGCCACTGGCTCACGACTGGCTGGCGCGAGGGTCGAAATCCAAACGCTTTCTTCGACACCAATTATTATCTAACCCAAAATCCGGACGTCAAAGCCGCCGGGGTTGACCCACTCGCCCAGTTTATCGCCGTTGGATCTACTCAGGGCCGCGATCCCAGCCTGCTATTCTCAAGCGCTAAATACCTGGCCGCAAACCCAGACATCGCTGCAGCCGCGGTAAACCCTCTGCTGCAATATCTCGGTCACGGTCAGAGTGAAGCACGCGCGACCTTCCTATCCGGCCCAACCGCCCCCGCCGACCCGTTGGTTCAGGCCGGCTATTACGACCGCCAACTCAGCGCCACGATGATCCCGACCGGCCTCACCGCGGCCCAGCAAGCAACTGCCAGCTACAATACGACTGGCTGGATGCAAGGCCTCAACCCCAACGCCTATTTTAATACCAACTACTACCTATCCCATAATCCAGACATCGCCGCCGCACACATCAACCCGTTGCTGCACTTCGAGCAATTTGGCTGGAAAGAAGGCCGCGATCCAAGCGCCTCATTCAGCATAAATAAATACCTCGGCGCCTACTCAGACGTCAGTAACGCCAACGTAAACCCGCTGCTCCACTACCTATTCAACGGTCAATACGAAGGCCGCACCGCCTTTACCGCCTAGGCCCGGAGCAATCCTAAAACCCAGTTCACCCGCGCCACCGGGTCCGCAACGGCTTCCTTCACCACCACGCGCCCGCCCCGGTCCTCGCCCCCGGTAATCGTGAGCGGCCCTGACGCCGTGAACGCCACCCCCTGCGGCCCCGCTTCCACCATCGCCACACCGCGCCCAACACAGGCCAGGCGAAGCGCTTGCAAGGACAGCATCACCGTCATGGACTGAGGCACCGGCCCAAACCGGTCCTCGATCTCATGCCCGAACTCCACCAACCCCGCAGAATCCGCAACCTTGGCCAAACGTCGGTAGAGCCCAAGCCGAAGCCCCTCCTCCGGCACGTAACCTGCCGGTATCCGGCCCTCGACGCCCATCTTCAACATCGGCGCCGCAAGAACGGTCTTCCCCGCCACCGCCGCAGCCAACAGGTGCTGATACAATTCGGTTCCAATCGCTCTGACATGCCCGGCCTGCGCCGTCCCAAACAAATCGCCAGCTCCCCGCGCATCCATATCCGCCGCCGCAATAGCGAACCCGGCGCCCAGCCCGCCCACGGTCTCCATCGTCCGCAACCGCTGCCGCGTCGCCTGAGTGAGCCGCCGCCCCGGCTCCGTCATAAAATAAGCCGCGCCGCGCCGCGCACCCCGCCCGACCCTGCCCCGCAACTGATGCAGCTGTGCCAATCCGAAACGGTCTGCACCCCAAACCAGCATCAAATTCGCGCGCGGTATATCCAGCCCCGCCTCGATGATGTCGGTCGCCAGCAGGACATCGCCCTCACCCCCTGCAAACGCAGCTATGACCGCTTCCAGCCCATCCGTCTTCAGCCGCCCATGCGCCACCATCACCGTAAGCTCGGGAACCAGCTCCGACAACCGGTCCCGCATCGCAATCACATCCGCAATGCGGGGACAAACCACGAAGCTCTGCCCACCCCGCCGCCGCTCTCGCAGCAGCGCCTCGCGAACCACCCCGTCCTCCCAATGCAGCACGAAGCTCCGCGTCGGCAGCCGACGCGCCGGGGGCGTCGTCAGCACGCTCACGTCCCGCAGCCCGGCCAAAGCTCCTTGCAACGTCCTCGGTATTGGCGTCGCGGTCATCACTAAGTTATGCGGAGCGCGCAACGCCTGCTTCGCATCTTCGCCGAACCGCTGCTCCTCATCCACCACGGCCAGCCCCGGACGCGCCAGCCGTAATCCCGCCAATCCGCCCGTCCCGACCACGATATGCACTTCGCCGGAGGACAACGCTTTCCGCACCGCACGCCCCTCGGCCGCCCCCGTCCGGATAATCCCCTCCACGCGCACCCCAGTTCCCGCAAACCGCCGCTGAAATACCTCGAGATGCTGCCGGGCCAATACGGTCGTCGGCGCCGCAACCAGCACCTGATGCCCGGCGAACGCCACCGCCGCCGCCGCCCGCACCGCAATTTCCGTCTTGCCAAACCCGACATCACCGCAGATCAGCCGGTTCATCGGCCGCCCACTCTCCAAATCATTCAGAACAGCCGTAATCGCCTGCCGCTGGTCCGCGCTGAGAGGATATGGGAAGCGCCGCGCTACCTGCGCGTACGCCGCCCGCTCGGGAACCAACACTGGCGCCTGCGCCTCCTGACGCGCCCGTGCAGCCCGCGCCAGCGCCGCGGCACTCTCCGCGATCTCAACTTCGATCTCAGCCCGCCGCCGCCGCCAAGCCTCCCCGCCGATCCGGTCCAGGCTCACATCACCTTCGTTCCCATACCGCCACACCCGCCCCAGCTCGTCCGGCGCCACCAACAGCTCCGCGCCATCCGCAAAAGCCAGCGCGACCCGCTCGCCCCCATCCACCTCCCGCAGCCCGGTCAGCCGCGTCACACCGTGATCCTCATGTACCACGACATCCCCAGGCCTGAGCTCGTTTTCCCCGAGCATCAGCCGGTCATCGCCCGGCTTGTGCCGGATCAGGTTCCCGATCGGCACCACCAACAACCGCTCGCGCCGCAGTCCCTCGGTCAGTTCGAGCGTGACCACGTGTACGCCCGGCTGGCACGCCATGGACCAATCCGTGGTAAGCTGCGCAGCAATGCCCCGCCGGCCCAGGCTCGCAGTCACGCGCGCGCCATCGTCCGGCGCCGCTAGGATCACCGCCGTCGTGTCCTCCACGCCCGCCAGCAATGTCTCCAACTCAGCCAGACGAAGGGGCGCCTCGACCGCTTCCCAATCTCCGTCCGGCCACAGCCGCTCATGCCCGGCGAGAGCCTTCGCCGCCTGATCCGCCGTCACATACAGCCGATCTGGCGCTGGGATCCATTGAGCATCGGCTTTCGCCCGCCGCGCCGCACTGGCAGCCGCATAGCCATCCTGTATAGCCTCTGCCATTGACGCCCACCGGTCTTCGACCTCGGCATCCGCATACACCACGGCACCGCTCATCAGGCTGAGCGGCGCCACCAACCGCTCGTCCCCGATCTCACGCTCATGCTCGTCGCTAGTAACCACGTCTGGGTGCTCCATCTGAGCTTCCATCTCGGCCACCTCCGCCTCGTCGAGCCGCTGCTCGGCCGCTGGATGCAGCGTCACCGCCTCGATTTCGCCCGTGCTGCGCAGCGTTAGCGGATCATAGCAGTGAATGGCCTCGACCAGACGTTCCTCACCGCCCAAGCTGAGCCGCACTGGTGAGTCGGACGCCGCTGGAAACAACTCGATCGTCTCGCCCCTCAGAGCTACCTCGCCCGGCTCGTCCACCCGCTCATCCCAATGATAACCAGACAGCGCAAGCCAATGCCGCAGCGCTTCGATGTCCAGCGCCTCTCCACGCCGGATTACACGCCCCGTCTTCGCCCAGGACCGCGGCGGACGCACCCGTGCCAGCACGGCCGCCGCACTGGTCAACACTAGCCGAGGCCTTATCGGCTTTTCCGCCAAAGCCATAAGCGCCTTGATGCGACGTCCCGCCACCCCCGCACTCGGCGCAACGCGGTCATACGGCAGGCTATCCCAGGCCGGTATCGTCAAAACCTCGACGTCCTCGGCCGCAAGTGCAGCGACCCGCCCCACACGCGCCATCCGCGTTCCACTGCGCAGAATGGCCCAAACGACCCCCCGCTTCCGCGCCGCCTCCAATAACCAAAGCGACAGCCCAGTCTCCGGCATATTCGAACTAGAAAAATCGGTCGTCTGTGAATCAAGCATGGCACTTGCAACCGCAAACCGCGGCCGGGGTTGCAGTCGGTCCGAGCTGATAACCGACCTGGCTCTCTCCGCAACCAAGCATGACGCCGCCGCTAGCGCTTCAATCAGGTCCGATGACCATACTAGGCGGGCACTGCCGCTCCATCTCACACAACCAGCAGGTCAGTTCGCTTTCAGAGCGAACCCAGCGAGCCTGCAGCACGAAGACTGGGTTGCTATGCACATCGCCGCGGCCCATGCCAAAAACACGGCCCGCTTTGGTACAGGCACAGCGTGTTCCCGCAGCAAAGCGCGAAAACTGCCGGCTCCCAGAAAAGGCCTCGTGTCCTCGCTAACCGGATGCTCTTCGGGCGCAAGCCGCTTCGAAATCAGACGGATCTTAACGGATAGCAGTTCGGTAACACGGAGCTTCGGCTGATCGCACGCGCGCGTAAACGTAACGCGAGACCTCGATCCCGTTGCGTGGCAGCGCTTTACCCTCGGCGCTGACACCGCCCCTCCTGTCACTCTCACGCAGTATGCAAGTCAGGCGCATGACGCTCTATTTCGCCAATCGAGTTCGGGTGGCTTGGGGCGCATGCTGGCACCTAAACATCAAGACATACCTACAAGTAAGCTGCCCCCGCCTCCTGCGCAAACCGCACCGGATCGCCCTCCCAAACCACCCGCGCATGCTCCAAAACATAAACCCGGTCCGCATGCGGAAGCGCAAACGTTACATTCTGCTCCCCGAGCAAGACCGTTATGGGCGTCGTCGTCCGAAGCACCTCCAGCGCCCGGCTCAACTGCTCCAAAATCACCGGCGCCAAACCTAACGTTGGCTCATCCAAGATCAAAAGCCGCGGCCGCATCATCAACGCCCGCGCAATCGCCAGCATCTGCTGCTCACCACCAGATAGCGTCCCAGCATTCTGCCCCTGCCGCGACTCTAAAATTGGAAATAGATCGAACAACCAGCCCAGCAGCCGATCCCGCTCGACCCGTGGCAGCCGCGATCCGCCCAGATCTAGGTTTTCCCGGACCGTCATCGTGCCAAACAACTCCCGGCTCTCCGGACACTGCACGATCCCGCCTCGCGCGATCTGCGCCGCCCTCTGGCCGGCCAGCCTCTCTCCGCCCCAAACAATCCGGCCCTGGTACGGCACCAGCCCCGATATCGCATTGAACAGCGTTGTCTTTCCCGCGCCGTTCAGTCCAACGACACTGACGAACTCGCCCTCTCTCACGTGTATGTTCACATCCTGCAATGCCTGCGCCTTGCCATACAAAACGCTGATGCCCTCTACCGCGAGCAATGGCGGGCCAGAGCGGTCCTTCGGCGCCGGGCGCGCCGCCACATGCAAATCGCCGCCAATATAAACCCGGCGCACCTCGGGATCCTGCATCACCTGCTGCGCCGTACCTTCCGCCAGCGGCTCACCCAGGTACATCGCTTGCGCCCGGTCCACCAGCGCCGCCACGCCCTTCACATTGTGGTCCACTAACAGCACAGCCCGCCCCTCGGCCCGGAAACTCGCAATCAGCGCCGAGAAATCGCCAACCTCGCCCGGCGTCAGCCCAGCAAACGGCTCGTCCACCAGCACCAGCGTCGGATCCCGCCCAATCGCCTTCGCCAGTTCGAGCCGCCGCAGGTCGGCAAACGGCAGAGTCGCCGGCAGCCGGTCCAGCACGGCACTCAACCCTACCCGCTCGGCAATCGCCCGCGCCCGCGCGTTCACGCTAGGATCGGCAAACAGCTTCAGCAACGCATCTGGCAACAGCGCCAGCTTGATATTCTCCAGCACAGTCTGCCGGTGCAGCGGACGTGAGTGCTGGAACACCAGCCCTACCCCATGCCGGGCTACACGATGGCTCGGCCACCCCGCGACATCGATGCCGCCAATCTTGATAACCCCGGCATTCGGCCGCTCGATTCCCATGATCAGCTTCATGACCGTGGACTTCCCAGACCCGTTCGGCCCAATCAGCCCCAGTATCTCCCCCGCTGCGATCCGCAGGTGCATCCCATTTACCGCCACCAAGCCGCCAAAGCGCTTGACCAGCCCGGAAACCTCAATGACGGGCGGCGCCGTCAAGGCCGGTGCCGCATCAACACGCCCAGCAAGCCAGCCGGCACGAACAAGATCGTCAGCAACGACACGGCAGAGACAATAAAAACACTCAACTGACCCAGCGGACGCAAGAGTTCACCCGCAATGATCAGCACTACCGCGCCAAACGCAGCCCCTAGTATAGTCCGCCTGCCCCCCAGCACGGCAGCAATAATGACTTGCACGCCTACCGCGATGTCTATGACGGTGCCAGGCGAAGCCGTCCCCAAATAAAACACCAGCATGGCCCCAGCCAGCCCGCTGAAGAAGGCACTCACGCTAAACGCCGCCAGCTTATGTTTCGCGACATTGAACCCCAGCGCCTGCGCCTCGACCTGATCCTGGCCGCAGGCTTGCAGAATGAGCCCCACGGACGACCGGGATAGTCCAAACAGCACGGCACCGCTTATAGCCATAAATCCTAGCGCGATGTAGTAGTTGGTATTGTCGTCGATTGACAGCACATCCGGGATCGTTAGGCCGATCTCGCCACCCGAATACTTAGCAAACACCGTGACCATCTGCTGCAGCAATAACACCGCAACCAGCGTGCTAAGCCCAAAATAGGGTCCGCTCAGCCGTAATGCCGGCACCGCCAGCAACAGCCCTCCCGCCACGGCCAAGGCAGTGCCGAACAACACACAAGCCGGGATCGGAAAACCCCACTCCGAGTTTGCGATCCCCGCCCCATAGGCCCCAAGGCCCACCAGAAAGGTCGGACCAAAATTGACCTCTCCCGCGAAGCCAAACAGCAAATCCCAGCTCATGGCAAACACGCCGAAGTAAAAGCCGAGCGTCAGCAGCCCCAGCACGTAGCCCCCAACGCCAAACGGCAGCAGCGCAAGCACCAACAGCGTCGCCAACGCGCTCCACCCAAGCGAAGACCGCATCAGCGCCGCCCCAGAATGCCCTGGGGTCGCAAATAAACAACAACCACCAGCAAAATCAGCGCCGGAATAGTGCGGAACGAAGGGCTGATCAAATATGCCGTCACCGTCTCGAGGTAGCCCACTGCGTAAGCCGCAATCAAAGACCCGGCGACACTCCCCAACCCTCCAAGCACCACGATACTAAATGCCGACGCCGTCAGCGTACCCGCATTCTCGGAAGAAACGCCGAGGAACGCTCCCAGCAACACGCCCGCAATCGCCGCCAGCACGCCATAGATCGCCCAAACCAGCAGGTAGATACGCTGCATCTCGAACCCCAGCAGCGTAAGCCCGCGCGGATTGATGCTCGCCGCCAGCAACGCCTTCCCCGCCCGGGTGCGGTTCACCAGCAGCCACAACGCCCCGATAGTCGCCCAGCATAGCACCGCCGTCAGGATCTCGTTTGTCGGAGTCCGGACCCCGCCGATAACGGTAATCCCCTCGATAAGCGGACGCACCGTGTGCGGGCTCGTGGTGGTGAAATAGGCCACCACCTCCTGGATCATGATGCCCCAAAGCAAGGTGCCCGTGAGAACGAAAATCTCCTTCTCTTCCGAAGGGATCGCCGCGGACCGCTGGATAGGCCGCACCACTAGGAAGTAGGTGGCAAAGGCCATCCCGACCCCCGCCCCCAACCCCGCCGCCGCACCACCATAGGAGCCAAGCTTATCCGCCACAGCCCAAGCCACCACGGCCGCAACCAGCATGATCCCGCCATGCGCCAAGTTAAGCACTCCGGAAACACCAAACATCAACGTGAAGCCAACGGCCCCTAGGCCATATAAGGCACTGATGGCAAAGCCATCTATAAGGATCTGTAATCCTAGCACGCGAAAAAACCCGCAAAGGTCATGCTTCTTGTTTCCTACCCCAACCCTCGCGGGGAGGGGGCGTCCATCATTCTTCGTCGTCTTGTCGCCTCGGCGTCTTGGTGGTTCAACGCTTCAGAACCACCAAGACTATTCGCACCGGGTCAGTTCGCCAGCTTAATGAAGCTGGGGAACCTCAACGCCCCCGTAGCCACCGCCTTCGGCCAAACCGCAACCTGCTTGCCGTCCTGCCACTGCACCACCAACCCGCTAACGTTATCCACGCCATACTTCAGCGCATGCGTGAACGGATCGTCTTTACCAAAGAACTGCACCCGCCCAACTGTCCCGACATAGTCCGTGCCTTCCATCGCCGTCACGATCTTGTCCGGGTCGGTGCCACCAGCCCGCTTCACTGCGTCGGCTATAATGAACACCTCGTCATACGCGCCGTAACCGGAATACGCAGGCGTTATTCCGTATCTCTTCTTGTAGGCTTCGGCAAAAGGAATAGTCTTCGGCGTGCTAGCCACAGTATCGACAGCAACCAGCTGCAGCACTACACCTTCGGTCGCACCGTTCGTATCTTTCCAGAACGTCGAACTCGTCGCCTGCGAACTGATGCCGAACATCGGCATCGGCACCTGCTGGTTCGCCCACTGCACCGTCGGCTGCACGCCCACATGGCTGATGCCCGTGATGATCACATCCGGCTTCTTCGCCTCGATCCCGTTATAGATCGGCGTAAAATCCGTGGTGTCCGGGCTCATACGGACATGGTCCACCACCTTCAAGCCGATTTTCGGCAGGCACGCCTCATACCCGGCATCCAGCGGCCCAGTCCACGCCGCATCCTCACTCATGATGGCCGCCGTCTTGAGATGCAGGCTGCTCTCCACCAGCAAATCCTTCGCCGCATCGCACACGGACTGCGCCAGGAACGCGGACGCCAAGTATCCATGGAAGGCATACTTCAGATGCTCATAATCCGCATGGATCCGCTTGCCAATCTCGTCACTCGCCGCACCCGGCGTAATCATCGGCAGCTTGAGCCGCCCCGCCCAAGGCTCAAGCGCCAGCACGACCTCACTGGTATAGGATGCGATCACCGCATGAACCTTGTCCTGGTTCGCCAGCCGCTGGAACGCCCGCACCGCGTCGGCGGCCGAGTTGTGGTCGTCATACGCCACGATCTCGATCATCCGCCCGTCGATTCCGCCCTTGGCGTTGATCTCGTCCGCCGCCACCTGCGCCCCGTTCGGTATCGCGATCCCGCTGATGGCCGAGTTTTCTGCGATCACCCCAATCCGTATCGGGTCCGCCGCCATCGCAGGAGCAATGACGGGCAGAGACAAGGCACAAGCCAGTAACGAAGCGCGCAGCGTCATGACGGTTCTCCCGATATCGCGGCGTGAACCGCCGTTGTGCCGACGCTAATCGTCTCTGATCCTAGAGTAAATCCTTACCGCCCCGCCAGCGGCAGGTAGAGTGAGACACGGGTGCCCCGCCCCACCACACTATTGATCGTCACGTGCCCACCAAGCTGCCGCACGAAGCCGAAAACCTGGCTCAGCCCCAGCCCGGTCCCCTGCCCGATAGGTTTCGTCGTGAAGAACGGCTCGAACGCTTTGGCCATCACGTCCGGTGGCATGCCCGCGCCATCGTCTCCCACCATGACGCAAACAAAACGGCCCGGCTTGGCCTCCGAATTACCAGCCAAATCATCCGCCGTCATGACGGCCGGGCTCGTCTTGATCTGCAGCACCCCGCCCCCGCCCATCGCGTCCCGCGCGTTGATCGCAAGATTGAGCACCGCCGCCTCCAACTGCGGCGCGTCTGCCCAGGCGGGGGGCAACGCAGGGTCAAGCTGCAGCTCGACCGCAATGCGGGACCCGGTGGCCTGCCGGATCAGGTCCACAAACTCCTGCAACATCGAATTCACGTCCACCGCCTCGGTCCGCAGCGGCTGTGTACGCGAAAACGCCAGCAAGCTTTTTGTCAGCCGGCTGCCCCGCTGCACCGCGCTGGCCGCAGTGTCGGCCAACCGCTTGATCTTGGCCAACCCCGTCTCGGCGGCCGCCGGATCAGCCTGCATCGCGGCCGCAGCACGTCCGATCAGCTCGAGGTTGCCCAGCATCGCCGTCATCAGGTTGTTGAAATCATGCGCTATCCCGCCCGTCAGCTGCCCTACCGCCTCCAGCCGCTGCACGTGCCGGAGCTGCTGCTCGGCCGCCTGACGCTGCGCGCTCTCCCGCCGCAACCCCGCTAATGCCGCCTGCTCCGCCCGCGCCCGGTTCAGCGCCAGCCAGCTGACCGCCAGCAGCGTCAAAGCGGCCAGCCCGGCGAACACACCATACACCCACAAATTAGCATACCATTGCCGCAGCATGACGTCCGGCGGCACCCCGAACAGCACGTACGCCGGATAAGCCCCCACGTGGCGATAGCTCCATTCCCGCTCCACCCCGTCGAAGCTCAGCGCCGCCCGGAAACTGCCGCCGTCCAGATTGTCCGCAATCTGCCGCATGAACGTGCCGCCGGGCCGCAACTGACG
Source organism: Acetobacteraceae bacterium (assembly GCA_965246925.1). Taxonomy (GTDB): domain Bacteria; phylum Pseudomonadota; class Alphaproteobacteria; order Acetobacterales; family Acetobacteraceae; genus JANPPS01. Next base: position 1,914,098 of record OZ251994.1, on the reverse strand, counting down.
CACTTCCGGCAGGGCCGGGTCGCTCGCCAAAACATAGCCATCGGCCCGGACCAATGCGGCGAAATGAGCGTATGGCGGTGAGGCCTCGGAGTAGAAACGTTGAAAATACTCAGGGCTGGCCGCCACATGGATCGTACCGCGGAAGTCCGGACCGGCTGAGGTCAGCCGGCGGCTGATGGCAAAGGACGCCGTTCGCGTCGCAACCCCTGTAAACGGCTGGCTGACATAAAGCCCAATGTCGGCGGCTTTTTGCCGGTCGAAATAATCCCGCCCGGCGATGCCTGAACCCTCCGGCCACGGCTGCGATCCAGCGAGTATCGTGCCACTCGGACCCGCAACCCATATGGACACCACCTGGTCCAACTGCTTCTTCAAATGCGCAAGGAATTCGCTCGTGCCCGCTTGCGATATTTCACCGGCGTTGTTGCCCTCGAGATGTTCATCGACCCGGGCCAGCACCAATTCCTGCGTCTCGAAAACCTTGCGGGCATGCTCGTGCATGATTGCTGCCGTGCGGGCGATCGTATCGTTAGTGGCGCGCAACACATCTTCCCGGTTTTGGAACGCGGCACTGCCAAACAGCGCGGCCGGCACCAGGAATGCCACCGCCAGCAAGACCTGATGCAGCCGCACCGCCGATAGGCTTAGCTTGGCCGACCGCTGCTCTGGGCCGGGCACCGCATGCTCATCCATCATGGCCGCGTCTTAGGGCATATGGCCGCCGGAGGCCGATCAAATCCGGATCAGCATCTTACCGAAATTCTTACCCTCCAGCATTCCCATGAATGCCGCCGGCGCGTGCGCCAGCCCGTCCACGACGTCCTCCCGGTGCTTCACCCTCCCCTCCGCCAGCCCCGCTCCAACCCGCTTCAAGAAAGCCCCGTAATGCTCCGGCACGAACTCGGTATTGATGAAGCCACGTAGCGTGAGACTGAGCGTCAGAACCTGCCGCATGGTCGCCGGCAGCCGGTCCGGCCCCTCCGCCGCCACGCCGCTATACTGCGAAATCAGCCCGCACACGGGCACTCGGGCAAACTGGTTCAGCAAAGGCAGCACCGCCTGCCACACCGCCCCACTCACGTTTTCGAAATAAACATCGATCCCCTTGGGGCACACTGCGGCAAGCTGCGCCGGAAAATCCGCCGCCCGGTGATCGATACACGCGTCGAACCCCAGCACGTCCCGCACGAACGCGCACTTCTCCGGCCCCCCGGCGATCCCCACCGCCCGCGCCCCCTCCTCGTGCGCGAGCTGCCCCACCAGCGACCCGACCGGCCCGCTGGCAGCCGCCACCACCACCGTCTCCCCGGGCTTCGGCTTGCCGATCACCAGCAGGCCGGAATACGCCGTGAACCCCGGCATCCCCAGCACCCCTAGCGCCGTGCTGATCGGCGCCCGCGCCGGGTCGATCTTGCGCACCCCCACCCCGTCCGACACCGCATGGCTACACCACCCCGTCCGCGCCGCAACGATGTTACCCGGCGCAAAGCCCGCAAGGTCAGACGTCACCACCTCCGAAACCGTCTCCCCCTCCATCACCCCGCCCACGGGAACCGGCGCCGAATAAGACTTCCGGTCATCCATCCGCCCACGCATATAAGGATCGAGCGAAAGGTACCGCACCGCGAGCAGCATCTGCCCCGCCCCAGGCTGCGGCATGGCCAGTGTCTCGAGCCGGAAGTTATCCGGCACGGGCTTGCCTTTGGGCCGGGATGCGAGGACGATCTGTTCAGCATTGGTTTCAGTCATGGCGCACCTTCCTGCATTCCACCGGAGCTTCGGCCCGGCAGTTGGCCGATGCAAGCAGGGCATTTTGCCGAGGAGGTAGGTGAGTGGATTTCCGCAAAGCGCCAGTCAAATACCTGCACGACGTCTCGACGATCCCAGGCCTGACACCCGAGATGCGTGCCCGGCTTCAAGCACCGGGCGTCTATGCCATCTTTGACGCCGCCAACCAGACAGTCAGGGTGCCGGTGCATCGCTTATGTCCTTGCGACCGCGGAGCACGAGACCGGAGGCGATTTCAGAACAGTTCGAGAAGGGCAATTTAGGGGATTACCACCCGAAGTTAGCGAGATAAATTTGCGCAGAGGCTTTCGTTATGAACAGGACGGATTGAGAAATCAAGCTTTGTCTACTATGGTCGCGGCTATGTTCAATTAACTCATAACCTAAATTATGGTAGGATAGGAAAACTCATCGCTTTGCCTCTCGATGCAGATCCGGACCTTGCTCTTCGCCCAAACATCGCGTTGTTCTCTCTCGTATATGGAATGCGAACAGGTCTATTTACCGGCGCCTCCCTTAATGGACGAATAAGTCCTAAGCACAAAATTTCAATTCAGGAGCAATTTGTAAGTGCGCGGGGCATTATCAATGGTGATGTGCCAAAGAACGGTTTGAGGGTCGCCAAGATCGCACTCAAATGGCTTATTTTTCTGAGACCCCCAGCACCACCCGTGCCCAGGCCAATTCGGCCGTCCCGAAATCTCACCCGACCCCATCGCAAACTGTAGCAGGCGCATTATGAAGCATTCACAAGCAGTGATGTTTGTGCTTGTCATCGGGTTCTTGATGGTAACAAAAGCACTAACAGCGGCAAGTCCTGGTTACAGAATCATTCTGACTTCGTCAGACCTGATTGTCGTCCAAGACACAAGTGCGAAGAATGCCTTTTCTGCCCAGAGATGGATAAGGCAGGAGCTTCATGACTTTGTAAGCGGTAATTTAAATCGATCGATAAGCTGCAATTATCGTCAACGCATTGAGGTTGTTTCCTTGGTAGGACCCCTCCTAAGCTTACGCGAAACCTTCCAGGCGGATTGCCCTCCAGAGGCACACCCCTCAGGAGAGACACGTTTCTTTACACTCAATCTCGCACGAGCGACTCAGCAAAGCCACAATCGCCAGCGGCCCGTTGCTCTCACAAGCCTATTCTCTTCAAAGGATATCCTGGCTAAATTAATCCAAAGCCCGATCCTTCAATCCCTGATCCCATCCCGACCTCCTAGGTCCTTGCACGCATTACTAAATAGCTTGAATGGTCAGTTTAGCAATGAAGTAGGTTTATGCTTTGTAGTAACAGACGATTTGATGAGTCGGTCTGTCTTGACTAGTATCAAAGACAACGCCATCTCGATCCAGATCGGGCTGCCTGGGGCAGGACAATGTCGTTCAAACGTAACACCTGTTTCGTTGACGTTTGAAGGCTCAACAATGGATGAAGGGCTCGCTAAAAAGGCAATTTCAACTGGAGCACCGGCTAAATTCTATATTCGAGCCGATGCTCCTGCGATCGCGCTTGAATACCACGTCGTCCATGGGAATATTGCATCAGGCTTTACGGTCTTGCCATCGTCGGAGCCGGAGCTACAATAGGATGGTCACCCTAACCAGATCCTCACCGCGTCGCTCAAGCCCGCGAGCCAAAGCCCGGGAACTTTAATATAACTCGTTTGGATTTTTTGTTCTTCTGTCAATCAATGTGCTTCCTGCTTGGGACTCTGCAGGCAAAGTCTGATGCTTGTGCCCTTAACTTTCGATATACTGACGAGGACCGGGGAACATGCTCGAAAAGGCGATGTTGCTGCAACCTTCCCCAATGTTTATTGCGCAGGCGGATACTTCAGCAATAGCGCTAGAATATCACATCGACTCAGGAAAAAGTTCTATTGGGATTAGTGTTCTTAGACCGGTCCGAACCATCGCTGCTAACCGACGAACCGGACTATGAGATCAATTTCTAACTCGGAACTACTATGATTATACTGACGATGAGCGCGCCCGATCTGCGGCGCAACCTCGTTATGGGATGATGCTGACCCCCTCAGACTTGATTTTTTACCAGGTCGACAAAGAAACCTTCCGGGCAAATTGCTCTCCAGAGCACTCCCATCCGCAGAGACAGGCTTTCTGGCGCTCGATCCTTCCCAAATGCCTCAATTTCGCTCCAGGCTAGCGAAACCGAAGCGCGCGGTCCCTAGCCGAATCCTACCCTGGATGGTGCAAGAGAGCCGTCTCCATTGCCCCAAGTCCAACCGAGAACCCAGCGCCGCCAAACCCGATCCGAAACCGGTCCTCCGCCAACACCACCAAATCAGACCGGAACACACTCGGCGGTAACAGCAAGATGCCCGCCTCAGCCATCGCAGCCACGAACCGTTCCGCCCCCTCAGCCCCTAGGTAGCGCACAAATCCAACCACTCCCGCCGCTGGCTCCACCCAATCGAACAGCCCGTCATGCCGGGCCAGGAAGCCGCGCAGCAACGCCAGGTTACCGTCCGCCAGCGCCATCGTCCGCCCCACCACAACGGCCGTGTTCTTGATCGCGATATCAGCCAACACCTCGCTCGGCCCAGCGCTACAAACGCTCAGATATTGCCGGAATTGCGTCACCCGCCGGATCAGCCCCGCATCGCGGCACGCAATCCAGCCAACACGCAGCCCCGGCAGCCCATACGTCTTCGACAGCACTCCCACTGAAATGCCCCGCTCATAGACATCCGCCGCGGCCGGCATGCGCGCGGACGGGTCCCGCTCGCTCAGCCGGTACACCTCGTCACTCAGCAGCCACAGCCCGCGCGACCGGCACAGCGCCACTAGCGCGTCTAACCGGTCGCGCGGCAGCAGCGCGCCGGTCGGGTTATTCGGAAAGCTGATCGACACCACCCGCGTCTCCGCCCGGCACGCCGCCGCCACCGCATCGATGTCGAGCGACCAGCCCTCCGCCGGGTTCAGCGCCACGCCGGTGGCCGAGCCGATGCCCAGCGGCAGCGTCTCCATCGATTGATAGCCCGGCACCACCACCACCGCATGCTCGCCCGGCGCCATCACCGCGTGCAACACCGCATACAGCCCCTCCTGCGCCCCCGCGCAGCACACCAGGTCGTCCGGACCCAGCGTCGCATAATGGCCCGCAATGGTCTGGCGCAGCCACGGCGCCCCCGCCGGATCGGTGTAGGCGAGCGTCAAACCCTCCCACCGCGCCCGGTCGCCGGCATCCGCCATCGCCAGCAGCGCGGACACCGTCATGCTCTCGCATTCGGACGCACTCAGGTGATGCCGGACACGATGGTGATACCGCGACAGGAACCCGGCCAGCTCCAGCTCGCGGCGCGGCACGGCATTCATTACTCAGGCCGGATGGCGCGCGGCCGCCACGCGCACGAAGGTGCTGATGATCTTGCTGCTGGCCCGCAGCGTCCCCTGCACCGACCCGGCGACCTTCGACCTGCCCCCCGCCCGGCACCGGTACGGCACCGGCAGTTCCACAATCCGCAGCCCCGCGCGGGCCGCCTTCATCTGCATCTCGATATTCCAGCCATACGTCATCTCCGTCATGGCCAGATCCTCCAGCGCGTCCCGCCGGATGACGCGAAGCGCGCACATGTCGGTATAGCGCACGCCATACAGCGCCCCCATCAGCCGCCCCGCCGCCGCGCCGGCCAGCACCTGGTGCCAATGCATGGCGCCGGGCTCGCGCTGTCCCCGGGTGCGGGACGCGATGGCGAAATCATGCGTGCCCCCCAGCAACGGCCGAGCCAGCGCGATCAGCTGATCCGGACGATCCGCCCCGTCCCCATCCATGAACCCGATCAGCGTGCACTCCGCCGGAGCCGCCGCAGCACCCAGGGCGCACGCCCGCCCATAGCCCCGCCCGGCGTCGATCACCATCGCCCCAGCCTCGCCCGCGCGCGCCTGCGTACCATCCGTACTGCCACCATCGCTCACGATGGCGTGGCGCACCCCCTGCGCCAGCACCTCCCGCACCACCGGCCCAATCGCTTCCGCCTCGTTCCAAGTGGGAATGACGACGGCCAGTTGCTCCAGGCTCACAACGACCAGCGCAGCCCACACCCCTGGCACGGCTTCGGCGGCGTATCCCCCACCAGGTCGGTCCGGAACCCGCGATACGCCGGGCTGTTCCAGATCTCCCGCAGCGTCTGCTGCGTCGCATCGCCCAGCGTATAATTCTCATACCCGCGCGCGGAGAACGGCGCGATGCAGCACGGCAGCGCCCGGCCATGCGCGGTGAAGTACATCAGCGACCACGGCCGCCGGCACGTGGCCCACGGCTTGTCGTCCGCCGCCTTCTTCAAGCTCAGCCCCGGTTCCGTCGCGCCCGACGCATCCAAGACCACCCCCAGCTCCCGCCCGATCGCGGTGGCGGACGCGATCACCGCCTCCTCCTCCGCCCGCGTCTGCTCGAACAACGAGCTATCCAGCCGCGCCATCCCGAACCCGGCCTCATCGAACACCAGCCGCTGCAGATGCACCTCCCGCACCCCGATCCGGCCCGCCAGCCGCACGAACTCCGGCAGCTGATCCACCGTCTCCTTCAGCCCCGTAAGCCACAGCGACACCTTGGGCTTCTCCGCCCCGATCGAGCGCTGCAGGTTGGTGAAGCTGCTGACGTTGCGCACGATCCGGTCGAACATGTCCTTCCCGCGCACCTTCAGGAACGTCGCCGCCTCCGCCGCATCGAGCGACACCCGCAGTTCGTCGAGCCCTGTCTCGATGATCTCCATCTGCTTGCGCGGCGCCAGCAGCGTGCCGTTGGTGTTGAACAGCACATGCGTGCCGCGCGCCTTCAGATACCGGATCATGCGCGGCAGGTCCCGCACCAGCATCGGCTCCCCCACCCCATGCAGCACCACCCGCGCCACGTTCGGCACCTGATCCACGATCTTGGTGAACAGCTCCCAGCTCAGGTCCATCGGCGGCTCGAGCGCCTCGAACGTGCGCGGACACGTCTCGCACAGCAGGTTGCAGCGGTTGGTCACCTCCAGATAGAGGCAAACCGGCGGCGCCTCCGCGATGCTGCCCTGGGCCGAAACACTCTCGAAATAGCGCCCGGGATTGACGGGCTCAAGCACGGTGGCGGACATCGGCAATCTCCTTCAGGCGCAGCAGGTCGCGGAGCAATAGGCCAGCAAACGGGAGGAACAGCATAGCGGGCCAGATGACCTCGTTATGCTGGGGGTCAAGATACAGCAGCGGGGCCGCCAAGGTCAGCCAGATCACCGAAGCGGACGGCACGAACACCAAAGGTAGCGCAAGGCCCGCCAGATACCACGGATAATGCGGCGAAAGCGCGGCCATCGTCGCGGTTCCCAGCACCAGAACGCCCCGCGCGCTCACCTGGATGCGAGCCGGCAATGCATCCGGCCAGGGACGCCAAGCGACCCGCAGCGCCAACCCGATCAGCACCAGCGCGCACACCCCCGCATACGCCAGCGCCGCCCAGCCCGGGACCGGCCCGAACGCGGACCACAGGCGCAACAGGAACGGCCCATCCTGCCCTAGCCGCTCCTCCGCCGCATAGCCGGGCAAATAGCCGAACACGCGCAGCCCTGCCCCAGCATACGCCGCATACCCCGCCAGGATCACCGCCCCGCACGCCACCGGCGCCCGCATGTCCCACCGCCGCCAGAACGCCGGAAACAGCGCCGCCGGCAGCAGCTTCGTCAGCACCGCCAGCCCCAGCACCGCCCCCGCCCAGCCGCGCCGCCCATAGGCCAGCGCCAGCATCGCCAGCGCCACCAGCCCCGTCGATGCCGCATCGACATGCCCGCCGCCCGCGAACTCCCAGATCACCAGCGGATTCCAGGCATAGATCAGCACCCGTCCAGACGGCAGCCCGGCCGCGCGCAGCAAGACGAGTAACGCCCCAATACTGGTGAGGTCGAACAAGACCAGCACGGCCTTCACCCCCCAAAGCCCCGGCCAGACCCACGCGGCACCGGCAAACAGCGCCTGGGCGAATGGCGGATAGATCGTGGGCGCCGTCTCCGCCCGGTTGATGTTGGGATACACCGCCTGATCCCGCAGCGGCGCCAGCGCCGGGTCGGCCGGCACGTAGCGGTAGGGATTGATCCCGGCCCGCTGCACCCGCCCATCCCACACATACCGGTAAATATCCGTGGACAGCAGCGGCGGTGGGACGAACACAATCAGCCGGGCCAGGCCCGCCACCACCAGCACCACCGGCAAGGCCCGGCGGTCCACCAGCGCCAGGGCGCCGGCATAGCAACTTCCGGCCAGCCCCACCGCCATCAGATAGGCAATGCTCCGCTCCGCCGCCAGTTCGCCCACATCGTCCGGCAAACGGCTGCCGGCGCCGGCCGCCACCGCCAGCAGCAATCCCAGCCCCAGCAACGCTAACAGCCAAGACCGCCTCACGCCGCCTGACGAAGCCGGTCGGCAAGGCTGATTGCCAGAACCGCCCGGGCAGTGGCCGGGGCAGGAAACGGCTCGATCCCTCCCTGCGCGCCGCGCCCAAGCTCCCGGACAAGCCGCGCCAGGCTCTCCCGGTCATCCACGTCATACCAGGTTCCGGCCTCCTCCAAAGTAAGACCCAGGCCAGCGGCACGCGCCCGGGTCTCGGCCGCAACAACGTCCGTGCTCCAGCTGATGCCCGCATATAGCCCAGCCTCCGGCTGCTGCATGCCCAAAAGCCAGTAACCGCCATCCTCCGCCGGTCCGATCAAGGCCCGGCGCCCCGGCGACAACAGTCGCTGGGCGGCATGCACCAAATAAGCGGTCGGCAAGGTTGGCCCATCCGCATTCACGACGCATGCCGCGCCGTAACCTAGCGCCAACAGGCCCCGGCTGGCATGCAGCAGGCTGCGGCCAAATCCCTCAACCCCCGGCCCGTCCCCTTCGATACCGTCGGCCAAAATCAGCCTGGTGCCCGGTGCAATATGGCCGTCGAACCGCGCCTCTTGTCCCGCCGGCGCATACGCCACGAACGGATGGATCGGCGCCAGCGCGGCCGCCGCATGCAGGTTGCTCGTGGTATCCAGCAGGAACGCCGCCCCGAGCGCCGCCGCCTCGTCCGGTGAAAGCACGGATTGAAGCCGGGTCTTTACATGCCCCGGCCTTGGCGCCTTGGCCATCACCGCCATCGCACAAATGGAACTCAGGTCCGCTGTCATGCCGCGCCCATCGTGTTGACGAGCCACTACGTCCGGCATGGGCGCCAGGTTACGTCGTTCAGCGAGCCTTGGCCTTATAGCTCGGCGTCCACCAACGAACCGGTTTTTGCTCTTTCGGAGTGCGGTCGATGGCTGGCTTGCGCGGCTGCCGTGTTTGTTTGATGGGCTCGGCGGTGACCTGCGCCTTCGCCTCTTCCACCGCCCGCGCGGCCGCGGCCAGCGCGTCCCGGTGCGCCAACTCGGCATGGGCAAGCCGGGTCTGCAGCATCTGAATCGTTGCCTGTGCCTCGTTCAATTGCCGCCGCGTAGCGCCATGCTGGGCCCGCTCGGCCTCGAGCTGATGCTCGGTCTCGGCCATCCGGGCCCTGGCGGCGCTGGCCGCATCCTGGTCGGCCCCGCGATTCAGCATAACCACCGGCACGCCGCCATCTTGCACGAATTTGTGCCTCGCCCGCGCCTGATCCGCCCGCTGCTGCGGCGCATGACCAGCCGCCCCGGCCGGCCCACGCAGCCCGAGCGCCTGCCGCATCCGGCTCTCAGTCTCATCCTCGGTCGAAGTAGCGGATTTTGTGGAGAGCAGCTTATCATTGCGTGCCCGGTCGTTGGGTATTCTGTCGTCTGGCATCCTGGTTTGATCACTTTCTCGATGCGCTAGAGATGAAACTGGGCCGGCCCGGTCGGCAGAGCGGGCGGAATAGGGCGGGGAACGCCTGCCCCACAGCCGATTCGGCGGTTGAAGCATCGGGACAATGCCGGGGAACCGCGGCATTGTCCACTAAAAACCCTGTCTATGTCTCACGTTACTGCTTTATGGCTAAGTCCATTGCCACTCTTACACGGGGCCTAACTCGCCAGGCGAGCATTGTGAGGGAATAGGATGCGGCGAGAATCCTCGTCCATCTCGGTCTTGAACGCATATGCATCCTTCAACGCTCCAGCCTTGATCGCGGCGGGGCGGGCGTTGATGCCATCGAACAACCGCTTCAGGTTCGGCAACTTGTCCCAAGCCTCCGCCCCCAACACGAACGGCACCACTCGGCACCATCCCCAAACCGCCATGTCAACCAAGCCATAAGTTTCACCCAGCATGAACGGCTGATCCTTCAGACGTGCATCAAGCAAACCAAAATGCCGCTCCGCTTCGAAGGTGTAGCGGTTGACAGCATACTGCTTGGGCTCTGGCGCAAAATGCTTGAAATGCACCGCCTGGCCAGAATAAGGCCCAATACCGGTTGCCACGAGCATCAGCCACGACAGCATCTCACCCCGCGCCGCCAGCGTCTCGGCTGGTAGGAACTTACCACTCTTCTCCGCTAGATAGAGCAGGATGGCATTGCTATCGAACACCGCCCCGCCTGTCTCGGTATCTACGATCGCGGGGGTCTTTCCATTGGGATTGATCGCGAGAAAATCCGGGCTGAATTGCTCGCCCTTTCGCGTATCGACCGGCACAACCTCATAACGCATGCCCGCTTCTTCCAAGAAAAGCGCCACCTTCATCGGATTGGGCGACGGGTGAAAATACAATTTTATCATGCTTCATACTCCTCAACGGGCCGCAGTGAACGCCCGTCAGCCCACCTACGCAAGAAGACCAAGCGCTTAGTAAAGCTTTAACCTTTACCGGCTACTATCGGCCCGTCCCCGCCGGCTGGGACCAAAATGGAGTCTTTGGTGGCACATGCTGGATGCCAGATTGTCGGACTTTATAAATGAGCGTCGTCCGTCTGCGTTCCCCATTGCTGTTCGCCGCGCTGACATGCTGCCTGCTTCTCGGCATCTTCAGCTGGAACGCCTGGACCGCCCGCAAAGTTCAGCTTGCGGTCGCGCAAACCGAGACTTCCAATCTCGCCCGCACGCTAGCCGACCACGCCGAGGCAACGGTTCATGTCGCCGATGTCGCCCTGATCAGCCTCGTCGAGCAACTGGAAATGAACGGTATCGGCCAGGCCGCGCGTATGCAGAAAATCCTGCAAGAAAGCCTGTCGCTCTGGGGACGGGTACAGGCCATTCTGGTGTTCGACCCGGACGGACACCTCGTCGGCGGCAGCGGCGACTGGCTCGTGCCCGACCACGTTTACAAGCCCACGGAAGCACTGGCCTACCATAGCGCCCACGCAGGCCGGCGCCCCTTCGTCTCGCCCCCGGCCTTTATCTGGGCGGGTTTCAGCGGGAGCCTGGTCGTATCCCGCCGTATCAACGCCGCCGACGGTAGCTTCGCCGGAATAGCCGTCGCCACCATAGACCTCGAATACTTCCGCTTATTTTATCGGACTTTTGCCGTAGGCGCCGGCGGCTCGATCATGCTCACAGCGGATGACGGTATCGGCCTCGTGCAGTCCCAGGGTAAGGAGCCGATCGCCGGACGTGACCTGAGCCAGAGTGATATGTTTCGCTCCTACCTCAAAGTAGGGCCGATCGGCAGCATAGCCGTAGCATCTGCAACCGACGGCATAGCCCGTCTCACCAGCTTCCGGCACACGGCAGAGTATCCGCTGGTCACGCACGTGGGCTATTCCACAGACGATATCCTCCTGAATTGGCGAGCCGAAACCGCACGGGAAGGGCTCGCCGTGGCAACGATGGTGTCATGCGTCGGCCTAATGGGCTGGCGCCTGGCCCAGCGCATGGCAGAGCAGCAACAAGCGGAGGCGGCGGCCCACGCGAGCGGACAAATGCACCGTATGCTCGCTGAAAACACGACGGACGTAATCGTAAGATTAGGGCCCGATCTCCGCCGCCTCTACGTCTCACCAGCAAGCCAACATGTCCTTGGGTTTCAGCCGGGTGATCTGATAGGCGACGATCCCAGAGATCGAATCCACCCAGAAGACATCTCGGTCTTTCACTCCATCATGGGACCCGACATGCCTCCCGGCACACGCGTATGCTACCGTTTTCAGCACGCCAATGGCGGATACATCTGGCTCGAAGCCAGCATGCGCGCGCTCGGCGCGGGCGAAGGTTACGTGGTTGCGTTGCGCGACATCTCGAAACGGGTCGAGGCCGAAGGAAAGCTTCAGGTTGCCAATGCACAGCTCCAGCGGCTCATCATGCAGGATGGGCTAACCGGAATCGCAAACCGCCGCTGCTTCGACCGCTTCTTAATTCGGGAATTCGACGTCTGCGCCCGCGAGACCTTGCCGATTTCGCTGCTGATGATCGATGTGGACCATTTCAAAGCCTACAATGACGCGTTCGGCCATCAAGCCGGGGACGAATGCCTCCGCGCCGTAGCACAAGCTCTCAGCGCTGAGCTTCGCCGCCCCGCGGACGTGGCGGCCCGTTACGGCGGGGAGGAGTTCGCCCTATTGCTGCCCAATACCGGGCCAACAGGCGCAATGCAGTTGGCCGAACGGACACGGGCAAGGATCGCCAAGCTTGGCATGGCCCACCCCGCCTCCAGCACAGGACTGCTCACCATCAGCATCGGCTGCGCATCCGCCATACCCGGCCCTGCCCTGCAGGATTCGCAAAAGCTGCTTAGCGCGGCCGATGCTGCCCTGTATGACGCCAAGCGCGGCGGGCGCAATCAAACAGTGCTGGCGCCGCTAAAGCCAGCCTGTGAAGGTGTTCCGGCGCCGCTCCACGCATGAGCGCCGCGACAAGGGTGGCGCAATGCAGGCGGCGTTTGGATATGTAGTATTGCTCGGCGCAGCCTGGCTTCTAACTAGCGACCGCCATGAAATTCCATGGCGAGTCGTGATCGGTGGTCTTGCGCTGCAATGGGGGCTTTCCGCGCTCCTGCTAGGTTTTCCACCGGCACGTTCGGCCGTGCTGCTGCTCGATGCCTTCGCGGATACGCTGCAGACGGCGGCCGATGCGGGCACTATCTTCCTATTCGGCTACCTTGGCGGCGGCCCTCCTCCGTTCACCATGGCATCACCTGGCAACGGCCTGATCCTCGCGCTGAAAATCCTTCCCCTCGTATTAATCGTCAGCGCCCTCAGCTCAGTGCTATTCCATTGGGGCCTATTGCAGCGTCTCACGGCCGCCTTCGCCTGGCTTCTTCGGCGCATCCTCGGGATTGACGGCGCTTTGGCACTCGCAGCCGCGGTCCACATCTTCCTTGGTATGATCGAGGCGCCGCTCCTCGTCCGGCCCTACCTCGCCCGCATGCAGCGGGGTGAGCTGTTCGCAATGATGACCTGCGGTATGGCCGGGGTCGCTGGAACCGTCATGGTCCTCTACGCAAGCGTACTTCACCCCGTGCTGCCTGATGCGCTCGGCAGCATCTTGGCCGCCTCCGTCATCAGCACGCCGGCCGCCCTGGCCGTGGCGGCCCTCATGGTGCCATTCGGGCAAGCCAGTCAGGGCAAAGCGCTCGTGACCGAAAACCGCGCCTTAAGCACGATGGACGCCCTTATCCGCGGCATTGCGGACGGCGTGGGCCCGCTCGTCGCCATTCTCACCACCCTCTTGGTTGCGGTAGCGTTGGTTACGCTCTGCAATCACGTTTTGGCATCCATTCCAGTCGAACCCAAGCTGACCCTGCAGGCATTGGTGGCATGGCCCCTCCGCCCGGTCATGTGGCTGATCGGCATTCCGTGGCCCGAAACATCGGCGGCTGCCCTGTTGATGAGCACCAAGACAGTGCTGAATGAGTTCGTAGCTTACGTGGACCTGGCTTCCTTGCCTGATCAAGCGCTCAGCGCCCGCTCTCGTACCATCATGACCTACGCGCTGTGCGGCTTCGCCAACCTTGGTAGCCTCGGCATCCTGGTCGGCGGCCTCTCGGCCATGGTGCCAGAACGCCGCGCGGAAATCTCCGCACTCGGCTTCCGCTCACTCGTCTCCGGCACCATCGCCACCTGTCTCAGCGGTGCAGTAGCGGGCTTGTGGGCCTGACCCCTAAGCGACAGCTGCCGCAGGCAGATAGCGGCCGACCATTCCAGCCGGGACCGGCCGGCCCAAGAGATAGCCCTGCATCGTGCCGCATGAGATCTCCTGCAGAAGCTTCAGTTGCTGCTCCGTCTCGACACCCTCGGCCGTCACGGCCAGCCGCAGACTCTGGCTCAGCGCAACGATCGCCCACACGATAGCCTCGGCCGCCGGGCTGGTGCCGAGCGGCTCAATGAACGAGCGATCAATTTTCAGCTTGTCCAGCGGAAAGCGTTGCAATGAACTCAGGTTGGACAACCCGGTGCCAAACCCGTCCAGAGTGATCTTAACCCCCAACGCCCTGATGTCTTGCAGGATCCGCATGGTGTGATCTCTGTCTTGATTCAACAAACTTTCAGTGATCTCCAGATCCAGCCGATGCGGTGCCAGCCCGGTGTTCGTCAATATTCGCTTGATCACCGCAACCAGGTCATAGCCTCTGAACTGAATCGGCGAGAGATTGACCGCAACCGAGCACGCATCCGGCCACGTCACGGCCTCCCGGCAGGCCGTCTCCAGCGCCCAAGTACCGAGCGGCACGATCAGCCCGGTAGCCTCGGCCACCTCGATGAAATCAGCCGGCCCGACCTGCCCGCGTGCCGGATGGTTCCACCGCAGCAAAGCCTCGAACCCCACCACGCCACGGCTGCGCCGTCCAAACTGCGGCTGATAGAGCAGTTCGAAATCCGAACCGCCCAGCGAAGCCCGCAAATCCGCCTCCAGCAGCTGACGGTCCCGCAGTTTGGTATCCATGTCCGTATCGAACGTGCAGGTCACGCCCTTGCCGTCCGCCTTGGCACGGTAAAGCGCTAGGTCCGCGTTATGCAGGAGCGTATCCGCATCCAAGCCGTCACGCGGATAAAGCGCAATCCCGATACTGACCCCGATATGCGCGGCCGCGCCGTTCAGGTCAAACGGCGCGGATAAAGACCGCGTCAGCCGGTCCGCGAGCATCACAGCCGTCATCGGCTGCGGGCCGGTGGTTTGCAAGATGACAAATTCGTCCCCGCCAGTGCGCGCCACGGTATGCTGTGGATCGGCGGTAACCCGAAGCCGCTCGGCAACTTGGGCCAGCAGAAGATCGCCCACCTTGTGGCCGTACCCGTCATTCACCGCCTTGAACCGGTCCAAATCTAGGCAAAGCACACCCACGGACCTCCCAGTCTCCGCCGCGGTTGCCAGCGCCTGCTCCATCCGCTGGCGCAGCAGGATGCGGTTCGCAAGATTGGTCAGGCCGTCGTGATGAGCTAGGTGCCTTATGCGGTTCTCCGCGCTTCGCCGCTCCCGGATATCCCGCACGGCCAACACCTGGGCGGGGCGGTCCCGAAAAGGGCCATCCTGATACTGGATGATGCGGGACAGAACCTCGACCGGAATATAGACGCCATCGGCCGTCCTCAGCTCCGCGTCTTGCCGCTGCGCCGCTTGCGGTCCGGCGTCGCACCACGGCCCTGCCTCGCCCGGCGCTGCCCTGAACAATGTCGCGACCCGGCGGTGCCGTAGGCTCGCCATCGTCTCACCGACTAAACTGCAGAACGCAGTGTTGGCATCCAGGATGGCGCCGTTGCGCGCCACCATGATACCCTCCAGCGCGCTATCTGCTAGTTGGCGCATGCGGTCATTCTCCCGCCGCGCCAACCGTGCGAGCCGGTAATCCACCGCGACACCTACCAGGCCCAGCAACGCTACCACCAAAGCGAACAAGCCGCTCAACCCCGCTACCGCCAACGCCACGGCATCGCCTGCTGGACCGCTGGATGGGTAGAAATAGGGTACAACACCCCAAATCAATATTAAATACGCAACGGTCGCTGCCGCCCCAAGCGCTAGCGCTCCGCCAACCAGCCAGCCAAACTGCCTCCAGCCGAACGCCACGCCCCGCGCTGACAACGCGCTCCGCGCAAAGAAAGCGCCCAGGCCGGCTGAGGCGGTGGCCAGAAGCACCAGCCGCGGATCAAGCTCCGGAAGGAGCAGCAACCGCAGTTCATGCATGAATGTGTCGCTTCTCCTGGACGAAAACCGCCGGCGGCGTAAGCTCAGCCTTGCGCCCCGTCGTGCGAGAATAAGATGCAATTAAGATGAGGCGCAACGAATAAGTTGCTCAGCGGGCCCTCTTCCAATCAAGACCTGACGAAAGACAGCCCAAAAATGATTGTCGTTGATAAACCAGATAATTATGTAGCTTGCTTGACGGACAGCCGAGCACCCTCTCCCGACAAGGGCTACGGGAGTCACACATTTGCGGAATGAGCGAGGGCCCACCCTTGTTTGATCCCGTCGAGTTTCAGCACTCCTCGGGCGATGATCTTGGGTCCGGGCGGCTTGTAGCCTCTCGAGTGGTATCCGGACCAGCCGCCGAGGCGGGCGACGATCCAGGCGAACCAGGCCAGCGTGTCGTCGGCATGGGGGTTCTTCAGCGCCGCCGTCCGGCCTTCGAGCTTGGCGCAGCACGACTTCAGCATCGGCGTGTCGGCTGGATCGGCTGCGTCGCTCAGCGGCTGGCCGGTCGCGGCGTCGCGCCCTACCACGATCTGCACGATCCGCACCGCCGCGATCAGCGCCGTCACCGCCAGCTTGACGTAGCGTCGTGCCTCGACGACTTGCGAGTTCTCCGCTTCTGCCCCGGCACTCTTGAGCGTGCGGAACACCTGCTCGATCGTCCAGCGCAGCCGATACCAGCCGACGATCTCGCGGGCCCGCGTCACATCCGGCACGGCATGCGTCGTCAGCAGGCACCAATGCACCGCATCCTTATCCTCCGTCATTGCCTCCGGCACCCCGACCTCGCGCACGTCCACGACGCGCAAGGTCACCGTTTCGGCCAGGCTCCGGGCCGCTTTGGCCGGGCGTCTCAGCGTGACCTCGCCGAACCGGATCGCAACCTGGGCCGAGCGCGCCGGACGCGGCCCGCGCGCGGGTATCTCGATACAGACGCGGTCCTGCTCGGGCCACGATGCACAACTGGCGAACAGCCGCGACCCGGTCGTCAAGGCCCGGTCTTGTGCCGCCCGGCACAGGAGGTGGGCACCTTCGGGCCGGCGGGCGAACTGGTCGTAGATGTCGCTCTCGCGGTCGGCGACGACCGTCACCAGCGCCGCGTCCTCCAGAACGGCCGCGGCGGTTTCGGCCCCCGCCAGCCAACGGCGCGACTCCTTGGCATCGGCGGCCCGGGTGTTACGGTCGGCCACCAGGCCCTCGGTCCGGTTGAGCACCTGGGCACCCACAAGGCCGATCACGCCGCCCGTGGCAGCATCGACGGCGACCGTCGGATGCAGGAACAGGCCGATGTCCTCTCCGTTGCCTGCCCGGCCGAACCCCCGCTTGCTCGCCCCGTGCGAGGCGAAGTGCAGCTCGGTCGTGTCCTGAACCGCCAACACATGCCGGCCGGCCGCGCGTCGGCCAGTGACCCGGCCCGTATGCACCAGCATCTCGTCCGCACTCACGGCCGGGTTGTCGAGGAACTGACCAAAGCGGAGAGCCTCGTTGCGGGTCTCAGCCAGAGCATGCAAACACATCGTGGGCGCGTTCTGCATCGCCGCCAGCAAACGCGCACCTACCCGCCGCAACCGCGCGTCGCCAAAGGAACCAAGGGTGTCATCACTCATGCGAATCGCTCCATGAACACCAGTCATGGATTCGGAAAACCAACCCGAACGCCAGTCAAAATTGATTCGCACATGCGTGACCGCCGTAGCCCGACAAGGGAGAGGGCACCCTACGCCGTTAGTAGTCCATGTCGCCCATGCCGCCCATGCCACCACCCTGCGGCATCGACGCGGCCCGCTTCTCCGGACGTTCCGCAACCATAGCCTCAGTCGTAATCAGCAAGCCCGCAACTGAAGCGGCATTCTGTAGCGCAACCCGGACCACCTTCGTCGGATCAATGATACCGGCGGCGACCATATCCTTATACTGGCCGGACTGCGCGTCATATCCGAAAGCATAAGTGCTGTTCTCCAGCACCTTACCCCCAATCACCGCCCCGTCTTCACCAGCATTGGCCGCAATCTGCCGCAGCGGGGCCTGTACTGCCTTACGCACGATTTCGATGCCGAACTTCTGATCCTCGTTATCGGCATTGAGGTTCGCAAGGATCAACGACGCCCGCGCCAAGGCGACGCCGCCGCCGGGCACGATGCCCTCTTCCACCGCCGCGCGCGTCGCATGCAGCGCGTCATCGACCCGGTCCTTACGCTCCTTCACCTCGACCTCGGTGCTGCCACCGACACGGATGACGGCCACGCCACCGGCGAGCTTCGCCAATCGCTCCTGCAGCTTTTCCTTGTCATAGTCGCTCGTGGTCTCCTCCACTTGCGCCCGGATCTGCTCGCAACGGCCCTTGATCGCGTCGCTTGCGCCAGCGCCCTCAATCACGGTCGTGTTCTCTTTTTCGATCAGCACTCGCTTGGCCTGCCCCAGCATCTGCAGCGTCACGCTCTCGAGCTTGATGCCCAGATCCTCGCTGATCACCTGCCCGCCCGTCAGCACGGCGATGTCTTCCAGCATCGCTTTCCGCCGGTCGCCAAAGCCCGGTGCTTTCACTGCCGCAACCTTCAGCCCGCCGCGCAACTTGTTCACGACCAAGGTGGCAAGCGCCTCACCCTCGATATCCTCGGCAATGATCAGCAACGGACGCGCGGACTGCACAACCGCCTCAAGCAGAGGCAACAACACCTGCAGACCCGACAGCTTCTTTTCGTGAATCAGGATGTAAGGATTATCCAGATCGACCGTCATCTTCTCCGCATTAGTGATGAAATACGGGCTGAGGTAACCGCGGTCGAACTGCATGCCTTCCACGACTTCCAGCTCGGTATCCATACCCTTGGCTTCCTCGACGGTGATCACACCCTCGTTGCCAACCTTCTGCATGGCCTCGGCGATCATGCGGCCGATTTCAGTCTCACCGTTGGCCGAAATCGTGCCAACCTGCGCCGTCTCGGCCTGCGTCGTGATCTTCTTCGTGCGAAGTGCGAGCTCGGCCACTAGCGCCGCCACAGCCTTGTCCACGCCGCGCTTAAGATCCATCGGCGCCATCCCGGCAGCGACGGCCTTGCCGCCCTCCCGGACGATCGCCTGCGCCAGCACGATCGCCGATGTCGTGCCGTCACCGGCGATGTCGTTGGTCTTGGAGGCGACCTCACGCACCATCTGCGCGCCCATATTCTCGAACTTCTCCGCAAGTTCGATCTCCTTGGCCACCGTCACACCGTCTTTGGTGATGCGCGGCGCGCCATAGCTCTTGTCGATCACGACATTGCGGCCCTTTGGCCCCAACGTAACCTTGACCGCGTCGGCCAGAATATCAACGCCGCGCAACATGCGGCTTCGTGCGTCATCGCCGAAGCGAACGTCTTTAGCTGCCATCTTCGTGTTCCTTATGCCGCTTTAAGAACTGCAGGGGCGCCTTCGATCACGCCCATCAGATCGCTTTCCTTCATGATGATCAGCTCTTCACCATCTAGCTTGACCTCGGTGCCCGACCACTTGCCGAACAGCACCCGGTCCCCCGCCTTCACGTCGAGTGCCACCAGCACCCCAGCCTCGTTCCGCGCTCCCGGCCCGGCGGCAATGACCTCACCCTCCATCGGCTTCTCCTTGACGGTGTCCGGAATGATGATACCCCCGGGCGACTTTTCGAGCGCCGTAATGCGGCGGATCACGACGCGGTCGTGCAACGGACGGAATTTCATGGAATGCTCCTAACGGGACCGGACGGAAAATCATGTCCTGAGCGGACTGTTAGCACTCCCCACGGTAGAGTGCTAATTTATTCGTTAGTTCACATCCGTCATGGCCAGATACTCGGCTGACCGCAGGATGCGGTTCCGCGCCAGGGATGCAGCATCAGGAGTCCGCGTCGGATACGAGACCTAATGGCATGCATTCGCCCCAAATGTCTCGCCGCTGTAGGCAGCGGTGCCTTTGCGCAAACCTCAACCCGAGATTGCTCTACGGCCAAGGCGGATAACGCCGCTCAATCTAGACGAACAACTAGCCGCGCGCGCTCATTTGCGTCACGCTGGCGTCGAAATGACACGCAACACTCCTTTATGACCCGCTTCCTCCTACGCCGGGCCGTGCTCGCCCTCATGGTCTGCCTCACCGTCCTCGTCATCAGCTTCACCCTCACCCGTATCGCCGGTGACCCGGCGCTCGCCGTCGCCGGGCCGCAGGCGACTGCGGAGGACGTGGCGCTCATCCGCACCGCCTACGGGCTCGACCGGCCCTGGCCTACCCAGTTCCGGGACTGGGCGCTGTCCATCTTGCACGGCGATCTCGGACGCTCCTATCTCTTCCGCGCCCCGGTCGCCGGGCTCATTCGCGCCCGCCTTCCCGTCACGCTGATCCTGGGCGCCGCCGGTATCAGCCTGGCCCTCCTCATCGCCCTTCCGGCCGGCGTCCTCGCCGCACTGAACGAGGGACGCATCCTCGACCGCCTGCTCATGGGCATCGCCCTGCTCGGCCAAGCCGTCCCAAGCTTCTGGCTCGCACTCCTGCTCATCATCGGCGTCGGCCTCCGCCTGCAATGGCTTCCGATCGGCGGGCTCGACGACTGGACCGGCTACATCCTCCCCGCCCTCGTCCTGAGCTTCTCGGCCATCCCTGCCCTCATGCGCCTCACCCGATCCGGCATGATCGAGGCGCTGCGGGCCGACTACATCCGCACCGCCCGAGCCTCCGGCCTGTCCCCCTGGAGCATCGTGCTCCGCCACGCCGCCCGCAACGCCGCCCTGCCCGTCGTGGCAATCGCCGCCGTGCAGCTCGGCTTCATGCTCGGCGGCTCCATCGTGGTCGAAAGCGTGTTCGCCCTACCCGGCATCGGCTTCCTCGCCTACGAAAGCGTCAGCAAAAGCGACTTCCCGGTCGTCCAAGCCGTCGTCCTGATCCTGGCCGTGCTCTATATCGGCCTAACTCTTTTAGCCGACGTGCTCAACGCCGTGCTCGACCCTCGGCTGCGCCGTTCATGAGACGGCTTGCCGCCGCCATCGGTGCCCTGATTGTCGGCGTCGCCCTCCTCGCCGCCATCATCGGCCCCGCTTTCGTGCAGGATCCGTTCGCCCAGGACATCATGCAGCGGCTGCAACCGCCGGCTTGGCTGGGCGGAACGCCGGCGCACTGGCTCGGCACGGATCAACTGGGGCGGGACTACCTGGCCCGGCTCGTGTATGGCGCGCGGATTTCGGTGCTGATCGGCACCGCCGCCGCGCTCACCAGCGGTCTGATCGGCGTGACACTCGGGGTGATCGGCGGCTATTTCGGCGGTTTCATCGATGACCTCGTCATGTTCATCATCACCTGCCGCCTCAGCCTGCCGTTCATCCTGGTGGCCCTCGCCGTCGTCTCGGCGATCGGCAGCTCGCTCACCGTCGTCGTGCTCACGCTGGGCCTGCTGCTATGGGACAGGTTCGCCGTCGTGGCACGCGTCACCACCATGCAAATCCGTACGCTCGACTACATCGCCGCCGCCCGCGCCGCCGGCGCCAGCACGGCGCATATCCTGCTTCGCGAAATACTGCCCAACGTCGCCCCCTTCCTGGCGGTGGTCATGACCCTAGAAATCGCACTGGCGATCCTGCTGGAAGCCGTGCTGTCCTTCCTCGGTCTGGGCGTGCCCGCGCCCTTGCCAAGCTGGGGTCTCATGATCGCCGAGGGCCGTGATTATATGTTCTTCGAGCCCTGGGTCATCGCCATCCCCGGCCTCGCGCTATTCACCCTCGTTCTAGGTATCAACCTGCTAGGGGACGGCGTGCAGGACCTGCTGAGGACCCGGCGTGCCTGATCCCATGCGAAATCCGGTGCGAAATCCCGTGCCAGATTCCGTGCCAGATTCCGTACTGGACATCGCCGGCCTGCACGTCAGCCTCTGCGGGCTCGAGCCCGTGCGCGGCATCTCCCTCCAGGTCACGTCCGGTGAGACGCATGGCCTCGTGGGTGAAAGCGGCTGCGGCAAATCCCTTACCGCGCTGGCAATCATGGGCCTGTTACCCCCAGGCGCGGTGCGCCGGGCAGGGCGGCTGCGCTTTCTGGGCCAGGATCTCCTTGCCGCACAGGCCAGCCGTCTGCGCGGGGATCGCATCGGCATGATCTTCCAGGAGCCGATGACCAGCCTAGACCCCGCCTTCACCATCGGTGCGCAACTGACGGAGGTCTTTCGCCGGCACCGGGGCGGCACCCAGGATGAGGCCATGGTGCGCGCCGCCGGCATGCTGGCCCGGGTCGGAGTCTCGGCGCCCAGCCTACGGCTCGGCCAGTATCCGCATCATCTCTCGGGCGGGCTGCGGCAGCGGGTGATGATCGCCATGGCCCTGATCTGCGGCCCGGCGCTGCTGATCGCGGACGAACCCACCACCGCGCTCGACGTCACGGTCCAGGCCGGCATCCTCCGCCTTCTGCGCAGCCTGCAGGCCACCGGCGGGCTCGGAATCTTGCTGATCACCCACGACCTCGGCGTCGTCGCCCGCACCGCCGACCGGGTCAGCGTGATGTATGCCGGCGAGATCGTAGAGCAGGCCCCGGTCGCCACGCTTTTTGCCCGTCCAGCGCATCCCTACACGCAGGGCCTTCTCGCCAGCGTGCCGGTGCCCGGCCAAAGGGGGGCGCTGCGCGGCATTCCCGGGGCGGTTCCTCGTATCGGTCCGGGCTTCATCGGCTGCGCCTTCCGGGACCGCTGCCCCGCAGCCATGCCCATCTGCGCCTCCACCGTACCTCTGCGCGAACGGGGGCCGGACCATACGGCGCTATGCCACCTTGATTGACGTGCAAAACCTGCACCGCAGCTTCGGCCTTGTCCGCGCCGTGGACGGCGTCAGCCTGCAGGTCTCGT
This sequence comes from Acetobacteraceae bacterium, assembly GCA_965246925.1. Taxonomy (GTDB): domain Bacteria; phylum Pseudomonadota; class Alphaproteobacteria; order Acetobacterales; family Acetobacteraceae; genus JANPPS01. Next base: position 1,891,454 of record OZ251994.1, on the reverse strand, counting down.
CCGGCAGCGTTCTGGGCATCGTGGGCGAAAGCGGCTGCGGCAAAAGCACGCTGGCCCGCCTCATCCTAGGCCTGCTTGCCCCCACAAGCGGCGAGGTGCTGGTGGACGGCCAGAGGCTGGACCGCATGGACCGCAGGGCTCGCGCGCAGCTGATCCAACCGGTGTTTCAAGACCCTTATGCCTCCCTCAACCCCCGTCAGCGCGTGCGCGACATCGTGGCGCTTCCGCTTCGGGCTCAGGGCAGATGGGACGTCGCGGCGCCGGTCACGGCCATGCTGGACCGCGTCGGCCTCAGCCCGGCGACCGCCAGCCGACTGCCCCGCGAACTCAGCGGCGGACAGCGCCAGCGTGTCGCCATCGCTCGCGCACTCGTCGCCGGGCCGCGCGTGGTCATCTGCGACGAACCCACCAGCGCGCTCGATGTTTCCGTCCAAGCCCAAATCCTCAATCTTCTGGCGGAGCTGCGGCAAGAACTGAATCTCACTCTCGTCTTCATCAGCCACAACCTCGCCGTCGTGGAGCACATCGCGACCGAGGTCGCCGTCATGTACCTCGGCCGCATCGTGGAACAGGCGCCGGTCGATGAGCTGTTCGGCACGCCCCGCCACCCCTACACGCGGGCGCTGCTGGCCAGCGTTCTGACACCAGAGCCAGGACTGGGTCTGCCGGACCCCGGCCTGGGTGATACGGTGCCGGACCCCGCGCACATCCCGCCCGGTTGCCGCTTCCATCCGCGCTGCAACATCGCCATCCCGGACTGCCAAGTGCGGGCACCCGAGGGCCTGCACAGGGATGGCCGCCTGGTGGAATGCTGGCTCAGCGGTATGGCAACCGCCCCACCTGGGCTATAGACCGCCCACGATGGCTCTGCACCGCGCGGTCAACCGCATCTTCCTCAACGTCCTTCTCGACGGCGCGCTCGCCGCCATCGCGACCCCGTTTGCCCGTTTCATCGCCGACCCGGCGGGTGGCCTCCTGCGCCCGCTCTGGTTTATCGGCGGCGGCGCGGTCACCCTGCTTTTCGCCGGGCTATGGTTCCGTATGCCCCAGCAATATTGGCGCTTCGCCGGACTAGAGGAGCTGCTGGGTCTGGCCGGCAGCGCCGTCGCCAGCGCCATCCTGTTCGCATTGCTGCTCACCTTCGCCGGCTTTCCGCTACCCACCCCCACCTTTCCTGTCGTCCATGCCCTCGTGCTGCTCGTGGTACTCGGCACCCCGCGCGTCATCTACCGCATCCGCCTCGCCCAGCGCGGCACCCGCCGCGCCACCGACGCACAGCCTGTGCTGCTCGTAGGCGCGGGCGACGGCGCGGACCTGTTCCTCCGCGCACTCAATTGGGGTCAAGGACGGGACTTTCGCGTGCTGGGCCTACTTTCCATGCGCACCGGGCAGGAAGCGCGCCGCATCCACGGCCACACCATCTTGGGCTCCATTGCCGACGCGCCAACCGTCCTCGCCCGCCTCCGCGATGACGGGACGCCACCGGCCATGATCGTCGTCACTCAACCGGATTTTGGCGGCCCCGCCCTCACCCGGCTCCTATCGGCTGCCGACGACGCCGGCATCCCCGTGCGCCGCGCTCCCCGCCCCACCGCTCTGCAGAAACCCCAGGCGGCCAGGCTCGAACTCGCCCCCGTAGTGATCGAGGACCTCCTGAACCGCCCGCAAGTCCCGCTCGACCGGGACCGCATGGCCCAGCTCGTCACCGGGCGCCGCGTGCTAGTCACTGGCGCTGGCGGCACGATCGGCTCCGAACTCGCCCGCCAGCTGGCCGGATTGCACCCAGCCGAGCTTGTGTTGCTGGACAACGGCGAGTACGCACTGTGGCAAATCGACCTCGAACTACGAGAGTCCCACCCCAATCTTACCCGGCGCGCCGCCATCGCCGACGTCCGCGACCGCGCCCGCATTCAAACTCTGTTTCACCAGATTCGCCCCGAGCTCATTTTCCACGCGGCCGGTCTGAAACACGTGCCGATCGTCGAGGCCAATCCACTGGAAGGCCTGCTTACCAATGCCGTCGGCACCCGGCACGTGGCGGACGCGGCGCGGGCGGTGGGCGCCCAGGCGATGGTGCTGATCTCAACCGATAAAGCCGTGAACCCCAGCTCCGTCATGGGCGCCTCGAAGCGCTTGGCCGAGCGCTACTGCCAGGCCCTGGACATCAGCGCGCGCCCGCCCGCCCGCGCAACCGGTGGCATGCGCTGCGTAACCGTCCGCTTCGGCAACGTCCTCGGCAGCACCGGCTCCGTCGTCCCCCTCTTTCGCCGGCAGCTCGAGCGCGGCGGCCCGCTCACCGTTACCCACCCCGATATAGAGCGATACTTCATGACCGTGCGCGAAGCCGTCGGCCTCGTCTTGCAAGCCAGCGTGCTCGGCGTGCAAGATGCAGCCCTGCCCACCGGCTTGCAGGGCGGCATTTTCGTGCTGGACATGGGCGAACCCGTCCGCATCGCCGACCTCGCCCGGCACATGATCCGGCTCGCGGGCCAGCGCGTCCTCGAAGACGGCGCGGACGGACCCGGCATCGCTATCGAATACACGGGCCTCCGCCCCGGCGAGAAACTGTACGAAGAGCTGTTTCACGGCGAGGAACCGCCCACCCCCACCGGCTACCCCGGCCTGCTGATGGCCGTCCCGCGCGAAGCCGATCCCGCGCTCGTAGGACGCGCCATCGATGAGATTGAGGCCGCCTGCCTGGCCGGCCAAACCGAGGCCGCCCTAGCCCTGCTCGCCCGCATGATCCCCGAGTTTCGGCATCTGCCCGAAGGCCAGACCGTCGCGGTGCCAGGAGAATAGCGTGATACCTTTCCTCGACCTGAAAGCACAGCAGGCCCGGCTCGCCCCCATCCTTCGCCCGCGCCTGGACGCAGTGCTGGCCCACTGTCAATTCGTGCTTGGCCCAGAGGTCGCCGAGCTCGAGCACCGCCTGGCCGATTACTGCGGTGCCAAGCACTGCGTCGGCGTCAGCTCCGGCACCGACGCGCTGCAGATCGCCATGATGGCCGAAGGCATCGGAACCGGTGACGCCGTTTTCTTGCCGGCCTTCACCTATACCGCCACGGCCGAGGTCCCCCTCCTGCTCGGTGCCACCCCCGTCTTCGTGGACGTGGACCCGGATACCTTCCAGGTCGACCCGGTCCACCTTCAATCCCGCATCCGCCATATCAGGGCGGCCGGCCGTCTCCGCCCCCGCGCCGTGGTCGGCGTCGATCTGTTCGGGCAGCCCGCCGCCTGGCCTGAGCTGATCCGCATCGCCGAGAAAGAGGACCTGTTTTTATTGGATGACCTCGCCCAATCGTTCGGCGCCACCCTGGGCGGCCACAAGCTCGGCACCCAAGCTCACGCGACGGCTACCAGCTTTTTTCCGAGCAAGCCGCTCGGCGCTTACGGTGATGGCGGCGCCCTGTTCACCGATGACCCGGCCCGTGCCGCCCTATACCGCTCACTCCGCTCCCACGGCGAAGGCACGACCCGCTACGACGTGCTCCGCACCGGTATGAACGGGCGGCTCGACACCATGCAAGCCGCCATCTTGCTGGCCAAATTGGACGTGTTCGATGAGGAACTCGTCACCCGAGAACGTATCGCCCAGCTCTATGATCGCCGGCTCGGCAACATCGTCACCACCCCCGTCCGTGTGCCGAACAGCACAAGCGCCTGGGCCATCTACGCCGTCCTTTTGCCAAACAGCCACACCCGGGACCGCGTCCAATCGAGCCTAAAACAGGTTGGCGTGCCCACCGCCATCTATTACCCGAAGCCGCTCCATCACCAACCCGCCTACGCCAGCGCGCATGATGGGACCGCACTCCCCATCGCCGAAAACCTGTCCACCCGCATCATGGCCCTACCCATTCACCCCGATCTGTCAGTTGCGCAAGCCAACCAAGTCTGCGACGCCCTGACCGCCGCCATGGCCTAATGCAGCAGTATCCTGTTCGAACGTAGCCGCTCATCGACCGTCTTCAGCATGCTGGGCCAGTCCTCCCCATCCCGCGGATAAACCGCCGAGCCGCTGTGCACCGCCAATGAGAACGTCTGCAGGTTACCCGAAACCTTGAACGGCGGCAGCAACGCCTCTCGCAGCTGCGTCGCGATCGTATCGATCTCACCGATGTCATGAAGAATCGGGATCAGCACCGCAAACTCCTGCTCCCGTACCCGGCCCACCGTCTCGGTCTCCGTAACCGTCGCGCGCAACCGCTCCGCCACGCCCACCAACAGCTTGTTGGCGATATCCCGCCCATGCCGGTCAGCCTGCGACTCAAAATCACTCAACTGCAAGACCACGATGCCGAACATGACCCCCTCGCTCCGGGCGAGCGCCAGCGATAGCTGAAACCGTTCCACAACCACATGCCGGACCAGCAGACCGGTAACCGGGTCCGTGTTCGACAGCAGCGCCAGGCGGGACTTCGCCTGCTCTAGCCGATTGTTCGCGCCCTCCAGCGCCAGCTGCGCCTGATTGAGCTGCGCCTGTAGCGCCATCACCCGGCGCGCACTGAAGATCACGACCACTGCGCCCACCGCAACCGCGACCACAATCACCAATAGAGCGATCAGCCAACTCATCGAAATTCCTTAAGCCCATGCTCATCCTGACAATACGCCAAGAATGTTAAGCGCCAGTTAAGCTGCGCCCACCGTTTCCGGCGACTCGACCGGACTCACCAAAAGAGTCGTCCCGTCTAAACCAATCACCCGCAACGCCGCCCCGGATTCCACGGCAATCAGGCCACCTGCAAGCCGCGCCGTCCAAGCTCCGTCCCCCAGTGACACGCGCCCCTCCGCACCCAGAAACCCTAACGAGTAGCAAGTCGTCCCCACAAGCCCTGCCTGCGGGCCGTTCAATCGATCCGCCGGCCGCCGCCGCACGCGCCACGCCATCAGGACAAAGACAATCATCGATGCCGAAAACAGCAGCCACTCCCCGCCGCCGCCCACCCCGAACCAGCGCACCCCAGCCCCGGTCAGCACCGCCGCAGCCCCGACCGGCAGCAGGAATACGCCGGGCAGCAGCATCTCGGCACCGCACGCCAGCAGCCCCGCGATGATCCACACCGTCCCGTCCATCACGGCTGCGGCCCCATGCGCATCGCCTCGATCGCCTGCGTAATCCCGCCAGCCAGCGCCCCAGTCTCGACCGGGATCACCAGCGTTCGCCCGCTCGGGTTCGCCGCCAGCATGCTGATCGCATCCACGTACTTTTGTGCAATGAAATACCGCAGCGCCTCTGCCCCATCCCCTACGGCCGCAGCCGCGACCGAGCGGGTGGCGTTCGCCTCCGCTTCCGCCAGGCGCTCCCGCGCCGCCGCGTCCTTCATCGCCGCCTCGAGCCGGGCTTCGGCCTCCAGCACCGTCGCCTGCTTCTGCCCCTCCGCCCGCGCCACCGCGGCCTCCCGCTCACCCATCGCCCGCGCCACCGTCGCCCGCCGCTCCCGCTCGGCCGTCATCTGCAAATTCATCGCCCGCACCAGGTTCTCCGGCGGCTCGATCTTGCGCAGCTCCACCCGGCTCACCTTCACGCCCCACGGCGCGGTCGCGTGATCTAGCGTCGCCAGCAACTTGGCGTTGATCTCCTCCCGGCCCGACAGCGCCCCGTCCAGATCCATGGCGCCGATCACGCTCCGGATATTGGTCATCGCCATGCTCGTCAGCGCCTGCACCAAGTTCTGCGCGCCATAAGCGGCCTTTGCCGGGTCGAGCACGCGGTAATACATGATCCCGTCCACCATCACCGCCGCGTTGTCACGCGTGATCACGGCCTGCTCCGGGATATCGTTTACGATCTCCTGCACGTTCATCTTGTGTCCGACCCGTTCCACCAGCGGCAGCATGAGATTGAGCCCGGGCTGCAGCAACCGTGTGAACGCGCCAAACCGCTCCACCGTCCAGACCTGACCCTGCGGCACGGTCCGCACGCCCAGCGCCACCCCGATCACGACCACTACGGCCAGCACGACGAGGACGGAACTGAGCGTGTCGAATCTCATGCTACAGCGCCTCTTCCCGCAACGGCGCGCCCGCCGCCACGTCCTCCGCCTGTCGCATTAGCCGAAGAAAATTACCGCCCCACAGCGCCGCTAGTTGCGCCGGGCCGTAGCCGCGGCGGATCAGCTCGGCCGTCAAATTGCCGCTCTCCGACGCGTCCTTCCAACCACTGAACCCACCGCCACCGTCAAAATCCGAGCTGATGCCGCAATGCGCGAGCCCGATGCGCTGCACGACATAGTCGATATGGTCGCAATAATCCGCCACCGTGACCGCGTCCGCCTTCGACTTCCACTTCACGAAGGATGGCACCGCGGTGATGTTCACCATGCCCCCGGTATCCCGCAGCGCATCCAGCATCTGATCGTCCACGTTGCGCGGCACGTCACAAATTGTGCGGATGCACGAGTGTGTCGCCACCACCGGCACCTTGGACAACATCGCCGCCTGCATCGCGGCCTGCTTCGATACATGGCTGATGTCGATCAGCATGCCCAGCCGGTTCATCTCCGCCACCGCCTCCCGCCCAAGCCCGCTCAGCCCGTGATGCAGCGTCTCCGCATCACCCAGATCCGCCCGTGGATTGCTGCTATCCGCCAGCGCGTTATGCCCGTTATGTGTGAGGGTCATGTAGCGCGCACCCTTGGCATGGAACACGCCCAGCATGCCAAGGTCCTCCCCCATCGCATGCCCGTTCTCCACCACCGGAATGATCGCCAGCGCACCCACCCTATGCGCCTCGGTCACCTCATCCGCGCTCCCGGCGATGCGGGCGGTGATCCCGTTTGCGGTCCGTCCGTAGCCCCCGATCGCGTCCAGCATCGCCAACGCCCGCGTCGTGGCCGCCTCCCACCCTTCTTGCGTCCGCGGCCCTTGCGGCACATACGCGGCCACGCACGCCGCCCACAACCCGCCCTGCACCATCTTCGGAAATTCCAACAGCCGCTCCGACGGTTCGAACGGATCCACCCCGGTCGGCCACGGGATGTCCACGTGGGTATCGAGCGTCAGCAGGGTCGCGTGAAGATCGGCGTCGGGCACTCGAAGTTCCTCCTACGGTCGCAGCACGGCATAGGCCAGATGGCCGATAAGCCCGGTGACGGCTAGAGAATTCAGCATGAACACCTGCCCGCGCAAGGGCACGTTGCCAGTCAGCGTCTGAACCAGCGTATGCAACACCCGCCCGGCCACGAATATCCACGCCAAGGCAACGTCCCACACCGTAACCCGGTCCAGCTGCATCAGCGCCAGAACGGTAAAGTAGAAGAACACCGGCAGCTCGAACTGATTGGCCAGGTTTCGCGTAATCCGCGCCACCTCAGCCGGCTCCTGCCCGGCGAACTGATAAGCGCTATACTCGACCTTCCCGCCCCGAACGGCGCGGGCACGCGCAACGGTCAGCCAAACGTAAAGGCCGAGCGTCAGGGCCATATGAGCTAGCGCTGGGACGAGAATACTCACGAACAACCCTTCACCGAATTTGCGTACCCGCTTACAGCCGGTTATAACGCCCGGGTGTCGTCTGCGTAGCTCAGCAGGATAGAGCACAGGATTCCTAGCGTGGAAATTGGGCGCGATGAGGGGAAACCGCATCGTGGATCCGCTCAAAGTCGGGGAACGCTTCGGTGCCACAACACCATGCCAACCCCGAGCCAAGCCGGGCCGCAAGGCGCGGAAGGTGTAGAGACTGGACGGGCGGCGCCTAACGGCTGAAAAGCCCAGGGCGAAGGGACAGTCCAGACCACGAACCTTCGCGAGAAGGGCGGCGAAAGCCGAAGTGGGATGAATCCTGGGGCCGTGGGTTCGAATCCCGCCGCGGACACACCATTCTTCATAGCATGACACTTCCCTTACAACAGCCCGCCGCCGCGACGCCCCTCCCGCTCGATAGCCGCCGCGCCGCTGCGCGCGACCAATGGGACCTGGCGCTCCGCTCCCCGCTCACCCTCGAGGGACCGGGCGCCGGCGTGCCGGAAGCGTGGTTCCTGGGATCCCAGGCCGAGAACCTCGACCTGCTGCACGAACTCGTCGCCGCCGCCATCGACAGCCACGCCCAGTTCCGCCGCGCCTTCCATCCGGAGGACCCCTCCCACTTCAACGAAGGCCTGCGCCAGTCCGCCGCCTTCCAGCAAGGGGTCGGGCGGCTGCGCACCGAGACGCATAACCTGCTCGAAAAGCTGCAGATGTCCGCCCCCTTCAGCTCCATGCGCTACCAGGGGCACATGCTGTGGGACACGGCGCTCCCCGCCTTGATCGGGCTGATCGCCGGGCTGCTGTACAATCAGAACAACGTCGCCGCCGAGGCGTCCCCGGTCACGACCCGCCTCGAGATCGAGGCCGGGAACGACCTCTGCCGCATGCTCGGCTACGACGCCCCGTGCGAGGGCCGCTCGCCCGCCGGGCTGCTGCCCTGGGGTCACATCACCAGCGGGGGCACCGTCGCCAATATTGAGGCGCTGTGGGCCGCCCGGAACCTCAAATTCGCCGCCGTCGCGCTGCGCGCCGCCATCCAGGAAGTGCCCGTGCTCTCCCCGGCCCGGCAACTCGAGGTCCCGCTCTGGGGTGGCGGCTTCGGCCGGGTTATCGAGCTCGATACCTGGACGCTGCTCAACCTCGATCTCGACGTCATCGCCGGCCTGCCCGCCGCCATCGCCAAGCTGGGCATCGCGCCGGACGTGCTGACGGAGGCGCTGGAGCCGTATGCGGTGCAGAACACCGGGCTCGTGAACTTCTACGCCAACTTCATGCCCGACGTGAAACAGGCGCCCGTGCTGCTCGCACCCGCCACCGGGCACTATTCCTGGCCCAAGGCCGCAACCCTGCTCGGCCTCGGCCAGAACGCCCTGCTGGTCCAGCGCGTGGACCGGGACGCGAGGCTGGACCTCGAGCATGTGGAGGAGACGCTCGACTTCCTGCTGCGCCGCCGGGTGCCGGTGCTGATGGCGGTGGCCGTGATCGGCAGCACGGAGGAAAGTGCCGTGGACCCGCTCGAGGGCCTGCTGGAACTGCGCACCCGGCACCGCGGCTGGGGCCAGAACTTCAGCGTGCACGCCGACGCGGCCTGGGGCGGCTATTTCCGCAGCATGCTGCGTGACGCCGGCGAGGTGGACGCCCGCCGCCAGGTGCCGACGCAGCAGATGTCGCCCTACGTGCAGGCGCAATATGCCGCCCTGGGCGAGGCCGATACCATCACCGTCGATCCGCACAAGGGCGGCTACATCCCCTATCCGGCCGGCGCGCTATGCTACCGTAACGCCGCGCTGCGGGATGCGATCTCGCTTCGCGCGCCCGTCGTATTCCATTCGCAGACCGAGCCCACGGTCGGCATCTACGGCGTGGAAGGCAGCAAGCCCGGCGCCGCCGCCGCCGCCGTCTGGCTGGCGCACCGCGTTATCCGCCCGGACCGCAGCGGCTATGGCCGCATCCTCGGTCAATGCATTTGGACCAGCAAGCGCCTCTATGCCCGCCTGCATACGTTGGACGACCCGCTGTTTACCGTCACCCTGTTCAACCGCACCCCTGCCGAGCGCGCCCATGCCAGCCCCGGCAAGCTCCGCGCCGAACAGGAGCTGCTGCGGCAGTTCGCTACCCTCGACAATGCCGGCCTCACCGCCCTGCTGGACCGTGACCCGGCGGCGGCCGAGCTGTTCAGCCAGATCGGCTCGGACCAGGTCATCCTGGCCTTCGCGCTCAATTTCCGCACCGGCGACGGCGTCAACACGGATCTCGCCGCCGCCAACGCCTTCAACGGCCGCGTGTTCTCGCTGTGCAGCGTGATCGAACCCCGCGCCGACCTCGCGGCGCTCGAGCTGATCCTCACCAGCAGCCGCTATGACCCGGCGGTGTATGGCCACCACTTCGTGGATCACTTCGCCTCCCGCATGGGCGTCACAACGGCTGGCACGCTCGGCGTGGACTTCCTGATCTCCACCACCATGGACCCCTGGACCACCGAAACCGCCGGGGGCGACTTCCTGGCCACGATCGTGCAATCCCTCTGCCGCGCCGCCCACCGCGCCCTGCCGTGAGCCCGGTCGCCGGCTAAACCTCGTTGAACTGCACCACCGGCGTTCCTGGGGTGAAGTTCTTCACGTCGCCCATGATCTCCGCCCCATGCTGCCCGGCCGCCTGGGTGAAGGCGTGCATGTCCGGAAAGCTCAGCAGCGTCATCACGCCATAGGCCGGCTTCGACCCGTCCGGGCCCGGCACGCCGCGCATGACCTTGGCCTCCGACAGGCCGAGCGGACCCCACAGCCGATGCACCATCGGCATGTGCGTCGCGGCGTAATACGCGTGGTCGAACGACGCTTCGGCCGGATACAGGACGGCGACGGTCAGCATGGCGTTTCCCCTTTTGCTTGACCCCAGTCTATGCTGGCTCCGATGACCCGCGCCATGCCTTTCCTGTTCGTGGCGATCTGGGCCACCGGCTTCCTCACCGCCCGCCTCGTCGCCTCGCACGTGGAGCCGCTGAGTTTCCTCGGCTGGCGCTTCGCACTGAGTGCCGCGGTGTTCGTAGCCATCGCCCTGATCTGGAAGGCGCCCTGGCCCGCCAACCGCGCCGGCTGGCGCAACGCCGCCATCGCCGGCGTGCTGATGCAGGGCGTCTATCTCAGCAGCGTGTTCTGGGCCGTGAACCACGGCGTGCCGGCCGGGATCGCCGCGCTCATCACCGGACTGCAACCGCTGCTGACCGCCATGCTGGCCGGCCCGCTGCTGCATGAGCGGGTGCGGCCCCGGCGCTGGGCCGGCATCCTGCTGGGCTTCGCCGGCGCGCTGCTGGTGCTGGAGCCGCAGGTCGTCGCCGCGGGCGGCCTGCTGCTGACGCCGCTGCTGGTCGTGGGCCTGGGCACCGTGGCCATCACGCTGGGCACTATATGGCAGAAGCATACCGGGGCGGCGGCGGATTTGCGCACGGGTGCGGCCATCCAATTCATGGGAGCGGCGGTCATCGGCGTGCCGCTCGCGCTGACGACTGAACACGGCCGGTTCGACGGCAGCTGGCAGGCCTTCGCCGGCCTCGGCTGGGCGGTGCTCGGCCTGTCCGTGGGCGCCACCACCCTGCTGCTGCTGCTGATCCGGCGGGGTGCGGTGGCGGGCGTCGCCTCCCTGTTCTACCTCGTGCCCCCCGTGGTTGCGCTAGCGGCCTACCTCATCTTCGGCGAGCAGCTCGCAGCGATCCAAATCCTCGGCATGGCGGTTGCCACCACCGGCGTCGCCCTGGCCAGCCGGGACTGATCCGGCGGCTGGTGGAATGCGGAGGGCGTTCCACCCTACGAGCACCTCCCGCACCCGCTCTCGTAAAGCAGGCAACACCTCGGCCACGAACCAAGGGTTACGCGCCTCCCAGATGCCCGTCCGCCAGCTCGGATGCGGCAGCGGAAAGTAGCGCGGCAGGTACTGAGAATACTCCCTCACCCGGTCCGTCATCCGCCCCGGCCCCAGCGCGTCCGCCTGCGCATACGACCCCACCAGCAACGTGAGCCGCAACTGCGGCATGGCGTCCAGCAGGCGCCGCCGCCACAACGGCGCACACTCCGGACGCGGCGGCAGATCACCCCCTTGCGGATACCGACCGGGATAGCAAAGCCCCATCGGCAGGATCGCAATCCGCGCCCCGTCATAGAACTCCGCCTCGCTCATCCCAAGCCAGGTACGCAGCCGCACGCCAGAAGCATCGGTCCACGGCGTCCCGCTCGCATGCACCTTAGTCCCCGGCGCCTGGCTCGCGATCAGGATCGTAGCCGTCGTGGACACCCGCAAAATTGGCCGCGGCCCCAGCGGCAAATCCTGACATACGGTACAGGCCCTTGCGGCCGCAGCAATCTCTAGCAGCGTCATGGCGCCTAATAGCGGCAACGTGCCTCCCCCAACAACAGGTCCCGTGCTACCCGGGCGCGCACCACCGAATACTGGACCACCGATGCCCATGACTCTCGCCCATGCCAACACCATCGCCACCGCAGCGCTGCAAGCCGGACGGGACCAGGGGTTCTCGCCGCTCACCGTCGCCGTGCTCGACGCCGGCGGCCACCTCGTGTCGTTTCAGCGCGAAGACCGCTCCGGCATCATCCGGTTCGACATCGCCTACGGCAAGGCATATGGCGCACTCGGCATGGGCTTCGGCTCGCGCGAGTTATTCAACCGCACCGCCGCCAACCCCACCTTCATGGCCGCGCTCGCCAGCGTCAGCGGCGGCCGGCTCGTCCCGGTGCCCGGCGGCGTGCTCGTCCTGCAAGACGGCGACATCATCGGCGCCGTCGGCGTTTCCGGAGACGTGTCGGACAATGACGAAATCTGCGCCCTGGCCGGCATTGCAGCCGCCGGCCTCGACGGCCAACCCGGCGTTTGACGGCCCGGAAGGCACCCTGCTCGCCCAGGTCTTGCCCTCTGCCATACACACTGTTGGTCCTGAACAATCAAAGGACGGTGCACCCAGTACCGCCCCAAGCGACTTCAGAGCAAATTGGCTTAGCACACTCGAGCGATCTACCATCCACTCCGCCGCTCCGGAACTCGTCGAAGAACGCCCGCATGAACGCGCGATAACAGCCAATTCCGCCGCCCCGCGAGTTAGGGTAGAACGGGGCCAATGCCAATCACCCTCTCCCTCTACATCGCCCGTGGTTTCGCGCTCGCCGTGCTGTCTATGCTGGCGGCGCTCACCGGCATCGTCGCGCTGTTCGACTTTATCGAGCTGCTGCGCCGCTCCGCCACCAAGCCCGACGCTGGCTTTGGCTTGGTGGCGGAGATGGCCGCGCTCCGCCTGCCGTTCATTTCCATGCAAATCCTGCCCTTTGCCGTCCTGCTCGGCGGCATCATCGCCTTTTGGCGTCTCACCCGATCGTCCGAGCTCATCGTGGCCCGCGCGTCCGGCGTGTCGGCCTGGGGGTTTCTCGCCGCCCCGATCGGCTGTGCCATCCTGCTCGGCATTATCGCCGTCGGCCTCATCAGCCCCATCTCGTCCGCCATGCTGGCGCGGGCCGAGCTGCTGGACAACACCTATCTTCGCACCGGCGGCGGCCCCATGGCGCTCGCGGGCGGGCAGCTGTGGCTCCGCCAATCGGACCACGCACTCGACCCGCAGGGCGTCGCCATTCTGCACGGGCGCGCCGTGAACCTCCAGAAGCAAGCGCTGGTCGCCACCGACGTCAGCGTCTTCCGCCTCGACGGCGCCGATCATCAGATCGGCCGGATCGAGAGTGACCGCGCCACCCTGGGCGCCGGGCACTGGACCTTGGAGAATGCCCGCACCATCCAGGCCGACCATCTACCGGAGCAGGTCGGCACCATCACCCTGGACACTGACCTCACCGTGAACCGCGTCCAGGACAGCTTCGCCACGCCCGACGCGCTCAGCTTCTGGGCGCTGCCGGACTTCATCGGCCTGCTCGAGCGGTCAGGCTTCAGCGCGATCCGCCATCGCTTGCACTTCCAGGAATTGCTAGCTTTGCCGCTGCTGGCCGGCACCATGGCGTTGGTCGCGGCCGGGTTCAGCATGCGGGTGACAAGGCGGGGCGGCGTCGCGCAAATGATCGCCAGCGGCGTCGCGGCCGGCTTTGCGCTGTTCGTCGTGAGCAAGGTCGCGGCCGAGTTCGGGCAATCGGGCGGCCTGCCCCCCGTGCTGGCCGCCTGGGCGCCGGCCGCGGCCGGGCTGATGCTCGCGGTCTCGCTCTTATTGCATTTGGAGGACGGTTGATGCATCGCATAGGGGTCGATCTGGGCGGCACCAAGATCGAAGTGGCGGTGCTGGACCCCGCCGGGCACATCGCTTTCCGCCGCCGCACTCCCACGCCCCCCACCTACCCCGGCGTGATCGGGGCCATCGCCGGGCTGGTGCAGGCTGCCGAGCAGGAAATCGGCCTGACCGCCACCGTGGGCGTCGGCATCCCCGGTACTATCAGCCCCGCCACGGGCCTGGTGAAGAACGCCAACACGCAAACCCTGATCGGCCAAGCGCTGGACCAAGACCTCGCCGCCGCGCTGTCCCGCCCGGTCCGGGTCGAGAATGACGCCAACTGCTTCGCTCTGAGTGAAGCCGCCGATGGCGCCGGCGCTGGCGCCCATTGCGTATTCGGCGTCATCATCGGTACCGGATGCGGTGGCGGGATCGTCATCGGCGGCAAGGTGGTGTCCGGACGCAACCGCATTGCTGGCGAATGGGGCCACATGCCGCTGCCTTGGCCCACGGAGGCCGAACTGCCCGAACCGCCCTGCTGGTGCGGTCAGCACGGCTGCCTCGAACTCTATCTCGCCGGCCCCGGCCTCGCCAAAGACGCCGGCCGCCCCGCCCCCACGCTCATCTCCGACCCCGACCCGGAGGGTGACGCGGCGCTGGAACGCCACGCGAGCCGCCTCGCGCGGGGCCTGGCCGTCATCACCAACATTCTAGACCCCGACGTGATCGTGCTCGGCGGCGGCCTCAGCAACATGGCGCACCTCTACACCCGCGTTCCCGCCATCATGGCAGCCCGCGTGTTCAGCGACGTAGCCGCCACCCCCGTCGTACCCGCCCAGCACGGGGACAGCAGCGGGGTCCGCGGCGCCGCTTGGCTATGGCCATAGGGCCAAGCCGGAATATGGCCCTATCGAGGACCCTATGCCGCGATTGTAGCGCCACCTCCGCCGGAGACACCTGCGCCTGCGGCTCCCGCCGCATCGTCCGCCATCCCGAACTGCACCGGCTCGGCATCGCCCACGTCGATTGCGACGCTTTCTTTGCCAGCGTGGAAAAGCGCGACCGTCCCGAACTCGCCGGACGCCCGGTCCTGGTCGGCGGCGGGGTCCGCGGCGTGGTCACCGCCGCCTGCTACGTAGCGCGCCTGTCCGGCGTCCGCAGCGCCTGGCCGATGTTCAAGGCGCTGAAGGCCTGCCCGGACGCCGTGGTCATCCGCCCGGACTTCGCCAAATACGCCGCCGCCGCCCGGCATATCCGGACGCTCATGGCCGAACTCACGCCGCTGATGCAGCCGCTCTCGATCGATGAAGCCGTGCTCGATCTGCGCGGCACGGAGGCGCTGCACGGCGCCTCCCCGGCCACCATCCTGGCCCGCCTCGCGCTGCGGATCGAGCAGGAGGTCGGCATCACCATCTCCATCGGCCTCGCCCCCAACCCCTTGCTGTCCAAGCTCGCCGCCGGACGGGACAAGCCGCGCGGCTTTGCCGTTTTGGGCACCGATGCGGCGCAGGTGCTGGCGCCTGAGCCGGTGCGCCTGCTCCCCGGCATCGGCCCCGCGCTGGAACGCCGCCTGCACGCGCTCGGCCTCACTCATCTCGGCCAGCTCCAGGCATTGGAGGACCGTGCCGCCCTGGCGCGCCTGGGCGAGGACGGCCCCAGCCTCGTGCGCCGGGCGCGTGGCGAGGACAGCCGCCCCGTCTCGCCCGGGCACGACACCAAGTCAGTCAGCGCCGAGACCACCTTCGACCAGGACCTGTCCGATCCGCCCGCGCTGGAACAACACCTATGGCGCATGGCCGAAAAACTTGCCCGGCGCCTGAATGAAAAAGAACTGGCCGCCGCCGGCGTAGTGCTGAAACTCCGCACCGCCCGGTTCCTCAGCCGCACCCGCGCCCAACGCCTGCCCGGCCCTACCCAACTGCCCGACGCGCTATTCGCCGCCGGCCGCGCGTTGCTCACGCGCGAGACGGACGGCACCGCCTTCCGGCTGATCGGCCTCGGCGCCAACCCTCTCGCCCCGGCGTCTCAAGCCGATCAGGCTGACCTGGCCGACCCCAACCAGCCCCGCCGCCTCGCCGCCCAGCGCGCCGTGGACGCGCTCCGCGGCCGCTTCGGTGACGCCGTCATCGCCCGCGGCCGCGGCTTCCCCTGGCCAGAGCGGACGCCCTAGCGGTTCCACCCCACCCCGGTCAGCGCCGCGGATACGTCCCACAGCCTTGACGCCGCCGCCCGGTCCAGCGCCTGCGTCATGATCTTGGACGGGGACGGCGCCCCCTTGATCTCGCCGAAGCCGGACGGGCCGTAATACGCGCCGCCCCGCGCGCCCGGCGCCGTCGCGGCATAGACGATCGGTCGCGCCCCCTCATCCGCGGACTGCCCGAACACGTTGAAGGCGGCCTGCATCGCCCGCTCCCGCAGCCCCTGCGTGCCGCCGCCCGGGCCATTGGTGATGATGTCCGTCACCGCCCAGCCCGGATGCGCCGCATTGCTGACAACAGGCCAGCCCGCCGCCTCCGCCCGCCTGTCCAGCTCGAGTGCGAACATCAGCATCATCAGCTTGCTCTGCGCATACTGGCCCCACGGGCGATACCGCCGCTCCCCGTGCAGGTCCCCGAAATCGAGCCGCGCCTTGCGATGCGCGAGGCTGCTGACCTGCACCAGCCGCGCCCCGCCCTCGATCAGCCGCGGCAGCAGCAGCGCCGTCAGCGCGTAATGGCCCAGATAATTCGTGCCGGTCTGCAGCTCGAACCCGTCCGCCGTCACCTGGCGCCGGTCGGGTGCCATCACCCCGGCATTGCCGATCAGCACCCGCACCGGCTGCGTCACACTGGCGGCAAAGGTCCGCACGGAGGCGAGGCTCGCCAGATCCAGCACCTGGAACCGCGCGCCCGGCAACCGCGTGAGCGCATAGGCGCCCTTGGCCGGGTTCCGGCCCGTCAGCAGCACGTCGTGCCCGGCCGCCACCAGCGCCCGCGCCGCCGCGAACCCCAGCCCGCCCGTCGCCCCCGTGACGATACTCAGCATTGGCTCAGCAATGCGGCGGCGGCAGCTTGAACTGCGTAAGCTTCCCGCTCAGCACGAAATCGGAGAAATCCATGCTGAGGTCATCCGCCACACCGTTGGCGTAGTAGCGCATACCCACCTCGTAATCCGGCGCGCCCGCGGTCTTGCTCTTTTCCGCCGCGTTCTTTTCTGCGGTGGGGGGCGCCGGACGGTCGAAGAACGCAATCCGCACCCGCCCGCTCGGCAATGCCGCCAGCGCGGGATACCGGGCGGAACTGGTCGGACCCCACTGCGCGATGGCCACCCCGCTATCCTGCGCCCCCTTGTCGCCCGTGCCGTCGAACAGCGGCACCGCCATATATTTCTGCCCCGCCTCCGCGGCGGCGATGATGGCCGCGGTATGCATCATCGGGAACAGCGTGCCCGGCGGCAGAGGCATCACTTTCGGCTCCGGCAGCGTGTACTCGATCGTGCCGGGTCCGCCGGTCCGCTCCAGCGTCGCCGTGCCCTCCACCATCTCCGTAACCGCCGTCTCTGTCGTCTGCCGCATCCGGAAGCGCATGCTGAGCCCGTCCTTGCTCTCCCACGTCACGTAGTCGGACACCATTTCGATATCCTGGCCGTCCCGGTTAGACGTGTTGATCGTCAGCCGCTGCCGGCTGGCCCAGGCGTCGCAGGCATCGGTGATCTCATACGCCATGCTGCCGCTGGCATTCACCAAATCGCTCCCGGCCTGACGCGAGCGGTCCATCGTCAGCGTGTAGAAGGCCTCATGCCCCGCCAAAGCCACCGGCTCCAGCGCATAGGCCGGGGCCGCAAGGGCGGCCAACAGAATGAGGGAACCGACGCTCGTGTTCATGCCATGGTGTCTCCGACGGGCCTCCCCGACATAGGCTGACCCGGCCAAACCCGCCAGGGCTCGGGCGTAAAACAGTATGCCGGCGGTCTCAGCCACCATCCGGTCATCGCGAGCCCTAGGCGAACGGGCCTAAGCCGGCGGCAGCTTCGATGGGCAACACCAGGACCCAGAGGCAGCAAGACGACCCACACTGGCTCAGACCGGCGTAAATCACACCTCATCCCCCAAAAATACGCTAAACTCCCCCCCATGCCACAGATTCGCCGATTGCCGGAGGGGCTGGTCAACCGCATCGCCGCCGGTGAGGTGATCGAGCGTCCGGCCGCCTGCGTAAAGGAACTGGTCGAGAACGCGCTTGACGCCGGCGCCACCCGCATCGCCGTCCGGCTCGAGGGCGGCGGCGTCACCCGGATCGAGGTCACCGATGACGGGCACGGCATGGACGCCGAGGCGCTCGGCCTGGCGGTGCAGCGGCACTGCACCTCCAAGCTCGCCGATGACGGCCTGGTGCGCATCTCCACGCTCGGCTTCCGCGGTGAAGCGTTGCCCAGCATCGGCGCCGCCGCCCGGCTCTGCCTCACCTCCCGCCCGCCCGGCGGGCCGGGGCACCGCATCAGCGTCGAGGGCGGGCACGTGACCGCGGTGCAGCCCGCCGCCGCCCCGTCGGGCACGCAGGTGGTGGTGACCGACCTGTTCTACGCGACGCCGGCCCGGCGCAAATTCCTGAAGCACCCCCGCACGGAGGGCGAGCACGCCGAACTCGCCGTCCGCCGCCTCGCCTTCGCGGCGCCGCACGTCGCCTTCCGCTGCGAGCTGGAGGGCCGGGTCGCCTTCGACCTGCCGGCGCAGGACCGGGCCGCCCGGGTCACGGCCTTGCTGGGCGGCGAGGCGCTGCTGGCGGTGGACGGCGTGCGGGACGCGCTTCGCCTCACCGGCTATGCCGCCAGCCCCGCCGTGCACCGGGCGACGGCGGCCGGGCAAAGCCTCGTGGTGAACGGCCGCCCCGTGGCCGACCCGGTGTTGCGAACCGCGCTTCGCGTCGCCTACCGGGACGTGTTGATGGCCGGCCGCCATCCGGTGGCCGCGCTCTGGCTCGACATCCCGGCGGAGGCCGTGGACGTGAACGTGCACCCGGCCAAGACCGAGCTGCGGTTCCAAGACGGCGCCGCAGTGCGTTCCCTGGTCATCGGCAGCCTCACCCGCGCGCTCGCGGGCGGCGCGGGCGGGAACTCCGCCGACATCCGCCCCCGCCTCCAGCTTGTCTCGAGCCGCCCCACCTACCCCTCCCAGCACGCCGTCCACCGCGGCTTCGCCGAAGCCCAGCTCCCGTTCGCCATGGGCCCCGCCGCCCGCGCCCTCTCCCCTGCGCTGGAGGCTGGTGTCCCGGCGCCCGACGACTACCCTCTAGGAGCCGCGGTTGCCCAAGTGCTGGAAACCTACATCCTAGCCGTCGCCGCCGATGGCAGCCTGGTCCTGGTTGATCAGCACGCCGCGCACGAGCGCCTGACGCACGAGCGACTGCGCCACCAGTTCGAGCAGGGCGGCATCCGCGCCCAGCCTTTGCTGCTGCCCGCCGTGGTCGATCTAGCCCCGGCCGACGCCGCACGGCTGACCGAAGCCGCCCCCGCGCTGCAAGCCTTCGGCCTCGAACTCGAACCCTTCGGCCAGGGCGCCATCCTAGTCCGCGCCTTGCCCGCCGCCCTCGGCGCCCCCGAGCCGCGCCCGCTGCTGCAAGACATCGCCGACGAGCTGGCCGAATGCGGCGAAACCACTACCCTGGCCGCCCGCCTCGATGCCATCCTCGCCCGCCTCGCCTGCCACGGCAGCATCCGCGCCGGCCGCCGCTTGGGCGCCGATGAAATGAACGCCCTGCTGCGCGCCATGGAATCCACCCCGCGGGCCGCCACCTGCTCGCACGGCCGCCCCACCTTCCTGAAGCTAACCCGCGCCGAGCTCGAACGTCTCTTCGGCCGCCGTTAGGCCAACACTTGCTGCCCGCCCATGTAGGGCAGCAACACCTCCGGCACCCGCACGCCATCGCCGTCCTGATAATTTTCCATCACTGCGATCAGCGCACGCCCGGCCGCCACGCCCGATCCATTAAGCGTATGCAGGAATCCCGCCGCTTTGCCATCCGAACCTCTAATCCGCGCATTCATCCGCCTGGCCTGAAAATCCCGCGTATTGCTACAGGACGAAATCTCCCGCCACGCCCTCTGCCCCGGCAGCCAGACCTCTAGATCGAAAGTCTTCGCCGCGCCGAAGCCAGTGTCCCCCGCACTCAGCAACAACCGCCGGTAGGTCAATCCCAGCGCCTCCAGCACCGCCTCCGCACAGCGCGTCATGCGCTCGTGCTCGGCCTCGCTGTCCTCCGGCCGGCAGATCGTGACCAGTTCGACTTTGCGGAACTGATGCTGCCGCAGCATGCCCCGCGTATCGCGCCCGGCCGACCCGGCCTCCTTGCGGAAGCACTCGCTGAGCGCCGTGACCCGCATAGGCAGCGCGGCCTCGGGCACGATCTCGCCCAGCACGAGGCTGGTAAGCGGCACCTCGGCGGTAGGAATCAGCCAGCGCCCGTCCGTGGTGGCAAACAGATCGTCGGCAAATTTCGGCAGCTTGTCCGTGCCATACGCCGCCGCGTCATTGACTAACAATGGCACCTGCACCTCGGTATAACCATGCTGCTGCGTGTGCAAATCCAGCATGAATTGACCCAGCGCCCGCTCCATCCGCGCCAGCGGGCCGCGCAGCAGGGTAAAACGCGCGCCGGCCATGCGGGCGGCGCGCTCGAAATCCATTTGGCCCAGCGCCTCGCCGATCTCGAAATGCTCGCGCGCGCCGTCGATGACCCGGGGCTCGCCCACCTGTTTCACGATCACATTGCCGGTCTCGTCCGCGCCATCCGGCACGGTCGGATCCAGCAAATTGGGCAAAGACTCCAGCTCACCCTTGATCGCCCCGTCCAGCGCCGCCGCCCGCGCCTCCAGCGCCGTCATCTCGTCGCGGAGCGCCGTCGCCTCCGCCTCGATCGCGCTGGTATCCGCACCCGCGCGGCGGCCCTGGCCGGCCTCTTTCGCCAGCACGTTGCGGCGCGCCTGCTTGTCCTGCGCCGCGCCCAGCGCCGCCCGGCGGTCCGTGTCGATCGCCAAGATTTTTGCCGACGCCGGAGGTACGCCGCGGCGGGCGAGGTTGGCATCGAACGCCGCCGGGTCCGCCCGGACGGCGCGGATGTCATGCATCGGCGTCCACCGGCTTCGTCTCAACCCACCCGGCGGCGAAGATCGAGATTTCGTACAGCAGGATCATGGGGATCGCGAGACCCGTTTGGGTGATTACATCAGGAGGCGTGATGATGGCCGCCACCACGAACATGCCGACGTAAGCATAACGCCGGTATTTCTTCAGGCCCCGGGAGGAGATGATCCCCACCTTGGCCAGCAGCGTCAGCAGCACCGGCAGCTGGAACGCCAATCCAAATGCGAAGATAAGCCGCATCACCAAGCTCAGATATTCGCTGACCTTGGCCTCCAGCTGCACCGGCAGCCCGCCCGCGCCGTCCACGCTTTCGAAGCTGAGAAAGAACTTCCACGCCGCCGGGAACACGAAATAATACGCCAGTGCCGCCCCGCCCACGAACAGCACAGGGGTCGCCAGCAGAAACGGCAGGAAAGCCCGCTTCTCACTACGGTAGAGACCCGGCGCCACGAACATATACAATTGTGTCGCGATCACCGGGAACGCCAGGAACGCCGCGCCGAAGAACGCTACGCGCAGATACGTAAAGAATGCTTCATACAGCGCCGTATAGATCAGCCGCCGGTTGGTACCCCGCCCTGCCAAGATATCCGCCAGGGGCTGCACCAAGAACGAGTAGATGTCCCGGCTAAAATAATAACACAGCGCAAAGCACACCCCGAACGCCAGCATCGACCACAGCAACCGGGTGCGCAACTCGACCAGATGCTCGAGCAACGGCATCGGCTTGTCGTCGATCGGATCGTCCGGCGTGGCGTTGACGTCAGGCATGACTTAATGGCGCTCGGTGCCGGGCGGAATGAAGGCCGGCGGCGGTGCGGCCACGGCGATATGGGGCGGGATGAACGCCGGCGCCGGGCCCTGCGCAGTTACGGCGGGAACCGGCTCGGGAAAGTCGAAAACCGGCTCCGGATGCTCGGGCACGAATACGGGCGGGGGCGCCGGGACCGATGCCGACGCCGATGCCGATGCCGATGCCGATGCCGGTGCCGATGTGGGAACGAACGGGGTGCGCATGCTGTCCCGGATGGTGTTGTCACCATCCACGGCGTTCATGATCTTACCTTTGATGTCGAAATTGCGGATGCCCTGAATCCCGTCCCGCACCTCATGCAGATTGGCCTCGCGCACCATCTCGTCCACGTGCACCTGGAACTCGGACGCCATGCGCCGGGCCTTCTTTAGCGCGCCGGACACGGCCTTGATCGCCACCGGCATGTCTTTCGGCCCGATCAGGATCAGGGCAACGACGGCGATGAGGCCAATCTCAGTCCAGGCGAAGTCGAACATGCTGCCTCCGGCGCGTGACCTAGCACGGGGGTTCGCGCGGGGAAACCGGGTCTTGGGAAGCGCTAGCGTCCCCAGCCGCCAGCGAGCCGTCCCGCACCAGATCCTCGCGCCGGGGCAAGTCCTTGAGCGAGCGTAAGCCGAACTGCGTCAAGAAAGCCGCTGTGGTGCCCCACAACGTCGGCCGGCCCACCACCTCCCGCCGTCCGCGCGTCTCCACCAGCCCGGCTTCCAGCAAGGCATCCAGCGTGGATTGACCGAGGCTCACGCCGCGCTCCGCCTCGATCTCCGTGCGCGTCGCGGGCTGGTGATAGGCGATGATGGCGAGCGTCTCCATCGCGGCGCGCGGCAAGCGCCGGGGCTGCGCCACCACGCGCGTCAAAAGCGGCGCCAGATCCGGCGCGGTGCGGAACTGCCAGCCGCCGCCCACCTCCACCAGCTCGACCCCGGCGCCCTCGTATCGCGCGCGCAGCTCGGCCAGCGCAGCCTCGGGCTCTACATCGTCCGGCAGCAAGCGGGCCATGGCGGCCAGCGTCACCGGCTCCGCACTGGCGAACAACAGCGCCTCCAGCAAGCGGCTCATGCTGTTGCACCGTCATTGCGAGCCGCCTGGCGACGCAATCCAGGGCGAACGGGCCGATCCCCGGCAGCCGCGGCTTGAGAGGCTGGCCCCCGCGGCCCTGGATCGCCACGCCCCAAGCCGTGCTCGCGATGACGAATCATGCCCGCGCCCGGCACACGATGTCGCCGAACGCACGCTCCTGCCGCAGCTCCATCTGGCCGTCCCGCGCCAGCTCCAGCCCGGCCAGCAGCGTGCTGGCCAGCGCCGCGCGGTGGCGGAGCGGCACGGCCTCGGCCGGCAAAAACTCCGCAAGCGGTACCCAGCCGCGCAGACCCGGGCCCCCCAGCATCGCGGTCAGCCGGGCCAGCGCATCCTGCACCGTCCACAGCACCGGGCGCCCCGGCTCGAACGCGCGCCCCGCCCCGCGCCGGGCCGAAATATAGGCGCGCAACAGACCCGGCAGCTTCGCGGCGATGCCGGTGCGGTCGGCCTCGGTATGATCCTCCGGCGCGCCGCGGGCGAACACGTCCCGGCCCAGCTGCGCCCGCCGGTCCAGCCACGCCGCCGCCGCCCGCATCTCTTGCAATCCGCGTAGCCGGTGCGCCAGCACGTCCGCCGCGACCTCCCCCTCCTCCGCCGCCTCGCCCGGCGGCAGCAGCAAGCGGGATTTGAGCCATGTCAGCCACGCCGCCATCACCAGCCAGTCCGCCGCAAGCTCGATCCGCACGCGGACAGCACCCTGCACGATGGCCAGGTATTGCTCCACGATCGCCAGGATCGAAATGCGGGACAAATCCACCTTCTGCTTCTGCGCGAGGTCCAGCAGCAGGTCCATCGGCCCCTCGAACCCGTCCAGCTGTAGCTGCAACCGCTCAGGTGTCATGACCGGCCAGGTTCATGACAAAATCGTACGCCCATGGAATGATTTCGCCCAGCGCATGCCCCACCGGGTCCCAGATAATGCCGTATTCGCGTAGCACGCGCGGCAGAATGAACACCGTCAGCACCACGATCACGATGCCCGCCCGCTCCAGCCGGGCCCAGATTTCGGCCGCCCGCTCCGGCAGCAGCCCCACGATGATCCGCCCGCCATCCAGCGGCGGAATGGGCAGCAGGTTGAATAGGCCCAGCACCAAGTTAGCTAGGATGAATACCTCGAAGAACCCGGCGACATATTCCTGTATGCCCTCGGGCACCCAATCCACCCCCCACATCGCGAGCGCCCCCAGCCAGGCGAGCCCGAAATTCATCAGCGGCCCGGCGGCCGCCACCAGCATCATGCCGCGCCTGGGGTCTCTGAACCGCCAGGCCGACACCGGTACAGGCTTGGCCCAGCCGAACAGGAAGCTCACCTTCCCGATAGTCAGGATTTGCGCCAGCATCAGCACGCCGGGCACGATCAGGGTGCCGACGTCATCCACATGCCGCAACGGATTGAGCGACAGCCGGCCCTGCTCCCGCGCGGTATCGTCCCCCAGCGCCAGCGCCGCGTAGCCGTGCGCGGCCTCATGCAAGGTGATGGCAAAAATCGCCGGCAATGCCGCCAGCAGGAACTGCAGCACCATGGCGTTCATGCCAGCCGCCCGTTCCGCTCCGTCAATAAAGTAGCCCTATCTAGATCTTGACGCCGTGC
This sequence comes from Acetobacteraceae bacterium, assembly GCA_965246925.1. Lineage (GTDB taxonomy): Bacteria > Pseudomonadota > Alphaproteobacteria > Acetobacterales > Acetobacteraceae > JANPPS01. The sequence continues at coordinate 1,867,183 of OZ251994.1, read as the reverse complement.
CGCCGCCAACGCCCGTCCGGCTGCAAGACGCGCCAGCGTGGCGCGGGAGGCCGGCCCGGCGGCGTCCAGCACCGCCTCACTCTCGGTGAGCACGCCGTTGCAATGCAGCGCCAGATCGCACCCGGCCGCAATCGCGCCAGCGGCCCGCGCAGCCATCGTGCCATCCAGCGCGCCCATGACGAGGTCATCCGACACCAGCACCCCCCTGAACCCGGTACTCCGGATTAAATTTAACACAGTAGGCGATAACGTGCCCGGACGCGCCGTGTCGAGGTCTGGATACAGCACGTGTGCCGTCATCATCCACGGTAGATCGTTAAGCATTCGGAACGGAGTGAGATCCGCATCGATTGGTCCCGGCACGACCGGCAGTGCCACGTGACTATCGGCCCCCGCCCGCCCATGCCCCGGCGCGTGCTTGCCCACCGGCACCACGCCGGCCGCCAGCAGCCCGTCCGCCATGGCCCGGCCCAGCGCCACCACGCGGTCCACGCCGCCATACGACCGGTCCCCCACCACCCCGTCCGCGCCAGGCACGGCCAGGTCCAGCACCGGGGCGCAGACGACGTCGATCCCGGCGGCCGCACACTCGTTCCCGATCAGGGCGCCCGTGAGCCAGGCCGCGCGCGCATCGGGCAATGCGCCAGCCGCTGGATGCGCCAGCCAGTGCGGCGGGCGGAGGCGGGCGACGCGGCCGCCCTCCTGATCGATCAGCACATGCGCGGCGGGCACGGCGGCGCGGACGGCATGGGTCAATGCATGCAGCTGCGGCGGGTCCACAACGTTGCGCGCGAACAGGATGACCCCCGCCGGCGGCAGGCGGGTCAGGAGCGCGGCCTCGTCCGGCGCCAGCACCGGCCCGGCGAGGCCGATGACCGCCGCCCTCATCCCGTGCCGGCGCCGCGGGTGCTCATCCGCCCTACGTGGCGCATGTCAGAACGCCAACGTGCAACCGGCGCCCTTGGTGCGGAGCTCGGCACAGAACCGCGTGGCCTCCGCCGTGTCGGTGAAGCCGCCGGTGCGGACGCGCCAGACCGGCTTTCCGTCCCGCTCGGCCTGCTGCAGCACGGGGCTGCGGCGCGCGAGCAGGTCCGGAATTTTTTGGCTGAGCCGCGCCCACTCCGCCCGGCCGGCCGCTTCGGTGTCGAGCGCGGCGAGCTGCACCATCACTTTGCTCGTGGGTCGCGGTGCGGTTGCGGCGGCAACGGTGGCGACGGCAACCGTGGCAGGGGCTGGCGGCGACGGCACGACCGGGACCTGCGCTGGTGTCAATGCCGGTGCCAACGCCGGTGCTGGAGGCGCCACCGGACGCACCGGTAAGCCGACCTGCGCCCGCAGCGCCTGTGGCGCCGGCGACTCCGCCAAAGGCGCCATGCCCTGCACCGCCCGCCCATCATTGGCCGCCTCGTCCGCGCCCGCCACCTGCATGCCACCGGGGTTATCGGGCTTTACCCGCAACGGACGGCTATCGGCCTCGATTACCGGAACCACCGCAGGCGGACGTCCCATCAGGGCATACCCGGCCATACCCAGCAGCAACAGGCCACCCAGCCCGGCCGCGGCCAGCAGCAGCATCCGCGTGCCGCCATCCGGCTCCGGCTGAGCGCGATACGAAGGCCGGTCGGTCGTATAAGCCTGGCTCACTCAGCGCATCTCCTCAACCGGCTCCACACCCAGCACCGACAGGCCGGAGCGGATGACGATGGCGGTGGCCGCCACGAGCGCGAGGCGCGCGCGGGTTGCCGCCGGATCATCCGCTTGCAGGAATCGGAGCGTCGAATCGTCCCGCCCGCGGTTCCATAGCATATGAAAGTCGCCTGCCAAGTCATAGAGGTAAAACGCAATCCGGTGCGGCTCCTGCGCCAGCGCCGCGCCCTCCACCGTGCGCGGCCAGGCCGCCAGCCGCCGCACCAGCGCCGCTTCCGCCGGGTCATCGAGGCTGTCGAGCGCGGCTTGTTCCAGTCCATCCAGCGACTGGGTCTCCGCGGCGCTGCGCAGGACCGAACGGCAGCGGGCATGGGCGTATTGCACATAGAAGACCGGGTTCTCCCGGGTGTGCGCGACAGCGAGATCCAGGTCGAAATCCATCTGCGCGTCGCTCTTACGCGTCAGCATCGTGAACCGCACGACATCCCGCCCGACCCATTCCAGCAAATCCGCCAGGGTCACGTACGTCCCGGCGCGCTTGGACATCTTCACCGGCTGACCGCCCTTGATCACCCGCACGATCTGGCACAGCACGATCTCGAGCCGCTGCCCGCCATTGCCCGCCATCGCCTTGGTCGCGGCCTTGAGCCGGGACACGTAGCCGCCGTGATCGGCGCCCCACACGTCGATCATCAATTGCGCGCCGCGGGCCATCTTATCGGTATGATAGGCGATGTCGTTGGCGAAATAGGTGTTGCTGCCGTCCGACTTCCGCAACGGACGGTCCACGTCGTCACCATAGTGCGTGGACCGGAACAGCATCTGCTCGCGCGGCTCCCAATCATCGGGCAGCTTGCCCTTCGGCGGCTCCAGCACGCCTTCGTAGATCAGGCCCTGCGCCTGCAACCGGGCAATCACCGCGTCCGCCTCCCCCCGCTCCACTAGCAGGCGCTCGGACGTGAACACATCCATGGTCACGCCGAGCGAGGCCAAATCCGTCCGGATCGCCTCCATCATAGCGGCGATGGTAAAGTCTCGCACCAGGTCGAACCACTCCGCCGGGTCCGCCACCGTGCCGCCCGGCCCGGCCAGCGCGGCCCCGTGCGCGGTAAACAGCGCGTCCGCCACTGGCAGCAGATACTCGCCCTGATACTGCAGCCCAGTGGGTGCCGCGGCGGCAAACGCCTCCTCGGTCAAGGACGTGCCCACCCGCTCCAGATACCGCCAATACGCCGCCCACGCCAAAGCGCCTACCTGCGCCCCGGCGTCGTTGATGTAGTATTCCTTGGTGACGGCGAACCCGGCCTTCTTCAGCAGGTTAGCCAGCGCATCGCCCACCACCGCGCCCCGGCAGTGGCCGATATGCATCGGGCCCGTCGGGTTGGCACTCACATACTCGACATTGACCGCCACCCCCTGCCCGGCCACCCCGTCACCGAACCGCTCCCCTTCCCGCAGGATGGCCGGCACGGTCGCGAGCAGCGCCGCGGGCCGCAGGAACAAGTTCACGAACCCAGGCCCCGCCACCTCCGCCCGCAGCACGTCGGGCCCGTCCGCGAGCAAGCCGGCCAGTGCCTGCGCGATCTCGGCCGGCTTCCGCCGCGCCGCCTTGGCGCTCACCATCGCGGCATTGGTCGCCATATCGCCGAAAGTTACCTCCCGCGCCGGGCTTACCTCCACCCGGGCCAGCACGTCCTCCGGCACGTCCGGCACGGCCATCCGCAACGCAGCGACCACCGCGTCACGCACCCGGGCGTAAATGTTCTCTGGCATGTCCGATCCTCTTCGCCCCCTCCGTAGCGGGGTGTGGGAGTGCGAACAATGTCCACCGGGCCGGATGCCGATCCGAAGGTCAAAACCTGAATGCCGCCTTCAGCCAGAACCGGTCGCTCACCGGACGATTCCTGGAATACAGCTCATGCTGGTACTGTGCCGTGATGGGAATGGGGCCCAGTTGGTACCGCAGCATGGGGCCGATCGCGAACGCCTCACCGCGGAAGCCGTCCGGCCCCACCTTGGCCCCAAACTGCCGATCGTCCGTGGTCTGCTTATAATAATACCCGGCGAGCCCGACGGCGACCGGATCGAAGTTGAAGCCGGCCGCGTAATCGAGATGGAATTCCTGGCCCGAGCGGTATTTCGTGGCCTGGTTCTTGGTGTTGAAGTCATACATCAGCTTGATGGATGCTTCGGGCCCCCGCTCCGGACTGAAATACGAGTAGGCCAGGACCGGCTCGAACGTGAAGTAGTTGCGGCCTATGTTGGCCAGGTTACGCTTGCTGTATTGGCCGGTGGGCACGAACGTGTCCATCGCGGCGACGACATGGTTCTTGCCAAAGCTCCAGCCAAGGATGAACGGATTGACGATGATGTCGCCAATGCCAAACCGGTTTTGCTGCCGGCCGGCGGCGTGGACGTTGAGACTGACGAACGGCATGAAGATCTGCTGCGCCCACGTCCCACCCAGGATCTTCAGGTCGGTGATGTGGATGTAGCGCGGAATGTCCGCATAGGCCGACACATGAAAACCGGGGATGGCGCTGTTGCCACGCCCGTCATTGAACCGGCTGGAGGTCAGAAAAGTCGCGTAGTTGATCAGGTAGTCGCCGGGCGGAGGCAACGCCGCCACGGCGAGTGTTTCGGCGCCATTCGGGTATGCCCCGCCCCCGGCCTCGGTGGCATGTGCCACGCCGCAGGATAGCGGAAGCAATAGGCCAGCCAGCAGCAAGCCACGCATGATGGGCATGTCATCGACTCCGATTGTGGGCTGATGCGGCCGGCTCAGTTCCGGTCGATCTCGGGCCGGTCGATTTCGGCCGGGACCAGGACGGACCGGTTCGCCGGCTCTGTTGCCCGGCCGGCCGCCCTACCGCTCTCGGCCACCCGGCGGGCGGTGTCGGTGTCCCCGGCGTCGGGCGTGCCATACAGGAAGAACTCCCGCGGCAGGTCAGAGCCGATCCAGATGATGCTCTTAGCCAACTCCCTGCTGGACCAGCGCACCGGCTTCCAGGATGGGTCGAATATCAAGTATCCGGCATCCCCGAACAGCTCGACCCGGTTGCCGCCGGGCTCGATGACATAGAGGAACAGGGCTTGGCTGATGCCATGCTTGCCCGGCCCCGCCTCGACCACGATGTCATTGTCGATGCACAGCTCGGCGACATCCATCAGGTGCTGCGGCACGCCATACCAGAACGCGACGTGATGCAGCCGACCGGGCGTGCCGCTCGCGTCCTTGCTGAACGCCATGTCGTGCGCGAGGTTCGTGGTGCGGAGCCAGCACGCGGCCTCGATTCCATCATCCATCACGATATGCTCGCTCAGGCGGAAGCCTAGGTCGCGGATCAGGAAGTCCTTCGTCTCGGTCACGTCGGACGCATAGAGGTTGATATGATCGAGCCGCCGCACTGGCACGCCGTGCATCGGACGCTTGGACGGGCGGTTCAGCAGCGCCGTCCGGTCCGCGTGCGCCACCTTGGCATAGTCCACATCCCAGACCAGCTTCATCGTGTGCCCGGCCGGCGTCTCGAACAGGTAGGCGCGGCCATGCCCGAACCCTTCGTCCACCCAGCCCCGGCCCCGGCCGTTCGCCTCCAGCACCTTGGCCCGCCGCTCGAGCGCCTGATGTGAGTGCGTGCGGAACGTGACCGTGCCCACGCCCGCCTGCCGCCGCTCCGTCACGACGAGTGAGTAGGTGTAGGGGTCCTCGTAGCCGCGCAAGTAGGTCGAAGCGCCCTGCTCGGCCACCACATACATGCCGAGCAGCTTGGTGAAGAACGCGACCGTTTCGGCGGGCTTTGGGGAATACAGCTCGACCGCGGACAGGTGGGCCACGTCGAACATGGGCTCGGCTTGGATGGGTGGCGTGGTGCGCATGGGACGTCCTCCGGCGGCTTGTTCTTACAGCGCTGGCTTGGGCCAGCCGCCTCCTGTCCGGAAACCTAGTGCAGCTTAATCTCGTCTGTCAAATGGAATATCGAGATTATTGGTTGTCCGCCTCGCTTGTCACGATCCGGTCGAGCACCGCCAGCGTGCGGAGGATGTGGCTGGCCGCCAGCCCGCATGCGGCGTCCACGTCCCGGGCCACGGCGGCGATCTTGATAGCCTCATGTTCGGCCTGGACGTTGCGCGGCAGCAATCGTCCGGACGCGAAGGTGATGCGCCGGTAGCGCTCGGCCTGCTGAAACAACTGGTCGTGCATGCGGATCAGCCAACGGGACGGACAGGCCGAGATCAGGGCCTTGTGGAATGCCCGGTTCCAGTTCTCCCACTCGTCATAAACCGCCTCGAGCCGGGCCGGAATTTGGTCCTCGATCTTGGACAGGCGGTGATGTGCGGTCACCACCCGCGCCTCCCACGCATCATCCCCGGCCACGATCGAGCGCCGTAGCGCCTCGACTTCCACGATTCGGCGCACGTCGCAGAGGTCGGCGAAATCCTCGCGGGAGGTTCCGGCCACCCGGAAGCCGCGCTGCCCCTCGAACGTGACCAGCGCCTCACCGGTCAGCCGGGTCAGCGCCTCCCGCAACGTGCTGCCCCCCATGCCGTAGCGGATCTTCAACGCCTCCGTCTGCAGCTTGGCGTCGGGCTTGAGCACCCCGGCCAGGATGTCGGTCCGTAGCGCCCCATAGGCGCGCTCGGTCAAGGTTCGCAGGGCCGTCAGATCGTCTGGGCCGGCGCTGCTGATGGGCTGGGCGGAGAGTGATTTTGGCACGCCGGTGGTCGCCTTCCTCGGACAGGCCGGAACGGTCGCCGGCCGGTGCCGCACGATATCAGCAAATCCGACGCCGGTCACCACAATCGACGATCTGGTAAAATGTCGAGATTCTTGTTGACTAGGTTTCGTGAGCCGGTTACGGACACGTGCCGGCTACCGGCACGTGGGAGGCGGATCTGTTGGAAACCATCACCGCGGGCGAAGAATCCCAAACCGCCCGGACACAAGCGGCGGACCGGCTGTTTGCCGCCATGACCGGCACGCCCTGCACCCCGGTGCGGGACCTGCTGCCACCCTGCGACCTCGATGCCGCCTACGCCGTGCAGGACCTCAACACGCACCGGGCCCTCGCCGCCGGGCGGCGCCTGGCCGGGCGGAAGATCGGCCTCACCTCGCCCCACGTGCAGCGGCAGCTCGGCGTGCATCAGCCGGATTACGGCATGCTGTTCGCCGATATGGCCGTGGGCGACGGCACGGAGATCGCACCGGGCCTGCTGCTGCAACCCAGGATCGAGGCGGAGATCGCCCTCATCCTCGGCCATGACCTGGACGGCACCGCCCTCACGGTGGCGGACGTCATTCGCGCCACCGCCTACGCGGTTCCGGCCTTCGAAATCGTCGACAGCCGCATCGCCGGATGGGACATCCACATCGTCGATACCATCGCCGACAACGCGTCCTCCGGCCTGTTCGTCCTCGGTGGCCCGGCGCGGAAGCTGGACGGCCTGGACCTGCGCGGGGCCGCCATGACCATGCGGCGGGGTGGTGAGGTGGTGTCCCGGGGATTCGGGTCGGACTGCATGGGCCACCCGCTGAATGCCGCGGTGTGGCTGGCCGCCGAGGTCGCCCGGCGCGGACGTCCGCTGCGCGCCGGGGACATCGTGCTCACCGGCGCGCTGGGCCCCATGGTCCCGGTCCACCCCGGGGACCAGTTCGAGGCTGACATCGGCGGGCTCGGGACCGTCGCCGTCTCGTTCGGCACCCCTTAACGGACGGATCGCCCCATGGATCAAACCGCGACAACGGCCGGAAATCCTGAGATAGGGCAGCGCATCACCGCCGCCGGAATCGGCACCAACGTGCACGACGTGGGGGCCGGCCCGCCCGTGCTGATGATCCATGGATCGGGGCCCGGCGTCACCGCATGGGCCAACTGGCGGCTCAATATCCCGGCACTCGCCCAGCGTTTCCGGGTGATCGCGCCGGATTGCGTGGGGTTCGGCTATACAGACCGCCCGGACGGGTTCCGCTACGAACGGGCCAGCTGGCTCCGCCATATCGTGGGCGTGCTGGATAAGCTGGATCTCGCGCAGGTCGATGTCGTGGGTAACTCGTTCGGCGGTAGCATGGCGCTGGCGCTGGCCGCCTTCCACCCGGACCGCGTCAGGCGGCTGGTGCTGATGGGCAGCGTCGGCGTCGAGTTCGGCCTCACGCCCGGCCTCGATGCAGTGTGGGGCTACCGCAATACACTGGAGCATATGCGGGAGCTGCTCGGCATCTTCGCCTATGACGGGGCACTCGTTAGCGATGACCTCGCGGCCCTCCGCTTCAAGGCCGCCTCCCGCCCCGGCATCGCCGAGGCGTTCGCCTCGATGTTTCCAGCGCCCCGCCAGCGCTGGATTTCGGCCCTGGCGCTCGCGGACGCCGAGATCGCCGGCATCGCGCACCCGGCGCTCATCCTTCACGGGCGCGAAGACCGCGTGATCCCGGTCTCCAACGCCCACCGGCTATTCGAACTCATCTCTCGCGCCGAACTGCATGTCTTCGGCCGGTGCGGGCACTGGACCCAGATCGAGCATAAGGACCGGTTCAACGCACTGCTGCTGAACTTCCTCGCCTAGGGCTAACGCCCGGTCTTCGCCGCCACGGAACCGGGCTAAGCCGCATCGGCGCTAGGCACCCCGCGTCACCTGTGTTCTGCTCCACCAATGGACGACTCCGCCCTTCTCACCCTTGCCGCCGACCTGGCCCGGCGTGCCGGGTCCGTTATTCTTGCCGTGCGCGCCCGCGGGTTCGAAACCACACGGAAGCTAGACCGCTCTCCCGTAACCGAAGCCGATCACGCCGCCGAGGCGCTTATCGCAGAGGGCCTGCGCGCCGCCACACCCGGCATTCCCGTGGTGGCGGAGGAGGAGATGGAGGCCGGCCTCATTCCCAACACCCACCACACCTACTGGCTGGTGGATCCGTTGGACGGCACGCGGGAGTTCGCCGCCGGGCGGGACGAGTTTACCGTCAACATCGGCCTGGTGCGCGACGGCCGCGCCGTGCTGGGGCGGTGGGGGTGCCCGCCTATGGCGAGCTGTATGGCGGGCACATCCCCAGCGGACGCGCCTGGAAGCGCAACGGCGCCGGAGAGCACGCCATTCGCGCCCGTGCCGTCCCTACGGAAGGCCTGGCCGTGCTCGCAAGCCGGGCCTATGCGGCGGACCCGCGGCTGGACAAATTCCTGCAGGGCCGGCCCGTCACCAGCGTGACCCATATGGGATCCGCGCTCAAGATCGTGCGGCTGGCGGAGGGTGCGGCCGACCTCTACCCTCGCTTCGGCCGCACGATGGAGTGGGACACCGCCGCCCCCCAAGCCGTGCTGGAAGCCGCCGGCGGCCGCCTGTGCGACATGGACGGCGCGCCGCTCACCTATGGGAAGCCGCTGTGGGAGAACCCCTCCTTCGTCTGCACCGGACGCGCTTGACCGAGCGGCTACAAGCGCCGCAGGACCTGGCCCGCGCCGCCGCCCTGCTCCGCAGCGGGCAATTGGTCGCGTTCGGGACCGAGACGGTCTATGGTTTGGGCGCCGACGCCACCAATAACACCGCGGTCGCCAGCATCTTCGCCGCCAAGGGCCGTCCGCACTTCAATCCGCTGATCTGCCACTACCCCGGCGCGGAGGCCGCGTTCCGCCAGGTGCAGGCCGGCGCAGTGGCCGAGCGGCTGGCGGCGGCGTTCTGGCCGGGGCCGCTGACGTTGGTGCTGCCGCGCCGGGTCACCTGCCCGGTGGCGTTGCTGGCCGGCGCCGGACTTGACACGCTGGCGGTCCGCGTCCCCGCCCACGCCAACGCGCTGGCGCTGCTGGATGCGGTGGGTGGCCCGGTCGCCGCCCCCTCCGCCAATCGCTCCGGCCAGATCTCCCCCACGACGGCCGACCACGTGCTGACCGGACTCGACGGCCGGATCGCCGCGGTGCTGGACAGCGGGCCCTGCGCGGTCGGGCTGGAAAGCACGGTGCTGGACCTATCATCCGGCGCTCCCTTCCTGCTCCGCCCCGGCGGCGTCCCGGCCGAGGCGATCGAGGCGCTGCTGGGCCCGATCGGCCGCGGGGTCACGCCGGGTCAGGCCGAGGCGCCGCGCACGCTCCGATCACCGGGCCTGCTGGTATCCCACTACGCCCCCACCCTGCCATTGCGCTTGAACGCAACCACGGTCCGGCGCGACGAAGCTTTGCTCGCCTTCGGGCCGCCCCTAGGCGGTGCTGGCGCCACCTATCAGCTCAGCGCATCCGCCACCCTAACCGAAGCAGCCGCCCGCCTGTTCGACGGCCTGCACACTTTGGACCAAAGCGGCCTGCGCGGCATCGCCGCTATGACAATCCCCCAAACCGGCCTAGGCCTTGCCATAAACGACCGCCTCACCCGCGCCGCCGCGGTGCCGTAGCGCCCGCGCCACGAAAGGACTTCCCTTGTTTCGTCTATTTCTGTGCCTCTTGCTGTCCGGGCCGGCCCTGGCAGCGCCGCCCTATATCGATCACGGGACGCTCGATCTCACCAGCCTCCTGCCGCCCCCACCCGCCGCAGGATCGGCCGAGGACGCTCAGGACCTGGTCGCCCTGCTCGACATGCAAACCCACGCCAGCGAGGCCCGGCGGGCGCAAAGCCTGACCGACTCCGGCGAAGAGTTCCTCGATATGTTCGGCCCGGTCCTCGGCTCCCGCGCCACGACAGAAGCCCTGCCCAAAACTATCCTGCTATTTGACCGCATTGCCGCCAGCGAAGAAGACGTGCTGACCGCCGCCAAGCCCGTCTTCGGCCGGGTCCGCCCGTGGATCGCCCACCCCGAGGTCACCCCCTACGCCCGGCGCTCCACCAGCCCGTCCCACCCCTCCGGCCATGCAACCCGGGTGACGGTGGACGCGGCCATCTTGTCCATCATGCTGCCCGAACAGCGCTCCGCCATTTGGGCCCGCGCGCAGGACTACGCGCAAAGCCGCATTATCGGCGGAATGCACTACCCAAGGGACGTGGACGCCGGCATCACGGCCGGTACCGTCATCGCCGCCATGCTGCTCGAGCGGCCCGAATTCCAGTCCGATCTTACCGCCGCCCGCATCGAACTTCGCGCCGCCCTGCTCCCGTAGCCCAGGACGCCGCCCCGTCGTCTGAACGCTGTGCCGCGCTAAGACAGGCCGCAAGCCAGCCTATGTCCACAACACCGCCCATGCTATCCGCCCCGCCATGCCCACAATACGCACCGCGGTGCTCATCCCCTGCTATAACGAGGCCGTGACGATAACAGGCGTCGTGCGGGCGTTCCGGGCCGCGCTGCCTTCGGCGGTGCTATACGTCTATGACAACAATTCCACCGACGGCACCGCCGCACTGGCCGCCGCCGCCGGGGCTATCGTGCGGCGGGAGACCCGGCAGGGCAAAGGCGCCGTGATCCGCCGGGCGTTTGCCGATGTCGAGGCAGATATCTACGTGCTGGTGGACGGGGACGGCACCTATGACGCCGAGGCCGCACCCACCATGGTGCAGATGCTGCAAGACCAGCAGCTGGACATGGTGAACGGCGCCCGGGACGCGGCAGGGGCGGACCGCGCCGGGCATGTGCTGGGCAACAAGGTGTTGACCGGCCTCGTCGCCAGCGTATTCGGACGCCAAGTCACCGACATGCTCAGCGGCTACCGCGTGTTCAGCCGCCGCTTCGTGAAATCCTTCCCCGCCCTGGCCGTAGGCTTCGAGACCGAGACCGAGTTCACCGTGCACGCCCTCGAACTCGGCATGCCCGTCGGGGAACTCATGACCCGGTATGCCGAGCGCCCGGCGGGCAGCGCCAGCAAGCTGCACACCATCCGCGACGGCATGCGCATCCTCCGCACCATACTGATCTTGGTCAAGGAGGAGCGTCCGCTCGCCTTCTTCGGCGTGGCCGCCCTGGCGCTGGCCGGGCTAGGCTTGGTGCTCGGCACCGGCATCGTGCTCGAGTTCATGCGCACCGGCCTCGTCCCCCGCTTGCCGACCGCCGTGCTGGCCAGCGCCGTCATCCTGCTTGCTGCGCTGTCGCTGGCCTGCGGCCTGATCCTGGATAGCGTGGCGCGCGGGCGGAAGGAAATGAAGCGCATGGCGTATCTGGCCGTGCCGGCCTTCCCGCAAGACCGCACCCCGCCATGCTAAAAGCGTGGCTTGGCGAGGCGCGCCTGGCTTTGTTGTTGCAATTCTGCCGTTTCGGCCTGGTGGGGCTTAGCGGCGCCATGGTCGATACCGCTGTTATCTACGGCACCCGCGCCTGGCTCGGCCTCTATGGCGCAGGCGCGCTGTCCTACCTCATCGCCGCCACCTGGACATTCCAGTGCAACCGCCTGTTCACCTTCGCCGGACGCGGCACCGGCCGGCTCTATCGGCAATGGCTGGCGTTCATGGGCGTGAACCTCGTAGGCCTCGTGTTCAACCGCGGCACATACTTCGCGTTGGTAACCTGGAGTTTCACCTGCCAAGCCTACCCGGTGCTGGCCGTAGCGGCCGGCGCGGTCGCGGGAATGTTTTTCAACTTCGCCCTGTCCCGGCGCTTAGTATTCACATGAGAGCCGCCAACTCCAAGCCAATGTTCCACAGCCTGACCGCACTGCGCGGCCTCGCGGCGTGGTGGATCGTGTTGTATCATTTCCGCCAGGACATCGGGTTGGACCGGGTCCGGATCCAGGCGTTCCTGTCGCCGGGCTATTTGGCCGTCGATCTGTTCTTCGTCATGAGCGGCTTCGTCATCGCGCTTACCGGCATGCCGGCGCTGCGGGACCCCACGCTAGGCCGGGCGATGCAGTTCTGGGCGCTGCGTCTCGTGCGGGTCTATCCCCTACATCTGGCCGTCCTGCTCATGATGGTGATCAACCCGGTCGCCATCCACTTCCTGTCCACGGCGGGCGGAACGTCGGGCCGCTATGCGCTGCCATACTTCCTGCAAAGCCTGCTCTTGATACAGAACTGGGGTTTCGCGCCGGAGATCGCCTGGAACGTCCCGGCCTGGTCGATCAGTACGGAGTGGGCGGCATATCTCCTGTTCCCGGCGCTTGCCTGGTTAGTAAGCCGGCTACTCACGAACGCGGCGGCCTCCTGGGCCGCGACCGGTCTTATGCTCCTTTCAGTTACTGCATTTGGCTGGTTCCTCCTCGGCCTTGGACAGGATATCGTGCATACTGGGCTGCCGCGCTGCTTGCTGGAATTTGCGCTCGGTATCTGCTTGCACCAGCTCTGGCGACACCGGGCATGGTGGCCGCACCACGCGCTGCCGGCGGGCGGCGCCTTGCTGGTGGCCGGCTGCGCGCTCGGCTGGCCGGACTATGCCTTCGCGCCCCTGGCCGCAGTTCTGCTCGTGCTCGGCTCGCTCAGGCCCGGCGCCGGGACCTGGTTGCTCGAGCGTCCGCTCCTGCTCTGGCTGGGTGAGCTCTCGTATGCCACATACATCGTGCATTTCTTCGTCCGGGACTGGGTCAAGTTCCTGATCATACGCCCCGCGACCCCGGTAGCCCTGAGCGTGATAGCCTATATGGCCGCCGTCTTGGCCGCCTCATCCATACTGCACCGCTGGGTCGAGCTGCCTTGCCGCGCATATGGACGGCGGCTGGTTTTGCAGGCGCACCCGGTGCCCACTTAGCGTCTCCCGAAAGCGGCCCGGCTGTGCTATGATAGGCTTCCCTTAGGGCCGGAGCCTGCCGCGTTCGATGATCAACAACCTGTCCTTGCTGGTTAGCCTGTTATGCGTGTTCTATGTCGCGGTCCGGGCCTCCATGCTGGACCGGATCACGCCATGGTATAGCCCCGCGCCGCCCCGTCCCGCCAAGAAGCCACGGCGCCGCCTGTGAGTGACCTCCTTCTCGTCCTCAGCTTCGTGGGCATGCTGGCGCTGGGAACCCTGGCGCCCTTCCTGTTCAGCCTGGGCTACGTCTGGGTCGATATGTTCCTGCCGCACCGCATCAGCGATGCGCTACTCACCAACGTCCCCGTTGCGCTCATTATGGCCATCGCCGCGATCGGCTCCTACTTGGTGCTCGACCGTAAGAACCCGCCTCCCCTCAACCCCATGCTGGCCGCCTTCGTCGTTCTAGCGTTTTGGATCACGCTCACCAGCTCCTGGGCGGTCGCACCAGGCCCAGCCTGGCTGAAATGGGACCCATCGTTCAAGACACTGCTCTTCGCCGCTTTCATGCCGTTCGTCTTCCGCTCCCGCATCCAGATCGAGGCGATGCTGCAGATCATGATCCTTTCGACGGCTGCACACATCCTGCCGTGGGGCGTGAAAACCGCGGTCTCGGGCGGGGGATACAACCGGGCGTTGGGGCAACTGGGCGTGAATGCCAGCTTCTTGTCCGAAAGCAGCGCCATCGCCGCGCTATGCTTCTCCTTCATCCCGCTAATCCTGCATTTCAGCAAACATAATCTGATCCTCCCGCAGAACCGCTTTACGCGGGCCGGGCTGCTGGCCCTGGCGTCGGTGTATGGCTTGGGCGCGATCGGCACCTTCGCCCGCGTGGCGCTGGTCGGCCTCGCCGTCTGCTTCGCCGGCATGTGGGTGCGGGCCAAGCGCCGGTTCTGGTTCACCGTCATCGCCGGCTTTGCGACCGTAGCCCTGATCGGCGTCACCTCCACCCAATGGACCGAGCGGATCAGCACCATCAAGGACTATAGCACGGAAAGCAGCGCGTTGACGCGGACGCTGATCTGGCGCTGGGCGTGGGGGTTCGCGCAGGATAACCCGCTCGGCGGCGGCTTCAATGCCTACGTGACCAACACGATCGTGATCCCGACGGACGATCCGCTGAACCCCAGGGTCGAGAACGGGCGCGCATTCCACAACATCTATTTCGCCGTGCTGGCCGAACACGGCTATCCCGGGATCATACTCTACCTCGGCATCATCATCGGCACACTGGTGTCGCTGCAGCGGGTCCGGGGCCGGTTGCGAAAACACCCGGAGCATGTCTGGGCCCATGACCTCGCAGGCGCGCTGCAAATCTCGCTCGCCGTGTTCTTGGCCTGCGCCAACTTCATCGACGTTTCGTTCAATCCGGTGCTGTGGGACATGCTGGGTATGGGAATGTGCATGCACGCCTATGCCCGGCGCGCCGGGCCGACTGCCACGCTGCGCCGGCCCGACCCGTTCGGCGCCGTGCGGGAGCCGGCGCTCGCCGGGGCCGGCCATGCCTGACATGCAGACGCCCTCCGGTCTGGAGGCGGCGCTCCATGAGATCGTAGGCTCGCGCGGCTTGCTGCTGGGGACGGACACGGCCGCCTACTGCACGGATTGGCGCGGCCTGTATTACGGCAAGACGGCCGCCGTCGTGCGCCCGGCCAATACAGACGAGGTTGCGGCGATCATGCGGTTCTGCGCCGTCCGCGGGATCGCGGTCGTGCCGCAGGGCGGCAACACCAGCATGGTCGGCGGCGCCACGCCCTCCGCGGACGGCGCGCAGATCGTGCTGTCCCTGTCCCGCATGAACCGGGTGCGCGCCGTCGATCCGCTGGACATGACCATGACGGTGGAGGCCGGGCTAGCATGGAAGCTGGCACAGGACGCCGCCGCCGCCCAAGGCTGCCTGCTGCCGCTCAGCATCAGCAGTGAAGGCACGGCCCAAGTCGGCGGCATCCTGTCCGCCAACGCCGGCGGCAACACCACCATCCGCTACGGCAATGCGCGCGAGCTGGTGCTGGGACTGGAGGTCGTGCTGCCGGACGGGCAGGTCATCCACGGCCTACGCTCCCTTCGGAAGGACAATACCGGCTACCAGCTGCGCGGCCTATTTGTGGGCGCCGAAGGCACGCTGGGGATCATCACCGCCGCCGTGTTGAAGCTGGCCCCGGCCTTGCGAGAGCGGGTGACGGCCCTGTGCACGCTGCCCAGCGCGGACGCCGCGACCGCGCTATTCCGCGCCTTCCAAGCCGCCGATCAGGGCGCCGTCCAAGCATTCGAGTATATGTCTGGCGCCGGCATGCAATTGGTTCTGCGCTATATTGAGGGCACCACCTTGCCCACCAGCCCGGCCGGTCACTACGCGCTGATCGAGCTCGGCTCCCCCCGGGACGCCGCCGGCTTACGTTCCATGCTGGAAGCGGTGCTGGAGCGTGCGCTGGACGACGGCCTCGTGCTGGACGCCGCCCTGGCCGAAAGCGAGGCGCAGCGCCAGGCGTTATGGCGGCTCCGCGAAGAACACTCCGAAGCGCAGAAGCGCGAAGGCGCCAGCGTCAAGAACGACGTCTCCGTCCCGCCCAGCCGGGTTCCGGCGCTGATCGAGCAGGCCACCGCCGCCTGCGCCGCCCTCATGCCCGGCATCCGCGCCGCCCCGTTCGGACACCTCGGCGACGGCAACGTGCACTTCAACCTGCTGGCGCCACCCGGCATGGACGGCCCGGCATTCCTGGTCCGGCAGCATGACCTCATGGACTGCGTCAACGAGGTCGTGCGCCGCCTGGACGGCAGCTTCTCCGCCGAGCATGGCGTGGGTCAGCTCAAGACCGACATGATGGAGGCCTGGCGCGGCGGCGCCGAGCTGGACACCATGCGCCGCATCAAGGCCGCACTCGACCCGTTCGGCCTGATGAACCCGGGTAAGGTCCTGCCCGCATGAGCCAGCTGGATCGCTACATCTTGCGCCAGCTCGCGGTCGCGCTGTTCGCTGTGACGTTCGGGCTGGTGGCGCTGATCTGGCTTACGCAGTCGCTGCGGCTGGTGGAGCTGGTTATCAACCGCGGCCTCTCGTTATTGGTGTTCCTCAATCTGACCGCGCTGCTGATCCCCAACTTCGTGGCCGTAGTGCTGCCGATCACCACCTTCGTCGTGGTGCAGTTCGTGTATCAGCGCCTTGCCGGCGACCGTGAGCTGACGGTCATGCGCGCCGCCGGGCTCTCCCCCTGGGGCCTGACCCGGCCCGCCCTGCTGCTGGTCGCGGGCGTGGTCGCCATGAGCTACCTGCTCAATGTCTGGATCGTCCCGGCTAGCTATACCGCGTTCCGGGAATACCAGTTCGAAATCCGTAACCGCGTCGCCGCCTTCTTGCTTCAGGAAGGGGTGTTCACCCCTATTTCGGACGACCTCACGGTCTATGTCCGCATCCGCGACCGGGAAGGCACGCTGCGCGGCATCCTGGTCGAGGATGACCGGGAAAAGAACGTGCATGCGACCATCTTGGCCGAGCGGGGGGAGCTCATCTCAGGCCCGTCAGGCCCCCGGGTGCTGCTGCAGAACGGCAACCGACAGGACATCGACAAGGCCACGGGCCGCCTGAACATCACCACCTTCAGTGAATTCGGGCTCGATCTCGCCAGCGCCAAGAAGGGCGAGGAGGTCCGCTACCGGGACGTGGCCGAAATGAGTCTGTCCGAACTGGCCGACCCGCACAACGCGCTGAATGCCCGGGACGTGGGCAAGCTGCTTGTGGAGGCGCACCGGCGGCTGTCCGCGCCCTGGACGGCGGCGAGCTTTGCGATGGTAGCGCTTTTATGCGTGCTGACGGGCGCGTTCCAGCGTCACGCCACGGTGCTGCGCCCGCTGGTCGCGGTGCTATCGGTTGTGGCGTTGCTGGCGCTGGGCCTGATTATCGCGAGCCTGGCGGCCAAGAACACCATGCTCATCCCGCTGATCTGGCTGCATGCCATACTCCCGGCGCTGGTCTGCGGCGGCGTGTTGCTGGCGCCCCAGCTACGAGACCGCGCGGACGCGATGGTGCCGGCATGAAGATCGGTATCCTCGCGTGTGGCGTTCCCCCCGGCATTCTCGCCGCGGAACACGGCAGCTACGCCGGGATGATCCAGTGCCTGCTGGGCCCTGGGCACGATTATGACGTATTCGACACGATGGCAGGCGAGCTCCCCGCACCCGGTAGCCACCCCGCCTACATCCTGACTGGCTCGCCCGCCGGGGTGTATGATCCGCTCCCCTGGATCCCGCCGCTGCTGGACTTCCTGCGCGCCACGCGCGGCCAGGCCAAGATCGTTGGCATCTGCTTCGGTCATCAGGCCATGGCCCAGGCCTGGGGCGGCCAGGTCGAGAAATCCACCAAGGGCTGGGGCATCGGCCTGCATCGCTACGAAGCGCGGCACCGCGCCCCCTGGATGGACGACACCCCCCACATCGACGCCCCCGCCTCCCATCAAGATCAGGTCATCACTGCGCCCGAGGGCGCCCGTGTCGTCCTCAGCAGTCCCTTCACCCCCTACGCCGGCCTCGACTACGGTGACGCCATGTCCGTCCAATTCCATCCCGAATTCACCTCACCTTTCAGCCGCGCCCTGATCCAAACCCGCGAAGACAATTACGGCCCCCTTACGGAGCCAGCGCTAGCCTCCCTCGACGCACCAGACGATCGCGCCCGGGTCGGGGAGTGGATCTGCCATTTCCTGAGTAGTCGGAAATTGCCCTAGAATGATCCGTCATTCCGACTCGCCGTTTGGCGAAGCAATCCAGGACGACGGGACGACATCTGGCGATGGCAGCACATGCAGAATGGAAAAGTAGGTATTGAGATTGAGAGGTGCTTGCGTCCACACCTAGTGCCGGGTCGAAGAGCACTGAGGAGCCCTTCTGCTTACGGGGCTTACGCTGTGGGCGCCACACTCTACCCTCGGTCACGGTGCGGCAGGGCGGTACCGGTGCTGGTCGCGGCGCAGCGCGACCCTTATCCACTGGGCCATACTGTGCATACCAGGAGGGTTTAGCCAAGTGACGGTCGCCGATTGGCGACGCGCCGGCGTAGAAAGAAATGGTTTTGTTTTCGTATCAAGTTGCAGTAGGATGCCTCTCCTGAAAGCCTGAACTTCTGGAAAGGAGGCCACCGTGCGAGCTATGCTTTTCGGCAGTCTGCTGCTCGCTGCCCTCCCGCATCCCGCCGCCGCCTTCACCTTTGTGGACGACGCCCTGTTCGGGGCGAAGGACCGCAGTGTCTGGGACAGCGGACCCGGTTCAAATTCGATAGTGGACCACGGTTCTTCGGCCCAACCTGGGACCTCGGCAAGACCGTGGGTGACGTGGAGACGGCTTGCCTTCTCGGAGCCTGCGCCTCGGCCGGCGCCAAGATCGGTGCCGACACCAAGGGTCTGGCTGGGATCGGCTACGGGATCAAGGTCGATAGCGGAACGTTCGACGTGCAATATCCTGCCCGTGCCACCTTCACGGTTCCCAACAGCGTGAGCGGGACGACGATCGGCGCGATCACGATCGGGTCTGCGTTTGCCGCACTGCCCAGCGTGCAGGTCCGCACCAGCGCAGCCGGCGCCATGGAGGCGCGGTCGCCGACCCTGCAGGTCCGGGGTCCGACGGCGCAGGCGTTTGTGGACCTTGGGGCGGAGCTGCATGCCTTTGCCGGGGCCGAAGTATGCTTCGGCGTGTGCACCGGCCCGGCGTTCGCACCACCGGACATCAACGCATCGCGTGAGATCGCCGCCATCAATCGCAACAATGACGGGCAAGTCCGCGTGCTGGGTGAAATCGTGGCGGCCAATAAGCCGATTACCGCGCTGAATGGCCTGTTGAACGCCAGCGTGTCGATCCCGAACCTCGACAGTTCCTCCAAGTCCACGCCCGGCGGGTTCAACGGGACCAATCTCACCTCGGCGCAACGGTCCAACGTCGCGGCGGTGCGGGCCAATATCGCGCAGATCGCGGCCGATGCGGTCGGCTTCCCGATCGCGCTATCGGGCAAGGCGGGCCCGTTCGGCTACGATCTGCTCCAAGCCGGGGTGGGTGCCGCGCTCGATGTGCAGCAAATCCTGCAATTCACGCCGACAGCCACCGGCAGCTATATCTTTTCGACCGCCGTCAGACCGCGAGTGAACGGGATCGACGGGGCGCTCACCAACCGGATCGATTTCAAATTCGGCGATGACGTGACGTTCTCGCCGGGTCAGGTGTCCCAGGTGAGCATCGAGCCGCTGATCAACCTCACGGGCACGGTGCGGAACCAGACGGATTTGGTGATTGCGGGTGACGTGGACGTCAAGGCACTCGGCGTGGATGTGGCGGGTCTGACACTCGGACCGCTAGTGGACGAACATAGGCACGGGATCGATGCCGGCCGCATCAATCTGCTGACCAACACCTTTGCGGCCTCGCTTGGCACGGTGGCCGGCGCCCCGATCACGCTGGATTTCGCAGCCTGCGCCAACGCGATCAGCGGTTCTGGCGAGTTCCTCAACCTCGGCCTATGTGCCTCGAGCGGCTTCAACCGGGGCTTGACGGACCTCAACCCGGATGGCACGCGGATGGACCAGATCGACGGTTTTACGTGCGGCCCGCAGACCGTGGCGGGGCTGGGCGTGTGTGGCGAATTCCCGAGCGGTGAGACCAGCGCCTACCTGCCCCGGCCCGGCGGCGACCTGTTCTTCAGCGATACGGCGCTGCTGCCGTTCACCCCCACGGCTCCGGGTCCCAGCAGCTCCAACCGGTCGGACTTCGCCCTGCTGACGAGCCTGGGCTACACCGGAGAGGTTCCGCCGTTCGTGATCCCCGAGGGTGACCCATTGTCTGCGTTCCTCCCGGTACCCGAGCCGAGTGCTGGATCGTTGGTCGGCGGGGCCTTGCTGGCGCTTGCGGGTTCGGCCTTCGCGCGGACAAAAGGCGCACGAGGCCGCCGCGATGCCGTTCGCACGGCCGCGCCGCACCTTGCATAACCGGTGCAATTTCGCCAGATGTGGCCTATCCGGACCAGACTGGTCCCCTTGAAGGATATACCATGTTCATCGAGACCGAAGGCACGCCCAACCCGGCCACGCTCAAGTTCCTGCCGGGCCGAGACGTGATGGGGACGGGCACGGCGGACTTTGCCGGGCCGGACCTGGCCGCGCGCAGCCCGCTCGCCACCGCCCTTTTCGCCCTGCCCGGCGTCGCCCGCGTGTTCTTCGGCGGGGATTTCGTGACGGTAACCAAGAATGACCTGAACGAATGGCAGGCGCTCCGCCCGCAGGTGCTGGGCGTGCTGATGGAGCACTTCGTCGCCGGGCGCCCGATCGTAGATAGCGAGGGCTTGGACGCGGCCGAGGACGTGGACCCGGCCGACCGGGAGATCGTGGATCAGATCAAGGAGCTGCTGGACACCCGTGTCCGCCCGGCCGTGGCCGGCGATGGCGGGGACATCGTGTTCCGCGGCTACCGCGAGGGCGTGGTCCGCCTGCACATGCAAGGCGCCTGCAGCGGCTGCCCGAGTTCATCGGCCACATTGAAGCACGGCATCGAGAACATGCTGCGCCACTACGTGCCGGAGGTGACGTCCGTCGAGCAGGTCGAGGCCTGAATGCTCGATCAGGGCGCGCTCTATACCCTGTTCGAGGGGGCGCGGACGGCCTACGCCTGGACCGATCAGCCGGTCGAAGACGAGGAGCTGCGGCGCCTGTTCGACCTCATGAAGCTGGCGCCGACCTCGGCCAATAGCTCGCCGGCGCGGTTCATGTTCCTGCGCACGCAGGGCGCCAAGGACCGGCTCCGCCCGGCATTGTCCCCGGGTAACGTGGAGAAGACCCTGTCGGCGCCGGTCGTATGCATCGTGGCGCACGATCCGCTGTTCTACGAACACCTGGCCCGGCTGCTGCCGCATGAGGACGCGCGGACCTGGTTCGCGGGCAACGCGAAGCTGGCGGAAGAGACGGCGTTCCGTAACGGCACCCTGCAGGGCGCCTACCTCATCATGGCTGCGCGTGCCGTAGGGCTGGACGTGGGCCCCATGTCCGGCTTTGACAACGGCCGGGTGGATGCGGAATTCATGGTGACCTACGGCTGGAAGAGCAACTTCCTGGTCAACCTCGGCCACGGTGACCAGTCCAGCCTCCATCCCCGCAACCCCCGCTTCGACTTCGACGACGTGTGCCGCCTCCTGTAGGGCGGATTGGCTTGCGCCATCCGCCCTTCGGGGTCGACGGATGCTGACCCCGGAAGAATGGCAGGCCGTCCGCCTGAGCCTCACGGTCGCGCTGTGGAGCATGAGCTTCGGGCTGCCATTGGCCGTGCTGGTCGCGTATGCGCTACGGCGCCGGTTCTGGGGCCGGCCGGTGCTGGACGCGCTGGTCAACGTGCCGCTCGTGCTGCCGCCGGTGGTGGTGGGGTGGGCGCTGCTGATGCTGTTCGGCGTGCGCGGCCCTGCGGGGGCCTGGCTCCAGCACGCGTTCGGCATTCGCCTGGTGTTCACCACTGCCGGCGCCGCGCTGGCCACGGCGGTCATGTCTTTCCCGCTCATGGTCCGCTCCATCCGCCTCTCGCTCGCTGCCGTCGATCCTGGGCTGGAGCAGGCGGCGGCCACGCTTGGCGCGCGTCCGCTGGACCGATTCCTCACGGTCACGCTGCCGCTTATGGCGCCGGGCATCCTGTCCGGCGCCGTGGTGGCGTTCGCCGCGGGCCTGGGGGAGTTCGGCGCCGTCATCACCTTCGCTTCCAGCATTCCCGGTCAGACCCAGACCTTGCCGCTCGCGATCTATGCCGCCGCTCAGGTGCCGGGTGGTGAGGCCACCGCGGCCCGGCTGGCGCTGGTCTCCCTTACCCTCGCCATCGCCGGGCTCCTGCTCAGCGAGACCATCGCGCGCCGCATGCACCGCTGGCTTGGCTGATGCTGGACGTGGCGCTCCGGCACGCGTTCCCGGGCTTCACGCTGGACGTGGCGTTCGCCGCGCCGCCGGGGGTGACGGCGCTGTTCGGCCCGTCCGGCTCGGGCAAGAGTACGGTGCTGCTGGCGGTGGCGGGCCTGCTGCGTCCGGACCGGGCGCGAGTTGTGCTAGACGGCGCGGCGCTGCAGGATCTGCCCGCGCACCGGCGCCGCTGCGGCGTGGTGTTTC
This sequence comes from Acetobacteraceae bacterium, assembly GCA_965246925.1. Taxonomy (GTDB): domain Bacteria; phylum Pseudomonadota; class Alphaproteobacteria; order Acetobacterales; family Acetobacteraceae; genus JANPPS01. The sequence goes on along the minus strand of OZ251994.1, from coordinate 1,844,806 downwards.
AGGATTCGCGCTTGATGCCGCACATGAGCGTCCGCACCAACCTGGAGTACGGCGCCCGCCGCGCCCCGCCGGGGCCGGGTCCTGCATTGGACATGATCGTGGACCTGCTCGGCCTCGGCACCCTGCTGGACCGCCGCCCCCGTTTGCTTTCCGGTGGCGAGAAGCAGCGTGTCGCGCTGGGCCGCGCGCTGCTGTCCCGCCCCCGGCTGCTGTTGATGGATGAGCCGCTCTCCGCGCTGGATGCGGCCCGGAAGGAGGAGATCCTACCCTATCTCGAGCGCGTCCGCGGCCTTGCCCCAATCCTGTATGTCACGCACGCGATGGACGAGGTGGACCGGCTGGCGGACACGCTCGTGCTGCTGGACCGGGGCCGGGTGCTGGCCGCGGGCCCGCTCGAGGTGCTGACCACCCGCACCGATCTGTCGATGCTGAGCGGGCGGCGGGATGCCGGCACGGTGCTGACCGCCAGCATTACCGCGCATGACCCGGCGCGGGGCCTCACGCAGCTGGGCTTCCCCGGTGGCGTGCTGACGGTGCCGCTCCGGCCCGAGGCGCCGGGCACGCGGCACCGGGTGCGCATCCCGGCGCGGGACGTGGCCATCGGCACCGGCTCACCGTCCGGGCTCAGCCATCAGAACGTGGTGCCCGGCGTCGTGACCGCTCTGGCGGAGGCCGGGGCGCACGAGGTGTTCGTGCGCGTGGCGGCCGGTCCCACGGTGCTGCTGGCGCGGGTGACCCGGGACGCGGTGGACCGCCTGGCGCTCCGCCCCGGCCTGCCGGTGTTCGCCCTGGTCAAGTCCGTGGCGCTCGGCCCGGAGCGTCCCTTGTGATCCTGACATTGGATGCTGCGCTCGGTCCTTGCGCCGCAGGCCTCGTAGAGGGTGAGCATATCGTGGAGCGCCGGCTGGACGGCAGCCGCGGCAACCTGGCCCGCCTGCCGCTGCTAGTGGCGGAGCTGCTGGACGGGCGGGCCGCCGGGCTGGCGTTCATCGCCGTGACCATTGGGCCCGGCAGCTTCACCGGCATCCGCGCGGCCCTGGCCCTGGCGCATGGTATCGCGCTGGCTGCCGGTTGCCCGGTGCACGGCGTTACGATCGGCGCGGCGCTGGCCGAGCCTACGCCGGGCCGCGCGTTCTGGACCGTGATCGACAGCCGCCGTGGCCGCGTGTTCCTGGAGCGGGATGGTGTGGTGCAGAGCCTGGCGCTGGACGATGTGCCTGACCCGCCCGGCCCCATTGCCGTGGCGGGGGACGCCGCCGAGGCCGTGCACGCCCGGTTGCTGGCGCGGGGATGTGACACCCTGCTGCTGCCCGGCCGCATTCCCACGCCCGCCGGCATCGCCCGCGCCGCCCGCCTCACCCCATGGCCGCCGCAGCCCTTGTATGTGGACCCCGTCGCGGCGAGGTTGCCGTCCTAATTCCGGTCACGCCCGCCCATGCGGACGCGATGGCGCTGATCCACGGCGCCGCGTTCCCGCCTGGTGAGCGCTGGGGCGCGGACGCGCTGGGGATTCAGGCCGGGCTGCCCGGCGCCTACGGCTTCATCTGCCAAATGGGCGGCTTCGTGCTGGCGCGGGTGGCGGCGGACGAGGCGGAAATCCTGACTTTGGCGGTCCTGCCGGACAGCCGGCGCCAAGGGTTGGGCGCCGCCCTGCTGACGGCCGCCCTGGCGGAGGCACGGCGGCGGGGCGCGGCGTCGATGGTGCTGGAGGTCGCTACCGGCAACGCGCCGGCTCGTGCGCTCTATGTCCGGCACGGCTTTACCGAAGTGGGACGCCGGCCTGCCTACTACGCGTCTGGCCAGAATGCGCTCATCTTGCGGCGGTGTTCATAGGCGGGCGCCGAGGCCGGAGCTGAGGCGGCGTTCTAGCTGGCTGGCCAGGATGGAGAGAGGGAGCGCCAGCAGGAAGTAGATGAGGCCGGCCAGGACGAAGATGTGCAGCGGTAGGAAGTCGGCCGAGCTGATGTTCTTGGCGCGTAGCATGAGTTCTGGGGCCGAGATCAGTGAGGCGAGGGAGCTGTCTTTCAGGATCGAGATCAGCGTGTTGACCAGCGGTGGCAAGGCGATGCGGGCGGCCTGGGGCAGGACGATGTAGCGGTAGATCTGAGCGGGCGCCATGCCGATCGCCAGCGCAGCTTCCTTTTGGCCCTTGTGCGTCGCCTCGATCGCGGCGCGGAAGTTCTCGGCGATGTAGCCGGCGGCGCTGAGGCTCAATCCAAGGATCGAGGCCGGGACGGCGTCCAGCACGAGGCCGAGCGGGACCAGGCCGAAATAGATCAGGAACAGGATCACCAGGGCGGGAACGCCGCGGGCGACCTCGATATAGCCCAGCGCCAGCCGCGAGACGATGCGGTTGGGGCTGAGCCGCGCCAGCGCCAGCAGCAGGCCGAGCACGATGGACAGCACGAAGGCGTAGCCGGTGATCTCGAGCGTGACGTTGAGCGAGCGGCCCATCATGACCGACCAGGCCGGCCATTTCTCGGCATAGACCGCAAAGAATTGGCCGAGATCGCTCATCGGCGGGCCTTGGTGCGGCGCTCGAGCTGTTCGACCAGCCGGGCGATCGGGAAGGTCAAGGCGAAGTAGAGGATGGCGACCAGGAGGTAGATGACCGGCGTATCGAACGTCTCGACGGTCAAGTTCCGCGCCCTGAACAGTATCTCCGGTGCGGCCACCGCGGAGGCGACCGCGGTATCCTTGATCAGGCCGATGGCGTAGCTGGCGAGCGGCGCCAGGGTGACCCGGATGGCCTGCGGGATCATGATGAAGCGCATGGCCGCGAGCGGCGTCATGCCGACGGCCACGGCGGCTTCGCGCTGGCCGAAGTGCAGGGACGAGATGCCGGCGCGGAAGATCTCGGCGCAGTAGGCCGAGCCGTTGAGCCCCAGCCCCACGATCGCGGCCGGGAACGGGTCGAGCCGGATGCCGACATAGGTCAGGCCGAAATAGATGATGAACAGCTGCGTAAGCGGCGGGATGTCACGGAACACCTCCACATAGGCGATGACGAACCCCCGCGCCGCGGCGATGCGGGAGGTGCGGAGGACGGCCAGGGCCAGGCCCAGCACCAAGGCGATCGCCAGCGCGCCCAGCGTGATGGCGACGGTGACCACCGCCCCGTTCAGCAGCACGCCGGCGTAGTAGGCCAGGCGGTGCGAGAACTCAGGCACCGGTGCGGAGCTGTCCCAAGAAGCGCTGCGTGCGTTCCTGCCGCGGGTGCTCCAGCACGTCGGCGGGCACGCCCTGCTCGATGATCTTTCCGCCATCCATGAACACGATCTCGTCGGCGACATCCCGGGCGAAGCGGATTTCGTGGGTGACGAGCACCATGGTGCGGCCCTCGCTGGCCAGTTCCTGGATCACGCCGAGTACTTCGCCCACCAGCTCGGGGTCCAGCGCGGAGGTGGGCTCGTCGAACAGGATCAGCTTGGGCTGCTGCGCCAGGGCGCGGGCGATGCCGACCCGCTGTTGCTGGCCGCCGGACAGCCGCTCCGGGTATTCGGACCGTTTGTGGCCGAGATGGACCTTCTCCAGCGCCCAGACGGCCAGCTCCTGCGCCTTGGCGGCGGGCAGGCCCTGGACGCGGTGCGGGCCGATGGCGACGTTGGCCTCCACCGTCAGATGCGGCCAGAGGTAGAAGTTCTGGAAGACGAAGCCGATCTCGCGGCGCTGGGGGGCGAGTTCACGCTCGCTCATGCGGACATATTTGCCCCCCACCTGCTTTTCGCCGACCAGGGCGCCGTCGAGGTAGATGTGGCCGCCGGTCGGCGCCTCGAGAAAGTTGATGCAGCGCAGCAGAGTGGTCTTGCCGGAGCCGCTGGGGCCGATGATGGCGATCTTGCGGCTGGCCGGGACCGAGAGGCTGACCCCCTGCAGTACCTGAAGCGGCCCGAAACTCTTTTCGAGCCCGACGATGTCGAGCAACGGCGCCGCGGGCCCCGGGGGGAGCCCGCGAGCGGCGGTGTCTATGGGCAGCTGCCGAGCTGCGGGTATTGCCAGTCCTTCGGACGGTCCACGCCGGCGCGCGGGTTCTCGGTCGGCGGCGTGAACCAGAAGCGGTCTGTGAAGCCGTAATTGGCGGCGATCTTCAAGTTCTCGCAGCCCTTCCACAGCTCGGCCACCACTTCGTTCACGCAAGCCTCGAGGTTGGGAGCCTCCTTGGATAGGCCGACCACGATCTGATACTTGCCGGTGAGCGTCGCGAGCTTGGGATCATACGGCTCCTTGACCGGAATGGACTCGATATTGAGGTCCGGCTGCTTGGTGGCGACATACTGGATCAGCGGGGCATCGGCGAACATCACGTCGATGCGGCCCGCGAGCAGGTCCCGCAGCATGGCGTCGCTGGTGTCATAGAGCTTCAGGTCCGGGTTGAGCGTCTGCAGCTCCGGCACCCAGCCAAAGCCCTGGCCGGTCGCGACGCGGAGCTTCTTGATCTGGTCGAGCCGGGTGATGTTGGCGCCCTTCTTCTGCGTCATCAGCGGCCCGGCGTAGTAGATCGGGTCGGTGATGCGGATGACCTTGGACCGCGGCTCGTTCCAGCCCATCATGCCGTGCATGGCGTCCACGCGCTTGGCCTTGACGGACTCGATCTCGGCCGCCCACTCCATCAGCTGCGGCGACAGTTCGAGGCCGAGCTTCTGCGCGACGCGGGACATGATCTCCCCATCGATGCCGACGAGCTTGTTGTCCTTGGTGCCGGTGCCGGGCATGTCGCCGTTATAGGCGATGGTGAGCTTGCCGGGCGTCACGAGCTCGGGGCTCTTGCAGCTGGATTGGGCCCAGGCGGGGAGGGCGATGCCGATGGCGGCCGCGCAGGCGATGGTGCCGATGATCCGCCGGTGGATTTGCTGTTTGCTCACCTGATCGATCTCCTGTGGATTGCCGGCATTTTATGGCGCGTGCGTGTTTCAAGTAAGCGGAACAGAGCTGTATCGATGAAACAGGGCAAATCGGCTGGGGCCTGTCAAGTTTAGCTTTTCCAGTGTCAAAAACGTGAACGGTCCGGGTGGGTGCGCGGACGGGATGCGCAGCGCATCCCTTCTCAGCTTATTACCTGAGTGGCCGGGCTGAGTGGCCGGGGACCGGGTGCCAGGGTGTTACCGATGGGGTTGGCCGGGCGGTTTGCCCCAGTAATCCTGTGCTGGAGCTGGGGCTGGGGCCGGGGCTGGGGCTGGGGCCGGGGCTGGGGCTGGGGCCGGGGCCGGCTGCACCGGGGAGCCGGGCTGGTCCGGTCTGGGCCCGGTGCCCGGTGATGCGGCGCGGGGCGATGCGGCGGCGCGGGTGCGGAGTTCGGCGAGGGTTGCGGGGGTGCGGCGCTTATGGCGCCAGGAGCGTTCCTGGGCGTTGACGTTGAGGTCGCGGGCGATCTCTTCGACGATATCGCCGATCGGCCGGGTCAGCAGGTCCTGCTCTAGCTCTTGATCCAGCAGGCGCTCATTCAGTTCGGCGAACAGGGCCCGGGTGTCGAGGTTCCTGGTATGGCGGCCGGCGACCTCGATGGCGTCCTCGATGTCACGGATGATTTTCTCACGAGCTTTGGCGCGCTCACGCATGGCGGCTTCGGCGCGCTCGTGCCTGGGGGCCTCGGGCGGGTTCTCCGCGATGTGGCGGGCGAGCGCGACGGTGCGGCGGACTGTGCGGGCGATGCGCTCGAAGGCGATGGTTGGATCGGCTTCGGGCGTGCCAGCACCCTCTAAGGCGGCGGCTGCTTGGGGGGCGGCGGCTTGGGAGGCGCCGGCTTCGGCGACCTGGGCGGCGGCGGCTTGGGGGTGATTGGTGGCGTGCGCCACCACGGCGCGGGCGAGGGTGCGGCCGAGTTCGATCAGTTCATGCAAGACTTCACCGTAGTAGGGACCGTAGTAGGGGCCGTCGTAGGGGCCGTCGGGGGCGCCCTGTCCGGCGGGTGGTTGGGGAGAGGTGCTTTGCATGATTGGGAGATAGGAACATATTCTGGTAAGGGCCGTCAAGCCCCCTTGCAGAGTCGTGTTGTCATCAGGCGCCGGGCGGGTTAGTGGCGTTCACTCCATGAATTATTCGATCTTCTCGCTCGCCAAGGCGGCTTGGGCGGGCCATGCGGGCTGGCCCAGGATGTGGCGCGACGCGGCGCCCAAGCCCCAGTACGACGCGGTGATCGTAGGCGGTGGCGGGCATGGGCTGGCGACCGCGTATTATTTGGCCAAGGAGTTCGGCGTGCGCCAGGTGGCCGTGCTCGAGCGGGGCTGGATCGGCTCGGGCAATGCCGGGCGCAACACGACCATCATCCGCTCCAACTACCTGCTCCCGGGCAACACCGGCTTCTACGAGATGTCGATGAAGCTATGGGAGGGCATGGAGCGGGAGCTGAACTTCAATACGATGGTGTCGCAGCGCGGGATCGTAAATTTGTGCCATACGGATGGCGAGCGGGATGCGCTGGCGCGGCGGGGCAACGCGATGCTGATCAACGGCATCGCGGCCGAGCTGCTGGACGCCGCGCAGCTGCGGGCGATGATGCCCTACCTCGCGCATGACGACGCGCGGTTCCCGATCCTGGGCGGGCTGCTGCAGAGGCGGGCGGGGACGGCGCGCCATGACGCGGTGGTCTGGGGCTACGCCAGGGCGGCGGACCGGCTCGGCGTCGATATCATCCAGCGCTGCGAGGTCATGGGATTTCTGCGGGAGAACGGGGTGGTGACGGGCGTCGAGACCACGCGCGGCACGATCCGGGCCGGGAAGGTGGGGCTTGCGGTGGCCGGCAGCACGTCCCGCGTGGCGAAGCTTGCGGGGCTGCGGCTGCCGATCGAGAGCCATGTATTGCAGGCGTTCGTGTCGGAGGGGATCAAGCCGGTGCTGCCCGGCGTCATCATCTTCGGCGCCGGGCATTTCTACATCAGCCAGTCCGACAAGGGCGGTCTGGTGTTCGGCGGCGATCTGGACGGCTATAATTCCTATGCGCAGCGCGGCAACCTGCCGGTGGTGGAGGATGTTTGCGCGAGCGGGGTGGCGCTCATACCCTCGATCGGGCGGGTGCGGATGCTGCGGTCGTGGGGCGGGGTGATGGACATGTCGATGGATGGGTCGCCGATCATCGACCGGACCCCGGTGGATGGCCTCTATCTGAACGCCGGCTGGTGCTATGGCGGGTTCAAGGCAACCCCGGCGTCCGGCCTGGCCTTTGCGCATCTGCTGGCGCGGGGCGAGCCGCATCCGGAGGCTGCGCGGTTCCGGCTGAACCGGTTCCGGCGCGGCGACCTGATCGACGAGGCCGGGCACGGCGCCCAGCCCAACCTGCATTGAGGGTGCCGTGCTGATCGATTGCCCCCATTGCGGCCCGCGCCCGTCCGGCGAGTTCGTCTATCGGGGCGATGCGTCGCCCACGCGCCCCGGCGAGCCAGACGAGCAGGCGTTCTACGACTATGCCTATTTGCGCGACAACACCGCCGGGCCGATGACGGAGCATTGGTACCATGCCGCCGGGTGCCGCGTTTGGCTGGTGGCGGAGCGGAATACGCTCACGCATGAGTTCGGCGTCATCCGTGCGGCGGGCGCATGACGGAGGCGTTGCCGCTCCCAGCCGGCGTGGCGTTCTCGCCGGCCGGGCGGGTCAAGGCGGCGGCCGGCCCGGCGGCGTGGCGGCTGCTGGCGGGCGGGCTGATCGACCGGGGCCGCCCGGTGCGGTTCACCTTCGATGGCCGGGCCATGACCGGGTATGCCGGGGACACGCTGGCCTCCGCGCTGATGGCCAATGGCGTCAAGGTGGTGGGGCGGTCATTCAAGTATCACCGCCCGCGCGGCATCGTCGCCGCCGGGCCGGAGGAGCCGAATGCGCTGATGGAGTTGGGCTCCGGCGCGCGGCGGGAGCCGAACAGCAAGGCAACCACGGCCGAGTTGTGGGATGGGCTGGAGGCGCGGAGCCAGAACCGCTGGCCGTCGCTCCGGTTCGACATGGCTGCGGTGAACGGGCTGTTCGCGCCGTTGCTCGTGGCCGGGTTCTATTACAAGACGTTCAAGTGGCCCGCGCCGCTGTGGGAACGGCTGTATGAGCCGGCGATCCGCCGGGCGGCGGGGCTGGGGCGGGCCAGCGCCGAACCCGATCCGGACCGGTATGACACGGCGTGGGCGCATTGCGACGTGCTGGTGGTGGGTGGCGGCCCCGCGGGTATCGCGGCCGCGCTGGCGGCAGGCAGGGCCGGCGCCAGGGTCATCCTGTGCGAGCAGGATTTCCTGTGCGGCGGACGGCTGCTGGTGGATGCCTATGACATCGAGGGGATTCCGGGCGCGCAGTGGCTCGCGGCGGGACTCGCGGAGCTCCGCGCCATGCCGGACGTGCGGCTGATGACCCGGACGACGGTGTTCGGCGTGTTCGATGGCGGGGTGTACGGGGCGGTGGAGCATGCCGCGCCGCTTTCTGACGGGGTGTGGCAGACGCTATGGCGGATCGCCGCCCGGCGGACCGTGGTGGCGGGGGGCGCGGTCGAGCGTCCTATCGTGTTCCCGGGTAACGATGTTCCGGGCGTGATGAACGCGGCCGCTTTCCGGACCTATATCGCCCGCTATGCCGCCTTGCCGGGGCGCCGGGCCGCGTTTTTCGTGAACAATGACGATGCCTGGCGGAGCGTCGCGGCGGCCGTGGCGGCGGGGATCGAGGTGGCGGCCGTGATCGACCCGCGGGGCGAGGCTCCCCCTGAGTTCGCGGCGCTGGCCGGCCGCATCGACGTCATCCCGGGTGAGGTCGTGGGCGTCAAAGGCGGGCATGGCGTGCGCCGGGTTACGGTGCGTGAGACCGGGGGGCGCATGGTGACGGTGGCCGCCGATTGCCTGGCGGTGTCGGGCGGGTGGAACCCGGATCTGGCGCTGGCGTCGTCGCAGGGCGGGCGGCCGGTGTGGCATGATGGGCTCAGCGCCTTCACCGCCGGCGCGGTGCCGCCGGGCATGCGGCTGGCCGGCGCGGCTGCGGGCGTCATGGGCCTGGGCGGCTGCTTGCGCGGGGGGCATGAGGCCGGCGTGGCGGCGGCGGCGGATTGCGGAAAGACGGGTGCGTCCGGCGACGCGCCGCATGCCTTGGATGAGGGGTGCCGGGTGTCCGCCCTGTTCCACGTGATGGCGCCGGGCAAGGCGTTCGTGGATTTGCAGCATGACGTGACGGCGCAAGACGTGGCGCTGGCGCAGCGCGAGGGCTTCACCGCGGTCGAGCACTTGAAGCGCTACACGACGCTGGGCATGGCGACGGATCAGGGGCGGCTGTCGAACGTGAACGGCCTGGCGATCATGGCGGCGGCGACCGGGCGCAGCATGGACGAGACGGGCACGACCATGTTCCGCGCGCCGGTGATGCCGGTCACGATCGGCGTGTTCGCCGGGCATCGGCGGGGCCAGCATTTCTACCCCACCCGCCTCACGCCCTCGCACGGCTGGGCGGTGGAGAACGGCGCATCCTTCGTCGATGCCGGGATGTGGAAGCGGGCGCAATGGTATGCGCGCCCGGGCGAGACCTGGCAGGACAGCGTGAACCGGGAGGCGCGCTGCGTGCGGGAGGCGGTGGGCTTCTGCGACGTCTCGACCCTGGGCAAGATCGACGTGATGGGGCCGGATGCGGGCGCGCTGCTGGACCGCGTGTATGTGAATGGCTTTTCCAACCTGCCGGTGGGGCGGGCGCGGTATGGGCTGATGCTGCGGGAGGATGGGTTCGCGCTGGATGACGGTACCGTGTCGCGCTTCGCCGATGACCGGTATTTCGTCACGACCACCACCGCCAATGCCGGGGCGGTGCTGCAGCACCTGGAGTTCTGCCGGCAGGTGCTGTGGCCGGGGCTGGATGTGCAGCTGACGCCGGCGACGGAGGCGTGGGCGCAGTTCTCGGTCGCCGGGCCCCGCGCCCGGGCGTTGCTGCAGCGGCTGGTGGCGTCGCACGATCTGTCGAACGCAGCGTTTCCGTTCATGGCGGCGGCGGAGGTCACGCTGCACGGCGACATGCCGGCGCGGGTCATGCGCATCTCGTTCTCGGGCGAGCTGGCGTACGAGATCGGGGTGGCCGCGGATTTGGGAGACGCGCTGGCCCGGAACCTGGCGTTGGCCGGGGCGGAGCTGGGGGTGATGCCGTATGGGACCGAGGCGCTGGGCGTGCTGCGGATCGAGAAGGGGCACGTCGCCGGGCCGGAGCTGGACGGGCGGACGACGGCGGGCGATTTGGGGCTGGGGAAGATGATGTCGGCGCGGAAGGACTTCGTGGGCCGCGTGCTGGCGGGGCGGGAGGCGCTGCTGGACCCCCGGCGGGCGGTGGTGGTGGGGATGCGGTGCGTCGATCCCCAGGCGAGCTTCGGGGCCGGGGCGCATGTGTTCGCACAGGGGGTGGCGCGGGGGCCGGAGGAGGATCTGGGGCACGTGACGTCGGCCTGTTTCTCGCCGGTGCTGGGACGCTGGATCGGCCTGGGCCTCGTCCGGGGCGGGCGGGAGCGGCATGGCGAGGTGCACGTGGCGTATGACCCGATCCGCCGGCGGGAGGCCGCGGTCGAGCTATGCCATCCCGTGTTCTATGACCCGGCAGGGGCGCGCCAGCGTGAATGATTTCGCCTGGGTGCGGCGGTCCGGGCTGGTCGCCGGGGCGGGGCCGGGGCTGGCGTGGAGCGCGGATTTCGCGGCGGCCGAGGTGCTGGCGCGCCGGGGCCGGGAGGCGGAGGTGCTGCGGGCGCTGTGCGACGGGTTCGGCATGACGCTGCCGGCCGGGCGGTTCGCCGGCATAGCCCGGGCGGTGCGGGTGGTTTGGACCGGGCCCGGGCGGTGGCTGGCGCTTTGGGCGCGGCCGCGTTCCCTGCCCGAACTGAGGGATGCGGCATCCATCAGCGAGCAGAGCGGCAGCCGGGTGCTGCTGCGCCTGACCGGCGGTGACGTGCGGCGGCGGCTGGCGAGCCTGATCTCGCTCGACCTGCACCCGGCGGTGTTCGCGGTGGGGGCGGCGGCGGTGACGGAGTTCGGTCACGCGCCGGTGCTGTTCTGGCGGGAGGCGGATGCGGAGGGGGGCGCGGTGTTCGCGATGCTGACTCCCCGGAGCTTCGCGGCCGACCATATCGGCTTGATCGACGAGGGTAGGCCCGGGCCGGAAACGCCGTTCGGGCAGTGGGGGTAGCGTCGCATGGAAGGGATCGATCCGTTCTCGCAAGCCGGCAAATGGCCGGCGCCGGCGGAGCACGTGCAGGTGCTGGTGGTGGGTGCCGGACCGGCCGGGGTGGCGGCGGCGCTGGAGGCGGTGCGGCTGGGCGCCTCGGTCACGCTGGTGGACGAGCATCCGGTGTCCGGCGCGTCGATCGGCAGCGACATTCCGTTCTATTTCGGCGGACGGGCCGGCGCGGCCGTGAACAACAAGGGCCGCATGACCGAGCAGGTCGTGGCGGCCAATCCCGGCCTGTCCGCGCTGTTCGAGGCGGGGGTCGAGGTAATGATCGGCACCTGCTGCTGGGGTGTCTATGTCAACCGGCCCGGCCTGCAGACGCTGGAGCGGCCGATGGCGGGGCTCGCGAATGACGGGCGCTGCTGGATGGTGTCGTTCGAGCGGCTGATCCTGGCGGCCGGGGCGCGCGACCTGGTGTATTCCTTCCCCGGTGCCGGCCTGCCCGGCGTGATGGGCGCCCTAGGGTTCCACGCGCTCCTGGACCAGTACGACGCGTTTACGGGCCGCACCGTGCTGGTGCTGGGCGGCGGTGAGCTGGCAATGGGCGTGGCCCGGTCGGCGTTGGCGAAAGGCTTGACGGTGTGCGGGCTGGTGGAGGCCGGGGAGTGCGCGCCGGGCGATGCCGGGCCGGTGCCGGTGCTGACCGGACGAGTGATCCGGGCGGCCCAGGGCGATTTGAACGGGGTGCGGTCCGTGTTGCTGGCCGATGTCCGCGAGGTGGCGCCGGATATCGAGCTCGCCTGCGACACGGTCGTGCTGGCGCTGGGACGGGTTCCCGTGATCGAGCTGGCGGACATGGCGGGGCTTGCGATCGGTTTCGACGGGCCCCACGGCGGGTTCGTGCCGGCGGATGGCGAGGCGGTGTTCTGCGCCGGCGATTGCGCCGGGCTGGTTTCGGAGGGGGTGGCCGCCGAACAGGGGCGGGCGGCGGCGCGGGCGGCGCTGGGCGTGCCGGGCGCCGCACGCGTTGCGGCGGATGAGGTCGTGGATATGGAATACCGGCTGGCCTGGATGCGGGCGCTGCTGGCCGTGGCGCCCGACGCGCCGGTATGTCAGTGCGAGGAGGTGAGCCGGGCTGACCTGCTCGAGGTACGCGCGCCGCGCTATCTGGGGCCGCCCTCGGCCGCGAGCCTGAGGCGGGGCCTGCCGTCGCTGGCGCAGGATGGGCCGGTCAGTCAGGACCAGGTCAAGCGGCTGACGCGCGCCGGGATGGGCGTGTGCCAGGGCCGGCGCTGCCGGGAGCAGATCGCGATGCTGCTTTCGATCCGCTCGGGCCAGGGGCTTGGGCAGGCGGCGCTCGCGGGGTATCGCGGCCCGGTGCGCCCGCTGCCGCTATCGTTGCTGGCGGATGCGGCGGAGGAGGCCGGGATGGCGGCGGGGTGGGACATCTGGTTCGGGATCCCCACGCAATGGGTGCCTTACGACGATGTCGGGACCGAGCGGGAGGCGGAGTTCCTGGGCCTGCATTCGCATCTGTGATGGGGGACCGTGACGTGAGCGGCGCGTCCGTGATCGTGGTGGGCGGCGGCGTCACGGGCCTGTCCGCGGCGTGGTGGCTTGCGCGCTCGGGCGTGGACGTGCTGGTGCTGGACAAGGGGATCGTGGGGTGGGAGGCGTCCGGGCGGAACGGCGGCGGGTGCACGCATTACCAGAGCCCGCTATTCGCCGAGGAGCAGCGGCTCTGGCCGTTGATGGACGGGCTGCTGGGGTATCCGACCGAATACCGGCGTGGGCGTGTGGCCATCGCGCTGGACGATGTGCAGCACGAGCGGTTCCGCAGGCTGGCGGCGATCTATGGCGCGGGTGGGCTGGGCTGGAGCGACCTCGATGCGAAGGCGGTCCGGGCGCTGGCGCCGCTCGCGGGTGAGAACGCCGTGGGCGGGGTGCATTTCCACGCGGGCGGGCACGCCAATCCGCAGCGGACGGTGCAGGCCTATGCCTGGGCGCTGCAGGATTTGGGCGGGCGCGTGATGCAGCATACCGCGGTCAGCGGCATCGCGGTGCGCGGCGGGCGGGTGACCGGGGTGGAGACGGCGGACGGGATGGTTGGCTGCGATCAACTGGTGCTGGCGGCGGGGCCGCAGATGGAGGCGCTGCTGGCGCCGCTCGGTGTGCGCCTGCCGCTCGCGCCCGCGCGCGCCGAGATGATCGTGACCGAGCCGCTGGAGCCGATGCCGGTGGGTGGGATCGACGGGTTCGGCATCTACGGGCGGCAGACGCTCCGCGGCAACCTGGCCTATGGCGGGGGCCCGCACGAGTGGCTCGGGCCGTCGGACGGCACGGCGCCCAACTCGCCGCCCAACTCGCCGCCCAACTCGCCATTGCTGCGCAACATCGCCCGCAGGCTGGCCATCTTGCTGCCCAAGGCGGCGCATGCGCGCGTGATCCGCAGCTGGGCCGGGATCGTGGAGAACACGCCGGACGGCCGGCCGGTGATCGAGCGGCTGACCGAGCCCGCCAACCTCACCATCGCGACCATGTCCGGCGTAGGTTTCGGCCTATCGCCCGCGAGCGGACGGGCGATTTGCGACCTGGTGCTGACGGGGCAATGCGGTTTCACCGATTTATCGAAGCTCGCCCTATCCCGGTTCGCATCGTTGCCGGCGGATTGGCGGGCAGCCAAAGGGTGGGTGCCAGTTCCATTGCATGCGTGAAACCCAGGTCGAGGTCCTATACGGTTTGTTGACACGTCCGTGGGGGTTTGATCTTCTGGTCAAATGGCGGCCGGCCATGAGGCCGGGGCGGCGGACTGGAAGGGGCCTCTATGACGGCGCAACCAGACATTCGGGCGGGACGGCTTACGCCGGACGGGTATGCGGAAAACTTCGGCGACCTGCATCCTACGCTGGGGCGGCATGAGGCGCGGGTGGCGGCGGAGCGGTGCTTGTTCTGCTACGATGCGCCGTGCGTGCAGGCGTGTCCCACCGGGATCGACGTCCCGCTGTTCATCCGGCAGATCGCGACCGGGTTGCCCACGGCGGCTGCCAAGACGATCCTGGATGCCAACATCTTCGGCGGCATGTGCGCCCGGGTCTGCCCGACCGAGACGCTGTGCGAAGAGGCGTGCGTCCGGATGGCGGAGGGCAAGCCCGTGCAGATCGGCCATTTGCAGCGGCATGCGACGGAGGCGCTGTTCGCCACCGGGCGGCAGCTCTACCGGCAGGGTGCGCCGACCGGGCGCCGGGTGGCGGTGGTGGGGGCCGGCCCGGCGGGGATCGCCTGTGCGCATAGGCTGGCGACGCTGGGTCACGCCGTCGTGGTGTTCGACGCGAGGGTCAAGGCGGGCGGGCTGAACGAGCACGGGATCGCCTCCTACAAGACCGCCGGCGGGTTCGCGCAGGCGGAGATCACGTGGATTCTGGGGGTGGGCGGGATCGAGTTGCGGCTGGGGCAGCGGCTCGGGCGGGATGTCACGCTGCCGCAGCTGCGGCAGGAGTACGACGCGGTGTTCCTGGGCCTGGGCCTCCAGGCGGTGAACGCGCTGGGAACCAGGGATGACGGGCTGGCGGGGATCGAGGATGCGGTTGGTTTCATCGAGCGGCTGCGGCAATGCGCGGACCTGCCGGCGCTGCCGGTGGGGCGGTCGGTGGTCGTGGTGGGTGGCGGCATGACGGCGGTGGACGCGGCGGTGCAGGCGAAGAAGCTGGGCGCGGACGAGGTCACGATCGTGTATCGCCGCGGGGCGCGGGAGATGGGGGCGAGCGGCTACGAGCAGGAGCTGGCGCTGACGCACGGGGTGATCATCCGGCACTGGGCGCGTCCCGTCCGCGTGCAAGGCGTGGACGGCCGGCTGCGCAGCGTGGTGTTCGCCGGCACCGCGATGGCCGAGGGGCGGCTGGTGGATAGCGGCGAGACGTTCGAGCTGCCGGCCGATCAGCTGTTCAAGGCGATCGGGCAGTTGTTCGTGCCCGATAGCCTGGGTGAGGACGTGCTGGAGCTGGTGGGCGGGCGCATACCGGTCGATGCGGAGCGGCGCACGCCGCTTTTCGGCGTAGGGGCCGGCGTATGGGCCGGCGGGGATTGCGTGGCGGGCGGGGAGGATCTGACCGTGGTCGCGGTGGAGGACGGCAAGCAGGCGGCGCTGTCGATCGACCGGGCGCTGCAGGCGCATACCGCGCTCGCGGCGGAATAGGGGGCATCATGGCTGACCTCAGCACCGATTTCTGCGGCATCAAGTCGCCGAACCCGTTCTGGCTCGCCTCCGCGCCGCCGACGGACAAGGCCTATAACGTCGAGCGGGCGTTCCGCGCCGGGTGGGGCGGGGTGGTGTGGAAGACGCTGGGGGAGGAGGGTCCGCCGGTCGTTAACGTGTCCGGCCCCCGCTATGGCGCGATCCATGGGCCGGACCGCCGGGTGCTGGGGTTCAACAATATCGAGCTGATCACCGACCGTCCGCTCGAGGTGAACCTGCAGGAGATCAAGGACGTGAAGCGGCGCTGGCCGGACCGGGCCATGGTCGTGTCGTTGATGGTGCCGTGCGAGGAGGAGGCCTGGAAAGCGATCCTGGCGCGGGTCGAGGATACCGGGGCGGACGGGATCGAGCTCAATTTCGGCTGCCCGCACGGGATGTCGGAGCGCGGCATGGGCTCGGCGGTGGGGCAGGTGCCGGAGTATGTCGAGATGGTGACGCGCTGGTGCAAGCAGCACAGCCGGATGCCGGTGATCGTGAAGCTTACGCCCAACATCTCCGACATCCGCAAGCCGGCCGAGGCGGCGTGGCGCGGCGGGGCGGACGCGGTGTCGTTGATCAACACCATCAACTCCATCATGGGCGTCGATCTCGACCGCATGATCCCGAGCCCGTTCACGGATGGGAAGGCGACGCATGGCGGCATGTGCGGCCCGGCGGTGAAGCCGATCGCACTCAATATGGTGTCGGAGATCGCCCGGTCGCCGGTGACGCGGGGCCTCGCGATCTCGGGCATCGGCGGGATCGAGACGTGGCGGGACGCGGCGGAGTTCATGGCGCTAGGCTGCGGCACGGTCCAGGTCTGCACGGCGGCGATGGTGTATGGGTTCAGGATCGTGGAGGAAATGAAGGCCGGGCTCGAGGCGTTCATGGACGAGCGCGGCTATGCGTCAGTGTCCAGCTTCGTCGGCAAAGCGGTGCCCAACGTGACCGACTGGCAGTACCTGAACCTCGATTACGTCGTGAAGGCGGAGATCGATCAGGATCTGTGCATCAAGTGTGGACGTTGCTACATTGCGTGCGAGGATACGTCACACCAGGCGATCACGCATACGAAGGACGGGGCACGGCATTTCGAGGTGATCGACGCGGAGTGCGTCGGCTGCAACCTCTGCGTGACCGTCTGCCCGATCGAGAACTGCATCACGCTGGAGCCGCTGATGAACGCGGTGGACCCGCGCACCGGGCGGTTCGTGGACGGCTCGTACCGCAACTGGACGCAGCATCCCAACAACCCCGGCGTGACCGCGAAGGAGCCGGCATGACCCTGCTGATCCGCGGCGGCACCGTGGTCAATGCCGATATGAGCCGGCGGGCGGACGTGCTGGTGGAGGGTGAGCGGATCGTCGCGGTGGGCGAGGACCTGGACGCGCCGGCGGGGGCCGAGGTGGTCGACGCCGGCGGTGCGCTGGTGATGCCGGGCGGCGTCGATCCGCACACGCATCTCGAATTCGCGTTCATGGGCACGGTGTCGGCGGACGATTTCGAGTGGGGCACCAAGGCCGCGCTGGCGGGCGGCACCACGACGGTGATCGATTTCTGTATTCCCGGCGCCGGGCAGGGCATGATCGACGCCTATCGTGAGTGGCGGGCCAAGTCGGAGAAGGCGGCCGGCGACTATTCGTATCACGTGGCGGTCACGGGCTGGTCGGACGATACGGCGCGGGAGATGGGGGAGCTGGTGGAGGCGCATGGCGTCACGTCGTTCAAGCATTTCATGGCGTATAAGGGTGCGCTGATGGTGGATGACGACGTGCTGTTCCGCTCGTTCAAGCGCTGTGCCGGACTGGGCGCGCTGGCGCTGGTGCATGCCGAGAACGGTGACGTGGTGGCGCAGATGCAGGAGGATTTCATCGGCCGCGGGCTGACGGGGCCGGAGTTCCACGCCTATTCGCGCCCGCCCGAGGTGGAGGGGGAGGCGGCGAACCGCGCCATCATGATCGCCGAGATGGCGGGCTGCGCGCTCTATATCGTGCACACCTCCTGCATTCCCGCGCATGACGCCATCAAGCGGGCGCGGGCGCGGGGGCAGCGCGTGTTCGGGGAGCCGTTGATCCAGCACCTGACGCTCGATGAGACGGACTATCTGGACCAGGACTGGGACCATGCGGCGCAGCGCGTGATGTCCCCGCCGTTCCGGCCCAAGGCGCACCAGGACAGCCTGTGGGCCGGGCTGCAGTCCGGGTCGTTGCAGGTGGTGGCGACGGACCATTGCTCGTTCAGTATCGAGCAGAAGCGGCTCGGGCGGCAGGATTTCCGGGTGATCCCGAACGGCACCGGGGGGCTCGAGGACCGGATGCCGATGCTGTGGACCGCGGGGGTCGGCACCGGGCGGCTGACGCCCAACGAGTTCGTGGCGGCGACGTCCGCCAATGCGGCGCAGATCTACGGCCTATATCCGCAGAAAGGCATCGTCATGCCCGGCGCCGACGCCGACCTGTTGATCTGGGATCCTACCGCGACCAAGACGATCGCGGCCAAGACGCAGGTGAGCCGGATCGAATACAACGTGTTCGAAGGCCGCGCCCTGACCGGGTTGCCGGTCAAGGTCTATGCGCGGGGCCGGCTGGCGGTGGAGCACGGCGACATCCGCGCCGAACGCGGGCAAGGCCGCTTCATCCCGCGCAAGCCGCAGGCCTACGCGCAGGCGATCCGTAGCTGGAAGGCTGGAACGGCGCCGCACGCCGTGGTGCGGCAGGGCTGATGCCGGTCCAAAACCTCGCGATCGACCCGCAACGGCTGTGGGACAGCCTGATGGAAACGGCGGCGATCGGCGGCACGCCGAAGGGGGGCATCTGCCGCCTGGCGCTGACGGACCTGGACCGGCAGGTGCGCGACTGGTTCAGGGCTAAGGTTGAGGCGCTGGGCTGCATCGTGACTGTGGACGAGGTCGGCAACATGTTCGCCGTGCGGCCCGGACGGCGCGGCGATCTGCCGCCGATCGCGATGGGCAGCCACCTCGACACGCAGCCGACCGGGGGCAAGTTCGACGGCGTGCTAGGCGTATTGGGCGGGCTCGAGGCGCTGCGGACGCTGGTGGATCTGGGCGTGGAGACGGAGGCGCCGATCATGCTGGTCAACTGGACCAACGAGGAGGGTTCGCGCTTCGCCCCGGCCATGCTGGCGTCCGGCGTGCACGCGGGGGTGTTCAGCCGCGAGTATGCCGATCAGCGCCAGGACCGGGACGGCATCAGCTTCGGCGATGCGCTGGAGGCGATCGGCTACCGGGGTGAGGCCGCCGCCGGGTCGGTCCGGTTCGGCGCGATGTTCGAGCTGCATATCGAGCAGGGACCGGTGCTGGAGGCGGAGGGCAAGACGATCGGCGTCGTGACCGGCGTGCAGGGCATGCGCTGGTACGATGTGGAGATCACCGGGCGGGAGGCGCATAGCGGGTCCACGCCGATGTCCTTGCGGCACAACGCGCTGCTCGGTGCGGCACAGACGATCGCGGCGGTGGACCGCATTGCGCACGAGCATGCGCCGCTGGCGGTGGGCACGGTGGGGCTGGTGGAGGTGCGCCCGAACTCCCGCAACGTGGTGCCCGGCCATGTGTTCCTGAGCGTCGATTTCCGCCACCCCGAGGATGCGGTGCTGGACGCGATGGAGGCGAGGCTGCGCGGCGCCGTGGCGGAGTTGGCGGCGCCGGGCATCGAGGCGGCAGTGCGGCCGATCTGGAACTCGCCCCCGGTGGCGTTCGATCCCGGCTGTATCGCCGCCGTACGGGATGGCGCGGCGCGGGCCGGGCATGCGACGCGGGACATCGTCTCGGGCGCCGGGCACGATGCGGCGTATGTGGCGCGGGTGGCGCCCACGACCATGATCTTCGTGCCGTCGGCAGGCGGCCTGTCGCATAACGAGGCGGAGAGCACGTCGTTCGGGGAGTGTGCGGCCGGGGCGCAGGTGCTGCTGAATGCGGTGCTGGCGTTTGATCAGCAGTTGGCCGGGCGGGAGCCGGCTTGAGCGGAGCCACCCAAGCCGGGGTCGTGCACATGGCGGGCGTGAACCTTCGCTACGAGACCGCCGACGGCGCCGTGGTCGCGCTGTCCGGCATCGATCTGGACATCGGCGAGGGTGAGTTCGTCTCGTTCATCGGGCCGTCCGGCTGTGGCAAGACGACGCTGCTGCGCGTGATCGCCGACCTGGAGCAGCCGTCGGGCGGTGTGGTGGAGGTGAACGGCCTGTCGCCGCGGGATGCCAGGCTGCGGCGGGATTACGGCTTCATCTTCCAGGCGCCGGGCCTGCTGCCGTGGCGGACGGTGCAGCGGAACGTGGAGCTGCCGCTCGAGATATTCGGGGTGCCGGCGCCGGAGCGGCGGGAGCGGGCGCGGCGGTATCTGGCGCTGGTCAACCTCGCCGGGTTCGAGGGTAAGTACCCCTGGCAGCTGTCGGGCGGCATGCAGCAGCGGGCGTCCATCGCGCGGGCGCTGTGCTTCGAGCCCAAGCTGCTGCTGATGGACGAGCCGTTCGGGGCGTTGGACGAGATCGTGCGGGACCATCTGAACGCGCAGCTGCTGCGGCTGTGGGCGCAGACGCGGAAGACGGTGCTGTTCGTCACCCATTCGATCCCCGAGGCGGTGTTCCTGTCCACGCGGGTGGTGGTGATGTCGCCGCGCCCGGGGCGGATCATCGATGTGATCGACTGCACCGGGCTCGGGACGGAGCGGGACCTGGACATCCGGGAGACGCCCGGGTTCCTGCAGATCGCGCACCGGGTCCGCGAGGGGCTGCGGGCGGGGCACTCGTATGAGGACTAGGGCGGGGCTGGATGCGGGGCCGGTCCTCGTGCTGGTGCTGGCGCTGATCGCCGCGTGGTATGCGGCGGCCGTGTTCGGCAACTGGACCCGGGCGGAGGAGGCGTTGCAGCGGGCCGGGACCACGCCGGGCCTGGGGCAGATCGCCCGGGCGACCCTGGAGCAGGCGCGGCCGATCGTCCCGGCGCCGCACCAGGTCGTGACGGAGATCATCAAGACGACCGTGGAGCAGCCGCCCACGTCCCGGCGCAGCCTGATCTATCATGCGGGCATCACGCTCGCCTCCACGCTCGCGGGGTTTGGGATCGGCACGGTGCTCGGGGTGGTGCTGTCGGTCCTGATCGTGCACGTCCGCACGCTGGAGCGGAGCTTGCTGCCGTGGATCATCGCGTCGCAAACCGTGCCGATCCTGGCGGTGGCGCCGATCTTCATCGTGGTGCTGGGCTCGATGGGCGTTACCGGCGTGCTGCCGAAGGCGCTGGTTTCCGCGTATCTGTGCTTCTTTCCGGTGGCGATCGGCATGGTGAAGGGACTGGCCTCACCGGACGTGCTGGCGCGCGACCTGTTCCGCACCTATTCGGCGTCCGGGGCGCAGGCGCTATGGCGGCTGCGGCTGCCGGCGTCCATGCCGTTCCTGTTTGCGAGCCTCAAGGTCGCGGCCGCGATCAGCCTGACGGGCGCCATCGTGGGCGAGTTGCCGACCGGGGCGCAGGCGGGGCTGGGGGCGCGGCTGCTGGCCGGGTCGTATTACGGTCAGACGGTGCAGATTTGGGCGGCGCTGTTCATGGCCGCGGCCCTCGCCTCCTTGCTGGTGGCGGCGGTCGGGTTGGGTGAGCGGCTGGTGACCCGGCGGATGGGGGCGCGGCCATGATGCGGGCTTGGCTGGTGGTTCCGGTCATGATCGGCTGCGGCGTTGCGGTCGCCGCGGCACATGCCATGCCGGGTGAGGCCGGGTTCCTGTTCTGGATGGCTGCGTGCGGGCTGTGCGTCGCGGGTATGGTCGCGCTGGGTGGCCTGTCGCACCTGAATCCGCATCACAGGGCGGCGCGCCGGGCGGTGGATTTGGCGGTGCCGGTCCTGTTCGGCGCGCTGCTGTTCTTCGTGTGGGAAGTCGTCTGCGTCGGGGCCGGGGTGCCGCCGGTGCTGATGCCGGCGCCATCCAGCGTCGCGGCCCGGTTCGCGACGTCCCTGCCGATTCTGGCCGCGGATTTCACGCAGACCTACCTGAAATCGGTGCTGGCCGGCTATGCGCTGGGCTGCGTGTCGGGGTTGCTGGTCGCGATGGCCGCGAGCCGGGTGGTGTTCTTGCGCCGGGGATTGCTGCCGCTGGGCAATTTCGTGTCGGCGCTGCCGGTAATCGGCATTGCGCCGATCATGGTCATGTGGCTGGGGTTCGACTGGCCGTCCAAGGCGGCCGTGGTGGCGGTCATGACGTTCTTCCCCATGCTGGTGAACACGGTGGCGGGCCTGGACGCGGCCGGGCGGCTGGAGCGGGATTTGTTCCGCTCCTACGGCGCCGGGGAGGGCACGATGTTGCGCAAGCTACGCCTGCCGATGGCGCTGCCGTTCATCTTCAACGCGCTCAAGATCAACTCCACCCTGGCGCTTATCGGCGCGATCGTGGCGGAGTTCTTCGGCACGCCGATCGTGGGCATGGGGTTTCGCATCTCGATCGAGGTGGCGCGCCTGTCACTCGATATGGTGTGGGCCGAGATCGCGCTGGCGGCGATGGCCGGTTCACTGTCCTATGGCCTGTTGGCGCTGTGTGAGCGCAGGGTCACTTTTTGGCATCCCTCGTTTCGCGCCTGACATCGGGTTTGGCGCAGTATGGAGAGAAAGCATGAAGAAGTTCTTACTAGGCACGGCGATGGTGATCTCGGCCGGTGGAACCGCCCAGGCCGCCGATAACGTGATCCTCCAATTGCGCTGGGTCACGCAGGCGCAGTTCGCCGGTTACTACGTGGCGGAGGCGAAGGGCTTCTATAAGGATGCCGGGCTCAAGGTCACCATCAAGCCCGGTGGGCCGGACACCTCCGTCGTGCAAGTCATCGCCGGCGGCGGGGCCGACGTGATCGTCGATTGGATGCCGCCGGTGCTGGCCGCGCGCGAGAAGGGCGTGCCGCTGGTCAACATCGCGCAGCCGTTCAAGAAGTCCGGCATGATGCTGACCTGCCGGGCGGAGACGGGGGTGAAGCAGCCGGCCGACCTGAAGGACCGGACGCTCGGCGTCTGGTTTTCCGGCAGCGAGTATCCGTTCCTGGCCTGGATGTCCAAGCTCGGCCTGAAGACGGATGGCTCGGCCGGTGGCGTGCGGGTGCTGAAGCAGGGCTTCAATGTCGATCCGTTGTTGCAAAAGCAAGCCGACTGTATCTCCACCATGACCTATAACGAGTATTGGCAGATCATCGACGCGGGATTTACCCCGGCGCAACTCGTGACCTTCCGCTACGAAGATCAGGGCGTGGCGACCTTGGAGGACGGGCTGTACGCGATGGAGCCGAAGCTCAAGGACCCCGCTTTCGCCGCGCGAATGGCGACGTTCGTGCAGGCCTCGATGAAGGGCTGGACCTACGCCCGCGACCATCAGGCGGAGGCGGTGAAGATCGTGCTCGACAACGATACCAGCGGATCGCAGACGGCCGAGCATCAGACGCGGATGATGTCGGAGATCGCCAAGCTGATCGACGCTTCCGGTGACGGTAGCCTGGCCGAGGCCGATTACAAGCGGACGGTCGATGTCCTGTTGTCCGGCGGCTCGACGGCGGTGATCACCAAGCCGCCGAGCGGCGCGTGGACGAAACTGCCCACCCCCTGAGCCGTGAAAGCCACGGCCGGAACGACGCTGTCCGGAGCCGCCAACAAGAAGCGGATCCTGGACAGCGCGCTCAGCGTGTTCAGCCAGTATGGGTTCAGGGGAACCCGGATAGAACAGGTCGCGGCCGCGGCAGGTCTATCCGGGACGCACCTGCTGTATTACTTCCCTAGCAAGACCGTGCTGTATGTGGCCGTGCTCGAGCGGACGCTGGAGAAGTGGCTTGAACCGCTGCGCCGTCTTGACGAGACGATGGACCCGCGGGCGGCGCTCACGCGTTTCATTGTGGCCAAGGTCCGCATGTCCGCCCGGGACCCGCGCGCATCCCGGCTGTTTGCCATGGAGATGCTGCAAGGGGCGCCGCACACCAAGGCGATACTGAACGGTCCGCTCGCCGCGCTGGTGACCGAAAAGGCGGCTGTCATCGAGCGCTGGATCGCCGCCGGGCACCTGGCGCCCATCGACCCGAAGCACCTGATCTTTGCGATCTGGTCCACGACGCAGCATTATGCCGATTTTGCGGTGCAGGTCCGCGCGCTGTCCGGGCGCGGCCTCAAGGATGCGCAATTCCGCAAGGAGACGGAGGCGGCGTTGATCCGTATCCTGCTGGACGGCGTTCTTTGTTAGGAGGCGAGCATGGCCAACGGATGGGCCCCGGACGGGGCGGTGCAGGACCAGATCGACGACACCGTGCAGGATGCGGTGAAGCGCGCGCGGTCACAGATGCCGGCCGGACCCGGCGGCACCGAATGCGTGGAGTGCGGCGACCCCATCCCGGCCGCACGCCGCCTGGCCATACCCGGTGTCCGCACCTGCGTCCCCTGCCAATCCAGCCGCGACAGCCGTCCGGTGACGGGCGGGATCAACCGGCGGGGCAGCAAGGATAGCCAGCTGAAGTAGCCAAGCCCGCGTGTCTTGACGTTCAGAGGCCAGCCTGCTGCATGCCTTGGACAAGCTCAGGGGCTCACGGGATAAACCGTCTCATTTCTAGACCGCTATCGCCCTGATTGTGTCAGGGCGGCGGTCTAGGTTTTTGTTTGGGCGACCGACATCGCCCTGCCTGGATCGCAAGAGCGATTCCAGTCAGAGCGATGTCGGTCTAGAGCCCAATCCGACCGAAGTGGGTCGGCTTGGGCTCTAGTTTTTCAAGTTTGGCGAGCACTACTACCGTCCAGGCGATTCCGCCTGGTCGGTAAGTGCTCTAGTGCTGAGCCTGTCGGAGCACGGCATGGCGACCGCCGGGCAAGCTCAGACCTCATAGGGAGTTCCGATCTGTCCGAAACAACACTCTACCCCGCGATCAAACGTTTCCTCGAGAGCGCGGGCCTCGAGGTGAAAGGCGAAATCCAGGGCTGCGACGTCGTCGCCATTAGGGACGATACCCGGATCACCGTCATAGAAATGAAGCTCGGCTTCAGCCTCGAGCTTTTGTTGCAGGCCGTGGACCGAATGCGGGTCGCGGACGAGGTCTGGCTGGCCGTCCCGGCGACAAGGCGGGGACGGGACCGGGACCGGCGGCTGCACCGGCTCTGCCGGATGCTGGGGTTTGGCCTCATGGCCGTGCACATCGCCGGCGACCGGGTGGAGGTGCTTGCCGAGCCCGGCCCCTACCGGCCCCGCACGGAGGCGAAGCGGCGCCAGCGCTTGCTCCTTGAATTCACTAGCCGCAGCGGCGACCCCTCGCCCGGCGGCTCCACCCAACAGCCCATCATGACCGCCTACCGGCAACGCGCGCTACACTGCGCCGCGGCGCTACGGACGGGCCCGGCCCGGCCGCGTGACCTACGCCCGGCCGTGCCGGACGCAGGACCCATCCTGCTCCGCAACGTCTATGGCTGGTTCGAGCGGGCGGAGCGTGGCGTCTATCGCCTGACTGCCTCTGGTCTGGCCGCCCTGCACCGCTGGCCACCGGCCCAGCCTTCTCAGGCGTTCGAACCCGGGCCATAAGTCCATCCGCCACAGGAGAAGAGCCATGCCGAACGAGCACGTGACGATCCGCACGCAGGATGGGGAGTGCCCCTGCGACGTCATGACACCGGACGGTGCCGGCCCGTGGCCTGCGGTTATCATGTATATGGATGCGGGCGGCGTGCGCCCGGGCATGACCGCCATGGCCGAGCGTCTGGCGGCCGCCGGGTATGTCGTGCTGTTGCCGGACCTGTTCTACCGCTTTGGGGCCTATGGCCCGTTCGTGCCGAAGGAGGTGTTCGCCGGCGATTACCGGGCCGTGCTCGGCCCGCTCATGGCCACGACCGGCAACGACAAGGCGGCGGAAGATACCGGGCCGCTGCTCGACTATCTCGGGGCCCGTCCGGACGTGACGGGCAAGGCTGGCGCGGTCGGGTTCTGCATGGGGGGCGGCATGGCGCTGGCCGCGTCCGGCCGCTACCCTGGCCGGTTCGCGGCGGCGGCCAGCTACCATGGCGGCAACCTCGCCACCGATGCCCCTGCCAGCCCCCACCTGTCCGCGCCCAAGCTTAGGGCCGAAGTGTACATCGCCGCCGCCGCAAATGACGGCAGCTATCCGGCCGCGATGGCCGCGCGCCTGGAAGCCGCGCTGGCCCAGGCCGGCGTGCGATACAGCGCGGAAACCTATCCCGCCCAGCACGGCTGGATGATGCCGGACTTCCCCGTGTACGACCACGCCGCCGCCGAACGCGGCTGGGCGGCGATGCTCGCACTCATGAGCCGGAGCTTGGCCTCAAGTTAAGACAGCACCAGGTCGTCGCGGTGCACGATTTCGTCCCGGCCCCGCCAGCCCAGCACGGCCTCGATCTCGTCGGAGCGGCGCCCCGCGATCCGCGCCGCGTCGGGGCTGGCGTAGGCGGTGAGGCCCCGCGCCAGCACCGTGCCGGACGGGTCTTCGATCAGCACCGCGTCCCCGCGCTCGAACACGCCCGTCACCTCGCGCACCCCCGCCGGCAACAAGGAGCGCCCGGCAGCCAGCGCGCGCGCCGCCCCGCCATCCACCCGCAGCGTGCCGGAGGGCTGTAGCGCCCCGGCGATCCAGCGTTTCCGGGCACTCCGCCCATCCTCGGCCGGTAGGAACCAGGTGCAGCGGGCGCCGTCCGCCAGCGCCTGCAGCGGGTGCGGCACGTGGCCCAGGGCGATGGCCATGGCGCAGCCGGCTTGCGTCGCGATCCGGGCGGCGGCGAGCTTGGTGCGCATGCCGCCACTGCTGTAGCCGGGCGGGGGGTCACCGCCCATCGCCTCGATCTCCGGCGTCAGCGCCGCGACCTCGGGGATGTGCCGGGCCGCCGGCTCGCGCTTGGGGTCGGCGGTGTAGAGGCCGTCTATGTCGGACAGCAGCACGAGCTGGTCGGCCTGCACCATTTCCGCCACTCTGGCGGCCAGGCGGTCGTTGTCGCCGAAGCGGATCTCCGCAGTGGCTACGCTGTCGTTCTCGTTGATCACCGGCACGCAGCCCAGGCCCAGCAATGTGGTCAGCGTGGCCCGGGCGTTCAGGTACCGGCGCCGGTCTTCGGTATCCTCCAACGTCAGCAGCAGCTGCGCCGCGGTCATTCCGTGCCCAGACAGGGCCGCCGCCCAGGCCTGCGCCAGCCGGATTTGCCCAACCGCCGCCGCCGCCTGCTTCTCCTCGAGCCGCAGCCGCTTCTGCGTCAGCCCCAGCACCGACCGAGCCAGCGCGATCGCGCCGGACGACACCACGATCACCTGCGTTCCCCGCGCGCGCGCCGCCGCGATGTCATGCGCCACACCGTCCAGCCAGGCCGCCCGCGGCTGCGCCCCGTCCACCAGCAGGGCGCTCCCGATCTTGACCACCAGCAGCCGGGCCGCCGCGAGGTTCATGCGGGCACGGGTTTCATGCAGGCACGGGCTTCATGCAAGGACGGGCTTTATGCAAGCACGGGGCGGTGCGCATACACCCGGTCCATCAGCGCCCGCTTCACCTCCGGCAGGTTCTCGCCGGTGGCGCCCGACAGCAGCATGACCTCCTGCCCGGACGCCTTCATCAGCGCCGCGCGGCGGCTGGACACCTCACGCGGGGTCATGGCGTCCAGCTTGTTCAGCACCAGCAGTTCGGGCTTGTCCGCGAGGCCGCCGCCGTAGGCTTCCAGCTCGTCCCGCACCGTCCGCCATGCCCGGACCACGTTGCCCGCCGCGCCGTCCACCAGATGCAGCAGCACGGCGCAGCGCTCGACATGGCCCAGGAAGCGGTCACCCAGCCCCGCACCCTCATGCGCGCCGCGGATCAGGCCCGGTATGTCGGCGATCACGAACTCCTCGGAATGGCTCAGCCGCACCACCCCCAATTGCGGGTGCAGCGTCGTGAAGGGGTAGTCGGCAATCTTCGGCCGCGCCGCGGACACCACCGACAGAAGCGTGCTCTTGCCCGCATTCGGCAGCCCGACCAGCCCCACGTCGGCGATCAGCTTGAGGCGTAGCCAAACCCACCGCTCCTCCCCCGGGTAGCCCGGCGTGCTCTTGCGCGGCGCGCGGTTGGTGCTGGTCTTGAAGTGCGCGTTCCCATGCCCGCCATCCCCGCCGCGGCACAGCGTCACGATCTTGCCGTCCTCATCGAGGTCAGCCAGCAGCGTTTCCTTGTCGTCCGCGATGATCTGCGTGCCGAGCGGTACCTGAATGACGACGTCCTCCGCCCCCGCCCCTGTCCGGTCCGAGCCGGCGCCGTTTCCGCCCTTCGGCGCCCGGAAGTGCTGCGTGTAGCGGAAGTCGATCAGGGTATTCAGGTTGCGCGCGGCGACGAAGACGATGTCACCGCCCTTGCCGCCGTCGCCGCCGTCGGGGCCGCCGAACTCCATGAACTTCTCCCGCCGGAACGCGATCGTCCCGTTCCCGCCATCGCCGGAGCGGACGTAGATCTTGGCTTGGTCGAGGAACTTCATCTGGGTTGCCTAAACGAAAAGGGCCGGCGCGTGCCGACCCTTTTTGCGAGACGGGTCCGGGGGACGCGCTTATTCTGCAGCGGTAGCCAGCGGCACGACCGAGACGTGCACCCGGCCTTCGGAGCGGCGCTGAAACTGCACGTGCCCGTCGATCAGCGACCAGATCGTATGATCGGTGCCGAGACCCACGTTCAGGCCCGGCTTCACCTTGGTGCCGCGCTGGCGGATGATGATATTGCCGGCGATGACGCTCTCGCCACCGAACTTCTTCACGCCCAGCCGGCGGCCCGCGGTGTCGCGTCCGTTGCGGGAGGAGCCGCCTGCTTTCTTATGTGCCATGGGATCTCTCCTTTATGCGAGTTCGGGTGCGGCCATCTCGGCCTCTGCCGGGACGGGAGCTTCGGCAGATTCCGGATCCGCGTGGATCGGCATATGGTGGCCATCGGCGGTGATGCCCGCGATGCGCACGATGCTGATCTGCTGACGGTGGCCGTTACGGCGGCGGCTGTTCTGCCGGCGGCGCTTCTTGAAAATGATGACGGTCGGCAGACGGTCCTGCGCGATCATGGTCGCGGTGACGGTCGCACCCTCCACCAGTGGCGCCCCCAGCGTGGTGCCGCCGGTGTCGGAGCCTACGGCCAGCACGTCGGTGAAGGTCACCAGTTCACCCTCGGCGCCGGGCAGCTTCTCGATCTTGAGGATGTCATTCGGCCGGACACGGTATTGCTTTCCGCCGGTGCGGATCACTGCGAACATATTCGGATTCCTGTTTGACCGTCCCGGATGAGTGGGCGGCCCTTCTTGTGGGCATGGGGTGCGGCTGCACCGGGGGGTCGCCATAGACGGCTTTGTGTCACAAAGTCAATATCGGGCTGCGCTCATTTTGGGAAACACGAACTGGCGCGCAGCGTGGCCGGGGGGCCGATACCGTAGAAGATGAACGGAAACGGCCCCTTGTTGACCGTCACCAGGTAGCCGCAGGCTGGCGTGGTGACCGTGAAGTCGGTCGCCTTGACGTTTGGGGCGCCGAGCGCCTGCGTCAGGGCATAGTTCTGCACGTTGGCCGTGTTGCCGCATTTCGTGGTGTTGAGCGCGGCACACCGGGCGGCCCGCTCGGCGGCGAACTGCACGGCGGATTGGCTGAAGATGAACAGGCCGAGATCGATGGTAAAGCAGACGATCATGATCAACGCCGAGGATATGATCGCGAACTCGACCGTCGTGGTTCCCTGGCGTGCCGCGGCGATGGTGCGCGGGCGCCGGGTCATTTGACCCTGACCAGCTGCACGGATGTCATCGTCTTGGTGCCGGAGATCGACGTGAAGGGGACGGGCGTTATGTAGCTATACGGCAGAGAGAGGCTGATGACGACGTAGTCACCCGGCACGCCGTTGTTCGGACAGCGCCCGCTGGATGGCGCTTGGAAGGCGTAGTTGTTGGGCGGCGGGGATGAGGGATCGAGGCATTGCTGGGTCTGCTTGGATGCCGTGACCGTGATGCCCGTGATGGTCGTGGCCGACGTGACCGCGTTGGTGAGGTCGGTCTGGTTGCTTGCCGACGCGGGATCGTAGCCGTTCAGGCCGACCCAGGCGGCCCCTGCCCGGCCTGCATTGCCGAGTTGCATCTTAGCCCGCAGCGCAAGCCCCAAGGTGGCCGTCGCGAGGACAAGCGGGATCAGCACCGGCGCCAGCAGCCCAAATTCCAGCGCGGCGACGCCCGACCGGCCCCTACGTCGCTGGTTCGAGGATAGGAAGAATGGTATCGGCATGTGGCCGGCCGATCTCAGTGAAAGGACCTCTGCAGCGGAGCTAGGTCTGGAGGGCGGCCTATACAATTATTCCTTGACCCGGAAATTAGAGCCGCTGCCATTCGGGCTCTGCAAATTGAAGTTGGTGCAGCCATCCGGGCCTTTGAAGGTCGCGCTCGGGACCGTAAAATCGTCGTCAGCACTTCCGCCCCCGTCTAGGTGCCGGGTGAATGTGATGGTTTTCGCGACGATCTGCGTGCAGGGCGCCTGCGACTGGGTGTTGTTCGTCACCCACGTCACGGCGGCATTCGGGGCATAAAATAGCCCGGTGACCGTGAAGTTGCTCTGTTGAGCCGTCGTGAAGGCGTTCGTCCCCCGGGACCAGACGGCTACACCCCTGTTATTGCCGGCAACTAAGGTTCCTGGCGCGGCGAGGTTGACCAAGCCGGTTCCACTTACTTTGATGCTGCCGCCATTCGTGAAGACGACCGAGACTCCTCCGCCATAGAGCTGAGCAGCGTTGGCCACAGTAATGTCGCCATCGATAAAGAAGTTTTGATCTCCGGAGTTCAGCAGGAATACGCCTCCTCCTGCCGGTATGTTGAGGGCGCAGTAATGGCCGGCAGGCAGATTGTTATTCGGTGTCGCGGGGATGGTTACATTCGTACACGCCGAAGCGGGCATGCTGATATTGGTTGAGGCGTAAGGGTCGGGAGTGACGGCCTGACCGGTCTTGACGGAGCCGGAGGCGCTCACGAACGCATTGAACGGACGGGTCGATGGCTGGGGAGTGTTGCTTTGCGGCGCCGGGCAGGTGTTGCCGGTGACATAGCCCTCCGCCATCGAGAGGGCCGAGTAGGAGGGCATGTTGATGGCGCATGGATCGGATGAGTTCACGTAAACCGCGCAACTCGGTGTCGCCACCCAGGGATTCAAGGTTCCGGTCGTGATGGCCTGACCGGATGGGCTCAGCGCCAACATGCACATAGCCGTGCCTGTGCCTTTCGCGACCGCACGGCCCGTGATGGTGGGCGGGGTCTTCAGCACGACCCGGGCCAGCATCATGGTTTGCGGCTGCGTGATCAAAACTTCGACAGCGTTGGAGATGTTGTTGTAGGGGCTTGGCGCCAGGGGTGGAATGTTGACGGTGACGACTGCGCCGGATGCGGCATTGAAGCCATGCGCGGCCGCGATGAGCGATGCCTCCGACACGGCGGCGGCCTTTGCCTGCGCCGCCGTCGCTCCGGCGGCGAGTGCGCCCGAGAAAGTATAGGCGGCGGACACTGACGCCGAATCCGCCGCCCCCTGCAAACGGTTGCCGTTGACCTCCCAAAGGCCGACATCGACGGCGAGGGCCGCAAAGCCGATCAGGACGATCCCCAGCAATGCCACGACGATGCTGACGCTTCCTGCCCGTCCCAGCCCCGCCCGGCCTTTGTTTGAGTGAACACGCGACATCCATTGCCCCAAGTCACGCCGCCATGCCACGCCGCCATTGCCCCGCCGCCGCGTCACAACGCCCCATCACGGAGCCCGGTCACGAAGCCCCGTCACGCTTAGACAGTGATCACGCGAAAGCAGTATCATATACAAGAAACACCTTGCTACCGGAACCCACGGCTGACAGGTCCTAAAGGAAGATATCAGTCCTTAAGCACTCGTAAACAGAACGACATTCCAAAGTAAAGGTGGTTATATATTGACAGACATGCTCGCTATGGCTAGGTTTCTAGTCATAGGATCAGTCCATGTCCGTTCTGTCCGCCCCCTACTTCCACGACGAAGCCGCCGCCTTCGGGTTCCTTGAGGAGGCCCTGTGGCCGCAAGGCCCGGTCTGCCTTGGTGATCTGCAAACCATTTGTCAGGGCACCAAGGCTTGACCTGAAACCGCCGCCTACGGGGGAGTATGATGCCCAATCAACCTGACCCACAACAGTCAGCCCGCTTCATGGAAGCCGCCCGCCAGGTCGGCGCAGACGAAAACGAAGCCGCGTTCAAGGCCAAGCTGGCGCAGATCGCGCGGCAGAAAGTGAGGATGAACCTAATGGCGGAGAAACTGACAAAGCCTCTTTGGCGAGGGCTAAAGGTCTTGTCCCTCGCACACGACAGGCTAGAACCGATTGAGCTGTGGGCTTCGGTCAGCAGCGAGGTTGCTGACAATCTGGTTGCCATGGGGCTGGCCGAACGCGGCGAGAGCGATCCTCGCTTTGAGGAATGGGGGTACCCGGTTGGCTATCGCCTGACATCGGCGGGACGTTACGCCCGTCACTACAAGGGGCAGAAGCCGAAGGCGGACGTGCCGGAGCCGCCGACCGAAGCAAAGGAAGAGGCATGACGGGGCCTCTCTGGCTTGACCTGGTCCTCTCTTAGTTCCCGTTGGTGCGCTTGTGGCTGATTGTCGGTCTGTTCTGGTGCTGCGTATCAAGACAGAACCGGCACCTTATC
This sequence comes from Acetobacteraceae bacterium, assembly GCA_965246925.1. Taxonomy (GTDB): domain Bacteria; phylum Pseudomonadota; class Alphaproteobacteria; order Acetobacterales; family Acetobacteraceae; genus JANPPS01. The sequence goes on along the minus strand of OZ251994.1, from coordinate 1,812,851 downwards.
TGATGGAGATCAGTCATCGTCTCCCTCCAAGACCTTAAACCTATGGCCAAGCGTGTGTTTGCCAGGTGCATAATCCCCAAAGTGAATGGATGTTGCCTTAACAGCTCAGCCGAACCCGGCCGGACGGCGGCACTCAGCGAAATGTCTCCGGTATGCCCAGGACAGGCGGGCGCTGGTGCCCGGCAGGCCTTGGACATTGCAGCCACGGCCCCCTCGCATTATACTGTTTGCCGCGTGGAGAGGTGGCCGAGCGGCTTAAGGTGGCGGTCTCGAAAACCGTTGTAGGTTAACCCCTACCGTGGGTTCGAATCCCACCCTCTCCGCCATTTCGCTCGTAGGTCATTGATTTCAGTCGCTTAGATCAACTGGTCTGGATTCGTGTGCATCACGTCTGTGCTACACGCGGAGTCTTTGCCCGGTGCGCCTGCCTCCCCATGTCGTCCGCCGCCGCCAGGGACTTTACCTGCGGCTCCGGCTCCCTCCCGATCTCGCCCGGATTAGCGGCCGGACGCACGTCGTGCGATCTCTCGGGACAGGCGATCCGGGACGGGCGCGGGCACTCGCCGCCAGGGCATCGGCCGCGCTACACGGGTCGTGGGACGACGTGAGGGTGGACGTGACAGGAACGCTGCGTGGAGTGCCGGTGGAGAGGGTGACCGCTGCGGATGTGCGGGCGCTCATGGAGAGCCAGGAAGGCGAAGCGGCATTGGCCGCTCTGTCCCCGGCCGATGCGGAGGCCCTGGCGCAACGGGTCCGTGACCTGACGGCGGCGGCGGCTCGGGACGTGGCTGCGGGTCGCGACGAGAGGGAGCGGCTGGAGTGGCTGGGGGAGTCCCTGAGGGACGCTCGGCGGCAGGGCCAGGTGGACGGGATGAGGGAGGCTCTGGCTGCCGGGGCAGGTGAGCGTCGTCCCCGGGCGCACGCAGATGCGGACGTGCCCTGGTCCACCCTGACGGGGCGGTTCCTCGCGTCCCGGCCAGGGCTGTCGCCCGCGACCCTCAAGTCATACGCGCAGGCATTTCGGGAATGGAAAGAGGTTGTCGGAGACAAGCATCTCTCAAGCCTGACCGCCAGGGATGTAGCCCTTTACTCAGAGTTCCTTGAGAATAAGAGAAGCAACAAAGGATCGCTGTCGCCCCTGAACCGAAAAACCATCGTTCGTCTCACAGGTCACGTCCATGTGTTCACATCCTGGGCGAAGTCTTCCGGACTTGTATCAACGGACCTGGGGGAAGGGATTAAAGTCAGGGAGCGTACGAGAGAAGAGAAGGTCAGTCAGGAAGAAGGGTCAAAGCGAGCTTTTACGCCCGGAGAACTGGAAAAGCTCTTTGGTAGTCCACTGTTCATGGGCTGTGTCGGCCGACCTTATAGGGCCCGGCCTGGGCCGCATGTTTTCCGAGATGCCCGGTGGTGGGTCTTCGTGGTCGGCCTCCTGACAGGTGCTCGCGTCGAGGAACTAGCAGATACCCCGTCTGAGCTGGTAGATCTCGGAGGCGTTACTTGTCTTGACTTGTACGGGACGAAATCCCCATCCGCGCGTCGATTGGTGCCGCTTGTCCCGGCGCTTACCGACCTGGGCTTCGTGGCTTTCGCAGAAAAGCAGCGGCTGGCAGGAAGAAAAATGTTCGAGGGTCCTGGAACAAGCAAAGACTGGTCAAAGTGGACCAATCGTTACATAGACAAGATACTGGGTGCTGATAACACGGTATCGTTTCACTCGCTGCGACACGTCTTCCGCCAGGCATGCTCCGCTGCCGCGCTAGGTGACTACCTCTGTGACAAGCTTCTTGGTCATCGCTCCAAGCAGGGGCGCAGCGAGGGGTCTGGCTACGGTCGCCACCTGTCCCCCGCGGAAGCCCGCCTCGTGGTCGATCGCTGGACTTCTCCGGTGCCGCTGTCCCACCTCGTCCCGCGTCCTGCTCGCCGCCCGGCGGCGAGCCATCTACCCTGATCGCGTCCCGCCCGTCGCGGCCCGCGCGCCATCGCGCGCAGCCCGGGTCCAGGCTGCCGCAGGCACCGCGCAGCGGCCCGGCCTGGACGCGTGCGAGCACGGTGGCACGCTGCCTGCGTGGGTGGGCTACCCGCCGTAGGCCGCGGCGGGGGCAGTAACTGCGGCAGGTGCCGCCGCATGCCGCTGGGCCGCCACCCGCTGCCGCCACGCCGCGGCCGCCTCGTCGGCCGCCTCGTCGTCCCCAGCGGCAACGGCCGAGGTCGCGTCCGGGTCACCTGCTACGACGGCGGCCGTAATCGCCCGCGCCCGGTCGCGCAAACGGGGATCGTCCCCCGCACCGGCTTCCCATCGGCTGCACCGTGCCAGAGCCTCCTGCCTGGTCCATCGAGCCGACTCAGCGCTGTCCCGCGCGATGCGGAGCGGTCCCTCTCCCGGGGTCGCGACTTGCTCGGCGTACGTGCCCGCGGCGCGCCCGGCCATGCGGAGGTCGCCCCGTGCCGCCGCCTCGATCGTCGCGGGGTCCTGCCCGGCCAGAGCCGCCCGGATTGCCGTCGCGGTGGCAAGGTCACGCTCGGCGCGGCGCACGCCGGGGTTCCACCGCCATGTCTCCATCGCGTCGGACGTGGCCGTGGCCTCTCGGCGCGCTGCGCGCTCAATACCGCGCACGGCCCGGCTGTGCCCGGCCTCCAGCATCCGGGCCTCCCTGCCCAGGCGACGCGCCTCCGTGTCGAGGGCCGCCTGTCGCCGCCGGGCAGGTCCGGGGACGATCCGGGATGCCCACCCGTGGGCCGCCCGGTGCCCGGCGGCTGCCTCGGATGCCTCGGCGGCGTCCTCCATCGCCGCGTCGCGCCTGGCCTCCATCGCCGCGACGCGCGGCCCGCTGATCTCGTGCGGCACGGTCGGCCCGGTCGGTCGCCCGGCCAGGGCGGCCCGCGCCCGTGCTTCCATGTCCTGCACGTGGGCCTCCCCGGCCGCCTGGGGATGGCGGGCCGCCGTGGCGGCCACCGCCCGCTTGTCCAGGGCTGGCACTGCCTCCGTGGCCTGCCGCACTCGTGCGGCGGCCAGGCGCTCCCGGGCTGCCGGGGAAAGCGCGTGGTCCGTCGTGATCGGCGGCGCCCGCATCGCGCACGCGATGCCCACCGCGTCGCGGTAGTCGTCCGATCCGGTCAGGCGCACGGAGGTCCACCCGTGGGCCGCCGCCGCCGCCGCCACGGCGTCGGCCACGGCGGGGGTGGTGTCCCCATCGTGGGTGATCCGGTCGCCGTGGTCCGTGATCGTGCCGCCTCCGCGCAGCCGCAGCACGGTCGTCCCCGCAGCCTCGTCGGTGTCCATCCTCCACAGTAGCCGCGCGAGGTCCGGCGGAGCCGCCGGGTAGCGACCCGCGAGCAGGGCGGCCAGGTGCTGCGCCCGGCGCACCTGCCCCGTGCGGTCATCCGCGGGCGCCAGGCGCCCCCCTGCGGGGGCGGGCGCGGGCACCTGGCCCTCGTGGGTGTCCTCGTCGTCGTCGCTCGCCGGGGCGGCAGGCTCCTCGGCTCGGCGGCCCTGGACATACCAGACGTAATCCGCGAGCGGGTGGCGTGCCGCACGGTCGGGGTGCCCGTCCGTCCAGCGTGCGTACGAAGCGGCGGCGGCTGCCCGCAGGGCGTCCGGCAGGGCGTCGAGTCCGCCCTGGCGGGTGGTCCACGACGGGCGGCGGCGGGGGGTGGCGGGGGTGCTGGGTGCGGGCATGGGCGTGTCCTCCTGTGAGGTGTGGGTCGTGGTCGGCGGTGCCGGCGTAGCCGGCACGGGGGAGGCCGCCTCCCGTGCGAGGGCGGCCACCTCCCGGGCCGCCTGCGCCTGGTCGGCGTCTGCCCGTGCCAGGGCGGCCCGGCGGGTGCGGTGGGTCAGCACCGCGGAGACTTCGGGCGGGGCCGCCCCGGGGTCGGCGCCCTGGCGCTGCCACCGCTGCCAGTCGGCGCGGGGGGCGGTCGGCTCGGGCGGGCGTGGGTCACCACGGGCCGCCAGGCTGCGGAGGTCGTAGGCCCCGGCGACGCCATGGGCGGCCAGCCAGGCTGTCGCGCGGGCGCTGATGCGGGCGCGTTCCGCCCGCCCGCCGTCCTCCCGGAAGCTGGCGTTCCACTCGCGGGCCTTGGTCGGTGCCAGTCCGGCATCCGACACGCGCCGCAGCGTCAGCAGCACATGGGCGTGCGGCTGCTCGCCTCCGTCCGCGGCACGCGGGCAGTGGATGTCCACCTGTGCAGCCGCGCCGCCTGACACGTACGGCGCCACGATGGCGCACGCGAAGGCCAAGCGGTCGGCGGGGCCCACCTCGCGCGGGATCGAAACGAGTAGCTGCCGTGCGAGCTGGGCATCGGACCGCCGCTCGCACGCCTCCACGGCCTTCCACAGCGCCTCCGACGTGCCCAGCCCCGGCGGCGCGCCGGGGGGCAGGATCACGCACCCGCCTCCGTGCTCGTGGGCTTTCCGGCCATAGTCGTAGGTGCGCCCGGCCCCGTCCGTGAGCCGGATGCTGGCGTTGTAGGCCGCTGCCGCCACGGCGCTCCCGGCACGTCCGGTGCCCCGTGTGCGGCCGACAATCCCCATCTCGACGCGTGCCAGCATCAGCGCGCGTCGTCGTTGTCGTCGTCGTCGTCGCCGTAAGCGGCAGCCTCCCGGGCGTCCATGGCCGCCGCGGCAGCCTCGCCAGTCTCGTCGCCGTCCCCGTCCGGCCATGCCGCCCGCGCGGACCGCAGCGCGTCTGCGTACGTCGGGCGGTATGCGAGACCGGACCTGCCGCAGCCCCGGCACCTCGCGTCATACGTTCGATCCCAGGCGTCTCGGCCGCCCCCGCCGCATTCTACACACCGCATCAGTCGTCCTCCGAGCTACGTCACCGATTTTGCCCCCTTGGGCAAAATTGGGGATGTATAAGCGAGCCTGCCTGAAATCCTATGCTCTTGCATGGTGTGGCGCTACTATGTCGATGGAAGGAGAACCTGAAAATGCAATCCACCAATATTGTTGACAAGACGTCGTTGCCTTCTCGCCTAGATGCGGCCCGTGCCCGAGAGCGCGCCGCAAGGGCCGAGGCGGCCCGCCTGCGCCGGGAGATGGCTGCGGCGGATCGGCGCCGCGAAACGCAGCGGCTGTGCGTCCTGGGGCGTGCCCTGGACACGTGGGCCGCCCAGGACGAGCGGGTCAGGGAGTCGGCCCGGCGCTACCTCGCGGGGTATGTCAGCCGGGACACTGATCGCGCTGCCTTGGCCGGATCGGCCTGGGCGATCCCGGTCACGGCAGTCGGAGAGGTGTCGTGACAGGGGCGTGTGGCCTTGTTGTCCTGTGCCCGGTCGCGGGGTTGCAGTTTTACGACTACTGGCGCGACGATGGCCTAGGCGGACGCGCCGTGCCTGCGGAGGGTGACCGGGTATCCCTCGTCCGGCAGCCGGACAACGCCCACGATCGTCGGGCTATCGAGGTCTGGTGGAAGAACGGGGTCCGGCTCGGCCATCTCCCGCGACCATGGGCGCGCCGTCTCGCGCCCTGGATGGATATCGGGCTGCACGTGTCGGCGGCCATCCGCGACCCGGGGAACGGCTCGGCGTGGTCGATGACCCTCGCGTTGCATGGCCCACTGGTCGATCACCTTGCGGCGCTCACCGCGGCTGAAAATGCCGCTAGGGAGGTGTCCGGTGACTGACGACCCCGACTGGATCGGCCAGGCCTCCGATGACGCCCTGGCCGCGGCAATCCGCCGGGCACGCAGCCTGCCGCCCGGCGCGCCTCTTGCCTCGCACGTGCTGCGGGAGGTCCGCTTCTGGGCTGCCGGGCAGGCCCGGCGCTGGGTCCGTGCCCGCCGCCTGCGCCTGCCGGCGCCCGTGCCGGTTGGCGGTCCGTCCGCTGATGCCGCTGTCCGGGAGGTGATCGCGGACTTGATGGGCGGCCCCGAGATGGCATGCTTGCTCTACCTCCTCGCCTCCGTGCCGGACGTGGCCGGCGCCATCGGGGAGGGGATCGGGATCATGTTGGCCGCCCGCGCCAGGCACGCCGCCGCGCCCATCCGCGGGTATGCCGCCGCCAAGGCGGGCCGCGGCCCCTGGCCGCCCCGTTGGGGCACGGTCGGTGCGCGCGCCTATGTCGGCGGCCTGCTCGTGCCGTGTCGGTCGCCTGCCGAGCTCGGCCCGCACCCCATGCACGTCGCCGCTGTAAACGCGGCCTCCCTCGCGCAGGTAGGGGAGTGGCTGGATCGCCTGGACACGTCCGACGCGGCGCGCGAGGGCGTGCTGCGGGAGATGGACGCCGTAGGTGCCGCCGTATGCGTGGCGGTGCCCCTCCCGCTGTGGCAACCCGAGCCGGGGCTGCCCCGCGGGATTTGGCCGCCGCCGGCTGACGACGGCACGCCCCCGCCACCCGCCGCGCCTCCCCCGCCGCCGGGGCCGGGTGTGCCGTGATGGATGACGCCGTGCATCTGATCCACCGCGGCCGGATCGTGCACGGCACCGTGCGGTCCCGTCTGCCCGAGTGCGTTGATGGAGTGTCGTGGTACGAGCCGGGCGTCGTGCCGCACGCCCCCGAAGCCCTGGCGGCGGTGGCGGCCGTGGTGACCCGGTGCGCCCTGTGGGCGCGGGTCTACGTCGGGCCGCGCCTGTGGTCGGTCGCCGCCACGGCGGACGTAGCGGACTACGACTGCCGCCCCACCGTGCGCCACCAGCCGGACGGGCGCACCGAGTACGAGCACCACGGCCGCGCGTGCTGGGGCGACCGTGTGATCTTATGCACGTCCGCCGCCCGGCTCCCTGCCGTGCTGGCAACCGTCCACCACGAGGTGTGGCACGAGGTCGAGCACACCTGCCTGTCGGCCGCCGACGTTGCGGCGGTGGACTGTGCCGCCGCCCGCGGCGATGCGCGACCCGGTGAATACCTGGCATCCGCCGTCGAGAGGCGCGCCCGCCTGTATGAGGCATGGGCGAGCGCCCACGATGAGGGATGGCGCCCCGCCGCGCTGCTGGGCTGGCCCCTGCGCCGCGTGGATCGCGTGTGCGCGTACGTTCACTCGGGCGCCCTGGCCCGGGATGTGGCCCGGGGTCGGGCGGTTCGTTCCCGTGTCGGCCCGGCCGGGCTGGTCGGCCGCTGGGTAGCCGTCACCGTGTCGGCACCCGCTACCGCTGGTCTCTTGCCTGCCCCGGCGGCTGCTCTCGTTTGGTAGCGTTTGTGATCCGCTGGAGCTTCGAGTCGTTCCGCAGGGCTGAATTCCGTGGTAACAGTTCCGGTAGGAGGACTGGAATGGTGGCTACAAGCACTGACTACACATGGGAACTAGCCCATGACGGCCAGAAGCTATGGCCTCTTACATACGAGACCACCTACTCGCTTTCGGAAACCGCGGGTGCCGTCGCGACCGTCTGGCTGCGGTCGGACAAGCGGTGGGACTGGCTGGTGCGACCGCACCTGGGGCGACCGGGATGCTCCGGTACTGCGTTGTCTAAGTCGGACGCAATCAATGCCGCCGCCGCCGCGTTGGACTCCTGGGGGAGTTCCCAATTTTCCTAACAGAGGGATCAGGCGCGCTGGCCCTCCGGGCTGCTCGCCCTCTGCGCCCTCACAAGTTCAGCAAGCTGATCATTTCGATGTTGTCGTCACAAGGTTCCAATAAATGATACAAGAGAATGCAGTTCCGGGCGCGGCAGGTTCAAATGAAATACGGCAAGAGAGAATTGTGACCCTCAATTCTGCAAAGTCCACTTATACTGGATTTTGGACAGTACTTACGCTTAGTGCGATAATGTATGTATTTGGATGTATTATTAACAGCAAAAACGGACAGAGTATCAACTGGACTATGGGGATTGCCACGGGTGTAATAAGTCTTGTCATCGGCCTTGTATTCATATTCTTACTAGGCATGTTTACAACCCCTGGAAAGCTAAAAAGATATGAGAGACAGTTGCAATTAGACTACAGAAAGCGTTTTGCAAGCTTTATCGGGAAGGAGCCAAAGTATATTGATGTTGGCATCACCTTAACGAAAGAAAATAAACATACCTGTACAGGCATCGCCTACAGTGACGGACGTCTATACATTGTCGATGATGGCATTGCAGCAGAATTGCCATGGTATAAGATACGGTCTTGGTCTTGGTCGATTGCAGGTCTGAATGAAGTCTTTACGGTTGGCCTATCAGACTTAGCAACTAATTTAGCGGTGAATCGGCGCAACATCCAAGCCGCTGGAGCACAGATCAAAAGCAGTGGATTTTTCGTTACAGTGCAAGACATCGATAAGCCAGAGTGGCGGTTCAAGACCACTGACGAAGCAGCGTGTATGCGATGGCAGGAGATTATTACGCAGATGAACGAAGGGGGTCTGGCCACACGCTGACTTGGGCCGCGGGCATCGCGGTGAGGCGTAGACGTGTGTTCGCTTTGAGGGATGGCATCCTGCCGCCTGCTGCGCTGGCCCATGCGTCGGATCAATCGCGTGCGTGCATGTTTCCTTGGGCAGCCTCACCAGGGACGTCTTCGAGGCACGGGCGGGCGGTCCCCTGGTCGGGGCGACGGGGCTGGTTGGCCGCTGGGCCGCCGTTGCCATGTCGACACCCGCTGCCGCTGGCATCCTCCCCGCCCTCGTGGCCGCCCTGGTGTGGTTGTCGTCCTGACCCGCCAGGCGACCCGGTGGTCCAGGCCGGCGAAGCTGATTAGGTCCCCCTACCCGGTGAGCGCGTAGCGACCCCCAGGGGGTTTGGGGGGGGCATCGCCCCCCCACCTACGGTAGCGCGAAGCGCCCCTAGGTCGCCCTACCGGACGCGGGTCTCCCGTCGGCTATCAGGGGGCCGTGATCTTCAGGCTGCCATGGGGTGGACGGTCAACTCGGCAGGGTCCGGCGGGCCTGTCCACGCCAGGAAAACCCTCTTTGTTGACAACGTGCAACAAAGTTCGTTGTCGTCGCAGTCGTTGGCGTCCGTGGAATCTTCGCTTCTTGGAAAGCTTTCGCTAACTCCAACCCCCTTGGAAAGCTTTCGCTAACTCCAACCCCCTTGAAGTTCTTCACCTTTTGGGTGCCGCTGACACGTTCGATGGTACCCCCACGACCGAGGGGCAGCCGCCAGGCGGGCACCTCCGTGTCGGTCAGCCATGCCGCTCGTCGGCACGGTGTGCCGTAGCGGTCCACCAGCGGGAGGATTTCTCCCGTCTCCTGGTCCACCGTCTCTGTCTCGTACCCCAAACGGAGGCGGCCTGCGCCGCGGCGTCGGCGTGCCCCCATCGCTTCCAGCGCATCCGCCCACCGACCCGCTTTCAACGCGGCGTGCGCCTCCCTCATGCGCGCCGGGGCGGCGGCAACCTCGGCGTCGGTTGCCGTCAGCACCCGCTGCCAAACCTTCTGCACGCCGTGCACGCCCAGGAAACCGTACCGCCTCCAGCCCCGCTCGCCCGCCGTCGCCCTCATACGATCGGAATCCTCGCACCCGCCCCCGGCGTAAAGCGCATTCGTGAGGTAGGAGGTCAGGTAGGTCGAACCGCGCGCGCGCGTGCGGTCCACGACGGTCAGGTCGGAGGCCACGCGACGGCCGGGCACCGTGTCCGGGCACACGGCGCGGAGGTGGCGGTCCACCTCCGCAATCTGGTCGTCCCTCACATACAGCAGGGCGTGCGCGTGCGGGCACCCGTCGCGATGCGGCTCCCAGACCCTCAGGCCAAGAGGGTCGATCATGCCCTTCGCGAGCCTCGACCCGAACAGCTTCCACAATGCCCGCAGTGCGTCATCCGTCGCCTGTGGGCTGCGGTCTATCGTCCAGCTTCGCCGCCCGACCGCCGGGGCCGGGTGCCACTCGGGCGGCAGAGTCAGCGTCACCATGATCGGTGTCAGTCCCTCGCGCTCCGCGAGTTCGTCCATGCCCCTGGTCATGGCCCGATCCGATGTAGCCTCCCCGCCTCGCCCGCAGCGCGTATGTCGGTCATGGACACCCGGTCGCCGGACGGCGAGACCCACACGTGCGCCGCGGCGTGGGACTCGTTTGCCGCGTCGCGGTCCCGGCGGCATGTCAGGCTGTAATCGTCTGCGTACGGGGCGGCCCGGCGCCCGACCGTGCCCAATGCCGCGGCGATGTGCTGCCGCGCCAGCCCGGCCGTCCGGCGCAGCCTGCGCCGCTGCCATGCCGGGTCCTGCCTGCGCCGGTCGTGCGTGGTCAAGACCGGGACCGGCCTTCCGGCGCGGTGCGCCAGGTCGGCACGCCAGCGCCATGCCGCGTGCGCCTGTGCGGCCTGCTCGTCCGCCAGTGCCCACACCTGGTCCTCGTCGGCCGCCGCTAGCCCGACGCCCCGCACGTGCCTGTCCAGGCCGTCCAGGATGCTCGCCAGCGCGGTGAGGATGGGCGCGTGCAACACGGCCAGTGCCCGCCCGGCGGCCACCTCGCCTGCATTCAGCACCTCGTGCCGCTCCTGCACGCCAGGCCGCCGCCCGGCCTCAAGCCGCTCCTCTGCCAGCCGCCTGGCGCGGCTTTCCATGTCCCGTCTCGGCATGTGCGGCAATGCCGCACGCCAGTTCAGGTCCGCCTCGATCCGGGCGGTCTCCCGCGCTACGTCGGCGCGGGTCGGTCCCATGTCGTAGCTCACGCTGATAACGCGCCGAACCTCGTCGGGCGGGCACTCCGCCGTCCTTAGGTCATCCAGCGTGGGAAGGGCGCCGGACAGCCCGGCGTCGGCCTGGGCCTGCCTCAGGGCGGCCCGGCGGTGAAGCGGGGCCAGCGCCGCCAGGCGGTCCGCCGTGACAACATTGTCAACTTTGGAGGTATCGGGTGTGGGCTGCTCGGAAAGGGTGTTTCCGAGAAGCCCGGCGATCACCTAAGTGACGACCGGCAGCCCTTGCGTGTGGTAGGAGGATACCGCATCATCGGGTTGCACTCTAGTTGCGATGCGGGGAGCCTTGCAGGGCTATGATCCGCATCGCAGTGAGTGTCCACCGACCGTCCGGCCAACGTCAAGGAAATCGGCCTGTCGGAGTGCTCAAGTGGTGCTCGTAGTAATTTCCGGTTACGTGGTTCGCCACCATTTGAAAGGCGACATTCTCAATGCCAGTCGTATCATACCAAACCCGAATATCAGCAATATAATGGCACCGACGGCCACTATTCTCGGAGCAAATGAGAAGCCGAGCACAATACCTGGAAGTGCGACTAGAACGCAAAGTATGCCTATGATTTGGGGTATGACGCCAACGCCGCCGACTTGTGGCCGCTTCCACATCGCGCCACATGCAGAGCATGTATTAAATCCGAGGCGAACCGATCCACCGCAATGTCCGCATGTTCCGTTATGTGCGTCATTAGCCATTGGGCTTCGTTCCGAGGCCAACGGTCAAAATTTCTCTCTTCATTAGCGAGTTACTCCACGGCTTGCCACTGCCTCGGATGCGAGCACACGCTCTCCCTCGGCTTGTGCTTCTTCTAGGGAGGCGAAGTGTCCGAGCATCTCGGTACCATCGAACAGGGCGAACGAGATAATGGAGATTGTTCCGTCATCGTCTTGTTCAACTGTTATCGCAATCGAAAATCGACCCGGTCCCGGTCCCCATGCTGTCCATTTTTTCACCATGCTACTCCGCTCGTGATCGTTGGTCGCGCGGATGAATAGCAGATACGGGTGGCTGGCGCGCCTACCGTGTTGACGCCCGGATGGTATGTGCTACACGTCCGTGCGTCACATGCCGAAACGCTGCATTTAGTGCCTGAAAATTCGACTGACTACAACAGGTTGTGGTCGAATTGTCGGAGAATCCCACCCTCTCCGCCATAACGGCTGGGCATAACGGCCCGGCATCACGGCCCCGCGTGATATCCCCGCCCGGCATAGTCGAACCCTAGCAGCTCGTTCACCGGACGTTCGGCATTGGCCGGGGAGGCGTAGTAGGCTCGGATTTCCGAGATCAGCTGGGTCGCCGGGTCGAAGCGATACCACTCGTCCCCGCGAAGCGCGGTGCCGTTGCGGGTTTTCCAGTGCGTCCACTCGATCACCGCCTCAGGTGCTCCGCCCTCGGCCAGCATAATCCGCTCGATCGTCCACTGGCTGCCGAGGGTGTTCACGCACCAGACCCAGCCATCCGCGATATCAGCCGCGCCGCGCCAGGGCGCGCCGGGGAGGCCCGGGGGGAAATAATGCACGGCGTCCGGGGTGAAGTGGCCGATCAGGGCGGCGCGGTCGGCCCGGTTGCAAGCGTCGAAATAGGCGCGGATGCGGGCCGCCCGCCAGTCCATCATGCCCCGGCCCGGATGCGGGTGACGTCTTCGGGCCGCGCGCCGGCCGCGGTCCAGGCGGCGAAGTCGGCGCGGGTTGCATCATTGGGTGGATAGACGCCCCATAGCGCCTCCCCGGCGGCGATCCGCGCTGCCAGATAGGCCTCGAGCGCATCCCGCCGCTCGCACGCTTCCAGGACGCCCACCGCCACCTCCCGCGGGATGACGGTCACGCCGTCGGCGTCGCCGTGCACGATGTCCCCCGGATAGACCGCGACATCCGCGCAGGCGATCGGCACGTTGAGGTCCGCCACGCGGTGGTAACACAGCCGCGTCGTGGCGACGACGGCCCGGGAATAGGCAGGAATGGTCATGGCGGCGATCTCCGCCCCGTCCCGGAACGCGCCGTCCGTGACAACGCCCACCGCGCCGCGGATCTGCATCCGGGTCATCAAGATGTTTCCCGCGCTCGCCCCGCGCGGGTCCTGCCGGCTATCGATTACCAGCACTTGGTGCGGCCCGATCGTCTCGGCCGCCACCCATTGCAGGTTGTCCTGGCTCGGCTCCGTCGTGAGCGTCGCATAGACATCCTTGTCCTCCCGCGCCGGGATCATGCGGAGCGTGAACGCTTCGCCGGCAAAGGGCGGGAGGCCCGGGTTGAGTGGGCGGAGCCCCACCAGCACGCATTGCCGGAAACCGAGCCGGTATAGCTCCGTGGTCAGCGAGCCGCTGGAGCAGCGTGCCAGCCGGGCCAGGTGGTCAGGGGTGATGTCCGTCATGTCAGTATCCCGTATGGCGCGGCACAAACGTGGAGAGGCCCGGCACGAGCGCGATCAGCACGAGGCAGGCCAGCAAGAGGCCGAGGTATTTCAGGATCGGCACCACCGTCTCCTCGAGCCGTACGCCGCCCACGAGGCAAGATGCGTACAGCCCGAGCCCGAGCGGCGGCGCAAACAGGCCCACGCCCATGGCGATCACCAGCACGATCCCGTAATGCAGCGGGTCGATCCCCAGCTGCCGTGCCACGGGCATCAGGAGCGGGCCGAAGATGATCAGCGCCGCCGCCCCCTCCAGCACCGACCCCATGATGACCAGGATGGCGATCGACACCAGCATGAACAGCCACGCCCCGTGCGCCGAGGCGAGCGTGACCATCACCGCCGCGATGGCATGCGGGATTTGCTGCAACGTCAGCACGTAGGCCAGCGCCTGCGCCATGGCGACAATGAACAGGATCATGCCCGACCGCGCGGCCGCATGCCGCATGACGGGCCCGACATTGCGCCACGACGTCTCCCGGAACGCGATCCCGCCGATCAGCAGCGCGTATACGTTGGCGAACGCCGAGATCTCGGTCGCGGTGGCGAAGCCGGACCGGTAGCCGCCGAAGATCAGGACGATCAGGCCGGCGGCCGCCACGCCGCTCAGGACCATGCCGCCCTCGGCCGGCGCCAGCGATGGAGCCAGCACTGGAGCGGCCCTGCCGCCGGGCCTGCCTAGCAGGATTACCATGCCGATCAGCGCCGCCGCCATCAGCGCCGCGGGCACGAGGCCCGCCATGAACAGGCCGCCGATCGAGATGTTGGCGACGAAGCCTAAGATGATCAGGTTCACGCAGGGCGGGATCGTCTCGGCCATCACCGCCGACGCGGCCAGCAGCGCCACGGCGTCCCCGGGTTTCTGGCCTGACCGCCGGGCGGCCGGCACGAGGACGGAGCCGACCGCCGCCACGTCCGCCATCTTGGAGCCCGAGATGCCGGAGAACACGACCATGCTCAGCACCATGACCACGTCGAGCCCGCCGCGCACCCGCCCGACCAGGCGCTGCAGCAACGCGATGAGCCGGACGGACATGCCGTTCGCCTCCATCAGGTAGCCGACCAGGATGAAGAACGGGATCGACAGCAGGACGAAGTTATCGATCCCGCGCGCGACCTGCTGGGCGAAGAACTCGCCGGGCAATGCGTCGCCGGTCCAGATGAACACCAGGGCCGAGAGCGCCAGCACGAAGGCGATCGGCACCCCGGCCAGCAGGCCCAGCACGAATACGATTCCCATGGCGAGCTGCACGGGTGGCTCGTCCGGGAAGAACGCCGTCCCTACCCACCAGGCGCCGGCCAGGGCGGCGAACGCGGCCAGCGCCGCCAGCACGTCGCCCGGGCTGTGATGGCGCAAGCCATCGAGGGCGAACACCGCCATCGCGGACGCGGCCAAGCATAGCGGGACGACGAACGCCTCCTGCGGCAAGCCGGAGCCGACGGTCTGGCCGGCGGTATCCTGCAGTAGCGCGGCGCCGTTCCAGGCCAGCGACACCGCGACCAGCAGCACGGCCAGCGCCACCGCCGCCGCCGCCCGGCGCTGCGCCCGCATGCTGAGTTTCTCGACAAAGAACACGACACCCGCGTTCTCACCCCGGGCCAGCGCCGCCGCGGCGCCCAGGAAGCTGATGGCCAGCAGCAGCATCCGCGCTACGTCGTCCGCCCAGACCGGCGCGGCGCTGAAGAAATAGCGCGCCACGACGGAATACATGACGACCGCCAGGTCCGCCGCGAGCAGCACGGCAGACGTGACCTCGACCGCAATCTGCAGCGTGCCGACCGACCGCCGCCATAGCCCGCCCCTGGCTTGAACGAGGGCGGACGCCGCCAACGGTCAGGCCTTGCCCGCCGCTACGATGGCGTCCAGCATCGGACGGGCGCCCGGGGTCTTCTCGGCGAACCGCTCCCACATCGGGCGCACCCGCTCGCGGAACGGCTCGCGGTCGCAGGTGGCGATCGTGACCCCCTTGGCCTTCAGCGCCTCCATCGCGTCCGCCTCGATCTGCGAGGCGCGGCGGAACTGCTCGTCCGTGGTCTCGGCGATCGCCTGCAACAGGCCGTCCCGCAGATTGGGCGCCAGGCGCTGCAGCGTGCGGTCGCTGACGAAGGCGGCGAAGGGGTTGTGGATGTGCCGGGTCAGCGTGAGGTTCTTGGCCGTCTCGTAGAACTTGGCCGATAGGATGGTCGGCGCGTCATGCTCCAGGCCATCGATCACGCCGGCCTGCAGCCCGGTGTAGATTTCACCGAACGCCATGGGCGTGGCCGATGCGCCCATCAGCCGCACGGTCTCCGTCACCACCGGGGACGGCAGGGAGCGGATCTTGCGCCCGGCCAGGCCGGATGGGTCGGTGAAGGCGAACTTGGTCAGGAAGTTGCGGGCGCCCAGATTGCGGCCGAGCGAGGGTAGGTGCGTGTTGGCCTTCTGCGTCAGCGATTGCAGCAGCGCGATACCGGCCGGAGACTGCGCGGCCCGGCGCATGTGGTCATAGTCGCTGAACACGTAGCCCAAATCGAACACGCCGAACTCGGGCGCGATATTGCTCCAGATCGGGGTGCCGGCCAGCATCATGTCGACGACGCCGGCCTTTACCTGGTTTACGACGTCGGCTTCTTGGCCGAGCTGGTTGTCGGGGAAGAACTGCGTCGCGACCTGCCCGTCCGTCGCGGCCTTGAGCCGGGGCAGGAAAAGGTCGTACCACATGCGCCCGACGGAGAACTCCGGGTCGTTGGGCAATGAGGTCGAGATCTTGAGTGTCGCCGCAGCACGGGCGCGGCCGGGCAGCGCGGGGGTGCAGAGCGCGCTGGCCATGACCAGGCGACGGGTGATGTTGGGCATGGACGACCCCCTGACGGACCCGCTCTTTGGCGGCCTTGACCTCAGCTTAACATCGGGTCCGTACAAAGCAACCGCGGCTAATTGCCGCCGAGGCCGGCCGATTGCGGCAGGAAGTAGTCTGTCCAGATCTCGGGCTTGGTCTTCAGCGTGCCGGTGCGGTGCAGGAAGGACGCGAATTTCAGCGTGCCCTCCGGCTTGGTCGAGAACACCATGCCGGGCTGGCGCAAGAGGTCGGTGAGCTCCGCTTCCGGCATACGGTCGCGGGTGATCTCGAGGTAGTCGCGGGCGGCGGCGGCGGGATCGTCCTGGACGCTGGCCACGGCCTCGGCCGAGGCGTCGATCAGGGCCTGGATCATGCCGGGCTGGCGGGCGGCGTATTTGGTGGGGCCGAACAGCACGGCGGTGCAGAGGGGGGAGCCGAGGATTTCGGCGGCGTCGGTCACCGCATGGGCGCCGGGCACCTCGCGCAGTTCGCGGCCGATGAACGGGGGGGAGCCGAAATGGCTGCGCACCTCGTGCCCGGCGTTCTTCAAGGCGATGAGGGCGTCCGGGTGGCCCATCTGGACGGTATTGGGGTCGAGCCGCTTCCAGTTCTCGGGCCCATACGCCTGCTCGCACGCCATCTGGATCAGGATCGCGGGGGTGGAGACCAGGACGGTGGGCACGGCGATGCGGTCCGTGGGGCCGTAATCGGTGATGCGCTTCAGCCGCTCGTCCCGCGTCACTAGCACGGCGGGGAGCGCGGAGTTGGAGACGATGCCTTTCACGCCGCCCTTGGTGCGGTCCCACAGCAGCAGCAGGTTGCCGGGCCCGGCGGCCACCACGTCGATGCTGCCGGACAGCATGGCGTCGGTCGCGTTGCCGCCGCCGGGGAAGTCCGACCACTCGGCCACGCCTTCCGGGATGCCGAGCTTGGCCGCATGCTTCTCGACCAGCTTCCGGCGCTGCATGACCTGCATCGGCAGGAAGTTCACGCCCTGGATGCGCGCCACGCGGATAGTGGGCGGGCCGTCGGCGCGGGCGGCGCCGGGCACGGAGGCGGCGAGGGTGGCGGCCAGCAGGTGGCGGCGGGTCGGCATGGCGGCGTCTCCATCGAGGGATTGTTCTACGGCTGCTCCGATAGTAGCCTTGCCGCAACAGAACAATACCGGAGGACCCATGCGCCCCACCAGTTTGCTCGCCGCCGTTTGCACCCTGCTGGCTGGGGTGGCGGTGGCAGAAGAGGCGCCGTTCAGCATCCAGCGCCAGGGCAGCTTCTTCATGGGCGGGCGGGAGGTGGCGTCGGATACGCTGAGCACCCTGCCGGCGTTCGCGCCCAAGGGGACGGTCACGGTGGACCAGATCTACGTGCACTACCAGGTGCCCGCCGGCCCGGCGCGGGGCCCGTCGCTGACGCTCATCCACGGCTGCTGCCTTACGGGCGCCACGTGGGAGACGACGCCGGACGGGCGGATGGGCTGGGACGAGTATTTCGTGCGGAAGGGGTATGCGACGTATGTGGTGGATCAGGCGTGGCGCGGCCGCTCCGCCGGAGAGTATTCGGCCATCAATGCGGTGAAACAGGGGGGCATGCCGGTGGATAAGCTGCCGGTCGTGTTCTCCGCCGGGCATGAGGGGGCGTGGCCGATCTTCCGCTTCGGCCCGGTCTATCCGCGGGTGAATCCCGGCCTGCAGTTCCCGCTGGAGGCGCAGGGCGAGTTCTGGAAGCAGATGGTGGCCGACTCCGCCGCGGCGCTGCCGACGCCGAACCCCACGGTCACCGGGCTATCGCTGCTGGCGAAGCGGCTGGCCGGGACGGTGCTGATCAGCCACTCGCAATCGGGCATCTACCCGTTCCAGGCGGCGGTGATGAGCCAAGAGGGCGTGGCGGGGATCGTGGCCCTCGAACCCGGCGCCTGCCCGGCGGCGACCGCGGACATGGCACCCTACAAAGCCATCCCGGTCCTGGTGATGTTCGGCGATTTCGTTGCGGATTCCCCCTGGTGGGCGCCTCGCCTGGCGGGCTGCCGCGCGTTCGTGACCGCGGCGCAGGCGGCGGGGGTGCGGGCGAGCCTGGTCGTGCTGCCGGAGATGGGCATCGCCGGCAACTCGCACATGTTCATGCAGGACCGGAACAACCTGCAAGTGGCAGACGTCATCCTTCAGTGGCTAGACAAAACCACCACGCCATAGATCGTCATTGCATGCTCGATCACGATCGTACGCCGAGCCCGGGGCAGCCGGGTTCAATACACATGCTCCTGGATCGGCAGGCCGGCAGCGATGCGGCCGAAGGCGAATGGCGCTATGTCCACCGACCGCGCCGCGCCATACGCAATCAGCTCGCTCACCGCGGCGCCGGCCGCAGGGGAGTGCATCATGCCGTGGCCGCTGAAGCCGCAGGCCAGCACGAAGTTGGGCACGTCCGGGTGCGGGCCGAGGATGGCGCTGTGATCGAACAGATTGTGCTCGTATAGGCCGGCCCACGAGCGCAATAGGCGCAGCCGCTCGAAGCCGGGGATGCGGTGCGCGAGGGCAGGCCAGATCACGTCGCCGAACAAAGCGTGCTCCACCTCTAGGCCGAAATCGTCGTGTGCGTTCTCGGCCGCCGGCGTGGTGCCGCATAGATATAGATGCCCCTCCGGCCGGAAGATGAAGCCGGAGGTGTCGAAGATGAACGGTGCGTGCGGCAGCTTAGCGGGGCTGTCGAACACGAACACGCAGCGCTTCAACGGGACGACCGGGATATCGAGGCCCGCCATCCGGCCGACCGCGGCGCTCCAGGGCCCGGCGGCGTCGACCACCGTGCCGCAGGTGATGCGGCGGCCGTCCAGCAGCACCGCACCGACCCAGCAGCCGGCCATTTCGAGGCCGGTGACGGTGGCCGCGACATACTCCACCCCCTGCGCCCGCGCCTTTCGCCGGAACGCCTGCAGCAGCGCCGGGCCATCGAACCAGCCCTCGCCGTCCGGGCCGTAGCTGGCGATGCCGAGGTCGTCCACGTGCAGCCACGGATGCCGCCGGTGTGCCTCGCCGGGGGTCAGCAGCTCCGTGCCGGTGCCGCAGGCGCGTTGGACGGCGTTGCGGGCCTGGAAGGCCGGCACGTGCTCCGGGGCGCCCAGGATAAGGTAGCCGGGCTCGCGCAGCCCGATGCCGGGGCGGTCGCCTTTCACCTCCAGCAGCTCCGGCGCCCGGCGCAGGAACGCGATGCTGTAGGCGGACATGGCGATGTTGGGCGGTGTGGCGAACTGCTGGCGGATGGCGCTGGTGGATAGCGAGGAGGAGGAGGCCGTGTAGGCCGGATCCCGCTCGATCACGGCAACACGGCCCGTGAAGCCTGGATCGGCCGACAGATGATAGGCGATCGAGCTGCCGATCACGCCGCCGCCGATGATGACCACGTCATAGGAGTCCGGGCTCACAGGCCCCGCTCCCGGCAGGCGCGCCAAACCCGCTCGGGCGTGGCCGGCATGTCGAAATGCGCGGTGCCGAGCGCGTCGGCGATGGCGGACATGATGGCCGGTGGCGCGCCGATCGCCCCGGCCTGCCCGGCCCCTTTGGCGCCCAGGGGGTTGCGCGCCGTCGGATGCTCCTGAAACCGCACGTCGAACGATGGCAGGTCGGAGGCGCGGGGGATGCAGTAATCCTGGAACGACGCCGTCAGCAGTTGCCCGCTGGAATCGTAGTGCACGCCCTCCATCATGGCTTGGCCGATGCCCTGGGCCAGGCCGCCATGCACCTGCCCCTCGGTCAGCAGCGGATTGACCAGGATGCCGTAATCGTCCACCGCACTGTAGCGCACCAGGGCCACCGCGCCGGTTTCGGGGTCGATCTCGACTTCGGCCACATGCGCGCCGGCGGGGAACACGAACTCCGCATTCGCAGTGTGGGCGTCCGCATCCAGCGTGCCCGGGGGCAGCATGCGGACCAGGTCCGTCAGTGCGAGGCTGGCATCGGCTGCCCGGAACATACCAAGGGCGAACTGGACCGCGGCGGGCGGGGCCTGCAGCAGGCGGGCGGCTTCGGCGTGCGCCAGCGCCAGCGCCGCATCCAGCGCCAGCACGAGCGCGGTGCCCGCCATCGCCATGGAGCGCGCGCCGCCATGGCCGCCGCCGGACGCGATCCGCGCCGTGTCGGCCTGCACGACCCGGCACGCCGCAAGGGGAAGGCCGAGCCGGCTGGCGGCGATCTGGGCGAAGCTCGTCTCGAGCCCCTGGCCGTTCGACTGCGTGCCGGACAACAGCTCGACCGTGCCGTCAGCGAGGAAGCGGACGCCCCCATCCTCACCGGGCTTACCACGGGAGGTTTCCAGGAAGCAGGCGATGCCCTGGCCCAGCAACCGCCCCCGCGCGGCGGCGGCGGTGCGGCGCCGAGGGAAGTCAGGCCCGGCCGCGTCCAGCACGGCGGCCAGGCTGCCCGCGAAATTTCCACTATCCAGGGTCACGCCCAGCGCGCTGGTGTGCGGGAAGTTGCGGATCAGGTTGGCCTGCCGCAGCATGGTGCGGTCTCGCCCGAGCTGATGCGCGGCGGCGTCGATCAGCCGCTCGATCACATAATTCGCCTCCGGCTTGCCAGCGCCGCGGTAGGCATCGACCGGGACCGTATTCGTAAAGGCGCCGCGCACGTCCATGAAGACGTGAGGGATGGCGTACACGCCGCCCATCGCCGATGCCGGGGACGCCGTATGGGCGCCGGGCCCTAGCGCCGAGATGTAAGCGCCCAGGCTGCCGACGGTCGCGACATCGAGTGCGAGGAACCGGCCATCGGCGTCCAGCGCGAGCCTGGCCTGCGTAAGGTTGCCGCGCCCGTGCACGGCGGACAGGAAATCCTCCGTCCGGTCAGCGGCCCACCGGATCGGACACCCCAGCCGGCGCGCGGCCCATAGCAGCGCCACGTGCTCGGGATGCAGCACGTTCTTCATGCCGAACCCGCCGCCCACGTCCGGACAGACGACATGGATGGCGCCAGGCTCCAGTCCGAAGCAATGCGCGAGGTCCCGCCGGAGGCCGTGCACGTCTTGGCCGCTGAGCAGCAGGCGCAGAACCCCGGCCTCGCTACTGGCGGTCGCCGCCCGGGTCTCGAGCGGTGCGGCCACGACCCGGTTGTTCTCGAGCGTCACGCCGACGATGTGCGCCGCCGCCGCGAACGCCGCCGCAGTGGCCGCCGGGTCACCGCGCCGATAGCGGAAGGCCAGGTTGCCCGGCGCCTCCGCCCACACCTGTGGCGCACCGTCCACCAGCGCGCGCGAAAGCGCGGTGACGGACGGCAGGTCCGCGTAACGAGCCACGGTCTGCTCGGACGCATCGCGCGCCGCGGCGAGGCTGCTGGCCACGATCAGCGCCACCGCCTCCCCCACATGCCGCACCCGCCTGGTGGCGAGGGCGTGGCGGGGCGGGACGATCAGCCCGGCCTCTGGCGGCAGGGCCATGGCGCACGGGAGCGGGCGGATGCCGTCGGCCAGCAGGTCCGCCGCGGTAAACACATGAACGCCGGGCAGGGCCGGCGGCTCGATCCCCAGCAGCTCAGCATGCGCGTGGGGGGACCGCAGGAACAACGCATGCAGCGTTCCGTCGGCATGCAGGTCATCGGTGTACAGCCCGGCCCCAAGCAGGAAGCGCGCATCCTCCAACCGCCGGAGCGAACGCGGGTCGGTGGCGGAGTGGTTCATGGCGCGGAGCTTCTGTCATCCTGCGGCATCGGTCCAGTGTGCGCGGCCGGCCCGGCGACCGGCTTTTCACGGCAGAAAAGTAATGTTATAACATTACAAGGTTGGCGGCGGTCAGCTGGGCCATCGCTGTCAGGAGATCCTCTATGCCGCCGAAGCGTGCCATCCTGTTCGGAACCGTCTCGGCAATCATTGCGGCCCTGCCCGCCTGGCCGCAATCGCCATCCGCCACCCCCCGTCCAGCGGCCCCAGCGACCGTCCGGCTCGACCCGGACATGGACGGGCTCGTCCTGCCGGACATCGAGGTCGTCGCCCGCCGGCTGGACCAGGCGCGGCTGAGTATCCAGCCGAGCTTGGGCGCCACCAAGACGGAGTTCGGGCGGGACGCGATCCAGGTCTTGCCGCAGGGGGACAATGCCGGGCTGAGCCAGGTGCTGCTGCGGGCGCCGGGCGTGGTGCAGGACGCGTTCGGCAACGTGTTCATCCGGGGTGATCACCGCAACGTGCAATACCGGCTGAACGGCGTGCAGTTGCCGGAGGGGCTGGCCGGGTTCGCCAACACGCTGCAGGCGCGGTTCACCCACTCCGTCTCGTTGCTGACGGGCGCGCTGCCGGCCCAGTATGGCTTCCGCACGGCGGGCGTGGTGGACATCCAGACCAAGACGGGGATCAACAGCCCCGGCTACACCATCTCGCTCTATGGCGGCAGCCGGGGGGTGATCCAGCCGAGCTTCGAGTTTGGCGGGCGGTCCGGGCCGGTCGACTACTTCGTGACCGGCGATTACCTGCACACGAATATCGGCATCGAGAACCCGGCCAACCGGTTCAACGCCCGCAACGACACCAGCCACCAGGCGCGCGGCTTCGCCTATGTCAGCGGCATCATCGACGACACGACCCGGCTCACCCTCATGACCGGCGCGTCATACGGCGATTTCCGCATCCCGACCCGGGGCGGCCTGACGCCGCAGCTGGGCCTTACGGTCGATGGTTTCCAGGGCTTCGACAGCGCCGTGCTGCGGCAGAGGCAGCGAGAGTACCAGCAGTTCGGCATCCTGAGCCTGCAGAAGCATACCGGGGCGTTGGACGCGCAGGTGTCGTTGTTTACCCGCAACAACGTGCTGCGCTACTCGCCCGACCCGCTGGGTGACCTGCTGTATAACGGCAACGCGCAGAGGGCCCGGCGGCAGATCACCTCCACCGGGGTGCAGACGGATGCGAGCTGGCGCGTGTCGGATACGCACACGCTGCGGGGTGGCTTCCTGGCGCAGATCGAGCGGACCGGTAGCCGGGCGAGCAACGCCGTGCTGCCGGTGGACGCATCCGGGGCGCAGACGACCGATCAGCCCGTGACCATCGCCGATAACAACGCCCGCACCGGCGGGTTCTATGGCATCTATTTGCAAGACGAATGGCGCATACTGCCGCAACTGACGCTCAACTATGGCGCGCGGGCCGACGTGGTGGACGAATACACGCACGAGGCGCAGCTCAGCCCGCGCGTGAACCTCGTGTACAAGCCATGGGACGGAACGGCGCTGCACGCCGGGTATGCGCGGTATTTCAACCCGCCGCCGTTCGAGCTGGTGGCCAACGAGACCCTGTCCCGCGTGCTCGGCACCACCGCCCAGCCGGCCGTGCTGCAGAGCGGCGCGGTGAAGGCGGAGCGGTCGCACTACTTCGATGCCGGCGTGCAGCAGGCGGTGCTACCGGGCCTCACGCTCGGGGTG
Organism: Acetobacteraceae bacterium; assembly: GCA_965246925.1. Taxonomy (GTDB): domain Bacteria; phylum Pseudomonadota; class Alphaproteobacteria; order Acetobacterales; family Acetobacteraceae; genus JANPPS01. Next base: position 1,789,670 of record OZ251994.1, on the reverse strand, counting down.
GACGCGTTCTACAAGCGCGCCCGCAACCTGATCGATGAGGGGCAGTTCGGCTCACCCATCCTTTTGACCGCGTTCAACTATGCACGCGGTGACGTGACGGGGCTGGAGTTTTCCGGCACCTACGATCACGGGCCGCTCAGCCTATTCGGCAACCTCACGATCTCCCGCGCGATCGGGCGGCAGATCGTCAGCAGCCAATTCAACTTCAGCCCGGCGGACCTCGACTATATCGGCCAACACTTCATCCATCAGGATCACGACCAGCGGTTCACCGGCTCCGCAGGCGCGGCGTACACGCTGATGCGGGACGGTCCGGCGCCGCTGCGTGTGTCCACCGAAATGCTGGCCGGCAGCGGGTTGCGCTCCAGCACCGGCGGGGACATCCCGAACGGGCGGGCGCTGGGCGGGTATTACACCGTGAACCTTTCGGCTGTGCAGCGGCTAGACCCGTCCGTGCTGGGCGGCTACGGGCGCGGGTCGGAACTGCGGCTCGACGTCATCAACTTGCTCGACCGCCGCTACGTGCTGCGGGACGGCAGCGGTCTGGGCGTGGGCAACCCGCAATACGGGTTGCGCCGGGCAGTCTTGGCGGGGCTGTCGCAGCGGTTTTGATGCCGCCTTCAGCTGAAATGCACGGCGTTGCCGGAATCGTCGAAGCCGACGCCGCGGGCGCGTCCGGCTTCGGCGACGGAGCGGGCCCACTTGACCCGGCCCGGGTCATGCCCGCCCAAGATGGACAACAGGCGGTGCGTGCCTTCATCGAGCGATTGGAACGACCGCATCACGTGCGGCGGCACGCTGATGACGTCACCGGGGGCGAGCTCCACCGATTGCGCGCCCTGTTCGCCCCAGGTGATGCGCCAGCGCCCGGTGATGGCGACGAACACCTCCTCGGTCTCATGCGCGTGCAGGGCGGCGCCGTTGCCGCGCCCGGCCTCGATATAGTCCACGTGGAAATTGTCCGCATACGGGATGGCGGGCTTGAAGTCGGGGTCCTCCGTCACGCCCCGCCCGATCACGCTCAGCAACGTGCGCTCATGCCCGGGGATGGCGGTGTCGGCGAAGGCGCGGGGGCTGGCCGGGAGCGTGGCGTAGCGGGCGACGCGGGCGTTCATCTCCGCGTCCGTGCAGGGCTTGCTCTCGGCGGTGTGGCGGTCCCAGTTCTGCAGGGCTTGGGCGCGGTCCATGGCGTTATCCTTTCACGGCGCCGGCGGTCATGCCGGCAATGATGTGGCGGGCGGCGAAGAAGGTAAAAATCAACGGCGGCAAGGCGATCAGGGTTCCGGCCGCCATCAGCTTACCCCACTGCACGCCGACGTCGGTGATATACAACGATGCCGCAACCGGCAGCGTGCGGGTGAAGCGGTTGGTGAGGATGAGCGCCAGGATGAACTCGTTCCAGGCAATGCGGAAGGTGAAGATGGCTGCCGCCGCAAGCCCGGGGCGCAGCACCGGCAGCACCACGCGCCAGAACGCGTCGAACGGGGTGCAGCCATCGATGGCGGCCGCCTCCTCGAGCTCGGCCGGCACCTGGGCGATGAAGCCGTGCAGCAGCCAGATGGTGAAGGGCAGGTTGAGCGCCACGTAGGACAGCACGAGCCCGCCCAGCGTATCGGCGATGCCGGCGCGGGACCACAGCACATAGACCGGCACGGCCAAGACCGCCGGCGGCAAGGTGCGCAGCAGCAACGTCGAGAGCGCAATGGTGCCGCGCCCCCGGAAGCGAAACCGCGCGAGCCCGTAAGCACACAGCGTCCCGAACCCCAGCGTCACCCCGGTGGAGACCAGCCCCACCACCAGGCTATTGCCCAGATACCGGCCGAACCGGTCCTCCTCCAGCACCTCGCGGTAGTTCTCTAGCGTCGGCATGACCAGGAAGGTGAATCCCGGCGCCTGCACGTCCGCCGGGGTCTTGAGCGACACCGACAGCATGACCGCGATCGGCGCGAGGCACAGCACAGCGAGGAGGATCAGCAGAACCGGCCTCAACCAGCCGATATGCCTCCCCCTCTCCCGCTGGCGCGAGAGGGCCGGGGTGGGGGTGGCGGCAACCGGCCTCGCGATAACGCCAGAAGCACTCACGCCCGCGCCTCCGCCATCGAGCCCGTGACCCGCACCAGCGCCAGTGAAAGCCCGCCCACCACCAGCAGCATGATGACCGACAGCACGGAGGCGTATCCCAGGCGCTGGCCGATGAACGCCGCCTTGTAGATATGCAGGCTGAACAGCTCCGTCGCCTGCCCCGGCCCGCCGAACGTCAGCACGTACACGACCTCGAGCCCGCGGACCGCGTCGATCAGCCGCATCAGCACGGTCACGATCAGGATCGGCGCCAGTAGCGGCAGCTTGATCCAGGCGATCAGCCGCCAGCCGCCGGCGCCGTCCACCTTCGCGGCTTCCGACAAGGAGCCGTCGATCCCCTGCAGCCCGGCCAGCGCCATGATGAACACGAACGGCGTCCACTGCCAGATATCGGTCACCACCAGCGCGGCGAACGCGGTCCCCTCGCTCGCCAGCCAGGGAATGTGCGTGCCCAGCATGGCGTTGATGGGCCCGTAATTGGTGTCGAACAGATACCGCCAGATCAGCCCCACGCAGATCGGCGCGACCATCATCGGCAGCATGAACGCGGTGCGGAACACCGCCATGCCGCGGACCGGACGCTCGAGCAGCAACGCGAGCGCCACGCCCAGCACCAGCTCCGCCGACACCACCAGGACGGAGAACACCGCCGTCACCAGCAGGGATTGCCGCATCGCGTTATCCTGCAGCGCCGCCGCATAGAGGCCGAGGCCGCGCCAGGCCGCCCCGGCATCGTCGCCCAGCCGCCACTCGTATAGCGAGATCCGCGCGGCCTCCATCACCGGCAGCGCCAGCCCCACGAACATCAGCACGGCGGCGGGGGCCACGAACCCCCATGGTGTCAGCCTGGACCGCATCAGGCCTTGTAGTAGCCGGACCGGTCCATGATGGCGCGCAGCTTCGGTGCCGCCTCGTCCAGCGCCTGTTGCGGGGACAGCGCGCCGGTGATGACGCGGGACATGGCGACGCCCATCACCTGCTCGTTGATCTCACCCCATTCCGGGATGATCGGGCGCCAATCCGGGTTGGCGATCTTCAGCGCGTCCTTCAGCACGGCGTATTCCGGGAACCGCCCGCGCACCTCGGCATCGTCCACCGTGGACCAGCGGCTGGCGACGCCGCCGGCGAGCGCGATGCGCTTGTCCTGCACCTTGGACGTCATCCACTGAATGAACGCGAACGCGGCCTCCTTGTTGGCGGAGTTGCGCGGGATGGCCATGCCGAAGCCCCCGGCCTCCCCGGAATAGCGGTTGCCCTTGGGGTGGATCGCGTAGCCGACTTTGCCATCGATCCGGGATGCCTTCGGGTCCCGCACCGGGCCGAAGACCGAGATGCTGTCCAGGTACATCGCCGCCTGACCCTGCAGGAACGCGGCCTGCATCTCGCCGAAGCCGAAGGCGGGGATGCCCGCGGGGCCGGTCTCCACGATGGTCTTCATGATCTCGGCCGCGCGCAGGCCCGGCGCGTCCTGCACGTGCGGCTGCCACTTCGCATCGAAGAACTCACCGTCGAACGGGGTGAAATGCAGCAGCCAGGCGGCCATGACCTGGTGCCCGGCCTGCCCGCGGCTGGTGAGGCCGCCCATGCCGGGCTCCTTGTCCTTGATGGTGTGGCAGGCGGCCAGCAGCTCGTCATAGGTGGCGGGCGGGGTCAGGCCGTGCTTGTCCAGGATGTCCTTCCGGTAGGCGAGCACGCTCGTCTCGGCGCCGAACGGGATGCCGAACAGCTTGGCGCCGGGGCCGGGCAGATAGCCCTTGGGGCCGCCGACCAGGCCGATATTCTCGGCATAGGGGGTCACGAGGTCCGCCATGTCGTACGCCGGGTCGGCGAGGCCGGTGCGGGCGAACCAGGGCTCCAGCGGCTCGATAAAATTGCGGGTGACGTATTCGGTCTTCCACATGACCACGTAGGGGACGACGTCGTAGTCACCCTGCTTCTTGGCCATTTCCAGCACTTGCTTGTCGTGCATGCGCAGATACTGCATGCGGTCCAGCTCGACCTTGATGCCCGTGGCGGCGGTGAAGTCCGGGATGAGGCTCCGCGCCACGTCGTAGTGCGGATGCTCGGGCCAGTTCACGACGATGGTCTTGCCGCGGAGGCTGGCGGTGGTGGTCTGCGCCTGCAGGATGGATGGCATCGCCAACGCCGGCAGCAGCAGGGCGGCGCGGCGGGTCAGGGCGTTAGCGTGCGGCTTCGGCGGCATCGGCAGTCTCCATGCTGGTCGTGCGGGTGCGGGGTTCGTCATAGAAGGTCAGCTCGACCTTGAGGCCGGCCGGGTCGTAGAAGAACAGCTGATACAGATCGGTGCCCGGCACCGGCGTGCCTTGGAACGGAATGGCGCAATCGTGCAGATGCGCCTCGGTCGCAGCCCGGTTTTCGGCCCGGAACGACACATGGTCGAACTGCCCGGTGCTGCCCGGCGCGCCCTTGGGCGGTGGCGGGTCCTCGGCGGGCAGCACCCCGGCGATGTGCACGGCGGCGGTATCGCCCAGATACAGCCAGAGCCCGGGGAAGCTGAAATCGGGACGCTTCCCAGGCACCAGTCCGACCACGCGCGTATAAAACGCCTCCATGGCGCCCACGTCCTGCGGACGCACGCGGATCGTGCAGTGGTCGATGCCGCGCAGCTGGATCAAATTCTGGCTCCCCCCGTTGCATACGAACCTGAACCAGCGGTGGCTGCGGTGTCCAGCGAAACTATGGCGGGGCCTACCCCTGCACGCCCCACCGCCGCACCGTCCGCTGCTCGATCGTGCGGAACACCAGGTTCTCGACCGCGAGCCCGATCAGGATCACCGTCAGCAGCCCCGCAAAGACGGACGGGATTTCAAGGATGTTGCGGTTCTCGAAGATGAACCAGCCGAGGCCGCCCTTGCCGGAGGACACGCCGAACACCAGCTCGGCCGCGATCAGCGTGCGCCAGGCGAAGGCCCAGCCGACCTTGAGGCCGGTCAGGATCGACGGGAACGCGGCCGGGATCAGCACCAGCCAGACGTAGCGCAGTCCGCGCAGCTCGTAGTTGCGGCCCACCATGCGGAGCGTCTGCGACACGCCGAGGAACCCGGCATGCGTGTTGAGCGCGACCGCCCAGAGCACCGAGTGGATCAGCACGAACACGAGGCTGCCGGTGCCGAGCCCGAACCAGATCAGGGCGAGCGGCAGGAGGGCGATGGCCGGTAGCGGATTGAACATGGCGGTCAGCGTCTCGAGGATGTCCGTGCCGATCCGCGTGCTGATGGCGGTGATGGTCAGGATCGCGGCCAGCAGGATGCCGAGGCCGTAGCCGATGAGCAGTACGCGGAGCGATGTCCAGGCGCGGGCCGGCAATACGCCCGAGAGGATCGCGTCCCGCCCGGCCTCCAGCGTTTCGGACAAGGTTGGGAACAGCAGCGGGTTGTCGAGGAACCGGGCGTAACCCTCCCACACCAAGCCCAACAGGATCAGGAACACGGTCTTCCGCAGCCAGCCGGCGTTCCAGAGCCGCTCCCCGAGTGACAGCTGCCGCTCGGCCTCCGGCAGGCCCATGCCGGCGTCCATCGTGCCGGCGCCGTAGATCTGGATGGAGGGGTCAGGCATGGGCATCCTCCAGCTCGGCGCCCCGCTCGGTGAACAGCAGGTCGTGGATGCGGGTTTCGAGCCTGGCGGCGCTGCCGTCCTCGGCGTTCACATGCTCGACGTCGTCGATCTCGGCCCGCACCCGGCCGGGGTGCGGCGATAGCAGGAGGATGCGGTTGCCGATGCGGATGGCCTCGGCGATGGAGTGGGTGACGAACATCACGGTGAACTGCGTATCGGCCCAAAGCTGCAGCAGCTCGTCCTGCATGCGGCGCCGGGTCAGGGCGTCGAGGGCGGCGAAGGGTTCGTCCATCAGCAGGATGTCCGGCTCCATCGCCATGCCACGGGCGATCGCCACGCGCTGCTTCATGCCGCCGGACAGGGTATGCGGCAGGCTGTCGGCGAATTTGGTGAGGCCCACCTTGTCGATATAGCCGCGCGCCCGCTCCGCCGCCTCGGCCCGGGACATACGGCGGGCGGCGCGTAGCGGGAACATCACGTTTTCCCGCACGGTCTTCCAGGGCATCAGCTGATCGAACTCCTGGAACACCATCATCCGGTCCGCGCCGGGGCCGGTCACGTCCCGGCCCTTGATGCGGATCGTGCCCTCATCGGGGCGCAGGAACCCGCCCACGGCCTTCAAGAGCGTGCTCTTGCCACAGCCGGACGGGCCCAGGACCACGTAGCGGTCCCCTTGATTGACGTGGAAGCTGACCCGGTGCGTCGCCGTGACCAGCGATGCCGGGGTCTTATAGCGGAGCGTGACCCCGGCGACGTCGAGCAGCATCAGCTGCCGCCGAGGTCGTGCGAGATGGGGAAGAAGTAGTCGGTCCAGGCGGCCGGCTTCATCTTGAGCGTGCCGATCTTGACCATATGCTCGGCGATGCGGAACGTGCCGCCGGGCTTGGCCTGGTAGTCGTCCATGCCGGGCTGGTGCATCATGTCGAGCAGGTCGGCGGCCGGCGTCTTGTCCCCGGAGCCGGCGCGGTAGATCTCGATCGCCTCCTGCGGATGCTCCTTGATGAACGCCGCCGCCTCGATCGTGGCGTCCTTCAGCGCCTGGATCAGCTTGGGGTTGGCGTCGCCCCATTTGGTGGTGGCGAAGGATACGGCGTTGGTGAGCGGCCCGCCCATGATGTCCCGGTCGCTGGTGACGACATGGGCGCCGGGCACGGTGCGGAGTTCGGTGAACAGGAACGGCGCGGCGGAGAAATGGCTCGCCACCTCATGCCGCGGATTGCCGAACGCGACGACGGCGTCCGGATGCGACATCTGCACCTCGTTCCCGTCCATCTGCGCCCAGTTCTCCGCGCCGAACATCTGCCCGGCGGCGATCTGCAGCAGGACGGCCTGGGTGGAGACGCGGACGGTGGGCACGGCGATCTTGTCCGTTTGCGAATAATCCTTAAGCGATTTCAGCCGCGCGTCCCTTGAGATCAGCACGAGCGGGATGGCGGACGAGGCGGCGATCCCCTTCACGCCGCCCCGTGTCCGGTCCCATAGCAGCAGCATGTTGCCGGGCCCGGTGGTCACGACGTCGATGGCGCCGGCCAGCATGGCGTCCGTCGCGGAGCCGCCGCCGGCGAAGGTGATCCACTCGGTCACGACCGGCGGGGCGCCCAGGGCCTGCGCGTGCGCCTCCACCAGGTGCCGGCTCTCCATCACGTATTGCGGCATGTAGATGATGCTGGGCTGGCGGGTGATCTTCATGGTGGGCGCCTGCGCGGCGGCGGCCCCGGGTAGCATCAGCGCCAAAGCCAGCCATACGACGTACCGCATCATCCCTCCTGCCTCTCCCGGGCTTGGCGGCGTTGTATCACCGATCCGGCGGCGTGCTAAGTTCCGCCTAGCGGTTCCGCGATGCTTCCTCGTATTGGCGGATGCGCTCGACCTTGGGGCCGGACCGGGCCGGCTCGAACTCGGAATTGAGCCAGGCGTGCAGGATCGATTTAGCCAGCTCCGGGCCGACGACGCGGGCGCCGATGGTGATGATTTGGGCGTCGTTGCTCTTGCGCGCCCGTTCGGCGGAGTAGGTGTCATGGCACTGGGCGGCGCGGATGCCGGGCACCTTGTTGGCGCTGATGGCCATGCCGATGCCGGTGCCGCAGAGCAGGATTGCACGGTCGTTGCGGCCGTCCACGATGGACTGCGCGGCGGCGAAGGCGATGTCCGGATACAGCACGGGCTTGGCGTCATGCGTGCCGAAATCCTCGACTTCGATGCCGCGGGTGACGAGTTCCTTCTTGAGGGTTTCTTTCAGCTCAAAGGCTGCCTCGTCACAGCCGATTGCGATGGGCATGGGGTGTGTCTCCTGCGCGCCGGGATCGGGCTTGCCTTTGCCCGGGGGTAAGTTATCAAACCGCGACGGTGTTCGGTAGTGTCTTAGGTTGAGCGTTGGCTTATGGCTTATCTCGGGCGATTGATGCCTGAGGCGGCAATACCGAAGGCAGTCGTTTGCTGATTGAGGCTGTCGACGGCTACGCGCTTCATCTCGGACGCTCAGTGCCGCTGATCAATTTCTCCAAAGCGGACGCCGAGAAGCCAACTCCTTCGCTCGTATTCTGAGTTTTGGGATCCAAGACAAGCCTTCGAGGCCCATGAGACCGAGAATTGGAAACCAGCCGATTGGCACTCTGCGCCTCCACAATGGCTTCCTCAGCCGAATCTTCGGCGACATGGTAGAGGAGGATGTCCTTGCCGTAAGGAGAGGCGATCGGCTGCGGTTTTTTAGCAGAACGGTGTATGCTCAGACATCCTGCTTCGCCTGTTCGAGTTTCTTCCCGGCCTCCTGGGTCGCGATGACCATCAAACGCATGGCCTTCGCCTTCAGCTGCCAGTCTTCGGCGTCACTGGCTGACTTGTAGAAGTTCGCCGCCCGTGTGACCACTTGCAAGTTGCCGTATTCGTAACGCTTTCCGGAGTCGATCCGGTCCAGGCTGGGACACAGGTGCGGATTGGTGTTCCCGGTCCGAAAAGGGTAGCCGGTCAGGGCGCACCGAAAATCAGCCTCCTTAAGCAGGCGGTGGATTTCCGCCTCGAGTTGTACCCGTGACAGCGAGCAGTCCTTCTCTTTCACCACGCGGAGCACGGTCTGCCCGTTGGCGTTGGCTGCGGTCTGAAGTGCCGTTCCAGCCATACGTTTCGCCTCCGCCTCGAAGAAGTCGGCTGTTTCCAACACCAGCGGCGTCCGCCGCTTTCTCTGAATCTCTAACAAGATCCTGGCCCGGTCTTTCGGCTTCCAGCCGCTTGCGCTGGCTTTTGCGGCCCACTCCGGATCCCGCTCCCAAACGGCCGTGTCATCGTCGAGGATCAGCGCGCGGAAGTAATCCGTGTTGGTAACGACTTCGTTCAGCGTGGCGCGGTTGATCGACAGGTCACGCGCCTTCGGATGAAGGTTGCTGATCGGTACGCCGCCGACCGAATCCTCTACCCAGCCGTTGATCATGGGTCGCTTAAAGACGATGGCGGGCTGCCCCCAGTCGTTCGGCTGGTCGCGCCGGGTTACGGGTTCACCACTGGTCAGTCCCCACCGCAAGCGATCCTTGTCGGTTCCCAGTGCAGGATGAGCGTCTTGGCTGGCAGGGTCTCAAACGTTGCGATGGTCCTGCACCATATCTAGATTGCGACATCGGGCGCCGCGCCGTTCCTATATCTGTCATTGATTACGCGCTTACCGGCTCGGATGATCGCTGCGCTATTCCCGATCTTCACGGCGTCGTAGAACCTTTTTTCACTCTGAAACATGAGGGCGCCGTCTCTCAATGCCTCCTTCTCCAGGTTACCGTCTTTGCCAAGGGACATCTTGAAAACCTTGGCTGTCCGCACGGCTTCCTGAATCTCGTCCGGCCTCATTCGCCGCCACCCCTACTATCCGGTCGAAGCCTAGCAGGGCGCCCGTCAATCCGCACGCGTGCCTTGCAATGGGCTGAATGGCTCTTGGGTCTACCCGGGAGATCCACATGAGGGACGATCCTCCTTGAAGCGTCGCGTTGCCAATCAGGGCGATCTATGGACCATTCAAGGATGACGTCGTAGGCGGTTTTCGGCTCTGGTAGGGCGGTCATGAAGGAACGATACCGTACTGGAACCCGATGCTTCTAGACCTACGACGAGTCGACTTCGGTTGGATACCCCCTGCCAGCTAACGTCCGCTTCCTAAGGTTTACTTCCCCAGAGCGAACCGACCGCTCTCGGCCCACCCCCGCGCGCCTTGGTAGGCTAGAGCCCGCGCGCTTCGGTTGCTGGCCGGATATCGGTTTTGTTGAAATCTTCGCCTTTGTATAGAAGCGTAGTCTGATAGTTCTTCGCCACCGCGTAGGCGAAACAGTCGCCCATGTTGAGTTGGGCCGGTTGGCCCCGGCCCTTGCCATATCGGGAGAAGGCGTCCAGCGCGATTTCCGCGTCCTTGCCGCTAATCGAAACAGTAGTGATGCCGGCTGTGCCAAGAAACGCAGACACGTCCTCCTGAGCCTCGGCTACGCTGGCATGCCGCTTGCGGCAGACCCCCAGGGTCGCTTCGAATACGGCGATTCCCGAGGTGATCGGCGAGCGGGCAGCCTCCAGCGCGTCCGCTAATGCGTCGGCATCTTCCTCGCGCGTGAGGATGGCGACGATGGCAGAGGCATCGACAAACATCAGTCCCTCCCGCTCAGGTCGTCGTAGAAGGCTTTGTCCGCTTCCAAGCCGGTAGCCGGCCGTGCCATAACCCGATCCTGCAAGGGACGCAGCCGCTCTCGCAAGGGTAGCGCCTGGTCCATGCGGAGAAGCTCGTTTTCCAGCGCTTGTTTCACGGCGTCGGTTTTGTTGATGTGCTTGCGGGCTGCTAGCGTTTCGGCGAGCGTGTTGACCACTTCGCTGCGGATGTTCAGGGGCATATGTTCTCACCGTGTAGACGTGAACATTGTAATGTCTTTACGCACTGACGACAAGCTTCCGGCAACATTGCTGCCAGCCAATCTCTTGTTAGCGAGCCTGGTGATTTGCGGTCCTGCATGCGAGATTTCTGCAATGCAGCTTTCTATCATCAATCGAGTGCTTCCGGGCTGGGTTACACCTACGGCCCGCCCGGCGAGGGCCCGTTCCCGGAGGAGGCGACATTCAGACTGAGGTACTGCCCAGTTTTCGCACACGGTTGACAAGCGTTCATACGTGCGGGACGTCTTTGTGGCGGAGGGCGGCCATGAATCGCGTTATTGATCATCCGGATGAGGTCGTCGAGGGCAGCCTGCGTGGGTATCTGGCCGCGTATCCTACCCTCCTGCAGGCTACCGCTCATTCGCGCGTGCTGCGCCGGGCTGGGGTGAAGGTGCGGGGGCGGGTTGGGGTTGTGACTGGTGGTGGGTCTGGGCATGAGCCGGCGTTCCTCGGCTATGTCGGGCCGGGGCTGCTGGATGCGGTGGCGATTGGGGAGATCTTTGCCTCGCCCACGGCCAAGAGCTTCCAGGCCGCGTTTCAGGAGGCCGATGCCGGGGCGGGGGTCGCTTGCCTGTATGGCAACTATGCCGGCGACAACATGAATGTGAAGATGGCCGCTAAGCTCGCGACCAAAGACGGGATCGAGGTGCGGACGGTCGTCGCCAATGACGACGTGGCGTCCGCCGGGCCGGACGAGCGGGATAAGCGGCGGGGGGTGGCCGGTGAGATCATCATGTGGAAGGCGGGGGGCGCGCGGGCGGATGAGGGCGGCGACCTCGAGGCGGTGATCGCGGCGGCGCAGAAGGCGATCGACCAGACCCGCTCGGTCGGGATCGGCCTGTCGGCCTGCACCATCCCCGCGGCGGGGAAGCCCAACTTCACCATCAAGGACGGCGAGATGGAGGTCGGCATCGGCCATCATGGCGAGCCCGGCGTCGCGGTCATGCCCACCGCGCCCGCCAAGGCCATGGCGGCCGACATGGTGGAGCGCATCCTGGCCGACATGCCGTGCGGCGCCGGGGACGACGTCGCGGTGCTGATCTCGGGCCTGGGCGCCACGCCGGTGATGGAGCTGCACCTGCTGTATGGGCACGTGGACGACATGCTGCGGGGGCGGGGGATCACGACCCGGCACCGGTTCGTGGGCAACTACTTCACGTCGCTCGACATGATGGGCGTCTCGGTCACGCTGACGCGGCTGGATGCGGAGCTGGACCGGCTGATCGCGGCGCCGGCGCATTCCATCGGCCTGTCCGTGCGTTGAGCGTGGAGGATTTCAGCGACGCGGAGGCCGGGCCGATCGTGCTCGACATGGCGGCGGCGATCGTGCGGGAGCAGGCGTTCCTGAGCGAGATCGACGGCAAGATCGGTGACGGCGACCACGGCATCAACATGGGCAAGGGGTTCCGCATGACGGCCGAGCGGCTGCGCGCCGGCGGAGCCTTCGGCCTCACCCAGGGCTTCACCACTCTGGGCGACACGCTGCTGAGCGATATCGGCGGGTCCATGGGGCCGCTGTATGGCACGTTCTTCATGGACATGGCGGAGGCTGCGGGCGGCGCGGCGCGGATCGACGCCGGGCGGTTCCTGGCGATGCTGAACGCCGGGCAGGCGGCGATCGTGGGCCTTGGCGGTGCCAAGCCCGGCGACAAGACGCTGGTGGACGTCCTCGCGCCGGCCATCGCGGCGTTCGGGGCGGCGCAGGAAAAGGGGCTGCCGTTCGCGGATAGCCTGGGCGCCCTGAAACAGGCGGCGGCGGCCGGGCTCGAATCCACCCGGGACATGGTGGCGCGCGTGGGGCGCGCGAGCCGGCTGGGCGAACGCTCCCGCGGCACGCTGGATGCGGGCGCGGCGTCGTGCAACCTGCTGCTTGGCACGCTGGCCGGCGGGCTGACCGGGTTGCTGCGATGACCGGGTTGCTGCGGTGACCGTGCTGCTTGAAGCGCACGGCGTGGCGAAGTCGTTTGCCGGCGTGCCCGCGCTTCGCGACGGACGGCTGCAGCTGCGCGCCGGGCGGGTCCATGCGCTGTGTGGCGGCAATGGCGCGGGCAAGAGCACGTTCCTCAACATCCTGATGGGCCTGCTGCGCCGGGATGCCGGGGTGATCAAACTGCGCGGCCAGGACGTGCATTTCGGCAACCCGGCGCAGGCGCTCGAGGCCGGGATCGCGATCATCACGCAGGAGCTGTCGCCCATCCCGGACATGACGGTCGCGGAGAACCTGTTCCTGGGCCGGGAGCCGAGGCGGCTGGGCTGCTTGGTCGACGGTGCGAAGCTGGACCGGATGGCGGCGAGCCTACTGGACCGGCTCGGCTTTCGGATCGAGCCACGGCGGACGATGCGCGAGCTGAGCCTGGCGCAGACGCAGCTGGTGGAGATCGCCAAGGCCATCAGCCATGAGAGCACGATCCTGGTAATGGACGAGCCGACGTCGGCGATCGGCGAGGCGGAGACCGAGGTGCTGTTCGGCGCCATCCGTACCCTCACGAGCCAGGGCGTGGGCGTGATCTACGTGAGCCATCGCCTGACGGAGATCTTCGCCATCGCCGATGACTACACCGTGTTCCGGGACGGCAGCTTTGTGGAGGCGGGCCTGATCGCGGAGATCGACCGGGCGGGGCTGGTGCGGCTGATCATCGGCACCGACGTCCGGGACGAGTACCGCGCCCATCCGGAGCCGGGCGGCCCGGTGATGCTGGAGACCGAGGGGCTGGGCCGTCAGGGCCGGTTCGAGAATGTGAGCCTGGGCGTGCGTCAGGGCGAGGTGCTGGGCATCTACGGCCTGATGGGTGCGGGGCGGAGCGAGTTTCTGGAGGCGATCTACGGCATCGCCCCGGCTGATTGCGGGGTGATCCGCGTGGACGGCGCGGTCACGCCGATTGGCAGGCCCGCGGACGCGCTGGCGGCGGGGATGGCGATGGTGACGGAGGACCGGAAGGCCACCGGCCTCGTGATGACCGGCACGATCCGGGAGAACGCGACGCTCTCCAGCCTGGGCGCGCTCAGCGCCGGGCCGTTCGTGAAGCTCGGGGACGAGCGGGCGCAGGTCGGGCAGGCGATGCGGCAGTTCCGGATCAAGGCCGGCGGCATGGATGCGCCGGTGCGGAGCCTGAGCGGCGGCAACCAGCAGAAGGTCGTGCTGGCCCGGTGCCTGGGCACCAAGCCGCGCATCCTGCTGTGCGACGAGCCGACCCGCGGCGTGGACGAGGGGGCTAAGCGGGAGGTTTATGCGTTCCTGTCCGGCTTCGTGCGGGATGGCGGCTGCGCGATCCTGGTATCGTCCGAGCTGCCGGAGGTGCTGGGCATGAGCGACCGGGTGGCGGTGTTCCGGCGCGGCCAGGTCGCCGGCGTGCTGGGCGGGGCGGAGCTTACGTCCGACCGCCTGGTGCAGCTCGCCTCATGAGCGGGATCGCCAAGGGCCCGGTGCCGCAGGGCCGGGTGCAGCTGGCAGCCTCGCAGGCGCTGTCCCGGTATGGCATCGTCATCGCGTTCTTCGCCCTGTGCGCGGTGCTCGCGATCCTGAACCAGTATTTTTTGACGCCGCGCAACATCGGCAACGTGCTGCGCCAGGCGAGCATCAACGGCATCCTGGCCATCGGGCAGACCTTCGTGATCCTGACCGGCGGGATCGACCTTTCGGTCGGCTCCATCCTGGCGCTGTGCGGATTGCTGGGTGCCATGGTGGTGACCGGGGCCGATCCCGGCAGCTGGGCGGTGGCGCTGTTGCTGGGGGTGGGCGCCGGGCTGGGGCTGGGCATGGTGAACGGGCTCATGGTGTCCTGGCTGCGCGTGCCGGCGTTCGTCGCGACGCTCGGTATGCTGAGCGTGGCGCGGGGCATGACCTTCATCTCGAATGACGGCATGCCGGTGCCGAACCTGGCGCCGGCCTTCCTCGAGCTGGGCCAGGGCATGCTGTTCGGGGTGCCGATCCCGGTGATCCTGTTCGGGGCCACGGTGCTGGTGGCGTGGATCGTGCTGCGGTTCACCACCTACGGCCGCTACGTGTATGCGGTGGGCGGGAACGAGCGTAGTGCCCGGACCAGCGGCATCGACACGCGGCGGATCATCTTCTCGGTCTATGCCATCTCGGGCGCGCTGGCGGGGCTATCGGGCCTGTTGCTGTCGGCCCGCACGACGTCGGCGCTGCCGCAGGCGGGCATCAGCTACGAGCTGGATGCGATCGCGGCCGTGGTGATCGGCGGCACCAGCCTCACCGGCGGCATCGGCAGCCCGGTGGGCACCCTGTTTGGCGCGCTGATCATCGCCGTCATCAGCAACGGCCTCGATCTGATGGGGGTGTCGTCATACTATCAGCAGGTCATCAAGGGCGCGATCATCGTGCTCGCGGTGCTGCTGGATACGTCCCGCCGGGGGCGGGACTGATTGCGGCCAACAATGAAACGCCAACAACGGAGGAACACCATGTTGCAACGCCGGACTCTCATCGCTGCGGCCAGCACGGCGCTCGCGATGCCCTACATCGCCCGCGCCCAGGGCAAGACTTACAAGATCGGTGCGGCCGTCTATGGCCTGAAGGCCGAGTTCATGCAGCTCTGGGTCGGTGCCATCAAGGCGCACCCGGCGGCCAAGAGCGGCCAGGCGGCCATCACCGTGTTCGACGGGCAGTATAACGCGCTGACGCAGTCGAACCAGTTCGAGACGATGATCACGCAGCAATTCGACGCCATCATCTTCGTGCCGATCGATGCGGCGGCCGGGTCGGACGCGGTGCGGAAGGCCAAGGCGGCCAACGTGCCGGTGATCGGCTCCAACACGCGGGTCACCAGCAACGACCTCACGGCGTTCGTGGGCTCGGACGATGTGAAGGCCGGGGCGATGGAGGCCGAGGCGGTGGTCAAGGCGCTGGGCGGCAAGGGCAACATCGTCGTGATCGAGGGGCCGATCGGGCAGAGCGCGCAGGTGGACCGCGGCAAGGGCAATCAGCAGGTGCTGGCCGCCAACCCGGGGATCAAGGTGATCGAGCACAAGACCGCGAACTGGTCGCGCGCCGAAGCCCAGTCCCTGATGGAGAACTGGCTGACCGCGCACCCGGGCGGCATCCAGGGCATCATCGGCCAGAACGACGAGATGGCGCTGGGCGCGCTGCAGGCCGTGAAGTCCGCCGGGATCGACCTTAGCAAGATGCCGATCGCCGGCATCGATGGCGTAAGCGACGCGCTGCTGGCGGTGAAGGCCGGCAACATGGTGTCGATCCTGCAAGACGCGACCGGGCAGGCGCAGGGCGCGCTGGACGTGGCGCTGCGTCACCTCGCGGGCGCCGGCTACAAGCCGCAGGCGGGTGCCTGGACCGAGTATGGCGAGCAGCTGGCATGGCAGGACGGCATGGCCAAGGACTACAACATCCCGTGGACCCCCGTGACGAAGGAGAACGCGGACGCGCTGCTGGCCAAGCGCCAGAAGGCCTGATGGCCGTTGTCGGACGCGTGGCCGGAACGGGAGGCTAGGACATGACGATACCCATGCTCGATCAGGCGTTCGACTTCACAGGCAAGGCCGTGTTGGTGACGGGCGGTGCCGCGGGGATCGGCGCCGCCATCGCCCAGGGCTTCGCCTCAAGCGGGGCGAAGGTCGCGGTCGTGGACCTCAGCGGCGGCGCGGCCGACGTGGCGGCGGCGCTGCCGGGCGGCGGCCATATCGGCCACGTGGCGGACCTCACGAAGCCGGGTGCGGTCGAGGGTGCGGTCAAGGCCGCCACCGATGGCCTCGGCCGCCTCGATATCCTGGTGAACAATGCCGGGATCGTGCTGCTGGAGCGGGCGGAGGCGGTGACCGACAGCGATTGGGACCTGACGATGGCGATCAACCTGCGCGTGCCGTTCATGATGGCCCGCGCCGCCTTTCCTGCGCTGCGGCAGGCGGGGGCGGGGCGGGTCGTGAACCTTGCGTCACAGGCGGCGTTCGTGGCGCTCGACCGGCATCTGGCCTATTGCACCAGCAAGGCGGGCATATTGGGCATGACCAAGGTGCTGGCGATGGAGTGGGCCCAGCACGGCATCACCGTGAACGCCATCTCTCCCACCGTGGTGGAGACCGAGCTGGGCCGGAAGGCGTGGGCGGGCGCGGTGGGCGAGGCGATGAAGCTGAAGATCCCGACGGGACGGTTCGCCCAGCCCGAGGAGATCGCCTTCGCGGCGATGTTCCTGGCCAGCGGCGCGGCGGGCATGATCACCGGGGCCAACCTGGTCGTGGACGGCGGCTACACCATCCAGTGACCATGCGTATCGCGGGCTTCCCGCCCGCCCTCAGTCGGCCGGTCAGACCCGCAGATTGAACGCGATCGAAATCCGCTCCCGCTGCCCACGGTAAGCGCGCACTTGGTGATACAGCCAGGAGGGAAACAGAAACAGCAGCCCCGGCTTGGGCCGGATCGTCTCGGTGGTGCCGGCCGACAAGCCGCCCTCCCCGGCAAACGCCAGCGCGGGCGACAGCATGGCCGGGCCGGGGCCACGCGGGTCCAGCATCTCGAACTCGCCGCCCAAACTGTCATCCGACGCCGCGCCGCCATCGTCCACGTAATACGTGCCGGACCAGAAGGCGCCGGGGTGGTAATGGCAGAAATTGCTGTCCCCCGGGCCGTTCACATTGGCCCAGGCCGTGACGGTCCAGGCCGGCGCGGCAGCACCGCCGTCCCGCCGCCGCGTGAGGTCGGTGGCCGCGGCACGCGCCATGGCCAGCACCTCCGCCGCCTCCGCCCCGCCCCAATCCTGCAGATCGCGGTCCGAATGCCAGCCACCGGCATTGGACGCGCGGAACGAAGGGGTGGCGGCGCGCCGGGCCAAGATCCGCTGCCGCAACACCGTGTTCCGCACCCCGGCACCCGGCGTATCCACCGCGGCGACCAAGGTCGGGAACACATGACGGACCGCAACCTCCAGCTTGATAGCAGCGCTTTCCATAGCTTCCGTCCCACCCTAGGCTCGTATCAGCAGCAGTGAGATGGATTTGAGCCCTCCTGTCGATCCCCGCTCGACCGATTCCACCACCGTCCTGGCCCGGCGGGACTCGATCGTGGAGCTGGTGGCCCAGCGCGGCTTCGTGAGCGTGGAGGTGCTGGCCGGGCGGTTCGGCGTGACGCCGCAGACCATCCGGCGCGACGTGAACACCCTCTATGCCGCCGGACGGCTCAGCCGGTTCCACGGTGGGGCCGGCGTCGCCTCCAGCGGCCGCAACGTCGGCTATTCCGCGCGCCAGGTGCTGCAGCATGAGGAGAAGCGGCGCATCGGCCAGGCCATCGCCGCCCGCATCCCGGACGGCGCCTCCCTGTTCATCAACATCGGCACCACGACGGAGGAGGTCGCCCGCGCCCTGTCCAGCCACAAGAACCTGCGGGTCATCACCAACAACCTGAACGTCGCCAACGTGCTGATCCAATCGAGCGACTGCGAGCTGATCATCGCCGGTGGCCTGGTGCGCAACCAGGACGGCGGCCTGGTGGGCGAGGCGACGCTCGACCTCATCAACCAGTTCCGCGTCGATTTCGGCATCATCGGCATCAGCGGTATCGATCTGGACGGGACGCTGCTGGACTATGACTACCGCGAGGTGCGGATCACCCAGGCCATCCAGCGCAATGCGCGGCAGGTTTTCCTGGGCGCGGACGCCAGCAAGTTCGGCCGCCCGGCCATGGTTCGCGCCGGGTCGATCGCCGACGTTGCCGCGCTGTTCACCGATGCGCCACCGCCTGAACCGCTACTGTCGCTGCTGCGGGACGCCAGGGTCGAGCTATGCCTCACGCCAGCGTGAATGCATTTGCGTTCGACCCCGACATTTTCGTTTGCGAACATTGGGGCGCTCGCTTAGGCTTCGGTGCATGATCCCGCAAAGGGGCCTCTAGGGGAGGGACAATGGCCGGCAACAGCATCGATCTCCTGGTCATCGGCGGCGGCATCAACGGTTGCGGCATCGCGCGGGACGCCGCGGGTCGAGGGCTGTCGGTCGTGCTGTGCGAGCAGGGCGATCTGGCCGGCGCCACGTCATCCGCCTCCAGCAAGCTGATCCATGGCGGGCTCCGCTACCTCGAATACTATGAGTTCCGCCTGGTGCGGGAGGCGTTGCAGGAGCGGGAGCGGCTGCTGACCCTGGCGCCGCACATTATTTGGCCGCTGGACTTCGTGCTGCCGCATCAGGGCGGCCTGCGCCCGGCCTGGCTCGTCCGGCTCGGCCTGTTCATGTACGATCACTTGGCGCGCCGCCGCCGCCTGCATGCCACGCGGTCGGTGCGGCTCGACCGGGACAAGGTCGGCGCGCCGTTGAAGCCCGGGTTCGGACGCGGCTTCGTGTATGCGGATTGCTGGGTGGAGGATTCGCGCCTGGTGGTGTTGAACGCGCTGGACGCCGCGGACCGGGGGGCGCGCATCCTGACCCGGACCCGGCTCGGCAACGCGCGGCGTGAGGGCGGGATGTGGCAGTGCGAGCTGGAAGGAGCCGAGCCGCAAACCATCGAGGCGCGGGCCGTCGTGAACGCCGCCGGGCCGTGGGTAGGGGACGTTCTGCGCCGGGCCATGGGCCAGAACAACGCCAAGCAGGCGCGGCTCGTCAAGGGCAGCCACATCATTCTGCCCAAATTGCATGACGGGGACTGGGCCTACATCCTGCAGAACATCGACCGCCGCATCGTGTTCGTCATTCCCTATGAGAATGAGTTCTCGCTGGTCGGCACCACGGACATCCCGTTCGAGGGCGATCCGTCCCACGTGGAGATCAGCGCGGACGAGACGGACTACCTCTGCGCCATCGTCAACCGCTACTTCAACAAGCAGGTCGGCCCCGGGGACGTCGTGCGTAGCTACTCCGGCGTGCGCCCGCTCTATGATGACGCAGCCGAGAACGCCTCCGCCGTCACGCGGGACTACGTGCTGGATTTGACCGCACCGTCCGATGGCGGCGCGCTTCTGTCGGTGTTCGGCGGGAAGATCACCACCTACCGCCGCCTGGCCGAGCATGCGATGGACAAGCTTTCTGCCGCACTACCCTGCGGCCCCGCCTGGACCGGCACCGCCCCCCTGCCCGGCGGCACCATGCCGGATGCGGATTTCGGCCGCTTCTTTCATCAGTTCGCCACCGCCCATCCGTTCCTGGCGGAGCCGCTCGCCCTCCGCCTCGCCCATGCCTATGGCAGCGACGCGCCGTCCGTGCTGGGCGGCGCCACCAGCATGGCGGGCATGGGCCGGGACTATGGCGGCGGGCTGCATCAATGCGAGATCGACTATCTGGTCCGCCGCGAATGGGCACAGACGGCCGATGACATCTTGTGGCGCCGCTCCAAGCTCGGTCTGCACGTGCCGGCTGGCGCTGCGGAGGCGATCGACGCCGCACTCGGCCTGGCCCGGGCCGCCTGATGGCGCTGACACTCGAGCGGGTCACCCGGCAGGTGGGCGCGCACACGCACCTCTACCCGCTCGACCTCGGTTTCGAGGCCGGGTCGCTCACCGTCCTGCTGGGCCCGGTGCAGGCCGGCAAGACCACGCTGATGCGGGTGCTGGCCGGGCTCGACCGGCCCAGCACGGGGCGCCTGCTGGAGGATGGGCAGGACATCACCGGCCTAGACGTGCGGCGGCGTAGCGTGGCGATGGTGTATCAGCAGTTCATCAATTACCCGAACTTCACCGTGTCCCAGAACATCGAATCGCCGCTGAAGCTGGCCGGGCTGGACCGGCGCGCGCGCGAAGCCAAGGTGCAAGACATCGCCGCACGGCTGGGCCTCACCGCGCTGCTGGGCCGCTTACCGGCGGAACTGTCGGGCGGGCAGCAGCAGCGCACGGCGCTGGCCCGCGCTTTGGTGAAAGACAGCCGCTTGCTGCTGCTCGATGAGCCGTTGGTGAACCTCGACTACAAGCTGCGCGAGGAGTTGCGGGAGGAGATGAAGGCGGTGTTCAAGTCCGGCACCCGCACGGTGGTGTATGCGACGACGGAGCCGCACGAGGCGCTGCTGCTCGGTGGGCGCACCTGCATCCTGAAAGAGGGCCGCCTGGTGCAGGTGGGGGGGACGCAGGAGGTGTACCGCCGCCCGCAAAGCCTCGAGGCCGCGCGGCTCATCAGCGACCCGCCCATGAACTTCATGCCCGGCACGGTCTCGTCCGGCATGGCGCAGATCGCCCATGGCCCGGCCGTGCCCAGCAGCCTGCCGTCCGGCTCGTACGTCTTTGGCCTGCACGCCAGCCACCTCTCGCTCGATCACGGCGCCGCCTCGGTTCCGGTCGTGCTGGAGCTGGCGGAGATCAACGGGTCGGAAACCCTGCTGCACGGCGTCTCCGGCGGCCTTTCATTGCTGCTGCAGCTGCAGGGCGTGCACAACCTGCCGCTCGGAACCCCGCTCACCTTCCGGTTCGACCCGGCGCGCCTCTATGCCTTCGACGCCGCCGGGCAGCTAGCGTCCGCCCCCGCCTTCGTGCAGCATCCCATCCGGGAGGCGGCGTATGGCGCAGATCACGCTCGATAACGTAGCGCACAGCTATCGGGCGAACCCGTCCGCGCCGTCCGACTTCGCGCTCCGCCCGCTCGATCTCACCTGGGAGGACGGCGGCGCCTACGCGCTGCTGGGCCCGTCAGGCTCGGGCAAGACGACGCTGCTCAGCATCCTGTCGGGCCTGCTCACCCCTTCGCAGGGGCGGCTGTTGTTCGACGGGCGGGACGTGACCGCGCTGCCGCCCCGGGCGCGCAACATCGCTCAGGTTTTCCAGTTCCCGGTCATCTACGACACCATGACGGTGTTCGAGAACCTGGCATTTCCGCTCCGCAACCGGGGGGCCGATCCCACCAAGATCACGCCCCGGGTCGAGGCGATCGCCGCCATCCTGGACCTGACGCAGGACCTCGGACGCCGCGCCGTCGGCCTCACCGCGGACGCGAAGCAGCGCATTTCCATGGGCCGCGGCCTGGTGCGGGAGGATGTGGCCGCCATCCTGTTCGATGAGCCGCTGACCGTCATCGACCCCGCGCTCAAATGGCAGCTCCGCCGCCAGCTGAAGCAAATCCAAAAAGAACTCAACGTCACGCTGATCTATGTGACGCATGACCAGACGGAGGCGCTGACCTTCGCCGACCACGTGCTGGTGATGGAACTGGGCGCGGTGCTGCAGCAGGGTAGCCCGCAGGATTTGTTCGAGCAGCCGGACCATCTGTTCGTCGCACACTTCATCGGCAGCCCCGGCATGAACCTGCTGCCGTGCACCGTGACCGGCGGGGTGGCGAATTTGGGCGGCCAAGCGGTGCGCGTGGACCGGGCAGGGGCGCCGCCGGGTCCGCTGATGTTCGGCATCCGCCCGGAGTTCGTCGCACTACAGGATCCCGGCCAGGCGTCCCCGGTCGAGATCGGCATCGACGGGGTGGAGCCGCTCGGCAGCCACCAGATCATCAACGGCACGCTGGCGGGAGAGCGGTTCATCGTGAAGGCCGACCCGGATCTGGCAGTCCCGCGGACGGGCAAGCTCACGGTCTGGCTGCCGCGGGACCGCATCATGCTGTACGCCGATGGCCACCGGGTGGCGGCATGAAGCCCATCAACCAAAAGGCCTGGCTGCTGGTCATTCCCGTCATCATCGTCGTGGCGTTCAGCGCCATCATCCCGCTGATGACGGTGGTGAACTACTCGGTGCAGGATATTCTGGGGCCGAACCGCCGGGTGTTCGTGGGCGGCGAGTGGTTCCGCGACACGCTGCACAACACGGAGCTGCATGAGGCGTTCATCCGGCAGGTGGTCTTCTCCGGCTGCGTGCTGCTGATCGAAATCCCGCTCGGCCTCGCCTTGGCGCTGATCATGCCGAAGAAGGGCGCGGCGGCATCGGCGGCGCTGGTGCTGCTGGGCCTGCCGTTGCTGATCCCCTGGAACGTCGTGGGCACGATCTGGCAGATTTTCTGCCGGGGTGACATCGGCCTACTGGGCCTGGCGATCCACTCGGTGGGGATCGACTACAACTATGCCCTGAACCCACGCGATGCTTGGGCGACCGTGCTGCTGGTGGACGTCTGGCATTGGACGCCGCTCGTGGTGCTGCTGTGCTACGCCGGCCTGCGGTCCATACCAGTGGCGTTCTATCAAGCCGCCGAGATCGATGGCGCCAGCTCCTGGGCGGTGTTCCGCTACGTGCAGCTGCCGAAGCTCCGCGGCGTGCTGACCATCGCCCTGCTGCTGCGCTTCATGGACAGCTTCGTGATCTATACCGAACCGTTCGTGCTGACCGGCGGCGGACCCGGTAACGCGACCACCTTCCTCAGCCAGTTCTTGACCAAGCTGGCCGTGGGCTCCTTCGACGTGGGCCCCGCGGCCGCGTTCTCCATCATCTACTTCCTGGTGATCCTGCTGGTGAGCTGGCTGTTCTACACCGCGCTCAGCGCCGACGGGCGGGCGGACGCATGACGAAGCGCGCGCTCGTGGTGGTATATTTCATGATCCTCATGCTGCCGATCTATTGGCTGCTGAACATGAGCGTGCGCCTCACGCCGGACATCCTCTCACGCTTCGAACTGATCCCGAGCCACCCGACGCTCACCAATTTCGCGCATATCTTCCAGGACCCGACCTGGTACCTGAGCTACGTCAACTCGCTCAAATTCGTCACCATCAACGTCCTGCTCTCGGTCGGTGTGGCGCTGCCGGCCGCCTACGCGTTCTCGCGCTACCGGTTCCTGGGCGATAAGCAGTTCTTCTTCTGGCTGCTGACCAACCGCATGTCGCCGCCGGCCGTGTTCTTGCTGCCGTTCTATCAGCTTTATTCCTCGGTCGGCCTGTTCGACACTCCCTGGGCCGTCGCGCTCGCGCATTGCCTGTTCAACGTGCCGCTGGCGGTGTGGATCCTGGAGGGGTTCATGTCAGGGATCCCGCGCGAGATCGATGAGACCGCGGCGCTCGACGGCTACAGCTTCCCCCGCTTCTTCGTGTTCATCTTCCTGCCGCTGATCCGCGCCGGCGTGGGCGTGACGGCCTTCTTCTGCTTCATGTTCAGCTGGGTGGAGCTCTTGCTCGCCCGCACCCTTACCTCCACGGACGCCAAGCCGATCGTGGCCGCCATGACGCGGACGGTGAGCGCGACGGGACTCGATTTCGGCCTGCTCGCCGCCGCCGGCGTCCTCACCATCGTGCCCGGCGCCATCGTGATCTGGTTCATCCGCAACTACATCGCCAAGGGCTTCGCCCTCGGGCGGGTGTGATGGGGCGGGTGTGATGGGGCGGGTATGATGGGGCGGGCGTAATGGGCTGGATGGCATGGACGGGCCTCACCGAGATCTTCTTCACCTGCATCGGGCTGATGCTGGCCGGAATGACGGTGTGGGAAGCCGCCTCTCCCTGCGTGCCGCGGCGGGGGCTGCTCCCGCTCCGCACCACGCGGGGCGACCGGCTATTCATTGGATTGCTGGCGGCGGCATTCCTCAACCTCGCCTGGATCGGGTTCACCGAGCTCGATCAATACTGGGCGCTGGGCTTGAGTGGAGTGCTGCTGCTGCTGATCGGGCGCTGGGGCTAGGCGCGCGGCACGGCCCGGCGCAGGTCCCGCCGGGTCGTTTGAAACTGGGACCGTAACGAAGGGGAGGCTACGATGAAGAAGTTCGAAATCTCGAGGCGGCAGGCACTGGTCGGCAGTGCCGCCACGGCCGCGGTGGCCGGCGTGGGGCTCAGCACCCCCGCCCAGGCCCAATCGGCGGCGGCGCAGAAATGGATCGACAACGAGTTCCAGCCCAGCACGCTCTCCAAGGCCGACCAGATGAAGGAGATGCAGTGGTTCATCGACGCGGCCAAGCCATTCCAGGGCATGGAAATCCACGTCGTGACCGAAATCCTCGATACCCACGTCTATGAAAGCCAGGTGCTGACCAAGGCGTTCACCGAGATCACCGGCATCAAGGTCACCAGCGACTACATCAACGAAGGCGACCTGGTGGAGAAACTGCAGACCGAAATGCAGTCCGGGCGCCCGATCTACGACATGTACGACAACGACAGCGACCATATCGGCACGCATTTCCGATATGGCGTGACCACGGTGTTGTCCGATTTCATGAAGGGTGAGGGCAAGGACGTGACCCTTCCCACGCTGGACGTGGACGATTTCATCGGCAAGTCCTTCACCACCGCGCCCGACGGCAAGATGTATCAGCTGCCGGACCAGCAATTCGCCAACCTTTACTGGTTCCGCGCCGACTGGTTCGCCCGCCAGGACCTGAAGGACAAGTTCAGCAAGAAGTATAATTACGAGCTGGGCGTTCCGGTCAACTGGTCGGCCTACGAAGACATCGCCGAGTTCTTCACCAACGACGTGAAGGAGATCGACGGCGTCCGCGTCTATGGCCACATGGATTACGGCAAGAAGGATCCCTCGCTCGGCTGGCGCTTCACCGACGCCTGGCTCAGCATGGCCGGCACCGCCGACATCGGCCTGCCGAACGGCCTACCGGTCGATGAGTGGGGCATCCGGGTGGAAGACTGCCATCCCGTCGGCGCCAGCGTCTCCCGCGGTGGCGCCGTCAACAGCGCGGCCGCCGTCTATGCCACGACGAAATATGTGGAATGGCTGAAGAAGTACGCCCCGCCCGAGGCCGCCGGCATGACCTTTACCGAAGCCGGGCCCATCCCGGGTAACGGCACCATCGCGCAGCAAATCTTCTGGTACTCTGCCTTCACCAAGGCGCTCACCAAGCCGGGTCTGCCCGTGGTGAACGCGGACGGCACGCCGAAATGGCGCATGGCACCCAGCCCGCATGGCCCGTACTGGAAGCCCGGCATGCAGAACGGCTACCAGGACGTCGGCTCCTGGACGCTCATGAACTATACGGACCTGAACCGCCGCAAGGCCGCCTGGCTCTACGGCCAGTTCTGCACCTGCAAGACTACGTCGCTGAAGAAGACCATCATGGGGCTCACCCCCATTCGCCAGAGCGACATCCTGAGCCAGCCCATGACCGACCTGGCGCCAAAGCTCGGGGGCCTGGTCGAATTCTACCGCAGCCCGGCCCGCGTCGCCTGGACCCCGACCGGCAGCAACGTGCCGGACTACCCGAAGCTCGCGCAGCTGTTCTGGCAAAACGTCGCCGTCGCCGTTAGCGGCGAAAAGACCGCGCAGGCCGCCATGGACAACCTCGCCTCCGACATGGACAAGGTCCTAGGCCGGCTCGAGCGGGCCGGCATGAGCAACTGCGCGCCCAAGCTGAACAAGGAGCAGCCGGCGGAATACTGGACCTCCAAGGGCACCGCACCCTGGCCGAAGCTCGGCGTGGAGAAGCCGAAGGGTGAGACGGTGGCGTACGATCAGCTCCTGAACGCCTGGAAGCAAGGCCGGGCGATGTAATCCGGAGTGATGGCTTGACCACGCCCACCATCCTGGCGATCGACCAGGGTACTACGTCCAGCCGTGCCATCCTGTTCGACCAGGGTGGCACGGTGCTGCGGACCGCGCAGCGCGCGCTGCCGCAAATCTACCCCGGCCACGGCTGGGTCGAGCATGATCCGGAGGTGATCTGGGCCGACACCCTCGCCACCTGCCGGGAGGTGCTGGACGGCGCCAACCCGGCCGTGCTGGGCATCACGAACCAACGCGAAACCACCGTGGTGTGGGACCGGCGTACTGGGCGCCCCATCCACAACGCCATCGTCTGGCAGGACCGCCGCACCGCCGCACGCTGCGCCGCGCTGGTGGCGTCCGGGCACGAGCCGATGGTGACCGCCCGTAGCGGCCTCGTGATCGACCCCTATTTTTCCGCCAGCAAGATCGCCTGGATCATCGAGCATACCCACACGAGAGACGCCGCCGCGCGCGGGGACCTCGCCTTCGGCACCATCGATTGCTTCTTGCTCTGGCGCCTGACCGGCGGGCGGGTGCACGCGACCGACGCTGCCAACGCGGCGCGCACCGGCCTCTATAACATCCACACCGGCACCTGGGACCCGGCGCTCCTCGACCTCTACGGCATCCACCCCGCCCTGCTGCCGGACGTCACCGACAACGCCGCCGCCTTCGGCACGACGGAGCCCGGGTTGCTGCCCCACGCCGTCGCCATCGGCGCCATGGCGGGCGATCAGCAGGCGGCGCTGGTGGGTCATGCCTGCTTTGCCCCCGGCGACGTGAAATGCACCTACGGCACCGGCGCGTTCATGATCGCCAACACCGGGCCTACCCCCATTGCCTCGCACAACCGGCTGCTCACCACCGTCGGCTACCGCCTGAACGGCGTCACGACCTACGCGCTCGAGGGCGGAATCTTCGTCACCGGCGCCGCCATACAATGGCTGCGCGACGGGCTCGGCCTGTTGCAACGGGCGTCGGATTCGTCCGCGATCGCCGCGAGCGTGGCCGATAGCGCCGGGGTCTATGTCGTCCCGGCGCTCACCGGCCTCGGCGCGCCCTACTGGGATGCGGGTGCGCGGGGCCTCATTTGCGGCATGGACCGCGGCGCCACGGCGGCGCACATCGTCCGCGCGACGCTCGAGGCCGTGTGCTACCAGACCGCCGACCTCATCGAGGCCATGCGCCGGGACGGCAATCCGGACATGCCGGCGCTGCGCGTCGATGGCGGCATGACCAGCAACGACTGGTTGATGCAGCGGATGGCCGACCTCACCCGCCTGCCGGTCGAGCGGGCGGCGGTGATGGAAACCACCGCGCTCGGCGTCGCGTGCCTGGCCGGCCTCGAGGCAGGCCTGTTCGGATCGCTCACCGACATCGCCGGACGCCGCAGCCCCGATCGGATCTGGCAACCGACCGGCACCGTAGCGGACCGGGACACCCTCTACGCCGGATGGACGGCCGCCGTGCAGCGGGCCCGCTCGTGATCGTCCGGTTCCGCTGCCACCCGGCGCTGGAGCCGCATCTGCCGCGCCCCACCCTGGCCCGGCAGGCGTTGCCGGATTGGCTGCGCGCCATGCCCATGATGGCCCAATCCGCCATGCATGACGGCCCGGTCCGCACCGTGAAGCAGTGCCCGCCCTTCATCGACGCCATGCGCGCCGGCTTCGTCATGACGCTTGCGTGTGACTTACACTACGCAGACGGTACGTTCACCTGGGACTGGCCCTACCCGGACGCCCCCGGCCACCCCACGGCACCCCTCAATTTCCACGCCGCCGGGCAAGTCAGCGGAGCGCCGTTCGGCGGCGACAACCTGATCAAGTTCATCGGCTTCTGGACCATCGAGCTGCCGCAGGGCTGGTCCTTGCTCGCGACCCATCCCTATAACCGGCCCGACCTGCCATTCCAGACCCTGACGGGCATGGTCGATAGCGACCGGTTCAACCAGATCGGCCTGCTGTTCCCCGCCCGCTGGCTCGACCCCGGCCGCCCCTGCACCCTCCAAGCCGGCACCCCGGTCGCCCAATGCATCCCCGTCCCGCGGGAGCCGCTGGAACTGCAGTTCGGCGCTTTTGGTCCGGACGAGGCGGACGCGTTCAAGGCCGTGGGGGATGCGGTGCTGGCGCACCCGGGAGTGTACCGGGATGAGTATCGTGCCCGGGACCGCTGAGCCGGGCCCTGAGTGCCTCGGCACTCAGCCAGACCTGCCCGGCGCGGCCTGCGGCCAGTTCCTGCGCGATGCGGGGGAAGCACGCGGGGTCGAGGCGGTAGGCGCCGGCGTAGGCCTGCAGGGCGCCGGGCAGGTCGCCGGTCGCCTGCAACGCGCTACCGAGATTGTGCCAGGTCTCGGCCCGTGCGCCGTCCAGGGCAAGCGCTGCGCGGTACGGCCCGATCGCCTTCGCCGGCTCACCCGCCTCATGCAGCGCGGTACCGAGGCTATGCAGCGGCGCCGGGTCATGCGGATGCAGGGTGCTGATCGTGCGATAGGCGGTGGCCGCGGACCCGAACTGGCCCGCGGCGAAGGCGCCGGCGGCGGCCCGGCCCAGCAAGTCCTGCGCCGCCGTCAGACCGGGATCGAGGGCCAGCGCTTCCTGCAGCACCGCGCTGGCATCGGTCCAGCGCCCCAGCCGCGCCAGCATCCGGCCCAGCGCAGCCAGGCTCTCGGCGGAGCGGTCGAGGCCTACGGCATGGCGCCCCCAGCGCAGAGCCTCAGCCTCGCCCGCCTCGGCCAGCAACAGGCCCAGCACGCGGGCGGCGGCCGGGTCCCGCTCCGGCGCGGCAAGCCGGCAGGCGGCGATGGCGGCCCCCGCCTCCCCTTGCCGGGCGAGCCGCCGCGCCTCCGCCAGGGCAGTCACTGGGGTCACAGCCGAACCCTACACGCGGCCGCCGGTGGTTTGAAGGCCTTGATCGTCATCCTGGTCTGCGCGGCGGCGGGCGACCCCAAGATGGCGCTGGAGGATATCCCGCTCGGCGTCGGACCGCTCCAGCAATTCGCCGAACCCGTCGCCGCCCAGCGCCACTGCCCCGGCAGCGAAGTGGTCTGGACCGACCCGGGGACCGGGTATTTCCATCCGCAAGGTTCGCCTGCGTTCCGTCAGGCCCGGACCGGTTTCGCCTGCAAGACGGATGCGCTCGCGGCCGATTATTGGGACATCAACCCGTTCGCCGGCAACCTGCACCACGGCCGCGAGTTTCCCATCGACCCCAGCCTGCGGCCCGGCAGCTAAACCGGCGCCGCGCCAAGACCCGGCGGGCCTTGGAGAGCACAGTGCGCATTCTAGCGGTAGGCGGGCGGATCGACCTCGGCGACATGTACCTGAACCTCCTGCGGGAGGGTCATGATTTGAGGGTCGCCGCGACCGATCCGTCCTACGCCGGGTGCTTTGGCGGCATCATCGACCCCGTCCCGGACTGGCGCGCCGAACTGCCGTGGGTGGGCACGGACGGGCTGATCCTGTTCGAGAAGGTGGGCTTCGGCGCCACCCAGGACGCGCTCCGGGCCGAGGGCTACCAGGTGATCGGCGGCAGCGCGCTGGGCGACCGGCTGGAGTATGAACGGGCGTTCGGCCAGAGCGTGCTGCGCGACGCCGGGCTGCCGATCGCGGCGGTGCATCCGTTCGGGACGGCCGCCGAGGCGCAGGCCTGGCTCCGCGCCCATCCCGGACGCATGGTGCTGAAGCATGACAACAACGCCCGCGCCACCTTCGTCGGCGACCATGCGGAGGGGCTGGACGTGCTGTTCGAGCTCGGCCGCGCCAAGGGGTCGGTCCTGTTGATGGAGCGGCTGGAGGGTGTCGAGGTCGGCGTCGGCGGCTATTTCGACGGGCGGCAGTTCCTGGCGCCCGGCTGCATCGATTTCGAGCATAAGCGGTTCTTTCCTGGCGAGATGGGCGAGATGACTGGGGAGATGGGCACGCTGCTATCCTACGAGGGCTCGTCCGCGCTGTTCGACGCGGCGCTGCGCCCGCTCGAGGCACGGCTGCGGGACGCCGGGCATGTCGGGTATGTGAACGTGAACCTGATCGCCAATGAGCATGGGCTCTGGCCGCTCGAGTTCACGTGCCGGTTCGGCAATCCGGGCTTTGCCGTGCTGGCCCCCTTGCAAACCGCGGGCTGGGGCGATCTGCTGGGCCGCATGATGCGGGCGGATAGCGATGGGTTCGACACGGCGCCGGGCTGGTGCGTGGGCATCTGCCTCACCATTCCGTCCTTCCCGGCCGAGACCCCGGGCGCCGACCCGGCCGAAGACCCGCCGGTGTTCTTCACCGCGCCCCCGGACCCCGCGCACACGCACTACGCCGACCTCCGGCAGGAGCACGGCCAGCTGCTGGCCCGGCGCCGCACCGGCTACGCGCTCTGCGTCACCGGCGTGGGCGCCACGGTGCCGGATGCGCAGGCCGCCGCGGTGGACCGCGCCCGGCAGGTCATCATCCCCGGCCTCCGCTACCGCACCGACATCGGCGACCGCTTCATGGCTGGCGAGGGTGAGCGCCTACGTCGCCTAGGCTGGTGGGGGTGAGCGCCATTAAGGACTGCCTGGCCGGCCACATCTCGCCCGAGGTCGCGGTCGCCCGCATGCTGCTGGCCTGCACTGCGTCGGACGCCATCACGGCGGCGCTGGACGCAGCGCCCAGCCCGGACCCGCGCTGGGCCGCCATGCGGAGCCTGGCCACCGGCCGGCGGGACCAGCTGGACGCGCTGGCGCAGCAGGTCCGCCGGACGCTGGCCGACCACCATGCCGGGGGGCCGACGCCAGAGGCCGGCGTTGCGCAGATCGCCCGCTTCTTCGATAACGCCGTCGCCCATTCGCCCGAGGCCAGCGTCGCGCTGTATTCGCTCGGGGACCCCGCCATCCTCGCCGCTGCCACGTCCGAGATCATGCGATGGCTGCCGTTGCCGCCGGACACGGACGCGCTGGACCTCGGCTGCGGCATCGGACGCATTACCGCGGCACTGGCGCCGCGCTGCCGGTCGGTGCTGGGCCTGGACGTCTCCGCCGGCATGGTGGCCGAGGCACGGCGCCGCCATCCCACGCTCCGTTTCGGACAGACCGGCGGGCAGGACCTGGAGCGGCTGGCGGACCGTTCGCTCGACCTCATCATCGCCGTCGATAGCTTCCCCTACATCATGCAGACGGGGCCCGCGACGGTCACCGCGCACCTTGCGGGGGCCGCCCGTGCGCTCCGCCCCGGCGGCGCCCTGGTCATTCTGAACCTGTCCTACCGCGCCGACCTCGCGCAGGACCGCGCCGACGCCGCCACGTGGCGATCGCATGGCTTCACCCTGGAGGTCGCCGGCACCCGCCCGTTTAGCGTGTGGGACGGCACCGCCTTCCTGCTCAGGCGCGTGCCATAGGCCGTTTGGCCGAGGTGGGGGCTGCGGCCGTCCTCCTCGGGTCGCTGGCGGTCCCGGTGCACGCCCAGACCGCGGGCGGCACGCTCCGCCTGCTGGCCAATGCCGGCGCCGGCAGCATCGATCCACAGATCAACTACACGCAGCAATACTGGCAGATATTCAACGTGGCCTATGACGGCCTGGTCGCGTTCCGCAAGGTCCCGGGCCCGGCCGGGCTCACCCTCGTGCCGGATTTGGCGGACGGCATCCCCGCACCGGAGGAGAATGGCCGGCTGTATCGCTTCCGCCTCCGCCCCGGCATCCGGTTCAGCACCGGCGAGCCCATTACCGCCACGGACGTCGCCGCCAGCTTCCGCCGCCTGTTCCGCATCGGCAGCCCGACCGCCGAGACCTTCTACGGCGCGATCGAGGGAGCGGCCGAGTGCCTGAAGTCCCCCGCCACCTGCACCCTGCCCGGCGTCCAGGCCGATGGCGACGCCATAACCATCCGCCTCACCCGGCCCGATCCCGAGTTCCTGACCAAGCTCGCGCTCCCGCACGCCAGCATCCTGCCGGCCGGCGCGCCCCAGGGCGATAGCGGGAGCACGCCCATCGCCGGCACCGGCCCCTACGTGATCCGGTCCTATGACGCCAACGACCACATGCACCTCGTCCGCAACCCGCACTTCAAGGAATGGAGCCACGACGCCCAGCCCGCCGGCTACCCGGACGCCATCCACTACGAGTTCGGGCTGGAGGGGGAGGCCGAGATCACCGCGATCCAGAACGATCAGGCCGACTGGACGTTCGACACGCCGTCCGACCGGCTGGGTGAGCTGGGCGCGCACTATGCGCCGCAAATCCACCTCACGCCGTCCTTGGCCATGTGGTACATGCCGATGAACGTGAACCTGTCGCCGTTCGATGATGTCCGGGTCCGCCGCGCCCTCAACCTCGCGGTGGACCGGGTGGCGGCGATCAAGCTGTTCGGCGGCCCGCGCCTGGCCACGCCCGGCTGCCAGTTCCTGCCGCCTGGGTTGCGCCCGGCGGAATACTGCCCCTACCCGCCCGACCTCGCCCAGGCCCGGCGCCTGGTCGCCGACAGCGGCACCGCCGGGCAGGCCGTGACGCTAGTGACCGATGACAGCGCGCCGGGCCGGGCGATCGGCACCTATATGATGGACGTGCTGTCCGACCTCGGCTTCCGGCCCCGGCTCCGCACGCTCTCGGGCGCAATCCAGTTCAACTATATCCAGAACACGCAGAACCGGGTGCAGCTCAGCCTTACCACCTGGTATGCCGACTACCCCTCTGCCCAGGCCTATCTGGCCGGGGCGTTCGGCTGCGCCGCGTTCCGGCCCGGCTCGGACGCGTCGCCCAACATACCCGGCTATTGCGACCCGGCCTGGGACCGGGCGCTCGCCGCCGGGCAGGACATCGCGGCGGCCGACCGGGCGCTCACGGACGCCGCCCCGGCGGTCGTGCTGTTCCACCCCAACGACCCGGATTTCACCTCCGCCCGGGTGCAGAACTATCAGTTCCACCCGCAATTCCGCTGGCTGATCGACCAATCATGGCTGCTGCCGTAGCCCGCGCCTGGAGTCCGCTGGTGCTGGCGCTGATCGCGGCGCTGTGCCTTGCGGCCCCGCTCTATGCCCGGCTCGCCCATACCGACCCGTTCCGCACCCATATCACCGAGACGCTGCCGAACGGCACCCCGATCCTGGCCGACAACACCGAGGGTCTGGGCCTCGGCACCACCCCGGCCGGCCCTACCTGGGGCGTGCACTATTTCCTGGGCGCCGACCGGCTCGGGCGGGACGTCATGGCGCGCCTGCTGTATGGCGGGCGCACCTCGCTCCTGATCGCCGCCGCGGCGACCCTGCTGTGCCTGGTTTTTGCGACGCTGCTGGGCGTGACGGCCGGGTTCGCGGGCGGCGTGACGGACACGGTGCTGGCCGGCGCGCTCGACCTGCTCTGGGCGTTCCCCGTCACCTTGCTGGCCATCTCGCTCAGCATCGTGCTGATCGGGCACGAGGCCGCGGACAGCCTGCTGCTGCCCATCCTGATTCTGGGCGCCGTTTTCATCCCCTACGTCGCCCGGCCGTTACGCGCCCAGGTGCTGGAGCTGCGCCAGACCGAGTTCAACGAGGCCGCCCGCGCGCTGGGCGCCTCCCCGCTGCACATCCTCGGCCGCCACATCCTGCCTCATCTGGCCCCTACGCTCCGCGCGCTGGCCCCGCTGGTCGCCGCCATGGTGCTGCTGACCGAGGCCGCACTGTCTGTCCTGTCCATCGGTGTCCAGGCCCCCGCCGCCAGCTGGGGCACGCTCATCGCCGACGGCCAGGGCCTGATCTACACCCGCCCCCTGATCGCCATCGCCCCAGGCCTCGCCATCATGGCGACCGTCCTGGCGCTGAACGCGTTGGGGGAGAAGAAGTGAGAGAAGTTCTTCCCCCTCTCCCTCCGGGAGAGGGCCGGGGTGGGGGGAACAACCGGCATTGGCTGAGTTCAAGCCGGTCAGGCGGCCCACCCCACACAGAACCTTACCTGCCGTTTCCCTCACCCCAACCCTCTCCCGGAGGGAGAGGGGGCTGGGCAGTCCCGTTATGACCCGCCTCTTGCGCTCGGTCCTGGTGCTGTTCGGCATCAGCGTCCTCACCTTCCTCATCTTCTTCGCCACCCCCGGTACCGACCCGGCGGCGCGCCTTGGCGGCCGCGGCGCATCGCCCGAGACGCTGGCCGAGATCCGGCATGAATACGGGCTCGACCGCTCCCTTCCTGTCCAATACGCCACCCTCATGCGCCGCCTGTTCGTGACGCAGGACCTGCCGTCCTTCGTCAACCGCGGCCAGCTCGTCGTCCCCGCCGTGCTGCGGGCCGCGCCGGTGACCATCGCACTCACGGCCGGTGCCGCCCTGCTATGGCTGGCGGGCGGGCTGGCGATCGGCGTGATCGCGGCACTTCGCACCGGCAGCTGGTGGGACCGGGGCGTCACCACGCTGGGCCTGATCGGCGTGTCCATTCCGGTGTTCTGGCTGGGCGAGATGGTGAACCTCGTGACCCAAAGCCGCGCTCGCGCCTGGTTCGCCTGGGTCCCCCCGCTCGGCCTTCCACCCACGGATTGGGGCGAAGCGCTGCGCGGCCTGATACTACCCTGCGCCACCCTGGCCGTTCTCTATGCCGGCATCTACGGCCGCGTGTTGCGCCAAAGCCTGACCGAGGCCTATGCGGCCGACTACGTCCGCACCGCCCGCGCCAAGGGCCTCACCGAAACACGCATCCTCCTCCGCCACGCCCTCCGCAACGCGCTGACCCCCGTGCTGGCGCTGTTCGGACTGGACGTCGGCGCCCTCCTCGGTGGCGGCACGGCCTTAGTCGAGGTTGTCTTCGGCCTCCACGGCCTCGGCCGGCTCACCTACTCCGCCCTCACCTCCCTGGACCTCGCGATGGCCATGGCCTGCGTGCTGTACTCGGCCGTGTTCGTGGTGATCTCCAGTGCCGCCGTCGACGCGGCCCAGGCCTGGCTTGACCCCCGGCGGTGACGGGAAACGCTAATGGCCGAACACCAGCGTTACTCCACCCGCATCCCGCGCCGCTACGGTGATCGTGTTGCCGTGCCTGTGGCTCGCGATGCCGCCTGCCTTCAACGCGGCGGCCGTGTGGTCCAGGGAGGCCGTGCGGACC
The DNA here is from genome assembly GCA_965246925.1 of Acetobacteraceae bacterium. Classification (GTDB taxonomy): domain Bacteria; phylum Pseudomonadota; class Alphaproteobacteria; order Acetobacterales; family Acetobacteraceae; genus JANPPS01. Next base: position 1,754,802 of record OZ251994.1, on the reverse strand, counting down.
ATCAGGGCGGCCATGTATTGCTGCCGGCCTTCGGCGTCCGCCATGCAATCCTCGTACTCCGCATGCAGTGCGGCCGGCGTGACCACGTCAATATGCGACAGGCCGGCGTTCAGCTTGCCGTCGGCGGTGCAGTCCCCGAACATGCGGGCGAACAGCGCGAGCGGGATGGCCGGGTCCCTGGCGCAGATCACCGCGCGCTTCACCCCCACCGCCCCGTTCGGGTGCCGCATCAGCGTGTCATCCCACACCAGGGCCGGGGTCAGGTGCTCGCAGAAATAGAGCCGCCCGGCGGGGGACGCGTCACGCTCGATCCGCACCGTCCGGAACGACGCGTCGCGCGGCCCAGCCGGCGTCTCGACCGGGCGGGAGAACGCCTGCACCGGCATGACCGGGACGCCGGCGGCATGCAGCCGCGCATACAGCTCGTCCGCGTCGTAGGTCTTGAACACGATCCCATTCAGCCCAGGCGGCCAGTCCAGCACATCCGTGCGGTTGGCGGGGCCGGGCTCCACGCCCACCAGCTCCAGATAATCCGTGCCGAACATCGCCAGATGATTGCTGCTGCCCAGCGTATGGTGCCCCCGCGGCGTGAGCGTAAAGCCCAGCCGCCGATACAGCTCCGCGACCTGGTCCAGCCTATCGAGCGCATTCACCACGACGTGGTCCAGCACGGCGACGGGAAGGGTCATGCGGCGGGTTCACCTGACAGGAGGTTGAGGGCGGCGGTCACGGCGGCGGCGATCTCCTGCCCGGTCGCCTCGGACTCCGCCGCCCGCGCCATGTTCGCGGCCCCGGCCAGCATGGCCAGCATGGCCCAGGCGCGTTGGTCCGGCGGAAGGCGGCCCGGCCCGGGCAAGCTGCCGGATAGCGAGGCATGCACCGCCCGCATCGCGGCCTCGTACGCCGTCCGGGTTTCCGGCGTGCTGCGCGCGACTTCTCCCGACAGGCTCGGCAGCGCGCAGCCGCCCTCCAGCCCTTGGCGGAACGGCGGGGCGAGGTAGTGCCGGATGAATGGCGCGATCCAGCCCGCGCCCTCCCGCTCGCGAAACGCCTCGATCCCCTGCCGCAGCCGGGTCAGCCCGGCGACCGCGGCCTCCCGGAACAGCTCGGCCTTGCCCTTGAAATGCCCATAGAACGCGCCCGAGGTGATGCCGGCCTGCTCGGCCAGCGCATCGACGCCGACGCCGGCATATCCCTCCGCGCTGAACGCGCGCTCGGCCGCGCATAGGATACGGTCCCTCGTCATTGCCTTATGGCCTGCTGCGTAGCGCATCCGCGTTCCTCCTTTCACAACACGAACGTCATATAAGCGTCGTTGACAAGCGCCTGACGCAAGTTTGATCCGCGCTCGGCGCATAGGATAACGCTCGTTATCACAAACCCGCGACCGCGCTGGTAACCGGACGATCGTTATACCATTTGACGAACGGTCGTGATGTAACGCGGCCGATTGGGGCGCCTATCCCGACGCTCCCCAGGAGAGACAGACTATGAAGACCATGACTTCGATCGCCCTTGCCGCTGCCCTGATGCTGGGCGCCGCGGCTCCTGCCTTTGCCGCCGGTGAGGGCAATGGCGACCCGTTCGCCTACCGCGCGCCCGGCGTGACGGTAAAGCTGGTGGCGGGTAAGGTCGGTTCCATCCAGAACCCGTTCCCCTATGCCGCGCCTCCGCAGAAGAGCACGGCCACGCTAGGGGCCGACGTCGGCAGCGACGAGGGCTACAACGCCGCCAACTCCATGCCGTCCCACGCGCTCGACGCGCCGCACGGACGCTCGAGCTTCGCGTCCCGCTAACCACTTCGCCGCCGGGCTTCGAAGCTCGGCGGCGTCCGCCACATTATGTTGACGGACTCGGGCGGCGCCGATACGCCAATCTGGTGAACTCCGCCGCCCGCACCCGCCCGTTCCTACGCCTCCGCGGCCGCTCGTTCATGGCCGTCGTGCTGATGCCCGATCAGCCGCTGGCCGACTGGATCGGCCAGCTGGATGCGCAGCTCAGCCGCTCCCCCCGCTTCTTCGACGGACGGCCCGTCATCCTGGATTTCGCCGGCCTTGCCGGTGACGAAGCGCAGTTTCCGGACCTCATCGAACAACTCGCCCGCCGCGCCGTCCGCGTGATCGGGATCGAGGGCGTGGACGAGGCCGCTTTGGGTGACGCGCTGGCCGCGCTCCCCCCCATCCTGCCCGGCGGACGCACGGTGGGCTTGCCGATGCTGGTCGAAGGCGATCCGGATCCCCCGCCCGAGGCCGCCCGCGAGCCGGTGGCCCTGTTGCTGGACCGGCCCGTCCGGTCCGGCCAAAGCGTGTCCCATACCGGGGGGGACGTGACCGTCATCGGCTCGGTTGCCAGTGGGTCCGAGGTGATCGCAGGGGGGTCCATTCATATCTATGGTACGCTGCGCGGACGCGCGATCGCCGGGCTGCTGGGCGCGGCGCCGGACGGGACACGCCCCCGCATCTTCTGCCGCCGGCTGGAGGCGGAGCTGCTGGCGATCGACGGCGTGTATAAGACCGCGGACGAGATGGACCCGGCGCTGCAGGGCCGGGCCGTGCAGGTCTGGCTCGACGGCGATACCCTCGCCATGGCCGCGTTAGACTGAAAAGGAAGAGACATGGCCAAAGTCCTGGTGGTGACGTCCGGCAAGGGCGGGGTGGGCAAGACCACCTCCACGGCCGCGCTGGGTGCGGCGCTGGCGCAGTCCGGCCAGAACGTCGTGGTGGTGGATTTCGACGTGGGCCTCCGCAACCTCGACCTCATCATGGGGGCCGAGCGCCGGGTCGTGTATGACCTGATCAACGTCGTGCAGGGGGACGCGAAGCTGGCGCAGGCGCTGATCCGCGACAAGCGGGTCGAGACGCTGCATCTGCTACCCGCGAGCCAGACCCGGGACAAGGATGCGCTCACGTCGGACGGCGTGGCCCGCGTCATCGCCGAACTGCGCGAGAAATTCGACTGGGTGATTTGCGACAGCCCCGCCGGGATCGAGCGGGGCGCGCAGCTCGCGATGCACCACGCCGACGTGGCCGTCGTGGTCACCAATCCCGAGGTCAGCAGCGTCCGGGACAGCGATCGCATCATCGGCATGCTGGACAGCAAGACCGAGCGGGCGGAGCGGGGGGAGCGGGTGGAAAAGCACCTGCTGCTGACCCGCTATGACCCGCTGCGCGCCGCCCGCGGTGACATGCTGAAGACCGAGGACGTGCTGGAAATCCTCAGCATCCCCTTGCTGGGCATCATCCCCGAAAGCCAGGACGTGCTGCGCGCCAGCAACCTCGGGAGCCCGGTGACCCTGGCCGACCCCAGCAGCGCCCCGGCCCGCGCCTATGCCGACGCGGCCCGGCGCCTGATGGGCGAGACGGTGGCGATGGCGATGCCGACGGACAAGAAGAGCCTGTTCGGCAAGCTATTCGGGCGGAGAGTCGCGTGAACCTGTTCGGCTTCTTCACCCGCCGCGGGCCCCCAAGCTCGGGCGTTGCGCGCGAAAGGCTGCAGATTTTGCTGGCGCATGAGCGGGGCGGCGGCAACCAGTCCCAGCTGGTCGCGGTGCTGCAGGAGGAGATCTTGGCGGTGATCGCCAAGCACATGCAGATCGACCGCGACAAGGTGATGGTCAAGCTCGACCGCGGCGCCGACGTTTCTACACTCGAGATCGACATAGAGATGCCGGGTCCGGCCTCGCTGCGGAACTGAGCCCGTTTTGTGCGGGGCGCGGGTGGTGCCATCCCCGTTGGTCCTGCGCTTGCGGTCAGAATGGTTCGATTCGAAGCGTTCGAATGATGGTCTTGCCGAAATAAGTTCGGAAGCACACATTTTTTCTTAAGGTTTCTGCTTCATCATGAGACATGAGAGACATGCATCGTGTGGAGACCGCGTTGTTCCCGACCGACCTTCCTCCGCCCGGCCCGGCCCGGCTTCTGGTGCGCGAAGCCGTCGAAGCGCTCCGCTGCAACTACGCGGTGTTCGATGCCGGTCGGAGATTAGTGGATTTCAGCGACTCCTACGCGGCGCTGCATGGCTTGGATAACGATGCTGCGCGGCAAGGACCCTCTTACGATGAGATCATGCGTGCTGCCGTGGAACGGACGTTGGATGATGCCAGCCCGCAGGAGAAGGCGGACGAGGTAGCGCGCCGGGTTGCGGCGCATGAGGCCGACAATCCGGGTGAGTTCGACCGCTTGTACTCTGGAGGGCGGTGGATGCGGGTGTCGAAGCGGCGCCTGCCCGGCGGCTACGTCGCTGGACTGGCGATTGACATCACGGAACTGAAGGAGCGTGAGATCGCCATCGCCGCCAGCGAAGCGCGCTACCGTGCGCTGATCGACACGGCGCCGGTCGGGATATGGCATCTCGATGAGCGCGGGCGCACGCTGCTGTCCAACACGCGGCTGGCAGGCTTGTATGGCGGGGCAGTCCCGGACTGGCTGGAGGGTTTGCGGCGGCTTTCGTCATCGCCCTCGGACGGGCCGTTCGGCTTTCCTTGCGGGCGCGAGGTGGAAGCGGAGATCCCTGCCCAGTGCAACCGTGCCGGCGCGCACGTGCTGGTTTGTGCCTCGGACTGGCTGGTCGGGCCCGGCGACAGCAGGACCGCGATCTTGACTTTGCTGGACATCACGCCGCTAAAGGCCGCGCAGTCGCAGGCCGAGCATCTGGCCTGGCACGACGCGCTGACGGGCCTCGCCAACCGGCTTCGCTTGCGGCAGGCGCTGGCCGATATGGAGGCGGCCGGGCAGCCCGCGGTGTTGGTGCTGATCGACCTCGACCGGTTCAAAGACGTGAATGACCGGCATGGCCACGCCGCAGGTGACGCGTTGCTGCGCGCCGTGGCGGTCCGGTTGCAGATGGTGGCCGCCCCCGGAGATTTGGCCTGCCGGCCCGGCGGGGATGAGTTTGCGGTGCTGGTGCTGGGACCTGATGCGATCAGGCGTGGGCCGCTATTGGCAGAGACGCTGGCGCGAACGCTGAGCGAGCCTGTGGTGGCCGACGGCGTCGTCATTCCGGCCGCGGCCAGCATCGGACACGCGGCGTTTCCGGCCGATGCTGCTGATAGTGAGGGTCTGCAGCGGGCGGCTGACGCGGCGCTCTATGCGGCCAAGCATGAGGGGCGGAGCCGGTCCGTTCCGTTCCGCCTCACGCTGTTGGACGGGGTCAGGCAGCGGAGCCAGGTGGTTGCAGCGTTCACGGCGGCCTTGGCCAGCGATGGCTTGCGCCTGGCCTGGCAGACCCAGCTCTCGATCCCGGGGCGGTCGCTCCGGGGCGCGCAGGCGGTGGCGCTATGGCCGGGTCAGCCGGGCTCGCCAGACGCCGCCCTGTCGCCCGCAACCATGGCGACGCTTGGCGAAGCAGGCCTGTTGCGTGCGCTCGATGACTGGATGCTTGGGGCGGCCGTGGCACAAATGGCACTCTGGTCGTCCTCGCCGGGTTCACCAGGTATCGGGTCCGTTCAAGTCTCCGCTGCAAGTCTATCCGATCCGGCGCTTCCGGCGCGCATCGCGACTTTGCTGTTGCGGCACCGGTTGGCCGCTGACGCGCTCGAGATCGGAGTGCCGGACAACATCGCCTCCACGGACCTCGAGACCATTTCCCCGGTGCTGAAGGATTTGCGCGCGATCGGGGTTCATCTTGCAGTCGACGGGATTGGGCACGGGGCGGTCACCGTGTCGCATCTTGTGCAGTGGCGGATCGGGCTGCTGAAGCTCAGCCCGGCAGCTGGAGGCAGCTTTTCGAGCATCCAGGAGCGGTCCGTGGTGCAGGCGATCGTCGCTATGGGCGATGCGCTGGGCATCCCGGTCATGGCCGCCGGTATCGAGACGGAAGCGCAGCTGTTCAGCCTCCGCCGCGCCGGTTGCCGTCTTATGCAGGGCACCTACTTCCCCGCCCCGCTCGCGGCCGGTGGCGTGCTGCCAGCGATGGTGCAGCAAGCGGGTGCGCCATAGGCTGGCCATGCGCCGGCCTGATTGACACGGTATGCCGGTTACCCCTTAGCTGCCGCCCAAGAGCGCTCATTGCGGGCGTCAGGGAGGGGTCAATGATCAATCGGTATCGCCGCGCCTTGTGCGCCAGCGTCGTTATCTTGGCCTGCGTGGGCACCGCCCAGGCCTCACCGGACAAGCCGGTCATCGGCGTCGTGGTGAAGATCGGCGGCATTCCGTGGTTCAACGCGATGGATGCAGGGATCAAGAAGAAGGGCGCCGAGCTCGGCATCAAGGCCTTCATGGTCGGCCCCACCAGCGCCGACCCGGCGCTTCAGGTCCGCGCCATCGAGGATCTGATCGCGCAGAAAGTGGACGTGATCGGCGTGGTGCCGAACGACGCCGAGGTGCTGGAGCCGGTGCTGGAGCGGGCGCGAGCGGCCGGGATCAAGGTGATCACGCATGAGTCGCCCAAGCAGAAGAATGCCGATTACGACTTCGAACTCGCCTCCGTGAAGGGCTTTGGCGAGGCGTACGGCAAGCGCCTGGTGGAAGCGCTGGGCGGGAAGGGCGAGTATGCGGTGTTCGTCGGCTCGCTCACGGTGCCGTTGCACAACGCCTGGGCCGATGCGGCCAACGCTTATATTAAGGCGAACGCGCCGGGCCTGACCCTGGTGGGGGACCGCTATGGCGTGGCGGAGAACGTCGATCAGTCGCGCAGCACCGCGCTCGACCTCATGCGGGCGCATCCGGATCTGAAGGGATTTCTCGCGTTCGGCAGCCAGGGCCCGATCGGCGCCGCCCGCGCGGTGGCGGAGAAGCATATGGAGGGCAAGGTCATCGTCATGGGCCCGTTCTCACCGGGGCAGGGCCGCAAGCTCGTGCATGACGGCGTGCTGACGGGCGGGTACATGTGGAACCCGGCGCTGGCCGGCGAGGTGTTCGTCTCGCTCGGCAGCATGGTGGTGAAGGGGGAGCCGATCAAGGACGGCACGAGCATCCCGGGCCTGGGCGTCGTGCATCCGGACGGGCATAACCTGATCGTGGATGAGCTGGTGGACCTCAACAAGGACACCGTGGACGACCTGGCCAAGCTGGGCCTGTAGCGCCTGAGCGGCACGCACGCCGCGCCCCCGCTGCTGCTGCTTCGGCAGGTCTCGAAGCAGTTCGGCGGGGTCAAGGCGCTTGATGACGTGAGCTTCGACGTCCGGCGGGGTGAGGTCGTTTGCCTGGCCGGGGAGAACGGCTCGGGCAAGAGCACGCTGATCAAGATCATCGGCGGCGTGCATGCGCCGGAGCCGGGGGCCACCCTGCAATGGGACGGCCGCCCGCTCGACGCGCTGAGTCCGGCCAGCGCGCGGGCGCTTGGGATCCAGGTGATCTGGCAGGATTTGGCCCTGTTCCCGGAAATGACGGTGGCCGAGAATATCGCGTTCGAGCGTAATCTGGGCGGGCGCCCGCGTTGGGTGAACTATGGCGCGATGCGGGCGGCGGCGGCGGGCGTGCTGGACCGGCTGGGGGTGAGCCTCGCGCTCGATGCGCCGCTCCGCACCCTGCCGATCGCGCAGCGGCAGGTGGTGGCGGTGGCGCGCGCGCTGGTGGCGGACGCGACGCTGGTGTTCATGGACGAGCCGACGGCGTCACTGAGCCAGGCCGAGACCGACGCGCTGCTGGCGATCGTCCGGCGCCTGTCGGAGGCGGGTATCGCCGTGGTGTTCGTAAGCCACCGGCTGGCGGAGGTGCTGGACGTCTGCAGCCGGGTCACGGTGCTGCGCGACGGGCGGCTGGTGGGCACCTATCCCACGTCCGGCATGACGCAGAGCCGGCTTACGGAGCTGATGACCGGGCGGACGTTCGGCTATGCGGTGCGGCGGCGGGACCTGGCGGCGGCCCCGGTGGTGCTGTCCCTGGAGGGGCTGTCCCGCGCGCCAGGCTTTCAGGACGTATCGTTCACGATCCGGCGGGGTGAGGTCGTGGGCCTTACGGGCCGGCTCGGCTCCGGCAGGACGGAACTGGCGCTGAGCCTGTTCGGCATGGCGCCGCCCGATGGTGGTACGGTCATGCTGGACGGGCGGGCGGTGCGGTTCAGTGGCAACCGCGCCGCCATCCGCGCCGGCGTCGCGTATGTGTCGGAGGACCGGCTGCAGCTCGGCCTGGTTCAGCCGCAATCGATCACGGATAACGCCGTGATTACCGTGCTGGACCGGCTGCTGGGCCCATTGCGGCTGATATCCGGCGGGCGGCGGGATGCGCTGGTGGCGCATTGGATTGCGGAGCTGAAGGTGAAGACCGGCCATCCCAGCCATCCGGTATCGACCCTGTCGGGTGGCAATCAGCAGCGTGTCGTGCTGGCCAAGTGGCTGGCAACCGGGCCCCGGCTGCTGATCCTCGACTCGCCCACCGTCGGCGTGGATGTGGGCGCGCGGGCCGGCATCTTTGCCATCGTGCATGAACTGGCGGCGGCAGGCCTGGCGATACTGTTGATTTCAGACGAGATCGCCGAAGTTTACTTCAACGCGGACCGGGTGTTGCACATGCGGGACGGGCGCATCGTTGCGGAGTACGTGCCCGGGGAGACGGCGATGGACGCGATCGAGGCGGCGGTGCATGCCTAGATTGGGCACCGAGCAGTGGCTCGCGCTGGTGATCCTGGCGATGGGCGCGGGGCTGGGTGCATTGACCCCCGGGTTCCTCGGCCTGCCCAACCTGTTCGATTTGCTAAACGCGAGCGCGGTCAACGTGATCTTCGGGGTGGGGCTGCTGGTGGTGCTGATCGCAGGGGGGATCGACATCTCGTTCGCGGTGGCGGCGTCGGTGGTGCAATACTTGACCGCGCTCGGCGTGGCCGCGCTGGGCGGGGGCGGCTGGTTGGCAGGGTTTGGGCTGGCGGCGATAGTCGGTATCGCGCTCGGCTGCCTGAATGCCTTCCTGATCTATCGGTTCCGCATCGTCTCCATTATCGTCACCATCGCCACGTTCAATCTGTTCTTCGGCCTGCTGATGTTCTTCACCGGTGGTGTTTCATTGTATGACCTGCCGGACTGGTGGACGTCCCGGGTGGTGATCCTCGGCCTCGGCACCGCCAAGGGGCATGCCGAGCTGACGCTGCCCGTGCTGGTCATGCTGGTCTGCGTCGGCGCGACATGGATCCTGCTGCGCCGCACCAGCACCGGGCGGCAGCTCTATGCCATGGGCGACAATCCGGAGGGGGCACGCCGGGTCGGCATCGATATCGGGGCGATGCACTACCTCGCCTATGGCTGGCTCGGCCTCATGGCTGGGATCGCCGGGCTGATGCAGGCGCATTATGCGGAGGAGGTCGTGCCCGGCGCGCTGTATGGGCGCGAGCTGGACGTGCTGGCGGCGGTGGTGCTGGGCGGGGCGCGGCTGGGCGGCGGGCGGGGCACGATCGCCGGGGTGTTCCTCGGCATCATCCTGGTCGCGATCACGCAGAACGGGTTAAATTTGCTCGGGATTTCGCCCTACGCGTTCAAGATGATCATCGGCGTGATCATCCTGGTGGCCATCACCCTGTCCAGCGATGGGGTCGGCCGGCTGCTCGGCGCCCGGCGCAAGGCTGCGTCATGAAGGGTGAGGTCGCCGGGCTGGCCGGCTTGCTGGTGCTGGTCATCGCCGGGTTCGGCGTGGCGGCGGACGGGTTCTTGTCCCCCCGCACCTTCACCTCGGTCGCGTTCCAACTGCCGGAGCTCGGCCTGCTGACCTTGGCGATGCTGATGCCGATCATCTCGGGCGGCTTCAACCTGGCCATCACGTTCACGGCCAATCTGGCCGGGCTCGCGATGGCGTACGTGCTGCAAAGCCATGGCGGGGCGGAGGCCGGGGCCGGCGTGATCGTGCTGGGCATTGCGGCCGCGCTGGCCACCGGCGCGGTGGTGGGGGGCTTGATGGGCGGCATCATCGCCTATACTGGCGCGCACCCGATCCTGGTCTCGTTGTCCATGATGATCTTCGTGCGGGGACTGGGCGAGTTCTTGACCCGGGGCGGCGACATCTCCGGCATGCCGGGCGCCGTGCAGGCGATCGGCCAGGGCGATGTCGGCGGCGTGCCGGTGCCGTTGCTGGTGTTCGGCGCGGCCGTCCTGCTCTGGGCCACGGTGCTGTCCCGCACCCGGCTCGGTTTCGCCACCCGCATGATCGGCTCCAATATCGAGGCGGCGCGCTTCTCCGGCGTGCCCACCCGGCGCTCGCTCACGCTGATCTACACGCTATCCGGCCTCATGTGCGGCGTGGCGGGGATCGTGATGCTGGCGCGCTTCAACTCGGTGCGGGTAGGACATGGCGAGTCCTATCTGCTGATCACCGTGCTGGCGTGCTTTCTGGGCCGGGTCGATCCGTTTGGCGGCTTTGGCCGGGTGATTCCGGTGGCGGTGGCGCTCGTGATCCTGCAGGTGATCGCCTCGGGCCTCAACCAGCTCGGCGCCAATCAACACCTGTCCACGGCGCTATGGGGCGGGTTTCTGCTGCTCATCATGATCGCCCGCTCGGCCTGGCCGGCGCGGCTTCGGTAGGGGAATGCCATGAACAAGCTGGGGGTGCACGCGCTGGTGTGGGAGAAGGGCTGGAGCCATGAGGAGTGCGCGCGCGCGATCGGCAACACGGCCGCGGTGGGCTATGACCTGATCGAGATCCCCGCGCTCGACCCGGCAGCGATCGATACCGGCTTCACCCGGCAGCAGCTGGAGCGGGCCGGGATCGGCGCCACGTCGTCATTGGGGCTGGATGCCAGCACCGATATCTCGAGCAACGACCGCGACAACGAGCGGCGGGGCCAGGCGCGGCTGGAATTGGCGGTGGGCGTGATCCGCGACATGGGGGCGACGCATATGTGCGGCATTCTGGAATCGGCGTTCCAGAAATACACCCTGCCGACGACGCCGGAGGGGGTGAAGCGCGCGTGCGAGGTGCTGGCGCAGGTCGCGGAAAAGGCGGCATCGGCCGGGATCACGATCGGCCTGGAGGTCGTCAACCGCTACGAATCCAACGTGCTGAACACCGCGTCCCAAGCGGTCGAGATGTGCAAGCGGATCGGCGCTGAGAACGTCAAGGTGCATCTGGACGTGTATCACATGAACATCGAGGAATCCGACATCGGGCAGGCTATCATCGAGACCGGCGACTATCTCGGTTACTTTCACACTGGTGATTCGCACCGCGGTTACCTGGGTTCGGGCTCGATCGACTTGGCCGGGGTGTTCCGGGCCTTGGTGAAGGCTGGCTATGCCGGTCCGATTACCTTCGAGTCGTTTTCGTCCCGCGTCGTCGGCCAGCCGCTCGAAGGCATTCTCGGCATCTGGCGTAATTTGTGGGAGGACAGCCATGACCTGGCGTCACACGCGCTGCTGTACACCAAGGCACAGTTGAAGGCGGCGCAGGAGGCGCAACGGCAGGGGGAGCGGAGCCGCTTGCCTTAGACGTTTGGTGGCGGGCGTTCCTGACCGGTTGGGGTCAGCCCGTAGGGCTGCACCAGCGCCCAGATATGCGCGGGAACCATGCTGCGGAGCCGGCGCGGGTGCGCCCGGCGGAGATGCAGCACGGTTTCGACCGCCTTCATCTCGACCCGGGTGCGCGCGAACTCCAAGCCGCGCGGGCCGATGCGGGGCATCAGCCAGCCGACGATGGGGCGCAGCCATTGCGGCATGGAGCGGAGCGGCAAGCCGCCCGCCGCCCGGGCGACGTTGGCGGCGAAGCCTTTGACGGCGCCCGCCCGCTTACCCGCGCTACCCGGCGCCGCGGTGCGGATCTCATCGCCGAGTAGCCGAAGGAGGTGCTCACCCCGCTCGTTCCGGACGATCAGCCATTGCTCGCCCTGGCCGCCCATGTAGCCGATGGTGATGTCCGCCAGCACATTGGTGTAGTCGACACAGGTGCGGCACGTGAGCGGGAAGAAGTCGGCAGGCAGTTTGCTGATGGGCAGCTGTAGAAACGGCACGGTCTTGACCCGGCCATCGGTAAAGCGCAGCTCTACATGGTAGTCGGCCCTGAACTCGAGGTAGGTGATACTTTCGGGATCCTCGGCCAGCAGCGCCAGGAACTCATGGAACCGCTCGGTCGTGGTGTTGTCGGAACAGGGCGTGCCGATGACATACAGGCGGTCGAAGCCCAGTTCCCGCTCCAGCGCGCGCAAAGCATAGACCTGACAGGGAATGCCGATCACCGCGACCCGGCGGTGCCCGGCGTCCCGCGCCGGCTCCAGCAAGGCGAGCAGTGGTGCATAGCCCATCCGCATACCGCGGCAGGCCGCCATGTCCTCCGCGCGCGTCACCAGCACCGGGACGGGACGCCATCGGTCCTCCGGATGCGGCGCCATGGTCAGCACCGCGTCGACGGCGCCCGTCTCCAGCAGCCGTTCGGCGATCCGCGTCGTGATTCCCGTCCATTGCGCGCCCGTCCGCGGCTGCGTCAGCGCGGCGCGCAGCATGCGGCGGTGCGGCCCGAAATGCAGCTCATCCGGGCGCGCCGGATCGCGGGGGCGGCCGTGCACCTGCGCTTCGAGCGCCGGGTAGTTGGGCGCGATGAACTGGCACGCCGCGCCGCACCGCTTGGGATCGGCCGTGCGGGACACGCCGCAATCCGTACACATGCCGCGGGGTGCCGGGTCGGCCAAGGGTGGGGTCAGCATGGACAAGCTGTCGATCAGGCTGCCTTGGCCAATACTAGGCTGTCGTAAGCGGCCGCTTCGAACTTGCGATAACCATCGACCGACGCCGGACCATTCTCAGCTGGCGCATCGAGGCCGAGCAGGCGCTCTTCGGCGCGTTGCAGGGCGGCTGTGACGGTGATGGCCTTGGTGGTGGAGAGGATCGCGGAGACGCTATCGGCCGTCATCGGCTGATCTTGGCCAAGGGCACGCTGACCGGCGGCGCCCTCGTCAATATTTCCATTCCGCACGGTCACCATGGCCACGACGCCGGGGGTGGCGCTGATGGTTTGTTGCAAGACCGCGTCGCAGGCCGAGCCGATGTTGGACATCTTTCCCTCCCAGGCCGGGCGGCCGTTCCCGCCGGTCCGGAACTGTGGCAGATGCGGACGGGCCGGTCTATTCTGGCGTGAACCGTGGAGAGTCGATTGTCAGAGAGCCATGATTCGCCCGAGATGGGCGCCGCCCGCAAGCTGCAGAGCATCTTCGCCGGGTCGATCGGCAATCTGATCGAGTGGTATGATTTCTACGTCTATAATTCGTTCGCCATCTACTTCGCCAAGTCATTTACGGACAATAAGGACCCGACGGCGCAGCTGATCCAGGCATTCGGCATCTATGCCATCAGCTTTGGTATCCGGCCGATTGGCGGGTTCATTCTGGGTTATTTCGCCGACCGGAAAGGGCGGCGCGCGGGGCTGACCCTGTCGGTGATGTTGATGTGCCTAGGCTCGGGCATGATCGCTGTGCTGCCGACCTATGCGCAGGCCGGGGTCTGGGCGCCGCTTCTGCTGCTGACCGCCCGGCTGCTGCAGGGCATCTCGCTGGGTGGCGAATACGCGTCGTCGGCCACCTATCTGAGTGAGATCGCCGGGGCGAAGCACCGCGGGTTCTGGAGTTCGTTCCAGTATGTGACGCTGATCGGTGGCCAGGTCGTGGCGGCGCTCATCCTGCTGGTGATGCAGCAGGTGTTCACCGGGGCGGAGCTCGAGGCATGGGCGTGGCGCATCCCGTTCGCCCTCGGCGCGCTTGGGGCCTTGTATGGATTATATCTGCGCCGGAACCTCGCTGAGAGTGCCGAGTGGACCGCAGCGTCACGTCAGGAAAAACCGAACCTGCTCAAGGAGCTGCTGAAGCATCCCAAGGAGCTTTTGTTGGTATTCGGCCTCACCATGGGCGGCACCACGGCGTTCTATACTTTCAGCTCCTATATGCCGACTTACCTTGCCAATACGCTCAAGTTCCCGAAGGAGTGGGTGGCGGAGATCTCGTTCATCAGCCTGTTCTTGTTTGCCGCTATGCAGCCGGCGTTCGGCGCCATCAGCGACCGCGTGGGCCGCCGGCCGGTGCTGATGTGGTTCCGCATCCTCGGCACGCTGTGCACGGTGCCGATCCTGAGCACGCTGGGCGATACGCACACTTGGCTTCAGGCGCTATTGCTTATCCTGGCGGCGCTGGCGATCGTGTCGGGCTACACGTCCATCAACGCAGTCGTGAAGGCCGAGCTGTTCCCGGCCGGCGTGCGCGCGCTGGGCGTGGGCCTGCCTTACGCCCTCGCAGCCTCGATGTTCGGCGGCACCGCACCTTTGATTGCGTTGCAGTTCAAGGGGGCGGGGCATGAAAGCTGGTTCTACTGGTATGTCACCGGCCTCACCTTCTTGTCTTTACTGGTGTATGTCTTCATGCGGGATACGAAGAAGAACACCCGCATGGCGGCGTAGATGCTTTTCAACTCCTATGTCTTCCTGTTTGCGTTCCTGCCTGCCGTACTCGTGCTGTTCTTTGTGGTGGCCCGGATCAGCCATGGGTGGGCCGCCGGACTGCTGGCCGCGGCCTCGATCATCTTTTATTCGTGGTGGAGCTGGCGGTTCACGCCGATCCTGCTGACCTCCATCGTGTTCAACTACGTGACTGCTCGAACTATCCTGAAGCACCGGGCTGCGGGCCGGGCGGGCCGGGCCCGGGCTTGGCTGATCCTCGGCATCACCGCCGACCTGCTGGCACTCGGCTACTTCAAATACATGAACTTCTTCGTGGAGGTAGCCCGGCAAGCGGGTGCCGGGGTGGACTGGCAAGCGGTGATCCTGCCCGTCGGTATCTCCTTCTTCACGTTCACGCAGATCGCCTTCCTGGTGGATACATTCCAGGGCAAGGTGGCGGAGGTTCGTCCGGTCCATTATTTGCTGTTCGTCACCTACTTTCCGCATTTGATCGCCGGACCGATCCTGCACCATGCGGAGATGATGCCGCAGTTCCGCAAGGAGCGGACCTACCGCCCCAATGCCGAGGCGTTGAGCGTGGGGCTTACCATTCTGATCTTCGGGCTGATCAAGAAGGTGTTCATCGCCGACCGGCTGGGCGGGATTGCCGATTTCGCGTTTGAGGCCGAGCACGTGCCCGGCCTCAATACGCCGCAGGCCTGGCAAGCCGTGCTGGCCTATACGCTGCAGATCTACTTCGATTTTTCCGCCTATTGCGACATGGCGATCGGCGTGTCGCGCATGCTGAACATCACGCTGCCGGCCAATTTCGAGTCGCCCTACAAGTCGCTGTCCATCACCGAATTCTGGCGGCGCTGGCACATGACGTTGTCCCGGTTCCTGCGCGACTACCTCTATATTCCGCTGGGCGGAAACCGGCACGGACCGGTGCGCCGCTATGCCAATCTCATGGCAACCATGGTGCTGGGCGGGTTCTGGCATGGGGCGGGGTGGAATTTCCTGATTTGGGGCGGCCTGCACGGCCTTTACCTGTGCGTGAACCATGCCTGGAACGCGCTCACGTCTCGTAGCGGCTGGCGGTTGCCGGTTGTCGTTTCATGGACGCTGACCTTCGGTGCCGTCATGCTGGCATGGGTATTCTTCCGCGCACCGGATCTCGGGACCGCAAACGGCATGCTTTGGGCCATGGCGGGGCTGGGCACGACGGCCGATACGCTGCAGCACGCGGCGGCTCAGGGCACGGGCGGCGTGCTTAGATGGCTGGCGGTCGAGCCGCAGCAGGCCGTGTGGCTGGCGTTCTGCCTCGGGCTCGCGCTGGCCATGCCGAATGTGCGGCAGATCATGGGCCGGCACGAGGTCGTGCTGGGCGCCGTGCGTGAGCCGGACAAGCGGTCATGGCCGCCTTTGACTATTCGATGGACCCCCAACGCGGCCTGGGCGACGGTGGCCGTCGCCCTGTTCTGCCTATCCCTGGCCCGGATGAACCGGGTCAGCCAGTTTCTTTACTTTCAGTTCTGAGGCCCCGCGGGATGCAGTATCAGCGCTATCTCGCAGTGACCACGGCCGCGCTCGCCACCGCGTCTGCCGCCTGTGTGGCTGTGGCCGTGTGGCTGCAGCCTGTCGCCGGGGACCTTACCCGGCTGGGCGGCTACGCCGAAAGCGGGTTCGGCTGGAAGGGTGAGCAGCTGCGGTTCAGCCCACCCATCGCACCGCTGGGGGTGCTGGACCGGCCCTATGACGTCGTCATCGTGGGCGACTCGTTCACGATGCCCGGTGAAATCACGGGCCCCCCTCATCCGGAGGACCCGACGCACTGGACGGATTTCTTTTCGGCCCGGACCGGATTGTCAGCCGGTTCTTTCAGCTGGAGCCGCGTGACCCTGGAAACCTACCTCGGCTCGGACGGCTTTAGACAAACACCACCGAGGCTACTCGTGGTCGAGTATGCCGAGCGGGCACTGCAACATGCGCCCAATCCTGAGCCCAATCCTCAGCAAGGCCCATGCGCGGCTCCTGCACCCCCGCGCTTCATGGCGGTGCCGCTGCTGCCGGCTCCCGTGCAAGCGCAGGCCTACACCCGCGATACGAGCCACGCCCTGAACACGGGCCGCATCGACAGTGCCGTCGATTATATCACGAAGAACGCGCTTCGCCGGATCGGGATCAATCTCATCGACGTCACCATCCAGCCGCTAAGCAAGTCCGGCCTGTTTACCGATGTGCGGGATACCGAGCTGTTGGTGTACGGCGATGACTACGTAAAGGCCGGCATGGGCGAGGCCTATTTGCGATCGCTGTCATGCTACTTCACGGATATGCAGCGCCGCGTGGAGGCGAACGGCATCACGAAGTTCGTGCTCATGATTCCGCCCGACCGGACGACCGTCTATGCCGCCTACCTGCCCGGCGTGCATCTGCCGAACCTTACGGCACGGCTTGCGCAGGCCGAGGGCCTCAGCCTCGTGCGGCTGGATTTGGCCCTCAAGGAGGCTGCCGGGCAGGGCGTGAAGGATCTGTATCTGCCGAACGACACGCATTGGGGCTCGGCCGGTATGATGGTGGCCGCCGATAGCCTGATCCGCTTCCTGAATTCCCGCCCGTGATCAATGGGTCAAGATCTTGGACAGGAACTGGCGTGCCCGCTCGCTCCGCGCGCCTTCGAAGAACGCGGCCTTGGCGGCGTCCTCCACGATCTCACCCTGATCCATGAACACCACGCGGTGCGCCACCTTGCGGGCGAAGCCCATCTCGTGCGTCACCACCATCATGGTCATGCCGGACCGGGCCAGGTCGACCATGACGTCCAGCACCTCGCTCACCATTTCGGGGTCCAGCGCGGACGTCGGTTCGTCGAACAGCATGACTACCGGGTCCATCGCCAGCGCGCGGGCGATCGCCACGCGCTGCTGCTGCCCGCCCGAGAGCTGGCCGGGAAATTTCTGGGCGTGCGCCGAAAGGCCCACCCGCTCCAGGAGCGCGAGCCCCTTCGCCTCCGCCGCCTCCCGCGTCCGGCCCAGCACCCGGCGTTGCGCGAGGCATAGATTGTCCAGCACGCGCATGTGCGGAAACAGCTCGAAATGCTGGAACACCATGCCGACCCGGGCGCGCAGCTTCGGCAGGTTGACGCCGGGTGCGCCGAGCGCCACGCCGTCCACGGTGATGCGCCCCTGCTGGATCGGCTCCAGCGCGTTCACGCACTTGATCAGCGTGCTCTTCCCCGACCCGGACGGCCCGCACACGACCACGACCTCACCAGGCGCCACCGTCAGGCTGCAGTTCCGCAGCACCGGCACGGCGCCATACGCCTTACCGACGCCGTCCAGGGTGATGATGTCTCCGGGCATGATGCCCTGTAGCGGAAATTTACTCCGATAGCAGCATCGGCGGCGTGAGCCGGGGGGCAAGGGCGGGAGGTGCCGGCGGGTTCCAGATCAGGCCGGCCTGGTCGGCCAGGCGCTGCGCGTCGCCGGAGGCGTGGATGGCGTTGAGCGCGTCATCGACGCTGGCGAGCACATCCGGACGCGATTGTAGCGCCACGAAGCCGGTGTTGAAGCCGATCGGGGGGCGGAAGCCTGTGTTCGTCAGCGCCGTTGTGGGGTGGGCGGCGCGGTAGCGGGACCAGACGCCGATCTCCACCAGGGTCGCGTCCAGGCGGCCCTCCTCCAGTTCCGTCAGCGCTTCGGCCCGGCTGTCGAGCGAGATCAGGCCGAGCGCGCCGTGGCGGTAGCCCAGCAGCAAGGCCCCGGCGAGGGTGGCGGCGGGGGCACCGACCTTCAAGCCCTTGAGATCACCCAGCGCGCGTATCGGCCGGTCGATGCCGGGGCGCATTACGACCAAGAAGCCGAGCCGGTAGTAGGGCACGCTGGCGGCGAGCTGTTGCAACGTGACCCGGGGCAGCTTGCGCGGGGGCGGCCCGCCCTCGTAGCCGGGCAGGCGGGACGTGGGCGCCGTCGGCTCCGCCACCGCATCGGCCGTGAGCGGGAACCCGGCCACCAGATCACATCGCTCCGCCGCCAGCAACGCGCCCACATCCTGCTTGGCGGACCGGTTGTTGTCCCGTGCGTCGTCATACCAGACCGGGACCAGCTCCCGCTCCAGCAGCGACGCGACGGCGCGGGACATCGCCACGTCGAACCCGGCGCCGGTCTTCTGGTCCGAGAATGGCGGGTTCTGGCCGTCTAGGCACACACGCAGCGGCTCGGCCAAGGCCGGGCCGGCGAGGAGCGCTAGGACTGCCCCCGTGAGCGCACGTATTCCCATACCTTGTCCAGCTCCTCCTGCGACAACGTGCCCTTCCAGGCCGGCATGTTGTTCTTGCCGTTCATGACGGAGTTGCTGAACCGCTCCGGCTGATCCTCCGGGAACTTGCGAAGGTCGTAGGAGCTGGTGCCGGCGTTGACCATGTTGGGGCCATGGCACTGCCGGCACAGCTGGCGGTAGATCTGGGCACCCGTCTTGGTGGCCGGTTCCTGCGCGAACGCCGGGCCGGCCACCAAGAGGGCGAGGACCGCCAGCCTCACCGGACCGCGTCGGCCTGCACGGGGATCACTCCCGTTCCGGCAAGCGTTCCCGCGTCTGCCGCCTGGCTGTTCTCCATCAGTCCAAACGTCCAAAGCTGGCCGCCGGCGGGGATGCCGGCCAGCCGCTCGTCCCCGGAGAACAGCGGATAGACGCCGCCGATGCCGCTCGCGATCGTCACGTATTCCTTACCGCCCTTGGACCACACCACCGGCTGCCCGATGATGCCGGAGCCGGTTTGGAAGCCCCATAGCTTCCGCCCGTTATCCGCGTCGAAGGCCGCGAACTCACCGCGCATATTGCCGGTGAACACCAGGCCGCCCGCGGTCGTGACCGTGCCGGCGAAGCTCGGGATGTCCCACGCCACTTGCCAGCGCGCCTTCCCCGTCAGCGGCTCGATCGCTTTCAGGTAGCCGTATGGCTCGTTCTTGGGGAAGGTCCAGCCGGTCAGGTCCATGCCGAGATAGAACGTGCCCTGCCGGTACTCCGGCTGCACCGGCGTGTACGGGTAGCCGAAGTTCAGCGTGTTGGCGTAGGCGAGGCCGGTACCGGGGTTGAAGCTCATCGGCATCCAGTTCTTGCCGCCCAGCGCGGACGGATAGATATCGTGCGTGCCGCCCTGGGTGCGCATCCGCTTCGTGATCTCGCTATCGACCGGGCGGCCGGTCTTGAGGTCGATCTTGTCGGCCCAGTTCACCTTCACGAACGGGTTGGCGGCGAGCAGGGTGCCGTCCTTCCGGTCGATCACGTAGAAGAACCCGTTGCGGTTCGCCTGCATGATGACCTTGCGGGGCGTGCCCTCGATGGTCAGGTCCGCCTGCACCATCTCGTTGGTGGCGTCATAGTCGTACGGGTCGTTCGGGCTGAACTGATAGTGCCAGACGATCTCGCCCGTCTTGGGGCGGATCGCCAGGACCGAGCAGATGTACAGGTTGTCGCCCTTGCGGAACTCGGCGTTCCAGGGCCCGCCATTGCCGGTGCCCCAGTACACCAGGTCCAGGTCCGGGTCGTAGCTGCCGGTGATCCAGGCCGGGCCGCCGCCGCGCTTGGCGGTATCGCCGGGCCAGGTCTCACCGCCCTTTTCGCCGGGCATGGCGGTGGTGTAGCGGCGCCACAGATGCTCGCCCGTGGCGGGGGCCCAGCCATCGATGAAGCCGCGCGTGCCGTATTCGCCGCCGGAGATACCGGTGATGACCACGCCGTTGGCGACCAGGGGCGCCACGGTCATGGAATACCCGTCCGCCACGTCGATCGCCTTCTGCTTCCACAGCACCTTGCCGGTCTTGGCGTCCAGCGCCATCACGTGCGCATCGAGCGTCGAGCGGAACAGCACGCCGTCCAGCAGCGCCGGGCCGCGGTTCACGATGCCGCAGCACGCGAGGCGCGCCATCTCCGGCGGGTATTCGATCGTATCTTTCCACAGCTGGGTGCCCGTCATCGCGTCCACGGCCATGGTGGCGTTGTGCGTGGTGAAGTAGATCACGCCGTCCTTGATCAGCGGCTGCGCCTCCTGACCCCGGTCGTCACCGAGCGCGTAGGCCCAGCGCGGGACCAGCTTGGTCACGGTCTGTTTATTGATCTGGTCGGCCGGGCTGAACCGCTGCAAGCCGTAGCCCATGCCGTGCGTGAGCACGTCGGGCCCGCCGGCGCTGTGTTTTAGGTCATCGGCGGTCTGCGCCCAGCCCGGCGCCACCCATAATGCACAAGCGGTCGCCAACAAAACTGCCCGCATCGGCTCATCCCTCCCCAGGGTGCTTCGGCCCGGATCGTACCGTCCGATTGGTAGGGAGGAGACTGCTACAACCGGGGCGGCGGCGTCACTAGAAAACTGCACGAACGTCGTCGTGCTTACCACCCTCACCCCAACCCTCTCCCGCGGGCGGGAGAGGGGGATGGCATCACGCGGCCGAAGTGGCGGGTGGGGTGGGGATGGACGAGGTCGAGGAGCTGCTGCTGGTTTCGCGCTGAGCTTCGCCGGTGATCATCTCGATCCGTCCGGTGATCTGCCCGCCGTCTTCGACCTGGAGGCGGCGGCAGCGAGCGGTGCCCAGCACCTTGCCGGTGGCGCGCACCGTCATGCTGCCGCGGGCGATCAACGTGCCGTCGATGGTGCCGGCGATCTCGGCGTCCTCCACTTCGACCTCACCGCGGAACACGCCGCCCAGCGCGATGCTGAGCTCGGTCGCGTGGATCATGGTGGCCTCGACCGTGCCCTCGACCACCAAGCGCTCGGCGTCGGTCACGGTGCCCTGCACGGAGATGCCGCGGCCCACGACCAGCATGCGGCGCTCGCTCTGCGTGGCGGCGCGGTTCGGGGCGCCCATGCTGGACCCGCCCATATTGGGGTTGCCCATGTTCGAGCCCATCTGGGCCGGCTGGTTCATGCCCATGCCGGGCCGGGGACTCGGCGGGGTGCCGGGGCCGGGTGGCGGGTTAGAGGACGGTGGTGCGGGAAAGGGGGTACGACCCATGGGGGCTTCCTTCGGCATGGCGGGACGGAATGGCGGGACGCCGACGCCACTATCGGGCATGGCGGGGCGGATTTCGGATAAGGGGCTGACGCCCGCCGGCTTCGATTCGGCGGTCGGCATCGGCTCGCTTTCAGGCTTGCGTCGATTGAACACGGGTCCCCCCTTTCCTGGTAGGCCGTGGTTCCGGGACAGGACCACCGCGCCTGCCTGCCCTAATGCGCGGCGGGAATCAAGGTAAAGCGGCTTATGGCGTACTCCTGGAGAAGCCGTTCAGCACGTGCACCATGGCCGCAATCGCCAATACTGGCGCCAAAAGGTTGGCGAATGGCACCACGCCCAGGGCCGCCAGCGCCACGCCCGGCACCAGCACCGCCTCCCTGCGCGACTCGTAGAGCGTGAGCGCCGCCGCCCGGCCCATCCGCCGCATCGCCACCGCCACGAACAGGCCGCGCCCGATCGCCCAGCCGGTGATGAGCAGTCCGATCACCAGACCCAAGCCGGGTAAGAACAGCGTCAGGATCAGCGTCACGAGCTGTAGGGGCACGAGTTGCAGGCTCAACACCGCCCCGTCCCAAGCCTGGGCGGCGATCGATGCCGGGTCGGGCGGCGGCAGGGACGGATACCACCGCCGCTCTACGGCAAGGGCCACCCTTTCCATATAGAATGTCGCGATGAGGACCGCGGCCGGCACGAACAGCCATAGCGCCAGCAGGGCCGCGCCGATGCCGCCCAGTGCGCCGATGATCCAGGCGATCCAGCCCGGCCCGTGCACGGTTCCGGCTACCAGATCGCGCACGCCCAGTACGGACGCTATGAGCAACAGTATCGACACGGCGGCGGCCAGCAGCACGCTCCGCAGCACCACGCCTTGTAGCACCGGGTCGGACAATTGGCTTAGGGCGCGGGTCAGCGGGATCATTCTGGGTCCTATGTTGCGGCGACGCGGCACCGATGTTAGGGCCGGGCGCATTGTTTGCAGGAGCCGTCATGTCCCAGCCCACCTACGACCTGCTTGGCATCGGCAATGCCATCGTCGATGTGGTCGTGCCAACCCCCGACGCGTTCCTGGCCGAGCACGGCATGCAAAAGGGCGGAATGGCGCTGATCTCGGCCGATCAAGCGGAGGCGCTGTATGCGGCCATGCCGCCCGGGCGGGAGAGTAGCGGCGGTTCGGCGGCCAATACCTGCGCCGTCGCTGCGGGGCTGGGTGCCCGGGTCGCGTTCCTGGGTACGGTGGCCCGGGATCAACTGGGCGCGGTGTTTCAGCACGATATCAAGGCTGCTGGCGTCCACTTTCCGTCCGCCCCGCTCGAGGACGGGCTACCCACCGCGCGCTGCCTTATCGCGGTCACGCCGGATGGGCAGCGGACGATGAACACGTTTCTGGGTGCTTGCGTGAGCTTTGGGCCCGAGTCGCTGGATGAGACGCTGATTGCCGCAAGCCAGGTCACGTATCTCGAAGGCTATCTGTTCGATCCGCCCGCCTGCCAGGCCGCGTTCCGGCAGGCGGCGGAGGTGGCGCACCGGGGGGGGCGGCAAGTGGCACTGTCACTATCGGACGCGTTCTGTGTGCACCGGCACCGGGCGGCGTTCCTGGACCTGCTGCGGGACGGGGTGGATGTCCTGTTCGCCAACGAGGCGGAGATTTGCGCGCTGTATGAGACGGAGTCGTTCGATGACGCGGCCGCTCAGGTGGGACGGCACACGGCGCTCGCGGCGTTGACCCGGGGTGCGGCGGGTAGCGTCGTTCTGCATGACGGGGAACGCGTCGCGGTACCGGCCGAGCCCGCCACGCTCGTGGACACCACCGGGGCGGGGGACGCTTATGCCGCGGGATTTCTGGCGGCGCACGCGCGCGGGGTGGGGTTGGCCGAGTGCGGCAGGCTTGGCAGCCTGGCGGCGGCGGCGGCCATCAGCCAGTATGGCGCCCGGCCCGACATCGACCTGCGCGCCATGGCGGCACTGGTTCATTGACCCGGTCTGGAACTGAGAAGGCCGCACGCCGTTACGATTACGTGAACCATTGCTCAAGAGGTGAGACATGCGCCGTTCTCTGATGTTGTCTGCCGCGGTTTTGGCGTTGATCGCCGGACCGGCGCGCGCGGTGAGCCCCGGAGTGACGACCGACACGTCACCCCCGATGAGCGGTGGGGCGGCTCCCGTGGGGGATGCTGGGATGAGTGGCATGCGTCCGATGCATGGGCAGGCCCGCCACGCGGCACCGCACGCCACCCCGCGCCCTGCAGCGCAGGTGTCAGACAGAATCGAGACGGATGCGCCTAACCGGGCCTACCGCGGTGGTTCCGGCTCACCGTCATCGTCAGCGGCGGCCAACACCACATCTGCCAATACGCGTAGCCAGATCGCGCCACGGCTGCCGGATCCTGGGGCGGAGACCAACACGACCGAAGCCTATTTGATGGCTGCCCGGCGCGCGCTGTCCCGCGGGCAGACCGGCGCGGCGCAGGAGGCGCTCGAGCGGGCGGAGACGCGCGCGCTGACGCGCTCGACAGAGCCGGCGCTGGCTGGTTCGCCGGACAGTAAGCCCGTCGTGCAGCAGATCAGCAGCGCGCGCCAGGCCTTGGCCAACCGCGACGTGGCCGGCGCGCGCACCGCCATCGCACAGGCGCTGGGCGACGGCGGCGGATTGGGCACCGGGCCCGAGACGCGGGCGAACGGCGTCCCACGCTAGTTCTGCTAGTCCGCCGCCAGCAGGCTGCCTTGCTGGCGGTGGAGCATGGCCTGACCGAACGACTTGAATAGGTTCTGCGAGACCTCGTCCGCCCCGAAATCGTATTCCGGGTGCCACTGCACACCCACCACGAACCCGGCCGAGTTGGCGAGCCGCACGGCCTCCACCGTGCCATCCGGCGCCGTTCCTTCGATGACGAGGCCAGGCGCCAGCTGATCGATGCCTTGATTGTGCAAGGAGTTGACGGCGATCCGATCCCGCCCGGCGAGCCGGCGCAGCCACGATCCAGGCTCGAGCCGCATAGCGTGCGCTTTGCCCTGACGGATGCGCGCATCGGCATGCATCGGCGTCGAATGATCGATGCGGCCTGGAAGGTCCTGTAGCCGCTGATGCAAGGTGCCGCCGAGCGCCACGTTCAACTCCTGCAGGCCGCGGCAGATCGCGAGGATCGGGATAGCCCGCTCGATGGCTGCGTGGATGAGGCGGAGCGTCACTGCGTCACGCGCGGCATCTTCGGGCGTGTCGGCGGGATGCGGCGGTCCGCCATAGAGCGCGGGCTGCACATTGGTGCGGCTGCCGGTGAGGATGATCCCGTCCAGGCGAGAAATCAGCGTCTCGACGTCGGCTTGGCCGCCATTGGCCGGCACGAGTATTGGCACGCCGCCGACGACCTCGTCCACTGCCCGGATGTAGGTGTCGGACGCGGCATGGCTGCGCATCTCGAACTTGCCAAACAGCTTTATACAGCAGGAGATTCCGACGAGGGGCTTCATGTCCGAATTATTGCACGAGGTTAGGGCCGAATAGAAGGATTATTCAGTTTCCACCCTGATTTTGCTGAAAAAACTTAGGGTCGATAAAGGTAAACAGCTTATCGTCGAAGCTGCCGCCCAACTCGACGTTATAGAGCGTGACCCGGGTTTCCTTCCGCTGATTGTCGAGCACGGTCCATTGGCGCAAGGCCAAGGGGTTGTCGGCGAAGATCAATGTGAGCTGGCCGTCCTGCGGCGATTTGGTGCGGACGACGCTGATCTGCAGCTGGCCGGGCATGCGGCGGATACCCGTGACCGTCACGTCACCAGACAGACGTAGATTATCTTGCAACAGCAAGCCTAGCGGCGTGGTGCCGAGCGGGATGTTGCTGGTTTGCTTCAGTTGAGAATCATAGAACACCAGCAATCCGTGGCCGCCTACCAGTAGAAATGGGCTCGGCGGATCGTATTGGAAGCGGAGCCGCCCCGGGCGTACAAGCCAAGCCTGTCCTTCGCTCGTGCCGCCATTCGGCGCGACTTGCAGGAAGCGGGAATGCAGCGCCCGGGTGGCGTTCAGGTAACCCTCGACCCGCGCGATATCCGCCCGGTCCTGCGGCGTGAGAGCGGCAGGCTGGGCGTGGATCGGGGTTGCCCAGGCAAACAGGGCAAGCAACGGCAGAACGTATTTGAACATGCGCCGGATGTGGCATGCCAGGACCCCGAGTTGAAGGCCTAATCGGCGGTTTCCGGTGCGAGCCGCGCCCATAGCTCGGGCCGCAACTCTTCTTCCCGGTCCGGAAAGAACCAGGCGCATCCGAGCGTCACCAGTGCCGCGGCCGCCAGCACGAGCAACACGGCCGTCATGCCGCCGGTGCGGCTATGCAAGAAGGCCACGACAGGGGGTGCGGCGGCGGCGCCGAGGAAGCCCACGAAGAAGCGAACGGAATACATGCGCGCCCGTAGTGCCGGGGCGATGTAGCGGGCGGTCATGGTTTCGTTCACCGTGACCTGGCCGAAGATCGCCGCTGCCGCCAGCCCGGCCAGCGGCAGCATGAGCCAGCCCTGCACGAGCGCCAGCAGCGCCAGCGCGGGTGCGAGCGCCAGGCCCAGTGGCAGGAAGACCCGGCGCAGCGTCACGCGGTCGATCGCACGCCCGATCGTCAGTTGCGTCAGCGCACCGCAGAGGGTGACGCCGAATGCAGCCGCCCCCAGCATCGGCAGTGCGGCCGGGTCGGTGCCCAACCGCTCCTGCAGCAGTTTCGGGATTAGGATGGTGAAGGCGTTGAACACCAGGCCGGAGACGACGGCGATCAATAGCAGGACGATGACGGCCTGCCGCACCAGTGTCCGGGGGATGGCCGGGAACGGCCGCGCCACCCCCCGGTTGAGACCCGGCCCGGGCAGCCTGGCCCAGGCCACGCCGAGGCCCACGCACAGCAACCCGGGCGCGATGAACGCAACCGGCCAGCCGAACTGCCGCGCGAGCAGCGCCGTGACAACCGGGGCCGTGGCCACGCCGACATTGCCGCAGACCCCGTTTAGCCCCAGCTGCTTGCCCGGACGGTCCCCGGCGGCGTCCACCAGCATGGCGGTGCCGATCGGGTGGTAGATGGCCGCGAACCCGCCCGCTGCCGCAAGCGCCAGCGCCAGCTGCCCGGCGGTCTGCGCAAACCCGCACGCGACCAAGGCGCCGCCGGTGCCGAAGAAATAGATCGTTATCAGCCGCGCCCGCCCGATCCGGGCAGCAAGCCAACCCTGCGGTAGCGACAGCACGCCATATAGCACGAACATGCCGGTTGCGAGCGCCACCACCTCCCCATACGCCGAGCCGAACCGCCCATCCGCCGACAGCATGGCCAGGACGGCCGTGGGGAGGATCAGCAGGCTATAATGGCAAAGCATGTGGGCGGCGTTGATGAAGGCGATCTGCCGGGACGGTCCGTTCATCAGCCCTCCAAACCCTACGGGAACTTCCGGCGTTAGCACGGGTGCCACAGGGAGGATGTTATGATGGACCAGGATAAAAGCAAGGACGTTACGGATAAGGTTACCGGCACCACGGGCGCGCCGAACCCGAAAACCGGCAGCAGCGACGCCGCCCGGGGATTAGGTGGGCACAGCAAGGACGCGAGCCATGCGCCGGACGCCCCGGCCGGGTATGTCGAGAAGGGCAAGCCCGCGGACAAAGCTTAACACAGCAGACCGGCAGCCCGCAGCGCCTTTTCGATCACGGTCCCTGGGCCGGCCACCGGGTCGGACACCTTGACCGGTTTGGGCGTTGCGGTCTGCGCGGCTTGGGTCAACAATCCCCAGTTGCGTGCGATATGCCATGTGGACGCGATCTCAGCTTCGAGCATATGCGGCCCGGTATGGCCCACGGCATGATCTGCATCGAGGTCGCTGGTATCGAGCGGCGTTCCGTGCGCCAGGCCTGGAACCAGATAGCTTTCGAGCACGATACGGCCGTCTGGCCCTTTCCATGCTTCGTGCCTTGCTCCGTCCTTCAGTCCAATAATGTCAGGCTTGGTGCCCAGGCCATGAACGTCCGACCATTGCTTGATCAGTTCGGCGGCATTGACCGGGCGGACGGTTTGATCCGCGGTGCCTTGCCATACTTGGACGGTTGGCCAGGAACCCCGGTTGGGTGAGGCGGCGCGCACCAGGTCTCCCCATTCCCGCGCCGGGCGGGGCCGTCCGCCGTGCATCGCTTCGAACGCCGATTGGATCGAGGTGGCCGCGCCGAACGGTAGTCCGGCGATGATGGCCCCGCCGGCGAAAACATCGGGATAGCAGGCCAGCATGGCTGCGGTCATGGCACCACCGGCAGACAGGCCGGTGATGAACGCGCGCTGTGGATCGAGCTTGTGAGTGCGCAGCATAGCCTGGATCATTTGATAGATCGACTGCACCTCCCCGCCGTTGCGCGCCACGTCGACCGGGCTGAACCAGTTGAAGCACACATTGCCGTTGTTGCTGCGGACCTGTTCGGGGTACAGCACGGCAAATCCGTGCCGCCGCGCCAACTGCGACCAGCCTGCGCCGTAATCATAGGCGGCTGCGGTCTGGGTGCAGCCATGCAGCACCACGACCAGGGGGGCGCCGGCCGGTAGATCATCAGGAACATAGCTCAGCATCCGCAAGGCCCCGGGGTTGGGCCCGAAGGATGCGGTCTCGATGAGAAAATCGTTTGCAGGCTGAACCAAATTAGGGAGTTTCCCCCGAAGTTTGGCCAAACTTCTGATCGTGTCGCCTAAGCCAGCCATCTCGCGACCCTCTCATAATCTCTTGCGCTTCATCTTAACGCGGCCATTCATGTTGCGATGCACCATAATACACTCAGGAGGTAAACAAACCGCTAATGCCCGGATGAAAACGATCATCGGTGGCGTTTTTACGGCCCGGCGTAACCTGGCCCGAACCGCAGCGAACCCGGTTTATCCCTTAGGAGGACGACCCATGCGCAAGCTCCTGCTTACCGCCGCGTTTTGCTTCACGGCCATCGCCGCCCAGGCGGCCGAGACCATGCCCTATCAGCCGGCCGCGTTTGCCGCCGCGCAGGCGCAAAACCAGCCCGTGCTGATCGCCATCCACGCGTCCTGGTGCCCGACCTGCGCCAAGCAGGAGCCGATCATCGCCAAGCTGGAAGCCGACCCGGCGTTCAAGGACGTGGTCGTGATGCGCGTCGATTTCGATAGCCAGAAGGACGTGGTCCGGCAGTTCGGCGCCACTATGCAGTCCACCCTGGTGGCCTTCCACGGCAACAAGGAAACCGGACGCGCCGTGGGCGTGACGGACGAGGCGGCCATCCGCGGCCTGATGGCCAAGACGCAGGGCTAGTCATGCTCGCCAGCCTCGGCTTCGCCGCCGTGGCCGGCGTGCTGTCCATCCTGTCACCGTGCGTGCTGCCGCTGTTGCCGCTGGTGTTCGGCGCGGCGGTGGCGGCGCATCGGTTCGGCATGGTGGCGTTGGGTGCGGGCCTCGTGCTGTCCTTCGTGGCCGTAGGTCTGTTCGTCGCGACCGTGGGCTTTTCCGTCGGGCTGGACGGCGGCGTGTTCCGCGCCGTGGCCGCCGTGGCACTCGGCCTTGCAGGCGTCGTGCTGCTCAGCCCCAGGCTGCAGGACCGGCTTTCGCTGGTGACCAGCCGGGTCAGCGGCGGCGCCAACGCGATGGCGGCGAGGTTGCCGGGCGATGGCCTGGCGGGCCAGTTCGTGCTGGGCCTCGTGCTCGGCGCGGTCTGGAGTCCGTGCGTCGGCCCCACCCTGGGCGCCGCCGCGTTGCTGGCCGCGCAAGGGCGTGACCTGCCCGCTGTCGCCCTGACGATGGTCGCGTTCGGCCTCGGCACCGCGCTGCCGCTGGTGCTGGTCGGCGCGCTATCGCGGGAGGCTCTGAAGCGCTGGCGGGGACGGATGGCGCAGGGTGCATCCGGCGGCAAGCGCGTGCTGGGCGGCGTGGCGCTGGCGGCGTCGGTGCTGATCCTGAGCGGCCTCGACCACCGGGCCGAGACCGCGTTGGTGGCGGTGTCGCCCGCATGGCTTACGGATTTGACGACGCGGTTCTAAAGGCTGAGTCGTGCGCGCGCCGCCCGGTATTCCCGGGTCAGCCGCGCCACCAGGTCGGAGGTCGAAACCACCGAGTCCACCGCGCCGATGCCCTGGCCGCTGCCCCAGATATCCTTCCAGGCCTTGGGCTTGCCCTGGCCGAAATCCATAACAGACGGGTCGGAGCGCGGCAGGTTGTCCGGGTCCAGCCCGGCGGCCACCAGGCTCGGCTTCAGGTAGTTGCCGTGCACGCCGGTGATGAGGTCGGTATAGACGATGCTGCTGGCGGTGCCGTCCACGATCGCCTGCTTGTAGCCTTGGTTGGCGTTGGCCTCCGTCGTCGCGATAAAGGCGGAGCCGATATAGCCCAAATCCGCCCCCATCGCCTGCGCGGCCAGCACCGCGCCGCCGGTCGCGATCGACCCCGACAGCGCGAGCGGCCCGTCGAACCAGGCGCGGATCTCCTGGATAAGCGCGAAGGGCGACAGCGTGCCGGCATGGCCCCCGGCCCCGGCGGCGACCGCGACCAGGCCGTCCGCCCCCTTCTCGATCGCCTTCCGCGCGAACCGGTCATCGATCACGTCATGCATGACGATCCCGCCGTAGGAATGCACGGCGGCGTTCACCTCCGGCCGGGCGCCGAGCGAGGTGATGACGATCGGCACGCGGTAGCGGACGCAGACCTCCATATCATGCTCGAGCCGCGCGTTGCTGCGGTGCACGATCTGATTGACCGCGAACGGCGCCGCGGGCCGGTCGGGATGCGCGGCATCATGCGCGGCGAGCGCGTCCTGGATCTGCTCGATCCACTCCGCCAGCGCCGTGTCCGGACGCGCGTTCAGCGCCGGGAAGCTGCCGACCACGCCCGCGATGCACTGCGCGATCACCAGCGCCGGGTTGGAAATGATGAACAGCGGCGATGCGATCACCGGTAAAGTGAGGCGGTTTTGCAGGACGGTGGGAAGCGTCATGCCGATATTGAGCGGGAGCCGCGGCGGCAGGTCAAGCCCGCTGATGCGGCTTCAATCGCCTCGGCCGTTGATGTGCGGCTGATCCGTTAAGCACGCTAAAACAAAGCGTTGACGCCGGGGCCGTGGCCGGATGAAGCTGGCCGCCAAGGCATCTGAAGGTGCCAACGGAGGACACACGCCCATGTTGAACCGCGCCACCCTGCTTGCCGCGACGCTGTTGGCCGGCTTCTCGACCGCCCGGGCAGAGGTGGTGAAGATCGCCTATATCGACCCGCTCAGCGGCTCCTTGGCGGCCACGGGCCTGCTGGGAGAGCAGCATTTCCGCTATATGATCGATCAGCTGAACGCCTCCCACGCCGCGGGCGGGGACCGCACGTTCGAGCTGGTGGCAATGGATAACGAGGTGAACCCCGAGAAGTCCCTGACGCTGCTGCGCAAGGCGATCGATGACGGGGTGCACTATATCACCCAGGGCAACGGCAGCGCAGTCGCATTCGCGTTGACGGACGCAGTCGCCAAGAACAACAAGCGGGCGCCGGACCAGGCGGTATTGTTCCTGAACTATGCCGCGGTCGATCCGGGCCTTACCAACGACAAGTGCAACTGGTGGCATTTCCGCTTCGACGCCGATTCCGACATGAAGATGCGGGCCTTGAGCGATTACCTGGTGAGCCAGAAGGCCACGCAGAAGGTGTATATCTTCAACCCGGATTACTCGTTCGGCGTGTCGGTCGAGAAGGCGGCGCAGCAGATGCTGGCCAGCCGGCGGCCCGACCTGGAAGTCGTGGGGGCCGAACGGGTGCCGCTGGGCCGGACGAAAGACTTCACGCCGTATGTGCAGAAGTTCCAGGCCGCCAATGCCGACGCCGTGGTTACCGGTAACTGGGGCCAGGACCTCGCATTACTGGTAAAGGCTGCCGCCGACTCCGGATATAAAGGCAAGTTCTATACCTATTACCTGGGTGGTCAGGACGTGATGCCGAGTGTCACCGGGGCGGCCGAGGGCTACGCCGTCATCGCCGAGTATCATCACAACCTGGATAAGCCCGAGTGGGAAAAGGACGCCGCCGCGTTCGAGGCGCAGTATCACACGCCGTTCAGCTACGGACGCATCCGGACCGAGATGGAGATGCTGGCCGGCGCGATGAAGCAGGCCAACAGCAGCGACCCGGCCAAGGTCGCGACCGTGCTCAGCACCATGAAGCTGCAGACGCCGGTCGGCGAGGTCAGCATGCGGGAGGACAATCACCAATTGCTGCAGCCGATGTATGTCGCGACGCTCGAGCCGGGGCAGAAGTTCCTGTATCCGGACAGCAAGCTCGGCTTCAAGACGGTAAGCCGGATCGAAGCAGAGGCGCAGCGCCTGCCGACCACCTGCAAGTTCACGCCCCCGTCGTAACATGCAGCAGGCGGCGCTGATCCTGCTGAACGGCTTGGTCTATGGCTTGCTGTTGTTTATGCTGTCGGTGGGGCTTACGCTGATCTTCGGCATGATGGGCGTGCTGAACTTGGCGCATGCCAGCTTTTACATGCTGGGCGCCTTCCTGGCCTACACCATCAGCATCCGCATCGGCTTCTGGCCCGCCCTGGTGATCGTGCCGGTGCTCGTGGGCGGCGTCGGCGCGGTGGTGGAGCGCTGGGGCCTGCGCACCGTGCACCGGCACGGCCATGTGGCGGAGCTGCTGTTCACCTTCGGCCTGGCGTTCATCATCGGTGAGATCGTGCCGCTGATCTGGGGCCGGGTGCCGGTGCCGTACCGCGTCCCGGCGGCGCTGGATTTCCCGGCGTTCAGCATCGGCGCCAACGCCTACCCGGCCTATCGCCTGTTCATGATGGCGGTCGCGGTCGCCATGTTCCTCGCGCTGTTCACCGCGCTGGCGCGCACGCGCATCGGCCTCGTGATCCGCGCCGCGCTCACGCATCCGGAGATGGTGGGCATGCTGGGCCATGATGTGCCCCGCGTGTTCACGCTGGTGTTCGGCGCCGGGTGCGCGCTGGCGGGCTTGGCGGGCGTGATCGCCGGCAACGCCTTCACGACCGAGCCCGGCATGGCGCGGGCACTCGGCGCCGTCGTGTTCGCCATCGTGGTGATGGGCGGGCTGGGCTCCATCTGGGGCGCGCTGATCGCGTCGTTGCTGATCGGCTTCATCCAGACGGCCAGCATCAGCCTGGACGTGCCGCTGGGCACCGTACTGACCTGGGTGGGCGTGCACGTGAACACGGCGGTGCTGCCGGATTTGTGGGGGATCACCATCGCCCGGGTGGCGCCGGTGGTGCCGTATGTGCTGCTGGTTCTGGTGCTGGCGGTTCGGCCGCGCGGGTTGCTGGGGACGCGGTCAGCGTGAGCCGGGACCTGGAAACGACAAGCACGACCTCTGGCCTATCCCCGCCAGCATTCCGGCCACAGCCAGTGCATGCTGTGTCCCTCACCCCGACCCTCTCCCGGAGGGAGAGGCGGCTGGCTTGTCCATGTCTGTAACCACGACCCTCGCCCCGCCCCGGGCCGCGGCGTCCTGGCGCGTTGCCGTGCCTTGGGTGCTGGCGGCGGTGGCCATCTTGGCGCTGCCGCATCTGGCGCCGGGCGGGTTCGGCTTGTCGCTGCTGTGCCGGATGGGCATCGCCATCGTGTTCGCGCTCAGCTTCAACATGGTGCTGGGTCAGGGCGGGATGCTGGATTTTGGCCATGCGGTCTTCCTCGGCCTCGGCGGCTACCTTGCCATGCATGTGCTGAGGGGCGCCGGCCTGCCCCTGCCGCTGCTGCCGCTCATCGGTGCCGTGGGCGGCCTGCTGGCGGCGTTGCCGGCCGGGTGGGTCGCCAGCCGCCGGGCCGGCACTGCCTTCGCGATGATCACCCTGGGCGTGGCCGAGCTCGCGATCGCCACCGTGCACCTGTTTCCCGGCCTGTTCGGGGGCGAGGAGGGCATCTCCGGCGACCGCTCCGCCGGGCCCGCGCTGCTCGGCCATGATTTCGGCCCGCAGATCGAGGCGTATTACCTGATCGCCGCCTGGACCTGGCTCGCGGCACTGCTGATGTGGCTCTATACCCGCACCCCGCTCGGACGCCTGGCCAACGCCGTCCGGGACAATCCGGAGCGGGTGGGCTTCATCGGCTACGACCCGGCCCGCATCCGCCTCGTGGTGTTCGCGCTCTCCGGCCTGTTCGCGGGCGTGGCCGGCGGGCTCGCGGCGTTGAACGACGAGATCGTGACGTCGAGCGCCATGAGCGCCGACGCGTCCGGATCGGTCCTGCTCATGACCTTCATCGGCGGCATCGGCACGTTCTGGGGCCCGGTGCTGGGCGCGGTGGTGATCACCTTGCTGGCGGTGGCGCTCAGCACGGTGACGGATGCGTGGCAGCTCTATTCCGGCCTGCTGTTCGTGGCGATGGTGCTGTGGGCGCCGGGCGGATTGTCCGGCATCATCCTCGCCCATGCGCCGCTGGGCGCGCGGCTGACCCGGCTGATCCCGAGCTACGCTGCGGTGCTGCCGGGCCTGGTCCTAGCCTTGGCGGGGATCGTGGCGCTGGCGGAGCTGGCGTTCCGGCTGCAGGCGATGCGTAACGGCGCCCGGGCGCGGCCGCTGTTCGGCTGGGCGCTGGATCCGCAGGCCGTGCTGCCGTGGCTCGTGGCCGCCGCGCTCCTGGCCGCCGGCGCGTGGCTGGTCCGCCGCACCTACCCGGCCGCCCGGGGCGCGTGGCAGGCGGCGATATGACCGCGCTCATTGTCACCGGCCTGCATAAGGCGTTCGGCGCGACCAAGATCATCCAGGGCGTCGAACTCGCCGTCGCCCGGCATGAGCGCCACGCCGTGATCGGCCCGAACGGGGCGGGCAAGAGCACGCTGTTCCACCTCATCAGCGGACGGCTGCGCGCCGATGCCGGCAGCGTGCGGCTGGGCGAACGGGACATCACCGGCATGGCGCCGCACGACATCTTCAACGCCGGGCTGGCGCGGAGCTTCCAGGTCACCAGCCTGTTTCCCCGCCTGTCGGTGTTCGAGAACCTGCGCGCGGCGGCGATGCGCAGCCACGGCTGCGGCCTCGCGTTCTGGCGGCGGCTGGACGGCTATTCCAGCCTTCGCGCCCGGGCCGGCGAGCTGCTGTCGCAAATCGGGCTCGAGCGCCGGCGGGACGTCCCGGCCGGCAGCCTCGCCTATGCGGAGCAGCGGGCGCTCGAGATCGGCGTCACCATCGCGGGCGGCGCGGAGACGCTGCTGCTGGACGAGCCCACGGCGGGCATGAGCCGGGCCGAGACGGAGCGGGCGGTGACGCTGATCCGCCGGGTGAGCGAGAACCGCACGCTGGTGATGATCGAGCATGACCTGGGCGTGGTGTTCGGCCTGGCCGACCGCATCTCGGTGCTGGCGGAGGGCCGGGTGATCGCCTCCGGCCCGCCGGACCAGGTCCGCGGCGACCCGGCCGTCCGCGCGGCGTATCTGGGCGCGGCGGCGGAGCAGCTATGCTGAGCATCGCCCATCTGGAGGCCTGGTATGGCAAGAGCCAGGTGCTGCATGGCGTGTCGCTGGACGTGGCCAAGGGTGAGATCGTGGCGCTGCTGGGCCGGAACGGCGCCGGGCGGAGCACGATGCTGAAGGCCATCATGGGCGGCGTCACCCGGGCGGGCAGCATCCGGTTCGATGGGCAGGAGATCGCGCGCCTGGCTCCGCACCAGGTGGCGCGGCTCGGCCTGGGGTATGTGCCGGAGGACCGCAGCATCTTCCCGGACCTCACCACCGAGCAGAACCTGATCCTGGGCGAGAAGCAGGGGCCCGGCGGCCCGTTTGGCTTGGCCGATGCCTACGCCCTGTTCCCCCGCCTGCGCGAACGCGCCGCCGCCCCGGCCGGCGCCCTGTCGGGCGGCGAGCAGCAGATGCTCACCATGTGCCGCACGCTGATGGGCTGCCCCTCGCTGCTGATGGTCGATGAACCGACCGAGGGGCTGGCCCCCATGATGGTCCAGGCCGTGCGCGAGTTGCTGGTGGCCGTCGCCGCCCGCGGCACGACCATCCTGCTGGTCGAGCAAAAGCTCGACATCGCGCTTGCCATCAGTCAGCGGCTGTATGTCATGGGTCACGGCGAGATCGTGTTCGAAGGCACCCCTGCGACGCTCGCGGGCGATGCGCAAATCAGACGTGAATGGTTGGAGGTATGATGCTTACACAGACCCGGCACGGCGACGTGGTGGTCCTCTGCCTGGACAATCCGCCGGTGAACGCGATGGGCATCGCGCTCCGGACGGCGATCATGGACGCGCTGACCGCCATCCGGGCCGACGGCAGCGTCCGGGCCGTGGTGCTGGCCGGCCAGGACCAGGTGTTCAGCGGCGGCGCCGACATCACGGAGTTCGGCAAGCCCGGCGTGGACCCCAACCTCCGTCAGATGATCGCCTATGTGGAAGACATGCCCATGCCCGTGGTGGCGGCCATTCGTGGCGTGGCGTTCGGCGGCGGGCTGGAGCTGTCGCTGGGCTGCCACGCCCGCGTGGTGTGGGCCACGGCGAAGCTCGCTTTGCCGGAGGTCAAGCTAGGATTGCTGCCCGGCGCGGGCGGCACGCAACGGCTGCCGCGCGTGGTGGGGTTCGAGAAGGCGATCGGCATGATCCTGTCCGGCAACCCGATCGGCGGCGAGGAGGCGGCCGCCTGCGGCCTGGCGGACGCGCTGCTGGACGGGCCCTACCCGGATGCCGCCGTGACCTTCGCCCAAGGACTGCATGAACGGCGCCGGGTGCGGGACATGACGCAGCATCTGGACGCCGCCCGCGCCGACCCCGGCCTGCTGGACCGGGCCGCCGCGCCGTACCTCAAGGCCACCGCCGCCGTCGCGCCGCGCCTATGCCTCGAAAGCATCCGCGGCGCGCTGACGCTGCCGATGGAGGAGGGCCTGGCCCAAGAGCGCCGCTTGTTCGAGGAGCTGATGATGGGCGATGAGAGCCGCGCCCAGCGCTACGCCTTCTTCTCGGAGCGGGAGGCGCAGAAGGCGCCGCTGCCGCCGGGCACGCAGCCGCGGGCGGTGCACCGGGCGGCGGTCATCGGCGCCGGCACCATGGGGGGCGGCAT
The DNA here is from genome assembly GCA_965246925.1 of Acetobacteraceae bacterium. Classification (GTDB taxonomy): domain Bacteria; phylum Pseudomonadota; class Alphaproteobacteria; order Acetobacterales; family Acetobacteraceae; genus JANPPS01. The sequence goes on along the minus strand of OZ251994.1, from coordinate 1,718,516 downwards.
CGCCATGTGCTTCGCCAACGCCGGCATTCCGGTGACCGTGATCGAGACCGAGCAGGCGGCGCTCGACCGCGGCCTGGCCCGCATCACCGAGCTCTACGGCATCTCGCAGAAGCGCGGCAGCATCACCGCGGAGCAGGCCAAGGAGCGCCGCGGCCGGATCAAGGGGCAATTGGGCCTGGACGGGGTCAAGGACGCCGACATCGTGGTGGAGGCGGTGTTCGAGGACATGGACGTGAAGCGCGGCGTGTTCGCCGAGCTGGACCGCCTCGCCAAGCCCGGCGCGGTGCTCGCGACCAACACCAGCTACCTCGACATCGACCAGATCGCCGCCAGCACGCAGCGCCCCGGGGACGTGCTGGGCATGCATTTCTTCAGCCCGGCCAACGTCATGAAGCTGCTGGAGGTCGTGCGCGGCAGCACCGCGAGCCCGGACGTGGTGGCGACCGCGTCGGCCATCGGCAAGAAGCTGGGTAAGGTGTCCGTCGTGGTCGGCAACTGCTTCGGCTTCGTCGGCAACCGCATGCTGGGCAAGCGCTCGGACGCGGCGGAGCGCCTGTTGCTGGACGGCGCGTCGCCCACGGAGGTGGACCGGGCGCTGACGGATTTCGGCTTCAAGATGGGCCCGTTCGCGATGGCGGACTTGGCGGGCCTCGACATCGGCATGCGCATCCGCAAGGCCTTCGGCAAGACCGCCCCGGTGTCCGACGCAATATGCGACCGCGGCCGCTACGGCCAGAAGACCGGCAGCGGGTACTATATCTATGAGGGCCGCGACGCGAAGCCCGACCCGGCGGTCGACGCCATCATCGAGGAGCAGAGCGCCAAGCTCGGTATCGTCCGCCACCCGATCCCCGCCGATGAGATCACCGAGCGGCTGGTGTTCCCGATGATCAACGAGGGTGCCCGCATCTTGGAGGAGGGTATCGCGGTGCGCCCCGGCGACATCGATACCATCTGGCTCACGGGCTACAACTGGCCGGCCTATCGGGGTGGGCCGATGTTCTATGCCAACCTGGTCGGCTTGCAACACATCGCGGCGCGGTTGACCGAGTTCGCGGACAAGACCGGGGACGAAACGCTGCGCCCGGCGCCGCTCTTGGCGAAACTAGCCGCGCAGGGGGCGAGCTTTGGTTGAGCTGAAAAAGCGCACTCGCTCCCTACGGGAGAGGGCTGGGGTGAGGGTGCAGGAACGGCCGGCGCGTGTCGTTCCAACCTCACCCCGGCCCTCTGCCGCCAGCGGGAGAGAGGGAAGGTGAAACCCTGGGAAGCCCTCTACCCGCCGGGCCTGCGGTGGGATGCGCCGATCCCAACCGGCACGCTGCCGGATATGATGGAGCGGGCCGTTGCGCGGTACGGGAACCGCCCCGCCATCGACTTCCGCGGCCGCACCATCAGCTATCAGGAGCTCGGTCAGCGCATCGACCGTGCCGCCGCCGGGCTGCTGGCGGGCGGGTTGCGACCCGGCGAGCCCATCGCCCTTTTGCTGCCCAACACGCCGGCGCATCCCATCGCGTTCTTCGCCATCCTGAAGGCCGGCGGGCGGGTCGTGCATCTCTCCCCGCTCGACCCCGTGCGGGTCATGGCCAAGAAGCTGGCCGATGCCGGCGCCAGGACGCTGGTCACCACGAACCTGGCCCCGGTCCTTACCCCGGCCCTGGCGTTGCAAAACACCGCTCTCGACCGGCTGATCGTGGCCGAGGACCTCGAATGGGGACCGAGCCCCGCCGTGCCGATGCCGGAGCATGTGCAGCCCTGGTCCGCGCTCGATGCGCCCAGCCCGGCCTGGCCCGCCATCCACCAGGACGACGTCGCCGTCCTGCAGTTCACCGGCGGGACCACCGGGCACCCGAAGGCGGCGATGCTGACGCATGCCAACCTCACGGCCGCCACCGTCATGTATGATCTGTTTTCCGACGCCACCGGGCGCGCCTATGGGCCGGATGACCGGGTCATGTGCGTGCTACCGCTGTTTCACATCTATGCGCTGACGGTCCTCCTGTTCCGCGCCATCACGGCCGGAACCCTGCTGCTGCTGCGTGCCCGCTTCGATCCGGCGGCGATGCTGGACGATATCGAGGCCGGGTGCACCCATCTGAACGGCGTGCCGACCATGTTCATCGCCCTCCTGAACCAGCCCGGCGCGGCGCAGCGGAACTGGTCCAGCCTCAAGAACGTGAGCTCCGGCGGCGCCGCGCTGCCGCATGAGATCGGCACGCAGTTCACCGCGCTCACCAACCTCCGCATCGGCGGCGGCTGGGGCATGACGGAGACCTCCCCGGCCGGCACCAACCTCTGGCCCGACCGTCCGCAGCAACCCGGCGAGATCGGCATCCCGCTGCCCGGCATCGATATGGAGGTCGTGGCGCTGGACGACCCGCGCCGGGTGCTGCCGGTGGGCGAGACGGGCGAAATCCGCGTGCGCGGCCCGAACGTGACGCCGGGCTACTACAACCGTCCGGAGGAGAATGCGGCCGCGTTCGCCGAGGGCTGGTTCCTCACCGGCGATATCGGCCGGATGGGTCCGGACGGCAGCTTCTTCATCGTGGACCGCAAGAAGGAGATGATCATCTCCGGCGGCTTCAACGTCTATCCCCGCCTGATCGAGGACGCGATCCACGAGCATCCGGACGTGCGGGAGGCCGCGGTGATCGGCGTGCCCGACCCCTATCGCGGTCAGGCGGCCAAGGCGTTCGTGAGCCTGCGGGACGGGGCCGAGCCCTTGACCTTGGACGCGTTGCGCGCGTTCCTGGCGGACAAGCTGGGCCGGCACGAGATGCCAACGGCGCTGGAAATCAGGGACGAGCTGCCGCACACGCCGGTCGGCAAGCTCGCGAAACGGGAACTGGAGACCCATTCATGACCGAAGCCGTCATCGTCAGCACCGCCCGCACGCCGATCGGCCGGGCCATGCGGGGCGCGTTCAACATGACGCATGGCGCCGAGATGGGCGGCCACGTGATCCAGCATGCCGTGAGCCGCGCCGGGCTCGAGCCTGGGGAGGTGGAGGAGGTGGTCCTCGGCTGCGCCAATCCGGAGGGGGCCACCGGCGGCAACATCGCGCGCCAGGCGGCGCTGCGCGCGGGGCTCGACACCAGCACGGCGGCCATGACGGTGAACCGGTTCTGCTCGAGCGGGCTGCAGGCCATCGCCATCGCCGCCAACCGCGTGGTGTGCGACGGCGTGCCGGTCGCGGTGGCCGGGGGGCTCGAGAATATCAGCCTCGTGCAGACCACCATGAACCGGCACAAGTACAAGGATGCGTGGCTCGAGGATCACGTGCCGGCCGTGTATATGCCCATGATCGAGACGGCGGACATCGTCGCCGCCCGCTACGGCATCAGCCGGGAGGCGCAGGACGAGTATGCGCTGGAAAGTCAGCGCCGCACGGCCGCCGGGCAGCAGGCCGGGCGGTTCGCGGACGAGATCGTGCCGTTGCCGAGCGTGAAGGCGGTCACCGACAAGGACACGCAGGAGGTCCGGCACGAGCAGGTGGATCTCCGCTCGGACGAGGGCAACCGCCCGGACACGACGCTGGAGGGCCTGGCCAAGCTGAAGCCCGTCCGCGGCGACGGCGCGTTCATCACGGCCGGCAATGCGAGCCAGCTGAGCGACGGCGCCAGCGCCTGCGTGGTGATGTCCGCCGCCGAGGCGTCGCGCCGGGGCCTCACTCCGCTTGGCGTGTTCCGCGGCCTGGCCGTGGCCGGGTGCGAGCCGGACGAGATGGGCATCGGGCCCGTGTACGCCGTGCCCCGGTTGCTCGCGCGGCATGGCCTGACGGTCGATGACATCGATTTGTGGGAGCTGAACGAGGCGTTCGCGAGCCAGGTGCTGTATTGCGCCCAGAAACTTGGCATCCCGCACGGCAAGCTGAACGTGGACGGCGGTGCTATCTCGATCGGCCACCCCTATGGCATGAGCGGCGCCCGCATGACCGGGCACGCGCTGATCGAGGGCCGGCGCCGGGGTGCCAAACGCGTCGTGGTCACCATGTGCATCGGGGGCGGCCAGGGCGCCGCGGGGTTGTTCGAGATTGCATAGGAGCGTTCCATGGACCTAAGCTTCACGCCGGACGAGATCGCGTTTCGGGAGAAGATGCGCAGCTTCTTCCACACGCAGATCCCTGCCGCCATCCGCGAGCAGGTGCAGAAGGGCGAGCACGTCAGCAAGGCGCAGCAGGTGCAGGCGCAGCAAATCCTGAACGCCAACGGCCTCGCGGTGCCGCACTGGCCGCAGGAGTGGGGCGGCCAGGATTGGTCCCCGGTGCAGCTCTATATTTATCAGGAGGAGTTGCAGCAGGCCTGCGTGCCGTTCCCGCTCGCGTTCAACACCAGCATGGTCGGCCCGGTGATCGCGCAATTCGGCACCGAGGCGCAGAAGCGGCAGTTCCTGCCGGCCACCGCCAACCTCGACATCTGGTGGTGCCAGGGCTTCTCCGAGCCCGGCGCCGGGTCCGATCTGGCCAGCCTTCGCACCACGGCGGTGAAGGACGGGGACCATTACGTCGTGAACGGTCAGAAGACCTGGACCACCTTGGCGCAGTATGCGGACTGGATCTTTTGCCTGGCGCGCACGGACAACACGGCCAAGAAGCAGCTGGGCATCAGCTTCATCCTGATCGACATGAAGACGCCGGGCATCACGGTGCGGCCGATCCAGACGATCGATGGCGGGGTCGAGGTGAACGAGGTCTGGTTCGACGACGTGCGCGTGCCGGTGGCGAACCTGGTCGGTGAGGAGAACCGCGGCTGGGACTACGCCAAGTTCCTATTGGGCAACGAGCGCACCGGCATCGCCCGCGTGGGCGTGAGCAAGGCGCGCATCCGGCGCATCAAGCAGCTGGCCGCGCTGGAGCGGGTCGGGGACCGCGCGCTGATGGACGAGCCGCATTTCCGGGAGAAGGTCGCCGCCGTCGAGGTGGAGCTGAAGGCGCTCGAGATGACCCAGCTTCGCGTCGTCGCCGACGAACGCCACCGCGAGAAGGGCAAGCCCAACCCGGCCAGCTCCATCTTGAAGCTGAAGGGCAGCGAATTGCAGCAGGCCACGACCGAGCTGCTGATGGACGTGGTCGGCCCCTATATCCTGCCGTACGACGACCATGAGGAAGGCTCGAACGAGCCGCCGGTCGGGCCGGAGTACGCGGCCGAGGCGGCGCCCACCTACTTCAACTGGCGCAAGGTGTCGATCTACGGCGGCTCGAACGAGATCCAGCGCAACATCGTCGCCAAGGCCATACTCGGGTTCTAACGGTCCGCCCCCTCTTTGGCGGGAGAGGGGGCGGCTTTACTCACCCGCGCGAGCACCGTATCCCTCTCATAACTAAGACGATCGAGGGAACCATGTCCGCCAGTCTGCAAGGCTCCCGCCTGGGCGCCATTCTCCGCTCCACCAGCGGCAATTTTCTCGAGCAGTTCGACTTCTTCCTGTTTGGCTTCTACGCCGCGCCGATTTCGCGGGCGTTCTTTCCGACCGACAATGAGGTCACCAGCCTCATGCTCACCTTCACCACCTTTTGGCTCGGTGCGCTCATGCGTCCGGTGGGGGCGATCGTGCTGGGCAGTTACCTGGACCGCATCGGGCGGCGGCAGGGCTTGATCGTCACGTTGGCCATCATGGCCGTCGGCACCGCGCTCATTGCCATTACCCCCACCTACGCCCAGATCGGCCTTGCGGCGCCCATCATCGTGCTGGCTGGGAGGCTGTTGCAAGGTTTCTCCTCCGGGGTCGAGCTAGGGGGCGTGTCGGTCTATTTGTTCGAGATCAGCAAGCCCGAGAGCCGCGGCTTTACCACGTCCTTCCAGTCCGCCAGCCAGCAGGTCGCGATCGTCGCCGCCGCTTTGCTGGGCTTTGCGCTCAGCGCCACACTGACGCCGGCGATGCTGGACGCGTGGGGCTGGCGCATCCCGTTCTTTATCGGCTGCGCGATCGTGCCGATGATCTTCTTCCTTCGCCGCACCCTGGAAGAGACGCCGGAGTTCCTGGCCCGCAAGGTCCACCCCACGCCGGCCCAGGTCTTCCAGGCCATGGGTGAGAACTGGGTCATCCTGTTCTGGGGCACGCTGTTGGTAGCTATGACGACCGTCACCTTCTACTTCACCACCGTCTATGCGCCCACCTTCGGCAAGCAGGTCATGAAGCTTAGCGCGTCCGACAGCCTGCTGGTCACGCTAATCGCCGCCGCTACCAACTTTCTCTGGCTGCCGGTCGGCGGTGCGCTATCGGATCACATCGGACGCCGCCCGGTGCTGCTGGCGGTGGCGGGGTTCGCCTTCGTGGTGGCCTATCCGGTGCTGTCCTGGCTTGCGTCGGACCCGACCTTCACGAAGCTGCTCTTGGCCGAGCTGGTGCTGTCGTTCTGTTTTGGCATGTATAACGGTGCCATGGTCGCCGCCTTGTCCGAGATCGTGCCCGCCCACGTGCGCACCACCTGCTTTTCCTTCGCTTACGCCCTGGCTGCCGCCCTGTTCGGCACCTTTACCCCGCTGGCCTCGACGTGGTTGGTGGAGAACACCAAAGACCGTGCCTCCCCCGGCCTTTGGCTGATGGCCGCGGCCGCGAGCGGCTTCATCGCGACGGTCATGATCTACCGGCGTAAGGGCGCTGGCATGATGCTCTCATATCCGGCGAAGCCCTAGATAACGCCCCATAACTGCATGTTTCTGTTCGAAAGTAAAAGCCGATCGGACGATTTGATTTATAGGTTCTACTACTCCCAATAACGTAGTTACTCAAGTTTACGAAACCAGCTTTCACCAGGACTCAAGTTGCCAGAGTAGTTTGTGAAAAGGATGTCTGTGATACCTGCACGCATGACGCGTTCCGCAAGCTCGTCTGTAGCAAGAATCCAGAAGGTTCCAGTACACCGGAATAGCGGAGCAGGGGCCACAAAGTCCGGCCGGAAAAAACTGTCAGTCTGGTTTAACGCCATGTGTTGATAATCTACGACCCATTCACGATGGAGAGTTCCATCGTTCTGTCGAACGTCACGTTCGGTTCCTTTCATGCGGGCCGGGTCTAGCGGATTGCCAAATCGAATAACGTCGAATGCTGCAAGCTGTAGAGTCTTTACGTTATCTGCACATGCACTCGAGTCTATTTCGCAATACCGTATGACGCTCTGGTCCAGATCCAGGGCCTTACGGAGCCGGTTCGAAGCAAACTTGTAAAATTGGGTCTCAAGGAGGTTCGGACTGTAATCCGGGTCCGTTGACAACAGTCTCGGCGTGGGTATCCAGGAAAAAGCCAGGCTCGGATCTTCCCAATACTCATGGTCAGGATAGCTCGTACTGACTTGTTCGAGGACTCTGGCGAGAGCACTCTCGTTTAACCACTGAAAGCGGGGCGGTTTCATATCTTGCAGTTCAAACATCGTAACTGCTCACCCCGGGTAGCCGCCGCGGCCTGAAGCCCGCTCTTCGCCCGCCCGCTACGATAAGGCTTTACACGGCTACGGGCGACTCGATTCAACCTCGCCGTGAGCCCGCCTCCCGACCTGTCCGCCCTGTCCCACGCCGAGAAAGACGCGCTCATCCGCTCGCTGCTGCCGCTCGTGCAGCAACTCGAGGATGCGCTGGCCCGGATCGCCGTTCTCGAAGCGCGCATCGACGAACTGACCCGGCCGCCCAAGACGCCGGACAACTCGTCCACCCCGCCGTCCAAGGCACCCAAGCCCGACCGATCCGTGCACCAAGAGCTGCGCCGCCGCCGCGGCCGCCCCGGCGTGGCCCGCGCGCTGGCCGAACACCCGGACCGGATCGTGGACGCCCATCTGGACGCGTGCCCGTCTTGCCAAGCCGCATTCCCGACCGCCGGGCAGACGCCGCACCAGGTCTATGACCGGATCGAGTTGCCGCCCGTGCGCCCGCACGTGACCCGCGTCCACCTGTTCGGCGGGCGGTGCGCCTGCTGCGGCACGCGGGCCGTGGCCGTGGCACCGCCCGGCCTCGAACCCGGCTCGCCGTTCGGCCGCAGCATCGAGGCCGCGGTCGTCTACCTTCATTATGCTCACGCGATCGGGCTCGAGCGCCTGCGCGCGCTGATGGGCGAGATGTTCGGCCTCTCGATCAGCGAGGGCGCGCTCAGCAACATCCTGGCCCGCGCCCAGGCCCCATTGGGTGTGGCGGCGGCCACGATCGCGACCGAGGTGCGCCAGGCGCGCGTGGTGTGCAGCGACGAAACGTCGGCGCGCGTCGCGGGCAAGACCTGGTGGGAGTGGGTGTTTGCGACCGAGCGCGGCGTGCTGCACCTGATCCGGCCGAGCCGCGGCCGGGCGGTGCCGGCGGAGGTGTTCGGCAGCGCGCGGCCCGGCGTGTGGGTGTCGGACGCGTATGTCAGCCAGCGCGGCCATGCCGAGCGATGGCAGATGTGCCTGGCGCACCTGTTGCGGGACGCACAATGGGCGATCGATTGCGGGGACGCCGGGTTCAGCGTGCGGTTCAAGCTATGGCTGCTGCGGGCGATGACGACCGGGCGGAGGCGAGAGACGCTGCAGGACAGCACGCTCCGGCAATACCGCGCGGATCTGGAGCGACGGCTCGACCTGATCATGGCGCACGCCGTGCCGCTGGGCGGTGTGGGACAGAAGCTGCGGCAGCGCATTGGCAAGTGCCGGGAGCATTTGACAGTCTTCGTCACCGACCGCGACGTGCCCGCAACCAACAACGTGTCCGAGCGCTGCTTGCGGCCCAGCGTCGTGTTCCGCAAAGTGACAAACGGGTTCCGGTCCGAGTGGGGCGCCCAAACCTACGCCGCTTTCCGCTCGGTCGTCAGCACGGCGAAATTCAAGGGCGAAAGCGTGCTCTCCGCCATCCGCCAAGCCCTCCTTACCCCGCTCGCATGCATGCCGGGGTGAGCAGTTACCAAACATCCGCTCTCCCGACGCGATGCTCATACTGATCGACCACAACTTGCTGCTCACGTTACCGCGTGATCTTAGGTAATGCGCCGCAACAAGGAGTAATCATTTTGATGCCTCCAGTTCTTTACTGTGAGTCTACATTGGGCAGATCAAGACAAAACGTGCGGTCAACCTAGTGCAGGCAGCACCAGGCACCGGCATCCCCCGAAGCCGATCGGGGCGGCGCCATCGCGCACCGCACGGGCGCGTAGGATGATTTCGTCGCCGTCTTCCAGGAACCGGCGGGTCTCGCCTTGGGGGAGGGTGAGCGGCGTGCGGCCGCCGTGGCTGAGTTCCAAGAGGCTGCCGGCGCTTTCGGGGGTGGGGCCGGAGATGGTGCCGGTGCCGAATAGGTCGCCAGGGTTGAGGTTGCAGCCGTTGCTGGCGTGGTGCGTCACCATCTGCGCCGGCGTCCAGAACAAGGCTTGGCTGTTACCCGTGCTCAGGACGTGCGGGGCGCCGCCGGCCTGGCGCATGGCCGGGGTGAGCAGCAGGACCTCGAGCTGCACATCCAACCCGCCCTCGGCTTGGTCGGTGGCGTCCGTCAGGTAGGGTAGCGGCGCCGGGTCACGGGTGGGGATGGCGGTGCGGAACGGGGCCAGCGCCTCGGGCGTGACGATCCACGGGCTGATGGTAGTGGCGAAGCTCTTGCCCAGGAAGGGGCCGAGCGGTTGATACTCCCAGCCCTGGATGTCCCGCGCCGACCAGTCGTTCAGCAGGCAATACCCGGCGATGTGCTGCGCCGCCGAGGCTACCGGGATGGGCGTGCCGAGCGCATTGCCGGGGCCGATCCAGATGCCGAGCTCGATCTCGTAATCCAGGTTGCGGCTGGGGCCGAAGCTCGGGACCGTTTCGGACCCCGGCTTGCGCTGGCCGGACGGGCGGCGCACCTCGTGCCCCACGCCCAGGCTGCTGGCGCGTCCGTGGTAGGCGATGGGGACGTAGCGGTATTGCGGCGGCAGCGGCTGATCCGGGCGCAGCATCTGGCCCACGTTGGTGGCGTGGTGGATGCCGGCGTAGAAATCCGTGTAGTCGCCGACATGCGCGGGCATGTACATCGTGCAATCGGCCACCCTGTGCAGCAGATGCGGCCGCTCGTCCGAACCGTCTTGCAGCAGCGCGCTCACCGCCTCCCGCAGCGCCCGGCGCGGCCCCGCGCCCATGGCCAGGAACGCGTTCAGCGTGGGGCCGGTGCAGGCGTGGACCGCGGCCTGCGCCTCTTCGTCCAGCAGCGCCTCGTCATGGAGCGCGCGGAGGTCGAGGATCATGTCGCCGATGGCGATGCCGCCCCGGGGCGCGCCGGCCAGAGGGCTGAACACGCCCAGCGGCAGGTTCTGGATGGGAAAGTCTTCGTGGCCATTGGCGGATGGCACCCAGGATTGCAGGCTGGGGTCGTTGGTGAAATCGGGCGTGATGTCGGTCATGCGGGCTCCTGGGCGAGGCGGAGGGCTTCGAGGATGATGGCGGGGTCGCCGATGTGGTTCACGAGGATCAGCACCAGCCGTGCGTCCAACGCGCGGGACGCGGCCTCGTCCAGGTTCTCATGCGCGGCGATCAGGGCGGCAAAGATGGCGTCGGGGTCGGGGAGGTTGGGGGTAAGGGTGACCGTCATGCGGCGCGGCTGGCGCGCTGAGGCGGGGCGGAGGCCTGCAACACGGCGCCGATCCGGGCGGCGTCGAACCGCGTGAAGCACCCGGCGATGTGCTGATCGGGCCGCAGCAGGACGCAGCCGCCCGGCGGCGCGCCGTAGCGGGCGGCGGCGAGGCCGTTCGTATCGTGCAGAGCGTCCGGGGAGATGCGGACCGTGAGGACGCCGGGTATCGCCGGGGTTTCGGGGCCGAAGACCAGCAGAGTCCAGCCCGGCCCGATATGCCGCAGCAGCCAGTCCGGCCGCCCCCGATGCAGCACCGGCGCGTCATGGGCGGGAAGGCCGGGCTGGCCCCAGCCGTCCGTGTCACCCGTGACCGGGATGCGGCACGGGCGGGACAGGCGGCCGGAGTTCACCAGCGGCCGGGCGAAGGCGTGCCGGGCGGCCAGGCTCAGCGCGGCATCCCGGTAGGCGCGCGCGGCCGGGGTCTTGGGCGTGATGAAATCGGTGGCGCGGGTGCTATGCAGGATGTTCTCGTCGGCGGCGGGAATCCGCTCGGCATCGTAGGTCGCGATCAGGCTCTCCGGCGCGCCCTGCAGTACGGCGGCGAGTTTCCAGGCCAGGTTGTCCGCATCCTGCACCCCGCCATTGCCGCCGCGGGCGCCGAACGGGCTGACCTGGTGCGCGCTATCGCCCACGAACACCACGCGGTCATGCACGAACCGTTCGAGCCGGCGGCAGCGGAAGGTGTACACGCTGACCCATTCCAGCGTGAACCGCGCGTCCGGGCCCAGCATGGCCTGGATGCGGGGGATTACGCGGTCCGGCTGCCGCTCCACCTCCGGATCCGCGTCCCAGCCGAGCTGCAGGTCGATCCGCCACACCCCGTCCGGCTGTTTGTGCAGCAGCGCGGATTGGTACCGGTGGAACGGCGGGTCGAACCAGAACCAGCGCTCGGTCGGGAACGGCGCCTGCATGACCACGTCGGCGATGAGGAAGCGGTCCTGGAACACGCGGCCCACGAACGGCAGGTTCATCGCGCGCCGGATGAAGCTGCTGGCGCCATCCGCGGCCAGCAGCCACCCCGCGTGCAGCGTGTAGGGACCCTCCGGCGCCTCGACCGTGAGGGTGGGGCCAGGATGCAGCCCGGTGATCTTGTGCCGCCAGCGTAAATCCACCCCGGCGGCGAGGCAGGCCTCCACCAGCCATTGCTCGGCGTAGTATTGCTGGAGGTTGATGAACGCCGGGTATTCGTGGCCGTCTTCAGGCAGCAGGTCGAAGTCGAACAGCTGGCGGTCACCGGCGAACACGCGGCCCACGTTCCAGGTGATGCCCTTTTCCAGCATGCGCGGGCCGAGGCCCAGCCGCGCGAAGATCTCCAGCGTGCGCTTGGCAAAGCAGATCGCGCGGGAGCCGGTGCTGACGGTATCGTCTTCGTCCAGCAGCACGACCGGCACGCCGCGCTGCGCCAGGTCCAGCGCCAGCGTCAGCCCCACCAGCCCGCTGCCCGCGACCACCACCGGATGGGTCCGGCCATCGTCCGGGCGGGGCGTGGCCGGATAGACGGGCGGCGTGAACGGCATCAGGTCTGCAGGGCCTGCCACATTTCGACATCGCGCTCCGCCGTCCAGATGCGCGGATGGTCCAGCCCGGACGCCTCGTCGAACGCGCGGCTTACGTTGAACGGCATGCAATGGTCGAAGATGACCCAGTGGCCGTAATGCGGGCGGAGCGCCGCCATCGCCTCGGCATAGCATTGCTTGAGGTCCGCCCCGCCCTGCACCGCCCGGCGCGCCACGGCGAACAAGTCGGACGTAAAGGCGTCCGTGCCGGCGATCGCCTCCTCGCACTCGGCGCGCGTCACCAGCGCGCGGCCCCGGCCCGGCACCAGCGCCTCGGCCCCCAGGGCGCGCACGGCGGCGAGGGTGGCAGGCCAGTCGGTAAAGTGCGCGTCACCGCAATAGGGCGTGGCGCCGAACTCCACGATGTCCCCGGCGTACAGCACACGCTCCTTGGGGAGCCAGGCGACGGTATCGCCCGCGGTATGGCTCCGCCCGACATGGATGATCTGCACCTCACGCTGGCCCAGATAGACGGTCATGCGTTTTTGAAAGGTCACGTCCGGCCACGTCAGGCCGGGGATGCTCTCCTTGCCGCGGAACAGGCGGGGGAAGCGGCCGATCTCGCTATCGGTATCCTGCTGCCCCCGCTCCACCGTCATGGTGCGGCACATTTCGGAGGCGATGACCTGGGCCCCCTTGAACCCGCTGGCGCCCAGCACGCGGACGGCGTGGTAGTGGGTCAGCAGCACATGGCGGATGGGCTTGTCCGTCACCGCACGCACGCGGTCGATGATGCCCTGGGCCATGATGGGCGTGGCCTGCGCGTCCACCACCATGACGCTGTCATCGCCGATGATCACGCCGGAGTTGGGGTCCCCCTCGGCGGTATAGCCATACAGGCCCGGCGCCAGCTCCTGAAAGCTGATGGCCTTGTCCGCCAAATCGGTCGTGCTCGCAAAGCCGGACATGGCACCCCCTGGGACTGGGGTGAAAGCTAGGCGATCAAGCCCGGGGCTTCAACCGGCCCGGTCCTGTCGGCGCCAGGGGCGCAACGCTGGTCAATGAACCGGGTCCTGCCAAGGGTTTATGAGGGCGACGCCCGTGAGAGCGAAATCGCGGACGTTCCGGGTCACGATCGTCATTCCGTGCACCAGCGCGGTCGCGGCGATCTGTGCGTCCCGTTCGGGCCGGGGGTCGGGCAGATGCAGGGTGGCAGAGCGAAGCGCAACCGTGGCGTCCACCGGCAAGACGCGGCCGGAGAAGGACCGTAAAACCTGCTTGCTCATCCAGAGGCGAAGCTTGGCGCCTTGAGCCGGATCCCGCCGCTCCATCAGCAACACACCGGTCTCGATTTCCATGAGGGTGATGGCAGAGATATAGAAGCGATTGACCTCATGGGAGGCCGCCCAGGCTACGACAGCGGGATCGGCCCGCCCTTCACTGGCCTTTCGAAGCTCGGACAAGACATTCGTGTCTAGGACGAACACCTACGAGAAATCGGGTATGCGAGGAAGCAGCCGGCTTTGTGGGAATTCCACATCGATGCCGGCTGAATCCGGCATCGCCAGGGCCTCCCCGAGCGTCCGGTGCGGCCCCGTGATGCGCCGGTACTCTTCGAAGCTCAGCAACACATGGGCCGGCTCACCACGGTCCGTGATGATGACCGGTCCGTCTGCCGCGGCGCGCTTGGCGCGGCTGGTGTCCTGGTTGAACTCGCGGCTCGAAAGCGTCGTAAGCGTCATTGCGGTTCTCCCCTGTTTGTAGAAACAATACTACTTCATGGAGCCGCGGTCAACCACTCCCTTGTCCGCCCTGCCCCCGCGTGCGACCAATACCTACAAAAGTGGCCCCTGGGAGGACCTTCGATGCTAGGCCTGATGCAATCGCAACCGCTGCTGATCTCCGGCATCCTGACCCATGCCGCGCGGCACCATCGCGATGCCGAGGTGGTGTCACGCGAGGCCGATGGCAGTATCAGCCGCTATACCTATGCCGAGGTCGAGCATCGGGCGCGGCAGCTGGCGGTGGCGCTGACGGGCCTGGGCGTGAACCAGTCCGACCGGGTCGCGACGCTGGCCTGGAACGGGCACCGGCACCTCGAGCTCTATTACGCCGTGTCCGGCATGGGGGCGGTGATCCATACCGTGAACCCGCGCCTCGCCCCGTCCGACATCTCGCACATCCTGAACGACGCCGGCAGCGTGATCCTGTGCGCGGACGCGCTGTTCGCGCCGCTGATCACCGGTCTCGCGGCCGAACTGCCGAAGGTCCGGGCCGTCGTGATCATGGCCGCGCCCGGCGACATGCCGCAGGTGCAGCTGGCGCCGGGTCAGGCGCTGCTGTGCTACGAGGACCTGCTGCGCGGCGCCGATTTCGCCTGGCCCGCGCTGGACGAGCGGCTGGCCAGCGCGCTGTGCTACACCTCCGGCACCACCGGCAAGCCCAAGGGCGTGCTGTATAGCCACCGCAGCACCGTGATCCACGCCTACGCCGTCAACATGCCGGACGTGTTCTGCACCCGCGCGACCGACCGGGTCATGCCGGTGGTGCCGATGTTTCACGTGAACGGCTGGGGCATGCCATACGCGGCGCCCATGGTGGGCGCGAGCCTCGTCATGCCCGGACGGCAGCTCGACGGCGCCAGCGTGCAGGCGCTGATGAATGACGAGCGGGTCACGATGTCGGCCGGCGTGCCGACCGTGTGGATGGGCCTGCTACAGCACCTGAATACCACGGGCGGTAAGCTCACGACGCTGAAGCGGCTGGTCTGCGGCGGGTCCGCCTGCCCGGCCATCATTATCGACACGTTTGCGCGCGACTATGGCGTGCAGGTGGACCATGCCTGGGGCATGACGGAGACCAGCCCGCTCGGCACCTATAACACGCCAAAACCTTCTTTCACCCAGCTCAGCCCGGACGAGGCGGCGCGCATGCCGTATAAGCAAGGGAGGGCCGTCCCCGGGCTCGATATGCGGATCGTGGACGACACGGGCACCGTGCTGCCGTGGGACGGCAAGACCTACGGCAACCTCGAGGTGCGGGGCCCCTGGGTCGTGCAGCGGTACATGAACGCGCCGGCGGACGCGACCAATGCGGAGGGTTGGTTCGCCACCGGCGACGTCGCGACCATCGATGCGCAGGGCATGATGGAGATCACCGACCGCACCAAGGACATCGTGAAATCGGGCGGCGAGTGGATCAGCTCGATCCAGCTGGAAAACATTGCCGTCGATCATCCAGACGTGGCCGAGGCCGCCATCGTCGGCGCCCGGCATCCGAAATGGGATGAGCGGCCGCTGCTGATCGTGGTGGCCAAGCCCGGGCGTGACATCGACCGGGGCGCGTTGCTGGCGAGCTATGCCGGTAAGGTCGCTAAATGGTGGATCCCGGATGAGGTCGTGGTGGTGGAAGCGCTGCCGCACACGGCGACGGGCAAACTGAATAAGTTGGTGCTCCGGCAGCAATTCCGGGAGTTTCAGCTGGCGTCCATCGATGCCTGATGCAGTGACGGCCATGGTCTTCGAAACCCTCGGTTGAACCGACCCGGGCTACATGCGTTTTTTGGTGAGTTCCGTTGGAGCCCGGTGCTAGCCTCTCGTTGCGTGCAACGCTCAGGGAGACCGTACTATGGCAGTAGCCTCGGCTATCGACCTCGCGCCCACGGCTGGGGCCCAACCTGTCGTTCGGCGGCTGACGCTCGCCGATCTCTCGGCCTCCTTGCGGGAGGGGTGGGCGGACTTCATGGCCATTCCGACCCAGCTTGCCTTTCTTGGGGTGATCTACCCCGTGGTCGGCTTGCTGGCGGCGCGCGCCGCAGATGGGGGGCAGGTGCTACCGCTGTTCTTTCCCTTGGTCGCCGGCTTGTCGCTCCTTGGACCGGTGCTGGCGGTCGGGCTCTATGAGTTGAGCCGGCGGCGGGAGCAGGGTCTGCCGGTATCTTGGCGCAACGCGTTCGATGTGTTCTCTAGCCCGGCGTTACCGGCCATCGCCGCCCTTGGCGTGATGCTGCTGGTGCTATTCTGCCTGTGGATCGCCAGTGCGCGCGCCATCTACATGGGAACGATTGGCGCCAGCGCGGGCGACATGGCCCCGGGATCCGTGTCGGAGTTCATCGAGCTGATGCGGTCGAGCCCGCATACGCCAGCGTTGTTCCTGCTGGGCAACATCATGGGCGCGCTGTTTGCGGCTGTCGCGTTGACGGTATCGGCCGTGTCGTTTCCAATGTTGCTGGACCGCCATGTCGGCCCCGCGCTTGCGGTTGGGACGTCATACCGTGTCGTCAGGGCCAATCCGCTCGTGATGGGGATTTGGGGCCTCACGGTCGCGGCCATACTCGCGCTTGGCTCGATACCGCTGTTCGTAGGCCTGGCTGTCGCGATGCCGGTGCTGGGGCATGCGACGTGGCACCTTTACCGCCGGGCGGTGAACTGACCCAAGACGCGGACGGGCACGCCGTTCACGGTGGGGGCGAAGGCGCCGGCAAACGCGGCGAAGTTCACGCTCGAGGTGGGCCACGCGCCAAAGGCGGCCGTAGGTGGCGCAGGCTTGGCCAGCGTGGCAGTAGTGATGGTGGGCTGCATCGGCGTCATGACCTTGCCGAACACCCGGCGCTGATAGTCCTCACCCCGCTCGGCGTCTTGGGAGTGATACGCCGCAGTGGCCAGGTTCCAGTCTTTGGTCTGATGGTATAGTGCGGCTAGGAAATGTGCCGCGTATTTCGTATTGGCCTCCGGATCGAAGGCCGTATCCAGATCGGCAAAGGCGTGCGGGTGGTAGATTAGATTGACCTGCATGCACCCCACGTCGATGGAGCGCGGGCCTTTGGCCTGCAGCCCCCGCACCGCCGCGATCGCTTCAGCCTTGCTCTCGAAGAAATATCCAGTGCCTTCGACGTTGATGGTCCAGGGCCAGGCGCGGACCCGCCGGGTAACCGGATCGAGACGCCCGCTTTCCACGCGTGAGATGGCGGGCATGAGTTTTGCCGGGATACGCTGCTGCTTCTGCGCGATCTCGATCGAGGCCTCACACTGTGCATAGCCGGGCGCATCCTCGGCCAAAGCCGGGAAGGCAAGCAGCAGCAGCAAGGCGAGCAGACGGCGCATACAGGACCCTTACCGACGTGGCGGCGCAACTAGTCCGGGTTTTATAGCACCGAATAGTGAAAACTTTGTGAAGACGCGGTCATGGGACCAGGCCGAATTGGATTCCCAAGGTGCTCGCCGTCTCCCCGCCCACCATAGAGGCCGTATTCGCCCGGTGCTCGGCACTGTCGGCGAAGCTGTAAACAACCGTGGCGCGGCTGTTGGCGCCGGTGGCCAGCTGTCCGACCCAATAGGTCAAGCCGGCATTGTCGGGCGCGCGATGCAGTGTGTTCTGATACAGCCCCTGCACGAACGCTGCATTGGTGAGCGACCCATAGGTGGCCAGGAACTCGGGCGAGCTGATGAACGCCTGCGTCACCTGCGGCATCGTTTGCAGCCCGCCCTCGACGTTGTTCAGCCAGTATGCAAGCCCCGCCACGTCCGGCTTTCGTCCGAAAACGGTATCGTACAGCCGGGCAATGCTGGCGGCGGTGTCATCCCGAAGCCAGATGCCACCGCTGATGGCCGACGAGGTGCCCGTCACGTTTTCCGGGCTTTCAGAAAAATTGGTCAGCTCGTTTGCCCGGGTCTCTCCCGCCGACAGCTGGTTGACCCAATACGTGTAGCCGGACGGGTCGGGTGCCCGGCCCAACACATTCTGATACAGCCGCGTGACGAAGCCGGCATTGTCCAGCGTGCCGAATCGTGCCGTGAACTCGGCACTGCCCAGGAACGAAGAGGACAGTGCATCGAGCGGCGCGCCCGCCTGCACGGACCGCACCCAATACCCAAGGCCCGCCTGATCCGGCGCCCGGCCGAGGGCAGCCTGATACAGCCGGGTCACCTGAGCGCCGGGCCCGTTCACGTCGAACGCTAGCGTGCCATCCAGGAAATGAAGTGCCGTCACCGCGCCCAGCGTATCGCTGTTGATTCCGCTGCTGACCACGTGGTTGAGCGATGCATCGGTGGTGATGGTGCTGCCGCGGTAGCCGAAATCCTCCTGCGCGATCGGCAGGCCGTTATTATCCCGCACCGTACCAAGCGGGGTTGCGGATGCGGATGTGACTCCGCCCACCGGGGCCGGAACTGCGGAAACGGACAGGGTATAGGGCTGCACCCCTGGCCCAGACGCTTGCACGTCAACCACGTAGGTGCCGGCCGCCAAGGCCTGGATGACCGAGCCGTTTTCCGCCAACGATGACCCGGCCACGGCCGCACTCTGCCCGGACGCTATCAGGGCTCCATGACCGAGCAGCGAGACCGTGGTGGCAGCCGTGGTTCCCGACAGTAGCAGGTTGACGATCGCAGGGGCGGCCAGCGTGAACTGATAGAAGCCGTCCGGTATCGTGGCGCTGACGTAGCCGGTCTCCTGCTGCACGGCCGTGCTTGGCGGCGCCAACGCGGTGGCTGTCGCCATCGACTTGCCGCCTTGGTCCGCCACGGCCATGGCCGACGCGGCCAGGCTGTATCCGGTGCCGCTCACATCAGCGCTGCTGTCGTCCAGATCGTAATCGCCGGCGGTCAGCAGAGTGGTGAGCGAAGCGCCGTTCTGCGCCCCGTTCGCGGTGGCGATGAACCGGCCGCCAGTGTCTTCCAGCGTGACGGAGGCTACCGCACTTAGGCCGGTCAAATCGAACCGGGCGAAAGATTCCGCACCGATGGTGAACCGGTAGAAGTCGTGCTGATCGGTAGGCCCCACCCAGTCGGTGAGTATTTCTGGTGCCGGAGTTAGCGTGCCGATCAAGGCTGCAGTGGCCAGGGTGAAACCGGCCGAGTTCGTGGCGGGCGTGCCGACCGCGGGGCTACCGGTCGAAAGCGTAAGGGTATAGCCCGGCGCTTCGGCTGGGTTGAAGGCGCTCACGACGGCGTAGTAGGCGCCAGCGCCGAGCTGATCCGTGGCGAGGATCGTGCCGGGGCCCGACGGCTGATAGGCGGCCTGGCCAACCGGCGCCAGGGCTGCGCTAAAAATCTGGACCTGCGCCGACCCGGATGCGGTCAACGCGGCACCGACCGTGGCCGGCGCGGCCAGCGTGAAGCTGTAATACTGCCGGGCATTCAGCGTCCGGAGCACGCCGGTGGCGCTGACCGGTGCACCGCCCAGCAGGCCCAGCGCCGGGGCGGTGGCGGGTGAGGCCGCAGTGACGGCATAACCCTGCGCCGCGAGGCTGAGCGTGTAGGGCGTAGGCTGAGCGGCGCTGACGCTCAGCGCATAGCTGGAGCCGGCCGGCAGCGCCGCCACATCCTGATCCAGCCAAGCATCCCCGCCGAGGCCGCCGATGCTGGTTGCGAGGATGGCGCCATATTGGTCGTATAGGGTAATGGTAGCGGACCCGGTGAGGCCCGAGGCGTGCACCACCGCCGTCGCGGGCCCGGCGACATGAAAC
Organism: Acetobacteraceae bacterium; assembly: GCA_965246925.1. Classification (GTDB taxonomy): domain Bacteria; phylum Pseudomonadota; class Alphaproteobacteria; order Acetobacterales; family Acetobacteraceae; genus JANPPS01. Next base: position 1,699,008 of record OZ251994.1, on the reverse strand, counting down.
TGATAAAAATCGATCGTGTCGACCGCGTTCAGCTGATCGGTCACCTGCGCCGGGGCCGTTCCGATCATGCCAAGATCCGCGGCGGCGGCCAGCGTAGCGCCAGCGCTTTCCGGCACCGGCGGCGCGGCGATCGACAGAGCGTAGCCGGACGCAGCACCGCCCTCGACATCCAGGTAATAACCGCCCGGCGCCCGCCCGAGGGTCTGCACGATGGAGGCGCCCGTGACCGGCGTGGCCACCGCGCTAGCGATCAGTTGCCCGGTCGCGCTGCGCAGGTTCACGGTCACCGCGGCGGCGGCACCGGTCAGGCTGATCCGCAATTGTGCGACACTGCCAACATTCAACGCATACCAGTCGCTGGGGTTGGCCGGCCCTACCCACTCGGCGATCGTGAGCGGCACAGGCCCCACGATGCCCAGCGTGCGGGCCGTGAACTGCGACGTTCCAGCATCAGACGATCCCTGATTCCCCACAAGCGGAGACCCGGTGCCGATCGTGAGCGTTGCGGCCGCTTCACCGGGCGCAGTCACATTGAGGGTGTATGTCCCGGATAAAAGCATTTGAGCGAGGAGGCCATCCCCGGCGGCCCCCGCCACCGCCTGCGACAGCAACCGCCCACCTGGGCCATAGAGGCTGACGGACGAGGTGCCGAACAAGGCGGCAAGGTCTATCGTCGTGAACTGCGCATTGGCGAGCGTGAACGCATACCAATCCGTGGCGCCAGTCATCCCGAGACGCACCGCAACCTTCTTGGTTCCGCTACCCATGTCCACCCGCTCCGGTTGCGAAGAGCGTAGCAGGCGCAATCGGGCGCGGCTACGGCCTTCTAAACGGGAGCAGCTACTTCTGCGTCGGTCTGGCCATGGAGTGAGATCAGCCGGGTAACGGTGCCGTCCACCTTGGCCATCTCGACGTAAGTGCGAAGTTTGTTGATCGCCTCCGCCTGCTCCTGCGGGACGGCCATGGCCTGTTCGATGCGCATGAACCGCCCCGGCAGCACGCGGACGTTCTCATGCTGACCGGCATAGCTCAACAAGGGGCTCTTGATCCCCGCCGCAACCTCTGCCTCGCCCGAGATGAACAGGGCCACCGCTTCATCGCCGGTGGGTGCGCGGACCAGGCCCGCCTGTGTCAGCGCGCGGGAGAGGAATAGGTCATATGCGCTGCCACGCGCCACCGCTACCCGCACGCCGGCCCGGTCCACGTCACGGATAGCCTGGTACGGACTTGCACCCTGCACCAGGTAGCCGCCGTCAATCCAGAGGTATGGCGCCGTGAAGTGCAGGCCCTGGGCACGCACGGGATCCACGGCCAGGAACGCGACATCCCACTCATCCGTGCCTGCCGCGGCAAACACTTCACCGGCGGAGGGATAGGACACGAACAGGGCGGGCTGACCCAGTTTGCGTGCGTAACCGGAGGCGAGGTCGACGGATATCCCGGCCAGCGTCCCATCCGGCGCGCGCCGGGCAAGCACGGGGTTGCCCAGATTGATGGCGAAGCGGATGGCTGCCTCCGCCCGGGCCGCCGATGGACTTACGGTCAAGCCGGCCAGCAAGGCGCGTCGTCCGATCACTTCTTGTTTGGCGCCGGCGGTAGGTCTTCTTCTAGGATGGTGATGTGCAGCGCGTAGGATACTTCCCCGTCCTCCTCGTCACGGTGCAGCGTTCCGAGAAACTCCTTGTCGATGGTGACCTCGACCGAGGCGCCCTTGCGGGCCGGCGGCTCGATCCCGATGCGCGCGGTGCCGAGCACGCGGCGCAGATAGGTTTCGACACGGGTGATCTCAGAGGGCGTCATGTGTTGTCCTTAGGCAATGATCGCCCCCGTCTAGCACCGGCGCGGCGCTGTGGGCACCCGCCCTAAAACTGTGGACGGACCAGCGTCTGAAGCGGGGGCGGCTGACGTCCGGGCGGATTGGGCGGACGCTGAGCCTGCTGCGGTTGGGGCTGCGGCGCCTGTTGCGGTAGGCTGCTACGCTGGAACCGCTGGCCTTCGTCGCGCCGGCCTTCTTCGCGCCGGCCTTCGTTGCGCCGGAACTGCTCACGCTGGAACTGGTCACGCTGGAACTGGTCACGCTGGAACTGGTCACGCTGGAACTGGTCACGCCGGAACTCGTCACGGCGGCCCTCTTCCCGCCGCCGCTCCTCCAGCCGGCGGCCGTAATCCCGATCATAGCCCCGCCGGTAGTAGCCATCACCGCCGTAGGGCACCGGCACCGGGTAGGGCTGGGCGTAGCCGTATCCAGGGTAGCTTGGTGCTGCGTAGGCGGGCGCACCATACTCCGGGTCGAGCGGCGATTGCTGCGAATAATCCGGCTGTGGGTAGCCGGGCTGCTGGTATTGCGGCGATGAGAAGGACCCCGAATACGGCTCGCACCCAGCCAAAGTCAGGGAGGTTGCCACCATCACCGCCAAAGCCGGACCATACCGCATGATGTTCGTTCCCTAGTGCATTTTCAGACCGGGGCTTTGTGCCGTCCCAACCTCTGGAATATGTGATGCAAACGTGGCAGGACCACGGCAGTTCAGGAGCGCACATGTCTGTCCGCGGCACCGGCCCCTATGACGATCGTAACGTTTTCGCGCGCATCCTACGCAGCGAGATCCCGGCCCAATTCATTTATCAGGACCCATGGGCGGTCGCCTTTCCCGATATCGCGCCGCGCGCGCCCACGCACGTGCTGGTGATCCCTCGTGGATCGTACGTGTCGCTCACCGATTTTGCAGCGCAGGCGAGTGATGCCGAGATCGCCGGGTTTTGGCGGGCGGTGGGCGCCGTGGCCCGGCAGTTGGGGCTGGAAGGGGGCGGATACCGCATGCTGTCCAACATGGGGCAGGATGCCGGGCAGGAGGTGCCGCACTTCCACGTGCACCTGTTCGGCGGCGCCCCCCTGGGCACCATGCTACCCAAAGCTTGACATAAGACCCTTGCGGCCCGACCTTTGCGGCTTCCGAGGGGAGCCCCAGCGCGGGGCTGAGATATCGCTTGTGCGGTGACCCTGTCCAACCTGATCCGGGTCATGCCGGCGTAGGGACGGGAACGCCATGCTGTCCCGCCTATGCCGTCCGGCCCGCCAATGTGAGGCGAGCCATGACCTATCAGCAGAAGCCCAGCGCGGTCACCACCGGGCCGATCACCGGCTCCCACAAGATATACTCGGCGCCGGCCGGGCATCCGGACATCCTGGTGCCGTTTCGCGAGATCGTGCTGGACCCCTCCGCGAACGAGCCGCCGCTGCACCTCTATGACTGCTCCGGCCCCTATACCGAGAGCAACGCCGCCATCGATTTGGCCGCCGGGCTGCCCTGCGTACGGGCGCCGTGGCTGGCCCGCCGCGGCTTCGCCCAGCCCACGCCCCGCCCGGTGAAGCCCGAGGATAACGGCTTCGTCCCGCAGGACCGCCTGGTGCCCGAGTGCCCGGCCGCGCAAAACCTCCTCGTGGGCCGCGACGGTCAGATGGTGACGCAATACGAGTTCGCCCGCGCCGGGATCATCACCGAGGAGATGATCTACGTCGCCCACCGCGAGAACCTCGGCCGCGCCGAAGCCCTGGCCGAAGCGGGCGAGCGGATCGCGGACGGCGAGAGCTTCGGCGCCGAAATCCCCGAATTCGTGACCCCCGAATTCGTCCGGAGCGAGATCGCCCGGGGCCGCGCCATCATCCCCGCCAACATCAACCACCCGGAGCTCGAGCCGGTCATCATCGGCCGCAATTTCCTGGTGAAGATCAACGCCAACATCGGCAACTCCGCCGTGACGTCGGGGGCGGCGGAAGAGGTCGAGAAGCTGGTCTGGGCCATCCGCTGGGGCGGCGATACCGTGATGGACCTCAGCACCGGGCGCAACATCCACAACATCCGCGGCTGGATCATCCGCAACTCCCCCGTGCCGATCGGCACCGTGCCGCTGTATCAGGCGTTGGAGAAGGTCGGTGGCGACGCCGATAAGCTCAGCTGGGAGGTGTTCCGGGACACGCTGATCGAACAGGCCGAGCAGGGGGTGGACTATTTCACCATCCACGCCGGCGTGCGCCTGGCGCACGTGCCGCTGACGGCCAAGCGCGTCACCGGTATCGTCTCCCGCGGTGGCTCCATCATGGCGCGCTGGTGCCTGGCGCATCATAGGGAGAGCTTCCTCTATGAGCATTTCGGCGAAATCTGCGACATCATGCGCCGCTACGACGTGTCTTTCTCGCTTGGGGACGGCCTCCGCCCCGGCTCCAACGCCGACGCCAACGACCGCGCCCAGTTTGCCGAGCTGGAGACGCTGGGCGAGCTGACGAAGATCGCCTGGGACAAGGGCTGCCAGGTCATGATCGAGGGCCCCGGCCACGTGCCGATGCACAAGATCAAGGTCAACATGGACAAGCAGCTGCGGGAATGCGGGGAGGCGCCGTTCTATACGCTGGGCCCGCTCACGACCGACATCGCGCCGGGCTACGACCACATCACGTCGGCCATCGGCGCGGCCATGATAGGCTGGTTCGGCACCGCCATGCTCTGCTACGTGACGCCCAAGGAGCATCTGGGCCTGCCGAACCGGGACGACGTGAAGGTGGGCGTCATCACCTACCGCATCGCCGCCCACGCCGCGGACCTCGCCAAGGGCCACCCCGCCGCCAAGCTGCGCGACGACGCCATCAGCCGCGCCCGCTTCGATTTCCGCTGGGAAGACCAGTTCAACCTGGGCCTCGATCCCGACACGGCGCGCAAATACCATGACGAGACGCTGCCGAAGGACGCGCACAAGGTCGCGCATTTCTGTAGCATGTGCGGCCCCAAGTTCTGCAGCATGAAAATCAGCCAGGACATCCGCGCCGACGCCGAGCGGATGGAGGGGCTGGAGGCCAAGAGCGCCGAGTTCAAGCAGAAGGGCGGCGCGCTGTACGTTCCGGCGGAGTGAGTCGCCAAGGGTGCCGCCGCCGCGCAATCGAATGTGTCCGGTTGCGACATGGGCGGCGGCGCGGAGATCGCATACACTCCGCCGATGGAACCCACCGAAGCCCTGGACGCCGTAGGCCAGCTCCCGGATATCGAGATCGACCTGGCCGGCGCGGCGCTACAGCTGGCCCGCATCGATGCACCGCACGCTGATTGGCGGACCGCGTCGCAGCATCTGACCGCGCTGGCCCGGGAAACGGTGAGCCTGGCGCGGGACATGCCATCCGGCACGGCGGCGGCGCGGGCCGGGGCGCTGGCGTCCTTGCTGGGCCGGCACGGTTATGCCGGTGACACGACCAGCTATGATGACCCGCAGAATGCCAACCTGATCCAGGTGATCGAGCGGCGACGCGGCTTGCCGGTCGCGCTCGGCATCCTATGGCTGCACTGCACCCGCGCGGCCGGCTGGGCCGCGCATGGGCTGGACTTCCCCGGCCATTTCCTGATCGCGGTCGAGGGGCAGACCGGCCCCGCGCCCCACCCGGCCTCCCGCGTTGTGCTGGACGTGTTCAGCGGTGGTGCCATGTTGACCAACCGCAGCCTATTGAACCTGCTGCGCCGCACCGAGGGCCCCGCCGCCGAGCTTCGCCCCGGCGTGCTACAACCCATGTCCGCCCGCGCCGTCCTGCTGCGGCTGCAGCGCAATATCCAGCTCCGCCGGGAAGCCTCCGGCAACCTAGAGGCTGCCCTAGCCTGCACGGAAAACATGCTGCGCATTGCCCCGGACACGGTTTCCCTCTGGCGGGATGCGGCCGTGCTGCATGAGCAATTGGACCAAGTGCCGGACGCCCTACGCTGCTACGCCCGCGTGCTGGACATCGTGCCGGAAGGTGAACTGGCCGTGATGGCGAAGCGCGCGATGGACGGGCTACGGTCAAAGCTGCATTGAGCGACGGCTTGCGCCGCAGCCACCGGTTCCTCTATCCGGGCAAAGTTTAGGTCAGGAACTGAGATGATCGACGTGCATCAGGCGATACGGGAAGCTAAGACCTATGTTTCCAATGTTTTTCAGGACGAACCGATCCAGGATCTCGGCCTAGAGGAGACCGAGTTCGATTCACAGAGCCAGACGTGGAAAATTACGCTTGGGCTGCGCCGCCCTTGGGACGAACGGCCGGCGCCGATTTTGGGTGGTTTCGGTGGCCCACGGCCGAGGGCTTACAAGCTGGTCACACTGGGCTCTGATGGAAATGTCCTTTCTATGAAGGACCGATAGCGCAAGAAGTGGCGCAGCTCGCCATCGATACGAACTTGCTGATTCTGCTCATCGTCGGGGCGACCTCGACGGAGATGATCGGTCAGCACGGCCGGCTCGGCCATTACGGGCCCGACGATTACCGGCTCTTGAACGCGTTCGCTGCGGATTACTCGGTTCTGATACTCAACCCGCACGTCTTGAGTGAGACTTCGAGCCTGCTGGCTGACATCAAGGAGCCCGCAAGGGCGAAGGTCTTTGCTACTTTTAGGGCGTTGATTTCAGCTGGGCGCGAAACATACGTTCCAAGCCGGGAGGCTAGTGAGGCCCCCTTCATGCGTTTGGGCCTGACCGATGCCATCCTGATTGAACTATGCCGGCAAGACACCGCCGGAGGGCCGGTAACGCTGTTGACCAAGGACGTGAAGCTCTACTTCACGGCGCTGCAGATGGGCCTCAAGGCCGTGAATTTCACGCATGAACAGGTGAGGGCTGGGCTTCGGGAGGGCTAGCGCAGCGGGATGGCTAAGGTGTCCGGTTTGCCAACCTCTGTTCGGCGACTGATCGCCACGGTGCGGCCGCCGGTCCTTCGGCCAATGCTCGGCGGAATAAGGCCGCGCTGGCGTCGCTGACCCGGCCCTCGGCTCGCGTGGCCGCTTCTGCCGCTTCGGCGGCGATCAGTGGGTCGAACTTGCTGATGAGCGCCTTGGTCCAAGCCTCCGCCGCCGCCTTGTCGTTGCCGCGCGCCTCTTCGACGTTGCCCAGCAGGGTATAGCCCTGATGTGCCTGCGGGCTGGTGGGGTCTAGGCCTTGCAGGCGTTCGCGAAGTTGGTCGATCAGCGCCGCCTCCTCTGCCTGCTTCTTCAACGCGGCTTGCACCACCGGGTCGTTGGCGACGGTGGGGACGTAGGGCTGGCCGGCGACGGCGTAGAGGCCCATAGCCGTGACGGGCACCAGCACGAGCGCGGCCAGGACCGGCCATTTCGCGCCTGCGGTCACCGGCTTATCATCGGCCACGGCCAGCAGGCGGCGCTGCACTTCCAGCGTGGCGGTCTTGTGCTCGTCCGGCAGGATACGCCCCTCGGTCAGGTCGCGGTCCAGCTCCAGCAACTGCGCCCGGTGCAGCGCGCGTGCCGGGTCACGCTCACCACGCGCGACGGCCTGGCGGCGCAGCAGCAGCGCGAGCGGCGCCACGGCGACCGCGCTCAGGATCAGAATGGCGGCCCAGATCATGACTTGGTGAGGTCAGCCAATCGGGCTTGCTCGTCAAGGCTGAGCGGGGTGACGGGCGCCGGGCGGCGGCGGAACCAGAACGCGGCGCCGAGCCCGGCCAGCACGGCAAGCACCGGTGAGGTCCACAGCGCCGCGGTCACGGCGTTGAACGGCGGGCTCAGGCGCACGAAGTCGCCATACCGGGCCACGACCCAGGCGGTGGCCGCGTCATCCGTGGCGCCGGCGGCGATCTGCGTGCGAACCAGGCGGCGCAGATCCTTGGCCAGGTCGGCATTGCTGTCCTCGATACTCTCGTTCTGGCATACGAGGCAGCGAAGCTGGCGGCCGACCTGCTCGGCGCGAGTTTCCTGCGCGGGGTCCGGCAGCATCTCCGCCGGGTCGCTCACGGCATGAGCCGGGCCGGCCAGCAGCGACACGATCAGGCCGGCCCACACCGCACGCCTTATCACGCCAGGGCCCGCAACACCGGCCGCAGCTGCCGCTCCACCACCTCGGGCGTAAGCGGCCCCGGAAAGCGCCAGCGGACGACTCCGCTGCGGTCCACCAGATAGCTTTCCGGAACGCCATACACCCCGAAATCGATCGCCACCCGGCCCGGCACGTCGCGCGCCACCCGGGCATACGGGTTGCCGTGCCGGGCGATGAACCCGGCGGTGGCCTGGGTCGTGTCCTTATGGGCGATGCCCCAGATCGTCAGCCCTTCCGCCGACAGCGCCATCAGCTCCGGATGCTCGATCACGCAGGGCACACACCAGCTGGCGAAGAAATTCACCAGCGTGGGCCGTGCCGCCTGCGCCAGATCGGCACTGCCAAAGCCCTGGCCCAGCTCCTGACCGGGCAGGCTGAACTCCGGCACCGGACGGTTGATCAGCTGGCTCGGCACCTCATGCGGGTCGAAGCTCCCGGTCTGCATGCGCCCCAGCACGGTGTAGAACCCGGCACCGGTGGCCGCCACGGCCGCGAACGGCGCCAGCAGCAAGGCGCGCCGGGGCAGCATCAGGCGGGCACACCCGCCCGGACCGCCGCCCGCGCCGGCGCCCCCACCCGGGCGCGGCGGTCCACCAGCGACAGAAACCCACCAGCCGCCATGATCAGCCCGCCGAACCAGATCCAAGGCGCCATCGGGTTATAGTGCAGCCGCAGCACTGCGCCGCCGTCCCGCTCTTCCCCCAGCACGCCATAGATGTCGGCAAAGCCATTGGTATGAATCGCCGCCTCCGTCGTCGTGACCCGCTGCACCGGGAACGCCCGGCGGGACGGCTCCAGCACCGTCACGACCTTGCCGTGCTCGGACACCGTGACGGTCGCGACCCGCTCGTTGTAGTTGGAGCCGTCCTGGTCGCGCAGGCCGTTCAGCGTCCAGGTATAGCCGGCGCTGTCGGCGCTCTCCCCGGGATGCAGCAGCACGACCCGCTGGCTGGCGAAGCTCATGCCCGCGACGCCCGCCACCAGCACGCCCATCCCGGCATGGCCGAGTGTGGTGCCGAACGTGGCCAGGCGCAGCCCGCGCAGCCGCGCCCAACTATCACCCAGCGGAATGCGGAACAGGCGGACGCGCTCCACGATCTCGGCCAACGAGCCCACGATCAGCCAGGCCGCCCCGGCAAACGCCAGCGCCGGCAGGCCCCGCGCCGCACCGAGGGAGGCCACGACGCCTACCACCACCGCCGCCAACGCCGCCCACCACAACCGGACCAGCGCCGGGCCGATCCGCGCGCGCTTCCACGCCATCCCCGGTGCGATCACCATGGCGGCGAAGATCGGCACGCATAACGGAAGCACGGTCGCGTTGAAGAACGGCGCGCCCACGGAAATCTTGGCGCCGAACACCATGTCCGCCACGAGCGGATACAGCGTCCCGGTAATGACCACGGCCACGATCGAGCAGAGCAGGATGTTGTTCAGCACGATCCCCCCCTCCCGCGAAACCGGCGCAAACAGCCCGCCCGGCGCCAGGACTGGGGCGCGGAATGCGAATAGCAGCAACGAGCCGCCGATCACCACGCCCAGCAGCCCCAGGATGAACACGCCGCGCGCCGGGTCCTGCGCGAACGAATGGACCGAGTTCAGGATGCCGGAGCGGACCAGGAAGGTGCCCGACAACGACAACGAGAACGCGCCGATCGCCAGCAATACGGTCCATATTTTAAGCGCTTCCCGCTTCTCCACGACGATCGCGGAGTGCAGCAGCGCCGTGCCGGTCAGCCACGGCAGCAGGGATGCGTTCTCCACCGGATCCCAGAACCAAAATCCGCCCCAGCCCAGCTCGTAATACGCCCACCACGACCCCAGCGCGATCCCGCACGTGAGCAGGCACCAGCTGGCCAATGTCCACGGCCGGACCCAGCGGCCCCAGGACGCGTCGATCCGGCCCTCCAGCAACGCCGCGATGGCGAAGGCGAACGGCACCGCGAACCCGACATACCCGGCGTAGAGGATGGGCGGATGGAACGCGAGGCCGGGGTCCTGCAGCAACGGGTTCATGTCCCGCCCATCCAGCGGTGGCGGCCAGATGCGGGTGAACGGATTGGACGTCAGCAACGCAAACAGCAGGAAGCCGACGGACGACCCGCCCAGCACGCCAATCACCCGGGCACGCAAGGCCGATGGCAGGTTGCGCCCGAATGTCGCGACCGCCCCGCCGCACAAAGCGAGGATCAAGCCCCAGAGCAGGATGGAGCCCTCGTGATTGCCCCAGGCGCCCGTCACCTTATAGATGAGCGGCTTCAAGGTATGGCTATTTTCCGCCACGTTCAGCACGGTGAAGTCATTGCCGACGCTGGCCCACACCAGGCAGCCGAACGAGGTGCCGAGCGCCAGCAGCTGCCCGATCGCCAGCGCGGGTGCGGCCGCCATCAGCCGCACATCCGCCCGGTGCGCGCCCCATAGCGGGATGACCATTTGCGCGAACGCCAGCGCGCAGGCCAAGGCGAGCGCGAAATGGCCCAGTTCGGGGATCATCCGCCCACCTTGTTGCTTGCGTTCAGCGTGTTCCATGTGGCGGCCGGGGGCGGCGGCCCGTCCTCCGGGCGCCACTGGCCACTCTTCTTCAACGCGTCCGCCACGTCCTTGGGCATATAGGTCTCGTCATGCTTGGCCAGCACCTCGCTGGCCCGGAACGACCCGTCCGGCAGCAGCATGCCCAGCGTCACCACCCCCTGACCCTCCCGGAACAGGTCCGGGAGAATGCCATTATAGGTGACGTTGACCGCGGCCCGGTTGTCGGTGATGCGGAAATGCGCGATCGGCGTGCCGCGGTCCTGGATACGCTCGACGCTGCCTTTCTCCACCAGCCCGCCCAGCCGCAGCGTCCGCCCGGGCGACGCCTTGCCCGGCCCGGCCACGTGCTCGGCGATATCGGACGGCGCCACGAAGAACACCATATTGTCGCTGAAGGCATTGAGCGACAGCGCCGCCGCCGAGCCTAGCCCGGCCATGCACGCCAGCACCACCACCATGCGCCGGCGCTTGCGCGTCATGACCGCGTGTCCAAGGCCGACAGCCGCCGCCGGGCCGAGCCGAGCCGGAGCCACGCGTTCACCGCATACGCCACCGGGACGCCGACACCCAGCGCATAACACGCGGCGATGAACGGCAGATGCGTCATGCCCGCGCCGCCCGGGCCATCAGCAGGCCGCGGATCCGCCGCTCCATCACCGCCGCCCGCAGCCGCGCCACGACGATGGCCGCGAACACGAAAGTGAAGCCGATCGCCGACAGCAGCAGCGGATACAGCATGTCCGTGCTCATTTTCGGCGCGCCCGTGAGCGTGATGGTGCTGGCCTGATGCAGCGTGTTCCACCAATCGACGCTGAACTTGATCACGGGCAGGTTCACGGCGCCAACCAAGGCGAGGATCGCCCCAGCCCGGTAGCCGCGCACCGGGTCATCGAATGCGCGGACCAGCGCTACGTGGCCGATATACAGGAAGAACAGGATCAGCACGGAGGTGAGCCGCGCGTCCCACACCCACCAAGCGCCCCACATCGGCTTACCCCACAACGAGCCGGTTGCGAGGCAGAGCGCGGTGAACCCGGCGCCCACCGGGCTGATTTCGGCGGCCGCGAGATCCGCCAAGGGATGCCGCCAGATCAACGACGAGAGCGAGGCCAGCACCAGGCTGGTATAGCCTGCGGACGCCAGCCACGCGGTGGGGACGTGCACATAGATCATCCGCACCGCATCCCCCTGCTGCCAGTCGGCGGGCGAATACAACAGACCCCACACCAGACCCACGCCGGTGAGGACGATGGCCAGCACCGTAAGCCAAGGCTGCACCCGCCCCGCAAGGCGCAGGAAGCGTCCGGGGTTGGCGAAGCGGTGCAGGCTACGCGCGGGGCGTGCAGGGAAGATCGTGTCCACGGTCACAAGATAGCATCAAATCGCCTTCTTAGAAGGCACCTTGCGCTACGTCCGTGTGCAGGTACTAATTCGCCCATGCTCTTCGCCGTCATCTGCATGGACCGGCCCGACAGCCTCGACCTCCGGCTCGCCTCGCGCCCGGTGCACCTGGCGTATCTGAGCATGTATGCGCATAGCATCCGGCATAGCGGGCCGATGCTGGACACGGACGGGCGGCCCTGCGGCACCCTGCTGCTGATCGACGTCGCGGACCGCGCCGCCGCCGAGGGCTTTGCCGCCGCCGACCCGTACGCCAAGGCCGGCCTGTTCGAAAGCACCGTCATCCGCGGCTTCCGCACCGTGATCCAGGATGGCGAAGTGGTGGCTGCGTGAACTACTGGCTGGTGAAGACCGAGCCTGACGTGTTCGGCTGGACGGAGCAGGTGGCGCATAAGATCGAGCCCTGGACCGGCGTCCGCAACCACACGGCCAAGCAGAACCTGATGGCGATGAAGAAGGGCGACCAGGCATTCTTCTATCACTCCAACATCGGCAAGGAGGTCGTGGGCATCGTGAGCGTCGTGCGGGAGGCCTACCCGGACCCGACGGCGGAAAAGGGCCCCTGGGTGTGCGTCGACATGAAGGCCGGCAAGAAGCTGAAGCGTCCGGTGACGCTGGCCGAAATGAAAGCCGACCCGGCGCTGGCGGACATGGCGCTGGTGAAATACTCCCGCCTTTCCGTCGGGCCCGTGAAGGCCGAGGAATGGGCTTACATCCTGGCGTTGGCCACTTCTTCCGGGAGAGGGCCGGGGTGAGGGGAAACAAGCCTGCATCCGATGGTAAGCCGGTGAGTGCCGTTCCCCTCACCCCGGCCCTCTCCCGAGGGGAGAGGGGGAAGCAGCGGCCGTGAGGCTGTTATGCGCCTTGGCGAACCTCCGCACTCCCCAGGCCCGCGCGTTCGGCCCACCCCAGGGCGGCTTCACCGGCCTGTTCGCCGTCCGCCACGCTGACGGGGTGTCGGTTTACGTCAACGCCTGCCCGCATATCGGCGCCGCGCTGGACACCGTGCCGGGCCGCTTCCTATCCGCGGACGGCCAGCGAATCGTCTGCGGCACGCATGGGGCGGAGTTCCGGCCGCACGATGGTCTGTGCACTTCCGGCCCTTGTTTAGGCCAATCGCTCGAGCGCGTCCCCGCGCAGATCGTGAATGGGGACATACTGGTGAAAGAGGACGCTGGCCTATAGGGTCTTTGCAACACATAAGAAAAACGAGGAAACCCTGTGTCCGACCAGACCTACGCCGTCCCGCCCCAGATCGCCGCACACGCGAACGTGAATGAGGCGCAATTCGCCGCCATGACCGAACAGGCTACGCGAGACCCCCAGGCGTTCTGGACCGAACAGGCGCATCGTATCGCCTGGATCAAGCCGCCGACCCTAGCCATGGACGCTTCGTTCCAGGGTGACGTGCACATCCGCTGGTATGAGGACGGTACGCTGAACGCCAGCGCCAGCTGCCTCGACCGGCATCTGGCCGAGCGCCCGGACCAGGTCGCCATCATCTGGGAAGGTGACGACCCCGGCATGACCAGGAGCGTCACCTACAAGGAGCTACACTCCGAGGTTTGCCGCTTCGCCAATGCTTTGAGGGGTTTGGGCGTGAAGCGGGGCGACCGGGTCACGATCTATCTGCCCATGGTGGTGGAAGCCGCGGTCGCCATGCTGGCCTGCGCGCGGCTGGGTGCCATCCATGCGATCGTGTTCGGCGGCTTCTCGCCCGACAGCCTCGCCAACCGCATCCAGGACTGCGCCAGCACCGTGCTGATCACCGCCGACGAGGGCCGGCGCGGGGGCCGCAAGGTGGCACTGAAGGGCAATGCGGACGAGGCGCTGAAGCATTGCCCGGGGGTCACCGCCGTCGTGGTGGTGAAGGTCACCGGCGGCCCCGTCCCCATGCTGGCCGGGCGGGACCATGACTACGCCACCCTGGTCGCCGCCGCACCGGCCGAATGCCCGCCGGAGGAAATGCACGCCGAGGATCCGCTGTTCATCCTCTATACCAGCGGCAGCACCGGCAAGCCGAAAGGCGTCGTGCATACCACCGGCGGCTACATGGTCTGGGCCGCCTACACGCATAAACTGGTGTTCGATTATCAGCCCGGCGAAGTCTATTGGTGCACCGCCGATGTCGGCTGGGTGACCGGGCACACCTATATCGTCTATGGCCCGCTGGCCAATGGCGCGACCACGCTGATGTTCGAGGGCATTCCCAACTACCCGGACAACTCGCGCTTTTGGCAGGTCGTGGACAAGCACAAGGTCAACATCTTCTACACCGCGCCCACCGCGATCCGGTCGCTGATGCGCGAGGGCGAAGGGCCGGTGAAGGCGACCTCGCGCGCGTCTCTCCGCATTCTCGGCTCCGTGGGGGAGCCGATCAATCCTGAGGCGTGGATCTGGTATTATAACGTGGTGGGCGACGGACGCTGCCCAATCGTGGACACGTGGTGGCAGACGGAGACGGGCGGCATCCTAATCTCCCCCCTACCCGGCGCCATAGCGGTCAAGCCGGGTTCCGCCACGCTGCCGTTACCGGGTATTCATCCGGTTCTGGTCGATAATGAGGGCGTGTTGCTGGAGGGTGCGGTCGAGGGCAACCTCTGCATCGCCGGCAGCTGGCCGGGCCAGATGCGGACGCTGTATGGCGACCATGAGCGCTTCGTGCAGACCTATTTCACAACGTTCAAGAATTTATATTTCACCGGGGATGGCGCCCGGCGCGATGCGGACGGCTATTGGTGGATCACCGGACGGGTCGATGACGTCATCAACGTGAGCGGCCACCGCATGGGCACCGCCGAGGTCGAGAGCGCGCTGGTGGCGCACCCGAAAGTCGCCGAAGCCGCCGTCGTGGGCTTCCCGCATGACATCAAGGGCCAGGGCATCTACGCCTACGTCACGCTCAACACCGGCGAGGAGCCGAGCGAGGCGCTGCGCAAGGAGCTGGTCGCCTGGGTCCGGCACGAAATCGGCCCCATCGCCTCCCCGGACGCCATCCAATGGGCGCCGGGCTTGCCGAAGACCCGGTCGGGCAAGATCATGCGCCGCATCCTGCGCAAGATCGCCGCCAACGAAACGGACGGCCTGGGTGACACCAGCACCCTGGCCGACCCCGGCGTCGTCACCGACCTAGTTCGGGGCCGCGCGGGGTAGCCGACGGCTTGGCGAAAGGCGCTACGCTGTTCCACCCTACGATGGCGTAGGATGGATTAGCGAAGCGCCATCCACCGCCTAGTCTGCCGCGTCGGCCACCTGCGCCAGCGGCTTGTGCTTCAGTTCGGCCATCTTGTCCTGCACGTGCCGGCTGAACACGTAATCCGCGGGGCGCTGGTTGGATAGGTCGATCTCCGGCGCCATCGGGCCCGTGAGCTTCGGGCCGCGCAGCGCCGTCATCATGGTCTTGATCGGCGACTTCACCGCGTCCATCACCGCCGTGCTCTCATAGCCGGAATGGACCATGCAATCCGCGCATTTCTCGTAATGCCCGGTGCCATACTTGTCCCAATCCGTGCTGTCCATCAGCTCGGTAAAGGTCTTGGCATACCCCTCACCCAATAGATAGCAGGGCCGCTGCCAGCCGAACACGTTGCGCGTGGGCTTGCCCCAGGGGGTGCACTGGTAATTCTCGTTGCCGGCTAAGAAGCTCATGAATAGCGGGGACTGCGTGAACCGCCACTTCTTGCCCTGGCCATAGGTCAGGATGTCGCGGAACAGCTGCTTCGTCTTCTGCCGGCTCAGGAAATGCGCCTGATCCGGTGCGCGTTCATAGGCGTAGCCCGGGCTGGTCATGATGCCGTCCACGCCCATGGCCATCACGTCGTCGAAGAACTTGCCTACCCGCTCCGGCTCCGCCCCGTCAAACAGGGTGCAGTTGATGCTGAGCCGGAAGCCGCGCGCCTTGGCCTTCTTGATGGCGGCCACGGCCTTGTCATACACGCCGTCCTGTTCCACGGCGCGGTCGTGCATGCCCTTGTCGCCATCCAGATGCACGTCCCACGAGAAGTACGGGTTCGGCGCGTAGTCATCCATCTTCTTCTCGAGCAGCAGCGCGTTGGTGCAGAGATAGACGAATTTCTTCCGCGCCAGGATGCCCTGCACGATCTGCGGCATCTCCTTATGCAGCAGCGGCTCCCCGCCGGCGATCGCCACCACCGGCGCCCCGCACTCATCGACCGCCGCCAGCGCGTCCTCCACGGATAACCGCTGGTTCAGGATTTCCGCCGGATAGTCGATCTTGCCACACCCGGAACACGCCAGGTTACACCGGAACAAAGGCTCCAGCATCAGCACGAGCGGGTAGCGCTTCCGCCCCAGCATATGCTGCTTCACCACATAGGCCCCAACCTGGACCACTTGACGCATCGGAACCGACATACTGCTTTTCCCTCAGCTCAACTCAGCCGGAAACTTGAATTTCACGTCCTCGGCCACGCCCGCGAGCGTCGCCACATCGACATCGGCATATTGCCGCAATCCATCGATCACACCTTGAACCAGCATCTCCGGCGCACTGGCGCCAGCGGTGAGCCCTACGATCTCAACGCCAGTAAACCATTCCGGTCGCAAAGCACTCGCGTCATCGATCAAATAGCTGGGCTTACCCAGCTCAGTCCCAATCTCGGCGAGGCGATTGGAGTTAGAGCTGTTCTTGGAGCCGACCACGAGGATGAGGTCCACCTGCTTGGCCAAATCATGTACTGCCTGCTGGCGATTCTGCGTCGCGTAGCAGATATCCCGCACGTCAGGCCCGACGATGCCAGGGAAGCGTGCCTGCAGTGCTTGTATAATCCCCCTCGTATCATCGACGGACAGCGTCGTTTGCGTGATGTAGGCCAGGCTACCGGGCGTGCCAGGCTCCAGGGTTGCGACATCAGCCACCGTCTGCACCAGGTGCACGCGACCGGGAATCTGCCCCATGGTGCCATCGACTTCGGCGTGCCCAGCGTGGCCGACCAAGACGATCTCCCGCCCTTGGGCCGCATAGCGGCGGCCCTCGGCATGCACCTTCGACACCAGGGGACACGTCGCATCGATGACCGGCAGCTTCCGTTCGCGGGCGACTTCCTCAACCCGCTTGGCCACGCCATGCGCGCTGAAGATGGTCATCGCGCCCGGTGGAATCTCGTCGATCTCATCCACGAACACCGCGCCGCGCTTGCGCAGGTCTTCCACCACGTGGCGGTTGTGCACAATTTCGTGTCTGACATAGATAGGTGGACCAAACTTGGCGATGGCACGCTCTACGATCTCGATCGCGCGCTCCACGCCCGCGCAAAAGCCCCTTGGCTGAGCCAAAACCACCCGCATCCATACTCTCCAGCAACATAAGCAGCACCGTCGGCGCCACCCTACATATCGCACTGCACCGCGGAAACGATGCATGTGACCGCTATGGCTCACACCTGTTGCCGTGTGGCCACACCCTTGCCTTGGAAGAGCACCGTGGTATGGCACGGGCCCGTCGGGTTGGGTAGTATTGGCGGTCATATCAGCCCTGCGCCGCCGTAGCCGGCCGGCACTGGGCTGGTTGCCTTAGGGGGTTGGACGTGTTTTTTGCGGCACGGATTACAGTTCGGCATCATATCTCGCCCTCTATCCTCACCGAGTCCGTGCTGGACCGCCCAGCCGGGGGAGCATGCAGAAACCAATGAGCGCGTCCAATCCGTTTGCCCCCCGCCCTGCCACGCCGACGTTGGACCGCGTGCGCGTCCCTTCCGACATGCGGAATTTCTCCAACGATCAGTTGAAGGCTGTCGCCGACGAGCTGCGGGCCGAGACGGTCGATGTCGTCAGCACCACCGGTGGCCATCTCGGCGCCTCACTCGGCGTGGTGGAACTGACTGTGGCGCTGCATGCCGTATTCGATACGCCGCACGACCGCGTGCTGTGGGACGTGGGGCACCAGGCATACCCGCATAAGATCCTGACCGGACGCCGAGACCGCATCCGGACGCTGCGCCAGCCCGGCGGCCTGAGTGGCTTCACGCGGCGGAGTGAGAGCGAGTACGACCCGTTCGGCGCCGCGCATAGCAGCACCAGCATCTCCGCCGGCCTCGGCATGGCGGTGGCGCATGATTTGGCCGGGCAGAAGGACCGGCACGTGGTGGCGGTCATCGGCGATGGCGCCATGAGTGCCGGCATGGCCTACGAGGCCATGAACAATGCGGGCGCACGGCGGTCCCGGCTTCTGGTGATTCTGAACGACAACGACATGTCGATCGCGCCGCCCGTGGGCGCCATGAGCGCATACCTGTCCCGCCTGATGAGCAGCCGCTCGTTCCTGAACCTGCGTGACCTCGCGGCGCGGATGGCGACGCGGTTTCCCAAGGGCATCCAGCGGACGGCGCGCCGGGCCGAGGAGTATGCGCGCGGCATCCTTACCGGTGGGACGCTGTTCGAAGAGCTGGGCTTCTACTATGTAGGCCCGATCGACGGCCATAACCTCGACCACCTGCTCCCGGTGCTGCGCAACGTGCGGGAGGCGGAGGAGAGCGGGCCGATCCTGCTGCATATCATCACCAAGAAGGGCCACGGTTATCCGCCGGCCGAGGCGAGCCCCGACAAGTATCACGGCGTCAGCAAGTTCAACGTCGTGACGGGCGAGCAGGTCAAGGCGCCGCCGGGACCGCCGCAATATACCCGCGTGTTTGCCGATGCCCTGGTGGCGGAGGCGCAACATGATGAAAGCATCGTCGCCATCACGGCGGCCATGCCGTCGGGCACTGGGCTCGACCGCTTCGCCAAGCTGTTCCCGGATCGCACGTTCGACGTGGGTATTGCCGAACAGCACGCCGTCACCTTCGCCGCCGGCATGGCGACCGAGGGCCTGCGCCCGTTCTGCGCTATCTACAGTACGTTTCTCCAGCGCGCCTACGATCAGGTCGTGCATGACGTCGCTATCCAATCGCTGCCGGTGCGCTTTGCGATCGACCGCGCTGGGCTGGTCGGTGCGGACGGTGCGACCCACGCGGGCAGCTTCGACCTGGCCTACCTCGGATGCCTACCCGGCTTCGTGCTGATGGCGCCGTCGGATGAGCTCGAGCTGATGAACATGGTCGCGACCTCCGTCGTGATCGACGACCGGCCCAGCGGCGTGCGGTATCCACGCGGCGAGGGTACCGGCATCGCCTTGCCGGAGCGCGGCACCATCCTGCCGATCGGACGCGGCCGCATCATGCGGGAGGGTGGCAAGGTCGCGATCCTGTCGCTCGGCACCCGCCTGGCCGATAGCATGCGAGCAGCCGAAGAGCTCGCGGCTCGGGGCCTGCCCACCACCGTTGCGGACGCGCGGTTCGCCAAGCCGTTCGACGCTGCCATGGTAGAACAGCTGGCCCGCCATCACGCCGTGCTGATCATCGTCGAGGAGGGGTCGATCGGTGGGTTCGGCGCCGTGATCTTGCAGCATTTGGCCATGCGAGGCTTGCTGGACGGCGGCGTCCGCGTCCGCTCTATGACGCTGCCGGACCGGTTCATCGACCATAACACGCCGGCCGCGCAGATCATCGAGGCCGGGCTCGGCGCCAAGGACATCGTGGCAACGGCGATGAATGCATTGGGGACGGATGCGGCGGCGCTGACGCCAGCCTCGCTCACCCTGGTCTCCCCCGCGGGATGATTGCACGGCGCCTCTTGCTGGCTTTGCCGTTCATCGCGGCCGGCGCACGCGCGGCAGATGCGTCGCCTTCGGCTCCGGTAAAGGAGCTGCTGGATGCACTGATCGCCGCCATGAAGATGCCTGATACGGCCACTTTCAAGCAGCGTTTCGCCGCCCTCGCCCCGGTCGTGGACCGCACCTTCGACGTTCCAGCCACCCTGCAATCCGCTGTCGGACCACGCTGGACCAGTCTCGATGCGGCGCAGCAGGCCCGGTTGCTGGATGTGTTCCGCAAATTCACCGTAGCCCGCTACGTCGATAATTTTAGCGAGCACAACGGCGAACAGCTTGAAGTCCTACCGGAAAGCCGGAGCGTGGGTGAAGACCAGGTCGTCGCCACACAGATCGTGCCGCCCAACGGCGATGCCGTGCGGATCGACTATGTCATGCGCCGCGGGCCCGCCGGGTGGCGTGCGGTCGATGTGCTGTTGAACGGCTCCATCAGTCAGGTGGCGGTGCAGCGCTCCGACTTCCGGGCGTTGATTTCGCCCGGGGACGCCTCTCGCCTGATCGAGTCGTTACAGAAAAAGGTCGCCGACATGTCGGGCGGCACACTATCCTGACAAAAGAGCGGGCCTGATGGAAGCATGTGCACTCGCGGCGCTCGGCGTGACAGCGGCGGGGTTGGGACAGGCGGCGCTGGGATGGCTGGCCCTCGAACGGTTTCAGCGCCGCTCCCGCATAGCGCCGTCCGCGCGCCCGCCTGTGACCGTCCTCAAGCCGCTGCATGGGGAGGAGCCGTTGCTGGAACAGGCGCTGGCCAGCTTCTGCGCCCAGGCCTATCCGGACATGCAGATCGTGTTCGGGCTGCAGGAGGCTGCGGACCCGGCCCTCCATGTGTTGAGGCGCCTTCGCCAGCGTTTCCCGGCGCTGGACATGGAGATCGTGGTGGACGGGACGCCGCACGGCGCCAACCGGAAGATCGCCAACCTCATCAACATGTTCCCTAGCGCGAAACATGACACGCTGGTGATCGCCGACAGCGATATCCATGCTCCGCCCGGCTACCTCGATCAGCTGGTAGCCGCGCTGGAGCGGCCCGGCGTCGGCCTGGTTACCACGCTGTACTCTGGCCACTCCGCCAGCCCAAGCCTGGCGGGACTGCTGGGGGCGGCACAGATCAATCACGCTTTCCTACCCGGTGCCCTGCTGGCGCGGGTCATGGGCCGGCAGGACTGCCTGGGCGCCACCATGGCGCTGACGCGGGCGACGCTGCTGCAGGCCGGCGGGCTCGAGGCGCTGTCCCCGCATTTGGCGGACGACGCCGTACTGGGCCGCTTGGTCATGTCGCATGGACAAAGGGTCGCGCTGGCCGCCACCATTCCCTCCACGACGGTGCCGGAGCTTCAGGTCCCGGCGCTGTTCGAACACGAGCTGCGCTGGGCCCGGACGATCCAGTCGCTGGTGCCGGTCGAGTTCGCGCTGTCCGTCGTGCAATATCCGCTGTTCTGGGCTGCGCTTACGCTGGGGCTGTCCGGCGGAGACCCCTGGGCGTGGGTGGCGTTCTCCGCGGCGTGGGCGCTGCGCGGCATCATCGCGCATGGGATCGACCGGTCGCTAGGGGTTGCGTCCGGCCTGGCGATCTGGTGGATGCCGTTGCGCGACCTATTGTCGGTGACTGTGCTCATCGCCAGCTACCGTACAAACCGGGTTGCCTGGCGTGGTCAGGTGCTCCGCGCCACACCACCCCGCCTTGACGCGCCGGCGCTGATAACACCGGGCTTGTCGCCCGAAGGATGATGTTCGCATGATGAAGACCCTGTTTCTGCAGCCGCCCTCGTTCGGTGGTTTCGACGGCGGCGCGGGCTCCCGGTATCAGGCCAAGCGGGAAATCAAATCCTTTTGGTATCCGACCTGGCTGGCGCAGCCCGCGGCGCTCGTGCCCGGCAGCAAGCTGATCGACGCGCCCCCCGCCGGCATCGGCATGGAGGTCGTGCTGGCGGAAGCCAAGCTGCACGAGCTGTGCATCATCCACACCAGCACGCCATCGTTCGCGTCCGACGTCCAGGTCGCGGCCGCCATGAAAGAGGCGAATCCCGCGCTGAAGATCGGCTTCGTCGGTGCCAAGGTCGCCGTGCAGCCGGCCGAGAGCCTCGAGCAAGGGGCCTCCGTCGATTTCGTGGCGCGCAACGAGTTCGACTTCACCTGCCTCGAAGTCGCCGAGGGCCGGGAGTGGTCCACCATCGATGGCATCAGCTACCGGGCCGAAGACGGCACACTCGTCCACAATAAAGATCGTGCGATCTTGGAAGACATGGACAAGCTTCCATTCGTATCCGACGTGTATAAGCGTGACCTTCATATCGAGGACTACTTTATCGGCTATCTGATGCACCCCTATTTGTCCATCTATACCGGACGGGGCTGCAAAAGCCGTTGCACGTTCTGCCTCTGGCCACAGACGGTGGGCGGGCATACCTACCGCGTCCGCAGCCCGGAGCACGTTGCCGCCGAAATCCGGCAGGCGCAGCGGGATTTCCCCCAGGTGAAGGAATTCTTCTTCGACGACGACACCTTCACCGACAACCTGCCCCGCGCCGAGGCGATCGCGGTCGAGCTGGGCAAATTGGGCGTCACCTGGTCCTGCAACGCCAAGGCCAACGTGCCGCGCAGCACGCTGAAAGTCATGAAGGATAACGGGCTCCGCCTGTTGCTGGTCGGCTATGAGAGCGGGAACCAGCAAATCCTGCACAACATCAAGAAGGGCCTCCGCATCGACGTGGCCAAGCAGTTCACCAAAGACTGCCACGAGCTCGGCATCAAGATCCACGGCACCTTCATCCTGGGCCTCCCCGGTGAGACGAAGGAGACGATCGAGGAGACGATCCGCTACGCCGTGGAGATCAATCCGCACACCATGCAGGTCTCGCTGGCGGCGCCGTATCCGGGCACGTTCCTGTATGACCAGGCCGTCGCCAACGGGTGGCTGGACGCCGAGCATGCCGAGCTGATCGACGAGCGCGGGGTGCAGATCGCGCCGCTGCATTTCCCGGGGATCCTGACGCACACGGAAATTTTCGACAGCGTCGAGGCGTTCTACCGCCGCTTCTATTTCCGCGCCCCGAAGATCGCCTCCATCGTCAGCGAGATGGTGCGCAGCCCGCAGATGATGAAGCGGCGCCTGCGTGAAGGGGTGGAGTTCTTCACGTTCCTCCGGGAGCGCAACAAGGCTGCCTGACCGCCGGGTCATCATCTCCGCAGACGATTTCGGCCTGTCCGAGAGCGTCAATGAGGGGATCGAGCGCGCGCACCGGAATGGCATTCTGAGCACGGCCAGCTTGATGGTGTCCGGCGCCGCGGCGGCAGATGCGGTCCGCCGGGCGCGGAGAATGCCCGATCTCCGGGTCGGCCTGCATCTGGTGGTCGTGGAGGGCGCGGCCACGTTGCCCGGTATCGCGTCCGACATCATGGACGCGGCCGGGCGCTTCTCGGCCAATCAGCTCCTACTTGGCGTCCGTTATTATTTCAGTCCGCGCGGCCGCCGGCAGCTGGCGAACGAGATCGCGGCGCAGTTCCGGGCGTTTCGTGCCACTGGCCTTCCGCTCGATCACGCCAACGCGCACAAGCATATGCACCTGCACCCGACGGTGGGGCGGATGATGATCCGGACCGGCGCCGAGTTCGGCCTGCGCGCCGTCCGCGTCCCGTCCGAGCCCGGCGGCGTGTTGCGGAAGGCCGGCGGGAGCGCGGGCTGGGGCGGCACGGCGCTGCGGCTTTGGACGACCGTCCTGCGCGATCAGGCCCGCCGCGCCGGCATGGTCACCAACGACCGCATCTTTGGCCTGGCCTGGAGCGGCCACATGACGAGTTCCCGCGTGCTCGGCCTCCTGCCGCATATTCCGCCGGGCCTTACGGAAATCTATTTTCATCCCGCCGCGTCGCGCGACCCGCGTTTGGAAACCTTGATGCCAAAATACGAGCATAAGGCCGAGCTAGCCGCTTTGCTCGACCCCCGCATGCGCCCGGCCATGGCCGACGCTGCGATCACGCTCACGACCTACGGCCAGTCCTAAATTCCCGTTCAAGCGGATTTCGCCGGTGCGGGGAGCGTGAACACGCGGGCGATCAGGGATTGCAGGAGCGAGAACACCGTCTCGACCCCGAAGCCGGCGAGAAAGGCGACGCCGGAAGCAGTGAGGGTCAGGGCGCCGATCAGGGCGGAACCCACAGCCTCGGTCGTCGACGCCTGCATGGGGGTGTACGAACTATAGAACAGGCCGACGCACGCCCCGACCACCAGCCCGAGCGTGAGCCGGACCGGGGCCAAGAAGTAGTCGCGGGGCCGGAGCGTGCTGTCATGCACCTTTTGGTAGTGGTCGAGAGTCACGAATATGGCCGAGCCGATCAGGCCGAAGATGACCGGCAGCACGAAATTGCCCCACACCAGCAACACCGGGGCGATCTTGAACTCCACGTCGTTCCCGCCCGGCGGCAACGTCGCGTCGGTTGCATCACTGCACCAGGGCCACCAGCACGCCATCATGTTGCGCGTGATAGCGAAGCCGCTGCCGACCATGCCGGGCCAGTTCTGGCTATAGACCCGCAGGTCGCCCCGCACGATGCCGAGCTTGGCGCGCAGGACGTCATCCCGGCCGCAAATATCCCGCTCCTCCGGCGTTTCGTAGGCCAGCCATGCGGGCTGATCCGCGGCCGGAGTGATGCGGCTGCGTGCGACCAGGGCGCGGTCGCACAGGCGGTAGGCGGTCAGCGGAATGGGACCGCTTGCCGGCCGCACCGGCCCGCCGGTCTCACCCCGGGTGGGACCGAGGGCGAGTTCGAGCTTCAGCTTCTCGCCGCCGATCGCCGCCTGCTCGGTCCGCAGCAGGTCGAGGTTCTGCAGCAGCGCCTTGCCCAACGCCACCTTGGCCGACTCCCAGACAGCAAGTGCGGTGGCGATGATGGCGAGCACCAGAATGGCGCGCTGAAGATTGCGATGCCCGAACGCGCGGCTTGCGAGGTTGCCGTATGCGTTCTCGGCCAAATTGACCCGGGATGCCGCGCGCCGGCGGAGCGGCCCGGCGACCATGGTGGTGTAGGCGACGGTCAAGCCCGACGCCGGCGCTACGATCAGGTTGAGCGCGTCTCGCACGATCTGCATGGAGGCCCGGTCATCCGGCCCCGGCACCGCGGTGGGCACGGAGAGCCGGCCTTCCACGTCGCTTACCGCCAGGAATACCTCCGCCGGCGTGAGTACGACTCCCGGCGCGTGCGGATTGGGCACCTTGATGGCATCCAGCCCTTCGGTCGGATTGCCGGCGACGTAGTCCACCAGCATCCAAATCTCGCTGACGAGCGCCATGATCTGCGCCCGGCTATTCGGCGTGTCGTCGGGGCGCTGGTGGAATGCCATTGTGGTGTCCCATGCAACGTTATGCTGCACGACGAACCTAACATTATCGTTACGGGACAGCAACCATATAAGTGGCTGTGAGGTTCTTCTATTCAGAACGCCTGCGACGAAGCCGGGCAGCCAGTGGGAAATCGGCCGGATCATTATCCCACGGGTTGAATACCGACGCGCCGCTATGGATCACGTCTCGGATGTTGCGTGACGCAAGGTATAGATTATGCTCCAGCGCTGTCGCGGCCAGGAGAGTGTCGATCACAGGCGGCGCGTGGCCGCGATCACGCCGCACCCGGCCACTGATATTGCCCCAGCGGCGAACGGACCCGTTTGTCAAGGACAGGAGCCGGCTGCCAAACCGCAGGATCAGCCGGTCCCGCGCATCCATGTAGCCGAGCCGCCTGGGGTCGCTCTCTACCAACTTGGCGATGCCCTTGTCAAACTCGGCGACTGTTAGAATGCTGAGGAACAGCGTTGTCTCATCCTGCAACGCCGCCCAGGCTTTGACCCGGGCGGACCCGCCCGGGCTGATGATCTCAGCCGTGACGTTTGTATCCAGCAACCAGCCGATCAAAGCGTGACATCGCGGCCCGCGTCGCGGTCCCGGGTAAGATCCAAGCCGTCCGCGCCCAGGCTTTCCATGAACGCAACGAACGAGAGTGCGTCAGCTTCAGGATTGATCAGGCGGTCGAACTCATCTGCGGCCATTACCACTACGGCATCTCGGCCGCGGACGCTGACACGCTGCGGACCTTCGGCCCGGGCAAGACGGACCACTTCACTAAACCGTGCTTTGGCATCCTGCAGCGTCCAGGCGCCTTGGTTTGCATCGGAGATTAGGGCGAGCGGATTGGCCATGGGTTCACCTGACTATCTGACTAGTGTCTTACAGCCATCCACTGGCTCTATCAACTCTGCATAGTCGTAGGATTGGCCAGCCTAAAGTCCAGCTTGCATTTGAACCATTCCGCGACTGTTAAACGCGTTCCGGGTCAACCCCGCCCGCGCACCCGGCGCAGCAGTAGTCTGACCGATCCCGGATTGGCCGCATGCGGATGCGCCGCCGCCAGCACCAGCGGCCGTAGCTCCGGCAGGTTGAGCCAGAGCGGAAATTCTCGCCGGATCACCCCGCCCTGCTCGCCGCTGCCCCGCCCGGTGATGACCTCCACGCAGCGAAGCTGGTCGGCATAGGCCTCCGATAGGAAACCCTGCAGCGCCGTGAACGCGCGGGCCGCCGTGCGGCCGTGAAGGTCGAGCGTTCGCACCGGCGGCAGATTGCCGGTGCGGAACCGCTCCCACGTCGCCCGGTCCACGCCGCCCGGAGAGCTGCCAACGGTGAGCGGGCCCGGCGCCTGAACCTTGGGACGGGGCCGGGCGGAGGGCATGGCCATGGGCGGCGCGGCGGGCTCGGGCGCCGGCTTGGGTTCCGGCACCGCGACACCATCCAGCGGACGGATGTGCTGGGCATAGACGGCCCAGACCTCGCGGTCATGTTCGGACAGGACGCGGCGCTTCCCGCGCATCAGGTCCGCAGTGCGGCCGGGTCATCCTCGATCAGCACCACGTGCAGGCGGCGGGGGCCATGCGCGCCCAACTCCAGCGTCTGCTCGATATCGGCCGAGCGGCTGGGGCCCGTCACCCACATCACGTTGCGCGGCATCGGCCCCGCCGCCCGCAGCAAATCCCACGCGTCCTCATATGGGCCCACAACCCGGCTGGTGCGGAGGATGACGATGGCGGTGTCGGCCAGCAGATTCAGCGTCGTCGGACGGTCCGGGCCGCTGGGCAGCATGAGCGTGCCGGTTTCGGCGACCGCGGCGAAACCGTGCTGGATGCTGACCAAATCGGTCGCTTCCGCACGGCCTTCATGCAGCATCAGCAAGGGACGCGCGTGCCATGGTATAGCCTGCAGCTCCGGGTGCGGCGCCATGACCGCCATGGACGGCAGGTTTTGCCCGGCCAGATACGTGACCACTGCGTCCGGCACTTGGTCCGCGCCCGCCACGGCGGCGACGGTACCGAACTCCTTCTCGATATTGGCGATAAGCAACGCGATCTGCTCGGGGCGGCTCACCTGGCTGCGGGCGGGGATCAGATGGCGCGGGTGCTCGGCCAGGCGCTGGCGCAGCATGGCGGCCTGATCGCCGGGCAGGGGGCCGCGCTTGAGGCCGCGGCGGATGGCGCCGAGGATGGCTTCCTTGGTCATCGCCGCCGCTGTTGCCTGGCGTAGCGCGCCATGAACGTCTCCCCCTCCGGCACCGGCAGATTGCGCCCGGCGGTCCAGCCGCCCGCGAATGGGAGGCTCTTGAAGCTACCCCGGCCCATGAGCCCCAACGCCGCCGCGCCGATGCGTGTGGCCATCCGGTATAGCTTCGGCCGCCGGGCGAAGTACGCCCAGAGGGCCAGGTTGCTGCGAATGCCGCCGGGCTGAAGGTGGCGTTCGAATTCTCGCTCCCGCCAGTGCCGCATCATCTTGGGCAGCGGGATCTTCACCGGGCACACGCTTTCGCACTTGCCGCAGAACGTGCTGGCGTTGGGCAGGTGCCCGGACTGCTCCACGCCGATCAAGGACGGCGTCAGCACGCTGCCCATCGGGCCCGGATAGACCCAGCCATACGCGTGCCCCCCCACCGCGCCATAGACCGGGCAATGGTTCATGCACGCCGCGCAGCGGATGCAGCGCAGCATCTCCTGGAACTCGGTCCCCATCATCGCCGAGCGTCCGGCATCGACGATCACCACGTGATACTCCTGCGGCCCATCGAGGTCCGCCGGGCGCCGCCCCCCAGTGCTGAACGTGGTATAGACGCTGAAATCCTGCCCGGTCGCGGACCGCGCCAGCAGCCGCAGCAGGCTGGTCGCATCCTCCAAGGTCGGCACCACCTTCTCGATACTGGCCAGCGCGATGTGCACCCGCGGCAGGGTCTGCGTCAGGTCGCCGTTGCCCTCGTTGGTGACGATCACGTTGCTGCCGGTCTCGGCGATCAGGAAGTTGGCGCCGGTGATGCCCACATCGGCGGCCAGGAACCGCTCCCGCAGCTTGCCCCGCGCCTCGGTCAGGATATCCCGCCGCTCGGCAAACACGCGGTCCGCCGGCAGGTCGGTGTGCGACAGCCGGAACTGCGCCTCCCAATCCTCCCGGTTCAGGTGGAAGGCAGGAGCAATGATATGGCTCGGCGTCTCATCCCGCAGCTGGATGATATACTCGCCCAAATCGGTCTCGATCGGCTGGATGTCATTGGCCTCGAGATGCTTGTTGATCCCGAGCTCTTCCGAGATCATGGACTTGCCCTTCGTCACCGTCCGCGCCCCGGCGTCCCGGCAAATCTTCAGCACTGCCGCCCGCGCGTCGTCCGCCGTGCTGCACCAATGCACCTGCCCGCCCGCCGCCAGCACGTTGGCCTCGAACGTCTCGAGGTAGAAATCGAGGTTCGCCAGCGCGTGGTTCTTGATCTCGCGCCCGATATCCCGCAGCCGCTCGAACTCCGGCAGCCGCGCGACGGCAGCGCTGCGCCGCGCCATGAATTGCGGCTTGCTGAACTTTAGTGCCTTCTGCAATGACGCGTCGGCCAGCGCCGCGTGGGCGTTCTGCTTGAAGGCGGGCGAGGTGGTGATCATACGGGCAATCCTCCAATGCCCAATCTAGCGTGGCGCGCCCGCAACGCCAGGCTTATCACCGCCGGATGCAACTCACCCGCCGCACCCTGCTTGCCACCACCCTCGCGACCCCCGCTTTGGCACAGCCCCGGCGGTTGAAACTGGGCCTGCTCACAACCCTGAACGGTCCGGCGGCCGACGGCGCCGGCCCCGGCTCGGTCGTGGCGGCGCGAATGGCGATTGGCGATGCCGATGTCGAGCTGCTGGTGGCCGATATCGGCACCGGGCCGGACCAGGGCGCTGCAATTGCCCGCGCCTGGTTTGACCAGGGCGTGCTTGCGGTGCTGGACGTGCCGAACTCGGCCACCGCGCTCGCCGTCGCGGACCTCGCCCGTGCCCGCAATCGCGTGGCACTGTTCAGCGGGGCGGGGAGCGCCGCCTTGGTCGCGGGATGCGCACCCAACCACCTGCAATGGACCTACAACACCACGGCCCTCGCCCGCGCCGGCGCCGCGTCCGTGCTGGCGGAGGGCGGGCGCAGCTGGTTCTTTCTCACCGTCGATTACAGTTTCGGCCACGCGCTGCAGCGGGACGTAACCGCCGTGCTGGAGGCTGGTAGCGGGCAGGTGTTGGGCGCGGCCAAGTTCCCGGGAGACACCCAGGACTTCTCCGCCCTGTTGTTGCAGGCCCAGGCCAGCGGCGCCGACACGATCGGCCTTGCGTGCACGGGGGAGCCGTTCCAGGCGCTGGTGAAACAAGCGCGGGAATTCGGCCTCTCCGCCCGGCTCGCCGCGCTGCTATGCCTCACCACCAACGTGCACGCCATTGGCCTCGCGGATGCGCAGGGCCTGTTGGTGACGGAGCCGTTCTACTGGGATCTCAATGACGCGACGCGCGCATTCACCCGTCGTTTCGCGCCACAGAACCGTGGTATCCACCCCACCATGGTCCACGCCGGCGTGTACGCCATGACCCGGCATTTCCTGCGTGCGGCCCCGGGCAGGGACTGGGAGGATGGCGCCGGGCTGATGTCAGCGATGCGCGCCCTACCGGCCGAGGATGGGCTGTTTGGCAGGAGTGACCTGCGGGCCGATGGCAGCGTGGTGCATCCGATGCACCTATTCCGCGTGAGGGCACCCGGCGAGAGCCGTGCAGGGTGGGATTTCTATGAGCGGGTGCGGACGATCGATGACGCGTTTGGCCCATCGCACTGTCGTTCGTAGAAGGTCGTCAGCGCCACCCACCCCCACCCGGGCTCAATCCGTTCCCACGAATCGAGCCCGCGAGCGGGGGAGGGTGAAGTCACCGCTACTTGCGCTTGCGCGCGGGGGCGGCCGCTTCTGCGGGCTCCGGCTCGGGGCTTTCGTCCTCGCCTTCGTCCTCTTCTTCGTCGTCTTCCTCGCCGCTATCTTCGGCCGCCTGGTTCAGCATGCTTTCTGCGATTTCGGTTAGCTTTTGATCGCTGGCCTTCTCTTCGTCCAGCGTCTCCTGCAAGGCCTCGACGGCCTCATCGAGGCCCATTTGCTTGGCCCAGCTTAGCATGGCGCCATAGCGGGCGATCTCGTAATGTTCGATCGCTTGCGCGCAGGCGAGCAGCGCGCTGTCCAGCACCGGGCCCTTCTCGCCCTCCTCGATCGCCTCCTCACACTCCTCGACCAAGCCGTCCATCGCCGCGCAGGTCTTGCCCTTGGGCCGCTTGCCGAGCGCTTCGAACACGGTTTTCAGACGCTCGACCTGCTGCTCGCTCTGGTCCTTGTGCATCGAGAGCGCCTCTTTCAGCTCATCGCTTTCGATCGCCTTCATCAGCTTGGGAAAGCTCTTCAGCCCCAGCCGCTCGGCGTAGTAGATGTCCTGCAGAAAGTGCAGCATCAGATCGTTCATGGACTGCATTATGTGTGCTCCGCTGTTAGGTGCGGGGCCTAAGCGCCGCGTCCGGAAGGCGGTTTCATGACGAATCTACGGCGGCCATCACGTCTTTGGTGAGGCTCGCATCTGTTGGGTCCGTCAACCCGGCGAATTCACCCGAAAGAGGCTAGGTTGGGCTACCGAGCCTGCCCGATCGGCGGCACGTCCGCCGTCATGCCCGCCAGCACCTCCGCCACATGACGGACCCGCACCGCCGAACCCTCCCGGGACAGGCGTCCGGCCATGTTGAGCAAGCAGCCCATGTCACCGGCCAGCAGCGTGTCGGCGCCAGTTGAGGTGATATCGGCGGCCTTGTCCGTCACCATGCGGGTCGAGATTTCCGGGTACTTCACGCAGAACGTTCCGCCGAAGCCGCAGCAGACCTCCGGCTCCTGCATTTCCACCAGCGACAAGCCCCCTACTCCCGCCAGCAGCGCCCGCGGCTGCGCCTTGATGCCAAGCTCGCGGAGGCCCGAGCAGCTGTCATGGTACGTCGCCACCCCTTCATACTGGGCGGCAAGGCGGTCCACGCCCAGCACGTCCACGAGGAACGCCACCAGCTCGAACGTGCGGGCGGCCAGTGCCTCGGCGGCCGTCTTCAACGCCGGGTCGTTCTCGAACAGGCCGGGAAAGTGGTGCGAGATCATGCCGGCGCACGATCCGGACGGCACCACGACGTAGTCATACCCGGCGAACGCCCGGATGACATTGCGCGCCAGATCGGCCGCTGTCGTCCGGTCCCCGCTGTTATACGCCGGCTGCCCGCAACAGGTCTGGGTCCGCGGCACCTCCACCTGACACCCGGCCTGCTCCAGCAGCTTGATAGCGGCAAACCCCACCGTCGGGCGGTGCAGGTCCACGAGGCACGTGACGAACAGGGCGACGCGGGGGCGGTTCTGCAGCATGGGATGAGCCTAGCCGAAAACCAGCCCGAGCGTCACCACGATCTCCGGCATCAGCGCCAGCGCGATGCGGTCACCCGGGGCGTGCACGGCCTTCTCCAGATACGCACCCGCTTCTGGCCAGCGATACACCTCGATGACCCGCTGCCGCAGATCCACCAGCCAGAACTCGGCGATGCCCGCCCGCGCATACAAGGGCAGCTTGACCTCACGGTCGAACCTCAACGAGCTCTCCGCTACCTCGATCAGCAAGATCGTATCAGCGGGAGAAGGCCGCTCGCCCGTCACGTAGAAATCGTCGCGCCACCGCAGGACGGCGAAGTCAGGCTGCGGCTCGCTTAGCCGGTCGAGCCGAACTGGGTTCTGTGGCGAAACGAGTGCCCGGCCGGCGCAGGCAGTCGATAAGATGTATGTCAAGGCCGTAACGATGCCCGCGTGGCCTTGGCCGATCGGCGCCATGTCGATCAGGTCCCCTTCGATCAGTTCCACACGCTCCTCAGGCCCGAACACGCCCGCCTCCGCCATGCGGTGATACGCGTCCACGTCGAGCTTGTGCCGTGCTGGCAGGGTATGCACGTCGTCCATGGCCACCTCCGCCCCGGAAGATAGGGCTGTTGTACGATACAGCCAACCGGTGTAGAAGCGGTGTATGTCCGTCCTGGAAGCAGATTGCTTGACCGTGCTGGCCGCCATGCCGCCTGCCAGCGTCGATCTGGTCGTGACCTCTCCGCCCTATAATATCGCGCTCCCTTACGCCAGCTACGATGATACGAGACCGGACACCGAGTATTTAGGTTGGATGACCGGAATTATGGCCGCATTGGAGCGGGTTTTGACGCCGGAAGGGTCTGTGTTCCTGAACCTATCAGGATCGAACAGCAAGCCGTGGCTGCCGTTCGAGCTCATCACCAGGCTGCGCCCGCTGTTTCACTTGCAAAATCATATCACCTGGGTGAAGTCCATTGCGGTCGGCAATACCGCGTCCGGTCATTACAAGCCGGTTACTGGAACCCGGTTTCTACATCCGATGCATGAGCATGTGTTTCACCTGACCAAGACCGGGCGCGTGACGCTGGACCGGCTCGCGATTGGGGTGCCGTTTCAGGACAAGTCCAACATCGCCCGGCGCGGCCATGCGCGGGACCTCCGCTGCCGGGGCAATACGTGGTTCATTCCCTACCGCACCGTTCAGACGCGCGCGGCGAAGTTTCACCATCCGGCGGGGTTTCCACTGACGCTCCCGCTCTGGTGCATCCACCTTGTGGGCGGACTACCCCGCGTGCTGGATCCCTTCGCCGGGTCCGGGACCACGCTGGCCGCGGCCGCCAGGGCCGGCGTTGCGGCGACGGGTATCGAGATCGACCCGGCTTACGCCCGCACGGCACGGGAACGGCTCGCGGCGGACAGCTACCGCCGGGTCACGCTGACGCCATCCGAGATGGGCGCCCTGCCGGCCCGGGTGCGGGAACAGGGTAATCAGACGACAGGCGTGATCGCGCTCGATCCCGGCTGACCGGCATGGCACGCTCTATGGAGGTGCCCCGCCCAGATACGTGGCCGTGACGCGCGGGTCGCCGGCCAGCGACGGGCCCTCCAGGGTGATGCGTCCGGTCTCCAGCACGTAGCCATATCCCGCCACCGCCAGCGCCGCGCGGGCGTTCTGTTCCACCAGCAGGATGGTGCAGCCGCGGTCGCGCAAGGCCTCGATGATGCGGAAAATCTCCCGCACGATCAGCGGCGCCAGGCCGAGGCTCGGCTCATCCAGCATCAATAGGTCGGGCCGGGTCATCAAGGCCCGGCCCATCGCCAGCATCTGCCGCTCGCCGCCGGACAGCGTGCCCGCGTGCTGGGTGCGGCGCTCCAGCAGGCGGGGGAACAGGGCGTACACCTCGTCCAGCGTCTGCCTTGGGTGCAGATAGCCGCCGAGACGTAGATTGTCCTCGACGCTCATGCTGGCAAACAGCTCGCGCTTTTCCGGCACCAGCACCATGCCCTGCCGCACCCGCGCCTCGATCCCCAGGCGGCCGATGGACTGGCCCTTGAACCGCACGGCGCCGCGCCCGGGATGCACGCCCCCGGGATGCACGCCCCCGGGATGCACGCCCATGATGGCGTGCAGCAGCGTGGTCTTGCCCGCGCCGTTGGGGCCGATCACCGTCACGATCTGACCCGGTGCCGCCCGGAGCGACACATCCTGCACCGCCGTCATACCGCCATAGGCGACATTGAGGCCGTCCACCTCCAGCACTACGCCGCGCCTAGATAGGCTTCGATGACCGCCGGGTTGGCGCGGATGGCGGCGGGCGGCCCTTCGGCGAGCCAGGTGCCGAACTCCATCACCACCAGCCGGTCCGCGAGCGTCATGACGAAGTCCATATCGTGTTCGACGAGCAGCACGGTCACGCCATCCTGCCGCAACTGCCGCAACAAGGCGGCCAGCGCCTGCTTTTCTTCGTAGCGCAAGCCGGCCGCGGGCTCATCGAGCAACAGCAGCACCGGGTCCGCGGCGAGCGCCCGGGCGATCTCGACCACGCGCTGCTGTCCTAAGGCGAGGCTCCCGGCCGGGCGCGCCGCCTGTGCCGTGAGGCCCACGCGCTCCAGTTGGCGCGCGGCCTCGGCGAACAGTGCGGCCTCCTCGGCCCGGTCGGTGCGGAGCAGCGCGCCCATCGCCCTGGCGCGCCCGCGCAGATGGGCGCCGAGCGCCACGTTCTCGATCACCGGCATGCCGGGCACCAGCACCACATGCTGAAAGCTGCGCGCGATGCCGGCGCGGGCGATGGCGGGGGGTGGCAGGCCGGTGATGTCCTGGCCAAGGAATTGGACGGTGCCGGAGTCCGGACGGGTCACGCCGGTCAGCAATCCGAAGCTCGTGCTCTTACCCGCACCATTCGGGCCGATCAGTGCCACGATCTCGGCGGCCTGTAGCGCCAGGTTGAGGCCGTTGACGGCGATCAGGCCGCCATAGGTTTTCCGCAACGCCTGCGCTTGCAACACCGAACCCTTTGGCAGCGCTCTGGCGGACAGCGCCGCGCCGGGGCGGGTGCGGCGGGCAGGAAGCCCGCGATACGGCAGCAAGGACCATAGGCCATCCGGGGCGGTCTGCAAGATCACGATCAGCAGCATCCCGAAAACGATGGTCTCGTAATTGCCCTGATGCCCCAGCAGGCGCGGCAGCCAGTTCTGCAGTTGGTCGTTCAGCACCGTCACCAGCCCCGCCCCCAGCAGCGCGCCCCAGACCGACCCGGCGCCGCCCACCACGGCCATCAGTAGGTATTGGATGCTGGCGTTCAGCCCGAAGGGCGTGGGGTTCACGCTGCGCTGCAAATGCGCATAGAGCCAGCCCGCAAGCCCGGCCAGCGCGGCGGCATAGACAAAGGCGAGCATGCGCGTGCCCGGCAAATCCACCCCGAAACTCGCCGCCGCCCGCGCCCCGCCGCGCAACGCCCGGATGGCCCGGCCCACCCGGCTGTCGAGCAAGCGCCGGGTCAGCATGACGCCGAGCCCCACCGCGAGCCAGATCACCACGAAGAAGTCCTGGCTGGACGTGAGCGCATAGGAGCCCAGCCGCAGCGGCGGGATGCCGGACATGCCGTCGTTCCGCCCCAGCCAGTCCGACGTGCCAAACACGTAATAGAGGCTGACGGACCAGGCGATGGTGCCCAGCGCCAGGTAATGCCCGGACAACCGTAGCGTCACCAGGCCGATCAGCCACGCTGCGGCACCGCTTCCCAGGATGGCTAGCGGCAGGGTGAGCCAGGGGGACACGCCATACCGTGTCGTCAGCACCGCGCTGACGTAGGCGCCGACCCCCATGAACGTGGCCTGGCCGAACGAGGTGATATTGCCGAAGCCCGTGAGAACTACGAGCCCCAATGCCACGATGGCAGCGATGCCGGCATAGTTGGCGAGCGTGATCCAGAACGGGGGTATGCCGAGGAACGGCAGCAACAGGAATGCCGCAAGTAATAGAAGGCGCACGGGCAAGAGGGGCAAGCGCCTGCCGCTCCCCTCACCCCGTCCCTCTCCCGGGGGGAGATCAGGTGTCGTCATCGCCGGCCCCGCCCGCCAGACTCCGCCACAGCAGCACCGGGATGATGACCGTGAACACGATCACCTCCTTATACGCGCTGGCGTAGAACGAGCTGACGCTTTCCACGCACCCCACCAACAGCGCCGCCAGCACCGCCGCCGGGTAGGAGGCGAGGCCGCCGATGATGGCGGCCACGAACCCCTTCAGACCCACCAGGAACCCGCTATCGTAATAGACGGTCGTGAGCGGCGAGATTAGCACGCCCGAGAGCGCCGCGATGCCGCCGGCGAGCAAGAATGCCACCTGCCCGCCGCCCGCCGCGCTGATGCCCACCAGACGCGCGCCCAGCCGGTTCACCGCCACCGCGCGCAACGCCTTGCCGGCCAAGGTGCGGCCGAAGAACACCGACAGCCCGGCCATCAGCGCCCCCGCTACCGCAATGATCGCCATTGCCTGCCCCGGTATGCTCTGCCCGCCCAGCAGCAGCCGAGCTTCAGACAGCGGATCGCCGCGGAAGCCCTCCGGCCCGAAGAACACGAGGCCCAGCCCCAGCAGCGCCCAATGCACGCCGACGGCCGCGATCAGCAGTACCAGGACGGACGCCTCCGCCAGGGGCTGGAACGCGAGCCGGTATAAATAGGGCGCCATGGGCGTCACGATCGCCACCGTCAGCAGCGCGGCGGCGAACACGCCGGGCCGGGGCAGCGCCAGGGTAAGGCCGATGACGGCGGCCGGGAGCAGCACGGTCTCCGCCACCAGCCGGCCCACGCTTCGCCCCGTCAGCGTATGCCGGTCCGCCAGCAACCCGGCCCCGCACGCCGCCAGGCCGAGCGCGCCCAGCAGCCACAAGCTGCCGGGCCTCTGCCCGGCCGTCAGCGCGGCGTAAGTCAGCGCGCCGAACGCCACGAACTCGCCCACCGGGATCAGGATCACCCGGGTCACGGCGAACACCAGCACCAGCGCCAGTGCCAGCAGGGCATAGACGGCGCCGTTCACCAACCCGTCCTGCAACAGGATCAGCGCAATGTCAGTGTCCAGGACGGACCTGCCCCTTATTCGGCTGGCGGGAGAGGGTGGGACATGCGCCACCCTCACCCCGGCCCTCTCCCGCCAGCGGGAGAGGGAGAGGCAAAGTCACGGCAGCAGCTTCCACGCGCCGTCCTTGATCGTGACCATGACGCGGGCCCGGTCATCGAACCCGTTATGGTCGGACGCGGTCATGTCCGAGATGCCGTGGGTCAGCACCAGACCATGCGCCTGTTCCAGCGCGTCACGCAGCGCGGCACGGAATTCGGCCGTGCCGGGCTTGGCGGTCTTGAGCGCGGCGGGGATCGCCGCCTCCAGCATTAGCGCCGCGTCGAACGCGTGGGCGCCGAACGTCGCCACCGTGCCGGCACCCTGCGCGGCCTCGTATTTCCGCACATAGTCGCCGGCCACGCCCTTGATCGGGTTGCCGTCCGGCAGCTGGGACGCCACCAGGATCGGACCGGCCGGCAGCACCGTGCCCTCCACGTCCTTGCCGCCCACGCGCAGGAAATCGTTGTTTGCGATGCCGTGCGTCTGATAATACTGCCCGGCATAGCCCCGCTCGTGCAGCGCCTTCTGCGGTAGCGCGGCGGGCGTTCCGGCGCCGGCAATCAGCACCGCGTCCGGCTTGGCCGCGACCAGTTTCAGCACCTGCCCTGTGACGCTGGTATCGGCGCGGGCAAACCGCTCGGTCGCCACCAGCTGAATGTTGTGCGCGCCGAATGCGCGCGTCGCCTCCGTCAGCCAGCCATCGCCATAGGCGTCGTTGAAGCCGATAAATCCTACCGTCTTGACGTTATGCGCCTGCATGTACGTCGCGATCGCGTCGGCCATCAGGCTGTCATTCTGCGGCGTCTTGAAAACCCAATGCCGCTCCGCATCCATCGGTGCGATCAGGCGCTGCGAGGCCGCCAGGCTGATCAT
Source organism: Acetobacteraceae bacterium (assembly GCA_965246925.1). Lineage (GTDB taxonomy): Bacteria > Pseudomonadota > Alphaproteobacteria > Acetobacterales > Acetobacteraceae > JANPPS01. The sequence continues at coordinate 1,661,854 of OZ251994.1, read as the reverse complement.
CGGTGTCTTTTTCTCCGCCGCGACCGGGATCATGGCGAGCGACGCCGGGGTAATGCTGGAGCCCACCAGCGCGTCCACATGATCCTCGTCGATCAGCTTGCGCGCGTTGGCGACCGCCTTCGTGCTGTCCGACGCATCGTCCAGCACCAGCCACTCCACCTTCTGCCCGGCCATCTCCGTCGGCAGCAGCGCGATCGAGTTCCGTTGCGGCACCCCGAGGGACGCCGCCGGGCCGGTCGTGCTGATGCTTACGCCGATCTTGATCTGTGCCCAGGCCGGCGCGCTGAAAACGCTGCCCGCGAGAAGCATGACTGCAAAGCGCCACATGGTCCGTTTCCGTTTCTTCTAAGGTACTTGTTGGTAGGTCGCGGCCTGAATGGTGTCAATTCCGGAGCCGTAGAGCCGTGGGCGCGGTCGGTAGCTTGGTTCTCGGTCGCCGGGTTCCACCAAGGGTCGTAGTGAATGACCGTGTCGGCGGCCGTGAGGTTAAGACCGGTGCCGCCAACCTTAAGGCTTATGCGGAATAGAGGAACCTCGCTCGCCTTTAACCGGCTCACCGGCCCGGCGCGGTCCTTGGTATCGTCCGTCAGCGTCATCCGGATCGTACGCTGATCGGGCGGGTCTTGCGGATTGGGGAGTTCCGGATTACTTAAGACCTATACACAACATCCGCCGCTTTTTCGGGGGTGGCCTTCGCGGGCCGCCCCTTTTGTTTGGGTCCCCGCCATGTCCCGCCCACCTACCGACGAACCGAACCATTCCGGCCTCGAAGCCCGCATCGCCGGCATGATCGCGCCGTCGTTGCTGCATATGGGCTACGAGCTGGTGCGCGTCCTGGTGCTAGGGCGGGAGCGTCCGACCGTGCAGGTGATGGCGGACCGGGCCGATGGCAGCCAGATCAGCGTGGGGGATTGCGAGACCATCACCCATACGGTTAGCGCGCTGCTGGACGTAGAGGACCCGCTGCCCGGCGCCTGGACGCTGGAGGTGAGCTCGGCGGGGATCGACCGTCCGCTGACCCGCGTGAAGGACTGGGTGCGGTTCGCCGGGCACACGGCGCGGGTGGAGATGCTGATGCCCGTGGACGGGCGGCGGCGGTTCACCGGGGTAATTTTAGGGGCCGATGCCGAGGCCGCTCGCTTACGGATGGAAGACGGCTCGGATGTGGCGCTGCCGATGGGCGATGTGCGCCGGGCCAAGCTGATGTTGACCGATGAACTGATCGCGGCGACCGCCGCGCCGAAATTGCCGAACTAGGAGCATTCCATGGAAACGTCCGTCTCCCGCCCCGAGCTGCTGCTGGTTGCCGACGCGGTCGCGCGCGAGAAATCGATCGAGCGGGATGAGGTGCTGGAGGCGATGGAGCAGGCCATCCAGAAGGCCGGGCGGGCGAAGTATGGGTCCGAGAAGGATATTCGCGCGACGATCGACAAGAAGACCGGCGACGTCCGGCTGTCCCGCTGGACCGAGGCGGTGGAGACGGTCGAGAACGAGGAGACGCAGATCCCGATCCATATCGCCCGCAAGTTTCAGCCGGACATCCAGCTCGGCCAGCACCTGATCGACCCGCTACCGCCGATCGATTTCGGGCGGATCGCGGCGCAGACCGCCAAGCAGGTGATCGTGCAGCGGGTGCGCGAGTACGAGCGCAAGAAGCAGTATGACGAATTCAAGGACCGCATCGGCGAGATCGTGAACGGGATCGTGAAGCGGACCGAGTACGGGAACATGATGGTGGAGCTGGGCAAGGCCGAGGCGCTGCTGCGCCGGGACGAGCTGATCCCGCGCGAGAGCTTCCGCAACGGCGACCGGGTGCGCGCCTACATCTACGACGTGCGGGAGGAGCCGCGCGGCCCCCAGATCTTCCTGTCCCGCACGCACCCGGCGTTCCTGGCCAAGCTGTTCGCGCAGGAGGTGCCGGAGATCTATGACGGGATCATCGAGATCAAGGCCGTCGCACGGGACCCTGGCAGCCGCGCCAAGATGGCGGTGATCTCCCGCGACCAGAGCATCGACCCCGTCGGCGCCTGCGTCGGCATGCGGGGCTCGCGCGTGCAGGCGGTGGTGCAGGAGCTGCAAGGCGAGAAGATCGACATCATCCCATGGTCGAGCCAGCACGCGACGTTCGTCGTGAACGCGCTGGCCCCGGCGGAGGTCACCAAGGTGGTGATGGACGAAGAGGCCGGCCGGGTCGAGGTCGTGGTCCCGGACGAACAGCTGTCACTCGCCATCGGCCGGCGCGGCCAGAACGTGCGGCTCGCGAGCCAGCTGACCCGGTGGGACATCGACATCCTGACCGAGGCCGAGGAGAGCGAGCGCCGGCAGGAGGAGTTCCGCCGCAAGACCGGGCTGTTCGTCGAAGCGCTGGACGTGGACGACGTGATCGCCGGGCTGCTGGTGACGGAGGATTTCAGCTCGATCGAGGAGCTGGCCTACGTGGCGCCGGAGGAATTGGCGGAGATCGAGGGCTTCGACGAGAGCGTGGCCGAGGAGTTGATCCGCCGGGCGCAGGCGTTCCTGGGGCGCCGTGACGAGGAGATGAACGAGAAGCGGGTGGCCCTGGGCGTCTCGGACGACATCGCCGGGATCGAGGTGTTCACGCCGCAGATGCTGGTGACCTTGGGTGAGAAGGGCGTGAAGACGCTGGACGACCTGGCGGATTTGGCGGGCGACGAGCTGATCGAGATCGTGGGCGCCGACGCCATGGACGAGGAGACCGCCAACCAGATCATCATGGCGGCCCGCGCCCACTGGTTCGCGGGGGAGGAGCCGGTTGCGGAGGAGTAAGCCTGCCGCCTACCCCCTCTTTTTCCGGAGGAGGGCCGGGGTGAGGTTAGCGTCACACACCGTCTCGACAGGCTGGTGCCGCCACCAGCACGATCGAAGCTAGCCCTTGCCGGACAACCCTCACCCCGGCCCTCTCCCGCAAGCGGGAGAGGGGGAAGACGAGATCGAAACCGGCCCCCTGCGCCGCTGCATCGTGACGCGGGAGCAGGACTATAAGACGCGCATGATCCGCTTCGTGGTCTCCCCGGACCGGATCATCGTGCCCGACGTGAACGCAAAGCTGCCCGGACGGGGAATATGGTTGAGTGCGCGGCGGGATGTGCTAGATACCGCCCGCACCAAGGGCGCTCTCGCCCGGGTCGCCTCCAAGCATGCCCGGGCTCAGGTAACGGTGCCAGCGGACCTGGTGGAGGTCGTGCAGGCCGGGTTGACCCGGCGGGTCGTGGAGTTGCTGGGTCTGGCGCGGCGGGCTGGGCAGGCGGTGTGTGGGTTTCAGAAGGCGCGTGAGTGGCTGCAATCCCGGCATGTCGGCCTGGTGATCCAGGCGTTGGACGGAAGCCCGGATGAGCGGACGCGGCTGATGAGCGGCGTAAAAGATGTGCCGGTGGCGACGCCATTGCCGGCACAGGCCCTGGGTACGGTGTTCGGCCGTGACCATGTGGTGCATGTGGCGGTGGCGCACGGCAAGCTGGCCGAGGCGTTGGGGATAGAGGTTACACGGCTCGCCGGTATTGCCGGCGGGCCGGAAAAGTTTGAACGGGCGGGTGCATGAGCGACGGCAGTAACGAACAAGACACGGCCAAGGGGCGGCTTTCGCTTCGCCCGGCCGGACGCGGCGATGTGGGACGCACTGTGGACGGGGGCTCCGTCCGGCAGAGCTTCAGCCACGGCCGGTCCAAGGTGGTTCAGGTCGAGGTCAAGAAGAAGCGGACGACGCTGGCGCCCCCGGCGCCGACCGGCCCCGCGCCCATCGCGCCCGTGGTGCCCGGCGCCCCGCCCAAGCCCGTCGTGGCCGGGCGTCCGCCCGCCGGGGCCGGACGTGCGCTGACCGCCACCGAGATCGCCGCCCGCCAGCGCGTGCTGGCCGAGGCGCAGAAGGACCAGGTCCGCCGCGAGGCCGAGCGGCGGGAGCAGGAGAAGATCAGCATCCTCTCGGCCGCCGAAGAGGCACGCCGCCGCGAGGATGACGCCCGCAAGCAGGCCGAGGAAGACGCCAAGCGCGCCATAGAGGAGCAGGCCCGCGCCCGCGCCGAGGAAGCCGCCGCGCAGGCCGCCGCCCTGGCCCCGCCACCGCCGCCCGTGACGCCGGGCACGGTCGCCCGCCCCGCCGTGGCGCCCAAGCCCGCACCCGGCGGCCCGGTCGAGACGCTGCGGCTCAAGCCCACGCGGCCCGAAGACGAAGAGGCGCCGCGCCGCCGCCCGGGTGGCCTGGCGGTGCCGGGCCGCAAGGTCGTGGCGCCAGTGAAGAAGGCGCCGGGTGACGCCGGGCGCCGCGCCGGACGCATCGACGTCATGGCGGCGATCGAAGGGGATGATGACAAATCCCGCAGCCTCGCCTCCGTCCGCCGGCAGCGGGAGCGGGAGCGGCGGCAGACCGAGCTCGAGATGCTGCGGTCCGACCAGGTGAAGGTCGTGCGGGACGTGGTGCTGCCGGAGGCCATCACGGTGTCGGAGCTCGCCAACCGCATGGCCGCCCGCGTGCCTGACGTCATCAAGTCGCTGATGCGCATGGGCGTGATGGCGACCGTGACGCAGGTGCTGGACGCCGACACTGCCGAGCTGGTGGTGGAGGAATTCGGCCACCGCTCGCGCCGGGTGTCCGAAAGCGACGTCGAGATCGGCATCGATGGCGAAGAGGATGTCGACACCGACATGCAGCCGCGCGCCCCGGTCGTGACCATCATGGGCCACGTGGACCATGGCAAGACGAGCCTGCTGGACGCGCTCCGCAGCACGGACGTGGCGGCCGGTGAGGCGGGGGGCATCACCCAGCACATCGGCGCCTATACCGTGCAGCTGCCCGGCAACGACCAAAAGATCACCTTCATCGACACGCCGGGCCATGAGGCGTTCACGGCAATGCGGAGCCGCGGCGCGTCGGTCACCGACATCGTGGTGCTGGTGGTCGCGGCCGATGACGGCGTGATGCCGCAGACGATCGAGGCGATCAAGCACGCCAAGGCCGCCCACGCGCCCATCATCGTGGCGATCAACAAGATGGACAAGGCCGACGCCAACCCGAGCCGGGTGCGGCAGGAGCTGCTGAGCCACGAGATCGTGGTCGAAGAGATGGGCGGCGACACGCAGGACGTGGAGGTTTCGGCCACCAAGCGGCTGGGCCTCGACAAGCTGCAGGAGGCGATCCTGCTGCAGGCCGAAATCCTCGACCTCCGCGCCAATCCGGACCGGACGGCGGAGGGTTCGGTCATCGAATCGCGGCTGGATCGCGGCCGGGGCCCGGTTGCGACCATGCTGGTGCAGAAGGGCACGCTGCATCAGGGTGACATCGTAGTGGCCGGGGCCGAGTGGGGCCGGGTGCGGGCGATGCTGGATGACAAGGGGTCCCAGATCAAGATTGCCGGGCCGTCCTCGCCAGTGGAGATCCTGGGCCTGTCGTCCGTGCCGACCGCGGGTGAGCCGTTCGTGGTGGTGGAGAACGAGGCGCGGGCCCGGGAAATCAGCGAATACCGGACGCAGAAGCTGAAGGAACGCAGCTCCGCCGGGGTCACCGCCGCGCGCGGCACGCTGGAGGAGATGCTGGCCCGGGCCGTGGCTGGTGAGCTGAAAGAGGTGGCGATCGTCGTCAAAGCCGACATGCAGGGCAGTGCGGAGGCCATCCAGGGTGCCGTGCTGAAGTTGGCGCACGAGGAGGTCAAGGTTCGGGTGCTGCTGTCCGCCGTGGGGCAGATCACCGAGAGCGACATCCAGCTCGCGCGGGCGTCCGACGCCGTCGTCGTGGCGTTCAACGTGCGCGCCACGGCGCAGGCGCGGGAGCTGGCGCTGCGGGACGGCGTGGATATCCGGTATTACTCGATCATCTACGACGTGGCCGACGATATCCAGACCATGGTCAAGGGCAAGGTCGCGCCCAAGGCCCGCGAGAACTTCCTGGGCTATGCCGAGATCCGCAAGGTGTTCGACATCACCAAAACCGGTAAGGTCGCCGGCTGCATGGTGACCGAGGGCCTGGTCAAGCGGGGCTGCGGCGTGCGGCTGCTGCGGGACGGCGTGGTGATCCATAACGGCGAGCTGAGCCAGTTGAAGCGCTTCAAGGATGACGTGCGCGAGGTGGCCCGCGGCTATGAGTGCGGGCTGAGCTTCGCCGGGTATAATGATCTGCGCGAGGGCGACATGGTCGAGTGCTTCGAGATCGAGATGGTTCCCGGTTGACGAAGCCGCGATCCGCGAAGCCCCCTACCCAGCGGCAACTGCGCGTGTCGGAGGAGATCCGGCACGTGCTGTCGTCCATCTTCATGCGGGGTGAGTTCCGCGACCCCGGCCTGGCCGACGCCAAGATCACGGTGACGGAGGTGCGGATCAGTCCGGACCTGAAGAACGCCACCGCGTTCGTGGCCCGGCTCGGCCGAACGGATATCGACGAGTTGCTACCGGCGCTGAAGCGGGTGGCGCCCTGGTTACGCACGCAAATTGCGCATGAGATGCGGTTGCGCATCGCGCCGATGGTGTCGTTCCAGCCGGATACGACGCTGGATTACGCCATGCACGTCGACGCGCTCCTGCGGCAGCCGGATGTGGCGCGGGATCTGACCAAGGATAGTGAATGACGCAATTCTTCTCCCTCTCCCGCTGGCGGGAGAGGGCCGGGGTGAGGGTGGGATGCCCGGCGCCGACCCGGGCCGACTTTGGTGCTTGTCGCTTCCACCCTCACCCCAGCCCTCTCCCGCCAGCGGGAGAGGGGGAAGAGACATGAAACCCCGCAAGAAGCCCGGCCGCGCGCTGAATGGCTGGCTGATCGTCGATAAGCCGCCGGGGATGACCAGCACCGACGTGGTGAACCGCGTCCGCCGCGGGTTCGATGCGCAGAAGGCCGGGCATGGCGGCACGCTGGATCCGCTGGCCACCGGCGTGCTGCCGATCGCATTCGGGCATGCTACCAAGACGGTGCCTTACGTGATGGACGGGACCAAGCTCTACCGGTTCACGCTGACCTTCGGGGACGCCCGGGACACGGATGACCGGGATGGGGCCAGCATCGGCCAGTCACCCAACCGGCCCACGGACCGGCAGATTCATGACGCGCTGCCGCAGTTCATCGGCGACATCATGCAGGTCCCCCCCGCCTATTCCGCCATCAAGATCGCCGGCGAGCGGGCCTATGACATGGCCCGCGAAGGCCGCGCCCCCGTGCTGGAGCCGCGCCCGGCGCGGGTCGACCGGTTCGCGCTCATCGAACGGACCGACGACGATACCGCGGTGTTCGAGGTGCAGTCCGGCAAGGGCGTCTATATGCGGAGCCTCGCCCGGGACCTGGCCGCCGCGGTTGGCACGCTGGGGCACGTGGCGGCGCTGCGGCGCCTGCGCGTCGGGCCATTTCTGGAGGCGCAAGCGATTTCGCTGGACAAATGCGTGCGTGAGGCGGACAACCCCCCCGCTTCCCCGGACCTCTTGCTTCCGGTCACGACCGCGCTGGCCGACATCCCGGCGCTGGCCCTGACTGCGGCAGAGGTCTTGTCCCTTCAGCAAGGCCAGGCGATCAACCTGGTGGACCTGATGGGCCGCATTCCACAGACCGCCGATCCGAATAACGGGTTGGCGCGTGCCATGGCGGGGGAGCGCGTGATCGGCCTGTGCCGGCTGTCTGACGGCTGGCTTAAGCCGGAGCGCTTGCTCTAACCCCTTACTCCGGAGAACACGATGTCGATTACCGCGGAGCGCCGGACGGCGCTCGTGTCTGAATACGCCATGGGCGCCGAGGATACCGGCAGCCCCGAGGTGCAGGTCGCGCTCGCCAGCGAGCGGATCACCAACCTCACCGAACACCTCAAGACCCACGCCAAGGATTTCCACAGCCGCCGCGGCCTGCTGATGCTGGTCGGCCGCCGCCGCCGGCTGCTGGATTATCTGAAGCGCAAGGATTCCGAGCGCTATACCAAGCTGATCACCCGCTTGGGCTTGCGCCGCTAACACGAGATTCCGGGCGCCAATGGTGGCGCCCGGTTCACGGCCACGACCCGCGACATCTCTGACGACCGGGTGATGCACCCCGTCCTTCGAGACGCCGCACCCAGCGTGGCCCAGTATAAGGGTACACCCATGTTCAACTATTTCCGCAAAGAGCTTGATTGGGGCGGACGCAAGCTGGTGCTCGAGACCGGTAAGATCGCGCGCCAGGCCGACGGCGCCGTGCTGGCCCGGCTCGGTGACACCATCGTGCTCTGCACCGCCGTGGGCGTGCGCAGCACGAAGCCCGGGCAGGATTTCTTCCCGCTCACCGTCAATTACCAGGAAAAGACGTTCGCCGCCGGACGGATCCCCGGTGGGTTCTTCAAGCGTGAGGGCCGCCCATCCGAGAAGGAGGTGCTGACCAGCCGGCTGATCGACCGTCCGCTGCGTCCCTTGTTCCCCCAGGGCTTCCGCAACGAGGTCCAGGTCGTGGCCACCGTGCTGAGCCATGACATGGAGAACGATCCGGATATCGTGGCGTTGGTCGGCTGCTCGGCGGCACTGACGCTGTCCGGCATTCCGTTCTTCGGCCCGGTCGCGGCCGCCCGCGTCGGCTACGAGAACGGCCAATATATCCTGAACCCCACGATGGAGCAGCTGAAGAGCAGTCAGCTCGACCTCGTGCTGGCCGGCACGACCGAGGGCGTGCTGATGGTGGAGTCCGAGGCGCATGAGCTGACCGAGGAAGTCATGCTCGGTGCCGTGACGTTCGGCCACACCGCGTTCCAGCCGGTGATCCAGGCGATCATCGAATTGGCCGAGCACGCGGCGAAGGAGCCCTGGGCCCTGCCGGAGCCTGCACCCGAGCTGGCGGCGTTGACGCAGCGTGTCGATGCGCTGGCGCGCCATTCGCTGACGGAGGCCTATCAGGAGCGGCAGAAGCAGGTCCGCCAGGAAAAGGTCGGCGCCGCGAAGAAGGCCGCGATGGCGACGCTTGGCGAAGAGGGGCATGACGCCGAAAAGGCGAAGGGCCTGTTCAAGAGCCTCGAGGCCGACGTCGTCCGCAACGCCATCCTCGACACCGGCCTGCGCATCGATGGCCGTGACACCAAGACCGTGCGGCAGATCATCGCCGAGGTCGGCATCCTGCCCCGCGCGCATGGCTCGGCGCTGTTCACCCGTGGTGAGACCCAGGCGTTGTGCGTGGCCACGCTCGGCACCGGTCAGGACGAGCAGGTGATCGACGCGCTCGAGGGTGAGCGGCGGGAGCACTTCATGCTGCATTACAACTTCCCTCCGTACAGCGTGGGTGAGGCGGGCCGCATGGGCTCCCCCGGCCGGCGCGAGATCGGTCATGGCAAGCTGGCCTACCGGGCACTCCGCCCGATCCTGCCGGCCAAGGACGCTTTCCCCTACACCATGCGGGTCGTGAGCGAGATCACCGAGAGCAACGGCAGCTCGTCCATGGCGACCGTCTGCGGCACCAGCCTCAGCCTGATGGATGCCGGCGTGCCGCTGATCCGTCCGGTGGCGGGCATCGCCATGGGCCTGATCAAGGAAGACCGCGGGTTTGCCGTGCTGTCCGACATCCTGGGCGACGAGGACCACCTCGGCGACATGGACTTCAAGGTGGCCGGCACCGAAAAGGGCGTCACCAGCCTACAGATGGACATCAAGATCACGTCCATCACGGCCGACATTATGAAGATCGCCTTGGAGCAGGCCAAGGACGGCCGGCTGCACATCCTGGGTGAGATGGCCAAGGCGCTGCAGGGTGCCCGGTCCGACGTGGCCGCGACCGCCCCGCGCATCACCGTCATTACCGTGCCGAAGGACAAGATCCGCGACGTGATCGGCACCGGCGGCAAGGTCATCCGCGAGATCGTGGCCGAGAGCGGCGCCAAGATCGACATCGAGGATGACGGCACGATCAAGATCGCGGCCACCACCGAGGAGGCGAGCCAAAAGGCGATCGACATGATCCACGGCATCGTGGCCGAGCCTGAGATCGGCAAGATCTACAACGGCAAGGTGGTCAAGACCGCCGAGTTCGGCGCGTTCGTGAACTTCCTCGGCGCCAAGGACGGCCTGGTGCACATCAGCGAGTTGCAGCAGGGCCGGGTGCAGAAGACCACGGATGTGGTCGCGCAAGGTGACGCGGTGAAGGTGAAAGTGATCGGCTTCGATGACCGCGGCAAGGTCAAGCTGTCGATGCGGGTGGTGGACCAGGCCACGGGCGCCGATATCACCGAGCAGGTGGGCTCCAAGGGCGGGCGCGAGGGCCATGAGGGCCGCGAGCGCCGCCCGGCCGACGCAGCCGAGTAGCCACGGCGCGGCGTTTCTGTAATACTCTGTCGCAAATCTTGAGGGCCGGCTCTGGAATTCCTTGGGCCGGCCCTCAATCTGTGTCTGGGCTCAGGGAAATCCGATGAAGGACGTGAACGCGATACGCATGGGCGGGGTGGATGTCCTACCGCTGATCGAGGGCGGCAAGGGCATCGGCGTCAGCACCGGCGTGTCGTCCGGCCATTGGGCCGCCGCCGGCGGCGCCGGGACGTTCAGCGCGGTCAACGCCGATTTCTATGACGAAGCCGGCAACCCGATCGACCAGGTTTATCACGGCCGCACCCGGCGTGAGCGGCATGAGGAGTTGGTGCAGTACGGCATCGACGGCGGCATCGCCCAGGCCCGCCGCGCCTACGATATCTCCGGCGGACGCGGGCGCATCCACGCCAACCTATTGTGGGAGATGGGCGGGGCGGAACGCGTGCTGACCGGCGTGCTCGAGGGCGCGCGCGGCCTTATTCACGGCATCACCTGCGGCGCCGGCATGCCTTACCGGCTGTCGGAGATCGCCTCCAAGTTCGGCGTGCATTACTACCCGATCGTCAGCTCGTCCCGCGCATTCAACGCGTTGTGGAAGCGCGCCTATTCCAAGGCCGCGGCCTTCCTGGGCGGCGTCGTGTATGAGGATCCCTGGCTCGCCGGCGGGCATAACGGCCTGTCGAACGGCGAGGATCCGGACAAGCCGGAGGACCCGTTCCCCCGCGTGCTGGCGCTACGTAAGCTCATGCGCACCTTCGGCCTGGACCAGGTGCCGATCATCATGGCCGGCGGCGTCTGGTGGCTCGAGGAATGGCAGGACTGGATCGACAATCCGGAATTGGGCCCGATCGCCTTCCAGTTCGGCACCCGCCCTCTGCTGACCGAGGAAAGCCCCATCAGCGATGCCTGGAAGCGCCGCCTGCTCACCCTCTCACCCGGCGACGTGTTCCTGAACAAGTTCAGCCCCACCGGCTTCTACAGCAGCGCCGTCAATAACGGATTCATCCAGGAACTGCGCGAGCGCGGTGAGCGGCAGGTCGCCTATAGCCTGGAGCCCGTGGGCGAGCACACCGCCATGTTGGGCATCGGCCCCAGGAAGCGCGCGGTCTATCTCACGCATGACGATTTGTTCGCCGCCGAGGGCTGGATCGCCAAGGGCTTTACCGAGGCGATGCGCACCCCGGACTCCACGCTGATCTTCGTCACGCCCGAGCGCGCCGCCGCGATCGTCAAGGACCAGGTCGACTGCATGGGCTGCCTGAGCGTGTGCCGCTTCAGCAATTGGAGCCAGCACGAGCCCAGCTACGACAATGGCAAGAAGGCGGATCCGCGCAGCTTCTGCATCCAGAAGACGCTGCAATCCGTGCGCCGGGACGACCAGACGCAGGAAGCGATCGAGCATCAGCTGATGTTCAGCGGCCATAACGCGTACCGCTTCGCGAGTGACCCGTTCTACTCCAACGGCTTCATCCCGACCGTGAAGCAACTGGTGGACCGGATCGTTTCAGGCCGCTAAAGCAGGCCAGGGCTGAAGCGTGCCAGGCTCGATCCGCGCGGCCACCGTCTTATCATCGTTCGACGAGCTCAGGCCAAACGGGGAGCGGCCGTACTCTTACCGTGGTGACGCACCTCCCGTTAGCGCTGAGCTTGTGGAAGGGCGTGCCGGGTGTGGTTCTTTGACAAGCTTAGGATGAACGCTCAGCGGCCACGTTCGCTAGCGCGGTGGGACGCTCTTTCATTAGCCCCGAACTTGTTCAAGAGCGTGCTGGTGTGGTTGTCAAAGAGGCTCAGACTGAACGGGAATGTGGCCCGACTCCGCATCAGTCCTGACGTGGAGCGGTGTTCCTTTCTAAACGTCTGACGGATCCAGGGTCAGCACCATCTCCGCGGCGTGAGCGTGAAGTTCGGCGTCGCGTTCGAGCGACTTTGGGAAGCGCGACCGGCGGGACAGCGCCAGTGCTTGCTTGGACTGCGCCAGATGCCACTCCCGCACAGTGGCCAGCGCCGCCGCCCAGCCATCGTTGAAGCCCGGCTTATCCCTGTTTTCATCAACCGTCATCGGCCGTCGTAGCTCCGTGTTCATCCCACTGCCGGGACATCGGGACCCAGGGCGGGCCGTCCCGCTCCGCGCGCTGCCGGTGTAGCACGGATGGGCTCAGCGACTGGTTCGATTCCACCCGGTTCCGCCCCGCGTGCTTGGCCTCATAGAGCGCCATGTCTGCGGTCCGCAGCAGCTTTTCCACGCCAGCGGCAGCATCCTGTTCGGGCACCGGGTAGGATGTCGATACCCCGACGCTAACGGTCACGGTGCCGCGTACCGGATTTCCCTCATGCACAAGGCCGGCCTGTTCGACCGCGTCCCGGGCGGCTTCGGCCACATCCCAGGCGCCGCCCGACTCCGTCGCAGGCAGCACGGCCGCGAGTTCCTCGCCCCCATACCGGGCGAGCAAGTCACCTGGGCGGCGGAATACCCGGGACAGAGTCTGCGCCAGTTGGCGCAAACACTCATCGCCGGCCAGATGGCCGTAGCGGTCATTGTAGGCTTTGAACAGATCGACATCCATCAGGGCGAGCGAGAGCGGGGTCCCTTCCCGCGCTGCCCGGCGCCACTCATTATGCAGCACCTCGTCGAGCCGGCGGCGGTTGGCGAGTCCCGTGAGCGCGTCGGTCGCCGCCAACGATTGTAGTCCGGCCTCGAGCGCCTTACGGGCAGTAATGTCGCGCGAGATCATGACGGCACCATTCGTGCGGCCCGTTTCAGGGTCATGCGTGACACGTATATTAGCCTCGACCCATATCTCCCGCCCGTCGCGGTGCGCCGCCCGGTAGGCCAGCGTCATATCCGATCCGGCACCCTCCCGCAGAGCAGTAAGGAACGACTCGACCCCCGGCACGTCAGCCGCGTTAGAGGCTTGCAGTGCACGGGTGTTGAGGAGCTCGTCAGCCCCAAACCCCAGCAAACGGTCCGAGGCCGGAGAGACATAGGTGCGCATGCCGTCTGCATCCACCCGGGTCACCATGTCACCCGACATCTCTGTCAACAGCCGGAAATGCAATTCATTTTCAGCGCGTGCACGGTCCGCCTCACGCTGCCGCCGCGCCTGACGCTCGACACGGCGGCCTAACCAAACCACCAAGGACCCCAGCACCCCGTACTCTACCATGTCCCAAAGCGTTTCACGCCGCCAATCCGCCAAGGCATCCTGCATGGAGGCGGCGACGTTGACGATGACCGGATATTTCCGGCTGGTGTCGAACGCAGCCACACGCTCGATCCCGTCTGCGCGAGCGAAGTATTGATGGAACGCGGCGGGCCGGGTGGGCGACCAGAGGCGGAACATAGCCTCCTTGGCATAAGAACGGCCCAGGTAGCTTATGTCTCCCGGATAACGGAATAGCAGCGTTCCGTCAGTCCGGAACGCAGTGACCGCGCTATTGGCGCCAAGGCCCAGCGCCCGGTATTGCTGCTCGAAATAGGCGGAACTCAGTGAGGCGGCTACTACGCCGACGAACCGGTGTTCCTCCGACTCGAGCCGGCGGGACACCGTTACCTTCCAACTAGTCCGGGACTGGCTGGTGACCGGGGGCCCTAGGAAGGCGTGCAAATCCGTGTTGCTGAGGTGATGTTGAAAGAAGGACTGGTCAAACAGGTTGATGCCCGGCGCAAACGGTGACGAGGACAGCACCAAGTTCCCTTCTGCGTCATAGATCGATAGATCCACCAACGAGTCGGATTGCGCCACCTGCGCCGCCATTTCCCGGCCCAGCTGATCACTCAAGTCGAGGGTATGGCCCCCCCGCTCCACTTGCGCGGCCAACCCGACCAGCACCGAGTCCGCCGAGCTGATCGTATCCTCCGCCTGACGAACAAGTGAGTGCGCCAGGCTGCGGTTCATGGCCTGCACACTGCGTAGACTGGCCGACCGGCTCTGCCAATCATGTACGACATTCAGCACGATGAGCGCAAAGCAGATCAGCGGCACGACCAACCTAGGATTGAAGGGCAGCCCTCTTTCCGTAACGCCCGCCTTTCTGGCCCAGACCGACAAACCCTGCATCAACCAGCCTCCGGCCTACACCGTAGGGCAAAGATGTTAAGCAATCGTCAAAGCCGCTAGAACAGCACCCGCGCCCGGATCGTGCCCTCGATCGCAATCAAATCCTGCAAGATCTCGCCCTGCCCCCCCTGGAACGGTGTCGCGTCCACGATGACATAGCCCACCTCGCCATCGGTCTGTAGCTGCTGTGCGCCGACGTTGAGCCCGCGGGAGGAAAATACCGCGTTCAGCTTGCCTAGTACGCCGGGCACGTTGCGGTGGACGTGTAGATACCGGACAAGCATGGGATCCCGGGCCTGAATCACTTGGGGGAAGTTGACGGCGCCCGTGGTCGTGCCCTGCGCCAGGCAGTCGAGCATCTTGGCCGCGACCTCCTCGCCGATCCGCTCCTGCGCTTCTTGGGTTGAGCCGCCGATGTGCGGAGTCAAGATGACGTTCGCAAGACCCTGTAAGGGTGATATGAACGCCTCGGTTCCGGCGCGCGGTTCGGACGGGAACACATCCACCGCCGCCCCTGCAAGATGGCCGGAGCGCAATGCCGCCGCAAGCGCCGGGATGTCCACGACGCCGCCCCGGCTGTTGTTGATCAAATAGCTACCTGCGCGCATGGAAGCGAGCTGTGCCGCGCCGATCATGCCCCGCGTCTCCGGCAGGTCGGGCACATGCAAGCTCACGATATCCGCCCGCGCCAGCAAATCATGCAGCGAGGCCGCGGGTTCGGTATTGCCGTGGCGGAGCTTGGCCGTGCGGTCGAAATAGATCACGCGCATGCCAAACTGCTCGGCCAAGGTCGCAAGCTGCAGGCCGATATTGCCATAGCCTACGATTCCCAGCGTTTTCCCGCGCACCTCGAAGCTGCCGGACGCGGACTTGTTCCACTCGCCCCGATGCGCCTGGACCGAGCGGTCGGTGATGCGGCGGAGCAGCATCACGATCTCCCCCATCGTCAGCTCCGCCACGCTGCGAGTGTTGCTGAATGGGGCGTTGAACACTGGAATGCCGCGCGCCCGGGCCGCGCCGAGCGCCACCTGGTCCGTGCCGATGCAAAAGCAGCCGATGGCGAGCAACGGGCCCATTTGCGCCATTACCTCGGCCGAAAGCTGAGTGCGTGAGCGGATGCCGACGACGTGCGCATCCCTGATGGCGTCTATCAGCGCGGCGCCCTCCAGTGCAGTGTCGTAGCGAGCGTGGACCGGATAACCACCCGCCTGGAACAGCCGCACCGCCGTGTCGCTCACTCCTTCGAGTAGGACGACCCGCGTCTCGTTGGGGCCAAACGGGCTGCTGCTGTCGATGGGCAATGAGGCTCTCCGGGATAGGGCGGCGGACGTAGCCCAAGGCGGGCCGAACGCCAAGCGCCCGTAATGTCATCAAAGCGTCATTCGATTGACACTGGTGAACTCACGAGCAGTTGTTAATACGCTCCAACTTACCTGGAGTAGCCGATGTCCCGCCTTCCCTCACTGCCGCTTCGCACCTTTCTGCTCGCGTCCGCCGCCCTGGCGTGCACCTCCCACGCCCGCGCCGGCACGCTGCTGACGGCGAGTGAACTGACGGTCAGCACCAGCTTCTACACCGGCAATGCTGGTACGGTGACGGTCGGGCAGACGCTGCCGTCGGGCGCTATCGCCACCAACAACGGCACCTACCCGGCCGTGTTCAGCAATGCTGGCGCGGATGCCAGCTTTGGCGTGACCTCTCCCTTGTATCTGCAGCAGTTCAAGAACACCGGGACCGCTGCGGCCCCGGTATTGACGCAGAACAACACCGTGAACCTCACGGCGCTCACGGGCGTGGTGACGAGCTTTCCGTCCAAGTCCGAGGGCGCGCTGAACCTGTCCACCGATGGCAAGAGCCTGACGCTGGTGGATTACAAGAACGCGGCTAACCAGCTGGATGTATCCAACTCCAACACGCCGGGCATCGCCGAGCCGGGGAACTACACCGCCAACGCGACGCCGCGCACCATCGTGGACATCAGCACCAACGGCGTGAACGTCGTGGCGCCCACCAACGCCTACCCGGGTAATAACGGGCGCGCGGCCGTGAACGTGGGCGGCGGCAACTACATCCTGACTGGCAATGCCGGCAACGCGAGCGGCAGCCCGGCGGTGACGGCCGCGGCCGGCGTGCAGAGCGTGAATGTGAACACCGCACCGTCCACGGCGGGTGCGCTGAACACCACGCAGGCCGGCAGCTTCAGCTTCGCCAGCACGCCCGCCGGGCAGATGGTGGATCCGACCAGTGCCACCGGCCAAACCTACGGCCAGGAAGACAAGGCGGCCAAGGACAACAATTTCCGCGGCCTCACGGTGTTCAACAACACCGTGTATGTGACCAAGGGCAGCGGCGGTAATGGCGTGAACACCGTCTATCAGGTCGGGCCCGGCGGACGCCTGCCGCAGACCGGGGATGGCATCAGCATCCTACCGGGCTTCCCGACGCAGGCGACGAAGCTTACGAACCAGTTTCCGTTCGGCATTTTCTTCGCCAACGCCACCACGCTGTATGTGGCGGACGAGGGCGCGCAGACGAACAAGAGTTCGGCCGCGGCAGGCACGCTCACGGCAGCAGACCTCGCGACGGCGGCGGGTGACGTGTATGCGGGGCTCGAGAAATACTCGCTCGTGAACGGCAAGTGGGTGCTGGACTACACGCTGCAGAACGGACTGGATTTGGGCAAGGCTTACACCGTGTCCGGCACGACGATGGGCGGCGACACCGGCAGCTACACGGCCGCGACGGACGGGCTGCGCAATATCACCGGCACAGTGAACGCCGACGGCACGGTGTCGATCTATGCCGTGAGCAGCACCATCAGCGGCGGCGGCGACCAGGGAGCCGACCCGAACAAGCTGTTCTTCGTCAACGACCTGCTATCGGCCACGGCGCTGCCAACGGGCGAGACGTTCAGCACGGTCGAGACTTCCGCCTATGGCCAGGTGATCCGCGGCGTGGCGTTCGCGCCATCGGACGCGGCCGCGGTGCCGGAGCCGGCTTCGCTAGCGGTGCTGGGGATGGGGTTGGCGGGGCTGCTGGGCCTGCGTCGCCGTCAGCGCTGATGAATGGCACTGGGTCAGGGAGGCCTGACCCAGTGTTATCATTTTGTCCGCACTGATGAGGTGGCTTTCCTCCGTAGGAGCCATCTGAAGGCGACTATAAGCGCGATGCTTCTAAAGGCCGCCTATGCCGCCCGCGCCATCTCTCGCAACACGTAGTGCAAGATGCCCCCGTTCTTGTAATACTCGACCTCGTCAGCCGTATCGACCCGGCACGCCACCGACAGCTCGTCCCGCTGGCCGCTGGCCCGGTGGATCACCAGCCGTAGATCCATGCCGGCGCGGAGCTCGTTCACCCCCAGAATGTCGATCAGCTCGTCGCCCACTAGGCCGAGCGAGGACCGGGTCGCGCCGTCCTTGAACATCAGCGGCAGCACGCCCATTCCGACCAGGTTTGAGCGATGGATGCGCTCGAAGCTCTCGACGATCACGGCCTTGATGCCGAGCAACGCCGTGCCCTTGGCCGCCCAGTCGCGGGACGAGCCCATGCCGTATTCCTTGCCGCCGAACACGACCAGGGGCACGCCCTCCTTCATGTATTTCTGCGCGGCGTCATAGATCGGCAACTGCTCGCCATCCGGCTGATGCTTGGTCCAGCCGCCTTCGACGCCGCCCACCATCTCGTTCTTGATGCGGATATTGGCGAACGTGCCGCGCATCATGACCTGGTGATTGCCGCGCCGGGCGCCGTACGAGTTGAAGTCTCGCTGCATCACCTGATGCTCGCCCAAGTAATCGCCGGCCGGCGACGCCTTTTTGATGTTGCCCGCCGGGCTGATGTGGTCGGTCGTGATGTTGTCACCGAAAACCGCCAAGACCCGGGCACCGGTAATGTCGGTGATCGGCTTCGGCGTCATGGTGATGCCTTCGAAATAGGGCGGGTTCTGCACATAGGTGCTGCCGTCATTCCACCGGAACGTCTGGCTGGACGCATCCACGTCGATCGCCTGCCATTCCTTGGTGCCCTGAAATACTTCGGCATAGCGTTTGATGAACTGATCCTTGGACAGGCTAGCCCGGACCGTGGCGAGGATTTCCTTGTTGCTCGGCCAAATATCCTTCAAGTACACTGGCTGCCCGTCGGACCCGGTGCCTAGCGAAGCCGTGGTGATATCCTCGTTCATGGTGCCCAGCAGCGCATACGCGACCACCAAGGGCGGGCTCGCCAAGTAATTGGCGCGCACGTTCGGATGCACCCGCCCCTCGAAGTTGCGGTTGCCCGACAGCACGCTGACCGCCACCAGCTTGTTCGCCTCGATCGCATCGGCGATCGCCGGGTCGAGCGGGCCGGAGTTGCCGATGCAGGTGGTGCAGCCATAGCCCACCAGCTGGAACCCCAGCGCGTCCAGTTCCGTGCTAAGGCCAGCCTTGTCCAGATACTCCGTCACGACCTGCGAACCCGGCGCCAGCGAAGTCTTGACCCAGGGCTTCGGATGCAGGCCCTTGGCACGCGCCTTCTGGGCCAGCAGTCCCGCGCCCAGCATAACATATGGATTACTGGTGTTGGTGCAGCTGGTGATGGCCGCGATCACGACGTCACCATGGGTGATCTCGTAGTTCTTGCCTGCCACCGCCGCGCTCTTCTTGGCGTCATTGGCCGGAACCCCCAAGCCCTTGGTCAGGTCGTCCAGGAACGCGCGCGACGCATCCTTCAGCAGCACCCGGTCCTGCGGCCGCTTCGGCCCGGCGATGCTCGGCAGCACCGTCCCGAGGTCCAGCTCCACGATATCGGTATAGACCGCGTCCGGCGTGTCGCCGTCCACCCACATCCCCTGCGCCTTGGCATACGCCTCCACGAGCGCGATCCGCGCCTCGTCCCGGCCCGTGAGCCTCAGGTAATCGAGCGTCGTGCTGTCCACCGGGAAAATGCCGCAGGTCGCGCCATATTCCGGCGCCATGTTGGCGACCGTCAGCCGGGTCGAGACGCTGAGGTCGGCCAGTCCCGGGCCGAAGAACTCGACGAACTTGCCCACCACGCCCTTCTTGCGCAGCACCTGCGTGACCACGAGCGCAAGATCGGTCGCGGTCGAACCCTCCGGCAGCGCGCCCGTGAGCCGGAACCCGATGACATCGGGGATCAGCATCGCGATCGGCTGGCCCAGCATGGCCGCCTCCGCCTCGATCCCGCCCACGCCCCAGCCGAGCACGCCGATCCCGTTGGCCATGGTCGTGTGGCTGTCGGTGCCGAACAGCGTATCCGGATAGGCGATCGTCTTGCCATCGATCTTGGCGGTCCAGACGGTCTGCGCCAAGTATTCGACGTTCACCTGATGGCAAATCCCCGCACCCGGCGGCACCACGCGGAAGTTCTCGAACGCGCCCTGTCCCCAGCGCAGGAACGAATACCGTTCCCCATTACGGCTGAACTCGGCATCCATGTTCTCATGCAACGCCCCGGGCGTGCCGGATACATCGACCATCACGGAATGGTCGATCACGAGGTCCACCGGCACTAGCGGATTGACTTGCTCGGGACGTCCGCCCAGCGCGGTGATGCCGTCCCGCATCGCCGCGAGGTCGACGACGCCGGGCACGCCGGTGAAGTCCTGCATCAGAATGCGCGCGGGCTTGAACGGGACTTCCTTGTCGGAGTGGCCCTTCGTGGCCCATTCGGCGATGGCTTTGGCGTCTTCGATCGTGTAGCTGGTGCCGTTCTCGAAGCGGAGCACGTTTTCGAGCAGGATTTTCAGGCTGACCGGCAGCTTGTCCGTGGCCTGATTGAGCGCCTTGGCCGCCTCCGGCACGGAGAAATAATCATATTCCTGCCCCCCGGCGGTAAGAGTGCGGCGGGTGTTCAAGGTATCCTGCCCAATCGGCTTCATAGCGCTCTGGCTCCATACGGTCGTGTTGGCGCCATAAACCATAGGGCCGCCCCTGGCGTCCACAGGTGGGGTCGGGTTCTATGGCGCTATGAGCGGCTGAAGATATCGACACAGAGATCACGGAGGCGCAGAGAACACGGAGATGAGTGACGTTTCGGCAGAGCTCAACCAGATATCGGGTTCTATCATCGATGCTGCTATTGCGGTCCATTCCTCGCTTGGCCCTGGACTTCTTGAGTCAGCCTATGAGCACTGTCTGGCACACGAACTGTTAGAAAGAGGGCTGCGGGTCGACCGGCAGGTTCTACTGCCGGTTACCTATAAGCGCATAAAGCTCGACGCTGGATATCGATTAGATCTTATCGTCGAGAAGTGCGTAATCGTCGAGGTTAAGGCTATCGAGAAATTGTTGCGAGTTCATGAAGCGCAGCTGCTAACCTATCTTAAACTCTCAGGCCAACGCCTAGGCCTGATCTTAAATTTCAATGTCGTACTACTCAAATACGGAATCAAACGCCTGATCGGCCCAGCCTGACCCTGTGTCTTTTACTTCTCTGCGTCTCTGTGTCGAAAGAATTTCGGGAACCACATGGCCGATAAATGGGTCTGATCGGTGCCAATATCGCCGCGTTCCGTGGTGAGCGCCTCGTCCTAGATGGAATCACCCTGCATGCCCCGAAAGGCGCGGGCATCCTTCTTCTAGGCCCGAACGGCTCCGGGAAGAGCACTCTGCTTCGCGTCCTGGCCGGCCTGAAGCGGCCCGATGCTGGCACCGTTCGATGGAACGGTCAGCCGCTCGAGCATGTCGCCTATCTCGGTCACCAGGACGCCATCAAGCCTGGTCTTACCGCCCAGGAAAACCTCGCCTTTGCCGCCAGCCGGTCAAGCAAGACCATCGGACAGGCGCTAGAAGCCATGGACCTGATGCCACTCAGGGACCTTCCCGCCCGCATGCTATCCGCTGGGCAGAAGCGGCGGTTGGCCTTGGCGCGGCTGGTGTTGAGCGATGCGCCGGTGTGGTTACTGGATGAGCCGACGCTGGGGCTGGATCATGCCTCGGTCGCGCGGCTCGGCACGCTGATGGCCGCGCACCGGGCCCAGGGCGGCGTGATCGTGACCGCCACGCACCTGCCCCTCCCCCTGCCCGGCGCCCAGGAACTGCAGCTATGACCGCGCTGCTGATCCGTGAGTTGCGCCTCTCCCTTCGGCATGGCGCCGATACGCTGGCGGCCGTGCTGTTCTTCCTGGTCGCGGGCACGCTGTTCCCGCTCGCCATCGGTCCAGCGCCCGAGACGCTGGGGCGGATCGCGCCGGGCATCGTGTGGGTGTGCGCGCTGCTGGCCGCATTGCTGCCGCTTGACCGGCTGTTCGGCGCCGACCTCGAGGACGGCTCGCTCGATCAGCTGTTGCTCAGCGGCCTGGCGCCGTCGAGCATCGCCGGGGTGAAGGCGCTGGCGCATTGGCTGGCCACCGGGCTACCGCTGTGCCTGGCGGCCGGTCCGCTCGCCATCATGCTGCGCTTGCCGGAGGAGGCGCTGCCCGCGCTGCTGCTGGGGCTGGTCCCCGGCACGATGGCGCTGTCTTTGCTCGGCAGCATGGGCGCCGCCATCGTGCTGGGTGCCCGGCGCGGCGGCGTGCTGCTCCCGCTGCTGGTGCTGCCGCTGGCGATGCCGGTGCTGATCTTCGGCGCCGGCGCGGCCGAGGCGATAGGCGCGGGCCTGCCGGCCCGGCCGCACCTGCTGCTGCTCACCGCCATCCTCGCCGCCGCTCTGCCGCTCTGCCCCCTGGCGGCCGGTGCGGCGCTGCGTAGCGCGGCGGAATGACGCCGTTTATAAAGCGGTAATGACCTATGACCAGTTGCTCGCCCTCACGGCATTCGCATTCGTGACGTCCATCACGCCGGGGCCAAATAATCTGATGCTGATGACGTCCGGCGCCAATTTCGGGGTGCGGCGGACGGTGCCGCATATGTTGGGCGTGGGGCTCGGCTTCGTGTTCATGGCCGTGCTGGTGGGCGCCGGGCTGTCGCAGGTGTTCGTGGCCGTGCCGCAACTCTACACCGCGCTCAAGGTGCTGAGCGTCGTGTATTTGCTTTACCTCGCTTGGAAGATCGCCACCGCGCCCCCGCCCGGTGAGGCGGCGCAGGCGGGGCGGCCCATGACGTTCCTAGCCGCGGCGGCATTCCAGTGGGTGAACCCCAAGGCCTGGGCCATGGCGCTCACGGCCGTCAGCGTCTATGCGCCGTCCCAAACCCTAGCCGGGATCGTGGCCGTGGCCGTGGTATTCGGCATCGTCAACCTGCCGTCGGTCAGCGCGTGGGCCATGCTGGGGCAGGAGATGCGCCGGGTGCTCACCAACCCGGGCCGCATGCGCGCCTTCAACATCCTCATGGCCGTTCTACTGGTCCTGTCGCTCTACCCGGTGCTGCTGCACTGACCCACCGGCAGCAACTCCCGCTCACGTGCCAAGCTAAACAGCCGGTGGCAGCTTGAGCTGCACCCGCAACGCGAGCTCGTCCCACAAGGTGTATTCCTCGCGGATGCGCCCATCCACGATGTGAAACTGCGACATGCCCATCACGAACAACGGCTTACCCGTGGGCGCGCCGAGCGCACCCCATCCGGTGTGATGCCCCTCGAGCGTCCAGCGCAGCGCGATCTTGCTGCCGCCCTCGTTGGATTGCTCGACCGAGCAGATGTGCTGCGGCATCCAGGACGCGTCGGGGATCATGGCCAGCAATCCCATCAGCTGCTGCGTCATCATCGCCGTGCCATAAAGGTCTTTCATGCGCGGCCCGTGCCACATCACGCGCGGCGCATACAGCTGTGGCACCATGCCGAACATGCGCCAGTTCCAGATCTGATGCAGCTTCTGCAGCAGCTCCGCCTCCTGATCCGTGCTGGCGATCGAGGTGTCGATCCGTTCGGCGGGCGGTTCCTGACCCAGCAAACGGGCGGAGTCGCCCAGCTGATAGGCGGTCACGCCGCGGCCCGCATTCTCGGCCGCCATCTTGGTGGCGACGACATCCGGGTCGAGGCCGAGCGACAGCAGCTGACCCATATTGTCCCGCACTAGCCACTCCCGGTAGATGCGGTTGCGGTAGATCATGCAGTCGGCGATGGTGCGCGCGGTGAAGGTCTTGCCCGTCGGCGCCCCATACGGACCGGGCGCCGTGTGGCGGCCGACGCTGGTGATGAGGTGGGAGGTGTAGAACCCGTCGACGTCGTTGCCGTTCCACACCACTTGGTTCGCCAGGCCCCGCCGCTCCGGGTATTCGACGATCCGCTGCAGCGTCGCCCGGACCACTTCCTCCCGCGTGTAGGTGGTGCCGAGCGAGGAATACACGACGGCATTATGCGCATAGTGCGTATAGATCAGCCCGACGTCTTTCTCGTCCCAGATGCGGTGCGTGCAGCGGACGATGTAGTCCACGATATCGGTGTAGATCGGGTCGAACCCGTCCATCCCGGCAATCTGCGCGCGGTCGTTGGGGCGGAGATCGACGTAGTCGTGCTTTTCCACCTGCAGCACCGCATCGGCGCCACGGCTACGGGGCTTGGCGGTCGGTCCGGTGATCATCTGGTCGGTGTCAGTCATGGATTGTCCTGCAGTTGCTCGTTGCCGGGGCGGCGGACGCGGGCCCCGCTCGCGCGCTCGAACAGGTAGGTGCGGGCGGGATCGACCTGCGCGGTCACGGCGTCACCGATGCCGCAGCGTAGGCTGCGCGGGCCGCGGGCGCAGAGCGTCTGACCGCTGCCAAGCGTCACCGTCACCAGCACAGCCTCCCCGGTCAGCTCCGAGGAATAGACCTTGCCGGCGAACTGCGAGGCCTCGCCCACCTGAAGGTCCTCGGGCCGGACGCCTAGCACCATGCCCGTCCGGCTGCCCTGGCCCACGCCGGGCACGCGGATGCCGTCGGCCACGAACACCCCGTCCTCCAGCGCGCCATCCAGCAGGTTCATGCTGGGGGAGCCGATGAACGACGCCACGAACAGGGTGGCCGGGTCGTCATAGATGCGCTCGGGCGTGTCCAGCTGCTGAATCACGCCGCCATCCATGACGGCGATCCGGCTGGCCAGCGTCATGGCCTCCATCTGGTCATGCGTCACATAGACGGTGGTGATGCGCAGCTCGTGGTGTAGGTGCTTCAGCTCGGCCCGCATCACGACGCGCAGCTTGGCATCGAGGTTGGACAGCGGCTCGTCCATCAGGAACACGCGAGGTGTCCGCACCAGCGCCCGGGCCAGCGCCACACGCTGCCGCTGCCCGCCCGAAAGCTGGCCGGGCTTTCGGTCGAGGAACGGGCCCAGCTCGACCTTGCTTGCCGCCTCCGCCACCCGGGTCTTGGCCTCGTCCCGGGCCATGCCGCGCACCTTCAGTGGATAGGCGATGTTCTGCCGCACCGTCATGTGCGGATAGAGGCCGTAGTTCTGGAATACCATCGCCACGTCCCGGTCCCGCGGCGCCACGCCGTTCACCAGGTCATCGCCGATCCAAATTTCGCCCTCGGTCGGCTCATCGAGACCGGCGATCATCCGCATGGTGGTGGTCTTGCCGCAGCCCGACGGGCCCAGCAGCACCAGGAACTCCTGATCGTGGATCTCGAGATTGAGGTCACGCAGCCCCACCACCGGTCCCCACCGCTTCTGCACACCCTTGAACGCAATGCCGGCCATATGCTTTGGGACCTTCCGGTTCAGCGCACGGCGCCAAGGGTCAGGCCCTTGGTGAAATGCTTCTGGATGGCGAGCGCGAAGAAGAACATCGGGATCGTGATGATGATGCCGGTGGCCGCAATGAACTCCCAGATGTCGCCACGCTCGGTGCGGAAGCCGATCAGCCCGACCGAGAGCGGCACGACCTTGTCCCGCGTCAGCACGAGGGCGAACAGGAATTCGTTCCACGTCAGGATGAAGCAGAAGATCGCCGCCGTGAGGATGCCCGGGCGCGCCATCGGCACGATCACGTCCCATAACAGGCGGAGCCGCCCGGCGCCGTCCATCAGCGCCGCCTCCTCCGTATCCATCGGCACGGCATCGATGAAGCCCTTCAACGTCCAGATTGCGTACGGCACGACGACCGAGAGGTTGACCACGATGAGCGACAGGTAGGTATCGAGTAGGCCGAGCTTCCGGAACAGCAGATAGAACGGCAGCACGACCACCACCGCCGGAATGAACTGCGTGATCAGCAACCATTGGAAGATCAGGCGCCGCCCCGGGAAGCGCAGGCGGGAGAACGCGTAGGCGGCCAGCACCGCGACCGGAATGGCGATCGACACCGTGCAGACGGAGATCACGACGCTGTGCACGACCTTGGACCCGACGTGCCACTCATCGCCGAACAGCGTGCGGAAATTATCGAGCGTGGGCGTGAAGCCGAGGCCGAGGCGGAACACGTCGGCCGGGTGCTTGAACGCCGTCAGCACCATCCAGCCGATCGGGAACAGGATGAGGAACAGCACCGTCCCCATCACCACCCACTCCAGCACCGACATGGCGCGCCGCCGCCGACGGGCCCGCGCCAGACGCTCCGTCAGCAGGGACGCGCTCATTTGCGGAACACCATGCGCATGTAGATCAAGGACAGCACGACCAGCACGGCCGTCAGCAAGTAGGAGACCGCGGCGGCGTAGCCCATATCGTAATTGCGGAAGCCGATTTGGTAGGCGAAGAACGACAGGGTGCTCGTGCTGGTGCCGGGCCCGCCGCCGGTCATGGTCACGACGCTGTCGAACACCTTGAGCGCGAAGACCGATTTCAGGATGACCGCGACGCCCAGCACCGGGGCCAGCTGCGGCAAGGTGATGTCCCGGAACACGCGCCAGGCGTTGGAGCCATCGATGCCCGCCGCCTCCTGCGTCTCGGGCGGGATGGAGGCGAGGCCGCCCATCAGCATGAAGGTGAAATAGGGCGTCCAATGCCAGACGTCGGCCGAGATGAGCGCGGTTCGCGCCAGGCCCGGGCTGGCGAACCAGTCCACGTCCCGCATGAACGGCAGGACCGCGCCGATGCCGTGCTGGAACGCGCCGTATTCTGGGTTGAACATGAACCGCCAGGAGATGCCGATGAGCGCCGGGCTCATGGCGAAAGGCAGGATCAGCACGGTGCGCAGCAGCGCCTTGCCGGGTCCGGGGCGCAGCAGCAGCAGCGCCATCCCGAGGGCCGCGAGGATGGTGAAGCACACGTCGGCCACGACGAAGATGGCGGTGGTCTGGACCGTGCGCCAGAACTCCGGATCGTCCATGAAGGCTTGCTGATAGTTGTCGCTGCCGACATAGGGGCCAGGCCGGGGGCTCGCGGTCAGGTTCCAGTCACGGAAACTGGTGTCGAACGAGAATAGCAGCGGATAGACCGTGGTGGCGACGACGATCAGCAGCGCGGGCGCCAGCAGCATGGCGGCCCAGCCCTTGTCCCCGGTGCCGCGCCGCAATGGCAGCGTGCCCGCCACCTAACGGGCACGCCCGGCGATACGGGTGACCTGGCGGGCGGCGGCGTTCATCGCCTCCGGCACCGTCGCGGCGCCGGTGGCGGCATTGTTCATCGCGGTCTCCACCACGTCGATCACCTGCGGCAGCTGCGCGAATTGCGGGATGAGGTGGGGCTTCTCCAGCGCCTTGGCCCCGGTCATCTGCAGATTGTGCCAGCGCTCGTTGACCGCCGGGTCACGCAGGCTAGACCACTGCACGGCGATCACCTCTTTCTCCTTGGGGTCGAGCAGGATGTCGTGCTCCAGCTCCGGACTGCAGGCCCAGGCCACGAACTCCATGGCGGCGTCCTTGTTGGTCCCCTTGTTGTTCAGCGCGTAGATCCAGGTGTTGGTGAACGTGGTCGGCGCCGTTCCGGCCTTCATGACCGGGAGCGGCGAGAAGCCGACTTGGTCGAGCTTGAGGGCGGAGGACGGCTCCTCGAACCGCACCATCGACCAATTCCATAGCGGCACCATGGCCGACCGGCCCTGGATGAACGAGTTGGTGGCCGCCTGTTCGTCGAACGAGGCGGAGCCCGACGGCGTCACCTTGTCCTTGAGCATGAGGTCGATGTAGCGCTGCGTCGCCGCCAGGCCGGCTTCGCTGTTGAACAGCGGTTGATGCTTCTCGTCCAAGAAATCGGCGCCGTTAGACCAGAGGAAGTCATACCATTGCATCAAGTTCTGGCCGTTGTTGCGGCCGTAATACATCGCGACCCCGGCGATGTTCTCTTTCTCCTGCAGCACATGGCCGGCCTGCACGACCTCGTCCCACGTCTTGGGCGGCTGCAAGCCGTTCTTCTCCAGCAGGTCGCGGCGGTAGAACAGCATTTGCACGCTGCCGCGTACTGGGATGCCATAGACCTTGCCGTCCACCGTGCCGGCGTTCACAAACGCGCTTGGATACCGGGCGAGGTCGATGTGATGCGCGGCCAGGAGCGGCTCCACCGGCTCGAGCATCGAGATGATCGATGGGATCCAGGCGTCCATCGGGCAGAACACGTCATAGTCGGATGAGCCACCGACCAGCTCGGCGGTCAATTTCTCCCGCAATGCCGAGAACGGGACGTCGGTGAAGGAAACCTTGATGCCGGTGCGCTCGGTGAACGCTGCCACCCGCCGTATTTGTGCCTGAAACTGCGACGCGCGGACGACTAGGACTTTGATCTCCTTGCCGTCGAACGGCTTACCCTGCGCGCTCGCACGCCGCACGCTCATTGCGCCGAGCGCGGTGGCTGCAAGGAGGGATCGACGCTTGATGACCATGGGGAGCTCCGTTCCTGTCACGGAAGTGAACGCTCCCGTGACTTCGCAGTCAACGAAATTTGACCGTTCGATTGTAGTTATTTTCCAGTCTTGAAAACGAACCGTTGCATGCAACGGACGGCGATGGTTTGGTGGCCGGATGGCTGGCAATCGAACGGCAGGGGTCAACGCACGCCGGGTGACCTCCTACGACGTGGCCCGCTCGGCCGGCGTTTCGCAATCTGCCGTGTCCCGCTGCTTCCGCGTGGGCGAGAGTGTCTCTGCCGAGACTCGTAAGCGCGTGCTGCTGGCGGCTCGGACCTTGAACTACACGCCGAACATGATCGCCCGGTCGCTGATTACGCAGCGCAGCCGAATCGTCGCCGTGCTGGTGACGGAGGCTACGACCGGCAGCTACCCATCGCTGCTCACGCATCTGGGCCGCGAGATCCAGGCGGCCGGGCATCGCATGCAGGTCTATATCCTGCCGGGCAACGGGCGGGCGGATGCGATCATGCCCGACCTCCTGGGCTACCACGTGGACGCGCTGATCTCGGGCGTGACGCTCCCTGGCAGCATGATGCAGGCTTGCGCGCGGGCGAACGTGCCCGTGGTAGTCTATAACCGCACCAGCCGGCACCGCTGGGCGTCCTCGGTCGGCTGTGACGATGGGATGGGCATGGAGGAACTCAGCCAGCATCTCTATGACGGCGGCTGCCGGACCGCGCATTTCGTGTCCGGGCCGGTGAACGCGCCGGTCGCGGCGGCGCGGCTGCACGCGGCCCAGCTCGCCGGGTCACGCGCTGGGCTTAGCATCAAGGGTACGACACATGCGGAGTACTCGTATGCGGGCGGCTGGCAAGCGGCGGAAGCGATACTGGCGGGCCAAGCGCCGGACGCGGTCATGTGCGCCAACGATGCGATCGCCCTGGGTGTGCTGGATTATTGCCGGCGCGCGAACGGGATGGAGGTGCCGCGTGATATCGCCATCACCGGCTATGACGACGTGGCGGAGGGCGGATGGGCGTCCTATGGCCTCACGACCTTAGGCCAGCCGCACGAGGCGCTGACCCGCGCCGCGGTGCAGATTGCGGTGAGCCGCGCGGCCGGGTTGTCGCCGCCCGGCGAGCGCCGGCTGTTTCCGGTGCGCCTGCTGGTCCGCAGCTCCACGGCCGTCGTCAACCACGCGTCAACGGCGTGACGGAGCCGTAGGGGATCCCGGCCTGGATCGCCTGCAGTATCGGCACCCCGGTGGCGATGTGCAGCAGGCAGCGGATCGGGCCGGCATGGGTTACCAGCAGCGTCGTCTCCGCCGCGCTGGCGATCCCGGTCCAGGCGCGCCGGACGCGGTGCAGCACGTCTGCCACGCTCTCACCGCCGCCGGGCCGGTAGTGCAGTGGGTCGGCGGCCCAGGCGTCGATCTCGGCCCGCGGCAGCGTGGCCCAGGGCTGGCCCTCCCAGGTGCCGAAATCCAGCTCCACGAGCCGGTCATCGGTCCGGAGCGGTGCGCCCGTCCTCGCCGCCGCGGCCCGCGCCACGTCCAGCGCCCGGGACAATGGGGAGCTGATGATCCGCTCGACCGTGGTGCCGGCGGCCTCGATCAACGCCAAAGCCCCCGCCTCGGCCGGCTCGGCCAGCGCCACGTCCGTGCGGCCATAGCAGAGCCGCGCCCCGACCAGCGGGCGCGGATGCCGGGCGGCGAGGATCAGGCCGCGTGCCAGAGCGCCACCAACAGTACCGCGACCTCCGCCACCTGCTGCATGCCGCCCAGGCAGTCGCCGGTGTAGCCGCCCAGCCGCCGCCGGAACCAGCGCCCCATGCCGGCCGTGAGCAACCCCGCCACCAGCACGGCCGCCGGCGCCGCCCAGCCGATCAGCAGCAGCGGCAGTAGCCCGCACAGCCCAGCGATCCCTAGTTCCGCCGCGCCCACGCCGTCCGCGACCGGCTTCGCCTTCGCCCCCTGCTCGCTCTCCCGCACATACGGCAGCGCCGCGATCAGGATGACGGCGCACAGCCGGCTGAGCGCGTGGGCGGCGACGATAGCGCCCGGGGTGAGCGTCGCGGACGCCTTCAAGGCCAAGATCATGAACAGCCCGGCGGCGCCGAAGCTGCCGATCCGGCTGTCCTTCATGATCCGCAGCACGTCGTCCCGCGTCCAGCCGCCGTACAGGCCGTCACACATGTCGGCCAGCCCGTCCTCATGAAACGCGCCGGTGGCCACGAGCGTCGCGGCCATGCTCAGCAGCGCGGACGGCAACGGCGGCAGGCCCGTGCGGGCCAGCGCGAACAGTGCGGCGCCCAGTATCCCGACCGCGGCGCCCACCAAGGGAAAATAGCGGACCGCGGCGTTCAGCTGCGCCGGGCTATGCCCCACCCAGGCCGGCACCGGGCAGCGGGTCAGGAACTGCACGGCGGTCAGGAACAGCGTCCACTCCCGCCTCAAACCACTTCCGCCAAATGGGCCATGCCCGACATGAGGGCGCAGGTGGATTGCAGGATCGGAATGGCCAGCGCGGCGCCGGTCCCTTCCCCCAAGCGCAGGCCCAAATCAAGCAGCGGCTTTCCACCCAATGCAGAAACGGAGGCGGAGTGGCCGAACTCGGCGGATTGATGACCGAATATGCAGCACTCGATGCAAGCCGGAGCGATGGCGTGCGCCAAAACTGCGGCCGCGGTCACGATCAGGCCATCGATAATCAGGCACTTGCCAGTGCCCGGCGCGGCCAGGATGGCGCCGGTGAGCATGGCGATCTCGAACCCGCCGTACTCCATGAGTGCATCATAGGGGTTTAGCAGTTCCGGCGTCCGGGCGGCGGCCTGCAACATCAAAGCGCGTTTCCGCTCGACCCCAGCCTCATCCAACCCGGCGCCCGCGCCCACGACGAGCGGACGGAGCGTAGTCTTATGGATCAGAAGCGCGGCGCTGGCGGTGTTGCCGATGCCCATGTCGCCCAGCCCGACGACGTTGCTGTCCAGCCCTTTGAGGATGTCGCCGCCGGCCTCCATAGCCTGATCGGCCTGTTGCGGCGTCATCGCCGGGCCATCCGCCCAGCTAAGGGTGCCGCGGGCGATCTTTCTGGAAAGCAGGTCCGGGTGGTCCGGTAATGCCGCATCGACGCCGGAATCGACCACCAGCACGCGCGCACCGGCCTGCCGCGCCAAGATGTTGATGGCGGCCCGCCTTTGCAGATAGAGGCCCACCATGGCCGCCGTCACGGCGCTGGGATAGGCAGAAATAACCCCGGATCGGACCGCGCCATGATCCCCGGCGAATACGGCCACGACCGGATTGCGCACCTTTGGCCTATCTGTGCCCTGGATGGCCGCGAGCTGAATACCCAGTTCCTCCAGCCGGCCGAGCGAGCCCAGCGGCTTGGCCATGCCGTCGAACAGCGCGCGGGCGCTTTCCCGGGTCACCGGCCAAACAGCCGCTGCAGCAAGCCAGGCTTAGCCGGCGTCCCGTGCGAAACGTGCGGACGGCGGGAGGGTGGGCGGAGCACGCTATCAAACCCGTGCCGGGCGGTGTCCCGGGCGGCGATGCGGCCGAGCTGAAAGTCCCGGATCGCCGACGCATCCCCGTCCAGGCCCTGCAACGAGTGCGCGAGGGCCGACGCGCGCTCGAACGCTCCGGCCCGGCGTAGGATGTCGATCTGCCGCAGCGCCGCCTCGGGCGTTTGAGGTTCGCCCCACATCTTGATCGCTTCGAGCCGCGCGGCGGATGCCGCCTTCGCGCGGTCCGGACCGGCGTCGTCCAACGCCCAGGCGGCTTGCAGCATCGCCTCCGCCGCATCCTGATCGTTGCCCGCGACCTTGGCCCAGCGCAGGAAAGGCCCGGCCGGGTTGGGCGCGCGCAATGCGGCATACTCTGCACCCTGGATCGCCGCCGCCGCGCCCGCCGGTAATCGCGTAAGGTCCGGCGCAGAGACGCCGCAGATGCAGGTCTGCACCCATTGCGGCAGGGTGGAGCGGGTAGGCTCACCGGGCCGCAAGTCGAGGTCGGGCGCCAGTTCCGGCGGCGGCTTACGGCATGCCGGGCGGACAGGGGCACCGCAGAGGGCGCATGCGAGTGTCGATTTCGCCATACCCCTGCTTACGCCCGATCAGCCCGCCAGGGCCATCCCTGCGATGAGGCCCCACGTCACGGCGGCAAAGGCCGTAGCCGAAACAGTCGCGGCGATGGTGTCCCGCAAACCGGCCCAGAAACGGACAGCCCGGGGCTCAGTTAGAAAGAGCGGAGCGCGAAACGTAAGTGACGTCATGATGGACCTCCCTATCCACGTTCTATATATGTTCTAATCGCTTCTGTAAAGCACCAGCGGCGCTTCACCATGGAAACTGGCCCAGTGCGGTGGCGTTCACCGGGCAGGAGGACACCATGAGCTCAGCCAAGACCACCACCGACCACGACGAGATCAAGCAATGGATCGAAGAGCGGGAGGGCCGTCCGACTGTTGTGGAAGGCACTGAAGGCAAGGACGGCGAGGGCATCCTTCGCATCGACTTCAAGGAACCGGACGACAAGTTGAAGGAAATCCCGTGGGATGAATTCTTCAAGACGTTCGACGACCGCAAGCTGGCGTTTCTGCATCAGGACAAGACGGCGGACGGCCACACCAGCCGCTTCTTCAAGTTCGTGCACCGGGAGGAGTAGCCATGCAGGGCGGGCATGCCGGATTAAGTCTCGCAACGGCCTCCCGGCGGGGCTATGTGTGCACCGCAACACCGCTGAATGAGGGCCGCCATCGCTGCCCTAACTCTCTAGGGTCACTATGGACATCCGCAACATCGCTATCATCGCCCACGTCGACCATGGGAAGACGACCCTGGTCGACCAGCTGCTCCGCCAATCCGGCTCGTTCCGCGAGCATCAGCAGGTGGCGGAGCGGGCGATGGACAAGAACGACCTGGAGCGGGAACGCGGCATCACGATCCTGGCGAAGTGCACGTCCGTGGTGTGGCGGGACACGCGCATCAACATCGTGGACACGCCGGGCCACGCAGATTTCGGCGGCGAGGTCGAGCGGATCCTGAACATGGTGGACGGCGTGGTGGTGCTGGTGGACGCGGCCGAGGGCGCGCTGCCGCAGACCAAGTTCGTCGTCACCAAGGCGCTGGCGCGCGGCATCAAGCCGATCGTGGTGGTGAACAAGGTGGACCGCCAGGACGCACGCCCTGACGAGGTGCACAACGAGGTGTTCGACCTGTTCGCGGCGCTGGGCGCCAATGACGACCAGCTGGATTTCCCCATGCTGTATGCCTCCGGCCGTCAGGGCTGGGCCGACCCGGTGATGGATGGCGCGCGCAAGGACCTGGCGCCGCTGTTCGACCTTATCATGAGCCACGTGCCGCCCACGGTGCTGGACAAGGAGGCGCCGTTCGCGATGGTCGCGTCGATCCTGGACTATGACAATTTCCTGGGCCGCGTGCTGACCGGGCGGGTCGAGCAGGGCCGGGCCAAGCTGAATATGCCGGTGAAGGTGTTGCGGGCCGACGGCTCCGTGGTGGAGACCGGGCGGCTCACGAAGCTCATGGGCTACCGGGGCCTGGACCGGGTGCAGGTGGACGAGGTCGAGGCGGGGGACATCGTGGCGGTCGCCGGGCTTACGGACGCGACGGTGCCGGATACGGTGGGGGCGCCGGAGCTGCAGGCGCCGCTGCCGGCCATTCCGGTCGATCCGCCGACGCTGGCCATGACGTTCCGCGTGAACGACGGGCCGTTAGGCGGCAAGGAGGGCAAGAAGGTCACCTCCCGCCAAATCCGCGACCGGCTGCTGCGCGAGGGTGAGGGCAACGTCGCCATCAAGATCACCGACAGCAACGAGAGCGACGCGTTCGAAGTCGCAGGCCGCGGCGAGCTGCAGCTGGGCGTGCTGATCGAGCAGATGCGCCGCGAGGGCTTCGAGCTCACCATCGGGCGCCCCCGGGTGCTGACGCGCAAGAACGAGGCGGGCGAGCGGGAAGAGCCGTTCGAGGACGTGCTGGTCGACGTGGATGAGGCGTATTCCGGCGTGGTGGTGGAGAAGGTCAGCCGGCGCAAGGGCATGCTGCAGGACATGCGTCCGTCCGGCGGCGGCAAGGTCCGCCTCACGTTCCACATGCCCAGCCGCGGGTTGATCGGCTATCATGGGGAGTTCCTGACCGATACGCGCGGCACGGGCATCATGAACCGGCTGTTCAGCGGCTACGAGGCCTGGGCCGGGACGATGGAGGGCCGGCGCAATGGCTCGCTGATCAGCTCCGAGCCCGGTGAGGCCGTGCACTACGCGCTATGGTATCTGCAGGAGCGGGGCACGCTGTTCGTCGATCCCGGTGACAAGGTGTATGTCGGCCTGATCCTGGGCGAGAATTCGCGTGGCGCGGATCTGGACGTCAATCCGATCAAGGAAAAGAAGCTGACCAACGTGCGGGCGTCCGGCAAGGACGACGCCATGCTGCTGATCCCGCCGCGGCGCATGAGCCTCGAGCAGGCGATCGCGTATATCGAGGATGACGAGTTGGTGGAGGTGACCCCCACCGCGGTGCGCTTGCGCAAACGGTATCTGGACCCCAATCAGCGTAAGCGCGCAGAAAAACGCAGTGATGAGGCTGCATGACCTTACATTACTACAGAATAGGTAGTAAGGTATCATTGCAAAACCAATCCATTCTAGGAGACGACCTTGCTTAAGACCCGCCTGACCCTCTTGACCCTCGCAGCCGCCGCGGCGATTTCTTTCACCGTGACTCAGGCTTCTGCCCAGGGCACCGTCGGTGCGCCGGGCGGCGTGTCGAACTCCACGCCCGGTAACGGTGACGGTTCGTCCGCCGGTGGCACCGGCAACCTCGGCACCACGGCCCAGCCGTCCGGCCGCATCGTGCTGAACCCGCAGCAGGGGCAGATGCAGTCGGCCGACCCGGCGCCGGCCGCGACCCCACCGCGCCACCGCGCCACCCGCCACCACCGCCGGGCCCGCCATCACCGCGCGATGGCCCACTAAGCCGAACGTATGAGGGCGGCCCTGTCCTAGGTCCGCCCTTTGCGCTTACTTCCGGTACGGCGCCCATCACGCCAGATATGCGTGATGGGCGGCCTGGGCTTCGCTTGCGGGTTACCCCTGCCGCTGACCGGCTTTACCCTTCGGCAGTGGATGTCCGAAGGTCACGTATCGCTCGCGGCAATCGGCTTCAGCGCCACGATCGGCCTGGCCTATACTCTCAAATTCGTATGGTCCCCGTTGCTGGACCAAATAGCACCGCCCGTGCTGGGGCGGCGCCGCGGTTGGCTGCTGTGCATTCAGGCCGCATTGGCGCTCGCATGCTGTTTGTTCGCCACCTTCGACCCGGTCAACCGCCCGGTCCAACTTGTCGCCAGCGCGGTCCTCATCGCCTTCTGCTCAGCCAGCCAAGACATCGTGGTCGATGCGTGGCGGATCGAGTCCTTTCCAGAACGGCTGCAGGGCGTGGCTTTGGCCGCATACATCTGGGGATACCGGCTAGCGTTCCTGACGGCGGGCGCCGGCGCAATCGGACTTGCGGATGTGATCGGCTGGCATGCCGCGCTGCTCGGAATGGCCGGGCTTGCGGCGGCGTCCATGCTGGTCACGCTTGCGGCGACGGAACCTGAGCGTCCGGCCCGCACTCCCCTGCCGATGCGCGAGCGGTTGCGGCAGTCGGTCATCGAACCTTTCCTCGATATCTGGCGCCGCCCCGGGGCCGTGCGCGTCATCGGCTTCGTAATGCTGTTCAAGCTCGGTGAGGCGCTGGCGCACACTATGGCGCCCTCGTTCTACCGCGCCATGGGGTTCGACCGCGCCCAGGTGGCGATTGCAACCGGGATACCCGGTTTGGCCGCCAGCCTTCTGGGGGCCGCGGCCGGTGGCTGGCTGATCCTCCGCACCGGCACCGGAAGGGCGCTGTTGCTCACCGGGTTCGTGCAGATGGCGTCCATGACGCTCTATTTTGCGCTCGCCGTCTCCGGCGGGGACGGGCGCATCCTGCTGGCGAAGGTCATGCTGGAGAACTTCGCCGAAGCACTGGCCGACGCCGCCTTCATCACCTATTTGTCCAGCCTGTGCGATAGCCGGTTCACCGCGACGCAGTATGCCTTGCTTTCCTCGCTCGCGGCCGTCGGGCTGCGCACCCTGGGCGGCTTTTCCGGCGTGCTGGCAGAGGCATTGGGCTGGACGGCATTCTATGCGCTCACCATCTTCGCCGCGGTGCCGGCGATGCTGATCATGGTTTCGCTGCTCCGGCGCCCTCCGCCTCTGGCAGCCAGACCGTGACGGTCGTGCC
The DNA here is from genome assembly GCA_965246925.1 of Acetobacteraceae bacterium. Taxonomy (GTDB): domain Bacteria; phylum Pseudomonadota; class Alphaproteobacteria; order Acetobacterales; family Acetobacteraceae; genus JANPPS01. Next base: position 1,625,695 of record OZ251994.1, on the reverse strand, counting down.
AACACCCTCGGTGCTTTCGATCAGCAACTGGCCGCGGTGCCGGATGACGATGTGCTTGACGATGGCCAGGCCCAGCCCCGTGCCGCCCACCGCCCGGGACCGGCCCTTGTCGGCCCGGTAGAACCGCTCCGTCAGCCGCGGGATGTGCGCCCGCGCGATACCCTGGCCGTCATCGATCACGGCAATCAAAATGCCCCGCCGCTGTGGCCAGCGCGTGCCCGGCGCCGCTGGACGCGCGGTCACCCGGACGGTCCCGCCCTCCCGCCCATATTTGACCGCGTTGTCCAGCAGGTTCTGCAGCACCTGCTCCAATTGGTCGTCATCGCCCCAAACCCTCGGTAGCCGGTCCGCCACCTCGACACCCAGCGTAATGTGCCGGGCCTCGACTTGCGGCTCGAACGAGGCCGCCAGCCGGGATACGACGGAGCCGATGTCGATCACGTCGGCTGGCGGCTGATGCTCGGTCAGTTCGATCCGCGAAAGGCTGAGCAGATCGTCGATCAGCCGGTTCATCCGCTGCGCCTGCTCGGCCATGATGGTCAGGAACCGGGTCTGCGCTGGCGGGTCGTCCGCCGCTGGGCCGCGCAAGGTATCGATGAAACCCATCAGGCTCGCCAGTGGCGTCCGGAGTTCATGGCTGGCGTTGGCCACGAAGTCGGCCCTCATTCGCTCGACTGCACGCTCCCGCGTACGGTCGGACAGGATCGCCACCACGCGCCCGCCATCGGCCAAGGATGGGCTCAGCGCCATGACCGTCGCCACCACCTCCCGCTCGACCGGGACGGCCAACCGCAGCTCGGCCGTCTGCATCTCACCCCGCGCCTGCGCCCGGTCGATGGCGGCGCGCAGCCCGGGATGGCGCAGCACCGCCGACATTTCGCTGCCGAACGCCGTGAGAGCGGCGTTGTTGGCCCGGCGCACGCTCCGGTCGGCCGCGAGTACGATCAGCGGATCGGGCAACGCCTGGACGATGGCCTTCTCGGCGGCCAGGGTCTGACCCAGCTCCTCCTCGCGCCGGAGGTGCAGCCGGGTCAGCCGTTCCGCCTCTTGCGCGGCGGCGTTGGCGGCAGCCAGCACTGGCCGCGGGGCGGAGCGGCCTGGCCCAGGCCGCTGCATTGCCTGCGTGACCCGGCCGAGATCGCGCAGCCAAATCCGGGCGAGCACGGCACTGGTTAACACCAAGACGATCATCACCACGCCGAAATCGACCCAGGCGAGCCGGCCCCAGAGCGCCAGGCCAGTCAGCACCGCGCCCGGCGCGGCAGAAAGCGCGAACACCGTCCTGAGCGGCAACAAGGCGGGCATGACAGCGCCGCTCAGGCCGCAAGCGGCCTAGGCACCCGGCGCTGCAAAGGATTGAGGCGCGGGCTGCACGATGTGTGCCCCTTTGGCGTCGATCTCGAACACGGCGAGGCCACGGCGCACCTGACCCTGCGGCAGCAGGGCAAACACCCCGTCCGCGCCGGCGAACCCCTCGGACCGCATCAGGCTCGCCATAGGATAGGCACCGCCCTCACCCACCACGCGGGCGAGGCTGGCGGCGTCATAGGCCAGGCTGGCCAGGTCACGCGGTGCGCCGCTGTAGCGGGCCGTGTAGGCCTGTACGAACGGCTCGCGGTTGGCCGGGTCAGGGTTGGCGAACCAGGCCCCGGTCAAAGACGAAAGCCGAGGCGCCTCCCGCTGCCAATTCCCGGGCCCCAGCACCCGCACCCCCTCGGACCCGGCGCCGGGCTTCAGATCATAGGTCTGCAATAGCGGCCCTGCCTGGGCCAGCGTGGGCCCGGCCGCGCCCAGCAGCAGCGTGTCGATCGGCGGTGGCGGGCGGGGTAGTGGCGGGACCGCCGGGTCAGCCGGTTGATCCGCGGGCGGCGGCTGCCGGTTGGCGTAATCCGACACCTCCCTCAACCCGGCATCCAGGCGGCTCAGGCTCCCGGGGTAGCGGACGATTCGCGGCTCCGGCAGGGACGCCTCGCTCGCGGCGGCAAGCAGGCCGCTGCTCAATGCGTCACCCAGCGGGTTCTGCGGCAGCACCGCGCCGATCCGGCTCCGCCCCTCGGCCTGCACCGCCAGGGTCAGTCGCCGCAGCTGCTGCACCGGGGTGATGCCGAGAGTCCACACCCCCTCCTGGCTTTGGTTCTGGTCGGAGGTGAACGCCAGCACTGGGATTCCCGCATTGCGCGCCAGCGGCGCCACGGCGGCCGTCTCCGCATTGGTGAGCGGCCCGATAATCAGCCCGGCCCCCTTTTCGATGGCCGAGCGCGCCGCCGCCCGCGCCCCGGCCGGCACGCCCGCCGTATCGAGCGGCAGCAGCGGTGGCGCGCCGGGCACATCGAGCGCCAGCTGTGCCGCTTTCAGCATGGCATTGCCGATATCGGCGTTGGACCCCGTGAGCGGCAGCAGGATGGCCACCGTCCGCCCGTCCAGTTGCGGGACCGGGGCGCCGCCCGGGCTGCGGGCCGCGCCGGGTGCTAGGCTCATAGGTTGCCCATAGCCTGCGGCCGGCCGCTCCGCTACGCACGCCGTAAGGCCCAGCAGCGCGGCCAGGATCAGGGATGCCCGGACCCGACCAGGATTTAGACGGCCAGATAAATACATCGCCGATGCCTCCAGAGGGCGTTATGGGCGCAACCCTATCACCTGGACTGCATTTGGTCGCTACCCCGATCGGCAATCTGGCCGATGTGTCGCTCCGCGCGCTCGAAGTGCTGCGCGGGGTGGACGTGGTGCTGTGCGAAGATACGCGCATGACGTCACGGCTGATGCAACATTACGGCATCACGACCCACCTCTCCCCGCTGCACGACCATAACGAGGAGGGGCGGTTGCCGGGCCTGCTAGCGCAGTTGGCATCGGGGCGCCGGATCGCGCTGGTATCGGACGCGGGCACGCCCTTGGTGTCCGATCCTGGTTTCCGGCTGGTGCGGGCGGCGCTGGCGGACGGCATCCCGGTCTCGGCCATACCCGGACCCAACGCGGCCGTGATGGCCTTGGTGCTATCTGGCCTGCCGCCGCAGCCCTTCCTGTTTCTAGGCTTTCCTCCGCCCCGCTCCGCAGCACGGCTCACGGCGTTTGGGCAGGTTAGGGCGGCGGAGCAGGCCGGACTATCCGCCACGCTGCTATGGCACGAAGCACCGCACCGCCTGGCGGAGACGCTGGCGGACCTCGCCACCGCCTTCGGCGACCGCCCGGCAGCCGTCGCCCGGGAGCTGACCAAGCGCTTCGAGGAAGTACGCCGCGGCGGACTGGCCGAACTCGCCGCACACTACGCCATACATGAGGCGCGGGGTGAGATCACGTTGGTCGTCGGCCCCCCGGACGTGGCAGACGCGGTCGATCTGGACATGTTGCTGGGTGACGCGATGAAGGAACACAGCTTGAAAGACGCGGCCGCCCTCGTTGCGGCCGCCACCGGCCTGCCACGCAAGACGGTCTATGCTCGCGCGCTAGAGCTCAATCGCGAGGCCGGACGGCCGTAAGACAGGAGAATAGGCGCGTCTACGTCAACTGCGTGTGATGCTGTGCTGCATCGCGGATGCGCTTGGCCATCGAGGCGATGCCGTTGCCGCGGTTGGCCGACAGCGCCTCCATCAGGCCGAGGTCGCGCAGGAACACCGGGTCGGTCGCCAGTATTTCTGCCGGCGTGCGTCCTGAATAAACCCGCAGCAGTAACGCAACCAGCCCCGAGACGATCGCCGCATCCGACGCGCCGGCGAAGAACAGCTGTCCGCCGCGCGGCTCGGCCTCCATCCACACCTGGCTTTGGCAGCCCGGCACACGATGAGCATCATTCTGCCATTCTGCCGGAAATGGCGGCAGCTTGCGTCCCAGCTCGATGATGAACTGGTAACGGTCCATCCAATCGTCGAACACCTCCAGCTCCTCGCCGATCGCGGCGATGGCCGTTGCGGCGCTGGGATCTTCGGGGGCGAGGAATGGATCAGCCATGAACGGCATGTGGTATCAAAGACACACGGGATAACCCGCCACGAACGAGAACGGCCCCGCCCATAGTCGGGCGGGGCCGTTTGGTCAGGCGAAGCTTAGGCGTGGTTGGCGACGATGTGGTAGCTGCAGCGGCCAGCCTTGGTCGTGACATCGAGCGTGCCGTTGGACAGCGTGCCCGTCATCGTGCCGCCGCGGCGGGACATGTTGCTCACGTTGCCATCGGCGTTGACGCGGCCACGGATGCCCTTGAGCACGAACACGTTGCGGCGGATGGTGGTGCTGACGGCACCCGGACGGGCGCAGCCGCGGCCCAAACGGCCCACGGCCTCGGACGTGCCGCGGTAGGTGCCGTCCATGGACATCATGGCCGGGGCCGGGGCCGGCATCGGCGCGGGCTCGGGCATGGACGCCATCGGCGCGGGCGGCGGCGGGTTGCTGCCGCAGGCCGCGAGGGTGCCGGCGGCGAGAAGGAACATAGCAAGGTTCAAGCGCATTATTATTCTCCTGTATTGGCGGCGGAGAAACGCCGCAAAACGGGCGCGCTGTCAAGCTATGTTGCGAACTATTGCATGGCCGTTCTGGTTTAGCCCGTCAGAGAATGAACCGGCTCAGATCGCCCTTTGCCGCCAGCGGCGCCACACGCTCCTGCACATAGGCTGCATCCACCGTCACGACATCCCCACCCCTGTCGGTTGCGGAGAAGCTGATTTCCTCCAGCAGCTTCTCAAGAACGGTCGCCAAGCGCCGGGCACCGATGTTTTCCATACGCTCGTTGATATCAGCGGCGAGCTCAGCCAGCGCATCCACGGCGTCCTCCGTAAAGCGCAGCGTCACCTGCTCCGTGCCCAGCAGCGCCTCATACTGCTTGATCAGGCTGTGCTCCGGCTCCGTGAGAATGCGGCGCAAATCTTCGCGGGACAGTGGCGCCAGCTCGACGCGAATCGGCAACCGGCCCTGCAGCTCCGGCAGCAGGTCGGACGGCTTGGCCAGATGGAACGCGCCGCTGGCGATGAACAGCACGTGGTCGGTCTTGACCGGGCCATACTTGGTGCTGACGGTCGTGCCCTCGATCAGCGGCAGCAAATCCCGCTGCACGCCCTCACGCGACACGTCGCCACCGCGGAAGCCGTTCTCGTTGCGCGCACAGACCTTGTCGATCTCGTCCAGGAACACGATGCCGTTCTGCTCGGCGTGCGTCACCGCGTCCTTCGTCAGCTGCTCCTGATCCAGCAGCTTATCACCTTCGTCCCGCTGTAGCGCGGTGCGGGCGGCGGCGACTGTCATCTTCCGGCGCACGGATTTCTGGCCGAACATGCCCTTCATCATATCGCCAAGGTTCTGCATGCCGCCGGGCGGCATCCCGGGTATCTCCATCACCCCCACCGGGGTCGCCTGATCGGCCAGGTCGACCTCGACCTCCTTGGACTCGAGCTCGCCATCCCGGAGCATCTTGCGGAACTTGCCCCGCGTGTCGGCGCTCGCTCCGTCTCCCACCAGCGCCGTGACCAGCCGGTCCTCCGCCGCCAGCTCCGCCTTGGCTTGCACGTCCTTGCGGCTCGCGTCCCGCAGCATGCCGATACTGGCTTCCACCAGGTCCCGCATGATGCTGTCGACGTCCCGCCCGACATAGCCGACCTCGGTAAACTTCGTCGCCTCCACCTTGATGAACGGCGCCTGCGCGAGCTTGGCCAGCCGGCGCGCGATCTCGGTCTTGCCGCAGCCGGTCGGCCCGATCATCAGGATGTTCTTCGGCACGACCTCTTCCCGCATCGCCTCCGGCAGATGCTGCCGGCGCCACCGGTTGCGGAGTGCGATGGCCACCGCGCGCTTGGCATCAGCCTGGCCCACGATGAAGCGGTCAAGCTCACCCACGATCTCACGCGGGGTCAGGGTCGGAACGTCCATATCAGAGGGTTTCCACGATCACGGAATGGTTGGTGTAAACACAGATATCGGCGGCGATCTTCATGGCCCGGCGCGCCACCTCCTCCGCCCCGATGCCGTCCACGGTCATCAGCGCCCGCGCGGCGGACAGCGCGTAGTTGCCGCCCGAGCCGATGGCGATCACCCCATCCTCCGGCTCCAGCACGTCGCCATTGCCGGTTAAGGTATAGCTGTGCGCGTGGTCGGCCACGGCCATCATCGCCTCGAGCCGGCGCAGATACCGGTCGGTGCGCCAGTCCTTCGCCAGCTCGACGCAGGCCCGCTCAAGCTGATTGGGAAACCGCTCGAGCTTGGCCTCCAGCCGTTCCAGCAAGGTGAACGCGTCCGCAGTCGCCCCGGCGAACCCGGCCAGCACCGCACCGCCGGTGCCGATGCGCCGCACCTTGCGGGCGTTGCCCTTGATGACGGTCTGACCGAGCGTCACCTGCCCGTCGCCCGCCATCGCCACCGTGCCATCCCGCCGGACGCATAGAATGGTCGTCCCGTGCCAGCCGACCGGATCGTATGGGTTCTCTGTCTGCATCATGACCTTCATTTGGGAGCCGCCTTACGCATGCACAAGATATAGGCAATTAGCGCCTGTTCCCCCCGGCCATGTGTTGGGGTAGGTGTCCGCGCATGACCCGCTCCGCCACAATCACCCGTGCCACGTCCGAGACGCATATCGAGCTGACGCTCAACCTGGACGGGACCGGCCACGCGCGGATCGAGACCGGCATCGGCTTCCTCGACCATATGCTGACCGCGTTCGCCCGGCACTCGATGTGCGACCTTACGGTGGTGGCCAAGGGCGACCTGCACATCGATTTCCATCACACCACCGAAGACACCGGCATCGTGCTCGGTCAGGCGTTGGTGCGAGCGGTAGGCGACAAGCGCGGCATCACCCGCTACGGCCACGCCGTCGTGCCGATGGACGAGGCGCTGGTGGACGCCGCACTCGACCTGTCCGGACGCGCCTTCCTCGCCTGGGATCCGGTATTCCCGCGTGACAAGATCGGCGAGATGGACACCGAATTGTTCCAGGAGTTCTTCCGCGCCTTCGCCATGAACGGCCTGTTGAACCTGCATGTCCGGCAGCTCGCAGGCAGCAACGCGCATCACATCGCCGAAGCGTGCTTCAAGGCCGTCGCCCGCGCGCTCCGCATGGCTGTGGAGCCGGACCCGCGCGCCGCCAATGCCATCCCCAGCACGAAGGGCGCGCTATGAAGATCTACACGGCGCACCTTCGGCATGACAGCCTGCCGGTGCTGGTGCGCGAGGGCTGGAGCTGGCCGGCCGCCGTGTTCGGGCCGTTATGGCTGCTGGCCAAGCGGGCCTGGATACCCGGCCTTATCCTGCTCGCGCTGACGCTGGTGGCCGGACGTGCCGCGCCGCATTTGTCCGGCGTGTTCGCCCTGGGCTTCGCCGTGCTAACCGGCCTGCTGGGCCCGGACGCGCTCCGCTGGAGCCTAGCCCGCCGCGGCTACACCATGGCGGAGGTCGTGGCCGCCCGGGACGAAGACAGCGCGCTCGTTCGCCTGCTCAGCGCCCGCCCCGATCTCGCGCAACGCTTCGCCGAGCGCCTTGGCTGATGCGCGCCGGGCACGCGCTATGAAGATCGCCGTCGTCGATTACGGCAGCGGCAACCTCGCCTCCGCCGCCCGCGCGCTCCAGGTTGCGGCCGGACGGGCCGGGATCGAGGCCGAGGTCGCCATCACCGCCGACCCCACCCAGGTCCGCGCCGCCGACCGGGTAGTGCTGCCCGGCCAAGGCGCATTCCGCGACTGCATGCATGGCCTGCAAGCCATTCCCGGCATGCAGGACGCCATCGAGGCCAGCGGTGCGGCCGGCCGCCCCTTCCTCGGTATCTGCGTCGGCATGCAGCTGATGGCCGGGCGGGGGCTCGAGCATGTGACGACGCCGGGCTTCGGCTGGATCCAGGGCGAGATCGCCGCCATGGACCCGCCCGGCCTCCGCCTGCCGCAGATGGGCTGGAACGAACTGCACTTCACCCCCGGCGTTCATCCCTTGCTGGAGGGGATCATGCCCGGCGAGCATACCTATTTCGTGCACAGCTACGCGCTCCGCGGCAACGGCACGGACGTGCTGGCCACCACGGAGTACGGCGGCCCCGTCCCCGCCATCGTCGCCCGCGGCTGCCGCGCCGGCACGCAGTTCCACGTGGAAAAGAGCCAGGAGGTCGGCCTGCGCCTGCTGGCCAACTTCCTCCGCTGGACCCCCTAGTGGATTCCTACACCCACACCTTGCTGGTGGAGCGCGCGGGTGAACTGGAAGACGACGACCTGCAGGCCCTGTGCGAGGCGGCGGACGCGGCCATCATCGAGGGCGGTGGCTTCGGCTGGGTCAAATCGCCGGGCCGCCTGCCGCTCGAAAGCTATTTCCGCGGCGTCCTGCTGGTGCCGGAGCGGGAGTTGTTCATCGGCCGGCTGGACGGCGTGATCGTGGGCTCCGCGCAGCTGGTCAGGCCGCCCCGCAACAACGAGGCGCAGGCGTTCGCCGCCACCCTCATGCACGCCTTCATCGCCCCCTACGCCCGCGGCCACGGCCTGGCGCGGCTGATGACGCAGCGGGTCGAGGACGGGGCGCGGGCCCTCGGCTACCAAGTCCTCAACCTCGATGTCCGTGAAACCCAGGAGGCAGCGATCAACCTCTACGAGCGGCTGGGCTACCACCGCTGGGGCGAGCATCCGGCCTACGCCCGCGTTGGCGGCAAGACCGTGCGTGGCCTATACTATACCAAGCTGTTGCAGCGGGACCCGAAAGCATGAGCCTTACCCTGTATCCGGCGATCGACCTGAAGGACGGCCAGTGCGTTCGCCTGCGCCGGGGTGAGATGGCGGACGCTACGGTGTATTCCAGCAATCCCGGCGCCCAGGCCCAGGCGTGGCAGGACGCAGGCTGCCGGTGGCTGCACGTGGTGGACCTGAACGGCGCGTTCGCCGGCAAATCCATGAACGGCCCGGCGGTCGACGCCATCCTCGCGGCCGCCACCGTCCCGGTGCAGCTGGGCGGCGGCATCCGCACCATGGCATCGATCGAACATTGGGTCGAGGCTGGGGTCACCCGCGTCATTCTCGGTAGCGCGGCCGTCGAGAACCCGGGCCTGGTCCGCGACGCTTGCCGCGCCTTTCCCGGCAAGATCGCGGTCGGCATCGACGCCAAGAACGGTATGGTCGCGACCCAAGGCTGGGCCGAGGAGGTCGATATGACCGCGCTCGAACTCGCCTTGCAGTTCGAGGACGCGGGCGTGGTCGCGATCATCTACACCGATATCGGCCGGGACGGCATGATGACCGGCCTCAATCTAGATCAAACCCTGGCCCTAGCCGGCTCGGTCCAAGTCCCCATCATCGCCAGCGGCGGTGTCGGCAAGCTGGACGACCTGGCGGCGCTGAAGCACCGCGTCCAGGGCCTGGACGGCACGGTCGAAGGCGTCATCATCGGCCGCGCCCTCTACGATGGCCGGATCGAACCCCGCGCCGCGCTGGCGTTGCTGGCTGGCTGACGCGGTGTCCTGCAATAGATTTCTGCCTCTGTCGCTTCTAGCCGCGGTTACAGCATGCAGCCCGTATGACGGGAAGTTCGTCCAGGACCCCGGCCGCTATCCCAATGCCGGGTCGCCGCCGCGGTCCGGACGCGAGGAAGTCCTGCAGCGATACCGCTACTACGAGGACCCTCAATCCAAATCCTACTACCGCCAACCCCCATCCGTTGCGACCGTGGGACGACCTTAGTCAGACGTCGGACGGCCCAAGGTCGTGCGTTCGGCGGGAATGTGATAGCGGGCCCCCCATGTCAGATCTGAAACCCGCCCAGCACTACCCCGCCATGTCCAGCGCCCAGACCCGGCCGCGCTATACCGGCATCCCGACCTTCTTCCGTGCCCCGTACACGCAGGACCTGACCGAGGCCGATATCGGCCTGATCGGCGTCCCGTTCGACGGCGGCGTCACCAACCGCCCCGGCGCCCGGCATGGCCCGCGCGAGGTCCGCAACCAGTCCAGCCTGCTCCGCCCCATCAACGCCAGCACCGGCGCCGAGCCGTTCCGGGACTGCCGGGTGCGGGACCTCGGCGATTGCTGGATCGAGCGTCCGTACGAGCTGCGCGGCGCGCTCCAGGAGATCGAGACCTATTATCACCAAATCGTCACGGCTGGCGTCACGCCCATCACCGTCGGCGGCGACCACTCCATCGCTTGGCCCATCCTGCGCGCGGTGGCGCACAAGGGTCCGATCGGCATGGTGCATATCGACGCGCATGGCGACACCGGCGACGACTACATGGGCAGCAAGTTCCAGCACGGCACCCCGTTCCGCCGGGCGGTGGAGGACGGACTGCTGGACCCCACCCGCGTCATCCAGATCGGTCTTCGCGGCACCAGCACAGTGCCCGGCAGCCTGTGGCAGTTCAGCGAAGAGAGCGGCATGCGGGTGATGCCGATGGAGGAGCTGCATGACCGCGGCTGGCGCTGGGCCGTCGAAGAGGCACGGCGGGTGGTGGGTACCGGCCCGTGCTACCTGTCCTTCGACATCGACAGCCTGGACCCCGTGTATGCGCCCGGCACCGGCACGCCGGAGATGGGCGGGCTGAGCACCATCGAGGCGCAGCGGATCGTCCGCGGGCTGATGGGGTTGGACGTGGTGGGTGCCGACCTGGTGGAGGTCTCGCCACCGTTCGACGTGGGCGGGCTCACGGCATTCCATGGCGCGTCGATCCTGTTCGAAATCCTGTGCGTCGTGGCCGCGGCGCGGGTGGCGCGGGGGTGAAACGCTGGTTGCTGCTGGCTTTGCTGGCCGCCCCGGCGCAGGCGGAAATTTGCACCTACGAGGGCGACACCGACTACCGCGGCCATGCCAGCGTCCGCACGGAGGCTAACACCGTGGGCGGCGTGCTCACGCTCCGCGTCACGGGACGCCTAACGGCGTCGCCGTGGCGTCTATGGGATGTGGAATATTTAGGGGACGAGATCACCACCTGGCGGAACGGCGTGCTGCTCAGCATCGCCACCAACGGGCGCTACTTGGTGAATGGCGAGGTCAGCCGGCAGCAATGGGACGTGTTCCAGCCGGACCCCGCCGGCCTCATGGCCAGCCGGGCGCAGGCCAAGCGCATCCGCGACTTCCGCGCCCGCTACCCGAGCTTCGCCGCCAATTGGCCCACCACCGCCTTTGGACGGGATTGGCTACCCGGCTTCAGTGCCGCGCCCCCGGAGCGCCGCCCCGATCTGGACTTGTTGCATCCTAACCCAGCGGTCCGCACCCCGCTGGCCCTTGCCTTCTACTGGGTCCGGTTCCTGCCGCTGGATACGTCCACGGTCCCGGTATTCCTGCCCGGATTCAAGCATGACGCCCTGGTGACGGAGGCGCTCACGCGTCAGGGCAATACCTGGAGCATGCCGCTCCGCCACCCGGCCATCGGCACCGGATCTTCGGCCACCGCGACCGTGGAGGCCGGCATGCTGCGCCGTCTCACGATCGAGGCGCATGAGACGTTGGGGGACGGGGCGGGGTCGGTCACCCTGAAGGGCTGCTCCTCCCCTTAAGAGCATTGCGCCATTGCGGCGCTGGGTTACATCTGGCCTATGCACACCAAGACCACCGTCGGCATCATCGGCGCCGGGCCCGCCGGGCTGTTGCTCTCGCACCTGCTGCACCTCGATGGGATCGAGAGCGTCGTGCTGGAATCGCGCACCCGCGACCATATCGAAACCCGCATCCGCGCCGGCGTGCTGGAGCAGGGCACGCGGGATTTGCTGATCGAGGCCGGGGTCGGCGAGCGTATGCAACGTGAAGGCTTGGTGCACGAGGGGTGTCTGATGCGCTTTGGCGGTGAGACCCGGCGTATCGATTTTCATGCGCTTACGGGCAAGGCCGTCACCGTCTATGGCCAGCATGAGGTCGTGAAGGATCTGATCGCCGCCCGGCTTGCGGCACAGGGCCGGATCGTCTTCGGCGCTACCGTTACCGGGCTCGATGACCGCACCATCGGCTACACGCATGATGGTGAGGAGCATACGCTGGAGTGCGAGATCGTTGCCGGCTGCGACGGATTTCACGGCGTGGCACGGGGTAGGATCGACGGCCTGCAGGTGTATGACCGGGTCTATCCGTTCGGCTGGCTGGGCATCCTCGCCGAGACACCGCCCGCCTCGGAGGAGCTGATCTACGCCAACCACGCCGAAGGCTTTGCCCTGCTGAGCATGCGCAGCCCCACCATCAGCCGCATGTACCTGCAATGCGCGCCGGATGAGGACGCGGCTGCCTGGTCTGCGGACCGCGTCTGGTCCGCACTCCGCACCCGGCTGGGCCAGGACCTGCCCGAGGGGCCGATCCTACAGCAGAGCGTGACCGCGATGCGCAGCTTCGTGGCCGAGCCGATGCAAACCGGGCGCCTATTCCTGACCGGGGACGCCGCGCATATCGTGCCGCCCACGGGTGCCAAGGGCATGAACCTGGCCGTGGGCGACGTAGCAGTGCTGGCCCGGGCGCTGCATTTGCATTTTCACGGCGGCGACGACACGGCCTTGCAGGCGTATGGCGCCACCTGCCTCCGCCGCATCTGGCGCGTGCAGCGGTTCAGCTGGTGGATGACCAGCATGCTGCACCGCTTCGACACGCATAACGACTTCGACCAGCGGGTGCAGCTGGCGGAACTCGACTACGTCACGACCTCCCCGGCGGCGATGACGACGCTGGCGGAGAACTATGTAGGGTTGCCGTTATTCTGATGTCCTGGGCGCGCGTGTGGTTTCCCTCACTTCGTCCCTCTTCCGGGGGGAGAGGGGGAAGCAAGAAGCACATCCGCCCCCTCCCCCTCCGGGAGTGGGTTGAGGTTAGGGCAACGAAAAGCAGAGACGGCACGCGCTAATGCTTCCCCGTCTGGTCCTCTCCGCCGCCCGCCGCCCGCTGCCGACCGTCATGGGCGGCCTCGTCCTCGGCGCGCTCTGCATCTGGCTCGCCATCGCCAAGCTGGGCGTCACCACCGACACCGACACCCTGTTCGCCGCCAGCCTGCCGTGGAAACAGCGGGAGGCGGAGTTGAAGCGGTTGTTTCCGCAGGATGGCGACGTGCTGGTCGCCGTGATCGACGCGGCGTCCCCCGAAGAGGCGGACGCCACCGCCGCCGGCCTCGCGCGGGCCATGGCGGCCGAACCGCAATCCTTCCAGGCCGTGCGCCGCCCGGACGCGTCGCCGTACTTCGATCAGAACGGCCTGTTGCTGCTGGACCGCCCGGTGCTGCAGGGCTTGCTCGACCAGACCATCGACGCGCAGCCCTTCCTGGGTCAGCTCGCGGCCGATCCCAGCCTCCGCGGCCTGTGCGCCGCGTTGTCGTTGCTGGGAATGGGGGCGGAAAGGGGGGAAGACCTCAGCAGCTTCGCCGGGCCGCTCCAGGGATTCCACACCGCGCTGGCGGACGCGGCCGCCGGGCATCCGACGCCGCTTTCTTGGCAAAAGTTGCTGGCGGGTCCGGTGGCGGAGCTGGGTGGCCCCTACCGCTTCGTGCTGACGCAGCCCGTGCAGGATTACGGCGCGCTCCAGCCCGGCGGGCGCGCCACGGACCGGTTGCGCGCGCTGGCAGCGGAGCAGGAGTTCGTGGCGGCCGGGCGCGCCCATGTCCGCATCACCGGCTCCGTCGCGCTCTCGGATGAGGAGTTTGCCACCGTGGCGCAGGGCGCGGTGGCCGGGCTGATCGGCAGCCTCGTTCTAGTGATCGCCTGGCTGGTGCTGGCCGTCCGCACCTGGCGCGTGGTGGTGCCGATCGTGCTGACGCTCATTCTGGGACTGCTGGTCACCACGGGATTTGCGACGCTCACCAGCTCTCCGCTCAACCTCATTTCCGTGGCGTTCGCCATCCTGTTCGTCGGCATCGCCGTCGATTTCGCCATCCAGTTCAGCGTCCGCTTCCGCGAGGCCCAGGGCGACGCCCAGCCGGACGCGCCGGGCATCCTGGCCGCGCTGCGCCGGACGGCCGGGCGGGCAGGGGTGCAGATCCTGGTCGCCGCCTGCGCCACGGCCGCGGGGTTCCTCGCCTTCGTTCCCACCGATTTCGTGGGCGTGGCGGAGCTCGGCTGGATCGCGGGGATCGGCATGCTGATCGCGTTCGCCACCACCATGCTGTTTCTGCCGGCCTGCCTCGCGCTGTTCCAGCCCAGTGCGGCCGGGGCCGAGATCGGCTTCAGCTGGGCCCGCCCGCTCGATACCGGGCTCCGCCGTGCGCGCTGGCCGGTGCTGGCGCTGTTCGCCGCACTGGCGGTGGCGGGCGTCGCCGGGGTGCCGCGCCTAGTGTTCGACAGCGACCCGCTGCACACCAAGGACCCCAGCACGGAGGCGATGCGCACGCTGGCCGACCTCGCCGCCAACCCGCTCACCAACCCCTACACCATCGACGTGCTGCGCCCCGACCCGGCCTCTGCCGCAGCATTGGCGGCGCAGGCGTCGCGCTTGCCGCTGGTGTCCCAAGCCATCACGCTCACGAGCTTCGTGCCCGAGGATCAGGCGGCGAAGTTGGCGCTGGTGCAGGATGCCGCCTCCCTCCTGGGTCCGACACTCGCCCCGCGCGGCCCGGCGGCGCCCGTCACCGCGGCCGACATCCGGCTCGGTATCCAGACCGCCTTGGCACAGCTGACCCGCGCCGGGGCGAAGCTGCCGTCCGGTCATCCGCTAGCGCTCATCGCGGCGGACCTTCGCGCCCTCAGTGCCACGTCCGGCCCGGCGCTCCTGAACGCGAATGAGGCGTTGACCCGGTTCTTGCCGCAGCAGCTCGATCGCCTTCGCACCAGCCTATCCGCCGGCCCGGTGACGCTGGCCAGCATTCCGGAGGGGCTGGCGCGGGACTGGCGGCTGCCGGATGGCAGGGTGCGGGTGCAGATCGCCGCCAAGCCGGACGCCGCCGCCGCCGCAGGACTGCGCCGGTTTGTGGCGCAGGTACAACAGGTGGCGCCGGATGCGGGCGGCTCGGCGGTCACGATCGTCTCGACCGCGGACACCATCATCACCGCGTTCACGCGCGCGGCTGTGGGCGCGGTGCTGGCGATTACGCTCATTCTGGCGGTAGCGCTGCGCCGGGTCACGGACGTGCTGCTGGTGCTGGCGCCGCTGGTGCTGTCCTCGTTGCTCACGGTGCTCGCGGCGGTGCTGCTGCCGCTGCCGCTCAATTTCGCCAACATCATCGCGCTGCCGCTGCTGTTGGGCGTGGGGGTGTCGTTCAACATTTATTTCGTCATGAACTGGCGGCGCGGCGTGCGAGATCAGCTGGCGTCCCCTACGGCGCGTGCGGTGGCGTTCTCGGCCCTCACGACCGGCACGGCGTTCGGTTCGCTCGCGCTGTCACAGCATCCGGGTACGGCCAGCATGGGCGTGCTGCTGCTGCTGAGCCTCGGCTGCACGTTAATCGCCAGCCTTATTTTCGTGCCTGCCTTGCTCGCCACAATGTCGTCACCGCGTCCGGATACGGTTTCTTAATATCGACGGCGCAAGATGGCCGGGTGATACGGAGACGGTGTTATGGCTTTCGTGCGGACCCTTTTGCTGATCGTCGTGCTGCTGCTGGGATGGACGGCCATACGCTCCCAGCCCTTCGCGCACGCCCTGCCGCTGATGGCGCAGCAGGGCCGGTAGGCTGTTCAGGCTGCCCGGCGCTTCCTATGCTGGCGTAAACTACCATGGAACGCCAGTGAACCGCCGCAGCCTGCTCATCGCCGGTGCCACCCTGGCCGGCCGCGCCGCCCTCGCTGCGCCCCCGCCTGTCCCGGCAGAGGGTGCGTTTGACGGCGCGACCGTCCGCCGCCTGGCCGGAGCGCTCGCGAAACAGGCCTACGCCGCCCCGGATGACCGGCTGCCGGCTGCCATCGACAAGCTCACCTACGATCAATACGGCAGCATCCGGTTCCGCCCGGACCGCGCGCTATGGGCCGGGCGCCGCCTGCCGTTCACGGCCGAATTCTTTCCCCGCGCCGCGCTGTATCGCACCCGGGTCGACATCTTCGAGGTGACGTCCGGACAGGCCCACGCCGTGCCGTATGCGCCCGATATGTTCGACTACACGGACCCTACGCACCGTGTGCCCGACAATCTGGGCTTTGCCGGGCTCAAGCTGCGCACGCCCATCAACAAGCCGGACGTCTATGACGAGGTCTGCGTCTTCCTCGGAGCCAGCTACTTCCGTGCCGTCGGCCGCAATCAGTTCTTCGGCTTATCCGCGCGCGGCCTGGCCATCGGCACCGGCAACCCGCGCGGGGAGGAGTTTGCGCGCTTCAGCGCCTTCTGGCTCGAAACCCCGCAGGAGGGCAAGAACGCTATCGTGCTGCATGCGCTGCTCGACAGTCCCAGCACGACCGGCGCCTACCGCTTCACCATCCGGCCCGGCGATACCACGGTGTTCGACGTCGAGAGCACGCTCTACCCCCGCGCCGACATCACCGAGCCCGGCATCGCCCCGCTCACTAGCATGTATCTGTTTGACCTGAAGGACTCTCGCCGGTTCGACGATTGGCGCCCGGCCGTCCATGACAGCGACGGCCTGGCTATCGTCAACGCGCACGGTGAGCAGCTCTGGCGCCCGCTGGCCAACCCGACGGACCTGCAAATCAGCGCCTTCACCGACGCTTCACCGCAGGGCTTCGGCCTCATGCAGCGCAACCGGGATTTTACGCGTTACCAGGACCTTCAGGTCAGTTACGAGCGCCGCCCCGCGCTCTGGGTCGAGCCGATCGGCGATTGGGGGGCGGGTTCGGTCGATCTGGTAGAGATCCCGACGCCGAACGAGACTAACGACAATATCGTCGCATTCTGGCGCCCTAAAGACAAGCTCGCGGCCAATGGTGAGTTCAATTTCACCTACCGCCTGCACTGGGGCGCAGACAGGCCAGGCCCGGCGGCGCTGGCCCGGGTCACCGCCATGCGGGTGGGCGCCGGGGAGAAGCCGGACACCCGCGTTTTCGTGCTGGAATTCATGGGGGACAGCGTGAAGCTTCCGGCCGACGCCAAGACCAGGGTCGAGATCGGCAGCAACAAGGGTGAGCTGTCCAACGTCTTTTCCATTCCCAACAGCGAGACCGGCGGCTGGCGCATTTCGTTCGACCTCGACCCCAAGGGTGAGAAGCTGGTCGAGATGCACTGCTACCTCGTGGGCGATCAGGGCCCGCTGACCGAGACCTGGATCTACCGCTGGACCGCCTGAGCCTCCCGCCGGAGGCGCCCTTGGCGATGCCGGAGCAGCGCCTGGATAGAAGCCCGGACGCGCCACCCATGGGCCATGCCTACGCCGGGCGCCGCGCCTTCGTGTTCGGCGCTGCCATCTTGATGACGCTGGTGGGCGCTTACGAGATGAATGCCGTGCTGAACGGCCGCGGCGCCAGCGTGCTGGGCGTGACCTTGCTGCTGCTGTTCGTGTCGCTGTTTGCCTGGATCGCGCTGGCGTTCACCAGCGCGCTGGGCGGCGTCATCGCCCGGTTCGGGCGCCCGGCGATCGACGTCACCGGGCCGCTCCCCACGCTGACCACCCGCACCGCACTGCTGATGCCGACCTATAACGAGGATCCCGGGCGCGTCATGGCCGGCGTGCAGGCGATGCAGGAGTCGCTGGACGCCACCGGCCAGGGCGCGCAGTTCGACGTGTTCATCCTGAGCGACACGACGCAGCCCGACATCTGGATCGCCGAGGAGGCCGCTCTCCTGGCCCTCGAAGGTCCGGTCTATTACCGCCGCCGCCCCAAGAACACCGCGCGCAAGGCGGGCAACATTGCCGAATGGGTCACCCGCTTCGGCGCCGCCTACCCGCAGATGCTGACCTGGGACGCCGATAGCCTGATGGAGGGCGAGACCATCGTCCGCATCGTCGCCGCCATGGAGCGCCATCCCGGCGTGGCGCTGATCCAGACGCTGCCGGTGATCGTGAACGGCACCACCCTGTTCGCCCGCATGCAGCAATTCGCCGGGCGCGTGTATGGGCCGCTGATCGCACAGGGCATCACTTGGTGGCACGGGCCGGAGGGCAACTACTGGGGGCACAACGCCGTGATCCGCACCCGGGCGTTCGCCGAGCAGGCGGGCCTGCCGCTGCTGCCGGGCCGGGCGCCGTTCGGCGGGCATATTTTGAGCCATGATTTCGTGGAGGCCGCGCTGATGCGGCGCGCGGGCTGGGCCATCCACATGGTGCCAGGCCTGGGCGGGTCATACGAGGAGAGTCCGCCATCACTGACTGACATTGCCGTCCGGGACCGGCGCTGGGCGCAGGGCAATCTGCAGCACGCCGGGGTGGTCCGCGCCCGCGGCCTGCATTGGGTCAGCCGGATGCACTTGCTCATGGGGATCGGCAGCTACGTGACCTCGCCTTTGTGGCTGATCTTCCTCGTGCTGGGCGTGCTGACGGCGCTGCAGGCCCGGTTCGTGCGGCCGGAGTATTTCGGCCCCGGACGCTCGTTGTTTCCCAACTGGCCCAGCGTGGACCCGGTGCTGGCGATGCAGGTGTTCATCGCCACGATGGCGGTGCTGCTGCTGCCGAAGCTGCTGGCCTATGCGCTAATGCTGTTCGACGCGCCGCTGCGCCGCGGCTGCGGCGGCGCGGTGCGGGCCGGCTTGTCGGTGCTGATCGAAACGCTGCTCGGCGGGCTGATCGCGCCGGTGGCGATGCTGATCCAGTCGATGGCGGTGCTGGGCATCCTGCTCGGCCGGGACAGCGGCTGGAATGCGCAGCGGCGGGACGGGGACCGGGTGCGCGTGACCGACGTGGCGCGGGCCTATGGGCGCTACACCCTGTTCGGCCTGGTGCTGGCGGCCGCCGCCTATGCCGTATCCCCCTCGTTGTTTGCGTGGATGACGCCGGTGCTGCTGGGCTTATCTTTGGCAATACCCTTGGTCGCGCTCACCAGCGGGCCCGTCCCCCTGCTGCGGCGCCTTGGCCTGCTGCTGATCCCGGAGGAGCGGCATCCGCCTCCCATCTTGGCCCGTGCCGCCCAGTTGCGGGCCGGGCTGGACGGAGCGCCCATTGGCCCGGCTATCCCCCGCCTCCTCTCCGACCCAGCGCTGATGGCGGCGCACCGCGCCATGCTTCCCCCACCCCGCCCGCGCGGCGTGGGCACGCTCGACCCGGCGTTGCTCATGGGGCTGGCCAAACTCGCCGAGCATGACCGGCTGGCGGACGTGCTGCCCACCCTGACCCCGGCCGAAACCGCCGCCCTGCTGGGGAACGCCGAAGGGCTGGACCGGCTCGAAACCCTGTCATAACGGCGTCGCTTGACTTCGCAGGGGTGCCGATCTCAGGATCGCCGCGTCGTCAAAGCACCGGCATAGACCGGGCACCTACGGGAGATCGCCATGCGCCGCCGCACCCTCATTTCCGCCAGCGCCGGGCTGGCCGCCGCCGGGCTGTTCCGGCCTGCCCTGGGCCAATCTGCGCCGAAGATCGGCTTTGCGCAGAGCGAGAGCAACAACAATTGGCGCCTGGCGGAGACCGCGTCCATGCAGGCGGAGGCGAAGAAGCGCGGCTGGACGATGGTCTATACCGACGCTGGGTCGTCTGCGGCCAAGCAGGTCTCGGATGTGAACAGCATGATCGCGCAGGGTGTGGCCCTGATCTTCCTCGTGCCGCGGGAGGAGCGTCCGCTGATCCCCGCCGTGCGCGCCGCCAAGAAGGCGGGCATTCCGGTCATCCTGATCGACCGTAGTGTGGACCCCACCCTCGCCAAGCCCGGAGATGATTACCTGACGTTCATCGGCTCCGACTTCGTGCAGGAGGGGCAACGGGTGGCGGATTGGCTGGCCAAGCAAAGCGGCGGCAATGCCAAGATCATCGAGCTCGAGGGCAGCGTCGGAGCGTCCCCGGCCAATGACCGCAAGCGCGGCTTCGACACGGCGCTGAAATCGCATCCCGGCATGGTGCTGCTGGCGAGCCAGTCCGGTGACTTCACCCGGGATGCAGGCCGGCAGGTGGCGCAGACGCTGCTGCAAGCGCATCCGGATGCGACCGCGATCTACGCGCATAACGACGAGATGGCGCTGGGTGCCATCGCGGCGGCGCAGGCGGCGGGGCGGGTGCCGGGCAAGGATTTGCTGATCTGCTGCATCGATGGCAGCAAGGAGGGGGTGCAGGCGATCGTCGACGGCAAGATCGGTGCGATCTGCCAATGCAGCCCTGATTTCGGCCCCGTCGCGTTCGATACCGCGGCCAAGCATCTGGCCGGGCAGGCGGTGCCGTCCAAGATCGTGAACGAGGATCAGTTCTTCGAGGCCAGCAACGCGGCGCAGCTGATGTCCCAGGCGTTCTGACGGTGCTTTTCGATGGTGGAATGCCAAGCGGCATTCCACCAAACGGCCAGGCGTTGCTGGCCATGGACGGCATCAGTAAGCGGTTCGGGGCGGTGCCGGCGCTGATTGAGGCGTCGTTCGAGGTGGCGCCTGGTGAGGTGCATGCGCTGATCGGCCAGAACGGCGCCGGTAAATCCACGCTGATCAAGGTGCTGACCGGCTATCATCGCAGGGATGGCGGAGCGGTCACGTTTGGCGGTGTCCCGTTCGAGGTCGCGAGCCCGCAAGCGGCGCAGGCGGCGGGGATCAGCACGATCTACCAAGAGATCAACCTGGTCGGCCTCCGCTCGGTGACGGAGAACATCATGCTCGGGCGGACCCGGCGGCGCTTCGGCCTATTGGACTGGCCGGCGATGCACCGGGAGGCGGCGGCGTTGCTGGGCCGGTTCGGCGTCACGATCGACGTGCGGCAGCCGCTTCTGCGCTACCCGACCGCCACGCAGCAGATGGTGGCCATCGCCCGGGCGCTCGGCTTCCAGGCCCGGTTGCTGATCATGGACGAGCCGACATCGTCCTTGACCGAGCGTGAGACGGCCGTGCTGTTCGGCGTGATCCGGCAGTTGCGGGCGGATGGCGTGTCGGTGGTGTTCGTGAGCCACAAGCTGGATGAGCTGTATGCCGTGTGTGACCGCGTGACCATCATGCGGGACGGGCGGACGGTGGCGGTGGCCGCCATGGCGGAGCTGTCGAAGCCGGCGCTGATCGGCCACATGCTGGGGCGGGACGCCGGGTCGGTAGAGCGGCAAGGCGCGACCGGCTTTGGCCAGAAGGCCGGTGCCGAGGGTGCGGTCATGCTCGGCGTGCAAGGCCTGGCGGCGCCACCAAGGGTGCTGGACGCGAGCTTGCAGGTTGGGTCTGGCGAGATCGTGGGCCTGGCCGGGCTGCTAGGCGCGGGCCGGACCGAGACGGCGCAGGTGATTGCCGGCGCCGCCCCGTCGGCCCAGGGCACGATGCAGGTGGGCGGCGCCGCCTACCGGCCGTCCGGGCCGCGCGACGCGATCGCCGCCGGGATCGGCTATGTGACGGAGGACCGGAAGCTCGAGGGCATCATCCCGGACCTTTCGGTGCGGGAGAACCTGACGCTGGCCTTGCTGCCGGCGCTCAGCAGGGGCGGCGTCGTGGACCGGGCGGCGCAGGCGCGGGTGGTGGACGATTTCATCAGCCGGCTCGGCATACGGTTGGCCGGGCCTGGCCAGCCGATCCGGCAGCTATCGGGCGGGAACCAGCAGAAGGTCCTGCTGGCGCGGTGGCTATGCATGCAGCCGCGCCTGTTGATCCTGGACGAGCCGACGCGGGGCATCGATGTGGGGGCGAAGGCGGAGCTGCAGGCCGTCATCCGCACGCTGGCCGGGCAAGGACTCGCGGTGCTGCTGATCTCTTCCGAGCTGGAGGAGATCACCGAGGGCGCGGACCGCGCCTACGTGATGCGGGAGGGCCGGGTGGTGGCGGAGCTGGCCGGCGCGGCGCTCACGTCCGGCGCGGTGCTGCATGCCATGGCGCAAGACGCTTGAAGCAGGCGCCGCTGGCTGCGCTGGGGTTGCTGTTGCTGCTGAACGCCGCGATCACGCCGCATTTCCTGGCCTGGCAGACGCTGAGCCTCAACCTGACCCAGGTCGCGGCGACGGTGATCGTGGCGGTGGGCATGACGCTGGTGATTGCCACGGGCGGGATCGATCTGTCGGTGGGGTCCTTGATGGCGGTGGCCGCGGCGGCGGCGCCGCCGATCTTTGGCGGGCAGGTCGTGGCGGGGCCGGCCTCGGTGCTGGTGCCGCTCGCCTTCATCGTGCCGGTGGGGCTCGCGGGCCTGCTGGGGTGGGGGAATGGCTGGCTGGTGACGCGGTTCCGGTTGCAGCCGTTCATTGCGACGCTGATCCTATTCATCGCCGGGCGCGGGCTGGCGCAGGTGGCGACGGATGGGCGGGTGCAGATTTTCCAGAACCCGGCGTTCCAGGCCGTGGGGCTGGGCCGGGTCCTGGGCGTGCCGGTGCAGGCGTGGCTAATGCTGGCGATCATGGCCGGGGCGGCGTGGATGATGGCGCGGACGATCTTCGGACGGCATGTCTTGGCGGTGGGCGGCAACGAGCGGGCGGCGTACCTGGCCGGGGTCGGCGTGGGCGGGGTGAAGCGGGGTGTGTACGCCATTAGCGGGCTGTGTGCCGGGCTGGCGGGGCTGATCGTGATCGCCATCAACTCGGCGTCCGACGCCAATACGGTGGGCCAGGGGATGGAGCTGGACGCGATTGCAGCGGTGGCGGTGGGCGGCACGCTGTTGAGCGGGGGGCAGGCGTCGGTGCTGAATACGCTGACCGGGGCGCTGATCATCCAACTGTTGCGGTATATGCTGCTTTCATTGGGTGTGCCGGACAGTGCGGCGATGGTGCTGAAGGCGGGGTTGATCGTGCTGGCCGTGAGCCTGCAACGGTGGCGCCGGTGAGCCGGCTGGCGCTGTCCCGGCTGGGCGTGGCGGTGGCGCTGGCGTTGCTGATTTCACTCGGCGCGCTACGGTACGAGCATTTCCTCAGCCTATTCAACGTCAGCAGTTTCCTGCGGTATAATGCCATGTTCGCCTTGGTTTCGCTCGGGATGGCGTTCGTGATCATGCTGGGCGGGATCGATCTGTCGGTGGGCGCGGTGGCGGCGTTGGCCAGCGTGGCGGCGGCGCTGGCGTCCCCGTATGGCTGGGTGGCGGGATTGGTGGCGGGGCTCGCGGCGGGGCTGGGGGTGGGTCTCGTGAACGGCGCCGTCATCGTGGGGCTGGGCTTGGCGCCGTTCATCACGACGCTGGCCACGATGCTGGCGGCGCGCGGCACGGCGTTGCTGCTGGCGGGCAATCAGTCCGTGCCGGTGTCGTATGAGACGCTGTTCACCGAGATCGGCCAGGGGGATTGGGCGGCGTTGCCGGTGCCGGGCTGGATAGCGCTGGCGGCGTATGGCGTGGGGGGCGTGCTGCTGATGTTCACCGGCTTTGGCCGGACGGTGCTGGCGGTGGGCGGCAATGAGGATGCGAGCCGGTTGATGGGTTTGCCGGCTGCCGGGACCCAATGGCTGGTCTATGCCGGCAGCGGGCTGCTGGCCGGGCTGGCGGGCGTGATCCTGGCGGCGCAGTTCGGCGCCGGGCAGCCGGTGGAGGGGGTGGGGTGGGAGCTGTTCGCCATCTCCGCCGTGGTGGTCGGGGGCACGCTGCTGACGGGGGGTGAGGGGTCGGTGCTGGCGACGCTGATTGGTGCGTTGCTGCTGGGGTTGATCCTGAACATCCTGAATTTCGAGAACGGGCGCGGCTGGATCAGCCTGTCCGCGTATTGGCAATCGGTGGTGCGGGGCTTGTTCCTGTTGCTGGTCGTGGTACTGCAGAGCCGGCGGGTCCGTCATTCATCGCCATAGGGCGGCGCGGCGTTTGTCCGGGTGATGAAGAGGGGGGCTGGGAGGCCGCGATGTGTAGCGGATCATTCCAGCTTTGGTTCGTTCCGGTGGTGGTGAGTGGAGGTTCGCGCTACGGGGTTCTGTTCTGGCGGAAGGGTGGGCTTGTTGTGCCGTCCTTCGACGGGCTCGGGACTCACGGGTTCGAGACTGTTCTGGTTGTTTCCCTCACCCCGGCCCTCTCCCGGAGGGAGAGGGGGAAGGGCGGCGGCGCGGGCGCGGAGTTCGGCCAGGGTGGTGGGGGTGCGGCGTCTGTGGCGCCAGCTGCGTTCTGAGCGTTGACGTTGAGGTCGCGGGCGATCTCATGCAGAGCTTGTCAAGCGTCTTAGGGGAGCGCCTCATCTCCCCGGCGATGGCGACCAGGCGGCGGAAGGCGGTCAAGCGCTCCTCATCGCCGTCCGCCTCCATCAGGCGGCGGCGCGTTATACTATGGCGCGGAGGCGGCGGCGGAGGGTGCGGCTGGTGGTGTCGATGGCGATCGAGAGGGCGCCGGTGACGATGATGAGGATGAGGGCCGTGTCCAGGTGCAGTTCCTGGATGGCGGCGTCCACGTGGAAGCCGAGGGTGCGGACGCCGAGGATGCCGAAGATGGCGCTTTCGCGGACGATGATCTCCCAGCGGTATAGCGCGTAGGCGAGGAACTGGCCGTAGAGGCGGGGCAGGATCTCCCAGCTGTAGAGGTCTAGGCCGCGCGGGGCGTCGGGGCGGAGCGCGACGTCGTCGGCCTGGCGGCCCATGAGGAAGGCCAGCACGCCGCCGTTGTGGACGGCGAGCGCGATGACGGCCGGGAGCATCGAGGGGCCGAGCAGCTGTAGCAGGACATACGCTGCCATGTATTCCGGGGTGGAGCGCAGCACGACCAGCAGCACGCGGCCGAGCGGGCGGCCGATTTGTCCGGTGAAGCGGGCGGCGACGAGCGGAAACAGCAGGAGGCCAAGCAGCGCCATGCCGATCATGGCGAGCTGCGAGACGATCAGGGTGTTGATGACGCCGGGCAGGGCCTGGTCGCGCAGAATCGCCCAGAGCCAGGGCCAGAACTCGCCGCCGCCGCGGAACGGGCGGGGCACGATGTCATGGCCCAGGAAGCGGCCCAGGGCCGTCCAGACGGAGCCGCCCAGCACCGGGGGGGCGAGCCAGGCCAGGGCCGCGGCCGAGCCGAGCCAGAGGAACGGCAGCGTCACCGGGCGTGCCCAGAGCCGGCGGGTGCCGATCAGGGCGTAGAACACGAGGACGAAGCCAGCGGCCTCGGCATAATGGCCCTGACGGAAGTAGGATTCGAGCTCGAACCCCATGGTGGGCAGGCCGATGAAGCCGAGGACGAGGGTGGAGCGGAGGCCGCATTCGAGGCGGTAGAGCAGGTAGTTGCCGATCGGGCGGGCCAGGATGGGGGCGCGGGCGTAGGCGAAGCGGGACAGGAGCCCCGTGCCCGGCGGCAGCACGCGGTCGGCGGCGAGGTCCGCCTCCTCGATCATTTCGGCGAACACCTTGGCGAAGATGCCGGCATAGGGGATGGCGATGGCGAGGAGGCCCGCCGCGGGGGACGGGCCCAGCACCTGCATGAGCAACAGGGCCCAAAACAGCTCGTGCACCGAGCGGAGGGCGGCGCAGAGATAGCGGACGCGGTGGAAGACGAGCGATAGCGCGAAGCCGGCCAGGGCGCCGGCGGAGACGCCCAGCACGGCGAAGGCGATGGTGAGCGCCACGCCCCTGGCGCCCACGGCCAGCAGGTCCGGGCGCAAGGTGCCCGCCAGCAGCCGGGCCAGTTCGGCGCCGGGATGCAGGACGGTGACGCCGAGGTCTGCGGCCATGAGGGCGAGCAGGCCGGCGGCGAGGAAGGCGAGGCTGACCCGGCCGTAGCTAAGCATAGAAGGGCAGCAGGTCCGTGTCGCGGAGCGAGGCGGCCGGGCGGTCTAGCGCGATACGTCCGGCGTCCAGCATGATGACCCGGCCGGCGTATTCGAGGGCGAGGCCGATGTCGTGCAGCGCCAGGATCATGGTGGGGTGCGTGTCCGCCATGCGCCGCAGCACGGCCGCGCCCTGCTGCCGGTCGAGGGCGGAGACGGGTTCGTCACCGATCACCACGGGGCGTCCGTTATACAGGGCGCGGGCGACGGAGACGCGCTGTTGCTGCCCGCCGGACAGGGTGGCGGCCGGGGCGCGCAGCTTGCCGGCGAGGCCGACGCTGTCCAGCACGTGCCTCACCGCGTCCAGCTCCGCCCGGGCCGGCCAGGCGAGCATGCGGAGGTTGCGCCAGGCGGAGTGCCGGTCGAGGCGGCCCATATAGACGTTGTGGAACACGCTGAGCGGCCCCACCAGCGCCGCCGCCTGCGGCACCAGCGCGGCTTGGCTGCTGAGGCGGGTGTAGATCAGCTGCAGCAGCGTGGATTTGCCGACGCCGGAGCGGCCCATGACGGCGATCCGCTCGCCCGCCCGGATGTCGAGGCCGATGCCGTGCAGGACCGGGTGCCCGGCAAACCCGGCGGTTTCATTGCGCAGCGTCAGCAGCATCTACGGCAGCGGGTGGTGGATCGCGCTGCGCTTACCCGCCCTACGGGTTCCCCAACGCGTTCTTCGACGTGCGTTCAATTCAGCATGTCCGCGGCGATGGCGACCTGTTCCACCGGGTCGTATTGGGCGTTGGTGGCGGGTATAAAGCCGGTGCGGCCGAAGGGCTGCAGGATGGCGGGGTCTTGGCAGGCGATCAGCGCGGCGCGCAGGCGGGCGGTGAAGCCGGCGCCGAACCGGGCGTCCACGTCGCCGCGGACGGTCCAGTTATAGTCGGGGAAGGGCGGGGTTTCCCAGATGACCGACACCTGCGCCGAGTCCACGCGCCCGGCCTTGGTTTCGAGGTCGAACACGGTGTAGTCCATCGCACCCGCCTCGTAGGCGCCGGACTGCACCAGCTGCAGCGTCTTGGTGTGGTCACCGGAGAAGCCGACGCGGGAGAACACTTTCTCAGGCGCCTGGCTGAACTGCTTGCGGATGTAGAACTCCGGCATGACGCGTCCGGAGGTGGAGGCGCGGGCGCCGAAGGTGAAGCTGCGCCCGGCGATCCCTGCGGGGAAATCGGCCGATTTGGCGAGCCCGGTGCCGGCGTGGGCGATGAAGAAGCTCTTGAAGGCGGTATCCTCGACACCCTGCGCGATGGCTTGGGAGCCCGGGACCGCGCGGCGGGCCTGGACGCCGGTGAAGCCGCCGAACCAGGCGAGCTGCACCTGGTCGTTGGTGAAGGCGGTGACGGCGGCCGGGTAGGATTTGACCGGCACGTAGCGGGTGGCGACGCCGAGCGTGTCTTGGAGGTAGGTGGCGACGCGGCCGAAACGCTCGACCAGGCGGCTCTCGTCCTGGTCCGGGATGGCGGTGAAGGCCAGCACGGCCGGCTGGGCGTGGACGGCGCGTGGGAGGGCGGCGGGAAGGGCGGCGAGGGTGGCGGTGAGGACGCGTCGGGTTAGGGTCATCGTTATTCCTTGTTTGCTCCCTCGCCCGCTGGCGGGAGAGGGCTTTCTAGCGCTACGCGTTCAGATTGCTAGCCGCCGCCCCACGGCCACGTGCGCCACTGCGCCAAGCGATACCGGACCCTGGCCGAAATCCCGCTCCAAGGCGGCGGTGAATGCGTGCAAGACCGCGGGCCGGTGCGGGCCTAGGGCGTCCAGCGTGGCGGTCATGCCGGGGGCGAAAGCGAGGGAGGCGGCGAGACCGGCGGCGGATGGGTGGTGCAGCGTGGCTTCGAGACGCTCGACATGGATATCGGCGAAGCCGGCCTGCTCCAGCAAGGACGCGAAGATGGCTGGGTCGGTGAAGCGGAGTTGGGCGGGGAGTTCGCCCGCTGGCGGCTCACCCATCGTGGCGATGGTGGCTTCCCGCAGGCGGGCGGCCAGGGCGTAGCGGTGCGGCTCGGTCCAGGTGACGACGGCCGCGCGTCCGCCGGGGCGGAGGGCGCGGTGAAGGGCGGCCATGCCGCGCGCCGGGTCGGGGAAGAGGACGACGCCGAAGCAGGACAGGGCGCGGTCGAACTGGGCGTGCATGTCCAGCGCCATGCCGTCCTGCTGCAGCGCCGTGACGGCCAGTCCGGCGGTGCGGGCGGCGATGCGGGCGGCGATGCGGGCGACCATGGCGGGCGAGCCGTCCACCGCGGTGACGCAGGCGCCGGCCTGGGCCGCCAGCAATGCCGCGCCCCCGGTGCCGGCGCCCAGGTCCAGCAGGTCCATGCCCCCGAGCGGCGCCAGCGCGGCCAGGGCCTGGGCGGCGAAGGCGTTGGTCAGCGGCTCGAACACGCGTTCATAGCCGGCGACGAACGCGTCCCACCGCGTGGGGTCCTGGTCAGGCTGCATGACTGCGTCTATCACGGCGCTGTGAGTGGGAGATAGGGTCATGGACGGGTTGCCGGTTTTGGCCACGCAAGTCTCTACGGGGGCATTCTCGTTGGGCTTGGGGCTTACCAACGAATGCAACCTCGCCTGCTCGTTCTGCTACCGCGATCCCACGCGGACCGACCGGCTGAGCCTGGCGCAGGTGCAGAGCGTGATGCAGCGGCTGCCGGTGCGGTCGGTGAACCTCGGCACGGGCGAGAACGGGATGCATCCGGAGTTCCCGCAGCTGCTGGCGTATCTGCGGACGCAGCCGGTGAAGCTCACCATCACGTCCAACGGCCACTCGATCGAAGTGCTGGAAGACGAGGACGTGCGGGCGTTCAGCGAGGTGGAGTTCTCGCTCGATTACGCGACGCGGGAGGAGCAGGACGCGCAGCGGGGAGCGGGCAACTGGAACCTGATCCAGACCCAGGCCGCGCGCTGCCGCAGGCTTGGCGTGGGCGTCACCATCATCGCGGTGATGATGCGCAGCAACTATGACCGGCTGGCCGATATCGCCGAGGTCGCGGCGGCGTTCGACGCGCCGCTGCGGCTCAATGTGTATCAGGCGGTGCAGACCGATACGTTCGCGCTGACGTATGAGGAGTATTGGGACGGGTTCGCGGCGTTGTTCGCGCGAACGGACGTGGTGGCGATCGGCGAGCCGCTGGTGCGCGCCATGGCGGGCCTGCCGCCGCGGGCCGGGGGCTGCGGCAAGGCGACGGTGCGGGTCACGCCCCGCGCCACGGTGCAGCCCTGCGTCTATTGGCCGGGCGGCGGCGCGCCGCTGGACGTGCTGCTAGGGCTCGGCGGCGAGATCACGGAGACGCAGCCGTTCATCGACGCCCGGTCCCTGCCCGCCGCCTGCGTACCGTGTGCGCATGTGGCGGCGTGCCATGGCGGGTGCGCCGGGCGGCGGCGGTTGCTGGACGTGCTGGATCAGCCGGACCCGTATTGCCCGGTGATCCGCGGGGACGACCGGCGATTGGTGGTTCAGATGGCGCCGGCGCGGGAGATGGCCAAGTTGGAGAGTGCGTGCACCACGATCGTCATGGCCCGGCGGTGATTAGCTGAGCTGGGCCCGGAGGGCTTCGATCAGGGCGCCGAGGTCGCCGCCGTGCTGGTTCAGAAAGGCCGTGTAGTCGCTACGCTGGGTTAGGCGAAGCGAGATGCCTTCGGCGGTGACGTCCACCACCTTGTAGGTGCCGGCGGACGGGGTGAGCCACCAGACGATGCGGTTGGGGCGGTTGTTGGGGCGTTCGACGAGGGTAGGCACCTGGATCACGCCGTCCCGGAACTCGGGCCGGCCGATCTGGGCCTGAGACACGCCTGACGTGGCGGCGCCGAGGCGGGAGGCGACGACCTTGGTGATCGCCAGGCGGAACAGCGTGAGGTACTCGGTGCGCTGCGCTGCGGTTGCGGTTTGCCAGTAGCGGCCGATGCTGAAGCGGCCCAGGCCCTCGATATCCACGACGCGGTCGAGGAAGGGCTGTAGCTGGGTGCGGAGTTGCGCCGGGTCGGGGTTGGCGGCGATGAGGGCGCCGAGTTCGCGTCCGGTGCGGTCGATGAACGGGGCGGCGGGGGCCGGGTCCGGCTCCTGTGCCACGGCCAGCGCCGGCCATAGCGCGGCCAGGAACACACGGCGCTTCACCGGCGCGCCGTCAGGAGGACGTTGGCGAACGGGGTACCGGCCCAGCACGGCTCGACCACCACGGCGAAGCCCTCACGCTCCAGCACGGCCGCCAGCGCCGGGACGGGCATGGGGGCGACGACTGCGCCGGAGTGGGGCCAGACGGGTCGGCCCAGCCGCTCCATCACCAGGTGCAGCCGGCTGCGCCAGCCGAGGCCGGGGTCGAGGGTGCGGACCAGCACCAGGCTGCGCGCCGCGTGCGCCACGGCGGTCAGTACCGCGATGGCCCGGGCGGTGGGCAGGATATACAGGATGTCCAGCAGCAGGGCGGTGTCGCAGGCGGGGATGGCCGGGTCGGTGGCGAGGTCCTGCGCCTGCGCCGTGAACGCCAGGCCCTGCCCGGCCCGGGCCGCGTCGGCGAGCGAGCGTCCGGCCCAGTCCAGCCCGAGCACGGAGCGAGCGCCCCCGGCTTCGAGTAGTGCAAGGCCCACCTGCCCGCGGCCGCAGCCGACGTCCACCACGGCGCCGAACGTCCTGGACGCGGCCAGGGCCAGCACGGTGCGGTGGATCGGGTCCCGCTTGATCTTGGAGGCGATGTAGTGCCGGGTGAAGCGGGACCCGGTGCGGTAGCGGCGGACGGTGCGCTCGAGCGCGTCCGGGCTCATACCGAGGGCGCACCTCCGGATACGGCGCGGCGGAAGCCGGGGTCATCGACGATCCTGTCGATGGCGGTGCTCATGGCGGCGGCCATGAGGTTGGTCAGTTCCGACGTGGAGGCGAACACGCCGTTGTCGAGCGCCAGAAGGCTGCCGGAGACCTTGTCGCCCAGCGCCTGTTGGCGAAAGACGGTCTGGCCGGTGCTGGTATCGACCACGGTCACGTCGATGGCGGCATGGGCTTCGAGCCGGGCCACGCGGTTGCTTTCGAACCGCAGGATGGAGAGGCGGACGTCGAAGCGCCCGGCGGACGGGCTCAGCATCCCGCGTGCGGTGAGCGCGGCGCGGAAGGCGCGGGCGGCGACGTCGGCGATGGGCGTGTCGGCGCGGAGCGTCTTGATCGGGTTGCCGAAACCGCCGCGGATAGCGCCATACCAGGTGGGGTCATAGTCGCGGCGGTCATCGGTGGCTTTCCCGACCGTGACCTGACCGTTGCCGGGCGTGATCGAGGCGGTGGGGGTGTAGGTGATGGGGGCGACCGTCGTGCCGCACGCCGACAGCAGCAGTGCGAGGCCGAGCCAAGCGGCGCGGGTCATTCTGCTACCACGGCGTGATCGCCGGCCCAGGTCTCGGTCATGCCCAATCTCCCTTTGGCTTGTTCTAGCATCTTACAGAAATGATAGACGCCCTTGAACGCTATGACCGGCAGCTCGGCCTGGATACCCCCGCCGAGGTTGCCGGCGAGCAAGTTCACGATACCGTCGCGCATGCGAAGCGTGTTGTGCGGGGCGAAGAACAGGCGGCGGAGCACCGGGTCGTTGATGCGGTAGATCAGCCAGCCGATGCGGTCCATGGCGCGGCCGAGATCGCGGCAGGCGGCCCGCGCCATGGCTTCGCCGCGTGCGGTGTCGTGCAGCGCGGCGGCGGCCACGGCGGCGCCGCGCTCACCGCCGGTCATGGCCATCAGCACGCCGGTGGAGAACATCGGGTCCACGAAGCCGTATGCGTCCCCGATCAGCATGTGATTCGGGCCGTAGCCTTTCCTGGAGCGGTAGGAGTAGTTGGCGGCGCTATAGACTGCAGACACGGCCTGTGCCCCGGTCATGCGGGCGGCCAGGGTCGGGCTGCGGCGGATGCGGTCATGGAACAGCTCGGACGGGGTGCCGCGGCGGCCCTTGAAGGCGGATTGGTTGCCGACGAAGCCGACGCTGATCACGTCCTCCTGCAGCGGGATGGTCCAGAACCAGCCGTCCCCGGCGAGGTGAATGGTGATGTAGCCGCCGGTGTTGGCGCGCCGGGTCATGCCGCTAAAATGGGCGTAGAGGGCGGCGGTACTGTTGCGCTTGTTGGATTGCTTGAGCTGGCGTGACCCGGCGATCAGCGCGTCCCGCCCGGTGGCGTCCAGGATGTAGCGGGGCTGGAACCGCACCGGCCCGTCCGGGGTGTCCGCGTCCACGGTGCGGGTATCCAGATCGACCGTGCGGACGCGGGTCTGCTCCATGGTGCGGGCGCCGAGGCGGGCGGCGTTGCGGAACAGGATGTCGTCCAGTTCCGCCCGGCGGACCTGCCAGCTGTGCGGGTAGGTGTTGTCGAGCGCCTGGAGGAACGGGAAGGCGATGGCCTGGCCGGTTTCGTCGCTGATGAACTCGGCGCCGGGCTTGTGCACGCCGATGGTGCGGACCTGGTCGGTGACGCCGAGGCGGTCGAACAGCGCCAGGTTCCGCGGCAGCAGGCTCTCGCCGATATGGAAGCGGGGGTGCGTTTCGCGTTCGAGCAGCACGACGTCCCGCCCGGCTTCGGCCAGGAGGGCGGCGGCGGTGCTCCCGGCCGGGCCGCCGCCCATCACCAACACGTCGCACGCGACCGCCTCGCTCATGGTGTTTCCCCGCTTGTCGAAGGCGTCCCAGTTAGGCGCACCCTCCTATGTGGACCATGCCCCAGGGTTTGCGAGGCTGTCCACCGGGGCCTATGGGGTCAGCAAGGCTTCGGCCCATTCGGCATAGGCTTCGAGGTGGACGAGAAGCTTCTGCGCCTCCTCGATCCGGAGCCGCCGGGGGCTGTATTCCGCGGAGTCCTTTTCGGCCAGGATGCGGGCAAGCCGGTGCGCTTGCTCTTGCGGCAGCCGGTTCGCCAGGGCGTCGCGCAAGGCGGTTACTGCGCCGGCGTGATCCTGTTGATTGACACGGCTACCGTATTTTGCCGTCAACGCGTCGGTAAAGGCGATGGCTGCGTGCACGATGAGCGAGATCGCCGGGTTGCCGCCCGCGGCTCGATGATCCCCGGCCTCTCGCCGCGCGGCTTCGAGATAGTCCCGTGCGGTGGTGAGGCGGCCCCGCGCGTAGGCGGCGTCGACGCTCTTGGCCGGTGTTTTCCGGGTCATGCCGGAACGGCACTCTTGCGCTTCCCCGCGAGTTCAGGGTGCGGTCCGTAAAGCGCGGAACCATCCCGAAGCAGATTAAGCCAGAATGGATCGGCAGCACGATCAAGGCGGGCCACATCGTCGTTCGTTAAGCTTACGATGGATGGCCGAAAATCCAGCCGTGCTGCGTGCTCGGCCAACGCGCTTCGAAACTTCTCCGCCACGGCCGCAACCGGCTCGTCGGCAAGGATAGCCAGGTCCAGGTCGCTGGCCGGCTGATCATCCGACCGCGCGACGCTTCCATAAACCCATGCGGCCTGCACCCCTGCCGTAGACCGGGCTACGGAAGTTACCGCTTGGCGAATGAGAGCATAACGGGCGCCTTCGGTCCGAAAAAGCAATTCGATGGCAGGGAATAGGTGGTGTGCCCGTTGCAAACGATAGAGCCTCGACTTCTGAAACCCGGTCGCCCGTACTATCCGCGCGTCCACCAGCATTTCGAGGGCATCCCGCACGCTGGACGCAGATAGCCCGGTCCGCTCGGCAAGTTGCGGCCGGGACATGTCCTCACCATGCAGGCACAGCTCGCGCAGGACGATCACGTTGGCATTGTTGCCGAGGATCCAGGTTAGCGGCTGGCGTATGAAGCTTTGACGTTCGGTTCGGGGCACCTCGACCTCCGCCCCTTCCATAGCGTAACGTTGGCTAGCCGTCCACATCGTTGGGTAGCCGTGTCTTGCCCGGCTCGGACAGGACGTAGGTGAAGAAGCGCACGCCGCCGTCCGGCTGCCTTTCGCGGTAGAC
Source organism: Acetobacteraceae bacterium (assembly GCA_965246925.1). Taxonomy (GTDB): domain Bacteria; phylum Pseudomonadota; class Alphaproteobacteria; order Acetobacterales; family Acetobacteraceae; genus JANPPS01. The sequence goes on along the minus strand of OZ251994.1, from coordinate 1,592,284 downwards.
GCCTTGGATCTCCGTGCTCAGGCCCGGGAACGTGTTCTCCAGCCGCTCGAACGCCAGCAGGTAGTCGATCATGGGGGCGGAGTTCTGGCCCACGCGCTCGCCGGGGACCATGGTGGCGATGCCCGGGGGATAGACCAGCATCAGCGTGGCCGCGACCCGTCCGGCGATGTCGCTGATGGGCAGGTAGTCGACCTTGTTGCGGGTCAGCATCTGCGAGGCCTCCTGCGGCGTCATCACCAGCTCCGGCAGGTGTTCGGCGGCGAATTGCTCATACTGCAGGCGGCTGATGCCCTGGTCGCGGTAGAAGCGGTGCATCTCGCCACAGAGGTCGCGGAGGCCGACGCCGTGATAGCGCGCTGGACGTTTCTTGACAAAATTCGGCACTACGTCCTGCAGCGGCGTATTCTCGTCATGCAGGCGCTTGAAGGTCACGAGCCAGCTCAGCAGCGTGCCGGCCTTGCTGCTTTCGATGCCGGGCGTGAGCAGGAACAGGATGCTGTGCAGGTCGTTCTTTTCCGGCACGATGCGGTTTTCGCGCAGGTATTCGGCCAGCAGCACCGCGGGGATGCCGTGCGCCTCGTACTCGCCCGTTACCCGGTCGAACCCGGGCAACAACAGCGTGAGCTTGTTGGGGTCCGTCATGGCGTAGTCGGGCGTCACCTGGGTGAAGCCGTGCCAGTCCTGGCCGGGGTCCAGCGCCCAATAGACTGGGTTGGCCGCCAGCTCGTCCGTCGGCACGTCCTCCCACGGCACCAGGCGTGCTTCGGTATCGTCGGGGCCCTTCCACATCACGGTGTGCGGCACGAAGGGGTCCGGGAACCAGCGGCGCGCGGGCTCCGTCTCCTTCGCGTCATACTCGCGGCGGATCATGCGCAGTTTCTTGCGCAGTTCGATGCCGAGGCGGATCGTGTCGTCCCACAGCACCATGCCGGACCGCCCCTTCATCATATGCGCGCCGACGTCGAGCGAGGCGAAGATCGGGTAGAACGGGGACGTGCTGGCGTGCACGAGGAAGCTTTCGTTGAACCGCCGCGCCTCGACCCGGCGGCGCTGCCCCTTGATGTGGTTGTCGCGGACGTGGATCTGCGACGCCTGGGAAAAGCTTGCGAGCTGCTTGTGGGTGGATTGGGTGGCGAAAATGCCGGGCATGGTGTCCGACAGGCCTTTCAGCCCCATGGCGAAGCGCCCGGTGAATAGCGGGTGGAACTTGAGGAACCCGGCCCAGGCTTCGTCGAACAGGATGTAGTCGCAGAGGTGGCCGAGCCGCTCGAGGATCAGCTGGGCGTTATAGATCGTGCCGTCATAGGTGCATTGCTCGATCACGGCGACGCGGATGGGCCGGTCGCGCTGCCAGGCCCCGGGGTCCGTGACCAGCGGGTTGCTGCGGATAGCGTCGCGGATGCGGGTTTCGTCCAGGGCGGCCGGGTCGATCGGGCCGACCATGCCGTAGGCGTTGCGATCGGTGGGCAGATAGACCGGGACGCCGCCGCCCAGCAGGAGCGCGCCATGATGCGCGGCCTTGTGGTTGTTGCGGTCGAACAGCACCAGGTCACCCGGCGCCACCAGCGCGCCCAGCACGATTTTGTTGGAGCTGGAGGTGCCGTTCTGCACGAAATAGGTGCGCTCGGCCCCGAAGATCTTCGCTGCCGCCTTTTCGGCCTCGAGCGCAGGGCCCTCATGCGTCAGCAGGTCGCCGAGTTCGATGACGGAGTTGTCGAGGTCGTCGCGGAAGATCGCCGGGCCCAGGTGCTCCACGAAGATGCGGCCGATCGGGCTCCGGCTATAGAAGATGCCGCCGTTATGGCCGGGGCAGGTCCAGAGCTGGTTGCCCTGTTCGGAATAGTCCAGCAGCGCGCCGAAGAACGGAGTGCGGAGCGTGGCGGCGTAGTTGCGGAGCCGGCTCACGAGGTTGCGGGCGATGAACTCCGGCGTCTCCTCGGACAGGAACATGGTGCCGTCGGTGTGGTTCAGCACCTCGACCGGCACGTCCTCCAGCCGTTTGCGGCGGAGCATGAGGATGATGGGCATTTCGAGGCCGCGGCGGCGCACGAGGGCGATCAGGCTCGCGGGTTTGCCCAACATGCCGCGCTTGCCCCAGTCCACGACCATGCAGCCGATGGCGGCGTCGGTCTGGATGGCGAGCTCCGCGTCCTCGGTGCTGCGGGCGACGAGCACGGTAAAGCCTAGCCGCTGCGTCTCATGCACGATCTGCTGGAGGCGGAGCCAGTCGAGATCGGCGTCGTTGAACGAGGGCGCGCAGATCAGGAACTTGAAATGCCGCTCGTACTCCATGGAACCCCCGGGTGTTTGGTGGGCGGCTTATGCCATTCCGGGCGGGTTGGCGATATGCGGGCTGGCGGTGGGGCGGTGGGTGACGTTACGCTTGGATGACGTTACGCTTGGATGACGTTGCGCAGGCGGTTCACGTAGTGATCGAGGCTGAACTGCTGTTCGGCCCGGCGGCGGCCCTCCTGCCCCATGCTGATGGCGAGCGCGGGGTCGATTAGTAGGCGCTGGATGGCCGCGCGCAGGGCGGCGGCGTCGCCGGGCGGCACGTAGAGGCCGGAGACGCCGTCGGCGATCATGTCACTTGGGCTGCCGGTCCGTGTGGCGATGACCGCCTTGCCCATAGCCATCGCCTCGGCCATGACGGCGTAGCCGCAGGCGTAGCGGACATCCAGCAACGGCACGACGACGAAGAGCGCGGTGGCGTAGAGGGCGCGTAGCTGGGGATAGCCGCCGGCGCTGAAGACTTCGACGTTGGGCGGCAGGTCGTTGCCCGACACGTTCAGTTGTTCTCGGTACCAGGTGCTGTCGGCGGCGATCCTTACCGGGGTGTCGAGGCCGCGGCAGGCTTCGGCGAGCGTCCGGTAGTCGCGCGATGCGGTGCCGGCAGCTACGATGCAGGTGGGCTGGGTGGCGGGATCCGGCTCGAAGTATGTGGTGTCGGCGCCGTAGCCGGTGACGTGCACGCGGGCCGGGTCGATGCGGTATTGCTCGATGACGAGGTGGCGCAGCGACTCCGACAGGCAGAGGAAGTGCACGGACGGCATGCGGCGGGCCAGCGCGGCGCACGCTTGGTTGCGCTTGGTGGCCCAGCCGTGGCCGTGGAAGATGATGAAGAGCTTTTGCTTGCTGAAGGACGCCGCCAGGGCGAGCACGGCCTGGTAGCCGGATTGTTCGCTCTGGGCCAATAAGACGCGGCTTCGTTTGAGCGCTTTCGCGAGCCGGTAAACTTGTCCGGCATCGAGATACTTGCGCCCGGGCATGAAACGACCGGGTGGGGTTTTGAGGGTGTCTGTGGCTAATTTGCTGATACCGGACTCACGCAGTAGGATCAGGTGTTCCCAATCTGGACCCGCGTTCGTTGCTTCGTCGACGAAATCTCTGGCGTAGCCGAGAATACAAACATCCGACGTCATCTTCGCTCCGTTTGCAGCCCTTCCTTCGCCTGAAGCGGGCGGGGAGGCGTGAGTGCCGGGTGGATACGCCGTTAGAGGGTATGATGTAAGATTTAGATTTGCTTGCTCATTGTGGGTCGTGGACTTGCCCAGCAGTAAGGCTCCATCGGCGGCCTAGAGGTTCAAGGGGCAGTCAGGCCATTCCGCCATTGATGGAAATGCACTGGCCGGTGATGTAGCTGGCCCGATCGGAGGATAGGAAGCCGACCAGGTCGGCCACCTCCGCCGCCGTTCCCGCCCGCCGCATGGGGACGATGTCGGCGATGCGCTTTGCGTCCAGCCCGGCACCCTCGATCGCCGGGGAGGCGATGATGCCCGGGGCTACCGTGTTCGCCGTGACGCCCCGGCTGCCGACTTCGCGGGCCAGGGACTTTACCGCGCCGATGAGGCCGGCCTTGGCGGCGGCGTAGTTGGCCTGACCGCGGTTGCCCGTCAGCGCCGAGACGCTGGAGACCGCGATCACGCGGCCCCAGCGGGTGCCCATCATCGGCAGCAGCAACGGTTGGCAGACGTTGAAGAAGCCGTTGAGCGAGACGTCGATCACGCCGCGCCATTGCCGCTCGCTCATACCCGCCATTGGCGCGTCCTCGTGGGTGCCGGCGTTGTGGACCAAGATTTGGAAAGGCGTTTCGGCCAGCAGCGGCGCGAGGGCGGTGGCGGTGGCGGCGAAGTCCGACAGGTCACATACCAGCGCCGCCGCGTGGCCCAGCTCGGCCGCCAGTGCCTCGGCCCCGGCGCGGTTGGCGTGGGCGTGCACCGTGACATGGTGGCCGTCCGCGGCCAGGCGGCGGCAGATGGCGTGGCCGAGCGGGCTCGCGCCGCCGGTGACCAAGGCGCGCTTCATTTGGGCAGCGACACGGCGGCGCGGCCCTCCAATAACGGGCGCCCGGCGGAGACGGTGAAGCGATACAGCAGGCCGGTGGGCTCCCGGTGTTCCAGCAAGGCCTCGACCCGGAGCGGGCCGAGCGCCGGGTCGTCCAAGAAATCGGTGTACAGCAAGACCTCACGGATGGAGGCGACGCGTCCGGCCGGTTGCGCGCGCCCCTGGTCCAGCAGCGCGCCGTGCAGGGCGGCGGCCTGCATCGCGTATTCCACGCCGCACACCGCCGAAAGCCGCCCGGCGCGGCGCAGCGGGTTGCGCGCGTCCAGATGCGACACCGCCCGGCAAACGATGCCCTCCGCGTCCCAGGTTTCCACATCGTCCAGCAGGCACATAGCGCCGGTATGCGGGATCAATCCGGCGATGATCATGTGACCTGCACCGCTAGGCACCCGGGTCCATACGGCGCGTGGCAGGGGCCGGCAATGCCGCTTGCCAGATGCTGCAACAGACGGAGCGACCGAGCGGCGGGGTTGCCCTGCGCCAGGGCCGCCATCGCCGGGTCTTGCGGTTCACCCCCCACCGCCGCCCCGGCTTCGAACTGCACGTCCAGTGCGGCGAAGCCACCTCCGGGTGCCAGCACCAGGGCGGCGGCGAAGGGGGCCAGGATCGGGCGGGTTGCGTTCAGCGGTGGCGGCAACGGATGGTCGTAGGCCACCAGCAGCACCGGGCCGCGCACGGCGCGCACCTCCGTGCACGCGGCGAGCAAGGCGGCGGCCCAGGTGCTGTCCCCACAGCCGAGGCACGTCGCGGGCTTGGCGCCGGCGGTGGCGATGGACCAGTAGCCGGCGGCGCCGTTGTGGACGGAGTTGCCGAATTGGGTGGGGGAGACCAGGCGCTCGCCTGGGCCTGACGTGAGCGCCTCGAGGATGCCGCCCACCACCGGGCCGTCGCCATTGGCGCTGCCGAACACGCTACAGAGCTGGGCCGGATCCACGCCGCTCAGCGCCGCCGCGTCGGACGCCGCGGCGAGGGCCAGGCGCACGACGGGGCCGGTGCGGCGGCGCTCGTTGGGCGGCAGTACCGCGGGGGGCGGGAGCACAATGGGGGCGGGGACGTAGGGCGCCTCCCCGGCCAAGACCGGACGGGCCTGCATCCAGCCAGCCAGCCCCGGGCCCCACACAGACGCGGCCAGCACGGCAACCCTCATGCGGGCCCAAAGATCAGGCTGCAATTGGTGCCGCCGAAGCCGAACGCGTTGCTCATGACGTGCCGCACCGGGCGTGCCTCGTGCTGGGTCAGCACGCGGCTGCGGAACGCCGGGTCGGGCTGGTCGAGGCCGAGGCACCCGGCGGCGTAGCCCTCCCGCATGCAGGCGGCCGCGATCACCGCCTCCAGCACGCCGCAGGCGCCTAGGGTGTGGCCGGTCCAGCCCTTGGTACTGCTGACCGGCACGTCCGCGCCGTCCAGCATGCCGGCCACGGCGAGGTCCTCGGCGGCGTCATTGGCGCGGGTGCCGGTGCCGTGCAGGTTGATGTAGTCGAGCGCGCCGGGCTCGAGCCCCGCTTCCGTCAGCGCGCCGTGCATGGCGGCGCGGGCGCCGGCGCCCTCGGGATGCGGGGACGACATGTGGTACCCGTCGCTGGACGCCCCCCAGCCCAGCAATGACGGCCCATCCCCGTCCGGCTCCAGCAGTGCGAAGCCCGCGGCCTCACCGATGGAGATCCCGGTCCGGTCCGCCGCGCAGGGCCGGGTGGGGGTGGGCGAAATCAGCTCGAGCGAGGCGAAGCCGTGCAGCGTCATGCGGCATAGCGTGTCGGCGCCGCCCACCACGGCGGCGTCGCACATGCCGGCGCGGATCAGCCCGGCGGCGTCCATCATGCTGCGGGCGCTGGAGGCGCAGGCCGTGCTCACCACCATCACCGGCCCGGCCAGCCCGAGCGCGGCCTGCACATAGTGGCCGAGGGAGGCGATGTCCTGCGTGCCGCGGAAATCGAATCCGGGCGGTAGCGCGCCATCGGCGCCCCGGTCCCGGTAGGCGTCCTCCGCCGCCTGCACGCCGGAGGTGCTGGTGCCGAGCACGACGGCGATGCGGGACGGGCCGTAGCGGCGGGCCGCGTTTGCCACCACGGCCATGAACCCGTCCGCGCGCAGCGCCATGTCCGCCAGCCGGTTGTTACGGCAATCGTATTGGCGGAGGTCGTCGGGCAGGCGGTGCTGTTCCAGGCCGGCCACGCGCCCGATCCAGCCGCCGATCGCCGGGTCGAAATCGTTGGGCGTGAGGCCGCTCTGCCGGGTGCGGAGCGCCGTGGCGTGGGCGGCGGCACCCCGGCCCAAGGCGCTCGTGGCCGTGAGGCCGGTCAGAGCCAGTTTCATGCGCGGGCCGGCACGGGGCCCGCAAACAGGAACGACGCCGCCATCGCCAGGGCGGCGCCCACCGCGACGGTCAGGCCGATATCGTGCAGGAACGGCGTGGTGCAGCACGCCAGCGCGCCGAAGGTGAGAATGGTCATGGCGTTACAGGTCCCCAACGTTCGTAACGTGCGCGCGCGCTCCTCATCGTCAAGCTGCGGACGGGAGAAGAACAGCGCGTAGTCGAACCCCACGCCGGCCACCAACTGTAGCGCGACGATATGCACGAGCGATAGCCGCGCCCCCGACAGCGTCAGCACCGCCGCCGTGAGCAGGACCGCGGCCAGCACCGGGCCGGTCACGCGGGGGATGCGTTGCCGGTCCAAGCCAAAGGCCAGCACTCCGCCGGCGAGCGCCGCGCAGACCGCGAGCCAGCGCCAGGCGCCGGAGCTATAGGCGGCCAGGATCGCGCCCAGCTCGGCCCGGATATCGACGAAGGTGGCGCCCGGCCCGCTCAGCGCCCGGCCATCCGGGGCGCCGCGGAACAGCACGGGGCCGCGCCAGCCGGACCCGGCGCGGGACAGCAGCGGCGTGAGCCGGGCGCCGAGCGCGGTGCCGTCCAAATATTCCGGGCGGAGCGGGCTGGGGCTGGCGGCGATGGTGTCCAGCATGGGCTGGAACGCATCCGGGCGGAACGGCAGGCCCTGCATGGCGGCGGCCAGGCGCGGGGCCAGCTCGGCAACCGAGGGAAGCGCCGCGCGGCGGGCTTCCTGCCGCGCGATGCTCGGGATCAGCGCCGCCGCGTATTCGGCTTGCAGGCCGGCCAGCGGAAGCGCTTCTTGACGCTGCAGCACCGTTTCGGCGTCCGGCCCCTCGACCATCAGCAGCTGCCCGGCGTCGGCCGCGCCGAGCGCGGTGCGGAGTTCCGTGTCGAGCGTCCGCGCCGCCTCCGGCACCGGGCTCAGCGCCGCCAGATCCGTCTCCCACCGCACGCCGTGCCACAGCCCGGCGGCGAGCAGCGCGGCGGCCGGCGGAATACCCCATGCTCGGCGGCGCCGCGCCCGCTCGATCCGCGGCAGCCACGCCTCCCCCGCCGCGACCGGGGCCAGGTCGGCCGCGACCACCAGGCGCGGCAGCACGAACCAGGTCGCGGCCGCGGTGGCCGCCAGCGCGGTGGCGGAGAAGACGCCGAGCTGCATCAGCCCCGGTAGGCCCGACAGCACCATGCCGCCCAGCCCCAGCACCGCCGTCAGCACGGCGAGGATGAACGCGGGGCCGATGCGCGCCCGGGTGGCCGGCGCAGGCTCGCTTCGCTTGCGGTGGCCGATCAGCAGCACCGGGTAGTCGACGGCGACGCCGGCCATGGCCGCGCCCAGGCCCAGCGCCGCGCCGTGCAGGCCGTGGAACGCCGCACCGGTCACCAGCACCGCCGCCGCCAGGCCCAGTAGGAGCGGTACCCCGATCGCCGCCAGCACCAGCAACGAGCGGAACCGCCAGGCCAGCAGCCCCAGCACCAGGAGGGCTGAGGCGGACGACACCAGCTCCACATCCCGCTTGATGGCCGCCGCCGACGCGGACGCGAAAACCGGCGGGCCGCTCAGCAGCAGGCGGGCACCCGGCGGGGCGGTGGCCTGGAACGCGTCCTGGATCGCCGCCTGTGCCGCCGCCTGGGCGGGTGCGTCGAGCGGGCCGGCGTCCGTGGTGGCGACCAGCAGGGCCCGGTCGCGCGCCGGGTCAAACCAGGCGCCGTCCAGTGGACGTACGCTGGAGGCCGCGGACCAGGAGCGCAGCAGGGTGAGGTAGGCGCTCGTCGGGTCGGCAAACCCATAGCGCGACACGGCCGGGGAGGCGGCGCTGCGCAGCGCCCGCAGCAGGTTCACCATTCCGTCGTGCAGGGACGCCTCGTCCAGCTGCGTGTCGGTCAGCAGGTAGCGGCGGCTGAACAGGGCCTGCTGTTCGGTTTCGGACGGCAACGCCGCCTCGCCCCCGGCCACGATGCGGAACAGCCCGGTGGCGGATAGGCGCGCGGCCATGGCGGTGGCGGTCTGCGCCAGGGCGGGGATGGGCGCGCCCTCGATCCCGATCAGCAGCACGCCCCCCGCTGCACCGTGGCGGAGCTCGTCCAGCATGAGCCGAGCGGCCGGGGTACGGCCCTCGGGCAGGAACTCGGCCATATCCGTGCGGATCGGCACCAGCCGTAGCGCTGCGGCGAGCAGCAGGGCGGAGGCTAGGAGGGCCAGCAGCACCGTCCCGGTCGTGGCAGTCTGGCCGCGGGTGAACATGCGCCCTTGTAACCCCGAAGCCACTCCGCCTGAATAGGGCGCACATCCGGTGGAGCCCAGCGATGCGGACCAACCCCTTCCTCGACAGCCTGCATTTCCTGATCGGCGACACGCCGGACCATGACGCGATCGGCTGGCCGAAGTACTTCTTGGTGCTGCTGTATGCCGCGCTGCTGGCGGGGTGTGTCGTGATTGCCGTGCGGAACTGGGCAGCGGACCCGGCGCAGCGCACCGGGCGGCATGCGGTGATTTGGCTGCTGCGGACGCTGATCGGCACGATGTGGCTGCAGGGGTCGCTCTGGAAGTTGCCGCTGCCGGTGGCGGGGGCGTTCCAGTATTGGACGACGCAGATTACCGAACACTCGGCGTTCGCCTGGCATGCGGCGCTCACCAAGGATGTGTTCCTGGCGAATATCGGTTTGCTGGACCCCGCGGTGTTCCTGGCCGAGACGTGCATGGGCGCGGCGTTGATGTTGGGCTTCGGGGTCCGCCTTGCCGGGCTGGTGGGGATCGCGTTCACTTTGAATTTGTGGATCGGGCTGTATCGGGTGGATGCGGAGTGGCCTTGGGAGTATATTTTCCTGATTGGCACGCTGACGTTCTTTATCTTGGACCACGCTGGGCAGAGCTTGGGACTGGACGCGCTCATCCGGCGGGGACGCGGCGTGCTCGCGGGTCCTTCCCTGCTGGGCCGGTCTTACCGCCTCGCTTCTTAGGCGTCAGTTGCCGGTGAATACCGCTTCGTGGCCATCGCGGGTGCGGCGGGTTTGAGTGGGCATCCAGGTGTTCCAGCCGAGTTGGGCGTTGCCCTTCAGGTCGGGGGCGGGGATTTCGGCGGCGGCTAGGATGGGGTTGATCGCGAAATTCGTCTCTAGGCCCAGGAACGCGCGGACGAGGGACATGAGGCGGACGAACTCCGGGCGGCCGGGTAGGAGGGATTCGAAGGCGCGGAGGGTCAGGGGGCCGATGTGCAGCACGATTCCAGCCTGGGCGTCCCAGGCGCGGATGCCGATGGCGGCGTTGATGCCGAGCTGGCCGAATTGGCCGGGCTGGCGGCCGCGGGCGAGGCTGCTGCGCTGGTCGGGCGGGATGTTGAGCCAGGCGCCGGCGAATTGCTCGACCTGCACCGGGCGGCCGCACCAGTCGGACACCAGCGCCTCGAGCCGGTCGGCCGAGCGGGGGCGGGTGGCGAAGAACCCGGCGTAGTGCAGCAGGGGGTCGGTGCCGGCCTCCAGCCGGTCCGCCATGCCGCCGGTGGCATAGCCCGTGAGCGCCAGCAGCACGCCGGTGACCGGGTCCTTGGCGGGTGCCGGGCCGTAGCGCAGCAGGTCCATGGAGCGGTGCAGGCGATATTTACTGCCGGCGGCGGCGAAGTGGCCGACCATGCGGTGCGACAGCATGTCCATGAAGTCATGCAGGGCGCGGGAACGGTTGCGGAGCGTGGCGCCCAGCACCTCGGAATAGCCGCGCGGCAGCACGCCGGTCGCGCCGGTCATGCCCATGATGGAGGTGGTGACCGCGGGGAGCGGTCCCACGGTCACGATGGTGACGTCGGCCGACGGCTGGGCGAGGCTTGGGACCGAGCGGAAGCGCAGCACGCCGGCGGGGTCCCGGCTCCTGGCCTCATGCTGCAGCAGGCGGATGGCGGCGTCGAAGCCGAAGCGCCGCGGCTCCTTCCGCAGGCGGGCGAGGGGGGTCACAACAGGGGCCCCGCGGGCATTTTCGAAGAAGCGGCCGTGCGGCTGTTCAAAGAAGGGGCCGTGCGGCTGTTCAAAGAAGGGGCCGTGCGGCTGTTCAAAGAAGGGGCCGTGCGGCTGTTCAAAGAAGGGGCCGTGCCCCGGCACGGGCGGGCCAGGAGGCGACGCGGCCGGGGCGGCCGCGGAGTACGCAGCTGGTGCGGACGAAGGCGTTGACGGTGGCATGTAGCGCCAGGAACCGGTCCAGCACGGAGGCCAGCAGGAACAGTCCGCCGCCCTGCCAGGCGCGGGCATCGAACTCGAGCGTGACATCCAGCCCGCGGCAGAACGCGCCGGCGCGTCCGCCGGGCACGCGGGCGGTACCGGGGCGGGAGGAGACGCCGAGCAGTCCCTCGATCGCGGCCTGCGTTTCCGCGGTCTGGCGGAGGTCATATAGACGCAGGACTTCTTTCAGCGCGACCGCCCCCTCCTCCCCGCCGACGACCGAGAGGTGGCCGAGCGAGAGGTGGGACACGAGCCGCCAGAACCCAGGCTCGCGCACCGGTGGGCGTAGGGTGGGGGTGGGGGCCGTGAGGCAAAAGACCGGGCCCATGGTGTTGCCGCCCTCCAGCAAGGACAGCCTGGGGTGGCCGCCGCCGAAGGGCAGGTCGGACGGCAGGTCACGGTTGGTGCAGAGCGTGTTGACGGACAGCACGGTCGATGCGTCCCGGTCCGGCACGAAATCCGGCTCGTAGGGCCCCAAGATCACGTCGCTACCGGGTAGCGTGGGGCAGCCGCGGCGCGTGATGCTATAGAAGCCGATCGGGGTCTCGCCGGCCTTTTCCCCGAGGCCCGGTGTGGTGCGGTAGAACGGCGCCCAGGGCCGGGTTTGACCGTCCGGCTTACCCTCCCGCACGCTTTCCACGCTCCAGATTTCGAGCGCGCCGGAGTGGCGGCTGTTTGGTTCGAGGCGGTATTCGGTGGCGAGGTGATCGAGCTTCACCGGTTCCGTCTCACGCGGGAACAGGTTCACGATGGGCGTGCAGCCGAGGGCGAAGCTGGTGGCGTCGATCGTGCGCTCGAGTTCCGGGACACTGCGTCCGAGGTAGATGAACACGTCCATCGTAGTGCCGGCGTCGACCAGGGTTTTGGCGTCGAGGGCGTTCAGGTCGATGAAGCGGAATTTTTCCGAGAAGGCGAAGTATTCCGTGAGCAGGCGGAAGCCGGTGAAGCTGCGGGCGGGCCAGGGCAGCAGGGCCTCGTCTGGGGAGAAGCCGGTTGGGCTGATGCAGGTTGCGGGCAGGATGGTGGGCGCCGGGTCATTCGGCCCGTCCGAGAGTGCGACCGACAGCACGTGGGCGCAGAGCAGCTCATAGAGGGGTAACGATACGTTTGGGGCGGCGCGGAGAAAGATGCGCAGCTGGTCGAGCCCGAGCGTCGTGAGCGTCATGCCGGGCGCCGTGCAGCGGAGCGTGAGGCGCAGCACGCTGACGGCCCGGCTGCCGTCCGTGGCGACGGCCTGGGGATTGTTGGGTGCGGCGAGCGGCAGGCCGGAGAGGCGCGCGGCCTCGATCACGACGGGCCAGATGGTGACGGGGCTGGTCGTGCGGTAGGTGCAGGGATTGCCGCGCACCGGCTCGGTATCCATGGCGCGCCCGGTCTTGACGCGGACGGGCCCCTGCTGATCCGGCATGGGGTTGAACTGGGCGATGGCGCAGGACGGCACGGGCGCCAGGTAGTGCGGATACAGCGTGCTGAGCAGCGCGTCCGTGAGTTCGGGGAAATCATCGTCCAGGCGGTGCTGCACGCGGGCGCCGAGGAAGGCCACGCCCTCCAGCAGGCGGGCGACGTGCGGGTCATCGACGGCATCGGCCGTGAGGCGGAGGCGCCCGGCGATCTTGGGGTTGGCGTCGGCGAACTCGGCGGCCAGGGTGCGGAGGGCGTTCAGCTCCCGGTTATAAAACGGCAGCAGGTTGTCGGACATCAGTCCCGCTCCAGCGTCTGGACCACGACGCCGGCGGTCATGGCGTCCACCATGGTGTCGAACGAGACGTTCTCGGGGGCGGGCTCGGCGTGCATCAGCGCCTCGACCCGGAGGCGGAGGGTGCCGCCGAGCTTCTGGTCCGTGTCGGCGAGGATGACTTTGACGGTGGCGAAGCGGGGCTCGAATCGCCGGATGGTGTTTTCGATTTCTTCGCGCAGCGCCTCCCGCTCCTTTTGCTCGTTGAAGCTGCCGGCGGTGCAGTCGGGGATGCCGTAGCCGAGCGGGGATTGGGCGAGTTCCGTGTAGCCGGCGGGCCAGGAGTGGAAGCGCCGGCGGGAGTTGAGCAGCATCTCGAGGTCGCGGCGAACGGAGGCGCGGAGCGCGGCCATGGCCTCGGCGGCGGACATCGGCAGGTCCTGCGCGCGCTCGGGCTCGTTATCGATCAGGCGGTCCAGCAGCGGAAGTTGCGCCCGGGGTGGCGGGCGGCGGAGGCGTCCGCTCATGCCGGATGGACGCCCGCGAACTCCAGCGAGGTCAGTTCCATGATGGTGAGGGCGTCATCGCCCAGGAGAAAGATGCGCTGGCCGGCGCCGCGGACGAGGGCCTCGCCGTGCCAATCCGTCTCCCGGCCCAGTCGCAGCGGCTCGGACAGGGTGGGGTCTTCGTTGGCATAGAGTGCGGGGATATAGACGTCGCCGTCCGGGCCCTGCTGCACCACCATGCTGGCGCGGCGCCAGTATAGGTCACGCGGGCGCTTGGGCGGATGGAAGTCGATGCTTTCGATCCGGTCCGTCGGGATCCAGAAATACTTGCCGGTGGTGGTGAGGACTTCGAGGTGGCCGCAGCAGAGGTCGTCCACGTCCCGGAAATCGTCGAACGCTTTGCCGTCATGCTGTCCGGGAGTGCGCGGGCGGGCGGCTTCGGCGGTGGCGGCGCTCGTGGCGGCGGACGCCGGGTCCCCGGCGCGCAGGGCGACCAGCGCGGCCAGCGTCGCGGCGCAGGCGGGCGGCGGATCACCCAGGAACTCCGGCACGCGCCCGTCCCGGAACAGCTGCCGCCGGGCGAGTTCGGCGCGGAGCAGCTGGCGGAACTCGGCGATCACCACCGCGGCGTCCGGCGCCATGTCGGCGGCGGCGTCCAGGATCACGTCCGCCCGCTCGACATTGCCGGTGAACAGCAGCAGTTCGGCCAGCAGCACGCGGGCGCCGAGGTCGGTGGGGGCGGCCTTGAGCGCGGCGCCGGCGGCGGCGACCGCATCGGTGAGCCGGCCGGCGTGGAACAGGCTGCCGGCGGTTTCCTTGACGTCACTCATGGTCGTCTCCTTGGTGGATCATGCGCCTTGCCCCGGGGCGGCGATGTCGGTGACGAGGCGGAAGGTGGCGGAGAGGTCGTCCAGCTGAAAGTGGGGCTGGAGGTGGATGACGCACCCGTACACGCCGGGGCGGCCCGGGCGTTCGGCCACCGAAACGCGTCCGGATTTTAGCGGATGGCGGGCGCGCCCGTCCCGTCCGGCGACCACGTTGCTGTTGACGTAGCGCATGAGCCAGGCCTGCAGCTTGCGCTCGATCTCGTCGGCGGTGGACATCGATCCCACCATGTCGCGGCCCATCACCTTGATATAATGAGCAAACCGGCTGACGCAGAGCATGGAGTTGATCTGCGACGAGATGCGGGCGTTGGCATTGGCGACGTCGGACGTGCGGCGGGCCGGGTCCTGGAGGCTGCGGACGGCGCTGAAGGCCGCCTCCTCGCTGAACGGCAGGGCGCAGAGGGGCATGAGCCCGGCCTCCACCAGTTCCCGCTCCTGCGCATCGGTGAGCACGAGGTCGAGCGAGGGGCGGACCCAGGTGCGGCCGGGGTCGGTGGTGAAGGGTTCCAAGGGGAGGTGCGGCACGACGCCACCGCCCTCCCGGTCCTGCTCGGTGCCGCGGACGTCGGCGGGCCAGGCGTGGTCGGCGTAGGCGCGGGCGACGCAGCTGGCGAAGGCATACCCGGCGCCCATCCAGACCCGGCACTCCGCATCCGGGGCGTATTCGGCGTAGCGGAAGCCGTCATGGCGCGCCGGGTCGTCCCGCCAGGGCGGGCGGGCCAGCACGCGGGGCAGCGTCACGCAGACGAAGCGCATGTCTTCGCGGGACGCGAGCGAGCGCCAGCGGGCGTGGGAGGGTGCCCGCATCGGCGCGGCGGGGGCGGCGGTGTTGGCGAGGTCGGCGAACCCGTCCACCTCCAGCAACGCCGGGGCCGCGTTGAACACCATCGGCACGAACGCCGCCGCCGCGACGCCGGCCAATTGCGCGATGGCGGAGACGTCGTCACCGCCGGGTCCGGGGCGGTGCTGCACTTCGCGGTCCACGATCAGCAGGCCGAACGGCTCCCCGCCGGGCATGCCGAACTCGTCTTCATAGATGCGGCGGAACAGGTTGCTCTGATCGAACTCGACGGCGCGGTCGAGGTCGCGGCATAGCTCGGCCCAGCCCAGGTTGAGGATGCGGAGCCGGATGCGGGCACTGGGGTCGATGCTGTAGAGCAGCCAGTGCAGGCCGCGCCACCGTCCCTCGAGCTGCGTCAGCCGGGGCGCGTGGAGGATGGCGTCGAGTTGGGCGGCGATGAGGTCATCGATCGCGGTGATGTCACGGTCGATCGCGGCGCGGAGGGCGTGCGGGTCCTGAAGTAGCATGGCGGCGGCGGGGGCGCCGAACCAGGCGAACGCCGTCGCTTCTCCGGCGATCAGCGTGGCCAGACGCTCGCTGGTGGCCTGCTGCCCCGGGCCGAAGAACCGCCCCGAGAGCACTGCGTCCCGCAACGGCGTGTCTTCGTGCCTTGTGTCTAGGACCGGCGCCTCCCCGTCCATTGCGCGGCGGTCAGGCGGATTTGGCGGGGATGCGCGCGACCATGCGGAGGCTGGTGGTGAGTTCCTCCATCTGCAGCCAGGGGCGGAGGTAGGCGACGGCGTTGTAGGAGCCGGGCTTACCGGGGATTTCCTTCACCTCGATCTTGGCTTCGCGCAGCGGGAACTTGGCCTTGGCCTCGGCCCCGGCGGCGTCATTGGCGTTGACGTAGTTGCCGATCCAGCGGTTCAGCCATTTCTCGCAGTCGGACGCCTCCATGAAGGAGCCGATCTTGTCCCGCGCCATCACCTTCAAGTAATGCGCGAAGCGGGAGCTGGCCATGATGTAGGGGAGGCGGGCGGAGATGGCGGCGTTGGCGGTCGCTTCCGGGCGGTCATACTTCTTGGCCTTTTGGCAGGACTGGCCGCCGAAGAACACGGCGTAGTCGGTGTTCTTGTAGTGGCTGAGCGGCAAGAAGCCCAGGTTGGACAATTCGAACTCACGCCGGTCGGTGATGGCGATCTCGGTCGGGCACTTGCCGTCGGTGTCGCCGTCATCGGTGGTGAACAGATGGGTGGGCAGGTTCTCGACCTTGCCGCCGCCCTCGGCACCGCGGATCATGGTGCAGAAGCCGTATTTGGCGAAGGCGTCGGTCATGCGGGCGCCCATGACGAAGGCGGCGTTCATCCAGCAATAATCGTCATGGCCCATGGGCTTGGCGGCGCCGGTCTCGTCATAGGGCGCTTCCTCGAAGCCAAACTCGTCGATCGGCTTGGTGGCGGCGCCGTAGGGCACGCGGGCGATGACGCGGGGCATGACGAGGGAGACGAAGCGGCTGTCCTCGCTGTCCCGGAACGAGCGCCACTTCATATATTCGGCGGTGTCGAAGATTTTCGCGAGGTCGCGCGGCTTCGACAGATCCGTCCAGTCGTTGAAGCCGAACATCCCGGCGCCGGCGGCCGACAGGAACGGGGCGAACGAGGCGGCGGAGACGTTGGAAATGAGGCGCAACGTCTCGATATCGTCGGGGTGGTTGGTCCATTCGTAGTCACCGACCAGGGCGCCGTAGGGCTCGCCACCGGGGGTGCCGAACTCGTTCTCGTAGATCTTCTTGAACAGGCCGCTCTGATCGAACTCGACCGCCTTGGTCAGGTCCTTGTTCAGCTCCCGCTTGCTCACGTTCAGCATACGGATCTTGAGGCTGGTCCCGGTCTCGCTGTTCATGACCAGGTAGTGCAGGCCGCGCCAGGAGCCTTCGAGCTTGGTGAACTTCTCGCTGTGCATGATGGCGTTGAGCTGGGTGCTCATCTTGCGGTCGATCGCCTCGATCGCGCGGGCGAAGGTGCGGGTGAGGTTGCGGTCGAAGGTGACGGTGCCGTCCAGCGCCTGTTTGACCAGGTTCTGCACCAGGTCTTGCGCGTGATCCGGCTCGGTCTGCTTGGTGGCGGACAGGACCTGCTCCAGCAAATTGGCGGGCGCCTCCGTCGTGACTGGGGCGGCGGACGTCTTCAAGGCGTCGGACATGGCTTAGCCCTCCTTCGTCAGGCCAAGCTGGCCACTCAGGGATTTCAGCTCTCCCTCGTTCTTCAGCACCTGTTCCAGCAGCGTCTCGAGCTCTTCCGAGCGGTCCACCTTGCTCATGAGGTCCCGCAGCTTGTTGCGGGTCTCCATGAGCGCCTTCAGCGCGGGGACCTGCTCCACCACGCGTCCGGGCTCGAAATCGTCGATGCTGTTGAACTTGAGGTCGACCGCCATCTGGCTGCCGTCCCCGGCCAGCGTGTTGTCGACCTTCAATTTCAGGCCGGGGGCGATACGGGCCATGACGTCGTTGAAGTTGTCGCGGTCGATCTGGATGAACTTGCGGTCCGCCATGGGGCGGAGCGGGGTGGTGGGGTCCCCGGAGAAGTCACCCAGGACGCCCATCACGAACGGCAGCTCGCGCACGATCTGCGCGCCCTCCGTCTCGACGTCATAGGTGATGTGCACGCGGGGCTTGCGGACCCGGTTCAGCTTTTCGTGGATGCTGCCGCTCATGGGAATTTTGGCCTTGCACTCGGTTGCGTCCCGGACACTACGGGCCCTGTTGGGGAACGGTCAACGACTTGTTCCGGCAACAATACAGCGGTCTGCCGTCCGGACGGCGCTGAGGTGGCCGGGCCGATCAGGGCGAAGGGTGCCCAGTAGAATGGGTGGGCGAATTCTTTCGGCAGCGTGCCGCCGGCGCGGCTCAGCAACTCCGACTGCGTCGCGGCCAACGCTGCGGCCACGTCTTGGCCCGGGTCGGCCCTGAGGCGGCGCAACGTATCGGCGATGACATAGGTCGCGGCCTGGTCGCTCACCTCCCAATGCGTCACCAATAGCGCGCGGGCGCCGCCGTAGAAGAAGCTGCGGGCGAGGGATGACAGGCTCTCACCGCCGCCGCCGCCGCCATAGGCACCGCCGGAGTTGCAGGCCGATAGGATGATCAAATCCGCGTCAAGCTTCATGCGGGCGATGACGGAGGCGGTCAGCAGGGCCTGCGATGCGTCGGGCGCACCGGGCGGATCGCTCGTGACCAGCGCGGGCTCGGTCTGGCATTTGAGGTCGGATGGCAGCAGCGCGTGGGTGGCGAAATGCAGCACGCGGTAGCCGGAGAAGTCCGTGCGCTGGACCGCGGGCACGGTGAAGGCGGGGCCGAGCAGCTGATCACCGGGTGCGGCGCCGAGCAGCTTGGCGGCCACCGCCAATTCTTGCTTGGCGGATGCCAGGGGGGGAAGGCCCGCGAGCAGGGCGGCGGAGTCGCCACAGGCCGGGCCGAAGCTGCGCCGGGCTTGGGTGGCGGTGACGGGGCGGAAATCGCCGAAGCCGAACCAGGGGCGGGGCGCCTGGGACGCAGCCAGCTTGCGGAGGGAGACGAAGTTGCCGGCCGATGGCAGGTGCCCCACGGACATCTTCCGCGCGAGCCATGGTGCGCCGCCTAGGTTGGACGGGTCCGCGCGCCCGGTGAGCAGCACGCCGAACGGAAGCGACAGCAGGCTGCCGGTCGGGGCGACCGTCATGGCCTGCACGCCATCGAGGCCGCCGGGCAGGCCGGCGAAAAGGGCGGTGTACAGCGTCTCGGACGCGGCGGCATCGAACTCGGGCGTGGCTGAATTCATGGAGGCGCGGATGCGGCTCACCAGCGGGTCCACCAAGTTGGAGCCGCCGCGGATGCGTCCGGCCTGGACCATTCCGTCGTGCAGGAGAAAGGTCCAGCCGCCGTCGTCGGCCAGGGTGATCTGTGCGAATGCCTCACCGGGGCGGAGCACGCGGAGGATGTCGCCGGCGGCCGTCACCTGCTGCAGCAACTGGCCGAAATTGGGCGCGGCGGCCTGCAGGTCGGCCTCCCGGTCCGCGAGCGTGCGGATGGCCGCCTGTTCCTGGGCGTCGAACGCGGTTGGGGTCACGGCCTTGTTGGCGCCTTCGCGCAGGCCGTCGATATTGGTTTGCTGGCCGCGGGCCTGCAGCGTCGCCTCCCGCTGGCGGCGGATGGTGGCGAGGGCGACGGCGGCGTCCTGCTGTTGACGGATGGCTTCGCCCACGCGGGTGTCGCGGCTGCTTTCACCCAGCCGGGCGGCGGATTGATTGATCTGCTGCTCGGTCTGGCTGCTTCGCACCAGCTGTGCGGCCTGCACCATTTCGCGCAGCAGCGCCTGCCGGCTGTCACCGCTGGTGGCGGCGGCTTCGGCGCCGAACGCGTCCAGGCAGGGGGCCATCCGCTCCGGCTCATAGCCGGATTTGATTTCGATCAACGTGCGGATGGCTGCGCGGCAGACCTCGACGGCGGCCCCGGTGCGGTTCGCGCGGACCAATTCCTTGGCGCGTAGCAGTTCCACCAGCGCCAGCGGGCGGGAACCTGGGTAGGCGCGTCCGAACGCGGCGTCACTGGCGCCGAAGCCCTCGATCGCGGCCCCGCTCTCCCCGGCGACGGAGGCGCTAACGGCGGCGCTACGGCTGAGGCGGGCGGTGATGACGGGGAAGGCCAGCTGCGCGTTCTGCGCCACCTCGATGGCGGAGCGCATCATGGACTCGCTCTCGTCCAGCCGGCCGAGATCGCGCAGCACCACGGCCTGATACCGGCGCGTCTCTACCACGCCGAGCAGCGCGTTCTGCACCTGACGGTCCGTGCTGGTGGTGAGCGCGGCGGCGACGGTTGCGGCCAGGTTGCCGCGGACGGACGGGCGGGCGTTGAAGCTTGCGAGCGGCACCGTGCGGGTGTAGGCGGCCTCCGCCTGGCGCAGCCCGGTCAGGGCGTCATTCAGCTTATGCTGGTTGTATTCGTGGAGTGCGCGGTAGTGCAGCAGCCTGGGGCGGAGCGTCACGTCATTTTGCGTGAGCGGCACGAGCGTTTCGGCGCGAGCGAAAAGCTGTTCGGCCTCGGCAAAGCGGCCCTGGTTCGATAGCTGAAGCGCCAGATGCACCATGGGGTCGGCGGCGTTGGGGGTGTCGGCGCCGAACTGCTTTTGCTGGATGGCGACGGCGGCACGGAAGGCGCTCTCGGCCGCGACGGGGTTGTCGGCCAGGTTGGCGCGGTCCCCTTGCAGCATCAGGCCTTCGAACTCACGCGCATCGCCGCTGCCGGCTGGTGCGGCCTGAACCTGCTCCCCCCGGCGTCCGGCCAGCACGGCCTGCGCCGCGCCGCCCGTCACGGGACGGGCGCTGCCGCGGCCGTCCAGGATCTCGATCGATTGCTCCATGACCGGCAGCGCGGAGACGACGCCGTCGGCCAACCAGGCCTTGCCGTCGAGCAGGACGGCGAGCCCGACATGCGGCCAGCCGCCGACCCGCCCGGTGCAGTCCAGCTGGAGCGCGGGCGCGCCGCGGACGGAGACGTTGCGCGGCGAGAGGCAGGCGTAGCGTCCGTCCAGCGCCGCGCGCCAGGGGCCGGTGGTGGCCATGGCTTCGAGGCCCGCCGGGTCGGTGCGTCCGCCGGGCCGGACGCGGGCGCTGGGCTGCTGCCAGGCGCCGCAGTAGATATCGACGGCGGTGCCGGTGCCGCGGGTCTGGATGCAGGCTTCGCCGACGCTGTTCTGGCTCAGCTCGAGCGCGCCGGACGCGGTGGCGCCGCCGTCCTGGGTAACATACGCCTCGGGCGGCGGCACGGCGCAGCCGGCCAGCAGCAGGGTGAGCAGTATCGCCCAGCGCATGGCTACAGCCCCTGCTCGGTCACGTTGGGGACCAGCAGCTGCGGGTCGTCATCCTGCTCCCGGAAGAAGCTCAGGGTGAGTTCCTTGAGGGGATTGAACACCGGCACGGCTTGCGGGCGTAGGACGATGCAGTTCACGCTGCTGATGGCGCAGCCGTTGAACTGGTACTTGCGGTCGGGGCGCGGGAAGATGGCGGTGGCACTGGCGGCGCCGTTGCCGGTCTGGCGCGCGACGCTGCCGTTCAGCGAGGCCGACCCGGCGCCGGGGGCGGAGAACAGCAGGGATAGGTTGTTCACCACGAACTGGCCCGTCGTGCCGCCGGTGCCGAGGTTGAGCGTAAGATTGGTGGTGGGGGCCTGCAGGTTGGCCCAGGTCATGGTGCCGGTGCCGCTGGTGAGGTCGAACCGGACGGTCGCCTGGCTGGAGGAGGCGCCGATCTGCGTGGTGCCGGTCTGGTTGACGAGGGACGCGGTCTCGAAGAAGGCGCCGGGGCCGTTGTCGGAGGCGACGGGCAGGCCGGTCGTGGTGCGGCCGGCTTGCGCCACGCCGCCCACGGTGAGACGCCCGCCCTGCAGCGTCGTGGACGACGAGGTCACCAGCATGCGGGGCGCGCTGGCCTGTCCGGCCAGGGTCACGCTGCCGGCCGTCAGCTGGATCAGGTTCGTGGCGTTGGTGGTGCTGCCGGGTGCGAGAACGATGCTGGCGCCTTGAGCGGAGATGGTGCTGGCCTGCGTGGTGCCGGTGAGCGTCAGCGGGCCGGTGCCGGCATCGGCGGTGATGGATCCGGCCTGGCTGGTGAGACTGCCGGAGGTGAGGCCGTTGGCGGTGATCTTCTGGTCCCCTTGCGTCAGCACCGGGCCGGTCATGCTGGTGGGTCCGGACGACATGGAGGTGAGCGCGGCGGCGGTGACGGGCCCGAGCCCGTTGATGGCGGCCCCATTCAGCGCGACCGGACCTACCGAACGCAGAGGCGCGGCGAGGGTCAGCGTGCCGTTTCCGGCATCGAGCTTTACGCTGCCGCCCTCACTATCGAGCGCGCCGTTCAGCGTGAGGCCGTTGGCGGTGATGGCCTGGCCGCCGGCGGTCACCACGGACCCGCCGAGAGTGGTGCCGCCGGCCGAGGTGGACTGGATCGAGGCCGCGTTGATGGCGCCCGGCCCGGCGATGCTGGCGCCGTTCAGGGTGACGGTGCCGGCGGCCGCGACCGGGCCGCCCAGGGACAAGGTGCCGCCTTGTGCGTCCAGCGTGATGGCGCCCCGCGCGCTGGTGAGCCCTGCCTCGGCGACGCCCGCGCCCGTGATGGCCTGGTCACCCGCGGTCAGCACCGGTCCGGTAAAGCTCGCCGGGCCGGCGGAGGTGGCGATGAGTGCGGCGCCGTTGACGCTGGCGCTGTCGGCGATGCTGCCGCCGTTCAGGGTGACGGTGCCGGCGGTGGCCAGCTTGGTGCTGATGGTGAGCGCGCCGCCTAGCGCGTCCAGGCTGATGGGGCCGGACGGGCTGGTGATCCGGCCGCTGAGCGTGAGGCCGCTGCCGCTCAGGATGATGGCGCCGGGCGCGGCGATGGGGCCGGCGTAGGTGCTGCCGCCGCCGGATTGCGCGGACAGGGTGGCGCCGGTCAGGGAGGCGGCGCTGGAGTCCGTGAGGCTGGTCCCGGCCTGCAGCACGATGTTCCCGGCGGCTTTGACCGGTGCGTTCAGGGTTAGGGCGCCGGTGACCGCGTTCAGCGTGACGTCCCCCGCCTGGCTGGTGATCACGCCCGAACTCGTGAGGCCGCCGCCGCCTTCGAGGGTGACGCTGGCGCCGCTCACGGCCGCGCCGGCGGTGAGCGTCACGATCCCGGTGCCGCTGAGCGCCACGGCGCCGCCTGTGGTGACGGGGCCGCCGACCGAGAGGTCCCCGGCTACTTGGATGGAGACCGGGCCGGACGAGGCCAGCAACGGCCCCGTGGTGAGCGGGCGGCTATCGACCACAGCGATGCCGCCGGGGGTCGTGACCGCGAGGCCGGCGATCACGTTCTGGGCCGACAGCGCCGACACCGACGCGGCGCTGATGGTGAGCGCGCCGGTGGTGATGCTGCCGGTGCTCTCAGTCAGCGCGCCGCCGACCTGCAGATTGAGGGAGTTGGTGGTGATGAGCCCGCTCAGGTCGAGCGGGCCGGGGCTGGCGAGGGTCAGGTCCCCGGTGGTGATGGCGCCCAGGCGTCCGATTCTGTCGGACGCGCCGAGCGACAGGCTGGCGCTGGCGCTGGCCAGGTTGAGCGTGCCGGCGACAAGGATGCCGCCCGGTGCCTCGGTCAAAGCGCCGGGCAGGGCGAGGGTGACGGGGCCGCCGGCCAGGACGCCGCCGCTACCCAGGGCGAGGTTGCCGGATGCGCCGGACAGGGTGATGGTGAGAGGCGCCCCGGTCGCGTCCGCGGCGGCCGGTGTCAACGGATCGGTAGCGAGGCCGGCGCGGACCGTGCCGCTGATGAGCAGGCGGGACGCGGCCAGGGTGGCGCCGGCCGAACTGACCTGTGCGGCGGGGGTATCGGCCAGGGTGAAGCCGGTGCGGGCCTGGATGCCGCCCAGGACCTGAATGTTGTTGCCCGGTGTGTCGAGCGTGATGGCTCCGGTGTCGGCGGTGGCGTTCACCGCCCCGGCGGTCAGCACGGCAGTGGCGGCCTGCAGGATGGAGCCGGTGGCATGCAGGGTCACCTGATCGGCGGCCAACGTGCCGAGCGTGAAGCTGGCACCGTCGGCGGTGAGATTGGCGGGGCGCCTTGGACCGGGCAGGTGCGTCACGGCCACGCTCACGCCGGGGGTGCGGGTGTCGCAGCCCGGGCAGCCGAAGGTGAAGGCGGATGCGGCCACGGCGACGGTGGCGCGGCCCGCAAGCGAGGCGGGCGCCAGGGTGACGGCCGCGCCGGGTGCGCCGATCTGCACGGGGTCACCGGAGAGCGTGCCGGCCAGGGCAGAGGCTCCGGCGCCTGCGCTGGTGAGCCGGAGGGTGCCGCCGGCCAGAATGGCGCCGCCGGCGGCCTGGTTGATGACGCCCGCGGAGGCGATCGTCACGTCCTGCCGGGCGCCGATCGTGCCGCCGGTTTGCACGATGTCCGACGCGGCGATGAGGCTGAGCCCGGCGTTGGCGTAGAGGTCGGCCGCTGACGTAAGCGGGCCCGCGGTTTGCACCGTGAGGCTGCCGCCGCTGGTGACCGACCCGCTGATGGACGGCCCGGCGGTGATGCTAAGCGGCCCGTCCGTGGACAGCGTGCCGCTGTTGAACACGATTCCGGCCGTATTGAGCATGCCGGCGCGGAGGGTGCCGGCCACGGTGGTGGCACCGGCCGTCACGGTCTGGCCGAGGACGGCGCCGCCCGCTACGGACAGGGTGCCGCTTACGGTGACATTGGGTGCGTTCACGGTTCCGGTCACGACGGTATCGGCCGCCAGCAGCACGCTGGCCTGCCCGGCGATGCTGCCCCCTGCGAGCAGCCCGCCGGCCGCGGTGAGGGTCACGCCGCCGGTGCCGCCGATATCGCAGGCGCCGATCTGGCCGGTGACGGTCATGGTATTGGCGGTGATCTGCACCGTCTTGGCCGTCACTTGGCCGGGGACGTCGAGCGCGCCGGCGGCCAGCAGGTGGAACGCGCCCTGCGCCCGCACCGGCTCGGTGTTGTTGCCAGCGCTGGTGCCAGTGCCAGTGCCAGTGCCGGTGCCGGTGCCGGTGCCGGTTTTGGTGCCCACGATGAAATTGCCGAGTGCGGCGATCTGATTGCTGCCGGTGAGGGTGACGTCATAGGCCTTGGCCGAGAGGTCGGTCGTGGAGGCGCGCCCGGTCAGGAGGCCGGCCTGGATTTGGCCGCCGGATTCGGTGATCGCCGGTCCGGACGCTGCGCCGTTCTGGGCGATGAGCGTGACGGTATGGGCCGTCCCACCCGCCTCTACGGCGCTCAGCGTGCCGGCACTGAGCGTGATGGTGCCACCGCGCAGGCCCTGGCCCACGCTCAGCAGGCCGATGTCGCCGGTGCCGCCGCTGACGTTGCCGCTGACGCGGAGGCCGCTGAGGCCGGCATTGGTGTCCGGTGCGTTCGATATTGTGAGACCCGCGCCAGCCGTGAAAGGGCCCAGCACGTCGAAATGGTTCACTGGCGTGCTATCCGTGAGCGCCCCCAGTGCGGTAGCCCCGCCCGAGGCGCCGGTGATCGTGCCGATGACCGCCGCCGCCCCCGAAATGGCCGGCCGTCCGATGCTGACGCCGCCGGCCCCGGTTTCACCAATGGCCCCCTGCGCATAGAGGGCGAGCGTGGCCGCGACGTTGTTCAGCATGAGCGGTGTGGTGATGGTGATGGTGCCGGCGCTGGGCGTGGTGCCGCTGGTGGACTGCCCGATCTGTAGCGTGCGCGGCCCGCTACCGGTGCCGAGCAGGTTGAAGCCTGACAGCGTGGCGGGCGTGAGCGACAGCACGCTACCGGGGATATCATGCTGCACGGCGTCGATCGAGACGGCGAGGCCCGGTGTGAACGGCGCGATCGAGACGAGGCCGCCGGGCACGGTGACGCCGCCGGTGCTGCTGATGCTGTCGGTACGGAAGTCGATGGTGGGGAACGCCGTGGCGGTGGCGGGGGCGCCCGGGGCGACGGCGGGCGCGGGCGCCAGGCTGAACGCGCCATGCTGCACGGTGCCGAACTGCAGCCGTCCGGACGGGCCGATCACGAAGGCCGGGGCGGCGATGGCGATGGCCTGCGCGCCGCCTGCGACCACCTGGCCCACGATGGTGAACGGATTGACGGCAGAAGTGACGCGCAGATCGCCGGTGGCGTAGAACGGCCCGAGCTTCTGGATAGCGTTCTGCGCGGTCAGTACCGTACTGCCGATGGCGGCGGCTCCGTCGTAGCTGAGCGCCGGGCCCAACCCATAGCCGGACGTGCCAGTCAGCAGCGGTGTGGTGATGGCGGCGGTTTGGGTGATGCCCTGCTGCGCATGGAGCT
The DNA here is from genome assembly GCA_965246925.1 of Acetobacteraceae bacterium. Lineage (GTDB taxonomy): Bacteria > Pseudomonadota > Alphaproteobacteria > Acetobacterales > Acetobacteraceae > JANPPS01. Next base: position 1,566,750 of record OZ251994.1, on the reverse strand, counting down.
CGACCGTGCTGGCGTTGACGGGATTGTCGAGCTGGATCGTCTGCGCATCCGCCCGGAAGCTGTTGGGCGTGGCGGCGAGCGACACGGTGATGACCGGCGGCGTGAAGACGGGCAGCACGCCGGGCAGGAGCGTGGTGGTGCCCGGCGCGAAGGTCACGATGGCGCCATTGGCGGCGCCGAACGAGCTGATTCCCGTGTCGGACACGATCTGGATTGCGGTCCCGGCCAGGGTGCCGCCAGTTTGCAGCGCGTCCCCTGTGCTATGCAGCACCGCGGCATTCCGGCCCACCAAAAGGCCGCCTTGCTGGGTGATGGTGGCGCCCTCGATCGTCAGCCGGTTCTCCGCGGCCACGGTGCCCGCCGTCTGGGCGACGGGCCCGGCGGTCGCGTTCAGGTCGATGTTGCCGGTGCTGGTGAGGCTGCCGGTGCTGGCGATGGACGGGGCGGTCACGGCGGCGTTGCCGAGCGTGCTGGATGTCCCCGTGAGGAACAGGGGGGCCGTGTCGGTCAGCGTCAAGCCGGCGCCGGTCGCGACGATGCTATCGGCTGCGCCGTAGGCGCCACTCACGCTGAAGCCGGCGCCCGAAGTGCCGGTGACGGCCGCGGCGGTTACGCCCGTGACCTGCACTGCGGCACCGGCGGTGAGGCTGACCGGGCCTGTCGTGGTGATGGAGGACCCGGTCAGGGCGCCCGCGGCGGTGAAGGACACCAGGCCGGTGCCCTTGACCGGAGCCGCAAGCGTAATGGTGCCGGAAGCCGCGCCCTCGGCCGCCGATGGTGTGCCGGTGCCGTTCTGCGCCACAAGCGTGATGGTGCCCCCGGCATTGAGCGCGCCCGTCACGCTCAGGTCCCGGCTGTTGCGAACGGAGAGGTCGCCTGTGGTGGTAGGGCTGCTCACGGTGGTGAACCCAGCCAAGGCGCCGATCTGGTTACCCTGCTGCCCGGCGGTGCCGAAGGTCGCGGCATTCAGTGCAACGCTGCCCGCTAACCCGCCCAGCGTCGCTGCCACGACCGCCCCGGACGGCTCGGTAATGGCACCGGACGCGAACAGGCTCACCTGCCCTCCGGCGAGGATGCCGGAAACGGTGCCGGTGCCGATCAAGAGGTCAGCGTTCTTGACGTCTAGCGTGAGCGGCTGCGCCCCGGCGGCGGTTGCGCTGAACGGGCTGGAAGCGGCCCCGGCGCGCACGGTCCCGGCTATGGTCAGGCTATGGCCGGTAGGAGTGTCGGCCAGAGTGAACCCGCCGGCGGCGTTGAAGTCACCGAGCACCGGGATATCGTTGATGGCCTCGTTCAGTGTAACGGTCCCGGTGGACGAACCGGTCAGCAGCGGCGCGGTGATCTTGACGCCACTCGCCTCGATGATGCTGCCGCCCGTCAGTGTGAGAGTGCCCGTCGAGGTGACGGGGCCGTTCAGGGCGATCGTGCTCCCACCGGCGAGCGTGAGCGGGCCGGGTTGGTTAATACCTTGGCCAATGACGGTCAAGGTTCCTGTCGCCTGAAGCGAGACGGAGCCTGCGTTGGTGCCTATGGGCGCAACAGTGTCGCCGATCGTGATGTCTTGTGCGACCAAGCGAACCAAAGCGCCTAAGCTGCGAAAAGTCAGTGCGCTGATGCTTTGCGCACCAGCAGGCGCACCGATCCCAAGCGGATCCGGAAGAAGGGGCGCATCGAGTCCGGTCCCGCCAATGGTCAGCGTCGTCGGGTCGATCGTCAGCGTACCGGTCTGCCCGGCCGGTGCCTTGGCATCGACGGTGCCGGTGATCCGCAAGCCGGTCTTGCCGCTGATTTCGATCTGGCCGCCGTTGCCGCCCTTCGGCCCACCCCGGGCCGAGATCGCGCCGGCCATGACGGTATGATCGGTGGATAGCAGCGCGATGGTGCCGCCGCCGCCGGTGCCGCGCCCGTTGGCGGCGATCCGTGCGCCGGGCGCCACGTCCACGCCGCGCGCGGTGCCGGCCGGCACGCCGGGCGCCGGGCCGGACTGCGCCAAGGCGCGTGCCGCGGTGGTGCCGAGGGCCACCGTGCCGCCGCCATTGGCGCTGACATGCGCCGTGGGCGTGAGCGACACGGTGTCCGTCGCCTGTAACACCACCGTGCCACCCTGTTTGCCATCCGCCTGCACGCGCCCGGCGATGCTGACCGAGCCGCCGATGGCCGATACCGTGACGCTTCCTGGCTGGCCCCCGGCACTGTTGGCGCGGAGCCGGCCCGTGCTGTTGACGAGGTTAGTGACGATCCCGTCCGCCGCCTTCGCCGTCAGCACGATCGTGCCGCCATCCGCGTTGACAATGCCCGCGTTGGTCACGAGCGACATGCCGCCGCCAGGCGCCTTCTGCACCTGTCTCGTCACATCGACACTCATCAGCCCGTCGCCATACAGATCGACCGTGTGCGCCTCACCCCCGGCCAGGACGACGTGGCCCATGCGGGCGTTGATGGTGCCGGAGTTGGAGACCTGCGGCGCTACTAGCGCGGCGAGGCCGGTGGCCTTCACGCTGATGGTGCCCTCGTTGCTGATGCGGGCGCCGGGCTTGCCGGGCTGGTCGAACACCATGCGTCCGGCCATCAGATTGGTATTGCTGACGTTGGCCGAGGACACGATCAGGCTTTGCGTGTCCACCTGGCTCCCCTTCGAGAACGTGACCCCGCTCTGGTTCACGATCACCACCTGGCCGTTCGCCTGAATTTTCCCTGCGATTTGCGACGGGTCTGGCCCGATCACCCGGTTCAGGACGATGCTGCTGGCATTGGGCTGCTGATAGGTGACGGTATGGCCGGAGCCGACGTCGAAGCTTTTCCAGTCGATCGCGGCGCGCTGGCTGGACTGGCCGACCGTGGTCTGGGTGGCACCCTGGCTGATGCTGGCCTGTCCGGTCACGACGCTGCCGCCTTGCGGGCGGGCGTTCGGCGCGGGCTGTGCCGCGGCAGGGCCGATCAGCAGCAAGGCCTGCGCGGCCTGTAGCGCCGTCGTGGCCAGCAGGACCGCCCTGCGCCGTGTGCGAACGCCCATATGCTGCCCTCCCCGGGTTAGAACCGTGTCACGGCCCGCCAATAGATCGCACTTGCCCTAAGCGGTGTCACGCCGTTCCCTTGCGGCTGCCGGGTCGTGCGGGTCACGCCCTCGACCTCCAGCCCGAGGTTAGGGCTGATTTGGGTGCGAAGGCCGAGCCCGGCGGAACGCAGGCGGCGGTTGGGATCCTGCGCCTGATTTTCCCACGTCTCACCCCAGTCCCGGAACAGGTAGAATTGCGCGTTGACCGGAATGGAATGGCCGAACGCGTTGACGGTCAGCGCCGTGTTGAGCTGCAGTTCGATGGTTGCGGTGATGGCGTTGTCGCCCGTGACCTCACCGGCGAAGAAGCCGCGGTTGTAGCGAAGACCGCCCAGGAAGAATTTTTCAGCGGGCGGGATGACGCTGTTGCTCACCTGCCCGGCGACGAGACCATACACCGCGACGCTCGCGTCTTCCCAGGGCCGGAACAACGTCTGTGTGCGGCTGATTTCGCCGTTGAACTTGAAGAAATCGACCCGGCTGCCGACCCGGCCGGCCTCTGGGTCGCCGTTGCGCGAGGCGCCTAGGCCGTCGAGCCCGCGGGACAGGCGGACGATTACGCTGTTGACGCCGGTGCGGTCCCCGCCCAGCCAATTGTCCTGCATCGCGTAGTCCACTCCGCCTCGAAGGACGCGCAGGCTATCGAAGCTGGAACGGGATGCCGTGTTCCTTGGACCGCTATCGGTGCGGATGTCGCTCTCGATCGCGTCGAGGCTGGCGTTCACGATAAGCGTCTGTTCCCGGGTGCGGATGACCGGATAACTGATTTGCCCGCCGAACACGCGGGTGCGCCCGTCATAGCCGAGGTCGCGCAGAAAGTCGGATGGGTTGGTGCCGCCGGCGCCGCCGTAGAGGCGAAGCTTGAGGCCGGTGCCACCGAGGAAGAACTCGGTTGCGGCCTGGCCGAAGGTTTGCGTGTTATTGAAGCTGTGCAGGATGCTGAGCTCGGTGCGCTCCCCATATTGCGTGAAGCTGTTAAACGAGCCGACGGCCAGCAGCTGCTCGGGTCCGGTCAGGCGGTAGGCGCGGTTATCGGCCGTTATCAAGCCATCGACCGCCTTGCGGCTGACCTGGGCGATGAGGGTGACTGCCGCCGCGTCGGTGGCGGACGGGCGCAGGACGGATTTGACGGTGACGCCGGGCACGTCGTTGGCGAGGAGCAGGAAGCGCTCCAGCGTCAGGATCCGGATCGGACGCTCCTCCGTCAGGCGGCGTAGGAAGCGGAGGACCTGGGTGCCGGCGGGGCCGATGTCGCCGTCGAGCTGCACGTCGGCAATGTAGCCTTCAATGATGGAGAAGCGCAGCGCGCCTGCGGGATCGACCGCGGCGGAGACGGTCGTGAGCAGGTAGCCGGACGCGCGGTATTTCGAGAGCACGGCGAGGCGGGCTTGCTCGATGGCGTTGACGGGCGTTGCGGGTCCGGTGAGGCCGGCGGTGAGCGGCGCCAGTTCATCCGGAGCAAAGGCGGTGGCGCCGGTGATGGTGGCGCTGCGCACGCTCACGGTCTGCCCGGCGGGCCACGCGGTTGCCGCGGGGGGCAGGTTTGTGGACAGGCTGGGCGCGGTGGACGGCAAGACGGGGATGCGGTCCCGCTCGAGCGGGGAGCCTTGCGGGACGATGACGTTGGGCGGGAGGGCCGCGGCCGTGGTCTGCGCCAGGGCTACGCCGGGCAGGAGCATGGCCCAGGCGGCAAGCGGCCACGGCGAGATACGCATCCTGAAAGTTTGCTCCGGTCTGGTCGGGCGAAAGATGCAACTTTGCTTTGCGGGCTGTCAACGCGGAGGTTTCCAGAAGCGCCGAACGCCGGCCCTTGGGGGGGCCGGCGTTTTGTGTGTGGTGGAGTTGGTTGCGGGGACAGGATTTGAACCTGTGGCCTTCAGGTTATGAGCCTGACGAGCTACCGGGCTGCTCCACCCCGCTGGTTTGGCGTGTTTTCACGCGAGGGGGGGGTGTGTTCTGGATTGGAAGACCTGGCGGCGACCGACTTTCCCGCACCTTGGGGTGCAGTATCATAGGCGCTGGTGGTTTTCACGTCCGAGTTCGGGATGGGATCGGGTGTAGTCCCTCCGCCATGGCCACCAGGTCATCTAATCCAGACATCAGGCTTCGGACGTCGGACGTCAGAAGCGCATGAGGTTCTGGTGAGAGTGTGCTGGGATTGGATGATTGCTGTGCATGGTTGGTCTGACGTCTGAAGACTGACGCCTGACGTCTGGACTTGAGCCTATTGGGCGATTAGGACCAGTTAGCTGCACGTCTTACGACGCTTTCACACCTGGCCTATTGACGTGATGGTCTATCACGGCCCTTGGGGAGACCTGGTTTTGAGGTAAGTTTCCCGCTTAGATGCTTTCAGCGGTTATCTTGTCCGCACATAGCTACCCGGCTGTGCCGCTGGCGCGACAACCGGTGCACCAGAGGTGCGTTCATCCCGGTCCTCTCGTACTAGGGACAAATCCTCTCAAGTCTCCTTCACCCACGGCAGATAGGGACCGAACTGTCTCACGACGTTCTAAACCCAGCTCACGTACCACTTTAATCGGCGAACAGCCGAACCCTTGGGACCTGCTCCAGCCCCAGGATGTGATGAGCCGACATCGAGGTGCCAAACCTCCCCGTCGATGTGGACTCTTGGGGGAGATCAGCCTGTTATCCCTAGAGTACCTTTTATCCGTTGAGCGATGGCCCTTCCACGCGGGACCACCGGATCACTATGGCCGACTTTCGTCTCTGCTCGAACTGTCGCTCTCGCAGTCAGGCGGGCTTATGCCATTGCACTCAGCAGCCGATGTCCGACCGGCCTGAGCCCACCATCGCGCGCCTCCGTTACACTTTGGGAGGCGACCGCCCCAGTCAAACTGCCCACCATGCAGGGTCCCGGTCCGGGATGACCGGACGCGGTTAGACATCAGAAGCGCACAGGGCGGTATTTCAAGGATGGCTCCACACGAGCTAGCGCCCATGCTTCACAGCCTCCCGCCTATCCTACACAGTGCTCTCCTAATGCCACTGCAAAGCTGCAGTAAAGGTTCATAGGGTCTTTCCGTCTGACCGCGGGTACCCCGCATCTTCACGGGGAATTCAATTTCGCTGAGCCCATACCGGAGACAGTGGGGAAGTCGTTACGCCATTCGTGCAGGTCGGAACTTACCCGACAAGGAATTTCGCTACCTTAGGACCGTTATAGTTACGGCCGCCGTTTACCGGGGCTTCAATTCAGAGCTTGCACCCCTCCTCTTAACCTTCCGGCACCGGGCAGGCGTCAGACCGTATACGTCGTCTCTCGACTTCGCACAGCCCTGTGTTTTTACTAAACAGTCGCTACCCCCTGCTCTGTGCCACCCACCCCTGGTTGCCCAGTGATGGGTCTCGCTTATCCCGAAGTTACGCGAGCAATTTGCCTAGTTCCTTCGGTATGGTTCTCTCAAGCGCCTTGGTATGCTCTACCAGTCCACCTGTGTCGGTTTAGGGTACGGTCTATACGCTGGAGCTATTTCCCGGATCACTCCAAAAGCCACCCCAATCCAATAAGGGATGACAACATATCATGATCGTCACTTCCAGCAGGCCCAGAAATATTCATCTGGTTCCCATCGGCTACGGCTGTCGCCCTCACCTTAGGGGCCGGCTCACCCTGCGCGGATTAACCTTGCGCAGGAACCCTTGGACTTTCGGCGACAGGGTTTCTCACCCTG
>OZ251994.1:0-1555000 GCA_965246925.1 Acetobacteraceae bacterium | reverse complement strand
CCCTTGGGTGGGTGCGGGGGCCGTAGGTGTTGAAGATCCGTCCGACCTTGATTTGCAGCTTGTGCTGCCGCCAATAGTCGAAGAACAGCGTCTCGGCACAGCGCTTGCCTTCATCGTAGCACGAACGGGAGCCGATGGGGTTCACGTTGCCCCAGTATCCCTCGGCCTGTGGGTGCATGGTGGGATCGCCATAGACCTCCGACGTGGAGGCCTGGAAGATCTTGGCGCCGACCCGCTTGGCAAGGCCCAGCATGTTGATGGCGCCGATGACGCTGGTCTTGGTGGTTTGAACGGGATCCCGCTGGTAGTGGATGGGGGACGCCGGGCAGGCCAAATTGTAGATTTCGTCCACCTCCACGAACAGGGGAAAGGTGACGTCGTGCCGCATCAGCTCGAAATTCGGATTGGCGTAGAGGTGGGCGATGTTGCGCGGCGTGCCGGTGAAGAAGTTGTCCACGCACAGCACGTGGCATCCGTCCGCCAGCAGGCGTTCGCACAGGTGGGAGCCGAGGAAGCCGGCGCCTCCTGTAACGAGGACGCGGCGTTCCAGGTGCATCAGAGCTCCTTCTCGTCAGCCTCAGGCTCAACTTCGATGTCGCCGCTGATGGCGTCCGCGTCATCTTCGAGATCGGAGGCGTCTTCGAGGACATCCTCCTCGGCATCATCTTCGGCGGTTTCGACCTCGACTTCGGCGTCTTCTAGCACGGGTGCTTTCTTCAGCCGCTTCTCTTCGGCCACATTGCCCCCGGCCCGGCGTGCCCGCGGCTGCTCGATCGGCTGTTCCGTGCCGCACTTGATGCAGATAGCGGGCACTTTCATCAGGTCATAGAAGCGTGTCCCGCACGCGACGCAGACGCGCTTGGTGCCGAGTTCAGCCTTGGCCATCGATACCCCACAAAGCAACCCGCCGTAACAAGCGGTTCAAGGGCGCGGCCCATGCCATCGCCGCCGCCCGCTGTCAAACCCGCCTCCTGAGTGTTAGAGCAACCCGCACCACCACCCTACCCGGTAAAGGTTAAGAAATGCTTGCGACGCTCCGGCCTTTGACCGCCACCGCCTCTGGGCCGCTGCGTGGCACGATCCGCATTCCCGGTGACAAGAGTATCAGCCACCGGGCGCTCATGTTCGCGGCGCTGGCGATCGGCGAGACCCGGATCGAGGGCCTGCTCGAAGGCGAAGACGTGTTGCGGACGGCGGCGGCCATGCGGGCGCTGGGGGCAGGCGTGCACCAGGACGGGCCGGGACGTTGGCGGGTGACGGGGCGGGGCCTTGGCCTATTAAAAGAGCCGGATGACGTGCTGGACATGGGCAACTCCGGCACCGCCGCCCGGCTGCTATGTGGGCTGCTGGCCGGGCATGATTTGTTTGCGGTCATGACGGGGGACGCCAGCCTGCGCGGGCGGCCGATGCGGCGGGTGACGGAGCCGCTGGCGATGTGTGGCGCACAGTTCCAGGCCCGCGAGGGTGGCCGGCTACCGCTGGCGATCCGCGGGGCGAAGGACGCTCTGCCGATCGAATACCGCCTGCCGGTCGCCTCGGCTCAGGTCAAGTCGGCCCTCATGCTCGCCGGGCTGAATGCGCGGGGCTGGACCACGATCGAGGAGCCGGAGCCGACGCGGGACCATAGCGAGCGGATGCTGCGGCATTTTGGGGCCACGGTCGAGATCGAGCAGCACGGCGCCGGGCGCATGATCCGCGTGCTGGGTCAACCGGATCTGACCGCGGCCGACATCCTGGTGCCCGGCGACCCCTCGTCCGCCGCGTTTCCTCTGGTCGCGGCGCTGATCACGCCAGGCTCGGAGGTGGTGGTGCAGGGTGTGGGGCTGAACGCGCTGCGGACGGGGCTGCTGACGACGCTGCGCGAGATGGGCGCCTCGCTCGAGATTACCGGCGAGCGGATCGAGGGAGGGGAGCCGGTCGGCGACATAACCGCACGCTATTCGCGGCTGATGGGCGTCGATGTGCCGGCGTCCCGCGCGCCGAGCATGATCGACGAGTATCCGGTCCTTGCCGTAGCGGCGGCCTACGCCGATGGGCGGACGCTGATGCAGGGGATTGGTGAACTAAGGGTCAAGGAGAGTGACCGGCTGAGCGCCACCGCGGCACTGTTGCAGGTGAATGGCGTCCGCGCGACCGCCGGGCCGGACACGCTGGAGGTGACAGGGGGTGCCGTGCCGGGTGGCGGCCTGGTGCAGACGCATATGGATCACCGGATCGCGATGAGCGCGCTGGTGCTCGGGCTGGCGGCGGACGCTCCGGTGCGGGTCGATGATGGGGCGTTCATCGACACGAGTTTCCCCGGGTTCGTTGCGCTGGTGGTGGGGTTAGGCGCCAGCATCGCATGATGCTGGTGATTGCCATCGACGGTCCGGCGGCGGCCGGCAAGGGTACGCTGGCCCGGCGGTTGGCGGCCACGTTGGGGCTGCGGTACCTCGATAGCGGCCTGCTGTATCGTGCGACTGGACGCCGGGTGCTGCTCAACGAGCAGGACCCGGCCGACCCGGCGGCGGCGGCGGCGGCGGCGGCGGCGCTGACGGAGGCGGATTTGGCGCGGACGGATCTGCGCGGGCCGGAGGCGGACCGGGCGGCCAGTGCGGTGGCCAAAGTGCCGGCCGTGCGCGCGGCGCTGCTACATTATCAAAGGCAGGTGGCCGCTGGGGGCGCCGTGCTGGATGGGCGGGACATCGGCACCGTCATTGCGCCGGATGCGCCGGTGAAGCTGTTCGTTACCGCAGACCTCCCGGCCCGCGCGCGCCGACGCTGGCTTGAGCGTCCGGGCGGCCCGCCCTTGGAACAGGTCGAGGCCGAGATGGCGGAGCGGGATGCGCAGGACGAGGCGCGGGCGGCGTCACCGCTCCGCCCAGCCGATGATGCGGTATTGCTCGACACCAGCGCCCTCGATGCCGAAGACACCTTCCAGACCGCCCTAGAAATTATTCGCGCCCGGACCGGTATTGCTTGACTTTACACGCCCTAGTCGTATTTCTGCGCGCGTCTGACATGGGTCAGGTCACGCGACCACCAGCCCCACCGGGGTGAGCCGCCCTAACCGGCGCATACATTTGGGGCCTCCCGGCTCCACTACAGGAAACTCCGATCCACATGGCCTCCGCCACAGCAACCCTAGACCGCCCCGCTTCCGGTATGGAAGATTTCGCCTCGATGCTCGATGAGAGCATGAACCCAGAATTTGGGTTTGAAGGCTCTGTCGTTACCGGACGCGTCATCCGCCTGACCGACGAATACGCCATCGTCGATGTCGGTCTGAAGAGCGAGGGCCGTGTCGCCCTCAAGGAATTCGCCCAGCCCGGGCAGAAGCCGGAAGTGAAGCCTGGCGATAATATCGAGTTGTTTGTCGAGCGGTATGAGGACCGTGACGGCTCGATCGTGCTCAGCCGCGAGAAGGCCCGCCGTGAGGAGGCCTGGACGGCGCTGGAGAAGTCGTTCGAGGCGCAGATTCGCGTGAACGGCACGATCTATGGCCGGGTCAAGGGTGGGTTCACGGTGGACCTGGGCGGTGCGGTGGCGTTCCTGCCGGGCAGCCAGGTGGATATCCGCCCGGTGCGCGATGTCGGGCCCCTGATGGGCACGCCGCAGCCGTTCCAGATTTTGAAGATGGACCGCGCGCGCGGCAATATCGTGGTCAGCCGCCGGGCCGTGCTGGAAGAGACCCGCGCCGAGCAGCGGAGCGAGCTGATCCAGGGCCTGAAGGAAGGCATGATCCTGGACGGCGTGGTGAAGAACATCACCGATTACGGCGCCTTCGTGGATTTGGGCGGCGTCGACGGCCTGCTGCACGTCACCGACATCGCCTGGCGCCGCATCAATCACCCGAGCGAGGCGCTGCAGATCGGCCAGCCGGTCCGGGTGCAGGTCATCCGCTTCAACTCCGAGACGCAGCGTATCAGCCTCGGCATGAAGCAGCTGGAGGCCGATCCGTGGGAGGGCGTGGCGGCGAAGTATCCGCCGGGCGCCAAGTATAGTGGACGCGTCACCAACATCACCGATTACGGCGCGTTCGTGGAGCTGGAGCCGGGCGTCGAGGGCTTGGTGCATGTCAGCGAGATGAGCTGGACCAAGAAGAACGTGCACCCTGGCAAGATCGTCGCCACTTCACAGGAAGTGGACGTGATGGTGCTGGACGTGGACAGCAGCAAGCGCCGCATCAGCCTGGGTATCAAGCAAGTGCAGCGCAACCCGTGGGAGCAGTTCCTGGACGAGCACCCCGTTGGCAGCACTGTCGAGGGTGAGGTGCGCAACATTACCGAGTTCGGCCTGTTCATCGGCATTTCTGCCGATATCGACGGCATGGTGCACATGTCCGACATCAGCTGGGATGAGCCGGGTGAGCTGGCGATCGCCAAGTTCGAGAAGGGCGCCATGGTCACGGCCAAGGTCCTGGACGTGGACGTGGAGAAGGAGCGCATCAGCCTCGGCGTGAAGCAACTGCATGATGACCCGGCGGCCGATACGCTGAACCGGGTGAAGAAGAACGACGTCGTCACCTGTATCGTCACTGCCGTGCAGGCGAATGGCATCGAGGTGAAGGTGGATGAAGTGCTGACCGGCTTCATCCGCCGGGCGGAGCTCGCCCGGGATAAGGGCGATCAGCGTCCGGACCGGTTCGCCGTGGGTGAGAAGGTGGATGCCAAGGTGACCGGCATCGACCGGGCGGCGCGGAAGCTCAGCCTGACGATCAAGGGCCGGGAGATGGAGGAGGACAAGCAGGCCATCCAGGATTTCGGCACGGCCGATAGCGGGGCCTCCTTGGGCGACATCCTGGGTGCGGCGATCCGCCGGCGTAACCAGACGACGCCCGACGCGTAATGCTGGACGCCGATCTGCTGTTGGACCGCCGGCGGCTGAAGCGTCAGCTGACCGGCTGGCGGATCGGCGCGGTGGTCGCGGGGGTGGTCGCGCTGGCCGCCCTCGCCTCGCCGGCGGGCCGGGGCATCGGCGTGGCCCATGTGGCGCGCGTGAACGTCAGCGGGATCATCACCGAGAACCAGAAGCTGCTGGATGCGGTGGCGGCGCTGGCGAAGAACAATGCGGTGCCCGCGGTGATCGTCTCGATCGACAGCCCCGGCGGCTCGGTCGCGGGGGGTGAGAGCCTGCGCGCGGCGCTGATCCGCTTGGCGGCGGTGAAGCCGGTGGTGGCGGTGATGCACGGCACGGCGGCGTCGGCCGGGTATATGGTGGCGCTGCCGGCGGCCAGGATTTTCGCCCGGGATGCGACGCTGACCGGGTCGATCGGCGTGATCTTGGAGACGGGTGAGGCGTCGGGCTTGCTGGCCAAGCTGGGCCTGGCGGCGGACGCGATCACATCCGGGCCGCTGAAGGATCAACCAAGCTTCACCCGGCCGCTGACGCCGCAGGGGCGGGAGTATCTGAACGGCCTGGTGGCCGACATGTATGACCAGTTCGTGACCATGGTGTCGGACGCGCGGCATATGGACAAGGACGCCGTGAAGGGCCTGGCCGACGGCCGCGCCTATACCGGGCGGCAGGCGCAGAAATTGGGGCTGGTGGACGAGATCGGCGGCGAGATAGAGGCGCGGGGCTGGCTGGCGCGGGAGCGTGGGGTGGCGGAGAGCGTGCCGGCGGAGGATTTGAGGCTGGGATCGTTCTATGAGCGGACGATGGGGGCTGCGCTCTCGGGGTTGTGGCAGGGGGCGTTGGGAGGGTTGCCGGGTGGGGGGCCGGTGGCGTTGTGGACCGGGGGTGGGGTTCGTTAGTCAAAGTTTCCGTAATGTTTCAATCCCGCGGGCGCCGCGACGGGTAATTGCGGTAGAGCTTGGACGTTTATCTCTCAATGCAGGCAAGTAGAAACTTCTGGGGATACAAATAAGTTTAGCCGCAAATGGCTCCCATATTCACTTCCAATCTAATTCATATTCCGCTGAGCCTCAATCCTGCCTGCAGAGACTGACTCCGAAGCCGGTGATTTCAGTCGGTTCCTGGCGATATGAGGCCGTTTTGAATCCTGAATAATTATTGCATAAGACGTAATGAATGTCCCATAATACCCGGGTGCCGGTTATTCCCACGATCCTTCGATCTCTCGTCGCGAGCGCCTTGGTGATCAGCCCGGCTTGGGCCGCTGTCAGTGAGCCCGATGTGATTTGCAAGCCGGATCGTCAGCAAAGCTGCGTTTCGGCTGGCTGCGAGGGGCAAGAGGCTCCGGTGAAGGCTGAGCTGCAGATTAGCTGGCGCGGTGGGAAGCCTGGGTTCTGTTATGGCTCCGCCTGCTGGCAGACGGGGTGGAGCCGGGTGGAGCGGTCTGGACCGGGGCAGTTCGCCGTATCACTCTCGGCCGAAGCCATCTTCAATGGTAAGCCGGAGCGGCTTTGGCTGCAGGCCGTGGTCGATGTCCGGGCCCATGTCATGCGCGCGGCGGTGCAGGACGATACCGATGCCATACAGATCCTGTCGGGTCCCTGCGCATGCGCGCGGGGGGCGGCGGCCGGACCGGATTGTGGCGCCTCATCTCATCAAGGGAGACGTTGACCATGACTGTCCGTCCAAAGATCGGGGCGCCCGGCGTCATCGGCACGCCCGTGCCGGCCATCCAACATGCCGCGGCCCCCAACGATATTTCGGCGCCCATCGTTACACTGACCTTCGACGATGGACCCAGTACGACACTCACGCCCAAATTGCTGCAGATCTTGGCCACGGAGAATATCAAGGCCGCCTTCTTCGTGCTTGGCCAGCGGATCGAGCAGGGTGGCGCTGAGATCATCCGCAATGCGTCCGGGCAAGGGCACCAGATCGGTAATCACTCTTGGGATCACCCCGACCTCAAGACGTTGTCGGAGGCTGAAATCGAGGACCAGCTTAGCAAAACGCAAGCCTTGATTGGCAAATTGAGCGGCCCGAAGAAGTTCTTTCGGCCGCCCTATGGCTCCCAGAATGCTGCTGTGAAGAAGGTCGCCAAGAAGTTGGGTTTGACTACCGTGCTCTGGACGGCTGACTCGCTCGATTGGAAGAATCATACGGCGGGTTGGATCGATACGGCGTTAGATGCCATTCACCCGACCGGACGGTCCATCGTCCTCAACCACGACATCCACAAGACGACGGTCGATAACGTCAAGGACTTCATCGCTGCGATCCGGAAGCGCTTCCCGAAAGTGCAGTTTGCGCCTCTGACTTAGCCACGATTTTGCGCGCTAGAGGACGCAGCCCTGGGCCGGGCACGGGTGAAGAGGAGTCGGTGCTTCCTTGACGCGTCGCGCACGGTCCGGCATCGTTCGGGGAGGGCGGGAACCGCGGTACGGCAATGAAAAGATGACCAAATCCGAGTTGATTGCCGAGCTTGCCTCGGAGAACCCTCACCTTATGAGCCGGGACGTGGAATTGATCGTAGCCACCATTTTCGACCAGATCACCGCCGCCCTGGCCCGGGGGGAACGGGTGGAGTTGCGGGGGTTTGGCGCGTTTACCGTGAAACGCAGGGATGCGCGCACCGGGCGTAATCCGCGCACGGGGGCGGCGGTGCCGGTGAGCGAGAAGGCCGTGCCGTTCTTCAAGGCGGGCAAGGAGTTGCGGGAGCGGGTGGACCGGGGGCTCAAGGCCGCCAGGGCGCCGGCGCGGGCCGAGCGGGTGGCCGTCTGATGGTCCGGGGGCTCGTGGCGCTGATCGCGCTCATTCTGATCGTGATCTTCGCGCTGTCCAATCAACAGCCGGTCTCGTTGGGCATGTGGCCGACGGGGGTGCAGATCGAGATACCGCTGGCCTGGGCCGTGCTGGGGGCGAGCGCGCTGGCGTTCATCGTCGGTGCGTTGATCACCTGGGCGGGCCAGCTTCGCGCAGGGAGCCGGGCGCGGCGGGCGGAGCGGCAGGTGGAGCAGCTGCAGGATCAGCTACAGCTGATGCGGGAACAGGCCGAGCGGCGTCCGGTTCGCACGCCGGGCACGGCGGTCATGGCGTCGGGAGCCTGATGGCGCGGGTCAAGATTTGCGGCATCAATTCGGTTGAAGCGATCGAGGCGGCGTCTGGGGCGGACTGGATCGGGTTCGTGTTTTTTCCAGCGTCGCCCCGGGCGGTGACGCCGGCGGAGGCGGCGCGGCTGTCCCGTTTGCGTCCGGGCGGTCCGTTGCGGGCCGGCCTTTTCGTGGAGCCTACCGAGAACGCTATCGCGGAGACGCTTGAGGCCATTCCGCTCGATGTGTTGCAGGTGCATAGCTCGCTAGAGCACGCAGCGACATTGCGGGGGCGGTTTGGGCTTGAGGTTTGGTTGGCGCATGGCGTGTCCAGCCGGGCCGATTTGCCCGCCTGTGCGCCGGGCGTGGACGCGCTGTTGCTCGATGCCAAGGCGCCGCCGGGCGCGGCCCTGCCGGGTGGGAATGCGCAAGCGTTCGACTGGACCGTCATGCGGGACTGGGCCGCGCCGGCGCCTTGGGTGCTGGCGGGTGGGTTGACGCCGGGGAACGTGGCGGAGGCTGTTGCCGTGTCGGGTGCCAGTGCAGTCGATGTTTCGTCGGGTGTCGAGCGGGCGCGAGGGGTGAAAGACGCCGGGTTGATTCACGCCTTCATCGAGGCTGCGCGCGCTTTGTAGCAGTTATCCCGCAGTATTTTTGCCGGTCTTCAGGCTTTGTTAAGGGTTCGCGCCGTATCATGGCCCGGAGTGGATTTGGGCAGGGGCGCGCTGGATGACACCAATGGCAGATGCGGGCTCCGCCGGGGCTTTGGACGGGCGGTGCAGGGCGTTGCTGCAGGCTGTGCTGGATAAGGGAGATTTGGCGCTGATCGGGGTCGATGCCGCCGGTCATACTGTATTCTTGAACCGTCAAGCGTCCAACCTGCTTGGTCTGGCACCGGTTCCCGTGGGGATTGACGCGGCCGCTCATGCGGATGGGCCGGTCGCGACGGCCCTGCAAGGGTTCGCGCTGTGTCTACGTGACGGACGGACGGTGCGCCCGGAGGTCGAGATCGTTGCGGGCGGCCATCGCCTAATCACTTTGGTGGTCGCCGGGGCGGGGGTGCCGCCGGGGCGGACGGATGCGTTGACGGGCCTGGCGGACCGGCAATGGTTTCATGACCGGCTCGACGCATCGCTGCCCGGTGACGTTGCCGTCCTAATGCTCGATCTCGACCGGTTCAAGGCGGTCAACGATATGCACGGCCATCCCGTAGGGGACGCGCTGCTGCAAAAGGTCGGGCAGCGCTTGCGCTCCGCTGTGCGTGAGAGCGATGTGATCGCGCGCTTGGGGGGTGACGAGTTCGGCATCGTCATGTCGGCTTCCGGGCCCGCCGATGCGACGGCGGCACGGCTGGTGGATTTGCTGAGCCGGCCGTATCTGATCGGCGGAGTCGTGGCCAACATCAGCGTCAGCATCGGTATTGCGATCGGACCGCAGGACGGGATGGACACCACGAGCCTGGTGCGCGCGGCCGATCTGGCGCTGTATCAGGCGAAGAACGAGGGCCGCCGCCTGGTGCGGCGCTTTACGCCCGAGCTCGATATGCAGGCGCGGGCCCGGCACGCTTTGCTGGACGATTTGCGCCGCGCGCTGCCGCTCGATCAGTTCGTGTTGCATTATCAGCCGCAGGTGAACCTCGCCAGCAACGAGTTGATCGGGTTCGAGGCGCTGGTGCGATGGATACATCCGGAGCGGGGCCTTATCCCGCCGGACCAGTTCATTCCTTTGGCCGAGGAGATGTCGCTGATCGCTTCGATCGGTGAATGGGTGCTGCGGACCGCTTGCTTCGAGGCGGCGTCTTGGCCGGGCAATCTTACGGTTGCGGTCAACGTGTCCCCCAAGCAGCTGGCGGACCGGGAGCGCCTGCCCTGCGCCGTTCGCGCCGCCCTCGCCGCCTCGGGCTTACCGCCGGCGCAGCTGGAAGTGGAAATTACTGAAAGCGCCCTGGTCAGTCATGAAGGGGCGGCGCTGCACGTGCTACATGCTTTGCACGGGCTGGGGGTGCGGGTCAGCATGGACGATTTCGGCACGGGATATTCTTCACTCAGTCAGCTACGCAGCTTTCCGTTCGACAAGTTGAAGATCGACCGGTCGTTCGTGCGTGATATGGCCGGTAGCCATGAAGCAGTGGCCGTGGTGCGGGCCATCGCCGCGCTTGGGACCAGCTTGGGGATGACGACCACGGCCGAGGGGGTGGAGACGGATGCGCAACTGGAGGGGATTCGCGACCATGGCTGCACCGACATGCAGGGTTATTTGGTGAGCCGCCCCGTGCCCGGTCACGAGATCGGTGCGTTGATCGAGCGCCTGCGTCCCGTGCTGGAGCCTGCAACATGAGCCTGTTCCGTATCGTGTATTGCAGCCGGAATGACGTACCGGCCCAGGGCGAAGATCATGAGGCGGAGGCGCTGCGCATTCTGAAGGCATCACGCGCCAACAATGTGCGGGACGACATCACCGGGGCGTTGTTCTACAATGCGATCTGCTTCGCCCAGGTGCTGGAGGGTCCGCTCGAGGCGGTGCAGACTACGTTCGAGCGCATCCAGTGCGACCCGCGTCATGCCGACGTCGTGGTGCTGCAGTCGGGGCCGGCCCATGAGCGGCTGTTTGCCTCGTGGGATATGGCGGCCGCGACCGCCGCCGACCCGGCGACGGCCAGCGCCGCCATCATCCGAGCCTTGGCCCGCCCCGGTGCCTCGGCCGCGACCGAGGTCCTGCATATGCTGGCTGTTCTTGTCCGCCGCAGAAGCCCGGCGCTGGTTTAGACCGCTTCTGCCTGCCTGTAGAACTCAGAAGGTGCTGCGGTGTCCGGATAGACCGATCGGGCGCGTTGCAGGACGGCTTGCACCGCGGAGGTGTCCAGCTGTTTGCTTCCGGCCGCCATGCCGCCGGTGCGCAGGATGAGCGGGAGACCGGTGCGGGCCGCCGCCGCGTGCGCCAGGTTGGCGGCGGCCCGGGTATCGGCGTCACCGTCCGCGGCGGCGCAAAGCACGCGGCAGTCATTGCGCCACATCACGAGGTCGATGGCTGCGACCACGGCTTCGGCCAAAGGGCCGTCCCGGGGAACGCTGCCCTGGAACAAGCCGACAAACAGCAGCCGGTCCGGGTCAAGCCCGAGGGCTACCGTGGCGGCGCGGACCGCGCGCTCCTGCTGCATGGCGGACGCATGGGCGCCGGGGCCGGCACCGGCGCTGCCGTCCGTCAGCACCGCGACAAAGGGCGGGCGGCCCGACGCGCAGGCGCGGGCGATGAGGCCGCCGAAGAGCGTCGTCTCGTCGCCCGGATGGGTGGCGAGAACGAGGAGGTTCTGCTCCCCGGCGATCGCCCGCCAATCGACTGGCTCGATAGGGTCGGTGTTCATGCGCGGATGTTAAGCATTGTTCCGCCGGTACCACCATCGGAAGCCACGTCATATGACGAAGCGGGTCCCGCTGTGGACAGGCTTGGGGGTATCATGCGCAGAATGGGTCCAGTTGGCTTCAGCACCCGCACCGGAGATGTGACCATGGACCACCCGGTTAACGACCTCGCGCTCGACACTTCGACCCTGGCAGTGTTTCCACACACCGACGGTTCCCGCGTGCCCTACAAAGTGTTCAGCTCGCAAGAGATCTATGAACGGGAGCAGGAGCGGATTTTCCGCGGCCCGACATGGAGCTTCCTCGGTTTCGACGTAGAGATCCCTCAGCCGGGCGACTTCAAGAGCACCTTCATCGGCGACACCCCCGTGGTGATGACGCGGACGGAAGACGGAACTTTGGCGGCTTGGGTCAACCGCTGCGCCCACCGCGGCGCCATTGTCTGCCGTCTGCAGCGTGGCAACGCCATGTCCCACTCCTGCGTCTATCACCAATGGAGCTACGGCACGGCGGGCAATCTGCAGGGCGTGCCGTTCCGCCGGGGGCAGAAAGACATGACGGGGATGCCGAAGGATTTCGACCCGGCGTCCCACAATCTCCGCCAACTGCGCGTGCAGTCCTATAACGGCCTGGTCTTCGCGACATTCAGTGAAGCCGTCGAAGATCTGGCCGAGTATATCGGTCCGGTGATGCGTCCCTACGTTGACCGCATCTTCCACAAGCCGATCGTATATTTGGGCTGTACCCGGCAATACTCCGACAGCAACTGGAAGCTTTATACGGAGAACGTGAAGGACCCGTATCACGCCAGCCTGCTGCATATGTTCCACACCACGTTCAACATCTTCCGTGTCGGCATGAAGGCGCGCTGCATTTCGGATGAGCGCGGGCTGCATAGCCTGATCATGGCGATCAAACAGGACGAACAATCGACCGATGTCGCGTATAAGGCACAGAACATCCGCAGCTATGATGAGGGATTCAAGCTAGAGGACCCGAGCGTCTTAGCGATGGTGCAAGAGTTCGAGGAGCTGGCGACCAATCATATTCAACCGATCTTCCCGCAGTTGGTTATTCAGCAGATCCACAACACGCTGGTCGCCCGGCAGCTACTCGCGAAGGGGCCCGATCATTTTGAGTTGGTGTTCCACTTCTTTGGGTATGCTGACGATACACCGGAACTGCGGCGGATGCGGATCAAGCAGGCCAACCTGGTGGGTCCGGCCGGCTACATCAGCATGGAGGATACCGAGGCGACCGAGCTGGTGCAGCGCGGCACGGCCCGGGACGGCGACCTCGTCAGCATTATCGAGATGTCCCGGTCGGCACCCACGCAGGAGAACACGCTCATCACCGAAAGCCTGATTCGCCGCTTCTGGGTCGGCTACCAGCACCTGATGGGCTTCGACGATGCCGCGATGCAGAGCGTGCGCGCGTGAGCAACACGATGGAGCGGATGGTGCAGCGGTTCGAGATCAGCGAGCTGTTCGACCGTTACGCGTCAGCACTCGACAATGACCGGCTGGAGGACTGGCCGGGGCTGTTCACCGAAGATTGCCTGTATGAGATCGTGCCGAAAGAGAATGAAGATATGGGGCTGCCGGCGCCCGTGATCCATTGTGACAGTGCCGGGATGCTTCGGGACCGCGTGCTGTCTTTGCGCCACGCCAATATCTACGAGAAGCCGACCTACCGGCACTTCAGCTCTGGCCTGGAATGGAGCGCCGTCGATCCGGATACGATGGATGTGACGTCGAACTACTTGGTGGTCAACACGTCGCAGGCCGGGGAGACTTCGATATATCAGGCCGGGGTGGCGAAGGACCGGCTGGTGCGGACCGAGGCCGGGTGGCGGTTCAAGCGGCGCCGGGTGATCTACGACACGTCACGTGTGCAAACGCTGCTTGCGACGCCGATCTGATGCCCTGGATCGACGCGGCGGGCGTGAACGATCTAGCGGTAGAGGAGGTGCGCGGCCTCAGCCTCGGTGGCGTGCCGGTAGCGCTGTTCCGGCTGGATGACGGCTACCACGCGCTCCATGATCTCTGCCCGCACGGCCATGCCCGGCTATCGGAGGGGTATGTGGAAGACCCCTGTATCGAGTGCCCGCTGCATCAGGGGCTGGTCAATATTCGCACAGGCGCGGCCGCTTCGGCGCCGATCTCGCAGCCCACCAAGACCTACCCCGTCCGCATCACCGGTGAGCGGGTCGAGGTCGAGATAGCGGGAGCGTAGGCATGTGTGAGCCAGAATGGCCACAACCCGGCCGGGAGCGCTGGATCGTGCCGCCGCCGGTGGGCCTGCACGGCAGCGGCGCGCCCGATCCGGAACCGGCGATGCTGGCGGGGCTGGATGCGGGGCATGTCATGATGATGGGTGACAACCCGGCGCTACCGCGCATGCCCGCCTGCCCACAGCTGATGGACTTTTTCCGCCTCCGTTTCGGCGGCATCACCAGCCGACACTTGCTGACCAGCGCGGCGCGGGCGTTGGACGCCGGGCAAAGCGAGACGGTGGTGATGGCGTGCCTGCTGCATGACATTTCCAACGGCTGCTTGATCCGCAGCGACCATGGCTACTGGGGCGCGCAGATGATCGGCCCGTATGTGAGCGAGGAAATTGCCTGGGCCGTCGAAAAGCATCAAGCCCTAAGGTATTTCGCCGACGAGGCCGCGGGGTACGAGTATCCGGCCAGTTACCGCCGGTTCTTCGGCCCGGATTATGTGCCGCCGGACTATATCCGGCAAGAAGCGGAGCAGGCCCGGCAGCACCGCTGGTATATGACGGCCCGTCAGGTCACGATTTACGACACGTATTTCTTTGACGAGTATCCGATGCCCGATCCGGAGCGGTTCACGGACATCATCGGACGGCACTTCCGCCAGCCCAAGGAGGGGCTGGGCTTTGACGGTTCACCGGCCGCGCATATGTGGCGGACGGCGATCTGGCCGAACAACTTCCTCTAGAGGCGGAGGCGGATGGGAATCGAACCCACCGCGCTTTCGGCGGGCCACTGATTTTCAAGACCATGGAGGCCACCAGAACTCAATCGCCTCCATTGCCGCAGATTTGCATGGGGGACCCGGCGCCGCCACCCTGGTTTCGGCGGGCGTCGCGCCAATCGTCATCACATGGACGTAACTGTGTAGAGGGCATTCCACGCTACGCTATCCGGTGAATAGCACGGCCTCCGCTTGTTGCCGCAGCTGCAGCGCTTGCTGGAGTTGGCGGAGGCGCATGACCTCGCGGCGGGTTCGCGGCGGCCAGCCTGGCGCGGGCGGCTGGGGTGGAGGTCTGTGCGGTGGTGCTGAGTTCCGGCCAAACCGGCCAAGGCATCGATACGCTGCGGGACACGCTGGCCGGGTTGCTCACAGACGGGACCGCCTCGGATGATGGGTTCCCATACCTGCCGTTGGACCGAGGCCGAGCTGGAGGCCGCCGTATCGCGGGCTTCCAGCCCGCTTTTTTGCCAGTAGGCTGCGGGCTGGAAGCCCGCTACGGAAGCGCGAGCGCGCAGGAGGCCGTGATGACGCAATATATGTCCGGGTTCGGCAACGGCTTCGAGACGGAGGCGCTGCCCGGCGCGCTGCCGGTGGGCCGGAACTCACCGCAGCGGTGCCCCTATGGCCTGTATGCCGAGCAGCTTTCCGGCTCGCCCTTCACTGCGCCGCGGGCGGCGAACGAGCGGTCATGGCTGTATCGCATCCGTCCGACCGTGGCGCATTGGGGGCGGTTCGGTCCTGTCGCGGCGCCGGAGTGGTGCACCGCGCCGGCGCGGGAGGCGCTCACGCCGCTGGCGCCGCTGCGCTGGGATCCGATCGATATTCCGGACGAGAGCCTGTCGTTCGTCGAGGGGATACGCACCATGACGGTGGCCGGGGATGCCGGGTCACAGGCGGGCATGGCGGCGCATGTGTACTTCGTGACCCGGTCCATGCAGGACGAGTATTTCTACAATGCGGATGCGGAGATGCTGGTGGTGCCGCAGCAGGGCGGGCTGCGCTTCGCGACCGAGTTCGGCGTGATCGACGTGGTCCCCGGTGAGATCGCGGTCATCCCGCGTGGCGTCAAGTTCCGGGCCGAGCTGCAGGGCGGCCCGGCACGCGGCTATCTGTGCGAGAACTATGGCGGCGCGTTCACCCTGCCGGAGCGGGGGCCGATCGGCGCCAATTGCCTGGCCAACCCGCGCGATTTCCTGACACCCGTGGCGGCGTATGAGGACCGGGAGACGCCGTCCCGGCTATTCGTTAAATGGGGCGGGGTCCTGCATATGGCGGAGATCGGCCAGTCACCGCTGGACGTGGTGGCGTGGCATGGCAATTACGCCCCGTATAAATATGATCTGCAACGGTTCTCCCCCGTAGGCCCGGTGCTGTTCGATCATGCCGATCCTTCGATCTTCACCGTGCTGACTTCACCGAGTGAGACGCCGGGCACGGCCAATATCGACTTCGTCTTGTTCTCGGACCGTTGGCTGGTGGCGGAGGACACGTTCCGGCCGCCCTGGTTCCATATGAACGTCATGAGCGAGTTCATGGGGCTGATCCATGGGGTGTATGACGCCAAGACGGGCGGCGGCTTCGCGCCGGGCGGCGCCAGCCTGCACAACTCCATGCTGCCGCACGGTCCGGACATGAGCGCGTTCGAGCGCGCCAGCACGGTGGAGCTAGCGCCGCACAAGCTCGAGGGCACGATGGCGTTCATGTTCGAAACCCGCTTCCGCCAGCACCTCACGCCGTTTTCCGCTGGGCACAGGGCGTTGCAGGCGGATTATGCGTCGTATGGTCAGCAGCTGATTAAGCATTTCCGGCTATAAAGGCGGGCTGGACGTTCGCGATACGGCAGCGAGGACGAGGGTGGGGGTGAGGATCTGCGGCAGGACCTGCGGGGACTGGCCGGGGAGGTACACCACGTATAACGGCACCCCGTCCCGGCCTTGCTCACGCAAGAAGGCCGAGATGCCGGGGTCTTGCTGCGTCCAATCACCCTTTAGATACGCCACGTCATGCGCGCGGAAGCCGGCCTGGACGGCGTCGGTGCCGAGCGCCACGCGTTCGTTCACCAAGCACGACACGCACCAGGCGGCGGTCATGTTGACGAACACCGGACGGCCCTCGGCGCGCAACTGCGCGAGGCGGGCCGTGGTGAACCGCTCGGTGCTGTCCGTGGACGGCACGGATGTCAGGGTGGGCAGCAACAGGCCGGCCGCGATCACGCCGGCCAGCGCGGCGCCCCGGCCGATCCGGCCCCCGCCCCGCTGCGCCCGGCCCAGCGCCCAACCGGCAAAACCGAGCAATGCCAGGCCGGACAGTGCCACCAGCACGCCGTCCGGTCCGGCCTGCTGGCTCACGACCCAGACGAGCCATACTCCGGCCGCATACATCGGGAACGCCAGCGCCTCCTTCAGCACGTCCATCCAGGCGCCGGGCCGCGGTAACGCGCGCGCCAGGCCGGGCGCCACCGACAGTAGGGCGTAGGGCGCCGCGAGCCCCAGGCCCATGGCGGCGAAAATGAGGACCGTGACGCCGGGCGGCGCGGCCAGGGCGCCCGCGATCGCGGCACCCATGAACGGCGCGGTGCAGGGGGTCGCCACCACCACGGCCAGCAAGCCGGTGAAGAAGCTGCCCCCATGCCCGCCCCGCTGCGCCCAAGACTGGCCGGCGCCGGCGACGCCGCCGCCCACTGCGAACACCCCGGAAAGGTTCAGCCCCACGCCGAACAGCAGCCACGCCGTGAGCACGACGAATACCGGCGACTGGAACTGAAAGCCCCATCCCGCCGCCTGCCCCCCCCAGCGTAGCGCCAGCAGGCCGCCGCCCAGCGCCATGAACGCCAGCATGACTCCGGCGGTGTAAGACAGCGCGTGGGCGCGGATGGCGGCGCGGCCCTGGCCGGATAAATGGGCGATGCCCATGGCTTTCATGGCGAGGATCGGGAACACGCAGGGCATCAAGTTCAGGATTAGCCCGCCGGCTAGTGCCAGCAGCAGCAGTTGCGGCAGGCTTTGGCCAGTGCTGGCCGGGCCGGGCGTGGCGGCGATGTCCAGCGCGCTGACGGTGCCGGATGCGTCGGTCAGCATCAGCAGGCCGGCCAAGCCCTTGGGATCGAGCGGTGATGTGGCCTTCAACGCCAGCCGTAGCGTGCCGCCCTGCTTCACCATGGGCTGCGGCGCGCCGGGATCGATGGCCGGGTCTGACGGGAAGAACGTGGCGTTGCGGACGGACTCGATGAGCGCCGGGTCGGCGAAGATGGACAGCGTGCCGTCCGGCGCGATTGCGGCCTTGTAGGGCGATGGGGTGGGCAGGCGGACGGCGTCGAACAGCGGCGCCTCGGCGGACGGCGCGGGGGTGCCGCCGGGGAGGTCAAGGGTGAAATCACCCTCCTCCGGCACGCAAACGTTGGCGCAGACCAGCCAGCTCGCATGCGCTTGCAGCATGGCCGCGCCCTGGGTGGTCACGCTCAGCGGCAGCAACACCTCGCCGGTATAGGCGAATGTGGTGAGCGGCCCCTCCTGCACCTTTTCCGGCACCGGCCATTGGATCGGCCCGGCAATGGGGCCCGGGGCGAGATTCAGTTCGGGCGCCACGCCGGCGTCTCCGGGATTTTGCCAATAGGTATGCCAGCCCGGTGCCAGCCGCATGCGCAGCCCGGCACGGAGCGGCGTGCCCGGCGCGGCCTGGTCCGTATCGGTCACCATCGTCACGACCGCGCGGGCGCTGCGCACGGGCGCACTCTCCAGCGCATGGGCGGGCGCGGTCAGCAGGGCCAGGGTGAGGAGCAATGACTTCATGGCATTGGCCGTTCGGGCGGTAAGGGGCTCGCGTTACATATGGGCGTCCGGAATGCCCTGTTATGGTAGGCCCTCGATATCGATGGTTTGCACGTCGCCATTGAATTGCACGATCGTGATCCCCTGCAATCGGTCCTGCACGCCGGAGACGGTGACGCTGCGGGTGAACCGCGCGACGGCTGCGTTGGCAGGCAACAGCGTGAGGCGCCAGGCGGCCGCCGTGCCCTCACCCGTGACCTGGAACGACCGGGTAAGCGTCGGGAGATCACCGGCCAAGGGCGCGCGGAAGGCGTCGATCAGGGCGCGGAGGCCGGGGTCGGCGCTGAGCGGTATAACCCGCGGCGGGTCCTGGCCCAGGGTCAGCGTGACCCGGTCCCCGTCCACCACGAGCTGCTCACCTTCGCCGGTCTTTTCCAAGTAGCCGGGGCGGCGGTAGAGCAGGGTTCCGGTGCTGACGAGCGGCACGGTCAGCGCGGCGATGCGCTTTTCTTCGCGGAACCGGGCCCGCCGCTCCGGCACGGCGGCGAGGCGGGTCATCAGCGCGGGGATGTCCAGGCCCTCAGCGTGAAGGCGGACCGGCCAGAATAGGATTAGCAGCAGCAGGCGGCGGGGCATCCCAGAACGGGTAAAAGTTGAACCATTCATACGGATGTGCCCGGCATGCGGCCTCGAGTGCGGAAGCGTAGGCGGTGATATAGGCGGTAAGATCTGCCTCCCGGTGCGCGCGGCGCAGTACGACCGGGTCGGCAAACGGCTCGAACTGGATGCACCACTGGCGCCCGGTGCGGACGGCGCGGAACAGCAAGACGGGGGCGCCCAGCGCGTGGGCCAGCGCGAACGGGCCGGCGGGGAACGGCGCCGGGCTACCCAGGAACGGCACCGCGCAGAACCGGTGCCCCACGCCCCGGTCGGCCAGCACGCCGACCAGTTCCCCCCGCGCCACCGCCTCCCGCGCCTCGAGCATGGCGGAGGGGTCGCCCAGCTCGATCATGTCGGCCAGCAGCGTGGGGTCCAGCCGGTCCATCAGAGCCGTCAGTGCGCCGGCATTGCGGCGATACATCATGGGACGCACCCGCGCCGGTGCGCGCCGCCCGAGCAGGCGGAGCGCCTCGAAACTGCCGAGATGTGCGCCCAGCAATAGGCAGCCGCGGCCCTGGGCCAGCGCGGCCTCGATCACGTCCAACCCTTCGACCGTCAGCGGCGCGGGTTGGCCCATCAGCAGCAAAGCGCGCTCGTAGGTGCTGGTGGCGAAGCTGTGGAAGTGCCGCGCCACCTGCCAGAGACTGGCTGGGTGGCCGAACACCCGTGTGAGATACTGGCGGGAGGCGGCCCGGGCGCGGGGCGAGGTCACGAGGAACCAGGCCGTGACCGCCAGCAGGATCATGCGCCCGGCCGGAACGCCCAGCGTCGTCACGGCCCAGCGCATTGCGCCCAGCCACGCGGCGGACCCACGCTCCCGCTGGGCAGACCAGGCGGCGGCGCTCATGCCAGCAGTGCCACGCCCCGGAGGGCGGGCTCGTGGCCGACGGTGCAGGCGAAAGGCAGCCGCCCCATCTCAGCCGGGCCGGCCAGGACGGTGACGCGCTCATCCGGCATGACGGGGCGGGTGAACTTCACCGACGCGAACCCGGCGAGGCGGGCGCCCGCCGGCACGGCACAAGCCATCGCCTCATCCAACAGGACCACGGCCGGGATCACGGGGGCGCCCGGGAAGTGGCCGGGGAGGCACGGATGGCCGGCGGGAACCTGGAAGGCGCCCGCCTCCGTCATGAGGCGACGGCCGTGCTGCAGCTGGCATGGAGCCGGGACAGCGCCTCCCGCGGGAGCTTACCGACCTCATTGCGGGGCAGCCGGTCCACCTGCAGCACGCGGCGCGGCAGGAACACCGGGTCGATCCGCGTGCGCAGTTCCTGCAGCAGGTCGGCCGGGCGGCGGGACGGGGCGACGGCGAACGCCACGAGGCGGGCGGCGGCGCGGTGTTCGAGGTCATCAGGCGCGTAGAACGCGGCGTCCTCCACCCCGTCCAGCCCGGCCAGTTCGCGGGTAAGCGCCAGGAGCGAGGCGCGTTTGCCAGCCAGCTTCACCACGTCGGCCCGGCGGCCCAGCAGGCGGAAGCGTCCGCCGTCCAGCAGTTGCAACTCATCGGCCAGGGCCGTGGGAATGGCGTGAGGGCCAGTCACGAGCGCGCCCGCATCGATGGTCAGGCCGGGGTAGGTGAGCCACGCCTCGCCTTCGGCCGTGCGGCGGCTGGCGATGGAGCCGACCTCGGTCGCGCCGAAGATCTCCAGGACCGGCGCCCCCCATTGCTGCTCGGCCGCAAGCGCCATACCGGGGTCAAGCGGAGCGGAGGCGGATATGGTGCACTGGTGCTGCGGGCCGAGCGTTCCGCCGGCTTCCAGCATGGCGCGAAGGTGGACCGGGGTGGTCACCAGGACCGTGGGCCCCGGCATGGCGCGAAGCCCGGCGCGGATATCGGCAGGTAGCAGCGCCGGGCCGCACCAGCTTGATAGGGCGCCGTGCAGCGGCAGCAGGACGGATGTTTCGAACCCATACATATGCTGGGACGGCACTGTGGCCAGCATGGCGGCGGGGGCGGCCTCATCGGTCCAGCCGAAGCGGTCTGCCGCAGCGATGCTCCGCTCCACCAGCGCGCCCCATGGCTTTTCGTGCGCCGATGGCACGCCGGTGCTGCCGGATGTGAGCACGATGGCGGCGAGTTGCGCGGCTGGCAGCACCGGGTTTGGCCCCGTCTTGTCACCGGGCAGCAAGGCGGCCGCCGCATCGATCAGCTCCGCCGCGCCAGTAAATCGGGCACGCAGGCCTGCAAGGCCAGCCACGGAGCGGTCGGACGCCAGCACGGACGGCTGCCCGCGCGACAGGGCGGCAAGCAAGCTGATGGTGAATGGCAGGCGCTGCGTGCACAGGTTTAGAACCGGCCCAGCGCCTTGTAGCTGGGCCGCAACCCGACCGGCGGCGGCCAGGAGCATGCCGGACGTCACCGGTCCGTCCGGCCCCCGGAACAATACCGCATCCAGGGGCCGTCCGATCAGCGCATAAGCGTGGCTCACCGCGTCCGGTGCCCGGCCACGTGCTGCGCAAGGCTACGGAGAGAGGCGAAGATGCGCTTGTTCCGCTCATCATCGGAGCGCAGCTCGAACCCATAATGGCGCGAAACCGCGAGCGCGATCTCGAGCGCATCGATGCTATCGAGGCCCAACCCCTCCCCAAACAGCGGCGCGTCCGGATCGATCTGGTCCGCCGTGGTTTCGAGGCCGAGCGTGATAACGATCAGCTCAGCCAGCTCGATCATGCCAGGCGTGGTCACGGCCAAGTCCATATCCGGCGACAGCGCCACGTTTCCCTACCTCTATCCAAACTCTTATAACACCTGGGATCATAAACGATTATGGACACTGGGCAAAGTCAGGAAACGGAGGCGCCCATTCCTGTTCCCTCAAAACCATGGCCCGGGAGCCTGAAGCCGCTCGGCCGTACTCTGTTGGGAGCGGCCGCGGTCGCCTCGCCATTCGCGACGCATTTCTTGGTCGCGACGGGCGCCGGGTTGCCGGTGGCCGTCGCTTTGGCCACGGCGCAGTGGTGCCTGGCGCTGGGCCTGTTTGCCGCCGCTTGCGCGCGCCGGGGCCTGAGTTGGATGACAATACTGTTGGTCAGCTTGGGGACGGCCGCCGCGGCGGCCCTTGCCTACCAGGCCGCGGGGCGGCTTCCGGCAGAGACGGGGCTGCTCGTTGTGGCGGGCGTGTCACACCTGGCCATCAACAGCACGCTGCTCGCGGTATTCGCCAGCACGTTGCTGCCAGGCCGTACGCCGCTGGTGGTGGCGATGGGCCGGCGGCTCGATCCGCTGTTCAATGACGAGATCGCCCGATACGCCCGGACCGTGACCTGGGCCTGGTGCGCCTTCTTCGTGGCGCAGATTGGCGGGTCGGCGCTGCTGCTGGCTTGGGGATCGGCGAAGGGCTGGTCCTTGTTCGTCAATGTTCTAGACATGCCGCTGGTCGCGACCATGTTCGTGGCAGAAGATCTGGTGCGACGCATGCGGTTCCCGGCCCACCCCCACGTGTCCCTCCCCTCGCTCATCCGCGCCGTGCGGCAGGGCGGCGGGCTCGCCTTCCTGCGCCGGGCGGCGACTTCCGGGGTTTGAGCCGGCTGGACCCGAGCCCGGCCGTGCCGGTCCATTGGGCTCCCACGCCGCTGGTGCGCGCGTCCCTCTGGGTTCACGGCGTGGGCTTGCCGGGGTTGATAACGCCATGGTGGCCCTATGTGGCCGGGGCGTTGCTGGCCAATCACGCGGTCCTGGCGGTGGGGCTGCATCCGCGCGCGCAATGGGTGGGTCCGACGCTGATACGGCTGCCACCGGGCGGTGCGGTCGCGCTGACCTTCGATGACGGGCCGGATCCCGACGTCACGCCGCACGTGCTGGACATATTGGACGCGCACGGCGCCCGGGCCAGCTTCTTCTGCATCGGCAGCAGCGCCGCCCAGCACCCGGCGCTGGTGCGGGACATCCTGCGCCGCGGCCACACGGTCGCAAACCACACCTGGTCCCACCCTGCGGCGTTCGCAGCCTACGGCATGGGGGCGATGCGGCGCGAGGTCGGGCGCGCGCAGGCGGTGCTGGCCGACATCACCGGCGCGCCGCCGCGCTGGATGCGGGCCCCGGCCGGCCTCCGCACCCCGCTGCTGGAGCCTGTGCTGGCGGAGCTGGACCTTCGCCATGTTTCCTGGGCCCGCCGCGCCTACGATTCCATTTGCAGGCACCCGGCGACCGTCACGCGCCGGCTGGTGCGGGGGATGCGGGATGGCGACATCTTGATGTTGCATGACGGGCGCGCAGCCCGTACCGCGGCGGGCCAGCCCGTCGTGCTGGAGGCGCTACCCGGAGTGCTGGCTGCCATCAAGGCGGCGGGCTGGCGCGCCGTGCCGCTCGCGCCCGGCGCCATAGCAAGCCCGGCAGCCGCGGAAGCAAACCTAGCACGAGCCTGATGTGCATGCTGGTCAGCAAGACATTGTCCCGGACATACCGAAAGTGCGACACGCCGCCCGCGTCCGGCGTAAGATACTGCACTGGTGCGGGCAGGTTGAGCGGCGGCACGCCCCGCCAAACCAGCCGGACCGCGGCCTCCGGATCGAA
The DNA here is from genome assembly GCA_965246925.1 of Acetobacteraceae bacterium. Classification (GTDB taxonomy): domain Bacteria; phylum Pseudomonadota; class Alphaproteobacteria; order Acetobacterales; family Acetobacteraceae; genus JANPPS01. The sequence continues at coordinate 1,531,774 of OZ251994.1, read as the reverse complement.
GTCGAACCGCCGCATACCCGGTGACTGCCGCATGACGTCCAGCAGCGGGCGGATGGGATAGACCCGGAACCCGAAGAGGCTATCGCCGATGCCGAGCCAGGCGGTCTCAAGATTGGCCCACCAGTTGGAAATACGCCGGCCTTTGACGCGGAGCGCGGGCGCCTCGGCCCCGAACTGCGGCACTCCCAGGACCAGCGCCGCCGGGTTTGTGGCAGATGCGGCCATGAACTCGCCGATGCAGGCGGCGGGGTGCTGTCCGTCCGCGTCCATGATCAGCGCATGGGTGAACCCGTCCGCCTCGGCCAGTTCAACCGCGTGGCGGACCGCGGCGCCCTTGCCGGAGTTCGCCGGTAGGGCCAGCAGCCTTAGCGGCAAGCCGGCCAGGGCCGCCGCGGATCCGTCCGTGCTGCCATCCAGCACCACCCAGACCGGGTCCCACGCCGCCATGGCGCCGGTCACGGTGCGTTGCAACAAGGCGGGGCCGGTATTGTAGCTCGGGATTATGACCAGGTGCGTGGCGCTAGGCGTCATGCGCCAACCCGGCCCGGTAGTACGCCTCGAGCTGCGCCACGAACTCCAAGGTGCGGACGCCTTCCGTGTGGAACCGGTCGCCGAGCCGGACGCGGTAGATCAACGGTAGCGGGGGTTGCCGCAGCAGCTTCCAGCCCTTGCGCAGGTAAGCGGTGTTCTGCTCCAGGAACACGGCCTGCACCGGGGCGCGCCCGGCCTTTGCCATAAGCGCGAAGCCTGGCATGAATGGGCCGAGCGCCTGGCCGGATGGGGTGCGCGTGCCCTCGGGAAAGATTAGCAGGTTGGCGCCGGACTTCAGTTCGGCCGCGGCGTCCCGCACGAGGGTGAGCGCAGCGTCGTTGCGGATGAAATGCGCGAGCCGCACCATGCCGCCCAGCAGCGGGTTGCTCCACAGTGCGGCCTTCGTCACGCATACGACGTTGGGCACCACGGCGACGATCAGGACGACGTCGAACAGGGATGGATGGTTGGGCGCGATCACCAGCCCGCGTGCGTCCCGCAGCGCCTCGAGCGCGGTAAGGTCGAAATGGCAGTATCCGCTCCAGCGCATCAGGCCGATGCAGAAGCGGAACCCGCGGCGCATGATGGAGCGCCCACACGGCGCCCGCATGCGGCGCGGCAAGATCGTGTCCAGGACGGCGCCGGCGGCACTGGCCGCCAGGAAGGCGAGGCCCAGGATCGCCATCACCAATGCGAACATCAGCCGCTCATGCAGCCGGGTCAGGACCGTTCGGCCGCCTTGGGGCCGGGAAGCTGGCGTATACATGGAAGCGGTCGTTCCCCCGGCGCCCAGCTACCGTACTTTCTATACGGGACGCCACCTGGACCCGTCGGTCGAGACCTGCTTTTGTAGTGCCGCCCCGAAGCCGGAATTTTGTTGATGAACCAGCTCTCCCCGACCACTGGCCCGCTCCGCCCCCACCCGACGCTTAGCGGGCACTATTCCGATGACGCGGTGCGTCCGGCGTATGTGCGCGGGCTGTTCGATGAGACGGCGGTAGAGTACGACGGGACCGCGGCGCTGCTGGCGTTCGGTTCCGGCCCTTGGTACCGCCGGCACGTTCTGACCCTCGCCGGGCTGAAGCCTGGCATGGCCATCCTGGATGTGGCCGCCGGCACAGGGCAGGTGACGCGGGCGGCCGCCGACATCGTGGGAGAGGCGGGCACGGTCTATGCCGTCGAGCCCAGCGCCGGCATGCTGCATGAGGCCAAGCGCGTGCTGCCGGCCCGGGTGATGCTGGTGCAAGGTGAGGCGGAGGCGCTGCCGCTACCGGACAAGATGGTGGATTTCGTCTCCATGGGATACGCGGTCCGCCACGTGTCGGACTTGGTCGCGGCGTTTAGCGAATACCGCCGGGTGCTGCGTCCGGGTGGCAGGGTCATCATCATGGAGATCGGCCCGGCGCGCGGGCGTATGACCAAGGCGGCGCTGGGATTCTGGATCAGCAAGGCGGTGCCGGCCATGCACGCCGTATTCGGCCGGGGCCAAGGTAGATACCGGCGCGCGGTGGCGCTCATGGGCTATTACCGGGACACGCTGGACGCGTGCGTGGCGCCTGCGGTGATCGAGGATGCGCTGAGCCGCGCCGGGTTCGCCGGGGTGAAGTGCACGGTCAGCTTGGGTCTGTTCCGCGAGTACACCGGCACTGCGCCGGCTTTGTGAACTTTCGGCAGGGTTTGTGCGTTGTTTGGGCGGGAAGCTTGCTTTTTTTCCTGAAATGACATATACTATCCGAAATGAAAACGGAGCGTCTCATGACCCGCGTGTCCCTTTTGGCCGCTGCAGGCTGCTTGCTGTCCGTGGCTGCGTTCGCACAGGGCTGGAACCCCAGCACCGATGACCTGATCCGGCAGCTGAATCCGCGCGCGGGCGGCCCCGGCCGTGGCGTTCGCGGCCCCAGCGCCGCCCCTCAAGCGGACGAGCCGGTGGGGGCATACCGGTCGGCGGAGCCGCGGGCCGTGGTGCGGCAGCCACGGGCCGCCCGTTTCATACCGCAGGCGGCTCCGGTGATGCCGGCCGATCCCCAGGGCACGGCGAGTCTCACGGTGCTGTTCGAGACCGGGTCGGACCGGCTGACACCGCAGGCCATGCATACGCTAGACGTGCTCGGCCGCGCGCTGTCGCACTCGGACCTTGCGCAGTATAGCTTCAATATCGTGGGCCATACCGATACCGTCGGAACGCCGGAGCTGAACCGGTCGCTTTCGGAGCGCCGGGCCGCCGCGGTGGCCGAGTATATCGCCGGGCACTACCCAGTGGACCGCACGCGCCTCGCCGCCTCCGGACGCGGCCAGGATGAGCCTCTCGTGCCGACGGCGCCCGGCGTGAATGAGCCGCGCAACCGGCGGGTTCAGGTGGTTACGGTCGGTAGCTGACACGCGCCGCCGGGCTGGGTGTGCAGTCACGCAGCCATCCCGGCGGCATGTCGACCAGGAATTGTGCCTTTAGCTGCGCCATCCGCGCGGGCGTGATGCCGACCGCCGATGCGGTGAAGAAGCGCTCGCTGGCGGTGTGCATCAAATAGGCCTGGGTCTCGTTCGTAACCAAATCAGGCTGCAGCGTGTCATAACCGTCCGCGGCCAGGAACCGGCGGAACCCGGCTTGCTCGGCCGCGGTGAGGGTATTGTCCCAAAAAGCTTGGGAGAATTTGGCGTAGGCAGGGCTGGTGAAATAGAGCCCATGCGACAACTCGTGGCGCAATATCGTGGCCCGGGCGGAGCCGTCATCGCCGGGTTCGCTGCGGACGAGGGTAATCAGCGCACCAACGCTACTTGGGCGCCAACCCCAGCCTTGCACGGCTTGCTCGAGCGACTGCTCCTCCGAGTTTAGAACCGCCTGTTGCTGCCGGGCCAACGCGAAGAAGCGCAGTAGATCGGCGGCACGGTAGTCATGGCCGTAGTAGAAACTGGCCGGATCCTCGCCGAGCGCACGGATGCGGCGGTCCAGCTCGTCCAGCGCCAGCACGCGGTCGCGGGGAAAACCCGCTTTCTCGACCAGGGCCGCCACCCGGTTCAGCGCCGCCGCCTGCTGGGCCAGGGTAGGGAATTGCAGCACCATGATTTCCGGCTGTGCGGCGAAGCGGTACGCCTCGGCGGCCGCGGGGGCTCGGGCCAGGATATCGGCCTCCGTCAGCAACGGCGGCAGCGCGCTGGCCGGCGCACTCTGGCTGACCGGCAGCTGATCCGGCGAAAGGCCCAGCCAGGCCGCGCCCGCCGCGGAGGCCGCCGCCAGCCCGATGACCACGGCCACCACAGCCGGCCAGCGGCGGCGCGGGCGGATATGGATCCGGATGGTATCGTCCTCGCTCATGTCACTTCTCGGTTTGCAGCACGACGACCCGCGCCAGGACGGTCACGCCCTCCCGCTTTGCAGCATCGGCGGCGCGTTGCAGGGCGGCTAGGTAGATTTCGCTCGATTCTTCCTCCGGGCGGGAGGCCAGTTTAAGCGGGGCGGACGACATGATGGCAAGCATCATATCGTTGCCGAAGGGCGGCCCAACCTGCCAGCCACCGCTATTGTCCTGGCCGGCCAAAGTAATGGGCGCGCCGGGCGGGTAGGGTGGGCCCGATCTGGGTTGCACCAGGTGATCGACCGTCCCGTTCTGCTGGAAATAGGACAGCCGGAGGTGCGCAGGAAAGCCCGGCGCAGTCAGGACGGGAACGATCAAGTCGCGGTCATGCAATATTTGGCCGCCGTTTCGGACAGTGAACGCGAATTCGCCGGCTTTGCCGTTCAGCGCGCGGACCAGGTTCACCACCGGGCAGTACGGGCCGTTGAACCGGCTCACCTGCCAATCGATTCCCGATGTGCGGCCCCAGGCTGCCTCGATGGCGGCGCGGGCGGCGGCCTCTGGACCGTCCGCGCCGGCCGCGCCGGTGACGGTCAGGCGCTGGCCGGCCCCGGACCCGGTGACGGCCGTCTCGAGCGCGGTGCAGTAGGTCGCGGGGGCCGCGACCGTTCGGACCGGGATGGAGGGGGGCTCAGGCGGCAGTGTGGGGGCCATGATCGGCGTGGTGATCTCGGGCGGCGCCACCGGCGTCTGCGTTGCGGGCGGCTGGACCGGCGAAAGCGTGACTGGCGGGGGCGTGACCGGCGGAGGCGTGACTGGCAGCGAAGATACGGGTGGCGTGACTGGAGACGGCGGGACCGGGGTGACTGGCGGTGAGTTGGTAACGGCATAAGGCTGAGGCTGAATGGGCGGCGGGCTTTGCGGCTGGACCATGGCGGCCGTTTGCACAGGCGGGGCGGGGCGCAACAGCCAGGCGGCGGTCCCGGCCAGCAGCAGCACGGCCGCGCCGGCGCCCAGCCATACCGCCCGGCGCGGCTTCGCCCGGGGCGGCGGCGCAGGTTGCGGAGGCTTGGCATCGGGTAGAAGCGTTGGCGTGGGACGGGTCAGAACCTGCGTCGCGTCGTCCACCGGGTCGGACGCCGCCACTAAGGCCGCATGCAAAGCGGCGGAAAAGGCGGCGGCGCTGGCATACCGGTCTTCAGGCCGGCGGGCCATTGCAGTGGCGATCACTGTGTCCAGGGCGGGCGGGGCGGTGACTGAAACCTCGGAAGGGCGCGGCGGATCGGTATGCAGCACCTTATGCATGATGGCCGTCATGCCGCCCTGGAACGGCTTTTCGCCAGTCAGCAATTGGTATAGGACCACGCCACTCGAATAAACGTCGGTCCGGGCGTCCACGGCCTGACCCATGAACTGCTCCGGTGACATGTAGGCCGGGCTGCCCATGATGGTGCCGACCTGCGTCATCTCGCTGTTTTCAATGCGGGCGATGCCGAAATCGGCTATCTTTACGTCACCGGCTTTGGTCAGCATGATGTTGGTGGGCTTCACGTCCCGATGGATGACACCGCGCCCATGGCTGTAGGATAGTGCGTCCAGCAGCCCGGTCATGACTTCCACGGCCTTGGACGGGGACAGGCGGTGTTCACGGTCCAGCAAAGATTTGAGCGACTCGCCCTCGACCAGTTCCATGACGATGTAGGCCACGCCCTCGGCCTCGCCGGAATCGTAAACGGCGACGATGCCGGAATGGCTGAGCCGTCCGGCCGCCTGCGCCTCACGGCGGAAACGGTCATAGGCGTCGGCGGCGTCCTTGTCGCCCTGCGGCAGCGGGATCGTCTTGATCGCGACCCGGCGGGCGATGCCGGGGTCCCACGCGTCATAGACGGTGCCCATGGCGCCCTTGCCCAGGCTGCCGCGCAGCTCGTATTTACCCAGCCGCTCAAGCATTCGCCACCACCACCGCGGTCACGTTGTCCCGCACCCCCGCCGCCAACGCCGCCGCGACCAGCCGCTCGGCCGGGTCGGGCTCGGCCGCCAGATGGGCGAGCGTCGCGCGGTCCAGCGTCTTGCATAGTCCATCGCTGCACAGCAGAAAGCGATCCCCGGGTTCCAGGGGGCCGGTCACCTTATCCAGTTGCAGCCGCGGATCGCCTGCGCCCACCGCGCGGGTGATGACGTTGGACTTGGGATGCTGCTCGGCCTCGTCCTCCGTCAGCATCCCGGAATCCACCATCTCCTGCACCAAGCTATGATCCTTCGTCATGGGCTGCAATCGTCCGTGCCGCAGGCGGTAGGCGCGGGAATCGCCTGCCCAGAGGCAGGCGAAGTAGCCATCCCGGATCAGCAGCACCACGACGGTGGAGGCGATCATCCCGCCCGGGGCCGCCATACCGCGCAGCGCCTCATGCACCGCGGCGAGGCGGAGGCGCACCTCGGTCAAGGCCTGATCGGGCGGCAAGGAGGCCGGCAGGGCCTCCAGCGCCTGCGCGATCATGCCGGAAGCGACGTCCCCGGCCTGATGCCCACCGGCGCCGTCCGCCACGGCCCACAGCCCGGCGTCGGGCCGGCAGACCAGGGCGTCCTCGTTATAAGGGCGGACGGCGCCCGGGTGGGTCATGGCCCATTGGGTCATGGCAACTGGGACAGCATCCCAACGAAAGCGGGGCCGTCCGGGAGCCCGCCGGGCAGGCTACTAGGGGGGACGCGAGGTGACCCGTCACTCCACCAGCCCGATGCCGCCGGGTCCTGCCCGGTGGGGTCGGGCACGCACGCGGTCAGCGCGGCCGGGTCCAGATCGTCCGCCAGGGCCTGCCGCCCGCAGGCTTCGGCGGCGTCCAGCCAACCCTCGTCCGCCTGGGCCGGCCCTTCGAATACCGCGGCGATCGTGAGCGGAAAGGCGCGTCCGATGCTATCGACGCTGGGCATCCATAGGCCCAGCACCCCACCTGGCCCACACAGGCCAGGCTCCAAGGCGAAGCGCCACACCGGCGCCTCGAGCCAGGCAGCGTCCCAATCCTGCCCGAGTGCGGCGCGGCTTTCGGGCAGCACGGCTTGCAGCCATGCATCCCAGGGCGTCACGAAGGCGGCCGGCAGGCCCGCGCGGACGAAATCCCCCCGGGATGGGAGCTTGCCGAAGAAGCCTGTCGTTACAGCAGCTTGGGACATTGGAAGCTCTGCAGCACCCCCGCGGCGAACGGGTTGTTCACCGACCCGGCGCGAACCTTGTACACGATTTTCCGGTCCGCCAGCGTGAAGGTCAGCAAGAACTCCTCCGGGGATGCACCGCGCGCAAGCTGCCCCCGCCCGAACAGGCGGAATAGCGCCCAGGGGCCATGCTCCCGCAACGACGCCGGGCCGCTGCTGGGCGGCGGGTTGAAGGTAAGGCTTACGTCGCTCATACCCTGCGGGCCCGGCCAGATGACCTGAGTCGTGCGGGACGGGCCCTGCTGATACGGGATCGTGAGGCCACTCAGGTCGAGCGTGGCCTCCTTCGTGGTGGCGTCGGCCGAGTCGGCGGCGATCTCGAACTTCACCGCGGCCGTGGCGCCGCCGCCACCGAAGAACAGGTCGCGGATCAGGGCAGCGCGCTGGAATTGCTGCAGATTGGCCTCGTTGATCGGCGGCGATACCCCACCCACGGGCTGCAGCTTCCAGCCCGCCGCGGACTGGTCCACAAATGCGCGGAGTTGCTGGCTGAAGAACGCGTCCAGCCGCCCGCCGGGCGCGAATAGCCTGGCGAAATCATCGAGCGGGATCTCCCGGTTGGGGTCCGGGCGGAAAGGATAGCGGCCCTCTACCGCGTCCCGGCACAATGACGCCGGGCCAGATGGTCCATTGAACGCCGCCGCCGCTTGCTGCTTGGCGCCGCCCACGCGCAACTGGTTACCGGTCGCTGCCAGGGTCTGTAGCCAGCCCGAGACCGGAACCGGCAACCGGTAGGCCTCCGCCCGCAGCAGCTGCCCAGGGTCTGGCCCGGTGGCCACCGCCGGCGCACTTCCGCCGCCGGCCGCGTTGGCGAGCGGGGCCAGTTGCTGTTGCAGATCGTTCAGCAGCTTCAGCGTGATGTCGATCGGCGCACCCGGGCCGTGGCCCACATAGTCCCGTAAGGCCTTATACCGCTCGTCGATCGTCTGGCCCGGCGGGGCCACCGGAGTGGTGGGCGCCATGACCGCCTGCAGGTTGGAGGGCGGCGTGGCCGGCTTCTCCGCTTTCATATCCGCCGGCGGCTCGCTGAGCGTCAGCTGCCGGGCCACCGCCATCAGCAGGTCTTTCATCGGCGATTGCGGGGAGGACAGGATATATAGATCCTGCACGCTCTGTTGCAGGTTACGAAGGGGCACGACGGCGATGTCCGCCAGCAGGGCGTCCCAGGTCTTGGCGTAATCCGCCACGTATTGTGCGATCACGTCTTTCTCGAGCGAAGCGAGCGCCGGGTCGGCCGCCTGCGGCTGGGCGTCGGGGCCTAGGACCCACGAATCCGTCACCACGTCCTTCATGGCGGTCGACAATGCGGGAAGCAGGACGCGGTGGAAACCGTCCACGGTATAGAAGCCCGGGACCCCCTCCGTCAGCGGCTTGCCCGAGGCGCGGGTGAAAACGCGGGTGCCGGATGCGCCCAGCACGTCCGCCGGGACGAACGCGGCCACCTTGCGCGCGGCGGCACTGGGGCGGACGCGGGAGTACACCCGCTCGGCCATCGTTACCCGGCTGAAGCTACGGCGCGCGTTCTCGACCAGCGCGCCATCGAGCGGCACGGCCGGCAGCGGATTGGCGAGCAGCGCGTCCAAATGCGTGGCCAGTGCGGCGCGCAGTCCGGCGCGGGTGGCGCCCGGATAGGCGTTGGCCCAGTCCAACGTCATCCATTCGCGCACGAGATCCCGGTCGAGCGGCCCCTGCCCGCCCAGCATCAAGTACACCTTCGTGGCCTCATACAGGTAATCCGACCGGTCGAGCGCGCCGCGCATCCCGGACTCGAGCCGATAGATCAGGCGGGGTAGCAATACCCATTCCAGCGCGTGGCGGTAAACGGTGCGGGAGGTGTTGCCGAGCGCCGTCGTCTCCTCATTCCCGAACGGCAGCGCCCGCGCCTGATCCAGCAACGGCGCCACGATGGCGAGGTCACCATCGGTCACCGGGTCCAATTTCAGCGCGGCGGCGGTCTTCTCATATTCGGTCAGCGCCGCCGATAGCTGCGCCACGCGCGCGTTGCCCTCATGCCCGCGCCGCCATAGCAGCGCCGCCCCGCCCACCGTAAGCAACCCCACGCAGGCGAACGCGCCGGCGCGCAGCAGCATGCGCCGCCGCCGCCGGCCCGGTGGTTCGCTGACCAGCAGCGCCTCCCCAAACACCACCTGCCGCAGCAGCCGGCCCAGGAAGTAGCTGCGCCCGGCAGTGGGGCGAAGGATCGGCAGCTCCCGCTGGCTCAGGCCGAACGACGTGGCCAGCACGCCGGTCAGCCGGTCGAGCGGGGTGCCCTCCTGCGTGCCGGACGCGAAATACACGCCGCGCAGCAGCGGCGCCGGCTCGAGCCGGGTGCCGCCGAATGCGGTGGTAAGGAAATGTCCGAGCGGCTCCAGCAAGCTCGACACCTGGGCGGGGAAACCGGCGATCAGCACGCGGCGGTCCGGGCTGCGCTCGGCCTGCAACCGTTCTTCCAGCCGGGCGTCGAGGCGGGCGACCAGGGGGGCGAAGGCCTGGCGGAACTCGGCCACCGCGCCAGCCTGGGGCGGGGTCGGGCTCCATGGGAAGGTGCTGCCCCACACCTGGTCCCGGCGGTCGCGGTCGAGATTGTCGAAGAATTCGGTGAACCCGGCGATCAAATCCGCCTTGGTCAGCATGGCATAGACCGGGAGGCGGACGCCCAGCTTCTCCGTCAGCTCCTTGACCCGCACGCGGATGGCCAGGGCGTGCTTCTCGGCGCCGGGCTCGATCGCGTCCTTCACGCTGATGGCGACGATCACGCCGTTCAGCGGCTGGCGCGGGCGGGTGCGGCGCAGCAGGCCGAGAAACGCCTCCCACCCGGCGCGGTCGGACACGGCGCTGCTATCCTGCGTCGTGTAGCGCCCGGCGGTGTCGATCAGCACGGCCTGATCGGTGAACCACCAGTCGCACAGCCGGGTCCCGCCCACGCCGGGCAGCGCGCCCTCGGCCAGTGGGAACTTCAAGCCGGAGTTGATGAGCGCCGTAGTCTTACCCGCGCCGGGCGGGCCGATGATGACAAACCAGGGCTGTTCGTACAGGTAGCCCCGGCTGCCGCTTGCGGTCTTGAGGGTGGCGAGCGCGGTGGCGAGCTTTTCCTTGATGGCGGCAACCTCTTCACCGCTATTGTCGGCGGTGACACCGTCGGTCAGCGCCTTCTCCTTGCGGGCGCGCCGCCGGGCGAGGAACCAGTTCACGCCGATGACGATCAGCGCGATGATCGTGACCAGCACGACCCGCGCCTGCCACGGCTCGAGGAACCAGATGAACGGGCCCAGGAACCATACGAGGCCGGCAATCAGCATCAGCGCCACGGCCATGAAGGAGTAGCGGGGCACGGAAAGGTTGGGCAGGTTGTAGCCCGGGAGCGAGATCGCCATCAGCCGGGCCGGTGCAGAGTCATTTCAATGCGCCGGTTCTGCTCCCGGCCCTCTGGCGTGGCATTGCTGGCCACCGGGTCGGCGTCGGCCCGGCCCTCGGTATGCAGGCGCGCGGGGTCCACGTTGCGCGCAAGCGCCGCGGCGGCGGACTTGGCGCGGGCGGCTGAGAGCTGGAAGTTGCTGGGGAACTGCACGGTGCGGATGGGCTGGTTGTCGGAATGGCCGACCACGTCCACGGTGCCGGGCTCGGGGATCAGGGCGAGGCCGATGCGGTTCATGAGCGGCATGAATCTCTCGTTCAGCGTGGCGCTGCCGGAGGCGAACAGGCCGCGGTTGCGGATGCGGATGACGGGCGTGGCCTCGGTCCCGGTGACGGTCACCAGCCCCTCGTCGATCTCGGGCTTGAGAAAGGTGCGCAGCCGGTCGATCACGCCGGGGTCACCGGCCACCGTGCGGGGCGGCTGCACCGGGGCCGCGCGGCTGATCTCCGGCATGTGACCCGGCGGCACCGCCAGCGCCCGCGCCATCAGGGTGTCGGACGCGATGGCGAGGTTGCGGGCCGACCAGGCCCAGAACGCGGCGACGATGGCGATACCGGCCACGGCCGCGACCCACACCGGCAGCCGGGCGCGCGCCGGGCGGTAGGGCGCGTCCACGCCCATCCAGCGCGGGGACAGCGCGGGCTCGGGCGCCGGACGCTGCTTGACGATGACGCTATAGGTTTCCTCGCGCAGGCGGTCGATCTCGGCCACGCCCCGCTGCGACAGGCGGTGGCGGCCCATGAAGCCCAGCGAGAGGCACAGGTACATCAGCTCCAGAACCGGCAGGAAAATGCCGGGGTTCTGGCGCATCTGGGTCAGCAGGTCGAAGAACCGCTCACCGCTGCGGACTTCTTGGTGAAAGGTCGACACCAGCGAGTGTGCCGCCCAAGGGCCGGAGTTGCCCCATGGCGTGTTGAGCACGACGTCATCGAGGCTGGCGCAGAGCGCGTAATGGGCGGGACGCAGCTGATCCATTGGCACGCCGCCATCGCGCGCCGATTGCTCGAACCGGCGCAGCTCGGCCACCGCCCGCTCCCGCAGATCGCCGGAGTCCGGCGGGGTGGCGGTGTTGCGTAGCCGGCCCAGCAGTTGCAGCAGCGGGGCGGCGGCGATGGCGAGCGGCGTGGTGCCGACGGCGAGCGAGGCGCGGTCCACCGGATCCCCGGCAGGGGCGGCTGGGACGGCGCGCGGGATGTCAATGGGCTCGGCCGGCGGCGGAGGCTTGCCGCCGGGGTTCGGTTTCATGCCCTGACGGATGACCGTCCGGTCGGGATCGTCGCCTTCGCCGAAGGGGTTTTCGTTCATGTTCTGAGCACCGTAGGGTGGAATGCTCTTCGCGTTCCACCGACACGGAACCCGTGCCGGCGGATCATCCCTTTATCGCCCATAGCTCCATCCGCAGCCCGGGAAATTCGCCGGACAAATGGATGGCGAACCCGCCGGAGGTCTGCATTTGTTGCCAGTGGGGCGAGTTGCGGTCCAGTTCGAAATAGCTCGCCCCGGCGTGGAACGGAATCTGCCGCGGCGCGACCGGCAGCGGGCGGACGGAGATGCCCGTCAGCGCCACGTTCACCAGCTCGCGGATTTGCTCCACGGCACCAATCTTCACCTGGCTCGGGAACAAGCGGCGCAGGTTCTCCGTGGGCACGTCCGCCATCACGGACAGCACGAAGCTCGAGGCGCGGAGCACCGTGCGGTCCGAGATGGCGCCGACGTGCACGCCGTACTTGCGTTCCAACAGCGGGATCGCGACCGCGTTCTGTTCGATGACGGAGGACAGCGAGCGGCGGAGGTCCGCCACGACGGGCGCGTAGCTGCGCTGCAAATCCTCATGCCGGTAGGCCGGGTAGGCGTTGGGGCGGCGCGTGGTTTCGGTGAACGTCGCGAACTCCCCGGCCATCTGCACCAGGACCTCATACAGCGTCTCCGGATGCGGGGAGCCCGTGTCCGCCCAGTGCGCCAGCAGCTTTTGCCAGCGGTTGATGCTCTGCAGCAGCAGGAAGTCCGCAACCTCCGCCACGCCGCGCCCGCCCGGCGCCGTCAGGCGGGCGGCCAGCGCCTCCCCCCGCTGGTTCAGCATGCCGGCCAGTTCGGCGATCAGGCCGGACAGCACCGGAGTTGCCGCGCACACCACAGCGGGCGGAATCCAGCGGTCATCCAGCACCACCCTTCGGTCCGACAGCACCTCCACCACGCGGGCGAGCGGGATGCAGGTCCAACCGGCCCGCTCCTCGGTTTCCAGCAAGTAGCGCAGGCGGAGCCGGCCGATGAGCAAATCCGCGGTCTGCGGCACGGCGGAATGGGTGTCATACGCCTCGAAAGGGCGAAGGGTGTAGCGGCCCTCGGGGCTATCGGTGCCCGCGACCTCGATCGCGCCCGCCTGGCGGATCGGCACACCCAAGAACACCAGCGCGGCCCGCGCACTCTGCGGCAGCTCCAGCGGTGGCGGGTGGTCTGCCTCACCGGGCAAGGAGAACGGGGTGCCGTCCTCGAACAGGCCAGTGGCGCTGCTGAGGGCGAAGCGCCCTGCGCCAAGCAGATCCCGGTCGATCTGATACTCGGCCAGGCCCCAGCCGAAAGGTTGGATATGCGCGGTGCGGGCCCGGACCAGCTGATCGAGACTGCGGTCCTGTTGCTGGAAATGCTGGGCACGGAGGAACATGCCTTCCTGCCAGACGACGCGGTTGGACCAGCTCATCGCCCGAGCCTCGGCAGGCTGCTGGGGATGCGGGGGAGGCTCGTGCTGGGCGTGCTGGGAACACTTGGCGTGCTGGGCGTGCTGGGCGTGCTTGGCGTGCTTCTGGGCAAATTCGGCATGTTCGGCATGTTGTCCGGAAGTTTATCGGGCAGCTTAGGCTTATCCGGCAGATTGCGCTCGAAGAAGCCCTTTTCCTGTTTCTGGGTCACCTCGATCGTCACCGCGCTGACCTTGCTGCGGATCGTGAGCGTGACCGCACCGGTCGTAGGCACCGGGGCCACGGCGCGCCAGGTCGCAGTATCGATGTTGCGGAACGCCGCCACGACGCCGATGGCGGTGACACCGGCTTTCAAGTTCTTAACCTCCGCCTTGCCCTCCCCGGGCGCCAGCACCAGCGTTTCTGACGCGGCCAGCTCATCGCCCAGTGTGGCGGTCTCCCGTTCCAGAAGCGCGAACACGTCCGCACGCTCGAACTTCGCGGTGCTGGTAAGCTGGTAGATATGGAACGCGGCCGGCGCCGGCTGCCCGTCCCGCGTCGGGTTCTGGTCCCGCCCGGCCTCGACCTGCAGGGTCACCCCCGCAGGCGCCGCCGGTGGCGGCGCCGATCCCCCGCACCCGGCGAGCACCAGAGTTCCGGCCATCACCCAGCTGCGCATCTAGGGTTTCCTACTTGAATCGAGGTCCGTCTCGGCCTGTTCATACGCCCGGGCAAAGCCTTTGCCGAATACGCTGTCGAAATCATCGCCCAACGAACGGGAGAGCTGTCCATGCAACGTCACGAACGCGTCCCAGGCGCGCGCCTTCTTCTGCATGCCCAGGCCTAGCGCACTGTCGTGCCCACGCTGCAGGTCCGCTGGGTCGAGCTTGGCGATGAGCGCGCGCACCGCCTCCTGCATGGCGGCCATGGTCGCGAGTTCGTGCAGCCGGAGGTCCCGCAGCGCGTCCGCCACCGCCTCGGGCCCGGCCATGGACGTACGGCGGCCCTCACCGATCAGCGCGGCGAGTGCGTCATCGTCATCGGCGGCGAATTTAAGCGGATTGTTGCCGCGGGCGTTGATCATGGTCTGCTCGATCCGGAATTCGGATTTGACCGCGGCGCGTGCCATCAGCACCTGCCGGAGGCCTGAGACCAGCTCCCGCATGACCTTGCCCACGCCGGTCATCATAGCCTCGGGGTCCGCCACCGCGATACCGTCCAGCCCGGCGCCCTTCATGAACGCCGCAGCCAAATCCGGCCCGGCCACCGGCACCGGCGCGGGCGGCAGCGGCTGCGCCGGCGGGGGCGGCGCTTCCTGCAGCACGGGCGCGACCAACACGGGCTTGGCTTCCTCAGGCTTCGGCAGAAGATCGTCCGCCCAATCGTCCGGCAGCGCGTTCATGAGCGGCGCCGTCACGGGCGGCAGCTTGAACGCGTCGCTGGTGGCGGGGCTGTGATCGGATTGGATGGGGGACCGGTACTCCTGGTCTTGATCCGGCGCCATCGGGTCGAAATCGGCGGGCAGGCCGATGCTGGCGCGGGCCGGAACCTCTTCCCGGATCGACTGTTCGAGCGGGCGGTAGGCCTCCCGGAACGGATCGCTTCCGAACGGGTCGCCCAGGCCCGGCGTAGCTTCGACGGTGGCGGAAAGCTGGATTTCCACCTCGAAATCGCCAAACCGCAGCCGGTCTCCCTGCTTTAGGGGGCGGATGCGGCCTTGGCCTACCGGCTCCTGCTCGTTATTGACAAAGGTGCCGTTGCTGGAGGTGTCGGACAGCGACCATTCGTTGTTGCGGTAGGACAGGCTGCAGTGCCGCTTGGACAGCAGCCGGTCCGGGTCGGGCACGACCCAGTCATTGTCGGTGCCGCGCCCGATATTGTAGTCGCCGCCGGGCACGACGCGGATCTCAGGCGCCACCGCAGCCGGGCAACGCAGCACCGAAAGCGTCAGCCGCATTAGGCGCGGCCCTGGACGGCGATGGTGCAGCGGTGTCCTGTCTGTGCCTGTTTTGTCATTTCAGCCGATCATCGTCATAGCGACCCCGTCCAACATGGCATGGTTGTGCATCGTCGTCATGAGGCCTTTGAGTGACGGGTAGGCTGAGACCCAGCTTACTAGAAGCCCAGCCTCCTAATGATCGAACTGCATGAGGCCATACGTATGGATCACGTATTTCAGCGTCGTGCCATACAGCGGGTCGGTCGCATAGACACCGGTGAGCGCGTCGGCGAAGCTGTCGGGGTCGTTGGCGTGCTGCATGGCGGGCTTATAGACGCCGGCGGTGGCCAGCAGGCGGCCGTGCTGCTCGAACGCTTCGGATAGCGTCGCGAACTGTCGGAATTTGGCCGAGATGGTGACGCTGGCGCCGGACAGCACTTCGCGCGTCATGCTCTCGACCGCGGGCTGATTGCCGACCGCCTTGATGCCGAACGGGTTGTTGCTGCCGGGCGGCATGGCGGCGCCCCAGGCACTTTCGACCGCCCATTGCGCGATCGTGACGGAGGCGGGGACGCCCCAGGCCTTGAACGACACCTGCGCCGCCTCCGCCACGTCCTGCGGGATGCGGCCGAAATGCCCGGTGCTGGCGGTGCGGACCGCCTCCACCAGGGGCCGGGCGGCCAGCGAGTAATAGGTGGTGCTGCCAGGCTCGACCCGGCCCGTCGGCGGGATCATGTCCATCACCACGGCCTGATACGCCTCGATCGCCAAGGTGAGCCCGATATCGGCCTCCCCGGTGATGGGCACGGGCGAGTGCGGGCGGGGCAGGCGGTCATCCAGCAGGGACTGGATCACCAGCACGTCCCCCGGCTGATTGAAGCCGTCCCGCCCGACCGGGCGCAGGATCGGGGGCGCGACCCGGCCCATCTGGTCCGTGCTGAGCACGCTCGGTGACGGGATCGGGGGGGCGAGGGTCGGCCCGGCCATAGCATCCTGCGATTGTGGAGTCCGACCCTACCGCACCGTCCGGAAATCCGATACCGCTGGCGTATCGAGGAAAGGAGCCCGCATGCGGCCCATAGTGATCGGCGCGGGATTCGCGCTGGTGGGCGTGGCCCTGCTGGCGGCGCTGGTATGGTGGTTCGGCCCGTGGCTCCGCTGGCTGGAGCCTGCCTGGGCGCGGGGCGTCATCATCGGCGTCATGCTGCTGGCCTGGGCCGGGTCCACCCTGTTCCTGCTGTGGCGGCAGCGGCGGCGGGCGGCGGCGCTGGCCACCGGGCTGATCGGCGCCGAAGAGGAGCAAGCGCTGCGGGACCGGTTTACCGAGGCGTTGGCGCTGTTGCGGAAGCAGGGCGGGGCCGGCGCGCTGTACCGGCAGCCCTGGTATGTCATCATCGGCCCGCCCGGCGCGGGCAAGACCACGGCGCTGCTGAACGCCGGGCTCACCTTTCCCTTGGCGGACGAGCTGGGCCAGGCACCGCTGGCCGGGGTAGGCGGCACCAGGCGGTGCGACTGGTGGTTCACCGGTGAGGCCGTGCTGATCGACACGGCCGGGCGCTATACCACGCAGGATAGCGACGCGGGGGCGGACCGGGCCGGGTGGCTCGCGTTCCTGGACTTGCTCGCCCGCACCCGGCCGCGGCAGCCGCTCAACGGCGTCATCATCGCCATCTCGGCCACCGAGATCGCCGGCGCCCCAATCCCGCTCCGCCGGGCGCACGCGCAGGCGATCCGGGAGCGGGTGACGGAGCTGGAAACGCGGCTGGGCGTGCGGCTGCCGGTGTATATGCTGTTCACCAAGGCCGACCTGATCGTGGGGTTCACCGAGTATTTCGACGATCTGGATGCCGAGCGGCGGGGCCAGGTCTGGGGCAGCACCTTTCCGTGGCCGCTGCGCGGTGAGCCGGATGCCGCGTCGGCGTTCCAGGCACTGGTGGCGCGGCTGGACGCGGGCGTCGCGACCCGCCTGCAGGCCGAGCGCAGCCCGGAGCGGCGGGCGGTCATCGCCGGGTTTCCGGCCCAGGTCGCGAGCCTGATGGAGCCGCTGACGGCGTTCATCGGTGAGGCGTTCGGCGGCTCGCGCCTCAGGGCGGCACCGCTGCTGCGCGGGTTCTACCTCGCATCCGGCACGCAGGAGGGGACGCCGGTGGACCGGCTCACGGGGCTGCTGTCCCGCGCGTTCGGGGTGGATCAGCGCCGGGTCGCGAGCCTTCGCCCGGTGCAGGGGCGGAGCCTGTTCCTGCACCGGCTGCTGGCCAAGGTCTTGCCCGGCGAGGCGATGCTGGTCAGCACCGGGGCGGCGGCGCGGAAGCGGGGCCGGCTGATCCGGGCCGGGGCGTTCGGGGTGGTGGGGCTGGGCACGCTGATCGGCGGCGGCATGGTCTGGCAGCAGCACCGGGCGGCGGCGGCGGAGCGGGCGGCGCTGGCGGCGGGTCTGGACCGCTACGCGGCTGAGGCGGCGCGGCACCGGCTCGACCCGGTGGCGGAGGCCGATCTGCCGGCGCTGGTTCCGTTGCTGGACGCGGCGCTGACCCTGCCCGGCGGCAGCGAAGATCTCGGCGCCGTGTCGAAATCCAGCTACGCGCATGCGCTGCAATGGACCCTGTTGCCGCGGTTGGTCCGCAGGCTCGAAGGGCAGATCGCGGCGGCCACGGCGCGTCCGGACTACGCGTATGAGGCGACGCGGGTTTATTTGATGCTGGGGGGCGCCGGGCCGCTCGATACCGGGCTGGTGCGGGAGTGGATGCGGCTCGACTGGGATGCGGCCTGGCCCGGGCCAGGGCAGGAGCCGGCGCGGCTGAAGCTCATGCAGCATCTGAATGCCTTGCTGGCACAGCCGCTGCCGCCGGTCACGCTGGATGGCGCGCTTGTGGAGCGGGCGCGGGCCAATTTCAGCCAGGTCTCGCCGGGGGCCCGGGCGTATGCGCGCATCAAGCAAACGGCGCCGGCGGTCACGGCGTGGCGGCCGCGGGACTCGCTGGGGGCGCTGGGGGCGCCGCTGTTCACGCGGCCATCCGGCAAGCGGCTGGATGAGGGCGTGCCGGGCTTCTTCACCGCCGAGGGCTACCGCACCGCGCTGCTGCCGGCGCTGAACCCCACGATCCGCGGGCTGGCGGCGGAGTCCTGGGTATGGGGCGCGCGCACGGGCCTGGCCGAGGACCCGGCGGCGGTGGCGGCGGTGGAGACCGAGGTGGTGCGGCTGTATGGCGCAGAATACATGCGCGTCTGGGATGCGATGCTGGCGGATTTGCAGTTCGTGCGGCTCACCAGCGCGGGTCAGGCGGCGCAGGATTTGTTCACGGTGCAGTCCGCCCGGAGCCCGGTCCGCGCGCTATTGGGCGCGGTGGCGCAGCAGGTGAATGGGCCGGGGGCCGGGGTGTCCGGGCATTATAAGGCGCTGCTGGATTTGGTAGGGGACGGACCCGGCGCCCCGCTGGATCAGGCGCTACGGTCGCTGACGGACGTGCAGCAATTGCTGTCCAAGATCAACGCCGCCCCGATCGGCGTGGCGACCGCCCCCGTCCAGGGCGACCCGCCGGCGGCTTTGCGGGTGGAGGCGGCGAAATGGCCAGCCCCGCTGAACCGGTGGCTGCGCGCGATCGCCGACGATGCTGCCACCCTCCGCACCGCCGCCACTCCCCGCCCGGCGCCGGCGCCCTAGACCGCTATCGCCCTGACTGTGTCAGGGCGGCGGTCTAGGTTTTTGTTTGGGCGACCGACTTCATCGCCCTGCCTGGATCGCAAGAGCGATTCCAGTCAGAGCGATGTCGGTCTAGTATGTCAAGACAGCTTTGGGATGGAATGCCCCCGCATTCCACCAACGGATGCCCGGACGCTCACTCCGCCGGAACGGGCGCCTGCTCCAATGCGCTATTGTGGCTCAGCGAGAGGACGATCAGCATCGCGATGACATTGAATGCCGCAAGGCACAACAGGCCGGCGGTGTAGCTGCCGGTTTGGTCCTTGAGGTAGCCCATCAGATACGGCCCGGCGAAACCGGACAGATTGCCAATGGCGTTCACGATCGCGATCCCGCCCGCGGCGGAGGCGCCAGAGAGGAAGGCGGTCGGCAAGGTCCAGAACACCGGAAGCGCGCCGAACACGCCAGCTGCGGCGACAGACAGCGCGATCATCTTCAGCGTGGGGTCCGGCAGGAAGGTGCTGGCGGCGATGCCAGCGGCGGCGACGAACAGCGCGAAGGCGGCGTGCAGGCGGCGCTCCCCGGTCCGGTCCGAGTGACGGCCCCAATACACGATGGAGATGCTGCCGACGATGTAAGGTATGGCGGTGACGAAGCCGGTCTCGACGTTGGTGAGGCCGAATGCCTTCACGATCTGCGGCAGGAAGAACCCGATGCCGTAATTGCCGGCGACCGCGCCGAAATACACCAGCGCCAGTAGCAGGACGCGAGGATTGGTGAGCGCCTGCGCCACGCTGAAATGCTGCGCCTGCTCCCGCTGCCGCTGCTCGGCCGTAAGCCGGTTGGCGAGCCAGGTGCGCTGATTGTCCGGGAGCCAGGTCGCGTCGGCCGGGCGGTCGGTGAGGTAGAACAGCACGACGCCGGCCAGCAGGACGGCCGGAATAGCCTCGATAATGAAAAGCCATTGCCAGCCGTGCAGGCCGTAATAGCCGTCCAGGCCCAGCAGGTAGCCGCTGACGGGGGCGCCGAGCACGGAGCTGAGCGGGATGGCGGCCATGAACATGCCGATGATGCGGGCGCGGTATTGGGCGGGGAACCAGAGGGTGAGGTAGAAGATGATTCCTGGGAAGAACCCGGCCTCGGCAATGCCGAGCAAGAAGCGCACGAGATAGAAGCTGTATTCACCCTGCACCAGGGCCGTGCAGCCGGACAAGATGCCCCAGCTTACCATGATCCGGGCGATCCATTTCCGGGCGCCGAACCGCTCCAGGAACAGATTGCTGGGTACTTCGAAGATAAAGTAGCTCAGGAAGAAAATACCGGCGCCGAAGGCGTAGGCGGATTGGGAAAGGCCAAGGTCCTTGTTCATCGTGAGCGCGGCGAAGCCGACGTTCACGCGGTCGAGGTAGGCGACGAAATAACAGAGGATCAAGAAGGGCACGAGCCGGGTCGTGACCGTCTTGATCGTCAGTGTCTCCATCTCGCTTTCCATGCCCATCCCCCCTGCCCCGCTTGCTGCGGTTCTACCCGTTCGTCCCTGTTCTTGGACGTTTTGGCAAGGGGTGCTTAGCAGGGGGCGGCGGTTCTCTTGCGCTGCCACCCCCGGGCGGGCAGCCGGGCTTATTTCTTCTCCAGGTTCTCCGCCCCAGCGCGCGTGCCACCGAATTTGTCGGCGCCTTTGCTGTCGGGCTCGCCCGGCTTCTTGTGGTTTCCCGTGTCTTGCTGGCCTTCGGTGTGTTCGATGCTCTCTTCGGTGTGCGGCTGTTCGGGCATGGTCAGGCTCCTGTTAAGGCGTGGACGAGGTCGGCCTTGCGCATCCGGCTGCGTCCGGGAATGTGCTGGGCGCGGGTGAGCAGTTCGGCGCGGGTCAGCTTCTCGAGTTGTGCCGCGGTGGCCTTGTGGGCGATCTCGGCGGGCTGGGCAGAGTGCTGCTTGCCCTTGGCGGTATCCGCCCGCTTCTTGGCCGAAGTCTTGCGGTATTCGGCCGGGGTCAGCTTATCGAGGGCGGCCTGAGGCAAGTAACGCTCGCCGGTTTCGCGGCTATCGTGGCCGGACTTGGTGCCCCAATGCTCCTCCGTCCATTGAGTCAGGTGATTGTCGGCGGCCTTCGGTCCTTCGTAGCCGCCGCCTTCGGCCTTATACCGGTGCGTGGCCATTTGCGCCTTCCGGGCGGACCATTCGCCGGGCCGGCCGCCTTTATCACCGGCGGTCACTTCTGCCTTGACCCGGTCCCATAACGCCGGGTCGGTCCGTTTCGCCGTCGCTGCCATCGCCGCCTCCCCGCGTGAAACGCCGCTCGGGCGGGGCGGTTGCGGCTACAGCAGCTCCCGATACACCGCCAGCGTCGCTTCCTGCATGGCGGCGGTGCTGAAGCGCATTTCGACGGCGTAGCGGGCCATCTGACCAAGCCACTCGCGGTGCTCGGGCGGCAGGGACAACGCGTAGTCCAGCGCCTCGGCCAGGGCCGCCGGGTCGGACGGGGGGACGCGCCAGCCGGTGGCGTCCTGCTCCACGGTCTCGGCCGCGCCGCCATGGTCGGTGACGACGACCATGCGGCCCATGGCCTGCGCCTCCACGATGGTGCGTCCGAACGCCTCGGGCGCGGTGCTGGCGCTCACGACGACATCGGCCAGCATGAGGGCGGCCGGCATGTCGTCGCACGCGCCCACCATGCGCAGCCGGTCCGATAGGCCGAGGCGCTTGGCTTGCTGCATCAGCGACTGCGCATACCGGCCACCGCCCTGCGCGTCCCCCACCAGCACGCAGCAGACATCCTGACGCTGCATCCGCGCGACCGCGTCCAGCAGAACAGTGGCACCCTTCCATCGGGTGAGGCGCGCGGGCAGCATGATGGTCGACATCCCGTCCGGCAGGCGCCAGGTGGTGGCGAGCTTGGCCAGCCGTCCGCCGCCCACACGCTCGGGATCGAACATTTCGAGGTCGGCACCGCGGGGGATCATGCGGATCACCGCCGGGTCCGTGCCGTGCCGGGCGGTGATCAGATCGGCGATGAACTGGCTGATGGCGATCACCCGGTCGCCCCTTGCCATCACCGAGTTATACAGGCGCTTGCCGGGCGTACCCTCGGAATAATAGCCGTGATAGGTGGTGACGAACGGGACCCCGGTCCGCCGTGCCGCCCACAAAGCGGACCAGGCGGGCGCGCGGGAGCGGGCGTGCAGGAGGGACACACGCTCGGACCGCACCAGGGACGCGATCTTGCCGGCGTTCATAAAGATGTTGACGGGATCCTTGGTCGCGAGTTTCACCGTCAGATGCTGTCCGCCCGCGCGTAATATGCCGGGCACCTGCCGCCCGCCCGCGCTGGTGACCAACGCGCGCCCGCCCGCCTGGGCAATGGCCTGCGTGATCTCGATGGTGCCGCGCTCCACCCCTCCGGTCTCGAGGCTGGGCAGCACTTGCAGCACGGTGGTGCCCGGCGGGAGCGGCGTCATGCGGCGGGTGTAACACAGGCATCATTCGTGCCAAGTCTGGTGTGGCAAATAAGACACAAGGGCCCCGAAGGCCGGGATCGGGTCAGGCCTTCACGATCCCCGCCGTTCGCAGGCTCTCCGCGGTGTCACGCACCGTCTCGGCGACCGGGCGCGGCAACCAGCCGAGTTCGCGCCGAGCCTTTTCGGAGGTGACGGGGCGCTGCTTGCCGAGCTCGAACAGGCGGTCACGCACCACCGGGTCGAAAAGAGCCGATAGGCGGATCAGCCAGTCCGGCAGCGTGCGCTTCGGCACGCGCTTACCCAGGCCCGGATCGCCGGCGCGCAGCATGGCGGCGATGTCGGCCATCCAGAAGAACTCGCTGCCGCCGATATAGCGCTCCCCGGCGGCCGCCGGGGCGTGCATGGCGCGCACATGCAAATCGGCGATGTCCCGCACGTCCACCAGCGGCCAGCCGAAGCGCGGGAGACCCGGGAGCGAGCCGTCCAGCAGCTTCTTGACGATATCGAGCGACGCCGAGTAGTCCTTGCCCATCAGCGGTCCCAGCACGGCGCCGGGGCAGACGGTCACGAGCTCGAGCCCGCCGCCCTCCTTGGCCAGCCAGTCCCAGGCCGCCCGCTCGGCGATCATCTTGCTGCGCTCGTAGGCGGAGCTGTCGGTGCGGTCGTCGGGGCTGGACCAATCCTGCTCGGTCCAGGGCGTGGTGCGGCTGCCGTGGCCGTAGGCGACCGCGGCGGTGGAGGACGTCATCACGACGCGCCGCACCCCGGCGTCGCGCGCGGCGTTGAGCACACGGAGCGCGCCGTCCCGCGCCGGGCGGACGAGCTCGTCATCGTTCTTGGGATTTTGCAAGGGCAATGGCGACGCGACATGCAGGACATGGGTGCAGCCCTCGGTGGCCTTGGCCCAGCCGGCATCGGCCATGAGGTCGGCCTCGATGACCTCGATCCCGCGGAAGGTGGCCTGCAGGTCCGGCGCACGCTTCAGGCTGCGCGCCGTCGTGCGCACGCGGACGCCATCCTGTATGAGTCTGGCGATGCAGAACCCGGCGATATACCCCGTTCCCCCCGTGACCAGAACCGTGCCTTGCTCCATTGCCCGAACTCCCTGCTTGCGCTTAACTGATCATATTAGACCTTGAATGTCCATAATGTCCGATGACGTCACCGCGCGTCTCTTGAGCGCATCCTATACCCTATTCACCCGGCATGGCTTTCAGCGCACCGGCATGGCCGATGTCGCGCGGGCGGCGGGGGTGGCGCGCGCCACGCTATATCTGCGTTTCCGGGACAAGCACGCGCTGTTCCAGGCGCTCGCGGCCCAAGTCGTGCGGACGGCGCTGGACGATGCGGAGGCGGCGTGGGTGCACGGCGCGGTGTTCGCCGACAACCTGCTGGCGACCATACTGGCGAAGGACCTCCCGCTCTGGCGCATGATGCATGCGCCGCATGGGGCGGAGCTGCTGCTGATCGACGCCGCGCAGACGCGGGCGCATGTGGAGACGCTGAACCGGGAGTTTGCCGCTATCCTTGCCCGGCGGGCCCCGGAGGCTGGTCTGGAGGTTTTCGGCGGCGCGGACGGCTTCGGCGCGTTCATGGCCATGAATGCGGCGGGCTTGAAGCATGAGGCGCAGACCGAGCAGGATTTCGTGACCGCGGTTCGGCGCCTATGCCGGGTGGCGGCGCGGGCGTGCGGGGCGGACGGTCGGGAGAGCCATACGCGGGAGGCCGGGTCATGAAGGGACGGACGGACCGGGGCGATGGGGTGGAGCTGGCGTGGGACATGGTGCCGGGGCGGAGCCCTACCATCGTGTTCCTGCCGGGCTTCCGGTCGGACATGCAGGGGGCCAAGGCGCTCGAGGTCGCGGCGTGGTGTGAGCGGACGGGGCAGGCCTGCCTGCGCATCGATTATTCCGGCCATGGCGAGAGCGGGGGCGGGTTCACGGACGGGACGATCGGGGTTTGGACGGCGGACGCGCTGGCCTTGGTGGACCGGCTGACCGAGGGGCCGGTGCTGCTGATGGGATCCAGCATGGGCGGGTGGATCATGCTGTTGCTGGCGCTGGCGCGTCCGGCGCGGGTCATGGGCCTGATCGGCATCGCCGCCGCGCCGGATTTTACCGAGGACATGATGTGGCAGGCCATGCTGCCGGCCGAGCGCACCCGGCTGATGACCGAGGGCGTGCTGCATGCGCCCAGCGAGTATGGCGTCGACCTGCCGATCACCCGGGCGCTGATCGAGGATGGGCGGCGGCACCTGTTGCTGGGCGCGCCGATCCCGCTCACCTGCCCGGTCCGGCTGTTGCAGGGGCAGGCGGATCCGGATGTGCCGTGGGAGACGGCGATGCGGCTGGCGGCGCGGCTGGATAGCGAGGACGTGCGCGTCACGTTGATCAAGGACGGCGATCATCGCCTGTCCCGGCCCGGCGACCTCCGGCTATTGCGGGAGACCCTGGCGGCGCTCCTCCAGGAGTGTGGCGGCGAGGCCCTCGCGGTAGGTGGGGTAGCGCCAGCGTAGGCCGAGCGTGGCCTGGGTCTGCGCGCTGCGGACCTGGCGGGATTCGGCCCAAAAGCTACGGCCCATCTCGCTCATGCCCTGCACGGCTTGCCCGAACGGGACCAAGGGTGGCGGGTCGAGGCCTAGCAGGCGCGCGGCCTCGGCCGTGACGTCGGCGCTGGGGGCGGGCTCGTCATCGTTGAGGTTGAGTACGCGGGTGCCGTCCGGGTTTCGTAGCGCGGCGAGCACGGCGGCGGCGATGTCGTCCCGGTGGATGCGGCCGAAGCGGTGGCGGGGCTTGTCGATCCGGCGCGCCCGGCCGGCGCGGATTTCCGCGAAGGGCGAGCGGCCCGGCCCGTAGATGCCGGCCACGCGGAACAGGTCCAGCGGTCGTCCGGCGGCGGCGGCGCGCCACGCGTTCTCCGCGTCCAGCCGGCGGTGGCCGCGCTCGCCGCTGGGCGCGGGCGCGGTCGTTTCGTCCACCCAGGCGCCGCCGCGGTCCCCATAGACGCCGGTGGTGCTGAGATAGCCGAGCCAGGCAAGCGGGGCGGTCGCGATCTCCGTGCCGAAGCGGGCGAGCGCCGGGTCACCTTGGTCATCGGGCGCGGCGGTCTGCAGCAGGTGCGTGGTGTCCCGCAGCGCCTCCGCGGCGGCGGCGAACGGGATGAGGGTGGTGCCAGGCGGGGGGGTGAGGCGCGCCGGGTCCCGGCTGGTGGCGGTGACGCGGATGCCGAGTGCCGCGGCGCCGGACGCGATCGCGCCGCCGGTGTAGCCCAGGCCTAGGATCAGGAGATGCATGGCGGGAGCTTATCTCGTTTGCCCCGCGGCGCCAGCCGGGCTATGGGACGCGCGTATGAAGAGGGGTGTTTTATTCGGTGGCGTCCTCGCCATCGTGCTGGCTGTGGCCGGGGCGCTCTATGCCACCGGCCAGATCGGCGCCCCTGCGGAAGAAGCCGAGGAAAGCCTGCCCATTCCGCCCATCCCGCCCCGCATTGCCGAGGGCGAGGAGTATGACAAGTGCCTGTCGATGCTGGATGCGGACCCGGAGGGGGCCAGCGCGTTCGCCGAATCGTGGGAGGCGACCGGCGGCGGGGACGGCGCCATCCATTGCCGGGC
This sequence comes from Acetobacteraceae bacterium, assembly GCA_965246925.1. Lineage (GTDB taxonomy): Bacteria > Pseudomonadota > Alphaproteobacteria > Acetobacterales > Acetobacteraceae > JANPPS01. Next base: position 1,506,012 of record OZ251994.1, on the reverse strand, counting down.
GCTGGCGGAGATCGCGCTGGGGGAGGCGGAGACCGGCGCCGAGATGATGGACACGCTCGCCGGCAAAAGCCAGGAGACGCCGGCCGCGCGCGCCAGCGTGTACGGGCAGGCCGGGCAGGCGTGGCTGATTGCCGGGCAGGCGGACAAGGCGTATCTCTCGGCCACCATGGCGCTGTCGCTCACGCCGGATGATGAGGACGTGTTGATCGACCGCTCGATCGCCAGCGCGACCTTGGAGCATTATAAGGAGGCCGTGGCGGACCTGACGCACGCGCTGGAGATCGACACCAAGCGTCCGGACGCGCTGGCGCTGCGTGCGGCGGCACACCGGCAGCTCGGCGTGCTGGACCGGGCGCAGGAGGATATCGACCGGGCGCTGGATCAGGACCCGGACAACCCGGATGCGCTGCTGGAGCGGGGCATCCTGCGTCAGCGCAAGGGGGACCGCCGGGGCGCCCGGCAGGATTGGGAGCGGGCCATCAAGCTGGCACCCGACACCGCCACCGCCGACCTTTCGCAACAGAACCTGGACCTGCTCGATGCCGGGCCGGAACGCCGTTAACATGGAGCCGCTTTATGCCGTTCAAGGGCGATAAATTCGCCGACCGTGCCGCCGCCGCCGCCGCCGCCAAGCGCGCCTTGGTGGACTCGTTCAAAGCCGCCAAGCCCGCGCCGGACGATCCGGCGGTCCTGGCCCGCCAAGCCGAGCGTAAAGCCATCGCCGAAGCCCGCGAGTTGCGCGCGCAGGAGCGTAAGCGGCTGAAGGAGCTGGAGGATCAGCGCCGGATTGCCGAGGACGTGGCCCGGATCGAGGCCGAGCGCATTCGTGCCGAGGAAGAGGCCGCCCGCGTCGCCGAAGCCGCCGCCCGCGACGAGGCGATCAAGGCGCAGCGCAAGGCCGAGCGCGATGCCAAGTACGCGGCGCGAAAGGCGCGACGCTAAGCTTCTCCCTCTCCCGCTGGCGGGAGAGGGCCGGGGTGAGGGTGGGATAGCAAGGGCTAGCTCTTGCCGGGGACGCCCGTTGCGGACCATCCTGGATGCGGGGAAGCCTCTGTTGTAGCAGTGGAAGACTGAGCCCTGGAGGGCACAGGACGCTCCTCCTCACCGTGGCGTAGATGCCGTGACGCCATCCGCTCGATCACGTTCCAAACCCGCCGGATCGTCTCGGTGGCCGCCAAGTAGATTAGCGCGGCATAGAGATAGATCGAGAAGTCGAAGGTCCGGGCGAAGATCAGCCGGGTCTGACCCATCAGGTCCAGCAACGTCACGATCGCTGCCAGCGCGCTGGCCTTGATCACGGTGATGAGTTCATTGCCGAGCGGGCGTAGCGCCGCCAGGAAGGCCTGCGGCCAGATCACGTGCCGGTTGACCCGGAATGCCGAGAGGCCGAGCGCCTGCGCGGCCTCGATCTGGCCGCGGGGGACGGATTTCAGCGCACCGCGGAAGATCTCGGCCTGGTAGGCGGCGGTGTTGAGGGTGAAGGCGAAGATGCAGCAATAGAATGCATCGCGAAAGAACCACCAGACGCCCAAGCCAGTGAGCCAAGGACGCAGCTCGCCAGCGCCATAATAGACGAGGTAGAGCTGGCATAGTAACGGCGTGCCGCGGAATACCGTGACATAGGCCATCATGGCGCCGCGCAGCACGGCGAAGCGGGACATCCGCATGCGGCAGAGCGGGTAGGCCAGCAGAAAGCCGAGGCTGACGGAAATCCCGACCACCTCTGCCGTGATCTGCACGCCCGCCCCGATCCGCCAGCCATACTCGGCCAGCAACGCCCGGTTGAATACGAAGTCGAGCAGACCCTGCATCAGGCATAACCCCGGTTCGCCCGGCGCTCGAGCGCGGATTGCCCGAGTTGCGAGAGGATGCTGAACAGGAGGTAGATCAGGCCCGCCGCAGTATAGAACAGGATGGATTCATGCGTGTTCTTGCTGGCCTCCGTCGCGGCACGCAGCAAGTCCATGACCGCCAGGGTGGAGATCAGCGACGTGTCTTTCAGTAGCACGCTGAATATGTTGCCGAGCCCCGGTAGTGCGACGCGCAGCAATTGCGGCAGGGTCACGAGCCGGAACACCTGACGCTTGCCCAGCCCGAGCGACCGCGCGGCCTCGATCTGACCCGGTGCCACGGTCTGGAGCGCGGACAGCCAGACCTCCCCGGAATAGGCGGCCATCACGACCGAGAGTGCGATGACTCCGGCCACGAACGCGTCCAGCTGGATGCCGAGATGCAGCTTGTCCAGCAGCGCTTGCAGGCCGAAATAGACGATGAAGAGCGCCAGCAGGTCCGGAATACCGCGGAAAAACGTGGTGTAGGCCTCGCACACCATGCGCACGAGGCGGAAGCGGGACCGCCGCAGCACCGCCAGCAAAAGGCCGCCACCGAAGCCGAACGGGACCGTGGTCAGCGCCAGCAGCGCGGTCACCACGGCCCCCTTCAGCAGCAGGGGTCCCCACCCTTCCGGCCCGAACAGGAGGCCGAGGGCGCTCAACTACTTACCGCGGATATCGACGTCGAAGTATTTGGCGGCAAGGGTTTTATACGTGCCGTTATTGTCGAGTTCGATGATGGCCTTGTTGAACATGTCCCGCAGCGCCGTGTCATCCGGACGGAACGCGGCGCCGACGCCGGGCCCGTGGATGCCGGGTACCCGCGCGATCTCGGAGATGACCTTGCAGCAGCCTTTGCCGTTCTTGTCGAGGAATGCCTGTTCGACCAAGCCGTCACCCACGACGTAGTCGATCCGGCCACTGGCTAGGTCGAGGTTGGGCTCATCTTGAGTCGGATACAGCTTGATGTCTGAATTCGGATACATCTTTTCTAGGAAATTGGCGTGAATGGTCGAGGACTGCGTGCCGATGCTCTTACCTTTCAGCGCCGCAGGGCTTACGTCGGTGCCGGCCTTGACCTGACCCACGAAGACGATGGGCGTTGCATAATAGGTGTCCGAGAACGCGACTTTTTGCTTGCGTGCGTCCGTCACGTTCATGGAGGACATGATGACGTCGAACTTATTCGCCAGCAGCGATGGGATAATTCCATCCCAATCCTGGTTCTGAAACGTGCAGGTGGCTTGAATTTTGGCGCAAATGGCCTTCGCGTAATCCACCTCGAAACCGACGATCTCACCGCCCGGGTTCACGCTTTCGAATGGCGCATAGCTGGCGTCCATACCGATACGCAGGTTCTTCGGATCGGTGGCATGCGCCTGCGTCGCGAGCGCAAGGGCGAGGAGGGCGGCAAGCTTTTTCATGGCGGTCTCCAACAATGCGTCGTCATGTGAGCGCAATGCGAGGGAATGAGCAACACTCGTGCCAGGGGCCTTGACGATTGGAGAGGCGGGCGAAAGTGAGGGCCATGCAAGCAGATACCCAACTAGCCGGCCTCCCCGTCAACGCGTTCAGCAAAGCCGACCCCTCGCCCGATACGGCGTTCTATCGCCAGCCGCGCTTCGTCACCCACATCGATGACGGCGCGATCGCGGCTGTTACGGCTTTATACCGTGAACTGCTTCCGCCCGGCGGTGACATCCTGGATTTGATGAGCAGCTGGGTCAGCCACCTGCCGCCCAACATGCGATATAGCAGCGTCACCGGGCACGGCATGAACGCCGCCGAACTCGCCGCCAACCCGAGGCTTACCGGGCGGCACGTGCAGGACCTGAATGCCGACCCGGCGCTCCCGTTCGCAGACGCCGCGTTCGACGGCGCCGGGCTGTGCGTGTCCGTGCAGTATCTGCAGCGCCCGGTCGAGGTGTTTTGCGAGGTGCGCCGCGTGCTGCGCCCCGGCGCCCCGTTCGTGGTCACGTTCTCCAACCGCTGCTTTCCGACCAAGGCGGTGGCGATCTGGCAAGCACTCGATGGCCCGGACCAGCAGCGGTTGGTGCGGGCCTATATGGCCGAGGCGGGGTTTAAGGATGTGACCACGCGCTCGTTCGTGCCGCCGCGCGGTGATCCTCTGTGGGCCGTGACCGGGCGTGCGGCTTAGGGCTTTACGGCCGGTGATAGCCAATCTTCCGGCAGTTCATCGCCGGGAATGATTACATCCGTGCCAGCCTTCGCCAAGATGCGCCCAAGTTCACCCTGTATCGCGCGGGATGCACGCTCGGCCAGGTATCCGCGTGCCTTGAGGCTTGAGACCTTCTCCGCCGCCGCCTGAACGAGGAACTGGTTCACAGACACAGAGTCCTGCATGGCAAAGGCCTTCACGTCCTCCATTAGGGACGGAGGGACGCGGAGCGCGAAGTTACTGGTGGTCGCCATGCTAATCTCCTCAATATGTCGCCCGGACGACACACCGGGATGCTGAAGCCGGTGAAGCGGGGGCTTGGTGGTGAATAATCGGCGATGTTGAAAGTGACTATCGCATCGGCTGCAGCGTTTACGGCCAGTTCGGCAAACATATTGTCATCAGGATCCCTCACTAACGGACGAGCCTGGAAGTAAGGCGTTATGTGCTCTGCGCAGGCAGCCAGCCCATCCAGGAAGCGGTCCGCGTCATCGATACTGAGCCCGGCCGCTTCGAGATTAGCCGCCCGTTTGATGACTGCCTCATATTCTATGAACGTTGCGACACTGATAAGCGGTATCACTGCCCCAGCCTCCACCGCTTGCAACAGCACCCTCGATGCACCAGCCAAACTCCGGAGGCCGCTGAACACGACATCAGTGTCTAACACTAATCTCATATTGCCGGCAATATCAGTTTAGGTCGATGCGGGTTTGAGTAGTGTCTTGGCTAGGCTGTTTGCGGCAGCATGAGGGCTGGGGAGGGCGCTCGCGTCTTCGCCGGGCAGTGCATTCGCCCGCAACCGCGTTGCAACCGGGCCCGGGTCGAACAGCTGGACTCGCAGTGCGGTGCTGGCACACTCCGCCGCCCAGCTCAGCGCCAGGTGCTCCATCCCGGCCTTCGTCGCCCCATACGCGCCCCAATAGGCGTGGGGCGCGTGCACCAGCGAGTCGGTGAGGAACACCGCGCGGCCGGCCGGGGCGGCGCGGAGGAGCGGGTCGCAGGTGCGGATCAGGCGCCAGGCGGCGGTGAGGTTGGTGCCGATGACGGCGTCCCAGTCGCCGGGCTGGATGTGGCCGGCGGGGGTGAGCTTGCCCAAGGTAGCAGCGGCGTGGATCAGGATGTCGAGGCGGCCGAAGCGTTGGGCGATGCTGGGGCCGACCGGGTCGATCGCCGGGCCGTCCATAAGGTCGAGCGGCAGCAGGGTCGCGGTGCCGCCCAAGGCGCGGATGGCGTCGTCGGTCTCCTCGAGCCCGCCCTGCGTCCGGGCCAGCAGGATCACGTGGGCGCCGTGCCGGGCCAGCTCGATGGCCGTGGCGGCGCCGATGCCCCGACTGGCGCCGGTGACGAGGGCGACCTGGCCGGTGAGCGCGCTCAATGCGGTTCGGTCAGCAGGCTGAGCTGGCGGTCGGCGTTGCCGGTCATGTCGGGCAACGGGATCGGGTATTCGCCGGTGAAACAGGCGTCGCAGTAATGCGGGCGGGCGGTGTCGCGTCCGGCCTTGCCGAGCGCGCGATAGAGGCCGTCCAGCGAGACAAAGGCCAGGCTGTCGGCGCCGATCAGCTGCGCCATCTCAGCCACGCTATGCTGCGCGGCCAGCAGCTTGCTCCGCTCCGGCGTGTCGATGCCGTAGAAGCACGAGTGCGTCGTGGGCGGCGAGCTGATGCGCATGTGCACCTCGGCGGCGCCGGCGGCGCGCACCATCTCCACGATCTTGCGGCTGGTGGTGCCGCGGACGATGCTGTCATCGACCAGGATCACCCGCTTCCCCGCCAATACCGGGCGGTTGGCCGAGTGTTTCAACTTGACGCCGAGGTTGCGAATACTGTCCGTCGGCTCGATGAAGGTGCGGCCGACGTAGTGGTTGCGGATGATGCCGAGTTCGAAGGGCAGGCCGCTTTCGGCGCTATAGCCCATGGCGGACGGCACGCCGCTATCGGGCACGGGGACGATGACGTCGGCCGGCACTGGGCTTTCGCGGGCGAGTTCGGCGCCGATGCGCTTCCGGGCGTCATAGACGGGCATGCCCTCCACGATGCTGTCCGGGCGGGCGAAGTAGATGTATTCGAACACGCAGAACCGGCCTTTATTGGCGCCGAACGGCTTGATGCTGTGCACGCCCTGATCGTTGATGACGACGATCTCACCGGGCTCCACGTCCCGCACGAACTCGGCACCCACGATGTCGAGCGCGCAGGTCTCGCTGGCCAGGACCCAGCCGCCGGTGCCCTCGGACCCGATGCGGCCCAGGATCAGCGGGCGGACGCCCATGGGGTCCCGCACGCCGTACAGCGCCTCGTTCGACAGCGCGACCAAGGAATAGGCGCCGATCACCTGCTTCAACGCGTCGATCAAACGGTCGACCACGGTAGAATAGAGGCTGATGGCGATCAGGTGCACGAAGACTTCGCTATCGGTCGTGCTTTGGAACAGACAGCCGCGGCGGACCAGGGCGCGGTGCAGCGCGGCGGCGTTGGTGAGGTTGCCGTTATGCGCCACCGCGAAGCCGCCGAACTCGAAATCCGCATAGAGCGGCTGCACGTTGCGGAGGATGGTATCGCCCGTGGTGGCGTACCGGTTGTGGCCCAAGGCGGTCATACCGGGCAGGCCCGCGATGACCTTCGCCTCCCCGAAATTATCTCCGACCAGGCCCAGGCCGCGATGCGAGTGGAAGCGCTTGCCGTCATAGGTGGTGATGCCCGTGGCCTCCTGGCCGCGATGCTGCAGCGCGTGCAGGCCGAGCGCGGTGACGGCGGCGGCGTCCGCCACCTTCCACATGCCGAAGACGCCGCACTCCTCATGCGGACGGTCATCACCCTCGTATGACATATCCATGACGCGGTTCTACTCCCGTCCGGTGCGGCTGCCCAGTGTCTGGCCTGACGATCCGGACAGGGCGCGTCCGGCCGGCGTCGCGCGCAGCAGGTCCGCCGCAGTGGCCGCCCGGCCAAAATTAGGGATGTCGATCTTGGGTTGGTAGCCCTCCGGCAATTTGTTTCGCACCAGCTCCGCACCACGGAACACCACCGGCAGCGCGCGCGCCTCTTTCACCGGCGCGGGCCAGTTCTCGACCGGCAGCACCAGGCCCACGACGATGTAGCTGACCACGATCAGGAACGCGCCGCGCGCGCCGCCGAACACGAGGCCGAGCGAGCGGTCCAGTCCGCCCAGCACGGAGCCGCGCACCCCCCGGCTGATCCAGCCCACGATCAGCAGCAGGATCACCAGCACGACCAGGAACACCGAGCCGAACGCCACCGCGTCCGCGATGGTGGGGTCGAGGATCTGCGAGCGGACCCAGGGCTGGATCTTCGGCAGCAGGCCGAACGGGCTGGCGGCGGCGGCGGCGATGACCCAGGCGGCGATGCCCAGCGCCTCCCGCACCAGACCCCGCAAGAAGCCGATCAGGGCGGAGACGATGACGATGGCCAGCACGGCGAGATCGACCCAGTTCATACCCAGTCTTTCGTCAGCCAGTCTTTCATCGCCGTCTATTGCGGTACTTTCTTACCGGTGAACAGGGCCACAAGGTCGGCCAGATGGCCGATTTCCTGCAGGCGTAACCCATCCGGCACGCTGGCCGCCCGCCCGCCCCGCGCGACCCGGCGCGGCAGGCAGGCGGCGCTGAAACCGAGCTTGGCGGCCTCCTTCAGCCTCGCATCCGCCTGGGCCACCTGACGCACTTCGCCCGACAGCCCGACCTCGCCGAAATACACCATCCCCGCGCTAGTGGGCGTGTCGGTCGCGGCGGAGGCCAGGGCGGCGGCGACGGCCAGGTCCGCCGCAGGCTCCTGCACCCGCAAGCCGCCGGCGATGTTGAGATAGACGTCGGTGGCGCCCATCTTGAGCCCGGCGCGCGTCTCCAGCACGGCGAGCAGCATCCCGAGCCGCCCGCCATCCCAGCCCACGACGGAGCGCCGGGGGGAGCCGCTGGCGTTGAGGCTGAGCAGCGCCTGCACCTCCACCAGCACCGGGCGCGTGCCCTCGAGCCCGGCGAACACCGCAGACCCGGCGATGTTGCCGCGGCGCTCGGCCAGGAACAGGGCGCTGGGGTTGGGCACCTCGGCCAGCCCCCGGTCGGTCATCTCGAACACGCCGATCTCGTCCGTGGCGCCGAACCGGTTCTTGACCGCGCGCAGGATGCGGAACTGGTGCCCGCGATCGCCTTCGAAATACAGCACGGCATCGACCATGTGTTCCAGCACGCGGGGCCCGGCGAGCGTGCCCTCCTTGGTCACGTGGCCGACCAGGACCAGGGAGAAGCCGCGGGATTTGGCGAGGCGGATCAGCTCGAAGCTGGTGGCGCGAACTTGGGCGACGGTGCCGGGCGCGCTCTCGATCGTGTCGAGCCACATGGTCTGAATGCTGTCGATGACCACGAGGGTGAGGTCCCGCTCGGCATCCAGCGTGGCGGTGATATCGCGGACGTTGATGGCCGACGCCAGCTCGAGCTTCGCGTCGGCCAGGCCCAGGCGTTGGGCGCGGAGGCGGACTTGGTCGATCGACTCTTCGCCGGAGATATACATGACCCGGCGGTCCTGCCGCGCCAGCGTGGCGGCGGCCTGTAGCATGAGCGTCGATTTGCCGATGCCGGGGTCGCCGCCGACGAGCACGACGGAGGCCGGCACGAATCCCCCGCCCAGCACGCGGTCCAGCTCGGCGATATCGACCACGGCCCGCGGCGGCGGCGCGGCGCTGCCCTGCAATCCCACGAAGGTAACCCGGCGCCCCTTTCCGGTGGCACCGGGCCGGATTTCAACGGCTTCCTCGACCAGGGTGTTCCACTCACCGCAAGCATCGCACTTGCCGGCCCATTTGGGATGCACAGCGCCGCAGGATTGGCAGACGTAGCGGGCGGCGGGCTTAGCCACGACGGCGGCCGTATAGCAGCACGGTTGCAAGAAAAGTCTGCGTTTCGGGGGTTCCTTGAATGCCCATCCATAATCCGAGGCAGCGCATGCCGAGCCGGATCGTCGCAACAGCGTCCTCTGGCGCTCCGCTTCGGGACAGGTCGTAATCCGCCCTCTCTCTCGCGTCGATGAGCGTCTTGAATCCTTCACACACCTCGACCAGTTCCCGGCCGATAGGTTGCATAACGAACTCATACGTGTGAGGTCCGCTTGAAACGTAGGTTTTGCAAACCTTCAATATTTCACCATGGCCGAAGGTTCGCCGAATACGGTTCTTCAAGTCCGCAGGAACATGCGGCCCCGTCGTTTCAGCAGCAGAAATGGTTAATGCATTGAACAAGGCGTAGTATGCGGCCGAGACTGCACGGCGGCGATCCGCATCGTCCGCTGACGGAGCAATTACGAGCCGGGCCGCGTGGACGATAAGGTCGGAAGGCGACATGCTATTTAGGGGTCGGTAGCTTTGAAGCCCACGTAGGCGTTGATCTCGTCATCGGCGGCCTGGAGCGCTCTGGAGACTTTGAACCGCAGTTCGTTCAACTCGTCCGCCTGCGCCTCCCAGCCCTCCTGCGGGGGCAGGATGCTCGATTTGAGCCCATAGATGACCCGAACCGCAGGATCGCCGAGCACGTCCTCGAACCGCAGGTCGTAGCCTACGATATAATCGGGCCAACCCTCGCGATCGAGGACGGCCCGGACTGTGCCCAAGAGTTCGTTGTGCCGGTCCACTCGCCTGATTTCATTCATAACCGGACCTTACCACACCCTACCGCCGTAACTCCATCTGGATCGGCCCGTCACGTCGTCCATGGGTGAACTGATCCACCATGGCGTTGCCGCTTTCCAGCAGTTCCGCCGCCGCCCCCTGCCAAACGAGCTTGCCGCGGAACAGCATGGCGGCGCGATCGCCGATGCGGGTGGCGCTGGCCATGTCGTGCGTGATGGCGATGGCGGTGCTGCCCAGGCGCTTCACGCAATCCACGATCAGGCCGTCGATCACGGCGCCCATGATAGGGTCCAGGCCCGTCGTGGGCTCATCAAAGAACAAGATGCTCGGCTGCGCGGCGATCGCGCGGGCCAGGCCCACCCGCTTCTGCATGCCGCCCGACAGTTCGGCGGGCGACAAATCCCCCACGCTCGGGTCTAGGCCGACCTGTTTCAAGATCTCCCCTGCCCGATCACGAGCGTCGGACCGCGTCGCTTTATGCTGCGCCAGCAGGCCAAACGCCACGTTCTCCCACACGCTCAAACTGTCGAACAGCGCCCCCGCCTGGAACAGCATGCCGATCCGGGAGCGGAGCCTTTCCCGCGCGCCTGCGTCCAGCCGTAGCACGTCCTGGCCATCGATCACGATGCTGCCCGCATCTGGCTCGATCAGGCCCAGAATACATTTCAGCAGCACGGACTTCCCGCTGCCGGAGCCGCCGATCACCACGAGCGACGTCCCGGTCTCGACATCGAGGTCGATGCCGTCCAGCACCACCTTGTCACCAAAGCTTTTATACAGGCCACGCACGGCGATCATCGCCGTCATCGCGCGAAGAACAGTTCGGTCAGCACATAGTCGAACGCCAGTATCAAGATACTCGCGCTGACCACCGCGCTGGTAGTGGCCGCACCCACGCCCTGCGCACCGCCCTTGCTGTTATAGCCGTGATAGCAGCCCATCAGCGCGATCAGCAGGCCGAATACCGCCGCCTTGGCGAGGCCCGCCACGATGTCACCCTGCGTCAATGTCTGCAAAGTATTGCTCAGGTAACCACTAGCGCTGAAGCCCAGCTTGCCGGTGGCGACGATGAAGCCGCCCAGGACGCCCAGTATATCGGCCACCACCACCAGCAACGGCAGGGCGAGCAGGCCGGCGACCAGCCTGGGGGTCACCAGATACTTTACCGGATTGGTGCTGAGCGTGCCCAGCGCGTCGATCTGGTCGGTGACGCGCATGGTGCCGATCTCCGCCGCCATCGCCGCGCCCACCCGCCCGGCCACCATCAACCCCGCCAGCACCGGGCCCAGCTCCCGCACCACCGACAGCACCACGACACCCGCGATCGCGCCCTCGGCGCTGAACCGGGAGAAGCCGGTGTAGGATTGCAGCGCGATCACCGCGCCCGAGAACACGGCCGTGAGCGCCACGACCGGCAGGCTGAAATAACTGAACTCGACGAACGCCCGCCACAGCTGCCGCCCATAGAAGGGCGGGCGGACGATATGCGACAGCCCGGCGGCGCCGAATAGCGCGACCGAGCCGGTGTTGCGCACGATGCCGATCGCGCCACGCCCGATGGCGGCGACGGCGTCCAGCGGATTGATCATGCCCCGGTATAGATCCGGCTGTAGCGGCGCCCGAGCTGGGTCAGGATCTCGTAGCCGTTGGTGCCGGCCCGCGCCGCCACTTCGTCCACCGGCATGCCGGGCCCGATCAGCTCCAGCCAGTCGCCCGGCGCGGCCTGGGTGTCCGTCACGTCGAAGGTGGTGAGGTCCATGGACACACGCCCTACCAGCGGGACGAGGGTGCCGTCAAAACCGGCCGCGCCGCGTCCGCTGAGCGCGCGGGGGTAGCCGTCGGCATAACCGACCGAGACGGTGGCGATCCGGCTGGGCCGGGACGCGGTCCAAACCCCGTTATAGCCCACGGTCTCGCCGGGCTGGATGGCGCGCACCTGCAGGATGCGGGCCCGCAGCGTGACCACCGCCCGCATCGGGTTGGGCCGCCCCGGCATGGGGTTCACGCCATAGAGCGCGGCGCCGGGCCGCCCGAGGGCGGAGGCGTAGTCCGGGCCGAGGAACAGGCCGGACGAGTTGGCGAAGCTCGCGGGCACGCCGGGCAGACGGGCACAGATCGCGGCAAACCGGTCACGCTGGGCGGCGTTGGCGGGGTCGCCCGGGTCCTCGGCGGTGACGAGGTGGGTCATGACGTAACGCCACTCGCCCCGGACCTGGCCGAATTCATCCGGGCCGAGGCCCAGCCGGTTCATCCCGGTATCGACGTGCAGGATGGCGGGCGCGCGGCCGCCCCAGTCTTGGATTTCGGCGATGCTGCCGAGCACCGGGGTGATGTCGTGCGCCGCATAAGTCTCGGCATCACCGGGCCAGAGCCCGTTCAGCACGGCGATCATGGCGCCGGGCAGGAGAGGGCGAAGCGGCAGCGCCTCGGCCAGGTGCGCCACGAAGAAGTCCCGGCACCCTGCATCGAACAGCGCCTTCGCGACGCGCGGCGCCCCGAGGCCATAAGCATCGGCCTTGATCACGGCAGCGGTAGGTCCTGAAAAGCTGCGCCAATTCGCCTGAATGGCTCGCAAATCAATGTGCAAGACTGCCCCCTCTCCCGCTGGCGGAAGAGGGTGGGGCGTCACTCGCTGGCTGATGTCCATGCGGCTCTAACCCTCACCCCGGCCCTCTCCCGAAACCGGGAGGCGGGGGAGAAGGGTCAATCATGACCATCATGCACCACATCCAAATCGGCAAACCGCGTGTATTCGCCCTCGAACAACACGTCGATCTTGCCCGTCGGACCATGCCGTTGCTTCTCGATCAGGATCTCCGCCTTGTTGTGCACCAGCTCCATATCCCGCTGCCACTTATCCAGCGCGGACTGGAACTTGTCTTCGCTGTCGAACGCCATCTGCTTCGGCGCGCGTTGCTGCAGGTAATATTCGTCCCGATACACGAACAGCACCATGTCCGCATCCTGCTCGATCGTGCCGGACTCGCGCAAATCCGACAGCTGCGGCCGCTTGTCCTCCCGGCTCTCCACCGCCCGGCTCAGCTGCGACAGCGCCAGCACCGGCACCTGCATCTCCTTGGCGATCGCCTTCAGCCCCTGGGTGATCTGGCTGATCTCCAGCACCCGGCTCTCCGGCTTCGTGCCGACCGAGGGGCGCATCAGCTGCAAGTAATCGACCACCACCAACGACAAGCCCTTGGTCCGCTTCAACCGCCGGCACCGGGTCCGCAATGCCGACAAAGTAATCGCCGGCGTGTCGTCGATATGCAGCGGCAATCCGGCGATCTCGCGGCTGACCTGCACGAAACGGTCGAAATCCCGCTGCCCGATATCGCCGCGGCGGATGCGGTCTGACGACACCCGCGCCTCCTCCGCCAACAGGCGCGTCGCCAGCTGTTCCGAGCTCATTTCCAACGAGAACACCGCCACCGACCCCTTCGGCACCGCGTTCGCATCCTCGGCCCGGGCATCGCGCATCAGCGCGCGGGCGGCGCCGAAGGCGATCTTGGTCGCCAGCGCGGTCTTTCCCATGCCGGGCCGCCCGGCCAGGATCATCAAGTCACTCGGATGCAGCCCGCCCGTCTTCTTGTCCAGATCACGCAGCCCGCTCGACAGCCCGCTCACATGCCCGGCCCGGCGGAACGCCCGTTCGGCGCCCAGGATCGCCTCCGTCAGCGCCTTCTCGAACGTGACGAACCCGCCATCGCTCCCGCCCTTGGTCGCGAGCTTGAACAGCTCGCTCTCCGCCAGCTCGATCTGCTGGCGCCCATCCAGCTCGGCCTCCGCGCCGAACGCGTTGTTGACCACCACCTCGCCGATATCGATCAATTGCCGGCGGATCCACGCGTCGTGCACCGCGCGGCCATACTCGCCGGCGTTGATGATGCCCACCATGGCCGTCAGCAGCTGCGCGAAATAGGCGGTGCCGCCGACCTCGTCCAGCAATCCCGAATGCTCGAACTCGGCCTTCAGCGTCACCGCATCCGCCAGCTGCCCGGCCTCGACCCGGCGGATGATCGCCTGGTAGATGCGGCCGTGCACCGGGTCGGTGAAATGCTCGGGGGCCAGGAACTCGCTGACCCGCTCATAGGCCTTGTTGTTGGCGAGCAACGCGCCCAGCAGCGCCATCTCCGCCCGGTCGTTGGAGGGCGGCACCCGTTGCGAGAGGCCGAGCAGCGGGGGATCGATCGGGTGCGGAGCGTTCATCTGGCCGCGACCCTAGCCTAGTCCGAGGCCGCCGGGCAGCCGCGCCGCCTGTGGATGAGTGTGGAACAGGGGGATACTTGTGCCGGGCGCCCCGCGCGAGGCGCCCGGCACCACGTTACTCGCGCCGCTCGCGGTCGCCCCCGGCCTCGGCCAGGGCGGCGCCGAACTCCAGCTCCTCCTCGGGCTCCAAATCCTCTTCGGCGGCCAGGCCCACCTGCTCGCCCCGCGCCTGCTTCTCGCCCTCTTCAAGGGAGCGCGCGACGTTCACCGTCACCGACAGATCGACCTCGGGATGCAGCACCAGCCGCACCGTGGTCAGCCCCAGGCTCTTGATCGGCTCGATCAGGATGACCTGGTTGCGGTTGACCGTCAGACCGGACGCGGTGATCGCGTCCGAGATGTCACGCGCCGTGACCGAGCCATACAGGCTACCGCTCTCGCCGGCCTGGCGGATGATGATGACACTGAGGCCCCCCATTCGCTCGGCCGTCCGCTCGGCCTCCTCGCGGCGCTTCAGGTTCTGCGCCTCGAGCTGGGCGCGCTGCCCCTCGAACTGCGCGAGGTTCGCCTTGTTGGCGCGCAACGCCTTCTTTTGCGGCAAAAGGAAGTTGCGGGCAAAGCCGGGCTTCACGCGCACCACGTCGCCCATCTGCCCCAGCTTTTCCACGCGCTGCAACAGGATCAATTCTACGACGGCCATGTCTATGCCCCCTTAAGCCACGACATACGGGAGCAAGGCCAGGAACCGGGCCCGCTTGATCGCATTGGCAAGCTCACGCTGCTTCTTGCCGCTGACGGCCGTGATCCGGCTCGGCACGATCTTGCCGCGCTCGCTCAGGAAGCGGGACAGCAGGCGCACGTCCTTATAGTCGATCACCGGGGCGTTCGGCCCGCTGAATGGGCAGCTCTTGCGGCGGCGGTGGAACGGACGGCGCGCCCCGGCGTCGGCGCCAGCAGCGGACCCACGCTCACCACCACGCTCACCACGGTCCCCGCCCCGCTCGGAGCGGTCATTACGATCGGACATTCTGCTTACTCCTCACCCATATCGGCGCCGAGGTCCGGCACCCGGAACCCGTCCGCGTCCGAGCGCGCGCGGTATTCCTCACGGTCATCGAACCCGCGCTTCCGCCCGCTCTCGAACCGCCCGGCGGGCTTCGGCCCCCGGAAGCCGCGCTCGCGCTCATCGGATTTGCGGGACAGGATGGCGGACGGCTCCTCCGTGATCTCATCCACGCGGATGGTCATGAACCGCAGCACGTCTTCATTGAGCCGCAGCAGCCGCTCCATCTCGGTCACGAACGCGGGCTTGGCCTCGATCCCGAGCAGCATGTAATGCCCCTTCCGGTTCTTCTTGACCCGGTAGGCGAGGCTGCGGAGGCCCCAATACTCACGCTTCTTGACGGCCCCGCCGTCGGTCTCGAGGTCGGAGGCGATAGTGTCGGCCATAGTCTCGACCTGCGCCTGCGTCACATCGTTCCGCGCAATGAGCACGGTTTCATACAGCGGCATGGTAACCCCTTCGGCTAAGGTCAACCCAAAACGGGCATAGCCCCCCCGGATGCCACCGGCGGAGCAGGGAACGGGCGTTTTACTCGGAACGGGCGGGAATGCAAGGGTCACCATCAAGAACGAGTAGCCATCTTAGCGCGCTAAGGCTCCTCCACGCCCGCCCCAAAATATCCCTCCCACGCAAACCGGTATCCGACATGCCCCGGCAGCCGCGCCAGGCTGCGGCCTTCCGGGCCGGTCAGGGCGGCCTCAGTGATCGTCCAAACCCCGTCGGCGGCGGTCAGCGCCTCCGGGCCAGCGCGGGTGAAGGTGCGGCCCTCGGCCTCATAGGCGCGGACGCCGCCGCCCGTGGCGTCGCCGATCAGCACCACGTCCAGCAGGCCCACATGATCGTTGATGACGGCGCCGGCCGCCAGGCTCTGCAGCGGCCACGCCTTGACGCCGCCCGCGACCCGGATGCCGAACGCCAGGTCCTTCGGCGCCACCTGGGCGCGGACGGCGGCGGGAAACGCCAAATCCTTGCTGGCGAAATAACGGCCATACGCGGCGCCCGCCGTGTAGTCGCGGATGAACCCGGTATCGAGCGACAGCACCCGCGTCTTCGGATGCAGCGCCCGCCAGGCCGACCAGGAGGTGAGCGCCACCGGCAGCACGCGCAGCTCGATCCCGGAGCCCAGCAGCGCGCCGGTGACCGGCTTGCCCGTGAACTGGTTCCACAAACTATCGGTCGCCCGGTCGTACATCAGCTTGTTGGACCGGTACAGCAGCCCGGACGAGCCGAAGGTGAACGGCGCCGGTCGCCCCGCCACCCGCCCGGCGAACAGGATGGCGGCGCCGCATAGCGTGCAGTAGGCGAGGCTCACCGGCACCCCGCCCACCACGTCGTTCACCATCTCATGCCAGTCCGCGACGCGGAGCGGATAGGCGCGCGCGTCACCCTCGATCTCGACGCCGAACACCCGGTCATCCTCGTTCAGATACGTCGCCGCCGCGGCCGGTATGGGCACCGGGTTGTCCAGCGCGGGGATGCCGTCCACCCGCACGCCGCCCCATACGATCTCCTCCAGCCGGATCGCATGCGGCATCCCGGCGGTCACGAAGCGGCGAAAGCGCGGATCCACCATCGCCAGCAGGTCCGCCAGCAACGCCGCGTAGCCCGGATACGGCGTGACCTCGGGATGTTCCTGCTGCCAGACCGTCCATTCGAACCAGCCGCGCCGCGCGGCGCCGGTCAGGCGGCTCAATGCCAGGTCGATCCCCGGCTCCTCCGGCCGCAGCCAGAACAGCGCCTGGATCAGCCCGGCGACGGCGCCGCGGTCCCCTAGCGCCACCAATTGCGCCAGCGCCGCACCTTGCGCCGGGCCGGTCTTGGACAGCACGGCCCGCAACGCCTGATCCACGCTGGACCCGGCGGCGCGGCCCTCGCGCGGCAGGACCGCCCCGGCCACGCCCAGCGCGCCCCATAACAGGTCACGCCGCCGTCTTCCCGGAATTCCAAGGTTCATACCCGTCCTTCGGTGTAGACTCTTCTAAGTTACAGACGATTGGTTGCAGCGGGCATGACTCCCGGATTGACCTAAGCTCGTAGTGCTGTCAATGATAGCAAACGAAGCATGGAGGCCATCATGGCGACGCTCACTGTTCGCAACTTGGAAGACGCTGTCGTGAAAGCTTTGCGCATCCGGGCAGCCGAGCATTGTCGTTCAGCAGAAGCGGAGCATCGCGACATCCTCAAAGCCGCTTTGATGGACGCGCATAAGGCCGCATCACGGGTTGCTTCGTTGGACCGTCTGGCCGAGTTCCGGCAGCGTGTGTCTGGCCGCGACTCCGACACCACAGCCGAGCTTCTTGACGCCAGCCGGCAGGGTCGGAACGCAGATCTCATGAACGGCCGTGGCCTTGACGCTGGTCGTTGATGCCAGCATCGGACTCAAGTGGGTGTTGGACGAGGCTGATAGTCACCTGGCCCAGGCGTTGGCCGCGGTAGAGGAAGAATTACTGCTCCCGGATTTTTGGCTGAACGAGGCCTGCAATGTGTGCTGGCTTCAGGTCCGTAAGGGGGTCTGGACGCCAGCAGAGGCGCAGGAGGCGTTTGCGTTGCTGCGCGATCTAATTCCTTCAACAAGCACCAGCGGCCTCGATCTTCACGGGGTGGCACTTGAGATCGGGCTAGCCGCCAACCATTCCACCTATGATACGCTCTACCTCAGCTTTGCCATCGCCATGGGTGCACGCGGGGTGGTTGTTGCAGACGGTGCATTCGTCCGGAGTATGCGGCGCCATCCTGAGCCGGAAGTCGCCGCCATGCTGATTCCGCTCTCGGATTGGGCGAGAGGACAAGGGTTGGCGTAAATGCCCGAGGGCCATACCGTCCACCGCCTCGCCGCCGCGTTCCGGGCGCAGTTCGTGGGGCAGACGCTCCGTGCTTCTAGCCCGCAGGGGCGGTTCGCCGAGGGGGCGGGAGTGCTGGACGGGCTCACGCTGACCGGGGCGGAGGCGTGGGGCAAGCAGATGGCGCTCGAGTTCCAGGGCGCCGGCGGGACGCCTGTCTGGTTGCGGGTGCATTTGGGGCTGTATGGCATGTGGCGGTTCGCCGGGCCGGGGCTCGAGCGAATCGGGCGGCGCAACCGCGGGCCCGCCAGTGACGAACTGCCCGTGCCGCGGGGGGCGGTGCGGTTACGGCTTATGGGGCTTCGGCACGTGGCCGATCTGAGCGGCCCGACCGCGTGCGAAATCCTGGACCGGGCCGGGCTCGATGGGGTCATCGCCGGGATGGGGGTCGATCCGCTGCGGGACGATGCGGAGCCGGAGCGGGCGTGGCGTATGATCCATGCTTCGCGCTCGCCGCTGGCGATCTTGCTGATGCGGCAGGATATCATCGCGGGGATCGGCAACATCTACCGTGCCGAGTTGCTCTACCGCGCCTGGCTCGATCCGATGAAGCCGGGGCGGGAGCTGACGCGGCCGGCGTGGCTTGCCTTATGGGACGACACCGTGCGCTTGCTGCAGGACGGGCTCCGGGACGGGCGAATCGTCACGACCCTGCCGGAGGATCGCGGCCGCGGTCCTGCCCGGCGTCAGGCGAATTATGTGGCGCACCGGGCGGGCCAGCCCTGCCGCCTCTGCGGCACGCCGGTATGTTTGGAAACGTTGGCCGGACGCACCCTGTACTGGTGCAGCGTGTGCCAAACACGGTAAGATGCCGCACCAATGAGCAGCGCCCTTTCCGCATCCCGGTCCATCGGTTTCTTTCCTGGCTTAGGCCTGGCCGTCTTTGCCGGTGGAGCCCTGGGGTTGAGCTTGGCCCAGGGGCCGTCCGCCACCGATCCCGCGCTTCTAACCCTGTTGCGATTCATGGCGGTGATGAAGGGCGGGCTCGCGCTCGGTGCCGCGTGGGCGCTCATGGGGCGGTGGCGCCGTCCGATGCAAAATCCGGCGCGCGGCGCCTACCTGATTGGCCTGGCCGCCCTCATCGCCGGCCCGCCGCCGATCTGGGCCGGCACGCACGTGCTCGCCGGGGCGGTGCTGGTGCATGCCGGGCTGGCGCTGCTGGCCGTCACCGCGTGGCGGGACCGGGCCGCGTGGCGCCCCATCTTGAAGCTGTGACGGAGCATCCGGCGCTCGAACTGCGCGGCCTACGCAAAGCCTTCCTTCGTCCGGCCGTCGATGGGCTCGACCTCACGATCGCCCCCGGTGAGCTGTTTGCCTTCCTCGGCGCCAACGGCGCGGGCAAGACCACGACGCTCCGCATGATCGCGGGCCTGCTGCGCCCGGACTCCGGCAGCATCCGCATCTTCGGCATCGACGCCGTCGCCGACCAAGCCGCCGCCAAGCGCATCACCGCCTGGCTGCCGGACGAGCCGCTCCTATATGATAAGCTCACCCCGCTCGAATACCTGGAGTTCATCGCCGGGCTGTGGGAGGTGCCGTCCGCCCTGGCGGCGGCGCGCGGGGAGGAGCTGCTGCGCCGCCTCGGCCTCTGGCCGCACCGGGACACCAGGTGCGAGGGGTTTTCCCGCGGTATGCGGCAAAAGACCATGCTGGCCGGCGCCCTGCTGCACGATCCCCGGCTGCTGATCCTGGACGAGCCGCTGACCGGCCTCGACGCCGCCGCCGCGCGGGACGTGAAGGATCTGCTGCAGGACCGGGTCCGCGCCGGCAACAGTATCCTGCTGACCACGCACATCCTGGACGTGGCCGAGCGGATCGCCGACCGGATCGGCATCATCGCCGCCGGACGCTTATTGGAAATCGGCACCTTCTCCGCGCTGCAACAGCGGCACGGGTCGATCACGCTGGAGGAGATGTTCTTACAGATCGTGTCTGCCGCATGATCATGGCCCGGCCCGGCTCCACGCTATGGCTGCTGCGGCATGAGCTACGCCTGCGCTTCCGCGGCGTGCTGCCGGGCCGGGGGGGACGCACCACACGCCCGCTCCGGCTGCTCGTCATCGGCCTCGTGGGGGGCGGTATCGCGCTGGCCATGGGCCTGTCGATCGGGCGGGATCTCGCCGCCGGCCTGTTCAGCCCGGCGGATGAGCTGCTGGCCTCCAACGTCGTGCTGATCTTCGTGGGCCTCCTGATGCTGTCGCAGGCGCTGGGCGTCGCGATCGATGAGCTATACACCCGCGGCGACCTCGAGTGGATGATGACGGCGCCCATCCCGGTACGGCGCATGCTCGGTGTGCGCATGCTGGGGATGGTGGCGGGAATCACATGGCCATGGCTGCTGGTGCTGGGGCCGTTCGCGCTCGGTGCGGCGGTCTCGGGCCGCTTTGGGCTGCTTTCGGTCTTTCCAGTCGTGCTGGCGCTAGGCGGGGTCGTGTCTGCGCTCGGCACATCGGCGGCGGTGTATATGGCCAGTTGGTTCGGCCTGACCCGGACCCGCACGGCCGCCAGCGTGCTGTCCATCGTGGCGGGCACGCTGGGCTTCGTCGCCGGGCCGATCATCCCCGCCGCGCGCACGATGGCAGAGCGGGCGCTAGCGGCCGGCCCGGCGGTGGGGCTGGCCTGGTGGCCGGCGCGGGCGTTGCTCGGTGAGCAGCTGCCTTTGGCCGCCGCTGTCGTCGCAGGGCTGGGTGCGGCGACGCTGGCGGGCCGCTTGCTCGAGGAGAGGTTCGTGCTGGGCGTCACCGGCTCCCGCCCCGTGCGGAGCGTTCGGTCGCGCCCGCCGGCGATCCGGGTGCGCCGCCCGGGCCACGCCCTGCTGTGGACGGAGCTGCGGCGCATGGCGCGGGCGCCGGGATTGTGGGGCCGGGCGGCGCAGTTCCTGCCGATGCTGCTGCCGGCTGCGGTCGTGGTCTGGCGGGGCGATGCGGCGCCAGTAGCATTGGGTCTTCTACCGGTCTTCGCCGCCGCCGGGCTCGGACGGCTGTTCGTTACCACGGCAGTCTCGGGCGATGAGGCGGCGGAGCTTGCGTTGACCGCGCCCGTGCCGGTCCGCTGGGTGCACCGGGCCAAGCTCGCTGCCTGCGCGCTCTGTGTCAGCGTCGTTCTGGGCGGACCGATGCTGCTGCTGGCGGCGTGGCGTCCCAGTGAGTCGCTGGTGGTCCTGGCCGGGTTGGCCGCCGCGCTGGCGTCCGCGCTGCTGATCGGCGTGTGGCACCCCGGGACGATGCGGCGGTCCGATCTGGGCCTGGCGGGGCAGAGCCTACTGGGCCGGGTGTGCAGTTTCGCCAGCATGGCCGCGTGCTGCGGTGCGACGACGCTTGGGCTGCAGCATAGCTGGTGGAGCACGCTGCCAGCGGCCCTGGTGCTGGTCAGCGTTGCGGTGGCGCGTCCGCCGGGCTGGGCGGAGGAGCCTAGCTGAACCCGTAAAGCCGGCGCGGGTTGTCCACCAGCACGCGGGCGCGCATTGCCGCATCCGGTACCCAGGCCGCCAGTAAGTTCAGCAGGATGCCATCATCGACGTCTTGCGCCGGAGCCAGGTCCGTGGGTTTCCGGCCCGGCACCACCGCGCTATCCGGGTGCGGCCAGTCGCTGCCCCAGACCAGCCGGTCCGGATTGGCGGCTACCAACGACTGCGCGAGCGGCAGCACATCCGCATAGCCCGGCGTGGCGGTGGACGCCCGGTAGGCGCCGGACAGCTTGACGTAGGCGCGCCCGCTGCGGACTAGGTCCAGCACCGCGTCCCACCCCGGCTGCTGGGTGCCGAGCGCCGCTTGCGCACCCGCAAAATGGTCGAACACGACCGGCACCGGCACCGCGCTCAACTGATCATGCAACGGCGCGATCACGGCCAGGCGCGAGTAGATCTGGATGTGCCAGGGCCGCCCCTCGATCTGTTTGACCGTATCGGCCAGCCGTTTGGCAGAGACCGCCGGGTCGAACACGCCGGCCTGTTCCAGGTTGATGCGCACGCCGCGTATGCCGGCGGCCTGCATCGCATCGAGTTCGGCTGCCGTCGTATTGGGCCCGATCACCGCAACCCCGCGCGCCCGCTGTGGCCCGAGCTGCCTTATGCCATCGAGCGTGGCGGCATTGTCGGTGCCATAGACGCTGGGCGTGACGATCACGACATGGTCCATGTGCTGCGCCCGCTGCAGTGCCAGCAGGTCGTCAGCGGTCGCGACCGGCGGCGTGTAACCGCGCCCGGACCAGAACGGAATTTGTCCCGGGTCGGGGAACACATGAACATGGGTATCGACGGAGCCCGGCGGCGTCATGAAGGCGAGCGGCGTGCGCATGGTAGGGGCCTCTGCGGCCCGGGCCGCCAACGGTGTTGCGGCCGCCAGTGCCAAAGCGTGCCGGCGTGTCAGCATGGTCCCCCCCGATCCGCCCCATTCCGGGCGTTGACCAGACTACGCCACGCCTCACCCTCGCAGGCAAGGCCGTAGGGTGAATAAGCGCAGCGCCATCCGCCAAGCGTCGTATGCCGGTTGCGCGGTGGACAGCGCTGCGCTTATCCACCCTACGGTTGCTACGGCGGAGGCGGGCTGGTCATGTCAGTACTTTCTTTGACGGCCGGCACAGCATTGATCATCGGAGTGGCCGGGCTGATGATCCGCCATAAGCTGCGACACGACGCTATATAACAGCACGGCGTAAACGTCGGCTCGGCCTTGATTGGAACGGCGGTGTACCCCGGAACCACCGAGGCTTACTTCGTCACTGTCCGGGGCATGCCGGACTTCCGGGAGAACGACCCTCTCGAGCATGCCGGCCTTACGTTCGTCATCAGCTCGTTTGAAGGTTACAACGACAAATCCACGGTGCTGCGCCGCTTCATCGGTGTGACTGCGCGCGTGGTCCGTCCCACCTGACGCGGCTATAAAGCCACCTGCCGCGCCACCTCCACGAATTGGTTTGGCGGCAGATCGAACCGGTCCGACGCCCGTACTGCGTTGCGATACATGAACGAGAACAGGTTGCGCTGCCAGATCGTCAGCCGGGGGTGGGCCGTGTTCTGGATCACCTCGTCGCGGGAGGCGAAATAGACCGCGCGGTCTAGATCGAGCGGGCAGCCTTGGGCCAAAGCGGCGGCCAGTGCGGTGCGAAGCGTCGGTATTTCCATAAAGCCATACCGTACCGTCACGTGCCAGAAACCGCCGGGCAGGTTGTGCACGGTGGCGCGCTCATGGTCCGGGACGCGGGGCATTTCGGTAAAGAATACCGTGAGGCCCAAAACCGTCTCATGCAGGGATTTCATCTGGGCCACGTGGCACGTCACCACCGGGGGGATGACCTGGTCCAGCCGGCTCAGAAATACCGCCGTGCCCGGCACGCGCGGCACGTGCTCGTCACGGATGCGGGCGGCGAATGCCTCGGGCGTCTCGGCCCCCTCCGACAGGCGGCTCCGCAGCGCCACCACCCCGATCCGCCACGTGGCCATAGCCGTGAACAGGATCGCGCCCATCACCAGAGGGATCCAGCCGCCATCCAGGATCTTCAGCAGATTGGCGCCGAAGAACGCGAGGTCGAGCGCCAGGAATCCGCCCGCCACCGCATACGAGACCGCCACCGGCCAGCGCCACGCCTCCCGCATTACGTTGAACAGCAGCGCCGTCGTCAGGAGCATGGTGGTGCTGACCGCCGTGCCATATGCCCCGGCCAGCTTATCGGACGAGCCGAAGCCGAACGTCAGCGCCAACGTGCACGCCATCATGACCCAGTTCACGACGGGCACGTAGATCTGGCCATACTCCTCACTGGACGTCTGCCGGATACGCAGGCCCGGGAAGAAGCCGAGCTGCATGGCCTGCCGGGTCAAGGAGAACGCGCCGGTAATGATCGCCTGGCTGGCGATGATGGTCGCCAAGGTCGCCAGCACCACTAGCGGCAGCACCGCCCAGGCCGGCGCCAGTTTGAAGAACGGATTGCCGTCCAGGTCCGGATACTCCAGCAACAACGCCGTCTGCCCGGCGTAGCTCAGCAGCAGTGCCGGCAGCACCAGCGCGAACCAGGCGAGCCGGATCGGCGCCCGCCCGATATGGCCCATATCGGCGTACAGCGCTTCCCCCCCGGTGATGGCCAGGAACACGCCGCCCAGCACCACGAAGCTCTGCCAGCCATGCGCGGCCAGGAATCCGATGGCGTAGGTGGGGCTTAGCGCCACCAGCACGTCCGGACGGCGCAGCACCTGATATAAGCCGAGCCCGCCGATCGTCAGGAACCACAGCAGCATGATGGGGCCGAACACCTTGCCGATCTTGGCCGTCCCCACCGTCTGGAACCCGAACAGCCCCACCAGGATCACCAACGCGCCGGGCAGGACGTAAGGCTTGAAGGCCTCGGTCACGGTATTGAGCCCCTCGAGCGCACTCAGCACCGAGATCGCCGGCGTGATCACCCCATCGCCATAGATCAGCGCTGCGCCGAACAATCCCATGATGGTCAGCAGGCCGAGCTTGCGCGTGTCCTCCGCCACGATCGCCATCAGCGCGAGGATCCCCCCCTCCCCGTGGTTGTCCGCCCGCATCACAACCAGGCAGTATTTGATCGACACCGTCAGGATCAGCGCCCAGAACACGAGCGACAGCAGACCCAGCGCCTCCGTCACGCTCGGCTTGCCGCCCAAGGTGCCGACCAACGTCTGAAATGTATAAAGGGGGCTGGTGCCCAGATCGCCATAGACGATACCCAGCGCAGCCAGCATTAACCCGGCGCCCGCCTTCTGCTCCGGACGGGTCTCGGCCATGACGGCGCTCATTTCGGCGGAAGCCGGACGGCGCCATCGAGGCGGATGGTCTCACCGTTCAGCATCGAGTTCTCCATGATGTGCCTTACCAGCGCCGCGAACTCACTCGCCTGGCCCAAACGCGGCGGGAACGGGACGGATGCACCGAGTGCGGCCTGCACCTCTGGCGTCATGCCCAGCATCATCGGCGTCTCGAACAAGCCCGGCGCGATGGTCACCACGCGGATGCCGTCCCGCGCCAGCTCGCGCGCCATCGGGAGAGTCATGCCGACCACGCCACCCTTGCTGGCCGCATACGCCGCCTGCCCGATCTGCCCGTCATAGGCGGCGATCGACGCCGTGTTGACGATCACCCCACGCTCGCCCTCTACCGGGTCCGCCAGCCGTATGGCGGCAGTGGCCAGGCGGATCATGTTGAACGTGCCGACAAGGTTCACGCCAATGACCCGGGCGAAGCTCTCCAGCGCATGCGGGCCCGTCTTGCCGGCCACCCGTTCCCCAATCACGATCCCGGCGCAGTTCACCAAGCCATGCAACGCGCCGAACGCCTGCACCGCCCGCTCCACCGCCTGCTGGCCCTGTTCGGCGCTGGTGACGTCGGTCTTGACGTATAGACCCCCCAGTTCCTCGGCCAGGGCGGCGCCGTCCGCGACGTCGGCGATCAGGACCTTGCCGCCAGCCCCCGCCAACATGCGCGCGGCCCCGGCGCCCAGCCCGGAGGCACCGCCCGTGATGATGAATGCCCGGCCTTCGATCTGCATGCTCTCTCCCATACCGGTCCCGGCGCTAGCTTAAGCATCAACATGCCGGGCCGTCACGGGCGTCGCTTGCCAATCGGCCCGCGATCTCCTCCTATCAGGGACGAGCCGCATCCAAGCGGCACCCTTGAGGAGGATACGGTGAAGCATTCTAGGCGGCAGCTCCTGGCCCTTGTGGCCGCAACCGCGGCGGCACTTGCCCTGCCCGGGCTGGCAATGGCGCAGGGCAAAGCGCTCGTGGGCATCGCGATGCCCAACAAATCCACCGCGCGCTGGATCGCCGATGGTGACAATATCGTGAAAGTCTTGCGGGACCGCGGCTACGCGACGGACCTGCAATATGCCGAGGACGACGTGCCGAACCAACTGGCGCAGGTCGAGAACATGATCACCAAGGGCGCTAAGGTGCTGGTGATCGCGGCAATCGACGGCACGACGCTGACCGACGTGCTGAGCCAAGCGGCGCGGGCCGGCATCAAGGTGATCGCCTATGACCGGCTGATCCGCAGTTCGCCGCACGTCGACTACTACGCCACGTTCGATAATTTTCAGGTCGGCATGCTGCAGGCGCAGTCGATCCTGGCCGGTTTGAAGCCGCGCACGAAGAAGCCGCTATATGTCGAGCTGTTCGGCGGTTCACCGGACGATAACAACGCGTTCTTCTTTTATAACGGCGCGATGTCGGTGCTGCAGCCCAAGATCGATGATGGCACGCTGGTGGTCGGTAGCAAGCAAGTGGGGATGGACAAGGTCGCAACGCCCCACTGGGACGGCGCGGCGGCGCAGGCACGGATGGATAATCTGCTGAGCGCTTTCTATGCCAAGCAGCCCGTGGACGCGGTATTGTCGCCGAACGATGACCTCTCGACCGGTATCATCTCGTCTCTGAAGGCCGTGGGCTACGGCAGCGGCGGGACGCCGATGGCGATCGTGAGTGGACAGGATGCCCAGGTGCAAGCCGTGAAGTCGATCATTGCCGGCGACCAATATGCCAGTATCTTCAAGGACACGCGGGACCTGGCCAAAGTCACTGCGGACATGGTCGATGCGCTGCTGAGTGGCAAGCAGCCGGAAGTCAATGACACCAAGTCGTACGATAACGGCGTAAAGGTGGTGCCGGCCTACCTGTTGAAGCCCACCATCATCGATAAGTCCAATTGGCGCACGACCTTGGTCGATAGCGGCTACTACAAAGCATCACAGTTCTAGGAGACGGCCATGAATCAGACGAGACGGAGTATCCTCACCATCGCGGCCATGGGCGGCGCGTCCCTTGGCCTGCCGGCGTTGGCGCAGGGCAAGGGCACGGTCGGCATCGCCATGCCCACGAAATCCTCGGCCCGCTGGATCCAGGACGGCGAAAATATCGTGAAGGTCCTGAAGGACCGCGGCTATGTGACGGACCTGCAATACGCCGAAGACGACGTGCCGAACCAGCTATCGCAGATCGAGAACATGATCACCAAGGGCGCCAAGGTCCTGGTGATCGCCGCCATCGACGGCACGACGCTCTCGGACGTGCTGGGACAGGCGGCGCGGGCGGGCATCAAGGTCATCGCCTATGACCGGCTGATCCGCAGTTCGCCCAATGTCGATTACTACGCGACGTTCGACAACTTCCAGGTGGGCGTACTGCAGGCGCAGTCCGTGGTGGCCGGGCTGAAGCCGCGCATGACCAAGAAGCCGCTCAATATCGAGCTGTTCGGCGGCTCGCCCGACGATAACAACGCGTTCTTCTTCTATAACGGCGCCATGTCCGTGCTGCAGCCGCTGATCGATGACGGGTCGCTCGCGGTTGGCAGCAAGCAGACCGGCATGGACAAGGTGGCGACCCTGCGCTGGGACGGCGCGGCGGCGCAGGCGCGGATGGACAACCTGCTCAGCGCCTTCTACTCGAACAAGCAGGTGGACGGCGTGCTGTCCCCGTATGACGGCATCTCGATCGGCATCATTTCGTCCTTGAAGGGGGTCGGCTACGGCAGCGGCGGCACGCCGATGGCGATCGTAAGCGGGCAGGATTGCGAAGTGCCGTCGGTCAAGGCCATCATCGCCGGCGAGCAATACGCCAGTATCTTCAAGGATACGCGGGACCTGGCCAAAGTCACGGCCGACATGGTCGACGCTTTGCTCACCGGCAAGACGCCGCAGACCAACGATACCAAGACCTACGACAACGGCGTAAAGGTCGTGCCGGCCTACCTGCTGAAGCCCGTGATCGTCGACAAGTCCAACTGGAAGGCGACGCTGGTGGATAGCGGCTACTACAAGGCGTCGCAGTTCTGACGACGGGGGGGCGGATAGGCAGACTAGCCTATCCGCCCCACGGTTCGCGAGGGGATCATAATGACTGACCTGCTCGAGATGCGCGGTATCAGCAAGAGCTTCGGCCCGGTCGCGGCGCTGCGGGACGTGAGCCTCACCGTCCGCGCCGGCGAGATCCACGCCGTGGTGGGGGAGAACGGGGCCGGCAAATCGACGCTGATGAAAATCCTGAGCGGCGTCTATCCGACCGGATCCTATGACGGCAGCATCCTGTTCGACGGTGCCGAGCGCCAGCTGCGCGGCATCGCCGATTCCGAGGCGCTGGGCATCATCATCATCCATCAGGAGCTGGCGCTCATCCCGCTCATGACCATCGCCGAGAACATCTTCCTGGTGCACCCGCCCGGCCGCTTCGGCGTGCTGGACCGGGGCGCCATGCATCAGCGGACGAAGGACCTGCTGCGCACCGTGGGCCTGGATGAAAGCCCCGACGCCCGCATCATCGACCTCGGCGTCGGCAAGCAGCAGCTGGTGGAGATCGCCAAGGCGCTGTCGAAGAAGGTCCGCCTGCTGATCCTCGACGAACCGACCGCGAGTCTTAATGAGAAGGACAGCGCGGCGCTGCTGGACCTGCTGATCGGCTTCCGCGCCCAGGGCATCGCCTGCATCCTGATCTCCCACAAACTGAACGAGGTCTCCCGCGTCGCCGACCGCATCACCGTGCTCCGCGACGGACGGACGGTGGAGACCATCGACTGCCATGCCGGCCCGGTCGAGGAGGACCATATCATCCGCCGCATGGTCGACCGCGACCTCGACAGCCGCTTCCCGCACCGCGATCCCGCCATCGGCGAGGAAGTGTTCCGGATCGAGAACTGGACCGTGCACCACCCGCAGCAGGCTGGGCGGCAGATGGTGCGGGGCGTCGACTTCAGCGTGCGCCGGGGAGAGATCGTGGGCATCGCCGGCCTCATGGGCGCCGGGCGGACCGAGTTCGCCATGAGCGTGTTCGGCCGCTCCTACGGGCGGGACATCACCGGCCGGGCCTTCTTGCATGGCAAGGAGATCGACGTCTCGACCGTGCCGCGCGCCATCGCCGCCGGTCTGGCGTATTCGACCGAGGACCGGAAGCATTTGGGCCTGCTGCTGGGTGAGGATATCCGCAAGAACGTGACGCTGGCGAACCTGAATGGCGTCAGCCGCAATACCGTGCTGGATGACATCAAGGAGCTGCAGGTCGCGGACGCCTATCGCGGCCAGATGCGCATTCGCTGCTCCAGCGTCTATCAGGCCTCCGGCACGCTGTCCGGCGGCAATCAGCAAAAGGTCGTGCTGTCCAAATGGCTGTTCAGCGCGCCCGAGGTGCTGTTCCTCGATGAGCCCACGCGCGGCATCGACGTCGGCGCCAAGTACGAGATCTACCAGATCATCAACAAGCTGGCCGATAGCGGTAAGGCGGTGGTCGTGATCTCGAGCGAGATGCCCGAGCTGCTGGGCATATCGGACCGCATCTACGTGATGAACGAGGGGCGGTTCGTGGCCGAAATGCCGGTATCGGCCGCATCCCAGGAGTCGATCATGCGGGCGATCATGCGCAACCAAGACGTGAGGGAGGCCGTCCTATGAGTGAAATCATCGCACCACCGCTGCCGGCCGCACTCCGCCCCGGCTTCCTGAAATCGAACCTGCGGCAATACGGGATGCTGCTCTCGTTGTTCGCCATCATGGCCTTCTTCGAGGTCGCGACCAGCGGGACCCTGCTGCGTCCGTTGAACCTCACCAACCTCGTGCTGCAGAACAGCTACATCGCCATCATGGCGCTGGGCATGCTGCTGGTGATCGTGACCGGGCATATCGACCTGTCGGTGGGCTCGGTCGCCGGGTTCGTGGGCGCGCTGGCGGCGGTCATGCTGGTGCAATGGGGCGTGCCGTTCCTACCGGCGGCGCTGCTCTGCGTGCTGGCCGGGGCATCGATCGGCGCGGCGCAGGGCTACTTCGTGGCCTATATCAAGATCCCCTCGTTCATCGTGACGCTGGCCGGCATGCTGGTGTTTCGCGGCCTGATGCTGGCGGTGCTGAGCGGGCAATCGGTCGGGCCGTTCCCGGTCGTGTTCCAGCGCCTGTCGTCCGGCTTCCTGCCGGAGTTCCTGCCGGAGCTGGACGGCATCCGCATCTCCTCCCTGCTGATCGGCGTGGCCATCGGCGTGCTGCTGGTGTTCCTGAACGTCCGCGGCCGCGCCCGGCAACTGCAGCACGGGATCGAGACCGAGCCCGCCGGCCTGTTCGCCGCCAAGAACGCGCTGATGCTCGTGGTGATCGCGGCGCTCACCTGGCAGATCGTCTCGCACCGCGGCCTGCCGAACGTGTTGGTGATCATGGCGGTGCTGATCGCGATCTACGGCTTCGTCACCACGCGGACCACGGTCGGGCGGCAGGTGTTCGCGGTGGGCGGCAACGAGAAGGCGGCCAAGCTGTCGGGCATCCGGACGGAGCGGCTCACCTTCCTCACCTTCGTCAACATGGGCGTGCTGGCGGCGCTGGCCGGCCTCATCTTCGCCGCCCGGCTGAACACGGCCACACCCAAGGCCGGCATGGGCTTCGAACTGGACACCATCGCCGCCTGCTTCATCGGCGGCGCCTCCGCCTATGGCGGCGTCGGCACGGTGGCGGGCGCCATCATCGGTGCCTTCATCATGGGCGTCATGAACAACGGCATGTCCATCCTAGGCATCGGCATCGACTACCAGCAGGTCATCAAGGGCCTGGTGCTGCTGGGCGCCGTCTGCGTGGACGTCTATAACCAGAAGCGGTAGTCCCACCGGTCACAAGCGGCCCCGGGCGCGACCCACCAAAACCCGTCGCCCCGGGGCGCGACCCGGGGTCCGGCCTATTCCGCGGCGCGCATACCGATCCTGGGCGGTCCCAAGCTCAAGCCCGACGCTGGCATCGCACAGCGTTAGCCGAGACTTGCAACAGCGCGCACGAACCAACACTCACTATGCCGTAACGTTCTGATTGCATCACAAACTTCATTCTGTTAACGTATGCGTAGCGTGGCCCGAGAATGACGCCACGCAGCGCCTAACAGAACGGAGGATCATCATGCCTGATACGCACGTCGCCCCCTCTCAGGCCGCGCCATCGCAAGCGGCCGTGCAGCTCGTCTCACCGGACCTCTACACCCTGTCCGGCGGCGGCATCCACGTGACCTATGCCACCACCGGCTTCACCGGCCAGCCGCACCTCACCTACCAGGACCCGTTCCGCACCCAGGCCTTTACCGGCAACCAGATCCGCGTCGTGCAGGTCCCGGACCTCGGCACCATCGTCAGCGTCACGATCGTCATGACGATCGACACGGGCTCTACCACCTTCAGCATGCTGCTGCCGGCGGTCCAGCTGGTGAGCAACGGCGGTGGCGTTCCCATCAGCACGGACGGCATCACCACGCAGCACCGGTTCTCCGTCATCCCGCTGCTGAACCACGGTCAGCGCGAGTTCTATACCGTCACCCCCATGACCGGCACCGCATCCCACGTGCTGTTCCTGTCGCCGCTCTTTCCCGCGCCCTGACCCGAGGAGGCCCACCATGTCCGACAAGTCGCCGTCTGCCCAAAAGCAAGCCGTCGAGAAGCTCGCCAAAGAGAACTTGAAGTCCGAAATCAAGGATCACAAGGAGAAGCCCGAAAAGCTTGAGAAGAACGAGTTCAAGGAGCACAAAGACCACAAGATCGAAAAACTCGAGAAGAACGAAACCAAGGAGCACAAGGACTCCAAGGTCGAAAAGCACGAAAAGAACGAGTTCAAGGAACACAAGGACACCAAGCACGAGAAGATCGAGATCAAGGACCACAAGGAACTGATCAAGATCGAGCATCCCGAAAAGATCGTCTTCGAAGGCCCGCCCGACCCCACCGGCGGCATCCAGCCCGGCCCGCTGCAAGGGGGTCCCGCCCACTTCATTGGTCAGGATCAGCGCCCCGACCTGAGCCAGGGCGCCCTGAAAGACGAACCCGGCCAGGGCTAGCCCCATGGTCCTGGTGCTATGCGAGCCGTTCGACACCGCCGCCTATTGGGCGGCCGCACAGCTCCAGGCCCGCGACGTCCCCACCCAGCTCATCACCGGTGGTGAGCTGGAGCGGGCGGTGCGATGGGAACACCGGATCAGCCGGACCGGCGCCGCCACGGTCACGCTGACCCTGGCGGACGGCCGGACCGTGTCCAGCGTGGACGCCCCGGGCGTGCTGAACCGGCTAGGCTACATTCAAGGCCAGAGCCTGGGCGGGCCGGACCGGGACTATGCCATACAGGAGCTGAACGCCCTGTTCCTCAGCTGGCTGCACGCTATGCCCGGCCCCATGCTGAACCGGCCGAAGCCGCAGGGTCTGGGCGGGCTCTGGCGGCATCAGGCGGAGTGGGCGGTGCTGGCCGGGCAGGCCGGGCTCGCGGTGGCGCCGTACCGGCATACCGACCGCACCGACCCCAACGCATCCTGGGTCCCGCCCGACGGCACCACCGTCTTCGTCGTGGGCACGCGCGCCGTGGCGCCGCCCACTATCCCGCCGCGGATCGCCGCGGGCTGCGTCCGGCTGGCGGCGCTCGCCAACGAGGGCCTACTCGGCGTGACCCTCACCCGGGCGCGGCATTGGCAGATGCAGGGCGCCACGCCCCGCCCTGAACTGACCCAGGGCGGCGCCCCCCTCATCGATGCACTCGCCGATGCCTTGGGCGGGGCGCCGATATGATCCTGCTCTGCGGCATCCCGAGCGAGCGTCCGCTGGCCATGGTGCGGGACGCGCTCGACGTCATCGGCGCTCCCTACCTCATGTTCAATCAGCGCAACGTGGCGGACTGCCACCTGGAGTGGGAGGTGCGGGGCGGCGAGGTCACCGGGCAAATGGACCTCGGCGGCACCGTGCATGACCTGACCGCCCTCACCGCCGCCTACATCCGCCTGATGGACGACCGCGTGCTGCCGGAGGTGCGCGATGAGCCCGAGGGCTCGCCAATCCGCACTCACGCGCGCGGCTTTCATGACGCGCTGTATCGCTGGCTGGAGGTCGCGCCGGGCCGGATGGTGAACCGGGCGGCGCCGCAGGGGTCCAACGGGTCCAAGCCGTATCAGGCGCAGCTGATCGCGCAGCACGGGTTCTCGGTTCCGGAAACCCTCATCACCAACGACCCGGCCGCCGTGCTGGAGTTCCAGCGCCAGCACGGCACCGTCATCTACAAGTCCATCTCCGCCGTCCGCTCGGTCGTGCATTCCCTGGGCGCTGCGGACCTGGACCGGCTCGGCCTCATCCGCTGGTGCCCGGTGCAGTTCCAGGCCCTGGTCCCCGGCCCAGACATCCGCGTGCACGTCATCGGCGATCGGGCCTTCGCGACCGAGATCGTCAGTGACCGCGTGGACTACCGCTATGCCCGGAAGCAGGGCGGCACGGCGGAGTTGCGCGCGATCGACCTGCCGGATGCGCTGGTGGCGCGGTGCGTCGCGCTGGCCGCGGCGCTCGATCTGCCCTTCGTGGGCATCGACCTGAAGCGCACGCCAGACGACGAGTATTTCTGTTTCGAGGTGAACCCCTGCCCGGCGTTCTCGTATTTCGAGGCCAATACCGGCCAGCCGATCGCGCAAGCGGTGGCGGAGTATCTGGCCGGGGTGTAGGGTCGCCGCCAAGGAGACCCGTCATGGACACAGGTGTTAGCAACCCCGGCCTGACGCATACCGACCCGGCGGCCATCCTGGCGCTGCAACGCCACGCGGCACAGAGCGCGGCGGCCCCCACGCTGGACGAGCGGCGGCACAGCCTGGCCCTGCTGGCCACCGCCATCCGCGCGCACAAGGTTGCGCTGGCCACCGCCATCTCGGCCGATTTCGGCCACCGCGCCCGGCCCGAAACCATGATCGCCGAAGTGGTGCCCGTGCTTGCGGCCATAAAGTTCGCCCGGCGGCACCTTGCAAGCTGGATGAGGCGGACGCGGCGCCGGGTGGACGTCAGCTTCCAGCCCGGCAGCGCCTGGGTCGAATACCGTCCGCTCGGCTGCGTCGGCATCGTCGCACCCTGGAACTACCCGCTTCTGCTGAGCGTCTCGCCATTGGTCGATGCGCTGGCGGCGGGCAATCGGGTGATCCTGAAGCCGTCCGAGTTCACCCCCCGGTTCAGCGCCCTGCTGGCCAACATGCTGGGCCGCCTGTATGACCCGGCGCAGGTCGCCACCGTGCTGGGCGGGCCGGAGGTGGCGCAGGCGGTATGCGCCCTGCCGCTCGATCACCTGCTGTTCACCGGCAGCACCGGCGTCGGACGGCAGGTCATGCGCGCCGCCGCCGAGAACCTGGTGCCGGTCACGCTGGAGCTGGGCGGCAAGTCGCCCGCGCTGGTCTGCCCGGATTACGGCCTGGCGGCGGCGGCCAAGACCATCGCCATCGGCAAGTTCTTCAGCGCCGGGCAGACCTGCATTGCGCCCGACTACGCCCTGGTCCCGGCCGGGCAGGAGCAGGCATTCGCGGATGCCGTGCTGGCGGAGGCGCGGCGCCTCTACCCCACTATCGGCGGCAACCCCGACTACACCAGCATCGTGTCCGACCGGCACTACGCCCGGCTGTCCGGCCTGATCGATGCGGCGGTGGCGGCGGGGGCGCGCGTGCAGCGGCTCGAGGACGCGCCCGCCGAACGCAAGCTGGCGCCCGCCGTCGTGCTGGGCGCGCCGCCGGATGGCGGGCTGATGCAGGACGAGATCTTCGGCCCCGTGCTGCCCATTATCGGCTACACGGATCTCGGCGCCGCGATCGCATTCGTCAACGCCCGGCCGCGTCCGCTGGCGCTGTACGTGTTCTCGCACGACCAGGCCAGCACGGACCAGGTGCTGTCCCGCGCCATCTCGGGCGGCGTCACGGTGAACGGCACGCTGCTGCATTGCGTGCAGGATGACCTGCCGTTCGGCGGCATCGGCCCCTCCGGCATGGGCGCCTACCACGGCCAAGACGGCTTCCGCCGCCTGTCGCACGCGCGGGGCGTGTATAAGCCCGGGCGGTTCAGCGGCTTCGCGTATCTGTCGGCACCGTATGGACGCGGAATGCAGTGGCTGGTCCGGGCCTTGGCCGGGCCGTAGCGTCTCGAGGCCGGTTGGACAGCACCGGAAGCCCGCGGCCATCTCCCAAAGGAAGAGGGAAATTAAGAAGAGGAGCGACGCCCCCTCTCCCCTCGGGAGAGGGTTGGGGTGAGGGAAACGGCAGGCGTCGGCCCCTAAGCGTCACGCCGGGCGAGGACCCCAGCGCAGTCCGGTGCAGCGGCACCCCTTTGGCGCCGCCCGGAAATGCCGTAAGATGGACGCAGCAAGCGAGGGGTGAAGCGTGTCTGACACGGTTTCGGCTGGTGTACCTGCGTTGGCGCTGCGGCTGGCCCCCTCCGACATGGTCGATGTCCAGCGCATGGACGACAAGAGCCGGCAGCAGGTGGAGATCATCGCGCAAAGCGTGACCGCCCGGGACAGCACCGCCATCGCCACGTTCGGCGCCGGGCCGCAGCGCAAGATGTCGGGCTTCCTGGACCAGCTGCTGACCGGGACCAAGGCGGACGATATCGGCGTCGCTGGTGAGCTCGTGACGGAGCTTGCGACCGACATCAGGGCGCTGAACCTGCCGGCCGTGAAGCGGGAGGCGGAGGGCGTGCACAGCTTCCTCGGGGGCCTGCCGATCGTGGGCAAGTATTACTCCGCCTTCCGCAAGTTCCGCGCCATGCACACCCAGATCACCACCCACATGGCGGAGATCGAGCGGCGGGCCGAGCTGCATCTGGGCAAGCTCCGCGCCAGCAATGCGGGGATGGACCGGCTGCTGGAGGCGAGCGAGGCCAATCTGCGCGAGATCGAGGTCTGGATCGCCGGCGGCCAGCGGGCATTGCTGCGGCTGCGCGATGAATTCAATGCCGAGCGTGCGGCGCTGCAGGGCAGCACGGACGCGATCCGCCTGGCCCAGCTGCGCGACCAGGCCGAGCAGATCGACGCGTTCGAGACGCGGCTGGTGCGCATGCACGTGGCCTTCACCCGCGGTATCCTGGCGATCCCGCAGATCCGCACCGCGCAGCAGGCCGGGCGGATCGAGATCCAGAACACGCTGGACACCATCCTGTTCGACCTGCCGGACCTCAAATCCGCCATCGTCCGCGTGGCCGCGCTGCATCAGATCAGCCGCGCCTCGGACGCGACGGCCGCCCGGCGGCGCATCGGGCGGGAGCTGCAGGAGATCGGCATCGACGCGCTGGATCAGGCCTACACCGCCGCCAAGCGCACCCAGGGCGATATGGCGGGGGACGTGGAAACGCTCAGCCGGGTCACCGACAAGATGCTGGCCACCATCGAGCGCGGGCGCCAGATCGACATCGACAACCGCGCCCGGCGCGAGCAGGCGGTGCAGCAGCTGGGCGAGGTCCGGACCCGCCTGATGGAGGGCCTGCGCGCCCAGGACGCGTTGTGACGGTGCCCGGAGTTTCCTGATGCAGTTCAAGATCGAGACCTTCCTCAACCAATACCTCAGCCCCGGCGCCACCCGCGCCGACGCGGTGTTCAGCCTGAGCGCCAGCGGCGCCGCGCCAGCGAGGGCGGTGCACCGGGTCGTGGGGCTGATCGCCGACCGGTCGGGCTCCATGGCCGGGCCGAAGATGGAGGCGCTGAAGCACGCGCTCCGCGTCGCGGTCGATCAGATGGACGCCGATACCGAGGCGTTCGTGCTGTCGTTCGAGGTCACGCCGCACCTGGTCGTTGGCCCGGTCCGCATGGACGAGGCCGGGCGCCGGGCGGCGCATCAGGCCATTCAGCGCATGGAGGCGGGCGGCGGCACCGTCATGTCCCGCGCCTTGCTAGAGGCCAAGCGTGTGTTTCAGACCCGGCCCGGCGCCGTGTGCCAGGCCATCATGCTGACGGACGGCCAGAACGACACGACGGATGAGGATGTGCTGCAAGCGGCGCTTCGCGAATGCGCCGGGTCGTTCCAGGCGGATTGCCGCGGGGTCGGCACGGATTGGTCCCCGGCGCAGCTGCGCGCCATCGCCTCCGCCCTGCTGGGCACGGCGCAACTTGTGGCCGATCCGGCGGGCATGGCGCAGGACTTCCACGACACGCTGGCGGCCGCGCTGGG
This sequence comes from Acetobacteraceae bacterium, assembly GCA_965246925.1. GTDB lineage: Bacteria > Pseudomonadota > Alphaproteobacteria > Acetobacterales > Acetobacteraceae > JANPPS01. The sequence goes on along the minus strand of OZ251994.1, from coordinate 1,469,360 downwards.
CAAATCCGTGGCGGACGTCCGGCTCCGGCTCTGGATGCCGAAGAACAGCCGGCTGGTGAGCGTGAAACAGGCGTTCCCGGCCGAGATCGACCTCACCAGCCGGCTGATCCCGGTCGATCAGCGCGCGGTGGACGTGCCGTTGGGCGCGTGGGGTGAGGGCACGCAGGACTACTTCGCCCATTTCGAGGTGACACCGCTCGCGGTGGGGGAGCAGATGCTGGTCTGCCGCCCCAGCATCATGACGGGCATCGTCCCGGGCAACGCCTCGGGCGGGGAGGCCGTGCCCGGCGGCAACGTGACCGTAAGCTGGACCGCCGATGCCGGGCTCACGGCGCGGATCGATGCGCAGGTGGCGCACTACAGCGGTCAGGCGGAAAAGGCGCAGGCGATCCAGGAAGGGCTCGAGGCGCTGGGCCGGCATGACGAGGCGACGGCCACCCTGCACCTGGGCCGCGCCCTACATTTGGCCGAGCAATCCGGGGACGCCGAGACCACGCGCCGCCTGCGCCAGGTGGTGGAGGGGGATGCCGGCACGCTGCGCATCCGCCAGGGGGCGGCGAAGGTGGCGGTCATGGACCTCGACGTCGGCAGCACCCGGACCGTGCGGGCCAAGCGCGATTGACCGTCCGCTGCGCCAAATGCGGTGAGCTGTCGGCCGATTCCGAGTTCTGCTCAGAGTGCGGCGCGGCGATGCAAACGGCGCCCGCGCCGGGGCCCGAGGCGTGTCCCGTCTGCGGCGAGGCGCGCCCCGGCCCGTTCGCGCGCTATTGCGACACCTGCCGCTACGATTTCCTGAACAAGCAGCCCTTCTCCGCCGCCGTGATCACCCCGGCGCCCCCGCCGGTAGGACCGCCCCTCATAAGGTTAGGCTGGGATATCAGGGCCCTGGTCGATCCCTCGCTCCGCCGGGCCGAGGACCCGTTGCCGGCCGATGAGCGGGAGCGGCTGTTTCCGCTGGATCTCTCGGACCACCTGATCGGACGCCGCTCGGATAGCGAGGACATTCATCCGGAGCTCGCCATCAACGACCCCGGCATCTCCCGCCGCCACGCCCGCATCCTGCGCGCGGTGGATGGCGCGCTGACCGTGCTCGACCTCGGCTCCATGAACGGCACCCGGCTGAACGGCACCCCGCTCGAGCCGAACCTGCCCACGCCGCTGGCGGAGGGCGATCAAGTTACCATGGGCTGCTGGACCCGGCTGATCGTGAAGGCGCGCTAGTGACGCTGGATACGCCTCGCCGGCTGCTGGCAGTCATGGCACTGATCCTGCTGCTGTGCGGGCTGGCGGCGGCCGGGTCGCTCTGGGCGGCGGCCGGAGTGCGGGACGCCGCGCAGACCATCGGGCGTGACGCCGAGCCGTCGGTCGCACTCGGCCTCCGCATGGCCGCGACGCTGTCCGACATGGACGCCGCCGTGCTGGCCGACAGCCTGACCGACGGCGGCGCGGCGACCGGCACGTCGCTCGCCTACTCCATCGCGCGGGACCGGCTGGGCGCCGACATGGTGGAGGCCGCGCGCAACGTCACCTATGGCGAGGCCGAGGCCGCCCCGCTCCGCGCCCTGCAGCAGGCGACCGGCATGTTCGAACGGGCCGTGATGGAGGCGCGCTACATCGGCGCCGGGGACAGCTTCATCACGTCCCAGCGCGTGCAGTGGGCCAGCCGCGTCGGCAACCGGTTCGCGATGCCGGAGGCGCGGGCGCTGGCGGCCGCCAACGCGGACGAGCTGGAGCGGCGCTACGCGACCTACCGCGCCGGGTCGCTGCTGAAGGGCCTGCTGCTGGGGACGGGCGGGTTCGTGCTGCTGAACCTTAGCCTCATCCTGACCCAGGGCTGGCTCACCCGGCGCACCCGCCGCGTCATCAACCCGCCGCTGGTCTTGGCCACCGCGGTCACCACCGTCACCGCGCTCTGGTTCGCGACCGCCGTGGTGACCGAGCGGGAGGCGCTGCGGTCCGCCAAGAACGACGCCTATGACAGCCTGCGCGTCCTGTTCGACGCGAAGGCGGAGGTGAACCAGCTGCGCTCCGCCATGTCGCTCTGGCTGCTGGACCCCGCCACCCGGCCGTCCGCACAGGTGAGGCTGGACCAGGCGGCCAAGAACCTGACTGGCGAGCCGCTGACGCAGCTCGCGCGGGCGCGCCTCGTCGCGGATGGGCAGTTCACGCCGGCCAATGGCGATGTGCCCAAGCCGGAGCTGGGCGGGTTGCTGGGCCAGGAGCTGAAGAACGTGACGTTCGGGCGTGCCGAGCAGGAAGCGGCGGTCGCCAGCGTGGACAAGCTCGCGAGCGCCGGGGCGATGGTGCAGCGGGTGCAGAACCTGCAGATGGGCGACCGCCAGGCCGCCGTGTCGCTATGGCTCGAGGCCAAGGGGGGTGCCGGAGCGTTTGCCGAGGCGCAGTCGGCGATCGACCGCACGATCGCCATCAATCAGGGGGCGTTCGATCGGAGCATCGCGCAAACCCTGCGCACGGCGGCGGACATGCCCTGGGCCATCTCCGCCGCCGCGGCCCTGGTGGCCCTGCTCTCCATGATCGGCCTATGGCAGCGCCTGCGCGAGTACCGGTGACGCTGGAGGCGGTGGACGCGGAGCTCGCGGCCTGGCGCGACCGGCTGGCCGCGGCGGGGCGCAACGTGGCGGAGCTGTCGGAGCTGCCGGAATACACCGTCACCGTGCGCGCCGCGTCGGGGACGGGGCGGTTCGCGGAGGAGGCGCAGAAGCTGAAGGCCACCATGGACGAGCTGTGGCAGGGCGTGTTGCTGATCGGCGGCGTGCTGGACCGGGCGGAGCGGGCGCGGCAGCAGGCCGGGCGGCTCTGGGGCGGGGACGCGGCGGCGGCGGAGGCCATGGCGCTGCTGCATGGGCCGTCCATCACGGTCGATTTGGCGGAGACGCCGGTGCTGCACCGCCGGTTGCTGGCCGGGGCGCGGGCGACGGCCACGGTGCCGCCGGGCACGCTGCTGCAGACCATGGACCAGGCGTTCGACCGGGCGCGGGAGCGTCTGACCCGGCTGACCGGCGCCGCCGCCCGGGTTTCCGCGTTGCGGGCGCAGCTGGGGGTGCCGGGGACCGAGGGGGACACGCTGGATCAGTTGGACGCGCTGGAGGCCTTGGCGGTGCAGGCGGCCGAGACGCAGGCGCTGCGGACGGCGCTCGATACCGCCGGGCAGGCTCTCGCGGCGCTGCAGGCCCGCGCGGCCGGGCCGGCGCTGACGGCGTACCGGGCCGGGTTCGCCGGGCCGCCCGCCCCCGACCTTGGGGAGTTGTCGGATTGGTGGGAGCGCCTTCGGCATACGCTCCGGCCCGATGCGGCGCGGAAGGGGCTGGCGAACTGGCAGGCGCTGCATGACCGGCTGGCGGCCGAGCTCGCGGCGCAGGAGCGCGCGGCCGCGTCGGCCACCGCCCGGCAGGACGAGCTGGAGGCGCGGCTGGCGCTGTTGCGCATCAAGCACCACGCCCGGCCCCGCCCGGCGCTCGACCCGCTCGAGGCGGCGGCCAAGGCGGCGCTGACCCGCCGCCCGCTCGACCTCGAGGCAGCGGCGCGGGCGCTGGCCGAATACGCAGGAGGCATCGCGAAATGACGAGCACGGCCCGCCAATGCACCGACCCGGCCTGCACCGGATCGTTCGAGGACGGATTTTGCGACACCTGCGGGCGGGCCGAGCCCGCGGGCGTGACCAGCACGGCGTCCACCGCGCGGCAGGGCGGGTATGTGCAGGCCGTAGCGCCGGGCTCCGTGCCCGCCACCGGGCGCGTGACCGGGGCGCGGCGTCCGAGCCCGGCGGCCGGCACGTCCGGGACCGCCGCTGGCACGGCTGCCGGGAGCGCCAAGGGGTCCCGCACGTTGCGGAGCCGCGGCAGCAGCAGCCGGCGGCGCATGCTGGGCGGGGGGCTCGTGCAGATGCCGTCCGAGCCGTCGCAGGATCCGCTGCAGATGCTCATGCCCGATGCCCGCGTGCCGGACGGTAAGGCCGTGTGCCCGGCGTGTGGCAACAAGGTCAATCCGGACAAGCGGTTCTGCAGCAATTGCGGCGCCGAGTACGACTTCCGGCCCAGCCTGCAGGCCGGCGACGTGCTGGCGGAACAATACGAGGTGCGCGGCCCCATCGCGTTCGGCGGCCTGGGCTGGATCTACCTCGCGATGGACACCAGGCTGAACCGCTGGGTGGTGCTGAAGGGCTTGCTCAACAGCCGGGACGTGGCGGCGGCGCAGGCCGCGGTGGCGGAGCGGCAGTTCCTGGCGGCGGTGAAGCACGGTAAGATCGTGGGGATCTACACCTTCGTCACGCGGGGGACCGAGAGCTTCATCGTCATGGAGTACGTCGGCGGGCGCACCCTGAAGGCGATCCGGCGCGAACGCGGGCCGCTGCCGCCGGCGGAGGCGATGGCGTTCATCTTGGGCATCCTGCCGGCGTTCGGCTACCTGCATGACCAGGGCCTGGTGTATTGCGACTTCAAGCCCGACAACTTCATGCTGGAAAACGACGACGTGAAGCTGATCGACCTCGGCGCGGTCCGCCGCATCGGCGATCCGCATGGGGATATCTACGGCACCGCGGGCTACAAAGCGCCCGAGGCGGATGAAGACCCGGATGCGGCCAGCGACCTTTACACCGTGGGGCGCACGCTCGCGGTGCTGTTGATGGACTTCGATAATACCGGGCGCTATGCCGCCAGCCTGCCGCCGCCCAATGAGCTGCTGTTCACCGTGCCGGAGGCCATGCTGCGGGCCGCCGGGCAGGACCCGGCGGCGCCGGACGCGCCCACGCTGGCGGATGGGCGGCCACTGCCGCCTTGGCTGCAGTTCAGCGGACGGAGCTTCAGCGGGACGGCGCCGCCTGGGATCGTGGGCGTCGAGGTACGGCTTGGCGCCATGCCGCTTACGCTCGGCCTGCCGCTGGCGGCCCATGAGAGCCTGTATCGCTTTCTGCTGCGCGCCACGGCGGAGGCGTCGGATAGCCGGTTCCAATCGGCAGACGAGATGGCGGCGCAGCTGACGGGGGTGCTGCGGGAGACGGTGGCGCGGACCGGGCCGGTTCCGGCGATGGACAGCGCGCTGTTCCTGTCCGAGCGTCCGGCGCCCGGCGACGCCAGCGCGCTAGCGGGCGCGTGGCGGCGGTTGCCGGAGTTGCGGCTCGACCCGGCCGACCCCGCCGCGGCCGACCTGTTCGCCGTCCGCAGTGCCGAGCCGCTGGCCCGCGCCGCCATGCTGGCGCAGACCATGCGGGCCTTCCCAGCCTCGGCCGAAGCGCGGCTGCGGCGGGCGGAGGCGATGATCGCGGAGGGGCCGGAGGTGGACACTGTCATGGCCGTGCTGGATCAGGCGCTGGGCTTGAACCCGTTCGATTGGCGGCCGGACTGGTATTGCGGGTTGATGTACTTGGCGCTGGACCGTCCGGCGGAGGCGGTGGAGTGCTTCGACAAGGTGTATGGGGAGATCCCGGGTGAAGCCCCGCCCAAGCTGGCGCTGGCGATGGCGCTCGAGGCCGGGGGGAGGCTGCCGGAGGCCGCCGGGCTGTATGAGACCGTGATCCGCTCCGCGCCTGGGCTGCCCGCCGCGGCGTTCGGGCTGGCGCGGTGCCGGACGGACCGGGCCGGCGCGGTGGCGGCGCTGGCGCTGGTGCCCGATAGCGCGGCGCTGTCGGGCGAGGCGCGGCTGGCGGCGGTGCGGACCTTGTCGGCGCCGGGCAGTGCGGAGGCGGATTGGCGGCAGGCTTCGGCGATCCTGGCCGCCATGCCGGACGACACGCTGGCGCGGCACGCGGCGGAGGCGGCGCTGGCGCGGGCGGCGGCGGACCGGGCGGAGACGGCACCGCTGCAGCCCACGCCGCTGCTGGGGGTAGCGCCCACCGCCAAGGCGCTGCGGCTCCGCGCCGAGGCCGCGCTCCGCGCCTGCGCCCGGTTGAGCGAGGGGCGTCCGGCGCGGACCGCGTTCATCGATCAGGCCAACGCCGCGCGGCCGCGCACGTGGTTCTGACCTGCCCCCGCTGCCATGCCGACGCGGCTCCGGGTGACCGGTTTTGTGCGGAGTGCGGCGGGCGTATCGCGGCACCCGAGGCCCAGGATGCCGGGGCGGTGACGATCGGGCCCGGCTTGGCCGCCCGCACGGATCCAGGCGTGCGCCATGCCAATAACCAGGATGCCGTCATGCTGTCCGGCCCGGCAGCAGGGGGAGCGGGGACGGTCATGGTGGTGTGCGATGGCGTGTCCAACTCGCAAACGCCGGAGCTTGCCTCCAGCACCGCCGCCCGGGTTGCGCATGCGGCACTGGTGTCGGGCTTGGACATGGCCGCGGCGATCCGCCGGGCGCATGATGCGGTGTGCGCCTTGCCGTTCGACCGGCAGGGGGAGGTGGACCCGCCGGCCACGACCATGGTGGCGGCTACGATCCGGGAGGGCGGGACGGTGCTGGGCTGGTTGGGAGACAGCCGGGCCTATGCACTTGGCCCAGACCCGGCGCTGCTGACGCGGGACCATTCCTGGCTGGTGGACGTGCTGGACCGGGGTCTGATGCTGGAGGCGGAGGCGAGCCGGCATCCGCTGGCGCATGCCTTGCTGCACTGCCTGGGCACGACTGATTTTGCCCGCGCCACCCCCTGCCCCGAGCCGTCCGTGCTGACGCTGCCGCCGCGCCCGGGCTGGTTGCTGTTGTGTAGTGACGGGCTGTGGAACTACGCGCCGTCGGCGCCGGGGCTGTTGCTGGAGGCGCATGGGCTGGACAGCGACGCCGCCGACATCTGCGCCCGGCTCGTCTCGTTCGCGCGGGGGCGGGGCGGGCATGACAACATCACGGCGGCGGCGGCGCGCTGGGCGTGACTACACGGGATGCCCCATGACGTTATTGGCAAATGCCGCCAGCTTTTCGGGGTCCCGGTCTAGTCCCGGCGGTGGCAGCGCGCGCTGTTCTGCCGGGCGGGCTACCTTGCGGATGATCGCGTCCATCGCCGCTGGAGTGAAGCCGTTCAGCACGCGGCAGGTTGGGCTCGTGACCTTGAATGCGTGCACGGTGCCGCGTGGGATGAACACCGATTGGCCTGCGGCCGCATGCGGGCGGAGGTCGCCGACCTGCATGTCGAGTGCGCCATCCATCACGTAGAACCACTCGTCATTGTTTGGATGGACGTGGGGGCCAGGGCCGCTGCCCTGCGGCATGAGCTGCTCCATGACGGTGAACTGACCGCCGGTCTGCTCGTCGCTGGCCAGCACGATCCAGAGGATGTCGAGAAACCAATAGGCCGGCGCCTGATCGTTGCGGGCGAGTGTTGGTGCCAAGGAGTTATCGTTCATGATCTCATCCTTTCAATGCTGGGCCTTGTTCGTGGCGGGCTAGGAGGTTTTGCGCCTGTTTCAAATGTGGAATGTCGAGCATTTGGCCGTCAAGGCTGACGGCGCCAGCGCCGGGAGCGGCGGCGAAGGCGGCGAGGACTTTGCGGGCGTGGGCGATGGCTTCGGCGGATGGGAGAAAGGCGGTGTTGATGGACTCGACCTGGTCGGGGTGAATGGCGAGGCGGCCGGTGAAACCCTCGCGGGCGGCGGCTTCGGAGGTGCGTTGCAGGCCGGGGGCGTCACGGAAATCGGTGTAGAGGGTCTCCACCGGCTCGACCCCGGCGGCGCGGGCGGCCAGCAGCGTGAGGGAGCGGACCATGCGGTAGGTCGCTGCCCAGGCGCCGCCGTCTTGGTTGGTGCTGGCGCCCAGCGCAGCCGCGAGGTCCTCCGCACCCCAGGTCAGGCCATAGAGCCGGGGCAGTGCCGTGCTGGCGTAGGCGCCCAGGGTGAACGGCGCGTGGGCGGTTTCGGTCGCGACCGGGAGGATGCGGACGGGGCGCCCGATGCCGTCCCGGCGTTCCAGCACGTCGAGGCAGTGGCTGAGCCGCAGCACGTCTTGCGGACCGGCGGCCTTGGGCAGCATGATGCCGTGCGGGCCCGCGCGGACGAGGGCGGTGAGGTCATCGAGGCCGCCTTCGTCCAGGGGATTGATGCGGACCCACAGCTCGGGCTGGGCCGGCGTGGCCAGCGCTTCGGTCACCAGGCCGCGCGCGTCCGGCTTGTTCTCGGGCGCGACGCTGTCTTCGAGATCCAGGATCAGCGCGTCGGCCCCGGACATCAGGCCGCGGGCCAGCTTGCGGCTGCTGTCGCCGGGCACGAAGAGGAAGGAGCGGAGGGTCAAGCGGGGCGCCGCAGCTGTAGCCCGGTGCGCTTGCAGTGCGCGACCAGCTCGTCACGCTGATTGTAGGCGCGGTGCATGAAGGTGACGATGCCCGCCGTGGGGCGGGAGTTGGAGGCGCGGAGGTCCAGCACCTCGGTCTCGATCCGCAGGGTGTCGCCGTGAAAGACCGGCTTGGGGAAGCGGACCTCGTCCCAGCCGAGGTTGGCCACGGCGGTGCCGAGCGTCGTGTCGCCGACGGAGATGCCGACCATGAGGCCCAGGGTGAAGGCGCTGTTGACGAGGCGCTGGCCGTATTCGGTTTGCGTGCGGCAGTATTCTTCGTCGAGGTGGAGCTGTGCCGGGTTGTGGGTCATGCAGCTGAACCAGACGTTGTCCGCTTCGGTCACGGTGCGGCGGATGGGGTGGCGCCAGGTTTGGCCTACCGTGAGGTCCTCGAAATACAAGCCGGCCATGGGCGCTCCATGCGTGAGGGCGGGGAGAGGCTGGGGCAACTCAGGCGGTTTGGCAAATCCCCTCGGCCACGGCATGCAGGAGATTGCCGCGGTCGTCCACGATGACGAAATCCGCCGCCAGCCCAGGGGCTAGGTGGCCGCGGTCGGTGAAGCCGGTGTAGGCGGCGGGGATGGTGGAGACGCGGGCCGACGCCTCGGCCAGGGTCAGGCCGAGCGCGAGCAGGTTGCGCAGCGCCTGATCCATCGTGAGGACGCTGCCGGCGAGGGTGCCGTCGCCGAGGCGGACGGCGCCGGATTGTTTGTAGATGGCGTGTGTTCCAAGCCGGTACTCGCCGTCCGGCATGCCTGCGGCGGCGACGGCGTCGGTGATGGCATAGAGGCCGGGTATGGCGCGGAGTGCGGCCAGGATGGCGCCGGGTGCGACGTGCAGCAGGTCCGGGATGATTTCGGCGTACCCGGCGTGCGCCAGCGCGCAGCCGACGGCACCGGGGCTGCGGTGGTGCAGTGGGGACATGGCGTTGAACAGGTGGGTGAAGCCGGCGGCGCCGCGGTCCAAGGCCTGCCGGGCCTGTTCGTAGCTGCAGGCGGTGTGGCCGAGCTGGACGCGTATGCCTTCATTGCTGAGGGCGGTCAGCAGGGCGCCGTCCGGGTCGATCTCGGGCGCGATGGTGGCAACGCGGATCGGGGCGAGGCGGCATAGTTCTTCGGCCCACGCGATGTCGGGCGGGATGGCGAAGGGCGGTTGTGCGCCGAGCACTGCGGGATTGATGAAGGGGCCTTCTAGGTGCACGCCCATGATGCGGGCGCCGCCGTGATTGGCCTTGGCGATTCCGGTGAGTGCGCGGCGAAGGGTATCGGCGGGAGCGGTGACGGTGGTGGGGAGGAAGGCGGTCGTGCCGTGGCGGGCGTGGAAGGCCGCGGTTTCTTGGACGGCCTCTGGCCCGTCCATCACGTCTGCGCCGCCACCGCCGTGGACGTGGAGGTCCACGAAGCCGGGGATGATGAAGCGGTGCTGTGAGGCGGATCGATATGGCTCGATCGAATGGATCGTTGCGGCGTGATTGAGGCGGCCGCTTATCCAGCCGTTCTGGGTCAGGATGACGCCCTCGACGGTTTCGATTTGGGGTCTCCTGGTGATGGTTGATCCAGCCTACGGTGTGTTGCTTTTTTGTCTGGGATTGGGCGTGTTTAGGGCGGGCTGGAAGCCTGCGATGCGGTAGGAAGTTTATTCGAGTTTGGGTTCGTTTCGGTAGTGGGTAGGGGTCCGGCCTACGTTTTGCTGTTCTGGCGGGGGGGGGGGTGGGCTTGTTGTGCCGTCCTTTGACGGGCTTGGGGATTAACGGGTTTGAGACTGTTCTGGTTGTTTCCCTCACCCCGGCCCTCTCCCGGGGGGAGAGGGGGAAGAGAAGAGCGGGGCGGGCGCGGGCTTGTTGTGCCGTCCTTCGATGGGGTCGGGACTGACGGGTTTGGGACTGTTCTGGTTGTTTCTCTCACCCCGGCCCTCTCCGATTTCATCGGAGAGGGCCGGGGTGAGAGGGGGAAGGGAGCGCGGTGGCGGAGGGCGGCTAGGTGGTGGGGGTGCGGCGTTTGTGGCGCCAGCTGCGTTCTTGGGCGTTGACGTTGAGGTCGCGGGCGATCTCTTCGATGATGTCGTCGATGGGCCGGGTCAGCAGGTCTTGCTCGAGCTGCTCATCCAGCAGGCGTTCGTTGAGTTCTTCGAAGTAGGCCTGGTTGTCGAAGCCCTTGGTGTGGCCTTGGCGCGCTCGGCCGGGTTTATGCCGACTTTTGGCGTTGGGCGACGCGGTATAGGATGTAGGCGGAGGCGCAGATTAGGGCGGCGGCGGCGATGGGGCGAAGGCGGCTGGGGGGTGGAGGAGTCGGGCGAATTTGGGGCATTTGAGGGATTGCAGGCATCTGGGGGATGGCGGCGCGGGCACGGGAAAGGAAGGGTTCGGCGAAATCCATGATCATGGGGACGAGGCCGAGCAACTGACCGAAGCGGTCTTTCCCCTCGGTCGCGGCGTCATGCAGCGCCGGGGCTACCCGGTCCTGCACGACCGATGCGGCGTCACGGCGGAGCTCCCGTAGTTGCTCCGCCGCCGACGATACCGATGCCATCAGAGCGTCCGCTTGCCGACGACGGCGTGGTAGATGAAGAGCACGATGATGGCGCCGATCACGGCCACGATCATGCTGTATAGGTTAAAGCCTGTGACCGGAGTCGCGCCCAGGGTGGAGAATAGGAACCCGCCCACGAAGGCTCCCACGATGCCGAGCACGATATCCATGACGATACCCTGACCGGAACCTTCATACATCTTGCTGGCGATAAAGCCCGCGATCAGACCCAATACCAGCCACGCTACGATCGACATCGAACTCTCCATTGCTTCATGGGCATGACGCTTGAAGCTGCGCCGAGTTCCCTACTCGGCGGCGAGCGCCGGGCGGCGGGCGCGAATGCGGCGGATCCGCCGGGCGTCCACGTCCAAGATGCGGAACTCGAGCCCGCTGGGGTGGCTGATGACCTCGCCCCGGCTGGGCACGCGGCCGGCCAGGGTGAACACCAGGCCGCCCACGGTATCGATGTCGGCGTCCCGCTCGTCCTCGGTCATCACGGCGCCGAGCCGGCCTTCGAAATCCTGGATCGAGAGGCGGGCGTCCAGGTCCAGCTGACCGTCCGGACGCTCGACGATCATGGGGCCGGTGTCTTCGTCGTGTTCATCGGCGATGTCGCCCACGATCTCCTCGACCAGATCCTCGATGGTCAGAAGGCCATCGATGCCGCCGTACTCGTCCACGACCAGCGCCAGGTGCATGCGCGCCTGGCGCATCTGCAGCAGCAGGTCCAGCACCGGGATTTGCGGGGCGACCATCAGCGGCTTGCGTAGCAGCGCCTCGAGCTGGAAGGCGTCGGGCCGTCCGACATAGGCGAACACGTCCTTGATGTGGACCATGCCCACGACCTCATCCAGCTCTTCCCGGTAGACAGGGAAACGGGAGTGGCCCTCGCGCCGGATTTGATCCAGCACCTGGTCCAGGCTCGTATCGACCGGGATCGCGACGATGTCGGCGCGGGGAATCATCACGTCATCGGCGGACATGCCGCGCAGGCGGAGCACGTTGGCGATCAGCGCACGCTCCTGCCGGTCGAGCTCCGGCACGGTGCCGGCGGCGTGGCTGTCTTCGGCCGATTGCTGCACTAGCTCGGCGATGCTGTCGCGGACGTTGTGCTCGGACCGCCCGGCCAGGCGCTGGCGCACGCGTCCGAGGAAGCCGCGGGAGTTGGAGGGCGTCACCGGCGCCTCCAGGGGTCCGGGCGGCGCATCCGGCGCATGATGCGGGTTTCTTCCATCTCCATCTGCCGGGCGTCCCCGGGGCTTAGATGGTCGAAGCCGTGGAGGTGCAGAGCGCCGTGGACGACCAGGTGGACCAGGTGGTCGGGCAGGGATTTGCGCCCGGCCAGCGCCTCCCGCCGGGTCACGCCATAGGCTAAGGCGATGTCGCCGGTGCTGAAGGTCAGGACGTTGGTGGGCTTGTCGATGCCGCGGAAGGCGGCATTCAGGCGGCGGACCCGGCGGTCGGACTCCAGTGCCACCACCGCCGCGCCGCCGGCGGCACGGGCGGCGCGTTGCACCAGCCGGCGCAGGTCTGGCACGGCTTTGCGCCATCTTGGGTCACCGACGATCACTTCGGTGCCGAACCCCGCATCCTCCTGAGCGGATGCGGGGCTTGGTTTACTGTCCGGGTCCATTGCTGTCCTGAGTACGCGCCCTCGGCTCACCCCGTGCGGCGTCCTTTTGCGCTTGGGCCCGCTGATCATAGGCGTCCACGATTGCGGCGACCAGCGGGTGGCGCACCACGTCGCGGACGCCGAAGCGGTTGACGCCGATGCCGGGCAGGCCGTCGAGCGTGTCCAAGGCGTCGCGAAGGCCGCTCCGCTGACCGGTGGGCAGGTCGATCTGGCTGAGGTCTCCGGTGATGACCATACGGGTGCCCTCACCCATGCGGGTCAGGAACATCTTCATCTGCACGGGGGTGGTGTTCTGCGCCTCGTCCAAAATGACGAAGGAGTGGGCCAGGGTGCGTCCGCGCATGAAGGCCAGGGGGGCGACTTCGATTTCACCGGTGCTCATGCGCCGGGCCACCTGGTCACCGGGCATCATGTCGTGCAGGGCGTCATAGAGCGGGCGGAGGTAGGGGTCGACCTTGTCCTTGAGGTCACCGGGCAGGAAGCCCAGACGCTCCCCGGCTTCGACGGCCGGGCGGGAGAGGACGATGCGGTCCACGCGTCCGGCGGTCAGCATCTGCACGGCCTGCGCCACGGCGAGGTAGGTCTTCCCCGTGCCGGCCGGGCCGATGCCGAACACCATCTCATAGCGGGACAGCATCTCCATGTAGCTGCTTTGACCCGGGGAGCGCGGGCCGATCGCGCCGCGCTTGGTGCGGATGGCGGGCAGGTCGGACAGCGGCAGGCGGAGTTCACCGTCTTCGCGCGGGTCCATCATGCGTATGACTGCCTCCACATCCGCCCGTGCCACGCCCTGTCCGCGCTCCAGCCGTTGATACAGGCTGTTGAGTGCCGCCTCCGCCGCTTGGACCCGCCCCGGCTCCCCCGTGATCGCCACCCGGTTGCCGCGGGAGGCGAGCTTGACGCCGAGCCCTTGCTCGAGCCGGACCAGATGCCGGTCATGTTCGCCGAAGAGCAGGGGTAAGAGCGCATTGTCTTTGAATTGCAAGGTGGTCGCCTTGCCGTGGAGGGAGGGTGCGGGCGCAGCCGAAGACGCGGCGGTGAGGTTCAAGCGCAGATATACTCCTGACTGGGTTGCAATGATCCTAATAGGGAAGTGGGGTGGCCACGCACGATCGTCACCGGGCACTCTAGCCCGATAAACGTTTCTGACCCGTTAACGTGCACGGGCTGAAGAAAAGGTGACCGTCCGGAGAGCTGGCCGGGGCGGCGGCCGGGTCCGGTGAATAGGACGGGCATGGTGAGGCCCTCGGACGCCTGGTTGAACGCGGCCTGCTGTTCGCGCAGCAGGGCGAGGAGGGTTTGCAGCCGGGCATATGAGATGTCCGCCGCGACCTGGGCCGGGGCGGCGGAGGCCGGGGTGCCGGGGCGGCGGGAGTATTGGAAGCAGAAGGCCTGGGCGAAGCCGATGTCGCGGACCAGGGTCAGTGTCGCTTCGAAGTCAGCGTCCGTCTCGCCGGGGTGGCCGACGATGAAGTCGGACGATAGGGCGATGTCCGGGCGTGCGGTGCGCAGCCGGTCCACCAGGCGGCGGTAGTCTTCGGCGGTATGCTTGCGGTTCATAGCGGCTAGCATGCGGTCCGAGCCGGATTGAACGGGGAGATGCAGGAACGGCATGAGCTGCGGCACGTCGCGATGGGCGCTGATGAGGTCGTCCGCCATGTCGCGGGGGTGGGACGTGGTGTAGCGGAGGCGGAGCAGGCCGGGCAGACCGGCCAGGGCGCGGATGAGGCGGCCGAAGCTCCATGTGGCGCCGTCCGGCGCCTCGCCATGCCAGGCGTTGACGTTTTGGCCCAGGAGGGTGAGCTCGCGGGCGCCGTTGGCGATGAGGTCTTGCGCTTCGGCCAGGATGGCGGTGGCGGGGCGGCTGAACTCGGCACCCCTGGTGTAGGGGACGACGCAGAAGCTGCAGAATTTGTCGCAGCCTTCCTGGATGGTGAGGAAGGCGGTGACGCCCTGGGGGCCGTGGGCGGGGAGGCTGTCGAATTTGGGCTCGGCGGGGAAGTCCGTGTCGATGACGGAGCCGCCGGCACGGGCGGCGCGGGCGACCATTTCCGGGAGGCGGTGGTAGGTCTGGGGCCCGAGCACCAGGTCCACATAGGGGGCGCGGGCGAGGATCTCGGCGCCCTCGGCCTGCGCGACGCAGCCGGCGACGGCCAGGATGGTGCCCTGCCCGGCTTCGGCGCGGGCCTGCTTGATGACGCGGAGGCGCCCGAGTTCGGAGAACACTTTTTCGGCGGCGCGGTCGCGGATGTGGCAGGTATTGAGGATGACCATGTCGGCGTCGTCCGGCCCTTGGGCGGGCTCGTAGCCGAGGGGGGCTAGGACGTCCGTCATGCGTCCGCTGTCATACACGTTCATTTGGCAGCCCCATGTGATGACATGGAGGCGCTTCTTTTCGGTCACGCTGATAAACCCCGGTTAGGCTCGTATGGAGCCTGGGGAGCAATGGGGGGGCGCCCGGCGTGGGTCAAGCGGTGCAGTGTGCTTGGGCCTTTCCTTTACTGGGCGGATGTGGCCGGATCGGCGCGGAATCTGTCAATGTAAATCGTTTTTGGGCAAATCGTTTTGGGGAAATCGTTTTTGGACGGATTGCGCCATCTGACGCGAAGTTTGTTTATGCGAACTCGGGAGAGCCGGCGAGGACGGGGGTGGGGGCGATGCGGACTGGGCGGTTCTGGCGGAGGGTGGCGGCGCCTTCGGCCACGGTTTGCCAGACGGCGGCGGAGAGTTCCTTGCGGCTGGCGTAGTGGGCGGGGTCGATCGGGGTGTGCAGCAGGACGCTGGCGCGGAGGCCGCGGTATTGGGCCAGGCGCCAGAAATGGCTGGCAAGGTCCATGTCGCCATACCAGGCGAACACTGGCCGGGTCGCGCGGCCCATCGGCAGGCCGGAGAGCTGGTCATATACGATCGACACCGGCTGGATCAGCGGGCGGCGTAGGCCCGGCTGATCTTCGACGACGGAGAAGAAGGCGGAGCGGAACGGCAGGACGCGGGAGCCGTCGGAGCTGGTGCCTTCGGGGAAGAGGATCAGGTTGTCCCCGGCTTCGAGCCTTCCGCGCATGTCGTCCCGCTCGCGCCCGGTGCTGGTCGCGCGGCGGGAGACATAGACGGTGCGGCCGAGGCGGGCGATGGTGCCGATGATGGGCCAGCGGGCGACGTCCGCCTTGGCGATGAAGCAGGCCTTGAGGACGCCGCCCAGGATCAGCACGTCCACCCAGGACGAGTGATTGGAGGCGAACACGACGGGCCGTCCGTCGAGGCGCTGCGCCTGGGTGCCGATGGTGCGGGTCTTGATACCGAGCAGGGCGGAGAGCGTGGACCAGTAGAGCCGGGCGAACCCGGCGTTCGCGCGTCCGGGCAGCAGGAGGAGAAACGCCTGGATGGCGATAGCGGGGAAGGTGAACAGCAGGATGCTGGCGCCCCGGCGAATGGCGCGGGCACGGCGGATGAGGCCGCCCTGCACCGGCAAGTCCGACATGGGCCGGACACTCTTGGGAAGGCCGGGGTGGCGCTGGCGGCGCTGTGGAAGTTTCATACGTTCTTCATACCAAATATCGGCGACGAAATGACGACTGTCTTGTGACAAGGCGGGGACAGTGGGTCCCGTTTCGCCGCGGCGGGCTGGAAGCCCGCGATACGGCAGGGTAGGTTCGGATGATGCGGTGGTGGCTTCCTTTGGTGTTGGTGTGCGGACGGGCGTTGGCCGCCGATCCGCAGCCTTATACCGTGGAGCTGCCGGCGTACGGGGAGGCGGCGCTGGACCAGGCGGCGCTGGATAGTGCGAGCCTGATCACGCTGCGGGAGAAGGTGCCGGTGGGGCCGTTCGCGCTGATCACCCGGGCGCGGGATGATGCCGGGCGGTTGAAGCAGGTGCTGGACAGCTTCGGGCATTATGACGGGCGGGTCAGCATCGCCATCGCCGGGCGGGCGCTGGATGACCCCGGGCTGCCGGATGCGCTGGACAAGGCGGGCGATCCGGTCGTGGTGACCGTGCGGCTCGAGCCGGGGCCGGTGTTCAGTTTGCGGCAAGTGAAGCTTGCGGGGGACGTGCCGGACGAGGCGCGGGCGGCGCTGCAGCTGCGGGCGGGCGACCCGGCGATTGCGGCGGACGTATTGGCGGCGCAAGGGCGGATGCTGGCGGCGTTGCAGGCGAGCGGGCATGCGCTGGCCACGGTCGCGGCGCCAGTGGCGATGCTGGATGTGAGCGCGCGGGCGCTGGATGTGTCCTACGCCGTAAATGCCGGGCCGGTGGTGGCGGTGGGGCCGGTGACGGTCTCGGGGCTGACGC
This sequence comes from Acetobacteraceae bacterium, assembly GCA_965246925.1. Lineage (GTDB taxonomy): Bacteria > Pseudomonadota > Alphaproteobacteria > Acetobacterales > Acetobacteraceae > JANPPS01. The sequence continues at coordinate 1,452,697 of OZ251994.1, read as the reverse complement.
AGGTGAAGCCGGATTTCGTGCAGCGGCGGCTGCTGGTGCATGACGGGGAGCAGTATGATCCGGACGCGATCGAGAAAGCGCGGCAGGATTTGGCCGGGCTGGGCGTGTTCGGCACCGTGCGGGCGCGGGCGGCGGAACGGCTGGGGCTGGATGGAAGGCTGCCGCTGCAGTTCGAGGTGGCGGAGCGGGCGCGGCATGCGGTGGCGGCCAATGCATCGTATTCGACGGATTTGGGGGCGAGCGTCGGGGCGACGTGGCAGCATCGCAACCTGTTCGGGCGGGCGGAGCAGCTGAATTTGGGGGTGGCGGTCACGCAGTTGGGCGGGCGGTCCAGCACCGGCATTGGCTACAACGCGACGGCGGGGCTGATCAAGCCGGACTTCTTGACCCGGGACCAGGCGCTGACGGTCAGCGCGCAGGCGGTGAAGGAGAGCTTGCAGGCGTATGACCGGAAAGCGGTGCTGGCCGGGGTGAACCTCGTGCGGAAGTTCGGGCCGTTCTGGAGCGCCAGTATAGGGCTACAGGTGCAGCAATCCCGTATCACGCAGGAGCGGCTGGGGCGGAGTTATACGCTGCTGGGGCTGCCGGCGGGCGTGCGGTATGACAGCACGGGGCCGTCTGGGTTGTTCGAGCCGACGCATGGGATCAAGGCGGCGGTGACGGTCACGCCGACCGTGTCTTTGGCCAGTCCGGGGGCTGTTTTCACCATTCTGCAGGCCACGGGGTCCACTTATTTCGATCTGGGAGAGCCGGGGCGGAGTATCTTGGCGGTGCGCGGGACGGTGGGGAGCGTGCAGGGGGCGAGCACGTTCCAGCTGCCGCCGGATGAGCGGTTCTATGCGGGGGGCGGCGGGACGGTGCGGGGGTATAAGTATCAGTCGATCGGGCCGCGGTTCCTGAGCCGGCGTCCCACCGGCGGGACGTCGGTGGCGGCGGCGACGGTGGAGTTCCGGCAGCGGATCGGCGAGAGCTTCGGGGCGGCCGTGTTCGTGGATGCGGGCCAGGTGGGCAGCAACAGCGCGCCGTTCCAGGGCGGATTGCGGGTGGGTGCGGGGGTTGGCGGGCGGTATTACACGTCGATCGGGCCGATTCGCGTCGATCTCGCGGTGCCGCTCAATGCGCAGCGGGGGGATGATGCGTTCGAGCTGTATATCGGCATTGGCCAAGCATTCTAGGATGACAGCATGAGCCGCACGCGACGCATCTTGCTGGGGACGGCGGCGGTGATCGTGGCCGTGCCTGTGCTCGTCGTGGCTGGGTTGAACATCGGGCCGGGGCGGATCGCGGCCGAGCAGCTGATTGCGCGGGTGACGGGGGGGCAGGTTCGGTTGACCGGGTTGCATGGGCGGTTCCCGGATGCGCTCCGCGTGGCGCATGCCGAAATCTGGGACGGAACCGGGGCTTGGCTGCTGGCGGACGATATCGCGCTGGATTGGTCACCGACGGCGTTGGTGCGGCGGCGGGCGTCGGTGCAGGTGTTGAGCGCGGGCCGGTTGCAGGTGCCGCGGCTGGCCGCCGCCGCGCCGGGGCCGGCGCCGGCCAGCACGCCGTTCAGCCTGCCGGTGGCGGTGCAGATCGACCGGCTGCGGCTGGACCGGGTGGAGCTGGGGGCGCCGGTGGCGGGGGTGGCGGCGGTACTGGCGGTGGATGGCGGTGGCAGCGTTAGGACGCTGGATGACGGGCAGGTGACGCTTGCGGTGCATCGGGTGGACCGGGCGGGGGAGTATCGGCTCACGGGTTTGCTTGATGGGGCGCGGGTGAAGGCCGATCTGGATTTGGCGGAGCCGGCGGGGGGGCTGGTGTCACAGGTGGCGGGGTCGCCGGATCTGGGGGCGCTGCATTTGGCTGCGGCGCTGGATGGGCCGCGTCAGGCGGTGAGGACGAATGTCACGCTGAGCGCCGGGGCGCTGCGGGCGGAGGCGCATGGCACCGTGGATAGCGTGGGTCAGACGCTAGCGCTCGATGTGACCGGGCAGGCGCCGGCGATGGCGCCGCGGGCGGATGTGCGGTGGGACAGCGTGGCGGTGCAGGCGCATGTGGCCGGGCCGTTCACAACGCCAGACGTGCGGGGGTCGGTGAAGGCGGCGGGGCTTGCGGCGGCTGGGGCGGGAGTGCGGAGCCTCGATGCCGATATCCAGGGGAACGCCGGGCAGGTGAGCGTACACGCGGTGGCGGAGCGGGTGACGTTGCCGGCGCCGGCCTTGGGATTGCTGGAGGCGGCGCCGCTCGTGCTGGATGCGGGCGTGCAGCTCAATCAGGCGGCGCGTCCGGCGCGGTTCAGCCTGGCGCATCCGCTGTTTGGCTTGACCGGGACGGCGGATACGGCGGCGGCGCTGGTGGATGCGCGGCTCGATCTGCCGGACCTCGCGCCGTTCGCGCGGTTAGTAGCGCAGGATTTGCGGGGGCATGCCGCGATTACGGTGAAGGGCGGGGCGTCGCATCTGGAGCTGGGCGGCGTGCTCGCTTTGCTGCCGGGCGCGCCGAACGTGATCCAGGGATTGCTGGGGCCGGATGCGCATCTGGCCGCCGTGGTGGACCGGGCGGGTGGGGTGACGATCGTGAGCGGGGTGAACCTGCAAGGGCAGGCGCTGGGGGTGACTGGCGGCGGGACAATGCGGGACGATGCGGCCGAGGGTAAGCTGCATGTGGCGTTGCCGCGGCTGGCGGTGCTGGCGCCGCAGCTGCAGGGGTCGCTCGAGCTCGATGGGAATGTGACGGGGGCGCTGGATGCGCTGGTGGCCGATGTGGCCGGGCGGGGCTCGGTCACGGTACCGGGGGTGCCGACGGGGCCGCTCACGTTCAAGGCGCATGCGACGGGGCTGCCGGGTGCGCCGACGGGGCGGCTTACGCTCCAGGGGGCGCTGGTGGGGGCGCCGGTGGATTTAGCGCTGGATGTGGCGCGGGGCGCCGCGGGCGTGCAGGCGCGTATCGAGCGGGCGGATTGGAAGAGCGTGCATGCCGAGGGCGCTTTGAGCCTCGCGCCCGGCGCCGTACTGCCGCGGGGAGATCTGAAGCTGCGGGCTGGGCGGCTCGGGGATCTCGACCCGTTCGTGGGGCAGGCGCTGAGCGGATCGGTGGTGGCGGATGCGGTGCTGGAGGAGCGGTCGGTGCGGCTCACGCTCGAGGCGCGCGATGCCGGGAGTGCGGCGGGGCGGGCCGGGCACGCGACGCTGCAGGCGCGGGTGGCGGAGCCGGCGACGCGGCCCGTGGTGGATGCGGCGCTGGTGGCGGAGGGCATCAGCGCCGGACCGGTGTCCGGCGGGCTGAAGCTCGACGTGGCGGGGCCGCAGAATGCGCTGGCGGTTCGCACGAGCGGGGCGCTGCGGATCAGTGGGACCGACACGCAGCTGAGCGGGACGGCGACGGTGGATGGGGTGAAGCGGGTGGTGCAGCTGGCGACGCTGCAGGCGGTCGCGAAGGGGGAGACGGTGCGGCTGCTGGCGCCGGCGGTGATCAAGCTGGCGGATGGGGTGTCGGTGGACCGGCTGCGGCTGGGGATGCGGCAGGCGGTGCTGGATGTCGCGGGGCGGCTGTCACCGGCGCTGGATGCGACCGTGTCGTTGCGCGGGCCGGCGGACACGCTGGCGGCGTTCGCTCCGGCAGCGGACGGGCAGGTGGGGCTGGATGCGGTGCTGAAGGGGAGCCCGGCGGCACCGCGGGGCACGGTCAAGCTCGCGGCGACCGGGGTGCGGGCGCGGTCTGGGCCGGGGCGTGGGCTACCGCCGGCCAACCTCAACGCCGACGTGGTGCTGAACGGCGGGTCGGCGCAGGTGGATGCACGGCTGCTGGCCGGGAGCGCGGCGCGGCTGAATGTTTCGGGCCGGGCGCCGATCGGGGCCGGGGCGCTGGATCTGAAGGCGCAGGGGGCGCTGGACCTGGCGCTGCTGGACCCGATCCTGACCGCATCCGGGCGGCAGGCGCGGGGGCGGGTGGTGATCGATGGCGGGGCGGCTGGGACGCTGGCGCAGCCGCGGCTGAGCGGGACGGTGCAGCTGGCCGGGGCCGATATCCAGGACTTCACGCAAGGCCTGCGGATCAGCGGGATCAACGGCACGTTACGGGCGGATGGGGACCGGCTGCTGATCCAGGATGTGCGGGGGCAGGCGGGGCCGGGGACGATCGGGCTGAGCGGCTCGGCTGGGCTGGGATTGGAGGGGTCGGGGGCGGCAGCACCGCTCGATATCGCGATACAGCTGCGCAACGCGCGGCCGCTGGCGTCGGACCGGCTGACGGCGGAGCTGGATGGGGATGTGACGGTGCGGGGCACGTTGGCCGCGCCGGTGGCGGGCGGGACCATCACGGTGCGGCGGGCGGAGATTCAGATCCCGGACCGGCTGCCGGCGAGCGTCGCGGTGCTGGATGTGCGGCGGCCCGGGCAGAAGCCGCCGGCGCCGGCGGCCGCCACCACGGCCGGGCTCGATCTGACGGTGCAGGCGCCGCGGGGGATCTTCGTGCGCGGGCGCGGCCTGGATGCCGAGATGGGGGGGACGCTGCACCTGCGCGGCAATAGTGCTGCGCCTGATGTGGGTGGCGGGTTCGAGATGCGGCGGGGCACGATCAGCGTGGCCGGGACGACGCTGAGTTTCACGCGGGGAAAGGTCGGGTTCGACGGTACGGGGGTCACGGGCAAGATCGATCCGACGCTCGATTTTGCGGCCGACAGCGTGGCGGGCGGGGTCACGGCGACGCTCGGGATCGGCGGCTATGCGAGTGCCCCGAAAATTAAGCTGAGCAGCGTGCCCGATCTGCCACAGGACGAGGTGCTGGCGTATTTGCTATTCAAGCGCAGCAGCAAGGATCTCGGGCCGTTTCAGCTGGCGGAGATCGCGGCGGCGCTGGCGAGTCTTACGGGCGCGGGCGGCGGTGTGGGCAATCCGCTCGAGAGCGTGCGGCGGGGCTTGGGGCTGGACCGGCTATCGGTGGGGGGTGGCCAAAGCGGTAGCAGCACGGCCAGCAGCGCACCGACGGTGGAGGCGGGGCGGTATGTGGGGAACGGCGTCTATGTCGGCGCAAAACAGGGAACGACAGGCGGGCAAACCGGGGCCACAGTTCAGATCGACATCAGCAAGGGGCTGAAGCTCGAGACGGATGTCGGGACGGGGACGGGGACGGGGACGGGGACGAACTCGGTGGGGCTGAGCTACCAGTTTGAATATTAAAATGCTTTAACGTCGCACGAAAGCCCGGGCTCGCCGGGCACGAGGGGTTTCGTCATGACTGGACGTCTGCTTGCGACGATGGTGTGCCTGATGCTGCCGCTGGGGGCGGCTGGCCAAACGGCGGCACCGGGCGGGGATGTGGTGCGGATCGGCGTGCTGACGGATGAGACGGGGCCGTATGCGGATAGCGCCGGGCCGGGCTCGGTGCTGGCGGCGCGGATGGCGGTGGCGGATTTCGGCGGGACCGTGCGGGGCCGCCCGATCGAGATCGTGCACGCCGACACGCAGAACAAGCCGGACGTGGCGGCCGCGGTGGCGCGGCGTTGGTTCGATGCGGACGGGGTGGATGCGGTGATCGACCTGCCGGTCACGCCGATTGCGCTGGCGGTGCAGGAGATAGCCCGGCAGAAGGACCGGACGGTGATGATCACCGCGTCGGCGGCGAGCGAGTTCACCTCCAAATTCTGTTCGCCCGTCAGTACGCATTGGGCGGACGACACGCATGCGCTGACGGCCGGCACGGTCCGGGCGCTGATGGCGACGGGCGGTGATAGCTGGTTCTTCATCACCGTGGACCAGGCGTTCGGACTCGCGCTCGAGCGGGAGGCGACGGCCATCATCACGGCGCAGGGCGGGCACGTGCTGGGTTCGGCCCAGCATGCGATCGGCGCCACGGATTTTGCGTCGTTACTGCTGCAGGCGCAGGCGTCGGGCGCCAAGGTGGTGGCGCTGGCGAGCGTGGGCGGCGACCTCGTCAACCTGCTGAAGCAGGCGAACGAGTTCGGGCTGCGGGAGAAGCAGACCGTGGCGGGGTTCCTGACCTACGTTCAGGACATCCACGCGCTCGGTCTGCCGGCAACCCAGGGGTATGTCTTCACCGAGGGGTTCTACTGGAACCAGAATGCCCGGGCGCGCGCGTTCGCCGAGCGGTTCTATGCGCAACAAAAGATGATGCCGAGCAAGAACCATGCGGAGATCTATACGGCGGTGACGCACTACCTGCGGGCGATCGACGCGGCGGGGACGACGGAGGCCGTGGCGGTGAACCGCGCGATGCGGGAGCGTCCGGTGGATTATTTCGGCAAGCCCGCCAGCATCCGCAACGATGGCCGGGTCTTGTTCGACGAGACACTGTGGCAGGTCAAGACGCCGGCCGAGAGCAAGGAGCCTTGGGACTACTACACGCCGGTCCGCACCATCCCGGCGTCCGAGGCGTTCCTGTCCGTCAACCGCGAGGCCTGCGGCGGCTGATCGGGCTGGGGCGAGGGCGGAGCGTTGTGAGCGGTTTGCAGGAGGCAGTCGCGCACCGCGTCCTGCAGTGATGCCGCGTAGATGTCGGCGCCCAGCAGCTTGCGCGCCCGTTCGTCCTCGGCTGCGTTCTCCCCAGCCTTCCACATTCCGACCAGCACCGGGACGCCGGGTAGGCGGCGCTTCAAGCGGCTGATGAGGTAGCGGAGGTTGGACGGGGTGCCGGTGATGTCGAGGTAGGAGATGCAGATCATGGTGACGCCCGTGACGTCCAGCGCGGCGACGGTGTCCCGGGACGCCGCGCCGTGCGGCACGACACGGGACGGCAGGCCGTGCTTGTTCAGGATCTGAGCCAGCGCGGTGCAGGCGATGTCATCCAGGGTGCCGCGCCCGGCGACGCACAGGATCATGGCCTCCGGATGCGCGGCGGGGGCGGTGACGGGGCTGTGCTCGGCCTTGGTGTCCGGCACGAAATCGTCGTGGCTGTTCAGCTCCTTGATGAGGGTGAACGAGGTGTCGCGGATGCGCTCGAGCTGCTTGGGCTTGAGGATCGCGCGGTCCGAATCGATGGCCGCCATGGCGAGGCCGGGCAGCAGGACGGTGTCGTAGTAGGCGGCGAGCGATTCGGCCTTCAGCAATGTTTCGGCGTGGTCCTCCATCTCGTCGGCGTCGCCGGCCAGGATGCGCTGGTAGAACGATTCCGTGGGGGTGAGCGCGGGGCGGTCCCCCAGCATGATCTCCAGGAACTCCAGCCGGTCCACGTGGGCGCCGAGCACCACGAGGCAGAGGGTGAGCGGCATGGATAGGATCAGGCCGATCGGGCCCCAGAGCCAGCTCCAGAAGATGGCGGAAACCACCACGGCAAAGGGGGAGAGGCCTGTGCTGTGTCCATACAGCAGCGGCTCGATGGCTTGGCTGACTGCCAATTCGACCACGAGGTAGAGGATGGCGGCCTCGATCGCCATGGTCCAGCCAGGGTCCACCGCGGCGGCGAGGGCGATGGGGAGGCCGGCGGATATGAAGGAGCCGATATACGGCACGAAGCGCATGAGGGCCGACAGCATGCCCCATAGCACGGGGTTGGGGACGCCGATGAAGTAGAGGCCGGCGCCGACTACGGCGCCGAAGGTGGCGTTGATGGCCAGCTGGGTCAGGAAATAGCGGCTGAGCCGGCGCCCGGCGTCATCGAGCGCCGCGGTCGTGCGGTGGATGTCGGTCGCACCCATGAGGCGGATCAGCCGGTCCCTAAGGTCCTCACGCTGCAGCAGGATGAAGATCGCGACGATGAAGACGATGAAGATGGTCGAGAGCGGGGACAGGACTGGGCTGAGGTAGCGCTCCGCCATGGCGAGCGGTGAGGTGGACGTGCTGTCGGCCGCCGGCGCGGGCGGGGGTGCCGGGGCGGCCTGGCCCACGGGCAGGTTGGTCTTACCCGGTGCGGGGGGCGCCGACTGCCGGCCTACTTTACTGGCGAGGTCTTCGAGGCGGCCCGTCGTGTAGCTGCGGACGGTGTCGATCTTCTTCTCGATCGTCTCGGCATACTTTGGGATGTCACCAGCCAGCTGCGCCACCTGCGAGGCGATGACGGCGCCGAAGCCGACGATGATGCCGAGTGCGACGAACACCGCCAGCAGCACGGCCGGCACGCGGCCTAGGCGGATGCGCCGCAGCACGTTGACGATGGGTACTAGGATGAAGGAGAGCAGGATCGACAGGGTGATCGGGATCAGCACCTCACGCCCGAAGTATAATCCGGCGATGACGACGACGCCGACCTGTAGGCCGAAGGCGTTGGCCGTCACGGTCTGACCGGTTTCCGGTTCCGCGATGGTGGGCTGGGTGATCGGCGGTGTCTGGTCCATAGTCCGTCAACGCCGGGTAGGGTTCATGTTTGCGTGTGGAAGGGCGAGTTTTTGTCAGCATCGGTCTGGGTGGCGGCGGGCGGGGCCATCGGCAGCGTGGCGCGGTATTGGATTGCGGTCTGGGCGGCGCCTTGGAGCCAGCGGCTGCCGTGGGGAACGATCGGCATCAACGTCGTGGGGTCCTGCATCATCGGTTTCGTCGCGACCCTCACTTTGCCCGGCGGACGTGTGCCGGCGGCGGATTGGGTGCGGCCGTTCATGATGGTCGGGGTGTGCGGCGGGTTCACGACGTTTTCGTCGTTCAGCCTGCAGACGCTGGAGCTGCTGCGGGTGGGGGCGTGGGAGCGGGCATTGATGAACGTTGGTGCGTCCGTGCTGCTGTGCCTGGGGTCGGTTTGGCTCGGCCATGCGGCGGCCCTGTTAGGGCAGCGCGATCCCGGCTAGGGCGGCTAGGGACTGGGCGACGCCGGGGGCGGCGGCCAGGATCGGCCCGCCGGTGGCCGCTTGCGCCGGGAGGTAGGCGTTGGTGACGGCCCCTGCCCCGGCCAGGATGGCCAATGCGGCGGCGCAGTCCCATAGGTTGATATGCAGCTCGGTGTAGCCGTCGAGGCGGCCAGCGGCGACCTCGGCCAGGCCTAGCGCGCCGGACCCGCCGGATCGCAGCATGGCGCCTGCGCACACGATCTTTCCGCAGAGCGCGAGGTAGGCGGCGTTGTCGATCCGGGGGGACCATCCGGCCTCGATCATGGCGCGGTCCATGCTGGCGGTATCGGCGGCTTGGATGGGCGTGCCGTTGAGGGTAGCGCTGGCGGCACCGCAGGCGGCATAAAGCTCGCCCCGTGCGGGGGCAGATAAAACGCCGAGCAGGGCCTGGGTATCATCGATCAGTCCGACCGAGACGCACCAGCGGGTGCCGCCGCGGGCGAAGTTGCTGGTGCCGTCGATGGGGTCCACGATCCAGCGCAGGCTGCCGGTGCGGGTGCGTCCGGCTTCCTCGCCTTGAAAGCCGTCCGCGGGAAAGCGGGATAGCAGGCGTTCGGAGATGTAGGTCTCGACGGCGCCGTCGGCTTCGGTCAGCCAGTCCTGGCGGCCTTTGAGCGTGCCTTGGGCGGCGCCGGGCGGGGGGCGGAGGCGGAGGGCCATGGCGCCGGCCGCGCGGGTGAGTTTGGTGGCGAAGGCGAGGCGGTCTTCTAGGGCGGGCATTGCGGTCCTTTGGATCGTGCGCGGACGAGTGCATTTCACCACCCTCGGCTTGCCACTGCCAGCCCGGCGCATCCGAGGGGACGCTCTAGGTGTTCCGGGCTACCTTGACAGATCGAGCCGTTGAGGTCCGATGGCGTCATGAAGCATCTCTTGTCCGCGGTCTTCCTGAGCCTCGCCCTTGCGGGCTGCGCTTACGAGCCTGCGATCACGAATCGCGACGCGCCGGGCTACAACGCTGATTTGTCGGGCTGCCGGGACTCGTCTGCTGTGTCCGTCGACCGTTCCAACGCCAAGACCGGGTTCGATTGGTTCACCTCCCCCGCCCGCAGGCCGTTCCAATATCGGGCGGCGGTGCGTGCATGCTTGGCCGGCAAGGGATATCTCCTGCCGTCTTAGAACGACTTGAAACGGGGTCGTCAGCCGGAAACGCAGGTATGAACACGCATGTGAAACGACGAACGCTGGTCTTAGGCCTGGCGCTGGCGGGAATGACGGGCGGAGTCGCTTATAGGGCAGCCTCAATTGCCGCTGCAGGTGCGGATGACTGGGCCCGCTTGCGTGTCATGCCGCTATCCGCCGCGATTCGGGCCGGGCTGCGGCATGACGAGCTGCAGCCGGAAACGGCCCGGCCCAGCGACGCTGCACCCGATGCGACCAAGGCCGAAGCCTGGTCCCTACCAGTGATCTCGGAAGAGTCGATCTCTCGCATAGAGAATGCCCCCACCTCGCTGCGCACGCTTGCGTGGCTGGGCTATCTCGCGGACCAGCCGCTCAGTGACGGCTCGGACGGGTCCAACGGCGATGGTCTTCACAAGTTCTTCTATCTCTGGGATGGCCAGGTCGCCCCACAGGTGGCCAATGCCCTGCGCGAAGCCGGGTTCGCCGAAAAAGCCGCGATCTTTACCGAGGCGATGGCGATGTTCGGCACACCCTATTCAACGAGCGACGCGGGTCGCGCAGACCATTTCGCCTGGAACGGACCGCGGGAGCGCATCAGCGAGACCGAGTCGATCGTTCCGGACCTGAACGCGTTCGACAAGCAGATGATGGCGCTCGGCCGCCAGTTCGGCCCGATGTACCGGCTTTGGCCGGGCATCCAGACATGGGCGCTCGGCACGCCCGCGCTTGCGCCTTGGCTCGATGCGGCGCGGGCCGCCATGACGGACGAGGAACGGATGCACTGGTTGCTCAGCCAGCTGCGACTCAGGATCGGTCCGGTCGCGGCCGAATTGGCGGACGCGCCGGACCCTTATGCGACGCTGTATGCCGTCAACCTGTTCAACGCCGAGATGCTGAACGGCAGCGTCGTGCAGTTCTTTTTCAACAATTCGGGCGACATCGCCCCCGAAGTCGCGGAGGCGCTGCATACTATCGGCTTGGATCGCCACGCGGCGGCGGTGCGTAGCGGCATGGCGCTGTGTGCGCCCTATTCGCGCGACCGGGCAACCCGGCTGAAAGCCAGCAAGACCAAGCCGGGCTTGGTCGGGGCGCTCGACGACCTCACCCCAATCGTCGATGACGGCGCGATTGGTCCGGCCATGCTGGCCTATGCAAGCAGTACGGATTTGCTGCCGCGCTGACGTGGGGCTTGAACACCGGGTCGCGCCCCTCCGGCATGTGCCACCCGGGCGCGGCATGGCCAGGACGGATTACGCGCGCCGCTGATAGGCCCAAGCGGCTGCGGCCAGGGCGACGAGGCCCAGCCCGGCGCTCAATGCCAGACCGCTAGCCGACCCGGCCTCGTTCGGGGCAAACAAGGCGCCGGAAGTCGGAGCTTGCGCCGGGGTACGGCTGAGCGCGGTGCCGAGCACGCGGGTCATGAACCAGCGGCCCAGGCCCGGCGCAAAGCCATACAGCACCGGGACGATCTTGGCCGTGGCGCCGACCGACGTCTTGTCCCGCGGGCGGAGCGCCACGCGCACGATGGCGTCGGCGACGTCTTCCGGCTTGTCGGGCGGGGTGGGGTTCAGTTCGTGGCCGGAGTAGTTGGCGGCGTGCTGGACGCCCGGCGTGTCCACGAAGCCCGGGTAGATGTCACAGATATGGATGCCGGGCTCGTCCTGCAGTTCGGCGCGAAGGCTTTCGGATAGGCCGCGCAGGCCGAACTTGCTGGCGGTGTAGCTGGCGGCGAAGGGGGTGCCGAGGAAGGCGCCGAAGCTGATGACGTTGATGAGCACGCCCTCGTGCTTTTCCAAAAAGTGCGGGAGGACGGCGTGGGCGCCGTGCATGTAGCCCATGAGGTTGGTGCGGATGGTTTGATCGTGCGCGTCGACCGGTGTGTCGGTGAAGCGGCCCACGGCGCCGATTCCAGCGTTGTTGACCCAAACGTCGACCGCGCCATAGCGGCGGATCGCGGCCTGAGTCAGGGCGCGCATGGCTGTGGGGTTCGTTACGTCCGTTTCGACGTATTGTGCATCACCGCCGGCGGCCACGCATTCCTGCGCGACCTCCGCCAGCTTACCGCCGCGGCGGGAGGCGAGGGTGATGCTGGCGCCTTGGCGGGCGAAGGCGAGCGCGGTGGCGCGTCCGATGCCGCTGGAGGCGCCGGTGATGACGATGCTCATGTGGGACAGATCGGTCATGGGGGGCCTCCGGTCGATGTAGGAGGAACAGGTTTGGGGCGGCTCAGTTCCTTCAGGCTGGCCTACGCCGGGCGAGCAGGCGCTGGATGGCGATGGCGGCGGTGATGACGAGCGCGTCTTCGGCGAGGCCGGTGGGGGTCTGCCCGAAGCGTGGCATGGCGGCGGTGCGGGCGCGCCAGCCGGGGTATGAGGCGGCGACCGCGGTGAGGCCGCCGAGTGCTGCCCCGATCCAGCGCTGGTGGCGGGGGACGAGGGCGGCGCCGGCGATGGCCGATGTAACCAGGCGGGTGGCGAGGCCGATGGGCACAGTGCGGTCCGGTGCCGACTTCATCTTGTCCCCGGCCAGCTCGGCCACGGCGAGGATGACGGTCGCAGTCGCGATGAGCGGGTGCGCTATGATGCGAGGTGCGCCGGAGCCGGGGGGGAGCTGGCGCGTGGCGGCGGCGACGGCCATGGTTGCCAACGGGGTGAAGGCGCGCTGACCGGCGGCGAGGCCCATGAGGATTGGTGCTAGCATCAGATGTCCTTGCGCGGGTTTGGGGTCGCGGCAGTGGGGACATTAGGCAGAGAGCGGGATGAAGTTCATTTTGGGCTGCTGAATAGCGCGTGACCGGACCCGGCGGTTGTTCTTGTTAGTGGATCGTGTTCGGGCTAAGGGCGAGTGGCGAACCGGCCTGGGGCATTGTTTCTGCTGGCTGTCGGGCTTTGGGTGTGCCGGACGCGATATGCCGGGCTAGCGCTTCGGTTTCGTGGATGGCCCGGGCGATGCGGTTGAGGGGATTGGTGTGGTCCGCTTCGGGCTGCTGGGCCGCACGCTCGCTGGCGAGACGGGCAAGGGTCCTGCCTTGCTCGATCAACTCTTGAAGGACGGCGCGGTAGTAAGCGTCGGCTTCTTCGGGTGTTTGAAGCGCGGGTGTTTGGGGAGGGATAGGCCGGAGTTTCATGGTTGATAGTAGGAACATGTTCTTGTTTGGGTGTCAAGGATTTGGTCTGGGGTTCTGGCGTTATGCGTATCGCCCTTGCTTGACGGAGAGTGTTGCGGGTGTGCCGCCCGCCGACGGGCTTAGGGCTAATGGGTTGGGCTGAGGCAGTGGTCAGGGCTCAGGGCTCAGGGCTCAGGGGTGGCTCGTTGGTCTGCGTTAGGTGGTCGAGGCGGTAGCGGGCGGTGCGGGTCTGGTAGGAGGGGGTTAGGTTGGCGTGTTGGATGAACAGGATGGCGGCTTGGTCGCCGGTGGTGGAGGTGCCGGTGTCGCCGAGCCAGTTGACGAGGAGGGCGGTGCCATTTGGGGTGAGGCAGGCGCGGGTTTTTGCGGCAGCCTCGATGATGCCGTCACGGCCTAGAAAGTAGAGCACCTCGGACCAGAGGATCAGGTCGAAGGTGCCGCCGGGCCATTGTTGTGGGGCGGCCAGTTTGCGGATTTCGACGTTGGGGAGGTCTGCGCAATGCTGGCGGGCGCGGGCAAGGGCGGCGTCGGCGACGTCTAGCGACAAGAGGCTGTCGCAGCGGGAGGCGAGCTGCCGGGTGAGGATGCCGATACTGCAGCCGATTTCTAGGGCGCGGCCGATCCGAGGTGGGAGGGCGGCAAGGGTGGCGGCGTATTTCTCGCGTTCATAGGCGCTGGTCTCGAATGCCCAGGGGTCCGGGTTCTTCGCGTAGAGCCGGTCGAAGAACTCGGGCGGGGTCCGGTCGGGCGGGGAGCCTAACCGGTCTGCGGGCCCGGTCAGGCGGCGGCCCGGATGGCGGCGGCCTTCACGTCGTCATCGACGGCGTCGGCGAAGGTGGCGAAGTTCTTTTCGAACCGCCCGACGAGGTCCTGGGCGGCGCGGTCGTAGGCGGCGCCGTCCGGCCACGCCCGGCGCGGGTCCAGCACCTCGTTCGGAATGCCGGGCACGTCCTGCGGCAGCATAAGGCCGAAATAGGGGTCCTGCACGTAGCGGGCGGTGCGCAGGCTGCCGTTCAGGACGGCGGCGAGGAGGGCGCGGGTGTGCTTGATGCTCATGCGGGCGCCGGTGCCGTAGGCGCCCCCGGTCCAGCCGGTGTTGACCAGCCAGCAATCAGCGCCGTGCTGGGCGATGAGGCCGGCGAGCATGCGGCCGTAGATTTCGGGCTGCCGCGGCATGAAGGGGGCGCCGAAGCAGGTGCTGAACGTGGCCTGCGGCTCCCGGCCCAGGCCTTTTTCCGTCCCGGCGACCTTGGCGGTGTAGCCGGACAGGAAGTGGTACATGGCCTGCGCCGGGCTGAGCTTGCTGATGGGCGGGAGGACGCCGAACGCGTCGGCGGTCAGCATGACGATGTTGCGGGGATGACCGCCGCGGCCCGAAAGGTCGCAGTTGGGGATGAACTCGATCGGGTAGCAGGAGCGGGTGTTTTCGGTAAGGCTGCCATCGGTGAGGTCTAGGTTGCCTTGGCTGTCGGCGATGACGTTTTCGAGCACGGTGCCGAAGCGGTGGGTGGCGGCGTAGATCTCGGGCTCGGCGTCGCGGCTGAGGTTGATGACCTTAGCGTAGCAGCCGCCTTCGAAGTTGAAGATGCCATCGGCGCTCCAGCCATGCTCGTCATCGCCGATCAGCGGGCGGTCCGGGTCCGAGCTGAGGGTGGTCTTACCGGTGCCCGACAGGCCAAAGAACAAGGCGACGTCACCCGGCTTGCCGTCGGTGTTGCGTCCGACATTGGCGCTGCAATGCATGGGGAGGACGCCGCGGGCGGGGAGGACCCAGTTCATGACGCCGAATATGGATTTCTTGATCTCACCGCCGTACTCGGAGCCGGCGATCACGATCAGGCGCTGGGTGTAGGAGACGGCGATGGCCGTGGCGCTGCGGACGCCGTCGGTGGCCGGGTCGGCCTGGAAGTTGGGGGCGTGGAGGATGACGTAATCCGGCTCGAAAGTGGCGAGCTCGGCCTCGGTGGGGCGAATGAACATGTTGCGGGCGAAGAGGGTATGCCAGGCCTCTGAGCTGACGAGGCGAACGCGGATGCGGTGCGCCGGGTCGGCCCCGGCGTAGAGGTCCTGGGTGAACAGCTCGCGCCCCTGAAGGTAGGCTCGGACCCGGCCCTTGAAGGTCTCGAAGCTGGCGGCGGACAGTTTTTGGTGGCCGTGACGCCACCAGGCGTCGTGGGTCACCTCGGGTTCGTCCACGGCGAATTTGTCGGCGACGGACCGGCCGGTGTGGGTCCCGGTGTGGACGATGAGGGCGCCTTCTGCGGACAACGTGCCCTCGTTGCGGCGGAGCGCGTGCGTGACGAGCTGGGCGGCGGTGAGGTTGGCATGCACGGACCCGGTCGCGAGCACGCCAGTCCCGGCCAGGGCATCGCGGGCCGACGGGTAGGACAGTGCCTCGGCCGTGCTGCCGTAGGGCTGATGGTTCATGGACGTCGTCCTCGATACAGGCTTGCTGGTAGGCCTAGTCTGGCCGGATGGGCCGGTCATAAGCGAGCGTTATCAATGCGTCCAGGGCGGGCTCAGGCGGGATTCTGTGCTGCACGTGCGAGAAGGATGAGGGCGCGGCGGACCCCGTTGGCATCCGCGACCGGGGCGGGCCAGGCGATGCGGCGCACGGTCTCATCGTGGCTGAGGTCACAGCCGTCCACGTCGCAGGCGGTCATGCGCCAGTGCCCGGGCGAGGCGGCCAGGCGTGCCAGCGTGTCCGGATGATCGGCGTTGCAATGTGCGATGATCTCGGCCTCGGCGGACGCGACGGCGGCGACGGCGGCCGGGTCCGGTGTAAGGTCGGCTAGGCGGAGGCGGGTGGCGCTGGCGAAGCCACCGATATACAGGCCTGCCATGGGGCGGACGCGCCAGAGCACGAAGTCCGCGAACTCGGCGTAGAAAGCGGCGTAGGGGTGGCGTGCGATCCAGCGTGCCTTGAGCGCCGGGTCAGGCTCTGGCGCGGCAAGGCCGGTGAGGGTGAGGCGGGCGTTGGCTTGGGGATTGGGATCGGTGGCGTGATCGGCCAGGAGCAAGGAGCAGCGCGGCTCCGTCTGTAAGTGCCTGGTGTGTTCCGAAAGGCCAGATAGCAGCATCAGGAGCGAGCCGTCGGGCGCGGGCGCGGGTGTGACGAGGGAGGCGAAGGGTTGTCCATCCATCACGGTCGCGAGCGTGGCGGCTCGGGCGGTTCGGGCCAGAATACGGGCGGCATCCACAGGCGGAAGCGGATTGGACATGATTTGGTTGTACCCGGGTTTTTGCCACAATGGCCGCCTATATAGGCGGTAACCAATCTATGGGCAGGCCCTCGGGATCATGAAACAGACAATCGCCTTGGTCGATGACGACCGCAATATCTTGACCTCTGTTTCGATGACACTGGAGGCCGAGGGGTTCCTGGTCCGAACGTACACGGACGGGGAGAGTGCGTTGCAGGGGTTGATTGCGCGCCCGGTCGATCTGGCGGTGCTGGATGTAAAGATGCCGCGGATGGACGGGATGGAACTGCTGCAGCGGTTACGCGCCCGGAGCCAGCTCCCGGTCATCTTTTTGACCTCGAAAGACGAGGAGGTGGACGAGCTGATGGGGCTACGGCTGGGTGCGGATGACTACATTACCAAGCCGTTCAGCCAGAGGCTGCTGATCGAACGGATACGGGCGCTGTTGCGGCGGAACGAGGCGGGGCGTGCCGAGGGCTCGGGCGTGGCGCCAGGGGGCGTGCTGGTGCGGGGCGATCTAACCCTGGATGAGACGAAGCATCAGTCCACTTGGCGCGGGCACGATATTCAGCTCACGGTTACCGAGTTCCTGCTGGTGAAGGCGTTGGCAGCGCGGCCCGGGATCGTGAAGTCCCGCGACCAGTTGATCGACGCCGCTTACGGCGAAAACATTTATGTCGATGACCGGACAATCGATAGTCACATCAAACGGGTTCGCAAGAAGTTTCGAGCGAGTGACGAAACCTTCGATCATATCGAGACCCTCTATGGGATTGGGTACAAGTATAAGGAGGCCTAGCCCGGACTATGCCTGACGCCGGCCTATTTCCAATAACCAAGGTCGATCGAATCGCCGTACGGCGGTTGGTTTCGCCTTTGCTTCGGCGCATTCTGTTGGTCAATGCATTGCCGTTGGCATTGCTGGTAGCGGCGCTGCTATATCTAGATCAGTATCAGGGCGGCCTGTTGGAAGCGGAAGTTCAAGCCCTTCGGGAGCAGGCGCGGATCTATGCCGGTGCGCTGGGAGAGAGCGCGGTGCGGGACCAGGATCCGGACAATCCGCTACTGCAACCGGATCTCGCGCGCCCTTTGCTTCGGCGCCTCACGGAGCCGACCCCGAATGCTCAGGCGCGGCTGTATGCTCCGGATGGGCAGCTGGTTGCTGATAGCCGGGTCCGGGAAGGAGCGGGTGGTGCGGTGGTCACGGCACCGTTGCCGCCGGCTGCAGACCGGGGGCGGTTCATTGGCACAATCGGGTCCGTTTATGACCGGCTCCTATCTGTGTTGCCGCACCAGAACGCCGGGCCGGTCGTGGAGGTCAGTCCCAACGCGGCGGGGGCTGATTGGCAGCCGGATGTCCGGGAAGAGCTGCGCATGACTGGTTCTAACACCGGACGCGAGATGCCTCCTTATATTCGGCGGACGCAGGATGACCGGCTATTGGTGACTGTGGCGGAACCGGTGGTGCGCAACCGTCAGACTGTCGGGATTATTTTGCTGACGAGGGAGGCCCGCGAGGTCGACGATAGCCTCTGGACCGTACGGATGAGCATTCTTGGTCTATTTGCACTGGCGCTGGTTCTGACCGTCGGGCTGTCGTGGTACTTGTCCTTAACCATCGCACGGCCGATCTTGCGGTTGGCTGGCGCGGCACATCAGATGCGGGAGGGGTATGGCCGGGCAGGCACGGTGCCTCAGCCGTTGCTGCGGCGGACTGATGAGGTCGGAGAGTTGGCGCATGCCTTGGCCGAGAGCGCGGCGGCGTTGTGGGCGCGGATGGATGCGACAGAGCGATTTGCGGCTGACGTCGCGCATGAGATCAAGAACCCCTTGAGCAGTATTAGAAGTGCGGTCGAGACGCTGCTGCGGGTGGATGACCCTCGGCAGCAACGCCGTCTTATGGCCATCATCGGTGAGGACGTAGGCCGGCTGGATCGGCTAATTAGCGATATCAGTGACGCAAGCCGGGTCGATGCGGAGCTGTCGAGGACGGCGACCCAGCGGCTCGATGTCGGGGCCATCCTGGGCTTGCTGGCTGAGATCCATGATGCGACGCGGCGTGATGAGGATCCCGTCATTGTGCTCGACGTGCCCTCGACCCCGCTTGAGGTGCTAGCCGTGGAAGGGCGATTGGTGCAGGTTCTGCGCAACCTCATCGGCAATGCTCGCAGCTTTTCGCCGCCGCGGGGGCGGATAACATTGAGGGCGCGGGAGGCTGGTGCGCTGGTTGAGATCTTTGTCGAGGATGAGGGTGTGGGCATCCCGACGACCAAGCTCGAGCATGTGTTCGACCGGTTTTACTCTGAGCGGCCCGCCGGTGAGGAATTTGGCAAGCACTCCGGCCTTGGTTTGTCGATAAGCCGGCAGATCGTAGAAGCGCTGAAAGGGCGAATCTTCGGCGAAAATATCGCTAGTGCGGATGGCAAGGCGGCCGGCGCACGGTTCGTCATTCAACTGCCAAGGGCCTGACTGGCGGGGGGGGCTTCCCTTCTATCCTGATTAGCGCGACAACGCGGGCCTATGCAGTTGCACGGAAGTTGCGCGGCCCGGCGAGGGCAAGGCGTTCTTGTGATGGGCCCGCCGGGATCGGGTAAGTCGAGTCTTGTCCTACAGTTGATCGAGGCGGGGTTCACCCTAGTGGCAGATGACCGGGTTACCTTAGACGGCAACGTCGCCAGTCCGCCCCAGGCCTTGGCGGGATTAATAGAGGTCCGCGGATTGGGTTTGGCGCGCCTCCCTTTCTTGCGAATGGGGTTGGTCAGGATGATCGCCCGGTTGCAGCATCCAGAGCGCTTACCCGAGTTGGCCCTGGATGGCCTGCCTGGCATCCCCGTTGTTAAACTCAAGTTCTGCCCTGCGGCCGGCAGGCGGGTGATCGTGGCTCTGAACTGTCTGCTTCAGCCGACCGCCTGTGCCATCGGGGCCTTTGTATGAGTTGGCACCGTGTGATTATCGTGACTGGCCTTTCGGGTGCTGGAAAAGCTTCGATTCTACGTGCCTTGGAAGACCTTGGCTACGAAGCCGTGGATAATCCGCCGCTCCATTTGCTGGAAGACCTGATTGTACGGAGTGACCGACCGCTTGCGATCGGCGTGGACGCGCGCAGCCGCGGGTTCGAGGCGGCGGGTATTCTTGAGTCGCTTGCGCGGGTTAATTCCGGAGGTGATGTCGAGGCTGAACTGATCTTCGCATCTGCGGATGAGACTGTGTTGCTAAGGCGTTTCACCGAGACCCGGCGACGACATCCATTGGCCCCGTTTGGCAGAGTGTCGGATGGGATAAGCGCTGAGACGGCGATTACCGAGCCTTTGCGAGAAGCGGCAAACCTCGTCATCGACACATCCGGGCTGCCGCTTTCTGAACTGAGGCGCTTGATCGAGACCCGGTTCGGGCGGACGACCACGGACGGCATTATGCGGGCCGCACTCACGGTGTCATTGATCAGTTTCGCTTTTCCATCTGGGCTGCCGCGGGAGGCCGATATGGTTTTCGATGCGCGGTTTCTCCGAAATCCGCACTATGATTTGGCCCTGAAGCCTTTGACTGGCGTAGATCCTGAAGTGGCTGCGTATGTTGAAGGAGATGTGGATTTTGAAGCGTTCTTTCAGGCCATAAAACAGCTTTTGAAATTGGTTTTCCCCCGCTTCGTTTCGGAGGGAAAGAAATATGCATCCATTGCTGTCGGGTGCACTG
Source organism: Acetobacteraceae bacterium (assembly GCA_965246925.1). Lineage (GTDB taxonomy): Bacteria > Pseudomonadota > Alphaproteobacteria > Acetobacterales > Acetobacteraceae > JANPPS01. The sequence continues at coordinate 1,432,803 of OZ251994.1, read as the reverse complement.
GCGGACGCCATCGATCCGTATGGATTGTGCAGCGGTTGGCGCTCGAACTCGGGACGATGGATGTTGAACAGAAAAATTGGAGCGTCATTGTGACCCATCGTGAACTGGCCCGTTCCTCATTAATTGCTGCGCCGGCGTCTTCGTAGGCCTGAGTCATGATCGGACTGGTTATCGTAACGCACGGCCGTTTGGCTGAGGAGCTCAGGCTTGCCATGGAGCATGTCGTTGGGCGGCAATCCGGGCTTGCCACAGTTTGCGTCGGGCCTGAAGACAATCTAGAGGCGCGGCGGGCGGAGATATCAGAGAGCATCAGGATGGTTGATGCTGGTCAGGGTGTCATTTTGCTTACGGATATGTTTGGTGGGACGCCGAGTAACTTGGCTATCGCGAATATCTCTGGGTCAGTAGAGGTACTTTCTGGCGTTAACCTTCCCATGCTCGTCAAGCTTGGAAAAATAAGATCGACCCATGATTTGCGAGAGTCTGTAGCCTGTGCTCAAGCCGCTGGACGGAAGTATATCGCTTCAGCGTCCGATATTTTGCCGAACTGCCGCGGGCGTGACTGTGCGGAATGACGCTTTCAGCAATAGCCACGATCGTTAACCGGAAGGGGCTTCACGCGAGAGCGGCTGCTAAGTTCGTCACTCTAGCTGAGACGTATGAGGCCTGTTTGTCGGTCTCTCGGGACGATCAGATTGTCTCTGCTAAATCCATCATGGGGTTAATGATGCTTGGGGCGGGACAGGGGTGTTCTATCGTAATTTCAGCCGATGGTGCCGACGCTGAAGCGGCGCTCAACGCAGTGTTGTCTCTGGTCAGTCACGGCTTCGGCGAGACTGATTAGGCACGGCGGCTTTTTTCAGATGGATGCGCCAATCTCATTTCCTGTTTCACGTGAAACCAACCAGCGGCTGAAGTTGCTCGCCGACACGGTCCTGAAGTGGAACTCATCCATCAATCTTATTTCGAGACAAGATGTATCTTCGATTTGGACCCGGCATGTCTTGGATTGCCTAGAATTGTCACGCTGGATTCCATCTTCCTGCTCGCGCTTCGTCGATCTAGGCTCAGGGGCGGGATTTCCAGGTTTAGTGATAGCTATTCACCGCGGCCTAAAGGTGGAGTTGGTGGAAGCCGATCGGCGAAAGGCTGTTTTTCTTAGGGAAGCGGCACGCCTGACTACCACTGATGCCATTGTTCATGTCTGCCGCATTCAAGAGTTAACCCTTGAGCCGACAAGCGCAGTCACTGCACGGGCCCTTGCACCACTGGAGACCTTACTTGAGTATTCGGAGCCGTTTTTAGATGCAAATGGCCAGGGGTTTTTTTGAAGGGACCCGAAGTCTCGAAGGAGGTCGAGATTGCGAAGCGTCGTTGGTCATTCAACTACGAACTTTTCAAAGCGGGGACCGCCACCCTGGTTGTTGTCGATAGTCTGCGGCAGAAAGCATGAAGCAGCGGATCATAGCGCTTGCCAATCAAAAGGGCGGCGTTGGGAAAACGACAACAGCTATCAATCTATCCACGGCTATTGCCGCCTTTGGTCACTCCGTACTTCTTATAGATTTGGACCCACAAGGGAATGCCTCGACTGGCCTCGGCTTCACTTCTTCAGGCCGCGGACCGGGCACCTACGCAGTACTGACGATGCAGACGGAGTTCGATACGGCGATCCTCGGCACCGGAATCCCTAATCTGTCGCTGCTCCCAGCTGAACTCGATCTAGGCGGGCTGGAGGTAGAGCTAGCGTTTGCGAAACGGCGAGAGTTCCGATTGCGAGAACGGCTCGCGTCCCTGAAGACCGATTTCGATTACATCCTGATCGACTGCCCACCAAGCATCGGATTACTGACTCTCAATGCGCTGGTAGCGGCACATGGAGTCATTATCCCCTTGCAATGCGAGTTTTTCGCCCTCGAAGGCCTCCGCCAACTCACCCGCTCGATAGAGCACACCAGAGTGCAACTCAATCTCGGGCTCGAGACTCAGGGTATCGTGCTCACTATGTATGATCGCCGGAACAACCTGTCCGAGCTCGTTGCGTCCGATGTCCGAGCTTTCTTTGGCGAAAAGGTTTATGAAACCGTCATACCCCGAAATGTGCGGGTGTCGGAGGCGCCGAGCCATGGCAAACCAGTCCTGCTTTATGATTACCGGTCGCCGGGTTCCCAGGCCTATGTTCGCCTAGCGGCAGAAGTTTTAAGGAAAGAGCGGGACAGAAAGTGAGAGACACACAGCCGCGGCTTGGTAAGGGGCTGGTGTCCTTGTTTGGAGACTCCGCCCTTGGTAACGCAGCGGCACAGCCGAAATACGCTCTCACCTTGGATTCATTAACGCCAGGGCCTTTTCAGCCCCGGGTAGCGGTGGACGATTTGTCGCTAGAGGACCTAGCGTTGTCGATCAAGCAGCAGGGTGTCTTGCAACCGATACTCGTGAGACCGCACCCGTCCCAATTGGGCAGTTTCGAAATTATCGCCGGGGAAAGGCGTTGGAGGGCGTCTCGACTGGCTGGGTTGGCAGAGATACCGGTCCTAATCCGCCCAATGAACGACAGCGAAGCGGCTGCGGCAGCACTGGTCGAAAATCTGCAACGCGAAGACCTCAATCCGCTTGAGGAAGCCGAAGGGTATGCTCGCTTGATCGGGGAGTTCGCGATGACCCACGATCAGCTTGGCAGCATCATCGGAAGATCGCGCAGTCATATTGCAAATACAATCCGTCTTCTACAATTGTCTGAGCCGGTGAAAGACCTTGTGCGTCGCGGCTCTATCAGTGCCGGTCATGCAAGGGCTCTGCTGTCACATCCAGAACAGGCTAAGGCAGCAGCCAAAGTTGTTGAGCAGGGCCTCAGCGTTCGTCAGACCGAGGCACTGCAGAAACACTCCGTCGTTGACCAAAAACGCGTTCCGATTGATCCAGATCTACTCGTATTGCAGCAGAGTCTCTCAGATTTTCTTGGCCTCCGCGTGCTGATCAAGGCCGTGAAAAGCGGTGGCACCCTAAGTGTTCAGTTTGAGACCCATGATCAACTCGAGGGTTTGGTGCGGCTCCTTAAACCGGACTAGAGCCCAATCCGACCGAAGTGGGTCGGCTTGGGCACTAGTTTTTCAAGTTCGGCGAGCACTCCCACTGTCCGGGCGTGCCGCCCGGTCGGTCAATGCTCTAGCCTTGCCGGCCACCGGCAGCAGCCTGCCTCGCGAGGGCCGAGACTAGACGCCGAACGAGTAACGTATCTGGCGATTGCGTTTGCTTGCATGCCAGCTCGGTCCGGCGGATCGCATCAAGCGCGGCTTCAATCCGTCGCGGCGGCCAGACCCGGACCGCCGTGGTGAATGACGGAAGTCGAGAGAAGAAGACTGGCGGCCTAAGTTGGCGAATTGCTTCCGTAACCGGGCTGCCTTTTGCCACTTGCATGGAGACGGTTTGTAGCCGCGAGAACTGCAACAGCAACATTCGGCATATCGCAACGGCCGACGTTCCCGACTCTAATGCGGTTTCAAGTGAACGATCAGCGATATCCAGATCACCGGCCAACACGGCGTGAATCGCGTCATCCGTGGAAATTAGAGCCTGATCTCCGGTGCACTGCTGCACGTCGGACAGGGTCAGGGTGAAATCATGGCCGGCGTGGAGGACAAGCTTTTCTAGCTCGGCCAACGTCACTCCCCGGTCAGAGCCCAAGTTTAAGAGTAGCCACGCTTTTGCATTTTGCGCGATGTCTATTCCCGCTTTCTCCATAACATTGGATATCGTCTGCTGGAGAGCACCGGGCCCGTCGCTGTAGCAGGCGATTGCGGCTGCAAGCGGATCAGTCTCGCAGAAGGTGCGCAGCTTGCTCCGGCCGGCTAAAGGGCCCGTTTCTAGGATGATCAGGCTGTCCCCGGGGCTCTCGGCGGCTCTTTTGATCAGGCCCGTCGTTCCGTCCCCAGCATCGCGCACACGAATGACACGCCGCCCGGACATCATCGAGAGTGCGGTAGCCTCTTCTAAAAGGCGGTCATGGTCGTCTCGGGAGAGCCATGCAACTTGAAATGGGTCGTCTGCTGTGCCCGCTACCGTCTTGGTCAGCGCGTTTGCCCGGATCCTGATCAGGCCTTCGTCCTCGCCGTGTAGTAGGATGACACGAACCCGGATCGGGGAAGCCAGGAAACCTTCTACACCCCGGCCATCGACCTTCAAGCCGGCTTGGTCCGACTTTGGAAGAAGATGGCAACCTGCTGCACAATCTGATCAGCCAGCGTGTTGGCCAGTCGCCTCAAGGCGGCATCACTTTCGAGCTCTGCAGCAAAGAATTGCTGATTGATGACGTTATACCCATCCAAAGCCCGGCCACGCCCTTGAGCTAGGACGGGCCGGCCCGGCTCGAGCGACCTCAGTGTCCAAGGGGCTGATGCGTCGATGCGGATGCGCGACGTGGAATTGTCGCGCTGGAGGCCCACGCCTTCGAATGAAAGCTGTAAAGACGGCATAAGTTCGAACTTGAATTGCGCGCCGGTGCCATTCCCCCCCGTTCGCTGCTGGAGGGCCTGGCGTAATAGCTGGCCAGAGCGCTCCGGCAATACCGGTATGAATACCTCCTGCAGTTCCGCGGCTGCACGCGATCCGGATGGAAGGTAGAGCGGGCGGAAGCCACATCCGCTTAGCAGCAGAGCAGCTCCATGAGTGAAGCCGCGCCGTTTCATCCTGCGACCACGAAATTCAGTATGCGGCGCGGGACATAAATTTCCCTAAGGACCGTTCTGCCGTCCAATGCTCGCGCGACGTTTTCGTCCTGCCGGGCGGCTTGGGAAATGGACTCTTGGGTCGTGTCGAGGGGAACTTCGATGCTGCCGCGTAGCTTACCCATCACCTGCACCGCAACCGTGAAGGTCGCTGCTGCCAACAGGTCTGGGTTCGCCTCCGGCCAACTCGCTTCACAGAGCAGTCCAGCCGCACCGCCGGTCAGGCCGGACCAGACCTCTTCGGCGAGGTGGGGAGCTATCGGCCCCAGAAGCAAAGCGAGTGCTCTCATCGCTTCCGCCCGCGCCTCGGTCATACCGCCTAGGCTGGCGTGCCGGTCTGCGTCGATGAGCGCTGATGTTAGCTCGTGCAAGCGGGCGACGGCGACGTTGAAGGCAAACTGTTCGAAAGCGTCCGTCACCGCTTTGATGGTGTGGTGTGTCGTTCGCCTTAGTTTCTGAGCGTCTGCCGAGATGGCCTGCCCTACAGGCAAAACATTTGCCTCCACCTGTGTTTGCGAGAGCCGCCACACGCGCTGGATGAATCGGGACGCCCCTGCCACCCCTGCCTCCGTCCACTCGATATCCCGATCGGGGGGATTGTCGGATAGTACAAACCAGCGGGCGGTGTCTGCGCCATACCGTTCGATGATGGCTGAGGGATCGACCGTGTTCCGCTTGTTCTTGGACATTTTTTCGCCGCGGCCGACCATCACCGGCTCGCCTGTCTGCCGCCGTATCGCGGCGCCGTCTGCCGTCCGCTCCACCTCTTCTGGATAAAGCCACGTACCATCCGGAGCGCGATAGCTTTCGTGCGTGACCATTCCTTGGGTGAACAGGCCGGCGAACGGCTCATGGATTGCCAAGGTTCCATCCGACGCCAGGGCGCGAGTGAAAAACCTGGAGTAGAGTAGGTGTAAAATAGCATGCTCGACGCCGCCGACGTACTGATCGACCGGTAGCCAGTATTGTGCCGCCTCGCGGTCGATCGGGCGGGCTGAGCCAGGGCTGCAGAAGCGGGCAAAGTACCAAGAGCTGTCGACGAAGGTGTCGCACGTATCGGTCTCCCGCTCGGCGGGCTCACCGCAGGACGGGCACGCTACGTGCTTCCACGCCGGGTCGTGATCCAGCGCATTACCGGGCAGGTCAAACCGAACGCCTGTTGGCAATAGCACTGGCAGGTCTTGTTCAGGCACAGGTACTGCGCCGCACTCCGGGCAGTGGATGACAGGGATGGGGCAGCCCCAATACCGTTGCCGGCTGATGCCCCAGTCCCGCAGACGCCAGTTTACCACTCCATGGCCGGCTCCGCTCCGCTCCAGCGCGGCTATGGCCTCACGCCGCGCCACATCCGTGCTGAGCCCGTGCAGAAAGCCCGAGTTGATCATCGTACCCGGCCCGTCATAGGCCGTGCCGCCCACTGTATATAGGTTTGCGGCTTTGCCCGGCGGCAGCACGACCGGCACGACAGGCAGATTGTATTTGTAAGCAAAGTCCAGGTCACGCTGATCGCCCGCAGGGCAGCCGAATACCGCGCCGGTGCCGTATTCCATCAGAACGAAATTCGCGATCCAGACCGGGAAGAATTGCGCGGGCAGGAAGGGATGTTCGACCTCGATGCTCAGATCGTAGCCTAGCTTCTCCCCCGTCTCGATCGCGGCCTCACTCGTGCCGCGGCTTCTGCACTCCGCTATGAACCGTGCGGCGGCGGGGTCGTGCTGGGCGGCCATCGTCGCGATCGGGTGCTCGGCAGCGATAGCGACGAATGCCATGCCAAACAGCGTGTCAGGCCGAGTGGTATAAACCTCGATTGCTTCAAGTCCAGCCAGGGGCTGCCGAAGTTTGAAGCGCACGCGCGCACCCTCGCTGCGGCCGATCCATTTGGCCTGCATGGTCCGCACCCGCTCGGGCCAGCGCGTTAGTCCGCTGAGGCCTTCCAGGAGTTCCGGGGCATACTGCGTGATGCGCAGGAACCACTGCGACAATTGCCGCTTTTCGACGGGCGCGCCGGAGCGCCAGCCTCGGCCGTCGATCACCTGCTCGTTGGCCAGAACGGTATTGTCCACCGGATCCCAATTGACCCAGCTTTCCCGCCGCTCGACGAAGTTTCCGCGCCATAGCTGTAGGAATAGCCGTTGTTGCTGGCCGTAATAGGCGGGGTCACAGGTGGCGAACTCCCGCGTCCAATCCAGGGAAAGTCCGATGCGCTTCAGCTCGGTCCGCATTGCATCGATGTTGGTGCGTGTCCAGGCTGCAGGGTCGATGCCGCGTTCGCGCGCTGCGTTCTCGGCCGGAAGCCCGAACGCATCCCACCCCATAGGGTGCATGACCGAGTAACCCCTTGCCCGTTTATACCGCGCGACGACATCGCCCAGCGTATAGTTGCGCACGTGCCCCATGTGGATTTTTCCACTTGGATACGGAAACATTTCGAGTACGTAGTATTTCGGCTTGCCATCTTCCGGCACGTCTTCGACACGAAAGCTTTGCTTGTCGTCCCAAGCCTTTTGCCAGCGCGTTTCGGCTGTGCGGAAGTCGTATGACGGTGCCTCGCCGGCGGGCGGGCGGGTCTCATTCATCGTTGGTCGTCCAAACAGGATTTGGCTGAGTTATGGGTCAACCAGACCTAGCCCGCAACATATCCTAAGCCTGTGCTATGACCCCGTGGCTTGTGACCGCAATTCACGCGCCCGGGCCAGGACTTTGTTCTCGATCTCGGTTGTCGTTCCCACCGCTACGGCGGAGTCGACCCATTGGCCGCCCTGCGCGATCTGCCGAAACAGCGCGACCTTCACGCCGTCGGCCCTGAGCTGGCGTCCGAGGATGTAAGCCGTCGCTTTGAACCGCTCGCCGCCGGATGACGGTGGCTGATACCAATCGGTGATGATGACACCGCCAAAGGGATCCGCGTTGGCCAGCGGCATGAAGGATAACGTGTCAAGCGCCGCACGCCAGAGGTATGCATTGACGCCGAGGGCTCCCCCTTCCTCGTTCTTCGAACCGCCAGCTCCCTTGCCAATTCCGAAAGAAAGCCCCTGATCGCCGAACAGCTTGCCACGGTCGCCGCCCTTGGTGCGATAGTCGTTGTACTCGTCGTCAGCAACGGCGCGCACGCTGGAACCACAGGCCGAAAGCGCTAACACGGCCGCACATAGAAGCGCGGTCTTAGAGGCGTGATGGGTCATCTGAACCTTACTGAAGAGCGGCGCGGAGTGCGCGTTGTCGTTCATAAACCCTTTGCCACGCTTTCGCCAAGCCAGCGCCGGTCAAAGAAAAGGGCGGTAGATCGCTCTACCGCCCCCGTATCCAACGATTGAGAAGCTAGTTTACCAAGCGAAGGAGGTGCCGATCGCGAACACCTGGCCGGCTACTTTGTTGCTGGCGGCGTTGTTGGACGCGCCGGTCAGGAAGTTATAGCCGTTCTGCTTACGCTCTTCGTAGATGTAGGACGCGAACAGCGAGAGGCCGGGCGCTAGGCTGTAGGTTGCACCGGCGGCGACACCGGTCTCGACCCGCTGACCGCCCACGACGCTGCCGATTGCGTTCGGGACGCCAAGGGCGTTGCGGTTGGTAGCCGTCGCTTGGTCACCCTGCGAGGTCGAGCGGAGGTAGTGCGCACCGAAGATCACCGGGCCGACGGTGTAGCTGGCGCCCACGATGAACGCGTTGCTGTTCGGCTGGCCCTTGGCGAGCAAGCCGCCGTAACCACCGCCGCCCGGCACGTTGTAGCGGCCGAACTGGTAGTTACCGCCGAAGGATAGACCGCCGATGGTGGCTGCGACGCCGAAGTCGGCGACGCTCAAGTCTTCGAGGCGAGCGCGCTTCGGGTTGGTGGGGTCACCGACAACACCGCTGTCCAGCACACGGCTCGAGCCGGTGTAGGCGCCGGTCGCGGCGATGCCGAAGATGCCGAAGGTGCCGCGATAACGCAGCAGCGCCTCGTAGGTGTTCTTACGGCGAGCGTAGTCGGCGGTGCTGGTGGAGGACAGGAAGTCGCAGCCCGGGGTCGCGACGGCGTTGCCGCTGGCGATGAACTGGCCGGGGCGCGGATTGGGTCCGCAGCCGTTGGAGCTGCCGTTGGCGGTGCTGGGCTCAAACGACAGGCCGAAGTCGAAGCCGGCGAACTGCGGCGACAGATAGACGGCCTTGGTCGTCACGTTGATGTTGCCGACGCTGGCGAACGGGAAGTTGATCTGCAGCGCGCCCGGCAGGAAGCCTGGCAAGTCGCCGTTCAATCCGCCGTCGTTGAAGTTTTCAAACGTGCCGGTCAAATAGAGGCTGCCGGGGTTGTCGGACGAACCGACGCGGACGGTGCCGAAGCGGTCGGTGCCGATGTAGCCCCACAAACGGCGGAAATACAGCGCGTTACGCGTGTTGGAACCGCCGGACACCGAACCATACAGACCGCCACCGGCGCCGTAGTTGTTGTCCTGCCGGATCTCCATGCTGGCGCCGTATTTCAGGCCGTTGGTCGCTACGCCGTCGAAGCCCGGGAACAAACGGGCATAATCGGTGAAGCCGTAGTTGGAGAGCTTGTTGATGCCCTGGTTAGACGTGCTGAGCGCGATCGGCGAGTTCGTCGTCGTGCCGTTCTGGGCATTGGTGACGGTGGGGGTCACGCCCGCGTTGGCGGCGCCGACCGCGAAGTTGGAGGTACGCGCCGCGCCGTTATCGACTACGCCGGCGTAGAAGCGGAAGCGGCCGTTGAGGCGCACGGTGACGGTGCCCGGGGTCGGGAAAGACTGGCCGGTGTAATCGACGGCGTCCTGGGCGAAGGCCGTATCGGCCAATCCCATCGACGCGCCTAGCACGGCCACGCTGGCCAGCAGGAGCTTACGCATGAAACTTCTCCTCAAATCACCGGACAGGTCCCGGCGGACGTTCTAAGGCCCCGTCCCGCCTACGAACATCGCATCGTTTGCGACGCCCCGCGACAGGTTCAGCCAGACCTGACAAACTATTGGCGCGGTCCGGGCTTGGCTGCAATCGTGATCAGGGTGAAAGCATGGCAATTCCGAAACACTGTGGCGCTCATGCCACATTGTTTGTCAGCGCGCCGATCGCGCCCGCCCCGTCGCACCATGTCGGCAGTCTTCTCGTGGTCGCGGCATTGATGCCGCCGAGTGCCATAAGGCGTAACGTTCCCCGCATGGGCTGAGCCATCGCCGCCCACCGGGCTGGGCCGAGCACGCGCGCATGCTCATGAGATAGCGTGGGGAAGGCTGGGGACAGGAATACGGCGGCAGCCCCGGCCCGCGCCGCCCTGCGGCAGGCGGCGCCGTCATGGGCGGAACTCGTGCTCAAAAACCGTGTTCGCCGGCCCCGGCCGTCACGCATGTGTATCCCGCACCGGCAGCGTGCCGCCAGCCGCCAGTCCCCGGCGACGACGAGCGTGAGGCGCCGGGCGTGGCAGCGGCGGGCTACGGCGAGCGCCAACGCGCCGCGGGAGGGCACGCGGTCATGCCGGAACACGACGCCGCACAGCCCCCTGGGAAGGCCGTCGATGGTAGCAAGCAGGTCGGGCATCCGCGCCGGGTCGGTGAACAGCCATAGTGGCGGCATGCGGGGGCCGCGCTGGCGCGCCTTGACCGCACGGGCCCACGCCACGACCTTCTGATCCATGCCGACAGTGCCTCCTCACGATGCCGCCCCTTCCATTAGCGGAAGGCTGCGCGAAATCCAGGAGCGCATCGCGGCGGCGGCCGTGCGGGCGGGCCGGGACGCAGCCTCGGTCCAGTTGGTTGCCGTCAGCAAGACCCATCCGGAAGATGATGTCCGGCAGGCGATCGGTTGCGGCCAGATGGTGTTCGGGGAAAACCGGGTGCAGGAGGCGGCTGGCAAGTTTGCCTCCTTACGGCCTCATTATCCCAGCCTCCGCTTACACCTGATCGGCCCCTTGCAGACCAACAAGGCGCGGGATGCGGTGGCGGCCGCCGATGTCATCGAAACGCTGGACCGGCCTAAGCTGCTGGACGCGCTGACGCTGGCGTTCGAGCGCGAGGGGAGAACGCCGGACGTGTTGATCCAGGTCAATGTCGGTGATGAGCCGCAGAAAGCTGGCGTGAGCCGGGCAGATGCGGATGCGTTCATGGAGCGCTGCCGGGCGCGGCTCGGTAAGGCCGTGAAAGGCGTGATGTGCATCCCGCCGGCGGGGGAGGACCCGTCCGGCCATTTCAGTTGGCTTACCGCGTTCGCGGGGCGCCATGGGCTGGGTGTGATCTCCATGGGCATGTCGGCTGATTTCGAGATCGCGGTGGCGCACGGCGCCACGCATGTGCGGGTGGGCTCTGCCCTGTTCGGCTCCCGGCCCGCGCCCTGACGGCCCGGCCGTGTGGCGGCAACTCAGGCTCCGCTTGCGCTTTGCAGTGGCGCAGGCCTATGGCTCCATCCCGTGCGCGCCATGACCCTGCCGCAAGGTGGACACGATATGACCATGATGTTTGCGTCCGGGATGTTTACATCCGGCTCAGCCCATAGCGGCGCGGATACCGGTTCCTCCCGCGCCTGGAGGGTTGGCGCGTGAGCATCGCTACTACGGCCGTGATGCCGTCCGTCCCAGCTCTGCAACCGCTTAGAGCCGCGGCGGTATTGGGCGTGCTGGGCATCGTCTATGGGGATATCGGCACCAGTCCGCTGTATGCGCTCAAGGCCAGCATGGCGCATTTTGCCGACCCGGCGTCAGGGCTGGGCCCGGTCGAGATCCTTGGCGTTCTGTCGCTGATCTTTTGGTCGCTCGTGCTGATCGTGACCGTCAAATACGTGCTGCTGGTCATGCGGGCGGACAATAATGGCGAAGGCGGGATCCTTGCATTGATGGCATTGGCGCAGCGCGGCACCTCCAACCCGCGCTTCCGCGCCGTGCTGGGGTTGTTCGGTGTGGGCGGGGCCTGCTTGTTCTTCGGCGACGGCGTCATCACCCCCGCTATTTCGGTCTTGTCCGCGGTCGAGGGGCTACAGATCGTCTCACCCCAGTTCGCGCGGTTCGTGCTGCCGATCTCGATCATCATCATCGTGGCCCTATTTGCCGTGCAGGTGCGCGGCACGGGGACGATCGGCAAGCTGTTCGGTCCTATCATGGCGATCTGGTTTCTCGCCCTGGCAGCCATGGGGGTGAACCAGATCATCATCCATCCCGGCGTGCTTCAGGCGCTGTCGCCACACTATGCCGTACTGATCTGTGTCCGCCATGAATGGCTAGCGTTCGTGGCGCTGGGCTCGGTCGTGCTGGCCGTGACGGGGGCCGAGGCGCTGTATGCCGATATGGGGCATTTCGGCGCGCGGCCGATCCGGTTTGCCTGGATCGTTTTCGTGCTGCCCTGCCTGGTGCTGAATTATTTCGGCCAGGGCGCCCTCATCATGTCGGACCCGGCGGCGCTCGAGAATCCGTTCTACCTCATGGCTCCGGCGTCGCTTCGCCTGCCGTTGGTGGCACTGGCCGCGGCCGCCACGGTGATCGCGAGCCAGGCGCTGATCTCGGGCGGCTACTCCATCGCGCGGCAATGCATGCAGATGTCGTTCTTGCCGCGCATGTCGGTCCTGCATACGAGCCAGACCGAGGAGGGGCAGATCTATGTGCCGCAAATCAACATGGCCCTGTTCGTGGGCGTGTTGATACTGGTGGTGGCGTTCCGCAGCAGTGACGCGCTGGCTGCGGCCTATGGTATTGCGGTGACTGGCACCTTCCTATGCACCTGCATCCTGGCCGCGGTGGTGTTCCGGCGGCAGTTCGAGTGGCCGCGATGGGCGGCGCTGGGCGTCTTTGGGTTTTTCTTTGCCGTGGACGGGCTGTTTTTCGCCGCCAATGCGCTCAAGGTGCCGGAGGGCGGTTGGGTACCGCTCATGCTTGGCGCCGCGCTGATGGCGACGATGACGTCTTGGAACCAGGGACGGGAACTGATGCTGGCGCGGTGGAAGCAGGACAGCATGCCGCTGGCCGGTTTCATCGCGCGGCTGCCGCAGTCACGTACGGTGCGCGTGCCGGGTATGGCGGTGTTCCTGACTGGCAACCCGGACTACGTGCCGGCGGCGTTGCTGCACAACTTGAAGCATAACAAGGTGCTGCATGAGCGTGTGCTGTTCGTAACCGTGCAGAACCTCGACCTGCCGGTGGCCGCGTTGGCGGACCGGCTCGAGGTGATCGAGCTGGCGCCGGGCGTGCACAGGATCGTGCTCCGCTACGGGTTCATGGAGAGTCCGAACATACCGCGGGCGCTGGAGGATCTGCCAGTACATGGCGTGCCTTACGATCCGATGCGGGCCAGTTTCTTCCTGGGCCGCGAGGTTCTGGTACGGGCGATGGTGCCGAAACTGCCGGCCTGGCGGCTGTTCTTGTTCCTGGTGATGGCCCGCAATGCGGTGCCGGCGACGGAGTTCTTTCGGATCCCGAGCGACCGCGTCGTGGAGCTTGGCGTTCGTGTCGCAATCTGACCGATACAGGATCGAATCTTTGGGGCGAACCTTTCGGTTGCCTCGCACGTTCTGGTGTGATGACGAAGGTTACGATGCTGCTCGCGCGCGGCCCAGGATTGCCGGAGGGTGATCTGAACGACCGCCTGGTGGTGCATGCGCAGCTGACCGCGCAGGGCCAGCTGGATTGGGACGGGGCCCATGCTGACCCCGAACCGTGGCACGCGTCCCGGGAGCGGCCGGGTCAGCCGGCCAAGGCGCTGGAGTTGGTGCCGCTCGATACGTCCTGGTTTCTCCGCAGCATGACGAGCGATGATGACCCGCTTTGGGCGTTCGACGCCATGATCATGCGGCCTGGCGAGCCCGTGGTACTGCGGCGCCCGGATGGCGAGGAGCTGATTTTCCGGATCGTCTCATCGGAGGCGGATTAGGGGCTGGTGGAGCTGAGGGGAATCGAACCCCTGACCTCTTGAATGCCATTCAAGCGCTCTACCAACTGAGCTACAGCCCCGCGCGTCCGCTGAAATACGCGAGCGCGCGGTATAGACTGGTGGGAGCGGATACGGCAAGAGCCGATCGGCGATCGTCAGGAACGAAGTTCATACGGATCGCCTAAGAGACCGGAAAATTGTCCATCTCCCCTGTGAGGATGGTCACGCCTGCCTCGGCGTAGTTGGGGACGTCGGCGGCGGCTTCTTTGGCGGGGCCGGAGGCTAGGGCGGTTTCCAGGGCGGCTTGGTCGGCAAAGTCGCATTCGACCTGCGCGAAGTATGGTGATGATTCCGGCCCGGCGGATAGGCCGAACCCGACGCGCATGGCTTGTAGGCCGGGGAAGCGGGCCACGATGGGCAAGTGGACGTGGAGCAGGTGATTGCGGAAGTGTTCGGGGTCTGCGGGGGCGTTATAGAGGGCGGTCAGCCTGTACACTTGCGTTCTCCTATGCTGCCTGGACCTGGACTTCCAGCTTGCGGTAGCCGCGCAGGGTGTTGTTGACGACCCGCTCGGCGGATAGGACCTCGAAGCCCGCGACCTTGCGGGCCAGGGCGGTAAACAGGGCGATCATCTCCATGCGGGCGAGGTTCATGCCGATGCAGGCGTGCTCGCCATGGCCGAAGGCGAGGTGGTCGCCGGCAGCGGGTCGCTTCACGTCGAAGCGGGCGGGATCCTGGAATTGCCGCTCATCCCGGTTGGCGGAGCCGAACAGGATGATGACGCGGGAGCCCTGGGGCACACGCTCCCCGTCCAGGTCGAAGTCGGTGGCGGCGTAGCGGGAGAAGCCCTGGATGGGGGTTTCGATGCGCAGGATCTCGTTGATGGCGTTGGGGATGGCGTTGGGGTTGTCGCGCAGGACCTGCCACTGCTCCGGGTTTTCCGCGAACAGGGCGACGGCGCTGGAGATGGCGAAGATGGTCGTGTCGAGGGACGGGGCGACGTAGGACATGGCCATGAGGCGGGCCTCATTGTCACTGATTTCACCGGCGTCGGCGGCGTCATGCAGCATGTCGGCCCAGCTGCCGGGCTTCAGCTTGCCGCGGACGCATTGGGTCATGGAGTAGTCGAACATTTCCTTGAACACGCTGAGCGACTGGGTGGCGCGGGTGTTGAGCGGGCCGAAGGAGTCGAAGTTGGCGGCGGCCCAGTCCAGCATACGCTCCCGGCCCTCTTCGGGCAGGCCGACCAGGTTGGAGACGATGGCCAGCGGGAGGTGCTGCGCGAGTTCGGTCGCGGCGTCGAAGCGCTGGCGGGCGGCGAGGCGGTCCACGATGGCGTCCGCCTCCTGCGTGATGGTGTCGCGCAGTTCGCGGAGCGTGCGGGGGTTGAGCGGGCGGGATTCGACCCGGCGGATGCGCTTATGGTCTTCGCCGTCCGTGCAGAGGCCGATACCGCCCTTGAAGGCGTCGTTCACGGTGTCATTCATCATGACGCCGTTGCCGGAGATGAACACGTCCGGGCGGGACAGGATCTCCTTCACGTCCCGGTAGCGGGCGGCGACGTACATGTTCAGGTTGGTGAGGAAGACGAGGGGGCCCAAGTCACGCAGGCGCTGGTAGTGGGGATAGGGGTGGAGCAGGTTCTCATCGGCATACATGTCGAGGTCGATGGCGTTGATGGTGCTCAGCATTGTTTCCCCCGTTCGGCCGGTTCGACCAGCGCTTCTCGAGTATGGTGGAGCGATCCCGGATGGGACCGCTCCGTTTTTATTTGACTGACAGCGTTTGATGCTCAGAAGGGCTGCACGATCTCCTCGATGCCGAAGAGGGTGCGGCCATAGACCAGGGCGGCGACCTCGGGCATCACGAAGGCATGGCGGCTCGAGATTTCGCTGTCGCGCCACATGCGCTGCAGCGGGTTGACGTTGGCGAAGCTGGCGGCGCCGTTCACGCTCAGCAGGCGGTTGATCGATTCCCGGCATAGCTTGGCGGCGGTGCCGGTGTCCATGCGGATGCGGGCGCGGGTGAGCATGCCGAGCTTTTCCCGCCGGGCGGCGGCGGCGTCGATATCGGCGGCGGCGCGGGCCAGCAGGAGCCAGGCTTGGTCGGCCTGCGACACGGCCTCGGCCAGTTCGATCTGATGCGCGGCGGATTGCCGGGCCTCGGTAAAGACGGTGTAGGCGACGGCCTTCTTACCGCCCTTGTCGATGGTATGGTCGATCGCGGCGCGGGCCAGGCCGAGCTGGGGGCCGGCCAGGATGATCTCCGCCACCGGGATGAACGAGGCGAAGTCACTGTTTTCCTCGGACGGGGTGCGGAGATAGTCCTCGTTGGCCATGTCGAAATAGGGCTGGATGCGGTGCTGCGGCACGAACACGTTATCGGCGCACAGCGTGTTGCTGCCGGACGCGCGCATGCCGGCGACGTGCCAGGTGTCCTTGATGGTGAGGTCGGACATCGGGATCAGGCCCAGGCCCATGATGGGCGAGCCGTCCGGGTTGTCACCGAGCTTCAGGCCCAGCACGGCCCAGTCCGCGTGGTTGGAGCCGGATGCGTAGGCCCATTCACCGGTGACGCGGAGGCCGCCGTCCACGCCTTCGGACACACGCTCGTTGATCTGCGGCGGGGTGAAGATGCCACAGACGCGGGCGCCGGGGGTGGCGCCGAACACTTCCTGCTGCGCCTTGTCGGAAAACAGGGTGGCGAACCAGGTGCAGACGTTCAGCAGCGAGACGGCCCAGGCGGTGCCGCCATCGGCCTGCGCGATCTCGGCCGTGGTCTCGATGAAGGTGCGGAAGTTGGCGCCCAGGCCGCCCAGGCGCTTGGGGATGGAGATGTGGAACAGCCCGGCGTCCTGCAGGGCTTGGATCACCGGCTCGGCCACGCGGCGGTTGTCCTCGCTGGCCTTGGCGTGCTCCCGGATCAGGGGACGGAGGCGGCGGGCGCGGTCGATGATCTCGAGGTCCGGGCCCTCGGCCTCGAACAGCGAACTCATGGGCCGGCCGATCGGGTTGGACATCAGGGACCGCGATGGATGGGCGTCGAGGGCGACGTTGTTGATCACATTCATGGGCTGCTCCTCCGTTGACCCGGCGCCATTGGCGGGCCGGTGTGACGGAGGACACAGCAGGAAGCGTGCCGCCGGGACGGTGCCAGCAATGTCAAGGGCGTAGCGGCACGGAATATCATGGAGTGGCTCATAGTGGCCAGGTGCCGGGGTGAACTGGATGATTTGAGCCAGCTTCGGGCCCGGTCAGTGCGCGTCGAGCTTGCGGAGGCGGTAGCGGAGCTTGGCCCGGGTAAGGCCGAGGCTGCGGGCGGCGACGGAGATGTTGCCGCCGGCGGCCTGGAGGGTGTCCCGGATCATCTTGGCCTCGAGCGAGGCGAGCGGGCCGGCGTCGGCCGGCTGCGGCCCCTCCTTGTGGGACAGGCCGCCGGTGACGGCTGGGGTGAGGAAGGCGTGGCGGGGCTGGTGGTTGCGGTGGAATAGATGCAGCGCGTCGATCGGCTCGTTATCCGGGGTGAGGATGGCCGCGCGCTCGATCATGTTCTGTAATTGGCGGACGTTACCGGGGAACTCGTACAACAACAGGCCGTCCACGGCGCGTTCGGTGAATCCGGTGATGTTGCGCCCGGTGCGTTGATTGTAGGAATCGAGGAAATACTTGGTGAGCGGCGCGATATCCGCGCGGCGGTCCCGCAAGGCCGGGACGTGGATCGGGAATACATTGAGGCGATACAGCAGGTCGTTGCGGAACTCACCCGCGGCCACCTTCTCCTCGAGGTCGGCATTGGTGGCGCAGACCACGCGGACGTCCACCCTTCGGACGACCGTGCTGCCGACCCGGCTGAAGCTGCCATCCTGTAGCACACGCAGCAGCTTGGCTTGGGCGATCAGGCTCAGGGTGCCGATCTCGTCCAAGAACAGCGTGCTGCCGTGCGCGGTTTCGAACCAGCCGGGCCGGGACTGACCGGCGCCGGTAAAGGCGCCGCGTTCGACGCCGAACAATTCGGCGTCGATCAGGGTCTCGGGGATCGCGGCGCAATTGACGGCGTGCATGGGCTTCTGTGCGCGGGGACCGTAGTCGTGCAGGGCGCGGGCGAACAGTTCTTTGCCGACGCCGGTCTCGCCTTGCAGCAGCACGGTCGTGTTCATGGGGGCCACCCGTTTCAGCAGGTGCCATGCGCCGAGGAAACCGGGTGACGCGCCGACCAGCCCGGCCGGCGCGTCGCTGAGCGGCCCGGCGGCGCGCGCCATGAGGGAGGCGTGCGGCATGCGCACGATGTCGGCGTCGGCGGGCCATTCCTCGGCCGGGCGTCCGACGATGCGGCAGGTCGGGTCGCCGCAGGCCACGCACTCGACCTCCCGGAAGACGATTGGCCGCTCCATGACGGCGCTGGTGTAGCCGGAGGCGTAGCCGATCTCCATCCAGCAGACCGGCTCCGAGCTGCTGCCGAAGCAGGCGACGTGGCACTCGGCTTCGGCGGAATGGCGCCAGATGAGTTCGCTGAAATAGCGTCCGGTGCGCTGATCGGCTTCGATCCGCACTGGTTCCACGAACACCTCGCCGCGGAGCGCGTGCAGCTGCGGGCCGACGAGGAAGGCGTCGATCTCGGGCCGGTCCGCCCGGACCTTCAGCGCGATCATCGCCTCGCGGCTGCCGGCGGCGTGGCCCATGCGGAACAGGACTTCGCGGGCGCGGTGCGGGCCTAACGCCTCCACCAGTTCACGGCGGAGCGCGATCAGGGCGTCGAGGTTCAGGATGACGACGCGCTGATCGTCCAGCCAGACCTGGCCCTCATGCGGCAGGAAGCGGAGCCGGGCGATGAGGTCGGAGATGTCCGGCAGCGCCGCGTGACCGGCGCCGGTATGGGGCGCCTGCGGTCCAGCGTCCGCCGTGAGCGAGAAGCTATGGAACCGTGGCATCGCTGTGGCTGGCTCCTCGGTTGGCGTCCTTGAGGGGGGATCAATACGCTAGGCGGGCGGACGGGGCGCTGTCTAACGGATTATCGCCATGTGGCTTGCGGCGATGCGCGTCTTCGTCTTCGATGGCCGCCCCAAGGTAAGGTCCGGTGATGCCCAAGCTGCATGTGACGACGCGGGATGGCGCGGAGCACGCCATCGAGAGTGCCCCCGGCCTTTCGGTCATGGAGGTGATCCGCAATGGCGGGATCGACGACCTGCTGGCGCTGTGCGGCGGCAGCCGGTCCTGTGCGACGTGCCACATTTACGTCGATGCGGCCGGGTTGCCGCCGATGTCGCCGGAGGAGGACGAGCTGCTGGACAGCTCCGGCTTCCGGCGTCCGGAGTCCAGGCTGTCGTGTCAGATTATCTTCGCCGCCGGGCTGGACGGGCTGCGGGTGACCGTGGCGCCCGAGGATTAGGTGCCGGCCCGCGCGCAGTACGACGTCGTGATCGTGGGCGCCGGGCACGGGGGGGCGCAGGCGGCGGCCGCGCTGCGGCAGCATCGGTTCGCGGGCTCGGTCGCCCTGATCGGTGAGGAGCCGGAGCTGCCGTATGAGCGTCCGCCGTTGTCGAAGGAGTATCTGGCGGGGGAGAAGGGGTTCGAGCGTATCCTGATCCGCCCGCCCGCGTTCTGGGCGCAGCGGGAGATCGCCATGCTGACCGGCACGCGGGTGACCGCGGTGGATCCGGCGGCGCACACGGTCACGACCGGAGCGGGCGACACGATTGGGGCGGGCGAGACCATCGGGTATGGGCGGCTGGTCTGGGCGGCTGGGGGCCATGCGAGGCGGATGGGCTGCGCCGGGCATGATTTGGCCGGCGTGCACTCGGTCCGGAGCCGGGCGGATGTGGACCTCGTGATGGCGGAGCTGGGGTCCGTGAGGAGGGTCGCGGTGATCGGCGGCGGGTATATCGGGCTCGAGGCGGCGGCGGTGCTGCGGAAGCTGGGGAAGGCGGTCACGGTGCTGGAGGCGCTGGACCGCGTGCTGGCGCGGGTGGCGGGGGCGGCGCTGTCAAGGTTCTTCGAGGCCGCGCACCGGGCGGAGGGGGTGGATATCCGGCTGGGTGCTACGGTCGAGTGCATCCTGGGGCGGGACGGGCGCGCGAGCGGCGTGCGGCTGGCGGGGGGTGAGGTGATCGCGGCCGAGATGGTGATCGTGGGGATCGGCATCGTGCCCGCGGTGGGGCCTTTGCTGGCGGCGGGCGCGGACGGGGGAAACGGCGTGCTGGTGGATGCGGCGGGCCGGACGTCGTTGCCGGATATCTGGGCGTTGGGGGATTGCGCGCTGCATCACAACCGGTATGCGCCGGGGGCGCCGATCCGGCTGGAGTCGGTGCAGAATGCGGCTGATATGGCTGGTGTGGTGGCCCGGTCCATCGTCGGCCAGGCGGCGGCGTATGACGCGGTCCCCTGGTTTTGGTCCAACCAATACGATCTTAAGTTACAGACGATCGGGCTGTCTCATGGGCATGACATGGCGTTGGCCAGGGGTGAGATGGCGGAGCGCAGTTTTTCGGTTGTCTATCTCAGCAATGGGCGTGTGGTGGCATTGGATTGCGTGAATGCGCCGCGGGATTTCATCCAGGGTAAGCGGTTGGTGGCTGAGGGCCTGGTGATCGATCCGTTGATGCTTGCGGACGCGGGGATACCGCTTAAGGGTATGGTTGGATGACTTGGTAGGTTGAAGCGCCCCTACACGCCTGGGCTTGTCGGAGGACGGCCTGGACGGTGCCGCCCTTCGAGTCGTTAGCTTCTGATTTCGGCCTCGCTTTTGCTGCGGACTTCTTCGAGGGAGATGCCGGGGGCTAAGTTCACGACCGAGATGCCGGGGCGGGAAACGTCGAAGACGCCGAGTTCGGTGACGACGCGGTTGACCACGCCGGTGCCGGTGAGGGGTAGGGTGCAGGATTTGAGCAGCTTGGGCTTACCGCCGGCAGTGTGCTCCATCAGGATGACCACGCGCGGCACGCCGGCGACCAGATCCATGGCGCCGCCCATGCCCTTCACCATCTTACCAGGGATCATCCAGTTCGCGAGGTCACCGTTTTCGGCCACCTGGAGCGCGCCCAGGATGCTGATGGCGATGTGGCCGCCGCGCACCATGGCGAAGCTCGCGGCGCTGTCGAAGAAGCTGGTGGTGGGCAGCTCGGTCACGGTCTGCTTGCCGGCGTTGATGAGGTCGGCGTCCTCCTCGCCTTCGAACGGGAAGGCGCCGATGCCGAGCATGCCGTTCTCGCTATGCAGCTGCACGTCGATGCCCGGCGGGATGTGATTGGCGACTAAGGTCGGGATGCCGATCCCGAGGTTCACGTACATGCCATCCGTAAGTTCGTGCGCGGCCTGGGCGGCCATTTCGTCGCGGGTCCAGGCCATGTCTATGCTCCTACCTTCTGACGCACGGTGCGCTGTTCGATCCGTTTCACGGGGTCGCGCACCTCGATCATGCGCTGTACGAAGATGCCGGGGGTGATGATGGCGTCACCGTCGATCTCGCCGGGCTGGACGATATGCTCGACCTCGGCGACCGTCATGCGGGACGCGGTGGCCATGATCGGGTTGAAATTGCGCGCCGTCATGCGGTAGGCGAGGTTGCCCTCGGTATCGCCGCGCCAGGCGTGCACGACCGCGAGGTCCGCAGTGAGGCCGCGTTCCATCACGTATTTCTGGCCGTCGAATTCCCGGACGTCCTTGCCCTCGGCGATCAGGGTGCCGACGCCGGTGCGGGTGTAGAAGGCTGGGATCCCGGCGCCGCCGGCACGGATGCGTTCGGCGAGCGTGCCCTGGGGATTGAATTCGATCTCGAGCTCGCCGGCCAAGTACTGCTTGGCGAAAGTGGCGTTCTCACCGACGTAGGAGCTGATCATCTTACGGATCTGGCGCGTCTGCAGCAGGATGCCGAGTCCGGCGTCATCGATACCGGCATTGTTGCTGATGCACGTCAGGTCCTTCACGCCACTGGTGCGGATCGCCTTGATCAGCACGGCGGGAATGCCGCAAAGGCCGAAGCCGCCGGCCATGATGGTCATACCGTCCTTCAGCACGCCGGCCAATGCATCGGCTGCGTCCTTATATACTTTGTTGACTGCCATCGTTCCCGCCCTCCGCTGACGCTGTTTTCGCCGTATTCGTTCAGGCCTGCAACACCCCGGACGCGCCGCCGGCCTCCCGCAGGAAGCCGAGCAGTGGGAGCAGCGGTAGGCCGAGGATGGCGCTGTGCTCGCCCTCGATGCGATCGAACAGGTGGATGCCGAGCCCTTCCAGCCGGTAGGCGCCGACGGTGGTGAGCAGCACGTCGTTCTCCTCGGCCAGGTAGGTGTCCAGGAAAGTGCTGCTGAATGGGCGCATGTGGAGCCTGGGGGTGGTGACGTTGCGCCAGATTTCGGCCCCGTCACGGAACAGCACGGTGGCGGTGACGAGTTCATGCGTGCGTCCGCGGAGAGCTAGCAACTGATCCCGTGCCGCGTTGAGGGTGGGCGGCTTGTCGAACCAGGCGCCATCGCAGACCAATAGCTGGTCGGCGGCCAGCACCAGCTCGCTTATGGGCGGGGTGACGCGGCGTGCTTTGTACTGGGCCAGGCGGACGGCGGTGTCGGGGGCGGTGATGCCGGCGGCCCAGCATTCTTGTTTGACGGCAGCCTCATCGATATAGGCGGGCTGCGCCGTGAATGGGACGCCGGCGGCGCGCAGCAGGGCGGCGCGGGAGGTGGACTGGCTGGCGAGAATCATCCGCCCTGCTTCAACCGGCCGTCTTGCGCCGCCGGTCGTGCCACGCGTCCATGAGCTGGATGACGGTGGCCGCCGTCTCCTCGATGCTGCGCCGGGTCACGTCGATGACGGGCCAGCCGCGGCGGGTGCAGAGGCGGCGGGCCCAGAGCAGCTCGGCCCGGACGGTCTCCTCGTCCACGTAATCGCCCTGATCGGCGCGGACGTGCCCGGTCTCGGTGCCGGCGGCGATGAGCTTGAGGCGGTGGCGGCGGATCTCGATGAGGGCGGCTGGGTCGAGCGTGAGGCCGATGATGGGGCAGGCGGGCGTGGCCAGCCCTGGTGGGTCCGGCGTGCCGGGCACTAGCGGGACGTTGGCGGCCTTGATACCGCGGTTGGCCAGGTAGAACGAGGTCGGTGTCTTGCTGCTGCGTGACACGCCCACCAGCACGACGTCGGCCGAGGCGATGCCGGCCTGCGCCTGGCCATCGTCATGGGCGAGGACGAAGTGCATGGCGTCGATACGGCGGAAATAGTCGGCGTCGAGCACGTATTGCCGCCCCGGGCGGGCCTGGGCCTGGATGCCGATATGCTCCTGCAGCATGGCCAGCACCGGGTCCAGCACGTTCACGACGGCGACACCGAGGCGGAGGCAGGTGGTTTCGAGGTCGCTGCTGAGCGCCTTGTCGATGACCGTCGACAGCACCGGGCCGGGCTCGGCCTCGATCCCTTCTAGGACGCGGTGAAGCTGGAAGCGGGTGCGGATCAGGCTCCAGCGGTGATAGGTGATGTGCACCTGCTCGAACTGCGACACGGTGGCGCGGGCGATGCTGTTGAGCGTCTCGCCGGTAGCGTCGGATACGAGGTGGAGGTTGATGCGCTCGTCCATATTGCAGGGATAGCGTGGATAACCCGGCCTGTCAGCCAAAGTCGCAACCGGAACAGCGGTGAGCGGGGATGATCTCGCGACTCCGTGATACACGGGATCGTGAGTGGGATTGGGATGGCTGGGCTGGGGATGAACTCGAAATCGTTCGGACAGACAAGTGCTTAGCCCTGGTCCGGCACTGTGGACATCCCGCGTGCAACCCGGCAGTTACGGGGTACCACAATGTCCACAGGGTCCTTCTACCTCCCCTTAAGACTCTCTTAAGCTTTCTTTATAGAAGGGTGTTCGATGACGAAGGCCGTGCTGCGTGTGTTGGCGGGTGAGGCGGTATGGCCCCCGCCGATGTGGCTGATGCGTCAAGCCGGGCGCTACCTGCCGGAGTACCGGGCGGTCCGCGCGCGTGCCGGCGATTTCATTAGCCTGTGCACCATGCCGGAGCTGGCGGCCGAGGTGACGCTACAGCCCATCCGCCGCTACGGCTTCGACGCGGCTATCTTGTTCAGCGACATCCTGATGCTGCCCTGGGCGCTGGGGTATGGCTTGGCGTTCAAAGAGGGCGAGGGGCCGGTGCTGCCGCGCCTTACATCTGTGCAAGACGTGGCGGCGCTGGATCCGTCCCGGGTGGCGGGCGCGATTACGCCCATTCTCGAGACCGTCCGCCGCACCAAGGCGGGCCTGCCGCCGGAGACGACGCTCATCGGCTTCGCCGGCAGCCCGTTCACTGTGGCGTGCTACATGGTCGAGGGCGGCGGATCCAAGGACTTTGCCCTGGTTCGCGGCATGGCGCACCGTGACCCGGTGCTATTCGGCGGGCTGATCGATACGCTGGCCCTGGCGTCCGTCGAGTATCTGTCCGCCCAGGTCGATGCGGGGGCGGAGGTGGTGATGCTGTTCGATAGCTGGGCCGGCGTGCTGTCCCCGTCTTTGTTCGAGCGGTATGTGATTGCGCCCACAAAGCGGATCGTGGATGCGCTCCGGGCCCGGCACCCCGGCCTGCCGGTCATCGGCTTTCCCCGCCTGGCGGGCGTGCTGGTCGGGCGGTATGCGGCGGAGACCGGGGTGGATGGCGTGGCGCTGGATACCGGGGCGGAGCTGGGTCTGGCCACCGGGCTGGTGCCGGGCCGGATCGCGACGCAGGGCAATCTGGATCCGCTCGCCCTGGTTGCTGGCGGTGAAGCGCTCGGCACCGAGGTGGCGCGCGTCCTGGCCGGGGTGCGCGGCCGCCCCCACATCTTCAATCTGGGCCACGGCATCGTCCCGCAGACCCCACCGGAACACGTCGAGGCGTTGGTGAAGATGCTGCGCGCGGCTTGACGGTCCCAGCTTTTCGGCCAAGTTGAAGCCTATGCCGCACCGTAAGATCGCTATCGTACTGTTCAATCTGGGCGGGCCCGACCAACCCTCCTCGGTTCGTCCGTTCCTAGTCAATCTGTTCAAAGACCCGGCGATATTGCGGGTGCCGTTCTTCGTGCGTCCGTGGCTGGCGCGGATCATTGCGCTGGCCCGGACCAAGGCGGCGTCCGCCAACTACGCCATTCTGGGCGGCAAGTCGCCACTGCTGGAGCTGACGGAGGAGCAGGCGCGGTCACTCGAGGCGGCATTGCCGGACATGGACGCGCGCTGTTTTGTGGCGATGCGCTACTGGCATCCGTTCAGCATCGCCGCGGCACGGGACGTGAAGGCGTGGGATCCGGATGAGGTGGTGCTGATCCCGCTGTATCCACAATACAGCACGACCACGACCGGTAGCAGCCTGACCGCGTGGCGGGAGGCGGCGGCGCAGGCGGGGCTGGTGAAACCAACTTCTACCCTATGCTGCTACCATTCGGACCCCGGCTACTGCCGTGCCACGGCCAAGGCGGTCCGGCACGCGTATGACGAGGCGCGGGCGGCGCTGCCGGCCGGGACGGGCCTGCGCGTGCTATTCTCGGCGCACGGACTGCCGGAGAGCATCATCAAGTCGGGGGATCCGTACCAATTCCAGGTCGAGCGGACGGTGGCGATGGTGGCGCGGCTGATGGATGTGCCGGACCTGGATCACACGACCTGCTACCAATCCCGCGCGACGCCGCAGAAATGGATCGATCCTAGCACGGAGCATGAGATCGAGCGGGCGGCGCATGACAAGACCGCCATCCTGGTCGTGCCGATCGCGTTCGTGTCCGAGCATTCGGAGACGCTTGTGGAGCTGGACGTAGAATATCGCGAGCTGGCCGAGCATGAGGGGGTGCCAGGCTATTTCCGTGCCCCGGCCCAGAACAGCGATCCCGGCTTCATCGAGGCACTGGCTGAGCTGGTGCGGGCGACGCTGGGGCGGGGGCCGGGCCTGTGCAGCTTCGTCGGTGGCCGTACTTGTCCCAAGCCGCATGCGGATTGCCCTCATGCCCGGGCGGGGGCGCCGGGTCCGGCAACCGTCATGACCCCGGCGGCGGTGCGGGACCTGGTATCGTGACGCTTCCGCCGGTCGAGATGGTGATCTTCGACTGTGACGGCGTGCTGATCGACAGCGAGGCCCTGGCCAACCAGGTGTGTGCGGAGGAGATCACCGCCCTGGGCTGGCCCATGACCGGGCATGAGAGCATGGCCCTATTCATGGGCTACCGCTTGTCCGACATGCCCCCGGTGATCGAGGCGCATCTGGGCCAGCCGGTGCCGCCGGGCTGGATCGAGACGCTGCGGGGCAAGCTGGTCGAGCGGCTATCGAATGAGAGCGTGCTGATGCCTGGCGCCCGGGAAGCGATCGAGGCGGTGGCGGCATTGGGGCTGCCCTACCGCGTGGCGTCCAACTCGTCCCACGAGGAGATGGCGGCAAAGTTCGCCCGCACTGGCCTGTCGGCGCTGGTGGCCGGGCGGCTGCATAGCGCGCGGGACGTGAAGGCGGGCAAGCCGGCGCCGGATGTGTTCTTGGCCGCCGCCGCCGCGGAGGGGGTCGCGCCGGCGTTGTGCCTGGTGGTGGAGGATAGCGTGCCCGGCACCCGGGCTGCGATCGCCGCGGGCATGCAGGTGTTGGGGTTGGACGTGATGGGCGATGGCGCTGTGCTTGAAGCGCTAGGTGCGCGGCCGATACGGTCCATGGATGAGGTGATCGAGCAGGTCCGGCTGGCGCGGCGCCGGGCAGCATGACGCCGCTGCTGAGCGTGTATCCGTGGGTAAAGGCGTTCCATGTCATTTCCGTCATTGCCTGGATGGCCGGCATTTTTTATCTGCCGCGGCTCTTTGTCTATCACTGCGCTTTGCCGCGTGGGTCGATGGAGAGCGAGCGGTTCAAGGTGATGGAGCGCCGGTTGCTGAAGCAGATCATGCTACCGGCCATGGTCAGCACCTGGCTGTTTGGCGCTTTGCTGGTTTTGACGCCGGGCGTCGTGGATTGGTCCACGTTCAATTGGTGGTATGTGAAGTTCACGGCCGTCCTTCTGATGACCGGGTTCCAGGGTGCGATGGGCAAGTGGCGGCGGCAGTTCCTGGAGGACCGTAACCAGAAGAGCCACAAGTATTATCGGGTCGCCAATGAGGTGCCGACAGTCCTGATGCTGGTTGCGGTCATCATGGTGATCGTGAAGCCGTTCTAGACGGCCATGGGCGGTTTGCGCGGTAATCCTGAGTTCATTCGAGGACGTGCTGCTGGGCGCCGCCCTTTGATGGGCTCAGGACTGACGGGATGAGAACTGGGTATGAGCACGGTGCGCCGCGCGGCTGTGCGGCCCATCGCCCGTTGGTGCCGAGCTTGCCGAAGGACGGCACGCCGGGTGCGGACCTTGGTCATGGACTTGCGATGGCGGATGGTGGGGGCTTGACCAACCCGTTCGTAAGTGCCAGTTGTCGTGCCGGAACGGTCTTGGCCGGGCCACCCTTCGGAGCGCGCGGCCATTCGGCCCGGTTCCACTCCCCTCAAAGGACCATCGGCCGGCGCCGCTTTCAGCGCGACCCTGGACCCCACCACACTACAGTATCGAGGCGACCTCATGCATCTCGCCGAACTCAAGGCCAAAGCACCGGCCGATCTTCTGAGCTTCGCCGAATCTCTCCAAATTGAAAACGCGTCCAGCCTGCGAAAGCAGGATATGATGTTCGCGATCCTCAAGAACCTGGCCGATAGCGACCAAGCCGTTTACGGCGAAGGGACGCTTGAGATCATGCCAGACGGCTTCGGCTACTTACGCAGCAGCCAGGCCAACTTCCTGCCGGGCCCCGACGACATCTACATCAGCCCCAACCAGGTCCGCCGCTTCGCGCTGCGCACCGGCGATACCGTCGAGGGGCAGATCCGGGCGCCCAAGGATGGCGAGCGGTATTTTGCGCTGCTGAAGGTCAACACCATCAATTTCGAGCCGCCGGACGCCGTCAAGCACCGGATCAACTTCGACAACCTGACCCCGCTCTATCCCGAGCGGAAGCTGAAGATGGAGGTGGAGAACTTCGTCTCCGTCGCCAAGGGACCGGGCAAGGACATGACGCCCCGCGTGATCGACCTGATCGCCCCGATCGGCATGGGTCAGCGCGCGCTGATCGTGGCCCCGCCCAGGACGGGTAAGACCGTGATGCTGCAGAACATCGCTACGGCGATCTCCGCCAACCACCCCGAGGTGTTCCTCATCGTCCTCTTGATCGATGAGCGGCCCGAGGAGGTGACGGACATGTCCCGCACGGTGAAGGGCGAAGTCGTCGCCAGCACCTTCGACGAACCCGCGACCCGGCACGTCGCCGTGACCGAGATGGTGTTGGAAAAAGCCAAGCGCCTGGTGGAGCATAAGCGCGACGTGGTAATACTCCTGGACAGCATCACCCGCCTGGCCCGGGCCTACAACACCGTCGTCCCCAGCAGCGGGAAGGTGCTGACGGGCGGCGTGGACGCGAACGCGCTGCAGCGCCCCAAGCGCTTTTTCGGCGCCGCCCGCAACATCGAGGAAGGCGGCAGCCTCACGATCATCGCCACCGCGCTGATCGATACCGGCAGCCGGATGGACGAGGTGATCTTCGAAGAGTTCAAGGGCACCGGCAACAGTGAAATCATCCTGGACCGCAAGCTGAGCGACAAGCGTACTTTTCCCGCGATCGACATCACCAAGTCTGGCACCCGGAAGGAAGAGCTGTTGGTGGAGCGCAGCACATTATCCAAGATGTGGGTGCTGCGCCGGATACTGGGCCCGATGGGTATGACGGACGCGATGGACTTCCTGTTGGACAAGCTGAAATACAGCAAGACCAATCAGGACTTCTTCGACGCGATGAATACCTAGCCAGACTCTTCAAACGGTCAATGTGGCGATGCGTCGATTGCGTGGCCGCTTGTCCGTAGCGGCCACGCAAAGGACAATCCGGTCAGCGCATAGCCTGCATCGTATCCGTCACGCGCACCCGCGCGGCGCGGCTGGCAAGGGCGCGGTTGACGCGGGCGGCTTGGACGAAGGCGACCGTTCCCTCACCAGCGCGCGGCGGCAGCGAGGCCGCCGTTTGCACTGGTGTTTCGGAGCCGGTGCCGGGCGTGAGGCTAGCCAGCGCCGACGGCCCGACCGTGTTGCCGGTCAGCGAAGGGAACGCGTCGGACGACGTGTCCGCCGTGACAGACGCGCCAGCACTGAGCTGAGGTGCGGCGCGAAAGGTGAACGGGTCGCCACTGCCTTCCCCGGCCATGACCGGTGTTGCGAGGAGGGTCAGGGCCAAGGCCAGGCTGAAAGTGTTGTTCATGATCCATCTCCCATTTGAGACCGGCATGGACGGAAGTCCGGTGCGGGCCCTGGAGGCTGGATACGCGTGAGCCCGGGTTGCCGCAGTGATGGTGATCACAGTGCAGTTTCGTAACGACCTGTCCTAGAATTTAGTATCGGGCCGGTCTTCGTTCTGCTAGCGCACCGTTATGAATGGGTTTACAAAATCCGATGCCGGCTTGTTGGCGGCTCATCCTTTCCTGGCTGGCATCGCGCCCTCCGCGCTGATGCCTTGGGCCCGGCATGCCCGCTTGGTTCAGGTGCAAGGTGGACAGATGGTCGTCGATTTCGAGGACCGCTCCACCGAGGTGTTCTTCCTGATCCACGGTCAGCTCCGCGTCATGGTCCGGACGGTGGATGGGGAACGCACACAGATACTGGGCGATCTGCAGGCCGGTGAGTTGATGGGGGAGATGGCGGCGCTGGATGGCGCGCCGCGGTCCGCGCGG
The DNA here is from genome assembly GCA_965246925.1 of Acetobacteraceae bacterium. GTDB lineage: Bacteria > Pseudomonadota > Alphaproteobacteria > Acetobacterales > Acetobacteraceae > JANPPS01. Next base: position 1,403,536 of record OZ251994.1, on the reverse strand, counting down.
GCCGAGGCGTTGGTCAACAGCACGCTTTTCGCTCTGCCCGGCGGGGTATTCCGCGATCTGATGCTGAGTTCCCCGCCGGTCATGTTGCGGCTCTTGCGGATGCTGAGCGAGCGGGTCCGGCTGCAGAACCGGCGGCTGCTGGAGCACACTTCGCTTCCGACCCGCGCCCGGATCGCCGCGGAACTGCTGCGGCTGAGCCGGCCACGTCCAGATGGCACGCGGGCCGTGAGCCCGCCGCCAACCCATGAGGTGCTGGCCAGCTTGATCGGTGCCCGGCGGGAGACCGTTTCACGTGAATTATCGCTGCTGGCCCGCGCCGGCTTGCTCAGGCGCACCCGGGGAGCGCTGATATTACCAGAGCCTGGCCGCCTTTCGGGAGAATGCGAGAAGCTTGCCGGCTAACACCCGCCCAGGTTCCTGCTTGGGCGGCTGCTATAACGTTCCAACATTTCCCTGGAAATCGCAGTAAACGGTGATAGGCTGGCCGGCCTTGATGGCTCTACCGCGCCACACGCCGTTGTTGTCCTTGGCTAGTCCGCTTACGTCCTTGAAGCCGCCAGCCTCGATCCGCTGCTTGGCCTCGTTCAGGCTGAAGCTATTGGCGCCGCGCGAGGGGGCGGGGGAGGCGGATGGTTTAGGGCTCGCTTCCGGCAAGCCGAAGGTGCTCATGGAGCCGCGCGGGGCTGGAACGGGCGCACCGGGCGCCGAACCGAGGACGGACCCGCTACGGCCAATGGTCGAGGGGGTGCCGGGGGCGATATAGTCAGTGGCAGCGTAAGCGGGCCCACCGAGAACCGTCAGAACGAGCAATACCGTACGCATCGTGGCCATCCTCTCCAGCATTAGCCGGGGAACGCGAGGTTGGAGGCCGGGTTCCTAGCCGCCCGTGACGCAGCGGACGAGGCGGGACAGGTCGGCGCCTTGGAACGGCTTCGGCAGCACGGCCTCATTCGGCTTAGCGACCCGGGCACCGATGGAGGCCGGGCGTCCGGTAATGAAGACGATGCCGATCTCGGGTTGCAGCGCGCGCAAGTCATCGGCCAGTTCGACCCCGCTTGGCCCGGCGCCGAGGTCCACATCCGTGACCAGGACGGCGGCCACCAACCCGCCTTTGATCAGGCGAAGTGCTTCACCTGCATTGGCAGCTTCGACCACGCCGAAGCCGTCATCTTCGAGCATGAGGGCGACGGTCATCCGGACGAGTTCATCGTCCTCGACTAGTAATAAGCAGTTTCTCGCAGCTGGGGACATTGATTAACCGGGAGTTGAACCATTCAACCATCTTAACGGAGCGTGACACCGTACGTTGCGCGTGGACGAACGGTAATGACGGAAAGTGATCAGCCTAACAATCGGCCAATAACGCGGGCCGTGTAATCCACGACCGGTATTATCCGGCCGTAGTTGATCCGGGTCGGGCCGATCACGCCGATGGCGCCGACGATACGGTCTGCTTCGTTCCGCGCCGGTGCCACTACCATGCTGACGCCGCCGGCGCCGAACAGGCCGCTCTCGGCGCCGATGAAGATTCGCACGCCGTCCGATGCCTCCGCCAGCTCCAGCAAACGCAGCATGGTTTCCTGGCGTTCCAACCGTTCGAACAGGGTTTGGATGGCGGCCAGGTTCTCGATCTGCGTGACCTCGGACAATAGGCGTGCCTGACCACGCACGATCAACGAACCGCCGCGGCCCTCCCCGGTCCAGGTGGCAAGCCCGGCCTCCACGACCTGGGACGTGAGCGCATCGAGCTGCGTGCGATCCTCTGCCATGTCCGTACCGACGGCCCGGCGTAATTCGGCCAGCGACTTGCCGGAAAGCCGGGCGTTCAAATAGTTGCCGGCCTGCACCAAGGCGGAGGGTGGCAGGCCGGGCGGGGTCTCGATCACGCGGTTTTCAACGCCGCCATCGGCACCCACCAGGATGACCAAGGCGCGCCCGGGGCCGAGCGGCACGAATTCGATGTGCCGGACCGCCCCGTCCGATTTAGGCGCGAGCACCAGTCCGGCGGCGCCCGCCAGCCCAGCCAACATAGTACTCGCTTCGGCGAGCGTATCTTCCAGGCTACGGCCTCGCGCTTCGAGCGCCAGGCTGATGGCTTCGCGTTCGGTTTCATCGAGGCTGCCGAACTGCAGCAGGCCGTCCACGAACAGGCGGAGGCCCCGCTCCGTCGGCAGCCGGCCGGCGCTGGTGTGCGGCGCGAACAGCAGCCCGGCGTCGGTGAGGTCCGACATGACATTGCGGATGGTGGCCGGGGACAGCGCCATCGGCAGGCGGCGGGATAACGTGCGGCTGCCGACCGGCTCCCCGGTGGCGACATACTGCTCCACGATCTCACGCAACACCGCGGCCGAGCGCGGATCGAGCCCGGGGGGCATCAAGACCGGGTTCATGCGGCTTTGCGGAAGGGAGTCATGCCGGGCTATATGGCGCCAAAATCAAGGACAGCACCATGCGCCCTTCCGGACGAGCCGCGGACATCCTGCGGGACGTGAGCTTTACCACGGGCTTCGCCCACCATGCCGAGGGGTCGTGCCTGATCCGCATGGGCGGGACGGAGGTGCTGTGCACCGCCAGTGTCGAGGGGCGGGTGCCGGGGTTTATGAAGAACAAGGGGCTGGGCTGGGTCACGGCCGAGTACGGCATGCTGCCGCGCGCCACCCACACCCGCGGCGACCGGGAGGCGGCCCGCGGCAAGCAGTCCGGACGGACGCAGGAGATCCAACGCCTGATCGGGCGCAGCCTTCGCGCCGTGGTGGACCGGGCGGCGATGGGGGAGTGCACGGTGACGCTCGATTGTGACGTGCTGAACGCCGATGGCGGCACGCGCTGCGCCAGCATCACCGGCGCCTGGGTGGCACTCAGCCTCGCGTTCCGGACGATGCAGGCCAATAACGTGATCACGAAATCTCCGCTGATCGGGCAGGTGGCGGCGGTGAGCTGCGGGCTGGTGGAGGGGGCGGCGGTGCTCGATCTGGACTACGCCGAGGATAGCGAAGCGGATGCAGACGCAAACTTCGTGCTGACCGACGGCGGGGGAATCGTGGAGATCCAGGGGACGGCCGAGAAGGCGCCGTTCAGCGAGGCGCAGTTCACCGAGCTGATGCGCCTGGCCCGCGTCGGCACCGGGCGGCTGTATGAGCTGCAGCGCGCGGCGCTGGCGTAGATGCGCCCGATCGGGCCGAGGCTGGTCCTGGCCACGCACAACAAGGGCAAGCTCGTGGAAATCGCCGACCTGCTGCGGCCGGCCGGAATCGCGCTCACGTCCGCCGGGGAGCTTGGGCTGCCGGAGCCGGTGGAGGATGCGCCGGATTTCGTGGGCAACGCGCAGATCAAGGCGCTGGCGGCGGCGCGCGGAACCGGGCTCGTGGCGCTATCGGATGATAGCGGGTTCTGCGTGGCGGCGCTGGGCGGCGCGCCCGGCGTGCTTTCGGCGCGCTGGGCCGGGCCGGGCAAGGATTTCGCCGTGGCGATGGAGCAGGTGCAGCGCGAGATGGCCGGGAGCGAGGACCGCCGGGCCTGGTTCATGTGCGCGATCGCGGTGGCGTGGCCGGATGGGGAGACGGCGACGTTCCTGGGCCGGGCCGGCGGCACGGCGGTCTGGCCGCCGCGGGGGACGCTCGGGTTCGGCTATGACCCGATGTTCGTGCCGCACGGCGGGCGGCTCACCTATGGTGAGATGGACCCGGCGGAGAAGCACGCGACCAGCCACCGGGCGCGCGCGATGGCCCAGTTGTTCGCGGCCATGCGCTAGGACTGGAACGAAGGCGCTGGGTAGGCGTATGTGTTGCACGTAAGGGGATAAATGATGCGCGAGGACGATCTTCGGGAGTCAAGCAACGTCGAAGACCGGCGCGGCATGGGCATGGGCGGTGCCGGCGGCCTGGGCATTGGCGCCGTGGTGGTCCTGACGCTGATCGGCTGGGTCACCGGCATCAACCCGGCGACCCTGATCGGCGGGGCCGAGCAGGTAACGGAGCTCACGCGCGGACAGCAGACGCAGGCCGGGCAGCAGGGTGCGCCGAACGACCAGATGGGCGTGTTCGTGTCCCGCATCCTGGGGGAGACGGAGGATGTCTGGTTACAGGAGCTGCCGCGGCAAGCGAACCGGCAGTATGAGAAGCCGGTGTTGGTGCTGTTCTCGGGCGCGACACAGTCCGGCTGCGGTTCGGCGCAATCGGCAATGGGGCCGTTCTATTGCCCCGAGGATCATAAGCTGTATCTCGATACGGCGTTCTTTCAGGATATGCAGGCCAAGCTGGGTGGTGGCGGGGACTTTGCTTATGCCTACGTGATCGCGCATGAGGTCGGACATCACGTGCAGAACATCATGGGGCTGCTGCCGAAGATCCAGGCGGCGGAGGAGCAGAACCCGGATCAGAAGAACATGCTGTCGGTGAAGACGGAGCTGATGGCAGACTGCCTCGCGGGCGTGTGGGCCAACAAGATGGAGGCCCGGCACCACAATTTGGACCAGAACGACCTACAGCAGGCCGTCTCGACCGCGACCGCCATCGGCGACGACCGTCTGCAGCGCCAATCCCGCGGCACGGTGGTCCCGGACAGCTTCACCCATGGCTCGTCGCAGCAGCGCGTCCAATGGCTGACGGCCGGCTTCCAGGGCGGCACGATCGCCGGATGCAATACGTTTCAGCGGTAAGGCGCATTCACGGTGGGAGGAGAGGGCAAGCGGTGAACCTCGCCACCATACCGGACAGGCCAGCGCGTGTTGTTTCCCTCACCCCAACCCTCTCCCGGACGGAGAGGGGGCTTGCATTGCTTTCAATGTAAGCAGGCCAGGTCGGCTGCAATACGTTCCAGCGGTGAAGCGCTTTCTTCCCCCTCTCCCTCCGGGAGAGGGCCGGGGTGAGGGAGGCGACAGGCGCTGAACCTCGCAACCATACCGGACAGGGCAGCGCGCGTCGTTTCCCTCACCCCATCCCTCTCCCGGAGGGAGAGGGGGTTGGCAGTGCTTTAGATTTCAAGCATGCGGGGTCGGATGCAATATGTTTCAGCGATAAGGCGCATTTTTGGTGTGAGGAGAGGGCAAGCGCTGAACCTAGCAACCATACCGGACAAGCCAGCGCGTGTCGTTTTCCCTCACCCCAGCCCTTTCCAGGAGGGAGAGGGGGCTGCAGCTATTTTGGCTGCAAGCGGGTCAGCAGCGCGCGGGCTGAGTCGGGGGCGCGTTCTTTGTCGCCGCTGATGAAGTAAATGAAACAGTCGCGCTTGATCGGCTTTGCTGCGGGGGTGAGCAGCGGTAGGTCGGTGACGGACTTGCCGTCGCGCCAGGCGCGGGCCCGTGCCGCCCAGGCGTCGAGTGCGGTGCCGTCGTAGCCCTCGGCCGCTCCGGACGCGTTGTGCTGGAGGCGGGCGTAGACGAAGGGGGCGGTGAGATCGCCGAGCAGATTGTGCTTATCGGACTCGATGACCGCGTTCGCCACGCCGTGCTGGCGCAGGAGGGCGATGAAGGCCGGGTCGGCGAAGCTCGGGTGGCGCGCCTCGATCACGTGGCGGAGCGGCACGCCGTCCCGCTCCGGCGGGAGCAGGCGGAGCCAGGCTTCGAAGGCGGCCGGGTCGAACTTCTTGGTGTGCGGAAACTGCCACAGGATCGGGCCGAGCTTGGCGCCTAAGCCGGTGAGGCCGGAACCGAGAAAGCGCTCGATCGCTGCACCGGCCTCGGTCATGTCCTTCAGATGCGTGGTGCCGCGGGCGGCCTTGACGGAAAACACGAAATGGTCCGGCGCGGTGTCCCGCCATGTTGCGAAGCTGGCCGCATCCTGGGTGCGGTAGAAGGTGCCGTTGATCTCGATACTGGTGACTTGCCGGGTCGCATGCTCGAGCTCCTGGGCATGCGGCAGGCCTTTGGGATAGAAGGTGCCGCGCCAGGGTGCGAAGGTCCAGCCGCCGATGCCAACCACGATCGATGCCATGCCGGACTCTCCCTGTACTGGTGTGTGCACCCTCGCCCCGGATGGGCGCTGCCTGGGCTGCGGCCGGACCGGAGCGGACATCGCCGCCTGGCCGTACGCGACCGCGGCGGAGCGCAGAGCCATCTTGGACAAGCGGCCGCCGGTCGCCAAGGCCTAACCTCTTTCTTTTTGTAACGTAACGTTATATAACCGCAACGTGTTACAGGAGGAAGTCATGCACGGTATGGACAACCGCGGCCTCGTGGCCGGCTCTATTCCCGGCCAGCCTTTCGGCCGGTTCGGCAAGATGTTCGATCTCACCCCCAACCAGAAGCTGTCCGACGATCTATTGAAAACCATCGCCAAAGCCATGATCAAGAAAGATCCGGGCAAGCCCATCACGGCCGCCGAGACCGTGGACGAGAATCCCACCATTCCGGCGGGCTACACCTATTTCGGCCAGTTCATCGATCACGACATCACGTTCGACCCCACCCCGCTGAGCGCCGAGCATGAGGATGTCGACGCGCTGGTGGATTTCCGCACGCCGGCGCTGGACCTAGACAACCTGTATGGCCGCGGCCCGGCGGATCAGCCGTATATGTATGTGGGTAACAAGCTGCGCACGGGGCCGGCGCCGGGCAACGGAGATGCCGCGGTGGGGACGAAGGCGGACATCTTACGCCTGCCGGACAACACGGCGATCCTGGGCGACAAGCGCAACGACGAGAACAAGATCGTCTCGCAGATGCACGGCGCGCTGATGGCATTCCACAACAAGGTCGTGGCCGATGACGCGCTCATGGCCTGGGCCGGCATCGACCCGGCCGACCAGGGCGCCCGCTTCAACGCCGCCCGCACCATCGTGCAGTGGCACTACCAATGGGTCGTGGTGTTCGATTATCTCGACCGCATCGTCGAGCCCGGCATGGTGGACGAAGTGCTGCACGCGGGCGAGGTGCCGCGGCTCAACAACTACCTCAAGCTCGATGCGCCGTACGCCTATATGCCGGTCGAGTTTTCGGGTGCCGCGTTCCGGTTCGGCCACTCCATGGTGCGCCCATCCTACGCGCTGAACCGCTTGGTCGGCACCGCGCATGACAAGCCGGACAGCACGCGCATCCCGACGTTCGCCATCGTCAAGGACCCGGCGCATCCCACGCCGCAGGAGCAATTGCTGAACCTCAACGGCTTCCCGGGCACCCTGCCGCAGCAATGGGGGATCGACTGGGGCTATTTCCTGGACGGGATCAAGCCGAACGTCGCCATCCCGAAGCCACCCGCGTCCGGGGAAAGCGTGCAGGCACCGCAGAAATCCTACCGCATGGACGCGCTGCTGACCGATCCGCTGGCTATCTTGCCCGAGTTCCAGACCGAGGCCGCGGCCAAGCACAACGACGCGCTGATGAACCTTGCGTTCCGCAACCTTCGCCGCGGGCAATTGCTGGATCTACCGTCCGGGGAGGCGGTGGCGAAGCAGCTAGGGATCGTGCCGATGACGCCCGACATCGTCTGGGGCGCGGGCTCGTCCAGGCTGGGCAGCAAGCCGTTCCCAGGCGATACGGAGAAGGACTTCAAGGACACGGTGGCGGCCCGAAAGGCGGCACGGGACGCGGTCACGGCGGCCGGCAAGATCATCGATGGCTACACCCCGCTCTGGTATTACATCCTGCGAGAGGCCGAATATTATGGCGTGACGAAGGATCCGAACGAGCCCGGCATCATGTTCGGCGGCCAGCATCTGGGCCCGGTCGGCAGCCGGATCGTGGCGGAAACCATCATCGGCTTGTTGAGCATGGACAGCAGCTCGTTCCTGAACGCGACCCCGGCCTTCAAGCCGCATCCCATCATCACGGGTGGGGCGGCAAACTTCACGCTGGACCGGCTGGTGAGCTATGCGCTGAGCTAAAAAAGCTACGCCGCCCGCTCTGCGCGGAGGGCGCCGCGGTCGATCTTGCCGTTGGGGTTGCGCGGCAGGCTGGTGTCGCGGAGGTCGATGCTGGTGGGCTGCATGTAGGCCGGCAGCGCCTTCTGGCAGGCGCGCTTGAGGGCGGCGACGATCTCCGCCGCCGGGCCGTCCTGCCCGGCGGCCCGCTGCGCCACGACATGGACGGTCTGGCCGAGGTCCGGGTGCGGCAGGCCGATAGCGGCGGCCTCGGACACGAGGCCGGTCGCGAGGATCGCCTCCTCGACCTCGGACGGGCTGACCCGGTAGCCGCTGGTCTTGATCATGTCGTCGCGGCGTCCGACAAAGTATAGATAGCCCTCCGCATCGGCATAGACGCTGTCACCGGAGAACACGGCGAGTTCCGGCACCGGAAACCCGGCCTCCCGCACGCCGGGCGGCAGCGGCTTGTAGCGCTCGGCCGTGCGGGCCGGGTCATTCCAGTAGCCGAGTGCGACGAGCGGGCCGCGATGCACGAGTTCGCCATGCTCCATCGGTGCGGCCGGGGTGCCGTCATCGCGCAGCACCAGGATCTCGGCGTTGGGGATGGCGCGTCCGATCGAGTCCGGACGCGCGTCGATCTGGCTTGGCGGCAGGAAGGTGGAGCGGAATGCCTCCGTCAGCCCATACATGAGGAAGACTTGCGCGCCGGGCAGACGAGCGCGCAGCGCGTCCAGCGTGGGGCGCGGCATGTGGCCGCCGGTGTTGGCGATGAACTGCAGGCCGATATGGGCGGGCCACGGCTCCCGCAGCAGCTGCGCCCAGAGCGGGGGCACGGCGGTGAGCCCGGTCACGGCGTGATCGGCCAGCGCGGTCAACGCGGCCGGCGCGGTCAGGTAGTTGTGCAGCAGCACGCTGCCGCCACGGACGAAGCTCGTGGTGAGCTGGCTGAGCCCGGCGTCGAACGATAGCGGCAGCAGGGCGGCGACCCGGGTGTCCGGCGTCATGGGCAGGTAGCTGCCGACGCTGATGGCGCCGGCGACCATGTTGCGGTGGCTGAGCGCCACGCCCTTGGGCCGCCCGGTGGAGCCGGAGGTATAAAGGATAGAGGTGAGGTCGGTATCGATCACGCGGTGACCGGCGGGCCCGCCCGCGGCCAGGCCATCCGCCCAATGATGCAGGGTGAGGCCTGCGACCGGGTCCGGCGTGCCCGCCACGGTCACGATATGGCGCAACGCCGGGAGCTGGGTGGCGCGCGCGCCGAACAGGGCGAGCCGGTCGGCGGTGGTGACCAGGATGCCGCAATCGCAATCGGCCAGGATATGCCCGACCTGGTCCGGCTTCAGCACCGGGTTGATGGGCACGAAGGCGCCGCCGGCCCGCGCGGCGCCCCACATGGCGATGACGGCCTCCATCCGCTTGTCGAGCCAGACCGCGACCCGCCCGCCCCGGCGGAGCCCCAGCGTCATGAACAGTCCGGCCGCCCGGCGGACCGCATCGTCCAGCGCGGCGTAGCCGAGGGTGGTGCGCCCATCCAGCAGGGCCGGTGCATCCGGCGTGCGCGCCGTGGCGGCGTCCGCCAGCTCGTGCAGCAGCATTAGTGTGCGGCCGCCACGGCCTCTGACAGGTTGCCGAAGCGCTCAAACATTTGGGCGGTCAGGCGGTCCTCCGGGATTTCTACGCCGAACTTGTCCTGCACGGCCATCAATAGGCGGAGCACGGCGAGGCTGTCGATCCCGAGGTCGAACAGGTTGGTATCGGCCTTGATCTGGTCCGGCGCGAGGTCGAGGTCCAGCGCCTCGATCACCAGGGCGCGCAGGGGAGCGTCGATGTCGTCCGTGGTGGGCATTGGTGGTCCTTTCAGGAAAGTCCGGTGGTTTGCGCCAGTAGGGCGTCGGGTCCGATCGTGCGCCGGATGGGGCGGAGGATGCCGTCCTCCAGCGCCACCTCCGCCGGGGTTGTGTGGCTCAGGAAATTGAGCGCCGCGTTGGAATAGCCGTAGGCGCCGGCGTTGCGGATGGCGATCAGGTCATCCTGGGCCAGGGCCGGGAGCGTAACGTTGGTGGCCATGATGTCAGACGGCGTACACAGCGGTCCGCAAATGTTGTACGCGGTGTCGGACGGCGCGCCCGGGCGGGTCACGACGGCCATGGGAAAATTGCGGCGCATCAGGGCGCCCATGAAGGTGTGGGCGGCGAAGTGGTTGGTGCCGCCCGCGGTCAGCACCCAGGTGGCGCCCTTGCTGGTCTTGAGGCGGCGGATGCCGGTCACGAACAGCGCGCATTCGGCGACGACGTAGCGCCCGGTCTCGATCAGGTACGCCGTGCCAGGGTAGGCGGCGCGGTGCGGTGCGAGGATTGCGTCCAGCCCGGCGCCCAGGGCGGCGAGGTCGAGCGTGCCCTCGTTCTCGTAATAGGGCACGCCCAGGCCGCCGCCGAAATCGATCACGGGCGGGGCCTGGCCCACGGCATCGCTGAGCCGCACGGCCACTTCGAGGATCTGGCGGCAGTTCTCGACGATGGCCGACGCGTCCAGGATGCGGGTTCCGGTGTACACGTGCAGGCCGTCCCAGCGGAGGCTCGGATGGGCGATGGCGGTCTGCACGATGCTGACGGCCTCATCGAACTCGACGCCGAACTGGGTGCTGGCGCTGCTCATCTGTAGGCGGCTGCCTTTGGACGTGAACTCCGGGTTGATGCGGACCATGATGGCGGCTGTGGTGCCGTGCCGGTGGCAGGCGGCGATCACCTCCTGCAGCTCATCCGTGCTTTCGACCACGATGGCGCGGGCGCCGCCGTTCACGCCGAACTCGATCTCCTGTGCGCATTTGGCGGGGCCGATCAGGAGGATGCTGGCGGACGGGATGCCGGCGGCCCGGGCCTGCGCGAGTTCACCTTCGGACGAGACTTCTACACCCTGTACGCTCTCGGCGATCACGCGAATGAGGTTGGGGTTGGGGTTGGCCTTTACGGAATAAAGGATACCGACATCGGGCGGCAGCAGGGCGCGCATGCGGGCCACGTGGCGGCGGAGCCAGGACAGATCGTAGAGATAGAAGGACTCACCGAACCGCGCGGCGGCGTCCCGGAACAGGGCCGGGGTTGCATGGGCAAAGGGAGCTTGGATAGGGGAGATATGGGTCATGTCGCGCCTCCACCCAGCCGGATCTGCCGCATCTCCGCCCATTCTTCGGCTGTGATATCCATCCAGACCCGGTCATGCAGCTCGCCATCCATGAAATGCGTACGGCGGGCCCGCCCAATGTCTTTGAAGCCGGCCCGGTGGCTGACCATCAGTGACGGACGGTTGCTCGCCACGCACCAGGCCTGCACCGCCTGCTGACCCAGGTTGCGGAAGGCGAGGTCTAGGTTGCAATAGATGGCGTGGACGGAAACGAGCCTGTCGCCGGCCTTGAAGTTGCCGCGCAGGCCCCACTGATGCCCGACCCTGGCCGTGTTGCGGATGCCTTGCAAGGCGATCAGGCCGACGGGAGCGCCGCTTGCGGTATCGCAGTATAGGTTCACGCGATTGGCCGGGTTACGGACCATAAAGCGGAACTGACCTTCGTTTATGGTCGTGCGTCCATCGCCGAAATCCATCCACTTGGCGACGTTTGGGCGGGCGAGCCATTCAAGGATCATCGCGACCTCCGCCGTGTCTTCTGGGTTGACAGGGCGAAGATAGCAGGACCAAGGCCTGGTGTTCACGTCGCTCACGCCCAATCCATTCCCAAGCCTGACACGCGGCGTCCATACCGCCGAAACCGGCCTAGGTCCACAACGTCGTGACGCCCGGACCGGTCAACTATCTTGATCGGGCGGCACGGACGGGGAACGCGGCCCCGGCGGCGTTGACCCCCGGGTTGGGTGAACCTAATTAAGATGGTGCACTGCACCGGAGATCGAGTTGAAAGACGTCCGTGACGCGCTGATGGTGGCGCATACCAGCGACGGGAAGCTCGTACGCCGCCCGCTGTCGCCGCATCTACAGGTGTACCGTCCGCAGCTGACGTCGGTGCTGTCGATCATGAACCGGGTGACGGGGATCGCCATCTCGGTCGGCACCGCGCTGCTGGTGTGGTGGCTGGTGGCGGCGGCGTCGGGGCCGCAGGCGTTCGACACGGTGCAGTATTTCATCGGCTCGCCCATCGGGCTGTTCGTGCTGTTCGGCTGGACGGCGGCGCTGATGTATCATTTCTGGGGCGGCATCCGGCATCTGGCGTGGGACGCCGGGTATGGCTACGACCTGCCGCAGGTGCATGCGAGCGGCTGGGCCGTGGTGGTGGCGACCATCGTCAGCACGCTGCTGATCTGGGCGGTGGGCGTCTGGGTCATGAGGTCCTGATGGCGTCCAAGGATCAGACCGGCCCGATCAAGATCGAGGTGCGGCGGAGCCAGCTGGGGCGGGCCCGGGGCCTGGGCGCCGGTGGCGGGCTGCATCACTGGCAGGCCGAGCGCTGGACCAGCATCGCGCTCATTCCGCTCACGCTTTGGTTCATCTATGCGATGCTGAGCCTGGTCGGCCTGTCGCAGGAGTATGTGGCGGGCTGGGCCAGCAATCCCGTCAACGCCGTATTGCTGCTGTTGCTGGTGGTGCTCACGTTCCATCACATGCAGCTGGGTTTGCAAGTCGTGCTGGAAGACTATGTGGATGACAAGCGGCTCCGCGCGTGGCTGATCATGGGCGTGAAGGCGATCGCATTGTTGCTGGGGGCGCTGTCCTCCATCGCGGTGCTGAAACTGGCGACGAGCTGAGGTCTGATCGATGAACGCGTTCTCCAAGCCAAGCGGCACCTATAACGTCATTGATCATACCTATGACGTGATCGTGGTCGGCGCGGGCGGCGCCGGGCTGCGGGCAACGCTCGGGATGGGCGCCTCGGGGCTGAAGACGGCGTGCCTCACCAAGGTGTTTCCCACCCGGTCCCACACCGTGGCGGCGCAGGGCGGCATCGGCGCCGCGCTGGGCAACATGGGCGAGGATGACTGGCGCTGGCACATGTACGACACCGTGAAGGGGTCGGACTGGCTGGGGGACCAAGACGCGATCGAATACATGTGCCGTGAGGCCATTCCGGCGGTCTATGAGCTGGAGCATTACGGTGTGCCGTTCAGCCGGACCGAGGATGGGCGCATCTACCAGCGCCCGTTCGGCGGGCACATGACGGAGTATGGCAAGGCGCCGGCCATGCGCGCCTGCGCCGCGGCGGACCGCACCGGGCACGCCATCCTGCACACGCTCTATCAACAGAGCCTGAAGCACGAGGTCGAGTTCTTCGTCGAGTATATCGCGCTCGACCTCATCATGGACGAGGAGGGCGCGTGCCGGGGCGTCATGGCGTGGTGCCTCGAGGACGGGTCGATGCACCGGTTCCGGGCGCAGAATACGGTGCTGGCCACCGGCGGGTACGGGCGCGCCTATTTCAGCTGCACCAGCGCCCATACTTGCACCGGGGACGGCAACGGCATGGCGATCCGCGCAGGCATCCCGATGCAGGATATGGAGTTCGTGCAGTTTCACCCGACAGGAATCTACGGCTCTGGCTGCTTGATCACCGAGGGGTCGCGGGGCGAGGGCGGGTATCTCACCAACTCCGAGGGTGAGCGGTTCATGGAGCGCTATGCGCCGACGGCGAAGGATTTGGCGTCACGCGACGTGGTGAGCCGGTCCATGACGCTAGAGATCAACGCCGGGCGCGGTGTGGGCGCCAACAAGGACCACATCTTCCTGCATCTGGAGCACCTCGGCGCCGATCTTCTGCACGAGCGCCTGCCGGGCATCAGCGAGACGGCGAAGGTGTTCGCCGGCGTGGACGTGACCAAGGAGCCGATCCCGGTGCTGCCGACCGTGCACTACAACATGGGCGGCATTCCCACCAATTACCGGACCGAGGTGCTGCGGCCCACGGCCAAGGACCCGGACGCCGTCGTGCCCGGCCTTATGGCGGTTGGTGAGGCCGCGTGCGTGAGCGTGCATGGCGCCAACCGGCTCGGCACCAACTCGCTGCTGGACCTCGTGGTGTTCGGCCGGGCGGCGGCGCACCGGGCGACAGAGATCATCAAGCCCGGCGCGTCCCAGGCGCCATTGCCGGCCCGCGCCGGGGAGAACGCGCTGGACCGGTTCGACCGCACGCGCAACGCCAATGGCGCGACGAAGGTGTCGGCCATGCGGTTCGAGCTGCAAAAGGTCATGCAGTCCCACGCGGCGGTTTACCGCAACAGCGAGAGCCTGAAGGAGGGCGTGGGCAAGATGCAGGGCCTATGGTCCGGCATGGCGGATATGAGCGTGAGCGACCGCAGCCTGATCTGGAACACCGACCTGGTCGAGGCGCTGGAGTTCGACAACCTGATGGGCAACGCCATGACCACGATGGTGAGCGCCGAGAACCGGCACGAGAGCCGCGGCGCCCACGCCCATGACGACTTCCCGGACCGGGATGACGCCGAGTGGATGAAGCACACGCTCGCCTGGTGCGCGCCGAATGGCGATGTGAGCCTGGGCTATCGCGAGGTGAAGATGCAGACGCTCACGAACGAGGTCAGCGTGTTCCCGCCAAAGAAGCGCGTGTACTGACTTTCTTCCCCTCTCCCGCTGGCGGGAGAGGGCCGGGGTGAGGGTGGGACGACTAGGCCAGACCCAAACCCCGGAAGACCATAAGGACCATCATGGCCACCTTCACCCTCCCCAAGAACAGCACGATCGGCAAGGGCCGCACCTTCAAGGCCGGCCCCGGCACCGCCCGCACCAAGGAGTTCCGCATCTATCGTTGGAACCCCGATGACGGGGCCAACCCCAGCATCGACACCTACGAGCTCGACCTCGACAAGGTCGGGCCCATGGTGCTGGACGCGCTGATCTACATCAAGAACGAGGTGGACCCGACCCTCACCTTCCGCCGCTCCTGCCGCGAGGGGATTTGCGGCTCGTGCTCCATGAACATCGACGGCGGCAACACGCTCGCCTGTCTCAAGGCGCATGACGAGGTTGACGGCGCGGTGCGCATCTACCCGCTGCCGCACATGGCGGTGGTGAAGGACCTGGTGCCCGACCTCAGCCAGGCCTACGCGCAGCTGCGCAGCATCGAGCCGTGGCTCAAATCCGACACACCGCCGCCGCCGGACGCCGAGCGGCTGCAGTCCAAGGAGGAACGCGCGGCGCTGGACGGGATGTGGGAGTGCATCCTGTGCTTCTGCTGCACCACCTCCTGCCCCAGCTATTGGTGGAACGGTGATCGCTACCTGGGCCCGGCCGTGTTGCTGCAGGCCTATCGCTGGATCGCGGACTCGCGGGACGAGGCGACGGGGGACCGGCTGGATGCGCTGGAGGACCCGTATAAGCTATACCGCTGCCACACCATCATGAACTGCACCCAGACCTGCCCCAAGGGCCTCAACCCGGCGAAGGCGATCGGTGAGATCAAGCAGCTTCTGGTGGACCGCAAGGGCTAGGTCAGCCATCCATCCCGATAGCGGGATGGGGACAGGCGTGGGCCTTGGCCGGTTAATTACCCTCACCCCGGCCCTCTCCCGCCAGCGGGAGAGGGGGAAGGTTTAGAATGGCCTTCCGAGGCACTCTCCAAACAGCAGATGGACGCCGCCGGGCATGGGTGGATAGCCTGTTGGTGGACCATGCCGTGTTTCGCGCGCTGTGGACCAATCTGGCGCCGGTGATCCCGGGCAAGCTGTACCGGTCCAATCACCCGACACCGGCGACATTGGCCGCCGCGTCCCGGCGGCTCGGGTTGAAAGCGTTGGTGAATCTGCGCGGACCGCGGTTCTGCGGGTCGGACGCCCTATCGCGCGAGGCGGCAAGGCGGCTGGGGCTTACGCATATCGATATGGCGTTCGAGTCACGCGGGGCGCCGCATCGGGACCGGATCCTGCGCTTTGCCGACATCTACCGCACGCTACCGACCCCTGCCCTCCTGCACTGCAAGTCCGGTGCCGACCGGGCCGGACTTGCCAGTGGGTTGGCCGTGATGTTCGAAGGCGGGGGTACCGCCGATGCGCTGAAGCAGCTGTCCTGGCGGTTCGGCCATTGGAAGACCAGCCGCACCGGCATTCTGGACGCGTTCTTCATCCGCTACGCCATCGACGCGGAGGGCCGGTTGCCGTTCCTGGATTGGGTGCGGACCGAGTATGACGAAGCGGCGCTGAAGCAGGATTTCGTGGCACATGGCCTGTCCAGCTTCATGACGGACCGGGTGCTTCGACGAGAATAGAGGGAGGCACGCTGGCGTTAAAACGAGGCGCCGCGTAAGACCCGGCCTATGAGGGGCGGATCCAACCGTATCTTGGTTATCAAGCTCGGCGCGCTGGGTGATTTCGTCCATGCGTTCCACGCGTTTGCCGCTATCCGTGCGGCGCATCCGGACGCTGACATCACCCTGCTAACGACCGCCCCTTTCCGCGCGCTGGCTGAGGCGTCACCCTGGTTTGATACCGTGGTAACGGACCGGCGGCCAGCGTGGTGGGACGTGCCTGGCCTTACCGCGACGCGCCGGGCTTTGCGCGGGTATGATTTCGTGTTCGATCTGCAGACCTCCGGACGGACGTGCCGGTACTACTGGCTCGCCGGGCGCCCGCCCTGGTCCGGCATCGCGCCTGGCGTATCGCACCCGCACGCCAATCCCGGGCGGGACGGGATGCACACGCTGGAACGGCAGCGGGAACAGTTGCAGCAGGCCGGGATCAAGCAATTCCCGGTTCCGGACCGTCAATGGCTGGTGGCGCGGGGCTCGCGACACGGGCTCAATCCGCCCTATGCCCTGCTGATGCCCGGCGGCGGGGGCGCCGGCGCCGTGAAACGCTGGCCGCCGAAGCGCTTCGGCACCCTGGCGCAGGCGCTCGCAGCCAAGCTCACGGTGGTGCTGATCGGCGGCAAGGCGGAAAGTGCAGCGGCTGAGATCATCGGCCGGTTATGCCCGGACATGGTCAACTTGGTGGGCCAGACGTCTATCGAGGACATCGCCGCCCTGGGCGCCAGCGCGGCCCTGGTGGTGGGCAATGACACCGGACCGTTGCAGCTCGCGGCCTCAATGGGCGCACCGACGCTGGCGCTGTTTTCGTCCGCCACCATCCCGCAGCAGGTCGCCCCCCGCGGCCCGGCAATGGAGTGGCGGGACGTGATCCAGGTTGCGGACCTCGCCACGCTGGACCCGGCCCCCGTGCTGGCCCGGGCCGAGGCGCTGCTGATCCCGGCGGCGGCCTAGGCCGCGTGCGTCAGCCGCTTCAGGAACGCCGAGACCCGGTGCCGCCGCAGCTCGTATCGGGCCTTGTCGTCCGTGGTCATCCAATTCAGCTGCACCACGAAGCGGCGGCCCACGAACTGCTTGTGGCCGTGCCAGGTCGTGGGGCCGTTCGGGAACACCAGCAGCGTGCCGTTCACTGGCGGCACCTCGACGGCGAAATCCTCCAGATTGTCCGGGCTGCGCAGCAGGCGAAGGCACCCTTCCTGCTTAGCCCACGCCTCGGTTTGCGGGTTAAGATAGAGCAGGACCGTGACCCGCTTCGCCAAACTATCACAATGAATTCGCCCGTCCTTTTCGCGGGATTGCCCGCGCAAGGTGACCATAACGGGCGCGCCGTCCAGTTGCAGGCCGAATTTCTGCTCGATCGCCTGCCGGAACCGCGGCGCCTCCAATTCTTGCATCAGCGCGCCCGCCGCCTCACCCAGGCGCAGCCCCGTGGTGGGGAACGATCCGCCTTTGCTGAGCGCAGGCAGGCCGGAGACGACCTGGGTCAGGCCGGGCTCCGGCACGAAGCCGGGTACCAGAACATGGGTAAATGGATCGGACGAGACGGGCGCCGCGCCAAGCGCGTTATAATCGAGCAGGACCATGCACTATTTTATCCCGCCGGGCAGGGTGCCGCAAGTTTGTCCGGCTATGTGCGAAGATTGGGGGCCGGTTTGGCAAAGCCGTCCGTGCTTAGGGGTTGCGCACACTCCGGCCGGGCGGTGCAGCACCCGGCCGTGCCCGTCCGCACGAGCCCGGAGTGGCAGCGCGTCAGGTTTGGCCGTATCCGAATCTCGCTAGCCGCAACTCCGGACGCCATGAACACCAACGCTGCAGTCAAGAATGAGGCCTTCATGGTAGCGACGCCCTTGCCAAAGACAATCTACCGTCCTGTAACGCAACCGAAGTGCCGCAGGTCTTGTCATCGCAATTGTATGATGAGCGCGCTTTGATGGACGGCCCGCTGTCCGCCTACCGCGGCAAGCTCGACTCGGGTGAGCTGCTGACCGACCCGGCGCAAGCCCTGGCGGCCGAGCGGCTGCAGGCGTTGTGGATCCGTCTGCGGCAGTATGATCCGGCACCCGAGATGCCGGAGCGTAGCCTGCTATCCCGGTTGTGGCAGCGGAAGCGGGCCGACGACATTCCGGATACGTACCCGCACGGCCTTTACCTGGTCGGCGACGTCGGGCGCGGCAAGAGCATGCTGATGGACCTATTCTTTGCGACGGCCGAGGTGCCGCGGAAGCGTAGGGTGCATTTCGATCAGTTCATGCAGGAGATGCACCGCCGCATGCATGAGGCCCGGACGGCCGGGCATGCGGACGACCCCATTCCGCCGATCGCGGACCAGGTCGCTGCGGAGGCGGCGTTACTGTGTTTCGATGAATTCCAGATTACCAACGTCGCGGACGCAACGATTCTCGGCCGCTTATTCCAAGCGTTGTTCGCGCGGGGCGTTGTCGTCGTGGCGACCAGTAACACGCGAATCGGCGATCTGTTCTTGGGACAACCTGGCCGGGACGCGTTCCTACCGTTCATAGCCATGCTGAAGCAGCACCTCGACATGATCGTCATGCACGGCAGCCGGGATTGGCGCCGGGCGAGGCTGCGCGGCATCCCAACGTGGCACAGCCCGGCCGACGCGCGGGCCGATGCGGCGCTGGACGCGGCGTTCCAGGATCTGACCTCCGGTGTCCCGCCACGCTCCGAACGCCTGCACATCATGGGGCACAGCTTGGCCATACCGCTTTCGGCGGCTGGAGTGGCGCGGTTCGACTTCGATCAGCTTTGCGGCCAGCCTTTGGGAGCCGGCGATTACTTGGCGCTGGCCACGCACTATCAGGCCTTGGTGCTGGATGGAGTGCCGAAGCTCTCACCCGACAACCATGACGTCGCCCGGCGTTTCATCACGTTGGTGGACGCCTTGTATGATCACCGCGTCAAGCTGGTGGCGAGTGCGGCGGCTGAGCCGGATGCGCTGTATCAGCGTGGCGAAGGCGCGCGGGCGTTCGAACGGACGGCATCGCGGCTCGAGGAAATGCAAAGCCGGGATTATCTCTCGCTCCCGCATCTCACCTGATCGTGACCTGTTTCATGGAATTGCAACCAGTCAGGGAATGTCTTGTCTTGCAAGGTGCCCTTCGACATGAGGAGGTCCATTCTGATGCGAGCTTCCGCCTGCGGCGTGATTGCCGTTGCATTTCTGCCCGGTTGGGCGGCGGCCCAAACCGATCCGCGCCTGTCCGCGATCGAGGCGCAGATCCGCGCACTGCAGACCGAGCTGCAACGCGTCAAGCGGGATCTGTCGGCCAAGGACGCCGAGATTCGCGCGGCCCGGCAGGAAGCCGCCCAATCACGCCAGGCCGCACAGGCACCCACCCGCACAACACCGGCGGCCACCCGCACCGCACAGGCCGGCCTGCAGGGCGGCACTGGCGCACCAGCCCCAGAAGCGTCGCCCGCGCAGAGCACGGCGCCAGCTTCCACCAGCGCGGACAGCGCGGATGCGGCGCCGGGCAAGTTCAGTTTCCCCAAGGGGCGCCCGACATTCACCTCCGCCGACGGGCGGTTCCAGTTCGCGGTCGGGGTGCAGCTGCATTATGACATCGGCGGCTATTTTCAAGGTAGCCGCAGCCCCGATACGCGGCTCACGCCCCGGCTCGACACGTTTGGGCAAAATTTGCGCCGGGCCCGCATCCCGTTCGTTTTCAAGTATGATGAGTTTCAGGTCAATATAACCCCGGACTTCGGTAACTCACCCGATGGTACACCCACGCTGTTCGAGGCGAACATCAACTGGCAGCCAGTCAAGCCGTTGATCGCCACCATTGGCTATTATAAGCCGCAGCTTACGCTGCAAGATAGCATGAGTTCGAACGACTTCGTCTTTCTGGAGCGCCCCTCTATCGTTGAGATTGCCCGTGGTATCGCCGCCGGGGATGCCCGTGCGGTGGCAGGCGTACGCTATGCAGCAACGCGCTACTTCTTGGCCGGCTACCTGACCGGTGGCACCTACGGGTCGCAGACCGCCGCGCTGGCGCAGCCGCAGCAGACGGGGGCCGTCGCCCGCGCCGCATTCCGCCCAGTGGCGACGGAGGATTGGGACCTGCATTTGGGTGCATCGGCCTCGGACGCGTTCCGGATCCAGCGCACCGCGGCGGGCCAGACCCTTACTTTGCAGGACCGGCCCGAGCTTCGGATCGATCAGAACCGGTTGATCTCGACGGGCGCGCTGAACGCCCGTAGCGCCTATGAGTATGGGCCTGAATTCGCGCTGCGGTGGCGCAACCTGCTCTTGCAGGGCGAGTATATCCGCATCGGTGTGAGCCGCACGAATGGCGGGGCGGCTGTGCAGACTCCGGGCCTATCGTTCGACGGTGGCTATGCCGAAGCGAGCTGGGTGATGACCGGTGAGCCGCGCCGTTACGTGCCGGAGGCGGGTGCGTTTGGCGCACCCAAGCCGCAACACCCTTTCTCGTTCAAGCAGGGTGGCACCGGGGCGTTCGAGTTGGTGGGCCGGTATAGCCGTGTGACGCTCAATGACCGGGTGACCCGCGCGCTGGCGGCCAGCGGCACGGGCGGCGTGTATGGCGGCACTCAGGATGTGTATGCCGTGGGGCTCAACTGGTATCCAAATAACCAACTGCGCCTCATGCTAGATTACGATCTGATCAATGTGGACCGGCTTAATAGCGCCGGGACGGTTCAGGTCGGGCAGCGGGTGCAGGCCATTGCATTGCGGGCGCAAGCGGCTTTCTAAGCACCGATCGTTAGGCGGCCCCGCTTTCCCAACGGCTCACGGTCTTGCGCACCAGCGGTCCAGGATCGCGCCGGCCGCGTGGCAGAAGGTCTTGTGGGTAGCCGGGCACGCCGCCGAGTTCGTCGAAAAAGACCCGGCATACCGTGCGTAACCGGTCCACAATTTCGCGCGCGCCCGCGGCCGTCTTGGCGTAGGGCGTAAAGCCCGCCGCCAATGACGGGCTGTGGTAATGCAGCACGAAATGCCGTTCGTTGCGCGCCAGCATTGCGCGGATCAGGGCGATTTGCTTGTCGGCCGGCACCCCCTCTGGCGTCAGCGTCACGGTTTCAAGCAGCCCAAGGTGTGAAAATGCGCCTGGAAGGGAAAACCGCCGGGCCGAAGCCGTCTCGAGCTGCCGGGCCAGGAATCGAGACCGGCGGGATAGCAGCCCGATCGAGCCCCGGGTCATCGGCAGGGCAAGAAGCTGACCATCTTCGGTCGTCATGGCGGCAGAGGTAAAGGGCCGGAAGTCCGGTCCACCTTTTGGCGCCAGATTCCGGCCGGGTATGATACTGAAATCCACGTCGATGCCGTGCTCGGCCAGCAGCCGTAGCGTGTTGGGGCCGACGCCGTAGCGCCCGGATTTGAAAAACCGTGGATCGAAGCCGAAGCTTGCACGGAATGCGTTCAGCAACGTGACCAGCTTACGTTCTTCCAAGTCGGCAGGCAGGTTGCCAGCGAAGGAGTTGTGAACCGAAAGCTCCTCATCGAACGGTGGCGTGATCCAGGGGTGTAGATGGGCACCAATCTCACACCCGCCGCGCTCGTAGATGGCGCGCAGCGGCAGCACGCCGCCGGGCTGACTCGCGACGGCAAAATCAGTGACATAGACGGGCCGTAGGCCATAAGTGTCGAACACCTCCTGCCCCCGCTCGATCTCCTGCATGGCGGTGACGGAGGTCTGCTCACGGTCGAACGGGGCGTCCCAGTCGAACTCCGCCTCCGTATCGACGACCACGTATAATGTCGGCGGGCGCTCGGGCGAGAGCGGGGCGGGGTGGTAAGTGACATCGTGCAAGGTGACGGAGGACGCAAGGGTGGACGATTTACGAGCCCGCTGCCCATCCAAGATGTGGCGAAGCTTGCGCTTGAAAGGGACAAGGCCGGAAGCGGTCGATATAGCGGCGTCGAGCGGAGGAAAGCTCTTGCGGCTCGCGCGCGCGATCTCGGGCGGCGGTGCGAGAAGCGATGTGATGCGTCCACTGCGGACGCCGGCCCGCACCACGATCCACCAAACGGCTCCGGCCTGGGCGAGGATGGCGGTGCGCTCTTCCGGTGTCGCTGAATAGCTACCCAGAAAGCCGTTGGTAAGCCGGGTCAGAACGTCGCCGAGCTTAGCCAATTCTAGGCCATCGGCAGGCGGGCGGCGCGCTAGAAGGCGCTGATTGATGAGTTGAGCCGCAGCACTGGAATCGTTACCGAACCAGGGGCGGTAGGCACGTTCCAGCACTTGGCCGGCGTAGTTCAGCATAGCATCTTCATGCTTGACCGAGACGGCGCCGGGATGCCGCCTATACAGGACCAAGGGTTCGTTCAGAAACCCGACCTCCCCCTCGCGCATCAGGCGGTGGAAAAACTCGTAGTCTTCGGCGTACCTGAATGCCTCATCCATGGGCTGAACCAGTGCACGCACCGCACTGGCGCGGTACATCACCGTAGAATGTCCCAGTGGATTGCCGAGATGCATCAGCCACCGCATGACGATCGGGGCGGTATTCCTGACGCGCTTACCGGGCCTGATCTCCCCAAACTCAAGGTAGCGCGTGGCCGTGCCGAGCAACACGATCTCTGGATGCTCGTTCATGAACGCGATTTGCTTGGCAAGTTTCGTCGGCATGGCGACGTCATCAGCGTCGAAGGGACAAACGAACTCACCCCGCGCCATAGCCAAACCGCGGTTCCGCGTCCGCACGATACCCTGGTTGGTTACGTTCCGGACGACGCGGAGTCGCGGATCGGAGTAGCTTGCGAGAATGTCCGGCGTATCGTCCGTAGAGGCGTCATCGACGACAATAAACTCGAAATCGGCAAAGGTCTGGCCAAGGATGCTTTCGATCGCCTGAGCCAGATAGCGCCCGGCGTTGAACGCGGGCGTGATGACGCTGACCCGCGGGCCCGTCGCCGCGGCTGTGTTTGTATCAAAAACGGGGTGCGTATCCAACGATGACCTCAACCTGCATTCTCTAAACATGATATCAGGTCTGATTTAACATTCCGTTACCAGCAAATGCCATACCCATGATAGCTGTTCTATGACTATGAGGTCCGTCCGACCTCGGTCACTCTTGCTTGCTCCACAAAATCGGATGCGGTAGTCAGCCCCACCGCGATATAGGACTCCTTACAATATGGCACGGAACAAGATCGCTCTCATCGGCGCCGGCAATATCGGTGGCACCTTGGCCCATCTGATTGGCCTCAAGGATCTAGGCGATGTCGCGTTGTTCGACGTGTTCGGCGGCGTGGCGGCAGGGAAAGCCTTGGATATCATGCAATCCGGCCCGGTCGACGGCTTCGACAGTCATATGACGGGCGGCAGCGATTACAGCTCGATCGCCGGGTCAGACGTCGTGATCGTGACAGCCGGGTTTCCGCGCCAACCGGGCATGAGCCGGGACGATCTGGTTGCCAAGAACGCCGGGGTGATCGCGACGGTCGCTGAAGGAATCAAGCAGTATTGCCCAGGTGCCTTTGTCATCGTAATCACCAATCCGCTTGATGCCATGGTGTGGGTGATGCAGCAGAAGTCTTGTTTGCCGCCGCATATGGTCGTGGGCATGGCTGGCGTGCTGGATAGCAGCCGGTTCCGCTTGTTCTTGGCGCATGAGTTCAACGTTTCGGTCGAGGATGTCACTGCCTTTGTCTTGGGCGGCCATGGCGATACCATGGTTCCGCTAGTGCGTTACAGTACGGTCGCTGGGATACCGGTGCCGGATTTGATCAAGATGGGCTGGACCACGCAGGAAAAGATCGACGCAATCTGTGCACGGACCGCGAATGGCGGCGGGGAAATCGTCAAACTACTCGAGAAGGGCAGCGCTTTCTACGCGCCAGCCGCTAGCGCCATCGCGATGGCCGAGAGCTTTCTTAAAGATAAGAAGCGCGTATTGCCCGCCGCCGCTCACTTGAGCGGGCAATACGGGGTGAAGGACCTCTATGTCGGTGTCCCGGTGGTCATCGGGGCCGGCGGTGTGGAGCGTGTGGTGGAGATAGCCCTGAATGGGTCCGAGCAGGCTGCTTTCGATAAAAGCTGCGCTTCAGTTCAGGAGCTGATCGACGCGAGCCGCAAGCTGGTCGGCTGATGCAAGGCTGAGTGGCGACAAGCGCACGCCTGTTAACACTATATTAGGAATAAGCGGATATTATCCGTAAGTCACAGTAGGGAAAAAACATGCCTGGCGTTGACGTCCTCGCCTCCGCACTAAACGGTGCCAATGCCGCTTACATTGCCGACCTGTATGCGCGCTGGGCCGCGAGCCCCGGCAGTGTGGACACGAGTTTTGCTGAGTTGTTTGCCTCGCTAGATGACGAGGCGCGTGGTGCGATGGAGGATGCGAGCGGTGCCTCTTGGGCGCCGCAGCGGTTTACCGTAGCCGAGGCGGAGGCCAAGCCGGCGCTGAAGCCAACCCGGGCGGCGGAGCCGGGTGCCAATGCAGAGCAGGTGCGGGCCGCCGCGCTCGATAGCCTGCGCGCCCTCATGCTCATTCGCGCATACCGTGTTCGTGGCCATCTTGAGGCAAAACTGGACCCGCTGGGTTTGCAACTCCCGACGCCGCACCCGGAACTGAGCCCGACGACCTATGGTTTCGGGCCTGATGACCGCGACCGCCCCATCTTCATCGACAATGTGCTGGGCCGTGAGAGCGCAACCATCAACGAGATCATGCAGATCATCCGCGCAAGCTATTGCGGCCCGATCGGCGTCGAGTTCATGCATATCCAGGATCCTGAGCAGAAGGCCTGGATCCAGCGCCGGATTGAGGGTGCCCCTTGGATCGGCGGCTTCAAGACTGAGGAGCAGCGGACCATCCTGCGCCAGCTGACGGAAGCTGAGGGATTCGAGACGTTTTGCCAAAAGCGTTTTGTCGGCACAAAGCGGTTCGGGCTCGAGGGTGGTGAGGTTACCATTGCGGCGCTGCATGCAATTATTGAGACGGGGGCGGCTGGCGGCGTGAATGAAGTCGTAATCGGCATGCCGCACCGCGGCCGGCTGAATACGCTGGTCAACGTCGTGAAGAAGCCGTTCACCGCCATCTTCAGTGAATTCAGCGGCACGAGTTTCAAGCCGGACGATGTTCAGGGCTCGGGAGACGTCAAATATCACCTTGGTACTAGCGCCGATGTCGAGATCGCCGGGCAGAACGTGCATATCTCGCTGCAGCCGAACCCCTCGCATCTCGAGGCGGTGGATCCGGTAGTGGTCGGTAAGGTGCGGGCGCGGCAGGACGCCGCCGGGGACACCAAGGGCCGCCGTAGCGTCATGGGCATCTTGATGCACGGTGACGCCGCATTCGCCGGGCAGGGCCTGGTTTATGAAACGTTAGCGATGAGCCAGTTGATCGGCTACCGCACCGGCGGCACGATCCATCTGATCGTCAATAACCAGATCGGCTTCACCACCGTACCGGCGCACGCTTACTCGGGACTTTATTGCACTGATATTGCCAAGTCGGTCCAATGTCCGATCCTGCACGTGAACGGTGACGAGCCGGAGGCGGTTGTTTTCTGTGCGCGCTTGGCGGCTGAGTTCCGGATGAAGTTTGCGACCGACTTCGTGCTGGACATCGTCTGCTACCGCCGGCATGGCCACAACGAAACCGATGAGCCCGCGTTCACGCAGCCTATCATGTATCGCGCGATAAAGGCGATGCGCACTACAAGGACACTCTATGCCGAGCGTCTGGCCGGTGAGGGCCGGGTCACGCCGGACGACGCTCATGCGATCGCAACGGCGTTCAACCAGACGCTCGAGGACGCCTATGCCGCCGCGCAATCGTATAAGCCGAATAAGGCGGATTGGCTTGAGGGGCACTGGGCGGGCCTGAAGCAGGCCGACAGCCAAGATGAGCAGATCGAAGATCCCACGGGCATGACCGCCCAGGATTTACAAACCGCCGGCCGTGCCCTTTATACGCCACCGGCGGATTTCGATCTCAACCCTAAGATCGCCCGGCAGCTCGAAGCCAAGAAGGCTATGCTGGACAGTGGCGAAGGGATCGATTGGGCGACGGGGGAGGCACTGGCATTCGGCGGCCTGTTGATGGAGGGCAGCCGCGTGCGGCTTTCCGGGGAGGACTGCCAGCGTGGCACGTTCAGCCAGCGTCATGCGGTGCTGACGGATCAGACGAACCAGAACGAGTACGTTCCGCTTAACAACATCCGCCCGGACCAGGCGAAGATCGAGATCTATAACTCGCTGTTGTCCGAGCAAGGAGTACTAGGCTTCGAGTATGGCTACACCCTCGCCGATCCGAAAGTCCTGGTGCTGTGGGAGGCGCAGTTCGGGGATTTTGCAAATGGCGCTCAAGTCATCATTGACCAATTCCTAGCCAGCGGTGAGACGAAGTGGCTCCGTATGAGCGGTCTCACGTTACTTCTGCCGCACGGGCACGAAGGACAAGGGCCCGAACATAGCAGCGCCCGTCTCGAGCGGTATCTGCAGCTGTGTGCTGAGCGCAATATGACCGTGTGCAATCTGACGACTCCGGCTAACTACTTTCATGCGCTCCGGCGGCAGCTTAGGCGGAACTTCCGCAAGCCGTTGGTTATCATGACTCCCAAGAGCCTGCTGCGGGCCAAGCTGGCCGTGAGCTCGCTGTCGGAGATGGACGAGACCAGCCACTTTAAGACGGTCATTGCCGAGATTGATCCGATTGCTGCGCCGGGCGACGTGAAACGGGTCGTGATCTGCAGCGGCAAGGTCTATTACGACCTGCTGGCCGAGCGGCGGGAGCAAAAGATTACCGACGTAGCGCTCGTGCGCCTAGAACAGATCTATCCATTCCCCACCATTACCTTACCCAAGATACTGACGCCTTATGCGAACGCCGAAGTCGTCTGGTGTCAGGAAGAGCCGGCCAACATGGGGGCTTGGACCTTCGTGGACCGCCGGATCGAACAGGTGATGCTGGGGCTCGGGCGCGCGGTACGCCCGATCTATGCCGGACGCGTGGACGCGGCGAGCCCGGCCACCGGCCTGGCCCGCGTGCATGCCGAGCAGCAGGCCGCGCTGGTGGCGGATGCTCTAGGTCTTAAAAAGTAAGGACAACACCCATGGCTACCGACATCAAGGTTCCTACCCTGGGTGAGAGCGTCACCACCGCGACAGTTGCCCGCTGGTTGAAGCAAGCGGGTCAAAGCGTCAATGCGGACGAACCGCTGGTGGAGCTCGAGACGGATAAGGTCACTGTCGAGGTCAACGCACCCGGTGCTGGAACGCTTGGCGCAATTCAGGCCGCCGAGGGTGCCGAGGTCGAAGTGGGTAGCATATTGGCCACGCTGGAGGCTGGAGCTGGGGTGCCGGCCGCAGCGTCATCCACCGCCGCCAATCCGAGTCCCGGCGTCAATCCGCAACCGAGGACCGTAGGACCTGTATCCCGCCCGGCGGCTCCGGCGGAACACGCGCCGTTGCCGGCTGCGGCGAAACTGATGGAAGAGAAAGGCGTCCAAGCGTCCGAGGTGCCGGGAACGGCGAAGGACGGCCGCATCTCCAAGGGTGATGTTCTGGACTTCCTGGCCCGCCCCGCACCAGCCGCCACCCCGACGATCGCCGCTCCTGCCTCCCCGCGCGTTACGGATTTGCGGGAGCAGCGGGTGAAGATGACTCGCCTGCGTCGGACAATCGCGGCCCGGTTGAAGG
Source organism: Acetobacteraceae bacterium (assembly GCA_965246925.1). Taxonomy (GTDB): domain Bacteria; phylum Pseudomonadota; class Alphaproteobacteria; order Acetobacterales; family Acetobacteraceae; genus JANPPS01. The sequence goes on along the minus strand of OZ251994.1, from coordinate 1,375,849 downwards.
ACGCACAGAATACAGCGGCCATGCTGACCACCTTCAACGAAGTGGACATGAGCGCCGCCATGGCCCTGCGAAGCGAGTACAAGGACGCTTTCGAGAAGAAGCATGGCGGCGTTCGCCTTGGCTTCATGTCGTTCTTCGTACGCGCTTGCGTTGCGGCCTTGAAAGAGTTTCCGGCCGTCAATGCCGAGATATCGGGCGATGACATCGTCTATAAGAACTTCGTGCACATGGGCATTGCGGTGGGCGGCCCGAATGGGCTGGTGGTTCCGGTCGTCAAAGACGCCGACGCCATGAGCTTCGCCGAGATCGAGAAGGCCATCGGTGATTTCGGAAGGCGCGCCCGGGATGGGCAGTTGAAGGTCGATGAGCTCTCGGGGGGCACCTTCACAGTGACCAACGGCGGCGTTTACGGCAGCTTGATGAGCACGCCCATTCTGAATGCGCCGCAATCCGGCATTCTTGGCATGCACAAAATTCAGGAACGCCCAATGGCGATCGGCGGCAAGGTCGAGATCCGGCCGATGATGTATCTGGCCTTGTCGTACGATCACCGGATCGTCGATGGAAAAGAGGCGGTTTCTTTCTTGGTCCGGGTAAAAGAAGGTGTAGAGGATCCGCGGCGCTTGCTGCTCGGGCTTTAAGAACCAATTTAGCCTACAGGTTGGATCGAACGCCGGCTCGACATCGTCCCGGCATAGTCGAAAGCTTAATTATGTCTGACCAGTATGACGTCATCATTATCGGCGGCGGCCCTGGCGGCTATGTCTGCGCTATCCGCGCCGCTCAGCTTGGGCTCAAGACCGCTTGCGTGGAAAAGCGCGCAACGCTCGGGGGAACTTGCCTCAACATTGGCTGCATCCCGTCGAAAGCGTTGCTGCAGTCGAGCGAGAATTTCGAGGAAGCCAGCCACCACTTTGCCGATCACGGCGTTATGGTGGATAGCGTCAAGCTCGACCTCGGGCGGATGATGGCCCGCAAGGGGGAGGTCGTGAGCGCGAACGTCAAGGGCGTCGAGTTTCTGTTCAAAAAGAACAAGGTAACGTGGCTCAAAGGCGCTGGCCACATCTCGAAGCCGGGCGTCGTGGACGTGGACGGCACCGAGTATCAGGCGAAACACATCGTGATTGCGACTGGTAGCGAAAGCCTGTCGCTGGCCGGCGTGGACGCGGATGAGCAGCATATCGTCACCAGCACCGGCGCGCTGGAACTCGACCACGTGCCAGCCCACCTCGCGGTGATCGGTGGCGGCTATATCGGTCTCGAGCTCGGCAGCGTGTGGAAGCGGTTGGGCGCCGAAGTTACCGTGATCGAGTATCTCGACCGTCTTGTGCCCGGTATGGACGGTGAGATCGCCAAGACGTTTGAGCGGGTGCTGGGCAAGCAAGGCATAAAATTCCGCCTCGGCACCAAGGTTACGGGTGCTCGCAAAGGTAACGCCGGCGTGACACTCATGCTCGAACCGGCAAAGGGCGGGCCGGCTGAAGAGATCGAGGCCGATGTCGTCCTGGTCGCGATTGGACGGAAAGCGCACACCGCCGGGCTCGGCCTAGAGGAGGCGGGCGTTGCGCTCGATGACCGGGGCCGGGTCACGGTGGATGCGCATTATGCGACCAACGTGCCTGGCATTTACGCCATCGGTGACGTTATTGCCGGGCCGATGCTGGCGCATAAAGCCGAGGAGGAGGGCGTGGCGCTGGCCGAACGCCTTGCCGGGCAAGCTGGCCATGTCAATTACGGCGTCATTCCGGGCGTGGTCTATACCTGGCCCGAGGTCGCGAGCATCGGCGTGACGGAGGAGGAGCTGAAAAAGCAGGGTATCGCCTATAAGTCTGGCAAGTTCCCCTTTACCGCTAACGGCCGCGCGCGGGCCATGGGCGCGACGGATGGCTTCGTGAAAGTCCTGGCTGACGCCACGACGGACCGCATCTTGGGCGCCCACATCATCGGCCCGGACGCCGGAACCCTGATTGCCGAACTCGCCACGGCCATGGAATTTGGCGCCAGCAGTGAGGATGTCGGACGGATTTGCCACGCCCATCCCAGCCTGAGCGAAGCTGTGAAGGAAGCCGCTCTAGCGGTCGAGGGCCGGGCCTTGCATATCTAAGCGTATGATCCCGACCGCTCACGCCTACACCGTCACGATCACCTGGACCGGCAATACCGGTCCCGGCACTACCAGCTATCGCAGCTATGAGCGGCGTCATGACATCAGGACGCTGGGCAAGCCGGTGATCCCAGCCTCTTCCGACCCTGCATTCCGTGGTGATCCAGGCCGCTATAATCCCGAGGAGCTTCTGGTCGCGTCTCTCTCGTCATGTCACATGCTTTGGTTCCTACACCTCGCCTCCGTCGCGGGATTGGTGGTCGTCTCGTATGAGGACATCGCCGAAGGGGTCATGACGGAGCAAGCCGATGGTGGCGGTGCGTTCACTGAGATCGTGCTTTGCCCCGAGATTACGTTCACTCCGCAGTCGGACCTGTCGAAGGCGGACGCCGTGCATGCCGAGGCGCACTCGAAGTGCTTTATCGCTAATTCGATCAACTTTCCGATCCGGCGTGAGCCGGTGCACCGGCACGCCGGGTTGCCGGCTTGATCGCTCTTACGATGGGTGACCCGGCCGGGATTGGCGGGGAACTGACCCGCGCCGCCTGGAGCGTCTTACGGCACAGCGGACCCGCTTTTGTGGCACTGGACGACCCATCCCGCCTGGCGACCGGCAGCGCCGTTCCCGTGCAGGAGGTGTCAGCGGTCCATGAGGCTGAGGCGGTTTTCGCCAACGCCCTCCCTGTGCTGCGTGTCGATTTGAAAAAACCGGCGTTGGCCGGCCGCCCCGATCCTGCCAACGCCCTGGCCGTGATCGCCAGCATCGAGCGGGCAGTGCGCCTGGCGCTGGACGGGGCGGTCACGGCCGTGGTCACGAACCCGATCGCCAAGTCCGTGCTTTACGATGCCGGATTTGCCTATCCGGGCCATACGGAATTCCTGGCAGCGCTGACGGGCGGGGCGCGTCCGGTCATGATGCTGGCCAACGATCATCTTCGGGTCGTGCCGGTCACCATTCACGTGTCACTGCGGACCGCGCTCGATATTTTGGACACGGCTGGTATCGCTGAAGCCGGGCGGATCACAGCTCACGCTCTCCGACATCAGTTCGGCATCGGCAACCCGCGCCTGGCGATCGCCGGCCTAAATCCGCATGCGGGGGAGCAAGGCGCGATGGGCGATGAGGAAGCGCGCATCATTCAGCCGGCGATCGAGATCTTGAGGGCCGAGGGCTTGCAGGTTACGGGCCCGCACCCGCCCGACACCATGTTCACGCCCACTGCCCGGGCTGGGTATGACGCCGCGCTGTGCATGTATCACGATCAGGCGCTTATACCCCTGAAAACGCTGGACATGGCGTCAGGGGTCAACATTACCCTGGGCCTGCCCATCATTCGCACCTCACCCGATCATGGCACGGCCTTCGACATTGCCGGAAGCGGAAAGGCCGATCCCGGTAGCCTGATATCGGCCCTCCGCCTGGCCAGGCAACTCGCGGGAGCGCGCACATGAGTGTTCGGCTGGGCGTCAATATCGATCACGTTGCGACCGTGCGCAATGCGCGTGGCGGCGCACATCCTGACCCGTTTGCCGCCGCGCTCCTGGCGGTTGGTGCAGGCGCAGACGGGATTACGGTGCATCTGCGCGAAGACCGGCGGCATATCCGGGATGACGATGTGGAAAAGATCGCCGCGGCGTCAGAGATCCGCCTCAATTTGGAGATGGCGGCAACGGATGAGATGGTCGCAATCGCCTGCCGCCTCCGCCCCGCCGCGTGCTGTCTCGTGCCTGAACGCAGGATGGAAGTGACGACAGAGGGTGGGCTGGACGCGGCCGGGCAGGAACAGGCGCTACGGCCTCATATCAAGGCGTTGCAGGAGGCGGGCGTCCGGGTCTCGTTGTTCTTGGACCCGGACCCGGCGCAGCTCGAGGCCGCTTCCCGCCTTGGGGCGGAGGTCGTCGAACTGCACACCGGGCCTTATGCAGAGGGTGTAGAGGGCGCGCTGCGGAAGTTGCAGGATGGCGCGCGTATGCTGGCCTCGTCCGGGATCGAGTGTCACGCCGGGCATGGGCTGAGCTTTGCCAATGTCGGCCCGGTCGCGGCCATACCTGAGGTGATGGAACTCAATATCGGGCATTTCTTGATTGGGCAGGCTATCACGGAGGGGTTGTCCAGCGTGGTGCGTCAGATGCGCGCGTTGATCGCTCAAGCACGGCCGGGTCATGGGAACCCTGCATCCCGCCCGGCGCTATGATGCGCTGTGAAGGAGGCCGAACATGTCCGACAAGCACGATAAAGCATTAGATCTGACGGAAGAAGCACTGGAAGCGCTCGATCAGGGTGATGGTAAGAAGGCCGACTCGCTCTTAGAGCAGGCAAAGAAGCTAGATCCGTCCGCTGTCGAAGAGGTCGTGTCCGACCTGGACGAAGCCGCTAAGTCATCATCTACTGCGAACGAGTGAGGTCGCCAGGAGTGAGTGGAGCGTAGTTGCGCTCCACTCGCTCGTTGTTTCAAGCCTGGCGGCGTGTCCGCTTGACCACTGCGCCGATGAGGATAGTTCCGAGTATCGCCAAGCTTCCCGGCTCTGGTAACGCTACATTGGCGAGACGGATCTGTAACAGCGCAGCCTCGAATGAGATGGTCTGGGATGAGAGCCGTATTTCGTCGAACAAGCCATTTAGATCGTTGATTTCGGCATAGGCGCTGGCGTTGGTAATCAGCGGTGGCTGCGCTGCCGCGTACACCTGGTCAGCGGTGACACTGCCCACTAGTTTTCCAGTAGAGTAGAAATTGATTGTGTTCGGGCCTGCCGCGCCAGTTCCGTCTAGGCTGCCCCACAGGAGGCCCAGGTAAGAGGTAGGCGCTGCGAAGTTCACAATAATGACGCCGTTTTCTGTCGAAAGATACGGGCCTGCAAAGGTAGTAGTAGGACTCGTAGCGGGCGCACGATAGAGGTTCGGAATCGAGCCCTGCACTATGCCGCCGAAGGCTGCCGCGGACGCGTTGACACTAACCGTAAATACCCCATTGCTGTAAGTAGTGGTTCCTACGGCGGACTGAGGCAGAGACAAGCTCGATATCGTTGCGCTCGCTGCCGGAAGGTTCGGCACGACTTGCACATTGAACGTATCAGCACGAGTGCTGCCTGACGCGGTAACCACGGCGATGAAGCCGAATGCGCAAATTAAGCCCTTCATGTTTCGAATTCCTACACGCCGATGAAGCTATATAGGCTTATTAACTCACGCCACGATTGAAGGCAATCATTAATAAGATCATAATCGACTTTTTACCGCTTGGGGTGCGCTCTCCGCCACACGTTAGAAAGGTGAGAGGCATCGACCGCTGTGTAACGTTGCGTGGTAGAGAGCGAGGCGTGCCCAAGAAGGTCTTGAATGGCACGAAGATCACCACCCCCGGCGAGTAGGTGGGTGGCAAAGCTATGGCGGAGCGCGTGCGGCGTGGCGTGCTCAGGCAGGTTCATGCGGCGGCGGAACGTCATCAAGGTCCGGCGCACGACGGCCGCGTTCAAGCGGCCCCCTTTTACGCCCACGAACAATGGCGCACCGGCCTGTGCGGCAGGGCGCAGGTGCAGCCACTCTACCAAGGCGCTGCGCACCGCCGGCAATATCGGCACAAGCCGCACCTTCTGGCCTTTTCCCATGATACGAAGCGCATCGCTGCTGCCGCCACCGATATCCTGTACATCGAGCGCCAGCGCCTCGGAGATGCGCAATCCGGCTCCATAAAGGAGCGTAAACAATGCAGTATCCCGCGCTTGAGTGAACGGCGACTCGGTTTCAACCGAAATTTGGCCAACCACTTGCAACGCCTCATCCCGCGTCAAAGCGCGCGGGACGGGCGGGCGCGAGCGCGGCGTACTCAATAAGGCCGGCGCCGGATTGACCAACCCGTGATGCCGGGCCAGGAACCGGAACAGCCCGCGTATGGCAGCCAAGTGCCGCGCCCTGGTGGCGTTGACGAGGTTCCGCCCCGCCTCGTTCGCGAGCCATGCGCGTAGATCGGCAACGCGCAACGCCGAAAGATCTGCCAATGTCGGCTCGGCCCCGAGATGACGGGTCAGGAACGCTGCGAAGGCGGCCAAGTCCTCACGGTAGGCCTTGAGGGTCAGCGGCGACGCCCGCCGTTCCCGCCCCATCCAGTCCAGATAGGCCTCGGCAGCCTCTGACGCTCTCATTCGAGCCATACAGGCGCTTTTAGGCGGCCGATGAACGCCGCATGCCGCTCTGCCGCGAGCACACCGGGCACGAAAGGCCGCGCCACCCGGGGCCCGATGAAGTGGTAGGAGGCGCTCGGCTGCCGCCCCGTTTCCGACAAGAGGCTTAGCCCACGCTGCCGCCCGCCCGTCAGCTCGACATAGACGTCGGCCAACAGGCGGCAATCGAGCAGCGCGTTGTGCGAGGTTCGCTCGGTCAGGTCGATCCCGAACCGGCGGCAGAGCGCATCGAGACTGTTGGGCAGCCCGGGAAAGCGCGTCTTAGCGAGCGCGAGAGTACACACCATGCGCCCCCGGTGCAGCGGGGGGTGCCCAAGGCGACTCAATTCCGCGTCCATGAAGCCGAAATCGAACGGGGCGTTGTGGGCGATAAGCGGATCGTCACCGATGAAGCCCAGGATTTGCTCGACCACCTCGGCAAACCGGGGTTTGCCGCGCAGATCGGCCCACGTCATGCCGTGCACCCGCGTGGCGTCCTCTGGAATGTCCCGCTCCGGGTCAATCAGGAGGTGCAGGCGCGTGCCGGTCGGTAGGTCGCGGATCAACTCCAATAGCGCGATCTCAATAATGCGGTCCCCGGTCATCGGGTCGAGCCCGGTCGTTTCAGTATCGAACAGCACGGACCGGGCGCGTTTAGATTGTTCTACAGGCATGACGTGCGGTCCCTGGTTTTAGTGATGAACCGGCTTACCTGCGCCTGCGCATGGCGGCGGGACAGACCGGTGCGGACCACCACGTCCGCATGCCGCCGCTTTTTCCAGTCGGGCCATTGCTGCGCGACGATGGCGTCGATTTGCGCGTCGGTCATGCGCCGCCGGGCGCGGACCCGCGACCGTTGGATGGACGGGGGCGCCGAGACGACCATCACGCAATCGACGCGCGTGGCCCCGTCCGTCTCGAACAACAAGGGAACATCCAACACCGCTATTGGCTGCCGGGCGGCCCGGGTTCGGCGCAGGAACTTGCCCTGGGCGGCGCGGATGGCGGGATGCAGGATCACTTCGAGCCGCCGGAGCGCGCCGGTGTCAGCCAGCACCACGGCGCGCAGCTTCCCGCGGTCCACGAATGGCGGATGGCCGGTCAGCACGCCCGGGAATGCGGCGCCGATCGCCTTGACCGCGCGCCCGCCCGGCCCTTGAAGCCGATGCACCTCCCGGTCCGCGTCGAAAACTGGGATGTGGGCGCGGCGGAACTGCCCGGCCACGGTCGATTTACCCATGCCAATTCCGCCTGTCAGGCCCAGTATTAGCAATGTTCTAGCCGATGCCGGTCATGAGACTCACGACCTCCTCGTCCACCGCGGGTGTGACGCCGAACCAGGCTGCGAAGCCGGGGACTGCCTGATGCAGCAGCATACCGAGGCCTCCGACGGTTCTGAGGCCGCGCGACGCTGCGTCCTTAAGCAACGGGGTCAAAAGCGGACTATAGACGATGTCGGCCACCACCAGATCACGCGGGGCGCTGTTTAATCTCATCTGCAATGAAGGCTGCCCCGTCATACCGAGTGACGTCGTGTTGACGAGCAAGGCCATTTCGCCCAGCGCAGCCTCCCGGTCAGCCCACGGTAGGATGCGCATGCCGGGCAAGTCCCGTGCGAGGGTCTCCGCCCGGGCAACCGTACGGTTGCAGAGCACAACATCCCGCCCGGCATCCAGCAGGGACGCTGCAATGGCGCGGGCGGCGCCGCCCGCGCCCAGCAGCAGCGCGGGACCGGGCGGCAGGGCTGGAGCGGTATGCTTTAGGTGCTGCACAAAGCCTGCACCGTCTGTGTTGTCTCCAACAATCCCGTCCCGGGTGAAGACAAGCGTATTGACTGCACCGGCCCGCTTTCCGGCAGGGCGGACGTGATCGCACAAGCCCATTACCTCTACCTTATAGGGAATGGTCACGTTGACTCCGGCAAAGCCGCACGCCACCAAGCCGCGCACCGCTTGCGTCAGCTGCCCCGGTGGCACCGGGAGCGGCACGTAAGCGCCGTCGAGTCCGTGGCGGGACAGCCAAAAATTGTGCAGCTTCGGCGATTGTGAGTGTCCGACCGGCCAGCCGATAACTCCCGCGACCCGGCCTTTTCCCGTTGAGATCATCGTGCATTATAGCCATACCGGCCGGAATCGCGGCAAGGTGCACTATTTTTCGTCCGCTTAACGGGCTGTTAACCTTTTCGCATTAGTCTCGCCCGCAGCCCAAGAACTGCGGCCAGAGGCACTATGACTAGCGCACCTCCTACCCTAAGCGGCGCCTCCGTCACGGGCATATTAAGACCCGGAACGGATATCGAGTGGCTCCTGACGGCGCCGGTCATTTCTGGCGCTGGCTTGGATGTGACCGAGACGTTGTCCGATGGGCAGATTGCCGATAGCAGCTTCCCGGCTATCGTCACCGCCAGCCTGAACGGCGTTGCCGTGTGGCAAGGTGTCATGTCGCCCTCCGTTAGCCGAAATGGCGGTGTTTCCACGCTCGATTTTGCACTGGCGGCGGCCCTGCAATCGCGGGGGCCGATCGATACGATACAGATCAGAAGCCGCACGGTGATCGACCAGGTGTATGCAGGACCGGTCCAAGGATCGGCCTTGGTGACGCAGGGGGACCGGCTCACCAACGCGGCCGTGGTCAGTGGTGGGGGCGCGGCTTCGGTGACCGGGGCCGTGGTGTTGCCGGTCTCGTCCGCCACCGTATCCATCGTGGGGGTGAATGGTGCCGCGGTGGTGGGCACGCCACACGCGGCGGCCGGTGACGCTGTGACCTATCAAACGGTGGTCAATCTGCCGTTTACCTCCGCCCGGGCGTTTACCATTACCGCCGGAGCGCCGGGACCCGTTGGCCCGACGGTTTTCGACAGCAATCCCGTCAATGGCCTGCCTGCGCCGGGTCACGCGCAATTCGCTCCGGGTGGCAGCTATACCGCCACCCAGCCGGTTGTGACGGTGGATGGCACCGGCGGGCTGGTGTTTGATTTCGGCACGGTGCAGCCCGTATACGGCAGTGGCGCCGGCACGATCGCGTTGCGCTACACGGCGGTGCTGCGAGGCTTGACCGCCCCTTCGGCGCCAGCCGCGACGGTCATTGTGTCCGAACAGAACAGCGCGGGTGTGGCTAGCCGGACCGCCGCCTCCGCGGCCCCGTTGCAGCTGGATCGCCCGGCGCTCGCGTTGCAGATGGCGAGCCTGTATGTGTCGGATTACGGCGCGGTGTTCGCGGGATCCGGCGGCCCGTTCGGTTATGACCCCAATACCGGCCAGTTCGGCGGGATCATCAGCAGCGCCGGGTTGGCGGCAGAGCCTTTCTTGGATTCGCTGACCAATCTCGCGGCCGGGGATTATGTGACGTTTGTGGTCACGATCGAGAACACCGCTCCCCGCGCCGCGGCCTATGGAATCATATTGCAAGACACGCTGCCCGCCGGTTTCGTCCTGCCGCCCGGCGGTGCCGACGTCTCCATCACAGACGGTGCTGGAAACCTGATTGGGTTTACGGGTGACCTGTTTGGCCCCGCTGGCCTGCAGTTGGATTCGGCCATCGCCATAGCGCAATATAGTGCAGACAGTGGCGCCAACGTCGTGTTGCTTACTTTCAGTCTGCAGGCATCTGACACAGTGCCCATTCTGAATACGGCACTCAATCCCGTGCTCACGGTCAAGCAGGTCAGCGCGGAGCGGGGTGGCGGCGCGGCGGCACCATCCGGCCTGACCGCTACCACGACCGTCACCACCGGCGCACCCATCGTTACGATAAGCGACACCGCGCCCCGGCCTGTTTTAGTCGGTGACACCGTGCGGTTCGATGTGAAAGTCACGCTCATTCCCGGCTCCGTTCCTGAGCTTCGGATCGACGATCTGCTCACGCCTAGCCTGAGCCTAATTTCGGCCGCGGTGGTGAGCACTGGGGCTGGATTGACGGTGGGTGCTCCGTCCGGCCTGCCCGGAGCCCTCAGCTTCGGCACCGTGCTGGACCTCTCGGACGGCACCAACCCGGGCGCAGAGCAGTTTACCGTAAGATATGTTGCACGCGCCATCGCTGGCGATCCGGCCGCGGGGTTCACGGCCAGTGTTTCAGGAGGAAACGGTTCGGGCCCGCGCTGGTCGAGTGCGGTGGCCGATCACGTGGTGGTGGTGAGCCCCGCGCTGACGGTGAGCGTGGCGGCGCCAGCCTTCGCGCAGGCAGGGCAGACTGTGACAATAACCGTTACTGTCGCCAACGCGCCCGGCGCTGCCAACGCGTACGGCCTGACGCTGGCCAACACGGTTCCGCCGGGCCTCACGGTGGTGTCCAACAGTCTGAGCGCATCCGGCACCCGGGCGGCGGCCGTGTTGCGGTCATCCGGCCTGAGCGTGCCCGAACTGGACGCAGGCGAGACACTCACAGTCAGCTACCGCGCCCAACTCGCACCCGGCGCGGGCCAGACTGCGGCGACACCTTCCGTTTTGGTAAGCTCTGCCACGCAATCGGGCTATGCCCTTCCGTCTCAGGCGGCAAGTGCCACGGTTATGCTCACTCAGCCTGCGTTGGCGATTTTGGCTGACGCGGCGCAATACCGCGTGGGGGAGGTCGCGACTTTCCGCTTTGCCTTAACCCTGCCATCCGGGACGAGCCCGCATCTTCGGTTGCAGGACACGCTTCCGCCTGGCTTCGACTTCGTGCCCGGCTCCGCCATCGTTCTCGATAGTTCCGGCGCCTCCGGCACGCTTTCACCGGCGGTCACCATCGCGGGTCAGGCCGTTACACTCGATCTGGGTTCGGTAACCGCAACGGGTACGCGGCAGATCGTACTGAGCTTCCGGGCTACGGTGAGCGGCGCGGCGGCGCTCGGCCCTGCGGCAGTTTCCGCAACGGTCACCACGGGCTATTTGGGAGACGTCACCGCCGCCACCTCCCTCACGGTGGCCGATACTGCGCCCGCCCTTACGTTGCCGAGCCCGTTCCTTTCCATTTTCGACACGCAAGTGGCCGTTCCGCTGGCCGGGATACAAGTTTTCGACCCAGACTTGGCCGGGCAGCAAATGCAGAGCGTGTCGGTCGCGGCGGACTTTCCTGGGCACGGCACACTTGCCGGGTTCGGCCCTGGTTATGACCCGGAGACCGGGATCTACCAGCTGAGCGGGACGGCGCAGCAAATCGCCTCTGCCCTGTCCGCCCTTACGTTCACGCCGGCCCGATTTCTAGGCCCGGTCGGCACCGCGGTGACAACCCGCTTCACCGTGACCGATAGGGATGCGGCCGGGGTGGTGGCAACCGCGGTGGCCACCGTCGCCGCGGTTACGTCCAACACGGCGCCGACCCTCGGTGGAATCTGGACTCCGCAGATTACCACGCCGAACCTCGCTATCTCGCCATTTGCGGGCGTGAGCTTGTCCGATCCGGACATCGCGCAGGTCGAACGGCTGACGATCCGCCTCAATGACCCGAGCTTCGGGGTGCTATCTGGCCAGGGGGGCAGCTTCGACCCCGCTACGGGCACCTACACCGCAAGCGGTAGTGTGGCCGCGTTGCAGAGTTTGGCACAAAACCTGATTTTCAGGCCGGCGCATACTGGAACCGCGCAGCTCGGCATTACGCTCGATGATGGCGCGGGTGGGTCCGCATTCGATCGGCAGACGACTGTGTCCATCGTTCCGTCCGCCGACACGTCTCATGTGGCCCAGCATTTTGCCGCCTCACCCAGCACATCCTACCTTACGGCGAGCGGCGGGCATAATACGCTCGCGCATGGCGAAGTGTATCAGGGCCCGGTCACGACGCTGCAGTCTCAGTTCATCTATGACGCGGGGGGCTCGGTCGTGATCGTCTCCAAGACCCCGAACTCTTTCGTAAAGAGCTTTTCCGGGTTTGCGGCCATCGCGCTCAGTGACGGAAGCAACGTTGTCGATGCGGGACCGGGTTCCAACTTCCTGGTGGGCGGCACCGGGGCGGACACGTTCTTCCTGGACGGCACCCACGGCGATGTTGTGTGGGACACCATCGTCGGTTTCCATGGCGGCGACCACGCGACGCTGTTTGGCTTCCATGCCGGCGTGTCCACGTTTACCTGGGCCGACAATGACGGTGCTGCCGGTTATACGGGGCGGACGCTGCATGCCGACTTGAACGGCACCGGGCAAGTCGTCGCGTCCCTGACCTTCACCGGGACCACCGCGGCCGACACGGCACGCTTCGTGGTCGGCACGGGGACGGTGGGCGGCACCGATTACCTTTCCATCTACAATCCAGGCTGACGATGATCGAGCCACGTCATGACCTGCCCTCCCACGAACCATCCGGTGCTGAGGCATGCTTGCAGAAGATAGCCGCCGGTCGGGGCATCCCAGTCGATCATCTCACCGGCCACGAAGACGCCGGGGCGGGCGCGAAGCATGAGGTGATCATCGATCGCCGAGAGCATGACCCCGCCTGCGGTCGAGATGGCCCGGTCGAGCCCGCCCACACCCTCAAGCCGCAGCTCCGCCGCCTTGATCCGTTCAGGCAGGCCGCCTCCGCCGCCCAGCTCGCGCACCAGCCCGGCCGCCACCGGGGACAGCCCGGCCCGGCGCAGTGCGTTGGCCATGGATTGGCCCTGCCCGGCCAGCTTTTGCGAGAGCGCTTGAATGCTCAAATCCGGCCGAAGATCGATCGTAAGGGTGGCGCCGCCGTCCCGATCCATGTGCCGGCGGACGGCGCGGGACAACGCGTAGATGGCGCCGCCTTCCAGCCCAGACGCTGTGACCACCGCCTCACCGGAGCTACTGTGCCCGTCACAGGCGACGCGAACCCGTTTCAGCGGCTGCCCTTGGAACCGCCCGGCAAACCAATCGGACCATGTGTGAATGATGCCGCTATTGGCGGGGCGGAGCGGTGCGACACCGGCGCCCATCGCTTCCAGGACCGGGACCCAGCTGCCATCGGAGCCCAGCCGCGGCCACGACGCGCCGCCAAGGGCCAGCACGGCGGCGTCCGCGGCGAACGGCGGCTGATGAGCAAAGCGGAGTCGCCCGGCCTCGTCCCAGCCCAGCCAAGATTGCCGTGTGTGCAGCTTGACGCCCAGCGTCCGCAGGCGTTGCAGCCAGGCCCGCAGCAATGGGGACGCTTTGAAGCCCGCGGGAAACAAACGTCCACTGCTGCCGGTAAAGCATTCTTGGCCGAGCCCCGTGCACCAGGCACGCAGTGCATCTGGCGGCCAGGCGAGGATGACCGGGGTCAGCCACGCCTCAGCCTCACCGTAGCGCTGCAGCAGCGCGGGCAAAAGCTCAGAGTGAGAGAGGTTCAGCCCGCCCCGCCCCGCCATCAGGAACTTGCGGCCGACCGAGGGCATGCGCTCGAACAGGTGCACTTGGGCACCAAGTCCGGCCAGCCGCTCTGCCGCCATCAACCCGGACGGGCCGCCGCCGATGACCGCGACAGTATAAGCCAGGGCCTAATCCACCAACGGATCGGCGGGCGAAGGGGTCGTGCGCGAATAGCCGTTCGAGCAATACGCGCCACCCTGATAACGCTCGGTCACCGGGCTGGCGCTTACCTGGCCAGCCTTGGCCGCGGCGAACTGGTCGGCGCTATCCTCCGGCGCCCAGCCCAGCCGCCCGCGCTGATCCCTCCGCCACCACGTCATGGCGCTGTTGGCCGATGCGCCCCAGACGACAGCGTGCCCTACGACCGGCGCCAGCGCCGACCGCTCGATCAGCCGGACCAGATCGTCATACGAAAGCCATGTCGCCAGCATGCGCGCGTCCGCCGGTTCGGCAAAGCAGGAGCCGATGCGGATGTTGACGTTCTCGACCCCGTGTTTGTCCCAGTACAGCCGGCCCATCAGCTCACCATAGGCCTTGGACAATCCGTAGAAACTGTCCGGACGGTATTGGCAGCCCGCATCCAGGATCGTCGTACGCTCATGGAAGCCGATGCTGTGGTTGCTGCTAGCAAATACCACCCGGGCCTGCCGAAGCCGGGCAGCTTCGTAGATGTGGTAGAGCCCGGTTATGTTGGGCGTGAGCACCTCATCGAACGGACGGTCGATCGAGATGCCGCCAAAGTGCAGGATGGTCCCGCATGGTTCGGCGAGCTGCAGCATGGCACCGGGCTCACCCAGATCGGCCTGCTGGAACCGGGAGCCTGGTGGCAGCGCGTCCGGGAATGGCGCGATATCGGTCAGGTGCAGCGTCCAGCCGCGGCTGGCCAATTGTCGGGCCAGCACCCGGCCCAGGGCGCCGCTGGCGCCGGTCAAGAGCACGGGGCGGGAAGGAACGGTTTCGGTCATGACGGTCCTGACTATCGCGTGGGCAGTGTTCCGCGGGCTTGCCGCCGGGTCAACCAGACGGCAGGCTTGGCGGCATGATGACCCTGACCCAAGCCGCAACCGATCTCGATCAGGGGCGCACGACCGCCCGAGCCCTCGTAGAGTCCTGCCTTACGGCCGCCGAAGACCTTTCGGGGCAAGGCGCCCGGGTTTTTGTCAAGCTGTATGCCGGTCAGGCGCGGGCTAGCGCGGACGCCATGGACGCTCTGCGCCGCGCCGGACGGGCGCCGGGCCGCTACGCCGGGCTGCCGTTCAGCATTAAGGACCTGTTCGACATCGCGGGTGAGACCACCGCGGCCGGCAGCGCCGTGCTGGCCGATGCTCCGCCTGCCACCGCCCACGCCACGGCCGTCCAGCGCTTGCTGGCCGCAGGGCTGGTGCCGGTAGGGCGGACGAACATGACGGAGTTCGCTTTCTCCGCCATCGGCATCAACCCGCATTACGGCACTCCGCTCTCCCCCTGGAACCGCGCCGAGGGGCATGTGCCTGGCGGCAGCAGTTCCGGTGCGGCGGTGTCGGTGGCGGATGGTATGGCGCTGGCCGCGCTTGGCACCGACACGGGTGGCTCTTGCCGCATTCCGGCCGCGTTCTGCGGCATTACGGGCTACAAGCCCACGGCTCGGCGCGTGCCGCAGGACGGCGTGCTGCCGCTGTCGTCCACGCTCGACAGTGTGGGGCCGCTGGCCAACAGCGTCACGTGCTGCGCCATTATCGATGCGCTGATGGCCGGTGAGCCGCCTTACGAGCCAGTACCGATGGCGCTACGCGGCCTGCGGGTGGCGGTGCCGGGCACGATGGTGATGGACGATATGGAGCCGGCGGTGTCGGAGGCATTCGGGCGCGTGCTGACCCGGCTCGGCACCCAGGGCGCCCGCATCACCCACCTGCCGTTCCCGCAGTTCGAGCGTATCTCGGCCGCCAACGCACAGGGCGGCTTTTCGAGTGCCGAGGCATACGCTTGGCACCGGCCTTTGCTGGCGCGCAGTGCGGACGCCTACGATCAGCGTGTCCGGGTCCGGATGGAGAAGGGAGCCGCCATTTCTGCCGCTGATTACATCGACCTTTTGGCCGCACGGCGGGACATCATTCTCGGCATGAATGCGGCGACGGGCCCGTTCGACGTCGTGGCGATGCCGACTACCCCCATTCTCCCCCCACGATTGGACGCGCTGAAAGATGATGCGGCGTTTTTCCGGGCCAACGGGCTGGCGTTACGCAACCCTCTGCTGGCCAACTTCCTCGACCGTTGCAGCATCAGCATTCCAGCGAACCGCGCGGGTGAGGCACCGGTGGGGTTCATGCTCATCGCGCCAACCGGGGCTGACCACCGCCTTTTCGCAATCGCCGCCGCGATCGAAATTCTGTTACGGGAGTAAGGTATGCTGCGCTGGTGCTTTGCTCTAATGCTGTTCGCGCTTCCAGCCCGGGCTCAATCTATGCTGGATGCCATTCTCGCCCGGGGCACGGTGCGAGTTGGCCTCACGGGTGATTACCGTCCGTTTTCCATCAAGGACGCAGCCGGGCAGTTCAGCGGCTTGGACGTCGAGATGGCGGAGAGCATGGCCAAGGGCTTGGGCGTGAAGCTAGAACTGGTGCCGACAGCCTGGCCCACGCTGATGACCGACCTGCAAGCCGGAAAGTATGATGTCGGCATGGGCGGAATCTCCATCACGCTCGAGCGTGCGAAGACAGCGCTGTTTTCCACGCCGGTGCTGCGCGCAGGCAAGGCCGCGATCGCTCGCTGTGCGGATCAGCAACGCTTCGCCACCCTGGCCGCCATCGACCAGCCCGGCACGCGGGTAATCACTAACCCCGGTGGCACGAATGAGAAGTTCGACCGTGCCAACCTAAAGCAGGCCGACATTCTCGTATTTTCCAATAACGCCGCAATTTTCGATGAATTAGTGGCGGGCCGAGCCGATGTCATGATCACCGACTCGGTCGAAACCCGCCTGCAGCAGCGGCTTCATCCGGAGCTTTGTGCGGTCAATCCAGACACCCCGTTCGATTTCTCCGAGCTCGGTTACCTATTACCGCGAGACCCGGCGCTCAAAGCTTGGGTGGATCAATGGCTGCACATCCAGGCCGAGAGTGGCGAGCAGAGGCGGTTGCTGGCCAAGTATCTCAATTGATCTGGCGATACCACTCATTTCACTTCGCAAGCCGGCCCGTTCATGAAATGCTCGGGTTAACAAAAACCGGGAGGGGCGAGCATGGATGGGTATGGATCAAAGCCGGCGCTGTTGCCTGCAGCCGATGAGCGCGTCGCTGGCTGGCTTGGCCGGTTCGAGCAAGCCCTTTCCGCTCACGATGTTGCCGCCGCCGCACATTGTTTCGGCACCACATGTTTTTGGCGGGACCTTGTTGCGTTCACCTGGAATATCACGACGCTAGAGGGACAGGACGCCATCCGCGCCATGGTGAACCATCAAGTCGAGGCTGTGGCTCCCAGCAATTTCATGCTGGAAGGCAGCGCGACCGAGGCGGACGGTGTGACCGAGGCGTGGATCGGGTTTGAAACATCGCATGGGCGGGGGCATGGCCATCTGCGGCTTAAGGGCGATAAAGCCTGGACGCTGCTCACGACCCTTCGCGAGCTGAAAGGCTATGAGGAGGCCGCCGGGCCGCGGCGTGAGAAGGGGGTGCACCACGGGGTAGAGCCGGGCCGCCGCACCTATGCCGAGCGGCGGCGGGACGAGGATGCTGCGCTGGGCCGCAGTGTGCAGCCCTATTGTTTGGTCATCGGCGGCGGCCAGGGTGGTATTGCGCTCGGCGCCCGGCTGAGGCGGCTTGGTGTGCCGGCCATCATCATCGACAAGCATGACCGGCCGGGAGATCAGTGGCGTAACCGGTACAAATCACTCCATCTGCACGACCCGGTCTGGTATGACCATCTGCCGTATCTGCCGTTCCCCGATCACTGGCCGGTGTTTGCCGCCAAGGACAAGATCGGCGACTGGCTCGAGATGTACACCAAGATCATGGAGCTGAACTACTGGTCCAGGACAGAGTGCAAGTCGGCGCGATACGATGAAGCGAAGCAAGAGTGGACGGTCGTTGTTGACCGCGACGGCGAGACGCTGACGCTGCATCCGAAGCAGTTGGTACTGGCGACGGGTATGTCTGGTATTGCCAACCTGCCGAATTACCCGGGAATGGACCGCTTCAAGGGTGAGAGCCACCATTCGAGCCAGCATCCCGGCGGCGAGGCTTACCGGGGAAAGCGGGCAGTGGTGATCGGCTCCAACAACTCCGCCCATGATATCTGTGCGGATTTTTACGAGAACGGCGCCGATGTCACCATGGTGCAGCGGACGTCCACGCATATCGTAAAATCCGAGTCGCTGATGGAGTTCGCCTTGGGCGGCCTATACTCAGAGAGTGCGATAGCCAGCGGTATCACGACGGACAAAGCAGACCTGATCTTCGCCTCCGTGCCGTTCAGGATCATGCATGAGATGCAGAAGCCAGTGTATGACCAGATCGCCGAGCGCGATGCCGAATTTTATGACCGGCTGCGGCAAGCCGGTTTTCAGCTTGATTTCGGCGACGACGGCTCGGGCTTGTTCATGAAGTATCTGCGCCGGGGCTCGGGCTACTACATCGATGTCGGTGCGTCCGAGTTGATTGCGGACGGTAAGGTCAAGCTCGCGCATGGCAAGGTGAAGGAGATCACGGAGCAATCCGTGATCTTGGAGGACGGGACCGAGCTGCCGGCCGACGTGATCGTGTATGCCACAGGTTACGGCTCTATGAACGGATGGGCGGCCCGGCTGATCAATCAAGAGGTTGCGGACAAGGTTGGTAAGTGTTGGGGGCTGGGTTCGGATACGACCAAAGATCCCGGGCCCTGGGAAGGCGAGTTGCGCAATATGTGGAAGCCGACCCGGCAGGACGGCCTATGGTTCCATGGTGGCAACTTGCACCAATCGCGGCACTACTCGCTCTATTTGGCACTGCAACTCAAGGCGCGGATGGAGGGCGTTCCGACCCCGGTGTACGGACTGGCTGAGACGCATCATCTGCAGTGAGTCTAGGCGGCCGGACCTCGCTCACGAGGTCCGGTGGTTGCGGGTGATGCGAGTAGTAGTAGGAAAAAGCGCGCAACGCCGGAGACGAATGCGAACCTCGTCTGCGAACCTCGTCGCCGGGGGACTGTTAAGCCATTAAGCCGCCCCGGAGTGCCAACGGCCTCGCACTGACGGTGCTGCGTCAGGCGAAGGATAGTTTTTCGTTCTCGCCAGGGTGGGGTGGGGTGCCGGTGAGTACGGCTTTGACGTAACCGTAGGCGTGCACCATCGTACTGTTCGGGGCGTCCCAGTATTCCGCTGCTGTCACTTCGACCTTGAGCAGCGCGATGTCCGGATCGTCCTTGCCGCCGGGGAACCAGGTTCGCATGGCCTCGGACCAATGGGACGAGATCGTGGCCTTGTCGCGCACTACGGCGGCGTGGCCGGATAGGCTCACGTAGTCCTGCTTGGACGGATCGGCGTAGGTGACGCCCACCTTCTGGCCGCCGGAGGCCTCCTGCACCTTATGGCTGCTGGCCTTGGTGAAGAACCACAGATTGCCATCGAACTCCTCCTGCGCCGCCACCATCGGGCGGGCGCGGAGTTCGCCGCCGTCCTCGGTCGTGAGCATGGCAAAGCCGATGGACTTCATCATGCCCCACATCTTCTGCGTCGCTTCCGAGTGCGTCTTATCGGTCATGGTTGCCTCCGTTGCTGCATCTTTAAAGCCCGGGATGGCCTAGGGTTGCAGCAGCAAAAGGAACGGGCTCACGGGATCGAGCGTGATGGTCAGCTGTTCGCCCTCGCCCCAATCCGTGTTCCGCACCAGCTCCGTCAGGCGCGCCCGCCCGGCCCAGCGCAGCGTGACCGGGCCTGGCGCGCCGAAGGGCTGCGCCGATTGTAGCGCGATCAAGCGGTTGTTCCCTTGCCGGAACATGCGTAGCACCAAACCGGGTGCCGGGTGGCCGTCCTGCAGCGTGACGTTCACGCCGGGCACGACGCCGCTTGCTTGCAGCATGTCGGCGAAAGCCTGGAAGCCGCCGGGGTCAGGGCGCATGCCAGGCGGCGTGTCTGCCGCGCCCGCCAACGGCAGCGCACCCCGGCGGCGGCCATGGCCGTCGAACGCGCCGGGCTCGATGTCGGCCAGCACTGCGCCGCCCCGGGCTTTGAACGCCCTGATT
Source organism: Acetobacteraceae bacterium (assembly GCA_965246925.1). Taxonomy (GTDB): domain Bacteria; phylum Pseudomonadota; class Alphaproteobacteria; order Acetobacterales; family Acetobacteraceae; genus JANPPS01. The sequence goes on along the minus strand of OZ251994.1, from coordinate 1,356,115 downwards.
TCAATTATTTCCTGATCGGACAGTGCGATGGCGTGGGGTAAGATCAGCACGCGGATGCCGTCTGGCACGCCCCGCTCCAGCCCGGCCTGCGCTAGCCAATGCGGGCGAAGGCCTAGCGCCGCCAGACGATCGGTCACCTGCCGGCGGCTGGCGCGCCATGCATTGTCGTCGTACTCCCGCTCGGCATCCCGCTCCCACCACCGGCCGGGCCCGGCCTGGCGGTCCAGTAGCCAGCGGATACGGAAACTCGGCTGGGAGTATAACACCGCGACCGCGTCCTGCCCGGCCTCCATGCTCCATAGCGTTCCCGCCACCCGGCGAAGCTGCGCGGTCAGCGCCGCCAGCTCTGTCCCGCGCGGGCCTGGGGTGCCGTCTTTCTGCACGATGTCATCGGCCTCGTCCCACACGACCGTGCCGCGGGCGCCGTCGATCAGGCTGCGCCAGGCGGCATGTTCCTCGCGCGGGCCGGTGCCGAAACTCGTGCGGAGCAGCGTCAGCGCCGGGTTGAAAGCGCGCGCCAGTTCGGCGGCATTGCCGGCGTCATACACCTCCATAACGTCCAGGGCTGGCGCCAGCAGGCTATAATCGTAGCCGCCCCAGCCTGGAATCTGCGCGCCCTCAAGCCCGGCGCGGGCGGACGGGTCGGCGGCGTGCACTGCGTCGGCCCCCATGCGCACTGCGTCCGCAAAGGCCGTGTCCATCCAGGCCTTGAAATCGTTCCATGCCGAAAAATTATAATCGGTCCGCCGCAGTGCTGCGTCCGTCAGCTCCGGCATGATAGCGTCCCAGCTGGGGTATGACGTGCCCCATTGCTGGTTTAGCGCAGTAAGGTCCGGATACACGGTGGGAAGCCAGGCGCGAAAGGCCGAGAGCGCCAGGGGTGAGATGTCCGCGTCCCAGGCTGCTGCCAGGTCACCAATTCCGGTTTCGTCGCCTAGATTATAGAATAGGGGATGGTCCGCTTGCTGCGCCTGCACGATGGCGCCCAGCCGCGCCGTGACACGCTGACGCCACGCCGGGTCGGACAGGCTGGGGCTGCGCTGGAAGATCTGCGTGTTTGATGGATTTTGGCGGAGCGCCGCCTTGGCTTCGTCGAACAGCGCCGTGACCGGACGTTCCGGATGCCAGCGGTGGTAGGGAGCGTAGAAATCGGTGGCGATGTTCTCGACGTAGTAGGGCAGCCCGGCCGCGCGGCGCATGATGAGCGTGGAGGGGTCGATGCCGCCATTGCCGTTCAGCTTCGCCGCGCTAAAACCGAGCCGCGCCAGCCCGGCCAGACGCGCCGGGGTCTGGTCCTGCCACATGATCAGCTCGTAGCGGTCCCACGGCGCGGCGGTAGCGGGCCCGGCCAGCAGCAGCAGGAACGCCCATCTCACCGGCCGAGCACTCCGCGCTTCACTTGCCCGGCCAACGACCGGGCGCCGTCCTTTGCGCCGTGCAGCGTCGTAGAGACGCGGTGGCGCCAGTAGCCGTCCGTGCTGACTTCTTGCGCGCCAGGCGCCAGCTCGTTGCCCGCGAGCACCGGCGTGCCGCCGGTCCAGTCTTGTAGCAGGACCGCGCCGGTAAACTGATTACGGCGCAGCGTCACCGGGCCGCCGTCGGCGCGGATCATGCCCACCGCCGCGCCCGGCCCGGCGATGAGGGTGTTGGCCTCCATGATGAGCGCGCCGTGAATGTCCATGCCGCGTGCCTCCGGCCCGGTGTCGAAGACATTGCTGCGTAGCTCGGTGAGGTCTGCAGCGCTGACCAGCTGCACGCCGTGGACCGCGGTAAACCGGCTGCGGGTGACGACGAGCTGTGCCACGCGCTCCACGAACAGCAATGCGAGCGGATGGCTGCCGCCGACGCCGCCGCCTTTGAATTCGCAGTTCGTCACGACGATGCGCCCGGGCCCGGGTGCGGCGAGCAGGCCAACCTCGTCATTGTCGAACAGGATTTGGTCCAGCGTCAGGCCTTGACCCTCCAAGCGAATTCCCGCGCCGTTGCCGTCCGGCACGCGGGCGCGGGCCAGGGTCAGGTTGCGCACGACCACGTCGCTGGCGCGTAGGACCAGGATCGCCTTGCCTTCGCAAGTGCGGTCGGTCAGGACGACGCCGGGGCTGCGGCCCTCGATCGTGAGCGGGACTGTGGCGATCGCACAGTCGTAGTAGGTGCCGGGTGCGATCGAAATCGTATCGCCGGCCGCCGCGGCCTGGATGGCCCGGGAGGGGGTGTCGTATTCTTGATTAGGCCCGGCCGTGAGCACGCGCGCTGCGGCCGGGCTTGCCAGTAGGGCCGATGCCCCCAGAAGAATGGCCTTGAGGGCGGGTGATAACTTCACTTGTGGCACGACCATGCTGCCTTCTTCGGCCTTGGGGTGCATGGATCCCATCGCTTTCGCTTCAGGGCAAGGGGCGCGCTGGAAGCCGCGATAGGGAAAGCGGCTAAGGAAGTCTTGGTTTACGAAGCCTAGTGAGAGGAGCCGTCGCCTTGAAGCGGCTTTACGGCGCCGGTCAGTTTGTTGTTGCGGAGGTTGGCTTCCGTTGCGCTTCGATTCACGACGAAGACGGTGTTGTAGTTGCCGTCGTTCCGGAAATTGTTGTTTTCGACGGTGATTTCGGGGGTGGGCTGGGTGACGCCCTCGGCGCCGATCATGATCGCGGCGCCGTGGTTTTCCGCCTGCGGGCCTTTTTCCATGGTGTTGCCGCGGACGATCAGGGTACCGCCGTTGGGCGCTTCGATCAGGTAGCTTGCCGTCCCCTCGGGACCGTCGGTGATGGTGTTGCCGAGCACTTCCGTGTGCCGGGCGCGGGATTTAATGTGGTGGCCCTGCTTGGTGTTGCTGAATGTCGAGTTCTCGACCGTCAGGCTGTCCAGGTGCCCGGCGTAGATGCCGTGTGAGCACGCGGCCTCGCAGACGCCGTTCTTTACGAACTCGCTGTTGCGGACGGTCATGGTGCCGCTATCGCCGCCAGCTAGGATGCCGTTTTGGTTGTTGATGAAGCGGACGTGATCGACGTTCAGCACGGCACCCTCACCGCGGATCCCTGCGCCGTTGCCGTCCGGGACCCGGGCGCGGGTGAGCGTCAGGTTGCGGATGGTGATGTCGGTGCCGGTGGTGATAAACAGCGCCTTGCCGCCGCAGGCCTTGTCGGTGATGACGACTTTTGCCGGGTCACCGGCGCCCTCGACCACCAGGCCCTTGGCGGCCCAGGTGGCGCAGTCGAAATACTCGCCGGGCTGGATCAGCACGCGGTCGCCATCGCGGGCGGCCTGAGCGGCGGCGGAGGGGGCGGCGAACTCCTTGCCGGGGCCGACTTCTAGCGTGCGGGCGTGAGCGGAGGCCGAGACGAGAGCGGCGGCGATGATGATGCGGTACATGAGCGGTCTCCTAAAGCCGGCGTTTGGCGGTGTGTTTAGACCGCCAGGCGGGTGCTTTCCAGGATGCTGCAGCCGGTGATACGCCAAGCGCCGGACGCGTTTTGCTCGAGCGTATATCTCGCCAGGGCCGGTGCGCCATCTGGCCCAGTCAGTTCGACGTCTTGGGTCACGGTGCCGTCGATGAAGCGCAACGCGGTGAACTCGACCGCGCGGGGCCGGTACACTTGCGGATAGGCGTGCTGGACCAATCCCATGAAGCGCTCCGCCGTGCCGAAGCGCTGGTGGATGTTGGGTGCCGCTAACGCAAAGGCGGCGTCCGCGTCATCACGGCGGAAGGCGTCGATCTGCCGGGTGATGGTGTCCCGGATGGCATTCTCATCGGCAGGCGTCTCGGCCCGGGCTGGAAGGGCCAGCCCGGACGACGCGGCCAGGAACAGCCGGCGGGGGATCAATCGCCCGCCGCGCTGGTTGCGAGTTGCATCGGCATGGGCATGGGCACTGGCAATGGTGTGATGCCCATGGCGCGCTGGTAGTGGCGAAGGATGGGCGCGGGCGAGGTCTCCTCCGGCGTTCGGAATAAGCCGAGGCGCCGGGCACGCTCACCAAGGGTGGTGCGGCTGGAGCAGATTACGGCGGGAACGGAGAGGAGCAGGCCGGCCAGCAACGGTGCCGCCCAGGCTACCAACGCACCGCGGGTGGGGCCGGACGCGGCGAGGATCAAGCCGAGCCAGGCGGCGCCGAACAGCGTGGCGCCGCGAAACCGAAGCCAGCCTTCACGCCAGGAGACGCCGCGGTTGTCGCGGGGCTGGCTGTCCCAGCGCACGGTGCGTCCGCGCACCAGCTCGGTCACGTAGCGGCCATACAACACGACGAGCACGGCGGTGATCACGAGCGCGGCGAGTTGTTCGCCGACGGCGCTCAACAACAGGCGGAGCCGTCCTCCATAGGCGCGGGCTTCGTCCGGATCGGCCATGGCAGCGACAAGGCTAAGCAGCTTACCGCCATAGAGAATGCCCAGCAGCAGCAGTGCCAGGGCTGCATGCGCCGGGCCTGTGCTGCCTAGAAGGGCGGTGACGGTGCCGCCGTCCGTTGTGGCGTCAAGCGTGGCCAGGGCCAGCAACGCGATGACCAAGGGGGCGGAGATGTAGTGCATCACGCCATAGCCGAGGTGGAACCGGCCGACCGGGCGCAGACCGGGGTGCCGCAGCAGATTGATATGCTGAAGGTTACCCTGGCACCAGCGCCGCTCACGGCTGGCATAGTCGACCATGTTGGCTGGCAGTGCCTCGAAGCTTTCGACTACCTCGGGCAGCACCCAGCACTCCCACCCGGCGCCGCGCATGAGCCCGGCCTCGACCACGTCATGGCAGAGGATCTCGCCACCCCAGGGTTCGCGGCCGGGAAGCACGGGCAGGTTGCAGTGTTGCATGAACGGGGCGATGCGGACGATAGCATTGTGGCCCCAGTAGTTGCCGTCACCCTGCTGCCAAAAATTCAGGCCTTCGACGAGCAAAGGCGTGTAGAGGCGGGCGGAGAATTGCTGGATGCGGGCAAACAGCGTGTCGCGGCCAACCGGATACGGCACAGTCTGGATCATGCCGGCACCGGGGTTGGCGTCCATCAGGCCGATCAGCTTGGCGATCGTTCCAGCGCCCATGAGGCTGTCGGCGTCTAGCACCACCATGTAATCGTAGCGGCTGCCGTGCGTTTGGCAGAACTCGGCGAGGTTGCCGACCTTGCGGCCGGCGTTGTTGGTGCGGCGGCGGTAGTGGATCGATGGTCCGTGCAGGGGCAGGCGGGCCTGGATGGCGGCGAATGCCTCCGCCTCGGCAGCGGCGATGACGGGGTCCTGGCTGTCGGACAGAATAAACGCGTCCACGTGCGGCAGGTGTGCGTCGGCGATGGAGCGGACCATGGTATCGATGGCGGTGAAGACAGCGCGCGCGTCCTCGTTGTGGATAGGCATCAACAGCGCGGTGCGGGATAGGCCGGTGGCCATGCCGGAGGTGCGTAGCCCGTGCCCGGCGGCGTGCACCAAGAAGCCGAGGATGCCGGGCCAGCCGACCAGGGCAAGATAGAAGAAGTTCACGGCAATGAGTGCAAGCAAGGGTATGCGCAGCATGTCGTTCACGTCAGCCGTGAGTGAGGCAGCAAGCGCTGTTCCGATCATTGTGATTGCGGCGACCGGGCCCAGGAACGCGGCGCGGCGGGGCCAGAGCCGGGCGGATTGCAGCGGCCGCGAGGGGGTGAGCGAGAGGTGCTCGAGGCGGATGGTGCTGCGGAGGGACTGCATATTCATTGCCGGTTGGGCCTGATAACAGAGGACGACGGCACCGCTTACACCTCTATAATGTGGCCCTCTCAAGGCCGCCAAACGACACTCCTGAGACAGCAAGGAAGCGCTCGCCACCCTCCGCCTCCGCAAACGCCCGGAGTGCAGCACTCAATTGTGCTTCGCCTCCGAACTGAAACCTAATCTGACTGGCATAGGCGGCAGAGGCGGCCACCTTACGGTCCAGCGCGGCCCCGATTTCCACGACAATCCCAAGAAGGCCGGGCATCTCTACGCGGTGGGTGGCCTGAGGGTTGCGTATGGCATAGGGCGTATCGCGGTAGAAGGCGAGGGTGGCGGGCGGGAATACGGTCTGCGCCGCTACAATCACAAGGCGGTGATCCACGTGGTCGCCCAAGCCTTGGGGCGCGAACACCAAGTCCGGATGCAGCTCATCACGCAAGCGGGCCAAGCTGGCGGTCAACTCCGGGACGATGTCGTCGTGGTCGAGAATGGGACCGAACAGCGCCGCGGCGGCGTGATAGCCGCGATGAGGTGCCTCGGGATGGTCGAGCCAGCGTGGCTCGGTCCCAAGCAGGTCTGCCGCCACTTGGTCCTCGGCGCGGCGAAGAGCCATGTAGTCTATTTCCGGCGCCAGGCCTTTGTCGAGCTGGCAGGCGAGGGCGAAGCCGGTGGCGGGGTGGATGGTGCGGGTGAAGACAGTCGCCATCACCGTGCGCCAGCCTTCGTCATGCAAAAGGGCGGCAGTGCCGCCACAGGAAAAGGCGACGTCGTCGAGATGCGGTGAGATGAAAAGGGCGGTGGGCATCTACAGCAAATGCGGTTCGGCGCGGAAACGACAGGGTGATGCCGGTAGGTCGGTGGGCCAATCCAGATCCGGCTGGCGGCCGGCGGTCGCGGCATAGACGTCCATGATCTGCTGGCCGACCTTGGTCCAAGAGTAGATTTCGCGGCACTCTTTGAAGGCGGCGCTGGCGAGGCTGTGGCGAAGGGCGGGGTCGCGCAGCACGCGGCGGAGAGCGTCGGCCAAAGCGGGGACGTCACCGGGTTCGGTGAGCAGGCCGTTTTCGCCGTCGCGGATGCAGTCCACGACGCCGACGGAGCGGCAGGATACGATCGCGAGGCGGGCGGCCATGGCCTCGAGAATAGTGTTGCTGAAGCCCTCGGCATAGGTGGGTGAGACGAAGATGTCGGCCCGGCGGTAAATGCTAGGGACGTCTTCGTAGCCGATGTAACCGGTCATTTCGCCCAGGCCCGCGACGCCGGCGGCAGCCTCGTCATAGGTGGGGCCAATGCCAGAGATCAGCAGGCGAAAGTGGTCGCCAGTGGTCTGCAGCAGGCGAGCGGCGGCGAGGAGGTCGAGCACGCCTTTCCGGGCGTCCACGCGGCCGTGGTAAAGCAAGACCGGCGGGTCGTTTTTCGCATTGCCTGGCGTGAAGCGGTCAACCTCGACGGCGCCGGGCACGATGGTGAAGCGGGAGCGGGCGGTGCCGAGGCGGTGCACGACTTCGTGCGCGAAGCTTTCGCAGCCGATGAGGACGGCGCCGGAATGGTCGAGCACGCGCGTCATAGCGAGGCGGTGCGTTTCGCAGCAGGAGCCGACCCAATGGCCGTCCCCACCTTGAATGGAGACGATGTTGGGCACGCCGGTGGCCTTGGAGGCGAGCAGGGCGGCCCAGCCGCAGGGGTAGCCGTACTGGGCGTGGATGATGTCGAACGGGGTGTGGGCGTGCTCGGCTTCTACCGTTTGGACGATGGTGGCGATGTCTCGTTCGAAGTCACCGGTGGATTGCTCGCCGAGCTGTTCTAGGCCGATCACGTGAACGCCGGGGACGGGGGGTGGCGGGCCGCCGCCATAGACGCGCTTGCCGAAATCGTCCCCGCGGTATTGGCTGATCATGGTGACGTCATGGCCGGCGGCGACGAGCTCGTGCAGCAGGTTTTGCGCATAGACGGACATGCCGGAGATGGCGGGGAAGTAGCGGCGGCTGATGAAGCAGATCCTCATGCAGTACTGTCCGTGCGAGGCACTTGGTGAAGCAGGGCCGTCCCGCGCGCGCCCGGATAGCCACGCCCCAAGCGGGGCTCGCGATGACGGGTCATTGGGCAGCCCGTAAGTAGGCGAGGGAGGCCGGGACGATAGTGTCGGCGCGGTGGCTTTCGCGGGACATCTCGACGCAGATCAGTTTTTCGAAGTTGATGTCCTGGAGGGCTGTTAGGATCGCGGGAATGTCCATGTCGCCTTCGCCGAAGGGGAGGTGGATGTGCACGCCGCGCGCCATGTCTTCGATGGAGACGGTGCCGAGGTGGGGGTCGAACTCGCGCACGGCGGCGGCGGGGTCGCGTTCCCCGGTAACGATGCAATGGCCGGTATCGAGCGCGAGTTTCAGGCCGGGAATGGCGAGCGCCGCCCAGTGATCGACGGTTTCGATCAGCATGCCGGGCTCGGGCTCGAGCGCCGCGGTGGTGCCGAGCTGCTCGGCGCGGTAAGCAATTTGGGTTGCACCTTCAATGAGCCAGGCCTGCGCCGCTTCGCGTGAAACACCGGGCTTGGGCACGCCGGCCCAGAAGGACATGGCGTCCGCCCCGGTATCGGCCGCGACCTCGAGGGCGCGGGTCAAGAAATCAATCCGCCGGGCCCGGCCCTCCGCGGTGGCGGTGACGAGGGTGGGCTCGTGCTTGGCGCGGGGGTCCAGCAGGAACCGGGCGCCGGTCTCGATCACGGCGCCAAGATTCAATTGCCGCAGGCGTTGGGCCAGCGCCCGGCGGCGCGCCGGAAACTCGGGCGCGAACGGGTCTAGGTGGTGGATGTCCAGGGTGAGCGCCACACCCTGGTAGCCGCAATCGGCGATGAGGCCGAGCGCGTCGTCTAGGCGGTGGTTGGCGGCGCCGTTGGTGTTGTAGGCGAAGCGGAGCGCGCTCACTACGCCCTCTCATTTCGGGCGAGGGCCGGGGTGATGTAAACAAGCGGTGCTGGCTCTTGATTAAACGGCTTCGTGCGCCATTGAAGCCCGCGCGTGTAAATTCCCTCACCCCAGCCCTCTCCCGAGGGGAGAGGGGGCGGCAGTTTTGTCACTTCGGCTCCATCGAGATCGGGGCGCTGTGGACTTCCGGTTCGCGGTAGAGCGGGTAGAGGCTGCCGACGATGCGGTCCACCTCGGTGATGTCGAGCCAGCATGGACCGAGGTTTGCGCTGGCGGGCAAACGGACGGGGGCGGCGCCGGGCGGCGGATCGCCCATGCCGGCGAGCGGGGAGCCGCGCTCCAGCAGCTTGCGGACGCCACGCTCGCCGATGCGGTGGTAGCTCATGGTCTCGACCTCGAGGCCGGGGACCACGGCCTTGACCACGTGCACGCCGGGCGCGTGCGGCGGGGACCAGTCGAAATACAGGATCTCCATCCCCTGCGTGGCGAAGCGCTGCGCCAGTTCCTGAACCAGGCCGGTGCCGGAGAGCGGGCCGTCCCAAGTGGGGAGCGTGTCGAAGCGCTGGGTGGACTGCCGGGACAGCACGGTCCCGGCCAGCAGACCCTTGAGCGTGGGCTGGTCCATGCCGAGCCAGCGGACCATCTCCTGCAGCGCGCGCGATTCCTCGCCGGCCAGCGAATGATACGCGCGAAAGCGGTCCAGGTAGCCCGGCGGCGCCACCCGGGCGATGTCCGCCAGGGGCGCGTGGCTGAACACCTTGCGCATGCGGGCCGCGGCGAACTCGAACACGGCCTTCCGCAGCGCGTGCTCGCGGTCGAGCGAGGCGGCTTCGCCGGCGGCGGTGACCATGATCGGATAGGCGGCCGGAACACCGTCCCGCTCGGCACCGACGCAATAAACGTTGGCGGTGCCGAACTCGGTGGTGGCGAATTTTGGAATGACCTCGATGCCCAACGCGCTCAGGCGATCCAGCAAGACGCGGGTGCGCGGATCGGCGAGGCCGTCACCGAGGTCGAGCGTGATGCCGCGGTCCATGGCGCGGAAGCCGGTGCCGTTGCCATCCCGCTGCAGCAGCTCGCAGATGCCGTGGCCGATGGCGAAGTCGAGCGTCGGGCCGGCGCCGAGGCCGTTGGTGATGGGCGTCGTGAACGGCACGTAGCCGGGGGTGAGGTCACCGACCGAGCAGGCAGCGATGTCGATCGGCAGCCACACGGTCTCGCCCCCGGGCCAGCGATGGGCGGGAACCCATTCCAGCGTCGTATCCGCGGTGACGTCGCTTCCCGCCGGAAGGCAGAGCGTGAGCGGATCCTGCACCGCCCGGGAACCCAGTTCGGCCTTGAGCGCCGCTGTGCTGCCGGTGCGGCGCGGGCAGCGTTGGATTTCGGTCGCGGAGTGCACGGCTTCCGCCAGTTCGCCGGTGGTGCCGATGATGGCGCTGGCATCGTCCACGCCGTAGCCGACGCCGTGCGGGGTGACGCCGTGCCAGCGGGAGCCGTCGGCGTTGAGGAAGATGGCGTTCCAGCAGCTGACGCCGGTGCGGTCGAGGTCGGTCAGCGAAAACAGCTCGACCCGGCCTCCCGGCATGGAATCCACGTAGGCCCGGGCCGCTTCGGGTATGTCAGGCGGCAGAAAATGTTTCATCGTGCAATCTGGATGGGGTGGGTGAAGGGCGGACCCTCGATGACCTCATCAAGCAGCTTCAAGGCCGCCGCCGTCGTGAGGTCAGTCGCATACTCGAACGGGGTGAAGGCGCTGGTGAAGTCCAGCCGGGCGAACACCTCGCGGTAGCGCATCGCCTCACCGCGGCTGAGCGGGATTTGCTTGTGGTAGGCCTTGTGGCAGGAGATGCGCTGCGCGGTGCCGTCCGGGTCGAAGTCGATCTTCAGCGCGTCACCACAGAACACCGCCCGGCGTCCGGCATCATACAGGATCGAATGCCCCTCGTAGTGGCCACCCGTGTGATGAAGCGTGAGGCCGGGGCGGATTTCATAGGTTTCATCATACGGGATGGTGACGCGGAACGCCTTGGTCCACTGCAGGTCATCTTTCTGGATCAGCAAATCCGGCTTGAAATGGTCCTGAAGCTGATACAAGGCGCCGTAGCCGTGCGGGTGCGAGCTGCCGAGCCAGCGTATGCCGCCGAGGTCCTCGATCTTGGCCAGCTGCGCCGGGCTATACAGCGGCGCGGCTTCGAAGGCGACGTTCTGACCGTCCGGATAGGTCAGCAGCCAGCCATGGCCGTCCAGCCCATAGCGGGGCGTCGACCAGAACTCCCACAAGCCCGGCAGCACCTCCCGCCAGTGATGCGTGAGCTTGGGGGCGACCTGCTCGGGGGTCAGGAACTCCCAGCCATCGGCCGGCAGATCGTTGCGGACGTCGGAACAGATCGGGCAGTCCGGCGGCACGGCGAAGTAACGCTGCCAGTGGCCGCAATTGGTGCAAGAGAAGGGACTAAGCGGCATGCGGGATTCCCGGCGGCTTGGCGTCTGCCTGCGCTTGCAGCACCAGCGCCATGATGTCCAGGTCGTGCGCGCCTGTGAACGGATACTGCCCGGCGGCGAAGGCTTCGACCTGGTTCAGGAACGGGGATCGGCCGGCGCCCGGCACGTCGAGCGGCGTGCTGGCGCCGGTCCGGGCATCGATAAAGGTGAGCGTTCCGCCGGGCGTCTGGCCCATGGTGTTCACGGCGATCACCTGCCCGTCCGTGCCCACCACCTCCAGCCGGCGGCGGGGTAGGGCGTCCGGGCAATTATAGGCGACGTGCAGCTGCACCAAGGCGCCTGAGCGGGATCGTGCCATCAGCAGTGCGCCATCCTCCACCGTGTAGGATTGCACCCGGGCCTGTCCCATAGCGGCGATCTCCACCAGCGGTTCATCTAGCAGGAATGCGGCTAAATCGAGCCCATGGGGCGCAAGGTCGATCAGCGCGCCGCCGCCGGCCCGGCTGGGATCGATTCGCCAGTTGTCGTGCGCCGCCCCATCCGGCGCCCACCCGGCCGGCAACCAGCAGGCATAGACGATGCGGATGGCCGTAACGGTGCCAAGCCGCCCGGCGGCGACGACGCCGCGCAAGGTCTGATGCGCGGCGTGAAAGCGTTGATCGAACGCGGTGCCATACCGCACGCCGGCGCGGGTGCAGGCGGCGACCATCGCCTGCGCGTCCGCCATGGTGGTGGCCATAGGCTTCTCGCACAGCACGTCGAGCCCGGCGGCGGCGGATTGCTCCACCAGGACGCGGTGCACGTGGTTGGGGGCGGCGATATAGACGGCATCGAGCCCGGACGCGAACGCGGCGAAGTCGGCATGGGTGGGCACGCCGAACAAGGCCTGGGCCCGTTCGCGGCTCACCGGGTCGGGATCGTACACTGCAGACAGCGTGCCGTTGACCGAGGCCTGGATAGCCGGGCCGACATAGTCGCGCGCGACCCAGCCGCAGCCGGCGATGCCCCACCTCACCATTGCGCGGGCAGGTCCAGGAGCACCCGGCGGCGGGCCAGGTCCTCGATGGCCGGGTCCCCGGCAACGGCCTCGGCCGGGCCCTCGGCGGTCAGTGGGTAGGTCACCAGCTTGCCGTATTCGGTAGCATAACGCTCGGACGGAAAGCGGATTTCGGCGCCGGCGTAGAGCGGGTTGCGGCGAAGCGGCGCGCCGGCTTCCGGCATGGCGAGGCCGGCCAGGACGGGGTTGGCAGTGGCGCCCTGAACGATGGCGATGGCCGGCGCCTCGGCGAGTGCGGCGGCCGAGGCGGGGCGGGGGGCCCGCGCCTCGATCAAGGCGGCCGTGAGCTCCCGGTCGTCATACAGCAGCGGCCGGCCGAACAGCGCCGCGTAGTCCGCAGGAGGTAGCGGCTGACCGGAGGATAGGTTGTCCACCAGCGCGTTGTGCGCGTGGCCGACCAGCACGGGCCCGGCCGATAGGCGCTGCATTTCTGCGGCCACGTGCGGCTTGTCCGGCAGGAAGTAGAACGCGTCATGGCAGAATACGAGGTCCGCCGAGCGGTCCGGCAGCGGCCAGGGGGCGGCGGCGTCGAAGCACACCAGCCGCGCGCCCGGCGCGACGTAGCGGCGGGCGAGCCAGAGCTTGGCGAACACGATGTCACCGCCGGCGACGTCAGGGGCGCGCCGGGCGAACTCCCGCAGATAGTGCCCGGCGCCGCACGCCAGTTCGAACACGCGCTGCGGCGCCGTCCAATGCGCTTCGGCCAGCGCGAGGCCGGATAAAAAGGTCGGGTCCGACCAGCGATGGGCGAAATAGGCGCCGACGGGCCCGAACGCCAGGCGCTCCATGGCGTCCCTGAACGTGGCGCCCGTGTCCCGCACCAGCGCGCGCCGGGCGGCCTCGTCCGGCGGCGGCGTGCGGGCCCAGTTGTCCTGATCGCCGAGCAGCAGCACGAGCGCCTGCTCCGGATCGCCGTGATCGAGGGCGTGCAGCGCGGCGTCGGCCAGGGCGCGGCGGTCGGCGCGGAGGAACGGGATCCCGTCCACGACCGGCCACCGCTCGGTCCCGTTCAGCGAGTGCGGGGTGTCGGGATGAAGAGGCTGGCGCGTGACGGGGCTGCGCCAGGTCACGGCAGCCGGGCCTCGGCCAGGACGGCGTGGTGGAAGGCTTGCGTAGGACCGGCGTGCACCAGGTCCATGTCGTCCAGGGCCTGATCAACGGTGAACTTCGCTACCCGGTCGTAGTGCCGCATCTGCAGCACGCGGTCGATCACGTCGGCGGCGTGGAAGGCCTGGCCCACCGCGGTGCTGGCGTCCGGGATTTGGTCCAGCGCCGCGTGCGTCAGCGCCGCCAAGGCCGGGGGCAGGGTCGCCAGTTCGCGGGCGAACAGGGTCTGCATGATAGGGTTCAGATGCTCGCCCAGCAGCATCTCGCCGGCAAAGCCGCTATCGGGCAGCACGGCGTTGTGCAAGTGGTGAGCGAGCCCGGCGAGGAACGCGGTTTCCGGCGCCGCGCCGTATTTGGGCGCGAGCAGCACCGCCAGCACGGCCACCACGAGGCAGTGATCGCCATGACCCTCGGGCGGCTCCAGCACGATACGCGGCTTGCCGGGGCAGGTGGCGCCGGCGCGGGGCTGACGGATCAGCGCCTCGGCAAACGCAGGAGCCGGACCGGGCGTCACCGGCAGGCCGAGATGGGCCCGCAGCGTTTCGGCCATCGCTGGGCTGACCGGCGCGGCAACCTGATCGAACGAGTGCTGCAGCACGGCGGTGGCCGCCGGGCCGTGCACGCCGGCGTTGGCCAGCACCGCACGGTCGATGCCGCCCAGCCGTGCGGCCACGACCGCATCGGCAGTGGTGCCGAGCGCGACAGCCCGCAGGCTCTGCCCGGCAAGCAGCGCACCCCACGCCCGGCGGAACAGCCGCGACGCCAAGCTGTCCGGGCCGGACGCGTCGCGAACCCGCTTTAGGTCACACAGTTCGACCGCGAGCGGCACGAACTGATCCAGTTCATGCCGCCCTTCGACACCGTCCAGCATGGCGTCAGCGCGCGAGCCATTCGAGCAGGTTGCGCTCCTGGACCGGGAAGCTGTGCTCCTCCCGCTTGCCGGCCGGGGTCATCGGCGCCTTGAAGAACAGGCCGAGCTGCTCCTGGATGCCGCCCTGGCCGCGTTCCCGCGCCAGGTCCAGCACGCGGGCGATCTCGATCACCAATGGCGCGGCCAAGATGCTGTCCCGGCAGAGGAAGTTGACCTTGATCTGCATCTTCTGACCCAGGAACCCGACCAAGTCGATGTTATCCCAGGCCTCCTTGTTGTCGCCGCGCGGCTTGTAATACCGGATGTCGACGATGTGATCCTCGACCGGATAGCCCAGGATGTCATCGAGCACGGAGCCCTTGGTATTCAACTTGCTCTTGAGGCTGTCAGGGTTGTCCAGCGCCAGGCCGTCGCGGTTGCCGAGGATATTGGTGCTGAACCAACCCTCGACATACAAGGACCGGCTGCGGAAGGCGGGGGCCAGCACGGTCTTGATAAAGGTCTGCCCGGTCTTGCCGTCCTTACCGGCCACCGGCACGTTCCGCCGTGTGGCGAGTGCCGTAAGCGCCGGCACGTCGGCGGCCAGGCTCGGCGTGAAGTTGCCGTAGGGCACGCCCTCGGTAATGGCGGCGTAGGCATACAGCATGGCGGGGCTGATGACCGGATCGGACCCGTCCAGGCCCTTCTCGAACCCCTCCGGGGTGACCAGCGCGGCGGCCGCTTTGTCCGGCCAGCGCTCGACCGAGGCGAGGTTCACCATCACCACGTTCTGAATGCCGGACTCTTCGCGGTAGCGGCGGATGTCGTCGCGGATGCGGTCCACCGCTTCCCGGTGCGACTTGGCCACGATCTTGTTGCCGCCATCGACGTTCTTGCAGAAATCGAGGCTGCCGACGGCGGGCCAGGGCTTCATGCCCGACAGGGCGTGCCCCACCAGCTCACTCTGTTCGCGGTCCAGCACGCGATGCTCGCGGACCGCGGAGTCCAGGTCCTCGCCATGCAGGTCCCAGCCGGCAAAATGCATGTTCTTGTATGGCGCGATGCCGGCCGCGCCGACGCCGGCCAGAGGTAGGCCTGCCATGTCATTGGATCCGGCGCGGAGCATTTCGATGCCCGCCGCGGCGGTGGTGGCGACAGCGCCGCCCATCCCAACCACGAGGACGCCCAAGCGCCGGCCTGTAATGGATGCGTCAAGCCCGGTATCAGGCATAATAGATTCTCTTCTCGTTGTGGCTGCGACAGAAGTAGCTGGCCAGGTTCAGAATGGGGGACATAAGGCGATCATTAAGACTTGGTAAGGAGACAAACGCGCGACTCGGCCACTTGGCCATGGTCACAGACTCGTGAGCTGAATGTCCGGGCATAACCGGGTTTGACTTCCTCGTCCGTGTAAGGACTGATCTAGCCCGGGGTTGTGGCCATAATTGGGCATCCGTCAAACCTTGCGATCGCGCATGTCGGACCCGGTTACGCCGTCGTCTTCGTCGGTATCGGACAGTGCGTCCATGTGCACCGAATGATCTCCGCCGTGCTGCAAGATATCCTGCTCGCGCGGCCCCGCGGTGCGGTCCAACAGATAGACTTGGCCGAGCCCCTCGCTTTGCGCCACGGCCTTGGCAGCCTCGACCGCCTCGTCCCAATCCATCGCCTTACCGGAGGGGTTGACCGGCCTGGTCGCTTCCGGCGGTGCGGCGCCGCCCATGAGATGAAGCTCGATGACCGTGTCTCGGGGGCGGTCCTCATCGAACTGGCGGACCAGCACGACGTGGCGCGCTGGGCCGCCGGGCCACTCGGCGTGGGGGTCCAGGGTCACGATCTCCATGCTTGCTCCCGCTTGATGCCGGGGTTCGTAACGGCGCAAGCACGCGGGAGTTCGCAACCGGCTGCGCCGCCCACGCGTTGGCCGGGCTGACAACGAGGGGATGAGCATGGCGGACGAGCTGGACCAATCCGACGGTGTAGGCGGCAAGCACGGCGCGGCGCGGACCCTGGCGGAGCAGGCGCTACGGGCGCAGGCGGCCGGCGACGATGACGAAGCCGACCGGCTGTTCGCCGAGGCCGACCGGATCGACCCGGACGCCGTCGTGGCCGTCTTGCAGGAGCGCGCGTCCGACGCGCCACGCGCGGTGGATACCGAAGAGCAGGACGATGACGAGATCGCCGCCATGTCCCGCACGGTCCAGCCCGGCGCCGACGCACCGTCCCGCGCGGGCGTCTCCGGGCGAGGCAGCGGGGCCGACGACACCTGATAGTTGAAGCGGAGGGTCTGGACGGGCATATGCGGGTGAAAGGAGCCCCCGATGTCTGAGCAGATCGAACGTCATGATTTCAGTGCCGAGGTGGGGCGTTTGCTCGACCTCGTCGTGCACTCGCTGTACTCGGATCGTGAAATCTTCCTGCGGGAACTGGTGGCCAACGCGGCGGACGCGACCGACCGCCGGCGGTTCGAGGCGCTGACGGATGCGGCGCTGACCGGCCCGGCCGATGCCGGCATCCGCATCACGCCGGATAAAGAGGCCCGGACGATTACCATCGCCGATAGCGGCGTGGGCATGAGCAAGGAGGAGCTGGGCGCCAATTTGGGCACCATCGCCCGCTCCGGCACGCGCAACTTCGGGCAGGCGATCAAGGACGCGAAGCCGGACGAGAAGCCGGCGCTGCTCGGGCAATTCGGCGTCGGCTTCTACTCCGCTTTCATGGTGGCGGACCGGGTTGAGGTCACGAGCCGCCGGGCCGGGACGGACGAGGCCTGGCTCTGGGCGTCGGATGGCGGGGGCGCCTACACGCTGGCACCCGCCACGCGGGACGAGCCCGGCACCACCATCGTGCTGCACATGAAGGAGGACGCGGCAGAGTTCCTGGAGCCGATCCGGCTGCAGACCATCATCCGAAAATGGGCCGACCACATCACGACGCCAATTCGGGTCACCGATGAAGGCGAGGACAAGCCCGCCAACGAGGGCACGGCGCTGTGGCGGAAGCCGAAAACGGAGATCACGGCCGAGCAGTATAACGGCTTCTACCATCACCTCGGCATGTATTTCGATGAGCCCTGGGCCACGCTGCATTGGCGGGCGGAAGGACAGATCGAGTTCAGCGCCCTGCTGTATGTGCCCAGCACCGCGCCGTTCACGCCGGTGGAGGGCCCGCGGGAGAGCCGGGTGCGGCTGCACGTGCGCCGCATGTTCATCACCGACGAGGCTGCGCTGCTGCCGCCCTGGCTCCGCTTCGTGGTGGGGGTGGTGGATACCGAGGACCTGCCGCTGAACGTCAGCCGGGAGATGCTGCAATCGACACCGGTGCTGGCGCGGATCCGCAAGGCCGTGACCAACCGGGTGTTGTCCGAGATCAAGTCCCGGACGGCGGATGCGGAGGATTTCGCGAAGCTATGGCAAGTCTTTGGCGCCATCATGAAGGAAGGCGTGTGGGACGATAGCGAGCACCGGCAGGAGCTGGCTGGGCTGATGCGCTTCCGGTCTTCCACGCAGGACGGCTGGACCGGGCTCAGCGACTACATCACCCGCATGAAGCCGGAGCAGGAGGCGATCTATATTCTGGTCGGGGACGATGTGGAGGCGCTGTCGCACTCGACCCAGATGGAGGGCTACCGGGCGCGGGGTGTCGAGGTGCTGCTGCTGACGGACCAGGTGGACGCGTTCTGGCCGGAGCGGCTGCCGGAATGGGAGGGCAAGCCCATCCGTAGCGTGACGCAGGGGGTGGCGGACCTCTCGAAGCTGGAGGCCGAGGCGCCAGCGGGTGAGGCGGCGGATCTCACCGCGCTGTTGCCGGCGCTGAAGGCGGCGCTGGGCGATGCGGTGGCGGATGTGCGCAGCACGGACCGGCTGGTGGACAGCGCGGTGGTGCTGGCGGCCGGGGCGCAGGGGCCGGATCTGCAGATGCAGCGCCTGCTGCGGCGGCACGACAAGGATGCGGGCCGCCCTAATTTCGGCATGGCGCCGACGCTCGAGGTGAATCCACGCCACCTGTTGCTGCACGCCCTGGCCGCACAGGTGGCGGCGGGGACGGACGTGGCGGAGGCGGCGCACACGTTGCTGGATTTGGCGCGGGTGCAGGATGGAGAACTGCCGTCCGACCCGGCGGCCTTTGCCCGGCGCGTTACCGCGGCGCTGGCGGGCCAGGGGGCGTCCTAGCAGCCGCTCCCCGCCGGGGGTAGCATCGCGACATGACATTCGTGTCCTTCGCGCCGAATTTCGAGGACGTCATGCTGTGGCGGGCGCTGCGGCACTGGGCACCGGGCCGGTATGTGGATGCGTGCGCCGGCGCAGGTCTGGTGACGCAGGCGCTGTATGACCGGGGCTGGTCCGGGCTCAATCTCACGGACCATCCGTTGGGGCGCGCCCGGGATGTGGTCGCGAAACCCGGTGATGTCGCGGCGGCTTGGCTGGAAAGCGGGCTGGACGGCGAAATGCATTTCCTTCGCGCCGGTGCGGGGCAGGTGGATGCGGCGATGCTGGAGTTGCTACGGCCCCGCATCCTGTTGGTGGTGGGGGAGCCGTGGGATGCGCTGGCCGGGTATGAGCCGGTCTGGTTCGATGGGGAGACGCGGTTCTATCTGGCACCGGGTCAGGCGTTGCAGGCCTATTTTCAGACACCACCGGGGGCGGCCGACCAATTCTTGCCGGTGGGTCCTGGCTTGCGGCTGGCGGAGGCCGAAGCCGCGCGTGACTTGTTCGCCTGGCGGGCCAGCGGAGCCGAGGGGCGGGCGATGGTGGCGGAGGACCGCGCGGCGGCGGCGGCGCTCCGGCTCGATGCGGCCAGCGCGGAAGCGGCCCGGCTGGGCGCTCAAGCCACACAGTATCGGGACGCGCTGACCCGGCAGCAGGCGAGTGCGGCGCAGGATGTAGCCCGGGCCGAGGCGGCGGCGGCGGCGGCGATTGGCGCGGCGCAGGCCCTGGCGGCACGGACCGTACAGGCGGCGCAGGCGGCCACGTCCAGCACGATCGAGCAGGCCAACCGAATGGTGCAGCAGGCGGCGCGGACGGCCGACGGAGCGCAGGCGGCGATGGTGCGGGTTCAGGCTGACGCGCTGTCCGTCGTGGCGGCGGCGGCGCATTCGGCCCGGCAGGCCGCGGCGCAGGCGGCGGAGGCGGAGCGGCGGCGAGAGGAAGCCATGACGTGGCTCGCTGCCATACGGGGCAGCACGTCTTGGCGTGTCACGGCGCCGCTGCGGCGGGCGGTATCAGGCGGCGCAGAGACCGGGCCGGCGATGGCCGCCACGGTGCCGGTCATAGAAATCGTGCAATGGAGTCCACCGCCGGCCGGGCGGCCGGCCATGGAACCGCCGGCGGCCGAAATGTCCACCTTCGAGGTGCCCGCGTCCGAAATGCCCGCGTCCGGAATGCCCGCGTTCGTGATGCCAGCGTTCGTGATGCCAGCGTTCGAAACGCCGGTGTTTGCGGCGCCGGCGATCGTGCAACCCGCGCCAGTGCAGCCCATAGCCGTGCCGCCGCTGTTTTATCCGCCCGCCTCCACGCCGCATCCGGTGCTACCGGCGGTGCGCCCGCGCGCGGTGCATCAATTCTGTGCCGCGCCGGCCGCCGATGGGGCGCTGTTGCAGGCGATGCTGGTCCTGCGCCGGGTGTTGCGGGGGCTCGGCTATGACAGCCATATTTTCGTGGACACGCCGGATTACGGGCTGATCCACGAGACGCACACGCTAGCGGCGCTGCCGGAGCATCATGAGTACGTGCTGATGATGCATCAGACAGCCGGGCAGCCGGTGCCGCAAGCGGTGCTGGACGTGCCGGTGGCGAAGGTTCTGTTCCACCATGGCTCGGCCGCCCCGGCCTATGGGCTGGAGGAGCTTCGCCCCGCTGTCATAACGGCGCTGGCGGATACCGAGCTTGGGTCTCTGGCGCTGCGACGGCTGGGGTTCCCCGGTGTCGCGACGTGCACGCTGCTGTGGGAAGGTGAGACGGCCGAAGCGGCCCCGGAAGGGGAGCTGACCATCTTGGGGCTCAGCCGGCCCGCCGATGCGGAGGCGGGGGCGTGGCTGGAGGACGTGTTCGCGCGGTTCCGGGTGCTGGTCCCGGGGCCGGCCACGCTGGTGAGGGACGTGGCGCGGCCGGCGCACTTCGCCGTGTTCGCCAGCACATCCGGGGAGGCGGATCCCTGGTTGCTGCACACCGTGGCGCGCGGGGTGCCGGTGCTGGCCCGGGCCGCGGGCGCCATACCATACTTGATCGCGCCGGGCCTGGTGTTCGACCCAGCGCCGGCCGCCATGGCGCTGGCGATGGCAGAGCTGGCGCAGGACCGGACCCGGCGGATGCGCTTGTTGCGCGAGCAACGGGCCGCGTTGCCGGCGGTGGCTGTGCAAATGCCAGCCCTGCTGGCGGCGCTGGCCCAGGCGGGCGCTGCGCCGATGCCGCCGCCTGCGACACTGGATGCATTGGCTGCGCAGGCCCAGTTCACTCTTGCGGGGCCGGTGGGCGGCGACGGGCTAGGCGCGGTGACGCGCGCTTGGGCCGTGGCGCTGTCGGCGGGCCGGCCTGGGGCCGTGCGGCTGGTGCCGCCCTTCGACGAGCTCGCGGCGGACGGGGTGTTGGACCGGGCGCTTGGGCCACTGCTGTCCCGCCCGCCGCCCAGCAGCGGACCGCATGTCAGCATCGCCATGCGGGCCGGGGCGGGGGCTGAGCCGTCCGACGTCGCGCTCTGTTATGCCGCCGGGGAGGATGACCCGGCGCAGATCGGCGAGCTGCAGGCGAGCTATCACGGCGTGCTAGCGCCGAGCCGGGCGGTGGCCAAGTCATTGATCGAGGCGGGATTGCAGATTCCGGTTCGGGTGATTGGTGCGGATGCGCAGCAGATCGGGCTGTTTGCGGCCAGCCTGTTGCTTACGCCAGGTCCGCGTCCGGAGCGGCCGGCGGTGTGGATCACCACTTGGGATCTACGCTGCGGTATCGCCGAGTATTCGCGGCACTTGATGCGGGTGATGCCCGGTCCGGCCATCATCCTGGCAGATACGCGCACGGCGCCGGGTGCGGCGGGGGTGATGCCGGTCTGGGCGATCAACGAGCCGGATACGCTGCACGCCACCATGCGCGCGCTGATGCGGCAAGACCCGGTTGTGGTGATGATCCAGCATCAACCGGGGCTGCTGCCGTGGCCGATGCTGACCCAGCTCCTGGAGCATCCGGCGCTGTCCGGGCGCGTTGTCACGGTGACACTGCACAACACGCAGGAATTGGCGGAGGCGGATGCTGCGGCGCTGGGGGCGCTCGGGCGGATGTCGCGGGTGGTCGTGCATTCGCAGACGGACATGGAGACGCTGGCCGGTCTGGGGCTTGCGGCAAACAGCGTGCTGATCCCGCAGGGGGCTGATCCGGCGGTGCCTGGCCGGACTCCGCGTGGGCTGACGCCAGCCGATCCGGTGGTGATCGGCTCGTATGGATTCTTCTTGCCCGGTAAGGGCCTGCCGGAGCTGATCGAGGCGTTAGCGCTGTTGCGCGCCGGGTGGCCGCAGGCGCGGTTGCGACTGGTCAACGCGGAATATCCGCTCCCGGTCTCGGCCCAAGAGATTGCCGCGTGCCGGGCCCTGGTGGACCAGCATGAGCTGACGGATGTGGTCAGTTTCGAGACGGAATTCTTGGATCACGCTACGAGCACGGCGCGGCTGCAGGAGTGTGACGTGCTGGTGCTGCCCTACCAAGGCTCCCGCGAAGGCTCCAGCGCGGCGTTGCGGAGTGCGCTCATGTCTGGCGTGCCTGTAACGGTCACGCCGCTGGTTTTGTTTGCCGAGGCTGGCGCGGCGGCGATCACTCTCCCGGGCACGGCGCCTGCGGACATTGCCGCCGGGCTGGACCGGGCGTTGCGGGACCAGCCCCTCCGTCAAGCCACCGCCGCCGCAGCACAGGCCTGGCTCGATGAGCGCAGCTGGAGCCGAACTGGTGAGCGGTTGCAGGCCATGCTGGATGCGCTGCTGGTTTCGGGTGAGGTTGTGTCTTGAATCCTATGCCTTCGGCAACAGCCTGGAGAAGCTGACCAGGGCTGCCGTGCCTGCGAAGCCCGCGGCCAAGGTGAGGGCTAGGGCGGGGCCGCTCTGGATCGAGATGCCGAGGCACAGGGCTACCAGCGCCGCGCCTACGGATTGGCCGCAGAGGCGGGAGGTGGCGACGATGCCGGAGGCGCCGCCGCTGCGTTCTGGGGGCGCGCTCGACATGATGGCTTTGAGGTTGGGGGATTGGAAGAAGCCGAATCCGGCGCCGCACACCATGAGACGCCAGACGCACGCGGCGTCGGTCGGGGCCGGGCCGATCGTGGCCATGAGCAGCAACCCGGCGCAGAGCACCAGCATCCCTGCCCCACCCAGGATGGCGGGCGGATAGCGGTCCGACAACGGACCCGCAACCGGCGCCATCGCCGCCGTCAGCACGGGCCAGGCGGTGAGCAGCACGCCGGTTTCGACCGCGCTCCGCCCTAGGCTCGTTTGAAAATAGAACGGCAACGATACGAATGACAGGCCCTGCGCGGCGAAGGAGCAGAACGAGGTGAGCGACGAGAGCGCGAACATTGGGCGCCGGTAAAGATCGACGGGCAGCATCGGTGCGGACATCGACAGCTGCCGCCGCACCAGGGCCGCGCCGAACAGGGCCGCGCCTGAGAGCACCGCGATCGTCATCCAGGGTGCGGCTTGATGCGCGCCCTCACCGATGCCGAAGATCAGCAGGCCGAACGTGCCGGCATTCAGCAGCGCGCTCAGGCCGTCGAACGCGCGGGCGGCGCGCGGCGTCTCCGGTAGGGCGCGGGCGGCGAGCAGCAGGGCCAGAACACCCACCGGGCCGTTCACGGCAAACAGCCACTGCCAGGATGTGACCGACAAGATGGCGGCAGCCACGGTCGGGCCGAGGGCGGTGGAGACGCCGACCGTGAGCGCGTTGATGCCCAAACCCTTGCCCAGCGCGCGAGCCGGGAAGATGAAGCGGACCAGGGCGCCGTTCACGCTCATCACCCCGCTCGCCCCCAATCCCTGTAGCACGCGGGCGGCGGTGAGGGTTTCCAGGGACCAACTGAGCGCGCAAAGGACCGACGCGCCGGTGAACACGGCCAGGCCCCAGCCGTACACCCGGCGGTAGCCGTAGATCTCACCAAGCGACGCGAACGGCAGCAAGGAGGTGACCAGCGCCAGTTGATAAGCGTTGATGACCCAGACGGAGGCGGCGGGGCTGGCGAGCAGGTCTGCCGCGATAGTCGGCAGCGCCGTGTTGGCGATAGAGGTATCGAGCGACGCCATGCCGACGGCCAGCATGACGGTCAGCACCGCCCAGCGCCGCTTTGCGGGAGCGAGGCCGTCTTGCGGTATGGCGGTCAAGGGGCGCCCGTCGTTTTCCTCACCCCAGCCCTGTCTCGGAGGGAGAGGGGGCGGTTCCGCTGAACTCGGCGTTGCCAGGCCCGCCCCGCGTAGCTAAACGTTGTTCACTCATGCACATCGAACCTGTCCTCCGTACTCGCAAGCCGCGCGGCCAGGGTGCCAGCCGGCGCGGGGAAATCCTAGCCGCCGCGACCCGGCTGTTCTTGGCCGAGGGCGTGGCGCACGCCACCATGCGCCGCATCGCCGCCGCCGTGGGTGTCTCGCCGTCCGCGCTATATGTCTATTTTCCGGACAAGGACGCGATCCTGGCGGCGATTGCGGAGGCGACGTTCGCCGAAATGCTGCTGATGCTCGAGCGCAGCCAGGACCCGGCGCTACCGATCCAGCAGCGGTTTCGCGCGGGGCTCGAGGCGTATGTGGCGTTCGGCCTGGCGCATGCGGACGCATACCGGATTACGTTCGTGTCCACCCCCGCCGTGCCCACGCGCTGTGAGACCGTGCAGGCGGCGGATCACAGCTTCGCCATCCTGCAACAGGGGGTCGAGGGGATGATGGCGGCCGGGCTGTTCCGGCCGGGACCCTCGCTCATGATTGCGGAGGGCATTTGGGCTTGCCTACACGGGCTGACCGCGCTGTTGCTGGATCAGCCGCAGCATCTGGTGACGCCGCCGGAGCAACTGGTTGGCGGCGTGCTCGACATGATGTGCGCCGGGTTGGGCTTGAAAGTGAACGTTGTAAACTGATCGGTGTTCAGTTAGCGTAGCGCCATGCGCCTCCAAGCCCTGCTGCTGACCGCCCTCATCGCCGCCGGGCCCGCGCCGAAGCCGGTGCGGGTGCAGCCGGTCGTGCTGGTGCCGGGCCAGGCGGCGCTGACGGCGTCCGGCACCGTGCAGCCGCGCACGCAGGCGGAGCTGGCGTTCCGGGTGCCGGGCAAGGTGGTGCGGCGCATGGTGGAGATCGGCGACCGCGTCCGCGCCGGGCAGGCGCTGGCGCAGCTCGACCCGGCGGACCTCCGCCTGCAACAGCAATCGGCGGAGGCGGCGCGGGACGCGGCGGAGGCGGAGGCGGCCAACGCGCAGGCGGATTTGCGGCGGTATAGCGGCCTGGGCAAGGGGTCGCCGGCGTATTTGCCGTCCGAGATGGACAAGCGGGGTGCGGCGGCGCGGATGGCGGCAGCCCGGCTGATGCAGGCGACGCGGCAGGCGGCGCTGGCGCGGGATCAGGCCGGGTATGGCGTGCTGACGGCCGATGCGGACAGCGTGATCACGGCGCTCCCGGTGCAGGCCGGGCAGGTGGTGGCGGCCGGGCAGACGGTGGCGGTGCTGGCGCACACGAACGAGATCGAGGTCGCGGCCGATATCCCGGAGGGGCGCGTGGCCGGGCTGCGGCGGGATCAGGCGGTGAGCATCACCGCCGGCGCCGCCCCCGGCGAGACCTGGCACGGACGCATCCGCGAGATCGGCGCGCTGGCCGACCCGGCGAGCCGGACGTTCACGGTGCGTGTGACCGTACTGGATGCCTCGCCCCAGCTGGCTTTGGGCATGACGGCGGCGCTGCGGCTCGAGGGGGCCAGCGCCATGGTGGCGGCCCTACCGTCCGGCGCGCTGGCCGATCAGGGCGGGCGGCCCGCGGTTTGGGTGCTGCATGACGGTCATGCCGCGCTGCGCCCGGTCGAGCTGGCGGGGTATGCGCCGGACGGCAGCGTGCTGGTCCGCGCGGGGCTGGCGGCCGGTGAGCAGGTCGCGACGGCGGGGGTGGCGCTGCTCACGCCGGACATGCCGGTCGTGGCGTGGGCGGGAGCGGCGCGATGAACCTGTCGGAATGGGCGCTACGGCATCGGGCGCTCACGCTGTTCGCCATGCTGGCGCTGTTTGCCGCGGGGGCCTGGGCGTATATGGGCCTGGGCCGGGCGGAGGACCCGGCGTTCACCATCAAGCAGATGATCGTGATCCTAGACTGGCCCGGCGCCACCGCGGACGAGATGGCGCGGCAGGTGGTGGACCGGGTGGAGCGGAAGCTCGAGGACCTGCCGCATCTGGATTATACGCAGAGCCAGACGCAGCCCGGCCACGCGGTGATCGCCGTCTCGCTCCGGGATGATACGGCACCGCGGGACGTGCCGGGGCTGTTCTACCAGGTGCGGAAGAAGGTGGGGGACATCCCGGGCCTGCCGGAGGGCCTCCAGCCGCCCGCGTTCAATGACGAGTTCGGGGACACGTTCAGCCTGGTGTATGCCGTGACCGGCGAGGGGTTCAGCCTGCCGGAGCTGAAGCACGTGGCGGAAGACTTGCGGGAATCGCTGGTCGGCGTGCCGGGCGTGGGCAAGGTGATCCTGGTCGGTCAGCAGGACGAGCGCATCACGATCGAGGTGTCGCACCGGAAGCTGGCCGAGCTGGGCCTCACGCTACAGGACGTGTTCGCCGCCGTGCGGCAGGAGAACAGCGTGGTGGCCAGCGGGTTCGTGGACACCGTGTCGGACCGGATCCGCGTCCGCACCCGGGCGGTGCTGGACGGGCCGGCGGGGCTCGCGGGCCTGCCGATCCAGGCGCGGGGGCGGCTGCTGCGGCTGGGTGACATCGCGACGCTTACGCGCGGCACGCTCGATCCGCCCAACGCCACCATGCGCGTCGGCGGCCTGCCGGCGCTCGGATTGGGCATCAGCATGGCCGATGGCGGCAATATCCTGGACCTCGGTCAGCGCGTGGCGGCGCGGCTGGCGCAGATGGAGCCGGCGCTGCCGCTCGGGGTGCACCTCACCCGGCTGAACGACCAATCGACGGTGGTGGCGGCGGATATCGCGGATTTCCAAGAAAGCTTCCTCGAGGCGCTGGCGATCGTGCTGCTGGTGAGCTTCGTCAGTCTGGGCTGGCGCACCGGGCTTGTGGTGGCCATCAGCGTGCCGCTGGTGCTGGCCGGCGTGTTCGTGGGCATGAAGCTGCTGGGCATCGACCTGCAGCGGATTTCGCTCGGCGCCATGGTGATAGCGCTGGGGCTGCTGGTGGATGACGCGATCATCGCAGTGGAGACGATGGCGGTGAAGCTGGATGCGGGCTGGGACCGGTTCCGCGCCGGCAGCTTCGCCTATACCTCGACGGCGTTCCCGATGCTGACCGGCACGCTGGTGACGGCTGCCGGATACCTGCCGGTGGGTTTGGCGGCGTCCAGCACCGGTGAATACACGCAGGACATCTTCCGCGTGGTGGGCATCGCGCTGATCCTCAGCTGGGTCGTGGCGGTGGTGTTCGTGCCCTTCCTGGGCGCGGCCTTGCTGCCGGAGCGCGTGGCGCATCATGCCGCCTACGATAGCGGGATATACCGCGCCGGGCGCCGGCTGGTGGGCTGGTGCGTGACTCGGCGCTGGGCTGTGATCGGCCTGACGGTGCTGGCCTTTGTGGTGTCGATCGCGGGCTTTACCCGGGTGCCGAACCAGTTCTTCCCCGCATCCGACCGGCTGGAAATCCTGATCGACGTCCGCCTGCCGGAGGGTGCGTCGATCGCCGCCACCAGCCGCGCGGCCGGCCAGCTCGAGGCGTTGCTCGCCACGCAGCCCGGCATCACGTCCTACGCGGCCTATACCGGCACCGGCACGCCGCGGTTCTTCCTCGCGTTCTCGCCGGAGCTGGATCAGCCGAACTATGCGCAGTTCGTGATCAACACCGCCGATATCCCGGCGCGCGAGCACCTGCTAGCGGTGCTGTCGGACGTGGTGGACCGGGGCGCGGTTGGTGAGTTTGCGGACATCCGGCTCCGGCCGTCACGGCTGGAACTCGGCCCGCCCGTGGGCTACCCGGTGCAGTTCCGCATCGTGGGGCCGGACCTGCTGCGCCTGCGGGAGATCGCCGGGCAGGTGCGGGCGGCGATGGGACAGAGCCCGCTCGTGCGCAACATCGGCGATAGCTGGGGCGCCATGGGCCGGTCGGTGACGGTCACGGTCGATCAGGACAAGGCGCGCCTGCTGGGCGTGGGCTCGGCCGACGTGAGCACCACGCTGCAGACGCTGCAGCAGGGGGCGGTGATCACCGGCTACCGGGAGGGTACGGAGCTGATCCCGGTGATCGCCCGCGCCATCCAATCCGAGCGGTCCGACCTCGCGGGCCTGGCCGACGTGTCGATTCCGGTGCCGGGCCGGCACGCGGTGGCGCTGGGTCAGTTCGCGACCATCGGCTGGGGGCTGGAGCAGCCGGTGGTCTGGCGGCGGAACCGCACGCCGATGCTGCTGGTGCGCGCCGATACGATGCCGGGCATCCAGGCCCCGGTGGCGACGGCCGATATCGAGCCCCGGCTGGCCGGGATCGCCTTGCCGCCAGGCTACCGGATCGAGACGGCGGGCGCGGTGGAGGAGAGCGCCAAGGGCTCGGCCAGCATCAACAAGGTCATGCCGCTGATGCTGGCGGTCATGCTGACGCTGCTGATGATCCAGATGCAGTCGTTCAGCCGGGTGGCGATGGTGGTGCTGACGGCGCCGCTAGGCTTGATCGGCGTGGCGGCGGCGTTGCTGATCACCGGTGCGCCGTTCGGCTTCGTGGCGACCTTGGGCTTCATCGCGCTCGCCGGGATCATCATGCGCAACAGCGTGATCCTGGTGGACCAGATCGAGCAGGACATCGCGGGCGGCAGCACGCCGGCGGTGGCGATCGTGGAGGCGACCATCCGCCGGGCGCGTCCGATCCTGCTGACGGCCACGGCCGCCATTCTGGCGCTGGTGCCGCTGGCGTTCTCGGTATTCTGGGGGCCGATGGCGATCGCGATCATGGGCGGGTTGGTGAGCGCGACGGTGCTGACCCTATGCTTCGTGCCGGCCCTGTATGCGGCCTGGTCGCGGGTGCCGCGGGACGCATCACGCGAGGTTCCAGCCGGCCACCTGCACGCCGCAGAGTAGGTAAGAACGCCCCCTCTCCCTCCGGGAGAGGGCCGGAGTGAGGGTGACGACAGGCCTGCCGAAGCAACGCACGAAGCCAGGGCAGCACACGCTGTTTCCCTCACCCCGACCCTCCCGAAGGGAGAGGGGGAAGGAAGCCTGTTCCTTTAATCCCTTGGCACTTTTCACATCCCCTGCCAAACCACCGGGAAGCAGGGAAGGAAGCGGCCATGAGGGTCGGGGTGATTGGGTTGGGCTCCATGGGCGGGGGCGCGGCGGCGTGCCTGGCGCGGGCCGGGCATGCGGTGACCGGGTGCGATACGCGGGAGGCCGCCCGGCAGGCGCTGCACGAAGCGGGTGGACAGGCGGTCGCCAGCGCCAGCCTGATACCGGCCGACCTCGATGTGCTGATCCTGTTCGTCGTGAACGCGGCGCAGGTGGATGCGGTGCTGTTCGGGGCCGAAGGGTGCGCGGCCCTGTTGCAGCCCGGCAGCGTCGTCATGCTGTGCGTGACCGTGGCACCCGGCGTGGCGCGGGCGCTGTCGGCGCGGCTTCAGTCCATGGGGCTCGTCATGCTGGACACGCCGGTGTCCGGCGGTTCCGGCGCGGCGGCGGCGGGCACCATGACGGTCATGGGGTCCGGGCCGCCGGACGCGTTCGGGCGGGTCGCGCCGGTGCTGGACGCCATCGCCGGCAAGGTCTGGCGCCTGGGGGACGACGTGGGGGCCGGCAGCACGGTGAAGATGGTGAACCAGCTGCTGGCCGGTGTGCACATCGCCGCGGCGGCCGAGGCGATGGCGCTGGGTATCCAGGCCGGGGCCGACCCGCAGGTGCTGTTCGACGTCATTTCCGGTAGTGCCGGGTCATCGTGGATGTTCCAGAACCGGGTGCCGCATATCCTGGCGGGCGATGACACGCCGCATTCGACGGTGGATATCTTCGTCAAGGACCTCGGCATCGTGCTGGACGGCGGGCGGGCGCTCTCGATGCCGCTACCGCTCTCGGCCGCCGCGCACCAGCTGTTCCTGGCGGTGTCGGCCATGGGGCACGGGCAGCGGGACGACGCGTTCGTGATCCGGTTCTGGGAGGCGCTGGCCGGGGTGAAGCTGCCCGGATGAACCGCGCCGAGCGCTGGCTGCAGCGGGCGATCGAGGTGCCGGCCGCGCTGGCGGTGCTGGCGGACACGCTGATCCTGTTCGTGGGCGTCATCGCCCGGTTCGGCTTCAACCGGCCCATCGTCTGGACGGACGAGCTCGCGTCCGGGGTGTTCCTGTGGCTGGCCATGCTGGGCGCCGCGGTGGCGTTGGGGCGGGGCGAGCATATGCGGCTGACAGCGCTGGTGACCGGCATGTCCCCCGCCTGGCGCGCGCGGTTCGAGGCATTGGCTGTGGCGGCGCCGGCGCTGTTCCTGTTGCTGATCCTGGGCCCCGCGCTCGAATATGCCGGGGACCAGGATTTCATCGAGACCCCGGCGCTCGGCTGGCATGACAGCGTGCGGGCGGCGGCGTTGCCGGTGGGTTGCGTGCTGATGCTGCTGAGCTCGGGCCTGCGCCTGCTCCGGCACCGGGTGCGGGACATCGTGCCGGCCCTGGCGCTGCTGGCCGTGCTGGCCGGGGCGTTGCACTGGGCGGGGCCGGCCATCACGCAGATGGGGCACTGGAACCTCGCCGTGTTCTTCGTGGGGTTGCTGGGTGCGGGCGTGCTGGCGGGGGTGCCGATCGGCTTCACCTTCGGCATCGCCATCGCCGCCTATCTGCTGGTGACCACGCACACGCCGCTCACGATCATCATCGGGCGTATGGACGAGGGGATGAGCACGCTGATCCTGCTGGCGGTGCCGCTGTTCGTGTTCCTGGGTCAGCTGATCGAGATGACCGGGATGGCGCGCGCGATGGTGGCGTTCCTCGCGTCCCTGCTGGGGCACGTGCGGGGCGGGCTCAGCTACGTGCTGCTAGGGGCGATGATCCTGGTGTCCGGCATATCGGGCTCCAAGGCGGCGGACATGGCGGCGGTGGCGCCGGTGCTGTTTCCGGAAATGAAGCGGCGGGGCGCGCGGGAGGGGGAGCTGGTGTCGCTGCTGGCGGCGTCGGGCGCGATGAGCGAGACGATCCCGCCCTCCCTCGTGCTGATCACCATCGGCAGCGTGACCGGCGTGTCGATCGCGGCGCTGTTCACCGGGGGCTTGCTGCCGGGCATCGTGCTGGCGGCGATTCTCGCCGGCATGGCCTGGCGGCGGAGCGCGGACGAGGACCTGACCGGCGTCGTGCGCGCCACCCCGCGGCAGGTGGGCCGTGCGCTGGTGATCGCGCTGCCGGCGTTGCTGCTGCCGGTGCTGATCCGCACGGCCGTGGTGCGGGGCGTGGCGACCGCGACGGAGGTGAGCACGCTGGGCATCGCCTACGCGGCGCTGGTGGGATTGCTGATCTACCGGCAGTTTTCCTGGCGGCGGCTGTATCCCATGCTGGTGCAGACGGCGTCGCTGTCGGGCGCCATCCTGCTGATCATCGGGGCGGCGACCGCGATGGCGTGGGGGCTGACCCAATCCGGCTTCAGCCAATCGCTCGCCCACGCCATGTCCACCGTGCCCGGCGGACGCTTCGGCTTCCTGCTGATCTCGATCGCCGCGTTCGTGGTGCTGGGTAGCGTGCTGGAGGGTATTCCCGCCATCGTGCTGTTCGGCCCGCTGCTGTTCCCGGTGGCGCGGCAGCTGGGCGTGCACGAGGTGCATTATGCCATGGTGGTGATATTGGCGATGGGCATCGGCCTGTTCGCGCCGCCATTCGGCGTGGGGTATTACGCCGCGTGCACCATCGGTCAGGTGCCGCCCGATGCCGGTTTGCGGCGGATCTGGCCGTATCTGGGCGCGCTGGTGGCGGGGCTGGTGCTGATTGCGGCGGTGCCTTGGATCTCGGTGGGGTTCTTGGGGTGATGGCACGGGGCAGGACATGGCGCCGGCTAGGCATCATCATTGTGCTGGTGCTGCTGACGGCGGGGATCGCATTCGTGTGGCCAGCGCGCGACGACAGTCCGCCCGAACTCATGGCCGATGTCACGATCTATCTCAGCGGAGACATCCTGTCCAAAGGAGGCACCGTGATAGTCCTGCCGGTCAGGGACCAATCCGCGTTCGATTGGACGCCCGACAACAACTGGGTGCAGTTGGTCGTGTCCAATCGGTTAAGTATCGTCTACTTCGATTATCCTGCAAACGGAAAATTCGTCTTTCGGTTTGGCACGTTGGATGCAAATCTCGATAAGGCGGAAGGCCGCACGAAGTTGTTGAGCGTCGGGTCGGGAGGGTATCGCGACGACGCAACCGGCAAGATGGTCGAACTGGAGGACATCCAGACGATCATGGTCCAAGGCTTCGAGTCGAGCGAGGAGCAAAGTAGGCGGGATGAATTCAATTTCACCGATGTGTTGCGAGAAGGGGCCAGCTGCGAGCCGTTCCCTCACGCCCGGGTTTGCCATGGAGTGAGAAGCGATAAGGTCCGCGGCAATCAAACACCTACTAACGAGCATCCCTCAACCGCTGCAGATGTCGTCCACTAAGCTCTACGCTCACCGTATCACAAACGGCGTGGTCGGGAACTCTTGACCTCTTGTTCGTGCAATGCTGTACGAACCAGACGAAGTTCTCTGCCACAAAGTCTCTCCTGCACTCCAACACTCTGAGCGGATCATCGATCATTACGCTTCGGTCACGCCTCGAATCGTGCTCGGCTTGGTCGGGTGATGTGAGGGTGTTGCCGCGGGTCCAGATCGCGTGGGGATCGACACGCAGTTCGATCAGCCAATCCTTGACGAACCGAGCACGATCCAGGCCCAAATCAGGCGAGTAGCCAAGCTCCCCGATGTCCGCCGACCCCTCGAGCAGGATCGGGCCGCCTTTGAAGCCGATCGAGACCCACCGCGCCAGCCGGTCAGCCTCGATCGTGCCCTCGTGGGGGGCGACTGCGCTGCCGGGATCGAAGGAGATGATGGGAGGTAAGCCGGGCGCACCGCCGCATGCGTCGGCGACCGGGCGCGTCATCGGCGCACGGCTTTGCGCAGTGCTTCCATGGCACGCTAACAGGCCGAAACCGGCGCAGAGCAGCGGGGCGAGGCTTTTATGGTGCAAACTGTGGCCACGGGCCGGTTTTTGTCGAGTTCGGATCGCACAATTGGCAATAAGCCTGATGAACCGAGCCGAATTTGTGTCAGGGTGGCTGAACACGGGAACTTTAGAAAAGGGTACGGTGGTGTTCTCCTGGTATAGCGAGCTTGGGCCTAAGGGGCGGCGGACGTTCTGGGCCTGCTTTGGCGGCTACGCACTCGATGCGCTGGACGTGCAGATCTACAGCATGGTGATTCCGGTGCTGGTGGGCATCAGCTTCGTCACGCAGTCCGAGGCCGGGTATATCGCCACCAGCACCCTGCTGCTGTCGGCGGTGGGCGGGTGGCTCGCGGGGATCGTGGCGGACAAGGTCGGGCGGGTGCGGGCGTTGCAGATCACCGTGCTATGGTTCGCCGTGTTCACCGCGCTGTGCGGGCTCACCACCGGGTTCTACGGGCTGCTGATCTGCCGCGGGCTGCAGGGGATCGGCTTCGGGGGGGAGTGGGCGGCCGGGGCCGTGCTGATCGGGGAGGTCGCGTCGGCCAAGAACCGGGGTAAGGTCGTGGGCTTCGTGCAGGGGTCGTGGTCGGTCGGTTGGGCGCTGGCGGTCATCCTGGCCACCGTCATCCTCAACTATTTGCCGCAGGAATATGCCTGGCGCTGCCTGTTTTTGGTCGGCATCGCGCCGGCGCTGCTGACGTTCTTCGTGCGCAGTCATGTGGACGAGCCCGAGGTGTTCGGTGACGCGAAGAAGGCAGAGGCGGGCCCGGCGCCCAGCACGTTCGCGATCTTCGGCCCGCATCTGTGGTGGACCACGCTGCGCTGTTCATTGCTGGCCTTGGGAGCCCAGGGCGGGTACTACGCCATCACCACGTGGCTGCCGACGTTCTTGAGGACCGAGCGGCATATCACCGTGGTCGGCAGCCTGAGTTACCTGCTGGTAGTCACGTTCGGCAGCTTCTGCGGCTATATCGTGAGCGCGTATCTGAACGATATCATCGGGCGGCGGCCGAATTTCGTGCTGTTCGCCATCGGCTCGGGCCTGATCGTCGTGGGCTATACGCATGTCCCGGTGTCGGATTCGGTCATGCTGCTGCTGGGCTTCCCGCTCGGCTTCTTCGCGTCCGGCATCTTCAGCGGGATGGGGCCGATCTTGACCGAGCTGTTCCCGACGGAGCTGCGGGCGGCGGGGCAGGGGTTTTGCTACAATGTCGGGCGGGGCGTCGCGGCATTGTTCCCGACGCTGGTGGGGTTGGCGGCCACGTCCATGGGGCTCGGTAACGCGATCGGCGCGTTCGCCGGCGCCGCATACGGCCTGGTGCTGATCTTCGCGCTGACGTTGCCGGAGACCCGGGGCCGGGCGCTCACCTCCTACGCCGACCTGGTTGCGGACCCGGCGTTGCGGCCCGGCGGGGTGGCCGCCTGACCAGCCGGCATTTCGACGGCGAGCGGTTCTTCAATCCGGCCGCCCCGCCCGCCAAAGGACTGGCCCACGTGGCCAAGTGGCGCATGGAGAGCAAGCGGGCCGTCTGGCCGCAGCACGTGCCGAACCCGGCATTCCCGCCGCCGCCCGCTGCGGTGGCGCCGGGCACGGTCGCGGTGACGTTCGTGGGGCATGCCACGTTCCTGATCCGCCTGCCAGGCGCATCGATCCTCACGGACCCGGTGTTCAGCCAGCGCTGCTCCCCGGTGCAATGGGCGGGGCCGCGCCGGGTCAGGGCGCCCGGCGTGGCCCTGGCGGATGTGCCGCGGCCGGACGTCGTGCTGCTGTCGCATAATCACTATGACCATATGGACCTGCCGAGCCTCCGCGTGCTGCAGCGCCGGTTCGGCATGCCGGTCGTGACGCTGCTGGGCAACACCCGGCACCTGCGCGGGCTGGGGATCGCGGCGACGGAGCTGGATTGGTGGGACATGACGGCGCTGGGGACGATGCGGATCACCGCCACCCCGGCCCGGCACTTTTCGGCCCGCACGCCGTTCGACCGGAACCGCGCGCTATGGGGCGGCTTTATGATCGAGGCCGATGGCGGCCGCGTGCTGTTCGCGGGCGATTCCGGCGCCGGGCCGCATTGGGCGGAGATCCACGCCCGGCTGGGCGCGCCGGACGTAGCACTGTTGCCCATCGGCGCCTATGAGCCGCGCTGGTTCATGGCGCCCGTGCACATGGACCCGGCCGAGGCGGTGCAGGCGCATCATGACCTGCAAGCGCGCCAGACGGTCGGCATGCATTTCGGCACGTTCCAGCTGACGGACGAGGCGATCGACGCGCCGGAGCGGGCCTTGGCAGAGGCGCGGGGGAATGCGGCGTTCACGACACTGGGGTTTGGGGAGACGGGGTTGTTTCCGGTGGGGTAGAGGTCCATGGCGGTTGGCGCCGTTGATCCCACTCCTACCCCGGCCCTACCCCGGCCCTACCCCGCCAGCGAGAGGAAAGGCCGTTGCTTCATAGTAGTGCGAGTTCGGTTTTGGCGTTGAAGCTGCTGAACTGACCCAAATCTCCCGCATGGACGTGCAGCCACTGGTCGGCGGTCTGGTAGCCGGTGTCGTGCAATGTTTGCAGAAAACTCCAGGATGTCGCGTTTTTGGACACAAAACCAAGGCTTTCCACGAACGCGTCGTTCCGGATCGCGTGGGTGCGGATGGGCCGGTAGCGTCCGGTGTAGGTAGTGCCGAGTTCGGACAGCAGACGGTTGATGGCCTCGATCGCGTTAAGCTCCAGCACCACGCTGGCGTTGAAGGTGATCTCGTTCAGCCGCTCCAGGATCGCGCGGGCGCCGGTGGGCGGCATGGCCGTGCGGTGGAAGGCGTTGACCAGCACCAGTAACAGGTCATCCGAATGCGGCAGCAGAGGGTTGAGTGCCGGGTTGCCGAGGTAGCCGCCGTCCCAATACGGCTCCCCCTCGATCGGCACGGCGCGAAATATCGACGGTAGGGCGGCGCTCGCACGGAGGCTGGCGAGGGTGATGCCGGGCTGGGTGAAGATGCGCCTTGCGTTGGTGGTCACGTTCGTCGCCGTCACATATAAGGGGAGCGGCCCGGCGTTGATCGCCGCCAGTTCGTCCGCCGGGAACGCCTGCATCAGCAGCGGCGCCAAAGCGTCCGCATAGAACGGGTTGGTGTAGGGTGACACGACCAGGCCGGCAGCCCCAAGCGCAATGCCGACGGGCGAGTAGTCGAGGTTGAAGCCGAACACCGATGGTTCGGCAAAGAATAGATCGTTGCCGGCCAGCGTTCCTTGCCGCGAGACGGCGCGCCAGAATGCTTCGAGCTTGTGCCGGGCCAGGTCCGGGCCACTTTGCACGAGGCCGCTGACGGTCAGCGCCGCATTGAGCGCCCCCGCGCTGGTCCCGCTCACGGCGCGAAGCTCGAGCCGGCCTGAAGCGGCCTCTTGTAACAGCCGGTCTAGCACGCCCCAACTGAACGCCCCATGCGAGCCGCCGCCCTGCAGCGCGAGCGAGACGGTAGGGATCATGGTGAAAACTCCTTACGGTAAGACGAAGGCAAAAATCATGATCGACGAGACCCGGCCACGCTTGACGAGCGAGCTGCATCTCCCAGCTTGGCTAGTATAGGACTGTCTATAGTACGTTAGCGTTCGATGTACGCGAAATGGTAAGATTGCGGGCGCGGGTTGTAGTGCCGTATCGTCACGGTTGTGCTATAAATGAATCTTCACGGAGGAGTGTTGCTGTGGTTGAGCTTCGTCCTTCCCGCGCCGAGCGTGGCCTACAGCCACCCGTGTCGAGCCGCCCCCGGATCGTGGTGGCGGAGACTGAGGAGGTCGTGGCCGCCATCATGTCAGACCTTTTGCAGGATCTAGGCTACGACGTTTGCGCCATCGCCGGCACTATGAATGGCCTCGTGCAGGCCGCGCATGAGCATAGTCCGGACATCGTCGTCGTGGATTCCATGCTGGCCGGGTCGCAGGACGACCGGGCGCTGGTTGGAATCGTGAGCCGCCTCGGCATGCCGCATCTGTTCACCACGGGTGGCGCGTTCAGTGAGACGGAGGTCGCATCATTGGCCAAGCCGTTCAGTCAGGCTGAACTGAACCATGCTATCCGATGCGTGCTGGACCGTAAGCCGGTGAGCGCAGCCTAACGGGGTAGTGGGAAGTCCAGCATCGCCCGCTGGTAAGTTTCCACCACCTCGCTAAAGACCGACCCGTCTGGCGTGGTCAAGACGGCGCGGTGGCGGAGCAGTTCCGGTGGGATCGCTAGAGTGCCGGTGCCGTCCGGCGGTAGGCCGGTCATCTCCCAGCCCGGCGGCAGGGGCTGCCACAGCTGTTCGGCGCCGAGCGTGCGGCGGGAGAAATGTAGCGCCAGCACGGCGCGTCCGAACGGCGTATCGGTTTCGTCCAGGAGCCGGTTCATCTCCGGCGTTAGCAGGCGCGGCACATACCAGTTATCGGCCTCCGACAGGACGTGGCCGCCGCACGATAGCCGAACCCTGCGGTAGCGCACCGGCTCCTCCGCCGCGACGCCTAGATCATGCCGCACCTCGGCGCTGGCCGGCTTGTCTGCGCCGCGCACCAGCTCCGCCCTAATCCGGTCCGTATCGGCCAGACGATGCGCGCCGCACCAGCGTTCGAGGCTGAGCGTCGCGCTGTCATGCGACAGCAGGTCGGCGTTAAGCGTCGCCAGCAGCGCTGTCATCTCGAGCCGGGCCAGCGCAGTGTCCGGGACGGCAGGCTGGGCCCAGGCGATGGCGGGAAGTAGGGTCAGAAGTGTGAGCAGAGCTTTCATGCGGCCATCTTGCCGTACTCAGGCCTCACAATAAACGGAACTTTGCAACTGTGCCCCCCGCACGCTGTTCCCCCCGGAGTTTCTAAGGGGAGCGCGGCATGAAGGCACTGTGTTGGCACGGCAAGGGGGACATACGCTGCGACACGGTGCCGGACCCAAAGATCCAGGATAAGCGCGACGCCATCATCAAGGTGACGGCCTGCGCGATCTGCGGCTCCGACCTGCATCTCTATGGCGGGTTCATGCCGGGCATGAAGTCCGGTGACATCATGGGCCATGAAAGCATGGGTGAGGTTGTGGAGGTCGGCCCGGAGGTGAAGAACCTCAAGGTCGGCGACCGCGTCGTGGTGCCGTTCCCGATCTCGTGCGGCGAGTGCTTCTTCTGCAAGAAGGGCCTGTTCTCGTCCTGCGAGCGGACTAATCCGAACCACAAGGCGGCCGAGACGCTGTGGGGTCACTCCCCCGCCGGACTGTTCGGCTACACCCATCTCCTGGGCGGCTATGCGGGCGGGCAGGCCGAATACATGCGCGTGCCCTACGCCGATGTCGGGCCGATCAAGGTGCCGAGCACGCTCACGGACGAGCAGGTGCTGTTCCTGTCCGACATCTTCCCGACCGGCTACATGGGTGCCGAGTTCTGCGAGATCGAACCCGGCGACACCATCGCCATATGGGGCTGCGGCCCCGTGGGGCAGTTCGCCATCCGCTCGGCCTTCCTGCTGGGCGCAGGCCGGGTGATCGCGATCGACACCGTGCCCGAGCGGCTGGCCCTGGCGCGGCAGGGCGGGGCGGAGACGCTGGATTTCATGAAGGACGACATCCACGAGCGGCTGACGGACATGACGCATGGCCGTGGCCCCGACGCCTGCATCGATGCGGTGGGCACGGAGGCCGAGCCGTTCGCCTCGCTCGATAGCGGGCTCGACCGCATCAAGCAGGTGGCGGGCATCGGCACGGACCGTCCGCATCCGCTGCGTCAGGCCATCCATAGCGTGCGGAACGGCGGCATCGTGTCCATCATTGGCGTGTACGGCGGGCTGCTGGACAAGATCCCGATGGGCTCGGCCATCAATCGCGGGCTTACGTTCAAGATGAGCCAGACGCCGGTGCAGAAGTATCTGCGCCCGCTGCTAGAGCGGATCGAGAAGGGCGAGATCGACCCGTCCTTTGTGATCACCCATTCCGGAAAGCTCGAGGATGGGCCCGATCTCTACCAGGTGTTCCGCGGCAAGGAGGATGGTTGCATGAAGGTGGTGCTGAAGCCATGAACGATATCGAGGCTGCGAAGGGACTGGGGCTGTTCAGCATCGCGCTGGGCATGACGGAGATGGCGTTCGGACGCCGGATGAACCGCGGTATCGGCCTGGGTCAGACGCCCGGGCTAGTAAGGGCGCTCGGCGCGCGGGAGACGGTGGTCGGGTCGATGGTGCTGATGCATCCGGACTCCGCCGCACCCATGTGGTTGCGGGTCGCCGGGGACGTGATCGACATCGCCGTGCTGCTGGGCGCGCTCCGCGGACGGAACCGGCACCGGGACACCGCGCTGCTGTCGCTGGCGGCGGTGCTGGGCGTAACCGCGCTGGATATCGGCACCGCGGCGGCGCTCACCCGGCGCCATTCGCGCGCACTTGCGACCGCCCGGCGAACCCGGGTCAGGCCGGCCTTGAAGGCGGCATAGAGAAAGGGCCGCTCCGGTAAGGAGCGGCCCTTTCCGTTAGGACTTGGCGCTGCCGGGCTCGGCCATCTGCCGGTGCATCTCCGCCAGGACCGGCGCCGGCATCACGTTCGCGATCGCCGCCTGGATCTTGTTCTTCCAGCCCGCGACCACGTGGTCGGTCCCGGCCATCATGGCGTCGAACCCGGTCTTGGCGACCATTGCCGGCGTGTCCTTGGACCCGGCGCCCACGCTGGTGTCGTCCATGCCGGCGCGGTGGAAGAACTCGGTCTCGACCGGGCCGGGCATGAGGCAGGTGACGGTCACGCCGCTATCCTTCAGCTCGGCCCGCAGCGCCTCGCTGAAGTTGTCGATGAACGCCTTGCTGCCGTTATACACCGCCTGGAACGTGCCCGGCATCAGCCCAGCGATCGACCCGGTGATCAGGATCCGGCCCGCTTTCCGCTGTGCCATTGTGGGCGCCAGCTGATGCAGAAGATAGACCGTCCCGGTCACGTTGCTGTCGATCACCTTGCGGATGTCCGGCCAGCTCTGCTCGGTAAACGCATGGCCGAGGCCACGCCCGGCGTTGGCCAGCAGGGCCGCGACCGGCCTTCCGGCGATGGCGGCGATCAGCTGGTCCACGCCCTCCGTCGTGGACAGATCGGTTCGCACCGTCTCGACCTCGCCGCCCTCGCGCTTGATCTGCTGGACGGCGTCCTCCATCGCCTTGTCGGCGGCGATGATCAGATCGTGGCCTGCGCCGGCGCACAACTTCGCCAGCTCAAGTCCGATGCCGCTCGAGGCCCCGGTGACGACTGCGATCGGCCTAGTAGCTTCCATTCCATCCTCCTCTTGTTCAATGGGATGCAAGTTACGCGCGCCTGGCGCCTTCGCTCCCCGACCCCTCGAAAACTTGAATGAAGTTTCAGGTTGCTGTTATGCTTGCGCTCAAACTCGCTGGAACAACTCCATGCCGACATCAGACACGCCGCATCCCGCCAATCGCTGGCTGCAACTTCTGTGCGGCATCGTCTGTATGTGCATGATTGCCAATCTCCAATATGGCTGGACGTTCTTTGTCGGGCCCATGCAGGCCAAGACCGGCTGGACACGAGCGGCCATCCAGGTGGCCTTCACCGTGTTCATCGTGACCGAGACGTGGCTCGTGCCAATCGAGGGGTGGTTTGTGGACAAGTACGGCCCGCGCTTGGTCGTGCTGGTGGGCGGCGCGATGTGCGCGGCGGGGTGGGTGGCGAACTCCTATGCCGACACCCTGACGACGCTATATGCCGCCGCCGCCATCTCCGGCGCTGGGGCCGGGGCCGTGTACGGGACCTGCGTCGGCAACGCTTTGAAATGGTTTCCGGACCGGCGGGGCTTGGCCGCCGGGCTGACGGCGATGGGGTTCGGCGCAGGCTCGGCGCTAACGGTCGTGCCGATACAGAACTTCATCGGCGCGCATGGGTATCAGTCGGCCTTCTTCTGGTTCGGGCTGGGGCAAGGCGGCATTGTGATGGCGCTGTCCTTACTCCTGTCGGCGCCCAAGGGGGTCCGGGCCGACATCCGCTCCGGACGGGCGCCGAGCGGGTTGGCGCCGGATGTGGAGCCGCGGCAGATGCTGAAGCAGCCGGTATTCTGGCTGATGTATGCGATGTTCGTGATGATGGCAGCCGGCGGCCTGATGGCCACGGCGCAGCTGGCGCCCATCGCGAACGACTTCAAGATCGCGGGCGTACCCGTAAGCCTGCTCGGCTTGACACTCCCCGCGCTGACGTTCGCCGCCACCATGGACCGGGTGCTGAACGGGTTGACGCGCCCGTTCTTTGGCTGGATTTCGGACCAGATCGGACGGGAGAACACGATGTTCGTGGCCTTCGGGCTAGAAGGAGTGGGCATCTATGCGCTGAGCGTGTTCGGGTCCGACCCGCTCCTGTTCGTGCTGCTGACCGGGCTCGTGTTCTTTGCCTGGGGTGAGATCTACAGTTTGTTTCCGTCGCTGTCGGCGGACACCTTCGGCTCCCGCTACGCCGCGACCAATGCCGGGCTGCTCTATACCGCCAAGGGCACGGCGGCGCTGCTGGTTCCATACACCAGCGTGCTGACGGAGCTTACGGGATCATGGCACGCGGTGTTCCTGTCAGCGGCGGCGCTGAACATCATCGCGGCCCTGCTGGCGTTGCTGGTGCTGAAGCCGATGCGGGCCAGCGCCGCCCGGCGCGCGGCGAATTTGCGCCTCGCGCCGGCGCTGACGGAGCCTTTGCTCTAGCTGTAGCCGCCACCGCACATTCCGGTTATGCGTCCGTCCTGACGGGCTGACCGGAATGGAGCGGGTGGGATGAACATTCACGAATACCAGGCCAAGGAGCTGCTGCGCGGCTACGGCGTGGCGGTGCTCGCCGGGCACGTGGCCTGGACGCCGGAGGAGGCCGAGCAGGCCGTGGCGCAGCTGCCCGGCCCGGTTTATGTCGTGAAGTCACAGATTCACGCCGGCGGGCGGGGCGCGGGCAAGTTCGAGGGCGATCCAGCCGGCAAGGGCGGCGTCCGCCTGGCAAAATCCGCCGCCGAGGTGCGGGAGGCCGCCGAGGCCATGATCGGCCACGTGCTGATCACCAAGCAGACCGGGGACGCCGGGCGCCGGGTCAGCCGCGTGTATGTGGAAGCCGGCTGCGACATCAAGCGGGAGCTGTACCTGTCGCTGCTGGTGGACCGAGACACGGCGCGGATCGCGATCGTGGCGTCCACCGAAGGCGGCATGGAGATCGAGCATGTGGCCGAGACGCAGCCCGAGCGCATCATGAAGGTCTATGTGGACCCCGCATCCGGCGTGTTCCCGTTCCATGCGCGGAAGCTCGGGTTCGCGCTGGGGCTCGAGGGCAAGCAGGTCGCGTCGTTCACCAAGTTCGTGCTGGCGATGTACCGGGCGTTCACCGACCTCGACTGTGCCATTATGGAGGTGAACCCGCTGGTGGTGACCGGCGCCGGGGAGGTCGTGGCGCTGGACGCCAAGGTCAGCTTCGACGACAATGCACTATACCGGCATCCGGAACTGGAAAAGCTGCGGGACGAGGCGGAAGAGGATCCCAAGGAGCTGGAAGCCGCCAAGTATAGCCTGAACTACGTGGCGCTGGATGGCACGATCGGCTGTATGGTCAACGGCGCCGGACTGGCGATGGCCACGATGGACATCATCAAGCTCTATGGCGGCAGCCCAGCCAACTTCCTGGACGTCGGCGGCGGCGCCACCAAGGAGCGTGTGACGGCGGCGTTCAAGATCATCCTGAGCGACCCGAACGTGGAGGGCATCCTGGTCAACATCTTCGGCGGCATCATGCGCTGCGACGTGATCGCCGAGGGCGTGGTCGCGGCCGCGCGGGAGGTGAGCCTGGACGTGCCATTGGTGGTGCGGCTCGAGGGGACCAACGTCGACCTGGGCAAGGACATCCTGGCCCGCTCCGGCCTGCCGATCATCAGCGCCGACAACCTGGCGGACGCTGCCGAGAAAATCGTCCGCGCCGTGAAGGAGGCCGCATAGATGTCCGTGCTGATCGACGCGAACACGAAGGTGATCACTCAAGGATTCACCGGAGCGCAGGGCACGTTCCATTCCGAGCAGGCCATTGCGTACGGGACCAAGGTGATGGGTGGCGTGACGCCGGGCAAGGGCGGTACCCTGCATCTGGACCTGCCGGTGTTCGACACGGTGGCACAGGCGCGGGAGGCGACCGGCGCCAACGCGTCGGCCATCTACGTGCCACCGCCCTTCGCCGCGGACGCGATCCTGGAGGCGATCGACGCTGAAATCCCGCTGATCATCTGCATTACCGAGGGTATTCCGGTGCTGGACATGGTGCGCGTGAAGCGGGCGCTGCTCGGTAGCCCGTCGCGGCTGATCGGCCCGAACTGCCCCGGCGTCATCACGCCGGACGCCTGTAAGATCGGCATCATGCCCGGCCACATCCACCGACGCGGCACGGTGGGAATCGTGAGCCGGTCCGGCACGCTGACCTACGAGGCCGTGAGCCAGACGACGGCCGCCGGGCTCGGGCAGAGCACCTGCGTCGGCATTGGCGGTGACCCGGTGAAGGGCACCGATTTCATCGAAGTGCTGGAGATGTTCCTGGCCGACCCGCAGACCGAAAGCATCATTATGATCGGCGAGATCGGCGGCCAGAGCGAGATCCAGGCGGCCGAGTTCCTGGCCCGCGCCGGCAGCAAGAAGCCGGTGGTGGGCTTCATCGCCGGCGCCACCGCCCCCCCGGGCCGCCGCATGGGCCATGCCGGCGCGGTCATCAGCGGCGGGCGGGATACGGCGGAGGCGAAGTTCGAGGCGATGCGCACCGCTGGTATTCATGTGGCCGAAAGCCCGGCGGCGCTGGGTAGCACGATGGTCGGCGCGTTGCGGCGTTAAGCCGGCGGGCCGCATGCGGGTGGTTGCGGCCGTTCTGCTACTAGTTCTGCTGCTGGTTCTGCTTGGGGCCGGCGTTTGGGCCTATACGCCTGACCGCTCCCGCGCCGCGCTCGAAGCTGAATATCGCGTTACCGAAGCCGAGTACCGGGACATCGCAGGTCTGCGCGTGCGGTATAGGGATACGGGCCCGCGGGATGGGCCGGCGCTGTTGCTGTTGCACGGGTTCGGCTCGAGTCTAGAGACGTGGGAGGGCTGGGCCGGGCTGCTGCAGGGGAAATATCGCGTAATCCGGCTCGACCTGCCCGGTTTTGGCCTGACCGGTGCCGACCCGTCCGATGATTATTCGGATGCGCGGGGGAGCGAGGTGCTAGCCGGGCTGTTGGACGCGCTGGGTGTGCGGCGGGCAGTGGTGATCGGCAACTCGCTGGGCGGTAAGCTGGCCTGGGCGATGGCGGCGGCGCAGCCTGAGCGGGTCCGTGGCTTGGTGCTGGTGTCGCCCGATGGGTTTCGGAGCCCCGGGTTTGAATACGGCCAGGCTCCGAGCATCCCACCCTTGTTACGGTTGCTGCCGTATAGTGCCCCGAAGGTCCTGTTGCGGCAGAGCTTGGCTCCCGCGTATGCGGACCCGGCCCGGCTGTCGGATACGGTGGTGCAGCGGTATTGGGACATGTTGCGGGCACCTGGTGTGCGGCGGGCGATCCTTGCGCGTACGGCGCAGCTCCGTCTGACTGACCCGGCCCCAGTGCTGGCGCGAATTGAGGTTCCCGTCCTTCTGCTTTGGGGTTTGCAGGATCGTATGATCCCGGTT
The DNA here is from genome assembly GCA_965246925.1 of Acetobacteraceae bacterium. Classification (GTDB taxonomy): domain Bacteria; phylum Pseudomonadota; class Alphaproteobacteria; order Acetobacterales; family Acetobacteraceae; genus JANPPS01. Next base: position 1,312,158 of record OZ251994.1, on the reverse strand, counting down.
TCGCACGCGGCGGATTATCTGGCCGCCTTGCCACATGCCCGGCTGTCGGAGCTTGCTGGCCTGGGTCATGTGCCGTTCGAGGAAGATCCCGCCGGGTCAGTTGGGCCATTGATGGCCTTTTTGCACGAGCACGACGGTTTCTAGAATGGCCTTTCTCTCGCCTGCAGCCCGGCATTTGTAAGCTCCGCTCGCAGAAAACCCGTCAGCCCGAAGTTAGTCGAAGGGCGGACCCCGGCGTGCAATCCTCGAGAAGCTCAGGCCTAACCGTTTTCCGGCAGGCTCAGGATTGGCGGGATTATTGACAGGCCCGGGACTGAGCAGCTGCACGCAGCCCCGCTCAAGTTTGTGTGTGCCCTCAAATTGTCCTTGCATAACCCTCGTGTAAACGACATATGTTGCAGCGCAGCAGAGCGGTTCGCCGCACTGTTTGCAGGACGTTTCCTCCCTAAACTTGGCGGCATCTTCGGGTGCCGCCACTTTTTTTAGGTGAACAGGGAAAGCAGGCCCGTCGGGGCTACTGGGCCGGCGCTGACAGCGTTGCTCACGCTGTTGAGCAAGAAGCGCTGCGTAAATGCCTCGACGAACTTGGGGTCCTTGAACTTTTTGACGTCAAGGCGCGAGTTGATCGCATCTTCCTGAGCTTCCAATGGCTGGATGGCGATGTCGAGCGGCAAGCCTAGGCCGGTCGTGACCACTTTGCGCAGATTGGCGTCCCCCAGGATCTGCAAGGCCGAGGTTATCGTGTGCGCGCGGTTACGAAACTCGAGAGCGGCCGAAAGACCTGGCGTGTTCACATCTTTCTGTTTCTGCCACAGAACCTGCGCATAGCCGTCGGTCACGTCCTGGATGATGGCGGCTGTTTTCAGATTGGTCAGACCCGCGCCATGCAGGTCTAGAGATTTCGAGAGGGCCAGCCAGCGCTTATCGGGAAGCTTGTTGATCAGGCTTTTAGGGTCGGCCGGATCGGACGCCAGCACTTTCTGAGCCAGGGCCACGTAGTTCACCGAGTCACCTAGACCATTCGCGGTCAGCAACACCTTGCGGGCCTGCGGGTTCGCAAGCAACTGGCTCAGGCTGGCCGCCCTACCCACCGCGGCTTTGAAGCCGGCCACATCACGCGCGACCGACGGATCCTTGGCTTCTTTGGCCGTGAAATCCGCACTATGCAGTTCGGCGTCTTTGAGCGTGACAAGTGGAGAGCTGTCCAGCGTGGGGCTGGTAGAGCCGCTGCCGTAAAGGGTGTTCAGCAAGCTCGAGCTATCGAAGCTGGAGGTGAAAAGCGGCGATATCGAGAATGACATGACAACCTCGGCGCAGAATGCAGTTTGCAATCTACGCGAGGCCGGTTAACAAACCTCTAATCAGGCCGCGCGGAGGAAAGTGGCGATGCGCGGCAGGATTTCGGTGCGCCAGCGCCGCCCATTGAAGATGCCGTAATGGCCGACGCCGGGCTGCAAATACTGCTCGCGCCGGTCCGACGGGATGTTGGCGCATAAACTCTGCGCCGCCAGTGTCTGACCCGGTGCGGAAATGTCATCGAGTTCACCTTCGACCGTCATAAGCGCGGTGTGGGTGATGGCGGCCGGCAGCACAGGTTCCCCCCGGACGTCCATCTCACTTTTGGCCAACGCATGGGTCTGAAAAAATGTCTCGACCGTCTGCAGATAATAGCTGGCCGGTACGTCCATGACCGCCAGATATTCGTCGTAGAATTTGCGGTGCGCCGCCGCACTCTCGGCGTCACCGCGGACCAGGTGGTCGAACATCCGCTTATGCGCCTCGATATGGCGGTCCGGGTTCATGGACATGAAGGCCGCGAGCTGCAGAAAGCCAGGATAGACCCGGCGGAATGCGCCGGGGTGCCAGCATGGGACCGTGGAGACGACATTGCGCTCGAACCACTGGATCGGGTGCTGCTCGGCCAGCTTTGTGACTGCCGTGGGCGCCGCGCGGGTATCGACCGGGCCGCCCATCAGCGTCATGCTGCGCGGCTGCGCCGGGTCTTGCCGGCTCGCCATGAGGGAGACGGCCGCCACGACCGCAGGTGCCGGCTGGCAGACGGCAATGATGTGGGTATCGGGCCCCAGGTGCCGCATGAACACGATCAGCGTTTCGATGTAGCTGCCGAGGTCGAAATCGCCGGCATGCAGCGGCACGATCCGCGCGTCCCGCCAATCCGTCACGTACACGTCATGCCCTGTGTCGAGCAGATCCTGCGTGGTGCCTCGTAGTAGGGTGGCGTGATGGCCGCTCATGGGCGCGACCAGCAAGACCCGGGGGCCGGGCACCGCCGGCTTGAAGTGAATAAGACGCACGAAAGGTAGATCCAGCACGACTTCTTCATGCAAGGCCACCTCAGACCCGCGCCTCTCCCTGACGTCCCAAGCCGGCTTCCCACGTGGGCGCAGCAGATCAGACGCGACGTCCGACCATGCTACCGCGGCGCGTGCCGGCCAATTGAGCACATCAGGCCCCGGATGATCCCGCAGCACGCCACTAGCCGCCTGACTCCAAAGGCGCGCGGGATACAGCGAGGCTGAGGCGAGATCGTGCAGAGCATACAGCATGGACGAGGTTATCTCACATAAAGGTTAACCTTTACGTAAGGCTTCGCGCGTCTAGGTGAAAGACGTGTCTCATAAACGTTTGCGTGGCCGTGGCCCGGGGGTCACCCGGGTAGGAAATCGGGCACCGAAAAGTAGCGCTCTCCGGTGTCGTAGTTGAAGCCGAGTACGACGGCGCCGGGCTTTAACTCCGGCAACTTCTGCGCGATCGCGGCCAGGGTGGCGCCGGATGAAATGCCGACGAGCAATCCCTCCTTGACTGCCGAGCGCCGGGCCCACTCCCGCGCGTCCTCCGCATCGATCTGGATGACCCCGTCGAGCACCGCCGTATGCAGGTTGGCTGGAATAAAGCCGGCGCCGATGCCTTGAATGGGGTGGGGCGACGGGCTGCCGCCGGAAATGACCGGGGACGCCGTGGGCTCCACTGCAAAAACCTTGAGCTGCGGCCAGTGCGGCTTCAGCACTTCTGCACAGCCGGTAATGTGGCCGCCCGTGCCGACGCCGGTGATGATGGCGTCGATACCGCCCGGAAAGTCGGCGAGAATTTCCTGAGCGGTGGTGCGGACGTGCACGGCGATGTTGGCCGGGTTTTCGAACTGCTGCGGAATCCAGGAGCCGGGATGCCCGGCCTGCAACTCATGCGCCCGGGCGATCGCGGCCTTCATACCCCCCGCGCGGGGGGTGAGGTCGAACGACGCGCCATAGGCTTGCATCAGCCGCCGCCGCTCGATCGACATGCTGTCTGGCATGACGAGGATCAGCTTGTAGCCCTTCACCGCCGCGACCATCGCCAGCCCCACGCCGGTGTTGCCGGACGTCGGTTCGATAATGGTGCCGCCGGGCGTGAGCTGCCCGCCCGCCTCGGCGGCCTCCACCATCGCGAGCGCGATGCGGTCCTTAATCGAGCCACCGGGGTTACTGCGCTCGGACTTGATCCAGACTTCCGCGTCCGGAAACAGGCGGGACACGCGGATGTGCGGCGTGGCGCCGATGGTGTGCAATACGCTGTCGGCCTTCATGGTCGGGCTCCTTCGAACGGGGTCAGACCATGCGCTGGCCTAAGCCTGGCTTCAAGGCCGGGTCAGAGGCTACTCTGCCAATTGAACCCCAGGTTCTCCCAATACCCGCCGGGGTAGTCGTTGGTGACCTCGATCGCGGTGATCCATTTCGGGTTCTTGAAACCAAGCTTCGTGCTGGTGCGGAGGCGGAGCGGATAGCCGAAAGGGTCTGCCAGGGTATCGCCCGCGTAGCTTGTCGCCAGTAGGGTCTGCGGATGCAGCGCCGTCGCCATGTCGATGCTGCTCGGGTAGTCGTCATAGGTTTTGAATGCCACGTATTTGGCGCGAAGGTCGGCGCCCACCCGCTCCAGAAACGAGCGGAGGGTGGGGCCGGACCACTGGCCGATATAGTCCCAGCCCTCGACACAAATATGCCGGATGATCATGTCCTGCTGCGGCAGCGCGGCCAGGTCCTCGCGGGACCAGGGGCGTTTCTCGGTGACGAGGCCCGCGATTTCGAGCTGCCACGTGTCCGGCACTGGCTTCAGGTCGCCAATATCGTAGTACGCGTTGAACCGCGGCGGCTTCAGCACCATTGACGCCGGGTAGGTCGGCGCTAGCTTGTTCGGGTCGAACAGCGCGGCCTGCACCCGGTCATTCCAGGCCGACATGGCGCGGAGCGCCCGCTCGATCGAGCTATTATCCTCCACCTCGCACCCCGTGAGCATCGTGAGCGCGCCGAGCGAAAGGCCGCCGCGCAGCAGGCCCCGGCGTTGCAGCCCGGCGATCAGCGTGCGGTGGTTATGCAGGATACCGGCATCCGGTATGCGGGCGGGGCGGTTCTGCGATCTCATGACTTCACCCTCCGCGTCACCGCCGGGCCGCCGGTCAGCATGGCCCAGAGCGTCTGCGGCACCAGGAGCGACAGTGCGACGTGGACGACGAGGAAGCCGACGATCACGGCCATTCCCAGGAAATGCAGCAACCGCGCCGCCTGAAACCCGCCGAGCAAGCCCGTCAGTTCCTGAAACTGGACCGGCTTCCAGATCGCCAGTCCGGTCACGATCTGCGAGATGCCCGCCAGGATCACGACGATATACAGCACTTTCTGCACGGCGTTGTAGGTCGTGAGGTCGTCATGGCTTACGTGTAACCGCAAAGTATCCCGCACGGTGCTGACGATGTCGGCGATGCGGATCGGCCACAGCCGCTCCCGCAGGCGACCTGTCACGACACCGTAGATCAGGTAAGCAATGCCGTTCAGTGCCAGCAGCCACATGCCGGCGAAGTGCCACAGCAGGCTCTGCGCCGCCCAGCCGCCGAGCCGGATGTGCTTGGAGAAGTGCAGCCCGCCGAAGATCACGCTATCATTATAGATGCCCCAGCCGGAGCCGATCATGATGATCATCGCCAGCGCGTTCAGCCAGTGCATGATGCGGACGGGGGCGGGATGCAGGCGGCGCACGGTTTCCATGGTGGCTTCTTCGCCGGTTGTGTACGGATGGTAACATCCAGCCCAGGCCTAGCGTAGCGAAACCGAAGGAGATTCTAATGAACCGCCGCGTCGTGCTGCTGATGCTACTTACAGGACCGGCATGGGCGGAAGGCCAGCGCTACCCGCAGCCGGTCCTGGCCGGGGATCTGCTGCACCGCCAAGTACTACGCCCCGTAGAGCAGCAGAATGTGCTGGGCCGCGTCGCCGGCGTGGTGCGGCGCGGGGAACAGACGCTGCTGCTGGTCGATCTGGGCGGCACGTTCAGCCTGGGCACCCGCCGGGTCGCGGTGCCGGTCAACGCCGTGGCGCTGTTGGGCGAGCACGTTGCGGTCATGGACCTCTCGCCGGACCAGCTGCAGGCGCTGCCCACCTATGACCCGGCCGGCTTCACGCCACTGGCGCCGGGCGAGACGCTGCGCGTCGGCCTAACCCGGCCGTTCCATTGATGGACGATGACCGCCTCATCCGCGAGCTGCTGCAGAACTGGGTCATCTGGCGGGACTCTGGCGATTGGGAGCGCTTCCGCACCGTCTGGCATGACGACGGACGCATGATGGCGACCTGGACCCAGGGCACGGCAGACGAGTTCATTGCGATCAGCAAGGAGGGTTGGGCCCGGGGGGTCAGCATCCTGCATTTTCTGGGCGGTATCAGCGTCGATGTGGCCGGCTCCCGTGCGGTGTCGCAGACCAAGATGACCATCTCGCAGCGTGCGGCCGTGGAGGGGGTGCTGTGCGACGTGCTGTGCACCGGGCGGTTCTACGATTTCTGGGACAAGCGCGCCGGACGCTGGGGCCTCGTGCTGCGGCAGCCAATCTATGAGAAGGACCGCATGGACCCGGTAACGCCGGGTGACGTGCCCGTGCTGGACGGTGCCCTGCTCGCCTCGTTCCCCGCGGGCTACCGGCATCTGGCTTATCTGCAGACGCGGATCGGCTACACGGTCAAGCGGGACATGCCGGGGTTAACGGGCCCCGAGGTGGATGCGCTGTATGCGCGGGGGGCGGCTTGGCTATCTGGCAGCTGACCCGCGCCGGCAAGCGTGAGCTCGTCGGATACGTGCCCGCTAGTACCACTTTTCGAGAAGTTAGGACTACTCCTTAGCAGGGACTACCCGCTCATGCGCCAGCAACCAGCGCTTTCGCTCGAGCCCGCCGCCGTAGCCTGTGAGGGCGCCGGAAGTGCCGATCACGCGGTGGCAGGGGACCACGAGGCTGATGGGATTGCGGCCGTTGGCCATGCCGACGGCGCGGGTGGCGGTGGGCTGGCCGATGCCGATCGCGATTTCTGCGTAGGAGCGGGTCTGACCCGAGGGAATAGCGCGCAGCGCCGTCCAGACCCGGCGCTGGAACAGGGTGCCACCACCATCGGCCGGTAGTGTATCGAGGGCAGTGAAATCGCCGTCAAAATAGGCCTTCGTTGCTAAGACGTACGGGTGCGGGGCGGACGCGGCCTCCCACTGCACGGCCGGCCCGAAGCGGGATTGCAGCAAGCGCCGCAGACGGCCATCCGCCTCGCCGAAATCTAGCGCGACCAGGCCTTCCTGATGCCAGACCAGAAAGACGGGGCCTATTGGGTCCGGCAGGGTGAAGGTGGCGTATTCAAGCATGCCCCTCGTTAGCAGGCCTCAGCCGGACGGCGCCAGCCGATTGCGCCGAGGATGGCGCGGCGAAGGCGGGCCTGGGGGCGTTCGAACAGATAGGCGAACGGGATAGCGGCGGCGTTGGACATCAGCACCATCGTCAGCAGCCCGCGCCATCCCGCCATGCCCCAGCCCGCGACGAGCGCCAGCACGATGGAGCCGTGGATGAGATAGAGCGAGTAGCTGTGGAATGCCAAATGGTCGAGCCCGGTGCGCTGCACGGCCCGGCTGCTGCCGTGCGCCGATAAGGCCCAGAACGGCACGTATAGCAAGCCGGCAAGGATCAGCGCGAACACTGCGTCATAGATGCGGCCATGGGTAAAGAACAGCCGCACCCCGGCGAGGATCAGCAGCCCCGCCCAGGCTAAGGCGCAGCCTGGGCCCCACGGCGTCCAGGCCCGGGCCAGCGCGACGCTCGCGGCTGCCCCCATCAGCCAGAACAGGGTCAACGAGTCGCCGGGGCCGCCGACCAGATTGTACACCGGCTCGATCGCGGCCAGGCCGAGCAGCACCAGCAACACCGGGGACGGCCGGCGTAGCAGCATGAAGGTTAGGAGACCGGCGGTGATGTAGATCCACCACTCGATGCTGACGGTCCAGAACTGCCGGCCCGAGCCGAACGTCTTGAAGAACCAAGCCTGCTCCGGCACGTGCAGGCGGCGGAGGATTTGGAATAGCGGGAAGTCCTGCATCATGCAAACATTGGCCAGCGCGGTCGGCGTGTTGAAGTCGGCCCCATGCTCGTAAACCGGAAAGCGCACGGAGAACCGATCCAGAACGGCCACTAGGATAAGCGCGGGGAGGTAGGGCAGATAGATGCGGGTGGCGCGGCTCACGGTGAACTCGGTCAGGCTGAACCGTCCGCCGGCCAGACGGGACTGGATGGTGTGGGTGATCAAGAAGCCGGATAGCAGGAAGAAGATCAGCACACCCAGCGCGCCACCGCCCCAATCGGCCACGCCTGGGCCCGGCCAGGCATAGCTGGCCGCGTGGTGGACCAGCACGAGCTGCGCCGCGAGGCCGCGTACCATGTCCAGGTAAGCGGACTGTGCCTTATTGATCACGGCAGCTGGGCGTAGCGGACCCCGCGCGGGGGAGTGGCGGCATGGAGCGGCGTCGGCGAATGCAGCAGGGGGCCCGGCAGCTTGCTGCGTGCCTCGATCGGCGGCGCCATGGCCGCGTCCCGCTGCGCCCGGGCCAGCTTGTCCTGGGTCACTAGCCGGGCGAACTCGGGCGTATAGACGTGATACGGATCGACGTTGACGGACGGGATCGGCGGTGTGGGCGCCGGGGCATACTGGGCCGCGCCGGGCCAGGCATGCAAGACGCGGGAGCCGTATTCGTCCGCCAGCGCCGGGGTGCGCGAGTGATACGCGCCGATCGCGGCGGGCCAGTCCTTCGTCTCACGATGCAGAGCCGTAAGGAACCGCGCGGCGTAGCCGGCATTGGCCGCCGGGTCGAAAGCCTGTTGCAGCGAGCCGAAGGCGTTCGGGTGATGCATGAGGTTGACCTGCAGGCAGCCGACGTCGATCGACTGCACGCCGGCTGCTTGAAATTGCTGCACGGCCTGGATCGCTTGTTCCTGCGTCTCGTAGAAATGCCCGGTGCCGGCTACGTTGATAGTCCATGGCCAGGCCACCACGCGCCCGCCGGGCAGGGCGCGCCCGCTTTCGACCCGGGCGATGGCCGACAGCAGCGCCGGAGGCACGGGCGCGGCGCGCTCGGCCAGCAGAATGGCGGATTGGCACAGATCCGGCGGAGCGGCCTGGGCACATGCCGGCCACAGCAGCAGCATGACCGACAGCGTCCTGAACGCGCCGGACATCAAGCCATTTCCAGTAAGGGTGGTTGCAGCGCGGGGTGGGCGGGGCTGGCGCCCTGCGTGATGTAGGTTCGGAACTGGCCGCCGCCGGTCCGTCTGACATCATAGGCGGTGCGCTTGGCGGGCCCGGCGAGGTGGAGGGCGCCGATGGGGGCGTAGGGAGCGTAGGGCTTGCAGAACGCTTCGGCATCGTCGTTCCACATCGGCACGCCGCGGTCGCAGATCCAGTTGCAACCGGGATCTAGGAGGGTGGTTTCGGGCACGTCGGCGCCGCCCAGGATACTGCCGCGCAAAGCGTGATTGAGCGCGAACTGGTCGTGCGGCACAAGGGCGCCCGTTCGCGCCAGCGCGGCGGCGTAGCGGTCCGCCCAGGCCTGCCAATGCGGCGCGCCGGCCGATATGGCGAAGCATCCGGCGTTCACGTGCCGCCGGGTCAGCAAGTGTGCGGCTGTGGTGGGCCCGTATCCGAGGAGCATGTGCTTGGCCGTCCAGGCGAACAGCCAGGCCTGGAACCGGTAGCCCCGCTCCCGCTCATGCGTGACCGCCATGCCGGTAGCCAGCGCGCCGTTCACATACTGGCCCAGCACGCCCGGATACTGCAGCCAGACGTCGGAATCGATCCAGACATACACGTCGTAGCCAGGGAAATACTCGGGCAAGAATGGGCGGGCGAGGAACGAGAGCAGGCCGGGCCCGTGCGTCTCGGCCACGCCAAGATGCGGACGGGGCGTGGCGGTGCGGATGCCGTTCAAGCCGAGCCAGTCCAGGTCCTGCGGACTGAGCCCCAGGTCGAAACAGGCAAGATGCGCCGGGGTCAGCACCAGCGCGTCCGCGAGCGATGTGATCATGCCGCGCAGGAACGGCATGAAGCGCGAATCGGACGCGCTTACGATCAGCACGCGCGGGTGGCGGAAGTTGTTCATGCCATCCATGGGCGCGCCTAGCGGGACAGGCTCGGGTGGATCGGCAGGCTGCCCACCGCCGGACGGGCGCGGAGGCTGCGGCGGATGCGGCCCACGATCCGGCCCGCCAGCAGACGGTAGGTCTCGGGATGGCGCGCGATCATCACGGCCGCCTGCAGCTTTCCGCCCTCGGCCGCGAGGCGCTGGGCGTCGAGGTAGGGGATCATGGCGCGGTACTGGCGGGATCGTCCCTCCAGCATGCGCACCATGTCGGCCTGCCCCTGCTTCTTCATCTCAGTGATGAAATGCTCGTTGGCGCGGAGGGCTTGGCGGTAATCGTAGCGCCACGCGCCCGCACCGGTCTGCGTCCACTGGCGGGAGATCGCGCCGAACGGCATCGTCCAGTAATAAAGCGGCTCACTGACCAGCAAGCCCGTGCCGCCGGCGGCGAAAAAGTGCATGAGGTAGTAGAAATCCTCGGACAGCCTCGTGTCCTCATAATACCTGATCTTGTTGTCCTGCAGAAACTTGCGCCGCATGACGGGCTTCAGGATGCCGAAATCGAACGTGGCGAAGCTGTCCGAATGGGCGGCCAGGTCATACCGCGTGACGCTGCGGGCCGGGCTGCCCGGCGGAAAGGCGGTCTGCACGACCTGATCCGCCCCGCCGTCCACATAAAGGATATTGTCGGCTACCATATTGACGGCGTGCCCGGCGGCTGCGTTCAGCAGGTGCTCCAGCCGGTCTTCGCGGAAGGCGTCATCGGCGTCCAGCACCGCAACCCACTCGCCGTTGGCCGCCGCCACCATGCGGTTCATGGCCCGCGGCTTACCGCCGTTTACCGGCATCTGCAGCAGGGTGATGCGCGGGTCCTCATCAGCGAGGCGCGCGGCTATGGCCGCACTTGCGTCGGTCGAGGCGTCGTCGGCGATCAGGATCTCGATGTCTGGCAGCGTCTGGCGCATGGCCGAGCGCACCGCGCGCTCCAGTGTCGTGGCACTATTATAGACGGGGATCGCAACCGTGACCCGGAGCGCCGTCACAGTTCTAGTATCCGTTCCGGTGCGAGGCGTCCGCGCACGATGTCCCCCATGGCGCGGACATTGCCCAGTAGGCGGCCACGGCGGTCGATCCAGGGCTCTGGCCATGCAGCGCGTACCAGATTGGCGGCCAGGTTGCGGCCCACGCTGCCTGCGGCCCGGCGCAGCGTATAGCTGCCCTTCTGGCAGAGGTAGATCGGGTTTGCGACCTGCGAGTAGCCCAGCCGGTGGCCGGACGTGCGCCCGCCCTTGGTGCCAAGGTGCACGCCGCGTGCGCCTTCGAGCTTGGCGACGTGCCCAAACCGTCCGAGCCGGTAGCTGAAATCCATATCTTCCGACCAGGCATAGAGCGGAAGGCGCTCGTCGAAGCGGAGGCCGTGCTGGCGGGCTATGTCGAGCCGGATGGCCATGTTGCAGCCATAGCCGTGCTCGGCCGGATGCACGCCGGTGCGCTCCGCAGCCGGGTCGGCCTGGATCATGTCCCGCGCCTCCCCAGGGGTGATGCCCGGTCCCTTGATGCCGTCCGCCAGCAGGTCGCCCGTGGTCAGCACGAGGTCCGGGCTAGCCTGTAGAGCCGCCAGCGTCGCCTCGATGTAGCGTGGCGCCATCAGGAAGTCGTCGTCGATGAACAGCACTGCATCCGTGTCCGGCAAGCGATCCAGGATGGCATTCCGCTGACGGGGCAGGCCGGAGGGTGCAATGAAGAACTCGACAGCAGGGAAGTCCAGCCCGGCAATGTCGCCAGGACCCGTGTGACAGACCAGGATGCGGCTGGGCGAAACGGTCTGGGCCAATACCTGCACCAGCGTCTCACGCAAGATTTCGGGCCGGCCTCGGGTCGCTATCCCGACCACGAGGGCGGATGGCGTGTTCGCCAAACCAGACTTGGACATCGGCATACTCCGGGAACGCGACGCGTAGCCCTATGTGTGCAATGCAGCAAACGAAAACGGTAAGTGCACGCAGGATCGTGATCGAACCGATAAGCGACTCTCAACTAAGCGTGAGGATGCTGGCTTAGTTCGGGCGCGCCACCCAGACTGGGGTTATGCTGCACTGCACACAAAGTGGCGTGCAGGCCTAACCCCACAGAATTCCGGTTTCATTATGGACCAAAACAGTCCGCTCTCGCCGATGACGATGCCGCAGGCTACCCAGGCTGTGCCGCTGGCCCGGCTCATCGCTTTCTACCTGCCGCAGTTTCATCCAGTGCCGGAGAACGATGCATGGTGGGGACCGGGCTTTACCGAGTGGACCAACGTCGCCAAGGCGCGCCCGCTCTATCACGGCCACCAGCAACCCCTGCTGCCCGGCGCGCTCGGCTTCTATGACCTGCGGGTGCCGGAGACGCGGCGGCATCAGGCGGACTTGGCCCGGGCGGCGGGGATCGAGGGGTTCTGCTACTGGCATTACTGGTTCGGCAATGGCCGCCGCATCCTGGAGCGTCCGTTCGAGGAGGTATTGCAGAGCGGCGATCCAGATTTTCCGTTCTGCCTGGCCTGGGCGAACCAATCCTGGACCGGAATTTGGCACGGGGCGCCCAAATCCGTGTTGATGGAGCAGGTCTATCCCGGCCGGGACGATGAGGCGGCGCACTTCGCCTGGGCGTTGCGCGCGTTTCGGGACCCCCGTTATATGCGGGTGGATGGCAAGCCGATCTTCGTCATCTTCGCGCCGCATGACCTGCCGGATGCGCCCGGATTTATTGCGCATTGGCGAAAGCTGGCTGAGGAAGCAGGGCTGCCGGGCCTGTATTTCGTCGCCATCACCAACCGCTATCAGGCGGGGGTGGCGCGGTACGGCACGCCGCTGCTGGAGCCATTCGACGCGGTCACGCCCTTGGTGCCGCAGGAGTATCTCGAGGATCGTCAGTCGCGCGCCTGGGGCCGCATCAGCCGGCGGCTCCGGACCCGTAACTTCGGCCCCGGTTTTGCCCGCGCCACCGCGGGCCGGCTGGCATTGCCGGCCCGTTACCCGTTTGCTGACGTGATGCGCTGCGCCATGCACGACATGCCGGATGACCCCCGGCACCTGCCCTGCGTCCTGCCGGGCTGGGACAACACGCCCCGCTCCGGCCCGCGGGGCGTGGTGTTCGAAGGCGCGACGCCGGAGCTGTTTGGTCAGTACCTACAAAAGGCCGTGGACCGGGTGCGCGGCCGCCCGCCGCAGCAGGCCATCGTGTTCCTGAAGGCCTGGAACGAGTGGGCGGAGGGTAATATCGTCGAGCCCGACGCAGCCCAGGGCCCGGCGCTGCTCGACGAAATCAGGCGGATCATGCTGCCGGTGGACGCGGCAAGGTGAGTGGGCCGCGGGTCAGCGTGGCCATGGTGAGCCACGTGCTGAACGACGCCGTCCGCCGATCCTTCGAGCGGCTGCAGCGTGAGGCGCCGTCCGATCACGACGTGCGCTTCATCCTGAGCACCGACGATCCGGAACCGGACCTGGCCGGCGTGCCCGGCGAGGCGATCGGCAAGGCCGATCTGTTCCGCTTGCCCTATCCCGAGAAATGCCAGGAGCGGGACTGGGACATGGCTGGAAACCTCGACCTCGTGTTCCTCGAATTCCGGCGGCGAAATCCGGACTACGCCCAGTTCTGGTTTCTGGAGTACGACGTGCATTGGGAAGGCGTCTGGCGCGTCTTCTTCGAGCACTTCCGGGCGAGTTCCGCCGCGGTGCTGGGTGCGACGATGCTGCCGCTCGATACAGTGCCGCACAAGGAGAACAACCCGCCATATCCGCGTCAGACCGTGCCGCCGGGGATGCCCTGGGTGCGCCAGCGTATCATCAAGGGTTTCTTGCCGGCATGCCGGGTGAGCCCGGAGGCGATGGCGCTGCTGGACGGCGCCTACCGCGCCGGGTTGGGCGGACACTACGAGATCAACGTGCCGACGGTGGCGGCGCAGGCCGGGCTCGGCATCGAGGATTTCGGAGGACGCGGGCCGTTCGTGCGTCCGGAAAACCGGGACCGGTTCTATTTTGCCCGGGGAGACAATTACTCGCATTCGCCCGGCTCGTTCGTATTCCGCCCGGTGCAGCGCGTGCTACCGCGGCACAACACGCTATGGCATCCGGTTAAGCCCGGTGGCGTCCCGGCCTGGCATCCCTTACGGGTCGATGGCGGCCCGGCCAAGGCGGCGCTCGAGCGGGTCAAGCCTTACTTGTGGCGCGGTCTGATCTGGCTATGGTTCGCCGCGCGCTGGCGTCCGCTGCGGGACGCGGCATGAAGGTGGACGAGGCTCGTAAGACGGACAAAGGCCGAAAACTAATACGCTTCGCCTGTGTTCTGCCTGCTCACCGCTGCATGATCACGAGGCAGAACTATCAGGGCGTATTTCATCAAACGATCATAAAGCAGCACGGAATCACCACTGACTGACATCGCTACACGCGAGAATTCACGTCGTAACGCAATCTTTTGTTGGCCTGCTACCGCCGAGAGTCGTAAGACCAAGGGGACAGACTGACCTGGGTGGAAACGTTTTGTTTGTGGCTGGCCAAAAATGGCGGCCACGCAATGTGGGCTCCGGTCCGCATCTAACGTCAGGTAAGCCGTATGTCACAACGACTCAATCTCATCGCCGGACGGAGCGCAGTCGAAATCGCGCGGGATATGCGCGGGCTGGTCGGCTGGTCCGAGCCTCTGGTGCCGCGGGCCGATCTTAAACGGCAGGCCTGTGCGCTAGCATTGATCGGCGCCGACGTGGCGAGTTTTGCAATCAGCCTCGGCATGATCAGGATGGCCACCGGGGAGGTTTCGGCCGTGCTGGACTCCACCCATGGCACTCAGGCCTGGCTCACGTCGGCCTTTATCCTGAGCGGGCTGTTGCTGGTGTTCTTCGCCCGTGGCCACTACACGCGCCGCCTGCCGTTCTGGCTCGAGCTGCAGCAGGTGCTGTCCGCGTCCGCGCTTTCCCTGTTGTGCAACAGCTTCGTCGAGTTCGCCTTCAAGACCGATGCGTCCCGGATGGTGGTCCTCGGCACCTGGATCATGTTCCCGGCTGTCTCGGCACTGTTCCGGTTCGCGACGCGGATTGGTCTGGCCAAGGTAGGGCTATGGCAAATCCGGACGGTCATCGTGAGCGATGGCGAGGCAGCCCGAACCGCGGCCGAGGCCTTGGAGTCCGAACAGCACCTTGGCTACTCGGTCATCCGCACCGTCCGTCCCGGTGACGTCAGCACCCGCATGGATCGTCCGTGGACACGGCTGCTACAGCAATCCCGCGCGGATCTGCTGATCTTGGCGCCGGAGCGCGACCAGACCCTGGACCGCGCGCGCAACGAGGCGTTGGTTCGGGAGCGTGTGCCCTTTGCGGTCATGCCGCATACCGAGGGCTTGCCGGTGTCGGGCTTCGAGCAGACCTATTTTTTCCGGCACGATCTCGTGCTGCTGTCATACCGGAATAATATCTCGCAGCCGCTGGCGCGGGCGGCCAAGATTGCGCTGGATTTGGCAGGCGCCGCCGCCTTGGTGTTATTCACCGCACCGGTCTTCCTGTTGATTGCGTGGAAAATCCGGCAGGACGGCGGCCCGGTGTTCTTCGCTCACCCCCGGGTCGGCAGCGGCGGTCGCGTGTTCCCGTGCTTGAAATTCCGCTCCATGCGGGTCGATAGCGCAGAAATCCTTGATGATCTGCTCCGCCACGATCAGGCGGCGGCGGTAGAGTGGGCGGCCACGCAGAAGCTTCGCCACGATCCGCGCATCACGCCGATCGGCGAGTGGCTGCGTAAGACGAGCCTCGATGAACTGCCGCAACTGCTGAACGTGCTGCGCCTGCAGATGAGCCTGGTGGGCCCCCGCCCCATCGTGGAGAGCGAGAAGCGTCATTATGGCGAGGACATCGCCTTTTATTACGAGACCCGCCCGGGCCTCACCGGCCTATGGCAGGTAAGCGGGCGCAGCGACACGACCTACCGCCAGCGCGTCCAATTAGATAGCTGGTATGTGAAGAACTGGACGCTGTGGCATGACATCGCCATCCTGGCCAAGACCATTCCAGCGGTCATGCAGCGGCGAGGGGCGGTATGAGGCTATTCAGGCGCAATAAAGCTACCGCAAACGCGGCCCCGGTCCGGGTCGAGCCGTTCCTGCTGCCACCTGGCGAGGCGTTCACCCCGACGCAGCCCAAGGCTGGGCGTAAGCAGGTCGTGGGTCGTGACGCGGAGGCGTTGCGCATCATGCAGGCACTACGTGAAGAGCGGGCGCATGTCGTGCTCTACACCGATCGCGGCCGGGGTAAGACGTCACTCGCCAATCTCGTGATCGAGACGCTGCGGCAGGCCGGCGTGATCGTGGCCCGGCACAGCTGCGACGCCGGGAGCACCTTCGAAACGATCATCCGGGGCCTGATGCGGGACCTGCCCCGGTCCCTGCTGGCGGTGGCCGCCAACAGCCCCGGTGAGATCGGATGCGAGGCGGTGCTGCCAGCGGGCGAGCTGCGTCCGCGCGACGTGCTGAATATCATGAGCCGCCTCACCTGCCGGGCGTTGGTCTGCATCGTGGACGAGTTCGACCGTGTCGAGGATACTGGCACGCGCACGCGGCTGGCGGACACCATCAAGCAGCTTTCGGATCAATCGGTCCCGCTTTCGTTCATGGTGGTGGGGGTTTCGGAAAACCTGGACCAAATCCTGGGCCAGCACCCCTCCATCCAGCGCAACTTGGTGGCGGTGCAGCTGGCGTTGCTGACGGACGCCAACGTGATGTCGATCATCGAGACCGGGGCGCAGCAGGCCGGGTTCCGGCTGCCACCGGGCATGGCCGCGCAGGTGGCGGCGCTGGCGCAAGGAAGCCCGTATGCGGCGCAGCTGCTGGGGCTGCGCCTCATCCAGGCGGCGCGGCAGCGGGGCGACCGCAACGTGACCTCCGCCGATTTGGCCGAGCTGGTGCAGCGCTCGATGGCGGAGGCGCCACCGCGGCTGCGCTCGTTGTTCGGCGAACTGACCACCGGCGGAACCGACGCCGAGATGGTCGCCACGCTGGAGGCTCTGGCCCGGGCGCCCCAGGACGCCTGGGGCCGCTTCGCCGTCATGCCGTCTTTCAGGGATGGCGTGACCGTGGGGCAGACACACATCAAGGCGGAACGCTGGGCGCGGATACTCGACTCCGGCGTGGTCCGCCCGGTGCGCGAGGGTTATGGCCTGCATGCCTTCGCTGACCGGGCGATGCTGCTGCATATCGCGCTGCATTCCTTGATCCGGCGGCCTGAGCCGGCCGAGGCGAAGCGGCCCGTCCAGCAGGCGCCCATTCTGCAGACGCCCGTTCTGCAGGCAACCTTGATGCAGAGGGCATAATGGACGTCTCGATGGGTAACGCCTCCATGCTGACCCGCCCGGCGGAGGGACTGCCGCTCGGATCGTTGCTGCGCCTGTTCCGGCGGCGTGCCTGGCTCCTTATACTGTGTGGCCTGTTGGGTGCGGCCGGCGCGTTCGCGTACGCGCGCACGCTGCCGAAAACCTATACGGCGTCCAGCCTGGTCGCGGTCGAGGGTGACCGGATCGCCATTCCGGAGCTGCAAGGGGCACTTCGCACCGAAGCCGCACCGGATCCGATGCCCTTCGTGCGGACCGAAATGCAGGCCGTGGCGTCCCGCGACCTGCTGCGGACCGTAACGCGCAAGCTGAACCTCGCCGGGCTGCCTGAATTCAACGGCAGCCTCCGCAAGCCGGGCTTCATGGACCAGGCGAAGGCGGCCATGAAGGCTTTGTTGCCCCAGTCGCATGAGGATACGGGGCCGGCGCCGTCACAAGAGGAGGCGGTCCTGAACGCGGTGGCCCGCTCGCTCGCGGTATTTCAGGATAACCGCAGCCTGGTGATCGAGGTCTCGTTCAGCGCGCAAGACCCGGCGCTGGCGGCGCAAGTGGTCAATACGCTCCTGTCCGAGTACGTCGCGTCGCGCGCGAGCCGCCGCGTTCAGGCTAACCAGGGTGCCAACAGCGCACTGACGGAGCGGATCGACCAAGTGCGGGTGGACCTCGCCGGTCTCGAACAGAAGATGCGGGATTTGCGCACCAAGGGTGAGCTGGTGGGCCTGCGCGCCGGCAGCGTCGGCCAGCAACAGGTAGAGGAGCTCGCAACGGCCGCCACCCGCGCCGGCGTGGAGCGGGCGCAGCTACAGACCCAGTATGACCGGGCGGCGGCACTGGCCAAGCAGGGCTCGTCCGACGCGCTGGCCAGCGTCCTCGGCTCCCCCACGGTGTCGCAGCTGCGCGCGCAGGAGAGCGCGGCGTCCCGCCGGGTGGCGGAGCTTGGCTCGCATTACGGCAGCAACTACCCGGGCATGGAGAGTGCCCGGGCGGAGTTGGGCTCCATTCAAGGCCATCTGCGTCAAGAGACGGACCGGATCGTGAACTCGCTCGGCACTCAGCTGAAGGCGGCGCGCGAGAATGAGGCGAACCTGAACGCACAGCTGGAAGCATCGCGCCGCACCGGGGTCACCGGGGAGAACGCGCGGGCGGAGCTCGAGCAGCTACAGCAGGAAGTGACCTCGCGGCGGACCCTGTATCAGACCTTGCTGGAGCGTGCGCAGCAAACCGTGGTGCAGCCCAGCGGGACCGAGACGCCGGATGTACGCGTGGTGACGCAGGCGTTCCCGCCTAACGACCCGAGTGCCCCCAACATCAAGGTGACCACCGGATCCGGCGCGGCGGCGGGTCTGATGCTGGGCTGCTTGCTAACGCTCACCGGCCTCCGCAACTCCCGCACCTTTCATACCCCGGCCGACCTTGCGGCGGCATCTGGCTTTCTGCCCTCTGGCACGCTGCGGCACGGGGCGCGGCGCCGGGTCGCGGCGGTGCCGTCCGGGGCGGAGGCGGAGGCGCTGCGCGGCCTACGGTTCCGCGTGGCCCGGCTTGGCCACACCAGTGCGCCGCATAGCGTGATGTGCACCGGCCTGTCCGACCGGGATCACGCCGCGCGGGTTGCCGTGGGCCTCGCGCGGGTTGCGGCGCTGGACGGCGACCGGGTGCTGCTGGTCGAGGGTGATTTCGACCGACCGCGCGTGCTGCAACTTTTGAACATGGCGCAGGGTGAACTGGGCCTGGTGCTGCAGGGTGGTAAGGACTGGCGGGATGCGCTGTTACGAGATGCGCAAACGCCCCTGCATGTGCTTGGCCTGCGGCAATCCCCATCCCAGGCGCACGCGGCGCTGACCGGGACGGCGTTCCAGAACCTGCTGGTGGAGGCGTCGGCGCAATACGATCTGGTCGTGCTGACCTGCGCCGCGGCGGGCCGCCCGGACGCGCTGGGGGTGGCGCAGCGGACGGACGCGGTGGTCCTGGTGATCGACGGCAAGGCGGACCGGCGGGAGCAGGTGCAGGACGCGACGACCCGGCTTTCGGCCATGTCCCGCAACCCGCTCGCCACCATCATGCTCTCCAAATGACCCTGGCCCTTGCGGCGCTGGGCGTGCTGTTGCTGGCGCTCGCGGTGCATCCGTTCGTGATGTATCCTCTGAGCCTCATGCTGCTGGCGCGGCTGCGTCCCCGGCCCGTGCTGCTGGGCGCGCCGCAAGGCCGGACCGCGTTCTGCGTCTCCGCCTATAACGAGGCGGCGGTGATTCGCACGAAGCTCGACAACATGCTGGCCGTCGGTGAGGCGATCGGCGGCGTCGAGGTGCTGGTCTATGTCGATGGCGGCACCGATGGCACGGCCGGCATCGTGCGAGAGTACGGGGAGAGGGTCCGGCTGGTGGCGTCCTCCGCGCGGCTCGGCAAGACGCATGGCATGAACACGCTGGTCGGCATGACGGATGCGGAGTTCCTGGTGTTCAGCGACGCCAACGTGACATTCGCCGCGGACGCGCTGCCTCGGCTGCTGGCGCCGTTCGCCGATCCGGGCGTGGGCTGCGTCTGCGGCCACCTGATCTACACGAAGGCGGCCGGCAACGTCACCGCCGCCACAGGATCGCTGTATTGGCGGCTTGAGGAGGCGATCAAGACCTATGAGAGCGCCACCGGGTCGGTGATGGGCGCGGACGGCTCGATCTTCGCGCTGCGCCGGGCGGTGCATCAGCCGCCGCCGGCCGATCTGATCGACGACATGTATGTCTCGCTCGCCGCGCTGTGCCGCGGGCACCGGATCGTGCGGG
Source organism: Acetobacteraceae bacterium (assembly GCA_965246925.1). Classification (GTDB taxonomy): domain Bacteria; phylum Pseudomonadota; class Alphaproteobacteria; order Acetobacterales; family Acetobacteraceae; genus JANPPS01. The sequence continues at coordinate 1,292,609 of OZ251994.1, read as the reverse complement.
TGGCGGACGCGCTGGCCTATGAGGAAGCGGTGTCCCGCCCGGCGGAGGAGTTCCGCCGCAAGGTGCGCATCGCCTGCCAGGCATTCAACGTGCACCGCGCGCTCTGGCCGCAGCTCCGGGGCCTGCCCTGGCTCGACCTCTACAAATACGTCTCTCATAAGCTGCTGCGCTGGCTGGTGGCGGGGCTGCTGGTGGGGGGCTTGCTATGCCTGGGTGCCGCGGCGGCATGGGCCGGAGCGTGGGGCTGGCTCGCGGCCGGAGTTCTAGCGCTCGCCGCGGCTGGAATGGCGGTGTACACCGCGCGCCGCGGCCTGCTCGCTACGCTCCGCGACATATTGGGCGCGTTCGTCGCCACCGGGATCGGCGTGCTGCGCTCCTGGCGGGGCGAGCGGTTTCAGACCTGGAACCCGCCGGCCTCCGCCCGCAGCGTGGGCTGATCCATGCGGGTGGCGTTGATCGATCCGTCGCTGTTCACCCTGCCGTACGACCGCGCGCTGGCGGGCGGGCTCGGGCGGGCCGGGCATGACGTGACCCTGTTCGGGCGCCGTCCGGGCCCGGACGATGGCGGGGCAGAGGGTGTGCGCCTGGTGCCGCATTTCTACCGTGTATCCGATAGCGGCCCGGCCCGGCGCCTGCCCGGCAAGGCGCGGCTGGCGCTCAAGGGACTGGACCACGCAGCGTCTATGCTGGGTTTGCTGCAGCGGCTGCGGCGGGAGCGCCCGGACGTCATTCATTTCCAATGGCTGCCGCTACCGATGGTGGACCGCGCCTTCCTGGGCCGGTTGCGGCGTGTGGCGCCGCTGGTGCTCACGGTGCACGACACCAACCCGTTCAACGGCGACCCGTCCGCCCGGCTACAACAGCGCGGCTTCTTTCAGAGCCTAACCGAATTCGGCACCTTGATCGTTCATACGGTGCAGGGCCAAGCGCGCCTCACCGGCTCGGGCGTGCAGGCGGAGCGCCTGCTGGTGCTGCCGCACGGCACGCTGCTGTCCCCGCCCGCGCGGACGGACGATCCCATGCAGGGGCCGCTCACCTTCCTGCTGTTTGGCAAGATCAAGCCGTATAAAGGGTTGGATGTGCTGATCGAAGCCTTCGCCGCCCTGCCGGAGCCGCTGCGCGCGCAGGCCCGGATCAGGGCCGTGGGCAAGCCGTATATGGATCTAGGGCCGCTCTGGGCGCAGGCGGAGCGGCTGGGCGTCGCCGGGCAGCTCACGATCGAGCCCCGTTTCGTGGCCGACGACGAAGTGCCCGGCCTGTTCGGGCCCGGCGTGGTCGCGGTGTTCCCCTACCGTGAGATCGAGGCGAGCGGCGTGCTGTCGATCGCGCTCGCCTGTGCTCGCCCGGTGATCGCCTCGGCGTTAGGCAGTTTCGCCGAGACCATCGTGGATGGCGTGCACGGCCATCTGGTCCCGCCCGGCGACGCTCCGCCGCTCACGGCCGCGATGGCGCACGTGCTGGACGACCGCGCCTTCACCGCCAACGCGAGCCGCCAGGCCCGCGCGCTAGTGGACGCGGTGCCAGGCTGGGACGAGATCGCCGGCCTCACGGCAGAGGCCTACCGCCGGGCGCGCTGAGACCGCTCCCGTAACGCAAGATCTCAGCCCGCCCTAAAGCACCTCGTCCCCGCCCAGCTTAGCCACCGTCATGATCAGCAGCACCGGGAACAGCACCGGTGCCAGCTGCTGATAGCCCCCTGCAAACAGCAGCATGACCATGCACGGGACCAGCATGGCCCGCTGCATCGGCGACTTCCGCCCCACGGCCAGCAGGGCCACATACACGATCAGCGCCGGAAATCCGTAATCCACCGCGATCTTGACCGGTGTATTGACGGTGTACTCATACGGCATCGTCAAATGTTCGCTGACACCCCCACCGATGCCCAGCAGCGCCGCCCCCGGCTCATCCCGCAACACGTCATCCAGCAGCCAGAACGGGGTAATGAACCGGAGGTGCCCGCTGGTAGCCGGGCGCGTCACCTCATCGAGCCGTGCAGACAGTGAGTCCGCCACCTCCGGCGCCAGCAGCGTAACGCCCGCTGCGAGGACCGCGAGCAGGCCCAAGGTCAGCAACAAGATCAGCACGCCCCGCCGCATGCTGAACGCGACCGTGCCGACGAACGCGCCCAGCACGATCCAGCCCGTGCCGGCGATGGACAGCAGCATGCCCGCCGCAAACAGCACCAGCATCCGCAACCGGCGCAATACCAGGAGCTCCATCATCAGCGCCAAGGCCATGAACTGCGAGAATATCGAGGGCTCGAGCAAGAAGAACCCGTTCGATTTATACACATTGCCGAACCCGGCCGGAATGATCTGGTTGTAGCCATCTTCGAACAACAGCGAGTCCGGGACGATACCGCGGAAGGTGAACAAGCGCAGCCCCGCGAATTGCGCCGCGAATTGCAGCAGCCCTGCCACAGCCACCACGGCCAGTACGGCGCTGACCCGGCGGGCAAACGCGCGCTCTGCCACAGGGGCGGTAAAAGTGAGCGTGGCGAAGCTGGTAAGGGTTAGAAATTGTAGGACGGATTGCAGGCTGAGCCCGGTCTGGAATCGCCCGGGCTGCGCCTGATGCGCGGCGATGCCCAGCACGCTGAGCCCACACAGCACCAGGAACAAGCTGAGCCTCAAACGGTTAAAGGACAGAGTGCCGCGGATGAGGCCGAGTGCGGCGGCGCCCAGTCCCAACGGACCCACGACGCTGGCCGCCTTGCCGCCGACCGCGAAGCCAAAACGCTGCAAAATCAACGATGCAGCGACCACCACCATGGTAAACAGCAACGCTTGTTCCGGCAGGTTCAGCCCAAGCGCGGGGCGGGCGGGGGCAGGGCCGGCATCCATGTTAGCGGGCCGTAGGCTTCAGTGCTTTGCGGCAGGCCGGGCCCAGGCTGGACCGGAACGGACGCAGGCAAATAGCCTCGTTCCGGGGTTGCGGAAACGCTGTGTCGAGCCCCGGGCAGAGCCGCCGCGCCTCGGCCGCGCAGGACTTGACGACAGCGGCATAAGCTGTTGACGGTCTGCCATCCTGCGCCCGGGCTGGATGGCCCCCCACCGCGCCGGCCAACAGAACGGCAAAGGCGAGGGGGACCAGGAAAATATGCGGAAACCGGACCACCTTAAATCCTCTCGGCTCAAGACAAACAAAGCGAACGCTAGCCTCATGACCGCGCTGGCCAGCACCCTCGCCGCGCTGACGTGGTCCGAACCAGCGCACGCGCTGCTGTTCGATCAAATCATCAACTCCGACGTCCCGGGCCTGCAGAACGAGCCCGGCGTGACCGTCACCTCCCGGCTGCGTCCTGATTACGATAGCGGCGGTGTGCATTTCGGCAACGTCCTGGTGCGCCCGGATGTGAGCGAAGGCGTGGGCTACGACGATAACGTGACCGGGACCGCCTCCGCCAAGGGAAGCCCCTTCGTGCAGACCCGGGTGACGTTGCAGGCTGCGCAGGACACCTCCCTCTACGCCGTCGGCACACAAATCCGCATCGATGACATCAGGTATCTCAGCCAGCCCCGGCAATCCACCACCAATTGGACGGCGTCTATCGGCGGCACCTACAAGCTGATGGACGACTCCGTCACGCTCAACTACTCGCACGCCAACCTGAACCAGACCCCGCGCGACCTCGACGCGCCGCGGCTGGAGCAGCCCATCGCCTACCGGACCGACACGGTGCAGGCCGGATACCGCATGGTGCTGAACCGCCTCGCGCTCCGGCCCGAGCTGTCGGTGACGCATACCAGCTTCGATAACGGCGTCGTTGCTGGCGTTCCCTACCTGCAGAGCTATCGGGACCGCACGGTGGTCGCGCCGAGCATAACCGTCACCTACGAACTTGCGCCGCAACGGAACCTGGTCGCGGTGGTGCGGGACTCGGTCGCGCGCTACTCCAGCCGCCCGGCGGGCAGCATGCTGCGGGACTACAACGACATCGCCGTCCTGGCCGGCATCGATTACGGCGCGTCCGGCATGTGGCGCTACCGGCTGCTCGCGGGGTACGAGGTGCGGACGTTCGCAAGCGCCGCCGTCAAGCCCATCCAGGCGCCGGTCGCGGAGATGACGGTCGTGTTCACGCCCACGAACCTCACCACAGTGACGGGCACGCTGTCCCGCCGGATCCAGGACGCGGCGGCCGAGACCACGGTGGGCTATACCGAGACGGCGCTGCAGTTCGAGGTGGATCATGAATACCTCCGCAACGTCCTGTTCCGGGCGCAGGCGGGCGTTTTCCTGGACGAGTTCAACCGTAATCAGGGCAGTGCGACACTCTACACAGCGGGCGGTGGCGTGACCTGGCTTTTAAACCGCAACTTGCGCCTGGCCGCTACGTATGATTTCACGTCCAGGCCATCAGGCAGCACGACGACGATCAATCCCGTTACCGGCCTTTCCAGCACCAGTGCGGTGAACGTCGGCCCGGCGGCCGGGGGCCTACGCACCGGTCTCGGTTTCACGGAAAATCGTTTCTTGCTGCAGGTGAGCCTAGGACTTTGAGTGAGGACGTGATCGATGCCGCTTTTGCCCCAACGGCTGACCGCCGTGCTGTCGATGTGCCTGGTGCTGGCCGGGTGCGCGCCGGGCGGTGACCTGAAGCCGCTGCCGGATTACCAGGCGCAGCAATACCGGCTGGGTGGGGGCGACCAGATCCGCATCATCACGTTCGGCGAGGAGCAGCTCACGGGTGAGTTCCGGGTGGACGATCAGGGGCGGATCGCGATGCCGCTGTTGGGCGGGGTCGTGGCCGAGGGGTTGACGCCACAGGATCTAGAAAAGACCATCGCGGACGGGCTCAAGCGCCGCAACCTGCTGCGCGATGCCAGCGTCTCGGTCGAAGTACTGGCCTACCGGCCCATCTTCGTCCTGGGTGAGGTCGCCAAGCCCGGGCAGTATCCGTATCAGCCGGGGATGACCGTGCTGACCAGCGTCGCGGTGGCCGGCGGGTTCACCTACCGCGGCTATCAGAACTACGCGTCCGTCATCCGCACCAAGGGTGGTACCGCGGCGGAGGGTCTTGCCAAGCCGAGCGACTTCGTAGCACCGGGTGACGTGGTCAAAGTGTTCGAGCGCCGGTTCTAAGCCGGTGCGTGCCGCCGCACTCGCGGTTCTGCTGCTGGCCGGTCAGGCCCGGGCGGAGGGGGGGGCCGTCCTGGGTGCGACCGTGCCCACCAGCGCCGCGGTGCGTCCGGTAGGGATCGAGGGCCCGCTCACCAACAGGCTGAACGCCGTATTCGGACAGAGCCGGGCGGCGGCCACGGTGCACAGCAAAGCCGAGTTGGACCGCATCGCCTACTACCGCTTCATCTATGGCGACGCCACGACGACGGGACCCGGCACGGACGGGCTATACGGCAACTACCGTAGCCGCCACCGCGACTATCCGGACGGCGATCCGCGCAGCTTACACGTGATGACGCATGATGGCCTGGTGTTGAAGGCGCATTGCGGGCTGGAGACGGCGGTGCGGACGGATTGTGGGGACGGCAACATCGAGAGCGGGATTATCCGTTTCGCATTGCCGATCCGGCCTGGCAGCGTGATCGAAATTCGTTGCCGCATGCCGCGGGCGCCATATGCCTGGCCGGCTTTTTGGCTCAACCCTGGCCAGCAATCGCCGGGGCCGGGCGGCACGAAGGTCATCAGCGTGCTGGACTGGCCGCCCGAGATCGACATCTTCGACCAGTTCGGCTTCAACGGCGTGCCGCCCGGGCATGAGTTGGTGAGCGGCACCCCCACCAACGGTAACGACGCCGCGTTCGGCCACCCGCACGACGTGTTCCGCGATCCGGAATGGGGCGACAAATGGTACTATCAACCCAAGGCGGACCTCACGGCCGGGTATCACGTGTACGCGCTGGATTGGGGCGCGGACAACCATTTGAGGTTTCTGCTGGATGGCCGGGTGTATCGCGAGTCCGTTTATGAATGGAACAGCAAGGGCGGCGTCCCGGCGCACCTGATTGCCAGCCTGCAGGTCGGCGCGAAGTTCAACGACCTGTCTCACATCACCGACCAGGGCGGCACGCCCGGCGGATGGGATTGGGCGATCGACTACATCCGGGTCTGGTCGCGAAAGTAGTTTGCTAGAGGTCCACTCGTGCCGCGCCATCCTTCGACAAGGTCAGGACTACGGATCAACGCGGACCTCATGCAGTATCCGGTCAGCCTTAAGCCCGTCGAAGGGCGGCACAAGCGGGACGACCTTGAAAAGCAAGAGCTAGCGAAGCCGCAACCAACCTCAGACCAAGAACCAAACCAAGACGGGAATCGCGAGAGCCGCCCAGAAAACGGCTGCGAGTTTCACGGCGAACAGTACGCCGCGGGCAGGGCGGAGGACGTCCTGCGCCGGTGCGGTAAAGGCGTTTTCCGTGAACTTGGGCAGCCGCTTGGACAGTTGGACCACCGGGGTAAATAGTCCGTTTGCTGGCAGAGCCTGGGACATCGTTGCTTCTCTCGATCCGATCCGCCGGGATCGGGGGTGAGGAATGTGACATGTCTGAGAAGCTTTGTAACGCCGCTTTTTGTATTGCCACGACATAAATCGTTGCTGCACCGCAGCACATGTCCACAATTACTGACAATAGACACTCTTTGACATCTGTTAACTCGACATAGAACATCGGCTCAACCATACAACCTGCCTCATACGTGAGGCAGCGCGATGACGACAAATCCGGTCACCCCCTTCCCACTCGGCCTCATGGTGGGCGGCCCGAACGGCAGCGACCCGGCGGCAGAGGCTGCGGTCATCGCACAATACAACCGCTTCGTCGCCACCTTGGGCGCCACGCCCCAATTCATGAACGCCTTCATCGATCAGTCGCAGCCCATCGCCGCCTGGGCGGCCAACGCGTCGTGGACGGCGTGGTCCTGGCGCCAAACCCCGTTTGCGGCCAATCTTACGCCCGTAATCGGCCTGCCGATGGCAACGACGGCCGACGCCGGGCAGCAAGATGCGGTGTTCAAGAAGTTCGCGTCGGGCGCCTATGACGACGCACTGCTCGGCATCGTCAAATCCTGGGCAGCGCAAGGGTACACGACGCTGTATTTTCGCCCGGGCTACGAGATGAACGTGAGTTCGACGCCATGGTTTGCCGGCAGTAACGCGCAGACCCAGGCCGATTTCGTCGCCGCCTTCCAGCATATCGCGAGCGTGCTGCACGACGCACCGGGCGCGTCCGTCAAGGTGGTGTGGAACCCGAACATTCAGGCCGGCAACCTCATGGACGTGACCAGCCTGTATCCAGGGGCGGCGTCGGTGGACGTGATCGCCGGAGATATCTATAGCCCAACCTATCCGCGCAGCCTGTGGGACTGGTCCACCCGCACCAATGACGCGACGTTCGCGCAATGGTTTGCGGACCCGGTCAACCGCGTCCATTACTGGACCTACCCGGCCGCCAATCAATGGAGCCCCGTGACCGACGGCCAGAGCCATACGCTCAGCCTGCAAAACCTGATCGACTTCGCAAAGGCACAGGGCAAGCCGATCGCCATCGCCGAGGCCGGGGCCGGAGGGGACGGCACAAGGGGCCCGGTGGACGACCCGGCGTTTCCACAGTGGCTGGCCAGCACCTTGGCGCAGGCCGGCGTCCCGGTGCAGTTCGTGAACATCTGGGACGCCAATCCCGGGGACGGCAACTGGGATTTCTCCAATCCTGCCGCGCCCAAACCGCTTGAGGCCGCAGCCTGGGCCGCCGCGTTCGGCCGGACCGGACCGGCGCCGGTGGCCGTCGGCTCGGGCCCTGACACCATCATGCTACAAATGTCAGAAGACGCGTATCTCGGGGACGCACAGTTTACCATCAGCGTCGATGGCAGCGTGATCGGCGGGGTGCAGAGCGTGACCGCGCCCCATGCGGCCGGACAGGATGAGGCGTTTGCCGTCTCCGGCACATTCGGATCTGGCAGCCATCAAGTGTCGGTCACGTTCCTGAACGATGCCTGCGGCGGCACTGCCAGCACGGACCGCAACCTGTATCTGGATGGGCTTAGCTATGGGCAGACCTCGCTACAGCCCAATCTGGGCCTGTATAGCAACGGCACCAAGACCGTGTTCCTGGCCGCTGCAGGGCCGGATACGCTGGTGCTGCATCTGTCCCAAGACGCGTATGGTGACCCGGCCCAGTTCAGCGTAACCCTGGACGGCGCCGCGCTGGCCGGTGTGCAGCAGGTGAGCGCGCTGCACAGTCAAGGGCAAACCCAGGATTTTAGCTATTCAGGCTTGTTCGGCTCCGGTCCGCATCGCTTGGGCGTTACGTTCCTGAACGATGCATTCGGCGGCAGCGCGGCGACGGATCGTAATCTTTATGTGGACGGCGCCACCTATGACGGCACTGCGGTGATGGGCGCGAAGGCCGGGCTGTTCAACAACGGCACGGCCCCGATTACCATCCCGGGCGCTGGCGCGCCGGACACGCTGACGTTCAACCTGTCCGAGGATGCTTGGACGGGCGATGCGCAGTGCCTGCTGACGCTTGACGGCACCTCGCTCGGCGGGGCCCAGACAGTCACGGCGTCGCACGCTCTGGGGCAGAGCCAGGCTTTGACCTTCACAGGCTATTACGGCCCGGGGCCGCATACCGCCTCCATCAGCTTCACCAATGACGCGTGGGCCGGTCCAGGACAGGACCGTAATCTGTACGTGCAATCCGTGGCGTTCGACGGCCAGACCACCGCTTCCAACGCGGCGCTGCTTTGGAACAGCACGGCCTCCGTCGCCCTGCCTGCGGCGGTCCATGCGGCCGTAGCCGCAACCGCGATGCCGGAACTCTACACCCCGGCTGCCTGAGCTACGTGCCCGTCAGCAGCGCCACGTTCCCGCCCGCGGCGGCCGTATTGACCGTGACTACCCGCTCCTGGGTGAAGCGGCGAAGATAGTCCGGCCCGCCCGCCTTCGGCCCCGTGCCGGACAGGCCCTGCCCGCCAAACGGCTGAGTGCCCACCACCGCACCGATCATGCTGCGGTTCACGTAGGCGTTGCCGGACGGCACGGCGTCGAGCACGGTGGCGATGAACCCTTCGTTACGGCTCTGCACCCCAAGCGTCAGCCCGTAGCCGGTCCCGGCCAGGCTTTGCAGCAGCGCGGGCAATCTGCCGGCGGGCCAGCGTACGACATGCAGGATGGGGCCGAACACCTCCGCCCCTAGCTCCTCGACCCGTTCCAGTTCGAAGATGTGCGGCGCCACGAAGCAGCCCGGCGGCGCTGCTCCGGCGAAGTGAACTCGGGCCGAGCGCCCCATCGCCTCGATATGCGCCATAAGGCGTGCCCGGGCCGCGTCATCGATGACCGGGCCGATCTGATTGGCCGGGTTGGCCGGATCACCCAAGCGCAACGTAGCGGCCGCACCCGCGATCATGGCGATCATCTTGTCGGCCACGTCTTCCTGCACGCATAGCAGGCGGAGCGCGGAGCAGCGTTGCCCGGCGCTGCGAAAGGCGCTCATGACCACGTCGTCCGCCACCTGCTCCGGCAGTGCGGTGGCATCTACGACCATGGTGTTGATCCCCCCGGTCTCGGCGATCAGCGGCACGATCGGGCCCCGTTTGGCCGCGAGCGTCTGATTGATCCGCCAGGCCGTCCCGGTGCTGCCGGTGAATGCCACGCCGGCCACCCGGGGGTGCGACACCAGCGCCGCGCCTTCCTCGGCACCACCGCAGACCAGGCGCAGCACCGCCTCCGGCACGCCCGCCCGATGCAGCAGCCGCACCGCCTCCGCCGCCACTAGCGGCGTCTGCGGCGCGGGCTTCGCCACCACGGCGTTCCCCGCCACCAGCGCCGCCGCGACCTGCCCCGTGAAAATCGCCAGCGGGAAGTTCCAAGGTGAGACACAGACCCAGGCGCCCCGCCCGTGGCGGGTCAGGACGTTGCTCTCCCCGGTCGGACCCGGTAGCACCACGGTGCCGAATAGGCCGCGCGCCTGGACCGCGTAATAACGGAGGAAGTCCACGGCCTCCCGCAGTTCCGCCACGGCGTCATCCAGCGTCTTGCCAGCCTCATCAATGAGCTGGGCCAGCAAGAGGCCGCGAGACACCTCGAACAAATCCGCTGCGCGCTCCAGGACGGCGGCGCGGTCCGCGGCCGGAACCCGGTCCCACGCGAGGTGCGCCCTATGTGCGGTGTCCATCGCGGCCTCGGCGGTCTCCGCCGGCCAGGGCGCGGCCGGTCCACGCGCGGCGGCGATCTCAGCCAGCAGCGCATCGAGCGTGGCGCGGTGCCCGAAATCCACGCCCGCGCTGTTGCGCCGGTCCGGATACAGCGCCGGCGGCAGGGGTAGGCTGGCCGGGACGACACCATCCGCCAGGCCTTCGGCGGGCCGCACCAGCAATTGTTCGACCGGTACGGACGGGTCGGCCGCCATGGCGACGAAGCTGGAGTTGGCGCCGTTCTCCAGCAGGCGGCGCACTAAATAGGCCAGCAAATCCGCATGCCCGCCCACCGGGGCGTAGGTGCGGATGCCGAGCCCCGGATGGGTCTCTAGAAGACGGGCATAGAGGGCGTCTCCCATGCCGTGCAGCCGCTGGAACTCGAAACCCTCCGTGTTGCCGGCCCGCTCGAGGATCGAGGCGACCGTCAACGCGTTGTGCGTGGCGATCTGCGGATACAAGAGCGGGCGGAGCGCCAGCATACGCTCGGCGGCCGCGACATACACCAGGTCGGTCGCGGCCTTCTTGGTCCAGACCGGGTAGCCGTCCAGCCCCCGCTCTTGCGCACGCTTCACCTCGGTATCCCAGTAGGCACCCTTCACGAGCCGCACCATGAACCGGCGGTTCAGGCGCCGGGCCAGGTCCGCCACGGAATCGATCACAGGCAGCGCCCGCTTGCCATAGGCCTGCACCGCCAGGCCGAACCCGTCCCAGCCGGCCAGCGCCGGGTCGGCCACGACGGCCCCGATCACCTCGAGTGACAGCTCCAGCCGGTCCTGTTCTTCCGCATCGATCGTAAAGTTCAGCTCCTGCGCCCGGGCCGCCCGGGCCAGCGACTGCACGACCGGCACCAATTCCGCCATCACACGGGCGCGGCTTACGGCCTCGTAGCGGGGGTGGAGCGCGGAGAGCTTGACGGAGATGCCGGGCCGGTTCGGCAACGGTTCATTCCCCGCGGCGCGACCGATAGCGCCGATGGCGCCGGCATAGCTGCGCGCATAGCGGTCCGCATCCGCCTGCGTCCGCGCGCCTTCGCCCAGCATGTCGAAGCTATACCGGTACACTCGCCCGGCCCGGCTGGTGGCGCGTCCGAGGGCTTCTTGGATAGTCTGCCCCAGCACGAAATGCCCGCCCATGACCCGCATAGCCTGCCGGGTGGCGGCGCGGACGGTGGGGAGGCCGATGCGTTTGGCGAGCCCGGCCAGCACGCCCTCCGGCGTCTCGCCGGGCTGGATCACGCGGACCGACAGTCCCAGGGCCCAGGCCGAGGCGCCGATCAGCAGCCCGGCCCCGTCCCGCGCCGGCCCGAAATCGGCGCTGCCGAGCTTGTCCTCGATCAGCCGGTCGGCGGTAGCCGCGTCCGGAATGCGCAACAAGGCCTCGGCCAGCACCATGAGGGCCAAGCCCTCCCGCGTATCCAGCGCATATTCCCGCAAGACCTCCTCGACCCCGCCAAGCCCGCCCCTTCCACGGATGGCGGCGATAAGCCCGGCGGCCTCGGCATCCACTCGCGCTTCCCGCTCTGGCGAAAGCGCGACGCTGCGCAGGAGGGGTTCTAGAGCGTGGGCATCCGATGGGGCGTACGGGACATCTTGCATGAGCGGAGGTTACGCCGCTTCATAAGTCCAGCCCAGCCCGCTAGCCCTGAGCTCGCCGAAAGCCGGCACTAGAAGACCGTCCTTACAAAAGCGGAAGCGCCCAACGTTGCCCAACCCTCACGGCAAGACCGTCGTATTGGCCCCGCAGAGCAGGACCGCGACGCGCTCGCCGGGTTTGGGCTCGTAACGGCGGCTCAGCAGGGCGGCCAACGCGGCGGCGCCGCCGGGTTCGGTCGCGATGCGCAGCGTGGACCACAGCGCGGCCATGGCGGCCCGGATCGCATCGTCCGTCACCAGCACGCTTTCGGCCACGTGCGCCTGCGCCAGGGGGAACATCAGCTGGCCGACCTGACGGGGCGCCAGGCTGTCAGCGGCAATACCGCCCGCCGGTGCGTCCACCGGGTGCCCGGCCGCACGGGCCATGTGCAAGGTTGGTGCGCCCTCGGGCTCGACGCCAACCAGCTTGACCCGCCCGCCATACCACGCTGCCACGCCGCCGATCAGGCCGCCGCCGCCCACGGCCACCAGCAGCGTCTCGGTATCTGGCGCATCCTGCTCCAGCTCCATGCCGATCGTGCCCTGGCCCAATATCGTATCGGGCTGGTCGTATGCATGCACCGGGAGCGCGCCGGTCTCGGCCACGTAGCGCTCGCTGGCAGCCAGCGCGTCGGCATAGCGCTCGCCGGCCATGACCAAGCTCGCGCCATATTGGCTGATGCGCGCCGCCTTGGCCGGCGAAGTGATGCTCGGCAGGAAGATGGTGGCGGGAATGCCCAAGCGCTGCGCGGCATAGGCCACGGCGGCGCCGTGATTACCGCCGGAGGCTGCCACCACCCCGGCTGCGGGGACGCCGCCCCGCGTCAGATGCGCGAACGCGCCGCGCGCTTTGAACGAGCCGGAGTGCTGCAACTGCTCGAGCTTGAACACCAGCGAGCCGGGGTGCAGTCCGAACTCGGACGAGTCCAGCCGCAGGACGGGCGTATGGCGGATGTGCGGGGCGATACGCTGCCGGGTCTCGGCGATGGCGGCGCGGTCTAAATTCATGAGGTGGTCTCCACGCTCCAGGTCGCAGACAAAATCAGGTCAGAATCCTCCAACGCATCCACCACCGCATCCAGCTCGGCCTCGTCGGCGGTGCTGGGCACCAGCACCGCCGCAAGCTCGACCTGATCGTCATTGTCGGACAACACGTCCACTTCCCGCACCGGATAATGCGCCCGGGCCAGCTCGGCGTCCAGCAAGTCCCGGACGGCGGACACGTCGAGCGGGTGGCAGATGGCGTGCACGGCGTACTTCGCCTCCGTCACGTCAGCGTCGATCGGGCGGCGGTTGACCCAGTTCACCAAGGGGCGCAGCAGCGTGTTGCCGGCCAGGACGAAGGCGGCGAGCGTCGCGGCCTCCGCCGGCATCAGGCTACCGGCGAGCGTGCCTATGGCCGCCGAGCACCACAGCGTGGCAGCGGTGTTCAGGCCGCGTATGTTGGTGCCATCCTTCAGGATCACCCAGCGCCCAAGAAGCCGATGCCGGAGATGACGTAGGCGATGATGCGGGTGGCGCCCTCGGCTCCCAGCAGCCGAAAGCCGAGATCGGCAAACGCTGCAGCGCCGACGGCCACCAGGACGTTGGTCCGCAGCCCGGCCGAACGCTGCCGCCATTGCCGCTCGAGCCCGATAATGGTCCCGAGCACGAAGGCGGTGCCGTAGGCGAGCAGGGTGTGGGCATAGTCCGTGCTGGCGAACAGCCGGGCCCAGGCGGCAAGATTGTTCATTTGTCCCCCGGACGCGGCGCATGGACGGCAGTGTGAGCTTTCCAGGCCGATACGCCAATGTTGACGCGGGCAGGCCTAACCCCTGGCCTGCCTCAGATCAAGGCGCGGGCGGAACGGCACGCAGCGTGGCCTTTCGGCTCCGGTGGCACCTCTTGTCGCCATGGGGGCGGCACTGGCGCCGTCCGGTGACGGACGGCGGGACCATCCCTGGGCGATGAGCGTTCCCCGCGTTGGCACAAGCGCGGCGGAACAAATCCCACTCTGGCGCGTAGTGGGAGCTTTAAAGTGGGATTGCCCTAGATGGCCGGGTTACCGTTGGGACCTCAAGGGCGGCAGGACCGCATTCCGCTCCCCTTGCTCGCGTCCGCCCTGGTGATCATCGGGTTCGGACTGGCTCTATGGTGGGGTTGGTCGATGCAAGCGGCGCGCGCCGTGGCCGCCGGGCAGAACCATATCCTGGTCGCGGCGGAGCAATTGCTGTCGGCGCTGAAAGATCTCGAAACAGGCGAGCGAGGCTATGCGCTGACTGGCGACGAAACCTACCTCGAACCGTATGAGGCCGCGCGCACCGCTCTGCCGGGACTCTTGGCGGAGGCCGAGGCCGGCAGGGCAGCCAGCGGGCTGGCCGCGCAGGTTGCCGCCAAGCAGGATTTTGCCGGACGGGTGATCGAGGCACGGCGCACCGGCGGGCTGGAGGCGGCCATCGCCCTCATTCGCACCGGGGCTGACAAGGCATCGATGGATGCGGTCCGCCAGACCGCGTCCGACCTGCAGCGCTCGGCGCGCACGCGGATCGCGCGGGTCGATCAGCGGCAATCATCGCGCGGTCCCTTGCTGGGCGCCCTGGCAGTGCTGGCCATTGGCACCGCGTTCATCCTCATGGCCATGCAGGTGCTGGGCCGGCGCCGGTCGGACCGGGCCAGCGCCGCCTTGCTGAACAGCGTGATGGACCATGCGCCAGTCGGGCTCGGCTTCCTCGATCCGTCGCTTAGGCTGCAGCACATGAACCAGTCGTTGATCGCCATGAGCGACCGGGCGCTCGACGCCCAGCTCGGCCATTCGCTGTGGGATATCTTGCCCGGTCAGCGGGAGGCGCTGGAGCCGCGGTTGCAGCAGGTGCTGAACGGCGGGCGAAGCGTCATGAACGTGGAAGTCGCAGCCGAGCACCGGGCGCATGCCGGGCAGGTCCGGCATTTCGAGTTCGGCTTCTTCCCCCTGCCCGGCGCCGGCGCCGGCGTGGTCATCATGGACGTCACGACCCGCCTGCGGGCCGAGCGCCGGCTGCGGGAAAGCGAGGAGCGTTTCAGGACGCTTACGGAAACCACCTCCGACATCATCTGGACCGCATCCTCCACTGGCGAATTGGTGCCGCCGCAGACGAGCTGGACCGCCTTCACCGGCCAGGGCCCGGCGGAGTTCTCGGCCCTGGGCTGGATCAACGCCGTCCACCCAGAGGACCGGGGCGCGACCCGGGAGGCGTGGGACCAAGCGGCATCGAGCCTCAATCTCTATACTGTCGAGCACCGCTTGCGCCGGGCGGACGGCGAATGGCGGACAATGGCGGTCCGCGCTGTGCCGATCATCGATGACGGCCTGGTCCGGGAATGGTCCGGCAGCCACACCGACGTGACCGAACAGAAGAACGCCGAGGCCGAGCTCTCTGCCGCCAAGGAAGCGGCCGAAGCGGCGAACCACGCCAAGAGCCAGTTCCTCGCCAATATGAGCCACGAGCTGCGCACGCCACTGTCGGCCGTCATCGGATATAGCGAGATGCTGGAGGAGGAGATCGAGGATAGCGGCGACACGAGGCTGCTGGGGGATATTCAGAAAATCCAGTCCAACGCCCGCCACCTATTGAGCCTGATCAACGACGTGCTGGACCTGTCGAAGATCGAGGCCGACCGGATGACGACTTTTGCCGAGACGTTCAGCGTCGCGGAGCTGGTGCAAGGGGTGGCTGAGAGCGTGAGTGGCCTCGTGGCAGAAAAGGGCAACGCGCTTGCGGTCGAAACGGCTCCGGGCCTCGGCACCATGCACACGGACATGATCAAGCTGCGCCAGTGCCTGTTCAACCTCGTGAGCAATGCGTCGAAGTTCACCGAGCGCGGCACTATCACGGTGCGCGCCGCCGAAAGCGGGGGAATGGTCAGCTTCAGCGTGACCGATACCGGCATCGGCATGACGCCGGAGCAGGTTGGCAGGCTGTTCGAGCGGTTCAGCCAAGCCGACGTGTCCACCACACGGCGGTTTGGCGGCACGGGGCTCGGCCTCGCCATCACCCGCGCGTTCTGCCGGCTACTGGGCGGCGACGTCACGGTCGTTAGCAAACAGGGCGAGGGCTCCACCTTCACCATCACGCTACCATCCATCATGCCGGAACACGGCGGGGAGACCGACGGCGATGAGCACGCGTCCGAACAGGGCCGGCACGTCGTGCTTGTGGTGGATGACGATCCCGGGCAGCGCGAGTTGCTGAGCCGGTTTCTGGAACGGGAGGGCTTCGCCGTCCGTACCGCGCCCGACGGACGCACCTGCCTCGATCTGGCGCGCGAGGTCCACCCGCATGCGATCTTGCTGGATGTCATGATGCCCCAGATGGACGGCTGGTCCGTGCTGGCGTCGCTAAAGGCCGAGCCTGGGCTGGCGCGCATCCCCGTCGTGATGGTCACGTTCGTGAACGAGCCGGGGCTCGGCGCATCGCTCGGGGCGTCCGACACGGTGCTGAAACCGGTGCAGTGGGACCGGCTGCGCACCGTCATGGAGCGGTTCCGCGGGGAGGCCGGGGACATCCTGGTGGTGGATGACGACCCGGACGCCCGCGCCCGCCTCCGCACCGTGCTGGAACGGGATGGCTGGTCGGTAACCGAGGCCGAGAACGGCAAGACGGCGCTCGCGCAAGTGGAGCGGGCCAAGCCGCAGCTGATCCTGCTCGATCTGACGATGCCGGTGATGGACGGATTTGCATTCTTGCACGAACTCCGGCTGCATCCGGAGTATAACGACATACACGTGGTAGTGCTGACGGCCCGCGACCTCGATGCAGCGGAGCGGCGGCAGTTGGATGGTGCGGACCGCGTGCTAAGCAAGGGTGAGACGGATCTGCGGCAATTGTCGGGTGAGTTGCGCCATCTTACACCCCCACAAGCGGTAGGGCCCGGTTAATGCAGTTGCTGCTGGTCGAAGACCACGAGGAAATTTGGGACTTCCTGTCCCGCCGGCTGAAGCGCCGGGGCTATGACGTGCTGGTGGCGACGGACGGGCAGGCGGGCGTGGACCGGGCGCGTGAGGTGGTGCCGGCCATCATGCTGCTGGACATGAACCTGCCCGTGCTGGACGGCTGGTCCGCCGCCCGCCTGCTCAAGGCCGACCCGGTGACCGCTGGGATCCCGATCATCGCGTTGACCGCCCACGCCATGTCGGGCGACCGGGAAAAGGCGATCGCCGCCGGCTGCGACGATTATCATCCGAAGCCGATCGACTTCCCCAAGCTGCTGGCGCAGATCGAGGCGCTGGCGCCGGGCGCCGTACCGGCGTCATGATGCCGGATGCGCTCACCGCCATGCTGGAGGGGGGTGCGGTGCCGGTGCTGGACGGCATGGACCTATCGGCGGCGGGACTGGGTGAGCGGGTGAACGACGCGCCCTGGTGGGATGGCGAACGGGGCGGCGTCAGCCTGGCCGGGCGCAACCTCAACGGCGCTAGCCTGAAACGGGCGGATTTCGGACGGGCCGACCTGTCGGGCGCAGACCTGTCCGGTATCAGCGGGGGCGGCATCAAGCTGAGCTATGCCAAGCTGGAAGAAGCGCGGCTGGTGGGCGCGGATCTGATCGGCGCCGTGCTGAACTCGGTGGATGCCGGTGAGGCGGATTTTACCGGAGCGCTGCTGGAAGACGCGGACCTCGGCCATGCACGGCTCCGATTTGCACAGTTCGGCCACGCGGTGATGGACGGCGCCACCCTGGCCGGTGCGGATTTGTGGGGCGCCAAGCTTCGGGGCGCCGAAGCGGAGCGGACCTGTTTCAAGGGTGCGCGGCTGGACGAAGCGCAGCTGCAGGAAGCGGATTTGACCCACGCCGACCTGACCGGCGCCACGCTGCGCCGGGCGCACCTGCAGGGCACGATCCTTCGCGGCGCCACGCTGCGCGACGCCGTGATGGACGGCGCGGACCTGACGGGCGCGGACCTGACCGGCGCGGTGCTGCCGCATGTCTCGTTGAGCTCGTGCAGGCTGGTTCACATCCGGGTGGCAGGCGCCTGGATGGAGCGGACACGGATGCAGGCGCACCAGATCGGCGGCGCGATCGGCGAAGAACTGGCCGGCGAGTATGAGGCGGCGCGCGAGGGCTACATCGTCCTCGAGCAGAACTTCCGCACCCTCGGCAGTGCCGACGATGAGCGCTGGGCGTTCCTGCGCCGGCGCCGCATGGGCAAGCGCCTGCACGCGGCCCGGGCGCTCACTGCCTTGCGTGCCCGGCACTGGGGGCCCGCGCTCGCGCTCGGGCTGCGCTGGCTGGCTGACGTCGTTTCGGAATGGCTGTGCGATTACGGCGAGAGCGTCACGCGGGTGCTGCGCGCCTTCATCGTGGTTCTATTTGGCTTTGCCGCGCTGTATTGGCTGACGGGCAGCCTGATCCCGCGTGAGGGCGCACCGCCGGGTTTGCGATTCGAGGCGGTGGACTATCTGCTGTTCAGCCTGGACAGCATGACCACCGTCGGCACCAGCGAAGTCGGCCTCCGCCCTGGCAGCCAGCTCGGCGTCCTCCTCTCCAGCCTACAAACCGTCGCCGGCACGGTCCTCCTCGGCCTTTTCGGCTTCGTCCTCGGCGTCCGCATGCGGAATTGAGCGGCGGACCGGCCATTCATCTGACCATTGATCTCACCATTGATCTCCTGGCCCATCCCTTGCAATGTCCCCGCTCACGCGGGGGTGATCTTCGCAACGTGAGGGAGAAATTCATGAAGCGCTCATTCGGAACCGGCAGCTTGGCGCTGCTGGCCGGTCTTTGCCTGTCAGGCGCCGCGGTGGCGCAGGGCTCGGGCTCGGCCACTATCGACAGCATCAAGTCAAAGGGTCAGCTGTCCTGCGGCGTGTCGACCGGGGTGGCCGGGTTCTCGCTGGCCGACAGCAAGGGCGTGACCCAGGGGATCGACGCCGACACCTGCCGCGCCGTGGCCGCGGCCGTGCTGGGGGACGGCAACAAGGTGAAGTTCGTGCCGACCACGACCACGAACCGGTTCACCGCGCTGCAATCCGGCGAGATCGACCTGCTGGTCCGCTCCACGACCTGGACCCTGGGCCGCGAGGCGAACCTCGGCCTCGAGTTCGCCGGCATCAACTTCTATGACGGCACCGGCTTCATGGTGAAGACGGCGGCCGGCGTGAAGTCCGCCAAGGATTTGAACGGCGCCACCATCTGCGTCCAGCCGGGCACCAGCACGGAGCTGGCGATCAACGACTATTTCCGCCTG
Source organism: Acetobacteraceae bacterium (assembly GCA_965246925.1). Taxonomy (GTDB): domain Bacteria; phylum Pseudomonadota; class Alphaproteobacteria; order Acetobacterales; family Acetobacteraceae; genus JANPPS01. Next base: position 1,273,622 of record OZ251994.1, on the reverse strand, counting down.
AACAACATGAAGTTCTCGCCGATCCTGATCCAGGACTTGGCGGAAATTCAGAACACGTTCGTGGCCGGCCGCTGCGACAGCTACTCGACCGACGCATCCGGGCTGGCCGCGTTCCGGTTCCAGCAGGCCAAGAAGGAAGACTATACGCTGTTGCCGGAGATCATCAGCAAGGAGCCGCTGGGGATGATGGTGCGGAAGGGCGACGACAAGTTCTTCGACGTCGTCCGCTGGACCCTGTATGCCATGATCCAGGCCGAGGAGAGCGGCGTCACCAGCAAGAACGTGGACGAGATGCTGAAGAGCACCAACCCCGACGTGCGCCGTCTGCTGGGTAACGAGGGTGACCTGGGCAAGGCGCTCGGGGTCGACAACAAGTTCGCGGTCAACATCATCAAGGCGGTGGGCAATTACGGCGAAATGTTCGACCGGGACATTGGCCCGCTCGGCATTCCGCGCGGGATCAACAATCTATGGAGCAAGGGCGGCCTGCACTATCCGCCGCCGATCCGTTAATCGTTTCAAAGCACTTGCCGCTAAATTGGGCCGCCCCGGTTTCGGGGTGGCCCTTTTTATGCAGCGCAGCATTGCAAAGTCCGCAAGTCTTCCGCCAGAGTGGCGTCTTGTCCGGAGACGCCGATGTCAGGTTCCACGACCGACCCCCGCATGGCCCGCGCCGCGCCCAAGAAGCCGATCAAGCTGAGCTGGTCGGATCCGCGCGTGCGCAACGTGGTTTGGCAGCTCGTTGTGCTCGGGATCGTCGCACTCATCCTGTATTTTCTGGTCACCAACACGCAGCGTAACCTCACGGCACGGCGCATCGCCACCGGGTTCGCGTTCCTGGACCGCGTCGCCGGCATCCCGATCGGCGAACACCTGATCGACTATGACCCGGCCATCCATACGTATGGGCGGGCGCTGATCATTGGCTTGATGAACACGCTGAAGGTCGCTGTCATCGGCATCTTCTTCGCCACTATCCTGGGCACCCTCATCGGCGTCGGGCGCCTGTCGAAGAATTGGCTGATCGCCAAGATCACCGCCGTCTATGTGGAGGTCGTGCGCGACATCCCCGTCCTGTTGCAGCTATTATTCTGGTACACCGCGCTGCAGGGCCTGCCGATCCCGCGCAACAGCTTCAACCCGCTACCGGGCGTGTTCCTGTCCAACCGGGGGTTCAAGATACCGCTGATCGAGTGGGAGCAGCCGTTCTGGTGGGCGCTGCTGGCGTTCGCCATCGGCGCGGCCGGCACGTGGGCCTACTCGCGTGCCGCCACCCGTAAACAGGAGGCGACCGGCACGCGTCCCAAGGTGTGGCCGGCCGCGCTGGGGCTTATGGTCGTGTTGCCGGTGGCGGTCTGGGCGGTGCTCGGCGCACCCTGGCAAGTCGACTGGCCCGAGCTGCGCGGGTTCAACTTCCAGGGTGGCGCCACCGTCAGCCCGGAATACTTCGCGCTGACCTTCGGCCTCACGATCTATACCGCCGCCTACATCGCCGAGATCGTCCGCTCCGGCATCCTGGCCGTGCCGCAGGGCCAGTGGGAGGCCGCGGGCGCCATCGGGCTCCGGCCCGGCACGGTGCTCCGCCGGATCGTGCTGCCGCAAGCGCTCCGCGTCATCATCCCGCCCATGACCAGCCAGTATCTGAACCTGACGAAGAACAGCTCGCTGGCCGTGGCGATCGGCTTCCAGGACCTGGTGTCCGTCGCGCAGACGACGCTGAACCAGACCGGCCAGGCGATCGAGGGCGTGTTCGCCACCATGATCCCCTACCTGCTCATCAGCCTGTCCATCAGCGCGCTGATGAACTGGTATAATGCCCGCATCGCCTTGGTGGAGCGCTGACATGTCCCAGACCACGGCCCGCCTGACCGAAGCCGCCGGGGAGCCGGTGCCCTCCCTGGCCGGCATTCCCGCCGCGCCCATCACCCGGGACCGCCCGGCACTCGCAAGCCAAGGCCCGGTCGCCTGGGCGCGCACCAATTTGTTCTCGGGCCCGATCTCCACGGTCGTGAGCCTGCTGCTGATCGCGCTGATCGCCTATACGGCGGTGAACTTCGTGAGCTGGGCGGTAATCAACGCCGTCTGGAGCGTGCCGGAGAAGGCGACCGGCGGCCTCGACCCGGCCGCGTGTCAGGCGGCCAAGGGCGCCGGCGCCTGCTGGGCCATGATCCACGACAAGCTCCGTTTCATCATGTTCGGACGCTACGCCTATGAGGAGCAGTGGCGCCCGGCGATCGTGATCCTGCTGTTCCTCGGTTTGTACGGCGTCTCCGCCATGAAGCGATTCTGGCGGAAGGAGCTCGCCTACATCTGGATCGCGACCCTCACCGTCATCGGCGTGCTGATGTGGGGCGGGGTGTTCGGCCTGACATATGTGCCGCAGGATAATTGGGGCGGGTTGCCGATCACCTTGATCCTCAGCACCTTCGGCGTCGCGTTCGCCTTCCCGCTCGCGGTCCTGCTGGCGCTCGGCCGGCGCAGCACCAACCTGCCCGCGGTCAAGATCCTCTGCGTCTGCTTCATCGAGTTCATCCGCGGCGTGCCGCTGATCACGGTGCTGTTCATGTCGAGCGTCATGTTCCCGCTGTTCATGCCGGAGGGGCTCAACCCCGATAAGCTGCTGCGGGCGCAGATCGCCATCATCTTCTTCGTCGCCGCCTACGTGGCCGAGGTGATCCGCGGCGGCCTGCAGGCCTTGCCCAAGGGCCAGGCGGAGGCCGCGGACGCGCTCGGCTTACCCTATTGGAAGAAGACGATGCTGATCACGCTGCCGCAGGCGTTGCGCCTCGTGATCCCGCCCTTGGTCAACACCTTCATCGGGTTCTTTAAGGACACGTCGCTCGTGCTGATCATCGGGATCTTCGACCTGCTGCTGGCCGGCAAGATCGCCATTACCGAGCCGATCTGGCAGGCCTACAGCACCGAATTGTATGTGTTTCTCGCCATCATCTACTTCACTTTCTGCTTCGTCATGGCCCGGTATAGCCGCGGCCTTGAAACCGAGTTCAGCCGCGCTGCGAAGCGATAAGGGGACCCATCATGAGCCAAGCCGCCACCCTCGACCGCGCAGACACCAGCCACGCCCCGGCGATCGTGCTGGACCACGTGAACAAATGGTATGGCGCCATGCACGTGCTGCGTGACATCAGCCTGACCGTGGGGCACCGGGAAAAGGTCGTGGTGTGCGGGCCGTCCGGCTCCGGCAAGTCCACCATGATCCGTTGCATCAACCGACTGGAGAGCCATCAAGAGGGCAAGATCCTGGTGGACGGCACGGAGCTCACGGACGATCTGCGCAGCCTCGACACCATCCGGAGCGAGGTCGGCATGGTGTTCCAGAGCTTCAACCTGTTCCCGCATTTGACGATCCTGGAGAACTGCACCCTGGCGCCGATCTGGGTGCGCAAGATGCCCAAGGCCGAGGCGGAGGAGCTGGCGATGAGCTATCTGCGCCGGGTCAAGATACCCGAGCAGGCCAACAAATACCCCGGCCAGCTGTCGGGTGGCCAGCAGCAGCGCGTCGCCATCGCCCGGGCGCTGTGCATGAAGCCCAAGATCATGCTGTTCGACGAACCCACCAGCGCCTTGGACCCCGAGATGATCAAGGAGGTGCTGGACACCATGATCGGCTTGGCCCAGGACGGCATGACGATGGTGTGCGTCACCCACGAAATGGGCTTCGCCCGCCAGGTGGCGGACCGCGTGGTGTTCATGGACCGCGGCGAGATCGTGGAGCAGGGCCCGCCGAACACGCTATTCGAGAACCCGCAGACGGACCGGCTGAAGCTATTCCTGAGCCAGATCCTGCGCGGGCATTAGAGCCCAATCCGACCGAAGTGGGTCGGCTTGAACTCTAGTTCTTCGAGTTTGGCGAGCACTCCTACCGTCCAGGCGATTCCGCCTGGTCGGTCAGTGCTCTAACGCACCGAAGGTGCTCCCGGTCGATGCCCGGCAAGCGCGCATCTTCCGGCTCACGCACTGCGCCAACATACCCTGGATTCTGAAGAACGGCCTGCATTGCGTCAGCGCTGGAGTTATAGACCCGGCCTTCGTGCCGATCGGTCTTTCACATCTGATCCAGCGCCGGTCGAGCCATGCTCTACCACATCCGTTTCATGGCACGCTGGCTGACTACGTCCCGTTCTACTTCACTCCGTGCTCACCCATGTTGCTCAACATACTGGGCGGGCAAGCGGGGCTTACTCGCTATGACCGCGATGATCTGGTCATCCTGGTTTCGTCGCTCGGGCACGTCGGCGCAATGGGTCTGGACTATGTCTTCACGGATCGGCACGCCCTGAGTGTGGGAGCTCGATTTTCGAGAGATAGCCGTGATCTGAACCAGATCGATTGGCTCATCCTGCGGAACCGCGACTTCAAGCGGTCCGACGATGATCCTGATAAGCTTTCGCGTTATCAAGCCGAGGCGCTGATCAAATCGCACGTTCCCGTGGCCGCACTGCTCGGAATGATTTGCCATAGTGCCTCTTCTCGTGAGATTCTAGCCGGGCTCACACACCAAGCAGGCGTCGATCTTGGCGTCGCCATAAGGCCGAAACTGTTTTTCGCATGATCACCTTCACCCAGGGCAACCTGCTCGAAGCCGACGCCGAGGCGCTGGTCAACACCGTCAATACCGTCGGTGTGATGGGCAAGGGCATCGCGCTCATGTTCAAGGAGGCGTTCCCCGCCAACTTCCTGGCCTATAAAGCCGCCTGCGCGCGCGCCGAGGTGCAGACGGGGCAAATGTTCGTCACCCGCCCTGCCGATATGTACGGTCCTCGGTGGCTCATCAATTTCCCCACTAAGCAGCACTGGCGCAACCCATCCCGGATGGACTGGATCGTCGACGGATTGCAGGATCTACGCGCGGTGATCGAGGCTGAGGGTATTCGCTCCATCGCCATTCCGCCGCTGGGTGCCGGCAATGGCGGGCTGGACTGGGTGGATGTGCGCCCGGTGATCGAGCGAGCCCTGGCCGGCCTTTCCGCGGTTCGGATCACGGTGTTCGAGCCCGCGGCGCAGTATCAGAACGTGGCGAAGCGCTCCGGCACCGGGGAGCTTACGCCGGCGCGGGCGATCCTGGCCGAGACAATTCGGCGGTATTGCGAGTTCGGGATGCAGTGCACCTTGATCGAGGCGCAGAAGCTGGCCTGGTTCCTGTCCCGGATCATGGAGCGTGACCAGGTGACGGACGCGCTGGGCCTTCGTTTCACCGCCGAGCGGTATGGCCCCTATGCCGGGAGGCTTCGCCACATCCTGGACGACCTCGATGGCAGCTACATCCGCTGCGACAAGCGGATCGCGGACGCGCAGGCGCTGGATACGATCTGGTTCGAACCCCGGCAGGCCGAGCGGATCGCGGCCTATCTCGGGACCAGGCCCGCAAGACCATACCGGCCCGTGATCGATGACGTGATCGGGTTGATCGATGGCTTCGAATGTCCGCTGGGTATGGAGGTTCTGTCCACGGTCGATTGGCTGATGCAGCACGGAACCGAGGCGGAGCCCGAGCCGATCCTGCAGGCCATCACGCGGTGGCCCGCGGGTGAAGGCGCGGCGCGACGCAAGATAAAGCTGTTTACCGCGTCCTGGGTCGAACTGGCCCTGACCCGCCTGTCCCAAAACGGCCTTGCTCCCGCAGGCTGATACACGGTGAGACCGGCGTCTGTCACCGAAGCGGCTGTGCCTGGTCTTGTTGGGCAGGGCAAGCGGGGGCCGGCTGGGTGCGGCCCCCGGTGGGCTTAGGCTGCCAGTTGGTTGACCCGGCTTTCGGCGATGCGCGTCAGCTTTTGGTCGGTCGCCTTTTCCTCCTCCAGCGTCTGCTGCAAGACGCCGGCGCAATCGGCGCGGCCGAGCTGGCGTGCGTAGGCGATCAGGCTGCCGTAGCGGGTCATCTCGTAATGCTCGACCGCCTGGGCGGCGGACAGCATGGCTGCGTCGCAGACCTCGGCGTCGTCACAATCGCCCATGATCTCCTTCGCCTCGGCCAGGATGCCGTCCATTGCCTGGCAGGTTACGCCCTTGACCGGTTGGCCATGCATCTGGAACACCTGCTCGAGCCGCTTTACCTGGCCCTCGGTCTCCGTCAGGTGCTGTTGGAACGCAGCCTTCAGTTCCGGGTTGGAAGCCTTTTCGATCATCGTCGGCAGGTTCTTCACGATCTGGTTCTCGGCGTAGTAGATGTCCTGCAACGTATGCACGAACAGGTCATCGAGTGATTTGATCGGCTTGGAAAAAAGGCCCATCTGCGTATTCCTTCATGTCAAGTTGGCATATCTAATTGGCGTATCTAATCGTGCCATCTGGCGCTCATCGAACGCCGGCCCCTGGCCGCGGTTGTCGGCGCGGGTCTCACACTGCCGCGAACGTGCAACGGGCGGGGGTACAGGCCGTATAGGCCGCTTGCACCACGGCCGGTCGCACTCTAGCTCTGTCCGATCAGCCGCATTTTGGGCGCCGGCTGACTGAGAGCAGCGTGCGCTCCCGCCATACGCGGAAGAACACGATGCCTAGTAGTTCGAGCGATCTCAGCGTGCACACGGTCCAGAATCGCCTGTTGCAGGCCCTTCCGCTCGCCGAGCGGGAGCAGCTTTGGCCCCGTCTGGAGCGGGTTCAGTTGCCCGCCAAGCGCGTCCTCTTGACCCAGGACGCCGCGGTCAAGGGGTTCTATTTCGTGGAAACCGGGACCGTGTCGATGGTTATGACCCTGGAAGACTGCGCGCGCACCGAGGTCGGCTTGGTCGGGCCCGAGGGTGTCGTCGGGCTTCCGCTTCTTCTGGGGACCGAGACCTCGGCGCTGGAGGGTATGGTGCAGGTGGAGGGGGTGGCGCTGCGCCTGTCGGCCGCCGCGTTCCGGACGGCGCTGGCCAACCTGCCGTCGTTGCTGCGCCTGCTGCTGCGCTACGTCGACGCGTTCCACGGCCAGGTCGTCCAGACCGCGGCCTGCAACGGCCGGCATCAGATCGAGCAGCGGCTGGCGCGCTGGATGCCGATGACCCATGACCGGGTGGAGGGCGACACGTTCCTGATGACCCAGGAGTTCATCTCGCCCATGATCGGCGTGCGGCGGCCCGGTGTCACGCTGGCGGTCGGCGCGCTGCAGCGGGCCGGGCTGATCAGGCACGACAGGGGCCGCGTCTCCATCCTGGACCGCAATGGCCTGGAAGTGGTGAGTTGCGAGTGCTACGCGCTGGCGAAGCGCCGCTTCGGGTGGCTGATCGATCCCCACGAACCGCGAAAATAAGCCGGCGCCGTTCGGTAGCGAACCGTCAGCGTGGCGTGCTGGAGTTAACCTGATCTTTCGTTCACGTAAGATGGCGCGAGATTGGCATGGCCAGAGTTATCGACGGCCCGTTCATGGCACACAGGCTCGACGCGGCCGGGGTCCGGACCCTGGTCGAAGATTGCATGCTCGATCTGGACAGGCTCCGGCACGAGGCGGCCTCGGTTGACGGCACCGGCCGGGTTTGCGCCGGGATGGAGGAGCGCATCGGCCAGGCGGTCCTGCGCCTGGAACGCGCGGCGGCGGCTCTGGACGGGATCATCGCCGCCGATGGCGCCTTCGCCCAGGCCGGCATGCTGGCGCGCGAAGCCGATCATCGCACCAAGAACAGCCTGCAGGCCGTTGTGGCGCTACTCCATCGTCAGGCGCGGCAGGCCGGGGCGGACGAGGTCCGGCAGGCGCTCACGGTCGCGGGCGCCCGGGTCGCCGCCGTGGCGCAAGTGCATGCGACGCTGCACGCCGCGATGGAACGCTCCGGCCTGCACGACAGGATCGACCTCTGCGAGTATCTGGCCGGCCTCTGCGCCGCGCTGGGGACGCGCTCGGGCTCGATGGCGACCATCGGGCGCTGCATGTCGCGGTGGGACCGCTGATGGTCTCGCCGGAGGTGACCCAGTCGGTCGGGCTCGCGGTAACGGAGCTGGTCACCAACGCCGTGCGGCACGCCTTCTGGCCCGAGCGGCCCGGGACGGTCCGGGTCACGGGGGAGGGGTGCGGCAAGGGCTGGTATCGGTTGCGGATCGAGGATGACGGCAAGGGGCTGCCGCCGGGGTTCGACCTGCGGCTCCGCCCGTCGGGCCTGGGGCTGAGGCTGGTGAACGTGCTGGCCGATCAGCTGCAGGGGCGGCTGTCGGTCGACGGCCACGCGGGGACATGCTTCGACCTCACGATCCCGGTTGGCCCGGCCGGTGGCAACTTGCTGGACCGTCCGGGCTTAGCGCCGGCGGGCGAGCCACGTGGGCCGGATCGTGCCGGGGTTCACCCAATGATTTCGGGGACGGCATCATGAAAGCGGTAGTGCGGCTAGGACTCGTCAACCCTGGTTTGATCCGGGGCTCGTCACTTCGGGCCTGACCAGGCTCCCACCCGGGCAAGCACCTTCATCGCAAGCCGAGCGACAACCCGGGCCCAATAAGCCGGAATGCGTCGTCCCGGCTTCAAGCATAGATTAAGCAGGTTCCGCCGATGTCCAAATCCCACGAATAGCGATGGCGCTGCTTGGTGATCAAAAACCCGGAAAGCGAACATCCTGTGATCGTCGCACGCTCCTGAAACCCGTCTCTTGGGACCTCGCTCGCGTGTCTGAACCATGAGATGACTTTCGACCGGGCGATGCAGTCTCGAGCAAGCCCGGGCAGCCTCGGGGTCCATTGCAATCAGACTGACGATGCGTAACTGGCCAAGAGCCGGGCCCCATTGTAGCCCAGGTCGAGCCTGGACTCGATACGCAACCTAGAACACCAGGTGGAACACGAAATACAGCGCCCCCGCCAGCGCCGCCGCCGCCGGTAGCGTCAGCACCCAGGCCATCGCGATCGAGCGGACCGTGCTCCATTGCAGGCCGGACCCGTTCGCCGCCATCGTGCCGGCCACGCCGCTCGACAGCACGTGGGTGGTGGACACCGGGAGGCCATAGACGTCGGCCGCGCCGATCGTGATCATGGCCACCAGCTCCGCCGCGGCACCCTGCCCATAGGTCAGGTGCGTCTTGCCGATCTTCTCGCCCACCGTCACCACGATCCGCTTCCAGCCGATCATGGTGCCGAGGCCCAGCGCCACCGCGACCGACACCTTGACCCAGAGCGGGATGAACTTGGTCCCGGCGTCGAGCTGACCCTTCCAGCCCTTCAGCGTCGCGTTCTCGTCCGCGGTGAAGGGCAGGTTCTGCTTCTGCATCAGGCGCACGGATTCGGCCGCCAGGAACATGTCGTTCCGCACGTTCTGCACCGCCTCGGCCGGGACGCGCTTCACGGCGCCATAGCCCTGCACCTCGGACCCCATCTCATGCGCGAGGCCGGCCAGCGCCGCGAACACCTGCGGCTTGTCGAACGCGCGGTCCCGGACGGCGGCGGTCACCTCGCTCCGCGCCATCGCTGCATCCGGCGCCGCGGTGCCCTGCGCGCGGGCGGTGAACATCTTCTCGGCATTCTGCGTCGCCGTCATGAAGGCCGGCGTGCTGCCGGTATCCATGGCCCGGTTCAGCGCATAGGCGGTGGGGGCGGCGCCGATCAGGATGAGCATGATGAGCCCCATGCCCTTTTGCCCGTCATTGGACCCATGCGCGAACGACACGCCCGTGCAGGTCAGGATCAGCAGGCCGCGGATCCACAGCGGCGGCTTCGAGTTGCCGTCCGGCGCCGTATAAAGCGCCTTGGACTTCACCAATGCCTTCATCGCCAGCAACAGCAGCCCGGCGCAGACGAACCCGACCACCGGGCTTACCAGCAGGGCCTTGAACACGCCCCAGACCTGCCCCCAATCCACCCCCGACACGCCCGACCCGGCGTTGATCAGCTGGTTCGCCAGGCCCACGCCGATGATGGAGCCGATCAGCGTGTGCGACGAACTGGCCGGAAGGCCCAGCGACCAGGTGCCGAGGTTCCAGATGATCGCCGCCAGCAGCAGCGCGAAGATCATGGCATACCCGGCGCCGGACCCGACCTGCAGAATCAGCTCGACCGGGAGCAGGCTGACCACCGTGAACGCCACCGCGCCGGACGACGTCAGCACGCCGAGAAAGTTGAAGAACCCGGACCACATGACGGCGAATTGCGCCGGCAAGGAGTGCGTGTAGATGACGGTGGCGACCGCGTTGGCGGTATCGTGAAAGCCGTTCACGAACTCGAATCCCAGGGCGATCAGCAAAGCGAGGCCCAGCAGCACGATGGCGCCGGTGGCCAGCGTCGGCCCCCCCGCGGCGTTGATGTCTCCCATCAGACCCTGGATGGCGAAGCCCAGCCCGCCGATCAGCAGCGCGATGAAGATGATGCCGACGGATGCGTGCGGCTTGCTATCGAGGTCAGGGCCGCGCCGGGGCGCCAAGCCAGTTTCCGCGGTCATATCGGACATACTGTCTCTCCGGTTTAGGGGAGAGACAGTTACCCAGCGAACACGGCGAAATCGACGGCAGTTTTATGACAAATTCTGACGAACGTTGAGTGCGCGAGCTTAGTACCGGTAGAGCTCGTGCTTGAACGGCCCGGACACCGGCGCCCCGATATACGCCGCCTGCTTCGGCGTAAGCTTGGTCAGCGCCGCGCCGACCTTCGCCAAGTGCAGCGCCGCCACCTTCTCGTCCAGGTGCTTCGGCAGGGTGTAAACCTTGTTCTCATATTGGCCGGGCTTGGCGGTCCAAAGCTCGAGCTGGGCCAGCACCTGGTTGGTGAACGAGGCGGACATCACGAAGCTCGGGTGCCCGGTGGCATTACCCAGGTTCACCAACCGGCCCTCGCTAAGCACGATCAGGCGCTTGCCGTCCGGGAACACGACCTCATCCACCTGCGGCTTCACGTTCTCCCAACGGAAGTTGCGGAGGCCCTCGATCTGGATCTCGCTGTCGAAATGGCCGATGTTGCAGACGATGGCGCGGTTCTTCATGGCACGCATGTGATCGACCGTCAGCACGTCGATATTGCCGGTTGCGGTCACGAAGATGTCACCGCGCGGCGCGGCGTCCTCCATCGTCACGACCTCATACCCTTCCATCGCCGCCTGGAGCGCGCAGATCGGGTCGACCTCCGTCACCAGCACGCGGCAGCCGCCATTCTTGAGGCTGGCAGCCGATCCCTTGCCCACGTCACCGTAGCCGGCGACCACGGCGACCTTGCCGGCCATCATCACGTCCGTGCCGCGGCGTATGGCGTCCACCAGGCTTTCCTTGCAGCCATACAGGTTGTCGAACTTCGACTTCGTCACGCTGTCATTGACGTTGATGGCGGGCACCTTGAGCGACCCCTCCTTCGCCATCTCCCACAGCCGGTGCACGCCGGTGGTGGTCTCCTCGGACAGGCCCTTGATGCCCGGCAGCAGGTCCGGATGCTTCTCGTGAATGAGCTTGGTCAGGTCGCCGCCATCGTCCAGGATCATGTTCGGGACCCAGCCGTCGGGCCCGCGCACGGTCGCCTCGATGCAGTCCCAGAACTCGGTCTCGTCCATGCCCTTCCAGGCGAACACGGGGATCCCGGCCGCGGCGATGGCGGCGGCGGCGTGATCCTGGGTCGAGAAGATGTTGCAGGAGGACCAGCGGATGGTGGCGCCGAGCGCGGTCAGCGTTTCGATCAGGACGGCCGTCTGGATGGTCATATGCAGGGAGCCGACGATCCGCGCGCCCTTCAGCGGCTGCGACGCCCCAAATTCATGACGCAGCGCCATGAGGCCGGGCATCTCATCCTCGGCCATGAGGATCTCCTTCCGGCCCCAATCGGCGAGGGTGATGTCACGAACCCTGAAATCGCTGGCAACGTTAACGTCGGGCATAGGCCCCTCCTTGTGTTCGCGGCGTCATATAAGGATATCTTTAACTGTGCAATGCTCAAGCCACCCGGGGCCAAGTGGGCCCGCACGAATCTTTCACTTTGTATCGTCCTGCCGGAAAACGTCCCGCCCGTGCCCCCCTTTGACGAGCTCAGGGGCTAGCGGCCACCGCAGAGTCAGTGCGCATCTGCCCAGGTTCGCCCAAAGCCGGTCTCTACCACCAGCGGCACGGAGAGCTGCGCCGCGCCCTCCATCACGCCGCGCGCGACCGACGCCGTCGCCTCGGCCTCCGCGTCGGACGCCTCGAACAGCAGTTCGTCATGCACCTGCAGCAGCAGGCGGGAGGATAGGCCGGCTTTGGCGAAGGCCGCCGGTAGGCGCACCATGGCGGCCTTGATCACGTCCGCCGCGCCACCCTGCAGCGGCGCGTTGATCGCCTGGCGCTCCGCATAGGCGCGCTTCTGCATCATCTTGTCCGCGATCCCCGGGACCCAGCAGCGGCGGCCGAACGGGGTCAGCACGTAGCCGTGGATGCGCGCCTCCTCCTTGGTCCGCTCCATATAGGCGCGGATGCCGGGGTAGCGCTCGAAATAGGCGTCGATGAACGACTTCGCCTCCCCGGCCTCGATGCCGAGCTGGCGGGCCAAACCGAAGGCGCTGATGCCGTAGATGATGCCGAAATTGATCGCCTTCGCCCGGTTCCGCGTCGTGCGGTCCATCCCTTCGATCGGCACGCCGAACACCTCGGACGCCGTCCGCGCATGGATGTCCTGACCGGTCGCGAACGCCTCCTTCAACGCGGCGATGTCGGCCACGTGGGCCATGAGCCGCAGCTCGATCTGCGAGTAGTCGCAGCTTACCAGCACGTGCCCGGGCTCGGCCACGAAGGCGTGGCGGATGCGGGCACCCTCCTCCGTGCGGATCGGGATATTCTGCAGATTGGGCTCGGTGCTCGATAGCCGCCCGGTGCTGGCGACGGCCTGCGCGAACCGCGTGTGCACCCGCCCGGTCGTGCGGTCGATCTCCTCGACCAGCGCCTCCGTATAGGTGTTGCGCAGCTTGCTCAGCTGCCGCCAGCGCACCATGATGGCCGGCAGCGGGAAGCCCTGTTCGGCCAGGTCCTCCAGCAGCGCGGCGTCCGTGGACCAGGTGCCGGACGGGGTGCGCTTGCCGCCGGGCAGCTTCTGCTCGTCGAACAGCACCTCACCCATCTGCTTGGCGCTGCCCAGATTGAAAGGGTGCCCGGCGGCGGCGTAGATCTCGCCCTCCATCACCTCCATCTTGGCCGCGAAATCGGCGCTGAGCCGGCGGAGCTCCGGCTCGTCCACCTTCACCCCCGCCTGCTCCATCTGCATCAGCACCGGCAGCAGCCGCCGGTCCACCCGCTCATACGCGGCCAGGCTGCGCGACGTGCGGAGCCGGGGACGCAGCAGCTGCGAAAGACGGAGCCCCAGGTCCGCCCCCTCCGCCGCATGCTCCGTCGCCCGCGCCGGCGGCACCTGCGCCATCGGCAGCCGGGCGCGTCCGGTGCCGGTCACCTTGTCGAGCTCGGTCGGCGTATGCGCGAAATGCAGCTTGGCCAGGTCTGCCAGCGTATGCCCGTGCGCCCCGGCCTCCTGCGCATAGGACATCATCATCACATCATCGACGGGCGTGAGCGTCACCCCGGCGCGGGCCAGGGTCAGCAACGCGGCCTTCGCGTCATGGGCGATCTTCAGCACCGACGGGTCGGCCAGCAGCGGGCCCAGCAAAGCCATCCCCTCGGCAAGCGGCACCTGCGCAAACACCGAGGGCTCCTCCAGCATGCCAGGCGCCGAGTGATCCAGCGGCACGTAGCACGCCCGGCCCGGCGCGACTGCGAGGCCCACGCCCAGCAGCACCGCCCGGCGCGCATCCACCCGGTCGCCTTGCACATGCAAGCCCACCTGACCGGCCCGGTGCGCCTCCGCGATCCAAGCCGCCAGTTGCTCCCCGGTGGTGACGCACTCATACGCGCCGAACGCCTCCTGCCCGACCTCGGGCGGCGGCTCCTCCACGGCGGGGGCCGGACCCTCTAGGCCCAGCCGGTTCACGGTGCTGCGGAAACCTTGCTGCAGCAGCCACGTCACCAGCTCCGGCCGCACGGGGTCGCGCGCCAGCAGCGTCTCGATCGGCACCGGCAGCGGCACCTCGCAGCACAACTCCACCAGCTTGCGGCTGATCCGCGCCGCCTCCGCATGCTCGATGAGCATGTCGCGCCGCTTGCTGGGCTTCATGCCGGGTGCGGCGGCCAGCACGGCCTCGAGGTCGCCAAACTCGTTGATCAGCTGGCTGGCGTTCTTGGGGCCGATGCCGGGAACGCCGGGCACGTTGTCGACGCTGTCGCCCATCAGGGCCTGCACGTCGATCACCTTGGCGGGCGGGACGCCGAACTTCTCCAGCACCTCGGCGGGGCCGATCGTCTTCTGCTTAATGGGGTCCTGCATGACCACGTGCTCGTTCACGAGCTGCATGAGGTCCTTGTCCGAGCTTACGATCGTGACCCGGCCCCCGTGCCGCACCGCCTCGCACGCATAGGAGGCGATCAGGTCGTCGGCCTCCCAGTTGGCCAGCTCGATCCCTGTCACGCCGAACGCGCTGGTGGCCTCGCGGACCAGGGGGAATTGCGGGATCAGCTCCGCGTCCGGCTCGGGCCGGTGCGCCTTGTATTCGGTGTACAAATCGTTGCGGAACGTCGTGCGCCCGGCGTCGAAGATCACGGCGATATGCGTGCCTTCGTGGTTCTGCAACAGCCGCGCGAGCATGTTGGTGAACCCGAACACGGCGTTCACCGGCGTCCCATCCTTCCGCGACATGGGCGGGAGCGCGTGAAAGGCGCGGAAGATGTAGCCCGATCCGTCGATCAGGACCAGGTGCAGCGGCTCAGTGATCTGTATCCCCCGCGCCCGGATTCAGAATGAAGATGCGCGAGCACCAAGGGCAGAATGTCTGCCGATGTTCGATGCGCAAATACACCAATGGATGGCCGGCCCCGCCCTCGCCGCCATCGCAGGCGACCACGCGGTCATCCACGTGCATGATCTCCGGCGTGCCCACATCGGGGTGGGGCGTGTCGGCACCAAATGCCATAATGGTCCTTAATCTCGGTGGGATGAATGCATGATACGCTTGCTGCGCGTGGTTTCAATGGTGTTGGCGGTTTGCGGCTGCGCCGGCTTGCCGTCGTCACAAACCCTAGCCCCGCTCGACCCGGCGCGGGCGGTGGCGGACGAGGTTTTCACCATGCCGGACGACGCCCGCCTGCCGGTGCGGGTATGGCGGCCGCAGGGCCCGGTGCGCGGCGTCATCCTGGCACTACATGGCTTCAACGACAGCCGGGACGCTTGGGAGCTGCCGGCCCCCGTACTCGCGGCAGACGGACTGCTGGTCTATGCGCCGGATCAGCGCGGCTTCGGCGCCGGGCCCGGGCGCGGCACCTGGCCCGGCGTCCCCGCGCTGGTGTCGGATGCCGGCACCATGCTGCGCCAGCTCGCGGCCCGGCATCCCGGCCTCCCGGTCTATGCGATGGGGGAGAGCATGGGCGGCGCCGTGCTGATGCTGACCGCGGCCGGGCCGTCACCTCCGCCGGCCGCGGGCTGGATCCTGCTGGCGCCCGCCGTGTGGGACCGGGCGACGCAGGGGGCGGTGCTGACCAGCGGCCTATGGGTGCTGACGCACGCGACCCCCGCGCTGACGGTGACCGGGGCGGAGCTGCCGGTTCGTGTCCGGGCGAGCGACAACCGGGACGCGCTCCTGGCGCTGTCCCGAAACAAGCTGACGATCCGGCGCACCCGCTTCGATAGCCTGAGCGGCCTCGATGACCTGATGGACGGGGCGCAGGCGGCGGCGGCGCACCTGCCGGACAACACGCTGGTGCTGTATGGCGCCAACGACACGCTGGTGCCGGACGCGGCGTTGCGGCAGACCTGGCAGGCCATGCCGCCCGGCGTGCGGCGCGGCCTGTATTGGGGCGGCTATCACCTGCTGATGCGGGACAAGGGCCGGGCCGGGCCGATCGCCGACGTGCTGGCCTGGACCCGGGATCCCGCCGGCTGGCTCCCGTCCGGCGCGGACGGGGCGGCGGCGTCCTGGGGCGCGCGGCTGCGCTAGGGCCGCTTCACTGGCAGGCAGTCGGCGCCGATCGTGACCGCGTGGCCTTTGATATGCAGGGTATGCCCGGTGTAGCGCGGCGTGCCTTCGAACGCAGGGCTGGTCCAGCGAATGCTGCAATCGTGCACGCCAACGGCATACACGGCGCTGGTGCTGCCGGAGTAGGTGCTGACATACAGGATGTCGGTGCCGGCGAGCACGATAGGGGTGGTGATCACCGCCACGGTATCGCTCACGGTGCAGCCGCCCGGCCCGCCGCTGAACACGATCGGACCCTCCCAAGCAGTGGGGTGATCCGGATGGTCGGGGTCGCCCAGCGCAGCCATCACGCCGCCATCCAGCCGAACTCCCTGCGCCGTAGGATGAAGCGTGCGGAGCGGGCACGCCGCCTGCGACAAGCCCGGCAGCAACAGCATCGTTGCCAAAGCCGACCTCATGGCCTCGGCGCCAGATCGATCCGCCGGTAGGCGAAATACTGCACGTGCTTCAGGTCGGACCGCTTCCACGCCAGGGACAAGGACGCGTCCTCTTTGCCCACGCCATGAAGGTGGCCCCAATATCCCATCGCATCGCCATGCGAGGATGTGCCGGGCACGACGATTACGACATGTCCGTGCCCCGCCTCTTTTTTGCCGGCGACGACCAGGTACCCCGCCTCGGACTTGGCTTCCGCGTCGGCGGCCGAGTCCAGCTTTTCCCAGCCCGACTGCGGCTCGTTCCAGAAATCCACCAGGCCGTTGGCCAGCCCCACAAGCGTCAGCCCGCAATCGGCCGCGACGGCGCGGACGTATCCGCTACAATCATCCTTGTGCGCAGGCCAACGCTTTTCCGCGATGGCGAAGATCGGAAACTTGGAATGATCGACCACGACTTCTTTTGTTGGAGTCTTCATACCCATGGTGCCATTGCCCTGATGTGGACCGGCACGATGCCAGAGCCGGCCGGGGCCGTCGATTACACTGACGTCACATGTAGGGGATTGGCGGGCGGTCCGGAGTTGGGCTATGACCGTCTTCTGGACCCGTAGCTCAGCTGGATAGAGCGCTGCCCTCCGAAGGCAGAGGCCGGACGTTCGAATCGTCTCGGGTCCGCCAACTTATTAAGATTGCCACATATCGACGTGCTGTTTAGCTCGCTGACCAGTGACAAATTTTGACCCGTGCTTCACTTCGGGGCACATGAAAAGCTTGGCTTGCATTGGAATTTCGCGTATAAGTTGTAGCGCAGGCAACGCTAGATGAAGGCTCCGCTATGAACGCTATGGTTCGCAGTCCCTATAACGTTGTGGTTGACGAGATCGTCGCCATGGCCTGGAGCAGTCTGACGAAGGAGGACCTCAAGGATGTTGCGTGGGCCTATTACTTCTTTTCCATCCAGTTTCGCGAAAGTCTGAAGGCAGCCCTGAAGCTTCATCCTGAAGACGAGAACCTGCAGCGTCTCGCGCGGGAAGAATGCGCCACAAACAATCTATCGCCATGGCCCGGCGTTGCTTCACCGGGTGAACGCATGAACCATGATGAGTTCATGCGCCGGGTCCTGTGCCGGGAGCCTTTGCCGGCCGAGCGGCGCTCGCGGCTGGAGGGTTTCGGCGGTGAGTATCTCCGCACCACCCGCGCATTGCCGGCCGAGACGCAGGCGCTCAGCATCTCGTCGTATGAGGATGGCGGGTTGGAGGCAGTTTTCCACGCATTCCTGACCGCTCCGCACTGGGACGGATCGCTCCTGCAAGGCTTCAAGCATTTCTTGACCGAGCACATCCGCTTCGACAGTGACCCGGACGCCGGGCACGGGGCATTAAGCCGGCATTTGCCGCCCGATGAGAGCATCACCCCGCTTTGGACCGCATTCCGGGATCTCTTACTGCAGGCCGTACCGACGCTATCGGCGCAAAGCCGCTAACACGCATGCACCGGGACACCATCGCGGTCCATGGCGGCTACGATGGCGATCCCGGAACCCGGGCCGTCGCAGTGCCGATCTATCAAACCGCCGCCTACGAGTTCGACAGCGCTGAGCACGGGGCGGCGCTGTTCAACCTGGAGGCGGATGGCTTCCGCTACAGCCGCATCAGCAACCCGACCGTCGATGTGCTCGAGCGCCGGGTGGCCGCGCTCGAAGGCGGAGTTGCCGCGCTTTGCGTCAGCTCAGGCCAGGCGGCCACGCACTACGCCATCCTCAACCTCGCCGATTGCGGGCGTACCGTGGTCACCGTGCCGCAACTCTACGGCACCACACACACATTGTTCGCCCACACCCTGCCGCGGCTGGGGATCAAAACCCGCTTCGCCCAGAGCGACGCGCCGGAGGACGTCGCCGCCTCGATCGATGGCAGCACGGCGGCCGTGTTTTGCGAAAGCGTCGGTAACCCCGCCGGCAACATCACCGATATCGCCGCCCTGGCTGACATCGCGCACCGGCACGGCGTGCCCCTGGTCGTGGACAACACCGTGCCGACGCCCATGCTGCTCCGCCCGTTCGAGCATGGGGCGGATATCGTCGTGCAATCCCTTACCAAGTTCATGGGCGGGCACGGCACGACGCTGGGCGGCGCCATCGTCGATAGCGGACGCTTTCCCTGGCACGCGAATGCCGGGCGCTTTCCTCAGTTCACCAGTCCGGACGCGTCGTATCACGGACTGGTCTATACTCAGCATTTCGGCGCCGAGGCGTTCATCGCCCGCGCGCGCAGCGTGTACCAGCGTACCACCGGCGCCGTGATGTCCCCGCTCAGCGCCTTCCTGTTGCTACAGGGGATTGAGACGTTGGCCGTCCGGCTCGACCGGCACATCTCCAATGCTGCCATCGTCGCGCACGCACTCCGGGCGGATCCGCGCGTGGCCTGGGTCAACTACGCCGGTTTCCCAGACAGCCCCTATCATAGCCTGCTGCAGCGCTACCTCGGCGGACGTGCATGTTCGCTGATGACGTTCGGCGTCCGTGGCGGATACGAGGCTGGAGTGCGGTTCTATGACGCGCTCGGCCTCTTCAAACGGCTGGTAAACCTCGGTGACGCCAAGTCGCTTGCTTGCCACCCTGCATCCACCACGCACCGGCAGATGCCGCCGGCAGACCAAGTGCGGGCCGGCGTCACGCCCGAAACCGTCCGCCTCAGCATCGGCATCGAACATCCGGATGATTTGCTGGCGGACCTCGACCAGGCGCTCGCGGTCGCCGCCGCGGGCCAGCCTGTCCCGGCGCTCGAGCATGCCTGACGGAACCGGCCGGCCTCTCGTCATCGGGCTGGTGAACAACATGCCGGACGCGGCCCTGCGCGCGACCGAGCGGCAGTTCAACCGTGTGCTGAACGGCGCCAGCGAGTCCCGCCCCGTACACATTCGCCGCATCGCCCTACCCGGCGTGAGGCGGAGTGACTGGGGTTCTGCCATCATCGAAGCCGAGTATGAACCGTTCAGCCGCATATCCGGCACGCGGCTCGACGGACTGATCGTCACCGGGACCGAGCCGGGGCATTCCCGCCTCGAGGATGAGCCGTATTGGGACGCGTTCGCATCCCTCGTGGATTTCGCCGTCTCGCACGCCGTTCCTACGCTATGGTCCTGCCTCGCCGCACACGCGGCCGTCCGGCGGCTCGACGGCGTCAACCGGCGCAGACTCGACCAGAAACTTACCGGCGTCTTTACCTGTACTCGTACGAGCCCACACCCGGTGACGAACGGCTTGCCTCAACAATGGCAGGTCCCGCACTCCCGGCTTTACGACCTATCAGAGCATGAACTGTCGTCCGCCGGCTACCGCATCCTGGCCCGGTCGGAGGAAGCCGGGGTGGATATGTTCACCCGGGAGAGTGACGACCTGTTCTTGTTCCTTCAAGGCCACCCGGAATACAGCCCGGACTCGCTCCTTCGGGAATACCGGCGGGATTTGGCACGCGTGGCTTCAGGGCAGGCGGCTGCTCCGGCGCCCCGGCCGAAGCACTATTTTCGCACCTTAACCGAGCCTGATCTGAGTTGTGCAGTGGCACAGCTCGACCCCGCCGCGCTCCGCCCCGCCTTTTGGCAATCGACGGCCAAACGGTTCTACACCGGCTGGCTTACCCAGGTCGAGACGCAGGGGATGGCGCTCATGCAGCGCTTCGCCGGACGCGAACGCCGCGCTCAGCCCAGCGCCGCCTCGATCGCCGGGGTCAGAGAGGCGGGCGCCGTGGTCGGCGGATAGCGCTTTAGAACGGCACCGCTGCGGTCTATCAGGAACTTGGTAAAGTTCCACTTGATCGCGCGGCCCAGCAGACCGCCCTTTTGCTGCTTCAGATATACGAACAGCGGATCCGCCTTGGGCCCGTTCACGTCGATCTTGGGATAGATCGGGAAGGTCACCCCATAATTGGTGCTACAGAACGTCTGGATCTCCGCATCCGGCCCCGGCTCCTGATGGCCGAATTGGTCGCAGGGAAAGCCGAGCACCGCCAGGCCGCGCCCGGAGTAGCTGTCATAGAGCGTCTGCAAGCCCGCGTATTGTGGCGTAAACCCGCAACGGGAGGCGGTGTTCACGATCAACAGCACGCGGCCTTCATAACCCGGCAGATCGCCGCACACGCCGGATGAGCCCTCTGAATACAAGCTCACCCAGTGATGCCCTCGACCGCCGTGCCGATCCGCGCTAGGGATACCGGGGCTTGAGCGTCCGGCTGCACCCAGGCGATCTTTCCCGGGGTGGAGCACGCGGGGCAGACCGGGTGCCAGGCGCCGTGCACGCTGGCACACTGGCCGCAGCGCCACACGGGGTCCGGCTCGGCCGTGCTCGCGTGACGCCACGCCTCCTGCGCCTCGGCCCCCTGGCCGTCCTTTTCCGCAATATCGGCCATGAGCACGAACAGCCGGCGCTGCTTCAGCCCGGCCTTCTGCGCCGCCGCCGCGTGTTGCCGCGCCTCGGCCGTGAGCCCGGCGTCCAGCGCCGCCTGCGCCAGCAGCAGCATGCTCTCCGGGTGCGACGGGTTGGCGTTGGCCAGCGCCTTGGCGGCATTGACCCGCTTCAGCTTGTCGGTCACGGGCGCCATCGCCTCGGCGGCCAGATCCGGATGCGGCTGCTTGACCCACGCCCGGCGCAGCACATCGAGCGCCGCCTTTTCCCGCCCGGCCTTGCGCAACCGGGTCGCGTAAGCCAGCGCGGCCGGCGTTAGCGCCGGGTCCGCATTAAAGGCCTGCTTGGCCAGCCGCAGCGCCTCCGTGTCGTCCGCCTCGGCATCGGCGGCGGCGATGGCTAGGCCCGCCCGGTCCTCGTCCCCCGCCAGGCGAAGCGCGTCCCGGTAAGCGCCGGTGCGGAGCGCGAGCTGCTTCCGCTCCTGCCGCACCCAGCTAGCGCCGGGGTACGCCGCTTCCGCACCGAGCGCGGCGGCATTGGCCGTGTCCCAATCGCCCTTGCCGGTCGCGATCTGCAACAGGCCGCGGTGGCCGAGCAAGGCTCCGCCCTTCACCCGCGTCAATTGCTGAAACGCCGCCTCAGCCTCGTGCTCCCGCCCGGCTTGGCGATACGCCTGGCCTTGCAGCAAGAGCGTGAGCGGGGTGGCCCCCAGCAGCCGCGCACTGCGCGCCGCCTCCTCTTGCGCCCGGTCCGGGTCATTGGCGGCCAGCGCCACAAGCGCCCGGGTGACCGCCCGGTCCCCGCCCGCCCGGTGCCGCCGTTCATTCGCCCGCTTTAACCGGCGGGGTGCGCTGAACAGCAAACCCAATCCGCGCACCACTAGATACAGCACCAGGAATGCGATGGAGGCCAGCAAGATGGCCACCGGCGTCGTCGTCTCGACCGCGTAGGTCCCGACCGTAATGGCCACCGTGCCGGTCAGCCCCGCCACCCACCACGCCAGCGCAACGGCCAGCGCCGCGAGGATGACGAATTTGATGACAGCGCGCATCAGCCGTGCGCCGCAAGCTGCGCCACCGCCGCCCGGGCGTCGAGCAGCGCCTGGGCCTGGCCGATCCAATCGGCCATCGCCTCCTTCGGCGCACCCTGCAAACCCTGCAATGCCGCGAGCGCCGCCGCCAGATCGCCGCCGTCCAGCGCCTTTCGCGCCTGGCCCAGCATGCCCGCCACCGGGTCGCCCACCAGGACGTGGTCGCCCTCGCGCACCGAGACGGACGACTGCGCCCGCGTCCATAGCCGGTCGAGGAAGGGCTTATCCTGGCTCACCACCGGCTGGCTCGTGCGCAGGGCGGCGTCCGCGGCGGGGCCGAACGATTGGCGGAGCGCGAACTCGGTCGGCGGCGCCCGGTCCGCGAACCGCGCCAGCGCCGGCGGCGCACCCGGGATCGGCCCCAGCTTCTGCCCCGCTTCCAGCGCCGCGCCTGCGGCCTGGAAGGAGGCTAGCCGCCGGGCCGTCTCGGTCATGGTTCCAAGCTTCGCCTCCACTTGGGAATTCACTTGCGCGGCCGATTGCGCCAGCTTCGCATCGAGCGCACCGGTTGCGGAACCAACCTTGGCGTCCACTTGCGAGCCCAGCTGCGCATTGGATTGCGCAAGCTTGGCATCGACCTGCGACCCGAGTTGAGCCGTGGTCTGCGCAAGCTTCGCGTCCAGCGCCCCGGTGGCAGAGCCGATCTTGGCATCGACCTGAGCGAGCTTCGCATCGACCGCCCCGGCGGCCGCGCCCAGCTTGCTATCGACCTGGGCTGCGGTCGCGGACGCGGTATCGGCGCCGGACTGCGCCAGCTTCTCCGCATCCACCAACCGCTTCTCGAGCGTATCCAGCCGGCCCGTGAGCGCGGCGGCGCCGGTATCGATCTTACCGGCGGTCGCATCCAGCTTCCCGCTCAGCCCATCCAGCTTCGACGTAAGCGGCGCCAGATCCGTCGGCACCGGCACCGGACGAGCCTCGAGCCCGGCGAGCCGGCTCTCAATTCCCGCAAAACGCCTATCGTAGGCGGCGAGATCGGCGACCGGGCGCTTCTCCAGCTGATCCACCCGCCCGGCCAATGCCTCCAGCTTGGCACTGGTCGCATTCTCGGCCTGCTGCAGGTCGCCCGGCGGGTGCAGATACAAATAGCCCACCGCGAGCACCAGGACCACGAACCCCAGCAGATACAGCAAGGGCAGCGCGCTGGTATGCTTCTCCGACGGCTCGACCCGCGCACGTTCCGGCGGTGCCGTGATCCGCGGCGTGGCTGCGGCCGGATCCAGTGCCGCGACGGGAGTGCTGGGGGACGGGTCGATCGGATCGCTCATAGCAGTGCCAGTACACGTTCGACTGTCGGCTTACCCGACACTCGCAGTTGACGCCAGGGTAAGTCGTTCAACACCAACGCGGCCGGGCCGGCAATCGCTAAAGCGTCAACCTCGCACAGCGCCGTCCGGAGGCAATCTGGCAAGACGCGGCGGAAGATGCGCGCCGTCTCGGCTGATAAGAACAGGACGGCGCGTACCCGGCCGGTGGTAAGGGCCTCGGCCGCCAAATGCGGCAAGCGCGGCACCGGACCGGTCGCATACGTCACGCGGCGGTGCACCCGATACCCCGCTGCCCGCAATGCCGCCGCAAGCGCATGCCCCTGGCCGCGCCCGGCCGCTAGCAACAGCGTGGTCCCGGACGGAAACCGCCTCTGCGTGAGCGCAACCAGCGCCGCCGCATCGCCATCTGCGCTGACGACCTGCTGAAACCCCATCGCCTGCGCCCGCGCCGCGGTACGGTCACCCACGGCCAGCATGGGGGTGCCATGCCAGCCTGGCGGCAGTGAGGCCAATGCATTACCGCTGCTGACCAGGACCGCCTGCGCCGCCGCCGCCCGGAACGGCAAAGGCCGGACATGAAACAGCGGGGTGATCAACGGCTTCCACCCCAAGGCCGCCACTTGCGCCGCCGTCTCCTCCGCCTCGGGCGGCGGGCGGGTGATCAGGACCGTTCGTCTATCCAGCAAAGATGTCCCGCGGCGAGTCCCGGCGCAGGCTGTGCCCCAACTCCGCGCCTAGCCGTGCCGCGTCCGCCGCCGCGCCCGTCAGTGACCGCTTCAGCAGAAACGACCCGTCCGGGCGCGCGACCAGGCCGGTCAAATGCAGCATCGGCGCAGCGTCGCCGGACCCCGGCAGCAGCCGCGCATGCCCGCCGATCGGCGTCCGGCACGATCCGTCCAATGACGCCAGCAGCGACCGCTCCGCGGTGGACACGGCACGCGCCTTCAAATCTTCGACCCCAGACAGCAGCCGGTGCAGCGCTTCGTCATCGGCGCGAATCGTGATGCCGACGATGCCCTGCCCGGCCGACGGCACGATGGCGTCCGGGTCGAGCGCCAGGACCAGCTCATCCTCCAGCCCCAGCCGGCGAAGGCCCGCTAGCGCCAGCAGGCTCGCATCGCAATCGCCACGCCGCACCTTGGCGATGCGCGGCTGCACGTTGCCGCGCAGCAGCGTCATGCGAAGGTCGGGGCGGGCGTGCAGCAGCTGCGCCTGCCGCCGGAGCGAGTTGGTGCCGATCAGCGCGCCGGGCGGCAGCACCGACAGCGGCTCGCCATCGCGCGCGGGCCGGCATTGCGGGCCGAGGATCAGCGCGTCGCGCGCATCCTCCCGCTTCAACGTGCAGGCCAGCACGATTCCGGCCGGAAGTTCGGTCTCCAGGTCCTTCAGGCTATGCACCGCGAAATCGATGCGCCCGTCGAGCAGCGCCTCGTGAATTTCCTTGCTGAACAGGCCCTTACCGCCGATATCGGCCAGGCTGCGGTCCTGCACCGCGTCACCCGTCGTGCGGATCACGTGCTGCGCGAAGACCTGGTCGTGGTCGAGGCCGGGGGCTAGCACCGGGCAGAAGCGGCCCAGCAGGGATAGGAACATGCGGGTCTGCGTCAGCGCCAGCGGGGAGCCGCGCGTGCCGACGCGTAGCGGCAAGGCGCGGCCATGGTGGCTTGCGCCCTGATGGCGGCTGGGGTGCGACACGACGTCGCCGGGCTGGGCGTCAGGCATCCGAATGTCCTATGAGATCAGGCCGCCGTTGGAAAGGCTTCGCGTTTGCGCACCACACGACCCGTTTTCGGCCTTCCGATACTTGGCATCGAATCGTCGTGTGACGAGACGGCGACGGCGATCGTCGGCGCGGACGGACATATCTTCGCCGAGCGTGTGCTGTCCCAGCTGGCGGAACACGCGCCGTTTGGCGGCGTGGTGCCGGAAATCGCCGCCCGCGCGCACCTGCTGCAGCTGCCGGCCCTCGTGCAGGCGGTCATGCAGGATGCGGGGCTTGGCTTCGGCGATTTGGCAGCGATCGCAGCGAGTTGTGGGCCGGGGCTCATCGGCGGCCTGATCGTCGGCGCCGGTGTCGGCAAGGGCATCGCACTCGGTCAGGGCCTGCCGTTCCTGGGCATCAATCACCTCGAAGCGCATGCACTCACGGCACGGCTGCCCGGCGCTGGCGGCGCGGCGGAGTTCCCGTACTTGCTGTTGCTGTTGTCGGGCGGGCATTGCCAGTGCGTGGCGGTGGAGGGGGTGGGCCGCTACCGCAAGCTGGGTGGCACCATCGACGATGCGGTGGGCGAGGCGTTCGACAAGGTCGGCAAGCTGCTGGGCCTCGCCTGGCCCGGCGGCCCGGCGGTCGAGCGGCTGGCGGCGCAGGGCACGCCGGTGGCGCTGCCGCGTCCCTTGCTGGGGCGGGACGGCTGCGACTTCAGCTTCTCCGGCCTGAAGACGGCGGTCGCGCGGCTGCTGGCCAAGAACGAGGCCGCGCCGGCCGACATAGCGGCCGGGTTCCAGGCGGCGGTGGCCGACGTGCTGGCGGACCGGGCGGAGCACGCCTTGGGCATGCTGCCCGGCACCACCGCCCTGGTCGTCGCGGGCGGGGTCGCGGCCAATCAAGCCGTTCGGGCGGCGCTGCAGCGTGTCGCGTCCGGGCACGGGCTTGCTTTGCTGGCGCCGGCGATCCGGCTCTGCACGGACAACGCCGTCATGGTGGCCTGGGCCGGGCAGGAGCGGTTGCGGCTGGGTCTCACGGAGCCGCTCGACCTCGCGCCCCGGCCGCGCTGGCCGCTGGAGGAGGTGGCGGCGTGAACTACCGCCACGCTTTCCACGCCGGCAACGCCGCGGACTGTATGAAGCATGCACTGCTGGTCTGGCTGATGCAGGCCCTGTTGCGCAAGCCGGCGCCGGTGTTCGTGTTGGACACACATGCCGGGGTCGGGACCTATGACCTGAACGCAGAGGCCGAGCGCACCGGCGAGTGGCACGCCGGCATCGCCCGCCTGCTGCACGAGCCGCCGCCTGCGCTACGGGAGTATGTGGCGCTGGTGGAGCGGCTTGGCCTATACCCCGGCTCGCCCGCGCTGATCCGGGCGTTGCTCCGGCCCGAGGACCGCCTGGTCTGTTGCGAGCTGCATCCCGAGGACCACCGCGTGCTGCGCCGCTGGGCCGGACGGGGCGGGCCGGCCGTGCATCTGCGGGACGGGTATGACGCGCTCGGCGCCCTGCTGCCGCCCGCGGCCAAGCGCGGCTTGGTGCTGATCGATCCGCCGTACGAAGCGCCGGGCGAGTTCGAGCGGGTGGTCCAAGGCCTCCGTACCGGCGCCGCGCGCTGGGGTTCGGCCGTCTATGCCGCCTGGTATCCAATCAAACACCGCAGCCCCGTGACCACGTTCCACGAGAGCGTCCGGCTGGCCGGGCTGCGGGACGTAATGGCGGCGGAGCTGTGGTGGCACGCGCCGACCGACCCCACGGCGCTGAACGGCTGCGGCCTCCTGGTGCGCAATGCGCCGTTCGGGTTTGCGGACGCGGCCGGGCCTATCCTGTCCGCGCTGCAGCGCCGGCTCGGCGGCGCCGGCCCAGGCCACGCCGTTCTGCACTTGACCGATGAATAGCGTCGCGGTGGTCGGCGCCGGGGCGTGGGGGACGGCGCTGGCCCTGCACGCCGCAAGGCTGGGGCGGGAGGTCACGCTGTGGGCGCGCCACCCGGGCCCGCTGCTGGACACCAGGCGCAACGCCCGCCTGCCCGGCACCGTGCTGCCGGCGTCGATCGCCATCACGGGCACCTTGCCGGAGGCGGCGGACGCCGTGATCCTGGCCGTCCCCACGCAGCACATGCGGGCCGTGCTGACCGGCTGGCGCCCGCCCGCGCCGGTGGTGCTGTGCATGAAGGGGATCGAGGCCGGGACCGGGCTGCTGCCGGCGAAGGTGCTGGCGGCGCTGCATCCGGGCGTGCCGAGCGCGATCCTGACCGGGCCCAATTTCGCGCATGAGGTCGCCGATGGCCTGCCCGCCGCCGCCGTGATTGCCGCCGGCAGCCCGGCGCTGCGGGAGGCGCTGCTGCACTTGCTCGCCGGCCCGACGTTCCGGTTGTACGGCAACGACGATCCGGTCGGCGCGCAGCTGGGCGGCGCGGCCAAGAACGTCATTGCCATCGCGGCCGGGGCCGTCATGGGCGCGGGCCTCGGCGAAAATGCTCGGGCGGCGCTGATCACGCGGGGCCTGGCCGAGCTGGGCCGGCTGGTGGTGGCGCTCGGCGGACGGGCCGAGACGGTGGCCGGTCTGTCCGGCCTGGGCGACCTATTGCTGACCTGCACGGGAGGCGCGAGCCGCAACTATCAGCTCGGCCTGGCGCTGGGCCGGGGCGCGGCGGTGGCGGATGCACTCGCCGGGCTAACCGGCGTGGCCGAGGGCGCGGCCACCGCCCCGGCCCTGACGCAGCGCGCGGGCGATACCGAATTGCCGGTCTGTGCCGCGGTGGCGGCCCTGCTACAAGGAAGCATGACGCTCGATCAAGCCATCGCCAGCCTGCTCGCCCGCCCGCCCAGGGACGAATAGATGCTGCGCGGTATCGTGACCGTCGGCGGCTGGACCATGCTGAGCCGCGCGTTCGGCTTCCTACGGGACATGCTGATCGGCTACTTCGCCGGCACGGGGCCGGTGGCGGATGCATTCTTCGTGGCCCTGCGCCTGCCGAACCTATTCCGCCGCCTGTTCGGCGAGGGTGCGTTCAACGCCGCCTTCGTGCCGGAATTCACCGGGGTGCTCGCCACCGAGGGGCCCGGCCCGGCCAAGCAGTTCGCCGAGGAGACCATCGCCGTCTTGGCGTTCTGGCTCCTGGGCCTCACCATCCTAGGTGAGCTGTTCATGCCGCAGATCATGCGGGCGCTGGCGTCCGGTTTTGGGGATGAGCCCGGCAAGCTGGAGCTCACGACCGAGCTGGCGCGCATCACCTTCCCCTACCTGTTCCTGATCTGCCTGGCCGCGCTGCTGTCCGGCGTGCTGAACGGGCTCGACCGGTTCGCGGCGGCGGCGGCGGCGCCCCTGGTGTTCAACGGCGTGTCGATCGCGGCGATGTTCCTGCTCACGCCCTACGTGTCCAGCATCGGGCATTCGTTGTCCTGGGGCGTCACCATCTCCGGCGTGCTGCAGCTGCTGTTGCTGATCTGGGCGGTGCGGAAGGCCGGGATGACGCTGCATTTTCCGCGACCGCGCCTTACGCCCCGGATGCGCGTGCTGTTCCGCCGCATGGCGCCGGGGCTGGTGGGGGCGGGGGTGACGCAGCTGAACCTCACGGTCGATATCTGGATCGTGACCTGGTTGCCGCCGGGTTCGGCGTCGTACCTATACTATGCGGACCGGGTCAACCAGCTGCCGCTCGGCGTGATCGGCACCGCGATCGGGACGGCGCTGCTTCCGCTGCTGTCGCGTCAGGCGCGGTCGGGGCTGGTGGCGGAGGCGCGGGAGACGCTGAACCGGGCGCTGGAGATCAGCCTGGCGCTGACCTTGCCCGCGGCCCTGGCGCTCGGCGTGGTGGGTGGGCCGATCATGAGCGTGCTGTTCGGACGCGGCGCGTTCGACGCCACGGCGGCGTTGCTCAGCTCGCAATCCCTGGCCGCCTACTCGCTGGGCTTGCCGGCGTTCGTGGTGCTGAAGGTGCTCGTCCCGGCCTTCTTCGCCCATGGCGACACCGGCACCCCGGTCCGCATCGGCTTCATCGCCATCGCGCTCAACCTTACGCTGAACCTGCTGTTCATGGTGCCGCTGCAGCATATGGGCCCGGCGCTGGCGACCAGCCTTTCGTCCATCTTCAACGTGATCTGCCTGGGCGTGGTGCTCAGCCGCCGCGGTCAGCTCGCCTTTGACGGCCGCCTCCGCCGCCGCCTTCCGCGCATGGCCCTGGCGGCGCTGGCGATGGCGGGCGCGCTGATCTGGGGCCATGCGGCGGTGTTCGCGGGCGTCGCCGGCCTGCTGCATGACCTTCCGGGCGAACGCTGGGTCGCGCTGGCGGCGCTGGTGGGCTTCGGCCTGGGCGTGTACGCCGTGGCCGGGCAGGCCTTGGGCGGGCTGGATTTTCGCCAAATGCTAGGCGTGCTGAGGCGGCGGATGCCGTAAAATCAGGCCCGCACCCTCAATGTCATCGCGAGCGCAGCGTGGCGATCCAGGGCGCCATGAGCAGGCTTGTCACCCTGGATCGCCACGCCCAAGCGGGCTCGCGATGACGGTGTATACTGTGTCCGAATACTGGACTATTTATAGCTAGCTTAGCGCAAAATCATAGCGCAAGAACCCGTTATGCTTTGCGACACGGTCATACAGCACCCGCGCCGCCGTATTATGGTCCTGCGTCAGCCAATACATGCGGGTCGTCTGGCGTACGCGCGCATCCGCGCCTACAGCCTCGATCAAGGCGCGCCCGGCGCCGCCGCCGCGGAGGGCGGGGTCGACATACAGGTCCTGTAGATAGCAGGCCGGGGTCAGGGTCCAGCCGCTCTCGTGATAGAGGAAATGCGTGAGGCCGATGATTTGGCCGTCCCACCGCGCCGCGAATGCGTGCATGACCTGGTCGGCCTGGATGCGCGCCCAGGT
This sequence comes from Acetobacteraceae bacterium, assembly GCA_965246925.1. Classification (GTDB taxonomy): domain Bacteria; phylum Pseudomonadota; class Alphaproteobacteria; order Acetobacterales; family Acetobacteraceae; genus JANPPS01. The sequence continues at coordinate 1,243,984 of OZ251994.1, read as the reverse complement.
GTGGTCATACACCGCTTGCGGCATCGTCGTGCTATAGAAGTCGAGGTAGGCACGCCACAGATCGGTCCAGCGTGCCCGGTCCTTTGGGCCGAACCGGCCGATCTCGATGGTCAATCCGGCTCTCCGCCCTCGGGCCCATAGAACACGATCCAACTGGCGAAATCAGCCGAAAATTGCTCGAACCGGTGCACCGTGCCGGCGGCCACGAACAGGACGTCACCGGGTCCGAACGGCACGCGCTCCTCACCCCGTAGCGGTAGCGTTACGTCATCCAATGGCAAGGCATCCCGGGCGCGCATGAACACGCCGGTTCCGGATACGATAAAGTAGATCTCGTCCCGGTCATGCGGCGTTTGCGGATCGTGGCCTGTGGGAGCGAACCAGCGTAGCTCCATGCCGCCATGGCGCAGCACCAGCGCCGTCGCATGCCCGAGCTCGACAGGGGCGCCCCGACCCTCCCCGGGTGTCGCGCGCAGCTTGGGCACTGGCGGCAGGTCTGGACCGTCCATCACACTCTCACTCTGGGTAGGCCGGCCGGGCGGCAAACCCGCAGCATCATCACACTTGGGACGTTCTGCCCCACGCCAACCCCCGGTGCATCAAAAACCTTCGTACTTCAGCACTTCCCCCGCCAAATACAAACTGCCGCAGATCAGCACGCGTCCCGGCTCGCCCGTGAGTTGACGGAGTGCGCCGGCCACATCCGGGCCGGGCCGGGCCGCCCCGCCGGACGCGGCGATGATTTCATCGACACTCAGCGCCAAATGCTGCCCCGGCTCCTGCACCGCCCAGACGCCGGCGGCATGCGGCAGCAGCGGCTGGAGGAACAGCGTCGCGTCCTTGGACTGCTTCATGCCCACCACGAGGTGCAGCGGGCGGTCCGCCCACTCCCGCGACTGGTCCGCCAGCACCACCCCCGCGCCGGGATTGTGCCCGCCATCCAGCCACACCTCCCACCCCGGCGGCGCCAGGCCGGCCACCGGCCCCTGCAAACGCTGGAGCCGGGCCGGCCAGGTCGCGGCGCGGAGGCCTGCCGGTTCGAATGCCTGGTGAGACGCCCGTAGCAGTGCGAGCGCGATCCCGGCATTGTCCGCCTGATGCGCGCCAATGAGGCCGGGCCGCGGCGCCTCGATCACGCCGGCGCCGTCCGTGAAAATGAGGCCCGTGGCGCCCAATTGCACGTCCCAGTCCCGCCCGCGCGCCAGCAGGCGTGTGCCGGCCCGGTCGGCATGATCCTGCAGCACATGCAGCACTTCGTCCGGCTGCGCCCCGGTGATGACGGGGGCGCCGGGCTTGATGATGCCCGCCTTCTCCGCCGCGATCAGCGCCAGCGTGTCACCCAGCAGCTCCCGGTGGTCGATCGAGATCGACGTGATGGCCGACGCGGCCGGGCGGCCGATCACGTTGGTGGCGTCCCCGCGCCCGCCGAGCCCGACCTCCAGCACCAGCAGGTCGGCCGGCGTTTCGGCGAACAGGGCGAATCCCACGGCGGTGATGACCTCGAACACGGTGATGGGCGCGCCGTCGTTCACCCGCTCCACATGCTCGAACATATCCGCCATTGCTTGGTCCGACACGAGCTGCCCGGCCACCCGGAACCGCTCGTTGAAGCGGACCAGATGCGGCGACGTGTAAACGTGCACGCGGGACCCGGCCGCCTCCGCCAGCGCGCGCAGCACGGCGCAGGTGCTGCCCTTGCCGTTGGTGCCGGCCACATGCAGCACCGGCGGCAGGCGCCGCTCCGGGTGGCCCAACCGCTCCAGCAACCGCAGCAGCCGGTCGAGGCTGAGGTCGATCAGCCTGGGGTGCAGCCGGTGCAGCCGGTCGATCACCGGCTCGATCCGCGCCGAGTGATTCAAGCCGCTTCCGGGGTGCGGACGCCCAACCCGCCGGGCATGAGCAATCCCAGCACACGCGCCAGCGTCTCCCGCAGCTCGGTCCGCGGCACGACCATGTCGAGGATGCCGTGCTCCAGCAGGTATTCGGCCCGCTGGAACCCTTCCGGCAGGGTTTCGCGCACCGTCTGCTCGATCACCCGGCTGCCGGCGAAGCCGATCAGGGCGCCGGGCTCGGCGATCTGTAGGTCGCCCAGCATGGCGAAGCTCGCGGTGACGCCGCCCGTGGTGGGATCGGTCAGCACGGTGATGAACGGCAGGCCGGCCTCTTTAACCATCTGCGTCGCGATGGTCGTGCGCGGCATCTGCATGAGGCTCACGGCCCCCTCCTGCATACGGGCGCCGCCGCTGGCGGTGAAGACGATCAGCGGCGCCTGCTGCAGCACTGCCAGGCGCGCGGCGGCGACGATCGCCTCACCCAGGGCCGCCCCCATGGTGCCGGCCATGAACTCGAACGCCATGGCGGCCACGACCGCACGCTGACCAAGGATGCTGCCGTGTGCCACCAGGATCGCGTCCTCGAGCCCGGTGCGGTCGCGCGCTTCCTTCAGCCGGTCGATGTATTTCTTGCTATCCTTGAACTTCAGCGGATCGGCCGGGGCGCGCGGCAGCTCGATCCGGGTGAAGCCGTCATCCAGCGTATAGGCCAGCCGCTCGGACGCGGTGGGGCGCAGATGGTGGCCGCAGCTGGTGCATACCTTGCAGTTCCGCTCGAGGTCGCGGGTGAACAGCATGGTCTGGCATTGCGGGCATTGCTGCCACAGATTGTCCGGGACCTCGCGCCGGCCCAAAAGGGTGCGGATCTTCGGGCGGACATACTCGGTTAGCCAGCTCACGCCATCACCCTTGCATGCCGGACGCCCTCGGCCAGGGCGCGCACCTGGTCCAGCACGAGCCGCACCGTATCGGGCCCGGCCGCACCGTCCACCAGGCTCTTGGCCAGCGTCTCGATCAGCGCGGAGGCGACCACGGCCCCGTCCGCGACCCGCGTGGCCTCGGCCGCCTGCACCGGGGTTCGGATGCCGAAGCCGATGGCGATCGGCAGGTCCGTTACCGCCCGGATGCGCGGCATGGCGGCCTCGAGGCTCGCCATCGTGGCGCTGACGGTGCCGGTGATGCCGGTGATGCTGACGTAATAGACGAAGCCGCTGCTGCCTTCGAGCACTAGCGGCAGGCGGGCGTCGTCCGTGGTGGGGGCGATGAGCCGGATGAAATCGAGCCCCCGCTGCCGGGCGTGCGGCACCAGCAGGTCCGCCTCCTCGGTCGGGAGGTCCACGACGATCAAGCCGTCCACCCCGGCCTCGGCGGCGTCGGCGCAGAACTCGGGCGGGCCATAGCTGTCGATGGGGTTGAGGTAGCCCATGAGGATCACGGGGGTCGCGTGATCCTGCTGCCGGAACACGCGCACCATGTCCAGCGTGCGCGCCAGCGTGGCGCCGGCCTTCAACCCGCGCAGGCCGGCGGCCTGGATGGTCGGGCCGTCCGCCATGGGGTCGGTGAACGGCATGCCGATCTCGATCAGGTCGGCGCCGGCGCCGGGCATGCCGGCCAGGATGGCGGCGCTGGTGGCGAGGTCCGGGTCGTAGGCCTCGAGGAACGGGATCAGCGCGCCGCGGCCTTCGTGACGGAGGGCGGCGAACCGGGCGGCGATGCGGCTCACGAGCCGGCCTCAATCAAAGAACAGCCCGCCCCCTCTCCCTCCGGGAGAGGGTGGGGGTGAGGGGAATGAGCGGCGCTGGCCCTTGTGTGGCGTGCAGGCGACGGAGGCCGGCCCCTGCAGCCTCCCTCACCCCGGCCCTCTCCCGAGGGGAGAGGGGGAAGAACGCACGTCACAGCCGGACCCCCAGATGCTCGGCCACGGTGAAGATGTCCTTGTCGCCGCGCCCGCACATGTTCATGACGATGACGGCGTCGGGGCCTAGCGCCGGGGCTAGCTTGGCCACGTGGGCGATGGCGTGCGCCGGCTCGAGCGCGGGGATGATGCCCTCCGTTCGCGTGCACAGCTGGAACGCGTCCAGCGCCTCCTGATCCGTGGCCGCCACATACTCCACGCGGCCGATCTCGTGGAGCCAGGAATGTTCCGGCCCGATACCCGGATAGTCCAGCCCGGCGCTGATGCTGTGCGCCTCCTGAATTTGACCGTCCGCGTCCTGTAGCAAATACGTCCGGTTGCCGTGCAGCACGCCGGGGCGGCCGCGGCTAAGGCTCGCCGCGTGCTCGTGCGTGTCCAGCCCGCGCCCGGCCGCCTCCACGCCGATCAGCCGGACCTCGTCATCCAGGAAGGGGTGGAACAGGCCCATGGCGTTGCTGCCGCCGCCGATCGCGGCCACCACGGCGTCCGGCAGCCGGCCCTCGGCCTCCATGATCTGCGCCCGCGCCTCGGTCCCGATGATGCTCTGGAAATCCCGCACCATGGCCGGGTAGGGGTGGGGCCCGGCGACGGTGCCGATCAGGTAGTACGTGTCGCTCACATGCGCGACCCAGTCCCGCATCGCCTCGTTCATCGCGTCCTTCAGCGTGCCCGCGCCCGAGGTCACGGCGTTGATCTCGGCGCCCAGCAGCTTCATGCGGAACACGTTCGGCTTCTGCCGCTCCACGTCCGTGGCACCCATATATATCGTACAAGGCAGGCCGAACAGCGCGCAGACCGTGGCCGTCGCCACCCCGTGCTGCCCGGCGCCCGTCTCGGCGATGATCCGCGTCTTGCCCATGCGCCGGGCCAGCAGGATCTGGCCCATGCAGTTGTTGATCTTATGGCTGCCGGTATGGTTCAGCTCGTCCCGCTTCATATAGACCCGGGCGCCGCCGATCGCCTTGGTCAGCCGCTCGGCGAACCAGAGCGGGCTTGGCCGTCCGACATAGTCCTTCAGGTATGCGTCCAGCTCGATCTGGAAGGCCGGGTCGGCCTTGGCCGCCTCGTAGGCCTGCTCCACCTGCAACACGAGCGGCATCAGCGTCTCCGCAACGAACCGCCCGCCGAACGTGCCGAACCGCCCGCGCGCATCGGGCCCGGCGCGGAGACTGTTGGGGCGGGTAGGAGAGATCTGGTTCAAGGCGGGCTCCTGGACTGCCGTCCCGTCATATCGCACCTGGCGCGGCAGGTCACGGGCCGTGTAGGCTGCGGCATGCTGTTCCTGAATACCGGCACCATCCCGCGCCAGCCCTTTCAGCCCGGCCCACACGCGGCGGATCTGTCTGGGATCACCTGGTTCGACCTATTCCATGCCGAAGATGCCGAGCGCGCGGCCGCCGAGCGCGCCACCGGCCTGATCGTCCCCGCCGATACCGAACTGGCCGAGATCGAAAGCAGCAGCCGGTTATCCTACGAGGACGACGTGCTGACGCTCAGCACGCCCATGACGTATCTAGACGCTGCCGGTCAGTCGCGGACCGCGCCACTGGGATTCGTCCTGTCCACCCGGCACTTGATCACCGTTCGCGCGGCGCAACTGCCAGTGTTCGACGGCTTTGCCGAGCGGTGGCATGGCGGCTGCAGCGCCGCGGCCTTCATAGGCCTGCTCGAAGCCATTACCGACCGGCTTGCCGACGTGCTGGAGCTGATCGGCGCCAAGTTGAACGACCTCTCGCACCGCATCTTCCGGGCCGAAGGCGCGGAGCGCAACGCCGCCCGGGAGGACGCTCGCCTTCGCACCATCCTGCGCGAGATAGGTTTAGCCGGGGAGCGGACTTCCAACGTGCGGGATAGCCTGCTGGGCCTCCAGCGCATCGTGTCGTTCTCTGCCGTCACCGCCCCCTGGTTTCCGGCCGACATGCAGCCCCGGGTCAAGACCTTGCTGCGGGATATTGGGTCCTTGGCGGAGTATGATTCGCAGGTGACCAACAAGGTGCAGTTCTTGCTTGATGCGACGCTGGGCTTCATCAACATAGAACAAGCAAACGGCATCAAAGTCCTTACCGTCGTCTCCGTCGTGGGCGTCCCGCCGACCCTGATCGCGTCCATCTACGGCATGAACTTCAAAACCATCCCAGAACTACAATGGGAGTACGGCTACGCCTACGGCCTGCTCGTCATCGCGCTAAGCGCCATCTTGCCATTGCTCTACTTCAAACGCCGAGGCTGGATATAGTCCTGGAGCGGGCGAAGGGATTCGAACCCTCGACCCCAACCTTGGCAACGTGCCCGAGGGGCCTACGCCAGGATATCCAGCAGTTCGCCATACTTCGCTAACCTACTAATCTTACAGCGGACATTGAGACGTTGAGCCGCCGACAGCACGCCACGGTAGCCCCGCCACTTTCCCCCAAAGCCTTCCATTCTGCTTCCGAGCAGGCTAAAAGTGTATCTCGGAAGCAGATTCGGTGCAACCGCTTGGCAGGCATGGAAAAACTCACGAAACGTGTGGTCGAGGGTTTGAAACCTTCGAAGGTTGGACTCCCAGGTTCCGATCTCTTCGTGTGGGATCGGGAGCTGAAAGGCTTTGGTGTCCGGGTCAGCCCGCAGGGCCTGAAGAGCTTCATCGTGCAGTATCGAATGCAGTCAGGGCGCCACCGCCGCACGGTGATCGGACGGTTCGGGCTGATGACCGTCGAGCAGGCGCGGATCGATGCGCACGAGCGCCTCCTCGCGGTCTCCAAGGGCGTGGACCCTGCGGAAGTGACTGCCAGCGACCGCGGCACGATGACCATCGCCGAGGTATGCGACTGGTATCTGCGCGAGGCCGGCGAAGGCCGAATTCTCGGACGCCGTAATCGCCCGATCAAGGCGTCCACCATTGCGATGGACCGCAGCCGAGTCGAGGCACACATCAAGCCGCTGATCGGGGCGAAGCAGATGCGCAGCGTGCGGCTTGGCGACATCGAAGGCATGCAGGCCGACATCGCACGCGGCAAGACCGCCAAGGCCCGTGCTGGTAGCCGCGGCGGGGCCACGACCGGCGGCGAAGGCGTGGCCGCTCGTACCGTCTCGACCCTACACGCCATTCTCGAACATGCGGTGCGGCTGGGACTGATCGAGGAGAACCCGGCGCGCGGCGTGCGCCGGCTTGCCAGCAAACCCCGTGAGCGCCGTCTCAGCACGAGCGAGATCGCCGCCTTGGGGAGTGCGATGCGGGAGCTGGCCGACGAGGGCGAGCACGCGAAAGGCCTGGCTGCGGTTCGGCTGTTGCTCCTGACTGGGTTCCGGCGGCTAGAAGGGCTCGGCCTGCAACGAAGCTGGTTCGACGCCGAAGCGCGCTGCATCCGCTTTCCCGACACGAAGAGCGGGGCGCAGGTCCGTGTAATCGGCAAAGCGGCTTGCGACCTCATCGAAGGTCAGGCCGCCCGAAAGGGATCGCCCTACTTATTCCCGGCGGATTGGGGCGAAGGCCACTTCATCGGCATAGTTCGCGTGCTCGACCGGGTTTGCGCCCGCGCACAGCTCGAGGGGATTACGCCGCATGTCCTACGGCACACGTTCGCCAGCGTCGCGGGCGACCTCGGGTTTTCTGAGCTGACGATCGCGGCCCTCCTGGGCCATGCGGCACGTGGCGTAACCCAGCGCTACGTGCATATCGATGAAGCATTGCGTGTCGGTGCCGATCGTGTGGCTGGGGAGATCGCTCTGCTTCTCGATGATAAGGCGAACGGACGCAGGCACGTTGCCCTTGCGCGTAGCGCCGACGGAGGCGCGGTGCGGCTGCAAGACCCTGGGATCACTGATTTGGCATCCCAGAGCAAACTTGTTCGCCGCCATGGCGCCTAACGCTGCCGTTTACCGCCCGAGTCGACGCGATCACAACCGATGTGACGCGGTAGGACGACCCTGATTGTGAGTCTACAGGGCAACAGGACCACCCAATCAAGCCGGCCCAGACGACCTACGGGCGTTTCCGCGATACGGCCGCGCGCGGGACGGGTATGGTTCGCTGTTTCCGAAACGCAACACCTCCAGGATCAATGACCACCGCACGCCACATTGTCGCTCTGCTCCAAAGCCATGTCGCCGGCGATGAGGACCGCTTCCTCTCCGTCGCCACGCAGCTCGCGGCGCATGAGGCCCGTCAGGGCCATGGCAAGCTGGCGCAGGAGCTTCAGGAACTAATCGACGCGGCAAAGGGCAAGGTCGCGACGGTGGCGCGACGCGGGGCCGGCCCGGTGCCGATGGCGCAGCCGAAAGGCGAACTCACCAGCGTCCTGGCCGCCCGCTACTCCGACGTCCGCGTCAACAACATGGTCCTGACGGTGGGGCTGAAGGAGCGGATCGGCCGCATCCTTTTAGAACAACGGCAGCAGGCGCGCTTGCGTGCGCGCGGGCTGGCGCCACGGCGAAAGTTGCTGCTGGTTGGACCGCCCGGTTCCGGCAAGACCATGACGGCGGCGGCGCTGGCCGGTGAGCTGAAACTGCCCCTGTTTACGGTCCTCTATGACGGCCTAATAGGCAAGCAGCTGGGCGAGACCGCGTCGCGGCTGCGCCTCGTGTTCGACGCGGTTGCTGCCCAGCGCGGTGTCTACTTCTTTGACGAATTTGATGCGATCGGCGCTCAGCGGGCGGGTCCCAACGACGTCGGAGAGATCCGGCGCGTGCTCAATTCCTTCCTCCAATTTCTGGAAAACGACAACGGACCGAGCCTTATCGTAGCAGCGACCAATCATCCGGAACTTCTCGACAAGGCGTTGTTCCGGCGATTCGACGATGTCATCACCTATGGAGTCCCTACGCCGGAGGTCACGCGCGGGATCCTCGAAGCCTATCTGTCGACTTTTCAATTGGACGGCCTGCGGTGGCCCCCCATTCTGGAGGCCGCGGTTGGGCTCAGTCAGGCTGAGATCGCCCGGGCCGCCGACGAGGCAGCCAAGGTAGCGGTCCTCGCCGACACGAACCGAGTCGAGACGACGACCTTGGTTACGGCCCTTGGGGAACGTAAAGCCGCGGCTCTGTAGCCCGACAGTCCAAAGTCATGGCCCGCTCTCCCCGCGATCGCCCGCACCTGCATCTCAATGGCGGTGGCGCAAGCGAACCTTATACCTCGCCCCGAGTGGTCATCACTGGCCTCCCACCTGCCCGGGTTCGTGCGGCCCACGCCCGCCAGCTCGAACGTGCGATGGGCCAAGCGCTTGCTGAAGCTCGCCAACTTTTGGCTGGCCGCAATGATGCCGTGGCGGAAGGCGAGCGCGGCTTCTATCTGCAGTTTGAGATTCCGGTCGCCGAGCGCGCCGCAGTCGAAGGGCTGGAGAACAAGCCAAAGGCCATCGAGCTCGTCGCTGTCAGGTCGCCGGCGGAAGGCGATGGGGTGGTTTCCGCGACGGTCTTCGTGCCCGAACGCTCGGCCGATTTTTTCACGCGCAAGATCGAAGCTTACCGGGATGAGGAAACCCCAACCGGCAAGCCCAAAAACGAGGCGCTGATCGCGCGGATCGAGACAGTCCGTCTTGGCGCCGTTCGTTCGCTATTCACCGATGACCTTGATCTCTTTCCTGCCGCGGGCCTTCCGGCCTGGTGGGAGGTGTGGCTGCGCGATGACCGGTTAGAGGCGTTTCGCCGTGTTGCGGCGCGTATGAACGTGGCGCTCAAGGCGCACGCGATCAGCTTTCCTGAAAGGGACGTAGTGCTGGCGCTTGGCGATGAAGCGCTAATGACCCGCCTCGTGACCAACACCGATGCTATCGCGGAGCTGCGCCTGGCGAAGGATACGCCAAGCTTGTTCCTGGAGATGCGGTCGGTCGAGCAGGCGGCGTGGGTCGAGGATCTCGCCCAGCGCGTGACCGGACCCCGCGGCACCGCACCAGCGATCTGCTTGCTTGATAGCGGCGCCAACCGTGACCACCCGCTGATCGAGCCCGCCCTTCGGGCCACGGACCAGCATGCCTACGAGGACGCCTGGGGGGTCGGGGACAGCGCCTTCTGGAATGGGCACGGCACCGCAATGGCCGGAGTTGCGCTCTATGGCGACCTTGAAAGAGCGCTGACCGGGACGCATTCGATTGCGCTGCGACACCGATTGGAAACGGTCAAGATTCTGCCGCCGCGCGACCAAAATGGCCCCGAGCTCTATGGCGCAATCACAGCGATCGGCATCGCCAAAGCCGAGACGAAGTCGCCGCGGCGGCATCGCGTGTTCTGTATGGCGGTGACCAGCGAGATCGGATTGGGGCGCGGACGGCCATCCTCCTGGTCGGCGGCGATCGACCAGCTCAGCTACGGCGGCGGCGACCGGAGGCGCCTGATCGTACTGGCGACCGGCAATCTGCGCGACCACATCGCGCCCGCCGACTATCCGGACCGCAATGATCTGGCGGAGGCTGAAAGCCCCGCCCAGGCCTGGAACGCCCTGGTCGCCGGGGCATGCACGGATAAGATCACCATCACGCACCCTGACTACGATGGTTGGGGGCCAGTGGCGCCCGCGGGCGATCTGTGCCCGACCAGCCGGACGTCGGGACTATGGGACCGGCAATGGCCGATCCGCCCCGACGTCGTCTTCGAGGGCGGCAACCTGGCGCATGACGGCAGCAACCCGGCCGTGGCTATCGACGATCTGCAACTGCTGACGACCCATTATCGTCCGACGCGTCGCTTGTTGGATGCCTTTGGCGACACGAGCGCCGCGACAGCGCTTGCGGCCCGCTTCTCGGCACGGGTCATGGCGGCCCGCCCCGAACTTTGGCCGGAGACGGTCCGAGGATTGGTGGTGCATGCGGCCGAGTGGACGCCTGCAATGCGGCAACGGGTCGACGGCGCGGGATCACAAGCGCAGAAAATGGCGATGCTACGTCGCTATGGGTGGGGGGTTCCTAACTTCAGGCGTGCGCTGTTCAGTGCCAGCAACGATGCGACGCTGATGGTCGAGGATGCTCTCTTGCCATTCCGGAAGGATGGCGCTGCGATCAAGACACGAGACATGAATCTGCACCATCTACCATGGCCCCGCGCGGAGCTGCGCGCCCTCGGAGGTCAAGACGTCGAGCTACGAATGACGCTCTCCTACTTCGTTGAGCCCAATCTCGGTGAACGCGGTTGGACACGCCGGCATCGCTACGCGTCGCACGGTCTGAGATTTGCGGTGAAGCGCTCGCTGGAGACGCTCGACCAATTTCGGCAGCGGATCAACCGGGCGGCAGAGGCCGAGGAAGCGGGCGAGTCTGGGGCGGCGGGTGGCGACGACTGGGTCTTGGGACCATCGGTCCGCGACCGCGGCTCCGTCCATTCGGATATCTGGCGCGGGAGCGCCGCCGCATTGGCCGAACGTGACGCGATCGGCATCTTCCCGATCAGCGGGTGGTGGAAGGAAAAGCCGGCCCTGCAGCGTTGGGATCGCGCCGTGCGATACGCACTTGTCGTGTCAATCAGGGCGCCTGATGTCACAGTCGATCTCTATTCGGCCATTGCAAACCAGATCGCCGTCGAGATACCCGGCTCCTGAGCCCCACCAAGGCGGATTTCTGGTGCCCCGCCTAAATACGTTGCGCTATTCAAACCGCTCATCATCCTGCCGGCTTCTCTCGTTCTCCCAAAGTCGTTCCCTCCGGCAATCCTCCAGCAATCGCTGACGTTCTTGGCGGGCCAGAGCAGCAAGATCGCTGTTTGTGGATTGCTCAACAGACACGAGGAGACCAGTGTTGACTTCCATGATTGCGGCCCGCGATCCGCTCCAACTATAAGGCTCAAAGCGGGCAATAAATGACGTCAGGACATCGCGAGGCTCCGGAGCTCGAGCAAGCAGAGCCTGAGCCAGTTCGGTCCAAATAAGACCAGCACTTTCTGACCCCGTCCGAGAGTAAGGAATGCTCGTAGCTGCCGCCGGAAAGTTCAGCGCCGGATCTCTTTCGCACCAATCAAGAACCACATCGTCCTGCACCTCGGCGATAGGGCTGCGGTAGAAATCCGAGACATCCTTGAACATGCTCAAGATCGTTGGATAGCGTCGTCTCTGCTCATGGCCGGGCTGGAGGAACGCATTCAACGCGGCGATCGGTTGCACGTGAAAAAGCGCTTTGAGAAGTGCATGAAGGTCATGGAACGAAATGGCATGGCTCGCGAAGGCTTCGGCAAGCACGTTGCAAATGGTGACCGCAGCCTGCTCTCCTGCAGGTCCCTTCAAGCACACGGCGGCCAAGGTCGAGAGATCATAATCCAGCCGGTGATGGACGCGGGAACGCGGGTCGATCTGAAGCAGAAGGGTGCGCCCGAGATGAAACAGGCTGCTGACGTCGCCGTGGGTTCCCGAGTCGGATCGTAGCCTCATCGCAAGAATGTCGATGGCGACAACCCATCCGTCCTTTGAGGCTGCCAGACAGTCTAGAAAGGCGCTGAGGTCGGACGGCCGTATGGCATCAGTCAGTCGGCCAAGAGACAAAATCCGGAACGCCCCAGCAGGGGCGCCAGCAGCGAGCGCACGCTGCAATCTCCCGATCGACGAGTCATCAAAACCGGCGGCGATCTCCAGTTGGGGGACCCATCGGGTGAGTCTCGGGTCACTGATCGCGTGGTCAACGACAGTCCGGGCGGCTACAGGGTCGATTTGGTGCCAGCCTGACAAATAGCCCATCAGACTGGTCGGGTTCGTCTCGGATACCCTCGATCTCTCCACCTCCATTAGCCTTGACCATAAAGCGGCAACATCCAAAGCACCGCACGCCAGGCCCCGAGCAAAATGCCACCGCCGCCCATGCCCTGGAGAAATGAGGTCTGGCAACACCTCATCCAGCAAGTCCGTATCAGTCGCCGCCCGAACACCAAGCTCCTCCGCGCGTGTATCCGCCCGCGTCATCGCCGCCATGAGCGCATCCGGGGTGTCTTCGGTATCAAGAATCCAGTCCTGATCACGCAGGACGTGCAATCGAATTTGTTCCTCCAACGTCTTCGGGGCAAGGCTTTGTTCGAGCGCCTGCAAGCGCTCGAGCGCCTCATTCGGTCGCTCTCTAAGTCTCCAGATCGCTTCCTTCACCGCGACCCATCCGTCACCCCAGAAGCCATCTCTCGAGAATGCCTCGACAGCGGTCACGATCAAATCTTGTGTTGCCGTATGCACCCATAACCCAGGGAGTTGCCGGGCAAACATCTTACGAACCGCTGGAGCGCTCGCGACAGCCGACGTGCCGACCTCGGTCACGAGCCGGATTCCCGCGGAAAACCATTGTTTCTGCTCTTCGGCTGTTGCCGGATGATATCCATAGTCGCGAGAGCGCGCGCCAAAATCGAAGCCGTGAACCGAGCTGAAATGGAAGGTCTCCAGAGCCGAAGCTAGGGCGTCGAGGGAGAGATCGTTCTTCTGTTGACAGTTTGATCGTAGCAACTTGCCGAGGACCGCCATCCTCTGCACCACGGTGGCATGAGTGCCGGACAGAAACGGCGAGAATAGAGACTTCCAGACGTCAAGCGCTTGGCTGCCCGGATCCTTCTCGGTCTCGGGCAACGCTGTGGCAAATTCGACAAGCAGGTCCGTGCATCGTTCGAAAAGCGCTGGATCGTAGGCAATTTTGCGCAGAAGTCGAGCGAACTCATCCCGATTGGAGTTTTCGGCTGAGAAAAAGCCGGGTGAAGTGTTGTTAATCTTTATTCTTTCGATCGCTGCCAGGGCAGCCTCGGGTGCCACCGGAGCGATGTTTGCGAACAAAGCCATTCCGAACGAACTTAGATTTCCGAGATGCGCGCCCACAAAACCAGACGATGAGAGCCAATCGACCGCGATCCGAACTGCGGCTCTCGACTCGTGCAGATAGCTAAGTCGGCGCGAGAATGACTGAAGCAGACGTTCAGGTGCATGCTCGACGAGCTGTACGTGGATCTGAAATGGCGGTATATTCTGAAGAGCACGTTCAGCAAGTCTGTTAGCGATGGCATGAGGCAATACAGCACGCCACCGACTGCGTTCTTGTAAAAGCCCGCGACGTGCAAGCTCGGCGACGTGCCGGTGAAGCACCACAGGCGCGCAGCCCGCCAACGCGGCGATACACGGGATTTCTGCACCCTCGCCGCTGAATGTGTCGCCATCGAAAGAGTAGACGAGGGCGCAAGCCTCGGCGCTGGCCATGAGTCCGGTATCATCTGCGTGGCGTTGAGAGAAAAGCCGGGCGAAGAGGTCCTCGTCCGACAGGCCCGACAGGCTCTCGCCAGTTCGCACGGTCTGCGCGAGCGCAAGCCCCACGCGCGCGTTTCCTCCCGAGAAGGTCCCGATGCTCTGCGCGTCAACTTCCGACAGCCAGGGACACCGCCCCGAAACCAACTTAGTCACGACATTGCCGGACGCGGCCTCCAGACGGAAGACGTCGGTTCCCTCAGGCGTATCGTCTCGGATGTCATATTCAACCGTCATCACGCTGACTGTGCTTCCCGGTGTCTGGCAAAGCTGCGTCAACTGCCGATGGAGGTCGGCGGGGCAGTTATCGACGATGACAATCGATCGGGCCTGCCGTTGCAGTAAATGAGTTACGACCGCTATTGGGTTCGGCTCGGGATGATGCGCTAAGTCGGCATAGATTGTTGTGTTAGGGTCGAGCGCAGCAGTTCCCACCGACTCTTCGAACATCGCTTGTACGAGGCGGGTCTTGCCAACCCCGGATAGCCCTATAAGCCGCAACGATGAGCCTGCTCGCGCAAGTGAGGCGCGCATTTGTAGCAGGCCAATCAAGACCTGGAGGGCGGGATAAGGTTTCCCTGCTTTCGCAGTGCCATGATAGAGCCGTGCGGTGTCGTCCGTGACGAATTCGACAGTTGGCCCAGCTCCTGAGAACGCCCAGTCGCCGAAGGAACGCCACCCCTGCATGGGTTGTCCGACCCTCGCCAGAACCCATGGGCAAAGACCTGGAAAGTCGCGCACCCACGTCGCAAGTCTCTGTCGATCGTAGAACTCGACTATCGTGTTTGAAGCCTTTGGGTGGTCTCCCATGGCCGCCCGCATCGCCGCCCGCCTTCGGCCAAGCGCGGAGTCCGACAGATTGCTGCCCGAACTGGCAATGATGTAGGCCCCCTCCTTGTCGGCGAGATCGCTGAGAGACTCGCGAAGCACATCTCCAGGGCGCATTTCCGAACGGATAGCGGCCGGGGTCATATCAGGCTTCTTGACCTGAAAGCCCGTCGATGACCTTGGAATGAAGCCGCCGATCACCAATCCAGTTGCGATTTCGACGCGCACGTCTAGACCACCATCCGGCGCGTTCTGATCGCCACCCCACGTGATGGCGGAGGTCGGGAAATGATGGCTCCGTAATGTCGCTTCTGCCAACAGGGCGACCAGGGCACGTAGATCAGTGTCGTTGAGGTCCGCGATATCGCGTTCTGTGATGTCGAGCATGGTTCGGCATTGTCGCCGAGTCGCGGATTCTTCCCAACAGCCTTTTGACAGGTGTGGTGCCGAGCCGGCGTGTCTTGAGAGGGAGAGGGCTCCGGCGGCTGCCATGACGGTGTGAAGTCGAGAGAGAGGCTCTCGGCGGCCGTCTGGAGATATGCCATGTTTCAGTCCATCAACGCCGATCCCTGCGGAGCCCCGGCGTCCGGTGCCTTCAAGGTCGATATCTTCCGCGGTGAGCGGATCGGCCGTGTCTCGTCCGAGTGGTTCTCCCGCCCCGACGACGAGCGCTACCTCTCCCTCAGCGCTCTTCACGCGGCCGTCCGTGCCCGCGCCGACCGCGCGAGCGCCCGCACCGTCGAGACCCGCGCGCTCCGGGTAGAGGCAAGCCGCGACAACGCCGAACGCATGTTGCTGATCGTGCCCGGCCGGGACGAGCCGGTCGCGCCGACCCATTGGTCGTTCGGCCAGATGTGCAGCCTGGTCGGCGCCCCCGCCGGCTACCTGCGCCAGCTTCCCGCGCCGCTGGCGGCGATCAACATGCAGCACGGCCTGCTGTCGCACCGGGCCGAGCTGATCAAGACGCTCGAAGCCGACAATGGCCGGATTGAACTGCGTGCTGTCACCGGGCCAGACTATGGCCGAATCTGGGACCATGAACTCGTCTCTGCGGTGATGAAGATCGCCGGCGACGGCGTCGGCGACACGCGCTGGAAGGTGCCTGGCCTGCTGGACTGGTCGGCGATGCGCCACAACCCGTTCGTCGAGGTGACGAAGGACACGACCACCCTCTACGCCAGCGATCGCGACGTCTTCCTGTTTCTGGTGGACGATATGCACCCGATTGAGGCCGGCCGCCTGCCGAACGGCGACCCTGACCTTTATTTCCGTGGCTTCTACTGCTGGAACAGCGAAGTTGGCTCGAAGACGCTGGGCATGGCGTCGTTCTTCCTGCGCGCCGTTTGCATGAACCGAAACATCTGGGGCGCCGAGGGCTTGGAGGAGATCAGCATCCGGCACAGCAAGTTCGCCGCCAACCGGTTTGCGCACGAGGCGGCACCGGCACTTGAAAACTTCGCCAACTCGTCGCCCGCGCCGTTCATGGCCGGGATCAAGGCATCGCGCGAGCGGATCGTGGCGCGCAAGGACGACGAGCGCGAGAGTTTCTTGCGCAAGCAGGGGTTCTCCAAGCCAGAGACGGCGAAGATCATTGCCACCGTGCTCGACGAGGAAGGGCGGCCGCCGGCGTCCATCTTCGATTTCGTGCAGGGCATCACCGCGCTGGCTCGGTCCAAGCCGCATCAGGATGTGCGGCTGGAACTGGAGGGCAAGGCGGCGAAGTTGCTGGCTGGCGTTCGCTGACTCCGGAACGGTGTGGAGGCGGATATCCGTCTCCACACCGACCCGGCTTTGCGTCTCCGGACGCGATGAGAGTGAGAGGGCCGTGCAGGGCTTCATGACGGGTTAGGAGGTCGAGAGAGTGTCTCCCGGCGGGCCCGTCACGGAGACTTACCGTGGCCCAATCGGTTCAGAAGATCACGCTCAGCGCTTCGCGCGACATTCCCTTGAACAAGCTGTTGCTCAGCGCCTGCAACGTTTGCCGGGTCAAGGCCGGCGTCTCCATCGAGCAGCTCGCCGACGACATCGCTCGGCGTACCCTGCTGCAATCCATCACCGTGCGGCCCGTGCTGGACGCCGCGGGGATCGAAACTGGCATGTATGAAATCCCTGCGGGCGGGCGCCGTTTCCGCGCGTTGGAGCTGCTGGTCAAGCAGAAGCGCCTGGCCAAGACCGCGCCCATACCCTGCGTTATCCGCCTGGACGGGATCGCCGAGGAGGACAGCCTGGCCGAGAACGTCCAGCGCGCGCCGCTTCACCCGCTCGACCAGTTCCGGGCGTTCCTGGCGCTGCGCGAGAAGGGCCAGTCCGAGGAGGAGATCGCCGCGGCGTTCTTCGTCTCGGTCGCCGTGGTGAAGCAACGGCTGCGGCTGGCGTCCGTGTCACCAAAGCTGCTGGACGTCTATGCCGACGACGGCCTGACGCTCGACCAGCTTATGGCGTTCACGGTCAACGGCGACCACGAGCGGCAAGAGCAGGTGTTCGACCGGCTGAACCAGTCGTACGCGAAAGAAGCCTATGTCATCCGGCGGATGCTGACCGAGGGCGCCGTGCGCGCGGCCGACAAGCGGGCGCTGTTTGTCAGCGTGGATGCCTACGAGGAAGCGGGCGGCACTGTGATGCGCGACCTGTTCCAGGGAGATGACGGCGGCTGGCTGCAAGACCCGGCACTACTGGATCAACTTGTGGCCGAGAAGCTCCAGCGTGATGCGGAGACCGTGGCCGCCGAGGGCTGGAAGTGGATCGAGGTCGCGCCCGACTTCGCTTACGGCCATAATTTTGGGCTGCGTCAGCTCCGGGGCGATACGGTGCTGCTGACGGTTGATGAGGAGGCGACACGCGACGCGCTGCGGGCGGAATATGACCAGCTCGAGGAGGAGTATGCCGCCGTCGAGGACATACCCGAGGCGATCGACCAGCGCATGACCGAGATCGAAACCATGCTCGGCTCGCTTGAGGATCGGCCGGTGGCGTTCGACCCGGAGGAGATCGCACGTGCGGGCGCGTTCGTCAGCATCGACGGTGCCGGCGCCTTGAAGGTCGAGCGTGGCTATATCCGGCCCGAGGATGGGTTGCCGATCCCGTCGGAGCCGGAAGCCGACATGGGCGCCGACCGCGGCGGCGGCGAACCGGAATATGCGACCTCGTATGCCATTAGCGGGGGCAGCACTGTCCACGGCAACCCGGAGTCCGTCGCCGAGCCGGAGGAGGAAGACGGCATCAAGCCGTTGCCGGACCGGCTGCTGACCGAGCTGACTGCGCACCGGACCTTGGCCCTTCGGAACGCAATAGGTGAGCAGCCGGAGGTGGCGTTCCTGGCCGCACTGCACGCCGTGTGTCTGCGGTTGTTCTACGGCTATGGGCTGAATTCCTGCTTGGAGCTGGACTTGAAGAGCGTCACATTCAACGCGCAGGCACCCGGACTAAACGACACAGCGGTCGCGCGGACGCTGACGGATCGGCATCAGTTCTGGCTGGCGTCGATGCCCAAGCAGTCCGAAGACCTCTGGGTAACGTTGTCCCGCTTAGCTGAGCAAAGCCGGCAATCGCTGTTCGCGCACTGCGTCGGGCTGAGCGTCAACGGCGTGCACGAGGCCTATAACCGTAGGCCGCAGGCGTTGGCGCACGCCGACGTGCTGGCGAAGGTGGTCGATCTCGACATGGCGGCGGCGGGCTGGACGCCGACGGTGGACACCTATCTCGGTCGAGTCACCAAGGCGCGCATCCTGCAAGCGGTGCGGGAGGCCAAGGGGGAGCACGCAGCGCAACTGATCGACCATCTTAAAAAGGGCGAGATGGCTGAGAAGGCACAGGTACTGCTGGCCGGTTCGGGATGGTTGCCCGAGCCGCTGCGCACGCCGGGCCGTGCCATGCCGATCGCCGTCGAGGTGACCGAGGCCGAGACAACCGACATCATCGGACCGGCCGGCGAAGAAACGGCGGCAAATGGCGGCGAACCGGCCATGGCCGAGGAAGACGCTGCGGCCGAGGATGAGCCGGTCGAGATCGCACCCCACGCGATCGCGGCCGAGTAGCCCACCCACTGCTGCAACCAGGGGGCTCGTCGGCAACGGCGGGCCCCTTTTTCGTTTAGGAGGCCGCGATGCCGAGCACGGCGTCCGAACTGGCACGCCGCCTCGCCGGGAATGCCGAGGCCGTCTGCCGCTACTATCTGTCCAACGGCTATCGCCAGGGTCGCTACTGGCTTGTCGGCGATGTCGGCAACTCCCCAGGCCGCAGCATGTATGTCCGCTTAAACGGGCCCGAGTCTGGCAAGGGTGCCGCTGGCAAGTGGACCGACGCTGCCACCGGCCAGCACGGCGATCTTCTCGACCTGATTGCCGCCAACCGCAGGCTCGACGCCGTTCGCGACATACTCGATGAGGCGCGAACATTCCTCAGCTTGCCGAAACCTGAAGTCGTGAACCGGCAACCACCGGTACCGGCAGGGTCACCCGAGGCGGCACGTCGGCTTTTTGCCGGGTCCAAGCCTATCCTTGGAACCGTCGCAGAGACGTATCTGCGCGAACGCGGCATTACGGATTTTCGGCACTGCACGGCGTTGCGCTTTCACCCGCGCTGCTTCTACCGCCACGACGCTCCCGCTGACCCCGAGGCGCGCGATGATTGGCCGGCGATTATCGCAGCCATCACCGACCTCGACGGTAACATGACCGGGGCGCACCGAACTTGGCTCGACCCGTCCGGCCGCATGAAGGCGCAGGTCGCAACACCGCGACGCGCGATGGGCCACCTTCTTGGTAACGCGGTGCGGTTCGGCGCGGCACTCGACGTCATGGCGGCTGGGGAAGGCATCGAAACGATGCTGTCGCTGCGGAGCATCCTCCCAACACTCCCAAGTGCCGCAGCCCTATCGGCCAATCACCTCGCTGCCCTGGTGCTGCCAAAAACTCTGCGCCGCCTCTACATCGCTCGCGACAACGACCCGGCCGGACGACGCGCGGCGGAAACACTGGCGCAGCAAACGCAGGGCAACGGGATCGACGCGATGGTGCTGACGCCAACAATGGGCGACTTCAACGATGACCTGCGGCAGCTCGGAACCGAGGCACTCATCAACGCAATCCGGGTGCAGCTCGCCCCGGAGGACGTGGCACGATTCTGGATACTCCCTGACCAGCATCGAAGGAGCGGCTGAGTCCAGCGACGTGCATCGTGTGTCGCGATGTCACCGTGCCACGCCAGCCCGGCTGAGGGGACCACGCCCACGGCCTTCTGAGAGGGCGATCGGACCGGAAGCGGTCCGGGCCGGCAACGGCTGAGGTCGGCTATTTTCCGCCGCCGCCAAGAGGGCGGCTTTGCATCGCGAAGCAAAATAGCCGTCCCACGCCGTCCTCCGCTGCGCTGCGGCCGCGCGCGCAAGCGCGCGGCGGTGCAAGCCCGGCCCGCCCCCCGGTCTTCGACGCCTGCGAAGGCCGCGATGGGCGCGGCCACAGCCGGAGGCGACCACGATGAATGACCACACCTTCCCCGAGCACGAGCCGCACCACGCCGAATCCTCGACCGCATCCCTTCTCACCGAACTCCAGCTGTATGGCCACCATCCCTTCCAGGACGAACCCGACGCAAGGCCGCTGCCCAAGGAGCACATGGTCCGCACGGCGCTGGCCGATATCTTCGACGCCCTTGTCGCCACCCTGACCGACACGCGCCTGGAGCCCGACCTCGAAGATCTGCTCTGGTCCACCGTCAACGTGTTTCACCGCGCCGGCGACCGCATCGAACGCGAGCTCGACACCAACGAGCAGGCGCAGAAGCGCAGCCAGAAGGACCAGGACGGCTCGGAAATACGCTCGGTCGAACTGGAGCGGCTCCTGAGCGAGGGCTTGACGCTGATCGAGCGACGCAACGCCTTCGAACTGATGCGCGACCAGGCCGCCGAATTGTTCGAGACGCACGCCGGAACCCCTGGCGACCGCGGGCCGGATCAATGGTGAACCACCGCAAGCTCACCGCGGCGATGATCGACAGCCGCGATTTCCTGGCGGCCAAGCGCCGGGCCGAAACGGAGGTGATGCTGCCACCCGGCCCGAAAGTCGCTTTCGCCGGCGGCTACGAGTGCAACGACCACACCGTCATCTGGGCAGCGCTCGATCGGGTCCACGGCAAGCACCCCGGCATGGTGCTGCTGCACGGCGGATCGCCAAAGGGCGCCGAACGAATCGCCGCATGCTGGGCCGACAACCGGAAGGTCCCGCAGGTCGCGTTCAAACCCGACTTCACCCGGCACAGGAACGCAGCACCGTTCAAGCGCAACGACCAACTGCTCGACGTGCTGCCGATCGGCGTGGTGGTTTTCCCCGGCTCCGGCATCTCCGACAACCTGGCCGACAAGGCACGCAAGCTCGGCATCCCGCTGTTCGACTTCCGCAAGGGAGGCGGGGCGTAAGCCCCGTCCGCATTCCCTGAGAGGCGCGCAGCGGCCCTACCGGCTCCCCACGAAGCCTGTTCGGCGGCTTCACGTATTGCGGGTGAGGCAACGCTGCTCAAATCAATGTGGCAAGACAGACGAAGCAAGGCGACGCAAACTCGGCTCCCAGGAAGATCATGTCATGGTGCTCGGTATCATCTTAAGCTTGCTCGGAATCGGCGCGTTGGTTGCGCTCATGTTCAACATGGCCATTCTCGCGCTGCCACTATTCGCTGCGGTCGCCGCCGGCCGGTTTGCCTATGACACCGGGGCCGGCGCGCTGGGCGCGATTGCCGTCGGGTTCGTGGCGGGCGCCGCTGCTCTCGGCCTCGGCCAGGCCGTCCTGATCATGACCCGCTCGACGGCTGTCCGTCTCACGGTGGCATTCGCCTTTACTGCACCGGCCGCGTTCGCCGGCTATCACCTTGTGCTCGGCCTGTCGCACATCGGCGGTGCTCACGGATTATGGCAGCAGATCTTCGCTGGTTGCGGCTCAGTCGCCATCGGCGTGGCCGCACTCATGCGGTTAGCAACGCCGGTCATCCTACCGGCACCGCCAACCCGTACGGCGTAAGCGGGTCAGTCGCGCAGCAGGGTAGCTACAGGCGGGAAACGGCCGAAGCGGTCATCACATCGGCAGACCCGATGGCGCGATGTAAGGGCCGATACCGTACCGACCGCTTCGAAGCGCATAGGGCGGGAACGCGGACGTCTGCCAGCTGAGTTATTGGTGGCGATAACGATTGTGGCGGATAAATAGATACAGTCGCTAAAAAAATAACAATGAGGAAACTGTGATAGATATTTCGATCCAAGTAGACGCGCTCCTCGGAGGCGTCATTCCTGAGCGTATGGCAGAACTTGCGACTACTTGGGGCGACGGTCCTGACCGAGTTTTTAAATCCGAAAGTTCGGGCTTCGACGTTATGCAGAGCTTCGGGCGCATCATCATAACCCAACCGTTTTTGGATTTGATGTGGCTTACTGGAGCAGGGATCTGGACGGGGATACAGGCCACTTCCGGATATTTTACGATCCTCGAACACGATGGGCTGGCGTTTTCCCCGTCTGAGATGAGGAATTCAGACGGGCAAATTGCATTTGACGACCGATTTGATTGCATCATCGATAAAGCCAAGGAACTGGGCAGCATCCCAAATCCAGGCGACTTCAACTGGCCGGCGGAAGTTCCTCAGCCAGATGCCGGTGCGCGACAGGGAAGCCCTGACTGGCAAGCGACCTTTGACCTCATTTTGATGGCCGGCGCCTATGCATTCCTGCACGAGATCAGACATCACCAACTCGAACAGCAGGGTCATTTCCTGTCCCACGTGGATGAAGAGCGTGCTTGCGACGAATACGCGCTTAGCATGATGCTAGACGAGATACCTGCCTACTGTGTCACAGCACCATTCCCAGAGCAGTTGGTGCGAACGAAGAGGATCCTTGGCATCCTCTTCGCCAAACTTGTCATCCTGACGGTCACGCCTGAAAGGCTATGGTCCAACTCACCCGGCCATCCGCCGGTGAAGGAACGCATCGCACGTGTGCTTGAAGCTGCGGTCGATCCAATGCCGGACTGGTTCTGGCCCACTGTCGCAGGGATGTTCGCAGCTTTTGCCCGATACAACCTGCTCCTGAGCAGCCCATTTCCGGCCATGTCCAGTCGGGATTTGGCCTTCGCCATCTGCGACTTGTTCGACAGCCAGTGAAGATCATGGGCGCCGAGCCACCAAACCCGCTCTGGCTCAACTGGAGGCTTGGGGCCGGCGAAGGCTCCGTTGTTCCATGGCACCATGGGTGGGGTGGTCGGTGGACGAAGGTTTCCGCCTCGAAGGCTCCGTGATGATCTCAGGAGCCGTGGAAGAGCGGCAAATGATCGGGTCTCGAATCTCATGGCCGCGGGCCAGCCCTATTGCTGCAGGTGGCTGAAGCCACGTCCGCTTTCGGGAGGCTGACCCGAGCGCCTGAATGTCCCAGATGCGGCGAAAAGCCGCCGGCGGCGAACCCCAGTAGCAAGCTTCGCTTCCGAACCTGCGGCGAAGTGTGGTCGCTTGAGGCTATAACACCAGAACGAATCGTTGCTGCCATAAAATGCCGGTTGCGGGAGATCGCCTGTCAGGCACCAAGCTGCAGAAGAGCCTGCATAAGCCACTGAGTGGGAATGTCTCTGTGTCGGCTAATATCGCCTTTCGTGCGCTGGTATAGGTCTTTACGCGATCGTCGTTCTGGGCCCATGTCCTTGCATACCGACTTTCGCCACGTTTCTCCCCAGGGCTGTCCGGGTCTGGTACGCTCCACGTGTCCTCGGATGGCCTGATCTGGCCGAAGGACGGCTGCGCCTCGATCGCCTATGCCGCAATGGCGGCCGGAAACTTTCTTCCCCTGACGGCACGCCGTCATTCCTCGCGAAACAAGAAAGCTCCCGGCCGCCATCCTCCGCTGCGCTGCGGCTCGTAAGCGCGAGTGCGTCGTCGATCGCCTCCGGCCGGACGATCGCCATCGAGGCCGCGATCGGCGCGACCCGATGAACAGCAGGAGAAAACACCATGGCGACCATCGGCACCTTCACCAAGACGGGCGAGAGCTTCACCGGCGCGGTCAAGACCCTCAGCATCAACGCCAAGACGACGATCAAGCCGGCCGACAAGACCAGCGACAAGGCTCCCGACTACCGCGTCTTCGCCGGCTCCGTGGAATTCGGCGCCGCCTGGAAGAAGACCTCCGGCGAGGGCCGCGACTACCTCTCAGTTAAGCTGGACGATCCGAGCTTCCCCGCCCCGATCTATGCCACCCTCGTCGAGGGCGAGGACGACACACACACCATGATCTGGTCCCGCCGCAACGGCGACTAATCGGCACCGCAGCGCCCCGCGTCACACGACGCGGGGCGCTTTGGTCTTCAATTATCTACACGTTATGTTCGAAGCTCCCTCAGGTCGGCTGCAGCACGATCGCCGGGATCGGTATCACTCGGTGGCGGCTTGTTCTCGGCCACCAATGATGAAAGACGGTTCGGAATTAGGCGGCTGCCGCCAGAGGCCTAGGCCAAACGAAGGGCGTTCGCTCTTGCATTCCCAGCAGCTCAACACCCAGCATCGCGGGCACACGGCTTGAGGCCGCGCTGCGCCGCTCGTGCCCATAGAACCCAAGATACGCGCCGATCAGCTTACCAAGCTCCGCATCGAGGTTTCCGAAGCATTGCTCATCGTTGCAGAAGCGGTAGTGCTTGCCCCAGCCTTGAACTACACCGTCGACCCGCTTAAGCGTCCCCAACAGTGCCGACGATTTGGCCAGGGGCTGCCCGTTGCGGTAGCCCACGAGCGCCTTGCGCCCTTCGTCGAACGTATCCCGCACTGACGCCAGGAACTTCGTCTTGGCCTTGGCGGCTGGCCGGATCAGCCCATTGTTCAGCTCAATGCCAAGAAACTCGAACCCCTTCGTGACCGGAATTGCCTGTTGCGAGGTTTTCCCGGGTGACAGCGCCATACCTAGACCGGAAAGAATTTGTTTAGACAGGCGCATGCGCGCCATCACGGCTGCGGATGACGGCCCCAGCACGATAAAATCGTCGATGTAGCGCAGGCAGCGACATTCGCCGTCGTTCATGCGGTGGTCGAAGTCCGCGAGAATAATGTTCCCGAGAAGTGGCGATAACGCGCTGCCTTGCGCTACGCCAATGTCTTCCGTCGGAAAGCGCTCTGCGTGTTCGCGCAACGCGGCGAGGTTGGACAGCTCGACATGGATCGCCCGGCGGAAAAGTGATATTAGTTCCGGATCATCAACGACGCCCGCGATAATTTCGGCGACGGCACTTTTCGAGATACGGGTGAAGAAAGCGGTTATATCCGCGCAGGCGACGTAGGTGCCGCCGCTTCCGATCGCATCAAGAACGGCCTTGATGGCGGCCGGCACGGCGGCCAGCTCGTCATTTTCGCCCCTCTTGATCCCGCCGAAACTGGTGGGATTGCGGAAGTGACCCTGAAGCGCCGGTATGTCTTGCAGGGTATCGAGAATTGCACGCTGCACAATGCGCGTTTCGCCCCCGGCAACGGCCTGTGGCCAGTGTTTGAAGCCGTCCGGGCCTCACTCGCGAAACGTGGGCTGGCCGGGGAACGCGGGAATAGGCGGTCACATCGGCGATCTGCCAGGCATCGACGACATGCCGCCATTCCGACAACAGGAAACGCGGCGTGAAGCCTCGCGCCCCGATTGCGTCGGCCGCCTTGGTGATCGCATCGACCACCTGCTCGTCGGATGCAACCGCGGCTCGGCGGCCGAAGGCGAGCTGATACAGCTCGTCAGCCACTGTTCGGTAGGGCTCCACAATCACCCGCCGCAGTGCCGCCGCATTGGGTCCGAACAGGATAGTCAGTTTGCGGGATAGGGCGCGGGCGAGCGGCTGGGAGAACGTCGTCAGCAGAATGCGGCTGTCCGATCCGTCTCGCGCGAAGCGGGCAGCACGATGCAAGGCGACGACCGTCTTTCCCGTGCCAGCCGAACCTGTTGTGCGTGCCGGACCGCTATAGGAACGATCCACCACAGCCCGCTGCGTCGGATGCAGGAACACGGCCCACTGGTCCCAGGGCGCATCCAACGCCAGCGCAAGTTCGGCCTGGTCTTCGACCACCCGAAACCGGCGTAGCGCATCCGGATGAGCAAACGGGTCCTCTGTCGGGGGAGGTGCTGCCGGCCGCAATCGCCCGGTTCCCACAAATTCCAGCAAAGCCTCCGCCGCCTCGGCTGGCAGGCGATCGGCGAAGCCAAGGAAGCCGTCCTCCGTCGCCGCCTGCACCTCGGCAATCCAATCCGAGGGAACGCCGACAGCCAACAGCTCGTCCACGCTCAGCGAGGAGAACAACCGCGCGGGTTCAGCCTGGGCCGCTGCTGCGGACGGTCCAGGCGGGCCGATCTCCTCCACGCGCTCCCGCACTTCGACAATCTGGACTGCGCCGGTCTTCGGATGAGCTTCGATCCGCCGGCGCTCGGCCCAACCGTATGCGTCGTCATGATGCCCGACATAGGCCAGGAGGAAGCTGGCCGCGGTCTTGTGGACGATCAGCCGCAGGTCGCGGCTAGCCCTCACCGACCAGAAGTTTGGGTCGCGGGAGCGATCAATCCGATGGAATTGCATCCCCGGGCCTGCCGGGTCCATCTGCAGGTCAAACGCCGTGGTCTTGGCGGCCTTCTGCTCCTGAGACTCCAGACGGGCGAGCGCGGCCGTGAAAGTGTCGGCTATACGAAATTCCATTGCTAGATCAGTATGCCTACTTGGCGCGATCGAGCAATGGCGCGTCCCGGGAGCCTGAATGAACGATTTGGAACATCACACCTCCCTTGAAGGGAGCATCACGGTCAGCGACGTCCCGGACGCCTCTGCCGCTCGGGATCGGCTTCTTCGGTTCCTGCAACACGTGCCGCACCTGGCCGACGGGCTGAGGAAGTTTGCGCCTTCCGACGCGTTTCGGGTCGTCATGAGCGCCGAAAACACGAAGTTCTTCAAGAAAGCCGCAGACGGCACCTACAAACCGTTCCTGCGCGATGGGGGAAGGTTCGTCGAAAACGTAGACCTGAAGCGTATGTCGCCAGATTATTTGGGCGCTGCATCGAACATTCTACTGAGCCTGAATATGGCGGCTATCGCTGCGGACCTCAATACGATCAAGATTGGGATTCGTGATCTTGGCAGCTTGATGTCCAACACCGCCCGTGGCGAGGTGAGTGGAGCGATCAGTGCTGTACGCCAAGCCAAGGCCCTCACTGACGCGACTGAGCAGCGACGGGAAACCCTTGGTGCGTGCCGTGATCTTTCGATCCAGCTTGGCAAGCTTGCGGGCCAACTCAAGGCGCACTGTAGCGCCATGCCTGAACCGAAAACCGGAATTCTCGACGGATTTTTCGGGTCTGGGCTGGACGACGCTGATGCAAAGTGGCGCGAGGTCGAAGACGATCTGATCTTGATCAAGGACGGGCTAGCCACCGTACTGCAAACCTACAGCGAGCTTGGCGAGTCAGGTGCGGCGCGAGAAGCCCTCGACGGTATAATCAAGGGCCTACGGGACGCCAACCTGGCGGATGCCGCCCGAAAGGCTCGCCTCGTTAGAGTTTCCGCGGAGAGAGCAGCTCCGGAAACCATCATTCGGCGGATCACAAAGGGCATTACCGCTATCGATCAGCGGCTGCTCAGCCGACAAGCTCCGCTCCTGTTGCCGGTTGTTCTCGATATCAAGTTGGAGGAGTTTCAGTCGTGTCAGCTACCCAAGGATCCTGCGCCTGCGGCCGCGAACTAGAGGTTGGGGAAACCAAATGCCCAAGCTGCATACGCGCCGACGAGTCCTGGTGGAAACAGGCAGCCGCCATCGCCCTGCCGATACTCGGCGGCTTGGGCAGCATCGCCGTTGTCGTTCTGACGGGCGGGAAGGTCCGACCCAAAATCTGACCGCGATTTATTTCCCCTCATAAGGTGAAAACCTTCATCACCTCATCTCCGAAGTGGTTGATCACCTTTACGGCGATGCGACCGCGTTCCGGCCGGGGGAATGGGCGGGAGGTGTCGCGGTAGAGTGTGGCCCAGGCCTCCTCGTCGATCTCGGCGCGCAAGGCTGCCTTTAGCGATTTGTAGGGATCGTTGGCGCCGAGGAAATAGGCGTGGCGGACGTAGAAGCTCTCCTCGTTGTAGTCGGTGTCGATGAACCAGGCGGCGATGCTCTTGGTGTCGCCGGAGCGGATGTCGCCGGTTTGAGGATCGAACACGTCCACGCCGAGGATGCGGATGCGAACATGGTCTGGTTCGCCCGGCACGGGCTCCACCACCAGGTCGGGCTCGCCGAAGACAACGAACAAGTTGCCCTTGCCGGTGTTCTTGAGGTCCTCGGCCATGTGCAGGTCGGGGTTCATGCGCGCCTTCAAAATCGGCAGTGGTCCTAGTTTCGTCAGCTCGCTCGCATGAGCATCGTAGTTGAAAGCGCAGGCGATCAGCACGTCGAACCGCGCTTCGGAGGCCTCGCGGGCGGCCGTGACCAGGTCCATGCGTGACAGCGTGCCGAACTCGGGGCCGATCAGGATCGCGGCGCGGCGCTCCGTCTCGCCCTCGGTAAAGCGCCCTTCAGCGCCGATGTAGTCTCCGGCCCAAGGCGTCAGGCTGATAAAGCGGATGCTGTCCGCCTTGCGGCTTTGATGCACTCCGGCGGTGCGGAGATGGTCGAACACCATGGTTGCGAAATCGACAGGCGGCGTGGCGGCGCTCCTGCGCCGGCCAGGTTGGGGGGCGACGCCGAGCAGTTCATCCTCGTCAGCCGGAACGACACGGTGTGGAGAAAGGCTTTCGACCGTGAAGGGACCAGCTACCCGGACCCGGGACCGGTCCTCGTGCGGGCGGTCGTACAGAAATTCGATATCGGCGCGGCGGGCGATGGAGGCGTCGATACAGCGCTGACGCTCGACTCGAGCTTCCCACCAGGCGGCGTGGTCGCGGGCGACCTCCGGGCGCCAGGCAGTATCAGCCGCATACGGGACCTGCCACTCCTCCCAGGCAGTGCCTAGGGCAGAGTTTAGGCGGGCACGCAGCGGCTCGAGGGTTTGCTGCGCTTCCTCCCACAGCACGTCGATATCTGTATTGTTGGCGATAGACTTCAGGGTGACGTGCGGGGCGCGCTCGTAGACGAAACCGTGGCGAACATCGTTGTGAGTAGGCGTATCGGGCTGAATCCGGCCGCTGACGGCCTGTTCCTTGGCACGACCGTCCCGGCTGTCGGCAAGCAGGTAGTAAGGGTATTTGGTGGCCATGAGCCGAGTGCGGGCTAGGGCGAGCGCGACGCGGGAGGTGTCAATAGTAATCCAGCGGCGGCCCCATTGCTCCGCGACGGTGGCAGTAGTGCCGGAGCCGCAAGTGGGATCGAGCACGAGGTCGCCAGGGTCGGTCGTCATTAGTATGCAGCGCTGCACAAACTTCGTCGCCGTTTGTACCACGTAAACTTCTCCGCCCGCACCTGGTTTATCGTCCCAGTTGTTATCGTATTCCACGACGTCGTAGTCCGACGAGACTCTCTTGAAATAGATGTTGTCCTGTATTCGAAATAGGCGATCGGCGCGCTTTAGTTTCTCAATACCAGCCTCTGTGGTCGCCCAACTTTTACCGCTAGACGTTGTTGCCGTTCGCCCAAACAGGCTGAAGTCGAAAGTGCAACTCTGCGTGTAGCCAGCGGACCATGCTCCCCGCCGCCTGAAGACTCGCTTGAAGTCGACATTTGAGCGATCGTCACCAAGGGTTCTCAAACCTTGAGGTCCAGGCACGTCATTATAGAACTTATATTCTCCGTCGTTCTCGAAGTTCTTCGCCTTCAGCACCTTCCTGAACTTCAGTTTATTTGATGTTCGGGAATACCAGACGATGTAGGAATACGCTTTTGGAAGTCCCTTCTGCCCGAGAGGGTCGGCAGTTTTGAAGTTAATTTGCGCAACAAAGGCATCCGCGCCAAACACTTCATCCATCACCGCCCTTACGCGGTGCACGTTCTCGTCCCCAATCTGCACGAAGACCGACCCGCTCTCCGTTAGCAGCTCCCGCGCCACTGTCAGTCGGTCCCGCAAATAGGTCAGATACGAATGGATGCCGTCCTTCCATGTGTCTCGGAACGCCTTTACCTGCTCCGGCTCGCGGCTCAAGTCCTCCCGCTTACCATCCTTCACGTCTCGCGAGAGCGTGCTAACTTGCCAGTTGCTGTTGAATTTGATGCCGTAGGGCGGGTCGAAGTAGATGCACTGCACCTTGCCCCGCAGGCCCTCTCGCTCGGCAAGGCTAGCCATCACCTGCAAGCTGTCGCCCAGGATCATGCGGTTCGACCAGTGCTGGTCGTGCTGGTAGAACTCTAATCGCGCTTCCGGGTCGTTTAGCCCGTTAAAGTCGGCAAACAGGTCAGGCGCCTCATTTGCTGCCTCCGCCCGGCTGCGTGCCTCCTTCTGCAAGCCGTCGATGATCGCCTTGGGGTGAACCTTCTCCTGAATGTAGATCGGCGGCGGGTTGACCACGAGGTCCGACCAGTCCTGCGTGTCCTTGCCGCGCCAGACGAGCTGTGCGTCACCCAGCTCGATCTCGCCGGTTTCTACCAACTGCCTGCGCTGCTCGTCTGTCAGGCGAATGCGCGCCCCCTGCCACACAATCTGCGGGTCGAGGTCAGCGTTGCGCGCGCGGACCACTCCGTTCGGCAGCGGCGTCGCGCGGGGATAGCGCGCCGGCGGCACCGGCGTGTCTTCCTCCATGCGCTGCGCGATGGATTGGAATTCGGCCGTCGGAATGTTCCGGCGAGTATCGGCGTGAACCAGCACTTCAACAGGCTTTGCGCCCTTTGGCGGCTTCGGAAGGCGCGGCATTCTGGTTCCTTGAATCAGGCAGGCTGCAAGGCAGGCTGGAGAGAGTCGATCAGCCGCGCAAACGCCACCTCAATTTCGAACACGTCGACGAACTCGGCAAACGCCCAACGGCCAAACCGGCCATGATTGTTGACGCCCGGCACCCACAGCTTGTGCATCGTCTCAGCCTTCAGCTTGGCGTCGGTTTTGCGGAAACCTTTGATCTCGACGACCAGGTTGAGCGGATCGTCTGTTCCGATATCCACCCGAACAATGTAGTCCGGCCAGTAGCGGCGCTGCTCCATTCCGTCACGATACGGGACTTCAAACTGCATACCTTGGTTCTTGACGTAGGCGAGCACACGCGGATGGGCCTCGGCCGAGCGCGCGAACTCAGCTTCCCAGTCGCTGTCTAGAACGACATGGTTCACGTGGCAGCGGTCTGGTGACGTGGTATAAAGCGGCTTGGACGTCGAGAAATTGACAAAGCGGGAGCTGCCTTCCGGCGTGTAGGGATCCAGCACGGCCAGATCTCGGAAGGGGTCGGATCGACTGGCTGACACGCCGTGAAAATCATTTGGGCGGCCCGGTCAGCCATCTCCCGATACGTCACCATGGCGGGCGTCGTGCCCCCCACACAGACGAGATAGCCCTCGTCGATCCAACGCTTGGCCGCCCGCTTGATCTGCCCGAACAGGTGCATCTTCGGCGGCTCCGCCGGATCGCGGAACTGGTTGTAGAGAAGGTGCTTGGCGAGGTGATAGCTGATCTCGCTCGGCCGCACGGCATCTAGCACCGCCGTCGTCAGCTCGACTCCCTCGCCGACAATGCCCTCCAGCAGCACCCGGCATGGCCCGACATCTTCCGGCGTCAGCACCAAGCGGGAATTCTCGGTAAACAGCGCCTCGACCCGCTCGTCCGGCAGGTTGACGCGGTAACCTTCCACACGGGGGAAGGTGATCTCCAGAGCAGCGCGTTCCTTCAAAGCCTGGACGCGCGTTGTGGGCTTGGGCGGCTTCGGCTTCGTCACGACGGGCTGGGCGGCGAAATCGAAGGGGATGCCCATGATGTCCGCATATTCGCAGTCGAACAGGCCCTCTGCGTTCAAGTCATAGGATTGCCGGCGCAGTGCCCGCCCGACCACCTGCTCGCACAGGAGCTGGGTGCCGAATGCCCGTACGCCGAGTATGTGGGTGACGGTATTTGTGTCCCAACCTTCCGTCAGCATCGAGACGGAGACGACGCAGCGCACCGTCTCACCCAGTCGACCTTTTCGTCCGACCGTGTTCATCACTTCGCGGAGCAGCTCGGAGTCCGAGATCGCTTCGCTACCCGCGCCGGCGCCCTCGCGCTGCATCTTCTCGCGCCGGAATACTTCGATCTCGGAGCTGACGGCCGCACGGAAAGCCGGGTCCAGCGCCTCGCCGGAATCGACCTGCTCGCTGTCGATCAGCAGCGTATTGGCGCGCGCCAGGCGCGCGCCGTGAACGTCGTAGTTTCGGAACAGCTTGAGATGGCCATCGATGAAGTGGTTCTGCTCGCCCTCACCGTCGCGCTCGAAGCCGGAAATCCACTCATAGACTAGCTCGGAGGTGGACGTGTTGTTGCAGACCACGATGAAGACGGGAGGAACCTCAATCCCCGCCCGGTCCCACTGATCGAACGTCTTTTCATAGTGTCCGTACAGCGCGTAGAGGGCGGTTTGCAGCTCGCTTGGTAGCGCCAGTGGGTTGCCCTTGCCGCCCTTGGCGCGGCCGAGCTTGGGCATGTCCTTGCGGATGTGCTCCCATAAGTTGCGGTAAATTGGAACATCGGCGCCGGGCAGGTTGTCGGAGACGGGAATGCGCGGCAGTTTCACGATGCCGCACTCGATCGCGTCCATCAGCGAGAAATCGCTGACCGTCCACGGGAACAGCGTCCCCTCGCGATAGCCGGAGCCGCGCAGGAAGAACGGAGTGGCGGATAGGTCGTACACTGCGGTGACGCCCAGCTTTCGCTTCACGGCCTCCAGACCCGCGATCCAAAGGCGGGCGGCGTCATTGTTATGGCGGGCCTCGTCCCGTTCATCGGCCGAGAACTCTTCCTCGCCATCCGGCTTTTCGCGGTAGCAGTGATGGGCCTCGTCGTTCAGCACGACGACGCCCTTGAAGCCGAGCAGATCGTTCGCGACCCGGTGCAGCATCTGACCATCGTTCTCAGTAGTGTCGGGCGGTGCTTCCCGACCTTGCAGGAGAGAGCGACCGGTTTTGCTGATCTCCAGCGTCTCACGCGGCTTGAAGGCGTGATAGTTGGTGATGACGATCTTGGCGCGGTCGATGTCCGGCAGCATGTCGGCTGGCACCAATTCCCGTCCACGATAGTAGCTATCGGGGTCATTGGGCTGGAGGACTCGCAGGCGATCCTTGATGGTGATTCCGGGAGTGACGATCAGGAAGCCGCGGCTGAACAGGTTGCTTCCTGGTGTACGGACGGCATTGACCGTTTGCCAGGCGATCAGCATTGCCATGACAGTCGTCTTGCCGGCGCCGGTCGCCATCTTCAGCGCGATGCGGAACAGCTCGGGGTTGGCCTGTTCGTTGGCGCCTAGCAGGTGCTTGCGGAATTTTTCGTGACGCCTATCGCGCCGGGCCACTTCCGCCAGCCAGATTGCAGTTTCGACAGCCTCCACCTGGCAGAAGAATGGGCGCACGGTCTGAAAGTTACGGTGATCGCGCCAGTGCATTAGCAGCCGCTGGGTAGCCGGTGTGACGCTCCAATCAGCCGGGTTCGGAAGAGCTCGCCACGCCGCGACGTAGCTGCGGATCTCGTTTATTATTGGAGTTGGGTTGTATTCTTGATCGGCAGTCGAAAGGTCCTGTGCGTCCGGCAGGACGAAGCTCGCTTGACCTGATTTTCGCTGTTTCTTCCGGGGCTTGGGGACCGGGGTAATCAGTTCCGAGCGGCGGCGGCCTGGGACAGGGGGTTGCTCCAAAGGCTGGCCGTCAGCATCCAGAGCGTGATGCCGGGTCGGAACCTCATAGGGCGAGTTCAGGATCGGCTGTTCGAAGAAACTTGACGGCATTGACGGGTGCTACCCCAGCGACTCGGGACATGGTCCCGGAGCATGGCTTGTTACGGCACATCATGCCATCGCGGGCTTCCAGCCCAACGCCTTCGGGTATGCCCCCAGCGAATCCCACTCAGTCATGGGCGAGGCCAAGCCCCGGACCGGCTTGGCCGGTGCCCGGGCGCGCGGACGACCTGGTGGCCGGGCACGGGCCAATCTCCTGAAGGTGCGTCCGGCGCAGTGTATTCGGCCCTCCGTTTCTCAGCCGCGGGGTGAGACAGCCCGCTGAGTCCGTGGCGCTTTGATCCCGCCAGGTGCAGGTGGCGCCGCCTCATCGAAGAACGCTGCCGGCCGGATGCAAAGCGCGCGGGCGGCTTCGGCCAGAGTCGTCAAGGTGATGTTCTGCTGACCGCGCTCCATGCTGCTGACATGGGCTCGATCGACATCCATCCGCTCCGCCAACGCCTCCTGGCTGAGTGCGGCTGCTAAACGGTAACGGCGCATGTTCGTGCCAAAAAGTATGCGGATGTCCATCCACAGGATGGAGACCACTCGCGTATCCTGGTGCTACGCACCAAAATACGCGATACACTCTGGCCCGCGACGGCGCATGTGGTCTGGAGAACACTGCACCAGCCATTTCCACCTGGCCGCAGTTCCGGACGCTTTCGCGCCGCCGTTTCGATAAGTTATGAGGGAACATGACCTCCGAAGTGAACCAGATCGCAGATACGCCTCCGTCCGCCGAGCATGTCACCGAGTATGACCGCCGCCAGCTCAAGATCTACGCTAGATTGCTCGACGCTGCGGCTGAACACGCCGAGTGGACGGAGGTCGCCGAGCGCGTTCTTGGCCTAGATGTGGCCTCGAACCCCGAGCATTCCCGCAGCATTTATGAGGCCCATCTCGAGCGGGCGCGCTGGATGACGACGAACGGGTATCGTGATCTGCTCGGGGGAGGAACTCCCAACCGGGAGTAACGCAATACTGCGCTACACTTTGTTGCGGCAAAGCAGACTCCCAAAATCGTCGGGTGCGGACACATCTCCGACTCGGCGTGTTCCCGCACTTCCGCATGAACGCCCCGCAAAGGAGGACGGCATGTCGGAGGGCGGCAGCGACTGGCGGGACGGGAGTGCGTATGACTACTTCGACGACCTGACGCCGGAGCAAACCGCGTTCGAGTTTCTCCGGCGCAATCCCGATTACGTAAAAAGCTATCGCGCACCGCAGGGTGACCCACCGGCGTCCACGCAAACTTCGTCCCGCACGGATACGCACTGGGGGTTGCGATTTCGTGGCCGACCCGAAGCTCCGCGCCGACCAAACCTCGATCGTATGGCTTCCCCGGCACAATCCGAGGATGGCATTGCTGACGAGCGCCGTGCCAATTCTTTTCGATGGCCCACCACTGGATACTGTCAGGCCGGATATCAGCCATTCGGCGCTTGAAGGCGGATACGCCACCCTCACCGGACTACCTCCTGCGAACCAGGTGCTCATCCTGGGAGCTGCAGCGGGTGGCACGCCCGCTGCGCTGATCGTCCCGCTCGACGAGTTATTCGAAGAGCGTATTTCCACCGCTCGGCGGCTGTGGCGTGCGTTGAGACGCCGCGGCCCAATCAAGCCAATGAGTTTCACCGCCCAGCGACGGCGGCGACTGAAACTCGTTTTGCGCGCGCTGGACGGTGATCTTGCCGGCGCCGGCTATCGCGAAATCGCCCGCGCCGTTTTCGGCGATCATGTTCCCGATGGTGCCGAGTGGCGCACGCACTCACTCCGCAGCGCCACGATACGTCTGGTGCAGGAGGGTCGCGCCTTGATGCGCGGCGGCTACCTCAACCTGCTGCGTCCCGACCGCCGGGAGCGCTGATCGACACGGACATGGGCCGGCGACGCTGGCCCATGCACCTGAGCAGCCGGTGCCGGAAAGGCGCGGATTACTCCGGCATCCACCCCCTCGACTGCGCTCCTCCAGGGTGCTCGCAAGCCGCCGGCCAGAACCGGCGGCATCCGCAAGACCCACGGAGACGCTACCATGCCAGACCCGCTTGCCGGCTTTCCGCCGCGCTACCTGCGCACGCCCGAGGCCGCGCGCTTCCTCGGACTGTCCGGCCGCACGCTGGAAAAACACCGCACCTACGGGACCGGCCCCCGCTACTCCAAGCTCGGCGGCCGCGTCGTCTATCAGGTTGAGGACCTGCAGGCCTGGGTGACGCGCGGTGCCAAGGCATCTACCTCCGACCCCGGTGCCGGAACGGTGCTGCCAGCAAAGCGGCACGCCGCTGTCGCGCCCAGCTATCTCGGCCGCCGTTAAGCCCCGAAGGCCGAAGGACGTGACCGTTCACCGCCCAAACGGACGTGAGCAACTGGACCTATTCCAGGCGCTGCCGGGCGACCTCGCCCCGCGCGACGCGCAGGACCTCATGGCCTACCCGTTCTTCAGCCTGGCCAAGAGCCACCGCACGGCGCCGATCGACTTTCGGTCAGGCGATATCGCCATCCGCGTCGAGGCCGTACCCGAGCATGGCATGGCGACCATCTGGGACGCCGACATCCTGATCTGGGCCGCCTCGCAGATCGTCGAGGCGCGCGACCAGGGCATACGCTCCTCGCGGCTGATGGCCGCCACGCCATACGAGATCCTCACCTTCACACGCCGCGGCACGTCGATCCGCGATTACCAGCGGCTGAAGGCGGCACTCGACCGGCTGCAATCCACCACCATCGCCACCTCCATCCGCCAGCCGTCCGACCGTCGGATGCACCGCTTTTCGTGGGTCAACGAATGGAAGGAACGCCTCGACGGCGCCGGGCGGCCGCTTGGCGTCGAGCTGGTCGTCCCTGATTGGTTTTACGCGGCCGTCATGGACGACGCGCTCGTGCTCACTATCGACCGCGCCTATTTCGACCTGACCGGCGGCCTGGAACGTTGGCTCTACCGGCTGGTCCGGAAGCACGGTGGCCGGCAGCGCGCCGGCTGGCGGTTTGACTTCCACCACCTCCACCAAAAATCCGGCGCGCTGTCCCCGTTCCGCCGGTTTGCTTTCGAGCTACGCGACATCGTCCGCCGCCAGCCGCTGCCGGGCTACACGCTGTTTCTCGAAGCCGACGCTGGCGGGCGCGTCTTGCTCGCGTTCGAGCCGGGACAACCCTGTGGATATCCTGTGGACGGGCTCGTGCTATCGGGAACGGGCACTATCGTGCCATCAGGAACACCGATCTCGTGCTATCAGGAACACAAACCGGGTGTAAATGCCTCATCCGAAACACGAATTCGCGCCCTTAACTTAGAGTCTAACGAAGACTCTAACTTTCTTGTTGGTGGTCGGCGTCGCGCGCCTGATTTGCCGACCGCGCCGATCGGTGAAAATCGACCGGGAAGTAAAGGCGATCCGGGCCCGCGAGGTGCGTCGTGATCGTCGCGCTGCTGAACCAGAAGGGCGGCGTCGGCAAGACGACGTTGGCGTTGCATCTGGCCGGCGCTTGGGCCGCCCACGGCTTGCGGGTGCTGGTCATCGACGCGGACCCGCAGGGTTCAGCGCTGGATTGGTCCGAGCAGCGCAGCCGGGAGGGGCTACCGCGGCTGTTTGGCATACTCGGCCTGGCGCGCGAAACGCTGCCCCGCGAACTACCGGAGATAGCTCGGGGCGCCGACCACGTCGTCGTTGATGGTCCACCGCGCGTCACCGGGATCGCACGTTCAGCACTGCTGGCCGCTGACGTCGTCCTCGTGCCTGCCACGCCGTCACCGTTTGATGGCTGGGCGTCCGGCGAGATGCTTCGGTTGCTGGGGGAAGGGAAGATTTTCCGGCCGGAGCTGATTGCACGCTTCGTGCTGAACCGCTGCGCGGCCCGCACAGTGATTGCGCGTGAGATCGGCGACGCGTTGGCCGACAGCGATCCACCTGTCCTCGCGTCGCGCATCGGCCAACGCGTTGCCTTCGCGGATTCTGCGCGAACTGGGCGGCTGGTCTGCGAGTTCGACAGGGCCAGCCCTGCGGCAATCGAGGTCGCAGCGTTTGCCTCCGAAGTGGCGGAGCTGGTGCCGTGAGCACGCAGGATCGCATCAAGGGCTTTGCAAAGCGCCCGAGTAATCCAGACGATTGGGTGCGTACGCCAGGTGCCGACTGTGCTGCGTCGCAGATGCCGAACGAATACACCGCCAGGCTCACGGTCGACGTCACGCCCGAGCTGCGCGGCCGCATCAAGATATTGGCGTTCCGGCGTGGATTGACCGCCGCCGAAATGCTCCGGAGTTTGCTGGAGCGGGAGTTTCCACCCTCTGCTGACGATGCCGGTTCGGCGCCATGACCGTGCTCACCGAGATCGAGCTGTATTGGTTCGAAGGCAGGATCGAGCGCTGGATCAGATTCGGCCAGGAGGTTGACGAACGTATCCTCGATCGCCGCCGCCGGGTGCTCGCGTTCAAGCCGGGCACCGTCATCGCATTCGTCCGCTGGGCGTCCAACGACTTCGGCACGGTCGTTTCTCGGATCGACATCCTTCGCACGGTTGACGACGGGCAAGCCTGCTCCACGGTGCCTTGCGTCACCCCCGGCGGTGAAATCCTGCTGCGCAGCTTTGGTTGGCCGAAAGTGGAGCGCGTGCTCAAGGCGATCGACGTGGTGGAGGCGCTCGGCGTGGATGCGGGCAACGCTGACCCGAACCATTGGCGGCACATCCATAACCGCATCGCGGTCGGTCTGGAGCCGCGCCTTTATACGCGCGAGCGCCATCGCGCCTGGCTCATGAGACAGGGCATAGAGGCATGAATGCCCGCAGAGCCACTCTGGCAACCACGGGCGCGGGTGCGTTCGTGATCGCGCTCACGATGGCTTGGCAACACGCCCCGCTGTTTGTCTGGAACGCCAGCGAGAGCGTGCCGGTCGGTCTGTATGCAGTTCGCCCGAGCAGCGTTCTGACGATCGATGAATTGGTCGTCGTGCGACCATCGGAAACGCTTGCCGACTTCCTGGCCGCCGGCGGATATCTGCCCAAAGGCTTGCCGCTTCTCAAGCACATCGCGGCATTGCCAGGCAGCAAAGTTTGTCGCAGCGGGCCAGCCGTCACAGTGGATGGAGTCTTCCGCGCCATGGCCCGCGAGCACGACCACGCCGGGCGCATGCTGCCGACTTGGACGGGATGCCGATCGCTTGGCAGGGGTGAGGTGTTCCTGCTCAACGAAAGCCAGCCGTCATCACTCGACGGACGATACTTTGGCCCCCTTTCGAGCAGCAGCATTGTAGGCCGGGCTTTCCCTGTTTGGACGGGGAGCTGGCGATGACGATACGGTCTTCGTGGGGAAGCGCGGCTGCCATCGTGCTGATGAGCTTGCCGGCCATGGCCAGTATCGCGGCTGCCCAGCAACCATCCCTTCCTTCTCGGCCAATGCTCATCGACAGTGACGCGATAACAGGATTTGTCACGGAGGCATCGCAGCGCTTTGGCGTGCCGGACACGTGGATACGTGCGGTGATGCAGGTCGAAAGCGCGGGTGACAGCAATTCGACGTCGTCCGCCGGTGCCATGGGCCTCATGCAGGTGATGCCGCAAACCTACGCGATGCTGCGCGCGAGACTCGGTCTTGGTGCAAGCCCCTATGATCCGCATGACAACATCATGGCGGGCGCGGCGTATCTGCGGGAGATGCACGACCGCTATGGATCGACCGGATTTCTGGCGGCGTACAACGCTGGTCCAGGCCGCTTCGAAGAGTTTCGCGCGGGTGTTCGACCGCTGCCCGCAGAGACTGTCCAATACCTGGCGAGACTCAATCCGATGCTCGGTATTGAAGGACCGACGATACTCGCGGATGCAACTCTAAATACAACGCGCACGCCTGAAGCGTCGCCGATCTTTGTCATCCTAACACCACCTTCAGCGGAAACTGGATTGCGATCCGGCGCCCAGCAAAACATGCAATTGGCCGTCGCAGATATGCCGGCTGAGATGCGAACCAGAAGCTTATTTGCTGCGCGAACAACAGCTGCCTTCCCTTCAAGGCCGCCGGCCGAAACTGCACCGCAATCGCCATCCGACACTCAGTCGGCCACCATGTTCATTCAGCGACGTGCGTCCCGGGCAGCACCATGACGACTCGTGGATCACACGGCGAACGTTGGCGTATCCCGGGGTGCTCAATAGCGCTCCTGAGTTGCATTTGGGTGGGTGCGGCAATGGATGGAGAATGGTGGCGGAAGTTAGGGAGAGCAGGACGGCAAGATAAAAGCCGCAATGTGCGGCTCGGTCGGTCGGGGCACTGGCGCTTGGATTTCAACAGCTTCGACATGCATTTGACGATGTGTGACCGGGGCTCACGATGTGCGGCCACTCGAGACCGTCTAGTATTGCTTGGGCAAACGCACCTCGCGGGCGCTTCATGAAATCCAGCGACGCTGATATTCGCATCCGTCCAGGCCGCGTCCGCTCGCGCGGAAGTGCCAACGGAAAGCGTTTCGTCAGCCAGGTGTTGCGGTCAGCCGAAAAGGCAGGCGGGGTCGAACGCCGCATAGCGTCGTCATCGCGCTCCAGCACGTTCGGGCGCGGCCGCTCCGCCAGCGTACGCGCCACCCGTGGACTGCGAGCCCGCACGCGACTCGTGACGGTCAAGGCACGGGTCGTTCGGCACAGCACGCGCGCGGCTCCACTCGCGACCCATGTCGCCTACTTGCAGCGCGACGGCGTCACCAAGGATGGCGCCCCTGGCCGCCTGTTCGATGCCGAACACGACGAAGCCGATGGGCGCGCATTTGCCGAGCGCAGCGCTAACGACCGCCACCACTTCCGCTTTATCGTGTCGCCCGAGAATGCGGCCGAGCTGTCCAATCTTCAGGCGTTCGCCCGCGACCTGATGACATCGGCCGAGCAGGATCTTGGCACGCGGCTGGAGTGGGTTGCGGTGGAACACCACAACACTGAGCATCCGCATGTCCATCTCCTCGTCCGCGGACGGGCCGACGACGGCTCTGACCTTGTCATCTCGCGCGACTACATCCGCGAAGGCATGCGCGCGCGTGCCCAGACCCTGGTCACGATGGAGCTCGGACCGCGCACGGATCTGGAGATCAGGCGCGGCCTGGAAGCCCAAGTTGATGCCGAGCGCTGGACACCGCTCGACGTCGGCCTCGCCCGGAGCGCTGCCGACAACGAGGGCATGGTCGATCTTCGGCCAAATGCTGCTGTCCGGCCCGACGCCGTGCACCACGCCCACCTCGGTAGAATGCAGAAGCTGGAGAGGCTCGGCCTGGCAACACCGACCGGACCTGCGCAGTGGACGTTGAGCCCAGACGCGGAGAGTTCCCTGCGCGCCCTCGGCGAACGCGGTGACATCATCAAGCGGCTGCACCAAACGATGGGGGCTCGCAGCCCGTCCGAGTGGGTCATCGCTGGCGAGGACGCTGACCGGCCGGTCATCGGCAAGCTGGTCGCGCGCGGCCTCGACGATGAGCTGAAGGGAACCGCGTATGCCATCGTCGATGGCGTGGACGGACGCACACACCACTTCCGCCTGCCCGACCTCGACGCGACCAGCGATGCCGCGCCGAGCGCTATCGTTGAGATGCGACGTTTCACAGATGCAGGCGGCCGCGGGCGGGTGGCGTTGGCGGTGCGATCCGATCTTGGTGTTGAGGCGCAAGCCACTGCGCACGGCGCAACCTGGCTCGATCGCCGGCTGGTCGCGCGGGACGCAGCGGCTTTATCCGAGGCCGGGTTCGGAGGCGAGGTCCGCGCGGCCCTCGATCGGCGGACCGAGTACTTGGTCGGCGAGGGCCTGGCGCGCCGGCAGGGTCAGCGAGTCCTGTTTGCGCGCGACCTGCTCGACACTCTGCGCGAACGCGAGCTTGCGGCAGCCGGCGAGCGCCTCGCCACGGAAACAGGATTACCGGCTCGAATGACCGCCGAGGGCGAGCATGTCGCCGGCATCTACCGCCAGCGGGTCACGCTTGCTTCCGGGCGTTTCGCTATGATCGACGATGGACTCGGTTTCAGCCTCGTCGCATGGA
The DNA here is from genome assembly GCA_965246925.1 of Acetobacteraceae bacterium. Classification (GTDB taxonomy): domain Bacteria; phylum Pseudomonadota; class Alphaproteobacteria; order Acetobacterales; family Acetobacteraceae; genus JANPPS01. The sequence continues at coordinate 1,202,417 of OZ251994.1, read as the reverse complement.
CGCCGACGCTGGAGCGGCACCTCGGCCGGCAGATCACAGGCGTCGCCTCTGCGTCCGGCGTGGACTGGAGCTTTGCCCACAAACGCGGCCTCGGCATTAGCTGAGTGGCCGCGTGCCAGCCAAGTGGTATTTCCGGAGGCGCGGGATGGTGAGTGGCAAGAATGACCGATGGCGGCCCGGCTGCTCTTTGGCGATGGACACGAGAAGCGCACACGCTGCCTTCGATCCAACCTAGATACTTGTGCGATTGGGGCGCCTTCCGGCAAATTGCCGTCGAACGTTCAGGTCGAGGAAAGTTCAGGCCTGCGTGCAGCGGTCACCCGTAGAAGCGATGGATGGTCGATGTCTGCGAGGACACGTCTCTCCCGCACTCTATCAAAGCATCGCAGGCGTCATTACATGACGAGCGGTCCGTTCCAGATACCGACACAGCTTGGTTGCTGACATGGACTTCAGCTCACTGCTTAACATCCAGTATTCAACCTCCCGCCCGGCAGAGGCCAAGACGTGCGGGACATGGTGTCCCCGGGCCAGGGCTCGACCATCTGTATCTAGCCGGTTCTGCAACGGCATGATACTAACGTCGAGGGGGACTGCCATGGCCGATGACGATTTTCTCAAATCTATCGCGGAACTGGAGCGGGACACCGACGCGCAATCGCTGACGCGGCGGGAGCGGGACGCGGACCAGGTTGGCCTCGACGAACCGCTGCTTGAGGCGGTCGGCCCGGTGCTATCACGGCGAACGATTGCACAACCCGCGATCGACATGATCGTCGCGTCCGAGGTCACGAGCAAGGCACATTACGAGCAGAAGCTCCAGAGTCCGATCTGGCCAAAAGGCCGTTCGGGCGTGACAATCGGGATTGGCTACGACGTCGGGACCGTCGATGAGCAGACCATGAGGGCCGACTGGGCGGGCATACTCGACGATGCGATGCTGTTGCGCCTCGCGAAGACCTGCACCATCACCGGCCCGAGCGCCGCATCGTTTATCCGCGCCTTGGCGGACATCCGCGTGCCGTTCGACGGTGCCATGAAGGTCTTCCTGGCGCGCAGTCTGCCGTTGTTCATCGGGCAGACCGAACGGGCCCTCCCTAACACCGCGCTGCTTGGCCCAGAGTGCCTCGGTGCCTTGACGTCGCTCGTCTACAATCGCGGCGCGCCGTTCCAACGTCCGGGGGACCGCTATCGCGAGATGCGCGCCATCCGGGATCACATGGTGGATAAGGCGTTCAAGCTGATCCCTGGCGAACTCCGCGCGATGAAGCGCATCTGGCAGGGCGATCCTGATTCCGCGGGCCTGCTGCTGCGGCGGGAGACGGAAGCGGCGCTGTTCGAACGTGGGCTAGCAGGCAACCATCCAGTCGCGCCCGCCGTCACCGAAGGCGTCGCGGAAGCGGCTGCCGAGGCACCCGCGACCGAAGGGCTGATCTCCTCGGTGCTCGGTTGGTTGAAGCCGATTGTCGAGACGCCGACACGGGATCGGCTCATGTTCCGGATTGCGCAAAAGGGTCCCTCGATCGAGGCCGACGAACATTACGTCGAGATCCGCGTCCTGTCCGCAAGGATCGTCAACGCCAGGCGGTGGACGAGCCTCTACCACGGCGCGGTTCATGCGACGGTGAACCTGCTCAGCGAGGGCGAAGGCACCGGCCGCGTCGAGCGTCAGGTCATTTTGACGCCCGAGCAGTTCCGCAACCTCGATCCCGGCGGCCAGGGAAAGGTCATCCAAATCGATCGTCCGGTCCTTGGGCCGACGCCCTACAGGGGCGATCTGCGGCTCTCGATTGCCCTGTTCTCGGTTAAGTCGAGCGATCTCGCAGCGCCTTACCTGACGCTGCTCAGCAAGCTTTCTCAGAACACGGCCTTGGGTTTTCTGGCGGCCGCGCAGCCGTTCGTTGAGCCTCTCCGGGAGGCGGCCGGCGTGCTGTTCGGCGCGACCGACTCCGCTTCCTTGGAATGCGGCACCGTACGCGGCTTCGGGCAGCTCACGGCCGACACCTGGGTCTGCATCGGTGCCACACAGGATGAGATACCGGACTGGTCCAGCTTCTCGCTGGATCCAGACAATTTTCGCTTGCGCGACGGCAGTGGCACGCCGCTTGAGGACTTTCCCTACGTGGTGTTCCGCATAGATCGGAGCGAGCGTCGCGACGACTGGCTGGATCTGCCGACCTTGAAGGCTGCGTGGGACGCGGTGTCCTCCACCTTGCGCAGCGGCGAGGCAGAGGAGGCGCGCGCGGCCGCGCTGGCGTTCCGCAGGGCGTGCTTCGCCGGTGGCGACCTCCTCCCCAACGACGCGCGCCGGCTTGCTGACAAGGCCGACGCGAAGGTGGCCCAGGCACTAAGTACTTCCGCAGGCGCCACGACCGAAGCACCACATACGGAGGCGCTGGCGTCTTCCGCCCCAGACGATCTCGGCTTCAGCGCGCTCGACCTATACGACGACGTCACACCGAACTCGGGGGACGACGAAGCGGCCGAGCCCGGGGTTGCGATGGAGGGCGTCGATGAAGGCGTTGGCAGCTGGCGTGTCGCACGAAGCCTGGATGCCCTGCTTCGGCAGGTAAACGCGGCCGCCCCAAGCCGTTCGAAGCAAAGCGACGGCGCAATCGGCGATGCCGCGCACGCTGCCCGCAATTCCGATCACAATCCCTGGGTTCGCGACCATGGTATTGGCGTGGTCACGGCCCGGGATTTCACGCACGATCCGGCTGGTGGTTGCGATGCCGGCATACTGGCACAGTCGCTAGTCAGCAGTCGCGACCCTCGCATCAAATACGTGATCTGGAACCACCACATCGCCAGCGCCGCCACGGCGCCGTGGACGTGGCGGCCCTATAGCGGCGCCAACCCGCACGACCATCACGTCCATATCTCGGTGGCCTCTGAGGAGCACCTATTCGACGACGAGGGACCCTGGACGATCCGGGTCAGTGACCCGACAGGACCGTGGCCCGGTCTGCCTGGACGGGACACGCACCTCGGCGGCCGCTCGCTGCTCAGCCGCCCCCGCACCCCGGGGCGACCAGACCGTGGAACATGGGCTGCCTCCGATGCGCCGTAGGCACCCCTTACAGCGATGTTGCGCGTATAATCACTTGTCACCGGCGCTCGCCGGCGAAGATAGTCGGGAAGGCAAGGGAGTGCGCTGATGGCGACACCGCTCGAGCAACTCAACAGGCTGCGCGGCTATCGACGTTCGGTCCAAGCCGGTGATCCGAAGCTTGCAGAGGAGACGGGCGATCTGAGGATTGAGACGGAAGCTCTCGTCGAAGGCAGGTCCGACGACCTTGCCGATCAGATCGAATTGGAAAGCATCGCGATGCGTCGCGAGCGTCCGGTGCTTGCGATCTACGAGAATGTGGTCAAGCCTATCTTCATCGAGCGAGCTGACAGCGCTATCTGGGGCGAACGGCTCGCTCACGCCAGGCCGCTGCTAGATGCTGCCATTCCGGCCGTTGGACGGATCGACCTCACGGGCGGGGCGCTGTCATGGGTCGGGACAGGCTGGCTTGTCGCCGAAGACGTCGTCGTAACAAACCGCCATGTCGCACGCGAATTCGCGCAGCGCGAGGGCGATCGGTTGACGTTCAAGATGGGCGAGGCCAAGAGGATGAAGGCAACACTCGACTTTTTACAGGAGATCGACAATCCGCGCCAACTCGTGTTCGAGTTGGTCGAACCGCTCCATATCGAGGAGGGCAGCGGCCCCGACGTTGCGTTCTTCTCGGTACGGCAGACCTCTGGCAATATCTCACTCGCCAAGCCGATCAAGCTATCCCCGACCATCCGGAAGACCGAGGCCGTCGCAGCAATCGGTTACCCAGCCTACGACAGCCGCATACCCGAACCCGCTCTTATGCGACGCATATACGGAGACGTTTTCGACAAGAAGCGGCTGGCGCCCGGCGGCGTCACGCAGGTCGACGACGCGCGCATCTGGCACAATTGCACTACCCTGGGCGGCAATTCAGGCTCGGTCGTTCTCGACCTCGAAACCGGGGAAGCGATGGGACTGCACTTCAGTGGCACCTTCCTCACCACGAACTACGCCGTTCGTGCGGACGTCGTCGGACGGCTTCTGTCCGGCCTGAAGTCCCAGCGCACGGTCCGGCGCACCGAGACCAAAGCCGAGCCCCGAGTGCCAGCATCCGTAGAGGTAGCGCCGCGCGAAAGCGGAAGAACCGCGGCCAATAGGCAGGGCACAGTGGCGAGCCTCAGGATCCCGCTCGTCCTCAATGTGTCGTTGAACATCGGCAGATATTCTCCGGCCGCGGCGTCGCGGTTCACCTCCCCTGCAACAGGCGCCGACACTCAGGTCGCCGACGTCATCGACACCGAAGCCGTCGCGTCCGATTACCGCGAACGCGAGGGCTACCGCGCGGACTTCCTGGGCGCGGATGCCGCGGTTGCCCTGCCGACCGTTACGCGCGGCGTAAATGACATCCTGGAATTCGATGTTGAGGGAAGGACCGAAAGGGAACTGCGGTATCAGCATTTCTCCGTCGTCATGAACCGCGCGCGCAGGATGTGCTTTCTCAGCGCGGTCAACATCGACGGCAATCGATCGCGCAAAAGCCCGCGCGTCGCGTGGAAATGGGATCCCCGTATCCCCAAATCGCAGCAGATCATGCGCGAATGCTATGGGAGCCCACCGAAGTTCAGCAGGGGGCACATGACACGGCGGGAGGACCCAGGGTGGGGTACGCCGGAAGTGGCACGGCTCGGAAACGAGGATTCCATGCACATCACCAACACGGTTCCTCAGATGCAGGCCTTCAATGCACCGATTTGGTTGGCGCTTGAAGACTACGCGCTGCAGCACGCACGCGAGGACGCCATGAAGATATCCGTGTTCACAGGACCTTATTTCGGCAAGGACGATCCAGAGATGTACGGCGTCCGGATCCCTCTCGCCTTTTGGAAGGTCATCGCGTTCGTCCACGACGATACCGGCCGCTTGTGCGCGACCGGCTACGAGATGGATCAGGAAAGCGCGCTGCAGCCCGAGGAAGAGTTCGTGTTCGGGGCATTCACGTCGCCGCAGCGCGGGACCGCGACGCAGGTCCCGATCCGTTCCATTGAGCGTCGCTGCGGAATCCGCTTCGACATGCTTGCCGCTCTCGATCCGCTGGCCGGCGAAGACGAAGGTCTTGAAAGCAACGGCATCGACACAGAGCTGATGATGCTTGAGCAGATCCGCTATGTCCGGTGAGATGGGCAAGTCATTGCCGCCTGCGCGTTTAAATCTGGCAGATGCTCTCTCGAGCGATATGGCCAGTCGTATATGCCAGTGCGGACGCTGGCAGAAATTCGAATGCCGCTCATCCTGCAATAAACCTAATGGATTGCGGATGGCGCTGACCGATTATCACGGCGTTATTCCAGTGATCAAAGCCGTTCTCGCGTCGCTCTTGCCATTTCCGGAGCTAGCCGCCTCGCGACGGATCGTGCCCGAAGACGCGCGCATCGCCACCGGCACTGCTCCGCCAACGGGTTTCCGGCGCGTGCCGCTCGCAGCTTGTTTGATGGGTTGACGATGAAGAGCGCAGCATGCTGAGCGATACGGAACGCAGGAAGATCGCCGAGCTTGTCGTAGGGCTCGTCGAGCGCGCCGGAACTGCGCAGCCGCTGATCAACGCACTCCCGCAGCCCCTGCGACGTTTGTTCACGGCGAGCGGCAATTTCATTACGATGACGTCAGCCGCCATCAGCATCTGCATCGACGATGGCTATAACCGTAATCCGTCCGCGGTGACCGAGTTCCTACGCGACATGGCGCTGCTATCGCTCGATGCCGCCGACGAACTCAACAGCTTCGCCGACCGGCTCGCGGTGAGACCCCCGTCACAGGACCCCTACGACGACCTTGTGCTACGGAAGGACCTACCTTATCTCGATCGCAAGGAGCTGCGTGGGGCGCTCCGCCGAAACATCACGCGGCAGCTTTATCCGATCCTAGTCGTAAACGGCCCGAGCGGTTCGGGCAAGTCCTTCACGGCGAGGCTGATCGATCATCTCGTGCGGTCCGAGCCCGACCTCGAGCACTGCATGATCCGTGCGCCCGACGGCGGCGAACCGCCGACGGCCCTCGATATCGCCAAGGACATGATGACTAACCTTGGCGCGCGGGCCTCATGCCTTCCTCCCAACACCACCAACGATCGCCGCTGGCCTCGCGAGCTCGCCAACGAGGTGGCAGTCGAGCTCAAGGCCCGAACCGAGACTCAAATGCGGACGTGGCTGACCGTCCTCGACGTGTCCGGCGGCAGGCCTATCAGTGCCGACGTTGCGGCTTTCGTTCATCAATTGGCGACCAGTCTGATGACCGGCGTCGGCCGAGTGCGTCATCGTGTGATCTTGATGAACTTCCCCGAGGAGGCGCTCGTTGGCCTCGAGCCGGATATGGAAACGGTCGTCCTCGAGGCGCTATCGAGTGCGGAGCTGACCGACGAGTTGCGCCGGCTGTTCGTCTATTTGGGACGCGCCGCGGATGCGATTCAGCTCGCCGATGGTGTTCTAAAGGACCTTGTCGCGCCCCACGAGAATTTGCGCGAAGTTGGGCGCCGAAGCAGCGCCATCGTGCGGCAACTAGTACAATGAGCGCCACACTCTCGACCGCACAGCTCCTCAAATCCATCGAGCCGGTCGCCGACACGCTCGCCGCGGGAGCCGCAAGCGACCCGACCCGCCGGGCGCTTCTCGAAGCCGCCGCACCGCTTCATCTGTTCAGCCCTTCCAAGCTCGCCAGCAGGGCCGGCCCGTGTGAGCAGGCCGCCTTCATTATTGAAGACATCGTCCCTGCAGTCGGCTGGAGCGCCGAGCGACTGTGGACCCTCAAGGCCGACGTTCGCCGCAAGACGATTGCGCAGATTGACGGCCGATCAGCGCTTGCCGACCTTCGGGCACTCAACCCGGACGTCCCGGCGACCGACGTCCAGCGCATGCTCGACAGGTGGCTGGGCGGCGAAATGCTCGACCCCGCGCGAATGCCCGCCACTGACGTCGGCGCCCTCCGCACCCTCGTCGAATGGGGTTTCGCCGACTTCGAGGCCTTTCCGAGTCGCCAAGCCGTGGATGAAGCTTGGCAGCGGCGTGCTTTGGTCGCTAATTTTGAACAGCTCGCCAAGGGATTCGTCGGCCGCGAACGCGAACTTACCGTATTGCGGAGCTTCGCCGGCGTCGCGGTCCCGCTCCTGCCCCACGGCAGATGCCTAATGCTCTATGGACCGGGCGGCGCAGGCAAGTCGGCGCTGGTGTCGCGCTTTATCTTGGAGCTGTTTGATCAGGTCGAAAATGTTTCGGTGCAATTTGTCTATCTCGCGCTCGACGACCAGACGATTGATCCGTCGCGTCCGGTCACGCTGATGAGCGCCGCGGTTCGTCAGTTGGAGGAGCAATCCGGAGCGCGCGGTCTCTCGGACAATCCCTTCGCCTCGTTTCGGAAGGCCCAAAGTGAGGGAGAGCGGACGCGGCGCGATGTCAAGAGCCGGGGAAGCGCGGCGCCCAGCCAGCGCGCGCGCCTCCGGAAGCTCGGCAGCACCGACATCGAGCTGAATCGGCGCTTCGCGGAAGGGCTTGATAATTTATCACGCAGAACCTCGCCCGGCGCGCCTTTCCTGTTCGTTATCGATACGTTCGAGGAAGCGAGCTATCGGCCCGAAAGCGACCTGGTGCTCCTCTATGACATGCTCCAGGCCCTGCTGCTCGACGTGCCCACGATCCGGCTCTTGCTGCTTGGCCGCGCCGTTCCGCCCGGGGCGGACTACGCAAGTCTCGGCGCTGAAGAACTGGCGCTCGGCGATCTCGACCGTCACGACGCCATGAGCCTGCTGGCCGACGAAGGGTTTGATCCGGACCTCGCCGCAGAGGCAATTCGATCCTTCGGCAGCAACCCCCTAACCTTGCGGCTTCTAGCCCATGCCGCGGGCGAAAACGCTCTTGACGCCAAACGCCCGTCGCTGGCCGCGGCCGGCGAAGAAGTTATTCGCGGTTATCTTTACCGCCGGATCCTCAATCACATCCACGATCCTGTCGTCCGGCGTCTCGCGCATCCGGGCATGGTCCTGAGACGGATCACGCCCCGGATCATCGGTGAGGTGCTCGGGCCGGCCTGCGGGGTGCGTATCGATGGACCGGGGGAAGCGGAGCGCCTGTTCGACGCGCTTTCTTGCGAGCACACGCTCGTCGGCAGGTCGGGCGACGGCGCACTCGTCTATCGCGAAGAAATTCGACGGCCGATGCTCAAGCTGATCGAGGCTGATGCGCCCAAAGAGGTTATGGAGCTTCACCGCCTCGCCGCCAACTTCTATGCCGAAGACGATGACGAAATAAGCCGTGAAGAGGAATTGTACCATCTCCTCATGCTGCCGGAAAAACACAACTGGCGACTAACTCGAACCCGGTTTCCGAGCATTGTCGCCGCTCGTCTCGCGTCGTCGATCGACGAGTTCCCCCCGGCCTCGCAAGTGGCGCTCGCCGGCCTCACCAGGGTGAGAGTCGACCCGTCGGCGCTCGGCCGAGCCGAGAGGACCGAGACCGACAACATCCTCGCTCGCGACGTGCTCCACCTGCTTCGCAGCGACCGGTTCGAGGAGGCGGCTGCCGCGCTCGATCGGCCCATCGAGCCGGGGAGTTCGCTGGGACCGCTCAAGGTCCGCGTCCTTCGCGAACTCGGCCGGCCAGACCAAGCGGAGGCATTCGCACGAAGCCAGGTCGACAGCTTTCCTGCGCTCGGCAGTCGGGCGCGGCTCGCTCAGCTGATGTGGTTCGCGGCGCAGTGCAGCGACGGCGAGGATCGTAGCCGCGAGTGGCTTCAACGACTGCTGCCGGTCGCCCGTATGCTTCCGCGGCTTGCGCTGGTGCAGACTCTGACTGACCTCAAGCGCGTCGCCCGACCGGAGCAGCAAGGCGCGATCGAAGACGATCTTGCAAGGGTCCTGTCGCAACTCGCTCCCAGCGACGCAAATCGAGAGGATCGCTTGCTGCGGCTAGCGCTGGTCCGATTGGGCCCGCGCGATCCCGGGACCTGGGGCGTTCTCGCTCCCGATCTCCTCTACGGCCTCAATCGATCCCTTCGTGCGCGGCCCGCCCAGGAGGTTGACGCCCTCGCACCCGCCATCGCCGATGTGCTTCGGAACTCTTCGGACTCTATCGTCGACAAGATGGTAGAGGCGCTTGACGACGGTCCGCAGGGTCGTTGGCTCGAGCGTCTTATCTCGCTTCTGGACGACATGTTGCGTCGCAGGCCACCGAGCCTTGCGGCAGTTGGCGTGTCGTTTCTGCTCTTCGCGGCCGAGAAGACGAGCCTATCCGGCGCTTCGCTCGCAGGTCTGGAGGCCGAAGAGGCGGAGGATTGGGGTCCCGACGCACCGTCGGAGTCGGCGGCGTGACGCCCTATCTCACGGGAGAGGAGCGCCGTGCGCTCCGGGACGACATCATCAACCTTACCGGGGGCGACTATCAGACTCATCGGCCGGCGTTGCTTGCTGGATTACCGCCCAGGGCTAGGATAATTCTGCCGGCGATACCGCAGAACGTGGGTGTTCAGTTGACGAGCGATCTCGTCGTTTTCAGCGAGACTATGCGGATCTCTGGCGGCGTCGTTCCGCTCGCGGTGTTCCTTGAAGAACTCCTTGATCACTTCTCTACCGGCGACCCGGCCCTCCTCGATAATGCCCGAGCGCTGCTGGCCCGAGTTCAGGGAAGGGCCGTGGGAGCGCCCGACGTTGCGCCGCCGACCACAACGGAAGTCAAGGAAGCCATCGTTCACCAAAACGATCTCCTTCCCTTCTCTTTCATCCGCGGCGCCCAGGCCGCCGCCGCCGCCGTCGCTAGGCTGCAGGTGCCGAGGATCGTCAATGGAAACGAAGTCAAAGGCGCCGACGGTCTTCCCATGCTGTTTTACGGAACGGGCTGGCTTGTCGGCGACGGCCTCCTGCTCACCAATCATCACGTCATCAACGCCCGCCTCAAGGGCGAGCCCGTCGCCGAGGATACCGACCTTAAGCTTCAAGTTGCGGGCATGAAGGTTCTGTTCGACTACGACGAGGAGAATATCTCGGGAGGACTGGCGGACGTTGGCGAGTTGGTCGCGGCCGATCCGGTGCTCGACTTCGCGCTGGTTCAGGTTGCGACCGACCGGCGGCCGGTCAACGTCTCGCTCGACCTGCCCGTCGCTCCCGACGGGCACGGCGCCGCAGCGCTGAACATCATCCAGCATCCGGGCGGCAATCCCAAAGCGTTCGGGATCAGGAACAATCTAATGGCGAGCTCGAACGATACGGAACTCCGCTACTTCACCGACACGAGCGCCGGCTCGTCGGGTGCCCCCGTCTTCGATGACCAGTGGCAGGCAGTCGCTCTCCACCGGGGCCATCGCTACGCCCCTGGAGTTCAGTTCCACGGCGCGGACGCCGTCTACGTGAACCTCGGCACACGGCTCTCTGCCATCGCAGAACACCTGCGCCCGATCCTCGGCGCGGGCCAATTGCCGCAGCTTGGTATATAAGCTTACAAAATGCGGCACCAGGGAAGACAACGCAACTCTACGCGAAAAGGGCCTTGAGATGATGGATAGGCTGACTGCAGTCATGATTCCGATCGACCATGACATGGCTCTGAAGAAGAAGAAGTGGCGAAAGACGCCTTTTCCCGAGATTATTGACGCTCTCGAAAATTAGACAGACGATTTTTTCTTTCGATCTGACAAAGGCGCACGGGCAATTCGAGCTACTGCTCTGAATTGTACAAGCGAGCGAACTCCCGACGCTCGCATCGCACACGATTTACGAGGTCGCACGCAGCTTGCTGGAATGGTCGATAGCTTAAGGGGGATAGCGTTATGTTTGATACCGACCTATCGATATTCCGATGTGCGGCTGTGCCGCTTGGGACGGTGTCGCAGCCGCGATCCGCTCAGACATTTGAATGGACATCATCAAGAGCGGCGCTATACGGCTTTGTACGCAAATTGGGACAACTCTTCCTGATCATCGTCGCATTGTACGCTCCCACGACGACAGCCCTCGCCGATGAAAAAAAGATGACCGTTCAGGCTGGTGACACACAGTCAATTGCTACTAGCAATAATCCAATTGTGAATAATAGCGGACAGCTGAAGGGAGCTGTAAGTATAAAAGAATCGGATGCAACTCCGAAGACATATACTTTGAACTATCTTGCGCCTGAGGACATTTCGAATTTCACCGAGACTGTCAAATATTCGGATGGAACCGACCATACTGTTCAGGTCTCCGTCACGCCCAGTACAAAATTGCAGCCAGTTATCAGCATTTATCCTGAGGCATTCAAGGCACTGTTCGTCCTGTTCATAATTGCAACGATCCTTGAATCTGGCCTTGCTGTTATCTTTAATTGGCGACCGTTCGTTCAGCTATTCGATGCGCGAGGAGTCAAGACGATCGTCTCGGTACTTTTTGCATATATCTTCGTAACTGAATTCAATCTTGATATTGTGGCTCGCCTCGTAAGTATCTACTCAAAGGGCGATTATCCGAGCGGAGTACCCGTTGGACTCCCCGGCACATTTATAACAGCGCTCGTATTGGCGGGGGGCAGCAGCGGCGTAAATAACCTGCTCGTCGCCTTGGGCTTTCGTTCCGTCAAAACCGCGGAGCAGACGACCCCAAAACCGCCTCCCAGCGAGGCTTGGGTCTCGGTACGACTCATCCGTAAGGCCGCAAAGGGTCGCGTTGCAGTGTTAATCGGCCCAACTGGCGCAACTCAGGTCGTCGGCACGATAAATGCGTCTTGGCACAGAATCCCACTACTAAGCTTTTTCCTGCGCGACTACGGACGCTTCCCAACCGCCGGCGGCTTCGCGCTCGCGCCGGGGGCTATCGCGTACGAAGTCGTGCTCAAGGGTGACGTCGGCGCCGCACCGCGAGAGTCAAAAAAGTGGGGCCCGTATCCTTTGGCGCCAGGTGCGATCGTAGACATCGATTTGGAGCTCTGACGCCCAGGGGCTGATGCGGCTCGCACCAAACACGATCATACCCCGGAGGCAGAAGCGCCATGAAACTTGATTGTTATCAAATCCAACTGGCTGACGTTGCCTTGGAGCTAATCGCGCAGTCGCGATTGAATACGATGTTCTTATGTGCGGGGGGGTAACGTGCCTCAGGATCCCTACGGCGGCTACAGTTTGCAACTCGGCGACAACGACGTCGTCGGCCTCTATGAGGGACAGCCTCATCTTCCGGCCGCTCATGTCGTCTCCCTTCGGCAAGACTTGGCAGCACTGGGGTTCGCGCTTGCTACCGAACACCAGATTCCAGTTTTGCCTACGATATTCGATCGCCGGCTGGAAAATGCGGTCCGCGAATTCCAGTCCTACTCAAAGTACGCGACAGTGGCGAAGGATCCCCATCCCGCGGTGGCAGGCGGCTATGCGCAACGGCTGACGAAATTTCAGAACCCTGCACCATATGCCGGTCCAGTCTCCGGCGTCGTCAACAGGGAGACGCGGGCTTCCATCGCGAATTGGCTGAGCCTCGATCTGCGCTGCCCAGTCGTCATCTATTCCAAGGCACCCGCTAGCGCCGACGAAGAGAATATCTGGACCGTGCTTCAATTTCGAACCGGGGGCCAGACGCTGCAATTTCCGCGACCTTTCCGGCATCTTCGCAGAGCTCGATCCCCTAACGCCGGAAGACGGCCGCGCTGGTGCGTTCATTCCGCCTCTGGTCAAAAAGTCAGCCGGCAAGGATGGAAGACTGAATGGTATCAATGTGCTATCCTTTGGCGGTCCGGCCATCACGATCCGCTCGCGTGCATCAAACCCAGCGACCGCCGTTACACCTAAGCTGCTGGCTGGCGTCGCGTCGAAGGACCTGAAAGGTCTGGACAAGAGCTACTTCAAGGTGATCCGGGCGGTCAGCGAGATTGAAAGCAGTGGACGCCTCGACGTCATGAACGCCTATGACGCCGCGGTACAGTCACTGGGACCGTTTCAGCAAACAATCATTGCCAGCACCGCATCAAAGCCCCGCACCATCGGCAATGGCGAACTGCCCGCCTTCCTGAGTGAGGTCATGTCGCTGCCGGATTCCTGGCTCAGAGACTGGTTTCAAATGCATGGAATGCGGTTGCCCGCCTGGGATGAGAACAGTATGCGCGACACCCAAGCGAAAAAGTACACGGCGCCGATATTGCGTGAGACGGAAGCTGGGCAGGAACCAAATAACTGGCAGGAGGTTCCGCAGGAGCGGGAAGTCGCCGAGCAATTCCGCCATTGGCACTGGACCTACCGGTTGGCGATGCTCGCACGCACGCACCGTGGCTGTCAGCAAACCTTCTGGACTGCCTGCAAGCGTCGGGTGGATGACATCCTGTCAACGCCCTGGGGCGCTCTGCCGACCGGCTCGACGTGGCCGAAGACAACCTGCATCGGCGATGTCTTCCGCTCGGAAACGAGCGTAGCGATGCTTCTTCGTGTACACGTCAATGCACCCGGCTATGTCTGCTCCACCAACGCCGGTCCGTTCGTGAAGCTCGCATTCACGCAATCGAAGATTCCGGCGAATACCGCACTCGCGGCGCTGCCCGAAGACAAGCTTGTCGACGGCCTGCTGTCGGCGGTCGCGATTCCCGGCGCCAAGAAGGTTCGCAAGGGCGCGCCGTGGCTGACCAACGATTTGTACGCCCTATACAGTTGGAAGGGATGGTCCGACGGCGGCGACAGCCAGGACGACCTCAAGCTCGACCGCGTCTTCGTCAGGAAATAGGGGCTCGCGATGCGGCCATTGGCATTTCTCTTCGCGCTTTTCACACTCGCGGCGTGCAGCGGATACCCGTTGTCTCCCAGCATGCCGCTCCGGGCCGATACTGAGGTGACGACCTGCGACGGCACGCATATCCCTGCTTCGGCCCTGAACAGGAATTACTCGCCTAAGCCCCAACCAGATGGGAAACCACAGCCCGACGGCGACTTCCTGACTGCGGCCAGCCCGCAAGACTATGCGTTAGGCGCCAATCCCGGCGAGGATCTTCCATTTCCGATCGACAGCGACTGTAGCGGTAAGATCGAGAACTTGGAGGTGGGAGTGACACCGCCGCCAGGCGCGGTGCTCCATCTGATGACTTGGTCAGGCGGTCCGACCTATGACCAGACCGACCAAGTCGGGGGGCCAACCCGATTGCCGCCGGTGGGTAATCCGTTGCGGCTGCCGGCACGAACCATCGGAGCCAGAGGCCAATTGGACGATCCGGAGTGGATTCTCCTGGCGTCGGTGCTGTCAGCGCAGCGGCCCAGACAATGGAACGCATCTCCACAAGCCGACGAGGCCGCTGCGTGGCTTGCCCATCTCGGCGACGCTCTTGCCTCGGAACAGCCCGCGCTTTGGAACACGTTCCTTCTAACCGCACGAATAAAGCGTCTGCAGCAGCCAGCTGTGAAAGCAAACAATCCTCCCGACCCCCAACCCGATTCAAACGCCATCTGGCGTCCGGAACCTATTAACCGACTGGTCCTAACCCTCGATTTTAATGCGTATTGCACCGCCCTTCGCACGAAATACTTTCCACCGAACGGTCAAATCCCCGATGGACTCCGTCTCCAGCTGAGCGACGAACAAACGCGTCACAAACAGATCATCGGCGCGATGGGTTGCCCACAACCGGATCCGAAGCAACCTGCTGCTCCCCGTGCAACCGACGTGCTTTCGGGCATCACACCGTTTGCTTCTCCTGCGCACGCCATCACGGCAAAGGCGACTGATAACAGAATTGACTTTCACGGCGATAGCAGCGCGCACGTCGAAGCATTGCAGGGATTTGTCTCCGTGGATCTGAGTCGCCTGTCGCTTAAGGGCGCCGTTTGGCCGGAGAGTACATGGAATTTGCTGGAATGGGAGCAGGCTGGAATCTGCCACATACCGAACACCGGATCGAATGTGGCGGCCAGGATCGAGCGGGTCAGACTCGCGGGAATCGGATGGGTCGATGTGATCGATACGGGCCAACCCACGCACACGGTCGTCGAGATCATCCGACCCCGGAAAATATCGAGATCTGTTGAGCGAACCGATCCGACCGCTTGGCGGATCATTTTGAAGGCGACGGTGCTCAGATCCGATCTTCAGCGGCTTTATCCGGCCGATCTCGAAGCTGTCGAATGGACGCCCGCAGCAGACGGGAAACGCGATGCATGTTCGTTTGAGTGGAGGAACTGATGCGTTTTCCTCTCTTCGGCCAGCAGATCGACATCCAGAACGGCACCGGACAGCTCGGATCGGCCCAGGTAACCGTATTGAGCGCTACGCCGCCGCACGTGCGATTGACCATCAACGGGCCGCTTCCACTCGGCAATGCAAGCAATCTTTCCATGGATCTCGACTGCCGCGACGTGAATGGTCTTCTGGTGCCAACCGTAGCAGGGAACCGCAGCGGATACCTCACCGTGTCGCAGCCTCAGGCCGTTCAGTATCCCGCGGCGGCAGCGATTATTCCGGCAGACGCGGAGACGTCCGGAATTGCCTTTCGCGATACCTCTGGGCTCGCACAGACCTGGTGGCGGAACAGTGCGCATGCGATCCCGACACTCAACTCACCGCAAGTGTGGCCTGAATTGGCCTTCACCTTCGATGTGCCGAATAATCGGATCGTTCATCGCGATTACACAAATTCGCAGACGAAATTCACGCTCGAGCACAAATTTCTAGGAAGCAAGAAAAGCATAACGCACGTCCAGGATTGCCCTTTGCACGGAGTCGCATTCTCCCGCCAAGGTGCAAACGTCAGACTGCTACCCGAACACCTGCTGCTTCATTGCGACGTGCTCGACAAACACGTGGCGCGCGACGGCAATGGGTTCGTCATGCAGCACGCTCTCGTCAACGGCGCGCTGGACATCGACCTCGCATTCGCAGACGGAATTCCAAAACATCGCTGGAGAACGCTGGATCCGCAGCGGCCGGCTGCGCTCCTTCTGCTGCGCTGGACCGACGAGCATGGACTTCCCCTCGCGCTCGTACCCCAGAACCAAGGCGGTTCGTTAAGGCTCGACTATCGTCGAGGCTCTCAGCGTGAGCCTGTGGGAAACAATCCAGACCTTTGGCAGCAGACGAATCTGTCGACAATCGCAGTTCCCGACGACGACGATTGGCGAAACCCCGCCCACCGCGAGCCGATGCGACTGCGCGGCCTCGATGCCGTTTCTTTGCTCGCGCGGAAGCGGCCGAAATCGACACGGCCGTTTCTGCTCGCGGACGGGACGGCACCTTTTCGTAGTGAAATTCCGATGGAGCTTTACGGTATTGCCCGCGGCGTGCGGCTTCAGCGCAAGACCAGCGCGCCCGAGGCGGCAGATTGCCACCTAACGGTCGAACCGCTCACGAACAACCACAACGAGGATATTTTCCACCAAACCAATTTCATCCTCCCGAACGCCAAGCATTGGACGCTCGCGGCGCATAGCGAGGAGCGCGAGGTCGCACCGCTGAACACGAGTGGGGGAAGCGATCCCAAGGTTCAGTTGCGTTTGGCTGACGGGAAGGATGCCACCGACTTGCGGCTACCTGCCATCGACTTGGCGCCCGCCGTCGCCAACCTTTTCGTCAAGACGGCGGGCTCAACGGCCGCGAATCCGATTCCCGATTGCGGGGTGGACTGGCACGCCCGGATCGACGCGCAACTTGCGGGCGCCAAGGCCACTCATTTCGACGCACCCCAGAGCGCGCCGACCGTGCATATCACTGGCTTTCGCGAACGGCCGCCGCCGAGGCAGCTCTTCCACAGCGTACTAACGCCGCCGCGATTTCAGATCGCAAATTTCTCTGAGGCGCGTCATGACGGCCCGCACCTTGCCGCCTATGACCCGTCCAATGCTCATGCGCTCTTCGACATGGCGGCGGCGCCTGCTGCGGCGGCTGTATTCACACATGGCGGAACGCCATGTGACGACAGCCACGCGCAGACGCTTGCCGACTCCGTCCAGACCGAACTCGGCAAATCGTTCGATAGATTTGTGCGGAACTGGATTGCACCGGATAGCGACGACCTCATCGCGGCGGTGCAGATGCTCAAGGATTTGCTCGGTCTCGTCCGGGCCAAGATGGGCCTCGCCGATCCGGACATTATCAACCGGCGGCTGGCGCTGATCGCGGCTGCGGAACGCCGCGACGTCGACAAGGCGGGTATCGAAGGCGAGACGCTATCGCTTTTGCTGCGCGAAATGAGCGATGACGACTGGGTCGATTTATGGAACGAACAGGAAGTCGGTGATTTTCTGCTGCCGCTCGAGTGGGCGGTGGCGCCGCCCACCGACGGCTTGTTTCGCAGGATCGCTGGTCTGCTCCACGCCGGTATCGGACGCGACGACGACGCAAGTCGCAAAATTCGCGACGCGCTTGGGCCACATCTGAACACATTGAAAACTTTGCTCTTGCCGCTCTGGGATACTGGAGGCTTCGGTTCAGTAAAGGATCTCTACGACCACACAGTCGATGGCCTGTTCTCTAAAGTCCAGCAGGGCGCGAACGCTCTACGCAAAGAGGCGGAGAGTCAGTGGCAGATTGCAGCCGACAGCGCGATGAACGATCTGCGCAGCCGGTACGGCAAGGCGCTGACCGCCGACGTATATCGCTCGCTCCTTGTACCCGGCGCAGCAGCTGATGCCGGGGTGTTCCTAGAAGTCCTGCAACGCACAATCCCCAACCTGCGCAGTCTCGCGGAGCTCGCCTTCGACCCGCCCGACTATGTGCTCATTAGCCGCCGGTTCCCGCGCGCCGGAGGGGCGGACGATGATGCTCCGGTTCTGCAGCGCTTCGATCTGTGCAAGCAAGGCAACGGTACTGCCTGGTTTATGCTGCTCGATAGCGAGGCGGTGATGGTCGTCAAGCTGCGCGCCGGGCGAACCATCAAGTCAATTCTTCAGGAGATCCATGCCGCATATGCGAGCGGCAGCCTGCCCGACCCGCTCGGCATGGAGCGGCTTGCGCCATCCGGCGATGGCAATGCGCTGGACCGCTATTTCAGCACCATCACGCCCGAGGTCGGAGATTCCAACTGGCAGGGCATCTTTGTCGTCGGACCAATGGCGGATCTTGGCGGCGACCAGGTGCTTCGCGATCTTTGCGGCTTCGAGCAGATCGACGTGGCATGGGCGGCCGTCGGCGGCAAACGCGTCGACTCTCAGCTTCCGCTCGACGTGACGGCCCGCATCATTCGGGTTGCCGGCCCAGATGACCAGGTCGACCTCCCCAAAGCGACTGGCGAGACGTGGGACGGCGATACCAGGTTTTCTCTCGTCAAATTCGACGTGCTGATCAAGGGCACGCGCATCGAGCAAGCGGAGATTCGCTTCAGGCTCGACTTGAACAACGTATGGGGCCGTCCCCAAACATCCGAGACGATATTTATCACGGGCCTTCTGCCGGCGGGCAGCGCGGATGGCGCAACCCGGGCACTCAGCTTCGAAGCCCGGTTTGAGCCGGCCGAGGACATCGATATCAGTGTTCTGCTGGTGAAATCTCTCGCGCTCCGCCGCGTCCGCGCTGTTCCCCATAATGGCCACACATCTCTAGACATCGATGCGACGATCAAGCTGCAGAACACACCCAGTTTGAACGTCAACATTAATCAGGCGGAGATCGAACTTTCAGGTCTGCGCATTCAATTGCCTCAGTTCAACGGTGGCGCCGGCCGATCTATCGGCCAGGCGCTGCGTCTCAACATTGACTTTCCCTCGGTGCGGTTCGCGATTCCCGATCCGCGGGCAATCAATCTGTTCGGCATCGAGATCCTGCCGACCGGTCTCGGCTTCCTGCGCGATGCGCAGCACGAAATCGACCAGCTAAAAGGCGACTTCGCGGATCTGGGCGGCTTCGGGATTCCAGCGGTCCAATTGCCCGACATATCCGTTCCGCACATGAATCTCCGCGTTAATTTCGGAAACCTGCCGTTCCTTGGCGGTCTTAGCCAGCTGGAATTTGATCTTGTTCTCGGCGCTCTCTCCGCAAACGGCACGCTCAAGAATCCCTTCGTCGGAATCAGAGGTCTCGACGCGCACGATCTGCATATCGACCTGTTCCGGATATTCACGCTGGATATCAAGAATCTTGTGCTGGCGGACGATTGGAAGGTCGGGGCAAAACCGGCAAGCGCAGAGGCGGCGGGCGGTTTGTTGGCAAAGGACGTAAAGTTCAAGCTGCTCGGTTGGTCTCCCTTGCCGGAAACGGCCGCCGTGAGCGTCCAGTTCTTGCACTCAAAGACGACGACCCGCATCGAACGATCGACGCTGCTTGCCTACGCCGACCCGGGCGCAGCTGAGACAAAGAAGTTTTTCCGCCTATCCTGGGCGCTACTCACACGAAATCTGCTCATCGACGACAGGGTGCTCTCGACGCTCCTGGATGCGCAGGATCGGGGTGCTAGAGACCTTGTCGCAAGGCTCGTCGACGTTCCGCACCACGTGGTCAACGCGGATTTTGGCGGCGACAACTGGCTCCTTGGTCTCAGCTTCGCGCTCGGCGAGGTGTTCAAGAACTGCACCTTAGTGCTCCAAGACCAGCATTATTACGGCATTCATCTGGCTGCCGACTGGCTGAAGCCGCTGCTTGGCCAAGAATCGCTCGAACTTGCATACATCCCGGGTGCGCGGCGCGAACTTGACCGCTTCCGCACCGGCTTCCGCTTGACTGCGCTTGATATGATCGCCGACATGCGCAGCGGCGATTGCGCGCTCGAATGGGGCGTGA
This sequence comes from Acetobacteraceae bacterium, assembly GCA_965246925.1. Lineage (GTDB taxonomy): Bacteria > Pseudomonadota > Alphaproteobacteria > Acetobacterales > Acetobacteraceae > JANPPS01. The sequence continues at coordinate 1,182,693 of OZ251994.1, read as the reverse complement.
ATTGGGACTTCCTTGTTGATCTCGGCTATCCGTGGCTTACGCCGAGCGGCTACGACTGGTTTCGCGCCTTCAGCATTCCCGCCGAGGGTACGAAGGGAAGATCGGATTCTTCCTTGAGAAGCGCACCGAGATTGTCGTCGTCGAGACTGCGACGCACAACCAAGTCACCATTGCGGCCGGTTTCGGAATCTATATCGGATATTACGTCGGTTTCGGCAATTCGGCCGTCTGGGCCCGCGCCGGCATCGGCATCTTCGCCATCGTGCAGGGAAGCTTGACGCTGCAGACGGGCAGCGACCTGCTGAAAGCGTCCGTCGTCGAAGCGCAAATCATAGGCGTCATCGGCATCCTCGCTTACGGTGAGGCGGGCATCGATATCTGGATCATCTCCGCGCGATTCAGGGTCTTTGCGCAGGCCGCGCTGTCCTGCGACATCCGCATCCATCCGGGAACGCCCGCACTGGTCACGTTTCAGACCGTTCTTGCCCAGGGCTACTCCGCATCGGTCACAGTAGGTAGCGGCTTCTTTAGTTTTACATTCTCTGTCTCCGGCACACTCTCCATGCCGGCGTCCGGTCACATCACGGTAGGTTGAAATGGACGCCACCAAAATCCAAATCGGGCTGGACTTCTTCAGCGCGGTAGCTTTCAAGGTGGACCCGGCGGCGGTGACGCCGGCCGATCTAGGCACCAAGATCCCCTATGAGACCTATGACGACGATGCGACCGTCGTCTACGTGATCGTCTCTGCTTATCTGATCCAGGTCGACAGCGCGAACCCCGGATTAAAGCTCGATGATTACTTCCTCGTCCCGACTCCGATCGGGCCACGGTTCGAGATTCTTGATCATCGGCAGAGTCCACCAGAGGGCCGCACGGTCCCTGTGCCGTTTCCGCCCAATACCGCGTTGACGCTTACCCTCAAGGACGTCCAGGGCACCGCAATTTGGAGCGACAGCCGTGTGGTCGGTCTCGATCGACTGGCAGGCGATCCCGACGACACATTCTCGTTGGCACGCGATGATTGGAAAGCCATCGCCATCGCAAACGGCCAGGTGCCGCCGGCGAGGTCATGGGCTGATCTCGTGCCGAAACAGCGCGAGCTCGCCCTGAACTGGCCATTGGGGCAGTCCACGACCTCCGCACGCGCGTCCTCGAGCAGAAGCCCGACCGCCCGACGAACCGGGAGCAGCAGATCTACAATCAGCTGGTGGCCACCGATCCAGTTCTGTCTAGCCAGACGGCTGCGGAGGACATGGTCAAAGCGTGGCGCGCCGCGCTCGGCACTGGTGATGCATCGCTTGGTGGGAAGTTGTTCGATGCGTTCCAGCAACACGACCCGGACGTGCCGCCGGTCAGGCCCCATTTCTCGCCTTCACGCTTCGACCTCGACGAGACGAAGCTCACGCCCGAGCGGCTCGGACTGCCGGCGCAAATCGGCGGCAAGGATCTACTCGGACGTAGCTATCTCAAGAACCTGTGGGAGCAAAAGAGGGCGCTTCTGGACGTCAGCGCCGTGCCGCCGGCACAGCAGGATGCCGAGCGGGAAAGCCGCCTGAACGAGCTCAAACTTGCTCTGGGGCGGTTGTTCGCTTTTGGCGAGCGGTTGCGCTGGAAGGATTCGATCTTTGTCGAACCCAACAAGGCGTTCATGCGGCTGCAGCCCGATAGCGGCCGGCTGCAGGGCGCGGTGGCAACCAACGCGCATTCGCTGATGGGGCTCGCCTTCCGTATCCCGCTCAGCGTGGTCCAGGCGGGCCAGCCGCAGTAGATCGAGCTTTCGATCGACGGCATTGGGGCGCTCGCGGCGCAGCTTCCAGCCCAGTTCCGCACCCCCACCGTACAGCGTTTCGGTGATGCATTTGCGAAGGAACTCACCGCTTTTGTCGCAGACCTGCCCGGCCAGATGAAAGTGCTCCACAAGATCGAAATCGGGCGCGACGCCGGCCATCCCGCTGGCCTGGCATTCTTTACGCCGCGAATCGCGTCGTCACCGATAGTGAACGACGCAACACCGTTGCAGAACACCGTAGCGCAGGTGCCGCCTTCGTTGCTCGATGCGCTCACACCGGATGCTCGCCAATCCATGCCCCGCACCGGCGAGCTCCTGTCTTTTTCACCTGTCCGTCGCGGTCTTAAGCCAGCCGAGCTATACCGCGCTGAAGAAGTTCTGACGCCACTGGCTGCGGTTCACTTCCATATCAAAGCTACGATCACGCCCCTGCTGCTGACCGCCTCCATGCTGCGTGCCTACACGATGACGCTGCCGGGCGACATGGACGACGGTGAGAAGGCGTTCGTCATCGCGAATTTGGCGAAGGCGGAGGCGTGGATTCCGCAGAAGAACGGGCCCGTAGCAGTGATCAAGCTCGGTCCTCTCGTTAGAGCAAGCGACACGAACGGCGCGGTTCTACTCGATCAGACCAGTGGGGTGGGGTCGCTATCCAATGCGCTGGATAATCGGCCGGCAACGGAACAATCGCCCCATGGCGTGCCAATCGACCTAGTCGTAACGAAGATCGACGTCCTGACGAAAGTGGGCGGCAAGCTGCCAAATGCGTTCTTCAACCTCATGGAATGGACGATGGCGGCGAACCAGCCGCCGCCGGACGTGGGACCGCTACTCGCGGCCGCGAACGTCTTCGATCTCGGGTTTTCGGAGACGTTTGAGGAATTCACCGAGCGGGTGCAAGCGATCTATTTCCCGTCTCTACTTCGTCCCACCGTGTACAATGAAAAATTCAGAGGCAAATATCTTGACTTCAACAAGCTCCGACTGTTCCTTCGGGCAGAAGGCGGGCCAACACAGTCGACCGTGTTCCTCACTTGGCCCGACGCCATACTGCCGCTGCCCGCGCCGCCTGCGGTGCCTGTGCAACCCGAGCCCCCGCCGTCGCAGATCGGCCTGCCGACCTCCAATGACAACCCGCGGCCGAGTTGGTGGGTCGGCCATTCCTTCTCAAAACAGCTGGAGGAAAAACCCAGCGCCAGCGCGACGCGGACCACCCGCAACGACGAAAGCCTGCGCTACATGTTTCACCGCGATCCGGGTCGCAGGTGGATGCTCGGCGGATTGCTCGAACATCAATATTCGCACCGCATACCGATTGCGCAGGATGGGTCGGCCGTACACCTAAAGCTGCGCGCGTCTAACGAGGTCTTGCATCCAGCGGCCGTCACGCGAAAGGCGAAACCAACCGGGAGCGGTCCAGACGAACGTCCGATCCCGGTACTTCGCCATACTCTCGATCGCTCCGGCAAGCTTATTACGCTCGAGTTCCCGACCGCCCATCTTACTGCTGTAGTCGCTTCAAATACGAGCGAAGAGCTCAAGCGGGACGCCACGCGCGACCTGTACGAGGCGCTTTCCGACCTTCGCATCGCACTTACCGCGCCAGAAACATTGCTCGAAATCGAACTGTGGGACTTCGATAATCTTCATTCTATAGTCAGGAATAGTGCTGTTGAGGATGATACCCGCTTTCCGGGTTATGTCACGCATGCCACGCGCATCGCGCAGGGCACGCTTCACCTCGCGACTCACGCGGCGGCGTTGACGGCCGGAATCGAAATGCTTCTCGTGACGGACTGGGATGGGTTCACGGCAAAGCTAGCCACGTTTGCGACGTCGGGTGCGATGAATTGGTTTAGTCATCCCATCGACATCGACAACACCTGGACCTGGATCGACATGAAGGGAAGCCCGTTGGCCACGGCTCCCGACATCGACTCGACGGCGAATCTTGTGCGGCTAGGTCTGCTGCTTCGGCGGCCGCAAGATACGACAATCGCTTCGCCCGCGAACATTGCGGATCTGATGCCGACCCTTCCGTCGGCGGAGCTTATGTCTCAGTCGGCAATCTTGAGGCTGCCTGACCCGACAGCTCCCGGCAAATTCGTTCCGGAACAGTTCGGGTCGGCGCGTGGTGACGCATGGAAGAGCGTCCAAGACTGGACAAAACTGGGAAGTGGCCTGTCGGAGCGTTACGCCTGGTTGGAGACCATTCTGCCGAAGAGAACTGACGATCCGCAAGGAGTTCGCGAAAAGAAACTTGCTGCAATGTTGGGTGAGTTACGTCCGTATCTCGACAAACCCGAGGGCACTACGAACAATGTCCCTACCGTCGTAGACCTTTACTATATCCCGCACGCGTTTGCACCAATCGATGGGCATCCCGACTTCAACGATGCGAGCGTGACCAACGGCTTCGCCGTCTGGTTACTTTCCCTCGTCGGCGACCTCGTCAACGGAAGAGAGGCTGACCGGATCGACCTGCTTCCGCCGACGCCGCAGACAGCGGAAGAGCCTTTCCTGGTGCAAAACCGTCTGTCCATCGTTCTTGCCAAAACCGCTCGGGCACTGGCCGATCTTGTCTTGCCGGTAAACGCGCCGTCACCGCCGGACGGCTCCAGCCAGCCTGACATCGACCTCTTCAACGCCGTCACGAAGCTGAAGGCGGAACTGGATGACAGTGCGCTGACACAGGGCGATCCGTTAAAGGAGGCGATCACGGCGCTCATAGTACGTCGGCCCGAGCTCTACGCCACTACGCGTGGCATCGGCGTCGTAATCGCCCGCCCCGAGACTTGGTCCCGTGCACTCTACGCGGTGCGCATCGACAAGCGCGTCCGAGACAAGACGATCGACGACCAGCATCCTGATCGTATCGTATCGCAGTGGAGCTTCCTCGATCTTCGCGGTGCGAAGGATTTGAAACCCACCGATCCGAACACGTTGGCCCGTCTCTATTGGCTCGATCCCCTCGAGGAACCCTATTATGACGCTGAGTTCTCCGTCGAGCAGACGCAATTCCGGACGGGCCTCGGCGCCGCGCAACACACTATCCGCGTCGATCTCGATCCCACGCGACTAATCGAAAAGCGCGTGCTGGACGGTGCAACCACCGTGATCGGCAAGCGTGGCGGCACACAGGCGCGCTCCGGTGAGGACGCACTTGAAGGAACGGGTTTGTTCACCGGTGAGATCCAGGTTGAAGCGCCTACTGGAGGCCAAGTCGACCCCGTGCGCAATCTGGAGGCGAATACCGTGCATTGGAATGCGGCTTGGCGCGTGACCGATGCCGCGACCAATCAGGTGACGGATTGGAACTATCCTCTACCGTCTCGTTCCTTTCCTGTGCGGCCAATTCCTGTGCGTGCACAGGGGAGCAATAGCCTCAACGCCCCTCTGACGCTTGCCGTCATGTCCATCGACCCGAAGCAGAAGTATGTCGAAGGATTTGTCAGGAGCATAGGAAAGGTGCTCGCCGACCGCCAGACTGTGGAGGTGGAAAGCGGCAAGGATGGGACAGCGGCTACGAAGTGGTTGCTGCTTCCGAAGTCCCAAGCACTGGCAGACCCGGGTCATATCAAAGGCTGGCATCAGATCGACACGTTCCTTGCCTTCCACCATTTGATGGTCGACCTGGAGACCGAGAACAATCAATCTGCCCTGACCTCGGAAGACATCATTGAGATCGACGTGGAAACGTCGGCCAATGGATTTTCTGACCAGAACGCCGATTCCGGCGATGCTCGCTTCAAATCCGTCTTGGCGCAGTTTTATCACTACTACACCACGCCTGCAGGGAGCGGCGTCACGCCGCCAGCCCCCATTAGCCAGACTGAGTTCGCTGGACGCGCCGAGCGCTGGTTGCTCAATCTGGCCGACACAACTGGTAACCCCTTTAAGGATGAGAACGAAGGAGGTCAGGCTTTGTTGCGCCCGGCTAAGCCTCCAGCGGCCAATCCGTTGAAAGAGCGCACTACAACGTATCGCTATCATAGGAGCGAGCATCCGACTGATCCTTGGAAACTCGTCTATGTAACGGAGACCAACCCATCGCCGCATACCGATGGCGTTGGCAACGCCATGGCATGCGAACTGTTCACCTCGAACGTCGCGAAAAGCACGCTGCTGCGGATCTCCGTTCTGGTCGAACCCTGGAGTATTTGCCGCGTCCGAGCGCGCATCGTTAGGAACGCGGTCGATTATCAGGGCGGCGAGGCCGACGCGATCAACAAGGCTTTCCTGCTGCGAAGCCCAAGTTCAGATTGGAGCAGCCACGGCCGTGACAGCCTCATCCTGACGAGCGACTTGCTGCAGGATCTTGGGCTTTCCGAAGACGAAGCGGTTCTCGACGTTCTGCCTCAGATCACGTTGCACGATTGGCAGTATGGCCCAGCTGCAACCGCAATCCTTAGGCTTGGTGCCATGGTCAAACACACTTTGAGCGCCACGATCGACACTGACTATTTTGGCCCGCTTCCGTGGTGGAGCAGCCTTACTATGAGTAACACGTATTCCGTGTCAGGCGTCGTTCAGACCCCAGGATCCGACCACTATATCCGAATCGGTGTGGGCGTCGGCGAGATGAAGCCGATGGAGGAACGCAAAGACAGCATACCCCGGCAAATCGTCGTTCCCGCGCCCGCCGACACGTTGGAGCAAGCACTCGGGACGATTGCATATTCAGATATTGGTTCTTCCGCGCTTGAGCTCAGGCTCCTTTGGACGTCGCAACAAGGCGATCGGGCTCTAGATATCACTTGGCCAATAGCATTCCAAGAGGGTTGATCTTGGTAGCTGGGATGGAGCCGCGCGATGCAAGTAAAAATCTGTGTACTTGCAGTCGTTTGTGAATGGCCGCAGAACCCTCGCGCGGGTTCGCGCCCTAGCCGATTGACGTTGCTAAATCGAGCGAAATCCGTCGCTAGTGCTTTCAAAGCCTTTAGTGTAGCAGTCGCACACGTGTTGAGGGCGCCACCACGAACTGGCCGGGTTCAATCGCCGACGCTCGCTGCGGGTGACGATCTCAATGCGATCGCTTCGAGCACTCCTAGGACTCTCGTACGAGCGCTCTGATCAGTCTTGGCTGTTGGAAGGATGTCGTCAATCACCGACTTGCATCGCGGAGACGCGGCGCGTCGCCATGTGCCGCCGCTGCGCCACTTACCCGGAAGCCACCAAACCCCGTCATTGCGCGCCATATTATCCTAAACCACGAAGTGCCAGATTCAGGCTTGCAATCGTCCTGTCGCTAGACCCTCTGACTGTCCCCTTTCACCCAGGGGCATCCGTGTCAGCAACGAGCGGTCCGGCGTGCTCTCGACGGCCATGTCGTTCCTGGGCCTGTATCGCGATCCGGTCGTGGCGAAAGTCACCAGCCGTTGCGACTGGCGGATCGGCGACCTGGTCCAAGCGGGCCAGCCGGTGACGCTCTACCTCGTCGTGCCGCCATCGGATATCGCACGCACCAAACCGCTGGTCCGCCTGCTGCTGAACCAGATCGGCCGTCGTCTGACGGAGGAACTGGAGGCGAAGCAAAAGCACCATCGCCTGCTCCTGATGCTGGATGAATTTCCGGCGCTCGGCCGTTTGGACTTCTTCGAGAGCGCGCTCGCTTTCATGGCCGGCTACGGCCTGAAAAGCTTCCTCATCGCGCAATCGCTGAACCAGATCGAGAAGGCGTATGGGGCAAACAACTCGATCCTCGACAACTGCCATGTGCGGGTGAGCTTCGCCACCAACGACGAGCGCACTGCGAAGCGCGTCAGCGATGCGCTCGGCACCGCGACGGAGATGAAGGCGCAACGCAACTATGCCGGTCACCGGCTGTCACCGTGGCTCGGCCACCTGATGGTGTCGCGCCAGGAGACCGCCCGGCCGCTGTTGACCCCTGGCGAAATCATGCAGCTCCCACCATCCGACGAGTTGGTGCTCGTCTCTGGACTGCACCCGATCCGCGCGAGCAAGGCCCGTTTCTACGAGGATGCCAGGCTCAAAGGTCGGGTGCTGCCACCGCCGAGCATGATGCCGCTTTCAAACGGGAAGACCGTGCGCGGCAGCAATGGGAACACCACCGTTCGTCCCGGGGATGACTGGAGCGCCACACCTCAACCACGGCAGCCAGGCGATGCCGCCGAACCCGGCCAGGGCACCGACGTCGCTTCGGAGGAGGATCCCGACAATGCCGGTATCCGGCGAGAGCCGGAATTGCAGGAGCACGAGGAAGTCGTGCCTGCACCGTCTGCATCGACGCGCGATTCGAGTTCTCCGAAGAGGAACGGGAGAAGTACGAGGCGGCTGTGAAGTCCCGCCTTATGCGACGGCAGTTTGGGTCAATTGCACGACAGGCGTCGTTGGACCCGGATGACGGCATTGGACTCTGAGACGCGGCCGTGAAGGATCGCCTTTCGGTCTATCTAGATCCTGGCGTCATGGCGCAGCTCTCCGCTTATGCGGCACGCCGGAACAAATCGCTCTCCCTGGTCGCCGAAGCGGCCATCGCGTCCTTCTTGTCGGCCGACGGACCAGACAGGCTGGAGGCGGCGCTTTCGCGGCGGCTGGACCGGCAGTCCCGGCAGACCGAGCGTCTGGAGCGCGATCTTGGAATCTCAGTGGAAATGCTGGCGCTGTTCGTGCGCCATTGGCTGACAGTGACGCCGCTATCGCCCGACAGTTCGCAGGCGGCCGCGCAGGCGAAAGGCCGTGAACGCTTCGAAGGTTTCGTCGAGGCGCTCGGCCGAAGGCTCGCCAGCGGTCGCAGCATCGCCCGCGAGATCAGCGAGGACATTCCAGCGGCTAACGACGCCGGCGCCGCGCAAGACTGACCCTGGCCTTGCATCCGTGCGCCTGCCTCTACGCGCCAGACCCCTACGACGCCGTCAACCTTGTTGCGGCGGCCCAGCTCTGCCGTTTCTTACTCGTCCCCGACCGAGGTCGCGCTGTTGCGGCTGCGTCAGGCAAGCGAGCACATCGTGGGGACAATCCCATTCCGCAATGAAGCCTTCGCGCGCGGTGCCCGCATGTTGCGGACCGCACTCGGCCCGGACATCGCCGGCTGGCTCGAAGATCCAGCGATCGTTGAGGTCATGCTCAACCCCGATGGCAAGCTCTGGATCGACCGGCTGCGCGAAGGTGTGGCCGACACCGGCCAGCGTCTCTCGCCCGCCGATGGCGAGCGAATCGTCCGCCTCGTCGCCCATCACGTTGGCGCGGAGGTTCACCCCGGCAGCCCGCGCGTGTCCGCCGAGTTGCCAGAAACCGCCGAGCGGTTCGAGGGCCTGATCCCACCCGTGGTGCTGGCGGCCTGTTTCGCCATTCGCAAGCCAGCCGTCGCCGTGTTCACGCTGACGGATTACGCAGCCGCCGGCATCATGACCGCCGCGCAGGCCGAGGCGTTGCGCGTGGCCGTCGCCGAGCGGCGCAACGTATTGGTCGCCGGCGGCACGTCCACCGGCAAGACCACCCTGGTCAATGCGCTGTTGGCGGAAGTCGCCAAGACCGGCGACCGCGTCGTGCTGATCGAGGATACGCGCGAGCTGCAATGCGCAGCCCCCAACCTTGTGGCCCTGCGCACCAAGGACGGCGTCGCCTCGCTGTCCGAACTGGTCCGCTCGTCGCTGCGGCTGCGCCCCGACCGCATCCCGATCGGTGAGGTCCGCGGTGCCGAGGCGCTCGACCTGCTCAAGGCATGGGGCACCGGCCATCCCGGTGGGGTCGGCACCATCCACGCCGGCTCCGCCCTCGGCGCGCTGCGCCGCCTCGAGCAGCTCATCCAGGAAGCCGTGGTGACGGTGCCGCGCCCCCTGATCGCCGAGACGATCGACCTGGTTGCCGTCCTGGCCGGCCGCGGCAGCGAACGCCGCCTTGCCGAGCTCGCTTGCGTCGCCGGCCTGTCGCCGACCGGCGAATACCTCCTCAACCCAATCGGAGAACACTGATGCTCACCCGTATCGTGCCAACTATCGGCCGTAAGCTTTCGGCCGGCGCTGTATTCGCGCTGGCGGCATTGTCGGCCGCACCGGCCTATGCCGCGGGATCGAACATGCCCTGGGAGGCGCCGCTCAACCAGATCCTGCAATCGATTGAAGGCCCAGTCGCCAAGATCATCGCAGTGATCGTCATCATCATCACCGGCCTGTCGCTGGCGTTCGGCGATACGTCGGGCGGCTCGCGTCGCCTCATCCAGATCGTCTTCGGTCTGTCTATCGCCTTTGCCGCATCGAGTTTCTTCCTGTCGTTCTTCTCGTTCGGCGGCGGGGCACTGATCTGATGGCCAATTTCGCGGCCGAGCGGGAGAGCGTGCCGGGATTCGAGGCGCCCGTGCATCGCTCGCTGGCCGAGCCCATCCTGATGGGTGGCGCCCCGCGCTCGGTCGCGATCCTGAACGGCACGATCGCGGCAGCACTCGGCCTGGGCCTGCGGCTTTGGATCGCCGGCATCCTGCTTTGGGCCCTCGGCCATGCCGCCGCGGTCTGGGCAGCCAAGCGCGATCCGCAGTTCGTCGACGTCGTGCGCCGGCATTTGCGCATCCCCGGCCATCTCGGGGTCTGACCCGATGATGCACCTGGCCGAATACCGGAAGACGCAGGCCGCGCTGGCGGATTTCCTGCCATGGGCAGCGTTGGCCGCCAGGGGCGTGATTCTCAACAAGGACGGCAGCCTGCAACGGACCGCGCGCTTCCGCGGTCCCGACCTGGACAGCGCGACATCGGCTGAACTTGTCGGCGCATCCGCCCGCCTCAACAACGCGCTGCGCCGCCTTGGCTCCGGTTGGGCCGTGTTCGTGGAAGCGCAGCGCAATCCGGCGCATGCCTATCCGCCCTCCAATTTTCCTGACCCGGCGTCATCCCTGGTCGATTTCGAGCGGCGGGCGCAGTTCGAGGAGGCAGGCGCTCATTTCGAAAGCGCCTACTATCTGACGTTCCTGTTTCTGCCGCCGGCCGAGAATGCTTCCCGTGCGGAGGGCTGGCTGTACGAGAATCGCGCCCGCGAGGAGGGCGCCAGCGCCCGTGACGTGCTGCGCACATTCATCGACCGCACCGACCGAGTTTTGCAGCTGGTGGAGGGCTTCGTCCCAGAGGCGGCGTGGCTTTCGGACGTTGAAACGCTGACCTACTTGCACTCGACGGTGTCGACCAAGCGCCATCGGGTGCGCGTGCCCGAGACGCCGATGCATCTCGACGCGATACTGGCGGATGAGCCGCTGGTCGGCGGGCTGGAGCCGCGGCTCGGCCGCGCGCACCTGCGCACGCTGACCATCATGGGTTTCCCGAGCACGACCTATCCCGGTCTGCTCGACGATCTGAATCGGTTGGCCTTCCCGTATCGGTGGATGACGCGCGCCATCTGCCTCGACAAGACCGACGCCACCAAGCTGCTGACGAAAATCCGCCGCCAATGGTTCGCGAAGCGCAAATCCATCGCAGCCATCCTGAAGGAAATCATGACCAACGAGGCGTCGGCCCTGTTGGACACCGACGCCAACGCCAAGGCGCTCGACGCCGATGCGGCACTGGTCGAGCTGGGTTCGGACATGATCGGCCAGGCCTACGTCACCGCCACCGTGACGGTTTGGGACGAAGACGCCAGGCTGGCCGACGAGAAACTCCGGCTGGTCGAGAAGGTCATCCAGGGCCGCGACTTCACCTGCATGGTGGAGACGGTCAACGCCGTGGAGGCCTTGCTCGGCTCCCTGCCGGGCCACGCCTATGCCAACGTGCGGCAGCCGCCGGTCTCGACGCTGAACCTGGCGCACATGATCCCGCTCTCGGCGGTATGGGCTGGGCCAGAGCGTGACGAACATTTCGGCGCGCCGCCGCTGCTGTTCGGCAAGACCGAAGGTGCCACGCCTTTCCGGCTGTCGATCCATGTCGGCGACGTCGGCCATACGCTGATCGTCGGGCCAACCGGCGCGGGCAAAAGCGTGCTGCTGGCGCTTATGGCGATGCAGTTCCGCCGCTATTCCGGGGCGCAGGTGTTTGCTTTCGATTTCGGCGGATCGATCCGTGCTGCAGCACTCGCCATGGGCGGGGAGTGGCACGACCTCGGCGGTTCGATGTCGGAGGACATTGCCGAGCCCGTCGCACTCCAGCCGCTGTCGCGGATCGATGAGGCGGCCGAACGCGCCTGGGCCGCCGCGTGGGTCGCCGACATCCTGGCCCGGGAGAAGGTATCAGTAACGCCCGAGGTGAGGGAGCACCTCTGGTCGGCCCTCGGCTCGCTTGCATCGGCACCCTTGGCCGAACGCACGCTGACCGGCCTCTCCGTGCTGCTACAGGCCAACGCGCTCAAACGGGCGCTGAAGCCATACACGCTGGAGGGTCCGTGGGGCCGGCTGCTTGACGCCGAAACCGAACGCCTTGGCGAGGCGGACGTGCAGGTGTTCGAGACCGAGGGCCTGGTCGGGTCTGCGGCAGCGCCGGCCGTGCTCGCCTACCTGTTTCACCGCATCGAAGGGCGGCTGAACGGCGCGCCGACGTTGCTGATCATTGATGAAGGATGGCTGGCGATCGACGATGCCACCTTTGGTGCGCAGCTACGCGAGTGGCTGAAAACATTGCGCAAGAAGAATGCGAGCGTCGTGTTCGCGACCCAGTCGCTGGCCGACATCGAGACAAGCGCGATTGCGCCTGCCATCATCGAAAGCTGCCTGACTCGCATTCTTCTGCCGAACGAGCGTGCAGTGGAGCCGCAGATCACAGCGATCTATCGCCGGTTCGGGCTCAATGATCGCCAGATCGAGATCATCGCCCGGGCCGCACCCAAGCGCGACTATTACTGCCAGAGTCGGCGCGGCAACCGGCTTTTCGAGCTGGGTCTCGGGGAAGCGGCGCTCGCTTTCTGTGCTGCTTCCTCGAAGGGCGACCAGGCGCTTATCGGCGAGGTGTTAGCCGAGCACGGACGCGAGCGCTTCGCCGCAGCTTGGCTCCGTCGGCGTGGCCAGGATTGGGCCGCCGAACTGCTCGGCGATGCACCCGCACCCGCTATCCAGACCCCATCCATCGGCCAGCAATCGAAGGAACCCGTTCGATGACCAATCGCATTCTCCCACCGATTCGGCGCGTGGTGTTCGCTGGTCTCACGGCTCTGGCATTTTCTGCAGCATCGCCTGCGCCAGCATCGGCGCAATGGGCGGTGTTCGACGCCACCAACTTCAGCCAAAACGTGCTGACCGCCGCGCGTGAGTTGCAGCAGATCAACAACGAAGTGCTCTCGTTGCAGAACGAGGCACAAATGCTGATCAACCAGGCGCGTAACCTGACGAGCCTGCCGTACTCTGCACTCTCGCAGCTGACCTCGACGATCCAGCGTACGCAGCAGCTGCTCGGCCAGGCGCAAGGCATTGCCTACAACGTTGCCAACATCCAGACCCAGTTCCAGAGTCTCTACCCGACCGGCTACACCGGGGCGACGTCGTCGGGGCAGCTCATCACCGACGCGCAGACACGCTGGCAGAACACGCTCTCCGGCTTCCAGGACGCGCTGAAGACGCAAGCCACCGTCGTCGGCAATTTGAATACGGCGCAGACGCAGGTGAACGCACTCGTCTCGTCGAGCCAAGGTGCCACCGGTGCATTGCAGGCGCAGCAAGCCGGCAACCAATTGCTCGCCTTGGTGTCGCAGCAGCTTGCCGACGTCACCGCGCTCCTCGCGGCTCAAGGCCGCGCCCAGAGCCTGCAAGGCGCCCAGGTAGCCGCTGGTCAAAACCAAGGTCAGGCGCAGTTGCAGCGCTTCCTGACGCCGGGCGTCGGCTACCAGCCGACCAATATCACGATGTTTCATTGAGCCATGCAGCCGCGCGACATCACGGGCTGGATAAGGATTGGCGCGGTCGGCTTTGCCGTTCTGGCCGCAGCTGAAACGACGATCGAGGCAGGCCGGGAGGGAAAAGGGTCGGCTCCACCGGCGTCGTCCTCGTCCACGCATGACCCGCTTGCCGCCGAACTCGAACGCTGCAACGCACTGACGCCGGCCAGCTGCCGAGACGAGGCGTGTGAGCGCGCCTGGGCGGAGAACCGCCGTCGATTTCTCGGCACCGCGCATGACGTGCCAAGCCCGTTCCACGCCGTCGTCAAATCAACTTCCACAAGCGACGGTGCGCCGTGAACAGCGGGGTCATCGACAACTTCCTCGGCGTCTTCACGCAATACATCGACAGCGGCTTCGGACTGCTCGGGCCGGAGGTCGGATTCCTCGCGCGGACGCTGGTCCTTATCGACATCATCCTCGCGGCCCTGTTCTGGAGCTGGGCCGGCGACGAGGACATTATCGCGCGTCTGGTCAAGAAGACGCTGTTCGTCGGCGTGTTCGCCTATCTGATCAGCAACTGGCAGATGCTCTCCCGCGTGCTGTTCGAGAGTTTTGCCGCTCTCGGCCTGAAGGCATCCGGCACGGGGCTGTCAGAGGCTGACTTCCTCCGACCGGGGCGCGTCGCACAAGTTGGCCTGGATGCCGGCCAGCCCATTCTGCAATCGATCTCCGGGCTGATGGGCTTCGTCAGCTTCTTCGAGAATTTCATCCAGATCACCGTGCTACTGTTCGCCTGGGCGATCGTACTGATCTCGTTCTTCGTGCTGGCGATACAGCTCTTCGTCAGCCTGATCGAATTCAAGCTCTCCACGCTGTGCGGTTTCGTGCTGATCCCGTTTGGACTGTTCGGCAAGACGGCCTTCGCCGCCGAGCGGGTGCTCGGCAACGTCATCTCCTCCGGCGTGAAGGTACTCGTGCTTGCCGTGATCGTCGGCATTGGCTCGACGTTGTTTTCACAGTTCACCACTTCCTTTCCAGCGACGCCCACAATCGCGGATGCGATGGGGCTGGTGCTCGCGTCGCTGTCGCTCCTCGGCCTCGGCATCTTCGGCCCAGGGATTGCCAACGGCATCGTTTCTGGCGGTCCACAACTCGGCGCGGGTGCTGCGATCGGCACCGGCATTGCGGCGGGCGGCGTTGCCGCCGCAGCAGCAGCCGGCGTCGGATTGGCGGCGGGCGGAGCGGGCGCCGCGATCGCCGGCGCCGCACGCGGCGGCGCGTCGTTGGCCGGTGCATCGGTCGGCGCGTTCCGTGCTGGTGCGATGGGCGAGAGCGGCCTGAGCGCTGCTGCAAGCGGTGCCGGCGGGATGGCGAAAGCAGGCGTCAACGCGGCCGTCGTGAACCCGATACGCCGCGCCGCCGCTGATCTTGGTGGCCGCTTCACCTCTGGCGCCCGCGCCGGCTTCGAAGCCTCCGGCGGAGCCACGACCGGGGGTGCCACTGACGGCGCAGCCGCAGGCGCTTCGGAGACCGCCAGCGGACCGCCTGCTTGGGCGCGCCGGATGCAGCGCGGCCAAGCGCTCGACAAGGGTGTCTCCACCGCCACCCACGCCGTCAAGTCGGGAGACGGCGGGGGCGCCGGCTCGTCCGTCGATCTCTCGGAGCCACGTGAATGAACCTCTTCCGCCGCACGGACGTGCGCTACGGGCGCAGCCCAGAACCAGAGACGCCTTACCAGCGTGCCGGCCAGGTTTGGGACGAGCGCATCGGCTCGGCCCGCGTTCAGGCCAGGAACTGGCGGCTGATCGCGCTCGGCGAGCTCGCCATCGTCGGTGGCCTCGCACTCGCTCTGGTGTGGCAGTCGGCGCGAGGCACCGTCACGCCGTGGGTTGTCCAGATCGACCGGCTCGGCCAGGCGCAGGCGATCGCTCCGGCGACCGACGATTACCAGCCGACCGACGGCCAGATTGCCTGGCACCTGGCTCGCTTCATCGAAGAGGTGCGTGGCGTTCCGGCGGACCCGGTTGTGGTTCGGCAGAACTGGCTCCGCGCATACGACTTCGCGACCGACAAAGGCGCACTGGCCCTGAACGGCTATGCGCAGGCCAACGACCCGTTCGGCAAGGTCGGCAAGATCCAGGTTTCCGTCGAGATCGCCAGCGTCATCCGCGCCTCGCCCGACAGCTTTCGGGTCGCGTGGGTCGAGCGCCACTACGAAAACGGCAGCCTGAGCGGAACCGAGCGCTGGACCGCGATCCTCACCACTGTCCTGCAAACCCCGCATGACGCCGACAAGCTCCGGCGCAACCCGCTCGGCATCTACGTCACCGCCATCAACTGGTCGAAGGAACTCGGGCAATGACGCCGCACATCCGTATCGGCGTCATGCCGGTTCTCCTCGTTTCCGGCTTTGCGCTTGCCGGGTGCTCGACCTTCAAGCCGCCACGGATCACCTACGACGACTCAGCCGCTATGCAGCCGGCCGTCCTTGCGCCCGAACCACCGCGGCCGGTCGAGATCGTGGCGCTGCCGCAGCCCTTGCCGCTGCCGGGTCAGCTCAAGCCGCTGCCACGCGGCCGGACCGCGCCCGCCGAGGCCGGTGACCCGCTCATCCGGGTAGACCAGGCCAACGCCGCGGCCCGCGTGCAGCCCACGCGAGCCGGCTACATCAATGCCGTCCAGGTCTATCCCTTTTCGGACGGGGCGTTGTTCCAGGTCTATGCGGCGCCCGGCCAGGTAACCGATATCGCACTCCAGGAAAGCGAACAGCTGACCGGCAGCGGGCCGGTTGCCGCCGGCGACACTGTGCGCTGGATCATCGGCGACACTGAAAGCGGCGTGGGCGCATCGAAGCGGGTCCATATCCTGGTCAAGCCCACACGGCCGGACCTCACGACCAACCTCATCATCAACACCGACCGCCGCACCTATCACCTCGAACTGCGTTCGGCCGAGAAGACCTACATGGCGTCGGTGTCCTGGCAGTATCCGGCCGATCAATTGATCGCGCTGCGACGGCAAAACGCCACGGCCGACAGCTCGGCCCCGATCGATGCCGGCGTCGATGTGGCCCGTCTGCGATTCCGCTACCGCATCGAGGGCGATCGCCCAGCCTGGCGGCCGCTCTCCGCCTTCGACGACGAGCAGAAGGTCTACATCGAGATGCCGCGCGGCATCGCACAGGGCGAGACACCGCCGCTATTCGTCGTCGGAGCGGATGGCAAGGGCGAGCTGGTCAACTATCGCGTCCGCCAGAACTACTACGTCGTCGATCGCCTGTTCGGTGCAGCCGAGCTGCGCCTCGGCGGCGAACACCAGGAGACAGTGCGCATCGTGCGAACCGACGGACAGCGCGCCGGATCATGACCGACACCTCGGACACTCCCGCGGAACCGCCGCGCCAGGAGCGCGACATCGCGCAGGAACTGCGGCTGCGTCCCGAGCGGCCGCGCGTAACGCGTATCTCCCGCAAGGTACTGATTGGGCTTGGAGCCGCCGGGTCAATCGCCGTGTTTGGGGCAACGATCTGGGCGTTGCAGGCCAATCGTCGGTCTGGACCAAGCGGGGAGCTGTATTCGACCGACAACAAGACCACGGCGGACGGTCTGGCCAATCTGCCGCGCGACTATACGGGGATGCCGCACCACGTGCCGGCGCTCGGACCGCCGTTGCCCGGCGATCTCGGCCGGCCGATCGTCGCGGCGCAGAATGCCGGCCAGGCCGTGACCGTGCCTACGATGCCGACGGCACCGGCTGTCGATCAGGAGGAGCAGCGGCGGATCCAGGAGCGGGAGGCCGCGCGGCTTTCAAAGCTGTTCGCCGGCACAAGCGTGCGGGAGCAGGCCGCTGCTTTGCTGCCGCAGCCCTCCGTATATGGAACATCTGGCTCTGCACCATCCCTCGGAGCAACCGACGGCCCGCCGGGCTCGAGCGGCGGCGACCTGCGGCAGAACGGCCAGGACAGAAAGCTCGCCTTCGTGAACTCGGCGTCAGACAAGCGCACCGTCAGCCCGGACCGGCTCCAGGCCCCCGCATCGCCGTATGTCGTGCAGGCGGGAACGCTCATCGCTGGCGTGCTATTGACAGGCATCCGGTCCGACCTGCCAGGCCAGATCACCGGCCAGGTGACCGAAAACGTCTACGACAGCCCGAGCGGGCGCTTTCTGCTGATCCCACAGGGCGCAAAGCTCATCGGCACCTACGACAGCCAGGTCACGTTCGGGCAATCCCGCGTACTGCTCGTGTGGACCCGGCTCATAATGCCGAACGGCAGCTCGATCGTGCTGGAACGTCAGCCTGGCGCGGATGCCCAGGGCTATTCCGGCCTGGAGGACGAGGTCGACAATCACTGGGGCGAGCTGTTCAAGGCGGCGCTGCTTTCCACCCTGCTGAGCGTCGGGTCCGAGGCGGGCACAGGCGGCCAACAGAACGATCTTATCTCCGCGATCCGGCAGGGTGCGTCCAATTCGATCAGCCAGACCGGCAGCCAGATCGTCGGGCGTCAGCTCAACATTCAGCCGACGCTGACCATCCGGCCTGGATTTCCGATCCGAGTGATCGTGAACCGCGACCTGGTGCTCGCGCCTTACGGCCAGTGAAGGAGGCACCGATGTCGAAGCTGAAGCTCGGACCGATCCTGGACGAGAAGCCGGTGAAGATCACGGTCGAACTGCCTGCGAGCACCTACCGCGACCTCGTCGCCTATGGGGAGGCGCTCCATCGTGAATCGAGCCAGACCATCGAGCCGGCACAGATGGTCGCACCGATGCTGGCGCGGTTCATGGCCTCAGATCGAGCATTCTCGAAAGCCCGGCGTGTCGGGCAGATCAGCACGATAGGCCGCTTGGATCGCGCAAGTGAGAAGCGTTCACTCGACTCAGAGCCGATCGGCGAAAAGAGCTGAAGGTCGCTTCGCGCGGCCGCAGGAAATTCATCGACTGCCAAATTTCCGGTGCAGCGTCCCGTCAGCCTATCCAGCCTGTAAAATCAATGGTGTTGCGAAGCTGCCCCCACCAACAGCGGACGGCGCGCGGCAGTGTCGAGCACCGCCATTTGCCGTCGTTCGTATCCGACGGTTTCCAGCCGGATGCTTCCGAACAGCTTCCAAGCCCACTGGCCGGCTTTCTCGGAAGCGCTAGGTCTGGCTCCGAAAACGACCTAACCTGCTGTTCAGAAACCGGAAAATCTGGAGCGGGCGAAGGGATTCGAACCCTCGACCCCAACCTTGGCAAGGTTGTGCTCTACCCCTGAGCTACGCCCGCGCGCCAGATGGGCTTTCTAAGCGGCGGGGCGGAGGGACGCAAGGGGGTTTGTGGAGCCGGTGCATTGCCCGGCTAAATGATACATTGTAACAGTCCGGCGTGCTTGGAGTGACGGGCGTGAAGGGCTGGGCGTGAAAGGTTGGGCGTTGGCGTTGTGGTTTGGCCTCCTCTGCCCGAGTGCGGCCTTTGGCGCGCCGGTTGCGGTGCTGGCTGCGGAGAACGTCTATGGCGATATCGCGAAGCAGCTCGGCGGCGGGGACGTCAGCGTCTCCAGCGTGCTGAGCAATCCGGATCAGGATCCGCATCTGTTCGAAGCCTCACCCTCCGTCGCGCGGCAGGTGGCGGCGGCCAGGATCGTCGTGCTGAACGGGATGGGGTATGATCCCTGGATGGAGCGGCTGCTGGCCGCGGCCCCTGTCGCCGGGCGCGCGGTGTTGGTGGCCGGGACGCAGTCCGGTCAGAACCCGCATGTCTGGTATGACCTACCCACCGTCGCGGCGCTGGCGCGCAACGTGACGGACGCGCTCTCGTCAGCCGATCCGGAGCATCAGGCCGGCTATGCCGCGCGGTTGCAGGCGTTCTTGGCCTCGCTCAAGCCTATCGAAACCCGCATTACGGCGCTGCGGTCGCGGCTCGACGGCGTGCCGGCCGCGGCGACCGAGCCGGTGTTCGGCTACGGGCTGGCCGCGCTCGGCATGGTGGTGCGGGGTGAGCGGTTCGCGCTGGCGGTCATGCGGGATACCGAGCCCGCGCCGTCCGACGTGGCCGCGTTCGAGAACGATCTACGGCAGCACCGGGTGCGCGTGCTGATCCACAACAGCCAGACCGCCGGGCCAGTGGCAGCGCGCATGGAGCGGATCGCGCGGGCGGCGGGCATCCCCGTGGTGGGCGTTTCGGAGACGGAGCCGGCGGGGCTCACCTACCAGGCTTGGATGCTGCGCACGCTAGACGCCATCGATCATGCTGTCCGCTAACACACTCGACCTGCGGGACGTCCGGCTTACGCAGGGCGGACGCGTGGTGCTGGCGGACGTTACGCTCTCAATGGGCCATAGTGAGTTCGTGGGCGTCTTGGGGCCGAACGGCGCAGGCAAGACGACTCTGCTGCGCGCCATATTGGGCTTGCTGCCGGCGCCAGGGATGACCGTGCTGGGCCAGGCGCCCGGCGTCGCCGCGGGGCAGATCGGCTATTTGCCGCAATCGCGCGGCCTGGCCGGGGGCGTCCGGCTGCGCGGGCGGGACGTGCTGGCCTCCGGCGTGGACGGGGGCCGGCTGGGCCTGCCTTGGCTCGGGCGCGCCGGACGGGCCGAGGTTGCGCGGGTGCTAGATCTGGTGGACGCGGCGGCGCTGGCGGACCGCCCGCTGGCCAGCATGTCGGGTGGCGAGCGGCAGCGGCTCATGCTGGCGCAGGCGCTGATCGGTCGACCGCGGCTGCTACTCCTGGATGAGCCGCTGATCAGCTTGGATTTAAACCAAATCCGCGTGGTGATCGCGCTAGTGCGGCGCGTGCAGCAGGAGCTCGGCATACCCGTGCTGTTCACCGCGCATGACCTCAACCCGTTGCTCGGCGTCATGGACCGGGTGCTGTATCTGGGGGGCGGGCGGGCGGCGATCGGCACCGTGGCGGAGGTGATCACCGGGCCGGTGCTATCCGGCCTGTATGGCACGCCGGTCGACGTGGTCCGCGTGGGGGGGCGGGTGTTCGTCATGTCCGGCGATGCGGCGCTGGAGCCGGTGGGGCACGGCGCGTGTGGGCATTCTCATGTCTAAGGTGGCCTTTGTTCGAATATGAGTTCATGCGCAACGCGCTGGAAGCGGCGGCGCTGGTGGCGGTGGTGTCGGGGGCGGTGGGCTACATGCTGGTGCTGCGCGGGCAGGCATTCGCCGGGCACGCGCTGGCGCATGTGGGTTTCGGCGGTGCGACCGGGGCGGTGCTGCTGGGGCTCGATCCGCTCTGGGGCCTGATGGCGCTGACCCTCCTGGCGGGCGCCGGAATGGGCATGATGGGGGAGCGGCTGGCCGAGCGTGACGTGGGGGTGGGCATGGTGCTGGCCCTCTCACTCGGGCTCGGCGTGCTGTTCCTCCATTTCGTGACGGGCTTTGCGGCGCAGACGACTTCCTTGCTGTTCGGCAACGTGCTGGCCGTCGAGGCCGGCACGGTCTGGGTGCTGGCCGCGCTATCGTCCGTGTGCCTGGCCGGCCTTGGCCTTATTTTCCGCCCGCTGCTGTTCGCGAGCCTACAGCCGGAGCTGGCGGAGGCCCGCGGCGTGCCGGTCCGGCGCTACGGCGTGCTGTTCCTCTTGATCGTTGCGCTCGCGACGGCGGAGTGTGCGCAGATCGTCGGCGTGCTGCTGGTGTTCACGCTCATGGTGGGCCCGGCCGCGGCGGCGCAGCGCCTCGTGGTGCGGCTGTGGCCCGGGATCGTGCTGTCGGCCGCGCTCGCGGTGCTGGAGGCATGGGGCGGGATCATGCTGGCCTATGTGACGGACTGGCCCAGTACGTTCTGGATTACTGCGCTCAGCGCTGGCGTGTATGGCCTATCGTTGCTGCCCCGGCGCGTGGCGGTTGTCGCGTGACTGCGCTTGCACATTTGGGGGTCGCGCCGCATCTATAGGGCCCTAGACGAACGTGAGTAGGCCGCAAATGGACCAATTGATCGGACAAAAGCCTAGGTCCGCGCCCGGGCCGGCACCGCGCCCTGCGCCGGCCCCGTCCGCGGGGCCGGACGCTATGATCATGGACGGCACCGAGGCCGGCTTCATGCACGACGTGATCGAGGCGTCGCGCCAGCTACCGGTGCTGGTGGATTTCTGGGCGACGTGGTGCGGCCCGTGCAAGACGCTGACGCCCGCCCTGGAGAAGGTGACGCGGGCGGCCGGCGGGCGGCTCAAGCTCGTGAAGATCGACATCGACGCCAACCGGGCCTTGGTGCAAAAGCTGGCGCAGATCGGCCTGCCGCTGCAATCGGTGCCGACGGTCGCGGCATTCTGGCAGGGTCAAATCGCCGATATCTTCCAGGGCGCGCTGCCGGAGAGCGAGATCAAGCGCTTTGCCGAAAGCCTGTTGAAGCTTGCCGGCGGCGCCATGCCGGCCGCGGATTTGCTGGCGGAGGCCAAGGTCGCGCTCGAGGCCGGGCAGCTGGAAGAGGCGGGTGGCCTGTTCAGCGCCCTGTTACAAGAAGACCCTGACAGCGCAGACGGCTGGGCCGGACTGATCCGCGTGCTCACGGCCATGGGCCAGGACGAGCAGGCGCGCGAGGCGCTGGACAGCGTGCCCGAGGCGATCCGGGCGCATCCGGAGATCAGTGGCGCCCGTAGCGCGCTGGACCTGCTGGCAGAGGGGCGGGAGGCACAGGCGCAGCTCGCACCGCTACAGGCGCGGGTCGCAGCCGATCCGGACGATCATCAGGCCCGCTACGACCTTGCGACCGCGCTCAACGCCGGGGACCACCGGGCCGAGGCGGCGGAGGCGCTGCTGGAGATCGTGAAACGGGACCGGGGCTGGAACGAGGACGGCGCCCGTCTTCAGCTGCTGCGCTTCTTCGAAGCCTGGGGCCTCACCGACCCGGCCACAATAGCCGCGCGCCGGCGCTTGTCCGCGCTGTTGTTTCGCTAGTGGCCGCCGCGCCCCGCCTGTCCGATATGCCGACGGAGTTCCCCATCTTTCCGCTGGCGGGGGCGTTGCTGCTGCCGATGGGCAAGCTGCCGCTGAATATCTTCGAGAAGCGCTATTTGGCGATGGTCGAAGACGCGCTGGCGTCGGGCCGGATCATCGGGATGGTTCAGCCGGATGAGCTGCGTCCGTCCACGCCTTCAGGGCCTGCGCTCTACCGCATCGGCTGCCTTGGACGCCTTACCTCGTTCAGTGAGACGGAGGACGGGCGGTATCTGGTGACGCTGACCGGCATCATCCGCTTCGTGGTCGGGGTGGAGCTCGAGATGCAGCGTGGCTACCGCCGGGTGCGGGCGGACCTGGCGCGGTTCGCCGGCGATATCGACGCGGTCAGCCTTACGGACGCGATCGACCGGGACGAGTTGGTGGTGGCGCTACGCGCCTACTTCGCCGCCCGCGGCTTCGACGCCAACTGGGACACCATCAACGACATGCCGGATGACGCGCTGGTCGTGACGCTGGCCATGGTCTGCCCGTTCGACCCGGCGGAAAAGCAGGCGCTGCTGGAGGCGCCGGGCCTGGCGGACCGGGCGCAGACGCTGCTCACGCTATTGCAAATGGGTGCGCACGCACCGGATGCGGGCCGCCAAGGCCGGCAAGCTAGTTGACGGAGTTCATGATGCCGGCCGATCTCGACCCTCGCTTGCTTGAAATACTGGTCTGCCCGGTGACGAAGGGCCCGCTCGAATACGATCGGGCGGCGCAGGAGCTTATCAGCCGCAAGGGCGGGCTCGCGTTCCCGATCCGGGACGGCATTCCGATCATGCTGCCCGAAGAGGCCCGCGCGCTACAGGATTGAGCATGACGCCTACGGTCCAGGACATTCGGGTGCGCCGGGCCACGAAGCGCATGGAGCTGGTATTCTCGGACGGTAGCACGGCGTCTCTACCGGCCGAGTACCTGCGGGTCGAAAGCCCGAGTGCCGAGGTACAGGGGCACTCACCAGACCAGAAGCGCACCGTGCCCGGCAAGCGGGAGGTGAATATCGAGGCGGTCGAGCCGATCGGCCACTACGCCGTCCGGATCCGCTTCACGGACGGCCACGATACCGGCCTGTATTCCTGGGACGTCCTGCACGAATTGGTGCGGGAGTATGACGCACGGTGGGCGGCGTATCTGGCGCAGCTAGAGGTGCAGGGCCTCTCGCGCGATAGGGGGTAAGCTGAATTCCCCCCGCCCGCGCTTTGCGCTATGGAGTAGCTTGCGCAGGAAGTTAGGTGAAGCCTTGGTCTCCCCCACCGGATTTGAGCTGGGCTCCGACTCGCCGGACCACGTGCCGGATGGCGTGCCGGATGGAATGCCGGATGGAATGAACGTGGCGGCGGGCCGGTTGCGCGCAGGGGCGGCTGGGGCCGTGATCGTCGATGTGGACCCGGAGCGCCGCGCCCGGCTGCTGGACGAGGCCGTGATGGCCCGGAGCAACGCCGCACATTGCCTACGCATCGGCAACCCGCTGCGGGCGCCGCTGACGCTTGAGCGTATCCTATTCCAGATTGCCGGTGACGAGACCGATCTGTCCATCGATGGCAACGCGGCGCTGCTGACCCGCTTGCTGTCCGAGCAGGGCGGACCCGTGCTGCTGGCTATCGATCAGGCCGAGACGCTGCATCTGCCGGTGCTGCACGTATTGCAGCAGCTGCTGGCAGCCCCGTCACCACAAGGCCAAGTGCAGCTGCTGCTGGCCGGTGACACGGGCCTGCTGACGCTGCTGCGGCATTCGCCGCTCGCGCACAAGCTGGCCGGGCTGCGGGAGCAGCTGGGGGTGACGGACGGTGCGCCCATTGCCGGGCCGCCCGATCCGGAGCCGGATATGCTTCCGCCGGCCAAGCCCGTGCTCGGCCTGGTGCCGGAGCCTGGGGAGCGGGCCGGCCCGGTGGTGCGGGCGAGCGATACTCCTCCGGCATCCAACGCCGGCCCGGCACTCCGCCCCGTCATGCTCGGGTCGGATCCGCCACCCCGTTTCGGCTGGGGTGACGAGCGTCCGGATTTCCTGTCCGCCCCCTATCCCGGAGATGAGTTCGGCGCCGAACCGGGCGAGCATCCTGACCTCGCCCGCATCCGGGCCGCCTACCCGATGGCGCCGCCCCGTCCGCCCCGCCAATCCCGCCGCTGGTGGTGGATCATCGGCGTCCTCCTGTTGCTGCTCGTGCTGGTGGCGGCGGGGGCTTATGCCTTCCGCACGCGTCCCGAGTTGCAGCGGCTGTGGGACCCGGCGTGGCCGGCGCAATGGGCCGCAATCCTCTTGCGCGGTGGCATGCGGCTGCGCGAGTGGGTGGGCGGCTTGCTGATCGATTGGAAGCAATGGCTGCACCGCCAGTGATGCGCGGTTGACGTGCCCCAGACGCGCCACCGGTAATCGCTTGTGCTATCCGGAGGTCCGACTCTAGAAACGGCCCATGCCCCTCACTCCCGTCATTTCCGGCTTGCGGCCCCCGGCCCCCGTGCTGATCGCACCGAGCTTGCTCGCCGCGGACTTTACCCGTTTGGGCGCCGAGGTGGACCGGGTCGTGGCGTCCGGCGCGGAGTGGTTGCACCTCGACGTCATGGACGGCCATTTCGTGCCCAATATCTCATTTGGACCGGCAATCATCAAGGCGATTCGCCCGCGGACCACCCTGCCGTTCGACGTCCACCTCATGATCGCGCCGGTGGACGCCTACGTGGCGGCGTTTGCCGATGCCGGGGCCGACCACATCATCGTGCATGCGGAGGCGGGGCCGCATCTGCACCGGACGCTGCAGCTGATCCGCGGGCTGGGCAAGAAGGCGGGTGTCGCGCTCAATCCCGCAACGCCGCTCGATGCGGTGGAGCACGTGCTCGACCTGGTGGATGTGGTCCTGGTCATGACGGTGAACCCGGGCTTCGGCGGCCAGGCGTTCCTGCCGTCCATGCTGGAGAAGATCGCCCGGCTGCGCCTCAAGCTGAACGAGATGGACCATCCCATCGCGCTCACGGTCGATGGCGGGATCGGCCCCAGTACGGCGGCGGACGTGATTGCGGCTGGGGCCACGGTGCTGGTGGCGGGCACGTCCGTGTTCAATCAGCCTGATCTCAGGCAAGCGGTCGATGCGCTGCGCCCGAATCCCGCCGCGTCCTGACCGGATTGGCCATGCCCCGGCTGCTCGTTCCACGGCTTTGGGCGCGTCAGGCCCGGCAGTTGCTGGCCCAGCTGCCCAACCCGCGGCTGGGCCGCCTGCCGGACGCGCCCGCGCTGCCGGTGCGCGACCCCTGGCCGGGTGACGCCGCGGGCGGCGCCCGGCTGCTGCGGGGGGAGCTGGCCTTCCAGGGTGCGGCGCGGAGCTTGGCGCCGGGCAGCTGGCCGGAGCCTGCGCCGCTGGCCGCGCTGGCGCATAGCTTCGTGTGGCTGCGGGATCTGCGGGCGCTGGGCACGGATGCGGCGCGGACCCGGGCGCGGGCGCTGGTGGCGGACTGGATCGGCACGCCCCGGCAGAGCCTGGGCCGGACCATGGCCTTCCGTCCGGACGTGGCCGGTGCCCGGCTCACGGCCTGGCTGGGCCATTATGACTTCTTTGCCGCCAGCGCCGACGATGCGTTCCGGCAGCGCCTGCTGGCCCGGCTGGCCAGCGATGCACGGTTGCTGGCCGCGAGCCTTCCGGCGGATGAGATCGATGGGCGGACGCTGACGGCGTTGAAGGGCTTGATCGCCGCCTCCGTATCCTTGCCGGGGCATGCGCCGTACCTCGCGCGGGCTTTGCGCCTGTTGCCGGCCGAGCTTGCGCGCCAGGTGCTGCCGGATGGCTGCCATGCGGAGCGCAGCCCGGCGGCTCAGCTCGCGGCCCTGCAGGATTTGACGGAGATCCGCGCGCTGTTGCAGGCGGCTCAGGCGTCACCGCCCCCGGCCCTGGGTGCCGCGATCGAGCGTATGGCCCCGGCCCTGCGGGCGCTTCGGCACGGAGATGGCGGGCTCGTGCTGTTCAACGGCGCCAAAGAGGGCTCGGCGACGCTGCTGGAACTGGTGCTGACCCAGGCGGGGCGGGGCGGACGGGCGCCGGCGGGGCTGACGGAGGGCGGGTTCCACCGGCTCCAGGCCGGGCGCAGCGTGCTGGTGGTGGATGCGGGCGCGCCGCCGCCGCCGGGTCTGGACCGCACGGCGCATGCGGGCACGCTGGCGATGGAGTTGTCGATCGGGCGGGAGCGGCTGATCGTGAACTGCGGCGGCATGGCCAGCGAGGAGAAGGCCTGGGCGGCCGCGGCACGGACGACGGCCGCGCACTCGACCCTGGTGGTCGCGGACACGAATTCGAGCGAGCTGCGGCCGGACGGCCTTGGACGGCGCCCGGCCGAGGTGCACGTGCAGCGGCAGGAGGCGAACGGCGCGCATTGGCTGGAGGCGAGTCATGACGGCTGGGCGCATAGTTTCGACGCGCTGCACCACCGCCGCCTGTATCTGGCGGAAAGCGGTGAGGATATCCGCGGGGAAGACGCCGTCGAGGCTTCGGCGCCCGTCGCCTACGCGGTGCGGTTCCACCTGCACCCACAGGTGCAGGCGGCGTTGCAGGCCGACGGCGAAACGGTCGTGCTCCGCCTGCCGGGCGGCGGCAGCTGGCGGTTCCGGGCGGAGGGCGCGCAGGTGCAGCTTGAGGAGAGTATCTATCTGGGCGGCGACACCCCGCGCGGCACGGCGCAGATCGTCCTATCCGGCACCCAAGGTGGCGCGCAGCATGTCAAATGGGCGATCACGAAGCATGGTACGCCCTAGACCGCTATCGCCCTGACTGTGTCAGGGCGGCGGTCTCGGTTTTGTTTGGGCGACCGACTTCAACGCCCTGCCTGGATCGCAAGAGCGATTTCAGTCAGAGCGATGTCGGTCTAGAGCGCAATCCGATCGAAGTGGATCGGTTTGCGCGCTAGCTTCTTGGTTTTGGCGAGCACTACTTCCGACCAGGCGATTCCGCCTGGTCGGAAAGTGCTCTAGGCGTCATTCGCCGGTTCGACCCAGGCGCCGCGGCGTGCGCAGCACGATGACGGCAAGGCCCGCCACGATCAGCACCATGCCGGTGGTGCGCAGCGGTGTGAAGCGTTCGCCAAAGACGAGGGCCGACCCGATCACGCCCGTGACCGGCGACAGCAGAGCCAGAGGGGCGACGGTGGCGGCGGGATAGCGTCCGAGCAGCCTGCCCCAGATCGCATAGGCCCAGCTGGCGGCGCCCAGAAACAGGGCTCCGGTCAGGCTGGCCCAAGAGGCGCCGGCGATGGCAGCCGGCAGGGAGCCTTCTTGCCACAGGGCCGATAGCAGCAGCATCGGCAGCGGCGGCACCAGGCTGCACCAGACGATGAGCGGGAACATCGGCACGGCCCGGAGGCGCTTCAGCAACAGATTGCCGGCAGCCCAGCTGAGCGCGCCTGATAGCGCCAGGATCAAGGCGAGGGCGGGCAAGTCCGCCCCGACGGTCAGTCCGACCAGCACCAGCCCGGACGCTGCCAGCATCATACCGAGGGTCTGGCGCGCCGTGGGCCGTTCACCCCACAGCAGCGCGGCGAGTAGCACGGTCAGAAAAACATGCGTTTGCTGCGTCACCGACGCGAGCCCGGGCGGCATTGCGTGCCGGAATGCCAGGAACAGCAACAGGAACTGCCCGGCGAACAGGGTCAGCCCGATCAGCACCAGCATCGGCCAGGGCACGGCGGGGCGGGCGATGAACAGCACGGGCACGGAGGCGATGAGGAAACGCAGTGCGGTGAGTTGCGGCGCCGTGAACCCCTCGAGCCCAAAGCGCATCGCTACGAACGCCAGCCCCCACACGACGGACACGAAAGCGGCCATGGCTGTGTCACGCGGCGTCATGCGCCCGTGAGTGCCGGCATGCTCTCACGTTCGTCAACCAGTCCGCTGCCGATTGGGCTTTCGTCTGGCGTGCCTTTGGCGGGCCGGAGCCCACGCTACGGAGGGCGGGTGGTGCCGTCAGACCCCGGTTTGTCCTGGGTTGGTTTTGTCGTGCCGTCCTGCGACACGCTCAGGATTCCGGGTTTGGGACTGTTCTGGTTGTTTCCCTCACCCCGTCCCTCTCCGATTTCATCGGAGAGGCCCGGGGGGAGAGGGGGAAGGGCGGCGGCGCGGGCGCGGAGGTCGGCTAGGGTGGTGGGGGTGCGGCGTTTGTGGCGCCAGCTGCGTTCTTGGGCGTTGACGTTGAGGTCGCGGGCGATCTCTTCGATGATGTCGTCGAGCGGGCGGGTTTGCAGGTCGAGCTCGAGGTCGTAGTCGGCCATGCGCTCGTTCAGTTCGTTGAAGTGCAGCGCGGCGTCGAAAGGCTTGGTGTGGCGGCCTTTGACCTCGATGGCGTCCTCGATCGTGCGGATGATCTTCTCGCGGGCTTTGGCGCGCTCACGGGTCTTCGTGGCGCGGGCCTGGGCGGGGGTGGTGGCGATATGGCGGGCCAGCACGATGGTGCGGCGCAGGGTGCGGGCGATGCGGTCGAAGGCGATGGTCTGGTCGGTTGCGGGGTCTTTGACCGCTCGTTCTTCGACCAGGCGGGCTAGGGTCCGGCCGCGCTCGATGAGTTCCTGGAGGATTTCGCCGTAGTGGGCGTCGGCTGCTTCAGGAGGGGAGGGAGTGGTTTGCATGACCTGGTGATAGGAACATATTCTGTAGCTGGGTGTCAACGGATATATGGGGCGTTCTCCTGTGTGGACAGGTGGGGGTGCCGTGGGGCCCTGGTTTATCGAAGGTTTACACTCGCCGCCAAACCGCATCCACCACCCGGACCAAACTCACGAAGCCCGTCGCCGGGTCGGCCTGCATGCCTGCTTCCAGCACGCCGGCGACGGTGATGGCGTAGCTGGGTTCGATCAGGGGGGACGCGCGGCCGAGGCGGACGAAGACGATGTCGATGGGCCAGTCGGCGGCGTTGGCGCAGAAGGGGCAGGTGCTCATCGGGTAGCGGGTCAGCACGAAGAAGTCGCTTTCGGCCTTGAGCGGGGGCGCCATGAAGCCCTGGAGCGTGACGGCACGGCCCACCAGCGCCTGCGCCGTGGGTGAGAGTTGGATGCCGGCGGCCGTCGGCGGCGCGTAGAGGGTGCCGAAGCTCAATGTGGTTTCGGCCCGGGCGGGCCGGGCGATCAGGCTGGCGAGGAGGAGGCGGCGGTTCAGCATGGCGACGGTATAGCCCGGGCGAGGCGCGGCACCCGGCATGACAATTTGATGAAGGCCCTTCCCTCGCCCACGCCCGCCGCTATGGTCCGCGGCTACTGGATATGGAGGCTTGGATGCGTGGATTTGCCGCCGGTATCGTCATGAGCGTGCTGGCCAGCGCGGCGCAGGCGCAGGTGATCTACCCGATCGACCGGGCGGACATCCTGGCCGGCAGCCGGTTCGACTTCAAGGTCGAGTTCCCGGGCCCCGCCGATGCCAGCAAGGTCAAGGTCACTGTGAACGGCAAGGACCATGCCGAGGCGCTGGGCCGCGCGGCCACATTCGTGGCCAAGGAGGACGGCAAGGATGTGTCGAGCCTGATGCTTCCGGGCGTGAGCCTGGATACGCCGGGTCATTACGAGGTGACCGCCACCGATGGCGAGCATAGCAAGACCGTGGCGTGGGACGTGTATGCCGCCGCCGGGCCGCGGCGGGCGAAGAACGTCATCCTGATGATTGGGGACGGCATGTCGGTCGCGAACGTGACCGGCGCGCGCATGCTGGGCGGCGGCATCGTGCAGGGTAAGTACACCAATCGGCTGGTGATGGACGGGCTGCCGCAGATGGCGACCGTGGGCACGTCGGGCACGGACAGCATCGTGACCGACAGCGCCAATTCGCAGAGCGCCTATAACACGGGGCACAAATCCGCCGTGAACGCGCTGGGCGTCTATGCTAGCCGGGCCGCGGACACGCTGTCGCACCCGAAGGTGGAGACGCTGGGTGAGATTGCCAAGCGCCGGCTGGGCATGGCGGTCGGGATCGTCACCAACACGGAGATCCAGGACGCGACGCCGGCCGGCGTGTTCGCCCATACGCGCCGCCGCAGCGATTACGTGCCGATCACCGATCAGATGCTGGCCTTCGATCCGGAGGTCGCGATGGGCGGCGGTTCCGCATCGTTCCTGCCGCAAACCGTGCCGGGCTCGCGCCGCAAGGATGCCAAGGACATGATCCAGGCGTTCCGCGACCACGGCTATGCGTTCGCGGAGGACGCGGCGGGCTTGTCTGCGGCCAAGGATGCCGGGACCAAGAAGCTGCTGGGGCTGTTCAACCTGGGCAACATGGATGGCGCGCTGGACCGGTACTATCTGAAGAAGGGCACCGTCCCCCGCTTCCCCAACCAGCCGGACCTGACCGAGCAAGTTTCCGCCGCGCTGCAAGTCCTGGAGCGCAACCCGAACGGGTTCTACTTGATGATCGAAAGCGGGCTGATCGATAAGTTCAATCACCCGATCGACTGGGAACGCTCGGTGTATGACACCATCCTGCTGGATAAGACGCTGAAGGTGGTGCTGGACTGGGTTGGGCAGCGGAACGACACGCTGGTGATCGTCGTGCCGGACCATACGCATGGTGTCAGCATCATCGGCACCGTCCGGGACGAGGTGCAGGCGGAGCAGATGCGGGACAAGGTCAGCGTCTATGCCGATGCGGGCTTCCCCAACTACCCGGCGCCCGACGCGCGCGGCTACCCGCCCAGCGTCGATGTGTCGCGCCGTCTGGCGATGTTCTATACCGCGACGCCCGATTACTACGAGACGTTCCGGCCGCATCTGGAGGGCGTGAACGTGCCAGCCGTGAAGTCCGGCGCCAGCGGCCCCTATGTCGCCAATGAAAAGGAGAACGTGCCCGGCGCCCAGCTCCGCACCGGGATCCTGCCGCGGGATGCCGAGCAGGCCGTGCATTCCGCCGATGACGGTATCCTGCGCGCGACCGGGCCAGGGTCGGAGTTGCTGCATGGCTTCGTGGACAACACCTACGTGTTCCGCGCGATGGCCGAGGCGCTGGGCCTTGGCCGCCCTTAGCCGCCGGGCCCTGTTCGCGCTACCGCTGCTGACCTGGCCGGCGCAGGCCGCGGAACGGCTGCGCTTCGATGATCTCTATGCGGGATGGAGCGTGCAGGGCCTGCGCTTTTCTGACCGGGCGAAGGCTGCCGCCGGGCACCCGACGGTGATGGAGGGGTTCATGGCGCCCCCGTTGAAGGCCGAAGCCGATTTCTTCGTGCTGACGCGCGAGCCGCTCAGCATGTGCCCGTTCTGCTCGAGCGACGCCGAGTGGCCGCCGGATATCGTCGTGGCCTACCTCAAGCACGACGCGCAGCCGACGGCGCCCAACGCGGTGATTGAGGTGACGGGCACGCTGGAACTCGGCTCCTGGACCGACCCGGCGACCGGCTTCGTCAGTCAGGCCCGGCTGCGTGATGCTGGCTACCGCCGGGCTTGACGTTGCCGGCTTGGTGATCGCCTTCCCGGGCGCGCCACCGGTGCTGACCATCCCCTCGCTGTCGCTGCCCCCTGGCGCGCAGCTGGCGGTCACGGGGCCGTCCGGCGCCGGGAAGAGCAGCCTGCTGCACGCGTTGGCGGGCATCGAGCGCCCAGCCCAGGGCCAAGTGCGCTGGGGCGCCGACGACATCTGGTCCATGCCCGACCGCGACCGCGACCGCTGGCGGCGCGAACGGCTGGGCCTGGTATTCCAAGACATGCATCTGTTGCCGGAGCTATCGGCGCTGGAGAACGTCCTGCTGCCGCTCCGCTTCGATCACGCGCGCATCCCGGCTGCCATGCGCGATCAAGCGGTGGGGCTCCTCAGCCGGCTGGGCATCGCGCCGCCGGACCGCCGCGCCGCCGTCATGAGCCGGGGCGAGCGGCAGCGCGTCGCCATCGCCCGCGCGCTGCTGCGCCGCCCCGCGATCCTGATTGCGGACGAGCCGACCGCGAGCCTCGATGCCGCTACTGGCGCCGAGGTCGCGACCTTGTTGCTCGACGCCGCAAGCGCTACCGGCGCCACCCTCCTGCTCGCGACCCACGACCCGGCGCTGCTGGCGCGCCTGCCGGAGCACCTCGATCTGCAAGCCGCTGCCGTATGAATCCCTGGCCCGTTGCGCAGGCGGCGCTCCGGCGGGGCTGGCGGAGTGCGCTGGGCATGGCGCTGCTGGTGGCGCTGGCCACCGGCCTCGGCACTGGCATCGGTGCGCTGGACCGGGCCATCCGGCACGGCGCGGCGCAGGCGGCAGATGCGTTCGACCTCGTGATCGGCGCGCCGGGCAGCCCGGTGCAGCTGGTGATGACCAGCGTGTATCTGCAGCCCGATACCGTGACGCTGATGGACGGCGCGATCCTCGCCCGCATCATGGCCGAGCCCGAGGCCGCGTGGGCGTCCCCGATCGGGTTCGGCGATCAATGGCGCGGCCACCCCATCCTGGGCGTGAGCGAGGCGCTGATCACCCAGGGCGGACGCCGCAGCGTCATCGAGGGCCGGCTGCCGCACGAGGATAGCGAGGCGGTGCTCGGCTCCGGCGTGCCGCTGCGTCTGGGCGAGAAGGCCGAGCCGCAGCATGGCCTGATGGAGACCCACGAGGGCCACGTGCATACCGAGAGCGCCTATACCGCCGTGGGCCGCCTGCCGCCGACGGGCACGCCGTGGGACCAGGCGATCCTGGTGCCGATCGAGAGCGTGTGGGAGATCCACGGCCTGGGCAATGGCCACCCGCCGGGCGTCGAGGCCATTGGCCCGCCTTGGGTGAACCCGCCGGGCACGCCGGCCGTGGTGGTGCACCCGCGCAGCATCGCCGGCGCGTATCAGCTGCGCGCCAAATACCGCACCGCGTCCAGCAATGCCGTGTTCCCCGGTGAGGTGCTGGCAGGCCTGTTCCGCACCATGGGCGATTTGCGCGCCGTGCTGTCGGGCATGGCGCTGGCCACGTCGGTGCTGGTGGTGGCCGCCGTGTTCCTGGCCTTTGGCGCCCTGATTGCCGCGCGCGCGCGGGAGCATGCGGTGCTCCGCGCCATCGGGGCATCGCCGGGCTTTATCTTGGCGGCGTTGTGGCTGGAGATCGGCCTCGTGCTGGCCGTGGGCGTCGCGGCCGGTGTGTTGCTGGGCTGGGCTGGGGCAGCCACGGCCGGCGCCATCCTGGGGCAGTCCGCGCATTTGTCCCTGGGTGTCAGCGTGGCATGGCCCGATATAGGCCTGGCTGCCGCGATCCTTGCCGGGGGGCTGCTGGCCGGCTCGATCCCTGCGTGGCGGGGCGGCCGCACTCAGCCGGGTGCCGCGCTGAAGCAATAGCGTCGCGGGCGGATGCGCCTCATCGGAAAAGTGATCGGCGGTTCCGGAAAGGGACAAAAACCGGCTGTGGCTTCCTCCGTTCTTCATGCACTTCCGTCTGCAATCAAAGGTAAACACGGCGCAGGCGGAAATATAACTGACTTAAACCGTCGAATTCGGCAGGTCATGCCGAGTTCGATCTTTGATTGCACAAGACAATGGGCACGAACTTACCTGAAAACGGACAGTATGGCCGGACACTTGCGGATGAGACGCCGGCCGTCCGCCTGTTGGAGGAGGAGGCCGTGGTCACCAAGCGGAGGGTCGAGGAGACCATCCGTGTCGAAACCGTCACGCAAAGCCGGGACGAACTCATCGATGAAGAACTGCATCATGAGGATGTCGAGGTCGAGCGTGTCCCGGTTGGCCGCTATGTCGACGCCGTGCCGCCAGTTCGGGAAGACGGTGATGTCACCATCCTTTCGGTGGTGGAAGAGGTCTTCGAACGGCGGCTGATCCTGCGGGAAGAGGTGCATGTGCGGCGCGTTCGCCGGACGGAGCACCACCGGGAAACGGTATCGCTGCGCAAGCAGGAGGCCGTCGTGACCCGCGTTCCCACAACCAACCCAAACAAACCAACATCCGACGCTGGAGATGAATGATGTCTGAAGAAACCATTGTAGCCGTGTATGATACGGCCGCCCACGCGCAGGCTGCCGCGACCGACCTGCGCAGCCTGGGTGTGCCCGAGAGCGCCATCAGCCTGCATGGCGGCAGCAGCACCACGGCATCGTCCACAACGACGGCGACCGGCACGACGGCGACCGGCACGACGGCGACCGGCACGGGCCGCGAGCCTGGCTTCTGGTCCAGCCTGTTCGGCGGTGAGCCGGAGTATGACAGCACCGTGTATGACCGCAGCATGGCCAGCGGGTCGACCGTGCTGACGGTGAAGACGCCGGGCGAGCACGTCACGCGGGTGATGGAAATCCTTGAGGGGCATCATCCGATCGACATCGACGAGCGTGCGGCCGGGTACGGCCTGACGCAATCGGCCACGACTGGTGTGACAACTGGTGCCATGGCCAGCACTGCGACCACCGCGCCGCTGATGGACACGGGTGTCAACACGGCCAATCGTGCGACTGGTGACAGCATCCAGCTCGCCGAGGAGAGCCTGACGATCGGCAAGCGGGTCGTGAACAGCGGTGGTACGCGCATCCGGCGGTATGTCGTCGAGCGGCCGGTCGAGGAGCAGGTGACGTTGCATGACGAGAAGGTCACGCTCGAGCGCCGGCCGGTGACGGACGGGCGCCCGGCGACGGACTCGTTCTCCGAGAGGACCATCGAGATGACCGCGTCCGCCGAGGAGGCCGTGGTGGCCAAGACGGCCCGCGTGGTCGAGGAAGTGGGCCTTCGCAAGGAAGCCGTGGAGCGGGTCGAGACCGTGCGCGACACCGTCCGTAAGGAAGAGGTGGATGTCGAGCAGATCCCGGGCACGATGACGACCGGGACGACCACTACGACCGGCACGACCGGCACGACCGGCACGACGAAGATCTAGCCAACTCTAGCGGCCGGTCCGGGCGTCGTTTCGCCCGGGCCGGCCGACGGGAGCTCCCGCTCTACATGGCGGTAGCCCTGAGTGGTTTGGAAGCTGGAGTCCCGGGTCGAGCCCGGGGGACGTATTCGAGGTGATTTAGGACTCATCTTGAAACCGGCT
Source organism: Acetobacteraceae bacterium (assembly GCA_965246925.1). Lineage (GTDB taxonomy): Bacteria > Pseudomonadota > Alphaproteobacteria > Acetobacterales > Acetobacteraceae > JANPPS01. The sequence goes on along the minus strand of OZ251994.1, from coordinate 1,147,306 downwards.
TGCTCCTAGTTCCTCCAGATCCAGTTCTTGCTCGAGATCGTGCAGCACGCGGTCGTGGATGCAGCCCTCTTTGTGCAGGCGCAAGATTTCCTGCCGCCCGGCGGTCACGGCGGCTAGGACCACGCGGAAATGTTCGGTACGGTCCTCGTGCAGTGCGCCGGCGGAGGCTGCGAACCTGGCGCTGGCGTTGGCGCGGTAGCCGTATTGTTCGAGCAGGCGTGGATGCCGGGTCACCTCACCCTGGCGGGCCTGCTCCTCCACTGCCCGCAGTTGCGCCGCGGCCATGAACGCCCGGGCTTGGTCGACGGAGATGGTGTCCCGCTCGTGCAGCGTGAACTCCGACAGCCGCAACAGGCGGATCAGAGGCGCCAGCGTCGCCCCCTGCACCAGCACCGTGACGAAGATTACCAGGAACGTGGTGGCCAGGATGAAATCCCGGCCGGGAAACGCGGCCGGCAAGGACAGCGCCGCCGCGAGGCTGACCACGCCGCGCATCCCCGCCCAGCTCATGATGATAGGGACCGAGATGGGCGGCACCGGGTCGGTCCGGCGCAGCGCAGGGATGAGCCAGCGGGGCAGGTAGGTGGCCGGAAAGATCCACATCGCCCGGGACAGCACCACCGCGGCCACGATCGCCGCGCACGGGATGACCAGGGCCCAAAGGCTCGCGCCGCCATGGGCCAGCCGCTGCAGGATATGCTGCAGACTCGTGCCGATCAGGATGAACACGAAGCTTTCGAGCACGAACTCCATCATGCGCCACACCGCGCGCGCTTCGATGCGCGCCTCCGCCGCGAGCACCTTATGCTGGCGGATGCCCATCACCAGGCCGCACGCCACCGTGCTGAGGACGCCCGAGACATGCAGCGCCTCCCCGCCGATGTAGGACGTCCAGGCCGCCAGGAAGCTGCCGATCGCGACCAGATGCGGGTCCTCGAGCCGGCCCAGGATCAGCATGGTGAGCCAGCCGAACGCCATTCCGGCCAGCACGCCGCCGATGGACAGCACCGCGAAGCTGCCCGCGGCCTCACCCACGCTGAATGCGCCCGTGAGCCCGGCCGCGACCGCGAAGCGGAACAGGACGAGGCCGGTCGCGTCGTTGACCAGGCTCTCGCCTTCCAGCAGCACCATCATGCGCGGCGGCAGCTTCACGCGGTTCAGCACCGCCTTGGCCGCGACGGCGTCCGGCGGGGAGACGATGGCGCCCAGCGCGAAGCAGGCGGCCCAGGGTAGGCCGGGCTGCACCGCGTGCGCGACCACGCCCACCACGGCCGTCGTGAAGGCCACGGCGCCCACCGCGAGCTGTAGGATGATGCGCAGATTGGCGCGGAAGTCGCGCCAGACGGTGAAATACGCGCTGCCGAGCAGCAGCGGCGGCAGGAACAGCACCAGCGCGAGATCCGGATCGAGCGTGACTTCCGGCACGCTCGGGATCAGCGCCAGTACGATGCCGCCCAGGATCAGCGCCGCGGCGGGCGGCATGCGCAAACGCCGGGCGATCAATTCGAGCACGATCGCGATGGCCAGGAGGAAGAGGAGAAGCTCGAATTGTGCGGCCGGGTTCATGACGAAGCGCATAGCATGGGCGGCTTCGTCATGCTGCATCGGTGCCGTTCACGGCATGATGGGTGCGCGCGGTTCGGCGGATGGCGCGAGGGCTTGTCCGCCCTACGGGGTTACTTCGCCGGGTGCGGCGTAGGTTGGGGCGGCCCCGTCTTCGCCCAGATAGGCGGCGTGGCTCAGGCGGATTTCGGTGGCGGTTGCCGAGCCGAGTTGGCGCCAAAGCAGCATGGCGACGATTCCCGTGGTGACCGCCGCCATCGCCCATGGCCCGAGGATCCAGGCCAGCGCCGCCAGTGCGAAGTAGTAGCCGCGGATGCCGGCGTTGAAGCTGCTGATCGCCAGGGACAGCAGGTTGCCGGTGTGCTTGGCCATCTCGTCCCGCATCGCCCGGGCCGGCTTCGGCGGTGCCGCGCCGATCATGGCCAGGCAGTAGTTCATTTGGCGCAGCGCCCAGGTGAGCTTTAGGAAGCAATGCGCGAATACGGTAATGAGCAGCAGGATCTTGCCTTCCAGCAGCATGCGGCTGGTCTTGGCCGTGAACTCCAGGTCCTGGAGCGCGGCGTAGGTCTGATCGAAGCGGCCCATGAGGCCGAGCAGCGCCGCGAGGGCGATCATGCTGGTGCTGGCGAAGAAGGTGGCGCTGTGCATGGTGTTGCCGATCAGCGACGCATCGACGATCCGGTTATCCCGCCCCAGCATGGACTGCATCCACGCTTGCCGCATGTCACCCATGCGCGTCGTGATGCTGGGTGCCCGGCGCAGCCCATGGATCAACCGGCCATAGCCGAGCCACGCCAGCAAGAACCACAGCAGCGCCAGCCGGTCGATTACAGTCACGTCGAACGGAACCCATGCCATACGTCATACATGGTCTTCCTATGCTGCAGTGCAAAATAAATCCACCACCGTCCATTGACCACGCTTCTAACGCCTCGATTTCCGGATAGTGAATTGGTCACCATGGCGTTCGCTCCTGCCAATATGTTGTCCACCTCGGCGCGTGTCAGCTTATAGGTTGAGCCGTGTACGTCCATCTAGGGCAAGTGCTAGAGATGGCTGAAGACTCGCCCGATCAAGCGGCCTACGAAAAGCGTATAGTTGGTCGATTCGGAGGGCAACAAGAGCTCAAGCTTGTTGTACCTATCGTTTCCAGCGCTTCTCCTCCGCCGCCTTCTGAGCGATCTCCGCCCGCCGCTCAGGCGTCATAGCCGCAGCTCGGGCCGTCCCGTCACGCTTGCCCATGCTGACGGCAGCCGGGTCTTTGCCGTCGTCAGGAGGGGGTGTCCTCTTCCTCGCCGGTCGCGATCCGTGCGACCTTGATCGCACGGATCGCGTCGGCGAGGCGGCGCTCGCCTTTGGGGACCACGAGGCACTAGCTTCCGTCCTGCTTTGCAAGGATTTCCAGCATCTGCCCGGTAATCTGGCGTCCGTTCGGGTCCGAAATCTCGACCGTCTCGTCGCTCTGCACTAAACTCCAATATGTCTTCAGGGCATCGGCTGCTGTTTCGCTCGTCGTAGTCTCTTTGCCTGTCTGCGATACATACTGTTTATGCCAAAAAGTAATCGTATAAGGCACATTCGCCTCCATGCTTCTCGTTAAGCATATAGGAGGGGCGAGCCGGATACGATATAGGCGGCTAAGGGCGGCCCGATTTCAAAGTGAGACACTATTCGATGCTCACAGCTATGATCGACAGTAACTGCTCACCCCGGGTAGCCGCCGCGGCCTGAAGCCCGCTCGTCGCCCGCCTGCTACGATAAGGCTTTACACGGCTACGGGCGACTCGATTCAACCTCGCCGTGAGCCCGCCTCCCGACCTGTCCGCCCTGTCCCACGCCGAGAAAGACGCGCTCATCCGCTCGCTGCTGCCGCTCGTGCAGCAACTCGAGGATGCGCTGGCCCGGATCGCCGTTCTCGAAGCGCGCATCGACGAACTGACCCGGCCGCCCAAGACGCCGGACAACTCGTCCACCCCGCCATCCAAGGCACCCAAGCCCGACCGATCCGTGCACCAAGAGCTGCGCCGCCGCCGCGGCCGCCCCGGCGTGGCCCGCGCGCTGGCCGAACACCCGGACCGGATCGTGGACGCCCATCTGGACGCGTGCCCGTCTTGCCAAGCCGCATTCCCGACCGCCGGGCAGACGCCGCACCAGGTCTATGACCGGATCGAGTTGCCGCCCGTGCGCCCGCACGTGACCCGCGTCCACCTGTTCGGCGGGCGGTGCGCCTGCTGCGGCACGCGGGCCGTGGCCGTGGCACCGCCCGGCCTCGAACCCGGCTCGCCGTTCGGCCGTAGCATCGAGGCCGCGGTCGTCTACCTCCACTATGCCCACGCGATCGGGTTCGAGCGCCTGCGCGCGTTGATGGGCGAGATGTTCGGCCTCTCGATCAGCGAGGGCGCGCTCAGCAACATCCTGGCCCGCGCCCAGGCCCCATTGGGTGTGGCGGCGGCCACGATCGCGACCGAGGTGCGCCAGGCGCGCGTGGTGTGCAGCGACGAAACGTCGGCGCGCGTCGCGGGCAAGACCTGGTGGGAGTGGGTGTTTGCGACCGAGCGCGGCGTGCTGCACCTGATCCGGCCGAGCCGCGGCCGGGCGGTGCCGGCGGAGGTGTTCGGCAGCGCGCGGCCCGGCGTGTGGGTGTCGGACGCGTATGTCAGCCAGCGCGGCCATGCCGAGCGATGGCAGATGTGCCTGGCGCACCTGTTGCGGGACGCACAATGGGCGATCGATTGCGGGGACGCCGGGTTCAGCGTGCGGTTCAAGCTATGGCTGCTGCGGGCGATGACGACCGGGCGGAGGCGAGAGACGCTGCAGGACAGCACGCTCCGGCAATACCGCGCGGATCTGGAGCGACGGCTCGACCTGATCATGGCGCACGCCGTGCCGCTGGGCGGTGTGGGACAGAAGCTGCGGCAGCGCATTGGCAAGTGCCGGGAGCATTTGACAGTCTTCGTCACCGACCGCGACGTGCCCGCAACCAACAACGTGTCCGAGCGCTGCTTGCGGCCCAGCGTCGTGTTCCGCAAAGTGACAAACGGGTTCCGGTCCGAGTGGGGCGCCCAAACCTACGCCGCTTTCCGCTCGGTCGTCAGCACGGCGAAATTCAAGGGCGAAAGCGTGCTCTCCGCCATCCGCCAAGCCCTCCTTACCCCGCTCGCATGCATGCCGGGGTGAGCAGTTACCATCGACAAACCGCACCTACCAACAATCCTTATTTTGTATTGAAAGGCATGAAATCGGATTGCTGCAGAGCCTTGAAACCTGCCCTCAGCACAAAAAATTTCACTATCTCGGAGCTATGTATCGCTCAGTCGCATGCCCGATAACGGCGTATCTGCGAACCCTGCCCACGACGTCAAACAGTAATGGCGTGTCACCAGCGCCCAGGATGAACGCGGGCAGCATGACCGCCGTGCGCGCCACCACCGGCTCCAGAAGATACAGGCGGGAGCCAGCCATCTAGTCTATCCACTCCACGCTGTGATGCAAGGCGTGGAAGCGCCACAGGAACGGCGCCTGATGCACCGCCCGGTGCGTCACATACTCCATGACGGCGGCGGTCAGCAGGATAATACCGAACTGGATCAGGCCGGGTAGCGCACGGAAGGAGGCTTGTAGGCCGGCATTGACCGTCCACGAAATCAGCGCCGGCTTGGCGCGGACGCCGAGGAACAGGAATATGCCGATCGATAGGTGATTAAGATGGAATTACGCCCGTCCTGCCGGCGTGGTCAGATACAGGCTGGATGCGTCCATCCCCCACCTGAAGCGGGCGTTCCCGGTCGTCTAGCCGCATGACCAACGCATGTAGAGCTGGATATTCTGACGTTCACGCATGCTGAGGCCGTCCTTCGCCTCCGCGTCGTGTTGTGCGACGCGGAGGCGAAGGGCTTTAGGTTTATTGACTTAGAACGCCGTGTGCGACACGCCGAACGTCGGGAAGATGCCATTGGACGAGACCGAGACGCCGAAGCTGAACGACGCGCTGCTGTAGCCCGGGCCCGTCACGACCCCGCCGGAGATGAGATTGCCCGAATACGACGAACCGGCCGGGGAGATGGACAGGGAGGCCGGGCCAGAGAAGATTCCGGCAGCTGCGGCGCTGCTCGACGACGTCACGTAGGCGCCGGCGAGGAACGTCGTGCCGGGGGTCGTAGCAGTTACGGTCGCCTTGGAGATGGTTGCAGTCGTCATAATGATCGAGCCTTTCGAATGTTGGTTACTGCACACCCATACCATCGATCGCGCCGCCTGCCCATATTCAAATTAAGACAATTTTTATAATTTATGCCGTCCTTGTGCGTTCCATGCGATCGATGGGCGCAGCGCTGCATCGACGTTCCCATCGAAGCGAGGCTAATGGTCGCCACCGTCCTATATGAGACGGTATGGACTCGCTCGCCCTTTATATCCACTGGCCGTTCTGCCTGGCGAAATGCCCTTACTGTGATTTCAACTCACACGTCAGAAACCGGATCGATCAGGCGCGGTTCACTGCTGCCCTGCGGGCCGAGCTGGCCTGGGAGGCGGCTCGGCTCGGGCGGCGGTCACTCGCCAGCATCTTCTTCGGCGGCGGGACCCCAAGCCTCATGGCACCGGAGACCGTGGCTGCGCTGATCGCGGACGCAACGACCCTTTTCGAACCCGTAACCGGCCTTGAGATTACCCTGGAGGCCAACCCCACCAGTATCGAGGCGGGCAAGCTTCGCGCCTTTCGCGGCGCTGGCGTCAACCGGATCTCGATCGGCATTCAAAGTTTGGACGCCGAGGCGTTACGCCTGTTGGGGCGCCAGCATGACGCGGCGGAGGCAGTGGCGGCGCTGGAACTCGCCCGCGCCGTATTCCCCCGCGCCTCGTTCGACCTCATCTACGCCCGCCCTGGCCAAACCGTCCGGGCGTGGCGGGCGGAGCTTGACCAGGCGCTGGCGCTGTGCGCGGACCATCTGTCGCTCTATCAACTCACCATCGAGCCCGGCACCGCCTATGAGGCGCTGCACCGCCGGGGCGAGATCGTGTTGCCAGACGCGGACCTGGCCGCCGCACTCTATCATGAGACGCTGGACGCCTGTGCCGGGCATGGGTTGGGGGCGTACGAGGTTTCCAATTTCGCCCGGCCCGGCGGTGAGAGCCGGCACAACCTCGCGTACTGGCGTTACCGCGACTACGCCGGCATCGGGCCGGGCGCGCATGGCCGGGTCACGATTGGTGGCGACATTATCGCCACCCGCCGGCATCGGGCGCCGGAGCCGTGGGCCGGCCGGGTGGAGGCCATGGGCCACGGCAGCACGGCCGAGGAGCGGATCGCGGCCCCCGACCGGGCGCGGGAGATGCTGCTGATGGGCCTCCGCCTGGCCGAGGGGATCGATGAGGAGGTTTTCGCGGCCCGCACGGGGGTGGCGCTGGACGACGCGTTGGAGCTGGATGTCCTGGCCCAGGCGATCGAGGCGGAGTACCTCACGCGCGGGGGCGGGCGCCTCACCGCAACTTTGGAAGGGCGGCTCCGGCTGGATGGGTTGTTACACGCCATGGTGCTCTGACTTGTGCTCTGCCTTGTGCTCTGCCTTGTTCTGGGGCGTCGTCTGCCCTACCTGCACGCCATGCAAAGCGAACATGATCCCTTGCCCTCCGAGGGCACCGAACAAACGACCGAGACGCCCGTGCTGGAGCCGGAGGCGCAGATCGCGCAGCTGACTGCCGAGCGGGACGACATGCGGGACCGCTGGCTGCGCGCCGAGGCCGAGATGGCCAACGTCCGGGCCCGGGCCAAGCGGGACGTGGACGACACGCGGCAATATGCGGTGCAGAAGTTCGCGACCGACGTGGTGGAGGCGGCCGAGAACCTCCGCCGCGGCCTATCGTCGCTTCCGCCGGTGACGGAGGGCGAGCCGGAGATCGTGACCAAGCTGCGGGACGGGATCGAGGGCGTAGAGCGCAACTTCGTCGGCATCCTCGAGCGTAACGGCATCAAGCGCACGGACCCGACCGGCACGCCGTTCGACGCCAACCTGCACCAGGCCATGGCGGAGCAGGAATCGGCCGAGCATGCGCCGGGCACGGTGATGCAGGCCTGGACGCAGGCCTGGACGCTCAATGGGCGTCTGCTGAAACCGGCGATGGTCGTGGTGGCGAAGGCGTAAGCCCGGCAGGGGCCGGGAACGATACGCACAAAATCGGCGAGGTAACGGCCCCGCCATCTTGTCCCCCCGCCCCCGCCTCAATACATAACGGCAAGTTCATAGGACCCACCCCGGTGCTTCGGGCCAGGGCGGGCCGCTAACCAGGAGACTGCAATGAGCAAGGTCATCGGTATCGACCTCGGCACGACCAATTCGTGCATCGCGATCATGGAAGGCTCGACCAGCGCCGACGTGCGCGTGGTGGAGAATGCGGAGGGTGCGCGCACCACGCCCAGCATGGTCGCCTTCAGCGACGGGGGTGAGCGTCTGGTGGGCCAGAGCGCCAAGCGCCAGGCCGTGACCAACCCGACCAACACGCTCTATGCCGTGAAGCGCCTGATCGGGCGCCGGTATGAGGATCCGTTGGTGGAGAAGGACAAGGGCATGGTGCCCTATACGATCGTCAAGGGCGATAACGGGGACGCTTGGGTCGAGGCGCGGGGCGACAAGTATTCGCCGAGCCAGGTCAGCGCGTTCATCTTGGGCAAGATGAAGGAGACGGCCGAGGCCTATCTGGGCGAGAAGGTGACGCAGGCGGTCATCACTGTCCCGGCCTATTTCAACGACGCCCAGCGCCAGGCGACCAAGGACGCGGGTAAGATCGCCGGGCTCGAGGTGCTTCGCATCATCAACGAGCCGACGGCGGCGGCGCTCGCCTATGGAATGGACAAGAAGCAGGGTGGCACGATCGCGGTCTATGACCTCGGCGGCGGCACGTTCGACGTGTCCGTGCTGGAGATCGGGGACGGCGTGTTCGAGGTGAAGTCCACCAATGGCGACACGTTCCTGGGTGGCGAGGATTTCGACAACCGGGTGATTGGCTACCTCGCGGACGAATTCAAGCGGGAGCAAGGGATCGATCTCCGCAAGGATAAGCTCGCTTTGCAGCGGCTGAAGGAAGCGGCCGAGAAGGCGAAGATCGAGCTGTCGTCCAGCAAGGAGACCGAGATCAACCTGCCGTTCATCACGGCGGATGCGAGCGGCCCGAAGCACCTGGTGATGAAGCTGAGCCGCGCGAAGCTGGAAAGCCTGGTGGACGACCTGATCGAGCGGACGCTCGCGCCGTGCCGCGCCGCGCTGAAGGATGCGGGCGTCACCGCCGGGGAGATCCAGGAGGTGATCCTGGTGGGCGGCATGACGCGCATGCCCAAGGTGATCGAGACGGTGAAGCAGTTCTTTGGACGGGAACCCGCCCGCAACGTGAACCCGGACGAGGTCGTGGCGATCGGTGCCGCGGTCCAGGGCGCGGTGCTGAAGGGTGACGTGAAGGACGTGCTGCTGCTGGACGTGACGCCGTTGTCCCTGGGCATCGAGACGCTGGGCGGCGTGTTCACCCGGTTGATCGACCGCAACACCACGATCCCGACCAAGAAGAGCCAGGTGTTCAGCACCGCCGATGACAATCAGCAGGCGGTGACGATCAAGGTGATGCAAGGCGAGCGGGAGATGGCGGCCGACAACAAGCTGCTGGGCAACTTCGACCTGACCGGCATCCCCTCGGCCCCGCGCGGCGTGCCGCAGATCGAGGTCACGTTCGACATCGACGCGAACGGCATCGTGAGCGTGCAGGCCAAGGACAAGGCGACCGGCAAGGAGCAGCAGATCCGCATCCAGGCCAGCGGCGGGCTGAGCGATGCCGACATCCAGAAGATGGTGAAGGAGGCCGAGGCCAACGCCGAGGCGGATAAGCGGCGCCGGGCCGAGGTGGAGGCGCGGAACAGCACGGAGGCGATGATCCATCAGGTCGAGAAGACGCTGAAGGACGACGCGGACAAGGTGCCGGCCGATGCCAAGACCGAAGCCGAGGCCGCCATCGCCGGCGCCAAGTCGGCGCTGGAGGGCACCGACGCCGAGGCCATCAAGACCGCGGGCGAGAAGCTGACCCAGGTCGCGATGAAGATCGGTGAGGCGATGTACAAGGCGCAGGCCGACGCCGCCGCGTCACAGCCCGAGCCCGGCAAGCCACACGACAACGTGGTGGACGCCGAGTTCGAGGAAGTGGACGAGAAGCACAAGAAGGCCTCCTAGGGGCTTTCGGAACAGGCGCCCGCCCGCAAAGGCGGGCGCCGTTTCGCTGTACGGCGAGGAATAAGTGGCAAAAGCGGATTATTACGCGACCCTGGGCGTGGCGCGGGACGCGAGCGCGGAGGACCTGAAGAAGGCCTACCGCAAGCTCGCGATGCAGCATCACCCTGACCGCAACCCGAACGACAAGACGGCCGAGGCCAAGTTCAAGGAGCTGAACGAGGCCTATGACGTCCTGAAGGACGATCAGAAGCGGGGCGCCTATGACCGGTTCGGCCATGCCGCGTTCGAGCAGGGCGGTGGCGGCCAGGCCGGGGGGTTCGGGTTCGAGGGTGGCCTGGGTGACATCTTCGACCAGATGTTCGGCGACATGGCCGGGCGTGGACGCCAGCGCAGCCGGGCCGGCGCGGACCTGCGCACCCAAGTCGAGATCGATCTTAGCCAAGCGTTCATCGGCACCAAGGTCCCGCTCCGGGTGCCCAGCCGGATCAAGTGCGATCACTGCAACGGCACCGGCTCCGAAGGGAAGACCGATGCGCAGACCTGCGCCACTTGCCGCGGCGCCGGTAAGGTGCAGGCGCAGCAGGGCTTCTTCTTGATCGAGCGCACCTGCCCCACCTGCGGCGGCGCGGGCCGTGTGATCAAGAACCCTTGCAAGATTTGCAACGGCGCCGGAACGGTGCAGCGGGAACGCACGCTTCAGGTCACGATCCCCGCGGGAGTCGAGGACGGCACCCGCATCCGTCTGTCCGGCGAAGGGGAGGCCGGTGCACCCGGCGCCCCACCCGGCGACCTCTACGTCTCGATCGGCATCCAGCCGCATGAGATCTTTCAGCGGGACGGTGCCAATTTGTACTGCCGCGTCCCGGTCCGCATGACCCAGGCCGCACTGGGCGACGAGGTGGAGGTTCCGGTGATCGACGGCAGCCGGGCCAAGGTGAAGATCCCCGCCGGGACGCAGACCGGCGAGCAATTCCGCCTCCGCGGGAAGGGCTTCAGCATCCTGCGCAGCGCCGCACGGGGCGACATGCTGATCCAGGTCGCGGTCGAAACGCCGCAGCAACTGACAAAGCGGCAGCGGGAGCTGATGGAGGAGTTCGAGGACGAGGCGAAGGGGCACACCAAGGGCCACCCCGACAGCGAAGGCTTCTTTGCTAAGGTCTCCGCCTTCTTCGAAGGCCTCAAAGGGTAAGGCTGACGTCTTCGGGATACTTCAAGCCGCGATCAGGCCTCCCAGCCGGGCCAGCGCAGCAAGATGCGTGTCGGTGTCGCCCTGGCTTCGTTCCAGCACCGTCATACGCTTGAAATGATGGCCGACGGCGTACTCCATCGTGACGCCGATGCCGCCATGCAGCTGGATCGCCTCCTGCCCGATATGCCGTCCGCTGCGCCCGATCTGCACGCGGGCGGCATGCATGGCGCGGGCGCGCTCGACCGGATCGGCCTCTACGGACATCATCGTCGCGTAATGCGCCATGCTGCGCGCCTGCTCCAGCGACACATACATATCCACCGCCCGATGCTGCAGCGCCTGATTGTCGCCGATCGGGCGCCCGAATTGCTTGCGCGTCTTCAGGTAGTCGACCGTCATGTCATGCATGGCCTGCATGATGCCGACCGCCTCCGCACAGCCTGCGGCCAGCAGCTCGTCGTTCACCCGTTCCAGAACCGGCAGTGCCTCCGCCGGGTCACCCACGGGTTCGCCCAATGCGTTATCGAGGCTGATCTCGGCGGCGCGCAGGCCGTCCTGGGTGGCGTAGCCCCGGCGGGTCACGCCGGGGGCGCTCGAATCGACCCAGAACAGGCCGATGCCGTGCCGCTCCCGGTGCTCGCCCGCGCTGCGTGCGGTGACCAGCAGCGCGTTGGCGCTATCACCATGCAAGACGAGGGTCTTCTCGCCGGTCAACCGCCAGAGCGGACCCTCGGCCACCGCCCTGGTCGTGATGTCATTCAGGCTATAGCGCGATTGCCGCTCGGCCTGCGCGTAGGCCAACACGACCGAGCCCTCGGCAATGCCGGGCACCCAGCGGGCGCGCTGCCCGGCGCTCGCCGCATGCCGCAACAGCGCCCCGCAAGTGATGACGGTGCCGATGTAGGGCTCCACGACCAGCGCCCGCCCGAACGCCTCCATCACCAAAGCCGTCTCGACCGCGCCGCCGCCGAAACCGCCATCTTCCTCGCTGAACGGCAGGCCGAGCAGTCCTAGTTCGGCGAATTGCGCCCACACATCCCGGCTCCAACCCTCCGCCGCCGCCCGGTAGCCCCGGCGCGCTTCGAAGCCATAGCGGTCCGCGATCATGCGGTTCACGCTGTCCTGCAACAGCCGTTGCTCGTCGCTCAGGTCGAAATCCATGCTCGTCCCCCCGGTTTTTCAAGGGACAGTAGAGCGTGTCCGGCGCCGGTCAAAGCGCCGGAGCGCCGTTATAGGCCTGACTTCACATCATTGGCGCCGCGCGTCACCGCTTGCCCGGTGGCGCTCACATCCTTGCCAACGCCTGCGGTCGTGTTGCAGGCGGCCAGCATCGGCGCCACCGCCGCGAGGAGCACCGCCACGAAAACCAATTGTTTGATCATCACCCTACTCCTTTGTTGCGTCCACACCAAGCAGAACACGGTACGACGTAAACGGTTCCGTGATCTCGCCGAGGCTTGCCCGAACGTGCCGCCCTCCGACAAGCTCAGGCTGGCGGGCCAACGATAAATCCCGAGCTTAACGGAGGCGCCCAGCTCAGGGCAGCCCGCCGCCGCCCGCCGCGCCATAGACCTGCCCGGTGGCAAAGCTGCCGTCGCTGGCCGCAAACTGCACATAGATGCCCGCCAGCTCCACCGGCTGCCCGGCGCGCCCCACCGGCGTTTGGGCGCCGAACTTCTCCAGCTTTTCCATCGTCGCCCCGCCCGACACCTGCAGCGGCGTCCACACCGGGCCCGGTGCCACGCCGTTCACGCGGATGCCCTTGGACGCCAGCTGCTTGCTGAGTGAGCGGACGAAATTCGTCGTTGCCGCCTTGGTCTGTGCGTAGTCATAGAGGTCCGGCGTAGGGTCGGTCGCCTGCTCGGACGTGGTCGCGATGATCGAGCTGCCCGGCGGCATGTGCGGTAATGCGGCCTTGATGATCCAGAACGGCGCATAGATGTTGGTTTTCATCGTCCAGTCGAACTGCTCGGTGCTGATGTCCAGGATCGACGCATGGGTTTGCTGCCGCCCGGCATTGCTGACCAGGATATCGAGCCCGCCCAGCCCCTGCACCGCGTCCGACACTAGCTTGCCACAGAACGCCTCGTCCCGCAGGTCGCCCGGTAGAGCGATGCCTTTCCGGCCCGCTTGCTTGATCAGCGCCATGACCTCCCGCGCATCCTCCTCCTCGTCCGGCAGATAGTTGATGGCGACATCCGCCCCCTCCCGCGCATAGGCGATCGCGGCTGCCCGCCCCATGCCGGAATCACCTCCGGTAATCAGCGCCCGCCGCCCTAGCAGCCGCCCGGACCCGCGGTAGCTGATTTCTCCATGGTCGGGCGGCGGCTCCATCCTGCCCGCCAACCCCGGCCAGGGCTGGGACTGTTTCCTGTAGGGCGGGCGCGGAAACGCCGTCGCCGGGTCCACCAGCGCGGGCGCCGGGGCAGGCGCAGCATCCGCCCCGGCCGGCAGGGCGGTTACCGCCGCGGCGAGGCCCACGCCGGTAACGACGTCACGGCGGGAGAAAGGAAGCTTGATCGTCATAGGCATGCTCCTCTGTAACCGCCTGACAACGGAGCCGGACGCCATGTGTTGCATGCTGAAGAGTGCGCAGCCTGGTAGATTTGGCTTGAGCCCGGCACCGGCTTAGGCGCATTTTTCAAGTGCCGGACCGTCCGGCCAAGAGCGCCATAAACCGACCAGGAGGATCGCCATGCTGCTCACACGCCGCCACGTGCTGACTGCTTCTGCCCTCGCTTTGCCCAGCGCCGCCTTTGGAAAGATGCCGATGGGCCAGGCTCAGGCGCCATACCTTTACCGGTTCAAACTCGGCAGTGCCGAGTGCACGGTGGTGACGGATGGGCAGCTGCCGCTCGGTGACCCGCTCGCGGCGTTCCAGAATACCACTGCGGACGAGATCAAGCGGGAGCTGGCGGCGAACTTCCTGCCGGTGAGCAACGCCGTACTCGAACAGAATATCCTCGTCGTGAACTTCGGGGACCGCGTCGTCCTATTCGACACCGGCATGGGCCGGGACACGTTGTTCGGCCCGACGACAGGGAAATTGCTGCCGAGCCTCCGCGCGGCCGGGATCGGGCCGGACGATGTGGATGCCGTGGTGATGACTCACGCCCACATCGACCATTGCGGCGGCATCATGGGCGCCGATGGCAAGCCGAACTTCCCGAGTGCCCAATATTTCATTGGCGAGGCGGATTTCAAATATTGGACGGATGACGCCGTCATCCCTGCCAACGCTCCCGCGCGGGCGAACTTCTTGGCCCAGGCGCGAAACAACTTGTTGCCGGTCAAGGACCGGATCACCTTCTACAAGAACGAGCAGGAGATCCTCCCTGGCATCACGGCCCTCTCGGCGCCGGGCCACACGGTCAGCCATACCGTGTTCATGATCGCTTCGGGCGGCAGCACGCTCTGTTATATCGGTGACCTCGCGCACCACCCGGTCTTGTTGCTGGAGCGTCCGCGCACGCAGTTTGCCTTCGACACGGACCCGGCGCAGTCCGCCGAGAGCCGGGTGCGGATGATGGACATGTTCGCCGCCAACCGCACGCCGATCCTCGCCTATCATTTTGCCTGGCCCGGCGTCGGGCACGTCGCCAAGGCCGGCGACGGCTTCCGCTACTTTCCTACGCCGGTCAACTTGGAAGGCGTGACCGCGCTTTGAGACCGGGTGCAGCCGACCGTTACGGCAGGGATGGGTAGTCGATGTAGCCCTTAGGACCCTCGGAGTAGAAGGTGGGCTTATCTGGCTCGTTCAGGGCCGCATCTTGCGCGAAGCGGGATGGCAGATCTGGATTGGCCAGGAATGCCGTCCCGAACGAGATCAGATCGGCTCGCCCGGCGGCCAGATCGGCGTTGGCCCGGGCGCGGTCATAGCCGCCGTTGGCAATCAGGGTGCCGTGGTAACGCTCCCGCACGAAGCCCAAGACGTCCCAGTCGGCTGGCGTGGCGATGACATGCAGATAGGCCAGGCCGCGGCGGTCCAGTTCACGGACCAGGTTGTCGTATGTGGCCTGCGGGTCTGGATCGCGGACGTCGTTGAAGTCGAACGCCGGTCCGATCCGCACGCCGACCCGGTCCGGTCCGCGCGCGGCGGCCATCGCGTCGACGCAAGCGAGCAGGAAGCGCGCGCGGTTCATGACCGTGCCGCCCCACTCATCCGTACGCTGGTTCGCGTTGGGTGCTAGGAACTGATGCGGCAAGTAGCCGGAGGTGGCGTGGAGTTCGGCGCCGTCGAACCCTGCATCGCCCGCGAGCCGGGCGGCCCGGCCGAAGGTGGCGATGATGCCCGGGATCTCCTGTGCATCCAGCGCGCGGGGCGTGACGAAGGGTTGCGGCCCCGTTTCGGTGAACACGGTGCCTGCGGCCTGGATCGCAGACGGGCCTGCCGGGGTCTGCCCGCCCAAGAAACTCGGGTGGGAGACGCGTCCCACATACATGAGTTGCACGAAGATAGTCGCACCGGCCTCGTGAACGGCGTCCGTCACGAGCCGCCAACCCGCCACTTGGGCGTCGGTGTAGAGACCGGGCACCCGGAGGTAACCCTGCCCCGCTTCATCGGGCGGCGTCCCTTCGCTGACGATCAAGCCAGCCCCCGCGCGCTGCGCATAGTAGGTGGCATTCATTTCCACCGGTACGTGGCCCGGCCCGGCCCGGTCACGGGTCATCGGCGCCATCACGAACCGGTTCTTCAGATCGAGGTTCGCCCGGCAGTAGGGTGCAAACAGGTCGGTCGCCATGCTACGGTCACTCCTGTGCTGATGAAGGCGGACTAGCGGGGAGACAGGCAGGCCGACGATGTCCCGCATGCGCGCGGCCGTCTGGCCCGCGGTTGATTTCTGGCGGATTTCTCCTTATTGCGCCAGCCGCCGATGCCGCGTCGTATGTTGCATGAACGTCGGTCATAAGCAACGAGATCAGCAACGCCCCGGGCGCCTGATCGGGCCGATTTTTTGATAACCGTCTGCAGAGGACTGCGCGGCCCACTATACTTGCGTTTCCGTTCCGATAAGGCAGACTGCCCCGGTCAGAGAAGGACCTGGTGTGGACGAAGCAGGGCCCAAGCCGGAAACCATCCGCCTCACAGTACGCTCGTGGCGTGGGCCGTTCAACGCTCAAGAAATCCTGCGTTTGGCGCCTCGGGTCGCACTGGTTCAGAACGGGGCAGAGACGCTTGAGGCCGGTCCGGTCAGCGCCGGTCCCTGGCGGGATGAGGACGGGCTTGCCGTTCCGGGCGCACTCACGGCCGAGCTTGAGCTGACGGGAACGGAGCCCGGTGGCACTTTGCGATTCACCCTAGACGGCAGCGTACCGGCCCGGCCCGGCACCTACACCAGCATTTGCCGCATCGGCACCGTCACCGTTCCCATCCGCGCAGATGTGGCCGCCAGTGCCGGTTGGGGCGTGCTGTTCATGCTGGGCGGGCTGTCGATCGTGAACGTGATCGCGGGGTTCGCCGGTGAGAGCGAAACGCGGGCCAAGCTGTTCGACGCGCTGCAGGCCAAGCAGGCCGCCCATGCCTGGATCGAGGCGCATCCGGTCGCCGACGGCCGGCTCGAGACCGCCGCCGAGATGGACCGCAACTTCGACCGCGCGGTGGAGGCCTTGTCCCGCCCGCGTGCCGCGTCGTTGGTGGATCATCGCATGCAGGAGGCCGCGCCGGCGCTGCAGGCCGCGTCCGACCAGGTGGCGGCGTTGCGCGGCGCGTTGCAGGGCCGGACGGCGGTGGCCGTGATCGTCGAGGACCTCGAGAAGGAATGGACCGGCCTGCAGGCGGATCTGCACCGGGTGGTGAAGCCGCCTTCGGTCCAGAGCGGTCTCGTGCCCACGCCGTTCGCGCGGCAGGTGGATGGGGTGATCGAACGGTTACGGCAGCGTCTGCTGGTGGAGCCGGAGGGTGCGCTGTCCAACGATTTGGACGCGCAACTGATCCGGGTGCGGCTCACGATGGGGGCCGGGGAGGCGGACGCCGCGCGTGGCCTGGCCGGCAATGCCCGCCTTTGGCTGCACAGGGCCGCGCGCACGATGCTGGAGTCGCAGCTGCTGATCCAGCGGCAGATCGTGCAGGGTGGGACGATCATACGGCTGGATGAGCAGATCCGGGCCGACGCCGATACACCCGGGCTTTCGCCGGAGGGCCGGCAGGCCGCGCTGGCCGGACTCCGCGTGGCCGAAGAGGTGTTGAACGACGTTTCCGGCCTCGATGAACTCCGCTTGACCGCCGGCGCGCTCAACGGGACGGCCAATCAGCTCGAACGAGACCTGGCCGATGCGCAGGTGACGCTGACCCGGAGACGGCTTGCGGCCGACGATAGCGAGACGTCGTTCGCCGCGGTCGAAGCCGCGACGGCAGCGGCACAGGCCGATCCTGACCGGTCGGCAGCCAGTAAGTTGCGGCATCTCGATGAGATTCTTGCGATCTGGCGCGGTCAAATCGAAAGGGTGGAGGTTCCAGAGTCGAAGCGGACGCTGGAAGCGGCCTATCTGGATGCGGCTCTGGCCGTGAAGACCGGAGACCTTGCTAAGGTTTCCGGGCCGATGCGGGCGTTATATCAGGCCTGGGGTGATTATGGTGGGGTCCGGGTTCAATTGATTGCCGGCCGGTCGATGCAGGGTTACTGCCGGCGCTATGCGGACCGCATCCGCAACCGGCTTGGCGAGCTCGATCAAGCGTTGCTCTGGCAACAGCCTGGCCCGCGCTTCGTCGCCTGGGACCGGGAGATCGATCGTCTGCGGCTTGATCTCGGACGGCTTCCGGAGGACGGGCAGTGCTTGGAGAGACTACTGGCGCTAGGTCAAGAAGAGATCGATCTCTCGAAGGCGATCTATTCGGCCGACAAGGGCTTGCCGATCCAGGCCGCGCAGGGCGCCGTCCGGCCACTGACCCTTACGGTACCGGCGCCGAAGACCGAACGGACCGCCGGGCGGCCCATGCTGATCGCCGTCGAGGACCTGGAGCGGGATTGGCAGCAGGGCGTGCTGGTCCGCTTGGATTTCGGCGATGGCAGCGCCCCGGTGATCCGTACCGCGCCGGAGTGGCGCCAAGCGGGAGTGACGCATGTGTTCGACCGCACCCGCACCGTCATCGCGCACGTCACCGCCGCCGAGCGCTTCACCGATGCGGGGGCGGTGATCGGCGACACGCTGGGCGAGGGGACCGTCCCGCTGCAGATCGACCCGGCGCCGGAGCTTGCGGCCCAGCGCTTGGCCGACCGGTTCCTTTCGGCCCGGTTCGCGCTGGCGCTGATCGTCGCGAGCCTTGTGTATTACTGGCGCTTCCACGCGCGGCCGGGGGTGTTCGGCGCGCGGTCCTATGATTACGTGGAGGCGTTCGCGGTCGGGTTCGCGGTCAACGCCGCGGTGGCCGAACTCCCGGCCGCGATCGCGCGCTTCCTTCCGGGGTGACGGCGTTGGCCGGTGCGGCCCGACGCGGGCCGGTCAGCCGCGCTTCGTGCGCCAGGTGGTGACGCCCAGCGCCATCAGGCCGGCGGCGAGTAGAAGGGCGGCCGGCGGCTCGGGCACCGGGGTCACGGCGAAGGTCAGGCGGAGCACGCCGGTATTGGCGGTAAGCCCGCTGGTCAGCACATAGTTGGCCGAGGTGGTGAGGCCGTCGAATTGCCGCGCGCGACGGCGGTGATGAAGGGCGCGCACCAGCGCAGCACCGCGGCATAGGCCGCGCTATCCCCCGCCTGGGCCGCCGCCATCATGGCGGCCAGGCCCGCCTCTTCCTCGCTGGGCCGGTTAGTGCCGCGCTGTTCCATGAGCACCCATTCGCTGCCGGGTCCTTCGCGCGGCGCAGGAAACGGTTACGCCGTAACCCGGGGTGATGCCGTGCCGAAGGGGTCAGAGGGGGACTGAGATGCGTGTTTCACGATATGGGGTGGCCGCCGCGCTGGCCGTGCTGATGGCGGCGCCCGAGGCGCGGGCCGATGAGTTGCTGACGATACGGAGCGCGTTTCCGGTGCCGGCGACGATCGACCGGCTGCAGGATGCGGCGTCCGCGTCCGGGTTCGTCGTGGCCGCCCGGATCGACCATGCGAAGGCGGCCGAGAAGGCGGGGATCACGCTTCGGCCCACGGTGGCCCTGATCTTCGGCAATCCGAAAGGCGGGTCGCCGCTGATGCAATGCGATCAGCGGGTGGGCGTGGACCTGCCGCTGCGGGCCTTGGCGTGGCAGGACGCGGCCGGCCAGGTTTGGCTGACGACCGGCGATCCGTTGAGCCTGAAGCCGAAGTTCGGGCTGACCGCGGAGTGCGATGCGCCGTTGGCGGCGGTGCGCGCGGCCGTGATCCGGCTGATGGCGGCGGCGGGGGAGCCTTGAGCCGTTCTGGGGCCGGTCGGGGCGCTACGGTCCGCTGAACCGGCTCAGCCGGGCGGCGAGCACGTGGCCCACGGCGTCCACCGCCGCGCGCCTCGGGTAATGGGTGCGCCAGGCGATGCGGACCGTGCGGCTCGCCTTCGCGGCCAGCGGACGGAGGGCGATGCCGGCGTCTTCGGCCGCGCCGGCGGCCAGGCCGGGGATCAGCGTCGTGCCGTAGCCGGCCGCCACCATGTTCAGCAGGGTCGGCAGGCTCGATGCGCGCAAGGCTCCGCCCAGCGCGCCGGTGTGGCCGCACGCCTCGAGGGTCTGGTCCCGCAGGCAGTGGCCGTCCGCCAGGACCAGGATGTCGGGGGCGAGGTCGGCCTCCGCGACCACCATTTGCGACGCCAGGCGGTGGTCCGGTGGCAGGGCGGCGAGAAACGGTTCGGCAAATAGCGGCGTGCTGGTGAGGTCCGGGCCGTCCACCTCGGTCGCCAGCAGCGCCGCGTCCAGTTCGTGTGTGCGGAGGCGGTCCAGCAGGGCGGTGGTCTGGTCCTCCCACGGCTCGATCTCGAGGCCGGGGAGGGCGTCGCGCAGCGGGGCGAAGACCAATGGGAGCAGATAGGGCGCCAGGGTGGGGATGATGCCCAGGCGGAAGCGCCCGGCCAGCGGGTCCTGCAGGGTGCGGGCCACGGAGAGCAGCGCCTCCGCCTCCGCCACGGCGGACCGGGCGTGGCCGATCAGCCGGTCGCAGGCGTCGGTCGGTGTCACCAGCTTGCTCGCCCGCTCGAACAAGATGACGCCCAGCTGTTCCTCGAGCTTGCGGACCTGGACCGAGAGGGTGGGCTGGCTGATGCCGCAGGCGCGGGCGGCGCGGCCGAAATGCTGGTGCTCGGCCACGGCGAGCAAGTAGCGGAGATCCTGAAGGTTCATAGGCGCAGCCTATCACAACTGCCGGTAATCGACGCTTCCCTTTATCGCCGGGGATCGGCTACACCTGCGCGCATTCGAGGTTTGGGAGGACGATATGGACGGACATGGTGGCCAGGCTTCTGGCAAGTGCCCCGTGGCGGGCGCCGGGTTCGACAAGGACGCGGTCGTGCTCAAGATGTCGAACCAGGTTTGGTGGCCGAACCAGCTGCAGCTGCGGGTGCTGCATCAGCAATCCAGCCTGTCGAGCCCCATGGACGGCGGGTTCGACTATGCCGAGGCGTTCAAGGGCCTCGACCTCGATGCGCTGAAGCAGGACCTACATGCGCTGATGACGGATTCGCAGGATTGGTGGCCGGCCGATTACGGTCATTACGGCCCGTTCTTCATCCGCATGGCGTGGCACAGTGCCGGCACCTATCGCACCGCGGACGGGCGCGGCGGCGGCGGCGCGGGGACGCAGCGTTTCGCGCCGCTCAACAGCTGGCCGGACAATGCCAACTTGGACAAGGCGCGGCGCCTGCTATGGCCGTTGAAGCAGAAGTACGGCCGCGCGATCTCCTGGGCCGACCTGATCATCCTGGCCGGCACGGTGGCGCTGGAGTCCATGGGGCTCAAGACCTTCGGCTTCGGCGGCGGGCGTGCGGACATTTTCGAGCCGAACGAGGACATCTACTGGGGTCCGGAGGATACCTGGCTTGGCGACAAGCGCTATACCGGCGACCGTGAGCTGGCGAGTCCGCTGGCGGCGGTGCAGATGGGCCTGATCTACGTCAATCCCGAGGGTCCAAACGGGCGCCCTGACCCGGTGGCCTCCGCCCACGACATCCGCGAGACGTTTGGCCGCATGGCGATGAACGACGCCGAGACGGTGGCGCTGGTCGCGGGCGGCCATACGTTCGGCAAGACGCACGGCGCCGCGGACCCCGGCAAGTATGTGGGGCCGGAGCCGGAGGGCGCCGGGCACGCCGATCAGGGCTTTGGCTGGATGAGCAGCTACGGCAGCGGACGGGGCGTCGATACCATCACGTCCGGGCTCGAGGGTGCGTGGACCACGAACCCGACCCGGTGGGATAACAACTACTTCGAGAACCTGTTCAACTTCGAATGGGAGCTGGTGCGGAGCCCGGCGGGGGCGCAGCAATGGGCGCCGAAGGATGGCGCGCTGGCGGACGCGGTGCCGGACGCGCATGACAAGGCGCGCCGGCATGCGCCGATGATGGCCACGACCGACATCGCGATGAAGGCGGACCCGGCATATGAGAAGGTGTCCCGCCGGTTCTTCGAGAACCCGGACCAGTTCGCCGACGAGTTCGCCCGCGCGTGGTTCAAGCTGACCCATCGCGACATGGGGCCGCTTGTGCGGTACCTGGGCAAGGACGTGCCGCAGGAAGAGCTGCTGTGGCAGGATCCGATCCCGGCGGTGGATCACCCGTTGATCGACGCCGGGGACATCAAGGCGCTGAAGGCCAAGCTGCTGGCGTCCGGCGTCTCGGTGTCCGAGCTGGTGTCCACGGCCTGGGCGGCGGCATCGAGCTTCCGCGGGTCCGACAAGCGGGGTGGCGCCAACGGCGGGCGGCTGCGCCTGGCGCCGCAGAAGGACTGGGATGTGAACCAGCCGGCGCAGCTGGCGACGGTGCTGCAGGCGCTCACGCGGGTGCAGGCCGAGTTCAACGCGGCGCAGGCCGGCGGCAAGAAGGTCTCGATGGCTGATCTGATCGTGCTGGGGGGCTGCGCGGCGGTGGAGCATGCGGCGGCCGAGGGCGGCCACGCGGTGGAGGTGCCGTTCACGCCGGGCCGGATGGATGCGAGCCAGGAGAAGACGGACGTCGAGTCGTTCGCCGTGCTGGAGCCGCCGGCCGATGGCTTCCGCAACTATGTGAGGGCCGAGTACACCGTGACGGTCGAGGAGTTGCTGGTGGACCGGGCCCAGTTGCTGACGCTGACGGCGCCGGAGATGACGGTATTGGTGGGTGGGTTGCGCGTGCTGAACGCCAATGTCGGCCACTCGCAATACGGCGTGTTTACCAAGCGGCCGGAGACGCTCACGAACGATTTCTTCGTGAACTTGCTGGATATGCGCACGAGCTGGCAGCAATCTCCGTCTTCGACCAATTTGTTCGAGGGTCATGACCGGAGCACGGGCGAACTGAAGTGGACAGGGACCCGGGTCGACCTGGTGTTCGGCTCCAACTCCCAGCTGCGCGGCATCTCGGAGGTGTATGCCTCGAGCGACGCCGGGGAGAAGTTCGTGCGGGACTTCGTGAAGGCGTGGGACAAGGTGATGATGCTGGACCGGTTCGAACTGGTCTGAGCGGGGTTTGAGTGAACGGGGGCGGGACATCTGCCGATGTGTTCCGCTCCCCATACTGGTTGGAGAAGACATGATCGGTTTCGCCATGGTGGGCACAAACGATATGGTCAGAGCGCGAGCATTCTACGATCCGCTCATGCCGGTGCTCGGCGCCACAATGAATGAGGCATGGAGCACGGAAGCGCGGGTTTGGTATATGGCCGCACCGGACGCACCCATGCTGGTGATTACAAAACCCTACGACGGCCAGCCAGCGACCGTGGGCAATGGCAGCATGATTGCCCTGGTCGTCTCCTCGCGCGACGGGGTCCGGGCGGCATATGCGAAGGCACTTGAACTGGGCGCCACAGACGAAGGCGGACCGGGTAACCGTAGGAGTGATCCCGGCGACCTCTACCGCACCTACTTCCGCGACCCCGACGGCAACAAACTCATGGTTTTCACCCAGCAAGCCGCCTAGATTCTTTCTTACCTGATCATTTCAGAAGCCAATTCAGCCTGAACGGGTTTGAGCTCCCTTAGACTAGGAATGAGCGCCCTACGAGATCACCTGTCCGGGCGAAAGCGTCTTCTGTCATGAGCTTTGGTAGTAAGAGTCGCAATGTGATCCCTTAAAGGCCATATCTGGCACCATGGGAAAGGTTCTGATCTCTCCGCACGAGGCGGCGCTGGCGATTGGGCAGCGTCTCAAGGAGCATCGGCTGGCGCAGAATGTGAGCCAGCGGGAGCTGGCCAGGCGGGCGGGGGTGTCGGTGCCCACGGTCAAGCGGCTCGAAGCCGGGGGACGCGGGTCGATCGAGCACCTGTTGCTGGTGGCCTGGACGCTCGGGCTCGAGGATGTGTTCGCCGATCTGATCCCTAGCCCGGCACCGCAGCGCATCGAGGATCTCCTAACACCCCGCCAGCGGCAGCGAGCTTCAGGCTGACATGCGCCCCATTGTGACCCGGCTGGCCGTCGGCCTCGATTTGGAAGGCGAGGTCATTCCGGCCGGCACGCTGGCATGGTCGGAGCGGGACCGGGTCGCGGCGTTCGAGCTGGATCCGGCGTTCCTGGCGCGCGGACTGGATCTGTCCCCGTTCCGGCTCAGGCTGCGGCCCGGTTTGATCATGGGCCCGCCCACCCCTTTCGAAGGGCTGCATGGCTTGTTCGCCGATAGCCTGCCGGATGGGTGGGGTAGGCTGCTGGTCGATCGCAGCGTGGCGGCGGCCGGCGGAGAACCGGGGGCGCTCTCACCGCTGGACCGTCTCGCCTTCGTTGGATCGCGCGGGATGGGCGCGCTGACTTTCCTGCCGGAGCGGGTGCTAGCCTCGGGCGAAGCGCCAGATGACCTCGACTGGTATGCGCGGGAGGCCCGGGCGCTCGAAGCCGGGCGGGCGGCGGCGGGGCTGGATGCCTTGTTACGCGCAAACGGCGGCTCGGCCGGGGCGCGGCCGAAATTGCTCATGACGCTTGACCCGGTGACCGGCGCCATGCGGGCCGATACCGGGGAGGACGAGGGTGAGGCTTGGCTGGTAAAGCTTCCATCCCGCGCGGACGGCCGGCACGCCGGGCGGGTCGAGCATGCCTACGCTCTCATGGCCCGGGCGGCGGGAATCACCATGCCGGAGACGCGGTTGTTGCCGGGGCGGGATGCGTATTTTGCCGTGCGCCGGTTTGACCGGGGGCCGGCTGGCCGCATTCATGTGCATACGCTGGCAGGCTTGCTGCACGCCGATTTCCGCCTGCCGTCGCTCGATTATACCGACCTGCTGAAGGTCACGCGGCTGCTGACGCGGGACGTGGCGCATGTGACGGAGGCGTACCGGCGCATGGTGTTCAACGTGCTGGCGCATAACCGGGACGACCACGCGAAGAACCACGCCTTCATCATGGGCCGGGACGGCGTGTGGCGGTTGTCCCCGGCCTATGACCTCACGCTGTCGGACGGTCCGGGAGGTCAGCATAACCTGGCGGTGGCCGGGGAGGGCCGGGCGCCAGGGGCGGAGCACTTCGCCCGGGCGGCGGTGGCGGCGTCGATCCCGCGCGGGGTGGCGGTGGCGGTCGACGCCCAGGTCAGGGACGCGATCCAGGGATGGCCGCGCTGGGCCGGGCAGTCCGGCATCGCCCGGCGGGCGGCTGCGGCGGTGCAGGCGCGGCTGGCCCCCCTTGTCTCAGGCAGGGGTTAGGCCGTTAACTCCGGGGCCACTCGGGAGTAGCCTGTGACCATTGCCACCGCCATCGACCCACGCTCCCCCGGCTTTCGCGCCAATGCGGCGGCGATGCAGGCCTTGGTGGCGGATCTGGTGCAGCAGACGGCGCGGACGGCCGGGGGCGGGGGGGAGCGGGCGCGGGCGCGGCATGTGGCGCGGGGCAAGCTGTTGCCGCGGGACCGGGTCGAGGGGCTGATGGATCCCGGGTCGCCGTTCCTGGAGCTATCGCCCCTGGCGGCGCATGGGATGTATGCCGGGGACAGCCCGGGCGCCGGGCTCATCACCGGCGTGGGCCGGGTCAGTGGGCGGGAGTGCGTGATCGTCGCCAATGACGCCACGGTCAAGGGCGGCACGTATTACCCCGTGACGGTGAAGAAGCACCTGCGCGCGCAAGAGGTGGCGCAGGAGAACCGGCTGCCGTGCATCTATCTCGTGGATAGCGGCGGCGCCAACTTGCCCAATCAGGACGAGGTGTTTCCGGACCGCGAGCATTTCGGGCGTATCTTCTATAATCAGGCCCGGATGTCGGCCGCGGGTATTCCGCAGATCGCCGCCGTCATGGGCTCCTGCACCGCGGGCGGCGCCTACGTGCCGGCGATGGCGGATGAGAGCATCATCGTCAGGAACCAGGGTACCATCTTCCTGGGTGGCCCGCCGCTGGTGAAGGCCGCGACGGGCGAGGTCGTGACCGCGGAGGAGCTGGGCGGGGCGGACGTGCATAGCCGGGTGTCGGGCGTCACCGACCATCTGGCCGAGAACGACGCGCACGCGCTGGGGATCGTGCGGCGCATCGTCTCCGACCTCAACGTCCCGAAGCGGATCAGCCTGGACCTCATTGCACCGGAGGAGCCGCGGTATGCCGGGCACGAGCTGCACGGCATCGTGCCGGCCAACCCGCGCGAGGGCTACGACATCCGCGAGGTGATCGCCCGGATCGTGGACGGCAGCCGGTTCGACGAGTTCAAGCAGCTGTATGGCACGACGCTGGTCACGGGCTTTGCCCGCATCTGGGGCTACCCGGTGGGGATCGTCGCCAATAACGGCATCCTGTTCAGCGAGAGCGCGCAGAAGGGGGCGCATTTCGTGCAGCTGTGCGGTCAGCGCGGCATCCCGCTCGTGTTCCTACAGAACATCACCGGGTTCATGGTGGGCCGGAAATACGAGCAGGGCGGGATCGCCAAGGACGGTGCCAAGCTGGTCACCGCGGTGTCCACGGTGGCGGTGCCGAAGTTCACCGTGATCGTGGGCGGCAGCTTCGGCGCCGGGAATTACGGCATGTGCGGACGCGCCTACTCGCCCCGCTTCCTGTGGATGTGGCCCAATGCGCGCATCAGCGTGATGGGCGGGACGCAGGCGGCGTCCGTGCTGGCGCAAGTGAAGCGGGACGGCATGGAGGCGGCCGGGCAGGCCTGGCCGGCCGAGGACGAAGCCGCGTTCCGGGCGCCGATCGAGCAGCAGTACGAGACGCAGGGCCACCCGTACTACGCCACCGCGCGGCTTTGGGATGACGGTATCATCGACCCGGCCGACACCCGCATGGTGCTGGGCCTCGGTCTATCCGCGGCGCTCAATGCGCCGGTCGGGCCGAGCCGGTTCGGCCTGTTCCGGATGTGACGATGTTCCGCGCCATCCTGATCGCCAACCGGGGCGAGATCGCCTGCCGGGTCATGCTGACGGCGGCGCGCATGGGCATCCGCACGGTCGCGGTCTATTCCGAGGCCGACGCCGGCAGCCGGCACGTGGCGATGGCGGACGCGGCCTATTCGATCGGCCCGGCGCCGGCGCGCGAGAGCTACCTGCGCGGGGACGTCATCCTGGACGTCGCCCGGCGCGCCGGGGCGGAGGCGATCCATCCGGGCTATGGCTTCCTCAGTGAGAATGCCGAGTTCGCGGAGGCCTGCGCCGCCGCTGGCGTGGTGTTCATCGGCCCGCCGCCCGCGGCCATCCGCGCCATGGGCAGCAAATCGGCGGCCAAGGCGCTGATGGCGTCGTCCGGCGTGCCGCTGGTGCCCGGCTACCACGGAACGGACCAGTCGCTCGATACCCTGCGCGGTGCGGCCGATCAGATCGGCTACCCGGTGATCATCAAGGCCTCCGCCGGCGGGGGCGGTAAGGGGATGCGGATCGTGCAGGACGCCGCCGGGTTCGAGGCGGCGCTGGGCCTGGCGCAGGGTGAGGCGCGGTCCTCGTTCGGCGACGACCAGGTGCTGGTGGAGCGCTACCTGACCCATCCGCGCCACATCGAGATCCAGGTGTTCGGCGACACCCACGGCAACATGGTCAGCCTGTTCGAGCGGGATTGCTCGATCCAGCGCCGGCATCAGAAGGTGCTGGAGGAGGCGCCGGCCCCGGGCCTCACGCCCGAGCGGCGGCGGGCGATGGGGGAGGCCGGGTGCGCGGCGGCCCGCGCCGTGGGCTATGTGGGCGCGGGGACGGTCGAGTTCATCGCCGAGGGCGACGCGTTCTATTTCATGGAGATGAACACGCGGCTGCAGGTGGAGCATCCGGTGACGGAGATGATCACCGGCCAGGACCTGGTCGAATGGCAGCTCCGCGTCGCCGCCGGGCAGCCCCTGCCGGAGCTGCATCCCGGGATCACCGGTCACGCGATCGAGGCGCGGCTGTATGCCGAGGATCCGGAGCGGGATTTTTTGCCGAGTATCGGCACCATCGCTCATTTCCGGACCCCCGCCCCCGGACCGCACGTGCGGATCGACACCGGCGTGCGGAGCGGGGACGCCATTTCGCGCCATTACGACCCCATGATCGCCAAGCTGATCGTGTGGGATCATGACCGCCCGGCGGCGCTGGCGCGGATGGCGGGCGCGCTCGAGGCCTGCGCCGTGGTGGGGATCAGCAGCAACATCGCCTTTCTGCACGCCATCGTGACCCACCCGGCCTTTGCCGCCGGGCAGGTCGAGACGGGGTTCATCGCCGGGCACTGGGACGCGCTGTTGCCGCCCGCCGGCCCGCCGCCGCCCGAGGTCCTGGCGGCGGCGGCGCAGTGCGTGCTGGACGAGCCGCCGCGGGTGGTGCCGGGCGACCCGTATTCGCCGTGGTCCACGATGCGGTCCTGGCGGCTCGGCGGGGGCGGGCATCGCATGGTGCATTTCCAGAAACACGCGATCCGCGCCACCTCCGCGCCGGGCGGCACGCTGCTGGAGGGCATCGGCCTGCTGGGCCCACAGCGGGAGGCCGATCACGTTTCGCTGGATGGGGTGAAGTCGGCGGTGCCGGTCATCCGGAATGGCGATGCCATCCATGTCACGTATCGTGGCCGCTCCTATACGGTCATGCTGCAGGACCCGCTCGCCCCGCCGGCGGCCAGCGCGGAGGCGGCTGGCAGCCTGCGCGCGCCCATGCCCGCCCGCATCGTGAGCGTCTCGGCGACGCCGGGTCAGGCGGTGGAGCGGGGCGCGGTGCTGATGGTGCTGGAGGCGATGAAGACGCAGATGCGCATCACCTGCCCGGCGGACGGGGTGGTGGAAGCGGTGCATTACGGGGTGGAGGACCAGGTGGAGGAAGGGGCGGTGCTGGTGTCGTTCCAGCCGTAGGAGCCCCGCACGATCCGCGCGTGCGGTCCCCCCCATGGCGTATGGGGCTTGGGCCGCGCCCGTGCTAGCGTCCGCCGGGTCAGCAATGGAGCACCCACCCGTGGATCAGATTTCGGCACGCCTCACGTCGCTCGCGCATGGCGGGGGGTGTGGGTGTAAGCTGGCGCCGGCGGTGCTGCAGGAGTTGCTGGCCAACATGCCGGCCGCGGCGGCGTTCCCCAACCTGCTGGTCGGCAGTGAGACCGCGGACGATGCGGCGGTGTACCGGCTTACGGACGAGCTGGCGTTGGTGGCCACCACGGATTTCTTCACGCCGATCGTGGACGACCCCTACGAGTTCGGGCGCATCGCCGCCACCAACGCGCTGTCCGACATCTACGCCATGGGCGGGACGCCGATCATGGCGCTGGCGCTGCTGGGCATGCCGCTGGGTAAGATCAGCACGGCGGATGTGGGGCTGATCCTGGCCGGCGGTGCCGCGGTGTGCAAGGCGGCCAACATCCCGATCGCCGGCGGCCACTCCATTGATAGTGCGGAGCCGATCTATGGGCTGGTGGCCCTCGGTACCGTGCATCCGGACCGGGTGCAGCGGAACAGCCATGCGCGGGCGGGCGACGTGCTGATCCTGACGAAGGGCCTGGGCGTCGGCGTGTTCAGCGCGGCGTTGAAGCAGGAGCGTATCGGTGACGCCGATTACCGCACCATGATCGGCAGCATGACCCGGCTGAACAGCGTGGGGACCGCCATCGCCGCCATGCCGGGCGTGCACGCCATGACGGACGTGACCGGCTTCGGCCTGCTGGGCCATGCGCTGGAGATGGCGCGGGGGGCTGGTCTGTCGGCCACGCTGCGTATGCCGGACATGCCGATCCTGCCGGGCGCCGCGGCGCTGGCGCAGGACGGCGTGGGCACGGGGGCGGCGGCGCGCAACTGGACCAGCTACGGCGTGGACGTGTCGGCGCCGGGTATGGCGGATTGGCAGCGCGGTTTGCTGTGCGATCCGCAGACCAGCGGCGGACTGCTGATCGCGGTGACGCCAGGGGGCGCGGACGCCGTGCTGGCGCATGTGCAGAGCGCGGGCTTCGACCAGGCGGCTGTGATCGGCACCATGCAGGCGGGGTCCGGGATCGAGGTCGCGCTCTGAAGGACTACGCCGCGCCGTCCGTCTTTCAGCCCGGCCATCTGCTGCGCGAAGCCCGGCGGCAGAAGGGCCTGCCGGCGCTGGACGTGCCCGCGTTCTGCGTGCTGGACCCGGATGGCGACCTGGTGCGCCACCTGCACCGGACGGGGCAGGGCCGGCTTCATGCGGGCTGGGCGTGCTATCACACGGAGCTGACCGAGTTCACGCTGCCGGACGGGACCGCGGTGGGGGTGTTGGGCTGCGCGGTCGGGGCATCGTTCGCGGTGCTGGTGGCCGAGCAGCTGTTCGCGTCGGGCTGCCGCCTGTTGCTGAGCATCACGTCGGCCGGCCAGATCGGCGAGCTCGGGCCGCTGCCGGCCATCGTGCTGATCGACCGGGCGCTGCGGGATGAGGGGACCAGCGCGCATTACGTCCCGCCCAGCCCGGCGATCGACGCGCCGGATCCGGCGTTGCT
Organism: Acetobacteraceae bacterium; assembly: GCA_965246925.1. Taxonomy (GTDB): domain Bacteria; phylum Pseudomonadota; class Alphaproteobacteria; order Acetobacterales; family Acetobacteraceae; genus JANPPS01. The sequence continues at coordinate 1,117,462 of OZ251994.1, read as the reverse complement.
GGACCGGGTGGAGGCGGCGCTGCCCGGCATCCGCCGCGGTACCAGCTGGACCACGGACGCGCCGTACCGGGAGACGGAGGCGGCGATCGCCTACGCCGCCGGCCAAGGGGCGCTGGCGGTCGAGATGGAGGCGGCGGCGCTGTATGCCTTGGCGGCCGCGAAGGGCCTGCCGGTGATCTGCATGGCCCATGTCACCAACACCATGGGCCAGCAGGACGGCGACGATTTCGAGAAGGGCGAGGCGGCCGGGTCGGTGATGGCGCTACGGGTGATCGCGGCGTGCAGCGCGCTTACCGGGTCCGCTGCAGGAAGCCTTGGAACGTGCATTGCGGCTGACTGGCGAAGCCACCGGGGCGGATGATCTCGGCGAAGGCCCAGCCGGACGATGTCGGCGTCATCTGGGCGAAGTTGTCCAGCACGAATGGCCCGGGCGTGGCGGGCCCGGTGCCGTTCACCTGGTAATTGCACCGGCGTCCGCCATTGCCGGTCAGCACGTATTGCGCGGTGCCGTTGCTGAGCGCGGTCACGGTCATGTCCGCCCTGCCGCCGGCGAAGCTGCCGCGGAACTGCGCCGTCCCTACGGCCACCGCCGCGTCATAGCGCTGGACCGGTGCGGGCTGGGCCACCGGGTAGGCCTGGGGCGGGGGCGCCCGGTGACACGCGGCTGGCAGGACCGCGATCAGCACGAAGCAAGACAGTTGCGCGGCGCGGTGCATGGCGAAGCCTTCTGTGTCGGCCCGCGATAGAGGCACAGCCAGGAATAGGCGGCAACGTGTAACGACCTGACATTGCTGTGAAGGCGCTGCAGGTCATGCAGGTTTCAGAGGTAACGGCGGCGGGCGGTGTAGAGGGCGAGCGTGCCGGCGGCGAGTAGGGCTAGGGAGGCGGGCTCGGGGACGGGCGCCGGGGTGCGGATATTGCCGAAGGCGAAGCCGTTCGGGTCGGTGGTGCTGATGGTGATCGTGCTCACGCCGCCGCCGAAGAAGCCTAGGAAGACCGGGGCGGTGGCGCCGGTGGCGAAGCTGCCGCCGGGGGCGGCCGTGGATAGCGTCTGGCCGTTCGAGCCCGTGATCGTGATGGTGTAGGGGCCACCCAAGCTGCTGGAGAACGGCGCGACCTCGATCCCCAATCCGCTGAGCCCGGCGGTGTTGATGGTCTCCGACGTCAGCTGGTTGCCGCTGGCATCCACCGGGATCAGCAGGTCACCGTTGAAACCGTCCGTCAGAGTGTAGGGGAAGCCGCCGCCGCCCGCCGGGGTCTGCACGATCTGCACCGATTGGTTCACGGCCAGGCTGCCGCCGCCGCTCAATGGAACGCTGCTCACCACCGGCAGGATCAGCGCCGTGGGGTCATACAGGCCCGTGAGCCGGGTCACGGTCACCGCGCCCGCGCCGGCCTGGAATGCCGAGAGGCTGCTGGTGAGGGTCGTAGCCGCGGCTGGGGCCGCTGCGAGCAGGAGGGCAAGCGCAGGGATAGTCCAGAATTTCATGTCGATGTCTCCGATTTCGGAAACGCTAGCAGAATGGGACGGCCTTGTTTGCGACGTTTATGCGTCAAAGCGGCTCATCGAACAGCAGCAGCCGCCCGGCATTGCCGAGGCCGATGAAGGTGCTGAGGTTGTGCAGCAGGGCGGCGATGATTGCGCCCTCCGCCCCCAAAGCGCCGAACGCCGCCAGCGCGATCAATACCCCGGTCCAGCCGAGCCCCACGGCGACGTTCACATGAATGGTGCGGCGGCAGCGGCGGCTCAGGCGGATACAGGTCGCGAGCCGGCGCAGGTCGCTCGTCATGAGCACCAGGTCGGCCGAGGCCAGGGCCACGTCCGTGCCCTGCGCGCCCATGGCCACGCCCACCGCGCCCACCTTCAGCGCCAGCGAGTCGTTGATGCCGTCGCCGACCACCATGGGCTTATAGCCGGACGCGATCTCTTGCAGGACGCGGGCCATCTTCTGCTGCGGCAAGGCTTGGGCGCAGATGTCGGCGATGCCGAGTTCGGCGCCCACGCGCTCCGCCACTGCCGCGCGGTCCCCGGTCAGCAGGACCTGCCGGTCGAGTCCCAAGGCGCGCAGCTCCAGGATGGCGGCGCGGGATTCCGGGCGGGGGCGGTCGGCGAATAGCAGCCAGCCCAGGAAGCGGCCGCCAAAGCCCAGCCCGGCGATCGGGCCGTCATGGGCGGGCGGCGGGCCAGGGTCCAGATCGGCGAACATCTCCGGGCGGCCCATGGAGGCGCCAACGCCATCGACCGTGGCGCTCACGCCGAAGCCGCTGGCCTCATGAATGTTGTCCAGATGCGGACGCCAGCCGGACCCGGCGCGGGCGGCGGCGCGGCTGACGGGATGGTTGCTGGCTGCGCCCAGCGCCGCCGCGAGCGGGAGCGCCCATTCCGCATCGGTGCCGGGCGCCGGCTCGAAGGTGAGCAACGTCAGCTCACCGGTGGTGAGCGTGCCGGTCTTGTCGAACACCACGGAGGTGACCTCGGCCAGTTGCTCGAGAAAGGCGGAGCCCTTGATCAGGATGCCCAGCCGGGCCGCGACGGCGATGGCGGCGATGGAGGTGGCGGGTGCTGCCAGCACCAGCGCGCAGGGGCAGGACGCGACTAGGACCGCCAGCGCCGCGGCGGTGTCATTGGTGGCGAACCACGTGCCGGCCGCGATCAGCAGCACCAGCGCCATATAGTGCCCGGCATACCGCTCCAGCAGGCGGGACACGGGCGGCTTGGCCCGCTCCGCATCGCGCATGAGGGCGATGATCTTGCCCAGCGTCGTGTCCGCGCCCAGGCGCGTCACCTCGAGCTCGAGCCGTCCGTTGGTGTTGATAGAGCCGGCCAGCGCGGCGTAACCCACGCCCACGTCCACCGGCACGCTCTCCCCGGTCAGGGAGGCCATGTCGAGGCTGGCCTCTCCGTCCCGGATGATGCCGTCCGCCGGCAGCTGGTCACCGGCCAGCAGCAGCACGCGGTCACCTAGGCGCAGCTCCTTGGTGGCGACGGGCGTGACGGCGCCGTCCGGGCCGATCCGCCGCGCTTCGGTCTGCGCGAGCCGGCCCAGCGCGCGGATGGCTTCGCGGGAGCCGAGCAGGCTGCGCTCCTCCAGCACGTGGCCCAGGATCATGATGATCGGCAGAACGGCGGCGGTCATGAGGTCGCCGCTGGCCCAGGCGGCCACCAGCGCGATGCTGATCAGCCGGTCGGTGACGCCATGGAGGCTGGGGTGGCGGAGGCTGTCCCAGGCGGCAGTGATGACCGGGACGGCCACCAGCAGCGCCGCGCCGCCGGCGACGAGGTCGGACAGGGCGCGCCCCTCCGGCACCAGCGCCTGCCACAGCACGGCCAGGATCAGCAGCCCGGCGGCCAGCAGCGCGAGCGTGAGCTGCACCGCGAGCGCCCCCCGCTCCCGCCAGGCTAGCAGCGGCGCGGCGATGGAGGCGGACGCGCTCAAGGCGTGGCCGTGACGTGAAGGGGCGCGCTCATGGCGCGGCCGTAACTTGAAGGGGCGCGCTCATGGCGCGGCCATAACTTGAAGGGGCGCGCTCATGGCGCGCCGGGCAACAGGATGCGGGTGCCCTGGGCATCGACGGCCATGACCCGGCCCACCCTTGGCATGAACGCCGCGAGCCCGTCGCGGTAGGCGTGATCGAGGATCGCGGGCCGGGTGGCGGCGGTCATGCCGGCCTCTAGCGCCAGGATAGGGGCGGTCTGGCGTGAGGCTTCGCTCACCCGCTCGGCGGCGCCGGCCCGGGCGGCGTCCATGAGCCGGTCCTGCTCCCGGCCGGCGGCCTGGGCGATACGCAGCGCCTCGGTCCGCGCTGCGGCAATCGCTTGCTCGGCCAGTTGCACCGATACCAGCACCCCGTCGAAAGCGATCTTCGCGGCGGGCGGAAGCGCCGGGTCGAGGTCGAGCCGGCTGATTTCGACACCCAGGGACAGGGGCGCCAGCCGGTGGTTCATCTCGGCCAGGATGGCATCGCGCAGCCCGCGCCGCCGGTCTTCCGCCGCCGCGGCTTGCTCCGGCGTCTGCCGGTCCGGGCGGGCGACCAGGACGTCATCCAGGTCGAGCCGGGCGAGGATGGCGATGGCGCTGGCCTGGAACACGCGCTGCAGTGCCGGGGGCACGTGATCCTGAGCGAGGTAATAGTGCTCCGCATCCGTCACCTGATAGGTCATGTCGGCCGATAGCAGTACGACGCTGCCGTCACCCGTGAGATAGCTGCCGGCGCCGTCGGGCAGTTCGGCGCCCGAGGCCTGGGTGAACAGGTCGGATAGCCCCTCCCGCCGGGCGGTGGCCTGGGTGCGTAGCGTGAGCTGGCGCGCCCGGCCCGGCACCAATGCCATGCCGCCGATGGGGCGCGGCCAGGATAGGGCGAGCCCGGCCTGCTGCACCCCCACGACCCGGCCGAACCGCAGCATCACGGCCTGGCTGTCCGCCGGGACTTGCCGCCAGCTCGAGGCGGCCCAGCCGGCCGCAAGCAGGAACACAGCCGCCCATACGGCGCGGAAGGCGGTGGTGATGGCCTGGACGATAGGGCCCGCCGGTTCACCATTCGAGTTCTCGCCACCCGGGTTCACGGCGCGCTCGCGGTCGCAGCGCCGATGGCCGGGGTGGTGCGGGGCGGCCCGATGAGCATGTTGAACGGCGCCGAGTCCGTACGGAGCACCATGCGCGTGTTGGGGCCGACGACGCTACCGAGCGTATCGAGGGAGCGGAGCATGGCATACAGCTCCGGATCGATCGCGTAGGCGTGGGACTGGATGGCGGCGGCTTGCTGGCGGGAGGCGGCCTCGATCCCGGCCGCCTCCGTCCGGGCGTGGGCGACCAGGATGCGGGACTCGCTGGTGGCGCGGGAGCGGAGTTCGGCGGCGGCGCGCAGCCCCTCCGCCGTGCGGGCGGCGGCGGCCGTCTCCCGCTCGGCCCGCATGCGGGACACGGTGGCGGCGAGGGTGGCGTCCGGCAGGCTCAGGCGTTCGATCCCGGCTTGCACGATCTTGACGCCATACACTTCCGCGGCTTGGCGCTGGATTTGTTCCAGGAGGCGGGATTCGAACGCCGGTAGGCGCTGGCGTCCGGTGTCGGTATCGACCAGATCCTGCAAGTCGAACCCGCTGGCGGTCACCTGCAGGGCGGCGCCGGTGAGGCTCCGCAGCTGGCGCGCCGCCTCGTCCGGCTCGCGCACGGCGCGGAGGTAGGTGCGGATGGCGCCGGGGTCGGCCGGGACCTGCCAGGCGACGAAGGCTTGCACCAGGATGCGGAGCCCGTCCTTGGTGCCGACGTCCTGCAGGCCGGTGGAGGTGGTGCGGAGGCGAAGATCGACCGAAATGCCCGTCTCGGCTGGCGCGGGCCATTTCCAGGCGAGGCCGGGAGACACTAGGACGCGGCTGAGGTCCCCGAACCGCGTCACCACCACCGCCTGCCCGGCGGGCACGATGACCGAGCAGGAGGCGAACACTGCCGCGGCCAGAACGAGGCCGGCACCCAGGAAGCGCAGGAAGACCCGCGTCCTGCCCGGCGCCGGGCCATCGTGGCCGTGTCCGTGATGGCCGTGTCCGTGATGGCCGTGGTCGTGATGGGCGTGATCGTGGTTGTGCAGGTGCATGGTTCTCTACTCGTCCGCCGGGGCGCCGGAGGGGGCGTTACCGGGGCGGAGGTCGATGACGGGGGCGGACGCACCCTGCAGCCGGTGATCGATGATGATCAGGGGCATGCGGGGCAGGGCGGATGACAGGTTGGCAAGGGTGCGCTCCAGCCGGAACGCCTCGCTATCGGCGGCGTGGTCGGCGGTGAACTGCCGCAAGCCGACTTCCGCCGCGCCCACGGCTTCGGCCCCGCTAGCGCGTGCTTCGTCCATAAGGGTGGCGGCCTGTTGGCGGGATAGGCTGGCGGCGGCTTGGGCGCGCCCGGCCTCGGTCGCGATCGCCGTGCTGGCGACGATGCCGGCGGCCTGAACCGCGTGATAGGCGCTGGCGGCGCTGGCGGGCGGGTGGATCGCCTCGATCTCGATGCCCAACAGCTCGATGCCGCTGCCGAGCCGTTCCAGCTCCTGGCCGAGCGCCAGGCCTACGCCGCCGGCGACGCTGGCGCGGTCTTCGCCTAGCAGGCTGTCGAGCGTGCGCCCGGCGCAGAGCTGCACCAGGAGCCGGCTGGCTTCGGAACGGACGAGCTGGTCCGGATCGTTCTGCGCATAGGCCGCTTCGAGCGCGCCATGATCATCCAGTGCGAAGCGGTACAGGACCGTGAGGTCCACGTTCACGCTCTGGAACCCCTGCTCACCGGTGCTGCCCTGGCTTGCAGTCAGGAGGGCGATTTCGCCGGGGTGCGGCTGGTCCCAAAGCCGGTCGGCTCCCTCCGGCGCGAACGCCTCGGCGGGGCCGGCCGCGCCGGGCAGGCTGGCGCCGAGCGGTACGGCGTGGACGACGCCCATCTCCACTATCCGCGCCTGGCCGAGCGGCCACGGCAGGCCCGCGTGCAGGCCAGGCTGCCAGATGGACGCCGGCACGCCCAGCCGTTCATACACCGCCCGGCGGTCCAGCGGCACCAACGCCACGCCGGTCAGGCCCCAGGCCAGCAGCGCCACCAGCGCCGCCACCGGCAGAACCGCGCCGCTGAGATAGCGCAGCGCCCAGCTGCGCGAGAAGTCGATACCGAGATGGGTCTGCACCGGGGATGCCAGTCCGGACCCGGCCAGCCGTCCGGGCTGCAGCAGCGCGGCGGACAGGCTGGCGATGGCGGCCCGGGCCAGCAGCGGGCTGGGCGGCAGCATGAACCATACCGCCAAGGAGCGGACCATGAGTTCGAGCGCGGCTACGCCGGTGATCAGCGCCGGCACCGCCATCAGTCCGCCCGCCCAAGGCAGGCCGAGCGAGCCCAGGATATGCAGGGTCCCCGCGAGCGGCCAAGTCAGCACGGGGACGAACATCAGCGCCTGTAGCGAAGGCGCTTCGGGTAAGGCCAGCGGCGATAGGCCGGCCACCATCCGCTCGGCCACCAGCAGCGGGAAGGTGAGCACGATCATGCCGCCGCCCAGCAGCGCCGCTTGGGCATATAGGTCCGGCGCGTGCGCCCGCCCGGCCCAGGCTGCTGCCATGGCGAGGCCGGTGAGCACAGGGATCACCACGCCCTGCGGACGCCGCGCCATACGGCCCAATGCGGAAAGCGCGTCCGGATCGAACGTCCCGGCGCGGTGCCGGGCCTGGGCCATGATCAAGCATGCGGCAAGGCCTGCGGCGGCCAGGGTCAGCCCGGCGACCGCCACGCCGAGCAGGCCTGACTGCCGCGCCTCGGCCGCCAGCGGATGCATCGTCAACCCTGCGGCTATCAGCGCTGATGCGGCCAGGAGGTAGAGTGTCAGCAGGCGGCGCAACAGCCGGACCGTCCCGGCCGTATTGGGCCAGGACGGGGTTGTGACCGTGTTTTCCTCTGCGATGACTGGGTGGACGGCGTTCACTGCTAGGGGGTGCAGGCCATGCTGCGCGGATACAGCGTCATGACGCAGCGGGCGAGCTTGTTGGAGGCGAGGTTATACACGTTCGCCACATAGCCATTGTTGATGGCGTCCATCACCGTGAAGCCGTATTCGGAACGGTCCGCGGTAGCGCGGATGGTCGTGGTGGCGGTCAGCGCGACGCCGGGCAGGGCGTAGGTGGCGCCGTTGTTGGTGCCAGTGACGTCCGGCGTGAACGCCTGCGGCTGCGCGCCGGAGTTGTTGTCCAGCAGCGTGCCCGAGTTGCCCACCACTAGCTGCGGCGCATAGTTGGCGCCGAAATTGACCATCTGGAACTGGTGATCATGGCCGGAGACCAATAGCTTGATCGGGGCGGGCACGCCGCCGGGGCTTATGCCTTCGAACACGGATTGCTGCGTATAGTCGCCTCCCGCCAGGTTGCCGTTCACCTTGGCTGGGCGGATATCATAGGTGGGCTTGTGCGTCACATAGAATACGTTGGCGCCCGATAGCGGGGCCAGTGCGGCAGTCAGCTGCGCGGTATAGATCTGCTTCACCGTCCGTCCGTCGGTCGAAAGGGTCGTGGTATCGACCGCGCTGGTATTGCTGTCACTCGAGTCGAACATCAGCAGAGTGACCTGGCCCGCATTTACGGTATAGGGCGGGGTGTAGTCATAAGGGGTGAGCGGTCCCTTGGCGCCGGGCGCGCCCGCCATGGGCGTGTAGGGTCCGGTGCAGTTCACCGCATTGGCGTCGTAGGCGTGCACGTCCAACAGGCGGAACCAGCCGCGGGCGCCGCGGTTGCAGCTTTCGTGATTGCCGCGGGACAGTGCGAGCGGGGCGGCCTGGATCAGGCTTTTCGCCGGGCCGAACCAGTCGGCATACCAGGAGTCCCAGTTGTCGAAAGCGGGGGTCCCGGCGCATCCGGTGAAGCCGGTGGGGCACGGCTGCTCGCGGTAGAAGAAGTCACCGGTGTGGACGATGAGGTCCGGCTGGAACGTGGCGGCGTAGTTGGCCAGGAAGTTGAGCGGGAACTGCGCCGGGTCATTGCAATTCTGCGTGCCGGTCAGCGTGGCGGCGACGCGGCAGCCCGTGTCGCCGATGAACATGATGCGGCGCGGGTTGGCCACCGGCATCTTGAGCGGAACACCCGCGACGCTGGCCGAGCTATGGCCGAAGGCCGGCAGCGGCGCGCTTTCGCACATGAGGACCGGATAGGATGTGAGGGGCGCCGTGGCCGGGGTGGTAACGTCACCGCGGGGGGACAGCGTGACGGAGGCGCCGTCCACCGTAGCGGCCGGGCAGCCATTGGCGGGCAGAGATTCGATCGCGCGAAGCAGGACCGTATTATCGGGCGCGAACTGAACCCATTGGTTGATCACGTCCGCCCGGGCCGGGGCGGTTACGAGAATGCAGGCCATTGCCGCACTGCCAAAGCCCAATACTACACGCGCCATTGCCGGTTCACCACGAAATGAGGTGCACAGGTTATCCGGGCACGGTTCACCTGTGTATGACGGTTTCACGATTTGTCATGGAACTGCGGCTTACCCGGAAGAGGCTTCGTCGTAGGACGTCATCATGCTGGCTCAGCCTCCCGTCCGCCTTACCGTGCTGGCCGCGCTTGCGGCCTTGCTGGCGGGCGGCCTTGCCCTAGAGCTGCGCGACCCTAGCGGGCCGGCAGATACAAGGGAGCAGCCCTTGCCGGCCGCGGTGATCCCGGACGTGGCAGCCCGGCCCGGGCGTCCGGCTCCTGTTGCCGAGTGGCAGGCGGCGATGCTGGATCGTCCGCTGTTCTCGCCTGCCCGGCGGCCGCCCGCACCGGCCGTCGTGGCCGCCGCACCTGCCGCCGTTGCCCTGCCGTTACCACGCCTGACGGGCGTACTGATCGATGGTGCGGTCCGCCGCGCCATCTTTGCCGGACCGGCTGGCAAGCCGCTGCTGGTGCAAGAGGGTGCGGTGATTGCGGGAATGACGGTCCGGGACATTAGGCCAGGGCAGGTGACGCTCGAGGGAGCGCAGGGCATGCGCACAGTGCGGCCGAGCTTCGACGCGATGGCGCCCATCCCGGTCAATCCGGCCATCTTCGCGGCCGTCCCGAGCGTGGCGTCGCTCCGCGCGGGCAACCCCGGCCCGCCGCAGATTTCTGCCCGTTAGCATCACCCGTTAGCACCATCCGTTAGCACCAAAGGAGCGCCAATGCGCCGGATCACCTTGTTCTTGCTGATGCTGATGATGTCTGCAACGCGCTGTTGGCATGCCCAGGCCGCGGAGCAGGAGCCAACGCTGGCGCGGGTGATGCAGGCCGGTGTCTTGCGGTGCGGCAGCGCCATCCGCCCCGGCCTCGCGTTTCCGGCCACCGATCACAGCTGGTATGGCTTGCACGTGGAGCTGTGCCGCGCGATCGCCGCCGCCGTGCTGGGCGACCCCGGCAAGATCGAGTTCACCGGCTACGCCCTAGGCCGCGACTTCCGGCGGATCGGCACCGGTGCGGATGATGTCGCGTTCCTGACCACGACCGAGCTGTTTGCCAACGAGCTGTTCGGCGCGGTGCTCACCGGTCCCACCGTGTATCAGCTCACGACCCGCCTTATGGTCCCGGACGCGAGCCCGATCCATGCCATAGGCGAGGTCGGCCATACGATGGTATGCGCCGAGCCGGGCACCACTGCGGAGCGTGCGCTCAACGCCTATGCCGTGAGGCACCAATGGACCGTCAACTTCTCCGGCTGGATGGAGCTGGAGGAGATGATGGACGCCTTCGCCGCGGGCCGCTGCCCGGCGGTGGTGGGCGAGGAGACGGCCTTGGCCGCGCTGAGGCTCGGTGCCGGACAGGGCGGGCATCCGGCCCGTATTCTGGACGAACCATTATCCGCCGCATCCATCATGGCCGTGACCCCGGCGGACGGCCCTTGGAGCCAGGTGGTCACGTGGTCGGTCGATACCGTGCTGGCGGGCGATGGGAGCCCGCTACCGGTGGCCGGGTCCTGGCTCGGCCTCGACCGGGACTGGCAGACGAGGATCGCGGCGCAGGGCGGTTTTGCCGCCATGATGCGCCGGACCCTGGGGGAGGGCTCCCCGCTCGGCCTGCCGCCGGGCCTGAACGCCGGCTGGCAGCAGGGTGGGACCATGACCGCCCCGTCGGTCGAATAAGTGTCACAATAGAAACATGCAATTTGCATTGTCGCCGAAGCCGGTCCTGGCGAGATTGCGGCAGCTAAATCAAGGAGCCCACCGATGCGACGGATGCTGTTGAAGTCAACTACGGCTTGGATCGCGGCCGCCTCCCTGTTGCAGCCGATGCTGGCGGCCCCCGCCTATGCGCTGACGGCCTCGACGCCTGTGGTGACGGCCCAGCCGCTGACGGCCGCGTCCGGCTTTAGCCCGGCCATCCAGGGCGTGTTCCGCGACCCTGCGTCCGACACCAACCTCAGCAACGCGCAGCTGATCAGCCTCTTGCGGCACCGGGTCAAATACGTGTTCGTGCTATTCAGCGAGAACCGCTCCTTCGACCATTATTTCGGCACCTTCCCGGGCGCCAACGGCCTGTATGCGGATGCGTCCGCCACGCCCCGGCTCCGCACCCCGGCCGCGCGTAGCAACACGCAGGTGCTATACAACACGGATGGGACGGCGGGCACGATCGCTCCGTTCCGGATGGGCACGGCGCAGAACGCGTCCGACCTCGATGACGTGGACCATAGCCACACCCGCATGGCCGCCAAGATGAACCTGCCGGGCGGCACTGGCACGCCGCTGATGGACCGCTTCGCGCTGAACGAGCAGGCCAAGCGGTTCCCCGGCTCCCCGATCAACCCCACGGCGGCACAGATCCCGGCCGCGCCCACGCTTGCGTCCAAGCAGTGGGGGCAGCTCGCGATGGGGTATGTCGATTGCGATACTATCCCATTCCTGTGGAACTATGCCAACCGGTTCACCTTGTTCGACAACATCTTCCAGACCACGGTCGGCCCGTCCACGCCGAACGCGATCGCGATGATCGCCGGGCAGGCGGGCGAGACGCAGTGGGTGAAGCACCCGGAAACGACGTCCGCGACGACCTTCGGCTCGATCGCGGTGCCGATCGTGAACGACCCGATCCCTGGGCTACCGGGTGCCGGCACGGTGGAGTATTCCGGCAACCCGAGCCAGCCGACCAATCTGGTCGCAACGGCTAACACCGGCGCAGCCACGGGCACGCCGCAGCGCAAGAACGAGTTCGGCGCGGCCAGCAACGTGGCGCCGAACCTCACCTTCGCCAGCCTGCCGCTCACCTTGGCGGGCCGGACGGTGATGCAGATGACCGCGACCGACACCAACCCCGGCGCCGACCTGGCCGATGTGCAGAGCGACCTGCAGGCCATCATGACCAAGAACACGCCCGGCTATAAATGGGGCTGGTACCAGAACGGATACAATGCGGAGCCGAACCTGCCGGCGGCCAACGGCATCGCATCGACCCCGCACTCCAGCTACATCGGCCATCACAACGGCCCGCAGTATTTCGGCTACGTGACGAACAACCCGGCCGAGGCCGCGAACCAGCACGGGCTGGGCGACTTCTTCGCCGATGTCCAGAACCAGGCGCTGCCGCCATCGGGCGGCGTGTTCTACGTGCGCGGCGGGTACGACAACATCCAGGGCCTCGTGCCCAACACGGCCAACGCCACCGGCTTCGGTGCGGTCACCCCGGCGGCGGACGCGGCCTACGTTTCGGCCAACTTCCTGGGTGACGACGACCACCCGGCCTATTCCGACAGCCAGATCAGCGAGGCGGCGGTCGCGAGCCAGATCAACGCCATCGCCGCCAGCCCGTATTGGAGCCAGAGCGCCATCGTCATCACGTATGACGAGAGCGAGGGCGACTACGATCACGTGCCACCGCGTATCCTGTCCTATGACCCGGCGGGCCTGCCGCTCAGCCGCGGTCCGCGCATCCCGATGATCGTGATCTCCCCCTTCGCCCGCGCCCACGTGGTGAGCCATGAGGAGGGTGACCACAACTCGGTCATCGGCCTCGTGAACTCGGTCTTCGGCTTGAACCCGCTGGCGGATTTGCCGGACGAGGCGACGGCCAAGGTGGCGGGGCAGGCGGCACGGTTCGCGACCGCGGGCGTGACGCAGACCCAGCTGGGGCCGCATGACGGCGTGCAGAACCCGACGCCGGGTCAGGGCGCGTTGCTGAGCGCATTCGACCCGGCCCGCCTACTCGGCACCGCGGCGCCGCTGCCGGCCAGCTACGCCATGATCGACATGACGACGGTCCTGACGCTGCCGCACTATAACGGCGCGGGCTGCACCGCGCTGGGCATCACACCGCTCGATACGCAGCTGGGCCTCAGCAATCCGCCTCCTGCCGACTTCTTCGCTCGCCCGAGCCAGACCAAGAACTAGGAACCGATGATGAGCAACTTCCGCACCCTGACCCTGGCCGGCGTGGCCACGATGCTGGGCCTGTCCTCCGCCCATGCCGCGTTCATGCAGGTCACCACGCTGCCGGACGCCACCCCGTTCACGTTCAACGACGCGGTGGGCACGGTCTATACGATGCCTGCCGTGTATCCCGCCGCGACCTTCAGCACGAGCGCGGGCAATGTGCTCGAGCGGAACCAGGCCAACACCAGCTACCTTGACAGCAACTTCGCCAACAACACGCAGCTGATCGCCCAGTGCGGGTTTACGGGGCTGGGCAGCTGCGCGCCGGGCGGGGCAACCACCATCACCTTCGCCCAGCCCGTCACGGGTTTCAGCATCAGCGCCGACGATTTCGACACGACGCAGCTGTACACCTTCAGCCTGCAGGCGTTCGGCGGCGCGGCGCTGCTGGGCACCATCACCGCCTCGAGCCTGGCGGATAACGGCGCCGCCCCGGCCATCTTGGCGGCGATGTCCACGACCCCGATCACTTCGGTCCGCATCACCGGCACCGCCGCCTCGGCGCCGGATGGTGATTTCGTGCTGGGCAACATCACGCTGGCCGGCACAGCGGTGCCGGAGCCTGCGTCCATCCTCGTGCTAAGCGCCAGCCTGCTGCTGCTGGGCCGGGCGCGCCAGCGGATGTGATGTGATGGGCGGGCGGTGGTCAGACCCAGCCGCCATCCACGATGTAGTGCTGGTTGGTGCAGGCCGAGGCGTCGCTCGACGATAAGAACAACGTCAGCGCCGCGACCTCGTCCGGCAGAAGATGCCGCTTCAGGCATTGGCGCTGCATCAGCTCGGCCTCGCCCTCCAGGGTCAGCCACAGCGTCTTTTGCCGCTCCGTCATGATCCAGCCCGGTGCGATGGCGTTCACGCGGATGTTGTCCGGCCCGTAATCCCGCGCGAGTGAGCGGGTAAGGCCCAGCACGGCGCTCTTGCTCGCGGTGTAGGCCGCCATGCCGCCCTGGCCGACCATCCAGGAGGTGCTGCCGAAGTTCACGATCGCCCCGCCGCCCGCCTTCTGCATACCGGGCAGCACGGCCTGCGCGGTGAAGAACTGGTGCCGAAGGTTCACGGCGATGCGCCCGTCCCAGTACTCGGGCGTCACGTCCTCCGTCCGGTGCCGCTCATCATGTGCGGCGTTGTTGACCAGGATCTGGATGGGGCCAAGCGCCTCCGCGACGGTGCCGACGGCCTGCCGCAGCGCAGGGATATCGGTGAGATCGGCGTGCCCATAACGCGCCCCTGTTTCCGCCGCGAGCGCCTGCCCGGCGGCGTCGTTGATATCCAGGAACGCAACCTTGGACCCCTGCGCGGCGAAGCGCCGGACGATGGCCTCCCCGATGCCGGTGGCACCCCCGGTGACGAGGACGATCTTTCCGGCGAGGTCTGGGTAGTGTGCTGGCATGGGTTATCTAGCCTGATCAGAGAGTTTCATGTTAGCGGCCGACCGCCGCCCCCGCTGGGCGGCGGTCGTCGTTGGCGCCGTATAGCAGACCCGGGCGCATTTGCCCGGACAGGGCGCTGTCGTTGGCGGCCTGGCCCAGCGTCTCGGTCCGTTTCTGCCCGACCGCTACCAGTTCCGCCGCGCCCCAGGGCACCTGTTCGGTGATGGTGTAGCCCATCTGGCGCAGCATCGCCTGCGTGTCCGGGGATAGGGCGAAGGGTTCGGCGTACAGCGTGTCCGGCAGCCATTGGTGGTGGATGCGCGGGGCGTCCACGGCCTCCTGCGGGGCCATGCCGTGGTCCAGGACGTTGAGGATGCTCTGCAGGGTGATGGTGATGATGCGGCTGCCGCCGGGGGAGCCGGTGACGAGGATGGTCTTGCCGTCCCGGGTCACGACCGTGGGGGCCATGCTGGAGAGCGGACGCTTGCCCGGCGCGATGGAGTTGGCCTGGCCCTGCACCAGGCCGTAGAGGTTTGGCACGCCGGTCTTAATGGTGAAATCGTCCATCTCGTTGTTCAGCAGGAACCCGGTGTCGCCGGCGATGCTGACGGCGCCGAAGCTGCCGTTTATGGTGTAGGTCGTGCTGACGGCGTTACCGGCGGCGTCCACGATGCTGTAATGCGTCGTCTCCGGCATCTCGTGCGGCGCGACACCGGGGCGGAGGTCCTTGGACGGGGTGGCGCGGTCCGTGATCTGCGCCCGGATGCTGGCGGCGTAGCCCGGGGACAGCAGCCGCTCGACCGGATTGCGCACGAAGGCGGGGTCACCGAGGTAGGTGTTGCGGTCCAGATAGGCGTGCCGCATCGCCTCCGTCAGCAGATGGACGGATTGGGCAGAGTGGAAGCCGAGGCCGGGCAGGTCATAGCCCTCCAGCACCTGCAGGATCTCGCATAGCGTGGTTCCGCCCGAGGAGGGCGGTGGGGACGAGATGACCACGGTGCCGCGGTAGCCGCACCGCAGCGGCTCGGTATCCACGGCCTTGTAGGACGCGAAGTCGGCGGCGGTCAGGATACCGCCCTCGGCGCGGGACGCGGCCTCCACCGCCTCGGGCACATGACCTTTGTAGAACGCGTCCGCGCCGGTATCGGCGATGGATTGCAGGGTGCGGGCGAGGTCCGGCTGGGTCAGGCGGTCCCCGGGCACGAAGGTGCTGCCGTCCGGGCGGAGGAAGATGCGGGCGACGCTGGGCGCCTTGCGGAACCGGTCGGCCTTGGCGTCCAGGATGTCGGTATCGCCCCGGGTCAGCACGAAGCCGTCCCGCGCGAGGCGAATGGCCGGCTCCATCAGGGTGGCGCGGTCCAGCGTGCCGTAGGTCGCGCGCGCCAGCTCCAGCCCGGCCACCGTGCCCGGCACCCCTGCCGCCCTGGCGCCATACAGGCTGCTATCCGGCACGGGCTTGCCGGTGGGGTCCAGGTACATGTCCGCGGTGGCTGCGGCGGGCGCGGTCTCCCGAAAATTGAGGAAGCGGTCGCGCCCGTCCGCGAGATGGAGCACCATGAAGCCGCCGCCGCCGATGTTGCCGCAGCAGGGGTTCACGACCGCCAGCGCGTAGCCGACCGCGACCGCGGCATCGACGGCGTTGCCGCCCCGGGCCAGGATGGCGACCCCGGCTTCGGACGCCAGACGTTGCGAGGTCACGACCATGCCCTGCCCGGCCTCCACGGCCGGGGCGGAGACGGCGTGGGCGGTGCCGGTGAGCATGGCCAGGGCTAGGGCGTGGCGGATCATGCGCGCTTCCTCTCGATCACGTCCCAAATCTCCGCCGCCAGGTCCGTGCCGTCAAACCGCGCGATCTCCTGCAGGCCGGTGGGGGAGGTGACGTTGATCTCGGTCAGGTAGTCACCGATCACGTCGATGCCGACGAAGATCAGGCCGTTGTTCCGCAGGTATGGGCCGATCTGGGCGCAGATGTCCCGCTCGCGCCGCGTGAGTTCCGACCGTTCGGGCCGTCCGCCGACGTGCATGTTGCTGCGTGCTTCGCCCGCGGCGGGCACGCGGTTCACGGCGCCGCGCGGCTCACCGTCGATCAGGATGATGCGCTTGTCGCCCTGGCGGACCGCCGGCTCGTAGCGCTGGATCATCAAGGGTTCACGCGAGCGGGCGAAGTGCATTTCCAGGAGGCTGGCGAGGTTTTCGTCATCCGGCTTGATGCGGAACACCCCGGCGCCGCCGTTGCCGAACAGGGGTTTGACGATGATGTCCCGGTGCTCGGCCCGGAAGGCGCGGATGGCGGCGGCGTCCCAGGTGATGAGGGTGGGGGGCATGAGGCCGGGGAAGTGCGTGACCAGCAGCTTTTCGGGCGCGTTCCGCACCTGCGCGGGGTCGTTCACCACCAGGGTCTTGGGCTGTATGTGCTCCAGCATGTGGGTGGCGGTGATGTAGGCCATGTCGAATGGCGGGTCCTGCCGCATGAGGATCACGTCCATGGTGCCGAGGTCGTGGGTGGCGGCCTCGCCGAACTTGTAGTGATCGTTGCGCACCCGCTGCACCGTCACCGGACGGGCCACGGCGGTGAGGGCGGTGCCGAGCAGCGACATGTCGCGCACCTCGTAATGCCACATGCGGTGCCCGCGCCGCTGCGCCTCGATCATGAGGGCGAAGGTGCTGTCCCCATCGATATTGACGCTCTCGATCGGGTCCATCTGGACCGCAATATTCAGCATGCCGGGCAGCCTTGGATGATGGAGGCGCACCCTAGAGGGATGTGCGGGGGTGAATCTAGCCCTAGGCTTCGCTGCCAGGTTATCTTGAAACCGGACGGGAACGGCTTGGGCTGCGGCAAGGCCGCGTAGGCACTGAATAGCTGGTCAGGGGAGCGGGATCAGGTCCTGGTTCGGGGCGCTGGCGTCAGTACGCCGGGCCCCATGGCACACCACAGTGGGTCAAGCCCGCTCAAGCAGTGCCAGCCTGATCCCCAAGCCTACCAAGACGCCACCCACAGCACGCCTCACCCATATTCCAACCGCGGGTCGCTGCTGGAGGACACTCGTGAGGCCTCCGGCAACCAGCACGAGGAGGCAACTCCAGGCAAGCCCGACCGCAATGACGGTTAATCCGTTGAAAACGAGTTGCCCTGGAAAGTGACCCAGCTCGGGCACGATGAACTGCGGCAGGAACGCCATAAAGAACACGGCCACTTTCGGGTTGAGCACGTCCACCGCGACTCCTTGCCGGAAGGCGGTTCCAAAGGTGAGGTGGGTGGAGGAGGCCGTGCCGTCCAGAAGGGCTTCCCGATGGGCGAAAAGCACGGTCCGGATGCCAAGATAGACGAGGTAGGCTGCGCCGACCCACTTCACCACGGCAAAGGCCAGGGCCGATGTGGCAAGGAGGGCGGAGACGCCAACGGCTGCGGCGCAGACATGAACGAGAGCACCCGTGCATACCCCGAGGCTGCATGCAAGGCCGACACGGCGCCCGTGGGCGAGCGTCCGCGACAGGATGAACAGGGCGTCCGGCCCCGGCGAAATGTTGAGGGCCAGCGCGGCACCCAGGACGAGGGACCAATGCTGCCAATCGTACATCAAGATCTCTCCCAAAGCTGTTCTTGCCACTTCGCTCGCCACTTTTGGCCCCCGCCTTCCAGCCTGGGACTTGCTATCCGGGAAAGCGGGCGGTTTTCATATTTCCCTGACGGGATCGAGCGAACTAACCAACGCTGCCCAATTGTTTTGCAGGACGCAAGGTCTACGCCCGGCGCAGTGTCCGCCAGGGTTCGTTTGCCGGACAGGGCTGGTCCGGCGGGCGAGGGGCTGGTGGCTGGCAAGACGGGGCGCATCCCGCGCGCTTGTAGCGGCGTGTTCGAAGCCGAGATTTTGGGCGGGACGGTTCTAGAAGCCTTGAAGCGGGGTATCAGAAATGAAAAGCGGCCTTCCCACCCCGCCCGCTCCCTGGCATTGCATGCCCATGCGCACCCTCATCGCCCTCCTGCTGCTCACCGTCACGGCCCGGGCCGAGATTACCGTGGGGGCCGTCTTGTCGCTGACGGGGCCTAGCGCCGGGCTGGGGATACCCGAGGCGCGGACGGTCGAGCTGCTGCCGCGTGAGGTGGGCGGGCAGGCCGTGCGGTTCGTCGTGCTCGATGACGGCAGTGACCCGGCGCAGGCGGTGCGGGTGACCAAGAAGCTGATCGAGGAGGAGCATGTCGACGCCATCCTCGGCCCCAGCAACACGCCCAACTCGGTCGCGATCCTGGGCACGGTGGCGGAGGCGGGGGTGCCGATGGTGAGCCTATCGGGCTCGTCCGCCGTGATCGAGCCGATGGAGGGGAGCCGCCGCTGGGCGTTCAAGCTGATCCCCGGCGAGCGCGTGGCGACGGTGCAGATCGTGGAGCGGATGGTGGCGGCGGGCCAGCGTACCCTAGGGCAGATCGGCTTCAGCACTGCGCTGGGCGACGGTTACATCAACGCCCTGACGGCGCAGGCGGCCGAGCGCGGCATACAGACCGTCGCCGAAGTGCGGTATGCGCCGGGCGACGCCAGCGTGACGCCGCAGGTGCTGCGGCTGCTCCAGGCGCGGCCGGATGCGATCTTCGTCGCCGCCAGCGCCACGCCGGCCACGACGCCCATCCTGGAATTGCGGGCGCGGGGCTATGCCGGGCCGATCTACACCGTCATGGGCATCGCCGGGCCGGACGCGCTGCGCGTGGGCGGGCGGGCGCTGGACGGGGTCATGTTCAGCAGCGTGCCGGTGCTGGTGGCCGAACAGCTGGCGGACGGGCATCCGGTGAAGGCCCCGGCACTCGCCTACGTCCACGCCTACGAGGCCGCGCAGGGGCCGGGCAGCCGGAGCCTGTTCGGCGCGACGCTGTGGGACGGCTGGCTGCTGATGGCCCAGGCCGTGCCCGCGGCACTGCAGGCCGGCGCGCCCGGCACCGCACCGTTCCGCGCCGCGCTCCGGGACGGGATGGAGCGTGCACAGGGCCTGGCCGGGGCCGAGGCGGTGTTCAACCTCAGCCCCGCCGACCATAGCGGCGCCGACGCGGGCAGCCAGGTGATGGTAGAGATCCGCGCCGGCGCCTACCGTCTATTGCCATGACCACCGAGCGCTGCATCGCCATCGCCGAGCCCGATCACCAGCAGACGCAGCAGGAGACGGAGCAGGCGCCGACCGCGGGCGGCATCACCTACCTCGAGCACGGGCCGGCCGATGGCACGCCCATCCTGTTCCTACACGGCCTAGGCGCCGGCGCCGGGCAGTTCGAGCCGCAGCTGAGCTTCTTCGGCGGCGCCGGTTACCGGGCGCTGGCCTGGAACATGCCGGGCTATGGCGGCTCATCCCCGCTACCGCTGGTGACCATGGACGCGCTGGCAGCGGCGCTCGCCGGGTTCATTCAGGCCTTGGCGCTGGACCGGCCTATCCTGGTGGGGCATAGCCTTGGCGGGATGGTGCTGCTTACGCTTTTGGCGCACGCCAAGCACGGCGCGCGGGCGGCAGTGCTGTCGCAAACCAGCGCGGTTTTCGGCTCCCGCGACCCGGCCTGGGCGGCGGAGTTCCTGCAAGACCGCCTTGCTCCGCTCGACGCAGGGCACAGTTTGGCGGAGTTGGCGCCGGCTATGGTGGCGTCCATGGTGGCGGATGGCGCGGACCCGTCCGGGGTTGCGCTCGCGGCCGATCTCATCAGCCAGACGCCCGTCCAGCACCTACCGCGACAGCCTGCACGCCATGCCAGGCTTCGATCAGCGGGACGTCCTGCCGCACATCACCGTTCCGGTCCTGGTCCTATCCGGCGCGAAAGACGACAGTGCGCCGCCGGCCGGCATGGAGCGCATGGCCAGCCGCATCCCCGGCGCCCGCTATGCCGAGATGCCCGGCACCGGACACATGGCCCATTTGGAGCAGCCTTTCCTATTCAACCGCATCGTCATGGACTTCCTGCCACGCCTCAGGCTGTCGTAGCCGGGTGATGGCGGCCCAGCCCTCGTTGCGGTGCCGGATGGTCGAGGAGGCGGATCTGCCCGGGGTTGCGGCCCTTCTGACGGAAGGGTTCCGCAGCCAGCGCCGGCGCGCGTTTTGGGACCGGGCGCTCGCCCGCCTGGCCCGCCACCCGGCGCCGGACGGCTTTCCACGCTTCGGCTATCTGCTGGAGCACGGCGCGGACGTGGTAGGCGTGTTGCTGCTGATCTTCACCTGTCTCGAAACCGGCCCAGAGCCCGTCGTGCGCTGCAGCGTATCGAGCTGGCACGTCCGCCCCGCGTATCAGCCCTACGCCGCGCTGCTGGTGACCCGCGCGTTGCGGCACCGGGAGGCGACGTATGTGAACCTCACCGCCGTCCCGCATACCTTTCCCATCCTGGAGGCGCAGGGCTATGCCCGGTATTGCCAGGGGCAGTTCGTGGCGGTGCCGCTTTTGCGCCAGCGGTTGGGGCCGCTGCGGGCCGTGCGCTACCGCCCGGATCTGCCGTCGCCGGGCCTGTCGGAGGCGGAGCGGCAGTTGCTCGCCGACCATGCCGGAGATGGCTGCGTCAGCCTGGTGGGGATCGACGCCGGGCGGCACACGCCTTTCGTGTTCGCTCCGCGCCGGAAATATGGCCTGGTTGGGCTGGCGATGCTGGCCTATTGCCGGGATGTGGCCGAGGTCGCGCGGTTCGCGGGGCCACTGGGCCGTGCTTTGGCGGCGCGCGGGTTTCTGTTGGTGGCCATGGACGCGGACGCGGAGGTGCCGGGCCTAGCCGGGGTGTATCGCCCCAACAAGCCTAAATTCTTCCGGGGCCCCCACCGCCCGCGTCCGGGTGACATGGCGTATTCCGAGCGGACGATGTTCGGCTCGTGAGGCCGCTACTCGAACACGTCCGAATAGATGCGCGTCCAGGTCTCCCCGGTGAGGCCGCCGAGCACGACGTTGCCGGCCCGTAGCGCCGCGGCGATCTCCGGGTCGGCGGTCCAGGCCTGGGCGGCCATGGTCGTGCGGTAGAACGTGCCTTCTTGATGCATCAAGCCTAGCACGACGCATTGCGATGCCGCACCCTTGACGGCCACCACGCCCGACTCATGCGCAAAGCGCAGCATGCTGGCCACGACGATCTCCTCCTTGCCTTCCCGGGCCAAGGTCTGGAGCGAGGCCGCTACGCCGCCGGGCCGCAGGTAGATCAGATACAGCCCGGCCCGGCGCCCGTTACGATCCAGCACCTCACGGATATGCAGCGGTCCATTCTTGGTCTTGAGCCCGGCCTGGGTGATCAGCCATGTCAGTTCCTGCCGGTCCCAGCCTGGCCGCAGGGCGGCCTGGTCCAGGAGGGCCGGGGCGCCATCCACGAAATCGGCTAACGGGATCGCTTGGTCCGTGACGCCGGTCAGGTTGCGCGTGTTCACCTTCAAGCTGGCAACACCCTTGGCCACGATGTCCAGCGTGCGGCCCACCGGCGGCGTTACATCGCGCAGCACTGGCCAGCGCCGCCCCACCATGAACGCCGCCGTCCCGGCCGGGCGCAGGATCTTGGCCCATTCCATACTCTGCAGCGGAAGGGTGACGGCGCGGAGCGCGCGGCCGATGTCGAGCGAGGTGCTGTTGGCCGTGTCGGTAAAGATGAGATCGAGCGGCAGCTGGAGCGCCTTGCGCATCAACTTGACGCCGATCGTCGGGTTATCGGCCGGGCTATCGGCCATGTAGGAGCACAATAGGCCCAGCCGCAGCGTCCGTTCACGGAGGCGGAGCGTTAGATTGATGATGCCGTAGAAGCCGTTGATCAGCCCGCCGGCGTCCACGTGCACGAGCGAACCGGCGCCCGGGATGACGCCGGGCGCGTCCAGAAACGTATCGGTCAGCGCCGTCGCGAGCCCCTCTGGACGGCCTGTGGCTTTCTTACGGAACGTGCGGACGAACAGCTCGCACACCTGCGGAATGTCGCATCGCTGCAACCCCCGCACCCCAACGACGCCCGATGCTGAAAGGTTCGTCGACATCGCGGCCCCTTCAACCATCCAGTCCACCCATCAAGGCACTCTCCGCGGCAGCCCCGTCCACCCGAGGCCTGCTGGGACACGTCTTTGATCCTTCCAACGATGCAGCGCCAGCCAAGAACCGATCAAAACTGTCAACTCGGACAACAAACCACCTGCCATCGACCAGGCTGGGGTTGAAACGAGCAACAGTCCCGCAACCGTTGAGATGCCGATGACGGCGCTAATTGCCGAGATGAAGGCGATCATCCGCAATGCACCGACCGCCTCTAGGATGATGCGCGGCATGACGTACAGCATGGTCGCGCACGAAATTGCCCAAGCGAACGAACC
Organism: Acetobacteraceae bacterium; assembly: GCA_965246925.1. Lineage (GTDB taxonomy): Bacteria > Pseudomonadota > Alphaproteobacteria > Acetobacterales > Acetobacteraceae > JANPPS01. The sequence continues at coordinate 1,094,933 of OZ251994.1, read as the reverse complement.
GACGATCCAAACCGGGGCGTCATTGAAGATTTGCAGATGCAGCAACGGCAACGATGTGACGACGGCCGCACCGTATAACAGGCTGACGCCGCCCAGAACCGCGGTCCACGTTAGCGCCTGTTGCCACACCCGGGCCCATTCCCCCCGTCCCACGACGGCGGAGAGCTGGGCTTGGACGATGTTGACCAGCGCCGCCGAAAAGATGCGCACCGGCACGAACAATACCACGCTGGCCGCGATCGGCGCATAGCCTGCCGGGCCCGCCAAGGCCGCCACGACCAGGGCCAGTCCCTGCCCTTGGAGGTTCGTGGTGGTGATGCCGACGCCGGACCAGCTCAGCGGACGCCAAAGCCCTAGATAGCGGCGCCGGACGCTGCGGCCCAGGCTGATCCGCACGGGATTGCCCCGGGCGACGATCAGGGCGCCGATACCCAGGACGTTCGCCAGGCTCAGCAGCGCGAACACGTCCTTCTGCAGTTGCCCTTCGTCCCAGGCCAAGACCACGATGGATAGGCCGAGGCCGCATATGGTGAAGACCGCGTCGCTGACCGCGACCGGCATGATCTCCCCCCGGGCGAACGTCGCGGTGCGCATATGACTGCGTAGGGACCAGAAGCCGACGAAGAAACCTCCGAGTGCAGCACCGCTTTCGCCCCAGCCGTGCAGGATCAGGACGACGATGACCGCGATCATGGCGGACAGGATGAGCGCCGCGGACCCGAACGTCACATCGTAAGCGTCCGCCTCCCTTATGGTCCGGCTGCGCCCGATCCAGATGCTGGCCGGCATGGCCGTAAGCGACCGGACGTACGTAAGGCCCAGCCCGCCCATCACCATCACCAGCGCGAACACGCCATACTCGCGCGGCGGCAGCCGGTGCAGCAGGCCGAGGTTCAACACGAAGTGCACCCCGCTCTGCGCGGCCTCGCCGCTCACGACGATGATCATGCGGCGGGCGACGTGACGGATCAGGGTGATCATGCGTGCGGCACTACATGGCCCGGACAAGCGTGGCCAACGCCTGCGCGGCAGCCTGGTCGCTGAACAATTCGAGGTAGCGCTGGCGGGCCGCGGCGGCGAAGCCCTGCCACGACGCCGGCTCCCCGATGATATGCTGCAGCCGCTCGGCCAACGCGTCGGCGCGGTCTGGCGGAATGAGCCACCCGGTCTGCCCGTCCAGCACGACCTCCTTCAACCCGCCGATCGCAGAGGCCAGCACCGGACGCGCATACGCCATCGCCTCGATCGCGACCCGGCCTAACGATTCCGGACGGCGGGACGGCACGATCACCCAATCGGCCCAGCGGTAAAGCGGGGCGGTGTCTTCGGCGAACGGCTCGATCGACACCGTGCTGGAGAGGTTGAGGCGGTCTTTCAGCGCATGCAGGGCCGCTTCGCTGTCCGGGCTCTCGAAAGCGTTACCGACCATCCTGACCTCGATCCGTGCACGGGTAGCATCGGGCAGGGCGGCCATTGCCTCGAGCAAAACCTCTTGACCCTTGATCCGGTTGATGCGTCCCAGGAGCAGCAGCCGGAGCGGACGAGTGCCGTCATAGCCGGACGGCTCAGCCGCCTGCGGCCCGGTGATGCCATTGTAGATGACCTGTGCCCGGGCTCGAGTGGGTAAGGCGAAGGCCGCTTCGGTCGCATGCGAGTTGAAGATGATCTGCGCGTGGCTCCACCGCACCAAGCTGCGCAGGATGGTAAGCGTGAGGCCCTCGGGGATTTCGTGCACGTGCAGCAAGACGCGGGATGGGGCGATCCGCGCGGCTAGGATGTGATCGGTGACGACGGACGTGTTGATGTAAACTAGGTTATAACTTCGGCAGCGCCGTGCGGCGCGCATCAATGCGGCTGGAAGCCTGAGGAGCCCGATGGTCATCAAGGTTTTGAGGTCACGCCGCCGTAGGATCCATAGCCGCTCGAACAGGATGCGCGTGGCGGTCGGGCCCAGATAAGTTGCCAGCGGACCCGGCCGGGGCAGCACGACGTCGATTTCGGCCGCTGGGTAGGCAACTCGCAGCGCCGCCACGCTTTCAGCAAAACAGCGATCTGAACCGTACAGTTCATACCCTTGGTGGACGCAGGCGATGCGCATCGGACAAATCCGTTAAATCCCGCGTGCTATGCCATAGGGCTTGCGCAAGACATAGCCCTGGTGGTAATGTCTCATATTACTCAACCATCGCTGTAATAAAACTCGCTTACTTCCGTCTAGTTTAAGAGATTATTATTAACCTGAGCTGATTGGGACATCATCGTGAAGTTTCGGGCTGCCATTCAGATCTTGGGCACGCGGGGGATACCGGCCTCGCATGGCGGATTTGAGACGTTTGCCGAGAAGCTTGCGCTGTTTTTGGTATCACGCGGCTGGGATGTGACCGTTTACTGTCAGTCCGAAGTCCCTATCGTCGTGGACCGGATCGTGTCTGACCGCTGGCGCGGGATCGAGCGGCGGCACGTCAGCGTCAGCTCCTCCGGCCCTCGTGCTACGCTGGAGTTTGACTGGCATTGCGTCAAAGACGCGGCGCGGCGCCCTGGCGTATGCCTGGTGCTTGGTTATAATGGTGCCGCGTTCCTGCCCTACCTTCGGTTGTATGGCCGTAAGGTGATGACGAACATGGACGGTATCGAGTGGAAGCGCCCGAAATGGGGCATGGCCGCGCGAAGCTGGTTCTGGGTGAACGAATGGATTGCCGCCTGGACCTCTCACCGCCTCATTGCAGATCATCCTGCCATTGCAAAGCACGTCGCCACCCGCCGCGGGCGGGACGCCATCCGCATGATTCCCTATGGTGGCCACCCGGTCACTCAGGCTGGAACCGGACCAGTGTGGGATTTAGGACTCGAGCCTGGCAACTACTTGCTCTCCATTGCCCGGATCGAGCCGGACAATAATATCGCCGCCTTCGTCGAAGCGTTCTCCAAGGAGAAGCGGGGATGCAAGCTCGTCGTGGTCGGCACGCTGGACATGGAACGCGCATACCATCGCCAAGTGATGGAGGCTGCGAGCGACGAGGTGGTTTTTCCGGGCGCCATCTATGACGCCACGGCCGTGAGCGCGATACGGTTCCACGCGCGGGCCTACCTCCATGGCCATATGGTAGGGGGGACCAACCCGTCCCTCGTGGAAGCGCTCTGGGCCGGGAACGCCGTCATCGCCCATGACAACCCGTTCAACCGTTGGACCGCGGGCGACGCTGGAGCCTATTTCGACACTGCAGCACAGTGTGAGGCCTGCATGGTGCGCGCCATCGAGGATGACGCTTTTATCGCCGATGCCCAAAGCGCCGCCCGCCGCCGGGCCCGGGAAGAGTTCGTGTGGGACGACGTGCTCGCCGCGTATGAGACGGAGGCGGCCGAGCTTTTAGGCCTATCGCTCATTGAGGGCCGGACGCGTGCATCCGCCCTGGTCGGGCAGGAAGTGGGTTGAGACTAACCCGGCGGCGCGCGGCCCAACTCTTGGCCGCGGCGCCGCTAACTGCACCGACGGGATCGTCTTTCCGCCGCGGGGTGAATACCTGGCCGTGGTTCTCGCTCACCCGTGAATATCCGGCACCCCGGACAGACTACCCTTGGCCTCCCTGGCAGGCGCAGCGCGCCGTGCCGGGCAGGGCAGATTTGCGGAGACTGCGCCAGGCCGGCTTTGACTTTATCCGCATCCCCGTCGATCCCGGGCCATTCCTTGCCTTTGATGAAGCCAAGCGTGGCGCGTTGCTGCAGGACGTCATGGAGGCCGTTCAGTCCGCGCTTTCCGAACGATTGTCGGTGATCGTCAACCTACACGGCAATGGGGCTACCCATCATTGGACGCCGGACAGAATGTATTCGGCGCATACCGCCCCGGCTCTGAACCCCTACCTCCTGTTGGTTGAGGCTTTCGCGGCCAGACTGGGCCGCCTTGACCTTGCCCGCGTGGCGCTGGAACCGGTGAACGAACCGCCGCAGGCCTGCGTATCGGCGGAGTGGGCCGGACTGCAAATACAGTTACTATCCACCGCTCGCCGGGCCGCGCCAGGCCTGACATTGGTTGCTACCGGCGCCTGCGGCAGCATGCCCAGCGGCCTTGTCGCTCTAGACCCGGCCCCACTTCATCCGCTCGAGCCGTTGCTCTATGCCTTCCACTTCTACGAGCCCTATTTGTTTAGCCATCAGGGCGCGCCCTGGATGCGGGAGCCGGTGTATCGCGCGCTGAATAATGTGCCCTGGCCAGCCTCCGCCGGGTCGTTGCAGCAAACGCTGGCCTCGGTCCGCCGCCGCATGAGCGAAGATCACGGCACAAGTGCAGATGAGCGGCGCGCGGCCATGCAGGAAACCGAGAAAGTCCTGGGCGTCTATTTCGCCGCGCAACCGGACCGCCCCTTTCTGAGGCAATATCTGGGCGCGGTCGCGGACTGGGGCACAAAGCACGGCATACCCTCCGCCCGGCTCGTCATGGGGGAGTTCGGCGCGCTCCGCACCGATCAGCGCTATACCGCCGCCCCCGCCCCAGACCGGGCGCGCTACGTGCGTGATGTCCGTCAGATGGCAGAGGGTTTCGGGTTCGGGTGGGCCTTCTGGAACCTATTCGACGGCATGGGCCTCATGGACGACACTACCCGCGCGCTCGACCCCGCCATGATCGAGGCGCTCGGCCTCCGCACCGCCGGGTGAGCCCGGGGCCGGTATAGCAACATCATCATTAGCGTGAACTTGGTCAGCATCGTCGTCTTGCTCGAAACGCTTTCTGACGTTTGCATTACGATCACAAACGTGAGCATCGGCAGCCAAACCCCGTGGCCAGCCCGCCGTCCGACCTCCGTGAGGAAGCCGGCCATGGCGGCTGTCATGAGTAGCGTAATCATTACGCCCTGATGCAGCAGTGTGTTCACGATCGGCTGCTCGATTCCCCATTCCAGGCCGCTGACCCGGCGTAAGCTCTCGACCAAGCCAGTATCGGGCCCCACCAGCAGGTCCCGAAACGGAATGGACCCGAAGAGGCTGAACATTTCGACACGCGCGTTGGCGCTGCCGCCATCCCGAACGAACCGCATCAGCAAGGCATCGAAGAAGCCACGCTCGATCAGGATCCCTGCCACGGCCGGCACGATCGCAGCGACGAACAAGGCAAATGCTGCTCCCAATATCGGGACCGCGCCCGCGCGGAACAGCCGGTGCGTTTCACCGGCGAAGAACACGGCCATCATTGCGAGGGTCATGACCGTCGCCGCCCGTCCGCCGAAGGTGATGAGCGCGGCGCCTTGTAGCGCGAGCATCGCCAATCGGAACCAGCCCGGCAGAGACCGGGCGCCGTTCACAAGGCCCAAACTATAGCAAGCGGTGATGGCCGCTCCCATCAGCGGATGCCCTTGCAGACCGGCGGACCGCGTCTCGAGCGGGAACACTTTCCCGTCCAGCCGGTAGGGGAAAATCCGCACATGGCCGCCGAACTCCACCAGCGCCAGCACGGCGTTGATGAACATGAGCACATGTAGCAGGTTCTCCATCCGCCCCGCCGTCCGGTCATCCACATCCGCCATCAAGATCAGCAGCAGCGCGGCCGGCATGAAGGTGTCGATCGTGCCGGCGATGCCGGTGCCGGCGCGGGCTACGATCTGGATGAACATCACCAGCGCGGCCAGTATCAGAAAGAAACTGCCCGGCCTCGACCAGGCCCCTTCTACCGCGTAGCGCACGGGATTTCCCGCGCTCACGGCGCGGAACAGGAAGGCGGCGAAAATGAGAAAGGTGGATGGATGAAGCTTCGTCACCACGCCGCCCGTCAGCCCGTCGTAGTTGTAGCCAACCAGCCAGAGCATGCCGCCGGACACGCCGATCACGACGAACGTGATCAGCAGCATCAGGAGGCCGAACGCGGCCCCGGTTGGCCGGCCGGCCGGGCTAGCCAATCCGGTCATCGATCAGCACCGCGGCCGAAAGCGGGTGCCCCATAATCATGGCCGCGTCCGCCAGCACCCGCAGATCGTGCAGCGTCGTCCGCGCCAAATGGGCGACGAACACCACTTCGTTGGCCGCCGAAAGCAAGGGCGCCACGGCCAGGTTATCCGTGAGAACACCGCCGTCGATGATCACGAGGTCGAACAGGTTTCGCGCCTCGACCAGCATGCGCCAGGCGGCGTTCTCCCGCTGACCCCGCCGCCCGAGGCTCAGATCCTGAAGCGTCGTCCCGTCCTGCTGCGAGGCGCGTCCGGGACCAAGACGGGCGGGACCGGACGAAGCCGGCCGTTGCACCGCTGCCGCCAATTTCTGGTCTCCGCGCAACACATCCATCAACCCCGGCTCCTGGCTGAACACGGTGCCGATCTGGCCGGCCTCCACCAGCAGCACCCGGTCGCCCCGCCGGGCTGCGGCCGCCGCAAACAGGGTGCAGACCCGGCGCCGTGAGCTGAGGTCACCCGCGCCGGACGTGATGACCAAGGTTTGGACCGCCACCTGTTCTTCCGCACTCTCGTGCAAATCCAGCATGCGGCGCAGCGCCAGGCCGAGGCTGCCGATCGCCCGGTCCTCCCCCGGCCCGGGTATATCCGCGGTGCGCTGCAATGCCGGAAGCGCCCCGGCGGCGTGCTTTCCCGCCCGTCCCGGCAAGACCGCCACCACCCGCGCGCCAGCCGCCTGCTCCACCTGCCGCGGCCCCAGCAGCGTCGGCCGGGCATATTCCCGTATGAGCGCCAGTCCGCCCCCTAGCCCAAGCCCGCTGCCCAAGGCACCCGCGAGCAGGATGCCCGTCAACGGCCAGCTCTTTTTAGACGGCGGCATGGCCCGCGTGATGACCCGGGCATTGCTCGTGTCGATTCCGGCCTGCTCCCGGATCTCCTGCGAGCGGACCAGGAAAGCGGTATAGACGCTTCGCCGGGCGTCCAAATCCCGCTCCAGCGCCCGCAGCCCGACCATCGCCTGGTTTACGGCGTTGGCCGAGTTCTGAATCCGTTGAATCTGGCCCGACAGCAACCGCTCATCGCTGAGTGCCCGTTCATAATCCGCCCGGGTCGAGGTCGCGATACGCGTGAGTTCGGCACCGATCAGCCGGCGGACGTCATTCAGCTGAGCGCGGTTGTTGGCCAGCGCGGGATGATTGGGCCCCAGCCGCGCTTCCAGATCGGCCTTCTGTTGCACTAAGCCAGATTCCTGCTCACGCAGCTTGCCGATCACCGGGGATTGCAGTGCCTCCGCCGTTGCGTCGGCCGCGCCCTGGGATCGCCTGACCTGGTCCACCTGATCGATCTTGGCCCGCAAGCCCGAACTACGGCTCTGCGCCGATGTCAGCATGGTGCTGAGTTCGATCAGCTTCTGATCGCCCAGCAATTGCCCGCTCGCGGTGACGATGCCGTTTTCCTGTTTGTAATCCTGGATGGCGTTCTCCGCCTCGTCCACCCGCGCGTGCTGCGCCTCGAGCTTGGCCGCTAGCGCGTTTGCCGCGCGCTCCCCAGACTGCGCCCGCGCCGCCCCTAGGTCCGCCAGGTAGGCCTCGGCGATCGCATTTGCCAGCCGCGCCGATTTCTCCGCCGTCCGCGCGCTGATGATCACCTCGATCACAAAGACTTTATCCGCCCGTTTCACCGACAGCCGCCGTTTCAAGCTGCCCAGCGTCGTCTCCAGAACCGACTCCTCCGTCCGCGGCTTCGCCGGGCCGAGATTGATCATCTCCACGAAGCGGTCCCATTTACCGTCCCCGTTGAAATCGGTGTCTTCCGTGAGGTGGGTCTGCTGAATGGCACGCAGAAGGACGCTCGATGATTCGATAACCCGTGCCTGGCTTTCGATCTGCGTGATGCCGCCATCCGGGGCGACCGTCGATGGATTGATATCGTTCACCACGACGACGCGGTCCCGCGGATCGATCAGCAGCTCGGACGACGACGTATAAAGCGGTGGCGCCAGCAGGCAGTAGGCGAGCGTTAGCCCCAACAGCAGCAAGGTCACCGCGCCGATCGACAAGCGGCGGCGCCACAGAATGCGCCATAGATCTCCGGCCGACGCCGTCCCCTCCGGCTGCGCAAACCCTTGCGACAACGCCGAAAGCGTGAGGTCCCCGGAAGGGGACGATGCGGAAACCAGCTGTCTCATTGAAGGGTCCAAGTTGCCAAGTTCCATCTTAATTGGCTTACGTTAACATAAAATGTATGTTTGCGTGACATACCTGCACGCGCTTGAGCCATTTCGTTACTTCGAGGATTTCACCCGTGCGTCTCACCGTCCGTCTCGACGGTCCCCATGCCGAACTCTGGCACCTGGACCTGCTGCAACGTCTTGCTAAACGTCCCGACACTTCGGTCACGGCAGATATCAGCCCGGGCGCTGGCCGCCTATCACGGCAGGCCGGGTGGCTGCTCCGCTTCGATGCGGCCCTGGACGGATCGGCAGGTTCGTCCAAAGCCGATCTCAGTCCATACCTACAGAAGCTTTCCAGCCCGCCGGACCTTGCGATCGATTTGTGCGGAGATCCAGCACTAGGGCCGGGCCGGGTATGGCGGCTCACCTTCGGGCGGGGGCTCGATGGGGAGGATGGCCGCCCGGGCCTCTCGGGACTCCTGGATATGCTGCTAACCGGGCAGCCACCCGTCGCGGTCCTCCGTGAGGGTGAGCAGGTCATCGCCGCGGGCCGGCTCGGCACCGAATACGGCGGCACGGTGCAGGCGGCGCTAAAGGATTACCAGGCGCGGGCCGTGACCCTGATTCTCTCGGCGCTGGACGGCACCGCCCGCACCCCGCCCGTGCCTGGATCGGGCGCGGGCCGGCAAGCCGCCACACCCGCGCGGACAGCCGCCCGGCGTGCCGTTTCCAAAGTGCTGCGCCAAGGCTACCGGCTCTGGTTCGACTCACCCCACTGGCAGGTCGGCTGGCGTAGGCTGGACGGGCCAGACCTGTTCGACCTGCGCCGGCATCCGGACACGGGCTGGCACACTCTGCCGGATGACGGCCGCCGCTTCTATGCCGACCCTTTTCCGGTCGAGCATGACGGCCGCACCACCCTGTTCCTCGAAGAATTTCCGCACCGGGCCGGTAAAGGCGTGATCTCGGCCGTGGTTATGGGCCAGAACGGCCCGGAAGGCCGCCCGGAGATGGTGCTCGAGCAGCCGGGGCACCTCTCTTACCCGTTCGTGTTCCCCGCCGATGGCGAGATGTGGATGATCCCCGAAAGCTGTGCCGCTGGGCAGATTGACCTATTCCGCGCCACCGCCTTCCCGGGTGGCTGGGTGCGGGAAGCCACGCTCGTGCAAGACGTCATCGCCAGTGACGCTACCCTGACCCAGCATGGCGGGCGCTGGTGGATGTTCGCCACCGTACGCGACGGCGGCGCCTACTCCGACACGTTGCACCTTTGGTATGCGGACGATTTCCGCGGCCCTTGGGTGGCGCACGCCGGCAATCCGGTGCTGATCGATATCGCCTCCGCCCGCCCGGCCGGGCGTATGGTGGTGCGGGACGGCGTGCTGCTGCGCCCGGTGCAGGACTGCAGCCAGGGCTACGGCGCCGCGCTCGGCATCGCCCGGGTGGACCGGCTGGACGAGGATGGGTTCGCGCAGCAGGTCGAAACCGTGCTGACCGCCGGCCCGCTCTGGCCCGGCCGCCGCCTCCATACCCTGAACAGCGGTGGCGGTTTCGAATTCATCGACGGCTCGGCCCTGGCCCGGCGGCGCTGGATCTCCTAACCTCCGGGGCATGAAGCTCAGCCATCTGCGGGACGTGGTCGCGATCGCCGGGCAGGGCAGCATCCGGGCGGCGGCGCGCGCGCTAGGCACCAGCCAGCCGGCGCTGACGCGGAATCTGGCGGAGCTGGAGCGCGAGCTAGGCGCGTCCCTGTTCGAGCGCCGGGCGCGCGGCGTGGTCGCGACGCCGCTGGGTGAGCTGTTCGTCCGCCGGGCTGCCTCCATCGTGAACGAGATGCGCCGCGCCCGGGACGAGGTGGACCAGCTCGGCGGCGCCACCACCGGGACTGTGACGGCCGGCCTGTCGATCGCCGCGCACCTCGCCTATTTGCCCTCCGCCCTTCGCCCGTTCGCGCGCCGTTATCCGAAGGCCAAGCTGCATATCGTCGAGGGGTTCTACCCCACGCTCGAACCCGGCCTCCGCGATGGCAGCGTCGATTTCTACTTGGGCGTGGACCCCGGCCCCCGCGTAGCACCGGAGTTGGAGCGGGAGGTGCTGAGCCCCAACCGCCGGACCGTATTGTGCCGGACCGGCCATCCGTTGGCTGGCTCTACGACGCTAGCGCAACTGGCCGGGGCGAGCTGGGCCACCAACTCCATCACCCTGGCCGACGAGGAGGAGATCACCGCCGTCTTCGTCCAGCATGGCCTTCCGCGCCCGCGAGTCGCGCTGCGCAGCCAATCGGCGCTGACGTTGCTCACATGCCTGCTGAACACCGACTTCCTGTCCATGGTGCCGGTGCAATGGAGCGAGTTCCCGCTGGCGCGCGGTATGCTGTCCACGATCAAGGTGCACGAAGAGCTGGAGGCTCCGCCGATCGTGGTGATCAAGCGGGCGGACCTGGTGCTAACCCCGGCGGCCAACTTTTTTCTCGACCTGCTCCGCCGCACTCGAATCGCGTGAGCCTTGTGCGGCCGGGGCGATGCGGTTCCGGCATCGGTCAGCGCATCCTTCCATCTTTCCGGTCGTGCCACACTCCCGCATGGTCTTCGTCAATAAAAGGGAGGCTTGGACGGTGTCGTCGCAATCAATGCAGGCTCCGCTTGTGGATGACGCCGCGATGGACCGGGGCTGGGGGATCGTCGCCGCGTGTACCGTGGGGCTGGTTTTCTCGCTCGGAACCCTTCTGCTCTATACCTTCGGCGTTTTCGTCCGCCCGCTCGTGACGGAGTTCGGCTGGAGCCGGACGCAGTTGGCCGGGGCGCTGGCCGTGTCGCAATACACCTTTGCCGTGTCCGCGCCGGTGTGGGGGCTGCTGATCGATCGGTTCGGGCCGCGTCCGGTGATCGTGTCCTCGGTGCTGTGCATCTCGGCGCTGGTCGCGTCGCTCGCGTTACTGAACAGCTTGCCGCAATATTATCTGACGTTCGCGGCCATCTCGTTCCTGGCGGGCGGGGCGTCGCCGATCGGCTATTTGGCGGTCCTGGTGCGGCGGTTCGACCGGCATCTGGGGCTGGCGCTGGGGCTGGCGCTCATGGGGGTGGGGATCGGCGCCGCGATCCTGCCGCCGCTCACCGGGCGGCTGATGGCCGATTTTGGCTGGCGCGAGGCGTATGCGGCGTTGGGGCTGCTGACGCTCGTTTGCACCCTGCCCGCCGCGCTGATCGCCACACGCGGGACCGGGCCGGTGGCGCGGCTGGTGCCGGGCACGCTGCGGACGCCGCTATGGCCGCTGATCACCAGCCGGGCCTTCGTGCTGATGTGCGTGATCTTCCTGCTGCTGGGCATCACCTCGATCGGCGCGCTGACGAGCATCGTGCCGGTCATGATCGGGCGCGGGTTCTCACCGCAGGATGCGGCCGGGATCGCCGGGCTGACCGGGATTGCGGCCATACTGGGCCGGGGCGGGATTGGCTGGGTGCTGGACCGGGTGCATCCGCCCACCGTGGTGGCCGCCGTCGCCACGCTGGCGCTGGGCGCGTTCCTGCTGATGGCCTATGGCGATTTTCCGGGCGCCGGCTACCTGATCGCGGCCTTGCTAGGAGCCGTGGTGGGGGCGGAGGTGGATTTTACCGCCTTCTTCGTCCGGCGGTATTTCGGTGGTGCCGTGTTCGGGAGGCTCTATGGCCTGGCATTCGGCGTATTCCTGATCGGCACCGGCACCGGCCCGGTGCTGGCCAGCGCCGCCTATGAGCGGTTCGGCAGCTATCAGCCCGGCGCGCTGCTGTTCGCGGCGGCGGCGCTGGTGATCGTGCTGCTCACCTTCATGATGCCGCCGGCCCGGCACTGATATGGTTGCCGTGCTGATCGCCGGCGCCGGGCCGGTCGGGCTGTCGCTCGCCATCGAACTGGGCCACCGCGGCGTGCCGTGCACGGTGATCGAACGCAATGACCGCGTGGGATACAGCCCGCGCGCCAAGACCACCAACGTCCGCACCCGGGAGCACCTGCGCCGCTGGGGCATCGCGGACACGCTGCGCCAGGCCTCACCCATCCATCCGGATTACCCACCCAACGTCCTATTCGCGACCCGCATGAACGGGCACGAGCTGGCGCGGTTCGAGAACGGCATGCACGGACGGCGGGAGCGGAACGAGCTGTTTTCCGAGGAGAGCCAGTGGGTGCCGCAATACACGCTGGAGGACGTCTTGCGCCAGCACGCCCTCTCCCTGCCCGGCGTCAGCATCCAGTTCGGCGACGAGATCTGCGGCGTGGAACAGGACGCGGAGGGAGTCACCAGCACCATCCGCACCCTCGCCACCGGCCTGACCCACACGCTGCGCAGCCGGTATCTGGTGGGGGCCGATGGCGGGCGGAGCTTCGTGCGGGATGCCATCGGCGCCCTGCTCGAGGGCGAGACTCCGGCGCTGAAGAACTACAGCATCATCTTCCGCGCCCCGGACCTGCCCACCCGGCACACCCACGCCGAGGCCATCATGTATTGGCTGGTCAACCAGGACGTGCCGGCTTTGCTGGGCCCCATGGACATGCACGGGCTGTGGTTCTTCATGGCGACCAAGCTGCCGCATGACGTGGACCCGGCGACGGTGGACCCGGTCGCGCTGATCCGCCGCGGCACAGGGTTCCCGGACCTCGGGATCGAGATCGTGCGGACCGACCCCTGGGTGGCGCAGAGCAAGATCGCCGATATCTATAGCCGGGGCCGCGTGTTCCTGGCCGGCGACGCCTGCCACCTGCATCCGCCGTTCGGCGGCTTCGGGATGAACATGGGCATCGGCGACGCGGTCGATCTGGGCTGGAAGCTCGCCGCCACGCTACAGGGCTGGGGCGGCCCGGCGCTGCTGCCCTCCTACCAGCAGGAGCGGCGTCCGGTGCACGAGCGGGTGATCGCGGAGGCGAAGATCAACTACAACACGCTCGGCAACCAGCTGGTGCGGCCAGGGCTTGAGGTGGACGGGCCCGAGGGCGACGAGGTCCGCCAAGAGGTGGGCGAGATCATCCGGCGCACCAAACGGCGCGAGTTCGACACGCTCGGCATCGTCCTTGGCGCCCACTACGCCGGCTCCCCGCTGCTGATCCCGGACGGCACGGACGCGCCGCCGGAGGACCCGGTGCATTATGTGCCCTCCGCCACGCCGGGCTGCCTGGCACCGCACGCGTGGCTACAGGACGGGTCGTCGCTGTATGACCATTTCGGCACAGGATTCACCCTACTGGTGCTCGGGGAAGCAGGACCGGACGTTGCGCCGTTCCAGGCTGCGGCTCAAACGCGCGGCCTTCCGCTCACGGTCTTCGTGCTGCACGATGAGCGGCTGCCCTCGCTGTATCAGGCCCGCTACGCCCTGATCAGGCCCGATCAGCACGTCGCCTGGCGCGGCAACACGGCGCCAGCCACCACAGTGCTGGATGTCGTGGCCGGATAGACGCCATCACACCCCCACCATCGCGAGGGCGCTGGCCGAAGCTATCCTTTTGAGGCCCTGGCTTACTCGCTTCAGCGGGCTCGCAATCGTGGGGTGAATGTCCGCCGCATTCCGTCATGCACACGCATGAGCCACCCAACAACAAAGTAGCTTGCACTTCGCGAAACAGCCGCTATTTGTTATGACATCGCATCATCCGAGGTTGGCTCATGGCCGTCTATAAGTTCACCAGCGTGCGGACGGACCTGGCTCTTGCGGCCGATTGGACCAATCTCACCACTCCTGAATCGCCCGAGACCACCGTGCCCGGCATCGCCGACACGGCGCAGTTCTCTGCCACGTCAGGCGCGGCCATCACCGGCACCGCCACCGTCGCGCAGGCGCAGTTCCTGGCCGGGCCGAGCACGGCGTGGACGTTCGGGCCCGGTCAGCTTTCGGCCGGCGGCTTTACCATACAGACCCTGCTCAACGTCGTAAGCGGCGGCACCCTGACGCTGACGGGCGGGACGGCGCTGGTGGGCAATGCCGCGGGCAATGGCACGAGCCTCGGCACGCTGAACATCGGCGCGGGCGGCGTGTTCAACACCACTATCGCGGCCCAGAACCAGAACTACATCCTGGCCATCGGCTCCACCAACTCCACTGGCTCAGTCACCGTGCTGGGCACGGGATCGTTATTGGATCTTAACGGCAACGCGGCCGCGGTCGGGAACACTGGCAACGGCACCCTCTCCGTGCTGGCAGGCGGCACGGCGCGGCTGGGCACGCCCGATCCAACCAATGGCGGCGTTGCGGCGCTCGCCGTCGGGCGGGGCGGGACCGGGTCGGTCGCGGTCAATGGCGGTAAGCTCCTGCTGAGCGGCGGCTTCTACGCCGGGCGGGCGTCGGGCGCGTCCGGATCGGTCACGGTCAGCAACGCCGGCGTCCTGACGCAGACCTCCGTCGTGGCCACGGACCAGAACACTATCGGCGCGGGCGGCACCATCAACGGTGTTGCCGCGTTTGGCGGCTCCGGCAGCTTCAGCGTGTTGCTGGGCGGGGTAGCGACGCTGGAAAACACGCTGGTGGCGGGCAATCAAGGCGATAGCGGTTCCGTGCTGGTGGCCGGCGTCGGCAGCCGGCTTAATCTCGGCGGCCAGCTCTTCCTGGGAAGCGGCACCACCAACCCGAACGGCGCCGGGAGCCTGAGCGTGCAGGATGGCGGCAACGTCGCGCTCACTGCGGCCGGTGACACCAGCAAATACTATGTCGTGGTGGGAAACTCAGCCAGTACGTCTGGGATCCTTACGGTCAACGGCGCGGGCGCGACCCTCGATTCCGGTGCCAACGGCGTGGCGATCGGCTATAGCGGCACCGGCAGCGCGACGGTGTCGGGCGGGGGGACGGTTAGGTCGTCGTCGGCCGATAGCGCGGTCAACGCGGCGCTGGCCATCGGGCGAACTGCCGGCGCCGCCGGGTTGCTGACGGTTTCGGGCATGGGTTCCAGCTATACGGCGTCAGGCTACGTTTTCGTCGGGCGTGCCGGGACAGGGACGCTGATCGTGGATCAGGGAGGCACCTTCACGGGCGGGCAGGGGGCCGGCGGCACGGCCTTGGAATACGCCGTCACCATCGGCGACGGCACCCCCACGCTGGGCGCAAACGGTATGCCCAACAGCCCGCTGCTGTTCGGCGGAACGGGCACGGCGCGGGTCAGCAATGGCGCGATGCTGCACACCCTCGGCAATCTAGACGTAGGGCGGCGCGGCACCTCCGGCTCCGTCACGGTGGACACGGCGGGCCGTGTCCTGGTGGACGCACAGCTGCTCGTTGGTTCCGGCGTCGACCGGCCCGGCGGCACCGGCACCGTCACCATCCAGGGCGGCGGCACGCTAAAGGCGGGCGGATTGCACGTGCTGGCCACGCCCGGCGCGGTGCTGGGCAACGATGCCGGCACCAGCGGCACCGTCACTGTGACCGGCGCCGGCTCATCCCTCACCACCAGTGGAGACTGGCTGTCGGTCGGGCGCGCCGGGACCGGCACGCTGTCGGTGCTGGCGGGCGGAACCGTCACCTCCGGCGCCGCGTATGCCGACACGGAATCGGCGCTGAATGTCGGCTCGTTGGCCGGGGGCGTGGGCACCGTGACCGTATCCGGCGCCGGGTCTATGTTGAATGCGGCGGGGCTCGCCGTGCTGGGCGGCGGCAATCCCGGATCGGGGCTGGCGGCGGGCGGCACGGGCACGCTCTCCGTCATGTCCGGCGGCCTGTTCCGGGCGGCCAACCTGTCCAGCTTCGCCGGGTCGTCATTGACGGTCGATGGGACGGGCACCGGCGTGATCGGCGCCAGCGCCGGGACGGCAGGGCTGCTGACTGTGGACCAGGGCGCGACCCTTGGTGGCGCCGGCACGGTGCACGCGTCCGTGCGAGTCAATGGCGCCGTTACCGCCACGGGCGGCACCTTGTCGGTCGATAGCGTGAGCGGCACCGGCACCTTGGGCGCCAACGGCGGCACGCTGGTGCTGGGCGGATTGGGCGGGCAGACGCTGCAGTTCAGCGGGTTGAACTCGGTCATCAGAGTCAATGCGCTGGCCGGCAATGGACAGGTCACCGGCTTCGCGATCGGGGACGCGCTGGATTTCGGCGCCGGGCTCGCGGCTTCACTGGCCGGCAGCGTCATCACGGTGCGCCAGGGCGCCTCGGTCGTGGGGACGGAGACGCTGGCCGGCCTCGCCCCCGGCGTCAGCGTCACCCTGGTCGCCGATGGCGCGGGCGGGCAGAAGCTGGTGGCGGGCGATCCATTGTTCGACCCGGTGTACTACCTCGCACACAACCCGGACATCGCCGCCGCCGGCATCGACCCCTACCAGCACTACGTCACCCTGGGCTGGAAGGAAGGCCGGGATCCCAGCGCCCTGTTCAGCACCGGCTACTACCTGGCGCACAATCCCATCACCCCCGGCGTGAACCCGCTGCAGGATTTCGAGAATGGCGGCTGGCAGGCCGGGCGTGATCCGTCGGCTTCGTTCAGCACCAGCGACTACCTGGCCGCCAACCCGGATGTGAAGGCGGCGGGGATCGATCCGTTGTTGCATTATGTGCAGAGCGGCAAGGCCGAGGGGCGGGCGGCGTTCGCGGTCGGCACGCTGACCGATCCGCTGGTGGATGCAGCGTATTATTACGCGCACAACCCGGACGTGAAGGCGGCCGGAGTGGACGCGGCGACGCACTACCTCAGCAGCGGGTGGATGGAGGGGCGCAATCCCGACGCGCTGTTCGACACGAATTTCTATCTGACCCAGAACCCGGACATCGCCGCCGCCCATATCGATCCGCTGCTGCATTTCGAGGCGAATGGCTGGCGGGAGGCGCGGGACCCGAGCCTTCTGTTCTCCGACGCCAAATACTTCGCCGCCAATCCGGACGTGGCGGCGGCGGGGATCGATCCGCTATTGCATTACGTGCAAAGCGGCCAGAACGAGGGCCGCGCCGCGTTCCTGTCTGGCCCGTCCGCCGCGGCGGATCCGCTGGTGCAGGCGGCGTATTACGACCCCCAGTTGGGTGCCACCCTCATTCCGACCGGCGTGGCGGCGCAGCAGCAGGCGGCGGCGAGCTACGATGCGGTGGGCTGGCAGCGCGGGCTGAACCCGGACGCGTATTTCAACACGGCTTATTACCTAAGCCACAACCCGGACGTGGCGGCCGCGCACATCGATCCGCTGCTGCACTACGAGGCCAACGGCTGGCGAGAAGGCCGCGATCCGTCGGCGCAATTCAGCACCAGCAAATACCTCGCCGCCTACGCTGACATCCGGGCGGCTGGAGTGGATCCGCTGCTGCATTTCGTGGCGTTCGGACAGGCGGAGGGGCGGGTTGCGTTTGCGGTTTAGACCCGCTCCACCAACGCTGCGATGCCCTGACCGACGCCGATGCACATCGTGATAATGGCGCGGCGGCCGCCGGTGGTTTGGAGCGCGTGCACCGCCGTCATGGCGAGGCGGGCGCCGGATGCGCCGAGCGGGTGGCCCAGCGCGATCGCCCCGCCGTGCGGGTTCACGCGCGGGTCGTCGTCGGCCACGCCGAGCTGCCGCAACACGGCCAGCGCCTGGGCGGCGAAGGCCTCGTTCAGCTCGATGACGTCGACCTCGCCCAGCGTGAGGCCGGTCTGGGCCAGCAGCTTCTGCACGGCGGGCACCGGGCCCACGCCCATGATGCGCGGCGCCACCCCGGCCGTCGCCATGCCGACCACCCGGGCGCGGGGCGTGAGGCCGTGGCGCCGGGCGGCGTCTTCGCTGGCGAGGATCAGCATGGCCGCGCCGTCATTCACGCCCGACGCGTTCCCGGCCGTCACCGTGCCCGGCGTGCGGAACGGCGTCTTGAGCGCGGCCAGGGCCTCCAGCGTCGTTTCGCGGGGATGTTCGTCCCGGTCCACCACCGTGTCGCCGCGGCGGCCCTTGATGGTGACGGGGGCGATCTCGGCGGCGAGGTAGCCGGATGCTTGAGCGGCGGCGCATTTCTCTTGGCTGCGCAGCGCGAACGCGTCCTGGGCGGCGCGGGTGATCTGGAACTGCTCGGCCACGTTCTCGCCGGTTTCAGGCATGCTGTCGGTGCCGTACATGGTCTTCATGAGGCCGTTCACGAAGCGCCAGCCGATGGTGGTGTCGTGGATCTCGGCCTGCCGGGCGAAGGCCTCGGTCGATTTCGCCATGACGAACGGGGCGCGGGTCATGCTCTCCACGCCGCCGGCGAGCATGAGATGGGCCTCGCCGGCGCGGATGGCACGAGCGGCGGTGCCGATGGCGTCGAGGCCGGAGCCGCAGAGCCGGTTGACGGTGGCGCCGGGCACGGTGAGGGGAAGGCCGGCCAGAAGCGTCGCCATTCGCGCCACGTTGCGGTTATCCTCTCCGGCCTGATTGGCGCAGCCCATGATGGTGTCGTCCAGCTGCTCCCAATCCACGCCCGGATTGCGGGCGATGAGGGCCCGGATGGGGTTTGCCGCAAGATCATCGGCCCGGACGTCCTTCAATGCGCCGGCGTAGCGTCCGATGGGGGTGCGGATGGCGTCGCAGATGAAGGCCTCAGGCATGTCCGGTCTCCTTTGGGCAAAATCGGATGACAAAGATCGTGCATTCTTTGTTATAAGAAGGTTGCAAGGCTTGGAGGGCATTCATGAACGTATCGATTGGCGACGGTCTAGAGGGATTTGTCGAGGCTGCCGTCAAGAGCGGCCGCTACGCCTCCGCCAGCGAAGTCGTCCGCGAAGGCTTGCGGCTCGTGCAGGAACGGGAGGCGAAGCTGGAGGCGTTGCGGGCGACGCTGCTAGCATCCATCAACGATCCCCGTCCATCCATCAGTGATGAGGAGGTTGGCCGCAGGCTCGAAAGGCGTGCGCTGGCGCTCGGCTTGAGCAGGGATGCGTAACCTTCTGTTTCGGGAGGCTGCCAGCGCTGATCTCGAGGCAATCTTAGAGTATATCGGTCGCGATAATCCGACCCGGGCCGTTACTTTCACCAACGAGCTCCGTCAGCAATGCCAGAATATTGCAACCCTTCCTGGAACGCTGGGGCGCTCTAGGGCGGAATTGCTACCAAACATGCGAAGTTGGGCATACAAAGGCTATGTTATTTTGTTCACATACAAAGAGGGCACCATAGAGATCATCAACGTGCTCGACGGCCGACGCGATATCGATGCTTACTTCAACGAGTGATGGCCGCCAATCCGGATGCGGTCTGAGGCGTTGTGCCCGCAGGAGGACCGATGATGACGAACACCAAGACCGAACACGCCGACCGCACCGTAGGCGGACCGGGCAGCAGCAAGCAGAATGCCGACAAGCCAGAGACGCACCATCACGACGCCAAGGAGAAGGCGCAGCAGAAGGGCAAGAACGACAGCGGCGCCCACCAAGGCCCACCCGACGGCGGCACCCGCCCCTCCGGCCGCCACGGCCCGGCAGCCCCCAAACATTCTGCAAAATCCTAGGCGGAAACAAAGGAGCGGTCGCGAATCGAAATGGCCCTCGCGCCAAGGAACGCAACCCTCACCCGAAAAATAACGGCGGTGGCGTGAGTTAGTGTTGCAATACAACCGGGCCCATGATCCGTTAACCGGGACGTGGCAATCAAGCCGCGCATCGAGGAAGCGGAGCCCAACATCGTGAAAACGATACTCCTGGCGCGTTCGACCACCGCGCTCGCCTCCCTGGCGATCGCCGGGTTCTGTGTCACCGCGGCGCATGCCGCAGACCTGAAAAGCTATGACAGCAGCAAGCCCAGCTTCTGGCAGAAGCCGCCGCCGGATTGGTTCCTTGGTGACGAAACCGAAAGCATGAAGGGCCTCGCCCCGCCCTCTGGACCCGCCACCCCCACGCCATTGGCGGAGCTGCAGGACAATCTCAAGAAGATCACCCTTCCCGCCGGCTTCAAGATCGAGGTTTATGCCTCCGGCTTACCCGAGGCGCGGCAGATGGCGTGGGGTGACAACGGCACCCTGTTCGTGGGCTCGTATAACGCCACCAACGTCTATGCTGTGACAACGGGCACCGACGGCACTAAGAGTGTGAAGACCATTCTGAAGGGCCTCAATATGCCCACCGGTCTCGCGGTGCGGGACGGATCGTTGTACGTGGTCGCGATCGACAAGCTGCTGCGCTATGACAACCCGGAAGCCAATCTGGATCACATGCCGGCCCCGGTCGTCGCCTATGACGACATGCCGTCCTATGTGGCGCATGGCTGGAAATACATCGTGACGGACAAGACCTCCGGTGAAATGTATTTGCCGTTTGGCCCCCCGTTCAACGTCGGCATCGCCCCCACGAGCCTGTCGCAGATCCGCCGGGTGGATCCCAAGACGGGCCTGGCGGAAATCGTGGCGCTCGGTGTGCGCAACAGCGTGGGCGGCGATATCGATCCGCGTACGGGCGAGTATTGGTTTACCGAGAACGCGCGGGACTGGATGAGCGACGACATTCCCAGCGACAAGCTGAACCACATCACCAAGATCGGCGAGCATTTCGGCTATCCCTATTGCCACCAGGGTGACCTGCCGGACCCCAAGTTCGCCCGCGGACATAAATGCAGTGAGTTCACGCCCCCGGTCGTGAACCTTGGCGCGCACGTCGCGCCGCTGGGCATGAAGTTCTACACCGGCGACATGTTCCCGGCCGAGTATAAGAACAATATCTTCGTGGCCGAGCACGGGTCCTGGAACCGGCACAAATATCAGGGTGCCCGGATCGAGCGGGTCGTGGTCGATGCGGACGGCAAGAATGCCCGGCAGGAGGTATTCGCCCAGGGTTGGCTGACCGGCGATCAGGACTATAGCGGTCGCCCGGCGGACATCATTCAGGCCAAAGACGGCTCGATCTTGATTGCGGATGACTGGGCCGGGGCGATCTATCGGATCAGCTATAGTAAGTAACACTTCTTCCGTAGGGTGGGTAAGCGTGGCGCCATCCACCCTACGGCGGTCGCCCTTTAAAGAGGTGGATGGCGCTACGCTTGTCCACCTACCGTTCTTGGGGGTCCTATGCGGCTTGCGGCTGTCGTCTTCCTAGTATTGGCCGCGCCCGCCTACGCCGCGGACCCGGCCGCCGGTGAGGCCCGGGCACAAACCTGCAAGGCCTGCCATGGCGCGCAAGGCATCTCTGCCGTCTCCTCCATACCGTCGCTCGCCGGGCAGAAGGACAACTTCCTGCAATGGCAATTGGTGTTCTTCCGCTCCGGACGCCGGGTAAACGAGATCATGGGTCCGCTCGCTGCCGGCCTGACCGATGAGGACGTCCGCAACATCGGCGCTTACTACGCCACTCTGACTCCCCCCTCACCGCATCCCGCTACCGACCCGGCGCTGCAGCAATCCGGCGCCGAGATCGCCGCCCAGCATCGCTGCTCGTCCTGCCATACCGACAATTTCGCCGGGAACCGCGCCGCCCCCGCCGTCGCCCACCAGCAGAAGGACTACCTGGTGAAAGCCCTCATCGACTACCGCAGCGGCGCCCGGCCCAGCGTGGGCGTGGCCGCCATGTCCGAGGCCGCTTCCGGCCTGTCCGACACCGATATCGGCGCCCTCGCCGAATTCCTGGCGGCCTATCCATGAGGCGCCTCGCCCTCGCCGCGCTGCTCTGCGCCGGACCCGCCTGGGCGGAACCCACGCTCGATAATCCGGAAGCGTTCGAGCACGCCTATGCCCTCTCGCTATACCAGTTCGACGCCTGCGGGGACGCGCTGGCCGGGCGTATGTTCCGTCAGGCGCTGGCCGCCCGCTTCGCCACGTGCCCGTTTTCCGCATCCGCCCGCACGGCCTACGCGCAGCGCACCCGCGCCCAGGCCGCCTATGCGCGCGAGTGGCGGGAGCAAACCGTCGAGCGCATCGGAGGCCTGCCTCTCCAGCTCGACGGCATGAGCATGACCTGCCGCGCGCAGCAGGCTACCGATGCCTACCGCGCTTTCCGCGCCCGGCTGGAGGACTACAAAGCCGGCCGTCTCGACGCCGACGCCCTTATTCCAGCGTCCTGCGCCGCACCCGACATCATGCCGTAACGCAACCCGGCCGCGCCCCGTGCGCTCCTGTCCCGGCAAGGGAGTGTGATGATGGCAGTAAAGGTCGAGGGCCGGAAAGTGCGCTACGCCGTGGTCGGTGCCGGCTGGATCAGCCAAGCCGCCTTCATGCCCGGCGTTGACCACACCGGCAATTCCGAGATGACCGCGCTAGTCACCAGCGACAGCGACAAGGCCGAGGCACTCGGACGCCGCTATGGCATCCAGCGTCTATATCACTACGACGCCTGGCAGGCCGCGATCGACAGCGGCGGGTTCGACGCCGTCTATATCGCCACCCCCAACTGGCGCCACCGCGAGTTCGCCGTGCCCGCGCTCGAGGCCGGGCTGCATGTTCTGTTGGAAAAGCCGATGGAGGTGAGCGAGGCGGATTGCAAGGCCATCCAGGCCGCGGCGGACAAGACCGGCGCCAAGCTGATGATCGCCTATCGCTTGCACTTCGAGCCTGCGACGCTCGAAGCGCTGCGCCTCGTGCGGGGCCAGCATCTGGGCCACGCCCGGCTGTTCACCTCCACGTTCACGCAGCACGTGTCCGACAGCAATCACCGGGCGCAGCATGGCTTCTGGGCTGGGCCGGTGGCTGATATGGGGCCCTACCCCATCAACGCCGCCCGCATGCTGTTCGCCGCCGAGCCGGTGGAGGTAATGGCTTGGGGCCTGCGCACGCAGGGCTGGGATTTCGATGATACCGTCAGCGTCATGCTCCGCTTTCCCGGGGACCGGATGGCGCAGTTCACCGTGGCCTATGGCTTGAATGCCATCAACGAATACCGCGTCGTCGGCACGGACGCCGATCTGCTGGTGAACCCGGGGTTCACGCTCCGCGGCGCGCTCGCGCAACAACTTCGTGTCGGTAGCAGCAAGACCAAGAGCGACTTTCCCGCCACCGACCAGTTCGGCGGTGAGACGCATTATTTCTCGGACTGCATCCTGAACGGGCTCGACCCGGAGCCGGATGGTGAGGAGGGGTTGCTGGATGTCCGGGTCATCCTGGCCATCGAGCAGGCGTTGCTGACCGGACGGGCGCAGAGCCTGCCACCGTATCGCCGCCTTCGCGCGCCGCTGCCGGACCAGGTGCGGGACCTGCCGCCCATCAAGCCGCCGACGCTGATCAACGCGGCCGAGCCGGAAAAAGGCTAGAGCCCAATCCGACCGAAGTGGGTCGGCTTGGGCTCTAGTTTTTCAAGTTTGGCGGGCACTACTACCGTCCAGGCGATTCCGCCTGGTCGGTAAGTGCTCTAGCGGGGCCGCGACCGGTCCTCGAGCGCCAAGGTCAGCAAGAGCCGCTCGACGGCCTGGGACAAGGCCGGGTCCATGGCCGCCGGGGTTGATCCGCCGCTCAGCGTCGCCGGGCGCCCCTGCGTAGGCCCGCGCAGTTCCGCCAGTTCGAGCAACACCGGCGCAAGCATGAAGCTTCGCATCCGCCACGCCAGCGGGCGGACGATGGGACGAACCAGCCGGTAAACTGCAAACGCCATGCGCCGACCCAGCCCGCCCTGGGCCGGCAACGGCGACGGCGCCGGGCGGGCCGGGCCGGCGGAGGCAGTGGCCGAGGCGCGCAGCCCGGCGAGCTCCGCCCGCAGCGCCAGCACTTCTTGGCGGAGGTCCTGAGCCTCGTTCGGCGTCTCGCTGATGGTGTCGGGCATGGGACTCACTAGCAAATGTCGTGTCTGGATGGACGCGGCGGGCTGCCTGGTCTAACCGGACCCGGTATTACCCTTCAAGGATCACCATGCCTACAGCCCTCGTCACCGGCGTCACTGGTCAGGACGGTGCCTACCTCTCTCAGCTGCTGCTCAACCAGGGTTACAAGGTGATCGGCCTCATGCGCCGCTCGGCCTCGTCGGACGTGATCGGCGAACGCCTGCGCTGGCTTGGCGTATTGGAGCATGTGCAGTTGGTGGACGGCAACCTCACCGACCTCAGCAGCCTGATCCGCATTATGCAGGATCATAAGCCGGACGAGGTGTACAACCTCGCCGCGCAATCCTTCGTCGCCGCGTCCTGGCAACAGCCGCTGCTGACCGGCACGGTGACCGCGCTGGGTGCCGGCAACATGCTGGAGGCGCTGCGCATCGCCCGGCCCGAGGCGAAGTTCTACCAGGCGTCATCCAGCGAGATGTTCGGCCTGATCCAGGAACCCGTGCAGTCGGAACGGACGCCGTTCTATCCGCGCAGCCCGTATGGCGTGGCTAAGCTGTATGCCCATTGGATGACCGTCAACTACCGTGAGAGCTTCGGCCTCCATGCCAGCTCCGGCATCCTGTTCAACCATGAAAGCCCGCTGCGCGGGATCGAGTTCGTGACCCGCAAGGTGACGGACGGGGTGGCGCGCATCAAGCTCGGCCTCACCGACCACCTGCCGCTCGGCAACCTAGAGGCGACGCGGGACTGGGGCCATGCCAAGGACTACGTCCGCGCCATGCACCTCATGCTTCAGCAGGACAAGGCGGACGACTACGTGATCGCCACCGGCGTCACTACCAGCATCCGCGAGCTGTGCCGTTTGGCGTTCGAGCATGCCGGGCTGAACTATCAGGATCACGTCCGCGTGGATCCCAAGTTCCTTCGTCCGGCCGAGGTCGAGGTATTGCTGGGCGACAGCAAGAAGGCGCACCAGCAGCTCGGCTGGAAGCCGGAGGTGACGCTGGCGGAGATGGTGTCCGAGATGGTGGACGCCGACCTTGCCCGGCACCGGGCGCGGATGGCCCGCTAACACCCCATGCTGCCCACGATGCCGCAGCGCATTCTGGTCACCGGCGCCGCGGGTTTCGTGGGCGGGCACCTGATGCCGGCGCTGCGCACCGCCTATCCAGGGGCCGACCTGGCGGGCCTTGCCGCCGACGTCACCGACCCGGCGGCGCTGCAGGCCGAGATCGCGGCGGTGCGTCCGGACGCGGTGGTGCATCTGGCCGCCATCGCCGCCATCCAGGACGCCCGCGCCGATCCGGACCAGGCCTGGCGCGTCAATCTGCACGGTACCTTGAACCTCGCCCGCGCCGTACTGGCAGCCGCGCCCGCCTGCACCCTGCTATTCGCCAGCACGGCGGACCTCTACGGCGCCACTTTCCGCACCGGACAGGCGCTGGACGAGGATGCGGCCCTGGCCCCGCTCAACACCTATGCCGCTACCAAGGCCGCCGCCGACCTCGCGCTGGGCGCCATGGCGGCCGAGGGCCTGCGCGCCATCCGCGTCCGCCCCTTCAACCACACCGGCCCCGGCCAGTCCGACGCCTTCGTCGTCCCCGCCTTCGCCCGGCAGGTCGCGCGCATCGCCGCCGGCCAGCAGGAGCCGGTGCTGCACGTGGGCTCCCTCACTCCGTTCCGGGATTTCCTCGACGTGCGGGACGTCTGCGCCGGTTACGCCGCCTGCCTCGCCGCCAACTTGGCGCCCGGCACCGTGCTGAACCTCGCTTCGGGCGTGCCGCGCCGCGTGGGCGACATCCTGGCCACCCTCATCGCGCTCGCCGGCATCGAGCCCGACATCCGAACCGACGCCACCCGCATCCGCCCCACGGACATCCCCACCGCCACCGGCAACGCGAGGCGTGCCCGCGAGCTACTGGGCTGGTCACCCGCCATCCTATGGGAAACCACGTTGCGAGACGTGCTGGAAGACTGGCGGGCCCGGGTATAGGGGTCCCAGAGCTTAACCTTTGAGTTGTCGGATGATCCTGCTGTGCCGTCCTGCGAAACGCCCAGGACCGGCAAATTTGGGGCTGGGCTCGAGACGCACTGACGCCAAAGTCATTGCAGAAGTCCGGCCGTTTTTAGCTTAGCCAGCTCCGCTTCCACGCGGGCGATGCCGCCGTTGGCGTAGAGAATGAAGACGCGTTCGGCCGAGAGGTGGGTGAGGGTGGGGTTGCGGTATTGGGTGTTGTAGCGGGTGGCGTCCGCCGGGTCGTAGCCGAACTTCGGGGCGAGGGTGCGAAGGATCAGCTCGCTTTGAACGACCGCCGGGCCGGTATAGGTGAAGTCCGCATCGGACAGGTTCTGCAGCACATACTCGTACAGCAGGTTGGACTGGTTCGGCAGGCTGGCCAGGACGTTGATGGAGCCGAGCTGGCGGACGGGGGCGAGGCGGAGGCGGCCGATGGCGTCCTTGATCAGGTAGCCGCGCTCCACCGGGTCGATCCCGGTCATGATCCCGGCGGTGCGGATCCAGTTCACCACGCTGAACTCGTTACCCGCGGTGGGGGCGGCGTGGGCGGAGGCGTGGGCGATCAGGAAGGCGGGGGGCATGCCGCGCGCCATGCCCTCGGCGATGCCGATCAGGTGGTGGCCGCCGGTCTTGGTGCTGCCCGCGGCGCCCCAGGCGTCGGTCTTGCCGTTACCGCCGAAGTTCATCTCGATGTATTCGGAGCCGTCGGCGTTCCATTGGAACACCATCGTCTTGGCCCAGTCATGCCAGATGGGCGTGCCGGCCGCGATGTCCTGGTCGATGAACAGGTCGGGATCCGGCGTGCCGCCCGCCTGCACCACCGGCAGGCCGCGCCCGTCCAGCATGCCGTACACCTGGCGATAGGTGTCGGCCAGGTGCATGCCGCTGGTCATGTTGACGGCGACGTGCATCGGCAGGCCGCCGGGCTCGGAATGATGGCCGCCGAACACGCTGCCCGGCGCGCTGCCGTAGGGCTGCGGCAGTTTGGGGCAGGCGGAGCCGTCTTCGCGCAGGCCCGGGAACACGCCGGCGACCAGGCCACCGGGGATCCGCCCGGCCTCGGTCTCGTCGATCAGCCCCTCGCTCACCAGCTGCGCCACGATCTGCTGCTTCCGTTCCGCGGTGAGGCTGGCGCGGCTGCGGACGCAGGTGTCGGCGTTGAACACCGCGTCCTCGGTCTCCCGCTTGATCACGGGATCATGCAGGGTGGCGGCGGTGGCGCGGATATACGCCATGGCGGAGGTGACGAGCGCGGAGCCGCCGGCGAGCCTCGCGGCCTCGGCATTCCAGGGGCCGAGTGCGGTCTGATCCGCCAGCGCCGGTGTGGCCGCGAGCGTAAGCAAGATCGCCGTAATCCGTGCCGGTCCGTTCATCGTCATCCCCATCATAACGGGACGACCCTACAAGGGAGCGGCGCCGCGGTCGGGCGAAGGTTTCGTGACAGCCGCCGCCCCCCGTCCGGGCGGGGATGGGATGATTTTTGCAGGGGCCCGTGCTAGCCCACCCCCGGAACGAGAGAGAGCGTAATGCAGAAGGACGTGAAGAAGGTCGTGCTGGCGTATTCCGGCGGGCTCGATACCAGCGTGATCCTCCGGTGGCTGCAGACCAACTACCAGTGCGAGGTCGTGACGTTCACCGCCGACCTCGGTCAGGGCGAAGAACTGGAGCCGGCGCGGCGCAAGGCCGAGATGTTCGGCGTGAAGGAGATCTTCGTCGATGACCTGCGTGAGACCTTCGTGCGCGACTTCGTCTTCCCGATGTTCCGCGCCAACACCGTGTATGAAGGCCAATACTTACTGGGCACCAGCATCGCCCGGCCCTTGATTGCTCAGCGGCAGATCGAGATCGCCGAGATGGTGGGTGCGGACGCCGTGGCGCACGGGGCCACCGGCAAGGGCAACGACCAGGTCCGGTTCGAGATCGCCTATTACGCGCTCCGCCCCGATATCAAGGTGATCTCGCCCTGGCGCGAATGGGACCTCACCAGCCGCACCCGCCTGCTGGAATTCGCCGAGCAGAACCAGATCCCCGTCAGCCGCGACAAGATGGGGGAGGCGCCGTTCAGCGTGGACGCCAACCTCCTGCACAGCTCGAGCGAGGGCAAGGTGCTCGAGGACCCGGCCGAAGAGGCGCCCGAGTTCGTGTATCAGCGCACCATCCGGCCCGAGGACGCGCCGGACCGCGCGACGGTGATCCGCGTGGGGTTCGAGCAGGGGGACCCCGTGTCCATCGACGGCGTCCGGCTCAGCCCGGCGTCTCTGCTCTCGACGCTGAACCAGCTCGGCCATGATAACGGCATCGGCCGGCTGGATTTGGTGGAGAACCGCTACGTCGGGATGAAGTCCCGCGGCGTGTATGAGACGCCGGGCGGCACGATCTGGCTCGCGGCGCACCGGGCGATCGAGAGCATCACCCTGGACCGGGAGGCGGCGCATTTGAAGGACGATCTGATGCCGCGCTACGCCGCGCTGATCTATAACGGGTTCTGGTTCAGCCCGGAGCGCCGGATGCTGCAGGCTGCGATCGACGCGAGCCAGGCGAGCGTCACCGGGGAGGTGCGCATGAAGCTGTATAAGGGTAACGTGAGCTGCGTCGGGCGGGACAGCCCGCATAGCCTTTATTCGAGCAAGACCGTCACGTTCGAGGACGATCAGGGCGCGTATGACCAGTTCGACGCGCAGGGTTTCATCAAGCTGAATGCGCTGCGCCTCCGTTTGGGCGCTGCGATCGGCCGTAAGGGGGGTTCGCTTTGATTTCCATGTTCCAGGTTGCCGTGCCGTCCTGTCTGCAGGTGCTGGGTGCGCTGCAGGGCGTGCTGGACAAGGCGGCGGCGCATGCGGAGACGCATAAATTCGACCCGGCCATCCTGCTCACCGCCCGGCTGTATCCCACGATGTTCGCGTGCCAGCGCCAGGTGCAGATCGCGGCGGACTTCGCCAAGGGCGGTTGCGCGCGGCTGGCGGGGGTGGAGGCGCCGAAGCACGCCGACACCGAGACGACGATCCCGGAGCTGAAGGCGCGGCTGGCCAGCACGATCGATTTCATCAAGACGCTGACGCCGGCGCAGATCGATGGGTCGGAAGAGCGTGAGATCGTGCTGAAGATCGCCGGGCAGGAGATGCACTTCAAGGGCCAAGCGTATCTGCTGCATTTCGTGCTGCCGAACCTGCATTTCCACGCGACGGCAGCCTACGCCATCCTGCGGCATAATGGCGTCGACGTGGGCAAGCGGGATTTCATCGGCAGCTTCTGACCCGTCCAGGGTAGGGCGGATGGCGCTGCGCTGATCCGCCCTACGGATGTCCTTTGATCGGGACGCGGGGCGCTCCCGCGGCTGGCGGGACGTCGGACGCGCCGGGGACGATGTCGAATGTGACAGTCATCGATCTGATCAGCGTGCCTTCGAGCAGCTTCGCCGCACACCAGAGATCAAGCAATTGGCCGCCGCCGAAGGTCAGTTTGCAGTTGCCGAATCCTGCTGGCGAGAAGGTTTCGGTATCCGGCAAGGTGAACTGATCGATGTCAAGCAAGATCACTCCCTCCTCGACGGCATTCAACCGGAAGCCGGTAGGCCCGAACCCCACGAAGGCTGCCACGTTACGGTCCTGAGCGCCGCTGTTCTTGAACCGGAAGGTGACGCGTCCATCAGGCGATTGAGTGACGACCGCCCGATTACAAACGAGAGGCGTTTCTATCGCACTCTGCATGTGGTGATTGATCGCGGTCACGTAGCGGCTGTATTTCGGACTACAACCACCGGTTACGGCCAGTATAGGGTCAACGGCCTCGGCCGCAGAGCCTGAATGTGTATAGAAGGCAAATGCCATGACCGCGGCAAGACGTACAGGCCACGGCCGAGCGCCCAGTTTTAATTTCCTTAATACTGTCATTGCCGTCCGATTCTCATGGCAAAGGCTCGCGGTAGGTAACTTCCTTTGAGGCACGCTCGCCTTCGACTTCCCGGAAACCGATGCCGGTCACTCCAGCACGGGTCACACGGTCGGCGAACTCCTCTGTTGCCAGCACGAAGCCGAAAACTATCGTTCGGAACAGCGGTGCAGGGGGGATGAAGTCCGGCCTGAAGTAGAAAGGCGAGACGCTCGTATCGATAGTAAGCGGCTCCAGCATCCATTCATCTTTTAGCGAGCCGTTCTCTTGCCTAACTGAACGCACGCGCCCTGGCATCCTTGAAGGGTCAAATGGGTTCGCTACGATCCGAGGAAGGAAGGTCTGATAGTCCTTTGCCTTTGCCTTCGCTGCACAATGTCTAGTATCGATCTCGTGATACATAACCTGATCAGGTCCGAGCGCAAAAACCTCTCGCAGATGGGCAGATGCGTAGGTATTTCGGATCGAAAAATAGTCTAGATCAAAATCGGGGTCTTGCACCTGCAAAATGTGGGTAGGGTCAGTGCGAAATCTCATAGTCTCTTGATCCCAAGTCTCATGATCCGGAATTCCGTTCTCGACCTGGAACCAGTTTAAGAGAAGGTCGTCATAGTTGAGCAGGTCAACAGCCGCATGACCTTCGCTATCAACATCGAACACGCGCGAGAGAGTCGGGATTGCTGTAGTGGGAGGAAGCACCTCCCAAAGTTTCGATCCGCTCATCGTAGTCGCGGGTTAAGGGTCCCGCTTTCAATTAGCCTTCGCATTGATGTCTCTGTTGCACGCAGTAGAGGGCGAAGAGCCGGGCCAGGCAGGATTCCGGCCGCCGCGATCACGGGAGCCAAGGAATTGCGGGTGAGAACGTCATAAACGGGATGAGGTCCCAACTGAAATGGCCGGCGAGGGCGGTATGGCTGGTTAAGCCAAGCCTGTTGATTTGCCGGCAGTGCAATCAGGTTTTCATCAGAGTCCATTTCCCAACCGGAAATCGCAATCGCTTGTTGTACGGGAACAGAGAGCGACGCAACGACGCCGAACGGTATTAAATGGTGTGCTACCCATAGCTGCATTGCTTGCAACCCGAGGATTGCTCGTGCCCTGGACGATGATGTGCTTAGTGCCGGGTTGACGGCTGAGGTGCGCTCGAGCGGCTCCATTACAGGTAATTCCTGGCACCGCGTCCTCTAGAAGCACTGTTAGAACGTCGTCAGCTTCGCGGCTTCGGCCCGAAACCGCTAAACCCACCGTTCCCGGGTGCGACTGCTCATACCGCATGACGCTTTCGGCTGCCTGCGTATTGGCCGGACCGGAGTAGGGGATTGCCCAGTTCTTCCAGGGGCCATAATTAACGGTCCATACGTAAGCGCGGGCGGCCAGCATGTCGGCGGCCAAACTACGATTGAGCCCGTAGCGCTGGATCACCTCATTGACTGCGGCTCGTTCTCGCGCGTTGTCGATCTCCGTCAACACGATCGCGGCCGTCACGATGACGCCTTCTATAAGTACGGCGCCCTTGGGGATCGTCAGGC
Source organism: Acetobacteraceae bacterium (assembly GCA_965246925.1). Classification (GTDB taxonomy): domain Bacteria; phylum Pseudomonadota; class Alphaproteobacteria; order Acetobacterales; family Acetobacteraceae; genus JANPPS01. The sequence continues at coordinate 1,063,840 of OZ251994.1, read as the reverse complement.
CCCGGAAGGTTGGCAGAACATCGCTCATCGTGCCGGTCGCGGCCTGGGCGAAGCGGATGGGACGGCGGCGTAGGGCTCCTGCGCCCGACATCGCAAGTCCCGGCCAGCGCAGATCGTTAATCAGGTCCAATGTGGCGGCGCGCGAGCCGGTCATGCCGTCCAGTACTTGGTAGGCAGACGCGACGTCCTGCGGCAACGGCCCGCGCTTCAAGGCATTCAGGCTCATGCGCCCCCCGTTTCAGCCGGCTGAGACTGGCTCAGTTCGGACGAAGCCGCAAGGTTGTGACCATTCCTGCCGCTAACAGCACCGCGGCCGGCACCAGGAGGGGCCAGGTCAGGACGTGCGCCGCCCGGGCGCCGGCCGTGGCGCCGGCCAGATAGGCCAGGAGGATGCAGGCGATCATCGTCAGCTGTGCGCGGCGGCCCTTGAAGCCCCGGTCGGCCAGGGCCTCGCCGATGCGCTCCAAGTTGCCAGTGATGAAGGTGGTGTTGAGCACCACGGTGCCGAACCGCGTCTCGGACCCGTTCAGGCAACCGACCGCGGCGGCGATCGGGATAAGCGACACCAAACCGTCCAGCGGGCGGAACGCGGAGGCGGCTAGCAGCGCGGCCGACAACAGCCAGCAGGGCGCCGGGCCGCGGCCCAAGCGGCGGAGCAGCCGGGCCAGGATCACGCCTAGGGTGAAAGCGGCGGCGACCAGCAACCCGTGCCCGGCCTCGGTCCAATCGGCGTCCGCCAGGGCGAAGCCGGCGGCGATCACCGTGCCGGTCATGGGCGCCACGAAGGCGTGCAGGCCGAGATAGGCCACCGCGTTCACATACCCGGCCGTCCCGGCCAGCAAGGCGGCGGTGCCGGCGCCCTTCAACATCCTGTTCAGTCCCCGGCCCGCGTGATCAACTGCGCCGTCCCGTATAGGAGCGCCCCGTGCCCGTCCAGAACCGCATCGCCATGCTGGCCCCCGACCTCACCGCCTGGCGGCACGACCTGCATGCGCATCCGGAGCTCGCCTTCCAGGAGCACCGCACCAGCCAGATCGTGGCGGACAAGTTGGAGTCCTGGGGGATCGAGGTGACGCGGGGCATCGCCGGCACGGGGCTCGTGGGCACGCTCCGCGCCGGCACCTCGGCGCGTGCGATCGGCCTGCGCGCGGACATGGACTGCCTGCCGATGCAGGAGGAGCTGGACGTGCCCTACCGCTCGGTGGTGCCGGGCCGGATGCATGCCTGCGGGCATGACGGGCACACCACCATGCTGCTGGGCGCGGCGCGGTACCTGGCGGAGACGCGTCATTTCGACGGCACGGTGCATTTCATCTTCCAGCCGGCCGAGGAGGATGGCGGCGGCGGGCGGGTGATGGTGGAGGAGGGCCTGTTCTACCGCTTCCCGTGCGACCAGGTGTTCGGCGCACATAACGATACCGAGCTGCCGGCCGGCACGATGCAGGCGACGGTCGGGCAGGTGAACGCGGCGGCGGATGATTTCTGGGTGCACATCCACGGCCGGGGCGGCCACGCGGCCCGTCCGCACCGCGCGATCGACCCGGTGGTCATCGGCTCGCATATCGTGCTGGCGCTGCAGACCATCGTCGCCCGCGGCACCGATCCGCTCGAGAGCGCGGTGCTGAGCATCTGCGAGTTCCATGCGGGCAGCGCGGGCAACGTGATCCCGGAGACGGCCGTGCTGCATGGCACCGTCCGCACCCTGGACGCCGTCGTGCGGGACGAGACGGAGCGGCGGATGGACGAGATCGTGCGGCTGACCGCCCAGGCGCATGGTGCGGTGGCCGAACTGCGATATGAGCGCGGCTATCCCAGCGTGATCAACCATGCCGCCGTCACCGCCCGCGCGGTGCTGGCGGCCGAGCGCGTGCTGGGCGCGGGCCGGGTGGTGACGCAGGCGGTGCCGCGCATGGGCGGTGAGGATTTCTCCTACATGGCGCAGCGCGTGCCGGGCTGTTTCGTGCGGATCGGCATGCGGGACGGGGACCGGTTCGCCGTGTCCGCCCACAATTCCCGGTATGAGTTCAATGACGATGTCCTTCCGCTCGGCGCGGCGTTTTGGGCCACGCTGGTGGAGCAGGAACTGAGTTCGGGGTAGGCTTCGGACAGGCCCGGGACGGAGGGAAGCGAAAGTCGTCCATTGCTGCAGGTGAGTCTCTGCCGTCTCGCAGGCTCAATGGTGGACCGGACCTTGCAGGGCTAGTTCGCTCCGGCGCGGGACAGCCCGAACGGAGTACGGAGCCGGCGCAGCATCCGCTGACCAGGCAGCTCGATCCACCAATGGGCGGCGGCGGCGGCGGCGGCTGTGCAGAGCAAGAAAAGGGGCACTAAAACCGAAGTGCGCGTGCCGGCCTGGCGCAGTAGAAACTCAAGGACTGGGTAGTGCACGAGGTAGATGGCAAAGGACAGCACGCCGGTTTGATACAGCGGTGGTGCAGACAGGGCCCGTTGCACCTGACCGTCACCGGCAAATATCGTGACGATCAGAATGGGAAATACTGCATAGGCCGCCAGATCGGGCGCGCCGCCCATGAGTGCCACCGTGACCACCAGCACAGTGACGAGGGCGGAAAGGGGCCGGCGCGCGAGCGACAGTATCCACGGCGTCGCCAGCGCGCGGAAGGCGAGCAAGCCAAAGGTGAAGCCGGCCACGCACCGCCCAGCGGGAAGCAGGCTCCAATTATCGTAGATGTCCAGCACGCCGCGCCGCCCCGCACCCCGGTCCGGTGCCATCATCATGCAGGCGATCAGCGCCGCCGCGGCGAGCGATGCCGTCACCCAGGCTGTGGCGGGCCGCCCGTGCAGGGCCATTGCCGCCAAAGCAGGGAATAGCACGTAAGCCAGCAGCTCGGTGCTGACGGACCAGCTCGGCGGGACGATCACCTGGCTCCAGCCCCAGCTTTGAAGCATGAGCAGGTTGCTGGCGATCATCTTCGGCCAGAACGCGTGGCTACCCGGGTCGTTGAGGGTGACGTAGGCGAGGACGGCAAGCACGACCGCGCTGTGCAACGGCCAGAGCCTGGCGACCCGGCGCTTCAGGAACTCCGCATACTCCCGGAGCCGCCACTGGCCGGTAAACCAAGCGCCATACGAGAGCGCCATGACGAAGCCGCTCAAAACGAAGAACAAGTCCACGGCCAAGTAGCCGCGCATCGCCAGCGTGTTCACGTAAGGTATATCGAGATGTTCACGCAAGTACAGATGATGGAACACCACAAGCAAGGCTGCGATACCGCGCAGGCCCATTAGCGCCCTGCTTCCAATCGTCAGACTAGGCATTGCAGCGTTCGGGTGAATGTCCAGTAGTGCGGCGTGCGTCCTGCGCGCAATGCCTTGGCCTCATACCGGGTTGCGGTCCAGTCGGACGGGCGGGTTGTGGCGGGCGGCGGTGCGTCAAAGTATTTCTGCACGGCCATCACCTCCTGCACCCAGGCCTGATACGTGGGATCATCCGACGCCACGCGCCACTCTGCCTGATATTTCATAACGCGCGCCATCAACATGACCTGCTCCGGATGAACAAATCGGCGCTTGATGTGGCGCAATTTGGGCCATGGGTCGGGGAACATCAGCCAGGCTGCACTTAGGCAGGCATCGGGCATGGCGCGCAGGAGCAGCCGCGCGTCTTCGTCCCAAATTCTGAGATTGTCGGGCGGCGCCGGCTTCGGCGTGCCTTCGGGAGCGAGGGCAGACAGGATCGAGCAGAGGCCGGGCTCGAACACCTCGCAGGCGATGAGATTGAGCGCCGGGTCGGCGGCGGCTGTCGCGATGGCGTGCTCACCGCCGCCAAAGCCGATTTCGATGCCGAGACGCTGGGGGCTTGCCGGGAACCCGGCCCGGGGGTCCCCGGCTGCGTCCGGCGGAAAGCGCAGCTTCGGCAAGTAATGATCTAGCAACCATTGCTGCCGCGGACGCAGCTGATGCCCGCGCAAGCGCCCATGCAGGCGCGGGTCGGCAGGCTTGATCGTCAGCGGCCGAAAGCGCTCTTCAGCGCTGGCACGAGGTCGGTCTTTTCCCACGTGAACGTGCCCAGCTCCGGGTCCGGTGTGCGGCCGAAATGGCCGTAGGCGCTGGTTACGGCGTAGATGGGACGGTTCATGTGCAGGTGCTCGCGGATGCCGCGCGGGCTGAGATTGACCAGTTCGCGCAACACCCTCTCCAGTTTTGCCTCGTCCACGTCCCGCCCGGTGCCGTCCAGATCGACATAGACGCTGAGCGGGTGCGACACGCCGATCGCGTAGCTGATCTGCAGCGTGCATTTTTCGGCCAGGCCCGCGGCCACGACGTTCTTGGCCAGATACCGGCAGACATACGCGGCGCTGCGGTCCACCTTCGTCGGGTCCTTACCGCTAAATGCGCCGCCGCCGTGTGGGGAGGCGCCGCCGTAGGTGTCCACGATGATCTTGCGCCCGGTGATTCCAGCGTCACCATCCGGGCCGCCGATCACGAAATTACCTGTGGGGTTGACGTAGAACTCGTCGTCTTTCGGCATCCAGCCCGGCGGCAGGCTGCTTTCCACGAGGGGCCGCAACATGGCCTTGATGTCGCGCTGGTCCAGCCCCTCGTCATGCTGCGTGCTGACGACGATGCTGGTGGCGCCCACGGGCTTGCCGTCCACGTAGCGTAGCGTGACCTGGCTTTTAGCATCGGGCTGCAAACCCTTGACGCTGATGTCGTCGGCATGCCGCAGCTCACTCATGCGGCGGAGGATCAGGTGCGCGTAGTGCAACGGCGCGGGCATCAGCTCGGGCGTTTCGGTGCAGGCGTAGCCGAACATGATTCCCTGGTCGCCAGCGCCCTCGTCCTTATTGTTGGCGCTGTCGACGCCTACGGCGATATCGACGCTTTGGGCATGCAGCAGGCACTCCACCTGCGCGTTGCGCCAGCTGAATCCGGACTGGTCATAGCCGATATCGTGAATGGCCATACGGGTGAGATGGGTCAAAAGCTCGGGCGTAACCGTGCCGGGGCCGCGCACTTCGCCGGCCAGGACGACGCGGTTCGTGGTGACTAGGGTCTCACAGCCTACGCGCGCATAGGGGTCGGCGGCCAGATACGCATCCAGCACCGTATCGCTGATCCGGTCGGCGACCTTGTCCGGATGGCCTTCCGAGACCGATTCCGACGTGAACAAATACTCACCCTTACTGCGCATTCCCGCACTCTCCAACTGCTGCGGGGTGATTGGAGGATGGCCGGGGTTTTGACAAGGCTCAGTCTGTCGGCCCTGCCGTGCGCGGCCGGGAGCGCATTCACGAAGATTTAAGCTTTTTTTGCCAAACATACCCGGGCGGGCGAGCGCCGCAGCACGGGGCTACATGACACAGACGATTGACCTGACTGGCTATCATCTCAGCTTCGATGACGAGTTCAATGGCTTCGACTGGAACGGCCCGGGCCATCCCGGGGTGTGGAACACGACCTACGCTTATGGTGAGCGTAAGCTGAACGATGAGCTGCAATACTATGCCGACCCGACCTTCGCTCAGGATCCTTTTTCCGTGCAGAATGGCGCTTTGGTCATCTCGGCCACGCCTTCTGCGGACCCATCTGCGACGTGGGGGCAGAACTACGTCTCCGGTCTGATCACCACGAACGGCACCTTCTCGCAGCGCTACGGCTATTTCGAAATGCGGGCGAAGCTGCCGTCAGGACAAGGATTGTGGCCTGCGTTCTGGATGTTGCCGGTGCAGCATGTCTGGCCGCCGGAGCTTGACGTGCTAGAGGCATTCGGCAGCGAAACTCAGCAGATCCATTGGGGCGCGCTGACGGCCAGCAGCTTGGGCAACGCCGGCAATTGGGTCGGCGTGCCGGCCGATGTCACGAACGGCTATCACCGCTACGGCGTTGCGTGGACGGCAGCGACACTCACCTACTATTTCGATGGCCAGGCGGTCGCGTCCACGACGACGCCGTCCGACATGAACCAGCCGATGTATTTGCTGGCCAACCTCGCCGTGGGCGGCCATTGGCCGGGCAACCCGTTCCCCAGCACGCCGTTCCCGGCACAGCTCTCGATCGATTACATCCGCGCCTATTCGATGCTCGATCCGCCTGTAACGGCCCAAGCGGTGAGTGCGCCGGATGCGGGCGTGACCGCGGCCGCCGCCGCGCCGCCGGCGACCCGGCCGGTCCGGACCGGCGTTCCCGGGCACTATTTTGGCCCGGCAGTTACCGCAGGCACAAGCGGTAACGACCAGTTCCAGACTTTCTACGGCGACACGGCCACCCGCGCAGGCGGCCCTGGTGACGACACATACATCATAACCGACCCGCGCATGTTCATTGACGAGAGGCCCGGTGAAGGCACTGACCTTGCCCAAATTTGGGTTGACTACACCCTCCCGCCCGATGTCGAGAACATCACCATCGCTGCATCCTGGGGCCTGCACGCGACGGGCAATGCAGGCAGCAATTACGTCACCGGCGGCCTTGGTGACGACGTGCTGAGCGGTGGCCCCGGCGGGGATGACGTGCTGACAGGCGGTGGCGGCCGTAACGTCTTCAGCGTGACCGCGGGCTGCGGGCGGGACACTATCACGGATTTCGCGCCCGGTGCCGGAGTGGTGCACGATCAGGTTCAGTTGAATGGCTTTGATTTCATATCGGTGGGTCAAGTTCTTGCGGCGCTGCGTCCGTCCGGCCTCGACACCGTGCTGCCGTTCGACAATGGCGAGCGGCTAACGTTCTGGAACACTGCCCCAGCCTCCTTTGATACGGCCGATTTCAGCCTGGCTAATGTCACCGCGCCTCCTGTCATCCCGTCAACCTTCGTGCCGCCGGCCGATGTGCTCACTGTGTTGCTGGCCGAGGACGCTTTCAACGGTGACGCCCAGGCCACCGTCACTCTGGACGGGCGGCAACTCGGTGGAGTGCAGACCGTGACGGCCGCCCACGGCGGCGCACCCGAGCCGTTGACGTTTACCGGTCAGTTTGGACGGGGGGCGCACACGGTGGGGGTCACCTTTTTGAACGATGCGTGGGGGGGGCCTGGGCAGGACCGCAATCTGTACGTCGAAGGCGCCGTGTTCGACGGTGCCTCCGTCACTCATGAACTACCGCTGTACGGCAACGGCTCGGTCGTGTTGGCCGTGAGTGCCCCGTCCGCCAGCCTCGCTTATACGAATCCGGCTACGGGTGCTTCTGGCAACACAGACCTTGCGACCTATGCGGGGCCAGTCAGCTATTTGCAGTGGGAGGGTACGCTCGCCTCGAGCCCCGGCCTCGCGATGGCGACGAACTGCCCCAACGTCTTCATTCACACTGGCGGCAACGACGCGATTGCGGTGACAAGCGGCCAGAACGTGCTGGACGGCGGCACGGGCTCCAACTTCCTGACAGGCGGCAGCGGCAACGACACGTTCTTCCTGGATGCACGGGGGGGTGACACGATCTGGGACACGATCGTCAACTTCCATGCCGGCGATAGCGTCACGTTGTGGGGCTTCGGCGCATCCGACACCGCGACGTTCGACCCGGTCGTAAGCGGTGCCGCCAGCTACGAGGGCCTTACCCTCCACACCGCGATCGGCGGGCGCACGCAATCGATCACCTTCGCCAGCCGCCCCGTGTCTGATTCCGCCCAGTTGAGCCTGCAGCGCGGTAGTGTCGGCGGCACGCAATATTTGGCGGTGATCGCAACCTGAGTTCGGATCGGAACCAAGTTTTGAAGTCAATCGGCGCTGAGACTTCAACGCTGAGATGAAGGGACACTTCAACGAAGCTCAAGGGCATCTCGCAGCCCATACAGGCCGGGGACCCGGCCGAAGGCCCAGGCAGCCGCACGCACCGCGCCCGTCGCGAACACCCGGCGGTCGAAGGCGCGGTGTGTGAGCGCGATGTGTTCCGACCCGGCAGCAAACAGCAGCGTGTGTTCACCGACCACCTGCCCGCCGCGCAGCGCCGCGAAGCCGATCGTCCCGGGAGGGCGGGGGCCGGTGTGGCCGTCCCGTCCGCTGACCATCACTTGCTCGAGCGTGGTACCGCGCCCGGCGGCGACGGCGCGGCCGAGCGAAACCGCCGTACCGGACGGTGCGTCAACCTTGGCCCGGTGATGCATCTCTAGAATTTCGGCGTCATAGGAGTGGCCCGGCAATGCCGCCGCCATTTTCTGGGCCACTTCTAAGAGTAGGGCCACACCGGGCGAGAAATTGGTGGCATAGACCACCGGAATGCGCAGCGCCGCTTCGGCCACCGCCGTTTCGTCGTCTGCGGAGAGGCCGGAGGTGCCGAGCACCCACGGAATCCCTACCCCGGCCAGCACCGCCGCGTGGTCTGCCGCCCGGCTTGCATGCGTGAAATCGATCACGACGTCGCTGCTATCGGCGAGCTGGGCGGCCGGCATTGACGTGTCGTTGGCGCAAAGGTGCCCTGCCGCGACGATCTCCTCGGCCAAGAGACGGCCCATCCGGCCCATGCGGCCCAGCACTCCGATGCGCATTACACCGCTATTTCACGGTAGAGTGCCGCGTAGGCGCGGGCAGGGCCCTCCCAGCCGAACTCTGCCTTCATGCCGTTCCGCTGCACCGACGCCCACGCTTTTGGCATTGACCAGAGCTGACGCAGCCGCCGCAGCGCATCCTCTATCCCAGTCCGGTCGACGGGCGTAAACTGGATGCCGGTGGCGACACCCGCCGCTAGCGCCGCCGCGTTCGCGTCGATCACGGTGTCGTTCAGCCCGCCCACCCGGCTCACGACCGGGATCGCGCCGTACCGCATGGCGCAGAGCTGTGTCAGGCCGCACGGCTCGAACCGGGACGGGACTAAAAGCGCGTCCACGCCGGCGTAGATCTGATGCGAAACGGCCTCGTCAAACCCCAGCATGACCGAGACCTGCCCCGGATGGGCTTGCGCGATGGACGCGAAACCGCTGGACAAGGCCGGGTCTCCGGTACCGAGCATGACAAACTGCGCGCCCGAGGCGATCAAGCCCGGTAGGACCTGGAGCAAGAGATCCATGCCCTTCTGATCCGTAAGCCGGCTTACGACGCCACAGAGCAATGCGTCCTGACGAGCGATCAGCCCCATCCGCGCCTGCAACGCCGCCTTGTTGCGGGCGCGCCGGGTCAGCCGGCCTGGACCGAACGGCACGGCGAGGTGCGGGTCATGCGCGGGATCCCAATAGGCTGGGTCTAGGCCGTTCAGGATCCCAGATAGAACGGCGGCCCGCGTGCGGAGCAGCCCGGCGAGTCCGGCTCCGCCAGCATCGGTCTGAATTTCGAGGGCGTAGGTTGGTGACACGGTCGTGATCCGGTCGCTCAGAGCAAGCCCGGCCTTCAGCATGCCGATGCCGCCGTAATACTCGACTCCTTCGATCGTAAATGCACTCTGAGGTAGGCCGAGCGGCACAAGCAACGTGGGTTCGAACCAGCCCTGAAACGCAAGGTTATGCACGGTGAATACGGTTCCGGGCCGGCGACCGGGTGTGAAATAGGCTGGCGTGAGTCCAGCCTGCCAGTCATGGGCATGTATGATTTCCGGAACCCAACCGGCGACGGTGCCCTGGCCGATAGAAGCCGCTGCATAGGCCAGCGCGGCAAACCGCCGGGCGTTGTCCGGCCAATCCTTGCCGTCCGGCCCCGAGTATGGTCCGCCCGGACGGTTATAGAGGTGCGGCGCATCGAGCACGAACAGCGGTAGATTGGCGGCATCGCCGGCCAGAAGCTTGGCTGGACCGCCAAACAGATCGGGCCAAGAATGAACTTCGCTGGCCCGCATCAGCGCTGCCATGACCGCCGGGTACCCTGGCACCAGAGTGCGCAGTTCCACCCCCTCGCGCGCCAGAGCCGGCGGCAAAGCACCGGCGACATCCGCAAGCCCACCAGTCTTGATGAGCGGGAAAATCTCGGACGCGACCGACAAGGCGCGTAGCGTCGGCGCGGGCAGTTTAGGCATTATCCGCCGGGCAGCCGGTCGATCATGGGCTGCGTGATCAGACAGACGCCGCGATCGGTTCGGCGGAAGCGCTTGGCGTCCAGCTCCGGGTCTTCCCCGACCACCAGGCCGGGCGGAATCCGGACGCCGCGGTCCACCACCACCTTCGTCAGCCGGGCATGACGGCCGATGTCCACGTAGGGTAGGATGACCGCTGCATCCACCGACGCATACGAGTGCGCCTGAACTCCAGTAAACAACAGGCTACGTTTAACGGAGGCGCCGGAGACGATGCATCCGCCTGAGACCAGGGCGCTCACGGCCGCGCCGCGCCGGTTGTCTTCGTCATGGACGAACTTAGCCGGCGGTACGATTTCACCATAGGTCCAAATCGGCCAATCCCGGTCATAGAGATCGAGTCCGGGGACAAAGTCGGTGAGATCGACGTTAGCTTCCCAATAAGCATCCACCGTGCCGACATCCCGCCAGTAGGGTGCCGTTTCCTGCGTGCTGCGGACGCAGGACTGGGCGAAGCGGTGCGCCACGGCCATGCCGCGCTCTACGATGCCGGGAATGATGTCCTTGCCGAAATCATGGGTTGAGTTCGGGTTGGCCGCATCTTTACGCAACTCGTTGATCAGGAACTTGGTCTCGAACACATAGATGCCCATGCTCGCCAACGCTTGGTCAGGCAGGCCCGGTATGCTGGGCGGGTCCTTCGGTTTTTCCAGGAAACTAATGATCTTGTCATCGGCATCGACGGCCATCACGCCGAAGCCGGTCGCCTCCATCCGTGGTACCTCGATGCAGCCGACCGTGACGTCCGCACCCTGGTCCACATGCTGTTGTAGCATGTGTTCGTAATCCATCTTGTAGATGTGATCGCCTGCCAGCAGGACGATGAAGCGTGGCGCATAATCTTCGATGATGTCTATATTCTGAAAAACGGCGTCAGCGGTTCCGGCATACCAACCGGCGACGCCCTCCGCCACGCGCTGGCTGGCCGGTAGAATATCGAAGCTCTCGTTCCGCTCTGGCCTAAAGAAATTCCAGCCACGTTGTAAATGCCGGATAAGGCTATGTGCTTTGTACTGGGTGGCCACGCCAATACGCCGGATGCCGGAGTTTAGAGCGTTACTCAGGGCAAAGTCGATAATGCGCGACTTGCCGCCGAAATAAACGGCGGGCTTGGCGCGTATGTCTGTCAGCTCCATCAGCCGGCTGCCGCGGCCGCCTGCCAGCACATAGGCCATGGCACTGCGCGCGAGCGGCGCGTTCATTTCCGAAGGGCGCACCATCATGCCGTTCTCCCCGAGACCCGCCAGATATCGGCGGCGTATTCCGCAATGGTCCGGTCGGAAGAGAACCAGCCGACCCCCGCGGTGTTGGCGATCGACGTCGCCCACCAGGCGGCCTGATTGGCCCAAAGCCGGTCCACAGCGACCTGTTGCGTGGCGTAGCTGTCGAAATCGGCGGCGATCATGAATGGGTCCCGCTCACCGAGCCGGTCCATCAACCGGCGATAGCGCCCCGGTTCGGACGGAGAGAACACGCCCGAGCCGATCGCCTGCAGCGCCTGCTGCAACGCCGGGCTGGCCGCGATGTCGTCGTAAGCGGACAGACCTCGTTGCGTCCGGGCCAGCACCTGATCGGTAGTAAGGCCAAAGATGAAGATGTTATCAGCGCCGACATGGTCCCGAATTTCGACGTTGGCTCCGTCCAGCGTTCCGATGGTGATAGCGCCGTTCAATGCCATCTTCATGTTGCCGGTGCCGGACGCTTCCATGCCGGCCGTGCTGATCTGTTCCGAAAGGTCGGCCGCAGGGATGACGATTTCGGCCAGGCTGACGTTGTAATTGGGTAAGAACACGATTTTAAGCCGCCCGGCGACGGACGGGTCGGAGTTCACGACCTGCGCCACGTCATGGGCGAGGCGGATGATCTCCTTTGCGACCACATAGCCCGGCGCCGCCTTGCCCGCGAAGATCTTGACCCGCGGCACCCAATCCCGGCCTGGATTTGCGCGGATGTCGTCATACTGAGCCACGGCTTGAATGATGTTCAGGAGCTGGCGCTTATACTCGTGAATGCGCTTGATCTGCACGTCGAACAGGGCGGACGGGTCCACGGAAATCCCGGTCCGGTCCAGGATCAGATCAGCCAGGGCACGCTTGCGAGCCAGCCGTTCCCGGGCAAACGCTTGCTGCAACGCCGGGTCGCCTGCGTGAGGCTGCAGATCCGACAAAGCGTTGGAATCAGTTAAGAAATGATTGCCTATTCGGTCTTGTATGACCTTGGTCAGTCCCGGATTGGCCCGGTGCAGCCAGCGCCGGAACGTAATGCCGTTGGTCTTGTTCTGGATGCGTCCGGGATAGATCGCATCTAGATTGTTGAACAAGGTTTTCTGTATTAGGCCTGTGTGCAAGGCCGAAACGCCGTTGATGGCATGGCTGCCCAGGAATGCGAGGTGTCCCATCCGCACCCGCCGCCCGAACCGCTCATCGATCAGGGACGCGGCGGCTAATTGCTGATCGCTGCCCTGGCCCATGCTGCGCACATGCTCCAGGTGTTTGCCGTTCAGCAGGTAGATGATTTGCATGTGGCGCGGCAGCAAGCGTTCCATCAGCGGAACGGCCCATGTTTCGAGCGCTTCGGGCAGCAGGGTGTGGTTAGTGTAGCTGAAGCACGCCACCGTCATATCCCAGGCCCTGTTCCAGCTTAGGCCATGCACGTCCACCAGCAGGCGCATCATCTCCGCAACGCCGATCGCGGGGTGGGTATCGTTCAGCTGGATGGCGACTTTGTCCGCCAGGGTATCTATCGTGCTAAACTGAATAAGATGCCGCCGGATCAAGTCCTGCAGTGAAGCGGAGGCGAAAAAGAACTCTTGCCGAAGGCGCAATTCCTGCCCGGCGTCGCTCTCGTCGCCCGGATAGAGGATGCGGGAAACGGCCTCGATCTGCACGCGGTCGCGTAATGCGCCGACATGATCGCCACGGTTGAATGCGTCGAGCTGCAGCGGGGTCTTGGCCCGGGCAGACCAGAGCCGGAGCGTGTTCGCGCCGGGGCCGCCCCCGATCACGGCCATGTCGTAGGCCACCGCGTTCAGTGTCTCGCCCGGCTGCCAAACGTAGCGGGTCTGGCCAGCGTCGTCTTTTTGCACGATCACGTTGCCGCCGAAGCCGATCGGGTGAGAGATATCCGCCCGCTCGAACTCCCAGGGGTTGCCGAGTTGCAGCCAGTCTTCCGGCAATTCCTGCTGAACGCCGTTCGCGAGCACTTGCCGGAATAGCCCGTGTTCATAGCGAATGCCGTAGCCGAAGCTTGGAATGCCAAGTGTGGCCATGCTTTCCATAAAACATGCCGCGAGCCGGCCCAAGCCGCCATTGCCGAGCGCGGCATCCGGTTCTTGCTCGCGCATGCGGTTGAGGTCGATCCCTTCGGTTGCCAGGGCTGCGCGGACCTCCTCGATGACGCCCAGATTGCCCATGGCGTCAAACAGCATGCGGCCGATCAGGAATTCGAGCGAGAGATAGTAGACCCGCTTACCGCCAGACCGGTAGGTGTCCCGGGTTTTCTCGAACCACCGGTCGGTGACGATGTCCCGCACCGCAAGCGCGGTCGCGACGAACCAATCGCGCTCGCTCGCCGTGTCGGTCGCACGCCCGACCTGATAGACCAGTTTAGCAACGATACGCGCGTGCATTGCTGGTGTCTGCGGAGCCGTGGTGGTGGGCAGTTCAGTCGCGGTGTCCATCAGGGTGTTCCGGCTGTTGGTCGTGCGTTTGTCGCATCCCCCGTCCATTCCCGCCAGAGCAGTATGAGTGCCGCCATGATTGCCGGGCCGAGGAACAGGCCTAGTAGGCCGAACGTCTCGACGCCGCCCAGGATGCCGAGCAGCACCCAGAGGAACGGCAACCTGGTCGCGCCGCCGATCAGCGCAGGGCGTATGGCGTGATCGGCGACAAAGATGATCACGGACCCGCCGACGAACAGAATACCTCCAGCTAGGGTGTGCGACTGCGCCAGGGCAATGAGCGAGGCGATGGCAAGGACGAGGGTCGCGCCGCCGGGAAGCATGGCAGCAAAGGCCGTAATGGCGCCCAGCAACACAGGATGCGGAACCCCGGCCAACCAGTAACCGACACCCAGCACTGCGCCTACACCCAGTCCAACCAGAACGAGGCCGTCAACCGTGCCATGGATCGATGCCACCATCTGCCGGGCAACGCGCGGTCCGGCGGGGCCAAACATGCGTTGCGCCGCCGCCAAAACCTTGACGGAGAGTGCCGGACCGTCCTTCAGCAGGAAGAACAGCGTTACCAGCGTGAACGCGAGGGTCACGAGTTGATGTATGAGCCGCGAGCCGAAAGTCCGGGAGAACGACATGATCTCGGCCCGGTTCACTCGGCCTAACAGCTGCTTGGCGTCCTCTGGCCGGGCAAGGTTGGCTTCCCACCAAGCGGCCGCGCGGGGACCGGCGACGGGTAGGCCCGGAAGCCAATCCGGAACGGGCATGCCGTCCTCACGCGCGGTGTTGACCATGGTTATGACTTGCCGGGCTTCCTTGCTCGCCTGAATGCCGCCAAAGGTAACCGGCACGACGACAAGCAGGACGGCACCGAGGGTAAACACCAGAGGCAGCAGCATGTTATGGTGCCCCGGGCCGATACGGCGTTGGACGCGTTCGTAGTATGGCGCCACGGCGATCGCCAGCACTCCCGCCCATGCCAGTGCGCGCAGGAAGCTCTCGAGCGTGTAGAGACCTAGGGCCAGCAACGCGAGGCCGAGGAGAATCCGCGCCGTTTGCTGGCGGCGTTCGGTGGTGTCTTGTACGATCATCGTGTTCTCCATCGGCAATCGAGCCTAGCCTGCTTAGGAGGCGACGTCTAAAGGGGGGGCGGTATGTCGGATTGGAAGCATGACGGGGTTCGGGTCATCCCGGCCGGGAGCCTGGACACGAACACGGCGCAGACGCCGGGCATGAACCGGGCGGCGGCGATCAACTTCGCCCGTGTCGGCGCGCAAAAGATTTGGGCTGGCACGGTACATATTCACCCGCATGCCAAAACCGGCGCGCACCATCATGGCGCGCTGGAAAGCGTGATCTTCGTCATTCGCGGCCAGGCGCGGATGCGCTGGGGTGAGCGGCTGGAGTTCACCGCCGAGGCCGGACCCGGCGACTTCATCTTCATTCCGCCCTACGTGCCGCATCAGGAGATCAACGCCAGCAGCACCGAGACCCTGGAGTGCGTGCTGGTGCGAAGCGACAACGAGGCCGTGGTTGTAAACCTCGAGATCGACGCCGTGGAGCGGCCGGAAGGGGTGGCGTGGGTGGACCCGATCCATCGTGATCCGTCAGCTTAGCACGGCTTGGATCAGGACATTTTCCATCGCCCGGATCGGCATCGCGTCCGATAGGATGCGGCGCCGGCCCGCCCGCATGGCTCGGCGGATAGCGTAGCGCGCCGTGCGAGAGCGGGCGAGGCGGGCCGCGATGGCGATGTAGTCGTCCTCCGTCTCGGCCACGGTCTCGGTCACGCCGATCCCGTTCAGGATGCCTGCGGTTTGCCGGCCGCGCATGAGGGGGCCGGGCAGCGTGACGATCACCGGAGCCACCGCGAGCATGTCGAGCGTGGATTTGCCACCGGACCAGCCGATACTATCCAGCACGATGTCGGCCAGCTCCGTCACGCCTAGGAACCGGGGGTGCGGCATGGCGGGCAGCATGACGAGGTAATGCGTGGGGTCGAGACCCCTGGCTTGGAACGCGCGGCATAAACGGTCGTAGAAACGGTCGGTGACGGTCTGACTTCGTGGTGAGGCGATGAACACGAACTGGCAATCCTCGACCTGTCCGGCGATGCGCGGCAGCACATCGTCATGCTGCGGCAGGTATTTGGAGAGGTTCTGCGGACACCAGTATAGGGTTGCGGTCTCCCGCACGTTGATGTCCGCCCTGGAAACCCGGGCTACCCGGCGGTGATCGGCGGCGTAGTGGGTGCCAAGCTTGGGCAACGTGACCAGACGCTCGGAATAGTGCGACGCGGCGCCAGGCGGCTCCATCCAAGCGCTAGAGAAGAAGATGTCCATGGTCGGCAGGCCGGTCGTTCCTGGTTGCCCCCAAGCCATTGCCTGAATGGGCGCAAGGCGTTCAGCCGCAAGCTGGGCGGCGGCGGCGTCCAATCCAAATTCCGGGTAAAGCAGGATTTGCGGGCGGTCCCTCAGTATGGCTTCGCGAACGAGAGCGGCGGGGCCGTTTACAAACCTAGGACACAGGATGCGGGCCATCCGCGTCTGCGCATCATCGGCAGGTGCGGTGTGATAGGCCGTAACCTCGAACCGGGTCCGATCGATCTCACTTAGCCAGCCACGCAGCATCAGGCTCCAGACGGGGTGATCGCAGAAGAAGCCGCTGACGATGCCGAGCCGGATCGGCTCACCCAGCGCGGGCGGCATCGGGGGGTCGAACGGCGCGGCCCGCAGGCTCGCCAGCAAGCCGCCATACCGCTCCTGCAGGCTAAGGTCCGGACGGCCTTGGTATGGTAAAAAGACAGGGCTAAGCGATCCGGCCGCTTGGGACAGGTTGCTGGCTACGGCCGGGCCGGCTGCGATACGCCTGAGGTGGTCAAGGGCGCGGCGGTAGCGGCGGCGCTGCCGCGGGATTTCGGGCGTGCTCTCATACAGCACAGGCAGTTCCACCATACAGCGGCCCCAAAGCGCCCTGCCATGCAAAGGATCGATCGCCAGCGCACGGTCATAACAGGCACGCGCCTCGTCCTGCCGCGAGTCGAGCAGCAGCAGGCGTCCGAGTTCCGCATTGCTGTCGGCACAGTTCGGGTCCTGAAGCAGCGCCTCCCTCAAGAGGCCGATGGCAAGATCGGGGCGCTGCCGCTGATCGAGGGCTAGAGCCAGATTATGCAGAGTCGGACCGTGACGCGGATGGCGCAGCCGGGCGGCTTGCAGCGTATTCTCCGCTGCCTCGGGCCGGCCCCAGGCCAGCAGCATCGCCGCGTGCTGGTTTACGATCGACGGACAGGCCGGCCGCCACTTTAAGGCCTGTTTGAAGGCCTGGTCTGCTTTGGAAAACTCCCTAGCCTCCGTCAAGGCAGCGGCGAGATTGACGGCGATGGCGGCGCTGGTGGGCTCAGCCTCAAGAGCCACGCCGAACCAGCCGGCCGCTTCTTCGAGATTGCCGTTCATGCGCATCAGGCAGCCAAGGTTGTTGGCGATGGCCGGACTGCCGGGGCGCAGCGACCAGGCTTGCAGGTAAGCGGCCCTTGCCTCGTCAAGGCGGCCCAGGGCGGTCAAGGCCTGGGCGCGGGTATTGTGAAGGCGCGGCTGCTCCGTGTCCTGCGTGATCGCCCGGTCCACAAGCGTGAGGCTATGGCTGGGTGCCTGCTGAGCCAGGGCCATGACGGCCAGCAGGTTCAGGGCGCCCGGCTCATTCGGATCCCGATCCAGCACGTCATGGCAGATTGCGTAGGCGCTGTCTGGACGTGAGTGCTGATACTCCTCGATAGCGTGATCGAGGACCGTATCCAGTTCCCGCGTGCGTGCTTCTACGTCCAATCCACCCTCCTGATAGAGAGAGGATAGCGACGAAAGATTAATTATCCGTTAAGGGTGGACCACCAAATCCACACCCCGCGCCGCTAGGCTAGATTGCTGGCGACCCACGCCTTCAGCTCGCTTTTGGGCGCGGCGCCTACCTTGGTGGCGGCGGGTTTGCCGTCCTTGAACAGGATCATGGTCGGGATGCCGCGGACGCCGTAGGCGTTGGGCGACATCGGGTTGTCGTCGATGTTGACCTTGGCCACTGTCACCCGGCCCTTATACTCGGCGGCGATCTCTTCCAGCGCCGGGGCGATCATCTTGCAGGGGCCGCACCACTCGGCCCAGAAATCCACCAGGACCATGCCCTTGCTGTCCAGCACGTCGGTCTTGAAGGTGTCGTCGCTCACGGCCACGGTATTCTCACTCACGGCGAATCTCCTCGGAACTCATCGAAAGATGGGGCAGCGGTCCGGCCCGATCAAGCAGCCCCCCGGGGATGGTGACGACGGTGGCGCCCTCTGTCCAGACAAGGGTGCAGGTCACCGGGCGGCCCGGATAGATCGCGCCGAGCACGCCGCGGTATGCTGCGAGCTGACGCAGATAGCGAACCGGCGTGTCCTCGACCTCTGCCGGGGCGGCGCGATGGGTCTTGAAGTCGGCGATCCAGACGCCTGCCTCCGTCACGGCCATGCGGTCCACGACGCCGCTCACGACCGTGCCGCGCCATAGGCCCGTGAGCGGCTGCTCCGCCCGGCTGCCCGGCGCGAACAGCGGAGCCAGTGCAGGATGGTCCAGCACGGCCAGGGTCTGGGTCAGCAGACGCCCGATATCGTCATGCTCGAGCCCATGGCCGGGTGCAGCTAGGAACGCGCGCGCGGCGGCAGCGCGGTCACCGGGCACGTCTGGCAGGTGTTGCAACAGGCTATGCACCCAGCGCCCGGCCAGGCGCGGTCGCTCCCGCCCGGTGCGCAGCAACGGGGAGGCGGCGCGCGGCACCGGCCCATACAGCGCACCATCCGGCCGGCTGGGGGCGAGCGGCACGGGCAATGCGGGCTCGGGCGGGGGCGGCGCGGGGCCCCAGGCGCCGGGGCGTCCGGCCCAGGCCGGGAGCGGAGTGGCCGCCGCGTCCCGGGCCGGGCGGGCCGCTGTCACCTGAGTATCCTGGGCGGTCTCATAGACCAGAAGCTCACCTTCCCAGGCGCCGGGGCCGGTGAATGGTTCGGACACGAACGGCAGCTCCGCCATGCCGGCCTGGACCAGGCGGTACCAGCTCTCCTCCTTCGGTCCGTCCTTACCCCGGACATCCCAGCCGCATACCAGCAGCCGGTCCTCCGCCCGGGTCATGGCGACATAGAGCAGGCGGTTGTACTCGCGCCGCCGGGCCACGTTCGCGGCCTCCCGCGCGCGGTCCAGCGCGGCGCAGCGCAGCTCCTTCTTGGGCGACCACAGCGGCAGCTCGACGCCGGCGGGGGCGTCCGTGACCCAAGCAAACGGCTCGTCGGCGGGCGGGAGCGCGGTGGTATCCGGCAGAATGACGAGGGGCGCCTGCAGCCCCTTGGCGCCGTGCACCGTCATGATCCGCACCACTCCGCCCGAACCACCGGCCTCCCGCTTCACCTCGGCGCCGGACGCGCGGATCCATTGCACGAAGCCCTGAAGGGATGGCGGATGGGACCCGGCATAGGCGAGCGCCGCGTTCAGCAGTTCATCGACCGGCTCGGCCGCTTCCGCGCCCAGGCGGGCCAACAGGCGGGCGCGTCCGCCGAGCGGGCCGAGCATTTCGGTCAGCAGTGCATGGGGCGTCACGTGGTCCGCCCGGGCGCGCACCGCGGTCAGGAACGCCAGCGCCGCCGCCCAGCCGGGCCGCTCATCCGCGTGCGCCATGAGCGTGGTCCATAGCCGGGCGCCCGGCACGCCTGACAGCACGAGGCGCATGAGGCTGTCATCGCTGAGCCCACCGAGCGGGCTGGTCAGCACGCAGGCGACCGCCAGGTCATCTTCTGGGAGCAGCACCGCGTCGCAGGCGGCCAGCAGGTCCTGCACCGCCGCCTGGTCGGTGAGCTTCATGCGGTCCATGCCCGCCACCGGCACGCCGCGCGCCTTTAGCGCCCGGACCAGTCCGCGTGCGAAATCGTCCCGCCGCCGCACCAGGATCAGGATGTCCCCCGCCTGCAGCGCCCGGCCCCGGCCTGGCAGCCGCACGCCGTCCGCGAGCTCCCCCGCGACCCAGCCGGCCAGCGTGTCCGCCAGGCGCTGCGGGGCCGAGACCAGACCCTGGTTTTCGTCTGGCACTTCCCAGGGGGCCAGCTCGGGCTTGGGTGGGAGTGGGGCCAGCGGCCATAGCTCGACCCGTCCGGCGGCCCCGGTGCGGTCCGGATAATGCCGTAATTCCTGCTCGTCCGCGACGCCCGCGGCCGCGGTGGGGCTGGCGAAGGTCGCGTCCACCAGCTCCAGCACCGGCGCAGTGGAGCGGAACGAGACGTCGAGCGTCACGTCGCGCCAGATTTCACCCGATGTGCCGACGCGTTGGGCCATGCGGGCGCGGCTGCGGCTGAATTCATCGGGGTCGGCACCCTGGAAGCTGTAGATGCTCTGCTTCGGGTCACCCACGGCGAAGAACGTGCGGACGGTGCCGTCCTCGTTCCGGGCGCCGAGGCCGGTGAAGAACTCCTCCGTCAGCCGGTGCGCGATCTCCCATTGCTGCGGCGCGGTGTCCTGCACTTCATCCAGCAGCAGGTGGTCGATGCCGCCGTCCAGCTTATACAGGACCCACGCCGCCCCGGGATCGACCAACAGGCCGGAGGTGCGCCCGATCAGGTCGGTATAGTCCAGCTGCCCGGCGTTCGATTTCAGCCTTTCGTAGGCGGCGAGGATGGGGGCGGCCAGCGTCAGCAGCGCCATGTTGGCCTGGGCGGATAGCAGGGCGCGGCGCTGGTCCTCGATGCCCTCGATCCGCTCCTGCTCTGCGGCGATCACCGTATGGATGTGCGGGAATTTGTGAGCTAACCTTTCCGCGGCGAATTTGCTGGGCGCCGTGGCACTTCCGCTCTTGTTGAAGAAGCAGTTGCGCCAGTCCTCCCATACCGCCCGGCGCAGATAGGCGGGCTGACCCAGCCAGGCCAGCATGGTATGGGCTTTGTCGATCACACCGGGCGAGCCGTGGGCGCGCATGAGGCCGATCGTCTCTGCCAGCGCCGCCTCCCCGGGCCAGCCGACGGCGTCGTCCAGCACCTCGTGCTCGTCTTGGGCGGTCACGGCCAACGCACGGCGGATGGCGGCTTGGCGCCGTGGTTCGGCCAGGGCCAGAAAGGGGGTCAGCCGCTGCCGCTGATTGGCCAAGATGGCGATCAGCGTGCCGAACGTCCCGGCGTTGACCAGCCCGGCCAGGCCGTCGAGCGTGCCCGGCGCCGCCTCCGCCAGCACGCCTTCACGGGCCTGATCCATCGCAAGCTTGGCGTCGGCGTCCTCGACCAAGCGGAATTGCGGGGAGATCAGCGCCTCGAGCGGGAAGCGACGCAGGAGGGATTGGCAGAAGGCGTGGATGGTGCCGATCCGCATGCCGCCGGGCAGGTCGAGCACGTCCGAGAACAGGGCGCGGGCCTTTTGGCGTGTGTCCGTGGTGGCGGGGACGAGTAGGTCCGCCAATTCCTGATCGAGCGCCGGGTCATCGAGCGTCACCCAGCGCCCCAGCCGGTGTTGGAGCCGGAGCGCCATCTCGGCGGCGGCGGCCTTGGTGAACGTCAGGCACTGGATACGCCCCGGCGGAGCCCCGCCCAGCATGAGCCGGAGCATTCGGTCGGTCAGCAGCTTGGTCTTCCCTGACCCGGCGCTGGCGGCGACGAAGGCCGAGACGGCGGGGTCCGACGCCTGGCGCTGCTCGGTGATGGCGCGGGTGCGGGGAGTCATGGGTGCTTGGTCAGGGATTGCCGCCCTCTCTCCCCCCGGGCTACGGGAGTCACACATTTGCGGAATGAGCGAGGGCCCACCCTTGTTTGATCCCGTCGAGTTTCAGCACTCCTCGGGCGATGATCTTGGGTCCGGGCGGCTTGTAGCCTCTCGAGTGATATCCGGACCAGCCGCCGAGGCGGGCGACGATCCAGGCGAACCAGGCCAGCGTGTCGTCGGCATGGGGGTTCTTCAGCGCCGCCGTCCGGCCTTCGAGCTTGGCGCAGCACGACTTCAGCATCGGCGTGTCGGCTGGATCGGCTGCGTCGCTCAGCGGCTGGCCGGTCGCGGCGTCGCGCCCTACCACGATCTGCACGATCCGCACCGCCGCGATCAGCGCCGTCACCGCCAGCTTGACGTAGCGTCGTGCCTCGACGACTTGCGAGTTCTCCGCTTCTGCCCCGGCACTCTTGAGCGTGCGGAACACCTGCTCGATCGTCCAGCGCAGCCGATACCAGCCGACGATCTCGCGGGCCCGCGTCACATCCGGCACGGCATGCGTCGTCAGCAGGCACCAATGCACCGCATCCTTATCCTCCGTCATTGCCTCCGGCACCCCGACCTCGCGCACGTCCACGACGCGCAAGGTCACCGTTTCGGCCAGGCTCCGGGCCGCTTTGGCCGGGCGTCTCAGCGTGACCTCGCCGAACCGGATCGCAACCTGGGCCGAGCGCGCCGGACGCGGCCCGCGCGCGGGTATCTCGATACAGACGCGGTCCTGCTCGGGCCACGATGCACAACTGGCGAACAGCCGCGACCCGGTCGTCAAGGCCCGGTCTTGTGCCGCCCGGCACAGGAGGTGGGCACCTTCGGGCCGGCGGGCGAACTGGTCGTAGATGTCGCTCTCGCGGTCGGCGACGACCGTCACCAGCGCCGCGTCCTCCAGAACGGCCGCAGCGGTTTCGGCCCCCGCCAGCCAACGGCGCGACTCCTTGGCGTCGGCGGCCCGGGTGTTACGGTCGGCCACCAGGCCCTCGGTCCGGTTGAGCACCTGGGCACCCACAAGGCCGATCACGCCGCCCGTGGCAGCATCGACGGCGACCGTCGGATGCAGGAACAGGCCGATGTCCTCTCCGTTGCCTGCCCGGCCAAACCCCCGCTTGCTCGCCCCGTGCGAGGCGAAGTGCAGCTCGGTCGTGTCCTGAACCGCCAACGCATGCCGGCCGGCCGCGCGTCGGCCAGTGACCCGGCCCGTATGCACCAGCATCTCGTCCGCACTCACGGCCGGGTTGTCGAGGAACTGACCAAAGCGGAGAGCCTCGTTGCGGGTCTCAGCCAGAGCATGCAAACACATCGTGGGCGCGTTCTGCATCGCCGCCAGCAAACGCGCACCTACCCGCCGCAACCGCGCGTCGCCAAAGGAACCAAGGGTGTCATCACTCCTGCGAATCGCTCCATGAACACCAGTCATGGATTCGGAAAACCAACCCGAACGCCAGTCAAAATTGATTCGCACATGCGTGACCGCCGTAGCCCGAGGGGAGAGGGGGAAGGAGGCCGCTCATTCTTCATCCTCGACCGCGGTCCACTCGGCTACGCGCGCCAGTTGCGCGTAATCGGTGAAGCGGGGGGCGGTGCCGGGGTGGGGCTGGGAGAGGTAGGGGCGGGCGGCGTCGTCGTAGGCGTGGATGAGGGCGATCAGGCCCTGCTCGGCCTTGGTGGCCACCTCCGCCGGGTTCTCCTTCACGACTTGTTTCACCGTGCCCGGCGTGAACCCGCCCGTAAGGTGCCAGTAGGTCAACTCCGTAGCGCGTCCGGCCAGGTCTTCGCCGAACACGCCGGCGCGGGCCATCGCGGCCTCGAGCGGGAGTTGCGGGGCAAGGCCCGCTTTCACGTCCTCGCTGCTGGGGGTGGTGCCGGTCTTATAGTCCAGGATGGCGATGGTGGCGTCCGGTAGGCGCTCGATCCGGTCGGCGCGGCCCGTCAGTTCGAAACTGGCGTGCGGGACGGCCCAGATGCCCGTGGCCTCGGTACGGACCAGCGTGGGGCTATGCACCTGGCGGCGCTCACCTTCGGCCGCGGCCACCCAGTCCGCGATGCGCATGAGGCGGGGGCGCCACCAGGCGGTCAAAGCGGGGCGGAGGCCGGCGGCGTCGAGAGCGCGGGCCATCTCGATACGCAGGCGTCCGGCGGCGTCCGGCGGGTAGGTGGGCGGCAGCGTGGCCAAAAATGCGGCCAGCGCGGCGTGGACGATCATGCCGTAATCCGCCGCGTCGGCCGATTGCTCTAGCGGGTCGAGCTTGCGGAGCCGGAGCACGTGCTTGGCATAGATGGCGTAGGGGTCGCGGAGCCAGGTCTCGATTTCCGTCACGCTCAGGCGGCGCGGGCGGGCGGTGGCGGGCGGGCGGGGTGCGGGGGGGCGGACCGGGCGGGGGTCACCGTCCGGCTGATCCAGCGCCTGCGCCCAGTGTGCGGCCGGGTGCGGCGTGAGCGCCGTGCCGTGGCCTTCCAAGAACGCCTGCAGCCGCACGAGCCAGCGGGCCGGGACGGCGGGGGCGCCCTCGCGCCGGGCGGGGCAGGACAGCACGATCGCGGGCGCGGCGCCCGTCAGCATGGCGAAGTCATGCGCCATCTGGCCCACGATCTCCTCAGGGGAGGGCAGGCCGGCGCGGGCGCGCATCGGGCGGCTCATCCAGGGGCCAGGGTCGGTGGCGGGGGGCCAGACCGTCTCGGCCAGGCCGCCCAGAACCAGGACGTCGAAATGCTGCAGCCGGGCTTCCAGCAGGCCCAGGATCGCCACCCGCGGATGCTCGCCGCCGGACAGGCCGCGCAGGGCCCGGCGGGTGCGGATCATGATGCCGGCCATCGAGGCCTCCAGCAAGCCCGGCAGTGTCCCGACCGGTTGGGGCGGAATGAGCGGTAATGCCGCGAGCAGGGCGGCCAGGTGCTCGGCCAGCGCCTCACCCTCCTCGCCGGACCATAGCAGGATGCCGGGTTCGGCGTCGGTGGCGGTGACGGCCTCGGCGCAGGCGATCAGGGCATGCAGTGCCGCCTCCGGTGTCGCGTCCGGCTGGGTGGCGATGGCCAGGATGGGGGCGAAGGCGGCGTCGAGCCGGTCAAGCAAATCTGCCGTGCGCTCCGGCTGCGCACGTCCGGCCGCGGCGCGGAGGCCGGTCAGGCCGGGGGCCGGGGCGGGACCGCGCAGGCAAGCGCGTTCCAGCCTACGGGCGGCGGCGCGGCATTGCGCGGGGCTCAGGCCCAGCGCGGCCAGGGGATGTTTCAGGACGGAGAGCAGCGCGACCGGGCCGAACCCCTCCGCCACCACGCGGGCTAGCAGGCGTAGCAGGATCGCGGGTGGGGTGTCGCTCAGCGGCTCGCCCGCGCTGTCATCGGCGATCACGCCATACCGCCGCAGTTCCGCCGCCACGCGCCCGGCTAGCGCGCGGTCCGGCGTGACCAGAGCGGCGCTGGCGTGCGGCGTTTCCAGCGCGTTCCGCAGGATGAGGGCGACGGCGACCGCCTCCTCCTGCTGGTCGGCGGCGGTGAGGCGCGTGAGGGCGCCGAGGTCCGGCGTGAACGGCTCCCGCCAGGCGCCTAGCGCACGGGCCGGCAGCAGGGCCCGGGCGATGGCGTCACCGCGCGCGCTGGCGGGCGCGGGCCAGGGCGTCACGTCCCCCCTCGTGGCGGCCAGCGTGGACAGCAGGCGGCGCAATCCGGCCTGCGGATGCCCGTCGTCCAGCGCGTCCCACACAGGGTCCGGCATGGCGTGATCGAGGCCGGGAAGGATCGCCATGCCACGGGGCAGCCGCAGCACGACGCGCATCAGCCGGGCCACCGCCGGCACGCCGCCCGTGGTGCCGGCCATGATGACGTCCATGGGCGGGGGCGCGGCCTTCCACGCCAGGCACTGCCGGTCCAGCAGGCGCCGGGCGCGGTCGGCGCCGTCGATCAAGCCTTGTTCCTCGAGCCAAGCGGGCCAGGCCTGGGTGACGATGTCGAGGAACTTGATCGTGCGGTCCCAGTGCTCGGCGTGCTCCAGCGCCGCGGCGTCCGGCAGGCGGTCATGCAGGCTGATCTCTGCCCGGTGCGCCTCATCCAGCAGCGCCGCCAGTTCCACCGCCAAGGGCCAGGCGCGGTCCGCGGTGCCCGGCGCGCCATGCCGGCCCTCGAGTGTCATGACGAGCCGGGTCAGCACGGCTAGGCGGGTGGCGGGCGGCACGGCAGGCGGCAGGTCGAGCATGCCGGCCAGGGCCAGTGGCGCCTCGTCCAGCGCGCCCAGCGCGACGATGCGCGGCAGTAATAACGGCCGCCCGGCGGAGGCGCGCAGGAACGCGTCCGTGAGGCCGCGCGCGGCACGCCGGGTCGGCAACAGGATCAGGCCGTCTGCGACCGCGAGCGGGTCCGGGCCTTGGCGCTCGAGCCACCAGGCGGCCAGTGTGTCCAGGAATGGCAGATGCGCCGGGATGCTGTGCAGGTTCACAGCCGGCCCTCCCAGCCGCGAAGGGCCGCGACCCGGCCTTCGCCATTCAGCGCCAGGATAATGTGCAGCGCATCCGGCGGCGTGAGCGGGCCTAGCCGATCGGGCCATTCCACGATGGCGATGCCGTCCAGCGCTTCGTCCCAGCCGAGTTCCAGCAAGGCGCCGGGTCCGTCGAGGCGCCAGAGGTCGAAGTGCTGCACCGGGCCGGCCGGCGTATCGTAGCCCTGCACCAGCGTGTAAGACGGGCTGGGCACCTCGAGCGCCGGGTCGTGCGTGAGGGTGCGGAGAATGGCGCGGGCCAGGGCACTCTTCCCTGCCCCGAGCGGACCCTCGAGCAACACGGCGTCGCCCGGGCGAAGGATAGTAGCGATCCGGGCGCCGAGCGCCTCGGTATCGGCCAGGGTGGGGAGGGCTAACACGGCGGCAGCATGCGCTTTTGGGCCGGGGCGGGCAATTCCCGCTACCGGAGGGCGGGCTGGAAGCCTGCGATACGGAAGGGCGCTTGAACCCCTGGGTAAAGCCGTTAGATCAAGGGCATGAGCATTATAGAGACGGATGTCGCCATCCTTGGCGCAGGGCCTGTGGGGCTGTTTGCGGCGTTCGAGTGCGGGATGTTGAAGCTGCGTTCCGTGCTGATCGATGCACTGGGTGAGATCGGCGGGCAGTGTTCGGCGTTGTATCCGGAGAAGCCTATCTACGACATCCCCGCCCACCCCGCGATCGAGGCGGGGCACCTGATCGAGAATCTGGACCGGCAGATTGCGCCATTCGGCGTGCCTCGCCTGCTCGGGCGCCGGATCACCCGATTGGAGGGCCAGTCCGGGGCGTTTCGGCTGGGGACCGATGAGGGGGATGTCGTGCACGCGCGTGCCGTGATCCTGGCGGCTGGCGCCGGGGCGTTTGGGCCGAACCGTCCGCCGCTCGACGGCTTGGCCGCATTCGAGGCCAGCGGCGCGGTGCGGTATTCCGTGCGCAAGCGCGAGGAACTGCGCGGCAAGCGGGTGGTGATCGCCGGTGGCGGGGATAGCGCGGTCGATTGGGCGCTGTCTTTAAAAGACCTGGCGGAGAAGGTTTGGGTGGTGCACCGCCGTCCCAAGTTCCGTGCCGCGCCTGAGACGGCGGCGCAGCTGGACCGGGCCGCGTCCGATGGGAGCGTGGAGTTGGTCGTGCCGTATCAGCTCCACGCCGTGCACGGCGTGGACGGCCGGCTCGATGCCGTCGAAGTTGCGACCATGGAGGGCGCGGTGCGCAGCCTGGACGCCACGCATCTGCTGCCGTTCTTTGGCCTGTCGATGGATCTGGGCCCGATCGCCAACTGGGGCGTGGCGCTGCATCAGCATCATGTGCAGGTGACGCCAGCTACGTGCGAGACGTCGGTCCCGGGCATCTTCGCCATCGGCGACGTCGCGGCCTATCCCGGCAAGCTGAAGCTGATCCTCCAGGGGTTCAGCGAGGGTGCGATGGCGGCGCACGCGATCCATCCGCTGGTGTACCCGGATACTGCGCTTCACTTCGAGTATTCGACCACCAAGGGCGTGCCGGCTTAGCTCTTTTTCTGCACGCGCAGGGTCACGACGCCGTCGGGGCCTGTCGATTGTTCGATCACCGTGTGCCCTTGTTCGGTCAAGGTGCGTGGAACATTGCGCACCGGCTCGTCACCACAAAGGCGCACAACAAGTGTGTCACCAGACGACAACTTGTCGAGCGCCAATCTTGTACGCACGAATGTCATTGGGCAGACGTCACGGGTGATATCGAGCACTGACTGATTCATGGCTAATCTCTCTATTTCTTGGCAAGTCAGTATTGCGAAGCGGTTCAATAAGACCGTATATGCAGATAAGCGGATTGCATAAAGGGAAGATCAATGACTGAGTCCACCGGTAATGCTGACGTGCTGGGCCTCACAGCCCAGATCGTATCGGCTCATGTCTCCAACAACTCGGTAGCACCGGATGCTTTGGCGAATTTGATCCAGGAGGTCTATCGCACTCTTGCCGGCGTCGGAAAGGAGCAGGTCGTTCCCGACAAGCAACTGCCGGCCGTTCCGGTGCGCAAATCGGTTTTCCCAGACCACATCATCTGCCTTGAAGACGGCAAGAAGCTCAAGATGCTGAAGCGGCATCTCAAGACCAGCTACAACATGACCCCGGAGCAATACCGGGAAAAGTGGCAGCTGCCACCGGATTACCCGATGGTCGCACCGAACTACGCCAAGCATCGTTCGACGCTGGCCAAGAAGATCGGCCTCGGCACCAAGCCCCGCGCGCGCTGACGCTGCGGGAAGACGCGCGTCCGATTGGACAAGCGGGGGTGATCTCGGCTAACCCAGGTTCGTGCTGACACCGCGCAAGCATGTTCCTGGGGATACCATGAAACCGCCCCCCGATTCGCGAATCGAGCGTCTGTGCGTGGAGCGCGGCCTCAAGATGACCGGGCAGCGCCGGGTCATCGCCCGTGTGCTGTCGGACGCGGCCGATCACCCGGACGTGGAGGAGTTATACCGCCGTGCCGCGGGGCTGGATAAGCACATATCGATCGCGACCGTTTACCGCACGGTAAGGCTGTTCGAGGAAAAGGGCATATTGGAGCGGCGGGACTTCGGCGGCGGACGGGCCCGTTACGAACCGACCGAACACGGGCCGCACCATCATCTGATCGACGTGGAATCCGGACGTGTGATCGAGTTCGGGGATGCCGTGCACGACGAATTGATCCGCGCCATCGCCGCACGCCTGGGGTTCGATCTGGTTTCACACCGGCTCGAACTATTCGGGCGCCGGACGGCAGAGCCGCGGGCGCGCCGTGATGACAGCACGCGCCGGGCTACGCCGGAGCTGCAGCCTGACGTGACCGTATGAACTCTGCTATCAACTCTGCGATCAACTCTGCCGCGGTTATCGCCTTACCCGGCATGGGTGAGCTGCGCGCCGGCAATCTCGGGGTTCGGATCGCGGAGACGCTGGATGAGGTCGACGCCGCATTGGCGCTGCGGTACCGGATCTTCTTCACCGAGATGGGCGCCCATGCGGACGAGGCCACGCGCCTGACCGGGCGCGACCGGGACGAGTTCGATGCCTATGCCGACCATCTGCTGGTCATAGACCACTCGATCGGCCCGGGCCCGGAAGGCGTGGTGGGCACCTATCGGATGCTGGCCCCTTCGGGCGCCAGCGCGGCGGGGCGCTACTACTCGGCGGACGAGTATGACATATCGCCCATCACCGATTTTCCCGGACGCGTGCTGGAACTGGGACGCTCCTGCGTCGATGCAGAATACCGCGGACGGGCCGTCATGCAGCTGCTCTGGCGCGGCATCGCGGCCTACGTCTTCCATAACCAGATAGACCTCATGTTCGGCTGCGCCAGCCTGCCCGGCACCGATCCGGAGCGGCTGGCGGTCGAGCTGTCGTTCCTTTACGAGCACCACCTCGCGCCGCCCGCGCTCCGGCCCCGCGCCAAGCCGGACCGGTATGTGGAGATGCGGCGGGTCCCGGTGTCGAGCTTCGATCCGCGCCGGGTGATCCAGACGCTGCCACCGCTGATCAAGGGTTATCTGCGCATTGGCGGCTGCATCGGCGACGGGGCGGTGGTGGATACTCAATTCAACACGACGGACGTTGCGGTCATCCTGAAGACCGGGCTGGTCACCGACAAATATTACCGCCATTACGAGCGGCAGCGCAGCGATACGCCGGAATAGGGCGCCATGCACGTCGTCATGACCTCCCCGCGCCTCGCGGCGCCGGCGGTCGCCTTGATCGAAGCCGTCGGGGGCGTGCTGCACTACATGCCGCCCTATCCCACGGCGGAGGCTATCGGTGAATTGGCCGCAAGCCTCGGCGCGGTGGCTATCCTGTCCCGGCAGGGGCCGGTGACCGCGGCCGTGATGGAACGGGTTCCCAGCCTCAGGATCGTCGCCAGGCATGGGGTGGGTGTGGATGATGTGGACGTTGTGGAGGCCGCACGGCGGGGCATCGTGGTCACCCGGTCGCCGGGGTCCAACACGCGGGCGGTGGCGGAGCATACGGTGGCGCTGATCTTGGCGTTGGTGAAAGACCTGCCGCGCCAGGCTGCCAGCGTGGCGGCTGGCGGCTGGCGGGACGCGGCCACGCAGGTGGGGGATGTGGCGGGGCTGCGGCTTGGGCTGCTGGGCTATGGCGAGATCGGGCGGTCGGTGGGGCGGCTGGCCGGGGCGTTCGGCATGGACGTCATGCCACTGACCCGGTCCGGTTCTGGCCAACTGCCGGCCTTGCTAACCCGGTCGGACGTGCTGTCGTTGCACCTGCCGGTGAATGCGGCCAACCGGCACATCATAGGTGGTGCGGAACTGGCGCAGTTGCCGCGGGGCGCCTTCGTGATCAACACCTCGCGCGGCGGGCTGATCGACGAGACGGCGCTGCTGGCTGCCTTGAACTCCGGC
The DNA here is from genome assembly GCA_965246925.1 of Acetobacteraceae bacterium. Lineage (GTDB taxonomy): Bacteria > Pseudomonadota > Alphaproteobacteria > Acetobacterales > Acetobacteraceae > JANPPS01. Next base: position 1,033,622 of record OZ251994.1, on the reverse strand, counting down.
CACATCGCCGGCGCCGGGCTCGATGTGTTCGAGCAGGAGCCGCCCCGTCAGGACGACCTCTTGCGGCGCCATCCCAGCGTGATCGTGACGCCACACGTGGCGGGCGTAACGCCGGCCAGTATGGTCGCCATGGGCGTCATGGCCGCCGAATGCATCGCCGCCGTCTTGCGCGGAGACGCGCCGCCGGCGGCCTGCGTGGTCCGACCATGAGGTGGCTGATGTCGGCCCGGGGCTGGCGCGCGGATGTGGCGGCGGCCGGTCTGGGCATACTCAGCGCAATGGCGCTACCGCCGCTGCATATCCTGCCGGCGCTGCTGCTGGCGTTTCCCGGGCTATTGCTGCTGATCGGCGCGGCATCCGGCACGTGGGCCGCGGCGCGGCGGGGCTTCTGGTTCGGGCTCGGCCATCATGTGGTGGGGCTGTATTGGATCACCGAGGCCATCATGCTGGAATCGGCCCGGTATTGGTGGCTCGTGCCGCTAGCAGTACCGGCGCTGTCGGCGCTGCTGGCAGTCTTCATCGCCGCACCGTGCGGGTTGGCGCGGCTCGTGCCGGCGGGCTGGCGGCGGGTTGTCGGCCTGGCCGGGCTATGGACGCTGTTCGACCTGGCGCGGCAGTTCGTGGGCACGGGCTTTCCTTGGAATCCGTTCGGCAGCGTATGGGCCGTTCCCGGTCTGGCCGGCGACATCATGATCCAGCCCGCAGCCTGGATCGGCACGCCGGGCCTCACGCTCGTTACGCTGATTCTAGCCGGAATGGTGACGCTGGGCCGCCCGGCCGTACTCGGCATGGCCGTGATCCTCGCCGGCTGGGCGACGGCGGGCCTCATTCGGCTACAGGCGCCCGAGCCGCCGGGAACGGGGCTTACGGCCGTGCTGATCCAGGGCAACGTGCATCAGGGCGAGAAGTGGAGCCTGGCGCTCGCGCGGGAGGCGTTTCAGCGGCATCTGGCCCTGACGCGTGAGGCTGTGGCGGCGGTGCGGGGTCCCCTGATCGTGATCTGGCCGGAGACGTCCAGCACGCCCTTTCTGTTGCAAACCGACCCAGGCGCCCGCGCCGCCATCCTGGCCGCGGCCGCCCCGGCCCGCGCCGCGCTGGTAGGCAGCTTGACCTTCACCCAGGGCGAGCCCAGCAATGACCCGGCGAACCTGCCATTGAACAGCCTGGTCGCGATGGGCGCCGATGGCAGCGTGGCGCCGCTGTATTCCAAGTGGCACCTGGTGCCGTTTGGGGAGTTCGCGCCGACTTGGGTGCCGTTCAGCATTCAGATCGTGCCTGGACGCTTCGGCTTCGGCCGCGGCCCGGCCACGCTCCGCCTGCCTGGCGTGCCCGCGTTTGGCCCCATGATCTGCTACGAAGCTATTTTTCCTGCGCAGGTCGTGGATCAGGCGGACCGCCCGGAATGGCTGGTCAACATCACGAACGATGCCTGGTTCGGAAACTCGACCGGCCCGCGGCAGCATTTGGCGGCGGTTCGGATGCGGTCGGTTGAAGAAGGTTTGCCGGTCATGCGGGCGGCTAATACGGGAATATCGGCCGGATTCGATGCGCGGGGGCGAGAGCTGGACCGGTCGGCGATGGGTGTTCCGGCTACGCTCACCATAGCGCTTCCGGGTAAGCGTCCGGCCACGTCATTTTCCCGCTGGGGCCTTGTGATTCCGGGCATTCTAGCGGCGGCGAGCGTCGCGGCGGCGTTCTTGGGCAACCGTTCGAGAATGCAGGTTCACCGTCTCTAAATTGACCGGTCAAACTAATTCGCGGGATATGCTTCAAAATACACTACGAGCGTTGACAATTACCGGTTGCAGGTCTAGCTATCGTCGCAGCTTGCGCGACTCGATCAGCGCACTGGAGAGCAAAATGGCTTCAACCAGCGTAACCGCCAACGGCGACAAAGAATCTCGCCCCAGCCCAATAGACACCCATGTCGGTGCCCGGATCCGGCTGCGCCGGACTTTGATGGGCATGTCGCAAGAGCGGCTGGGCGAAGCATTGGGCCTAACGTTCCAGCAGGTGCAAAAGTATGAGCGGGGCGTGAACCGGGTGGGTGCATCGCGCCTATTTGATCTTTCCCGGGTTTTAGATGTCTCGATCTCGTTCTTCTTCGATGATATGCCCGAGCCGCTGGCCAACCTGCATGGCACCTACCAGACCACCCGTGCCGCCGGCGGGTTTGCGGAGGCGCAGGACGCCTACGGAGTCGATGACAATCTGAACCGGCGGGAAACGCTGGAACTGGTTCGCGCCTACTACCGCATTACCGACCCGGCGGTCCGGAAACGCGTGTTCGATCTTATCAAGACGATGGGACCGGTTGAGGGGTAGCCTCTTCGGCCAGGCCCGCCGTAAAGCGCTTCAGCCGCATATAGCAGGAACAAGCGGCGGCCTCGAGGCCCGGGCGGTCGGCGATGAAGATGCGCCCGCGCGTGGTGCGGATCAGCCCGGCGTTCCCCAGCGTCGCCACAGCCACGGTAACGCCCGACCGGCGTACGGCGAGCATCACGGACAGGAACTCCTGGGTCAGCAACAGCTCGTTGCCATCGGCCCGGTCATGCGCGACCAGCAGCCAGCGGGCACAGCGCTGCGTCAATACATGCCGGCTGTTGCAGGCCGCGGTTTGCGCGGACTGTGCGTTCAGCGCCTCGTAGCTGCGCAGCAGTACGGAGAGCAGCACAGGGCAATCCGGGATCGCTGCCCGTAACGCGGCACCGGGCATTCGATAGGCTATGCCCGCCAATTGCACGAGGGAATGCGTATAGGACTTGGCGCCCACACTAAATGCAGCGCCCAAACCGACCATGCCGTCCCGTCCCACGACGCCCACCTCCACGCCGTTGCTGCCCTCATCGGCGATCGCGACGAGAGAGGCGAAACCCTCTTCGAAGAAGAACACCTGTTGAATCGACTCGCCCGCGTCATGGAGAGACTGACCGCTGACCATTCGGCCACGGGTGAGGAAGGGCCGGAGCCGCTGCAGCTCGGAGGCGGGAAGCGCGGCTAGTATTTCGTTACGAAATTGAGGGTTGGCAGAATAAACATGGCCCGACATTTCAGCTCCTACCGGGCCCACGCCGCCCCCCAATCTACTTGCCGAATACCGCGGAGTAGGGGGCCTGAGAACCCGTAAATCGCAATTTAAGCAACATTGTGGGCACGGCGCGCTTATAGAGCTCTACAGCGTACACTATCATAGCCTGTTCTCAGGCATAAATTCGGCTTAATTCGCTAATTACTCTGTAAGCAATCTGAAGCTGCAGAGTTCGATTTTCGACCCCTACGCGAGTCGCGTGCGGGCCAGGGCGACAATGCGCCCCGGACGACTTCTTCCCGGGCCCGCGATGCGGCCGCACAGTTGCCGGTATCGCCGGGCAACGGCGAGGGCCGTCTGCTGGTTCCCGCAGGGGCATCTATGCTCATCCGATCTTGGCCCTTGAACTCCGACGCCAGCTCGCCGGCCGTCCTGCAGCTGATTCTGGTCCGATCGCCGGCGTGGGATTGACCCGGATTGGTGGACACCGCAGCTGGCAGGGCCATGTCGCTCGCCTCGGCGCCGCAGATCGGCGTGGACGCGCGGTGCGCCGTAGGTCTTGGCGCGACCTAGACCGCTATCGCCCTGACTGTGTCAGGGCGGCAATCTAGGTTTTTGTTTGGGCGACCGACTTCATCGCCCTGCCTGGATCGCAAGAGCGATTCCAGTCAGAGCGATGTCGGTCTAGCGTGCACAGTCCGAACGCGCCTTGGCAGAGCCGCATCGACCGATCCGTGGCTGGACGGCGGTCGCTGCCGCCCCGCGTAGGAACCAGCCTTAACATGCCGAGCACGCGCGCCATGGTGGCGATCGGGAAGCAGGCCTAGGGTAGGGTCAAGTGACCGCCAACCGCTTGCAGGTCCTTCCAAGCAGTCGACATAGTTCTAGACGACTGGTCTGTTTTGTGTTTTAAGGTGTCCATGAACACCTCAGTCCCGCGGGACGCAGTCGATGTTCGTCAGAGCATCCTCGAAACCGGCCAGCGCATCATGGCCGGCAAGGGCTTCTCTGCCGTCGGCCTCAACGAGATCCTGGCCGGGGCCAGGGTGCCGAAGGGATCGTTCTACCACTACTTCGCCTCGAAGGAGGCGTTCGGCGAGGCAATGCTCACGGCCTACTTCGAGGACTACCTGGCCGACCTCGATGAGATGCTTCGCCAGCCTGGCCTCACCATGGCGCAGCGCCTGATGACCTACTGGCAGCAATGGCAGGAGACCCAGTCCTTCTTGGACTGCCAAGGGAAGTGCCTTGCCGTGAAGCTGGGCGCGGAGGTCGCCGACTTGTCCGAGGCCATGCGCTCGGCCCTGAAACACGGCACGTCCGGGATCACCCAGCGCCTGGCGACGGCCATCGAGGCCGGCGTCGCCGAAGGGTCGCTATCGATCGATGGCGATCCGGACTGCGTGGCGCAGAGCCTCTACCAGCTCTGGCTTGGAGCCAGCGTCATGGTGAAGATCGTCCGCGGCACCCAACCGTTCGAGGCCGCAATGACGACAACCCGTCAAATCCTGCACCTTCCTCACTAAACGCAGAAGGTGTCGGCGACACCTTGAACTACGCCCGTTGCCGTGCCTTATAATTAGACGACCGGTCTATTCCAGACAGGTTTCTCCCCACGTCACCTTTAGGAAAAGCAACATGAAAATTCTCATGGTACTCACCTCCCACGACCAACTCGGCGACACCGGCCGCAAGACGGGCTTCTGGCTCGAAGAACTGCATCAACGGCGAGATCATTCCCTCGCCCTGGAAGGACCGCCAAATCCTGGTAATGCGCGAACCGGTCGGCGTCGTCGGCGCGATCTCGCCCTGGAACTTCCCGTTCTCCATGCTCTCGCGCAAGGTCGCACCAGCCCTCGCGGCAGGCTGCACGATCGTCATCAAGCCCTCGGAGTTCACCCCCTATTGCGGCCTGCTCTATGCAGTGCTGGCGGAGAAGGCCGGCGTTCCCGCAGGCGTGGTGAACGTCGTCACCGGCGACGGCGCCGCGGTCGGCGGCGAACTCAGCGCCAACCCGCTGGTCCGCAAAATCACCTTCACCGGTTCGACCCGGGTCGGCAAGCTGCTCTACACCCAGTCCGCCGGGACCATGAAGAAGCTCTCCATGGAACTCGGCGGCAACGCGCCCACGATCATCTTCGACGACGCCGACCTCGATATCGCAGTCGAGAACGCCGTCGCCGGCAAGTTCCGCAACAGCGGCCAGACCTGCATCTGCACCAATCGCTTCTACGTCCAGGACGGCATCTACGACGAGTTCGCGCGGCGCCTGGCTGAACGCGTCGGGCAGTTGAAGGTCGGCAACGGCTTCGAGGCCGGTGTCGAGCAAGGACCGCTGATCAACCAGGCGGCCCTGGCGAAGGTCGAGGCGCACGTTCAGGATGCGCGGGACAAGGGTGGCCGCATCCTGCTGGGGGGCCAGCGTCATGCGCTCGGCAAGACCTTCTTCGAACCCACCATCATCGCCGATGCGGCGCCGGACATGCTCATTGCCCACGAGGAGACGTTCGGCCCCGTCGCGGCGCTGTTCCGCTTCCACGATGAGCAGGAGGCCGTCGACGCCGCGAACGCCACCGAATTCGGCCTCGCCGCCTACTTCTTCACCCGCGACCTCGCCCGCACCTTCCGCGTCGCCCGTGCGCTGCAGAGCGGCATGATCGGGATCAACGCGGGTATCATCACGACGGTGGAGGCTCCGTTCGGTGGCGTAAAGGACAGCGGCATCGGCCGAGAGGGATCGATCCACGGCATCGAGGACTACCTCAACCTCAAGTACCTCAGCCTCGGCGGGCTGTGACGCCCCGCTCCAACCCAGCCTCTACTTCAATCGCTTACGAAGATCTTGGGAAAGGGGACCACCCATACGTGCTGGCCTCCTGCCCAGCACACAGGGTGATCGGATCACGGTCGAGCCGCGCAAGGGCGAGTCAGCGTCAAGTCATCGCGCTCTAAACAAGGCTGACGGCATACGTCTGCCGGCAACGCCCTTCACCTTCAGGCCACGCACGCATACTTGCCGCCATTACCGCGCGAGCAGAAAGGAGCGGGCGGCTCGGTCGAAACGAGCCGCCCGCCTGCCATCAGTTCCCGAGCGTGAACGGCCCGACGAAACGTCCAACGTTCGCCTTGGTGATCAGGATGCAGTTGAACAGCTGCTTCTCCGTCGCCGCTCCCGTCTTACCGGTTCTGATGAACGAGTCCGCCTCGTCCACCGCCTTGGCGGCAAAGGTGGCCACTGGTTGCAGCACGGTATAGGCCATCTCTCCCGATTTGACCGCCGCTACGGCATCGGGAGAGCCGTCGAAGCCGCCCACCTTGATGCTCGACAGCTTACCCGCCTCCTTCAGCGCCGCGATCGCGCCGAGCGCCATCTCGTCGTTGCCGCTGATCACGCCGATAGCGCTGGGGTTGGCCTGCAACAGGTTCTGCATCTTGTCGTGGCCCTGCGTCCGGTCCCAGTTGGCAACCTGCGACCCCACCTTCTTGAGGTCGGCATATTGGCTGAGCACGGTGTTGAACCCATTGGACCGGGTGGCGGCGTTGTTGTCGGATGGTGCGCCGAGCAGCTCGACGAAGTTGCCCTTTTGACCCACGTCCTTCACCCACTGCTGGGCGCCGAGCGCTGCACCTTGTGCGTTGTTCGATACAAGCTGCGCCTTGGCGAGGCCTTCCTGGTTTATCTCCGCGTTGACCAGGATGACGGGGATGTTGGCGGCGATGGCCTTCTTCACGGCGCCGATCGACCCGCTGGCGTTCGCCGGGTCAAGGATGATCGCGACGGACCGGTTGGTGATGGCCGTATCGATCAGGTTGCTTTCGGTGTTGGCGTCGCCCTTGGAGGCCCCGACGTTGGCCGTATATCCGAGCTTCTCGGCTTGAGCCTTTGCCACATTGCCCTCAGTCAGCCAGTACGGGTTGGAGGGATCGTTGACGATGATGGTTATCAGGCCGCCGGCCGCCTTGGCCGGTCCGGCACCGTAAAGCATGGCGGGAACAGCCAAGGCGATGATGGCGGCGGTCGATGTCAGTGTTCTGCGTAGCAAGATGTTTCTCCCTTTCGATCGAGGTGGTGCGGCCTGTTGCGGCCCGCATTGAACCAGCACGGCTTGTCGGTCCTAGCTCGCCTTCGGCGCGAGCGTCGGATGACCTGGTGTGGGCGTCCTAGGTTTCGCCCCGCGCTTGCGATACCGCACGGCGTTCAGCAGCACCGCCAGTACGATCACGGCGCCGGTGAAGACCGTCTGCCAATAAGAAGAGATGCCGATGATCACCAAACCGTCGGACAAGAAGCCGATGACGAACGCCCCGAGCAGGGTGCCGCGCACCGTACCGCGTCCGCCGGTCAGGGCCGCACCGCCGATAACCACAGCGGCGATGGCCGTCAACTCGTAGGTCACGCCCGCTGTCGGGCCCGCGGAGGTGAGCTGCGACGACAGGATCAGGCCCGCGATGGCGGCGCATATGCCGGAAAGGACGTAAACGGTGATCTGCACCGGCTTGACCGGGACGCCCGACAGTTCCGCCGCGCGTTCGTTACCGCCCGACGCATACAGCCAGCGCCCGAATGCGGTACGCGTCAGGACCAGATTGCCGAGAAGCGCCACCACGATCATGACGAGCACGCCGATCGGGACGTCGAGCAGCCGATTGAAGCCGAGCCAGTTGAAGCCGGTATTGCCCAGCTCCGGCCGGCCACCGAGGTTGTTGTAGGTAAGACCGTTGGTGATCAGCAGCGCCACGCCGCGGGCGACGTACATGACGCCGAGGGTGGCGACGAACGCCGGCACCTTGAAACGGGCGACAAGCACGCCGTTGATCAGGCCCACTAAGCCGCCCAGGGCGCAGGTGAGGACCACCACCACCCAGACCGGTGGATACAGCGTGAACCCGAGTGCCGGAAACGTCGCGCCCTGCATCAGAAACCCGGCGATCACGCCGCATAAGCCGAGCGTCGAGCCAACCGACAGATCGATCCCGCCGTTCAGGATGACCAGCAGCATGCCGACCGCGAGGATGCCGAAGAGAGCGACATGGGACGCCATCGTGAGGAAATTGGCGACCGAGAAGTAATAGGGCGACATAAGCGAGAAGACCACGATGATCGCGATCAGCGCGAAGAAGGCGCGGCCCTCGAGCAATATCTTGACGATGTCGAAATCACCGGCGAACGAACTCGGGGTGGAGCGCTGTGCTGCTGCGTTCGTTCGGGTCATTCACAAGCCTCCCGCTGCATGTCTCAAGCCACCACGGCTTCGCCGGAGGCGGCCATGATGTCTTCCTTGGCGACGCCGGGCCCGAACTCGGCGGAAATCCTCCCCTTGCTCATCACGACGATCCGGTGCGCGACACTCAGGCATTCCTGTACTTCCGACGTCGAGTAAACGACGGCGAGCCCCTGCGCCGCCCGTTCACCGAGCAGGCGGAACACCTCGGCCTTGGCGCCGATGTCGATGCCGCGGCTGGGCTCGTCGAGCAAGATCGCTTGCGGATGGGTCGCCAGCATCTTGCCGATGACGACTTTCTGCTGGTTGCCCCCGGATAGGGAGCCGACGGGCGCATCACCGCCCTCGGTCTTGATGTGGACGTTGTGGATGGACTGCTGCACCAGCGCCCGTTCGCGCGACCGCGACGTGAGCATGAGCCTGACGAACGCGCCGATGCTGGCCAGGGACAGGTTCTCCCCCACCGACATCGTCTGCACCAAGCCGTCGCGCTGCCGGTCCTCGGGCACGAGGCACAGGCCCTTGGCGATGCGCCCCGCGATGTTCAGCCCGGCCACCGGTTCGCCATGCAGCAGCACCTCTCCGGACACGATCGGCACCCGCCCGGCAATCGCCTCCAGCAGCTCTGTCCGTCCCGCACCCATCAGCCCGTAGATGCAGACGATCTCGCCCGCCCGCACGTCCAGCGTCAGGTGGTCCACGACAAGCCTACCCGTCCGGGTCGTGTCCGCCACGCAGATGTCGTTCGCCGACAATACCACGGCGCCGAACTCGTACCCGGCCGGCGGGGAGCCGCGGTCGTAATGGTCGCCTACCATGGTGTGGACGATCCACTGCAGGTCGATGTCTTTCGCCTCGGCCGCAGCCGTGATGGCGCCGTCGCGAAGCACCACGGCATAGTCGGTGATCTGAAGCGCTTCCTCGAGGTGGTGCGAGATATACACGATCGACACCCCGCGGCTGGTGAGGTCGCGGATGACCTTGAACAGCACCCCGACCTCGGCCGCGCTCAATGCCGAGGTCGGCTCGTCCATGATCAGGATACGTGCGTTGACGGACAGCGCGCGGGCGATCTCGACAAGCTGCTGCTGGCCGAGGCGGAGTTCCTCGACCAGTGTCATCGGGTCGATCTCCTCCTCTAGCTCGTCCATCAGGGTCTTCGTCTGCCGGGCTTCCTCGGCGAAATCGATCCCAGAGCGCCCCCGCAGCTCTCGCCCGAGGAAGATGTTGTCACGCACGCTGAGGTTGGGGGCGAGGCTCAGCTCCTGGTGAATGATGGAGATGCCACTGTCCCGGGCCTGCACCGTGGATGCGAAGGTGACCGGGCGCCCATCGAGCATGATCTCCCCCGCGGTCGGGGCGACGACGCCGGACAGGATCTTCATGAGCGTGGACTTGCCGGCGCCGTTCTCGCCAAACAGCGTCGTGACCTTGCCGCGGTGGATGTCGAAGTTGACGTTCTTCAGCGCTTGGGTGCTGCCGTAGGTCTTGCTGACGTTGCGGGCCGAAAGCACGGCGTCCGCAGGGACGGGCGCGGTTGTCGCTGCCGCGCTGGCCGGGGAGGTGCTCATTGGACCGTCAGCGTGACAGGGGTGACCACCCACTCCGCCGGGTCGAGCAACTGGAAGGCGCCGACGACCATGATCGTCTTGCCCGTCAGAGTGGAGCGATCGACCTTCGAAAGCACCTCCTGCTTCATCTCGTTATTCAGCGCCGAGCCGGCGTTCTGGTAGTCGATCTGGTTGCTGAAATCTCCGAACTTGATCAGGCCCGTGCAGTCGCGCAGATCGGTTCCGTTGATCGCTGGCCCGGTTTGCACGGTCACGTGTATGGTCTCGGGAACACCGGGAATGGCGACGTCGTAAACGCCGAAATCCTGCTTTCCGGCCGTGCCGGTGAACTTCACGACATACTCGGGCCCGGCGGGCGAAGGCACGCCATACTGCACCTCCGCCGCCGCCGGGTCCTTGGCGAATGCCGCAGCCAGCGTGGCGGCGTCCACGGCGCGGCTTTCGGCCGCGGCCCGCACTCTCGGGAACTGGGCTTTGCCATAGGTCGCAGGGGAAAAGACGCCGGCCTGCCCGTCTTCGGCCGAGCCGATTTTGACGAGCTTGGTGTCGAGGGCCATCGCGCCGCACAGGACCAGGACAGCGCCCGCACCCGCAGCGAACCTCATATCCACCTTGCCGCGCCTGCTCATCATCACTCCCCTCGCCGGCCGCGCCTTGATGGCGCGGGCCGTTATCGCCGCGCCCGGGCGGCCCGGCCGGTTCTCATTCCGGAATAAGCACGATCTTGATCGAGCCGTCGCCCTTCTTCATCTTGTCGAACCCGGCCTTCCACTCCGATAACGGCATGACGTCCGTCACCACGCCCTCGGTCGGCAAGCGCCCGTCATTGATGGCGGCGATCGTCAGCGGGTAGCAGTAGGGACCGAGATGCGCCCCGTAAAGGTCGAGCTGCTTGCGGTCGCTGATGATGCTCCAGTCCGCCGTGACCTCCTCGCCGAACACGCTGAACTCGACGAAGCGGCCGAGCTTGCGGATCATGTTCAATCCCTGGGTCACCGCCCCCGGGTGGCCGGTCGCCTCGATGTAAACGTCGCAGCCATAGCCGTCGGTCATGTCCTTGACGGCCTTCACGACATCCTCCTTCAACGGGTTCATCACCACATCGGCGCCGAACCGCTTGGCCAGTTCGAGCCGGTCGGGCTTGGTGTCCAGCACGACCAGCTTCGTTGGATTCTTGAGCCGTGCGGCTCCGACCATTCCCAGGCCCAGCGGCCCCGCGCCGGCGAGCACGACCACGTCGTCCAGGCCGATTAGGCCGCGGTTCACGGCGTGGACGGAACATGCGTAGGGCTCGACCAGCACCGCGCGCTCCATCTGCAGGTCGTGCGGTATCTTGTGCGTGCGCGACTCCTTGGGGAAGCGCATGTATTTGGCCATGCCGCCATTCACGTTATTCTGAAAACCATAGACATCGTGCCGCTCGCACATCCAGTATTCGCCACGCCTGCAATAGCGGCAGTGCTCGCAAGGGACGATCTGCTCGGAGATCAGGCGGTCGCCCACCTTGTACTTTCCCTCACGGGCCACGTTCTCGCCAATCTCCACGGCGTGGCCGATGAACTCATGGCCGGGTATCATGGGCGCCTTGACGTAGCGGGGCTGGCCCTTGTCGTCGCCCCAGAACGATGGCGCGCCCTGAAACGTCTTGATATCGCTGGCGCAGATCCCGCATGCCTCGACGGCGATGATGATGTCGTCCGGGCCGGCGCGGGGCACGTCGACGGTTTCCAGCCGGTAATCGCCGGGCGCATAGGCGACGACGGCGGTCATCGTCTTCGGCAGTTCGTTGGGCCGGGATGCGATTGCAGAATCACTCATGGCGAGCCTCCTTCTTGGTCTTGCAACAGTTTGGTCAACTCATCCGCCGGCGTTCCCAGCAGCAAGCTGCAAGAGGCAGCGCCGACGCGGCGCAAGCTAAGAATAGCTTATTTCCTGCAACAAGCCGGGGCATGCCGCGAAATCGCCGCGCCGGCTATCCTCCACCATTTCGTCCGCACCGTCGATCAACCGGTTCATGCGGTCATCGCCGTTGCTGAGTATGCCACGCAGGCCTCCCGATTTTAACCGAGCGTCACATAACGTCGTACAGTCAGTCAAGCCTATGCACGAACGTTCACACGCAAGCGCGATCGCTTACTGCAAGCGCGGCATAGGTGGCTGTTTATCGAGTTGAGAAAGGCTAAAATCATTGTGCAACGACGTTCCAGGCATGATGCGTATTTCAGTGGCTGAGCAATTGTGCAATGCACTCGGATCGTGCAAGGAGGAGAAGGTTAGTGAGCGCAGCATCGAAAGATATCCGACGCACCCCCGACTGGGGCGACATCTCGGTGGACACATTGGTCGAGATCGCCAGCCTCTACTATTACCAGGACATCACGCAGGAAGAGCTGTCCCGCCGGTTCTCGCTGTCCCGCGCCAAGATCAGCCGGTTGCTCAAGCGGGCGCGGGAGGACGGCATCGTAGAAATCCGTGTGCATCAGCACCCCGGGGTCAGCAATGAGCTCGAGCAGGAGTTCATCAGCACCTTCGGCATAGACCGGCTGCTCGTGTCGTTGGACCAGCGCGATCCGGAGGCGCAACGCCTGGCAGTGGCGGGCCTGGTGGCGAACCATCTTTCGCGCACCTTGACCGAGGGCATGACGGTCGCGGTCGGCATGGGCCGCAACGTCGCCGCCGTCGCGGACTGCGTGGCGCCGACCCGGCGCGCCGTGACGTTCATGTGCGCCATCGGTGGGTCCGTCCGGGCGGGGGAGCACATGAATCCCGACCACATCTGCCGCCGTCTAGCCGTGCGCTTCGGCGGCGAGAGCGAGACGTTGTATGCGCCGGCCCTGGTCGCGGATGCCGGCCTGCGCGACGAACTCTACCTCAACGACACCGTCAAGCTGACGCTCGACCGCGCACGCCGGGCCGATGTCGCGCTCGTCGGCATCGGTGACCTCAGCGAGGACAGCAACATGGTCCGGATGGGCTGGTTCTCGCCGCAGGAAGTGGCGGAGGCCCGCTTGGCCGGGACGATCGGCGACATCATGGGCTACGATTTCATCGATATTCACGGCCGTGCGTCCAGCGCCAACATGCAGGGCCGGGTGATCGGCCTGACCACCCGCGACCTCAGCCGCATCCCGAATGTGATCGCCATCGCGAGCGAGAACACCAAGGCAGCCGCCATCCTGGGCGCCCTTCGCACCGGCGCCATCAACACGCTGGCCACGAGCTCCACGAACGCCCGAACCGTCCTGCGTTTGCATGAGGCGACTTCGAAGTAATCCTACCCGCCCCGCTCGGCAAAATAGGTTCACGCCGCGCTCGTGAGCGGAGGGCGGGACCGGGCATTGGCGGTGGCTTGGGGCCGGGCAACCAGACTTGTTCTCGCGGGTGAGTGCAGTAGCGTTCGAGACATCGGTGCCGTCCTTCTTGCACACGGCGCTCTGCGCGAATGTCGCTGCCGGTACGGCGAGCCGGAGACGAAATGGCGCCAATCGTCAGGAAAGACGGAGACTACGCACTCGCCATCACGCCCCGGCCCTTGTGCTCTAAGCCGCTTGCTAGCCTGCAACTTAGGGCTAACTATCTGACCGACGCGCGCCGGACGGCCTTGGCCCAGGCGCTCGAGGACGGCCCGTTTCCCCCATCCATGGCGTGGTGCGCTGGCGCGTGATCGATTTCGTGCAATGGCTGTTCGACATGTTTCAGGTGAGCGTATCCAAGCAGACGCTGAGCCGCGAGTTGCGCCAAATGGGGTATCGCCGCCTGTCGGCCCGGCCCCGCCTCCATGCCCAGGCGGCTGGCGCCATCGAGGCTTTTAAAAGAAATCTCCCCGCGCGTCTGGACGCGATCAGGCGCGCGGCGGTGTAGGCCCCGACGGCATAGAGGTTTGGTTCGCCGACGAGGCGAGGGTCGGCCAGAAAAACAAGATCACCCGGCGTTGGGCCCGGCGCGGCACCAGACCCGTCCGCACCACAGGACTAACGCACAGCATCGACCTACATCTTCGGCGCAATCTGCCCGGCGACAGGCGCCACGGCTGGTCTCGTGCTGCCGTCGTGCGACACCGAAGCAATGGGCCTGCACCTGGCCGAGATCAGCGCGGGTGACGCCGGGAAAGCACGGCGCCCTGCTGGTGGATCAGGCCGGGTGGCACATTCCGGAGCGGCTGATCGTGCCGCCCAACATCACCGTCGTCCCGCTCCCGGCCAAGTGCCCCAGAGCTTAACCCGGTCGAGAATATCGGCAGTTCATCCGTAACAACAGGCTCTCCAAATCGCGTGTTCGCTTCATACACCGCCATCGTTGACCATTGCTGCGACGCCTGGAAGAGGCTTACCGAGCAGCCATGGCGGGTTATGAGCATCGGACTGCGACAGTGGGTGCCGGGTCATGCGCCGTGAGTCCTGGTTGAAGTTGGTATGGTCACGTCCAACAACTTCGAAATAAACAAGCAAGCCGTTGCGATTTACTGAAGGTATTCTCAAATCACATAGTAACGAACGGCACGAAGCGTCCATCACACGCGACCGATCGAACGGGTGAGGCCGGTCAAGCGGTCCACGACCATGACCACCAGCACGGTGATGAGGATCAGGACCACCGCTAAAGCCGCGACTAGGGGATCGGCGCGGCTTTCCGCATACCGGAACAGCGCGATCGGCAGCGTGACAAGCCGGGGGCCGGCCAGAAACAAGCTGATCACCGTCTCGTCGAAGCTGACCAAAAAGGCGAGCGTTCCAGCGGCGATCACGCCGGGCATTGCAAGCGGAAGCGTCACGCGGGTGAACACTCGGAACGGCCCGGCGCCCAGGGTCGCCGCCGCCTCGTCCACATCGGCCGCCAGGGTCGAGAAAGACGTCGTCATCAGGCGCACAACGAAGGGCAGCACGATCACCAAGTGTGCCAGGACGAGGCCTGGCCATGTCGCCACCAATCCGAGCGGCTGCAGCACGAGCAGCAGGCCGAGCCCGACGATCAGCGTCGGCAGCAGCAGCGGTGCGGACAGGGCGGCTTTCACCCCCGGAGGAGCGGCACCTCGCGCCAGCGCCAGCGCCGCTGGGACGCCAGCTACCAGCGCGGCCACGGCCACGACGGTGGCCAGGATGACGCTCGTGCGGGCCGCGGCCAGCATCGGGCCATTCTGGAACAGCGCCACATACCAGCGAAAGGACCAACCACTCGGGGGGAAAGTCAGGAACGCGTCGTCCGAGACGCTCATCACGGCGACCAACATCAAGGGCGCGAGCAGGAAAGCGTAACCTGCGGCGGCTAACAACCGGGTCAACGCGCCAGCCTCCGTGCGAGCAGGCCTTGTGCCCCGAGCAGCACCAGCAAGAGGATGAGGGTGAACACCGCCAGGGCGGACGCGCCGGGCCAGTCTAGCGTCTGGGTCGCACCGTCGTAGATCTCGGTCGCTAAAACGAAGACTCGACCCCCTCCCATCAGGTGTGGCGTGATGAACGCGGAGATGGATAGGACAAAGGCCAGCAGCCAGGCACCGGCAGCGGCCCCGATGGTCAGCGGCAGCGTGACGCGGAAGAAGACATTCATGGGGGCGGCGCCGAGCGTGGCCCCGGCCTCTTCCAACCTTGCATCAAGGCGGCCGAACCCGGCCAGCAACGCCATGGTCGCGTACGGCATCACGCTCTCGGTCAAGCCGATCCGGACGCCGGTCAGGTTGTTGATGAGATGCGCGGGAGGCAGCCCGACGGTCGCCAGCAAGGCATTGACCAAGCCCCCATCGCCTAAAATGACGAGCCAGCCAATCACCCGCGCCGTACCGGACACCAGCAGCGGCGTAACTGCAACGACCGCAAGCAGCCCGCGCCAGCGACTCTGGGTGCGGAACAGCATCAACGCCATGGGATAGGTGAGCAGCACCGCAGCCGTCGCCGCCACCGCCGAAAGGAGTAGGCTATCCCGCGTGAGGGTCCAGGTGAATCCATCGCTCAGCAGATGCGCATAGCTGTCCGTGGACCAGGCAAGGATCAGCTGGCCACCATCCCCGGAGCGGTTCAGGCTCATGCGGAACAAGGTCAACATCGGCCATGCGAACGCCACAGCCAGAATGGTAACTCCCGGCAGGCAAAGCAGGAGGCCGGTGCGGCGGCTCATGCCGCAAAGCACATGGTGTCACGCGCAGCCCAGCCTGCGCGAACGGGCTGACCCGGCTGCAATCCGCGCCACATGCTGTTTTGGGCGCCAAGCTCGACCGGGATCAGCGCCGGCCCGGCTTGCACCACCACCTGCACAACCTCCCCGGCATAGGCCAGGCTGGCAACCGTGCCAACCATCACATTCTCGGCGCCCTCGCCATCGGAAAGCAGGCGTATGTGATGAGGACGGACGAACACCGTTACGCTGCCGGACGCGGGTGTGCCGGTTGCCCGCAGCTGCCCGCCCGGAACTCGGATCGCGGTTCCTTCGACCGTGCCGGCGAAACGGGCACTACGCCCGACGAAGTTTGCGACGAAAGCGTTTGCCGGGCGCTCAAAAATCTCTTCGGGCGTGCCTATCTGGGCGATGACGCCGCGGTCCATGACGGCGACCAAATCAGCCATGGCCAACGCCTCCGCCTGGTCGTGGGTCACGAACAGCGTCGTGGTCCCGAGACGGAGTTGGATGTTCCGCATCTCGACCCGCACCTCCTCTCGGCGTTTAGCATCGAGCGCAGATAGCGGCTCGTCCAGCAGCAGCACATCGGGTTCGATCGCGAGGGCACGGGCGAGTGCTACCCGTTGCTGCTGCCCCCCCGAAAGGGCGCGTGGCCGCGACCCGGCGTGGTCGGGCAGGCCGACCATCTCCAAGGCTGCCGCGACCCGCTTGATCCGCTCACCCTTTGGCACGCCGTGCATCTCCAGGCCAAACTCTACGTTGGCTGCCGCGGTCATATGCGGGAACAGTGCATAGGACTGGAACACCACGCCCATCTTCCGACGGTAGGGCGGCAGGGACGTGACGTCTTTCCCACCCACCAGGATGCGGCCGGAACTCGGTCGATCCAAACCTGCGACCATGCGCAGCGTCGTGGTCTTGCCGCAGCCAGACGGTCCGAGCAGCGCGACTAGGCTGCCACGCGGGACCACCAGGTCGATACCGTGCACGACCGTCAGCGGCCCGTAAGACCGGGTCAGCCGTTCCAATACGAGATGCGCGTCGCTCATCGGGCGCTGATTACTTCGCGGCGCCAGCGCTGGTTCCAACCATCGCGCAGCCGCAGCATCTCCGCCCAGTCGATTGGGACCACCTTCGCCTTGCTCTCCGCCGCTGCCGCCGTGCGGACTAAAGCGGCGGGATCGACCTGCGCCTTGCTGTTGGTCGGCGCGTAGAACATCCGTTCGGTGAACGCCTTCTGCGCCGGGGCGGACAGGGCATAGGCGATGAAGGCGAGTGCGGCGTCGCGGTTCTTGGAGCCCTTTATCAAGTTGATGGTATTTATCTGGAACACTGTTCCCTCACTGGGCAGCATTACGCCGAGCTTGCCTTGCGAGCGGTCGCTGTAGAGCTGGGCACGGGCGTTCCAGCCGGCTGCCAGGGTCAGAGTTCCGTTCAGGACCAGCGTGTAAGGATCAGGCTGGGGCTGAAAGGTCTGGATGCTCGGGCCCAACAATTTGAGCTCGTCGAAGGCGCCGTCGGCTTTCCTCCAATCATGGGATATCGAGTTCGCCAGTACAGCGGTGAGCGTGAGGCCGATGAGGTTCGGTGGCGCGTCGATGCCGATGCGGCCCTTGAATGCAGGGTCCCAGAACACCTTGAGCGAGGTCGGTGCGGGCGCGACCTTGCCGGAGTCATAGACGACTACGAGGTGGTCGAACGTCACGCCCGGGCCGCAGGCACCGCCGGCCGCTCGTGCCTGCGGATCTAGATCGTCCATCACCGGAAGCATCTGCGGCGTCAACGGCTCGACCAGGCCCTCGGCGCAAGCAAGTGCAGCCGTCGTGGTGTCCATGATGACGACATCAAGCTGGGGGTCCAACCTTTGGGTGCGAAGCTGACCAAGCATCGCGGCCGAGGAGTCGCTGCTCACGTAATCGACTTGGGCTCCCGCGGCGGCGAACGGCTTGACGACCGAGGCCACGTAGTTGTCCTCGAACAGGCCGGAGTAGCCCAGCACCCGCGGAGTCTCGGCCATGGCGACAGCAGGGATGAGAAGGGTAAGCGCAGTTGCAGTAAGAAGGGCGCGCATCATGCCAGCACCTTCGCGGTAGCGCCCGAGAAGTCGCCGAGCTTTTCGCCCTTTGCGACCCGGTCCTGCATCTTCAGCCCGGCTTCTTGCGTGGCGATGGCTTTGCGGGCCTCCTCCTCAGCCTCGCCCGGAGGGAGCACTAGCACGCCGCTCTCGTCGCAGATCACTGCATCGCCGGGGAAGACCACGGCTCCGCCGATGCAGATCGGCATGTTGATGCGCCCGCCCAGGTCGTAGATGCGGGTCGTGACTGGCGCTTGGCCGCGCGACCAGAGTGGGAACGCGGACGCCTCCACTTCCTCGATGTCGGTCGAGGGTCCGTCCACCACCCCAGCAGCCGCGCCGGCGGCCTTGGCTGCAACCGTGACGCCGCCGCCCCAGCAGGCATGGCGGTCGTCCCCGAGGCGATCGACGAGCAGGATATCACCGGGCCGGATCAGGCTGAGAGCATGGTGCAGTGCGGTGGAATCCGCTCCCGGGATTGCGACGGTGACCGCAGTGCCGGCAACGCGGGGGCCGCGGAGAACCGGCTGGATACGACGGTCGCAAAAGCCGTAGTGGCGCCAGTGTCCGATGGTCGCCGTCTCCGCCCGGCGGAGGATGGCAGTCACCTCAGGGCTGATTTGCGGTGGCATCGAGCCGATCTCGTAGCGCATCATGAGTAATCTCCTGGAATCAAGTGGTGGATCAGCGAACGGGAGCGGTCAGGCCGGCGACATGGGCGGCGAGCTTCGCGCCGACGTCGGACAGGCGGTCGACAAGTGCGGCACCCGTTTCGGCCGTGCATAGCCGGGGATCGGCCAGGAAGACGCCATTCGGCGCGATCTGGTCGACTTCCAGCGGCACGGACACTTCGACGCCATCGAACGTGGCGGTGCCGAACCCGGAAACCGTCAGACCCTGCACGACCGCAGCAAGGGTAGGCTCTGGCACCAGGTCGGGGCGGATCAGATTGGGGAAGAGATGCATTGCGACGCTGGTCAACGGGTCCGCGCCATGCCCGGCCGCCCGCTTTGCCGCCTCGGCGCCCAGGATCGATGGCAGCATGCCGTAGCCCACCCGCCATAGATAAAGGCTCGGAATCAGCACGCCCTTCTCCAGCCAAAGGACCTGGGTCGTGTCATGGATAGCCTGGACGTTGCCTGCATGGCCGTTGATGACCACGATGCGGTCGAGCCCGTGCCGCATGAGGCATGCGAGCATGTCGGTCAGCACGGCGCGCAGCGTGGACTGGGAAAGTGAAATCCCGCCGGGCATGCTGGCGAAGAAGTCGGCGCCACCGAAGGGCAGGACGGGGGCGACGAGCGTGGGCGTTCCCGCGGCCGTGGCCCGCTCCGCGATCCGCTCCGCCACGCGTTCCGCAGACAGGTAGTCGCCCATCGGTGCGTGCGGCCCCTGGTCCTCATGGCTCCCGAGCGGCAACAGTATTACGGGCCGACGAGGCAGCGCTTCCCGCATCTCCCCTGCGGTCAGTTCACCAAGCCGGGTCTTTGCCATCGCCATTTAAACGACTACCCTTTCATTATTCTTCGTGTATACGAGACGTATCCTTTGGGATCAACCGCGATCAGGTCATTCGGTCATCCGATCTCGTCAACCCGAATGCACGCTACCAGGCGGCCGTTCGCCGCGATGCGCTCAAGCGGCGGGCGCGATTCGGCGCAGCGGTTCAGCGCATACTCGCATCGAGTCCGGAAAACGCAGCCCGATGGCGGATTGAGCGGGCTCGGCAGATCACCGGACAAGGCCGGCCTTCGCCGCCCTTTTGCGCCGCGTAAGGCAGGCGTTGCCGCGATCAGTGCGCGCGTGTAGGGGTGCGCCGGCGTGCGGAAGACGTCCTCGACCGGACCCTCCTCGACAACGCGACCGAGGTACATGACGACGAGACGGTCCGCCAAGTGGCGCACCACGTGCAGGTCGTGGCTGACGAAAACCATGGCTAAGCCTAACCGCGTCCGCAGGTCGGCCAACAAGTTTACCACCTGCGCCTGTATCGAGACGTCGAGTGCTGCGACGGGTTCGTCGGCCACGATAAAGTCCGGCCCGGTCGATAGAGCCCGAGCGATGGCAATGCGCTGCCGCTGGCCGCCCGAGAACTCGTGCGGCAAGCGGTCGGCCTGCGCCGGATCGAGTCCCACCTGGATCAGCAGGGCGCTCACGCGCTTGCGGTAGGCTTCGGCACCGCCTACCTCAGCCTGCAAGCCGTCCCCGACCTGGGCGCCGATCGCTCGACGCGGATCGAGGCTGCCGAAAGGGTCTTGAAACACCATCTGCATTCGCCGCCGCACTCGGCGCACCTGGGCAGAGGGCAGGTCTGCCACGTTCTGGCCGTCAAACAAGACCCGACCTTCGCTGGGTGCCAAAAGGCGGAGCAAGAGGCGGCCCAGTGTGCTTTTGCCGCAACCGGACTCGCCAACAATCCCTACGATCTCGGCCCGTGCGATTTTGAGGTTGATATCCCGGACCGCGAAGACTTCACGTGCCCGGCCAAGTACCCCCTGTCGGACTTTGAAGCTCCGGGATAGGGCTTCGGCCTGGATGATTGGGACTGTCACCTTACGCACCTCCAGTGCAGGCAGCGTGACACGCGGCTGCTGCTGACTGAAAAGACGGGCGGGATGGCAGCCCGGCATTCGTCGGTCGCCAGCCCGCAGCGCGGTGCGAAGCGACAACCCTCTGGAAAGTGCCGGGGCTGTGGGACGGAACCCGGGATAGCAAGCAGGCGATCGGCCTCGCCTTCGGGCACGCTGGCCAGCAAGGCGGCCGTATAAGGGTGCCGCGGTAGGGCGAAAACCTCGCCCACGGGCCCCTCCTCCACGAGTTCGCCCGCATACATGATGCACACTCGATCGGCGATTTCGGCGACGACGGCCAGGTTGTGGGTAACGAAGATCATTCCCATCCCGCTCGAATGCCGTTTGCGCGCCTCCAGCAAGTTCAGGATCTGCGCTTGAATGGTGACATCCAGTGCGGTCGTCGGCTCGTCGGCGATCAACAGGCAAGGCTGGTTGGCGATTGCGCTTGCGATCATGGCTCGCTGTTTCTGTCCGCCGGACAGCTCGTGCGGGTAGGAGCGGGCGCGCCGTGCCGGGTCCGGCAAGCCCACGTTCTCGAGCAGCTGCAAGGCTTCTGCAGCAGCCGCGGCGCGGCCCACGGCTCGATGCACCAGGACGGCCTCGGCCACCTGCGCACCGATCTGCTGCACCGGGTTCAGGCTGCCGCTCGGGTCCTGAAAGATCATGCTGAGCTGGTTGCCGCGCAGGTCGCGCCAGGCGCGCTCCGGCATCGCCAGCAGATCGACCGCAGTCCCATCCCGCCGAACGAAGTCGGCTTGACCTGCCACCACCTCGATGGCGGAGGGCAGCAGGCCTATCAGGGCCAAGCTGGTCAGCGTCTTGCCCGATCCGCTTTCGCCGACCAGCGCCAGCGTCTCCCCAGGGCGGACGGTGAACGACACGTCGCGCACCACCGGCTGCGCCGTTTCAAACCCGGCAATCCGCAGCGTCAGGCCCTGCACTCGCAAGACGTAAGGCTCGGCAACGGCGGCCAGGCCGGGAAGAAGGCGGGCCATTGTCCGGTGGCCGAGGCCAGCCTTGAGGGCGCGCCCACCTGCCCTTGGGTCGAGGACGTCGCGCAGCCGATCGCAGAGTGCATTCAGGATCACGACCGTGCCGCTCAACGCGACGCATGGCCACACAAGCAAGAGAGGCGCCTGTTCCATGGTGCTGCGGGCGCCGCGGATCATCAGGCCCCAGGACGGCGCGGGTGGCACCACACCAAGGCCTAGGAACGACAGGCCACTCTCGAGAACCAGGGCGGCTGCCAACGTCAGCGAGAACTGGACGATCAACGGCGGCAGAACGTTTGGCAGAACTGTCCGAAGCATGATCCGCACTGGATGCACGCCAAGTGTTTCCTGCGCCGCGACATAGTCGAGCGCCCGGACCGAGAGGGTCTCGGCGAAAACGACGCGAGCAAAGCCTGGCGCATAAAGCACACCGAGGCAGAGGACCAGCGTGCCGGCGCCCGGTCCGACCAGTGCGACGACGAGCATCGCCAGCAGCAGTGGTGGCAAGCAGAGGATCACCTCCGACGCGCGGACCGTGAGCAGTTCGGCGAACCCACGGAAATAGCCGCCGACGATGCCCAGGAACGTGCCCACGGCCGCCGATACGATTGAAGAAAGCACGGCTACCAGCAGCGAGACCCGGGCACCCCAGAGGATGCGGGACAGCACGTCCCGGCCGTACTCGTCTCGGCCGAGCGGGTGCGGCCAGTCCGGCGGTGCCAACCGGACTGCCATAGCCATGTGAAGCGGGTCCTCAAGTGGCAGTAGCGGCACCACGAGGGCGAGGGTGGCCAAGCCGGCCGCGACCACCAGCGGAACAAGAAGCCTCGGCGGTATGAAGCTATTTATCAAGAATAGCTCACTCGGGGGTCGAGCAAGGCGTAGAGCAGGTCGATCAACAGGTTCAGGCAGACGAGCATGGCGGAAATCACAAGCACGATTCCCACGATCTCCGGGTAGTCGCGCGCCTCGACCGACCGGACCAGGTAGCCGGAGAGGCCCGGCCAGTTGAACACGTACTCGACGAGCACGGTGCCGCCGAGCAGCGTGCCGATCTGCAATCCGAACACGGTCACGATCGGCACCAACGCGTTCCGCAGCACATGGCGCAGCACAACGTCCGCTCGCTTGACGCCCTTCGCGTGCGCCGCTCGGACGAAATCTCGGCCTAGCATCTCCAACATCGCGCTCCGGGTCGTGCGGAACACCACAGCGGCGAGCCCCACGGCAATGGTTCCGGCCGGCATTGCGAGCAGAAGTAGGTGCCGCCCAAGATCGACGCCCGGCGCAATGTACCCGCCAGCGGGAACGAGCCTCAACTGCTGCGAAAAGAACAGCACGGCAAGGGTTCCCACCACGAAGACCGGGATACTGAGTGCAACGCCGGCGCCGACCGACAGACCGCGGTCGAGCGGCGTGCCGGCGCTTGTCGCGGCCACAACCCCCAGCGGCAAACCAACGATGACAGACAGGACCGCTGCGGCCAGGATCAGTTCGAGCGTGCGGGGCAGGCGCAAGCCCACCTCGTCGATGACGGCGTGCCCGTCCTGCAAGGAGGCTCCAAGGTCGCCATGCAGCACGCCGGCGAGGTACGAAGTATACTGGGCCAGGAGGGGCCGATCGAGCCCAAGTTGCTGCCGCAGTTCGGTGACCTGTCCCGGATCAGGAGCGACACCTCCCTGGGACAGCAACAGTTCTGCGGGATCCCCAGGGATGGCGTGCAGGATCATGAATATGAAACTCGCCACCAGCCAGATCAGCGCAATGGCGGTCCCCACCCGCTTCAGTGCGTACCGCGCCATGCCCTAGTTCGAGACTTTCTCGAGGCTGACGCCGGAGAAGAAGGTCAATTGGCCCGGGAGATTGGTGAACCCGTTGACCTGCTTTCCCATCGCATAGCCCTGTTTACGCCAGCAGAGACCGACCATGGGCACCTCCTCAAGGGCCGCTTGTTCGAGGTCGTGGTAGATCGCGCGGCGCTTTTCAGAGTCGAACTCGGCCCGGCCCGCCTGCAGCAATGCCTGAAGCTTGGGAATCGGCAGGTTCGCCGACCGGCTCATGGACGGCGACAGTCCCCCGTCGAGGACAGAGGTCAGGGCGTCTGGGTCGTTGCTGTCGGCCGCGGTGCCATGCACGGCGATGTCATACTGGCCTCGGTTGCCCAGCTGGACGCGCGTGGACCAGTCGGGAAGGTTGAGCTCGGTCTTAATGCCGATCTCGCCCAGGTGCTGCTGCACGATCTCCGCGGTGCTCTTCAGCATGCCGTACGTCGAGGTCGACAGGATCCGGCAGGAGAACCCGGAGCCGACGCCGGCCTCGGCAAGCAGCTTCTTGGCGAGTGCGGGGTCATAGGCCCAGCCGTTCGCTAGGTCCTTGTTGAAGAACGGGCTCTGGTCTGAGATCGGCAGATGCGCCATCGGGCTGCCCTGCCCGAAGAAGGCGGCCTTCACGATATCCTCGCGCCGGATCGCGTGGGCGATCGCCCGGCGCACGCGCGGGTCGTTCAGCGGTTGTTTCGAACCGTTGAACAGCAGGCACATGAAGGGCCCATCGACTGCGTCGAGTTTCAGGGCCGGATTGGCCCCTATCGACTGCATGGATTGCCAGGGGACATACTCGATCAGGTCGACGTCGCCGGCCTGCAGGGCTGCGACGCGCAAGTTCTCGTCGGCGTAGACGGTGATCAGGACCTTCGTCAGCTTCGGCAGGCCAGGCTTGTAGTAGTGCGGCGAGGGAGCCAACGTGATCGAAGTGCCGCGCTCCTGCCCTATGATGACGAACGGCCCGGCGCCGACCGGTTGGTTCAGGTCCGTGCCCTTCTGCACGATAGGCATGTTGTAGTTTGCGAACCAGATCGGCAGGGTGGAGACCGGCGCCTTGGTTACGAGACGCACAGTGAGATCGTCTGGCGTCTCCACCCGCTCGATCCCTTGCATCTCGTTGCGCAGAAACGCAGTCGATTTCTCGCCGGTCACCTGTTCGATGGTCCACTTCACGTCGGCGCTAGTGACCTTGGCGCCGTTGCTGAACTGGGCGTCGCTACGCAGCTTGAACGTCCAAACGGTCGGGCTCTCGTTGCCCCAGCTTTCGGCCAGCTCGGGCGCGTAATCGCCTTTGGCGTCGTATGACAGCAGGCCGCGATGAACCAGCAGCTTGACCGTGCCGGCGGCAGTGCCGGCTTGCGACCAGGGCTGAAGGTTCGGCGGATAGCTCGACAGTCCGAAGTTGAGGACACCGGGCTGCGCCGCGCGGGCGCCGGGCAGGTGGAGGAAGGGAAGGGCTGCCGCCCCTCCCAACATGGCTCGGCGTGAGACGCGGGAGGTGCGTGTCATGCGGCCCTCCCGATGGAGTAGATGTCGGGGCGGCGGTTTGTAATCGCCGGCAGCTCTTCACGGACCTTGTCGAGCTGGTCGAAGTTCAGGTCGGCGACGGCGATGCCGACACCGTCCTGCGCCGTGGCAAGCACGGTGCCCCAAGGATCGATGATCATGCTGCGGCCGGCGCACGCCTTGCCTGGCAGGTATGTGCCGACCTGGGCGGCGGCGATGACATAGCACTGGTTCTCGACCGCGCGGGCCCGGAGCAGGAGTTCCCAGTGGTCCCGCCCCGTGTAAAGCGCGAAAGCGGCCGGCACGAAGAGCAGCTTAGCGCCCACGAGCGTCATGATGCGGTAAAGCTCGGGGAAGCGCACGTCGTAGCAGATCGACAGCCCCGCCGTGACACCTTCGATGTCGGTCGTAACGATGTCCGACCCGGCGAGCACCGTGTCGGACTCCTTGTAGACGACCCGGCCCGGAAGGTTGACGTCATACAAATGCAGCTTGCGGTAAGTCGTGACGATCTGGCCGTCGCGGTCGAACAACACGCTGGTATTGCTGCACTGGTTGGCGCCTGGTTCCGCAATGCGCATCGAGCCGAGCAGCACCCACATCTTGTGCTCCCGCGCCTTGGCGGCGATCCGGTTGGTGGTCGGGCCGGGAAGCGACTCGGCCGCCGCCATAGCACCAGCGTCGTCACCCATAAACTCGGTGTATTCTGGGAGCACGGCGAGGTCAGCGCCGTAGCTGGCAGCCCGGTCGAGCAAGCTGAGCGCCGTCGTGATGTTCGCTTCTTTGTCACTTTTGGAATTGAGCTGGCAGGCCGCAACACGCATTTTGCTTCTCTCCATTGCGTTTCGATGTGCATCGTGTATACACGGCGAATACGGTGGTGTCCACATTATTCTTAAGGTATCAACCGTCGGAATGAGAGACGCCTTGCAAGCTAAGACCCGTCACAACGCATCAGAGGCGAGTGAACCCGCGCGGGAGCGTGTCTACCAGTACGTGTCGCAGGAGATCCTTCTGGGGCATTTTGCGGGTGGATCGTTCATCGAGGAGGAGCAGATCTCTTCGGCGATGAATGTCTCGCGAACTCCTGTCCGAGAGGCATTCCATCGCCTCGAGGCCGAGCGCTTTATCGATCTTCTGCCCAGGCGCGGCGCACTCGTTCGTCAGGTCACCGCTCAAGAGCTCGGCGACCTCTACGAGACGCGGCGCGTCATGGAGGGTTACTCCATAGCTCGAATCTGTCAGGGCAAGCTGGCCATTCCCGTCGAGATGGCGGCCTTGCTGAAGAAAATGTTGCAGGTGAAGAACTCTCAGGGGTACATCAAGCATGTGCAGCTGGATTGGTCTTTCCATCGTGCGATGGTAGCTGTGCCGGGAAATGTCGTTCTAGCCGAAGCCTATGATTCTCTCCGGTCTCGGCGGATGCGTGTGGCAACGGCAGCCATGGCTTTAAATCCGAACCGCATTGATCGCATCATGATCGAGCACCAGGAGTTGCTGACGGCTCTCCTGGCGCACGACGAAACGACTGCACGAGGCGTTCTCGAAAAACATCTCCAGCCCGTTGAGGACGTGGTTTCCCGGCTACCGGGCTTTTCGATCGTTGCCGCTTGAGCGCCCGACGCTACTCCGAGCATTCCTCTCGGCAACGCTCGATCCGATTTAAGTGTATCGCCGGAACCGGTTTCCGGCATGGAAACCGATCGCGATCCTGTATCGGCGAAACGGATTCATGGAGGTCCCAAATAGACTTGTAGCGTTCCTTACAACGAGCATCACCGGTCAGGGCGCGAGCAGACTGGCAGGCAATCGAGGGGCGAGCGGTTTACTCACCAATTTTGATTTGGAGTTTCACGTCCCCGGGCCGTCCTTCGGCGGCACGTTCGAAGGCGGCCACGCTTTCTTCGAAAGCAAACGTTTCGCTAATAAGCGGCTTAAGGTCGACTTTGCCCGAGGCGATCATCGACAGGGCACGGTCGAACACGTTGGCGTAGCGGAACACGGTCTCGATCCGGATTTCCTTTGCTGCCATCGAGGCCATGTCGATCTGGACCGGCTCGACCGGCATGCCGATCACCACGAGGCAGCCGCCGGGACGGAGCAGGCGGTCGATGCCGTCATACGCCTTCACGGCGCCGCTTGCCTCCATCAGCAGGTCCGCACCCCAGCCGCCGGTCGCCCGATCGATCGCATCCGCAAGGCTCTGGGTACGGATGTTGACGGTCGATATGCCGGCGTATCGGCGGGCGATCGCGAGTTTCTCGTCGATCAGGTCCGAGACGATCACCTGCGAACATCCACCCGCCAGCGCTGCCAGGGCGGCCATGATCCCGATCGGCCCGGCACCGGTCACGATGGCGGTGTCGCCGGGCCGGATCTTTGCCTTCACCGCCGCTTGCAGCCCGACGGCGAACGGCTCGACCATGGCGGCTTCGGCGAAGGACACGTTGTCGGGCAGCTTGAAGGTGAAGGCCGCGGGATGGACGACGTAGGGCGTGAGCACGCCATGGACGGGTGGCGTCGCCCAGAACACCACCTTGGGATCGACGTTGTAGAGGCCAAGCAGCGTGGCGCGCGAGGACAGATCAGGCACGCCGGGCTCCATGCAGACGCGGTCCCCGGGCTTGAGCGTCGTCACCCCGGCGCCGGCTTCGACCACAGTGCCCGCGGCCTCATGGCCCAGCACCATCGGCGCGTTCACCACGAACGGGCCGATCCGGCCGTGCGTATAGTAGTGCACGTCGCTGCCACAGACGCCTACCGTGTCGATCTTGATCTTGACGTCGCCCGGTCCGACGGTCAGCGGCAGATCGATCTCCCGCAGGCTGAGCTCGTTTTGCTGCTCCAGCACCAATGCTTTCATGATTGTCCTCGTCCGGTTGTTTTGCTCAGTTGATCAGGAAGCCGCCATCGACCGGCATGCAGATGCCGTTGACCATAGCGGCGGCGTCGGACAGCAGGTAGGCGATCACGCTTGCCACCTCCAGAGGTTGGATGAAGCGCCCTATCGGCATGCGTGCCAGCATCGGGACGGACTTGGCCGGGTCGCTCCAGGCCCTCTCGGCCATCGGCGTCAGCGTGACGCCGGGGTTGACGGCATTGACCCGGATACCCTGGCGGCCGAGTTCGTTGGCCATCACCCGCGTCAGCGCGTCGAGCGCGCCCTTCGAAGCGCAATAGGCGGCGTGGTCGGCGAAACCGATGGTGGAGGAGATGCTCGACACGTTGACGATGGCGCCTTGCCGGCCCTGCCCGATCCTGTGTTTCGCATAGACCTGGCTCAGCAGCATCGGTGCGCGGCAGTTCACGGCCATCACCCGGTCGAACGTTTCGGCGCCCACGTCAAGGCAGGGGCCGAGCTCCGCCACACCCGCGCAATTGACCACGAAATCGGCCGGCAACGCCGCGACACCGGCCGCGTGCGTGGCGGCGGCGTCTTCCAAGTCGACGGTAATCGTGCGGCAGCCGATCTCGGCCTGCAGGCTGTCGAGGTCCGCCGCGGACCGGCCGAGGGCGACGATCGAAGCACCATGAGCGGCCAGGTGAAGTGCGGTAGCACGGCCGATCCCCTTCCCGGCCCCCGTGACCAACACCGTCTTATCTTGGAAATCCATCATCGCCAAAATCGTTCTCCAGCCTAGAAGGCCACGCCTCCCTGTTCGAACACGTAGGCCTGTGCCGCGTCGAACGAGGCGGTGAAGGCCTCGCCCTTGCCGAACATGCGGCGCCCGGGCGACTGCAACACGATCGTCTCTCCAGCCGCTCCCGTGGACGGCACCTGTGCATAGACCAGCGTGCTGCCGCCCAGGCTTTCGCACAGATCGGCCGTCAGCGTGATCCGGCATGGCCCGTCCGCCAACGACAGGTGCTCCGGCCGCAGTCCCAGAATGAGGGTTTCGCCGGGCTTTGGTCCCCCCATGCTGCTGGGTCGCCGGGCCTGCACCCGTAGCGTGGCACTCAGCGCCGGATGGACCAGCTCGATCGTTGCCCCCTCCCGCGCCGATACCTGGACCTCGATGAAATTCATCTTCGGAGAGCCGATGAAGCCCGCCACGAACATGTTGGCCGGGGTATCGTACAGGTCGGTCGGCGCGCCGATCTGCTCGACCCGGCCGCCACGCAGCACGACGATGCGGTCGGCCAGCGTCATCGCCTCGACCTGGTCATGCGTGACGTAGATCATGGTCACACCCAGGTCGCGGTGCAGCCGCGCGATCTCGACCCGCATCTGCGACCGCAATTCGGCATCGAGGTTGGACAACGGCTCATCGAACAGGAACAGCTTCGGGTGGCGCACGATCGCGCGCCCGATGGCCACGCGCTGACGCTGGCCGCCAGACAACTGGCGCGGTTTGCGGTCCAGTAGCGGTTCCATCTGCAGGATGCGCGCGGCCTCGGCCACCTGCCGCTCGATCTCGGGCTTGGGCACCTTGGACATCTTGAGGCCGAAGGCGATGTTGTCGCGCACCGTCATATGCGGAAACAGCGCGTAGCTCTGGAACACCATCGACACTTGGCGCTTGGCAGGCTCCAATTCGGTCACGCGCACGTTGTCGATGAACACGTCACCCGCACTGGCGTCTTCGAGGCCCGCGATCATGCGCAATAAGGTGGACTTGCCGCAGCCGGAGGGACCGACGAAGACGACGAACTCGCCCTGCTGCGCCGAGATGTCGACGCCGTTGATGACGCGGGTGGCGCCATAGCGTTTCTCGATGCCGACGAGGCGGAGGTAGCCGGTATCGTTCCGGCCGGCGGCGGTGGTCATTTGGTGGCTCCCATCGTCAATCCGCGGACCATGTGGCGCGAGACGAGAAGCGCGAAGATCGTCACTGGCAGTACGATCACGGTGCCGGTCGCCATGATCTTGCCCCATGGCAGCTCATAGCCCGACATGAAGCTGGTCGCGATGACCGGGGCCGTTTGCACCTCGCGCCGGGTGAGCACGAG
Source organism: Acetobacteraceae bacterium (assembly GCA_965246925.1). Taxonomy (GTDB): domain Bacteria; phylum Pseudomonadota; class Alphaproteobacteria; order Acetobacterales; family Acetobacteraceae; genus JANPPS01. The sequence continues at coordinate 1,003,775 of OZ251994.1, read as the reverse complement.
CGCATAGAGCAGCTCATTCCAAGAGAAGATGAAACCGAATATCGCCGAGACGGCGATCCCCGGCAGGCCCAGTGGCAGGTAGATTCGCCAGAATATGGCGAACTGGCTGGCGCCCTCGAGCCGCGCCGCCTCCTCCAGGTCTTTGGGAATGGAGCGGAACTGGTCGGTGCACAGCCAAATCACCAAGGGTAGGATGAAGGTCACGTAAACCAGGATCAGGATCAGGTGGGTGTCGAGCAGTCCGGCGTTCTGGGCCACCAGGTAGATCGGCAGGGCCAGAACGATGGGGCTGATGAAACGGTTGGAGATGAACCAGAACCAAAGGTCCGCCTTGCCGCGAAAGTCATAGCGCGCCAGGGCGAACGCGGCCGGGGTGCCGAGGACGACCGAGAGCAGCGTGCTGAAGAAGGCCACGATCAACGAGTTGCCGATCGCCTTCACCACCTTCTCGTCCGCGAACACCATGGCGTAGTTGGAGAGCGTCGGTGTGAATACCCAGACCGGCGGCGAGGCGAGCAGGTCGGCCTGAGTTTTGAGCGAAGACGAGACCATCCAGTAGAACGGGAAAATGGTCATCGCCAGAACCAGCAGCAGGCCGATCCCGTGCAGCAGGCGCCCCGGCAGCTGAGCGGGCATCATTCGATCTCCCGGTAGAAAAAGCGGATGTAGAACCGCGCGAGCACGATGGTGATCACCAGGAGCAACAGGGCCTGCGCCGACGCCGTGCCCAGGTCGAAGATGCGGAAGCCGACGCGCTGGATGTAGATCGAGATCAGCTCGGTCGCGGCGCCCGGACCGCCGCGGGTCATGGTGAACACCACGTCGAACAGCTTCAGCACGTCGGCGGACCGCAAGATGAGCATTGCGGTGAAGCCGGGCAGGAGGTAGGGCAGTTGCACATGGGTGAGCAGGGCAGACCGGCTGGTGGTTTCCAGCCGCGCCGCTTCTTCGATGTCGACGGGAACCATGGACAATCCCGACAGGAAGATCAGCGCGCAGAACGGCGTCCATTGCCAGACATCCATGACGCAGATCGCAGCAAAGGCGCCGCCGCTATTGCCGAGCCAGTCGAATGGCTGGAAACCGAACAGCCCGATGATGCTGTTGGCGACGCCGAAATCGCGGTTGAAGATCAGCCGGCCCAACAGCCCGACGACCGCGTAGGTCGTAGCCAGCGGGATGACCAGCGACACCCGGGCCAGCGCGCGCAGAAAGCCGAGACCGGGCTTGTGCAGCATCAAGGCGATGGCCAGACCGAGGGCGATCTCGACCGGCATCACGCAGAGGAAGAATCTCAGCGTCCGTCCGAGAGTTTGCCAGAAGGTCGGATCGCTCAGCACCTGCTGGTAGTTAGCCAGCCCGACGAAGGGGAAGCCATCGCGCGAGCGGGTGATGTTATACCGCCGCAACGACGTCACCACCGCGAACAGCGTCGGATAGATCCCGATCACCAGCAGCGCCAGGACAGATGGGAGAAGGAACCACAACGGAGTGAGGCGCCCATAGCCACGGCTGGCACGCTGTATCGAGAGCGCCTGGTGATCAGACACTGGGCGCGTGCCTCATGTTAAACCCGGAAACGGGGGCCATGGGTCCCAAACCGCCGGACAAAGACCCGGCGGTTTGGTTTGGGCGGCGTGCAGTCGAACTATTGCAGAAATGACTTCTTGCCGTCGTAATAGCCTTCTTTTTTCAGGATGGCTTCCATCCTCGTGCCGATCTCTTTGGCGCCCTGCTCGACGGTGACCTCGTTCAGCATCATCTTCGAACCGAACTCGCCGATGACCTCGGACACTTCTGGCCAGGCTGGGAAGCGCGGGCGGAACTCCGGCACGCCTTTCTGCCACGAGGCCACCATCGGCTCGACGAATTGATACTTGGACTTGACGGACGGGTCCTCGTAGACGGCCATCCGGCCGGACACGCCACCGGCGTCGACGAAGGGCTTCGCGATCGCCTCGGAGGTCGCCCACTGGATGAAGATCCAGGCGGCCTTCTGCTCCTTCTCGGGAGCCTGCGCCGCGACGGCGAGCGAGAAGCCGCCGAGGGCGGGCAGCCGCCCAGCCGAGCCGCTCGGCTCTGGCGCGACACCCAGGCAATCGCCGACCTTGGAGGTTTTTGGGTCGGTCAGCGTCGGGTAGAAGGCCGACCATTCGGTGATCATCGCCACCTGGTTCTGTGCAAAGGCGTTGACGGCCTCCGCATGATCCCAACTGACGACGCCCGGCGGCATGTATTTCATCAGGTTCTGCCGGAATTGTAGGCCTGCCTGGCTCTCCTTGCTGCCGAGGTTGGAATGGAACGTCTTGTCCAGCAACGATCCGCCAGCCGGCCAGAGCACCCGCATGAAGCTGTCGGCAGACTGGGTCTCGCCGCGCAGGGATTGTAGCGCGTAGCCGTACTGCTTCTTGCTGGGGTCGGTCAGCTTTGGCGCATAGACGTTGGCCAGTTCGTCCCAGGTGGCCGGCGGCTTGTCGAAGCCGGCCTCCTTCAGCATGCACTTATTGTAGAAGAGCAGGCCGGAGTAATTGTCGAACGGGAGGCCATAGGTCTTACCGCCCCAGGAGCCGAACGCGTCGAGCAGCAGCGGAAAGAACCCTTTGAGGTTCAGGTTCGGGTCGGTGATCGACGTATCCTTGGCGAAGGTGTCGATCGGGAGGATCCACTTGTTTTCGGCGAACTCGCCGATCCAGACGAGATCGACCAGCGCGATCGAAAGGTCGCCTTGCGAGTTGAAGTTGAGTACCTCTTTCTCGCGGGTGTTTTCGTAGGGAACGATCTCGTAATTGATCTTGATGCCGGTCTGCTTCTCGAATTCGGGTAGCAAGGTGATGATGGCGCGGTAGCCGGGCCGGTCGAGGAAGATGACGTTGAGCTTGGTGCCCTTGTAGGGTGCGGCCGCCTTGGCCACGTCCCAGGTCTCGGCCCGAGCGGCCCCGCTGGTTGCCGCCGCGCTGGCCAGCAGCATGATTGCGGCGCTCACGGTGTGTCGTAGGGATCGCATCCTGTTCCTCCATTTGCCGGTCTCTGCAAGCCGGCCTTTGTTCACGCAACGATCGTCGGGAGCCTGAGGCCCCGGAGCGGCTTGGGCACACGGGTGCGCCGAAGCATAATCAAGGCAGACGGGGTGTCTAGCCCGGAGGAAGCGTGTGAGTGACACTCTGTTGCGTTGTGCGCTGCATCAAACCGGCGCCGTGCTGGTCGAGGTGCATTGACGTATGGGGTCGGTGGCTCCCGCGCTTGGTCGAGCGTTGCCTGGCCAGGCGCCAGTATGCAAGTGGCTGCGGTAGGCCCGGTTGCAGTTGGAGACGTTGGCCTATCCAATCGGTGGCTACGCTGTGCTTGTTCCCGGCGGCGGTAGCGTTCAGCCCGCGTCCAGCCTAGATACACCTGAATATCCGAACGTCGTGCATCCGCCGAAACGGCACGTCATGCGCACGCCTCCCTTTTTCTGTCAGGTTCCCCATGCCGTTTCCGTCCTTGAATCCTGCCCTCGCACGCGCCCTTGCCGTCCGGGATTATGCCGAGCCCACGAGTGTGCAGACCGCCGTGCTGGTCGATGAGGCCGCCGAAAGGGATCTGCTGGTCTCGGCCCAGACTGGATCGGGCAAAACCGTGGCGTATGGGCTGGCGCTCGCCCCCACGCTGCTGGGCGGCGAAGAGAGGTTCGGCCGCGCCGCCGCCCCGCTCGCCTTGGTGATCGCACCCACGCGAGAACTGGCGATGCAGGTGCAGGGCGAGCTCGCCTGGCTTTATGCCCAGACTGGCGCCAAGATCGCGTCCTGCGTCGGCGGCATGGACAGCCGGGCAGAACAGCGGGTGCTGGCGGGCGGTTGCCATATCGTAGTGGGCACGCCGGGGCGGTTGCGCGACCATCTCGAGCGCGGGCGGCTGGACCTGTCCTCGTTGCGCGCCGCCGTGTTGGATGAAGCCGACGAGATGCTGGATCTCGGGTTCCGGGAAGACCTCGAATTCATCCTGGATGCGACGCCGTCCGAACAGCGCCGCACCCTGCTGTTTTCCGCGACCATCGCCAAGGAAATCGCCTCGCTCGCCCGGCGGTATCAGCGGGATGCGCTTAGGATCGACGTGGGCGGCGCCCGTGAGCCGCACCGTGACATCGAGTACCGCGCGGTGACCATGGCGCCGCACGATGCGGAGCGGGCGGCGGTGAACGTGCTGCGCTACTTCGAGAGCCGGGCGAGCCTGGTGTTCTGTGCCACGCGTGAAGGCGTGCGGCGCCTGCATGGGCGGCTGATGGAGCGGGGGTTCGATGCAGTCGCGCTGTCCGGTGAGCTTAGCCAGCATGAGCGTACGACTGCGCTGCAATCCTTGCGGGATGGCCGGTCCCGCGTGTGCGTCGCGACCGACGTGGCGGCGCGAGGGCTGGATCTGCCCGACCTCGACCTCGTCATCCACGCGGATTTGCCGACCAACAAGGAGACGCTGCTGCACCGAAGCGGGCGGACGGGGCGCGCCGGCCGTAAGGGCACGTCCGTGCTGTTGGTACCCTATCCCAAGCGCCGCCGGGCCGAACAATTGCTGACCGCCGCGGGGCTTGACGCCGGCTGGAGCGACCCGCCCAGTGCCGAGCTGATCCGCTCGCGTGACCAGGAACGTTTGTTGGCCGAACCCATTTTAGCCGAGGAGCCCGGTGAGGAGGACCTGGTCCTCGGCCGCATGCTGTTGGATGGCCGGCCCGCGGAATGGGTCGCGGCCGCGCTGGTCCGCATGGCCCGCGCCCGGATGCCTGCGCCCGAGGAGCAGTTCGACGCGCCCCCGGCCCTGAAGCAGGACCCCAACGCCCGCTTCGTCCGACCCGAGCGTGAGCCGCAACGGACGGCCGGCGGGGGCGCCTGGTTCCGCGTGACCGTGGGCCGGCGTAGCAATGCGGATCCGAAATGGCTGATCCCGCTGATCTGCCGCCTGGGCGGCGTGACTAAGGCCGACATCGGCGCCATTCGTATCTTCGATACCGACAGCAGATTCGAGATCATGGCCGACGCGGCCGAGCGGTTCGCGGACAAGGTGCGACATTCCGGGGAGGGGGAGGCGCGGATCGAGCCGTCCACCGCCGGCGCTGAATCCCGCACGTCCGGTCCGCGGCCGGGCCGGTCGTTTTCGAGCCGGAAGGCGCCGCGGGCGGCGCGGGGCTGACTTAAGCAGAAACATACTAACAATCTATGCTTTGCAACCTCCGGTGGTTCAAGTACGTTTGTTTGCATTGATTGCAGGACCATAATGCCGAAACTCGATACGGAAGTAGATCAGCCAGGCGATCGCCATGATGAGCTGGAACGGCTTGCGGCCCTTCTGTCCTATGAGATCCTCGATACTCCGCCTGATAAGCGGTTCGACGTCTTCGTGCGCCTGGCCGCCCAGCTGTATAACGTCCCTGTCTCGACCGTGTCGCTGCTGGACGGGGACCGATGCTGGTATAAGGCCAGCGTCGGGATCGATTTCCCCTCGGTGCCGCGCAACCTAGCGTTCTGTAATTGGGCGATTCAGAAGCCATCGGAGGTGATGGTCGTGGAGGATCTGTCCAAGGATGAGCGGTTCGCCGATAGCCCGTTCGTGGCCGAAGGGCCGGAGCTGCGGTTTTATGCCGGCGCTCCCATCGTGTCGCCCGGCGGCCATGCGCTTGGCACCATTTGCATACTCGACACCAACGCGCGCGTCATGACCGATGATGAGCGGCAGCGCCTGGCGGATCTGGCGACCGGTGTCGGCTGCGTCATGGACCTTCATCTCAGCAATGTCCGTCTTCGCCGTGCCGCGTGGCACGATCCGCTCACTGGCCTCGCCAACCGCGCGCTGTTCGACCCGGCGGTTCAGGACGCCGCACACCACGCGCGCGAAGGCCAGCCCTGCGCCGTGATTTGCGTCGATCTGGACCGGTTCAAGGCGGTGAACGACTTGCTGGGCCACGCCGCCGGGGACAGCGTGCTGCAACAAACCGCCAGCATGCTGCGCCGGGCCGTCCGGGATACGGACACCGTGGCCCGGCTAGGCGGGGATGAATTCGCGATCCTGCTCCGCAGCCCACTCGAGCCTGGCGGTCCGCAGGCGGTGGCGGAGCGGCTGCTGACGATGTTCAAGGACCCCATGATGATCGAGGGTCAGGTGGCCAATATCGGCGCCTCGATCGGCTTCGCCCTCGCGCCGATGCACGGCTCGGACGGTCCCACTCTATTGCGGGCGGCGGATGCTGCTCTCTACCGCGCGAAGGGAGCTGGCCGCGCAACGGCGATGGGGGCGCACCAGCATGCGCCAAGTATCCTGCATCGTAGCGGCCTGGCAGAAGACCTGCGCCGGGCAGTCGCCTCCCGGCAATTCACCCTGCATTGGCAGCCGACGGTTCACCTCGTCACCGGCGAGGGTGGCGGTCATGAGGCATTGCTGCGCTGGACCCGGCCGGGGCATGGGCCAGTCTCCCCGGAAATCTTCATCGCCGTCGGTGAAGAGGCCGGGCTTGCCTGGCAGATCGATACTTGGGTGCTAGAGACGGCATGCCGGGCGGCCGCGGCGTGGCCAACGCCAATGCCGGTGAACGTCAACATGACACCCTCCTCTTTCTGCTCGCGCGAACTCAGCGATCTGGTGCGCCGCGTGTTGGCAAGCACGGGCCTGGCGCCCGGCCGGTTAGTGCTCGAGGTGACGGAGCGGATGGCGATGGAGCGCCCCGACCTCGCCCGGCGGCGGATCGGTGAACTGCATCACTTGGGCGTGCAAGTGGCGCTAGACGATTTCGGCAATGGCTTCTCCGCCCTCGGTAGCCTGGAGGAGTTCGACTTCGACCGGGTGAAGCTGGATCGCACTTTCATCCGCAACATTGGACGCAGCTCCCGCGCCGAGGCGATCGCCCGGTCGGTCATCGAACTGGGCAAGGACATCGGCGTCCTGATCTGTGCTGAAGGGGTGGAGACGCAGGAGCAACTGAGTTTTCTGCACCAGCATGGCTGCCCCATGGCCCAGGGCTACCTTCTAGGCCGCCCCGCCCCGGAACCGCGGTTCGAAAACCTCGGCAGCGTCCTGATCGCCGCCGAGTGAGGCCGGCCGCCTCGCTAAGCAGCAGCCTCCGCCATTCGGGGGCGAGGCTCGTCTGCGCCGGGAACTTGTAAGGCGGCGAGGAGGGCTTGGCGCAGAAGTACTAGCTTGCGCTCGTTCTCGACTTTGAGGCCGAACACGTCCTTGACGTAGAAGACGTCCACTGCGCGGACGCCGTAGGTGGTGACGTGGGCCGACGCAATCTGAAGACCCTGCTCGCTGATAGCGGCGGTCACGTCATGCAGCAGGCCGGGGCGGTCGCGTCCATTGACCTCCAGCACGGTATGCGTGTTGCTGGCGCGGTTATCCACCACCACCCGCGGCGGCACGTAGATCGCCCGCATGCGCTGACCCATCAACGACCGCGACGCACGCTGGATTTCGTCCGCCAGGCCCAGGCGGCCCGACAGCGCCTGTTCGATTAGGACCTGTAGCCGCGCCAGCCGGTGCGGCGCATCGAACGCACCGCCCGACGCGTCCTGAATCCAAAATGTATCCAGCGCATTGCCGTTGGTGAGCGTATGGATGCGCGCGTCCACGATGCTGGCGCCCGCCACCGCCAGCGCCCCCGCGATCCGGCTGAACAGCCCGGCGTGGTCGGCGGTATAGACCGTCACCTCCGTGACCGCCCGCGCCGGCAGTGGTTGCGTATCGACCGTGAGCGGTGCACCCCGGCTCTCGGCGTCGCGGATCAGCTTGGCGTGCCGGTAATGTGTATCCGGATCGAAACTCAGCCAGTAGCCGGGATAGCCGAGGCCTAGGAAGAAAGCCCGCTCCTCACCAGTCCAGCCGTCCAGATAGGGCAGCAGCGCCTCCTTGGCGCGGGTCACCCGCACATCCCGCTCGGTGGTGGCGAGGCCCCCCGCGAGTACGTCCGCCACGCGCGCATATAGCTCCCGCAGTAGGGTCGCCTTCCAGCCGTTCCACACCTTCGCACTCACGGCCCGCATGTCGGCCACCGTCAGCACCAGCAACAGTTTGAGCCGCTCCGGTGATTGAATGGTATCCGCCAAGTCCATGATGGTCTTGGGGTCGTCGATATCGCGCTTGAATGCCGTTTGGCTTAGCAACAGATGATGCAGCACCAGCCAGCTGACCATCTCGGTCTCTTCGGTGCTGAGCCCCAGCCCCGGGCCGATCTGCAGCGCGACTTCGGCCCCGAGTTCCGAATGGTCCCCGCCCCGGCCCTTGGCGATGTCGTGCAGCAGGGTGGCACTGTATAGGGCGCGGCGGGACTGCAGATCCTCGACCAGGCCGGAGGCGATGGGCGCCACCTCCGCCAGCTCACCGCGCTCGAGAGCGTTCAGCACCCGCAGCGCCTCGATGGTATGTTCATCGACGGTGAACACGTGATATGTATCGAACTGCATCTGGCCCACGATCCGGGCCCAATCCGGCAGCCAGCGGCCCAGGAACCCGCTCTCGTTCAGCACCGCCATCCAGCGGGCGCCCTGCGCGCGGGAGTGCTGGCCGTCTTGCCCGGCGAGCAAGTCCAGAAAGATCGCCGCGGCCGCCGGGTCGTTGCGCAGCAGGATGGCCTGACGCTCATGCCGGATCAGCGCGCGGATCGCCAACGGATGCAGCTCGAGCCCGCGGTCCCGCGCCACCTGCAGGATACGCAGCATCGCGATCGGGTATTTTTCGAACGTGAGGTGCCGGTCACAGAGCAGCTTGCCGCCGGCCAGCACGAAGCCCTCCTCAGCCAGCGCGTCATCCGTCTCGGGCGCGAGCGCCGGGGGGCCGAGGGCGGCGCGCACGACGGCCGGCTCCAGCACGGCCGTGAGGCGCGTGACCTCCCGCGCGGTCAGGAAATAGTGGCGCATGAACCGCTCGACGCCATCCTGCCGGCCATGGCGCGTATAGCCCATGCGTGCGCCGACCACCGGCTGGAGGTCGAAGGTCAGCCGGTCCTCCGCCCGCCCGGCGACGTAGTGCAGGTGGAAGCGCACGGTCCACAGAAACTCCCAGCTGCGCTTGGCGTGCTTGGCCTCCATCGAGGTCAGCACGCCGCCGCTGGGCGTTTCGGCGCCGGCCAGATCGCTCATGACCATCGCGCCCCAGACGTAGCGGGTCATCCAATACAGCGTCTGCAGGTCACGCAGCCCGCCCCGGCCTTCTTTAATATTAGGCTCCACCAGGAACGGACTCTCGCCATAGCGGCGGTGGCGCACGTCGCGCTCGGCCTGCTTGGCGGCGATGAAGCCGCCCGCGCCGGACTCCTCACAATCCTGCTTGTAGCGGGCCAGGAACTCGTCCGTGAGCGCTGCGTCCCCAGCCAGGCGGCGCGCGTCCAGGAGCGCGGTGCGGATCGTCACGTCCCCGATCGCGTTCTCCCGGCATTCCTTGACGGAGCGGGTGGCGTGCCCGACCTTGAGCCCCAGATCCCACAGGAAATACAGCATGAACTCGACCCGGGCGAGCGTCGGGCGTGTGGGATGCGGCGGGGTGAGGAATAGCAGGTCGATGTCGCTGAACGGCGCCAGCACGCCGCGGCCGTAACCGCCGGTGGCCAGCATCGCCAGCGGTTCCGTGTCGCCGGGCACGAGGCGATAGGACAGGTCGAACAGCGCCTCCACCACGCCGTCCATCAGATGCCCCAAGAGCCGCCCGGCTTGGAGGCCGCTCAACCCTCCCTGCTCGAACCGCTGCTGCACGTGGTTCTGGATACGGTTCAGGTGGCGGCGGAAGATGGTGAGCGCGGCGTCGCGATTGATGGGGTTGGCTACCGGATTTGCATCACGCAGGGCGGCTTGCAGCATGAGGGCTGCGTCTTCGGTCCGGTCCGGAAGGGGAGTCGGGTTCAGCATACTTATGAGGGTAACGGAGTTACCGGTTCTAGAACAGTAAGTAATTGCAGCCGGTATAGCGCGTCTAACGCCTCCCGCGGAGAAAGCTGGTCTGGTTGCAGGGTCGCCAGCGCTTCCCGTAGCGGGTCCGTGGCCGGGGGTGCCGCGTTCTCCATAATTTGCGCGAACAGCGGCAAGTCGTCCGTGCCCGTCAGCCGCGCACCGTGCCCGCCCCGCTCGAGCGCACCCAGCAGCGCCGCCGCCCGGCGCACCGTGGGGGCCGGAACGCCCGCGAGTTGCGCCACGTGCACGCCCCAGCTCCGCCCCGCCGCACCCTCCGCCACTTCATGCAAAAACACGACGCCGCCCCTCCATTCCTTGACCCGCATGGTATGTGGGCGCAACCGCGGCAATTGCGCCGTGAGCCCGGCCAGTTCATGGAAATGTGTCGCGAATACTGTGCGGCAGCGGATCTGGCTGTGCAGCGCCTCCAGCACAGCCCAGGCAATCGCCAATCCGTCCAACGTGCTGGTGCCGCGCCCGATCTCGTCGACGATCACCAGGGACCGCGGCCCAGCCTGGTTCAGGATGGCCGCCGTCTCCGTCATCTCGACCATGAACGTGCTGCGCCCGCGCGCCAGGTCATCGGCGGCGCCGACCCGGCTGAACAGCCGGTCCACGACGCCGATCTCCGCCCGCTCCGCCGGCACCGGGAGCCCGGCCTGGGCGAGGATGGCCAGCAGCGCGTTCTGGCGCAGATACGTGCTCTTGCCGGCCATGTTCGGACCGGTCAGCAGCAACACGCGCTGGTGCGGCGAGAGGTCGGTGTGGTTGGGCACGAACGCGGCGGTCCCTTGCAAGGCCGCCTCAACTACGGGGTGCCGCCCGGCCTGGATGCAAAATGCGTCCCCATCGGTCACATGCGGACGTGTCCAGCGCCCGCCCTCCGCAAGCCGGGCGCAGGATTGCAGCACGTCCAGCGCCGCCAGGTCATCCGCGCATTGGGCCAGGGCATCGGCCTCGGCCAGCACGGCCTGCACCAGGGACTGGAACACCGCGCGCTCCCGTGACGCCGCCCGGTCCGCCGCCTCGCTGATCCGCCGGTCCAGCTCGGCCAGCTCGGAATTGCCGAACCGGGCGCCGTTGGCCATGCCTTGACGGAGCGTGAGGTCCGGGTGCGCGCGGAGCTGCTCCACCGCCGCGGCCGGCGCCTCGATCACGTAGCCGAGCTGCGCGTGATGGCGGATCTTGAGCGACGCCACGCCGTAGCGCTGCGCATAATCCAGCACCAGCCCGGCGATCACCCGGCGGCTATCGTCACGCAGCGCCCGCTCCGCATCCAGCTCGCCATCGAACCCGGCGGCGATCACTCCGCCATCATCGAGCCGGGCCGGCACCGGATCCGCCAGTGCCCGGCGCAGCACGCCCAAATCAGGCGTCGCCGGCATCGGCATCGGACCGCCGGCCACGGCCTGTGCCGCCTCTGCCGCGCCCTGCACCGCCTGCAGCACAGCGGCCAAATCGCGCGGCCCTCCACGCCCGACCGAGAGCCGCCCCAGCGCCCGCGCTAAATCCGGCACGCCCCGCAGCGCTTGCCGTAGCCCGGCCAGTGCGGTCCGTTCCGCTAGCAGCCAGCCCCACCCCGCCTGCCGCGCCGCGATGGCAGTGGGGTCCAGCAACGGCGCGGCCAGCCAGCGCGCCAGCAGCCGGGCGCCGGGCGCGGTCAGGGTATGGCGGACGGCGCCGAGCAGCGTATGCGCCTCCGTTCCGTCCCGCCCGCGCGTGATCTCGAGGCTCGCCCGCGTCGCGGCATCCAGCAGCATGTGCTGCGACGCCGAAGCGGGCTCCGGACGGGACAGCCGGGGCAGGGCGCCGGCCTGGGTCAGCCGCACGTAGTCCAGCGCCAGCGCCGCGGCCACCGCCTCCGCGTCGCCGAACATGCCGAACGCCTCCAGGCTCTGCGCGCCGAACGCCTCCGCCACCCGGCGCCCGGCCGCCAGCGGCGCGGCCGGCGCCACCTCCGGCCCGCGCCGGGCTTCATGGTCCGGCAGCGGCAGGCCGGCCGGCGCGATGATCTCCGCCGGGTCGAGCCGGCCTAGCAGCGCCGCCAGGCCATCGGGCTCCAGCCCCTGCGTCTCGAACAGCCCGGTCGACACGTCGAGCCACGCCGCCCCCAGCGCCCGCCCCACCTGCGCCAAGGCCAGCAGGAGGTTGGGCCGCCCGGCCTCCAGTAGGCTATCTTCCGTGAGCGTCCCCGGCGTCACCAGACGCACGATCTCGCGCTTCAACGGCGCCTTACCGGTGCGGTGGCGCGCCTCCTCCATCTGTTCGGCCACCGCCACGCGGAAGCCGCGGCGGATCAACCGGGACAGATACGCATCCGCCGCATGCATGGGCACGCCGCACATCGGGATCGGTGCTCCCGCATGCTCGCCCCGCTTGGTGAGCGCAATACTGAGCGCGGACGCCGCCGCGTCCGCGTCGTCAAAGAACAGCTCATAGAAATCGCCCATGCGCAGGAACAGCAGCGCGTCCGGGTGCTCCGCCTTCAGCCGGAACCACTGCGCCATGGCGGGCGAGGCTTTGTCATCAGGCATTCCGCATACAGACCCGATTGTGACCCTGAAGCCAAGCCGCGACAGAGGTTGACGCCGGGCGGGTGCGGATGCGCAGAATGCGGCAAAGCGCGCCGGCGCAGGAGGGGACGATGCAGTTTGCGTTTTCGGACAAGGTGCAGGAGCTGCGCGCCCGCCTGCTGGCGTTCATGGAAGAGCATATTCATCCGAACGAGGCGCTGTTCACGCAGCAGCTCGCCGCTGCCACCGACCGCTGGCAGCCGGTGCCGATCCTGCAAGCGTTGAAGCCCGTGGCACGCCGGGAAAAGCTATGGAACCTGTTTCTCGCGCATAGCAGCCGGGGCGCCGGGCTCACCAATCTGGAATACGCGCCGCTGGCGGAGATCATGGGCCGCGTGCACTGGTCGTCCGAGGTGTTCAATTGCTCGGCGCCCGATACCGGCAACATGGAAACGCTCGAGCTGTATGGCACGGACGCGCAGAAGGCCCGCTGGCTGGCGCCGCTGCTGGAGGGGGAAATTCGCTCGGCATTCTGCATGACGGAGCCGGACGTCGCCTCGTCGGATGCGACCAACATCGAAACCCGGATCGAGCGGCGGGGTGACGAGTATGTGATCAACGGGCGGAAATGGTGGTCCTCCGGCGCAGGCGACCCCCGCTGCGCGCTGCTGATCGTCATGGGTAAGTCCGACCCGGCCAACATGGACAAACACCGCCAGCAGTCCATGATCCTGGTGCCGCGTGACACGCCGGGCGTCACGATCAAGCGCATGCTGCCGGTCTTCGGCTATGACGACGCGCCGCATGGGCATGGCGAGATCGTGTTCGACAACGTCCGCGTGCCGGCCGACAGCATATTGCTGGGCGAGGGCCGCGGGTTCGAGATCGCGCAGGGGCGCCTGGGCCCGGGGCGCATCCACCACTGCATGCGCACCATCGGCCTTGCGGAGCGCGCGCTTGAGATGATGTGTCAGCGCGCGCTGGCCCGGCACCCGTTCGGCAAGCCGCTGGCGGATCAGGGCGTGACGCAGGAGCGCATCGCCAACAGCCGCATCATGATCGATCAGTGCCGCCTGCTGGTGCTGCATGCCGCGTGGAAGATGGACGTGGCCGGCAATAAGGAGGCCCGGCGGGAGATCGCCGAGATCAAGGTCAGCATCCCCAACATGGCCTGCCAAGTGCTGGACTGGGCGGTGCAGATGCACGGGGCGGGCGGCGTGTCGGACGATTTCGGCCTGGCGAAGATGTATGCCAACGCGCGCACCATGCGCATCGTGGACGGCCCGGACGAGGTGCACCGCCAGCAGCTCGCCCGGCTCGAGCTTGCCAAGTATCGCCCGGCGCGGCCCAACACGATGGCCGCGGAATGAGCCTGTTCGACCTCACGGGCAAGGTCGCGCTCATCACCGGCAGCTCCAAGGGCATCGGGCGCGCGATCGCGGAGCGGATGGCCGAGCACGGCGCCCGGGTGGTGGTGTCCAGCCGTAAGCGGGACGCGTGCCAAATGGTGGCGGACGGCATCACCGGGCGGGGCGGCCAGGCGATGGTGATCCCCGCCAATGTCGGGCGGAAGGAGGAGCTGCAGGGCTTGGTGGACCAGACCGTCGCCGCCTGGGGCGGGATCGACGTGCTGGTGGTGAACGCGGCGGTCAACCCCTATTTCGGCCCGGCGATCGACTGCCCGGACGACGCGTTCGACAAGGTGATGGGCAGCAACGTGCGGTCCACGTTCTGGCTGTGCAACATGGTGCTGCCGCAGATGGCGGCGCGGGGCGGCGGCGCGGTGATCGTGATCTCGAGCATCGCCGGGCTGCGCGGCACGCCGACCATCGGCCCCTACGGCATCAGCAAGGCAGCCGATACCGCCATCACGCGCAACATCGCGGTGGAGTGGGGCAAGCACGACATCCGCGCCAACTGCATCGCGCCGGGGCTGGTCAAGACCGACTTCGCCAAGGCGCTGTGGGAGGATCCGGCCGTGCTGGCCCGGCGCGTCAAGGACAGCCCGCTACCGCGCATCGGTGAGCCGGACGAGATCGCCGGTGCGGCCGTGTTCATGGCGAGTGCGGCCGGCCGCTTCATGACCGGGCAGGTGATGGTGATCGACGGCGGCGTCACCATCGGCGGCGCGGCGCTGGAATGACCCGGCCGTGCGGAGGCCGGCGTTGAGTGGCGCCGCGGTGCTGGTGCCGCCACTGGCCGCGCACCGGTTGGACGAGGATCGGCTTGCCGCATACCTGACCCAAATGCTGCCCGGGTTCGAGGGCCCGCTTACCGTGCGGCAGTTCCAGGGTGGGCAGTCCAATCCCACCTACCACCTGCACACGCCGGGCGCCGAGTACGTGCTGCGGAAGAAGCCGCCCGGCACCTTGCTGCCGTCCGCGCATGCGGTAGACCGGGAATACCGGGTGCAGCAGGCACTGGCCGGGTCGGGGGTGCCGGTCGCGCCGATGCGCCTGTTATGTGACGACCCAAAGGTGACCGGGACCATGTTCTACGTCATGGATCACGTGCCGGGCCGCGTGTTCGCCAACCGCGCCCTGCCCGGAGTCTCACCCGCCGATCGCGCCGCCATGTATGATGACATGAACCGCGTGCTGGCCGCCTTGCACGCCGTGGACTGGGCGGCTGCCGGGCTTACGGGATATGGCCGGCCCGAGGCGTATGTCGCCCGCCAGATCGACCGCTGGACCCGGCAATACGTCGCGTCCGCCATGGATAGCGTGCCGGAGATGAACCACCTCATCGCCTGGCTCCCCGCGCACGCGCCCGCGGCAGACGAGACCAGTATCGTCCACGGTGACTACCGGCTGGGTAACTTGATCTTTCACCCCGCGGAGCCGCGCGTGGTGGCGGTGCTGGATTGGGAGCTGTCCACGATAGGCCACCCGCTGGCGGACCTCGCCTATAACTGTATCCCGTGGCGCCTTCCGGTCGAGACGGAGGGCCTGGCGGACATTACCGTGCCGGGGCTGCCGGACGAGGCGAGCTACGTCGCCGCCTACTGCCGCCGCACCGGACGCACCGGCGTGCCGGAACTGGACTTCTTTATCGTTTTTTCCCTGTTCCGCTGGGCGGCGATCGCCGCGGGCGTGTACCGCCGGGCGCTC
This sequence comes from Acetobacteraceae bacterium, assembly GCA_965246925.1. Taxonomy (GTDB): domain Bacteria; phylum Pseudomonadota; class Alphaproteobacteria; order Acetobacterales; family Acetobacteraceae; genus JANPPS01. The sequence goes on along the minus strand of OZ251994.1, from coordinate 988,256 downwards.
GATGGCAACGCCGCGGACGCCGGCGCGCTCAACATCGGCACGAAGTTCCGCGCCTTGGCCGAAGCGGCGTGGGTACTAGCCGAGCGCCGTAAATAGGGCTGGGCCGCCGCCTTCCTCCTCCAAAGCCGGGGCGGTCGTTGCCAAGACCATCATACGCTGAAACTGCGCGGGATCAGGGTGCGAGATAGACCTCGACGCGGCGGTTGCGTTCGCGGCCTTCGGCGGTCGAGTTGTCGGCGACCGGAAGGTCGGAGGAGAAAGAGGCGACCTTGCCCGGCGATACGCCTACGCGCGTGAGGGCGGCGGCCACGGCGTCACCGCGCTTCTGCGACACGGTCTGATTGATTGCAGCTGAGCCGAAATTATCGGCGAACGCTGCGAGGATCAGGCGGCCGGGGGCGATACGCTGGGCCTTAAGATACGCCACCAGCCGGTCCAGGTCGCGGGTGCCGCGGTAGTCCAGGTCGGTCGAGCCGGGCTGGAAGCGGAAATCGACCGGGACCCGGGTGGAGCCTGCGACCAGCTGGCGGAACCGGTCCGGCGCGCCGTCCGGCACGGCCATGGGCTCGGGACGCAGGTTGAGGGCAACCAGGCCCGCCGCCTCCACCACGGCCTGCCCAGCCGGGGAGGTTACGTAGTCGGCGAAGCGGCGCGCGGGGCCGTTGCTCTTATCGCTGCTGCTATAGAAGTAGAAGCGGCGGGTAAGCGGGTAATCTTCAGTCTTGACGGCCAGTTCGAACGGCAGCACTGGGGCGGCCCCGGGCTCGGCGACGGCGAGGATCCGGGCAGGGCCGTGGTTGCCTGCGGTGACGAAGCCGATGGCGTTCCGGTCCAAGGCGACGGTCGCGGCCAAACCCTGCTCCGTCTCGATCGGATGGGTGGCGGGCGATAGGTTGTCATGCGTGACAAGGATGTCCTGCGGCACATCGAGGGTGCCGTCCTGATCGGCCAGCGTGTAGAGGCTGATCGGACCCGGCTTGCCATACACGGCGGCCCAATCCCTGATCCTGCCGGCGAGAATGTCCTTAAGCTGCGGAACGGTCAGCTGCTGGATCCGGTTGCTGGGGTGGACGATGACGGCCACGCCCTGGACGGCCACGATTTGCTCGTTTGCGGGATCGGTGAGATCGCCGACCGGCAGAAGGCGCTCGGCTTCCATCGGCCTGATCTTCCGGGACGCCATGGCGAAGTCCGCGTTGCCGCGTAGTAGGGCGTTGAAGCCAGCGGCCGACGAGGAGGGCACCAGCTTGATCACCTCCCGCGTCCCGGTCTGCATCCCGGCAATATCGAGGCTACCGTCAGCATAGGGGATCGCGGCGATGTCGGTATCGCCAATCAGCGCAAGGTAGCCGGAGGCAAGGCGCCGGGCGAGCTTGCTGGCCAGAAGGTTGGAACCGGCCATGCGGACCAGCGTCACGCTGGGGGGCGCTGAAATGCTTGCTGAAGGGACGGGGGGTGGGGCTGGGACGGCCGCCTGTGCGAGCACGGGGGCCGTCCCCGGCGGTGTTGCCATGGCAATGATGGACGGGGCTGGCGTGGGCGCGGGCGCGGGCGCGGGGGCTGGCGCAGCGACGGGTACGGCCAGTAGGGGCGGCGCCACAGCTTCGGCAACGGGAGGCGGTGGCGGCGGTGGCGGCGGATCGACCGTGACCAGCGTCACCATGGAATTGGGCGGGGCGATACCGGCGCCGGTATTGATGGGGCCGGGCGTCAGGGCCGGCGCGGCTATGGTGCCGACACCGCTGGAGGCCGGGCTCATCTGCTCGGCCATCGCGGAATTGGTGCTGAGGCTGGGCGCGCCGACCCGCAGATACCAGAATACCACGCCACTGCCGATCACGAGCACGGCCGCCTGTGCCATGGCGGCTGCGACGCGGCGGACGCGCGGGCGGTTGCTTTCGAGCGTGTGCAGCCGGTCGCCGCATTTGGCGCAGGCGAACGGCTCACCCTCTGGAACAGTTTGAACCTTTTGCTGAACGGCAACGGAGCAGAATTCGATATTGGCGCAACGGCCGCGTTGGTCAGGCATGCATCACCTTTTGGATCAGCCCGGCGGAAAGCCGGATCTTTTTAAGCGACGATAAAAAGCGGTACTCTAAGCATTTGTGGTCTGACGCACGCCGGCCGGCTGCGATTTCCTGGCCGCGACGACGTAGAGCAGGATGGCGCATGCGCCTTGGGTCAACAGATCGGCCAATGTCAGCCCGGCCTGCACGGCGACGAAGGCCTGGTTACCCGGGGCGTTCGTCCAGGTGATCCCGACTAAGGGGAGAGCGTTCAGTAGGGGATGCAGCAGCCAGACGAGGATACTGACGCTTCTAACCAAGCCCAGCAACGACCGGGTCTCTTGCGGCTGATCGAGAATGGTGCGTCCGAAACCTGCGTAGAGTTGGAAGGTTAAAAGTAGGAACGGCAGCATGGAGGCAGCCCACCAAAGCCACCTGACATCGGCGTGGGAAGCGGTCAGCGCCGGGTAGCTGAGCATGACAGTCTCGGCCGCGAGGAACGCGGTCAGGAGGCCGCGCAGCCGTGTCTGGCGGCTGGGCAAATCCAGTAATTGCACCAGGGCAATCATGGTCAGAGGGAACGTCAGGAGCCAACTGCCAATCCGGACCGTGTCTTCAAAAATATGGCCTGTCGCGGCCGGGCCGCCTGTAGTCAGGCCGAAAGACTGATCCCAACTTTGTAGAAGCCGCCAGTAGGTCAGCGCGGATAGTGCATCAACGACACTGAGCAGAGACACAGCTACACGGTAGCGGGGCGTCATCTCGGCCCGCTGCTGAATCAAGAATAGCGTAGCCGCGCCAAAGGCGGCGATGGTAAAGGAGAAAAGGCTGGCTATCATACTGTACTGATGGCTGGTTATCTGAAGCATGGTTCCGATCCCGTGCTGGACGGCTGATAGCTGAATTCCAAAACCTCCTCACATAGGTCCAGGCATTGGTGGCTGGGATCATACCACCGGACGCTTGGTTCAAAGCCGCTCTCTGTGTCAAGAATTGAAGGCCTTGTATGACATTTCACAAAGAGAAAGCAAATTAAAGTATAGAGATATCCTGTTCTGTGATTTAGTGTAGTCAGCCCCTGATTTCATCGTATAAGTTGTGCGCCGGACCTGTCCCGGCTTTCTAGCGCTTCATTTATGCAAAACGGTCGCAATGAAAGAGACGGCTTTCTTAAGCGGTAAGGCCGAGCCAGCGATCGAGCTGTTCAGGTTCGGCAATCAGTGGCGTACTCGATCCGGCATGAACGATGCGGCCCCGCTCCAGCACGATCGCCTGCTCGGTCAACGGCAGGATTTGATGCGCGTGCTGCTCTACCAAGATCATCGCCATTCCACTCTCCCCCGCCAGCGCGGCCAGCACGCCCAGCAGCTCCTGCACGATGATGGGAGCAAGGCCTTCGAGCGGCTCGTCGAGCAGCAATAGTCTTGGGTTCAGCATCAGCGCCCGCCCAACCGCCAGCATCTGCTGCTCCCCGCCGGACAGCTGATCGCCCCGGTTGCCGCGCCGCTCCCGCAGGCGGGGGAAGGTAACGTAGATGCGCGGCAGGGCCCACGGACCTGGACGGGCCGTAGCGGTCAGGTTCTCCTCGACGCTCAGGCTTGGGAAGATGTCCCGCTCCTGCGGCACCCAGCCGAGCCCCGCCCGGGCCCGGCCGTGGCTCGGCACTAAAGCGAGGTCCTGGCCCGCAAGGCGCACACGGCCTGCGGTCTGCCGCGCGGCGCCCATGAGGGCGGCCAGCAGCGTCGTCTTGCCCATGCCGTTGCGCCCGAGCAGAGCCAGGCTTGCACCCTCCGCCAGATCGAACGAGATATCCTCCAGCACCGACGCATTGCCGTAGCCGGCGCACAGGCCCTCTACTTCAAGCAACTTAGCCATGTGCCGGCCGCCCTAAGTACACGTCCCGGACCCGGCTATCCGCCGCCATCGCCTCCGGTGTGCCCTCCGCCAAAATCGCGCCATGCACCAGCACGGTGATTTGCGCAGCGAAGCGGAACACCAGGTCCATGTCATGCTCGATCAGCAGAATGGTCATATCAGGCGGCAGCTGGGCCAGCGTGTCGAACAGCTGCCGGCTTTCGCCGCGCGGCACCCCGGCCGCAGGCTCATCCAGCAGCAGTACGCGCGGTTCCGCGGCTAAGGCGAGTGCGATCTCGATCAGGCGTTGCTTGCCGTAGGCGAGGCTGCCGGTCCGGTCATGCGCCAGCTCGAGCAGGCCGAGGCGGTCGAGCAAGGCGGCAGCGATGTCGATCGACGCTGCTTCGGCCCCGACCCGGCTCCACCAGCGCCACCCGCGTCCGCGCCGCTCCATGACGGCGAGGGTGACGGATTGCAGGACGGTCAGGTCCGCAAACAGCCGGTTGATTTGAAAGGTGCGGGCGAGGCCGCGCTTAACCCTCTGATGCTGCGGACGGCGCGTCACGTCCTCCCCCAGCAGCAGCACACGCCCGGCCGTGGGCGTGAGCGTGCCTGAGAGGAGGTTGATGAGCGTCGTCTTGCCGGCGCCGTTCGGGCCGATCAAGGCGTGGCGCGCTCCGGGCGGGACGCGGAGGCTTACATCGTTAGTGGCGGCCAAGCCGCCAAAGGTACGGCAGAGCCCGGCCGTCTCCAGCGCATATATCACCGCCGCAGCGCGCCCATGACGCCGCCGCGGGCGAATAGCACGACGCCGATCAGCATGAGGCCGATCCAGAACTGCCAGTATTGCGGGTTGATGCCTGAAAGGAACTGATGCAGCGTCATGAACAGGATGGTGCCGAGGAGCGCCCCATACAGGCTGCCGGTGCCGCCAAGAACAAGCATGAGCATGACTTCGGCCGAGCGGGGAAAGCTCAGCACATCGATCGAGACGAACTGAGTGGTTTGGGTGAGAAGCCCGCCCGCGACCCCGGCGTATGCGGCGGCCAAGGAATAGACGGCGGCTAGCCGGGCCGTGACCGGCACGCCGAGCGCGGGCATGCGGAGCGGATTCTGCCGGATGGCGATCAACGACAGGCCGAACGGCGAGTGTACGATGCGGCGGGCCAGCAGGAACAGGCAGAACAGGACGACTACACAGTAGATGTAGGCCGTCCTGCCGTAGAGGTCGAAGCGGAACAGGCCGAGCACCGGCTGTAACTCGACGCCCTGCAGCCCGTCTAGCCCGCCGGTGAGGCTGGTCCATTTATTGGCGGCCTCGAACAACATGAGGCCCAGGCCGAGCGTCACCATGAGCCGGGTAAGGTCTGCCCCGCGAAGCACGAGGAAGCTGCTGGCGAAGCCTGCGGCGCCGGCGAGGACGGCGGCGACCAGCAAGCCCAGCAGCGGGTCCCCCCAGCCGGCCTGCGCCAACAGCCCGGACGCATAGGCGCCCAGGCCGAAGAACGCGGCGTGGCCGAGCGAGACGATGCCGGCGTAGCCCAAGATGAGATCGAGCGAGAGAGTGAACAGCGCGGCGATCGCGATCTGGGACAACAGGCTGAGGTTGTCAGGGAAGGCGAAATACGCGGCGGCCGGCAACAGCCAGAACACTGATTCCGGCCACCGCCAGCGTGCGCCCTGGCGAAGCGGCGCCGTGAGTGAAACGCTCATCGCGTGCCGAACAGGCCTTGCGGGCGGACGATGAGCGTCAGCACCATGACGCCATAGATCACGAAAGAACCGATTTCCGGCACGTAGTATTTACCCGCGACGTCACAGATACCGAGCAACAGAGAGGCGAACAGCGAGCCTTTAATGCTGCCCGCGCCGCCGACCGCGACCACAATGAGGAAATATACGACGTAGCGCAGCGGAAACTCGGGATCGAGGCCGAGCATTTCGATCCCGAGCGCGCCGCCTAGCCCGGCGAGGCCGGAGCCGAGGGCGAAGGTGATGACGAACACGCGTCCGACATCGATGCCGAGGCCCCGCGCAATGCGCTGATTGTCCACGGCGGCGCGGAGCTGGGCGCCGAAGCGGGTGCCGGTGACAAGGAACTGCAATGCGCCGGCCAGGATGAGGGCGATTGCGATGAGGAAGAGCCGGTAGTATCCCATATCCGCGCCGGCCACTTGCAACTGACCGGATAAGACGGACGGCAAGTGTAATGGTTGCTGCTGATCGCCGAAGACGAAGGTGGCGGTCGAGATGGCGATGAAGATGAGGCCGATGGAGAACAACACCTGATCCAGGTGCGGCGCGCTGTAGAGGCGGCGATAGAGTAGCCGCTCCAGCACCACGCCCGCCGCCGCGGATGCGAGCGCGGCTAGGGGGAGCGCCAGGAGGAACGGCACCCCGGCGCGGTTCAGCAACGTCACGCACACATAGCCGCCGAGCATGGAGAACGCGCCATGGGCCAAGTTTACGAAGTTCATGAGGCCCAGCGTCACAGACAGTCCCACGCTGAGCAGGAACAGCAACATGCCGGAGGCGACGCCGTCGAACAGGACGGTCATGTGCCGGCTGGGCAGAGCGGACTCAAAGCCCGCGCTACGGAAGTAGGGGTCATTCCTTCCCGGGGTCCCGGACGGCGGGTACGCTGTCGAACTCCACGTTTTGCAGAACGCCGTTCACGCGCTTGACTTCGCGAATGTAGATGGTCTGCACGATGTCACGGGTGGCCGGGTCGATGCTGACCGGGCCCCGGGGGCTGGTGAACGCCATGCCCTTCGCCGCATCGACGAAGGTGGCGGCGTCGGACTTGCCCGCGGTCCTTTCCAGCACCGCCGCGATCAGCGCCATGCCGTCATACCCGGCGACCGACATGAAGTTGGGCCGGTCGTTGGGATAGGCCTTGGCGTAGGCGGCGGTGTAGGCGGCGTTCTCGGGCGAGGGGTGGGCGGCGGAGTAGTGGAACGCGGTAATGAGCCCCAGCGCGTTGTCTCCGAGTACGTCCAGGATATCTTCGTCCGTAAGGTCTCCGGTGGAGATCAGCTTGATGCCGGCCTGGGCTAGGCCACGCTCGGCAAAGCCCTTCATGAACGCGACCGTGCCGGCGCCTGGGGGCAGGAAGATGAACACGGCCTCGGGCTGCGCATCCTTGATGCGCTGCAAGAAGGGGCCGTAATCGGGGTTGGCGACGGGGCTCCGCACGCTATCCACAATAGTACCGCCGGCTGCGGTGAAGGTTTTCTTGAACTGGCCCTCCGCGTCGTAACCGGGGCCAAAATCCGCGACCAGGGTGAAGACCTTCTTGATGCCGTTCTTGGCCGCCCAGGACGCGATCACGGACGAGTTCTGCGGCAGCGTCATGCTGGTGCGGAGTACGTTGGGGGATTTCGTGGTAATGCTGGACGTGGCGGCGTTCATGACGACCATGGGGCGTTGCGCCTCGGTCGCGAGCGGCGCGGTGGCCAGCGCGGAGGGGGTAAGGCCGAAGCCTGCCAGCACATCCACCTTGTCCTTGACCACGAACTCCTGCGCCAAGCGCCGGCTGACATCCCCGGCGGTCCCGGGGCTGTCGTCTTTTACCAGCAGCTCGACGTGACGTCCGCCGAACGTCTCGCCTTTCTGCGCCAGATACAAGCGCACGCCGTGCTCGATCTGCTTACCATACGCGGCAAACGGCCCCGACATGGGCAGCACCAGGCCGATCTTCACCGGGTCCGCCGCAATCGCACCCGTCGATACAGCGGCGGCCGTCAGCAGGCCGAGCATGAATGTTCTCACCGTCTTCTCCCTCGAGGCGGCCCTCTCGGGGACCGTCCGGCTACTTTTCCACAAAAGCCTTTTCGATGACATAGCTGCCGGGCTGGCTGGCGCTGCCTTCCTCGAACCCGGCGCCGTCCAGCAGCGCCACCATATCGGCCAGGAACGCCGGGCTGCCGCAGAGCATCATGCGGTCCGTGGCTGGGTTGATGGGCGACAGTCCCAGATCGGACGTAAGCTTGTCCGTCTCTAGCAGCGTGGTGATGCGCCCGGTGTTGCGGAACGGCTCCCGCGTGACCGTCGGGTAATACAGCAGCTTATCGCGCACGAGATCCGCCAGCAGTTCGTTGCCGGGGAGGTCTCGGACGATCTGTTCGCCATAGGCCAGCTCTGCAATCTCCCGCGTACCATGCACCAGGACCACACGCTCGAACCGGTCATACACGTCCGGGTCACGGATAATGCTGGCGAACGGGGCAAGGCCCGTGCCGGTGCCGAGCAGGAACAGGTTGCGGCCCGGTGTAAGGCTATCTTGGACGAGTGTGCCGACCGGCTTCCGGCCGACCAGGACCTGATCCCCCACCCTCAAATGTTGCAGCCGGGACGTGAGCGGACCGTCCTGCACCTTGATGCTGAAGAACTCAAGTTCCTCGTCATAGAAGGCGGACGCCATGGAATAGGCGCGCATCAGCGGTTTCCCGTCCACCTCTAGCCCGATCATGGTGAATTGGCCGGACAGGAAGCGGAACGCCGGGTCGCGGGTAGAGGTGAAGCTGAACAGCGCCGGCGTCCAATGGCGGACGCCGGTGACCGTCTCGGTCTGGAAGGCGGCCATGCGTTATGCGTTGCCGGCTTGCGCCCGGCGGCTCTGCCACAATGCGACGAAATCGATGGGCTGGAGCAGCACGGGGGGGAAGCCGCCATCCCGCGTCACGTCGGCCAGGATGTTACGGGCGTAGGGGAACAGCAGACGCGGACACTCGACCAACAAGATGGGCTCAACCGACTCCTCGGGGATCCCAGCCAGGGTGAACACGCCGGCATAGGCGAGTTCGGCGATGAACACCGGACGCGCGCTGGCCTCGCCGTTGCCGTTTGCGGCGCCGTTTGCGGGCCCGGGCTCGGTCGCCTCGGCCTTGATCTGCAGCGTCACCTCGAACACGTCCTGACCGTCCTGAATACGGCGGGCCTGAACGTCGAGGTTGATGTTGACGTTCGGCTGGCTGCGGAGCGTGGTGTAGATTTCAGGCGCGTTGGGCACCTCGAAGCTCAGGTCCTTCACGTATTGGATATTGACGGTCAGCGGCTGAGCGGGGGCGGCTTGCGGCGCGGGCGTGGTATCGGACATGGAACTTCCTCGGCGGACGGATGGCCCGCGGGTAGCATGCGGTGCGCCGTTGCACCATACGTGCTTGTTAATGCCGCCAGATGATCTCGGCCGGGGCTGGCTCGGTCGGGTCGCAGCGGAGCCATTGGCCGTTTTCGAGGCTGCGGCCGGTCATGGACAAGATGAACCCCCAGTGGCTCACAACCAGTGTGTTTGCCCATTCGGCATGCGCCGCCATCTCGGCCCGGAACTCGGCGGCGCGGCGGATCACGCCATCGGCCCCTTCTTCGGCTTGCGGCCACCAGACTTCTTCCATGGCGGTGAAGTCATGGGACGGCCAGGATTCGGCAAGGCGGGAAACGGGGCTGCCAATGTCGCAAGTGAAGGCGTAGCGCTCCCGAACCGTAGGATGGATTTGTATGGCCAGGCCAAGTGCATCCGCTACCGGCTGCGCCGTCTGCAAAGCGCGGGTGTAGGGGCTGGCGAGGATGCGGGTGATGCCCTGTCCGGCGAGCGCCGCCGCAGCCGCCTGTGCCTGCTGATGGCCGAGCGGGGTGAGCACCGGGTCCGGGATGCCGGGATCACGCCGGGTTTGGGTAAAGGCGAGGTTGAACTCGCTCTGGCCGTGTCTAAGCAAAAGCATGTCACATATAAGGGTGCGGTGCATGGCCCAGCAACCGGCGGTGGCGTTCATTGTTTGGACATGAATAGGGTCTATATACGGCAGGGCATTAAGGCGCATGGGCATGGACGGCGGCAATTTTCCTATCGATCTCCTGCTTTTCGGCATGGTCGCGGCATTTTTGATCCTTCGCTTGCGCAGCATCCTCGGACGGCGCACCGGCTTCGAGCGTCCGCGTCAGCCGGAGACGGCGCCGGGCGTTCCGGGCGTGAGGCGCTCTGCCCCGGTCGTGCCGCTGCGGACGGAGCCTGTGACCCGCGCCCGTCCGGTGCCGGAGCCTGGCACCATTACCGGGCAGGCGCTCACTCAGATGGGCACGCTGGAGCGCAGCTTTGACCCGGCCCGCTTTTTGGTGGGGGCCGAAGCCGCATTTCGCATGATCGTCGGCGCCTTTGCCGCCGGGGACCGCGTGGCGCTTCGCCCGCTTCTGTCCGATGACGCGTATGGCGCCTTCGAGGGGGCGATTGCGGCAAGGGAAGCCTCCGGGGAGACGCAACGGAGCGAGATTCGTTCGATCGAGAAGGCTGAAATCAACGAGGCGGTGCTGCACGGCACGCAGGCCGCCATCACGGTCCGCTTCGTCTCCGACCAGATTGCCGAGACGCTGGACCGCGACGGCAAGCCCGTCGCCGGCACGGATGCCGTGACGGAGATTATCGACCTCTGGACCTTCGAGCGCGACCTGTCGCAGTCCGACCCGGCGTGGAAGCTGACGCATACGCGGTCAGGCTAAGGTCAGGCCCTATTCTCCGAGCGCTTTCAAGCCGCGCGCAATCGGTTCGGGATTTTGTCCGGGACCGTGTCACGGTGCGGGATGAATGCTTCATCGTGCAATGGCGCGGTTTACCTCCCGTGTGGTTCCACTGGCTGGCGATCGTGCTGCCGGTCGCCGTCACGGCTCACCTCTAGCACTACGGGCCGCAGGGCTGGATCACGGCCGGCCTGATCATCCCTGGGCTCATCGGCTCCGTATTCCTGCACGAGCTCGCGCATATCCGTATGGCGGAGGCTTACGGACTGAGAGTATTTGTCATCATAATCCATGCTTTGGGCGGTGAAGCGCATCATGAGGCAAATACTTGGCGGCGCGGCCATGATATCCGCATCTTGGCCGCGGGGCCGCTCGCCAATATCGGGCTTTGCGTGATCTGCCTTGGCGCGGCTGCGGCGCTGCGCGTCGCCGTGTCCGCCGCTGGTGCCGAAACGATTTTCTATAACGGCCCTCCCGGCATCTATGCCGACCTTTGGCCGCCCCTGCGCGCTTTGCAGTGGCTCGGCTGGGCCAATCTGGTGCTGGCGGTCATCAACATGCTCCCCGCCTTTCCACTCGACGGAGGCCGGATCCTTGCGTTGCTGATCGAGCGGCGCTGGAATAACTGGCATTCGTTGGTATGGGTGGGCCTGTGCGGCTGCGTCCTCGCATGCCTGAGCAGCGTGGTGTTCCTCGTCTCACTCTTGGGCGGCATGCCAATCTGGTCCCCACCCAACTTCAAGCCGAACTGGGAGGCGGTGCAGAAAGGCTGGCATTTGCGGCCGCTTACCCGAAGACGTTAGGGGCGCTCACTCCTCGGGCTCGGTCGTGAACAGCAGCGGGAAGCCGTGCTTCCTTGCAGCATCCACAGCGTTGGTCGCCTTGGCCTCGGCGACGTCCTTGGTGAAGACCGCCACGACGCAAACGCCCCGCTGATGCGCCGTCATCATCACCCGGCGGGACTGCTCTTCGGTCAGCCGGAACTCACCCTTCAGCACCGTCACCACGAACTCGCGCGGGGTGAAGTCATCGTTGACCAGGATGACCTTGTGCAGCTTCGGCCGCTCGGTCTTGATCTCGATGCGGGGTTTCGTGGTCGTGTCCTGCATGGGGCATAGGTGTGTCGGGATGGGTCCGGAACAAGTCTCTGCCCCGGAACTCAGATCAGGCAGAGGTCCCGCAGGTGCTGCCGCAATACTTCCGGCAGGCCGTCCGGATCGGCGCCGGGCACGATGTCGGGGGGCGCGTCCTCGGGCTTCAGATAGCGCCAGCCCTGGAACGGCTTCACCCGCCGCCCCTCGACCGGAACGAGTTGCGCATCCAGCATCAGCCCGGCATACCGCGTCCCACCCTGCCCGGCCTCCTCGGTCACCGCACTCACCCGCTGCCGGACGCTCAGGATGCCGGCCACGACCCAATATAGGCTGCCGCCCGCGACGATCTCCGCCGCCCGCCGCGGCGTGCTGCGCGTCAAATGCCGGAGCGGCGGCGCCCGCCCGCGCTGCAGCTCCGCCAGATGCGCCACGTCCCGCACGCCCACCGCGAGTTTAATCAGGTGCAGCATCGGCGACGCCTGGCGACTTATACGGATACCGGCACCACTCCGCCGCCACGCAGCGCCAACACTCCGGCCGACGGGCCTTGCAGACGCGGCGGCCGTGTAGGATCAGCCAATGGTGTGCCGGCCGGAGCATGCCGGGCGGCAGGCGTTGGACCAGGCCGTCCTCCACCGCGCGCACCGTCTTGCCCTTGGCGATGCCGGTGCGGTTGCCCAGCCGGAAGATGTGCGTGTCCACCGCCATCGCGTCCTGACCGAACGCCACGTTCAACACGACGCTCGCGGTCTTGCGGCCGACGCCGGGCAGCGCCTCCAGCGCGTCACGGTCGGCCGGCACCTGCCCGCCATGCCGTTCCAGCAACAGCGTTGATAGTGCCACGGCGTGCTTGGCTTTGGCTTGCCAAAGGCCGAGGCTGCGGATGTGCTGGCCTACGCCGTCCACGCCGAGCGCCACGATCTCTTGGGGGCCGGGTGCCGCGGCGAATAGGGTGCGGGTTACCTTGTTTACCGCCACGTCGGTCGTCTGCGCGGATAGCATGACCGCGACTAGGAGCGAGTACGGATCGGTAAAATCCAGCTCGCTCTCCGCCTCTGGATACAGCGCCGCCAATGCGGTGATGAAGCCGCGCACCTGCACGCGGGTCATGGGCGGAGTCTGCTTAAGGCGTGGCATCGCCCGCGTATCGGCTAAGCCGGCCAAGGTGACAAGCGGCGGTAGTGCGCTATGTGTAAGGTATGGCTGCACACTCCGCTCCCGTCGTGTTCGAAGCGCTGGTGACGCAGCACCGTAGCCTGGGGCGGCACGGCATGCGGTGGGTCGTGGGGCTGTTGTGCGGATTGAGCACGCTGATCTCCGCCGGGCTGTGGTGGGCCGGCGCGTGGCCGGTCGTGGGGTTCAATGGCGCCGAGATCGGGCTGGCGGTCTGGCTGCTGCGCCGCAACGCCCGGCATGCGGCCGCGTCAGAGGTGCTGGTACTGTCCGGCGCCGCGCTCCGTATCATCCGGACCGACGCGGCGGGCGTGACGGACGAGCGGGTGCTGCAGCCCGGCTGGCTCCGCACCGTGTTGATCGAGGATACGCACCGTTCGCCGGTGCTGTGGTTGCTGGACCGCCAGACCCGGCTGCGCGTCGGCGCCGGGCTGGGCGAGGCGGAGGTGCGCGGCCTACACCGGGCGCTGGAGGCAGCCCTGTGCCGGCTGCAAAGACCCGAATTTGATAACCCGCAGCTTAGGTAGCTGGCAGGAAGCCACCGGGTCTTATACAATGCAGTATCAACGCGACGTTACTGCTAGGACCGAAGATGCCGGCCGATCAAATCCCGTTTGCCTATCCCGATCTTGTCGACAATCCCGAGCCGCGCTGCCCTTGCCTGCTGTTGCTGGACACTTCCTATTCCATGCGCGGCCGCCCGATTGCAGAGTTGAATGCCGGCTTGCAGGCGTTCCGGGATGAGCTGCTGGCCGATTCGATGGCGACGCAGCGTGTCGAGATCGCCCTCATGACCTTCGGCCCGGTGCAGGTCATCACCGACTTCCAGACGATCGACACCTTCGTGCCTCCCATGCTGGGCGCGGACGGCGACACACCCTTGGGCACCGCGATCGACCGCGGCTTGGACATGCTCGAGTCACGCAAGCAGGCCTACCGCCAGGCGGGCATCAGCTATTACCGGCCCTGGGTGTTCCTCATCACCGACGGCGCGCCGACCGACCCGTGGCAGCGCGCGGCGGACCGGGTGCGGGCCGGGGATAGCCGGGAGCGCCGGGCGTTCAGCTTCTTCGCGGTCGGCGTCGAGGGGGCGGACATGCAGACCCTGGCCGAGATCTGCAGCCCGGACCGCCCGCCGCTCCGGTTGAATGGGCTCAATTTCCGGGAGCTGTTCTCCTGGCTGTCTAGCTCGCTCGGCGGTGTCGCGATGTCGCAGCCGGGGCAGATGGTGGCGCTGCCGCCGCCCACGGGGTGGTCCAGCGTCGGCTAATGGACGCGCTTTCGCCCGACCATTCCGCCATGTTGCCAGTGCGGGACTGGCGGGCGGCGTATGCGTCCGTGGCCGGCACGTCGCACGTGCGGACCGGCCTGCCGTGCCAGGACGCCAGCGGCTGCCGGGTGCTGGGGCCCGTGCTGGTGGCCGCGGTGGCGGACGGCGCGGGCAGCGTGCCTCTGGCGGCGGAGGGCGCGCAACTCACGGTCGAGCGGTTCCTGACCGGGATTGGGGACGCGGCCCAGGCCGACCCGGCGCTCGATTTCCTCACGCTTGGCTACGTCCGGGACTGGCTCGCGGCGCTCCGTATGGAGATGATGGGCCTGGGGGAAGCCCCGCTGGAGGACTACGCCTGCACCCTGCTCGGCGCCGTGATCGGCGAAGGCGTGGCCGTGTTCGTGCAGATCGGCGACGGGGCGATCGTCACGTCCGAAGGCGAGGGCCTCGACTGGGTGTTCTGGCCTCAGAATGGCGAGTTCGCCAACTCAACCTGCTTCGTCACGCAAGACGATGCCGCCGACATCCTCATGTATGCCCGGCGCGAGGTGGACGTCATGGAGGTCGCGCTGTTCTCGGACGGGATCGAGCGGCTGGTGATCGACCTCGCCGCCCGTAAGGTGCACGCCCCCGCGCTCCGCCCGATCCTGGACTGGCTCGCCACCAGCGACGCGGCGGCGGACGCGCCGTCTCCTGCGCTACTGGCCTACCTCGGCTCCGCCCACGTGACCCGGCGCACCGACGACGACACGACCCTTGTGATCGCGACCCGCGCCGCGCTTGCGGTCGAGACCCGCGCCGCGCTTGCGGTCGCGACCCGCGCCGCGCCACCATGAGCGCCGTGCTCAGCGCCACGCAAACCGACACCCCCCTGTTCGACGCCAACGGCAAGCGCGTGCGGCTGGGTAAGGAGCTCGGGCGGGGCGGCGAGGGTGTGGTGTATGACCTGCCCGGCTACCCCGGCTATGCGGCCAAGCTGTATTCCAAGCCGCTGACGCCGGCCAAGGCCGACAAGATCTACGCCATGACAGGCCTGGCGCAGCCCCGATTGTTGACCCTGGCCGCCTGGCCGGTGGCGACGCTGCATGACAGCAAGGGCGGGCTGGCCGGGTTCGGCATGCCGAAGATCCTCGGCCATCGCCCGGTGTTCCAGCTCTATGGGCCCAAGCTGCGCCTACAGCATTTTCCCAAAGCCGACTGGCGATTCCTGGTGCATGCCGCCGGCAATACCGCGCGCGCGTTTCAGGCGGTGCATGGCGCCGGGCACGTGATCGGCGACGTGAACCACGGCAACCTCGTCGTCGGCGGTGACGCTACCGTCCGGTTCATCGACTGCGACAGCTTCCAAATCGAGGCCGGGGGCCGCTGCTGGCTGTGCGAGGTGGGTGTCGGCACGCATCAGCCGCCGGAGATGCAGGGTATCGACAGCTACAAAACCATCACCCGCACCGCGCATCAGGACGAGTTCGGCCTGGCCGTGATCCTGTTTCAGCTGCTGATGCTGGCGCGGCACCCGTTCAGCGGACGCTACACCGGATCGGGCGACCCGCCGGGCATCGAGCAGGCGATCGCGGAGGGGCGCTATGCGTTCTCACGTGAGCCTTTGCGTACGCAGATGGTCGCCCCGAACGGTGCACCACCGCTGGACGCGCTGACGCCCACGCTACAGGCGATGTTCGAATTGGCGTTCGCGCCGGTGCCGGAAAATCGCCCGCCCGCATCGGCCTGGGTCACGGCGCTCGACGAACTCGGCCAAGCTATCCGCCGCTGCCCGCGCAACCACGCGCATTACTATTATGCGGAGGCCGGACGCTGCCCCTGGTGCACGGTGGAAGACAAGAGCGGTGCCCAGCTCTTCCCCATCGTCTTCGTCGCCGGGCCCGGCGATGCGCAGGGCGTGGTGGCATTATGGCAGCAAATCCAGGCCCTGCCGGAACCCGCGCAGCCGCCGGTGATGGAGGACGAGCCTGCCGGCACCGTCCCGCCCGCACCTCACGTGCTGCTGGCCGTGCGCCGGGTCCGCGCCCGGCGGCGCATGGCGTATGGGGTGCTGGGCGCCGGCACACTGGCGTTGTTGCTGCTGGGGGTCGAAGGCTTGCGCTTCTGGCCGATCCTGGCCATGGCGTGCCTGTTCCTCGGCTCGCTCCGGGTGAGCGGCGTGGCGCGTGAGGTGTCCGCCCGCCTCGCCACCATCCGCGCCGATTGGCAGGATTTGACAAAACAGCACGGCACGGCCACGCAAATCGCGCGGTTCCGTGACCTCCGCCACCGGCTGGAGCACGCCAAGCGGGATTTCGACGATCTGCCGAACGAGCGCCACCGCCGGCTCGACAGCCTATCGCAAGACCGGCACCGCCGGCAGTTGTTCTTGCATTTGGAGGGGTTTCACTTGAGCGAGGCCAAGATTCCCGGCCTCGGCCGCGCCAAGATCGCCACCCTGCAGAGCCACGGCATCGAAACGGCCGCCGACATCGAGGCCCGCCGCATCGCCCCCATTCCCGGTTTCGGCCCCAAGACGGTGGCAAGCTTGATGGAATACCGCCATTTGTGCGAAGCCCGCTTCCGCTTCGACCCCAACGCCGGCCTCGCCGCCGCGGACCTCGCCGCATTGGACCGCGACCTCGCGATGCGCCGCCAGCGGCTGGAGGCCGAGTTCGCCCAGGGCCTGGCCCGCATGCGCGCGCTGGTGGCCGACGCCGACCAGCGCCGCCAAGGCCTCACCCACCGCGCAGCCCGGCTACGGCCGGCGCTGGACCGGGCAAAGGCGGATGCGCGGGCGCTGGGGTTGCGGGTCTGAAGCCTCGCAGCGGCTTGCAGCGCGCTGTTATCATTATCGCGTAAGATCAAAATAGAATCCCCCCGGTCAAGACCAGCTTGACCGGAGGTAATCCAACGGTGACTTTCAAATAAAGCCACCTTGCCGTGGCTTCCCAACCGACTTCCCAGAGTGACATTGGCAGGACGCCGGTTTCGCGTCAATGTCTATTCGGCACGAAGTTTGGCAACCGGGGGTTTAGATGGCGCATGTCTTGGGCGTGGATGGTGGCATCGCCTCTGTCGGCTGGGCATTGCTCGACGATGCGGTTGGCACGGTCATCGCGGCCGGATCGTGGTGTTTCGATACCCCAGAGGACCCCAAGACCCGAACTCCGCTGAACGCGAAACGGAGGCAACACCGCGGTCAACGCCGGGTCATTCGCCGACGGCGGCAACGGATGGCAGCGCTGCGCACGCTGTTTCAGCAGCATGGATTGCTCGAAAGCGCGGATGCGGATGCGTTGCGGCACCGGCCGGGGCACGATCCGTGGTCACTTCGCGTCGATGCGCTGAGCCGCGTTCTGACCGGTCCCGAACTGGCCGTGGCATTGGGTCACATCGCCCGGCATCGCGGCTTCCGCTCCAACTCCAAGCAGGACGCGGGCAAGAACGCTCCGTCCGACACGTCCGCGATGCTCAAGGCCGTGGCCGAAACGACCGATCGGCTGGAAGGCCGCACTGTGGCCCAGTTTGCCGCCGCGGACTGGACGGACCGAAAGCGTAATCGTGGAGCCTTCGACCGGACCGTCCTCCGCGCCGACCTCGAATCCGAATCCCGGCAAATCTTTGAAGCCCAGCTTAGGCTGGGCAATCCGTTGATCTGTGACGATCTAAGGACCGGATACGCCAAGGCGTTTGACCAGCGGTGCCTCGCCGACTCCCAGCCTGGGCAATGCAACCACGAGCCAGCGGAGCTCCGGACGTCCAAGCGGGCCCCTTCGTTCGAGCTGTTCCGCCTTCTCGGCCGGCTCAGTAACCTACGTCTGCTGACGGCGGACGGGCCGTTGCCGCTGACCCCCGAACAGATCGGCTGCGCCGCCGATGGCTTCGGCCAAACGGCGAAGCTCACCTTCAAGACGGTCCGCACCCGGCTCGACCTCGGCGCCGGTGTGCGATTCGATGGGGTTTCGCCCGCCGACGAAAAGAACGACGTGGCCTCGCGCACCGGCAACGGGGCGGACGGCACGTATGCGTTGCGCAAAGCGCTCGAAGAGAACGGCTGGCGAGCCTTGCAGCCTTTCCCCTCATGGCTGGATCAAGCGGCGGAGATCTTGACGTTTCGCCAAGATCTTACGCGGATCGCAGACGGCTTGCGGCAGACCGGCATGCCGTCCTGGTGCGCGGACCGTCTGATCGCCGCGGCCGGGTCGGGCAGATTCGCGGCGTTCCGGGGCGCCGCCCACGTTTCGGCCAAAGTGGCCCAGGCGGTGAATGCCGGGCTGCGGCAGGGCCTGGCCGTGCACGAAGCTTTCAAGGCCGCGGGCTACGATCCGACCGCCCGGTCCAAGACCGACCTTGAAACCATCGGCAACCCCGTGGCGCGCAAGGCGCTCGGGCAGATGCTGAAGCAGATCCGCACGGTGATCCACGAGCACAAGCCGCTATTCGGCCCGCTCGGCCTTCCGGACCGGATCCATGTCGAGCTCGCCCGTGACATCGGCAAGGGCCAGGACGAGCGGGATAAGATGACCGACGGCTTGAAGAAACGCACCGCCGCGCGGGAGCGGCTGCGGAACGAGCTGCAGGAGCAGTTTGCCGGGCGCGACGTCAGGGGCGAGGATATCCTGCGCTACGAGCTATGGAAGGAGCAGGGCGGGCGCTGCATCTACTCCGATACGGTAATCCCGCTCACCGGTGTGCTGGCGGCCGACAACTCATATCAGGTCGATCACATCCTGCCCTGGGCGCGGTTCGGCGATGATTCGTACCGGAACAAGACGCTCTGCACCGCGTCCGCCAATCAGGACAAGAAGGGCCGGACGCCGTTCGAATGGCTGAAGGATGACCCGGCGGCCTGGAAAGCCTTCGCCGCGCGGGTCGAGGGCTGCAAGACGATGGCGGGCGGCAAGAAGGGCGGACATTACCTGCGTCAGAACGCGGCGGAGGTGGAAGAGCGGTTCCGCACCCGCAACCTCAATGACACGCGCTATGCCTGCCGGTTGCTGCTGGACGCGCTCACGCGTTTATATCCGGACGATGAGGGCACCAAGCGCGTCTATGCCCGGCCCGGCGCCCTCACGTCCAAGCTGCGCCAGGGCTGGGGCTTGGAGGGGCGCAAGAAAGGCCAGGACGGCAAGCGGCTGGCGGATGACCGGCATCACGCGCTGGATGCGATGGTGGTGGCGGCATGCAGCGAGCCGATGCTGCAGCAGATGACCAAGCGGGTGCAGCAGGCGGAACAGCTCGGCCAGCGCCGCCCCTTCGCGGACCTGCCTCTGCCGTGGCCGGGGTTTCGCGAGCAGGTGCATGCGGCGCTGGACCAGGTGATGGTAGCCCGGCCTGAACGGCACCGGGCGCGGGGTGAGGCGCATGATGCTACCACCAGGCAGGTGCGGGAACGGGGGGGCCGGGTAGTCGTGTATGAGCGAAAGGCCGTCAAGGAGTTGACGCTCAAGGATTTGGACCGGGTAAAGGATTTGGACCGGAACGCGGCGACGGCGGCGTCGCTTCGGCACTGGATCGAGGCGGGGAAGCCCACGAACGCCCTGCCCTGTTCGCCCAAAGGGGACGTGATCCGTAAGGTGCGGATCGAGGCGAGCGAGAAGGTCGCGGTCAGGGTGCGGGGCGGCACGGCCGGGCGAGGCAAGATGGCGCGGATTGATGTGTTCAGGGAAGACCGGCCTGGCAAGGCGGCGCGGTTTCATCTGGTTCCCATCTATCCGCATCAGGTCGCCGATCCGGATCAGGTTGCGCCGCCGAACCTCGCTGTGGTTGCAGATGAGGACGAACATAATTGGACACTCGTAGATGATTTTATATATTTGTTTAGTCTTCACCACAATAGTTTTGTAGAGGTCGTAAAAAAGGGCGGGGAAGTTAGCAGAGGCTACCTGAAAGGCTTTAACCGCAACAACGGCAAACTAAAGCTCGCAACGATGCTTAGCCAGCAAGATCTATTGCCCGGCATCGGATCGAAAACTCTCCTAATATTAAAGAAGTTGTCCGTGGATCGGATGGGCCGCATCTGCGAAATCACCAGTGAAAAGCGCACATGGCGTGGCGTGGTCTGCACCTGACCCGGCCCAGCCGGTTGTCTTTGACCGATAACCAGATCGTGGTCGGCCAAGCCGAAGGCGATGTTCAGGTCGCGATCGAAGACCTGGCCTGGATCGTGCTGGACACGCCGCAGGCGAGTGTCACCGCGGCGCTGCTGTCTGCCTGCATGAACGCCGGCGTGGTCCTGGTGGTCTGCGACGCGGCGCACATGCCGAGCGGGCTGTTGACGCCGTTCCACCGGCACCACCGGCAGGCGGCGGTGGCGGCGATGCAAGCGGGGTTATCCGCCCCGCTGCGGAAACGACTCTGGCAGGCCATGGTGCAGGCCAAGATCGGTAACCAGGCGGCGGCGTTGCAGGAGTGCGGCGGCGAGGGCCGGGCACTGCGGGCGATGGCGGCGCGGGTCGGCAGCGGCGACCCAGACAATGTGGAGGCCCGGGCCGCCCGGGCGTATTGGCGGGCCATGTTTACGGACTTCACCCGGGACGGCGCCCAGGACCTGCGGAACGCCATGCTGAATTATGGCTATGCGGTGATGCGCGCCTGCGTGGCCCGCGGCCTGGTCGCGGCGGGCTTGGTGCCGGCTTTCGGCGTCGGGCACGCCAGTCAGGCGAACGCGTTCAACCTTGCGGACGATGTGATCGAGCCGTTCCGCCCGTTCGTGGACGTCGCGGTCTGGCGAATGACCGAGCGCGGCACGGTAGGGTTTGGGGACCTGACGGTGGCGCATCGGCGCCTGCTGGCCGCCTTGCCGGTCACGGAAACCCTGCTTGGCAAGGAGCGGGTGACCCTCCTGATCGCGACCGAGCGCGCCGGGGCCAGCCTGGTGCGGGCGATGGAGGCCGGCAATGCAAGGCTGCTCGAACTGCCCAGGCTGGCCAGTGCGCCTGCATGAAGCCGGAGGAGGCACGGTTCGTGTGGCTTATGGTATTCTTCGACCTGCCGGTCGGCACCAAGATTGAGCGGCGGAGCGCGAACCGCTTCCGCCACTTTCTGAAGGATGACGGCTTCATCATGCTGCAATACTCGGTCTATGCCAGGGTCTGCCGTGCCGAGGAAGGGGCCGAAAAGCACGTGCGACGCGTCATCGGCCACCTCCCGGGTTCGGGCAGCGTACGGGCGCTGCAAGTGACGGACAAGCAATACGGGCGCATGCGCCTATTGCTCGGCGAGGCGCCGAAATCGGAGTCGCTGGGTGCCGCCCAGATGATCCTGCTGTGAATTCCGCCCCGGCAAGAGGGCGAAACTCACAGCAAAACAATCAACTCGGCAGGATAGAGCCTACCACAGGGAAGTCGGTAGGGAAGCCACGGCCCAGTCTTCGCGCTGATCGGCGCCGGCGCGAGCCTACCACAGGGAAGTCGGTAGGGAAGCCACGGCCATCCTGCTGGTCGAGATCGTAGGCAGCCAAGCCTACCACAGGGAAGTCGGTAGGGAAGCCACGGCGGTTGTGAGGCAACAGAAGTATGGCATCGCAGCCTACCACAGGGAAGTCGGTAGGGAAGCCACGGCACGAAGCCGCCCGGCACCAGCGTCGTGTTGAAGCCTACCACAGGGAAGTCGGTAGGGAAGCCACGGCTGCACGTAGCTCAGGCCGTCATCCACGTCGAGCCTACCACAGGGAAGTCGGTAGGGAAGCCACGGCAACCCGTTCATCCCGTCCCGGAACTGCCCTAGCCTACCACAGGGAAGTCGGTAGGGAAGCCACGGCAGAAATACTCAGATCTGACCGGCGAGCGTGAGCCTACCACAGGGAAGTCGGTAGGGAAGCCACGGCATCATTGCCGAGCGCCTTCGTTACGCGTCAAGCCTACCACAGGGAAGTCGGTAGGGAAGCCACGGCCCATCGCAGTCCCTATCGCTCGTCATGCAGAGCCTACCACAGGGAAGTCGGTAGGGAAGCCACGGCCCGCCGCATCGTTGGCAGCCTGCACTACAAAGCCTACCACAGGGAAGTCGGTAGGGAAGCCACGGCTCCGTGCGGCACGACGCATTGCCGGGGCGGAGCCTACCACAGGGAAGTCGGTAGGGAAGCCACGGCTCCGGATCAAACGTCAGTTCCCTTGGTGCAAGCCTACCACAGGGAAGTCGGTAGGGAAGCCACGGCCCAGCCATACTCCTGGGTGCGCGTGGAGCTAGCCTACCACAGGGAAGTCGGTAGGGAAGCCACGGCCTGTTCGGGGGCACGATCGGCGGACTCGGGAGCCTACCACAGGGAAGTCGGTAGGGAAGCCACGGCGCCTCGCGAGCCGGTGGATGGCTGGACGGCAGCCTACCACAGGGAAGTCGGTAGGGAAGCCACGGCCGTATCCGGTAGCTGCCATCGCCAAGTCATAGCCTACCACAGGGAAGTCGGTAGGGAAGCCACGGCGCGTGGGCATCTACCTCGACGACGAGACCAAAGCCTACCACAGGGAAGTCGGTAGGGAAGCCACGGCGAAGAATGGTGCGGATAGCGATCGCATTGCAGCCTACCACAGGGAAGTCGGTAGGGAAGCCACGGCAGCAACTGCGCGACGTGCTGAAGCAGATCAAGCCTACCACAGGGAAGTCGGTAGGGAAGCCACGGCCAGTTCGAGCGGCGGGCGACCATGTATGCCAGCCTACCACAGGGAAGTCGGTAGGGAAGCCACGGCCAAACCGCACAACGCCAGTCTGAAGCCTCAAGCCTACCACAGGGAAGTCGGTAGGGAAGCCACGGCGCCGGGTAGCTCTGCTGGCCGCTCGTTGCGAGCCTACCACAGGGAAGTCGGTAGGGAAGCCACGGCTGGATCGCCCCGCCCGGTACCGGTACGCCGAGCCTACCACAGGGAAGTCGGTAGGGAAGCCACGGCAGATTTTCGAGCGCGGCCGCGCCGTCACGGAGCCTACCACAGGGAAGTCGGTAGGGAAGCCACGGCTCGCCAGCACGTCGTGCTCGCTGCCCTGCCAGCCTACCACAGGGAAGTCGGTAGGGAAGCCACGGCTGATCGTCACGACCTCGTTGCAGCGCACAAAGCCTACCACAGGGAAGTCGGTAGGGAAGCCACGGCGCAGTTTGCTCGCGAGCCTGTAATTCAATTAGCCTACCACAGGGAAGTCGGTAGGGAAGCCACGGCCAGTATGGCGGGGCGCTGACCACCACGGCTAGCCTACCACAGGGAAGTCGGTAGGGAAGCCACGGCCAAACCGCACAACGCCGAGCTGAAGCCTCAAGCCTACCACAGGGAAGTCGGTAGGGAAGCCACGGCGCTTCGAGCGAGGTATGGGAGGCCAGCGTCAGCCTACCACAGGGAAGTCGGTAGGGAAGCCACGGCCCGAGGACCGGGCGCCGCCACCCAGCGCAAAGCCTACCACAGGGAAGTCGGTAGGGAAGCCACGGCTTCGGCGTCGCCGTGGACCGCCTCGCCCCGAGCCTACCACAGGGAAGTCGGTAGGGAAGCCACGGCCTGACCGCGGCCTTGAAGACAGGTGAGCGGAGCCTACCACAGGGAAGTCGGTAGGGAAGCCACGGCACGAATGCGCAGCTATGCGACAAGCACAAAAGCCTACCACAGGGAAGTCGGTAGGGAAGCCACGGCCGATACGAGCAAGGGCTACGCCGACGTTCCAGCCTACCACAGGGAAGTCGGTAGGGAAGCCACGGCACAATAGCCTGTAATGCTCATCGTCTAGGAGCCTACCACAGGGAAGTCGGTAGGGAAGCCACGGCGCGCCCTATGCGCAGCACCACCTCGTTAGCAGCCTACCACAGGGAAGTCGGTAGGGAAGCCACGGCCCGCCAAACGTGCTGTCAGAATGAGGATACAGCCTACCACAGGGAAGTCGGTAGGGAAGCCACGGCTAATTAATGAATCGCTGTTCCGGCGCATTCAGCCTACCACAGGGAAGTCGGTAGGGAAGCCACGGCTGGCCGAGAGCGATGCAGCAGAGGAGTTCAAGCCTACCACAGGGAAGTCGGTAGGGAAGCCACGGCCATGGCGGATGTCAGTTGGCTATCAATCAGAGCCTACCACAGGGAAGTCGGTAGGGAAGCCACGGCGCGCGATCGGCGCAGCGCTCGGCAGGGCCAAGCCTACCACAGGGAAGTCGGTAGGGAAGCCACGGCACACGTGAGCAGCCTGATGCAGCCGCTCGGAGCCTACCACAGGGAAGTCGGTAGGGAAGCCACGGCGAAGTAAGCCTTGTCAGGCCGGCGGAATTGAGCCTACCACAGGGAAGTCGGTAGGGAAGCCACGGCTGCACGTGCCGCCGGTGGCCCTAGCGTGAGAGCCTACCACAGGGAAGTCGGTAGGGAAGCCACGGCTGGTGGCCTCGAGCTGGCGGACGGTGGTGGAGCCTACCACAGGGAAGTCGGTAGGGAAGCCACGGCGCCGAGCTGCGGATAGCTCCCGCCAGCATCAGCCTACCACAGGGAAGTCGGTAGGGAAGCCACGGCCTTGACGGTCACCACCTCGTTCGGCCGCCAAGCCTACCACAGGGAAGTCGGTAGGGAAGCCACGGCGCGATGGATCAGGCGGCCGTGCTGGCGGCGCAGCCTACCACAGGGAAGTCGGTAGGGAAGCCACGGCCTGCTCCCGGTAGGGCGTGCCCTTGCCCTTAGCCTACCACAGGGAAGTCGGTAGGGAAGCCACGGCAGCCACAGCCGCCGCTGCTCCGGCGTCGCCAGCCTACCACAGGGAAGTCGGTAGGGAAGCCACGGCGTAGCTGAACAACACGTGCGAATGGACCGGAGCCTACCAAAGGGAAGTCGGTAGGGAAGCCACGGCCCGGACCTTGGGGACCCGCGGCACCGGTGAAGCCTACCACAGGGAAGTCGGTAGGGAAGCCACGGCCCGGGTGCCGCGCGCCTTCGCCGCCGCCAGAGCCTACCACAGGGAAGTCGGTAGGGAAGCCACGGCCCGGGTGCCGCGCGCCTTCGCCGCCGCCAGAGCCTACCACAGGGAAGTCGGTAGGGAAGCCACGGCTTACTGTCGCGCTGGAAGAACCGGGTGAGCAGCCTACCACAGGGAAGTCGGTAGGGAAGCCACGGCGCCGTAGGTCAGTTCCGCCCCAGGAAGCGGAGCCTACCACAGGGAAGTCGGTAGGGAAGCCACGGCCCGGCGCCGTGTCGACCGGCGGCGCCGTGAAGCCTACCACAGGGAAGTCGGTAGGGAAGCCACGGCGGCGCGACCGTGCTGGCCCCACTGCCGGCGAGCCTACCACAGGGAAGTCGGTAGGGAAGCCACGGCGATCGTATCCATGAGGGATTCGACCAGCTCAGCCTACCACAGGGAAGTCGGTAGGGAAGCCACGGCTCGCTGAGGACGCCATGACCGAGATGCTGAAGCCTACCACAGGGAAGTCGGTAGGGAAGCCACGGCCGGACTTCAACGCGTTCCTGCATGTCCATCAGCCTACCACAGGGAAGTCGGTAGGGAAGCCACGGCCACCAGACTGCCCGCCGCACTCGCTGACCCAGCCTACCACAGGGAAGTCGGTAGGGAAGCCACGGCCTCCGCACCGGTCCGGGCGGTGACCGCGCCTAGCCTACCACAGGGAAGTCGGTAGGGAAGCCACGGCCGCGGTCGTTGAGGTTGTCCCTCGGTTCGTAGCCTACCACAGGAGGCCGGTAGAAGAGGCACGGCGACTTCGCCGAGGCCGAAGCAGCGGACGATAGCCTAACAAAAGAAGTCTTTAAAGAAGCCAATGCCGGAGCCGTGGCGGATGTTTCAAACTCGCTGAGCGCAGCAAAACCGTGAGTTGGGAACACTCGGAGCGCCGGTCGCCCTCGGATCGCCGCGCCCCAAGTGGCGCTTCCGATGACTGGTTATGGCCTGTGAACTTCCAGGGCGGACTGCCAGGCGCTAGCCGTCGCCATCAGGTCCCGGGTCCGGTCATACAGCGCGCGATACACGGCGTAGCGCTCTTCATGCAGCGGCCGTAACGCGCTATCGGGCTCGACCTTGCGGGCGGCTGGATTCCAGCGTTCGATATCTTTCAGCTCCGCCGCGCCTGCCCCTAGGGCGGCCAGGAAAGCATCGCCAAGGCTGGCGCCGGTGCTGACCTGGCGGAGCACCTGTGATCGTCCGCCGATGTCCGATACGGCGCCGAGCCAGACGGGGTTGCGGGTGCCGCCGCCTACCGCCACCAGCCGTCGCGGTGCGTGGCCGGCGGCATCGAACGTTTCGATGATGTGGCGCACCGCGTGGCCGATCCCCTCGAGTGCCGCGCGGTATAGGTCGGCCCTGGTGTGGGTCAAATCTAAGCCGAAGACCATGCCCTTGGCGTGTGGGTCGTGAATGGGGGTCCGTTCGCCAGAGAAGTAGGGTAGCACGACCAGGCCCTTGGCGCCGGGTGGAGAGGTGGCGGCTTCGGCGGCCATCGCGGCCATCGCTTGGTCCGGCGGGAGGTCGCGGAACACCTGGTCTGCAAACCACCGCGTCAGGGTTCCGCTGGTCGCGAGCCCGGCCTGGCTCGTGTGCAGGCCCTTGAACAGCCAGGGCGCGTACCAGAGCCGGCCGTCCTGCACCGGTGCCTCGGTAATCTGGATGATGAATGTGGTGGAGCCATACATCACCATCATGTCGCCGGGCTCGGTGACGCCTACGCTCAGCGCCTCGGCCGCCGCATCGATCGTGCCGCAGATGACGGGTGTGCCCTCGGCGAGGCCGGTTTCCAAGGCCGCCGCAGCGGTCACGTGCCCGGCGATCTCCTGGCTCCACATCAGCCGGGGTAGCTGCGCCAGGTCCACGATCCCCTCAGCCAGCTCCGGATCCCAGCTCTGAGCCACCGGATCATACAGCGGTATGAAGCCCGCGGCGGTGAAGTGATCCATCACGTATTCACCCGTGAGGCGGTAGGTGATGTACGGCGTGGCCGACAGGAACATGCGCGCCTGCGCATACAGCTCTGGACGCTGACGCTTCAGCCAGAGGATCTTGGGGCCGACCGACTGGCTGGTGAGGCCGCCGTAGCAGCGCGCGAGCAGCGTGTCCGCGCCGATCTTCTGGGTCAGATCGGCGATCTCCGCCACCGCCCTGGTATCGACGCCATACAGCACGGCATTCATCAGCGGGCGCCCGGCCCCGTCGAGTGGCAGCATGCAGGGACCTATGGCGCTGGTGGCGATCGCCCTTACCTCACCGGGATCAAGGCCGCTTGCCGCAAGCAACTCGCGGGTAATGCCGGTGACACCGGCCCACCAGTCCTCGTCCGGACGATGCTCGGCCCAGCCGGGCTGCGGCACGATCATCCGGTGCGACCGGACCGCCTGCGCCAGGATCGTCCCCTGCGTATCGGTCAGTACACCCTTAGCCTCGAACGTGCCGACATCGACACCGATGAAATAGGTCATGAGCTAACCCGCGATCAGTTGCAGCTCCGCCAGCCTGGCATACAGCCCGCCATCCCGCACCAGCTGATCATGCGTGCCCACCGCTGCGACCCGGCCGTCCTCCAGCACCACGATCCGGTCCGCGCGGCGCACCGTGGCCAGCCGGTGCGCGATGACCAAAGTCGTGCGTCCTTGCGATAGGCGCGCCAACGCGGATTGCACCGCGGCCTCGCTTTCGGCGTCCAGCGCGCTCGTGGCTTCGTCCAGCAACAGCACCGGCGCGTCCCGCAGTACCGCGCGAGCGATGGCGACGCGCTGGCGTTGGCCGCCGCTGAGGCGCACGCCGCGTTCACCCAGGAACGTGTCGAAGCCTTGCGGCAAGTCGTCCAGGAACCCGGCGCTCGCCGCGCGGGCGGCGGCGCGGATGTCGGCGTCGCTCGCGTCCGGGCGGCCGTAGCGAATGTTCTCCCACACGTCGGCGCCGAAGATCACCGGGTCTTGGGAGACGAGGCTCATGCGGCCGCGTACCGCCTCCGGGTCGGCGTCGCGGAGGTCCACGCCGTCCAGGGCGATGCGGCCTTGCGCCGGGTCATAGAAGCGGAGCAAGAGTTGGAACACCGTCGTCTTGCCCGCGCCGCTGGGGCCAACCAAGGCCACGGTCTCACCAGGCTCCACCTCCAGGGTGAAGCCGTCTAGCGCCGAGGTGTCTGGACGGGAGGGGTAGCGGAACGTGACACCGGATAGGCTGACCCGTCCGGATTGGGCGGTTAGGGCCGGGAGCGGGATGGGGTGTGCGGGCGCGGTAATCAGCGGCGGCTGCGACATCAGCTCCGCGATCCGGTCCGCGGAGCCGGCGGCGCGCTGCACCTCGCCCCACAGCTCGCTCATTTGCGCGGCGCTGGATGCGACCAGGACGGCGTAGAACACGAAGGCGGACAGCTCACCGCCGGACAACCGGCCCTCCACGACTTCAAGCCCGCCCACCCACAGGCTGAAGGTGATGGCGCCGAAGCCCAGGACGATCACGCCCAGGATCACCGCCGCCCGCATGCTGGCCCGGCGCATCGCCGCCAGCACGCTCGCCTCCACCCGGCCGGTGAACCGCGCCTCGTCCACGCCCTCATGCGTGAACGCCTGCACGGTGCGGAGCGCGTTCACCGTCTCCTCCGCATAGGCGCCGAGGTCGGCGATGCGGTCCTGGGCGGTCCGCGCCAGCCGGCGCTCGCGCCGTCCGAACACGATCAGCGGCACGATCACCAGCGGCACGACGGCGATCACGATCCCGGCCAGCTTCGGGCTGGTGACGACGAGCATCACCAGCGCGCCCAGCGCGAGGATGGCGCTTCGCAACCATTGCGACACGGCGGAGCCCACCAGGTTCTGCAGCTGCGACGCGTCATTGATGATGCGGGTCAGCACGTCGCCGGTGCGCATCGTCTCGAAGAAGGCGGGCGATAGGCGCAGCACGCGGGCGAACAGCGCGGCGCGGAGGTCGGCCGCCACCCGCTCCCCCAGCCAGGACACCAGGTAATACCGTGCGGCGGTGGACAGGCCGAGCGCCAGGACCACCCCTGCCATGGCGAGCGCGGCCTGGTTCAGATGCGCCGTGCTGCCGGTGGCGAACCCGAAATCGATCAGCCGGCGGATGCCCTGCCCCAGCAACAGCACCAGCGCCGCCGCCACGCCCAGCGCGACGCCGGCGCCGACCGCCCGCGCACGATACGGCCGCATGAACGGCAATAGGACACGGAGGGCGGACAGGCTGGCGCGGGATGACATCACCGCTACATGGGGCCGGAACCGCCGGTCCGCCATGCGTTCATAGCCTATGACCCGCGCCATCATCCCGCACGTGGACGACCTCGGCGCCACGCACGGCGCCAATCAGGCGTTCCTGACCCTCGCCGCGGCCGGGCTCGTGACGTGCGGCAGCGTAATGGTGCCGGGCCCGTGGTTCCCCGAGATCGCCGACGCCGACCCGGCGCTCGACCTCGGCATCCACCTGACGCTGACCAGCGAGTGGGGCGGCTACCGTTGGGCGCCGGTGTCGACCACCAGCCGCGCCTCCGGCTTGATCGATGATGACGGGTATTTCTGGCAAGACGTTGCTTCCGTGCGCGCGCATCTGGTGCCGGAGGCGGCAGAGGCCGAGCTGCGGGCGCAGATCGAGCGTGGCTTGGCGCGCGGCATGCAGCCCACGCATATCGACGCACACATGGCCGCTGCCATGCTGCCTGAGCTACTGCCGGTTCACGTCAGCTTGGGACGGGAATACGGCTTGTGGCCGGTGCTGCCGCGCTCGATCCGCTGGGCGCCGGATCAGGCCGCGTATGACCGGACCTTGGCGGGGCTGGACGAGGCAGGGGCGCCCGTGGCGGACCATTGCCGCGGCACGCTTCCGGTGGATGCGAGGGCGCTGGATGGTGAATGGGCGAAGGTCGTGGCCGGATTGCCCGAGGGCGTCACGCACCTGGCACTTCATGCGACCGTGCCGGGTGAGTTCGCGGCGGTGGCGGCGGACCATGCTGCGTGGCGTTTCGGGGAGTATGCGTGGCTGGCATCGGGCGGGCTTGACCGTCTATGCCGTGCCGCCAATGTCCCGGTCGTGGACTGCCGGGCGATGCAGGCGCGGTGGCTTGCGTACCAGGGTTGAATCCCATCATCATTGCTTGGGAACTTAAACTGTTTGATGATCCGTAAATGTTGATGATCCGCCGATCGATCGTTCGGCAAAGGATTATTCTAAGTCGCCCGCCGTCGTCTCGAATGTCACGCCTTCATACAGCCCGTCCAAGGGCAGTTCGATCTTAAGCAATGGCAGACCGATCGTGCCGGACCCGTTTAGAACCTGCATGGCCCAGCCGCTTTCCGTCCGGCTGATCACGGTCGCAAATGGCAGTGTCTGTTCGAGCATGATGTAATACTGAACAGATTTGATGCCCCCATACTCGCTCAGCTTGACCGTGCGGTCCAAGCGGGCGGTGCTCTCCGAGATGACCTCGAAGATTGCCACGAGCTGTTCGCTTACCGTGGCCTTGGGCGCAATCGCCGTGCAGGTGACCTGGGCGTCCGGATACCGGTAGCCTTCGGCGGTGGCCACTTTCAGGTCGGGGCCGTAACCCTTACAGCCTGTGCCGCGCAGCCGGGTGCTCAGTTCCCGGGCGAGATTGAACTGGATTGACGCATGCGCCTCGGTTCCGCCGGTCATGGCCGTCAAGCGCAGTCCGTCGAACTCCCATCTCAACTCCTGCCGCGCTTCCCAAGCCAGGAACTCCGCTCTCGTCATCGGCACGGAATGCGTCATGCTCATGGCCTGCCTTCCCCATGCTCCTATATAAGACTGTATCGACCGTCCGTTCCATTGTGGAGACAGCTCATGAACGCCATTGCCCCGTCCCAGGCCTTCACCGCCCGCCTCGACCGTTTGGCGGAGATTGCCGTCCGCGTTGGGCTCGGGCTGCAACCGGGGCAGGAGGTGGTTCTGACGGCGCCGATGGACAGTATGCCGCTGGTCCGGCGCATCACCGAACATGCCTATCAGGCGGGGGCGTCGCTGGTCACGACGCTGCTGTCCGATGATGCCTGTACGCTGGCGCGGTATCAGCATGCGCCGGACGGGGCGTTCGACACGGCGCCGGGCTGGCTGTTCGACGGCATGGCGGCGGCGTTCAAGGCGGGCGCGGCCCGCCTAGCGATCGCTGGGGATGACCCGATGCTGCTGGCCACGCAGGACCCGGCGCAAGTGTCGCGCGCCAACAAGGCCCGCTCCATCGCCTATCGCCCGGCCATGGAGCTGATCACGAGCTTTGCCACCAACTGGAGTATCGTAAGCTACGCGACCCCCGCCTGGGCGCGGACGATGTTTCCGGAGCTGCCGGAGATGGAGGCGGTGGCCAAGCTATGGGACGCGATCTTTGCCGCAAGCCGGGTGGACGAAGCCGACCCGATCGAGGCGTGGTATGCGCATAACCGGGCGCTGGCAACGCGCACCGAATACCTGAACGAAAAGCGCTATGCCGCCCTGCAGTATCGCGGACCGGGCACGGATTTGCGCATTGGCTTGTCGGATGGCCATTTGTGGCTGGGGGGTGCCAAGCCGAGCCAGTCAGGCATCCTGTGCAACCCGAACATCCCGACCGAGGAGGTGTTCACCACCCCGCACTGCCGGCGCGTGGACGGCCAGGTGCGCAGCACGAAGCCGCTCAGCTACCAGGGGACGCTCATCCAGGACATGGCGGTCCGGTTCGAGGCGGGGGTCATTACCGAGGCGCGGGCGCGCACCGGGGAAGATGTGCTGAACAAGGTTTTAGCCACGGATGAGGGTGCCCGTCGGCTGGGGGAGGTGGCGCTGGTGCCGAACTCGTCACCGATCAGCGCGAGCGGGCTGCTGTTCTTCAACACGCTGTATGACGAGAACGCGGCGAGCCATATCGCGCTGGGCCAGGCCTATACGACGGCTCTGATGGGCGGCAACGAGGCGAGCCCGGCGGAGCTGGCTGAGCGCGGTGCAAACACCAGCCTCATTCACATCGACTGGATGATCGGCTCCGGCGAGATCGACGTGGACGGCGTGGCGGCAGATGGCACGGCCGAACCGCTGATGCGCCGGGGTGAGTGGGTCTAGGCTTCCAAGTGCTGACCATTTCACCGGACGGTCGTGTTCTCTCGATGAAGAACAGAGCCAGCCTGGAAACAGCAGATTATACTAGAA
The DNA here is from genome assembly GCA_965246925.1 of Acetobacteraceae bacterium. Lineage (GTDB taxonomy): Bacteria > Pseudomonadota > Alphaproteobacteria > Acetobacterales > Acetobacteraceae > JANPPS01. Next base: position 956,311 of record OZ251994.1, on the reverse strand, counting down.
CTCGGGCGCAAGGACTCCACCATCAACGTCATCGCGAGCGCAGCGTGGCGATCCAGGGCGCCATGAGCAGGCTTATCACCCTGGATCGCCACGCCCAAGCGGGCTCGCGATGACGGTGTAGGGTGGGTCAACGCGTCCGAGTCCTGTATTAGTGGGGTGCGACCTTTCGGACAGTGTGCTGCGGCATCAGTGCAGCATTGATCAGAACGGCGCTGGCGTCACGTTACTGACGAATGACAACCCAATCTCTATCCAGGCTGAGATACCGGGTATGGACGTCTTGAACTTCCAGCATCTTCGATAGACCGGCAAGACATCGGCTCGGACCGTCGATCTGAGCCGATGTTGTGCTGCTTCGGTCCGGGTGGTGGAATGCAGCCCAGCATTCCACCGTTCCGCAAACCGGCTGACTTACGCCGCGACGGCCGTGGAGAGGTCGTAGCTGATGTTGGCGTTCTCGGCGGCCTTGCCGTCCTTGCCCATTTGCGTGCCCAGCACCGTCACCTTGGTGAAGTTCAGGGAAACGCTCTCGCTCGGGCGGTCGCCACCGCTGCTGACGCTGTAGCCGCTGATCATGACGTTCTCGAGCTCGATCTTGAGATAGACGTCCATCTTGTCCTTGTTCGTGCGGCAGAAGTGGATCACGACCTTCACGCCGTCACCCTGCAGCGCGGCAGTCACGATGCCGATCGTCGCGATGTCCTGGTCCTTCGTGATCACCACTTCGCTGATGCTCGGCGCCGTGCTCTCACGGTCCGCGCTGGCGCCGGTCGGGCTGCTGATGCCGCGGCCCAGGCCCCACTGAATGGACTTCGCTTCGATCCAGTTGACATGATCGCCCTCGGTCACGTCGCCCTTAACCGCCAGATTGTCGTAGTTCACATAAATCGGCATGCTAGTCTCCCTTGTTGTGGTCTGATCTCAATGCACGGCGTAGTCGAAGGATCCACTGGGATCGACGCCGACATGCACCTTTTCAACCGTCCCACCGTCGGCCAGGCGGGACAGGACGTGTGCCGATAACTCCGGCAACAGCGTTCGGGACAAGATGTTCTCCACATTGCGGGCGCCCGAAGCGTTTTCGGTGCAGCGCGCGGCGATCACATCCAGCAACTCGGGCGCCCAATCCATGCCGGCGCGGTAGCTGTCCCACACCCGGCGGCGGATACGGTCCAGCTGCAAACCCACGATCTGGCGGATGATATCGGGCGAAAGTGGGAAGTAAGGCACCAGGGACACGCGCCCTAGAAAGGCAGGCTTAAAATGCTTCGCCAGCTCCGGGCGCAACGCCTCCGCCAGGCCCGCAGCATCCGGCGCACTCTCAGGGTCGGCAAACAGCTTCGTGATGAGATCCGTCCCCGCATTGCTGGTCATGATAATGACGCAGTTCTTGAAGTCGATATCCCGTCCCTCTCCGTCCTTCATATTCCCTTTGTCGAACACTTGGAAGAACACGTCCTGCACTCCAGGATGCGCTTTTTCCATTTCGTCCAGCAAGATCACGGAATAGGGGCGGCGACGCACGGCCTCAGTCAGGATGCCGCCCTCCCCATAGCCCACATAGCCCGGCGGGCTACCCATCAGCAGGCTGACCTTATGCTCTTCCTTGAACTCAGTCATGTTGATGGTGGTCACATTTTGCTCACCACCATACAACAAGTCCGCCAGCGCCAGCGCCGTCTCGGTCTTGCCCACCCCGGACGTGCCGACCATCAGGAACACGCCGATCGGCTTGCGTGGATCGGTCAGCTTGGCCCGGGATGTGCGGATCGCCTGCGCGACCGCGTCCAGCGCATGCGGCTGACCGATGATGCGCTTCTCCAGCCGCTCGCGCAGGTTCAGCACGCTCTGGATCTCGTCCGCCCGCATGCGCCCGGCCGGGATGCCGGTCCAGCCCTCGACGATCTCCGCGACCGCCTGCCCGTCCACCACGGGGTGAATGAGAGGTTGCTCGCCCTGCAGCGCATGCAGCTCGGAGGTAAGCGCCGACAGCTGATCGCGCGCCGTGGTCTGGGTGCAGGGCGGCGAGTCCGGGCCCGCGCCCTCCAGCGTCGTCCGCGCTTCGGCCATGCGGGCGGCCAGCCCCTTCTCCCTCTCCCACCGCTCCTCGAGCGCCGACAGGCTATGCTGCGCCGCGTCCCGTTCGGTATGCAGCTCCTCCTGGCGCGGGGCGTGCGCGCCGCCGGCCAGCGCTTCGCGGTCTAGGATCGCGAGCTCGGTATCGATCAGCACGGTCCGGCGCCGGAGGTCCTCGATCGGCGCCGGCACCGCCGACTGGCTCATCGCGACCCGGGCGCAGGCGGTGTCGATCAAGGAAACGCCCTTGTCCGGCAGCTGACGGGAGGGGATGAACCGGGCGGACAGGCGCACGGCCTCGCTTACGGCCTCATCTAGGATGCGCACCTTGTGATGCGCCTCCAAGGTCGCGACCAGGCCGCGGATCATGGCGATGGCCACGGCCTCGGTCGGCTCCTCGACTTTCACGGTCTGGAAGCGCCGGGTCAGCGCCGCGTCCTTTTCGAAATATTTCTTGTATTCCGCCCAGGTCGTGGCGGCGATGGTCCGCAGTTCGCCACGGGCCAGCGCGGGCTTCAGCAGGTTGGCCGCGTCGCCCTGCCCGGCCTGACCGCCCGCGCCGATCAGCGTATGCGCCTCATCGATGAACAGGATAATGGGCTTGGGGCTGGCCCGCACCTCCTCGATCACCTGCTTCAGCCGGTTCTCGAACTCCCCCTTCACCCCGGCGCCGGCCTGTAGCAGGCCCAGGTCCAAGGTGCGGACCGACACGTCGCGGAGCGCCGGCGGCACGTCGCCCTCGGCGATGCGGAGCGCGAAGCCCTCGACCACGGCGGTCTTACCGACCCCGGCCTCACCGGTCAGGATCGGGTTGTTCTGACGGCGCCGGGTCAGGATGTCGATCACCTGGCGGATCTCGGCGTCGCGGCCCAGGATCGGGTCGATCTTGCCGGCGCGGGCGCGGGCGGTGAGATCCTGGGTGAACTGGTCCAGCGCCGCGGTCCCCGCGGCCGGGCGAGGCGCTCCGTCCGGACCCGGCGCGGCCTCGGCCGGCGCACTGTCCTGTTCGGCGCCACCCTCAGTGATCCGGATTAGATCACGTTTTAGCGCGTCTGGCGTTATGCGGCCGAATTGGCCTGAAATGTCCCTGGTGTGCCGGGCCAGCGTCTCATCGGCAAGCAGCGCCCACAGCAAGTGGCCGGAGCGGATGCGGGACAGGCCGTGCTCTACGGACGCCAGCAGCCAAGCCTCCTTCGCCGCCGCGACGATCTCTTGCGCCAGGCCCGGCGCCCGGGCGTTGCCCGTCTTCATCTTATCGAATGCGCGGTTGAGATCGGCACGCAACCGGCCCTCATCGACCTCGTAATGCTTTGCGATCAAAAGGATATCACAGCCTGGCACGTCGATCAGCTTGGCCAGCCAATGCTCGATTTCGACGTTGTAGTGGCTTCGCGACAAGGTGAACCCGGCCGCCGCCTCCAGCGCACGACGGCACGTGTCGTCTAGGCGCGCAATGAGTGGCTTAAGGTCGAGCGCCGCCATAGAGGCCCCTTCGTCGTGACTTGGTGCGTTACCGTATCGGCAGGGTAAGTCTCCGTTGCATTGCTGTCCAGACCCTGCAACGCTTAGGAATATGAAGGATTTATTCGCGTGTCTGATCTGACCGGCCTGCCGCTCGAAACTCTGCTTGCGCCCATTGCGGGCGAAAACCCGGCCGGGCAGGACCCGCGGGAGGATGCGACCGCCGGCTCGCTCTATTATCGCCTGCGGGACGCGAGGGCGGAGGCGCGGGCGCAGGAGCGGGAGGCCGATAGCGGCGGCACGACGGATACCAGCACGCCGCCGCAATGGCGCGCGGTACGGGAGCTGGCGCAACGCATCCTGACGGAGCGCGCGAAGGACATGGAGGCGGCTGCCTGGCTGACGGAGGCGCTGGTTCGGGACACCGGCGCGGCGGGCTTGGCGGACGGGGCTCATCTCATGCTGGGGCTGGTCGAGCAGTATTGGGATGCGGGCCTGTTTCCCGCGCCCGACGAGGATGGGATTGCGACCCTGGTGGCGCCGCTCGGCGGCCTGAACGGTCAGGAGGCGGACGGCACGCTGCTGCAGCCATTGCGGAAGCAGGCGATGTTCCGCAAGCCGGACGGGGAGCCGGTATCGTTCTTTCAATATCTGCAGGCAGAAGACGTCGAAAAGATTGGTGACGCGGCGAAGAAGAAAGCGCGGCTGAGCACCGGAATCCCAGTATTCGCCGACGTCGAGCGTGACGCGCTAGCGGCCGGAATGCAGCATTATGCGGCGCTGCGCGGCCAACTGGACGCCGCCCTAGCGGCCTGGAACGCCCTAGCTGCGGCGTTGGACGCGAAGGCCGGGCCGGACGCTCCTCCGGCTCGACGGCTTCGGGAGCTGCTGGAGAGCCTGATCGCCGTCACCATGCGATATGCCCCCGCCCGCGCCGAACCGTTGCAGGCCGAAGCACCGGTGGAAGAGGCGCCGGCCGCCGAGGGCGAGGCACGCCCGGCCCCGGCCGCCCGCGCCGCGACGCGCGAGGACATGCTCCGAGACCTTGCCCGCATTGCGGAGTTTTTCCGGAAGTCCGAGCCGCAATCGCCGCTGTCGCTGACCTTGGAGGAGGCCATCCGCCGCGCCCGGCTCAGCTGGCCCGAGCTGCTGGTGGAGGTCGTGCCGAACGAGGACGCGCGGAACGCCATGCTGGTGATGCTGGGTATTCGTCCCCCACCCAAGGCGGAGTAGCGCCGTTATGCCACAAACTGCCGCCCGCCTGATTGGCCGGGCCTTGAGGAGAGTGCGCGCGGGCGAGAGCCGCTTGGCGTGGAGCCACCCGGCCTTGGCGGGCGTGCCCGAGACGATCGTGCTGACTAGTCCGGCGTTCGCTGAAGGGCAGGCGATACCGCGCCGCCATGCCGGGGCCGGGGTAGGCGGCAATGTCTCACCGGCGCTTAACTGGTCCGGCATTCCCGCAGGCACAGCCGAGATCGTGCTTGTCACAGAGGATCCGGACGCGCCCCTGCCGCGGCCCGTGGTGCACGCCGTCATCACCGGCATACCTCCGGCGTGGCCCGGATTGCCGGAGGCGGCGATGAATGCCGGGCTGGCGCCCAGCCGGCTGGGCCGGGGATCGTTTGGACGCACCTCGCGCTAGCGCCGGGCAGGCGCTCATAGTTTCACACCCACGCTGACCAGGGCGACATCCCGGTCGGTCCGGACGTTGTAGTTGCCGCCCCGATCGTCGCGGTCACGCTGAGGTTGATGCGCCAATCTCCATCGATGTATTCGACTGCTCTCGCGCTTTTCGGTAGCAATGACGCCGTTACAATGAAAAAACATACGGCTCCTAATAATAAACTTGTATTCATAGTGTCTCCTCCAATGTATGATCCGCAGTTTCGTCGTTTTTTTTGTTGTGGCTGAACTAGTCTGATCAAATCATTCGTCGTGCACCACCGTTCCGGCCGATAGGGTGTTCATGGCGTCTGGCCGTATATCCATCATGATCCGGCTCCGGTCCGGGCGCAGATGCACCGTGAGGTGCTGCACGGGAGTGCCATTTTGGTCGAACAGCAGGCGGGACAGCCGGACCAACGGACTGCCCACCTCGGTCACGAGATGGTCGGCATAGCGTGGCGACGCGATCACCGCGGTGATCTCCTGCACCACGCGGCCAAACCGCACGCCTCTCGCCATCAAGAGGTCGAACAATGCGCGCTTGGACAGTTCTTCGGCCGTGATCCCCTTGCCGATCTCTTCCGGCACCCAGGACTTAGTCACCATCACAGGAGTGCCGATCCGGAGGCGGAGCCGGTCGGCATAGATCGCGGGCTGCTCTGGCGTGAGGCCAAGCTGCCGGGCGATGGTGGGGGGCGGCGTGCCAAGACCCACGCCGAGGATCACCGCCTCTGTCTCCTGTGCCGTGCGGCTTAGCGATTCAAGCAGGCCCTGCGGCGCCGCCTGTTCTGGCAAACTGCTCGCCACCGACGTCCCGCGCCCCTGCCGGCTGGTCAGCAGGCCTTGCGCCCGCAAGTCGGCTATCGCCCGCCGGATAGTGATCTTCGACACGCCATACTGCTCACACAGCACATCCTCGGACGGCAGCATCGCCCCGGCGACTAGCGTTCCGCGGGCAATCTGCTCCCGCAACACGAGGAACACCTGCCGGTGAAGGGCCGTCCCGTCCGCGCGCGACAGTGGCGGTCTGCCGGAGTTGCTATGGGACTCCGCGTCGGCGGTGATGATGGCGATGCAACAGAATGCGGCCGGGCTCGATTTCTGGCGCTTGATGACCGGCATCGGCCTTGGCGTCGAACTCGTCACGGCGGATGCGTATCTATGTGAGCTGGTGCCAGCCGCGGTCCGGGGCCGGGCTTTCGCGGTAAACCAATTCATCACTTATCTGGCAGTCCCGGTCATCGCGCTGATCGCCTGGCAGCTCGTGCCGATCGCTCCCTTGGGCGTGGACGGCTGGCGGTGGGTGGTGGTGGCCGGGGCGTCCGGCGCGCTGGTGATCTGGTTCATCCGCTCCGGCCTGCCGGAAAGCCCGCGCTGGCTCGCGGCACAGGGCCGGCTCCCGGCGGCGGAGGCCGTGCTGGATGCGATCGAGGCGGACGTGCTGCGCGGCCATGACGGCCCCCTTGCGCCGCCCCGTCCGGTCGTGGCGGTGGTGGAGCGCGGACGGTTCAAGGAACTGTTCGACCGGGTGCACGCGCCCCGCACCATCATGCTGCTGCTGTTTCACTTCGCCCAGTCCATCGGCCTCTACGGCTTCGCCAACTGGATTCCGACCTTCCTGCAAGAACAGGGTGTGACGCTCACGGCGAGCCTCGGCTGCACGCTGGGCATCGCCATGCTGACACCGGCCGGCCCGCTGCTGGGCCTCGCCTTCGCCGACCGGTTCGAGCGGAAGTGGCAAATCGTGACCGCCGCCATCCTCGTCGCCGCCTCGGGCCTTGCGTTCTCCCAAGTGCGCGATGGCCCGTTGATCGTGCTGTCCGGCAGCCTCGTCACCATCGGCGCCACGATCATTTCGTTCAACTTTCACGCCTACCAGTCCGAGTTGTATCCAACCCGCATCCGGGCGCTGGCGATCGGCTTCGTTTATTCCGCGAGCCGGTTGTCGGGCATGCTGAGCGGCTTCCTGATCGCGTTCGCGCTCGACCGCGCCGGCGTCCCCGGCGCGCTGTCGGTGATCGTGTCGGCCATGGGCGTCATCGCGCTGTCGATCGCGATGCTAGGGCCGCGGACGCGGGGCCGCACCTTGGAACAGATCAACACCTAGCCTGGGGACATCCGATGAACGCCGCATCCCGACTACGCCAGTTGCTCGGCGGCCCCGACATGCTGATCGCCCCCGGCGCCTTCGACGGCATCGGCGCCCACGCCATCCAGCACGCCGGGTTCAAGGCGGTCTATATGACGGGGGCGGGCACCTCGATCGCCCGCGGTTACCCGGATTACGGGCTGCTCACGATGTCCGAGATGGTAGCCAACGCCGCCGTGATGGCCGGCTCGGTCGATGTTCCGGTCATCGCCGACGCCGATACCGGCTATGGCAACGAGCTGAACGTCACGCGCGCACCGTGCGGGAGTTCGAGGCCAGGGGCGTGGCGGCGATCCATATCGAGAACCAGGTGGCGCCCAAGCGCTGCGGCCATCTCGAGGGCAAGGAGGTCGTGCCGGCGGAGGAGTTCGTGGCCAAGATCCGTGCCGCTGCCGCCGCCCGGCGCACGCCGGACTTCGCCATTATCGCCCGCACCGACGCGCGCGCGGTCACCGGCCTCGATGACGCCATCCTGCGCGCCAACCGGGCGCTGGAGTCCGGGGCGGACATGGCGTTCGTGGAGGCGACGCAGACCATGGAGGAGGTGGCCGCCGTGCCCCAGCGCGTGCACGGTCCCTGCGTGCTGAACGTCGTGCCGGGCGGCCGCACCCCGAACTTCGCCCTCACCGATGCACAGGCCATGGGTTACCGCATGGCTATCCTGCCCGGCCTGCTGATCAAGGCGGCGATCGAGGCGTATGACGCCGCGCTCTCGGCGCTGGCAGAGACCGGTATGCCGCCCGCGGCCGCGCCGGGCGCCTCGCCCCTTGCCACGTTCCAGCGCTTCGGCGCCCAGGAATGGGACCAGTTGCGCACGCAGTTCCAGGCCGACTTTCAGCGGAGCGTCAACCATGCCGCCTGAACCCCGCACCCTGTTCGACAAATTGTGGGACGCGCACGTGATCCGCGACCTCGGTGACGGCTGGGCCCTGCTGCACATCGACCGGCATCTGCTGCATGATCTGTCTGGCCCGCCGGCGCTGGCCGACATCGCCGCCCGCGGCCTGACGGTCGCCAACCCCGGCCTAGCCTTCGCCACGCCCGATCACGCGGTGGCCAGCGCGCCGGGCCGGGTGCCCACCCCGGATGCGGACGGCAAGTGCGGCAGCCGCTTTGGCGAGGCGCTGCGGCAGATGAGCCAGGCCGCCGATATTCGCCTGTTCGACGTAGGCCGCCCTGGCCAGGGCATCGTGCATGTGATCGGGCCTGAGCTGGGCATCGTGCTGCCCGGCATGACGGTCGTGTGCGGGGACAGCCATACCTGCACCAATGGCGGCCTCGGCGCGCTCGCCTTCGGCATCGGCTCCTCCGAAAGCACGCACGTGCTGGCGACGCAGACGATCCGGGAGCAGAAGCCCCGCCGCATGCAGGTGTCGGCCGAGGGTGCGCTGCCGCCGGGCATCACGGCGAAGGACCTGGCGCTGCATATCCTCCGCAAGCTCGGCGTCGCGGGCGGGGTCGGCTACGCGATCGAGTTCGCGGGCTCCACCATCCGCGCCATGAGCGTGGAGGGCCGGCTCACGGTCTGCAACCTGTCGGTCGAGATGGGCGCCAAGATGGGCATGATCGAGCAAACCACCAGCGCGCCGGCGGCGGCATTGCTGAACGGCACGTTCATCCAGGCCTTCGAACTCGATGGTTTCCACCCGTACGGGCCGCTACACAGCGCCTCCGTCGTATTGCCCGCGCTGCTGGCGGTGGCGGAGGCCGCGCCGGGCGTGACGGGGGCGCAGTTCCTGCACGCGGCGATCGCCGGGTTTGAAGTTGGCCCCCGCGTCGGCATGGCGCTGCATGGCGCGCAGATGCTGTCCCGCGGCTGGCACTCCGGCTCGGTCTTTGGCACCCACGCGAGCGCCGCCGCGGCCGGGACGTTGCTGGGTCTGGACGCGGCCCAGTTTGAGGACGCGCTGGGCCTGGCCGGCACGCAGTCCTGCGGCCTGATGGCCGCGCAGTTCGAGGCCATGTGCAAGCGCATGCACCACGGCTTCAGCGCCCGCAACGGCTTGGTCGCGGCGCACCTGGCGGCGGGGGGCTATACCGGCATCAAGCGCGTGTTCGAGCGTGAGTACGGCGGATTCCTGTCCACCTTCGGAGAGGGACATGAGCCCGACGCCGGGCAGATCACGGACGGCCTCGGCACGCGCTGGGAGACGATGCGGATCGTGATCAAGCCGTATGCCGCGATGGGCGGGCTGCATGCGCCGCTCGATCTGTTGTTTGAGATCGCGGCGCAGCGGCCGTTGGTGCCCGCAGAGATCGAGCGGGTCGAGGTGGATCTGTCCCACGCCGTGTATCATCACGGCTGGTGGCAGATCGAGCGTCCGCTCACGCCGATCGCGGCGCAGATGAAGGTCGCCTATGCGCTGGCGGTGGCGATCCTGGACGGCGCCGCGCTGGTCGCGCAGTTCACGCCCGAGCGGATCGAGTCCGATGACGTCTGGGCGCTCGTTCCCCGCATCACCGCCCACCACGACCCGGCGATCGACGCCGGCGGCCCGACGGCCCGCGGCACGGCACGGTTGCGCATCCACTTTACCGACGGCATCTGCCTCGCGGCCGAACGCCGGGCGTCCAAGGCCATCCTGGAGCCGCAATCCACCGGCGAGGTGGTGCAGAAATACCGGTCCCTGACCCAGGGCCTGATCGCCCCGGACCGGCAAGCGCGGCTGGAGGAGATTATCCTGTCGCTCGAGACACAGCCGAACCTTAGCGCCCTGCTTGAAGTGCTAAAAGGGGCTGCTGAACCGGCTTTCACCTGAGGGTAGTGCCCCGGCATCGCTTCCTGGCCAAGTTGGTTAGAGTACGGCGCCACCGCCTTGAGGATCGCGCAACATCACCCCGTATCGCGGCGCACTTTCTCAGAACGACAATGTCAGCATTGCCGTCATCAACGATCGGCTCGCCGGCACCGGCTCCGGTGGCTATGACGCTGACGTAACTATCTTATTTGCGTTGCAGCTGCTAACGCCTACACAACCTGGCGAGATCAAGTATCGTGAACTAGACTGATCCAGCTAGGCTCGCCAATCCCCAGCTAGGCTCGCCAAACCAAGGTTTTCCTAGAATGGCCGAAGCTCTGTGGATGATAGCGATGAGCGTTCAAGCTGGCGAGCGTATGGCCGAACTCGAGCAGATGAACCCAGCCCAGTTTCAGTTCGTCAACGCGCGCGATCTGACCGGCGTTCTTATGGACGTCTCCGACACTTACGCGGATCATGAGTTTTGGGAAAGGGCCAGTCTGGCGTTCTCAAGAATGCCAACGCCGGTTCTGAAAATTACTTCGGATACATTCAGCCCCGACTTTTTAGAGAAGCAGTTCTACAGCTTCGCATCGCTCAGACTTCGTGAAGCGTTTGATCTCGGACACGATGCCGTTCGCTACCGAAACGTCGATGCGAGATTATCGACATCGGCCGTGCAAGCTCGGCAGTATGCCGTCTTCGATGTCCGGCAGTACGGTAATCCTTTCGATCGAAACAAGATGCTTGGTGAAGAACGTGAGGTGCGGCAGCCCGATGGCTCGTTACGACGAGAATGGATCATGGACTGGGAAAATCGAATGCGTCTCAGTCCAGATGTTTATTTCCGTCACGACTTCGTCGCGCCAGCGCCGTTGTTCAAGGCCGTGGGGTCAAGCTGGGTATTCGCAACCGATAGCCTTGCGGAACGGGTAATGCGTGCTGGAATCACCGACATGATCTTTGTAGACATTGCGGGTTCGGATAGACCTCTTGAGAGCCGAATGCGCCAGCCTTCATGAAGTCGGCCGATCACCCGCTCCGAAGCCTAATGTCTAGGCGCGAGGGTCAGTCCATCCGCGCCGAAAAGTCGGCAGGCGGCGGGGTCGAAGGTGAGCTGAATCGGCTGGTGCGCGCGGCTCAGATCGCTGCCCTCGATCTGCACGATCAGCGCCGTGCTGTCCGGCAGCACTACGTGCACGAGCGTGAGGCCGCCCAGGCGCTCCACCAGGCGGATCTCACCCACAAGCGGACCTTCGGCATGCGGGCGGAGCGCTTCGGGGCGGAGGCCCAGCGTCACGGTGTCACCGGGCTTGGTGGCGCCGGGCTGCACGGGGACGGGCACGTCGATATTGCCGGGAAGGCGGACGGTGACGCCCGCCTGATCGACCGCGGTCACCGTGGCCGGCATGAAGTTCATGCGGGGTGAGCCGATGAACCCCGCCACGAACAGGTTGGCAGGATGGTGATAGAGGTCCAAGGGTGAGCCGACCTGCTCCACGCGCCCGGCCTGCAGCACCACGATCTTGTCGGCCATGGTCATGGCCTCGACCTGATCGTGCGTGACGTAGATCATGGTGGCCGCCAGCTCTTCATGCAGCCGCGCCAGCTCGATCCGCATTTGTCCGCGAAGCGCGGCGTCGAGGTTGCTGAGCGGCTCGTCGAACAGGAAGACACGCGGGTTGCGGACGATGGCGCGCCCGATCGCCACACGCTGCCGCTGGCCGCCCGAGAGGTCTTTGGGCTTGCGTTCCAAATACGGGCCGAGCTGCAGGATCTTGGCCGCGTCCGCCACCTTGCGGTCCCGCTCGTTCTTGTCGACCCGCGCCAGGCGGAGCGCGAAGCCCATGTTCTGCGCCACCGTCATATGCGGATAGAGCGCGTAGGACTGGAACACCATCGCGAGGCCGCGATCGGCCGGGCCCACGTCATTCACGCGCTTACCGTCGATCAGGAGATCACCGCCGGTGATCTCCTCGAGGCCCGCGATCATGCGCAGCAACGTGCTCTTACCGCAGCCCGACGGGCCCACGAACACCACGAACTCCCGGTCCAGTACATCGAGGCTCACGCCTTTGATGACGTCGGCGGGTCCGTAGGATTTGCGCAGGTTCTGCAGCGTGACGGTTGCCATGTTACTTCACCGCCCCAAAAGTAAGCCCGCGCACGAGCTGCCGCTGGCTGAGCCAGCCGAAGACCAAGATCGGCGCCACCGCGACGGTGGAGGCGGCCGACAGCTTGGCGAAGAACAGCCCCTGCGGACTGCTGAACGACGCGATGAACGTGGTGAGCGGCGCCGCCTCGGACGAAGTCAGATTGAGGCTCCAGAACGCCTCGTTCCAGCATAGGATCAACGACAGCAGCCCGGTGCTCGCGATGCCGGGCAAGGACAGCGGCAGCAGCAGGAACCAGAACTCGCCACCCGTCTTGGCGCCGTCCATGCGCCCGGCCTCGAGGATCTCCTTTGGCACCTCCTTGAAGAAGGTGAACAGCATCCAGACCACGATCGGCAGGTTCATCAGCGCATAGATCGCGACCAGGCCGCTCCGCGTATCGAGCAAGCCTAGGGTGCGGAACAGCAGGTAGATCGGCACCAGCACGCCGACCGGCGGCAGCATCTTGGTCGATAGCATCCAGAGCAGCGTGCCGCGCGTCCGCTCCGTCGGGAAGAACGCCATCGCATACGCGGCGGGAACGCTGAACAGCAAGGCGAGGATCGTGCCGCCGCCCGAGATGATCAGGCTGTTCCAGGCGAAATGCAGGTAGTCCGCGCGGGACTGCACCTCGGCATAGCTCTCGAGTGTCGGGGTGAACAGCAGGCTCGGCGTGATCGCCGTGGTCTCGCTCTTGAAGCTGGTCAGCACCATCCAGAAGATGGGAAAGAACAGCAGGATGGCGACGCCCCAGCCGAGGAGCGCGATCAGCACGCGCTGGGTGACGGTCTGGCGCATCAGGCCTCCAGCTTTCCGGCGATGCTGCGCACGAGGAAGAAGGCGACGATGTTGGCGAGGATGATGGCCACCACGCCCCCCGCCGAGCCGCCGCCCACGTCGAACTGCAGCAGCGCCTTGGCATAGATCAGGAAGGCGAGGTTGGTGGTGGCGTTGCCGGGCCCGCCCGAGGTGGTGACGAAGATCTCGGCAAATACCGTCAGCAGGAAGATCGTCTCGATCATGATCACGACCGTGATCGCGCGCCGCATATGCGGGAGCGTGATGAACCCGAACTGCGCCAGCGGACCGGCGCCGTCCATGCGCGCCGCCTCCCGCTGTTCATGGTCCAGGGACTGGATGGCGGTCAGCAGGATCAGGAGCGCGAACGGCAGCCACTGCCAGGACACGATCATGATGACCGACACCATCGGATGGTCCGCGAACCAATCGATAGGCTGGATGCCGATCGCCCGGGCGAAGGCGCCGAACAGGCCGTAGATCGGGTGCATCATCAGGTTCTTCCACACCAGCGCGCTCACGGTCGGCATGACGAAGAAGGGGGCGATGGCGAACAGCCGGGCCACGCCCTGCCCGGGGAAGGGCTGGTCGAACAGCACCGCGAGCAGGGTGCCGCCGCCCACGGTGATGATCAGCACGGAGCCGACCAGCACGAAGGTGTTCCACAACGACGCCCAGAAATCCGGGTCGGTCACCAGGAACCGGTAATTCTCGACCCCAGCGAACCCGCCGGCGCTGGGGTCGAGCAGATTGTAGCGTTGAAACGAGAACCAAAGCGTCATGGCGAGCGGCACGATCATCCAGAGCAGCAGTACGCCGACTGCTGGTCCAACCAAGGGGAGCGTGCCGCGTGCCATGTTGTTACTTCGGGTAACCAGCCTGCTTCATCGTCCGCTCCGTCGCGGCCTGCGCCGTCTTCAGCGCCTGCTCGACCGAGGTGCCCGTGAGCGTGGACGCCAAGGTCTGGCCGACCTGCGTGCCAATGCCCTGGAACTCCGGGATCGCCACGAACTGCGCGCCGCCGTACGGGCGGGGCGCGGCCGTGCTGGCCGTGGGGTTGGCACTATCGATCGCGCGCTGCACGAAGTCCGCGAACGGGGCGACCTTCTTATACTCGGCATTGTCATACGTGCTCTGCCGCGTGCCCGGCGGGATCGCGACCCAGCCGTTGGCCTTGGCGACCGTCTCGATATAGTCCTTGCTGGTCGCCCACTCGATGAAGGTGCGCGCCGCCTCCTTCTGCTTCGAGCTTGCGGGGATTGCCAGGTTCCAGCTCCATAGCCAGGTGGGGCCACCCTTGAATTCGCCGGTCGGCATCGGCGCGAAGCCGACCTTGTCCGCCACCTGGCTCTGCTTCTTATCGAACAGGAGGCCGGCGGCGACCGTCGCGTCGATCCACATGCCGCAATGGCCGCTGGCGAACAACGCCAGGTTCTCGTTGAACCCGTTGCTGGTCGCGCCCGGCGGACCCGACTTCTTCATCACGTCGTCATACCAGGTGATGGCCTTGTTCCAGGCGGGGGTGTCGATCTTGGTTTCCCACTTGGCGTCGAACCACTGGCCGCCGAACGCGGTCACCAGCGGGGTCAGGAAGCCCATGTTCTCACCCCAGCCCGGCTTGCCGCGCAGGCACATGCCGTACACCTGGTTCGGCTTGTCGGTGATCTTCTCAGCGTATTCCGCGATCTGCGCATAGGTCGGCGCAGCGGGCATGGTGATCCCGGCCTTCTCGAACAGGTCCTTGCGGTAATAGGTCATGGCGCTTTCGGCATAGAACGGCGCCGCATACAGCTTGCCCTCGTAGCTGATGCCCTGGCGCACCGGCTTTAGGATGTCATCGGCGTTATACGCCGCCGGCAGCTTGTCCATCGGCTCGAGCCAGCCTTGCTTGGCCCAAATCGGCACCTCGTAGTTGCCGATCGTCAGCACGTCGAACTGGCCGGCCTTGGTGGCGATGTCGGTCGTGAGCCGCTGGCGCAGCACGTTCTCTTCCAGCGTCACCCATTTTAGCTTGATATCCGGATGCTGCTTCTCGAAATCCGGGGCGAGCTTCTGCATAACCACCATGTCGCCGTTGTTCACGGTCGCGATGGTGATGGTCGATTCAGCCTGCGCCGTTCCGGCCACAAGCGCGAGTGCGGCACCGAGGCCGAGAATATGCTTGGTCAAAGCGTCCCTCCTAGTGACTGGGCGGTGCCCAGTCTGTTGTTAAACGTACGGTGACACCGGGTTGACGCCAGGTCAACATCCGTTGCTGCGGCAAGCGGAATGCGGCATGCACCCTACCTTACGGGGGCGCCTGACGCCGGGCTTCACGCGCCGTGCGGTCCACCAGACGAACAGGGCCGTCGTCAAAAGCCGAGCCGCCCGGCCACATCGGCAAGGGTCGCACGGCTGCCGGACTGATACAGCGACGCCAGATGCCGCCCCACCGGCTCCAGCAGTCGGGGATCGGTGCCGGTCTCGCCGAACAGCTCGGTGATGCCCAGTAGGGGAGCCGGGTCAGGGCCGCCGGCGATGGCGCGCTCCCGCAGCATCGCCGCCAACGGATGCTTGATCTCGATCGGCTGGCCCTGCTCATCCTCGCCCCGGATGCGCCGCAGCCACGCGGCCAGCGCCAGCGCCAGCAAGTCCAATGGCTGCCCGGTGCGCAGCCGGTCGCGGATCGGATCCACCAGGATATTCAGCGGCGCGTCGCTGTTCACCCGCTCGACCGTGTCCTTGATGGCAGTGTTGCTGAACCGCTCGATCAAGGTGCGCTTATACTGCGCGATGTCGATGCCCGGCACCTCCGGCAGCGTGGGCCCGGTTTCGCGGTCCATCAGCGCGGCCATGTAGCGGGTGATCAACGGGTCCGCCATCGCCTCGTCGATCGTGACGTACCCCATCAGCCGGCCCATTCCCGACACCGCCAGGTGGCTGCCGTTCAGCAAGCGCAGCTTCATGAACTCATAGGGCGCGACGTCAGGCACGAACTGCGCGCCTACATCCTCCCACGCCGGGCGCCCGGCGGCGAAGCGGTCCTCGACCACCCATTGCGTGAACGTCTCGGCAAACACCGGCCAGCGGTCCAGGATGCCGTGCCGGGCGGCCAGCGCCTCGGTCTCGGCCTGGGACGTCACCGGCGTAATTCGGTCCACCATGGTGTTGGGAAATGGCACGTTCGCCTCGATCCAACTCGCCAGCGCGGTGTCGCGCAGCCGGGCCAACGTCAGCACCGCATCCCGCAGCACGTCGCCGTTATGCTGGATGTTGTCGCAGGTCATGGCCGTGAACGGGCGTCCCCGCGACATGCGGCGGTGACACGCCTCGACGATGATGCCGATGGCGCTCGCGGGCTCGGACGGCTGGGTCAGGTCCTTGCGGATCAGCGGGTGATTGGGGTCGAGCCGCTTGGTGGCGCGGTTCAGGCAGTAGCCGTTCTCAGTGACAGTCAGGCTGACGATGTCGATGCCGGGCTGGTCGATTTGATCCAGGAGGGCCGCGCTGCCCGCCCCGGCATAGGTGACGCCCGCCACGCTGCCGATGACGGTGACCGTCTCCTCCGCCCCGCTCCGCTCCACCAGGGTATAGAGCGCGTCCTGCGGCGCCAGGCTGTCCCGCATGCGCTCATCACCCGGCATCAGCCCGGCGCCGATAATGCCGTGCCGCAGCATGTCCGGACGCTGGTCCATCAGCCGGTGCGTGTAGCGGGCGAGGTGCGCGCGGGCGAAGCCGCCCAGGCCCAGATGCACGATGCCCGGCGTGACCGCGGCCGGGTCGAAGCGCGGGCCGTGCACGGATGCAGGCAGCTGCCGCAGCGCGGCTCGGTTCAGCGATATTGGTTGCAAGCATTCCTCCGGTTCCCAGCAGGTAAGCCGGTAAATCGGCACTTGGCAATCCCACAATGAACAGTTGCTCTAATCGGTTTACATAAGTATTCACTTTATGCCCAGCGCCCTGTTCATCCACGGCCCGCACGACTCCCGTGTTTCGCCCTATAATCTACGGAAGGGCCGGCCAGGTGAGGTGCTGCTTTGCGTCGGCGCCGTCGGCCTCTGCGGAAGCGATCTGCACTACTACAAGGATGGCGGCATCGGGCCCGCCACGATCAAATCTCCGTTTGTGCCCGGCCATGAGTTCGGCGGCTGGCTCGAGGCTGACGTGCCGGAGCTGGGGCTGGAGGCGGGCGCGCTGGTCGCCGTCGATCCCGACGGCGTGTGCGGCCACTGCGCGCAATGCCGGGCCGGGCACCCCAACCTTTGCCCGAATGTCAAGTTCATCGGCGCCCCCCCGTTCGACGGCGCCATGACCGACCGGCTCTGGGTGCCCCGGCGACAGGTCGTGCCGCTGCCGGACGGCTTCACCCCGCTCGATGCCGTCATGCTGGAGCCGCTGGGCGTCGCGATCCACGCCGTCGACCTGGCCAAGCCCGTTTGCTGGAGCGGGTGGTGGTGCTGGGCTGCGGCCCGATCGGCCTGCTGATCATCCAGGTGCTGAAGGCGGCCGGCGCGGGCGAGATCACGGCCATCGACCCGCAGCCGCACCGGCAGGCGGCGGCGCTGAAGCTCGGGGCAGCTCATGCCGGGTAGGGGCCGAGTGCTGGCATCTGGCCGCACCGGTCTATTGCCCGTCCGAGGCGAGCCGGGACCTGCTGCTAACGCATGCAGGACTGGCGGGCGTGCTGCAGCGGGCGAGGGAGGTGCGGCTGGCGCTGGTGTCCTGCGGGGATCTCGGTCCGAACTCCATCTTGGCTTGCAGCGGAACGGTGGCGGAGCACCAGGAGGCGCTGATGGCGGCCGGAGCGGTAGGCGATCTGCTCGGCACCTTCATCGATGCACAGGGCCGTCCGGTCGGGCATGAGTTGAACCGGCGGGTGGTGGCGCTAGCGCTCAAGGACCTTGCGTGCGTGCCGGCTTCCATCCTGGCGTCCGGCGGGCTGAACAAGGCGCCGGTGATCGGCGCGATCCTCACCGCCGGCTACGTGCGCCGCCTGGTCACGGACGAGACGGTGGCGCAAAGTTTGCTGGGCTAAAAGGGGATCGCGATGAGTTGGCTTGGGATCGACGCCGGGACTTCGTCCATCAAGGCGCTACTGATCGACGATGCGCAGGCGGTGCTGGCCGAGGCGTCGGTGCCGCTCGAGGTCCAGCGTCCGCAGCCGCTATGGTCCGAGCAGGATCCGGCCGCCTGGTGGGCGGCGACGCAGGCGGCGGTGGCGCAGGTGCGGCACACGGCACCCGCTGGCTGGGCGGCGCTGCAGGGCATAGGCCTGTCCGGGCAGCAGCATGGCGCGGTGCTGCTGGATGCGTCGGACCAAGTGCTGCGCCCGGCGATCCTATGGAATGACGGACGGTCGTTTGCCGAGTGCGCCATGCTCGAGGCATCGATGCCGGACTATCTGGCGCGGGCGAGCAACCGGGCCATGCCGGGCTTTACGGCGCCCAAGCTGCTATGGGTGCGGCGCCATGAGCCGGCGGTGTTCGCCCAGACGCGCACGGTGTTGCTGCCCAAGGACTACATCCGGCTGTGCCTCACGGGTGAGCGGGTGAGCGACATGTCGGACGCGTCCGGCACTCTATGGCTGGATATCGCCGCACGCGCTTGGGACGATCAGTTGCTGGCGGCCGGCGGCCTAACCCCGGCGCACATGCCGCGTCTGGTAGAGGGTTCAGACGTGTCGGGCGTGGTGCGCCAGGAAGTTATGGCGGAGTGGGGGCTGGCCGGGCGGGTGATCGTAGCCGGTGGGGCAGGCGATAATGCGGCGTCGGCGATCGGTATGGGAGCGGTGGCGCCCGGCGCAGGGTTCGTGTCGCTGGGCACGTCGGGCGTGGTGTTCGCCGCGACCGACCGGCTGGTCGCCCAGCCCGCCCGTATGCTCCATGCGTTCTGCCACGCGGTGCCGGGGCGCTGGCATGGCATGTCGGTGATGCTCAGCGCGTCCTCCGCGTTGACCTGGGTGGCGGGGCTGCTGAAGGAGCCCGATTTGGACGCGTTGCTGGCCCGGGTCGAGGCGTGCGCCACGCCGGAGTTCCGCCGCCGGGCACCGGTGTTCCTGCCGTATCTCACGGGTGAGCGGACGCCGCACAACGATCCGGACGCGACGGCAATGTTCGTGGGCCTGGGGACGGACCATGGGGCGGAGGCGCTGGTTTATGCGGTGCTGGAGGGTGTGGCCTTTGCGCTGACGGACGGGCTGGACGTGCTGCGGGAGGCGGGGATCACGATGCAGCAGGCCATGCTGGTGGGCGGCGGATCGCGCAGCCGGTTCTGGGCGCAGCTACTGGCGGACACGATGGGCCTGCGGCTCGCGGTGCCGCAGACCGGGGTGGTTGGGGCGGCGTTGGGCGCGGCGCGGCTGGCGATGCTGGCTGGGGGACGGGACGCGTTGGCGGCACCGGCTGCGGAGACGGTATTACCGCACGAGACGGACACGGGACGCCTGACGCGGTTCCGTGCGCTATATGCGCTGGAGCGGGAGTCGAGACAGCGACGGACGGATTAGCACGGCGGACCCTTGTCGTAGAGTTCGCAGCGGAGGGTGTCTCCTGCCACATTTGGACTGCCCGGCGCAGTGGCGGAGAGTGTTCGGTTGCCGAAGATCGCCGGGAACAGTGAGTTATACGTCATCGTCAGCTTTACCTGAACGACGTTGTCACCGTAGTTCTGCAACAGGTCCGTCGCGATCGTGGTCAAGCCGAGCGCCGGGGCGTTTGCCGGACAGGCGCCGTCATATTCGAACACGATGTGCTTTCCCTTCGGCGCATTCGTGGGCGTTCCGTCGTACGTGCTGCTCACGACGGCCATCGACAGCGTGCCGTTATCATACGAACGCAGCGCCAGCCTGGCGCCCTTGCACATATCTTGCAGTATAGGAGGTTTCAGAACTGGACTGTTGTTTTGCTGGGCGATGGTCAGGGCCATCTGCCGCGTGGCGTATTCCAGGAGATAGGTGCCCCGTAGCAGCATAACGCCCTCGAGCGCACTGACTGTCAGGCCGGCCAGCAGGGGCGCTAACAATCCGAACTCGAGCGCGGCGACGCCCCGGCGGTCTGACCGGCGCTTCATCGGTTGTTCTGATACGGCGCGGACGCGACCATGGTGAGGTTCGGCACAAATCCGCCGGGGAGCGTGAAGGGGCTGGTATAGGCGACCTGCAACAGCACGTAGTCTCCCACAACGCCCGCGTCGAACGATTGCGGCGACAAGGTAGAGCCGGTCAGCGTCGCCGCGGTGAGCGCGCCGAAGCCTGATCCTTTCATGGCGAACACCTGCAGCGTGCCTGAGCTACAGCCGGAGGACGCAGCGACGATGTTCATCTGGTTGCACACATGACTGACGACGTAGGCCTTGGTGCGGTTGGCCGGGTTGATGGTCAGGCTGCGGCCCGTGGTCTGCACCACGTTATCGAGCCAAACGGTGATGACGAACTGCACGCCGATCATCATGAGCCCGGCGATCCAGAAGATGAACGGGACGGCGAGGATCGCGAACTCGAGCGTCGTAGCCGCGCGGCGGTCGCGCCGGAACGCCCGGGCCCGAGCGGTCCACGAACCCCAAAGCTGGCTACCCAGTGTTGGTGTTGCTGCCACTTTACTGGATGAGAGCGACGGACGTGCCGCCCGGCGGCGATCCGCCGGCCTGGTTGCCGCTGGTAGAGGGCGTGCAGGAGAAGGGGTAGGAGAGGTCGTTATAATCTTTGTCGTCGGTGAAGCCGCCCATGTCGTTCCACCAATAGATGAAGGTGCGTCCGTTCATCTGAGCGCAGCTCATGCCTGAATACTGTGAGCCAGATGCCGGGTCATCGACGCCGTAACATTTGCCTTTCAGAGAATTCGGCGGCTCGGACGGCAGCGGCTGGGTCGTGTCGTAGGGCTGGATGAGCAACGAGCAGTTCCCGGGCGATAGTTGCCGGTAGTTCGCAGATGAATTCTTAGGCTGGGACACTGCCTTGGCCGTTGGAAAGATCGCGTTGATGATCGCGAGTGCTTGAGGACCATCGGCATAGAAATTGGGTGAAGCTCCTGAGGCGAGGGGTGCGGTCCCGAATACAGCGAAGTTCTTGTCCGTGGCTCCATAGGCGTTTGGATAGAGTTTGCCGTTTGCGTCTTTGTAAGGTTGCAGGCCGCCTTGTTCGTTAATGAGAATGAAGCCGATAGGTTGATTAGGCAAGAACGTCGGGACCGGACCCGTAGGACCAGTCCAGTCCGCACCGAACCTACCGTTGCAATCGCTTGCCGAAGTCCAGGTCGAAGCGACCTGCAAACGGCAGTTATTGGCGACTTCATAGAACGCATTCTTGTTGGAAGGTAGCTTGTCCCAATGAACGCCCGACGCGTCCATCGGTACGGGGTACACATAGGCCGAGTTCCAGTCCCAGGCCGAACTTTGCGGCTTTCCGAGGGCGGCACTGCCAGCGGTGAAAGTGGGGGGTGTCGGCTGCGAGTATGGGTGCCCGGCAACCGCATGGGCCGAGACCGTCATAGTCTTGTAGCCGGCGATCTTCATGAACGTCGTCGGCAGCGTGCCCTTCGCGGCCACGGTCACATTATACGATGTCGGCGCACCTGGCATCGAGCCCGGAGCCGCCGTGGCCGTAGGGGTCTGAACAACGACCGTCGAACCCTGATTATACTTGGCGAAGTAATCTGTGGCCAGCTTCGTCGCGTTGCCGTTGTAGGTTGGCCCGTTATACACGTTCGCCCCCGCCAACGCGGCGCCGTCCACGGCAGCCTGTAGCGCAACCTGCGCCATGGCAAGCCGGGCGATGTCCACGCCTACCCCGACGCTGATGACTAATGGAATCGTCGCTCCCGCCATCATCAGCGACACCGAACCACGGCGGCCTAGCGATGACTTAGGCTGTGAAAGCTTGGACCATGAAGCAAGATTTTTCCGCATCATCGACAACCTTGGTTCCTGCGCGTGCTTTGAGGTCAACCGGGGCTTGCCGCTGATTTCAGGATCAGCAAGCCCCTATTATCATTGAGCGCGCTATCCTAATGATTGTTAGCAACAAATCAGTCAACCGGATTTCTGTGTCAAAAACAAAACCTGACCTAAGTTAGAAGCCTAGATCAAGCATTTTGAAGCCTTTGTGAACCTCAGCGTACCATCGGAAGACATCTATGATCCGACAGAAATCCCGTGCCCGATGGCTTGCTCTCAGCGTCGGGTGGGGTGTGCTCACCCCGGCCATGGCAAACGCTGCCGATAGCCTGTTGAACGCCTCCTACGATCCGACACGGGAACTCTATGCAGAGATTAACCCTTCGTTCACTCAAAAATGGCAGGCCCAGACTGGACAGTCCGTCACGATCCGGACAAGCCACACCGGCTCGGGCGCGCAAGCCCGCGCGGTGATCGACGGGCTGGACGCCGACATCGTGACCTTGGCCATCCCGTCCGATATCGCCGCGATCGAGAAGCGCGGTGGTAAGGTCGCGCCGGGATGGGCCGCGCGGCTGCCGAACCAGTCGGTGCCGTTCACCTCTACCATCCTGTTCGTGGTCCGCCGCGGCAATCCGAAGGGCATCCATGACTGGGCCGACCTCGTCCGCCCCGGAATCAGCGTGATCACGCCCAACCCGAAGACCTCCGGCGGAGCCCGCTGGAATTATCTTGCGGCCTGGGGCTGGGCACGCCGGGCGCTGGGCGGTGATACAAAGGCGCAGGAGTATGTTGCCGAGCTGTTCCGACACGTTCCCGTGCTGGACACGGGCGCCCGCGGCAGCACCGTGACCTTCGCCCAGCGCGGCCAGGGAGACGTGTTGCTGGCCTGGGAGGATGACGCGAACCTCGCCGTGCGCCAACTCGGGCGGAACAAGCTCGAGATCGTCGTGCCGTCCATCAGTATCGAGGCGGACCCGCCCGTCGCCGTCGTGGACGCCACCGTTGACCGGCGCGGCAGCCGCGCCCTGGCGGAGGCTTACCTCAAGTTCCTGTTCACGCCAGACGCGCAGGAGATCGCCGCCAAGCACTGGCTGCGCCCGACCGACCCTGCCGTCCTGGCCCGGCACCCGGACCTGTTCCCGCCCGTCCCCACCTTCACCGCCGCCGAATTCGGTAGCTGGGACGACATTCAGCGTGTGCATTTCGATGAGGGCGGAGTGTTCGACCAGATCTACCAGCCCGGGCGTTGACGGACCCGCTTTCGCCCATCCTGCAGCATTGGCGGGCCGAGCCGCTGCGCTGCTGGTCGTTGATCGTGACCTTTATGGGCGACGCGATCCTGCCGCGCGGCGGCACCGTAGCGCTGGCGACGATCTTGACGTTGCTGGACACCATCGACGTCGGTGGCAATGTGGTGCGGACCGCCCTGTCCCGCCTGGTCGCCGATGGCTGGGCCGAGCGTCATCGGGCGGGCCGGCACAGCTTCTACCGCCTAGGCCTGGCGCGCGAGCAGGAGGCTCGGGCCGCGGCCGGGCTGATCTACGCCGCGCGGGGGGCAGCATGGGATGGGGTGCTACGCCTGGTGATCGGCGAGGCTCCACCCGGCTCGGCCCCGTTGGCGCACGGCGTGCACGTTCTTGCACGCTCTCCGCCGCCGGGCTTGGGCATCCAGCTGGAGGTTCGCGCCGGGCTGGATGCGGTCCGCGCTACCGCCGCCCTGGCTTGGCCGCCGGAGCGCCTCGCCGACAGCTACGCGCGTTTTGCTACCGCCTTTGGCACGCTTCGGGCGGATGAATTGTCCGAGGAGCAGGCCATGGCCGCCCGGCTGCTGCTGATCCATCATTACCGCCGCTTGATCTTGCGCGACCCGGCCATTCCGGACGCGCTCCGCCCAGCGGATTGGCCCGGCGGTGGCGCCCGGGACCTGTGTGCCCGGCTGTATCGGGAACTCCTGCCGCACTCGGAACGCTGGCTCGATCAGCACGGGACGACGCCGGACGGGAGACTTCCACCAGCTGGGCCCGAACTGTTCAGCCGTTACAAAATGTCTTGACTATCAGGCGCGCCGTAACATATGAAATCACAGCGGAGGTTAGGTCATGTACACGCAAGCCCTGAACACCCAAGAGAAGACACCCATGCTGGAGGACGCCGCCCGGCTGGCGCAGTTCCAGGCGCGGATCGACGCGGACGAGAAGATCGAGCCGAACGATTGGATGCCGGAGGCCTATCGCCGCACCCTCATCCGCCAGATCAGCCAGCACGCGCATAGCGAGATCGTGGGCATGCTGCCGGAGGGCAACTGGATCACCCGAGCCCCGTCCTTGCGCCGCAAGGCCGCGCTGCTGGCGAAGGTGCAGGACGAAGGCGGGCACGGCCTCTATCTCTACGCTGCCGCCGAGACGCTGGGCGCCAGCCGGGAACAGCTGGTGGATCAGCTGCTGGCAGGACGGGCGCGGTATAGCTCGATCTTCAACTATCCCACACTGACCTGGGCGGACATGGGTGCGGTCGGCTGGCTGGTGGACGGCGCGGCCATCATGAACCAGATCCCGCTCTGCCGCTGCTCGTATGGCCCCTACGCCCGCGCCATGGTGCGAGTGTGCAAGGAAGAGAGCTTCCATCAGCGCCAGGGCTTCGAGATCATGCTGACGCTCAGCCGAGGCACGCCGGAGCAGCGCGCCATGGCGCAGGACGCGCTGAACCGCTGGTGGTGGCCCTGCCTCATGATGTTCGGCCCGCCCGACGGCGAAAGCCAGCACAGCGACCAATCCACGCTGTGGAAGATCAAGCGCTTCAGCAATGACGAGCTGCGGCAGAAGTTCGTGGACGCGACCGTGCCGCAGGCGCACCACCTGGGCCTCGTCATCCCCGACCCGGCCATGACCCAGGACGCGGACGGGCACTGGCGCTATGGCGAGATCGATTGGGCGGAGTTCAAGCAGGTGCTGGCCGGGCAGGGGCCGTGCAACCGGGAGCGTCTGGCCGCCCGCAACGCCGCGCATGAGGATGGCGCCTGGGTGCGGGACGCCGCGCTCGCCCACGCGGCCAAGCAGCGGGCGCTGGCCGCATGACCCCCGCCATCCCCATCTGGGAGGTTTTCATCCGCAGCCGCAACGGCCTCGCGCACAAGCACGTGGGATCGTTACACGCCGCCGACGCGACCATGGCGTTGCAGGCCGCGCGGGACGTCTATACGCGCCGGAACGAGGGCCTGTCGGTTTGGGTCGTGCCCTCCAGCGCCATCACCGCCTCCGACCCCGCGGACAAGGCCGTGCTGTTCGAGCCCGCGGCCGACAAGATCTACCGGCACCCGACCTTCTACGAGGTGCCGGACGAGATCGGCCATATGTGATGGCCACCACCTCCATCGCCTTGCAGGAGACGCCGCTCGTGCGCTTCATCCTGGGCCGGGCGGATGACGCGTTGGTGCTGGGGCACCGCCTGTCGGAATGGACCGGGCGGGCGCCGATGCTGGAAGAAGAACTGGCACTGGCCAATATCGGGCTGGATCTGATCGGTCAGGCGCGGTCCCTGTATCAATACGCGGCCCAGTGCGAAGGCGCCGGTCACGACGAAGACGGCCTCGCCTATTTGCGTGACCCGCCGCAATACCGGAACGTCCTGCTGGTCGAGCAGCCGAACGGGGACTTCGCCCATACCATCGTGCGCCAGGTGCTATACTCCGCCTTCGCCGATCCGTATTGGCGGGCGATGATGACCTGCCCGGACCAGACGCTCGCGGCCATCGCGGCGAAATCCGAGAAGGAGAGCGCCTATCACCTGCGGCACAGCGCCGAGTGGCTGATCCGCCTGGGCGACGGCACCCCTGAGAGCCACCGCCGGGCACAGGCGGCGCTGGACGCGCTCTGGCCCTACGCGGGTGAGTTGTTCGACGGAGACGGCATCGGCACCGAACCCGCCAGCATCCGCCCGGCTTGGGAGCGGACCATGACGGACCTGCTGGCCCGATCCACCCTGACCCGGCCCGCGGACTGGGTGCAGCGCGGCGGCCGCGCCGGGCGCCATACCGAGCATCTCGGCCACCTGCTGGCCACCATGCAGCACCTGCCGCGCAGCTTCCCCGGCGCAACCTGGTGACCGCCGAGCAGCGCGCCTGGGACGCGGCGGCGTCCGTGGTCGACCCGGAGATCCCGGTGCTGACCATCGCCGACCTCGGCGTGCTGCGCTCGGTGACGCTCGGCCCGGACCGGCGCGCGCACGTGGCCATCACCCCGACCTATTCCGGCTGCCCGGCCATGAACATGATCGCCGTCGAGGTGGAGCTGGCGCTAGACCGCGCCGGCTTCCCCGGGGCGGCGGTGGAGCTGGTGCTGCAACCCAGCTGGACCACGGACTGGCTGACGGAGGCCGGCCGGCAGAAGCTGCTGGAGTATGGCGTCGCACCGCCCGCCGCCACGCGGGGCCGCGGCGCGCTGTTCGGGCGGGACGTCGTGGCCTGCGCACGCTGCGGCTCCAAAGACACGGAGACGCTGGCGGAGTTCGGCTCCACCTCCTGCAAGGCGCTCTGGCGCTGCCGGGCCTGCCGCGAGCCGTTCGACTATTTCAAGTGCCACTAGACCCCCTCGCCATACCGCGAAAGGCCGGGTTCCACGCCTTGCCCGTCGCCAGCATCCGGCGGGAGACGGCGGACGCGGTGTCCATCGCCTTTTCCGTCCCGCCGGACCTGGCCGAGGCCTACCGCTTCCACGCCGGCCAATACGTGACGCTCCGCACCACCCTGGACGGTGAAGAGGTGCGCCGCGCCTACTCGATCTGCTCCGGCGAGGGCGATGGTGAACTGCGCATCGCCATCAAGCGGGTCGCCGGCGGACGGTTCTCCGCCTGGGCGGCCGAGGCGCTGCAGCCCGGCGACAGCATCGACGTCATGACACCCACCGGGCGCTTCGGCCTGCCCGGTGACGGCATGGTCTATGCCGGGTTCGCCGCTGGGTCGGGTATTACGCCCATCCTATCGTTGATGAAGACCGCGCTGTCCCGCGATGCGGACAGCCGGTTCCTGCTGTTCTACGGCAGCCGGGCCACGTCCGAGATCCTGTTCCGTGGTCCGCTCGAGGACCTCAAGGACCGCTACATGGGCCGCGTCTCCATCTTCCACGTGCTGTCGCGGGAGCAGCAGGACGTGGACATCCTCAACGGACGGCTCGACCCCGCGAAGCTCGGCCCTCTGCTGCGCGCGACGCTGGGCGGCGTGCCGGTCAATCACGCCTTCCTGTGCGGCCCTACCGGCATGATCAAAGCCGCGGAGGAGAGCCTTACCGCACTAGGCCTGAGCGCGGCACAGATCCATGTGGAGCGGTTCACCTCCCTTCATGACGGACGGCCCCGTCCCGCCCCGGCTGTGGCATCCGCTATACCCCACGCCGTCGCGACGCTCATTCTAGATGGCACGTCCCGGGACATACCCATGGCGGAGGGCGAGGCCGTCCTCGACGCAGCCCTCCGCGCCGGCCTGGACCTGCCCTACTCCTGTAAGGGCGGCATGTGCAGCACCTGCCGGGCGCGCGTGCTGGAGGGCGAGGTCAGCATGACGGTCAACTACTCGCTCGAGCCATGGGAGACCCGGTCCGGCTACGTCCTGACCTGTCAGGCCCACGCCCACTCCCCCCGCATCACGATCGACTTCGACCGGCAATAGCCTTTTTCAGGGCAAGAGTTTAGTTGACAAGCTTAGTTCAAGCTGACCTACTAAACTCATCGGACAGCGTCTTACGCGGTCATTGGGCTGGTCCGTGCCAATAGTCGTCAGCTTCGGTCATAATCGACAAGGCCGGTCACGGCCATCTAAAGGGGGGACCAAGAATGAGAAGAATAGTTTCGCTTGCCTGTGCCGTATTAGGCATCGCCGCTTTATCCGCTGGCGCGGCGACGCCGGCACAGGCTCAAGGTAAGTCCCTCACGCTGTGCTGGGCGGCATGGGACCCCGCCAATGCGCTGGTCGAACTGGGCAAGGGGTTTACCGCGAAATCCGGTATCGAGATGAGATACGAGTTCGTGCCGTGGACCAGCTACGCCGACCGGTTCGTGAACGAGCTGAACTCCAAGGGTGCGCTGTGCGACCTCATCATCGGCGACAGCCAGTGGATCGGCGGCTCGGCCGAGAACGGTCACTACGTCAAGTTGAACGAGTTCTTCGACAAGGAGCACCTGTCGATGGGCGATTTCATGCCCGCGACGGTGACGGCCTATTCAGAGTGGCCGAAGAACACGCCGAACTACTGGGCGCTGCCGGCCATGGCCGACGTGGTCGGCTGGACCTATCGCAAGGACTGGTTCGCGCGGCCCGAGCTGCGGAGTGAGTTCAAGGCGAAGTACAACCGTGAGCTCGAGCCGCCGAAGACCTGGGACGAGCTGCTGGAGACGTCCAAGTTCTTCACCAACCGCACGATCGACGGCAAGAAGGTGTATGGCAGCTATATTTATTCCGAGCGTGGTTCCGAGGGGATTACGATGGGCGCGACCAACGCCATGCTTGCCTACGGCTTCAAGTATGAGGACCCGAAGAAGCCGTATCAGCTGAATGGCTTCGTGAACTCGCCGGGCGCGGTGAAGGGGCTCGAAGTGTACAAGGAGCTGTTCAAGTGCTGCCAGCCGGCCGGGCTCACCAACGCCTACATGTCCGAAGGGCTCGATGCGTTCAAGTCGGGCCAGGTGGCGATGCAGATGAACTTCTTCGCCTTCTTCCCGGGCATGTACAAGGACCCCAACACGGGCGGCGACAAGATCGGCTTCTTCGTGAACCCGGCCGGTCCGGCCGGTCAGTTCGCACAGTTGGGCGGGCAGGGCATCTCGGTCGTGTCCTACTCCAAGAACCGCGACGCCTCGCTCGAGTATATCAAGTGGTTCGCGCAGCCCGACGTGCAGCAGAAATGGTGGGAGCTTGGCGGGTATTCGGCGCTAAAGGCCGTGGTGCAAAAGCCGGGCTTTGCCGAGAGCGCCCCGTTCGCGCCGGCGTTCCTCCGCTCGATGGACATCATGGTCGATTTCTGGGCGGAGCCGCTCTACGTCGACCTGCTGCTGTCCATGCAAAAGCGCCTGCATGACTACGTCGTGGCCGACCAGGGGACCGCCAAGGAGGCACTCGACCTTCTGGTCCGTGACTGGACCAAGGTGTTCAAGGACGAAGGCAAGTCCGTTCAGTAAACCTTCTAGGGCTGCCCGCCTGCCCGCACCATAAGCGGGCGGGCGGTGACGGCCCGGAGTTGCCGGCCATGTCCGTCATCACTCGCGCTCCCTCTCCGCAAGCCGATGCGCCGAACCGGGCAGGGCGGTTACCTCTACGCCATGTACGCGGCCTGTCCGACCGAAGCCTGGCCTGGCTGTTCATCGCGCCGGTGATGGCGCTGCTGCTCGCGATCAACATTTTTCCGCTGATCTGGGCCATCCGGCTGTCGTTCACCAACGTGAAGTCCAACCGCCCAAACGTGCTGCTGCGCTGGGTCGGGCTCGAGAACTATGCCGACATCCTGTCCGATCCGGACGTTTGGCATGCGATGCAGGTCACCGCGCATTTCGTGGTC
This sequence comes from Acetobacteraceae bacterium, assembly GCA_965246925.1. Classification (GTDB taxonomy): domain Bacteria; phylum Pseudomonadota; class Alphaproteobacteria; order Acetobacterales; family Acetobacteraceae; genus JANPPS01. The sequence goes on along the minus strand of OZ251994.1, from coordinate 926,859 downwards.
TGGACCATCGCATTGCAAATGCTGCTGGGCTTCGGCCTGGCGCTGCTGATGAACCGAAAGTTTCGTGGGCATGGCTTTTGGACCACGGTGATCCTGTTGCCCATGATGCTGTCCCCCGCGGTGGTGGGTAACTTCTGGACCTTCCTGTTCCAGCCGCAGATCGGCGGGTTCAACTACGTGATCGCCTTCCTGACCGGTGCGGACCCGCGCAGCTTCCAGATGATCGGTGACGTGCGCCTGGCGCCCTGGACCATCATCCTGGTCGATACCTGGATGTGGACGCCCTACGTGATGCTGATTTGCCTGGCGGGCCTGCGTTCCATTCCCGAGGACATTTACGAGGCGGCGGAGGTCGACCGGGCGTCGCCCTGGCGGCAGTTCTGGACCATCACGCTACCGATGGTGCTGCCGTTCCTGATGCTGGCGATGCTGTTCCGCGGCATCGAGAACTTCAAGATGTTCGACATGGTCAACCTGCTGACGTCGGGCGGCCCGGGCTCCACGACCGAGCTTGCGTCCATCAGCCTGAAGCGCGAGGCGTTCGAGAAATGGCGCACGGGGTATTCCTCCGCGTTCGCCATCATCCTGTTCGTGACCGTGTTCGGCGCGGCCAATATCTACGTGAAGACGCTGAACCGGGTGAAACAGCGGTGAATGCGGTGTCGACCAGCGCCCGGTCCATCGTCGAAGCGTCACCGCGCAGCCGGTTGATCGCCGGAGTGATCGTGGCGCTCTACGCGCTTGTGACGATCGCTCCACTGGTGTGGATCGCCGCCACCTCGTTCAAGTCACCGACGGACGCGATCTCGTATCCGCCCAAGGTGCTGTTCGAGCCGACGCTCGAGGGGTGGGTGAACCTGTTCACCGTCCGCACGCGGCAGCCGCCCGACTTCATGGCCGCCCTACCGCCGCCCACCACGTGGTACGACCGGCTGGTGCGGTCGCATGACATGGTGATCGCCGGACCGTCGAAGGTGGTGCCGCGGTTCGTGAACTCGCTCGTGGTCGGCTTCGGCTCCACGTTCCTGGCGGTGTTGCTCGGCACGATGGCCGCCTATGGCTTCTCCCGCTTCCGGGTGCCGCTCGCGGATGACCTGCTGTTATTCATCCTGTCCACGCGCATGATGCCGCCGATCGCGGTCGCGATCCCGATCTATCTGATGTACCGCGAATTGGGGCTGAACGACACCTATCTGGGGCTCATTCTGCTCTATACGGCCGTCAACTCGTCGCTGGCAGTGTGGTTGCTGAAGGGTTTCATGGACGAAATCCCGCGCGAGTACGAGGAGGCTGCGCTGGTGGACGGCTACACCCGGCTGCAGGCATTCCGGAAGGTCGTGCTGCCGCAGGCCATCACCGGCATCGCGGCCACCGCCATCTTCTGCCTGATCTTTTCTTGGAACGAGTATGCCTTCGCGCTGCTGCTGACCAGCGGGAACGCCCAGACCATGCCGCCCTTCATCCCGTTCATCATCGGCGAAGGCGGGCAGGATTGGCCGGCCGTGGCCGCCGCGACCACGCTATTCGTCCTGCCGATCGTCGGTTTTACCATCCTGCTGCGCAAGCACCTGCTCCGCGGCATCACCTTCGGGGCGGTCCGCAAATGAGCCAGAGCCTGCTTCGCCGCGTCTTCCGGCGTGGACCCTGGGAGAACCTGGCTACCGCGCTGGTGGCCGCAGGGGTCGTCATGCTGACGCAACCCTTCTCCCTCGACCTATTCGGCTATTCCTTCGCGGCCACGCTGGCCGGCGTCGTGCTGTTCCTCATCGTCACCAAGTTCCCGGCCTGACGATGGCGGAAATACGGGTCGAGAACCTGCACAAATCGTTCGGCGCCTTTACCGCGGTGGAGAACTCTACCTTCACGGTAGAGGACGGGTCGTTCTTCTGCCTGCTCGGCCCATCCGGCTGCGGCAAGACCACGACACTTCGCATGATCGCCGGGCTCGAGCTGCCAAGCGGCGGCCACATCCACCTCGGCGGGCGCGAGGTCACGGACAAGCGGGCTTCCGAGCGGGACATCGCCTTCGTGTTCCAGCTGTTTGCCCTCTATCCGCACATGAATGTGCGGCGGAACATCGCCTACCCGCTGGTGTCAACCGGGGTTCCCCGGGCCGAGGTGCGGGAGCGGGTGGAGGAGGTGGGGCGCATCCTCCGCATCACCCATCTGCTGGACCGCCCGGTTTCGGGCCTGTCCGGCGGGGACCGGCAGCGTGTGGCGCTGGGCCGCGCCATCGTGCGGCGCCCGTTGGCGTTCCTGATGGACGAGCCGCTGGGCGCGCTGGATGCGGAGTTCCGGCACCTGATGTGCGGCGAGTTGCGCACGCTGCATGACCGTATCAAGGCCACGACCGTCTATGTAACGCACGACCAGATGGAGGCGATGGCGCTCGCGGACCGGATCGCGGTGATGAGCAACGGCATCGTCGAGCAGCTGGACACCCCGCGCAACATCTATGCCCGGCCGGCCAGCACCTTCGTCGCCTCGTTCATCGGCTCGCCGGCCATGAACCTGCTGCCGTGCCATGATCTGGTGGAGCCCGGGCGGGGCCGGTTGCGGATGGGAGAGGGCGAGATCGAGGTGCCGGGGCCGCGTGAGGCGCTGCCCAGCCGCGATTTGTTGCTCGGTGTGCGTCCGGAACACGTTCGCCTGAGTGATGCCGCCCCGCTGCGGGGTGAGGTGTTCGGGACCGAGTATCTCGGCTCCACCCAGATCGTGATCGTGACCACCGCGCAGGGCACCGTCCGCGCCCGGGTGGACGCGAGCGTGCGGGTAGAGCCCGGCGAGCAGGTCGGGCTGGCATTCGTGTCTGACAAGCTATCGGTGTTCGACGCCGGCACAGGCCGCGTGGTCCGCAGCGCGCTGCATGACCCGGCGCCGGCCATGGAGGCCGCGCATGGCTGAGCTGAGGCTCGACGGCGTCTCGAAGCGCTTCGGGGCGGCAGAGGCCGTGTCCGGCCTGTCGCTGACGGTCGATGACGGCAGCTTCGTCGTGCTGCTCGGCCCGACTGGGGCCGGCAAGACGTCAGTCCTGCGGCTCGCGGCCGGGCTGGAGCGGCCGGATGCCGGGCAGGTGTTCATCGCCGGCCAGGATGTCACGCGCGCCCCGCCCGCGGCGCGCGACGTCGTGTTCGTGTTTCAGCAATATTCGCTGTATCCTCACCTGTCGGTGTTCGACAACCTGGCCTTCCCGCTGCGGGCGCCGGGACGGCGGGTGGCCCCGGACACCATCCGCCAACGCGTCGGCGAAGTGGCGGAACTGCTGCGGATCTCCGACAAGCTGGAGCAGCGGGTCACGCGGCTGTCCGGCGGGCAGATGCAGCGGGTGGCGATCGGCCGGGCGCTGGTGCGCGATCCGCTGGTGCACTTGATGGACGAGCCGCTGTCGTCATTGGACGCCAAGCTGCGCGCCGAACTACGGATCGAGCTGAAGCGCATCCAGCGCGAACTCGGTGCCACCGTGCTGTATGTCACGCACGACCAGACGGAGGCGATGACCCTGGCAACCAAGATCGGGGTCTTACAGAACGGACGGCTGGTGCAGACCGGGACGCCACGCGAGATCTACGAGGACCCCGTTAACACCTACGTCGCCGCCCGGCTCGGCAGCCCGCCGATCAACATTCTCCCGCGCAAGCTGTTTCCAGACGCCGCGGGTCCGCCTCACGGGACGCAAATCGGTGTCCGCAGCGAGCACGCGCGCATCGGCCCTACCGCCCACGGTGCGGCCGTGGCGCACATTACCTGGGTCGAACACCTCGGCGAGCAAGACCATTTACATCTGACGCTCGCCGGCCAGGAGATCGTCGTGTTCGCCGATCCGGACGCTGGCCTCGCCGTGGGCGACGAGGTCGCCGTGACCCTGTCCAACCCGCTTTTCTTCGACGATGCCGGCCAGCGGGTGCGCGCATGAGCGTGCAAGCGTTGGCCAGTCTGTCGCCGGAGCGGCTGCACCGCGTGCTGGTTGCCGTGGCCGACGCGGTGATCGCGCATGAGGCGGAGTTGACGGCCCTGGATCAAGCCATAGGCGACGGCGACCACGGCCTCAACATGCGCCGGGGCTTCGAGGCGGTACGGGCGGCAGTGGACGACATCGTGGGCATGCCGTTACCGGCGGCGCTGTGTGCCACCGGAACCCAGCTGGTCATGAAGGTTGGCGGCGCATCCGGCCCGTTGTACGGCACCTTACTGCTAGCCCTCGGCAAGGCGGTCGAGCCTGACGGATCGAACCTGGCGCAGGCGCTCGAGACAGCGATCGCCGCCGTCATGGCCCGCGGCCGGTCGGTGCCCGGCCAGAAAACGCTGCTGGACGTCCTGGTTCCCGTGCAGCAGGCGCTCGCGAAGGGCGGGTGCGGCCTGGTTCGGCGCTTGCCGGGCGTCGCCGCCCGCGCGGCCGAAGCGACGAGGCCGGTCCGCGCGACGCGGGGCCGTGCCTCGTTCCTGGGCGAACGGTCGGTGGGCCACGTCGATCCAGGCGCCCGGTCCGCCGCGCTGATCGTGGCCGCCGCATGCGCCGCGTTGGAGGATTGATGGCGAATGTGGGCATCGTGATCGTGTCGCATTCGGCCAAGGTGGCCGAGGGCGCCGCTGACATGGTGCGGCAGATGGTCGGTGACAGCGTCCCCCTGGCCAGCACGGGCGGTGATTCCGGCGGCGGCCTAGGGACCAGCGCGGCGGCCATCCTGGACGCAATAAGATCGGCCTGGTCGGAGGCGGGGGTGGCCATTCTGGTTGATCTGGGCGGGGCCGAGACCAACAGCGAGATGGCGGTCGAGATGCTGGGCCCCGAGTGCCGCGGGAAGGTGGTCGTGTGCAACGCGCCGATCGTCGAGGGCGCCGTCGTGGCCGCGGCGGAGTCGTCCGGAGGCTCTCCGCTAGAAGCGGTCCGCCGGGTCGCCGAGGAGCTTTCGCCGTAATGAATGCGCCGGCGCCGGACGAACGCCCGACGGAGACGGCCGTGGGCGAAGCGGCGGTCGTGAATGCCGTCGGCTTGCACGCGCGGCCCTCGGTCAAGCTGACGCAACTCGCCAAAAGCTTCGGGTGCCGGGTCGAGATCGGCCTATCGCCCGACGGCCCTTGGGTCGATGCGAAAAGCCCGGTGAAGGTGATGCGGGTGACCGCGCGCTGTGGCGCCGTGCTGCATGTGCGGGCAACCGGAGCGGGTGCGTCCACGGCGGCGGCGGCGGTGCTCGACCTGATCCGCGGCGGCTTTGGTGAGAGTGGGGATGCGCGAGCGGAAGCGCATGGCTGAGACCCGCCTGTCCGGTTACGGTGCGGCGCCTGGCCTCGCAAAGGGGACCATTGTCGCGATCCGCGGGCCAGGGCCGCGACAGGCCGTTACGGCCCGGGCGCCAAATGAGGAGCGGTCCGCGCTCCTGGCCGCCATTGAAAAAGCGCGGGACCAGATCGAAGCCTTGGCTGACACGGCCGGCGGCGAGGCGGCCGAGATGATCGCCTTCCAGGCAGCCATGCTGGCTGATGAGGAACTAGCTCGTCCGGCGCTCGAAGCCGTGGCGGCCGGCTCGGGCGCGGACGAGGCGTGGCGGGCGGCGATGTCGCAGGAATCAGCGACCTATGCGGCCTCCGGTGACCCAGTCCTAGCCGCCCGCACCGCCGACCTCGATGATATCCGGGACCGCGTGCTCGCCCATCTCGCGCCCTTCCTCGATGCCGGTCGCTCACCTCCGCCCGGCGCCGTGATCCTCGCGCCCGACCTGCCGCTTTCGCGTTTTCTCGCAATCGACTGGTCAGGCGGTGGCGCCATCCTATTGACGGAAGGCAGTCCGTCCGGCCATGTCGCCATGCTGGCACGCACCCGGGGGATCCCGATGGTGGTGGGGTTGGCAGGCGATGCCGGAGCGCTAGACGGACGGGAGGCCTTGGTGGACGGCGCCTCCGGCCTCGTCATGCTCGACCCGGACCCGGCGTCGCAAGCGGCCTTTGCGGCCAGGCTCGGGACGGCGCCGGACGCCCTTGCCCGGTCGGACCGCTTTCGCCTCCCCGCCATGACAGCTGACGGCACGCCCGTCTCGGTTCACCTCAACATCAACCATTTGGCGGAGCTGGACGGCCTCGATCCCTCGATCTGTGAAGGCATCGGCCTTGTACGGACCGAGCTGCTGTTCCACGGCGGCGGCCACAGCGGGCTTCCGGATGAGGAAAGCCAGTATGCCGCCTACCGCCGCATCGTGGAATGGGCGTCCGGCCGTCCGGTCGTGATCCGGGTTTTGGATGCAGGCGGCGACAAGCCTATCCCGGGCATCACGCCGGCGTTCGAGAGCAATCCTTTCCTGGGCCTGCGCGGGCTGCGTCTGCTGCTGCGCCACAAGGCCCTGTTCCAGACGCAGTTGCGCGCCCTCGCCCGTGCCGCTGCGTTCGGCGACCTGCGCGTCCTGCTGCCCATGGTGACGATCCCCCGGGAGCTGAACGAGGCCCGGGCCATGCTGGACGCGGTGGTCGGGGACCTCACGCGGGGCGGCATACCGGCCCGCCATCCCATGCTCGGCATCATGGTGGAGGTGCCCGCCGCGGCGATCGGGGTGGACCGGTTCGCGGCCGAGTTCTTCTCGATCGGCTCCAACGACCTCACGCAATACGTGACCGCCGCGGGCCGCGACATCGGCGCGGTCGCAAGTCTTGCCGACCCGCTCAATCCTGCCGTACTCAGCCTCATCGGCACCGTCGTCCGGCACGGCCTGGCGAATGGGCTGAGCGTGAGCCTGTGCGGGGACGCCGCGGCCGATCTGCTATGCGTGCCGCATCTGTTGGCGACCGGACTTCGGTCATTGTCGGTGCCGCCGAATGCAGTCGAACGGACGAAGCAGGCCATCGCGTCGTCCAGCCTTGCCCAGGCCCGGCCGTGAACGACATCCTCACGAAGGAGGGTACGGGCGCTAGCGCAGTCGCAGAATATAAGCACATCCTGCAAACGGTGTGCGACAACAGGCCTTCGGGCACGCGCGGGCGGCTCGCGGCGGCGCTGGGCACCAACCGCTCGTTCGTGTCCCAGCTGTCGAACCCGGCCTACCCCATGCCCATCCCGGCGCACCACCTCCCTACCATCTTTGCGGTATGCCGGTTTTCGCCGGCCGAACGGACGGCGTTCCAGCAAGCCTATGACCGCGCGCATCCCGGCCGGCTCCTTGCGGGCGAGAACGCCGGGGCCGCAGCCGGGACACGGATCGTGCCCCTGCTCGTGCCGGATTTGGGAGACGCCCGGCGTAACCGTGCGGTCGACGAAATGCTGGCCGGCTATGCACGGCAACTGGTCCGGTTTGCAGCCGCAATCGGCACCGGCAGCGCACCGGAGGCGGTGGAGGAGGAATGAAGAAGCTGATCAATGCTCCCGGCACCGTGCTGGCCGAGAGCCTCGACGGCTTCGCCGCCGCCCATGCCGGCCTAGTGGCGCTTGACCCCCAGCGACGCTTCGTCCGCCGCCGCGAGCTGCGGCCGGGCAAGACGGCGCTCGTGTCCGGCGGCGGCTCGGGCCATGAGCCGATGCATGTGGGCTTCGTCGGGCATGGCATGCTGGACGCCGCCTGCCCGGGTGAGGTGTTCACCTCGCCGACCCCCGGCCAGATCGCTGCCGCCGCGGCCGCCGTGGACACCGGCGCCGGGTGCCTGTTCATCGTCAAGAACTATGAAGGCGATCTAATGAATTTCGAGATAGCGCGTGAGGTGGCATCTGGCGCGTCGGGTATGCTGGTCATCAAGGATGACGTGGCGGTTGATGACGATCCGGGCACGACCGGGCGCCGCGGCGTGGCCGGCACGCTGGTCGTGGAGAAATGCCTGGGCGCCGCCGCCGAGCGTGGGGCGAACCTTTTGCAGCTGACTGCCCTCGGCGGCCAGGTGAACGCCGTCACGCGCACGATGGGTGTGGCGCTGACGTCCTGCACCGTCCCGGCGGCCGGGCGCCCGACGTTCCAGCTGGCCGAGGACGAGGTAGAGATCGGCGTCGGTATCCATGGCGAGCCGGGGCGGCGGCGGGCGAAGATGGACTCGGCCAACGCCCTCGCCAGCGAGATGATCGACACGATCTTACGCGATCTGAGCCCCCGCCCCGGGTCGGAGGTCTTGCTGTTCGTGAATGGCTTTGGCGGGACGCCGCTCATGGAACTGTATTTGATGTCAGACTGCGCCCGCCGGCTGTTGCGTGATGCCGGGGTCACGACGGCGCGGTTCCTCACCGGCTCTTACGTCACCTCGATCGATATGGCGGGCTGTTCGATCACGGTCACGGTACTCGATGACGAACTCCGCATGCTGTGGGACGCACCGGTGCGCACTGCCGCGGTATGCTGGGGCTAAAGGCGTTTAACGATCGAACTGTAACGAATCACTTGGACGGATCCCATGAAAAAGCTCATCAACGATCCTGGCGCTGTCGTTCGCGAAATGCTGGAGGGCGCCGTCGCAGCCGCCCCGGATCAGGTCCTGCTGGCTGACGAGACCGTCGTCGTGCGCCGTTCGGCGATGGACGGTCCCGGGCCGGGTGCCCGCCCCGTGGTCGCCGTCATCTCGGGCGGGGGCGCCGGGCACGAGCCTGCCCACGCCGGGTATGTGGGGGACGGCATGCTTTCCGCGGCGGTGGCGGGCAACGTCTTCACGTCGCCGAGCGTGGACGCCGTGCTGGCCGGGCTGCGCGCCGTCACGGGCCCGGCTGGGACGCTGATGATCGTAAAGAACTACACCGGTGACCGGCTCAACTTCGGCCTGGCTGCCGAGATCGCGCGGGCGGACGGGCTGGCGGTCGAGATGGTGGTGGTGGCGGACGACGTGGCGCTGCGCGATACGGTCGAGCGTGGGCGCCGCCGTGGCATTGCCGGCACCGTGCTGGTGCATAAGGTGGCCGGCGCGGCCGCCGCCTCCGGCCGGGCGTTGCCGGAGGTTGCGGCCTTGGCGCGCCGGGCGGCTGATTGCGTGGGCTCTATGGGCGTGGCGCTCGGCGGCTGCACCCTGCCCGGATCGGCGAGCGGTGGCTTCGCGCTGGCCGAGAACGAGGTGGAGTTGGGTCTTGGCATTCACGGGGAGCCGGGTGTGCGCCGCGCCACGCTGGAGTCGGCCGACGCGTTAGCCGGCATCCTGGTCGGGGCCATAGCGGACGATCTAGGCCTGCAGCCCGGCGAGACCGTCGCCCTCCTCGTCAACGGCCTGGGCGCCACGCCGGCCATGGAGCTCGGCATCGTGCTACGCGGGGCGCTGGCCCAAATTCGCGCCCGCGGGATCGAGGTCGCGCGGGCCTGGTGCGGCACCCTGCTATCGGCGCTGGATATGCCGGGGTGCTCGATCAGCCTGATGCGCCTCGATGCTCAGCTCACCTCGTTGCTAGACGCGCCGACGGCGGCACCGGCCTGGCCCGGTCACGGGCGGCTGAACGCTCAGGTCACCGCGCCAGCCCAGCCCGTGCCGGTCGAGGACGCCCCTGAGACGCATGCGCCCAGAGACACGGCCGTGCGCCGTGCGGCCATCGCCGCGGCCGAGGCGTTGCTTGCCGCGGAAGACCGATTGACCGAGTTGGACACCAAGGCCGGCGACGGCGATCTGGGTGCGAGCATGTCACGCGCCGCACACGCCATCCTCGAGCTGCCCGTAACGGCGTGGGCGTCGCCCTCGTCCGCGCTGGCGGCGATGGGTAACGCGTTGCGCCGGGCGGTGGGCGGAAGCTCGGGGCCGTTCTACGCCACAGCGCTCCTGCGGGCGTCCCGCCTGCTATCCGGCGTGGACCAGCCTAGCCCAGCGGAATGGGCCGCGGCGCTGCAGGCGGCGGCGGCCGCCGTGTCCGAATTGGGCGGAGCCCAGCCCGGCGACCGCACGATGATCGACGCCCTCCACCCGGCGGCGGCGGCGCTATCGGCTGCGGTGCAGGCCGGCGCACTCCTGCCCGAAGCGGGGCGCGCCTGCGCTGCGGCGGCACGGGCCGGCGCCGACGCCACGTCCGCCATGCTGCCCCGCCTGGGCCGTGGCAGCTATCTGGGTGACCGCGTGTTGGGAATCCCAGACGGCGGCGCCGATGCTGTCGCAATCTGGTTGCAAGCGGTCTGCGACGTAGCCGCCGCCCGATAGGCGCGCAGCGGCAGTCTGCGGGCATAAGGGTACCGGTTACGTGATTGAACTTTGCCGGGGATCTCGGCTTCTGCCGGTCTCAACCGGAGTGTGTCCAATGTCAGCAAATGTTTACGGTGACCCCGGCGTCCAAACCACCGCCACGGTGGTGGGGTCGGGCCAGCATATCCATCGCCGAATCTCGTGGGCAGCGATCTTCGGCGGTGTCGTCCTCATCATCGTTGCCCAGCTCATGCTGAGCATGCTCGGCGCCGGCATCGGCCTCGGTGCCGTCAACGTGAACGCCGGCAGTACTCCAAATGCAAGCAGCTTCGGTATTGGCGCGGGAGTATGGTGGGTCCTTAGCAGCGTGTTGGCGCTTCTACTGGGTGGCTATGTCTCGGCATGGTTCGCCGGTGTTGATCAGAGGTTCGACGGCGTGCTGCACGGCCTTGTCGCCTGGGGCATCGCCACCGTGCTCACGCTCTATTTGCTAAGCTCCGCCGTGGGCAGCATTATCGGGGGCGGATTTTCGGCCCTGGGTAGCGTCGCGTCCGCAGCCGGCAGCGGTGTGAAGGAGGCGGCCGCACCGCTGGCGCAGGCGGCCGGGGTCTCCCCGGACATGATCCAGCAACAGGCCCAGGCCTATTTGAAGCCCACCAACCCCGACCCGGCGGCCATGAGCGCCGAAGACGCGCAGAAAGAGGTCGTGCGTAACCTTGCCACCTATGCCAAGGGCGGCGCGGACGCCGCTGGTGCCAAGCAGCAGGTGATCGCCATTATGGCAGCCCAGCAGCATATCAGCACCGACGAGGCTAACAAGCGCTTCAACGACGCCCAGACCCGTCTCACTCAGGAGAAGGACCGCGCCGTGCAAGCCGCCAAGGATGCGGCGGATGCGAGTGCCTCAGCAGCCAGCCGCACGTCGTTCGCGGCCTTCGGTGACTTGCTGCTCGGCGCCATCGCGGCGGCGATCGGCGGGTCCATGGCCGTGCAGCGCCGGGCCGCGCTGGTGACCACGCAACGTGTCGTTCGCTAATTGCTAAGCCTACCCGCTGACGAGGGGGAGCGTCCACGGGCGCTCCCCCGTTTCTTATCAAGGATTTTTTATTTAGGAAACGTGATGATCAAAGCCGTCATCTTCGACGTGGACGGAACACTGATCGATTCGGTCGATCAACACGCTCAAGCCTGGCAGGACGCGTTTGCCGATTTCGGCCATGCGTTCGACTTTGCCGCCATCCGGAGCCAGATCGGCAAGGGAGGTGACCAGCTGATGCCGGTATTCCTCAACCCAGACGAGATCGAAGCGAAGGGCGAAACCCTCGAGGAGCATCGGGGAAAGGTGTTGCGGTCCCGCTACCTCGATCAGATCAAGCCTTTTCCGCAGGTGCGCGCGCTATTGCAGCGCCTACGCGCTGACGGCATCAAGATCGCGCTGGCCTCCTCCGCCAAAGGCGACGAGCTCGCGCATTACAAGAAACTGGCCGATATCGAAGACCTTATCGACGCCGAGACATCGTCAGACGATGCCGAGCGTAGCAAGCCGCATCCCGATATCTTCGAGGCAGCGCTGAAGCGGCTGCACGAAATCGGTCCAGCCGAGATCATCGTCGTCGGCGACACGCCGTATGACGCCGAAGCCGCTCGTAAGGCGGGACTGCGCACCATCGGCATGCTGTGCGGCGGCTTTCCAGAGGCCGGCTTGCGAGACGCCGGCTGCATCGAAGTGTATCAGGACCCCGCGAGCCTCTTACTCGGCTATGAGCAATCTCCGATAAAAAAGTCGCCATTATGAGACATGCCGTCCCATGGTTCGCCCTGGCCCTTGCCGGTTGCGCCCTGGCCTCAGCCACGCCACCCCGGGTCGAAGTCGCGAGCGTTCAGCTGCGCGCTGTCGGCGTGCTGGACCAGCGCTTCGATCTCGGGCTATGCGCCTACAATCCGAACGGCCAGGATCTGGCATTCCGCCGCGTCCGGGCCGGCATCGATGTGGGTGGGCGGCCGCTGGTGGAGACCGAAACCGAGAGCGCGGTGGTCATACCACCCCATCAGGCGGTGATCGTCCCGGTCGCAGTAAGCACAACCACACGGAATGTGGGGCCGCAGCTGCTTTCCGTCCTGGCGTCCGGTGCAGTGGAGTATCGGGTGCACGGATCGGTGCAGCTAGCTGGGCTTGGTCTTACGGTGCCGTTTAGCCGGTCTGGGCGGCTCGATCTGTTGACGGCCGGGCAGGCGGCGGGTGCAGTGCTGGCGGACCGGCTGGCCGGCGCCGGTCCCCCATCTTGCAACGCCATTCTTCGGGCGCAGGGATAGTTGCAGTCGCACTACCCCAGGTTCACGGTTCCGCTGCTGGCGCTAATTGCCGGCGTTGCCGTCTCAGCGCTGTATTTTTGCCAGCCCATCCTTACGCTGATCGACCGTAGCTTCCCGGGAAGCGGCACGGCGGTGCCGACGGCGACGTTCGCCGGGTATGCGGCTGGGATCGTGCTGCTGGTGCCGCTTGGGGACCGGGTCGCAAGGCGGTGGTTGATCGCCGGGCAGCTTGGGCTACTGGCGCTATCGTGCCTGCTTATGGCATGGGCCCCCAGAGCCGGGATCATGCTGGCCGCCTCGTTCGCCATGGGCGTCTTCGCCACCGCCGCGCAGCAAGCCGTGCCGCTTGGGGCGGAGCTGGCGCCGGACGGAATCCGCGGCCGGGTGATCGGCACCGTCATGACCGGCCTGCTGCTCGGGATCCTGCTGGCGCGGACGTTTAGCGGAGTGATGGGTGCGGCATACGGCTGGCGTCCGGTGTTTGCCACCGCCGCATGCGTATCGGGCGTGCTGGCGCTCATGGCTTTGTTGCTGCCCCTTCGGCGGCCCGTGCAGAAGCTCGGCTATGGTCAGCTGTTGCTGTCCCTGCTGGTGTTGATCCGGCGATATAGCCAGCTTCGGCGCTCGGCGGTGCAGCAAGGGCTGCTGTTCGGGGCGTTCAATATGTTCTGGGTCACCCTCGTCCTGCTGCTCGAAACGCCGCGCTATGGTATGGGCCCGTTCGAGGCCGGCTTGTTCGGGGTGCTGGGCGCGGTCGGCGCCCTCATCCCGCCGCTGGCCGGGCGCGTGGCGGACCGGCGCGGCCCTGACCTGGTGAACCGCACCGGGACCGCGCTCGTGTTGCTGGGATTCGTGCTGTTCTGGCTGTTGGCGGAGCGGACGCTGTGGGGGTTGGGCACGGGGGTGCTGGTGATGGATATCGGCATGCAGATGACGTTGATCTCCAACCAGGCGCAGATCTACGCATTGGAGCCCGAGGCGCGGGGGCGGCTCAATACCGTATTCATCACGGGCGTGTTCGTCGGCGGCACCTTGGGCTCGCTCGCCGGCACGCTGGCCTGGGCGGCGGGCGGCTGGGGGGCGATGTGCGCCGTGGGCGTTGCGGCCACAATTGCCGCGGCGGCGCTCAATCTCCCGCGCCGGGCACCATAGCGGGTCCGCCCAGCCGGCCGCGCCACGCCATGGCCGGACGTTCCACGCCATACCATGACAGCGCAGCGCAGATCAGGGTCGGCGGAAGTGTGGCGGCGAGCAGCACCAGCCACGGCCCCTTGCCCAGCCGCAAGGCGAGCATCTGTTCGACCGGAAAGGCATAGAGATAGATGCCGTAGGAGAAATCCCCATACCGGGTCAGGTCTGGCAGCCGGATCCGCCCGGTGGTGGCAAGGGCCAAGATCAGCACGGCACCGGCGCTAGGAGAGGCGACGCGAAACTGTCCCCCCCATAGCGCGGCACCGCAGATGAGACCGCAGCCGAGCAGTGTGGACGCACGGATGCGCGGCTGCCAGGCGAAATAAGTCGCCCCGGCCAGGAAATCGGTCGTGAACTGCAGCCCGGAATGCGCCCGCCCTAGCACTGCAAGCGCCACGAGCGCCAGCAGGGTTAGGGTGAGCAACGCCCATCGCGTCAGCAACCCGGCCACGCCAAGCCCCAGCACGAGGACATAGCACGCTGCCTCGAACCGGAGGGTCCAGAGTGAGCCGTTGACTGCGTCCGGAAACGGATTGGCGCCAAAGACGCCGGGCAGGGTGTCGACTGGCTGCAGGAAGGACAGATTGCCCACGACGTAGCGCACCACGAGCGGGGAGCCGAGGTAGTCCCAGCCCCAGCTGGAGTAGAGAGGGCCCATGATCAAGGCCGCCAGCACCACCACCACGACCAGCGCCGGCATGATCCGCAACAGGCGCGCTGCCACGAACCGCCGGACATCCGGCGTGCGATGGAAGGATTGGGTGATCAGGTAGCCGCTGAGTACGAAAAACATGAGCACCGCGATCCCGCCGATCGTGGTCTGGCCATGGCTGAGCGCAAACACCGGCTCGGCAGCATAGGTGCCGCCCGACAGCAGGAACGAGTGGGATACTAGGACGCCGAGGGCGGCCAGGGTTCGTAAAGTGCCGAAGTTGCCGGTGCGGGCGCCAGCGCCCGCCACAGGCTAGACTATCGCCAAGACGGTGAGGCCATCATGGGAGCTGACGTTGATCCCGTGCCCGGTGAAACCCTGCAATCGGATATCGGTCTCGCGCCCGCCGGCGATCAAAGCGATATGGTCCGGAGTCAAGACGGCATCGGCCGGCTGCACCAATTCGATGAAGTCACCGGCCGTGAGCCCGGTGATGCTGCCAGGTTGGAGCGCGCCCATGAGCCTGAGCGCGTTGCCGGTTCCCTGGAAGATTACGGCGAACGGGCCACCTAGCCAGACCGTGTCGTGCCCGGCGCCAGCCACGACGGTATCCATGCCGTGCCCGAGCACGACGGTGTTCCAGAGTCCGCCAAGGATCACGGTGTCCTGCCCGTCCCCGAGCGTGACGTCCGTGGCGCCCGAGCCGCCCAGCACCACATCGTCCCCATCGCCGGCGATGATGTTGTTCCCGGTGCCGGCGTGGGTATCGACTCGGTTGCGGCCGTTGCCCAAACGAACGTAGTTGCCCTGCCCGCCCGCGGTGACCGTATCGTTGCCGTCACCCAGCATAACGCAGGCGGTGCCTTGGCCGGCCATGACGGACGTGTCGCCGTTGCCGCCGATGATGTTGTTTCCGGTGCCGGCGCTGGCATCCACAGTGTTGTTGCCACCGCCCAGCTGCACGTAGTTGCCGTTGCCCCAGGCGGTAACGTGATCGTTGCCATCACCGAGCTGGACGCAGGCGGTGCCGGCACCGGCCAGCACGGTGGTGTCCCCGTCGCCACCGATGATGTCGTTGCCAGTGCCGGCGCTAGCGTCCACGAAGTTCTTGCCTCCGCCAAGCTTGATGTAGTTGCCATTGCCCCAGGCCGTGACGGAGTCGTTGCCGTTGCCGAGAGCAACGCATGCCGTCCCGGACCCGGCGAGCACGGTCGTGTCCCCATCGCCGCCTATGATGTCGTTGCCCGTGCCCGCGCCCGCGTCCACGCTGTTCCGGCCCTGGCCCAGATGGATGTAATTGCCGTTGCCCCAGGCTGTGACGTGGTCGTCGCCATCGCCCAAAGTCACGCATGCGGTGCCGCGCCCAGCCAGCACGATACTGTCGCCGTTTCCACCGATGATGGTGTTGCCGGTCCCGGCGCTTGCATCCACCACGTTACGGCCTTGCCCCAGGTGCAGGAAGTTGCCATGGCCCCACAGGGTGACGGTGTCGTCACCGTCGCCCAGCCAGATGCGTCCGGTGCCGCCAAGGCCAGTCAGCACGTAGTTGCCGTTGCCGCCGGTGAAATCCACTCCGGTGCGCCCCCCCTCATCGACCGTGACAAGCGGTTTAGCCATCAGCGCGCGTCCGGAAACCATTCGGATACCAGCGCCGCGTCCGGGCTGAGGCGGTAGGCCACCCGCGTGTGCCGGCGCGCGCGCAGCCCGGCCATCCGGGTCCGGCCCGTCATCCGCGCTAGCTGAACCGGGCGGGTCAGAGTGATGCGGGAGGCGATCATCGTCTCCTGCCTGGCCCGGATCGAGGCGATCTGGATCTTCCGCGCTGCCCAGAACCGCGCGCTATCTGCCGCCGTCCGGTGCCCGGTGCGGAGCCGCACCCACTCGTCGGGGGTGAGCAAACTGGGCGGGGCCATCGCGCTGACCACAGTGAGCGTTGGCGCCGCCGGATCCGGCATTCGTACCGCTGCCGCGAAAACGCTGGCCCGCGCGGCGAGCGGCGATCCTACTGCGGTCAGGTAACGCGCTGCCCGCTGGCAATATTGGACCGAGAGCGGTGTCATCGCCGTCTCGCCATGCCCGGCGCGGTATTTCATGAGTGCGGTGCAGGGCTCGCCGCCCGCCAGGACCCAGGCTGCGCTGAGATACTGCACGCCGAGCCGGATATTGGTCTCGGGGTCAGCCAATTGTTCGGCCGTGCCGCGGAAGCCGAGCATGGCGGCGGTGCCCGGCATGACCTGCATGATGCCAACCTCGCCTGAGCTGCCGCGGGCGGCGGGGTTCCACCCGCTCTCGATGGTCGCGACCGCTTGGGCCAGGGCGGGGGGCAGGCCGTGCTTTTCAGCCTCGCGGTTCACGATCGCGGAATAGGCGGCCCGGCTGGCCGGGCTCGCACCCGGCCCGCTCATCGTCACCATCGGCAAATTGGGCGTGTCCACGTCCAGTTCGGACGCAATGCACCGGCTTGCTGCCAAGACGGCTAGGAGGCCTGCGGCCAGCGTGAGCGGAACGGCGCTGGGCATGATCTTTCCTTTTTGAAACGGTGCGGAAGTTCTCGGCACGTTACGAAGCGCCTGCCACCGAAGGCAAGCCATCCTATCCGGAATCGTTGCGACCTTGTGTCGTGCCGGTCCGTTACCGGGGAACGTTTGATAACAAAATGGGCTACTCCGGACGGGCAATCCGAGATTGACACTCCTCACTAACTCGTTAACACACGGAACCGTGCAGAGACGACGGAGTATTCAGTTCCGAGTAAGCGAGCATAGGCCTGAGCATTATGACGGGTGAGGGGCAGGACTTAACAAATGCTACTCTCTACACTCTAAGTCATCATAGGTTTGATCTCTGGCTAGCTCAGACTGTTCTGAGACGACATCCACTTTGACCGCGTTTTTTGATTCGATGCCGAACTGGCACTGAACCAACCTCGCGCTGTGCTTGACCGCACAGCCTACGCCCTCTCGACCCGAAAAGGACCGGCCGTATGCGATACGCCATCACCGTGAACGCTAGCGCGAGCTTCAATGGGACCGACTACCCCGAGCTCGTGCTGCAAGTTGACGGCGTGACCTACGGGTCTGCCTTCGTTAACGACAACAATACGAAGGGTTATAGTTTCACCGTCGATACCGCGGCTAGCGCGCCGCACACGGTGTCGATCCTCAATCCCAATCATGACTCATCGGCCCAGCTGCTAACGGTCCAGTCCATCGACATCGGCGGAAAGGTGATCAGCGCTTACAGCCCGGGCGAGACGTACGTTTCGAGCAACGGCACCTATTCGCAATGGGGCCAGATGTATTTCGGCGGACAAATCAATTTCGCCGTGCCAGCCAGTGATTTCTCGGGCAGCGATCTGCTCAGCGGCTCCCAAGCCGCTCAATCATCCAAGCCGGCCCCCGTGCCAGTGCCAGTGCCAGTGCCAGTGCCAGTGCCAGTGCCAGTGCCAGCGCCGGTGCCAGCGCCGGTGCCAGCGCCCGCCCCGGTTCCTGTCCCCGCCCCGGTGCCAGTCCCTGTCCCTGTCCCCGTGCCGGTTCCGGTGCCGGCCCCCGTTCCAGTACCCGTGCCCGCGCCGGTTCCAGTGCCCGTGCCGTTGCCGGTGCCCGCGCCCGTCCCAGTCCCCGTGCCGGTTCCAGTTCCGCAGTCCCCCCCGGTCCCGCCGGCAGGAGCCTCGGGCCGGCAACTCCTCTACGTGGCTACCAACGGCAATGACGGCGCGGACGGCAGCAGCGCTCATCCGTTCGCTAGCCTGCAGCGGGCGGTCAACGCCAGCAACAGCAACACCACCATTTCGGTCGGTGCCGGAACATTCGCCACTGCCGGGGTCGTGCTTGGGGCCGGTCGATCCGGCCTCATCATCCAAGGAAGCGCCGGTGCCGTACTCGACGCACGCGGGCAGCAGGACGTGCTCGACATCCAGGGTGGGGCCAACATCAGCCTCTCCGGCCTGACGTTTGCAGACGCCTCAGGCGCTGCCGTCATCATCGACCGGTCCAGCGGCATCAGCATCAGCGGCAGCACCTTCTCCAACAATGCCGGAGGCGTGCTGCTGGAGAACGATGCCAGCCACAACACGCTTACCGGCAACAGCATCATCAACAGCAGCGGTAGCGCGGTCGAGGTGAAGGACGGCAGCAACAGCAACGTGTTCAGCAACAATACCATCACCGGTGTCGGTGCGCCCGAAACCTACGGTGGCGCCTTCTACCTGCATGGTGCGGGTGCCAACCAGATCACCCACAATGTCATCAGTAATACCCAGGGTGCGGCAATCAACTTGGCAGACTTCTACACATACAGCGCCGGCACTCAAAATATCGGTAACACGATCTCCTATAACCGCATCACCAACTCGGACCTTTCGTCCACCGACTCCGGTGCCATCTACATCCTAGGCCGCAGTAACGCTAACACGATGACGAACGTGACCAACAATTATATCAGCGGAACGGGCCGGGTTGGGCAACACAGCGTGGGCATCTACCTCGATGATGGCACGAGCGGCGTGACGGCAACGGCCAACGTCGTCACCGGTATCGGCTCGGACGGGTTCGAAATTCATGGTGGCAGCAACAACACCTTCAGCGGCAACATCTTCGACATCGGCACCGGCAACGCCAGCGCCGGACTGTTCCAGGCGCAGCCGTCCGATCAATACAATCCAAATCCGCTGCAGAACAACGTCGTCACAGGCAATATTATCCAAAGTGAGACATACGGTGCGCGTAACCCGCTCTACCCCAATTATGGCGGCGGCATCCCCTACGTCCATGATAACGATTACTGGAGCACCACCGGCTCGCCGCTCGACACTGTTCCCGATTACTCCGCGCGGTATAGCAACCCTGCCATTTCCGCCGGCAACTACGCGACCTCCGGAGACGGCATCGGCTTCGCCGCGATCAACATCGGGGCGATCGGCCTGCAAAAGGGCTAGCCAGACCTGAACGGTGGGATGCGACGCAGCATCCCACCCAAACGGTCAGCCGATATTTCGTTGCTTAGGTGCCGAGCTGCTTCGGATGCAGCAAACCCATCTTTTGTAGCACGATCAGCCCGACGAAGGCCGGGTTGTTGCGCAGGTAGCGCCCAGCGAGCCGTCGCGGCTCCTGCGCGGCGCGGTACGCCCATTCCAGGCCCACGCTCCGCAGCAGCCACGGGGCGCGGCGCTTCAGGCCGGCGTTGAAGTCGAACGCCGCGCCGACGCCGATTAGCACCGGCGCCTCCAGCAATCCCCGGTGATCGGCCATCCAAAGCTCTTGCTTGGGCGTACTGAGGCCGACCCAGACGATGTCCGGCTGGGCGTCGTTAATTGCCGCCACCGCCGCCGCGTCCTCTGCCGATGTCATGGGGCGGAAGGGCGGCGCGTGCTCGCCCACGATCTCGGCTCCCGGCGCAGCCGCAAGCAGGCCTGCGCGGAGCCGCGCGAGCGTCTCGGGCGTCGCGCCATACAGATAATGCCGCCAACCCCGCGCCTGCCCGGCCACGAACAGTGCCGGCATCAGCTCCGGCCCGCAAACCTGCCGCGCACCACGATGGCCGCCCAGGCGCAGCAGCCACGCCAGCGGCAGCCCGTCCGGCGTCACCATCCCAGCCTCGTTATGAATGCGCCGCAGCGTCTCCGACCGCCAGCTCTCCATGACGCCGTGCACGCCGGTGACGCAGACATAGTGCCGGGCCCGGCTGCGCACCCAGGAATCGACGGTCGCCAGCATCTGTTGCGTGTTGATCGCACTGACGCCCACGCCGAGCACGTTCTCGCGTACCATGGCGGGTCCGGTGGCCAGCATGTCAGGCCGGCGCGGCTTCGTGCGCATAGGCCGGCTCGTCCGTCCGCCCATGCCCGCCCAGCTCACCGTCGATCCAGCGGTAGGTGTGGGATAGCCCGGTGCGGAGCAGAATAGAGGGCGCCCAGCCCAGCGCCTGCTGCACCCAGGTATTGTCGCTGTTACGCCCACGCACGCCCTGCGGCGCGCTGAGGTCGTGCGTCCGGGACAGGCTTACGCCCGCGATGCCGGAGACGACGTCCACCATTTGGTTGATGCTGACCAACTCCGCACTGCCGATGTTGGTCGGCACACGCACGTCGCTGTCCATCAGCCGTAGCGTGCCCTCGATGCAGTCGTCGATGTACATGAAGCTGCGCGTTTGCTCGCCGTCGCCCCAAATATCGATGGTGTGCCGCCCGGTCCGCTTCGCCTGCGCTACCTTGCGGCAAATGGCGGCCGGCGCCTTTTCGCGCCCGCCATCGTAGGTGCCGTGCGGGCCATACACGTTGTGGTATCGTGCAACCCGGGTCTCGATCCCGTAATCCTCGGTGAAATGCCGGCACATCCGTTCGCTGAACAGCTTCTCCCAGCCGTAGCCGTCCTCGGGCTCGGCCGGGTAGGCGTCTTGTTCGCGGAGCGCGGTCACGTCCGTCATAGTTTGGTGCCCAGCCGCATAGACGCAGGCTGAAGAGCTAAAGAAAAATCGTGACGTGCCCGCATCGCGTGCCGCCATCAACAGGTGAGTGTTGATCAAGACGGACAACATGCATGCCGCCTTGTGCGTCTCGATGAAGCCCATGCCTCCCATATCGGCGGCTAGGTTGAACACCTGGGCCATACCCGCCGCTGCGGCGTGGCAGTCCGGCAACAGGGAGAGGTCGGCGCTCCTGTTCTCGGCACGAGCATCGGTCTGATACCAATCCGACATAGGCTTTATGTCGACGGCCCGCACTGTCCGCCCCTGGTCCAGGAGCGCCTTGACGAGATGCCCGCCAATGAACCCGCCAGCGCCTGCCACCAGCGCGGTCCGGCCATCCGGACGCGAGATAGAGCTGGTCTGGGAACGGCCTGAGCCATTGAGGTCGGCGGCGTTTGGGGCGGTCGTGCGGCGCCAGGCGGTCATCGTGTCACCCTCCGTAACCCCCTGATCATCCCGCGTTTATGGCAGGTTGAAACTGGTGCAGAGGGATCATGGCCGCCCGGGTTAGTTGAGCCGAGAGGTAATCCCCGCACCCGCGGGGATTACCCCCTAAGTCACAACGTCCTGAAATTAGCCGAGCTGTAGGCGAGCGGCAGGATGAGGGCGAGGAACTTGGCAACATCGGTGGATGGCGCGTTCGAGACGAAAATCAAATCCTCGTCGCGCATGGAGAACTGGTTGGCGTAAAAATATCCGGCCGGGTCGGAAAGGTCGAGGTAATAGACCGTAGGCACCCGCGCCGGCGTGCCCGGCGGTATGACGACGCCGAGTTCGGCCAGGGTGGACCGCAGTTCAAACCTATATAGGAACACCGCCCGCGCGTTGGCTCGGTCATCTGATAGGCCGCCCACCTTGGCGATGGCGCCGGCCATGGTGATCCGGCTGTCTTCAAACGGCAGGCGGCGGTTTACGACTCCAAGGTAAGCGCCGGGCCCTACGGCACCCAGGGCCAGGTAGTAGCGCTGCACTCGCGAGACATAGACGGTATCGCCAGGCCGGAGAGTGATGTTCTGCGCCGGGTTCTTCATCACCTCGGATAGAAACGCCTTCGCAGTGGTCCCGCCCCGTTGCACGGTCACGAGCGATTCATAGGGCGGAAACTTCGGCCCGCCCGCCCGTGACACCGCGCCCGCGAGCTTTTCCCCACCCGGGTCCATCGAGAAATGGGTGGAGCTGTTCACATCCCCGGTCACGTTGATCGAGTCGGACCGCCGCTCGGTCACGGTCACGATGGCCTGCGGCTCCAGCGCGCGATCGGCCAGGCGGGACTGGATGTCCCGTGCAACGGCCTGCGGCGACCGCCCGGCCGCACGGATGGAGCCGGCGAACGGCACGAGGATGGTACCGGACGAGTCGACCTGCTGCGCCGGCAGCTGCACGAAGTTGCCTGAGCGTGTACCGGGCTCGGAGGGCACGAACAACCCGCCCGCGCCGGCTTCGAAGATGGTCACGCCCACGAAATCGCCGACGCCGATGCCGTTTCCGGTTTTCGCCCCGGCCCCGGCCAGCATGGCGGGGGAAAACAGCGTCGGCTCGTCGTCCGAGCGCAGCTTGCGCAGCACGCTTGGACTGAGCTGCACGAGTCCATAGGCGAGCGTGGCCTCCGGCCCGGCCTGGCCTACCCGGAGCGACGCGCCAGAGATGACCTCACCCAGATGAGGCCCATCCTGCGGCAGGAACGAGTTGCAGCCGGCCAGGCTGAGCGCGGAGAGGCCCAAGGCCGATGAACAGAGGGCACGCCGGCCCATTGACGACTGTGACATCGTTGTCTCCACGCTTCGTCGGGGTCGCAAAGGCTGGTCCGGAAAGGGCTTAGCCCTCGTCCGGCACCGCGGCGGGTTTAACATCTTCCGCGGCGGCAAGCTTGGGAGAGAGCGGG
The DNA here is from genome assembly GCA_965246925.1 of Acetobacteraceae bacterium. Lineage (GTDB taxonomy): Bacteria > Pseudomonadota > Alphaproteobacteria > Acetobacterales > Acetobacteraceae > JANPPS01. The sequence continues at coordinate 904,309 of OZ251994.1, read as the reverse complement.
TTACTCACGGCCCAAATCGCCGCTTGTGTGCGGTTTTGCAGCTGCATTTTTCGCAGCAGCCCCTTCACATGCACCTTCACCGTCGCTTCGGCGATGTTCAGTTCCCGGGCGATCGCCTTGTTAGACGCACCATTGACGAGGCACTGTAGAATTTCGGTCTCCCGGTCGGAAAGATGCACCGTCCGCTGACGGGGCACGTCCTGCGGCGGCAGGATGCTGGTGGGGCGAAGCGGAACGGGCGCAGGCGGCTCGCGTGCGGCGGTGGGCCTCACAGGCTCAGGCCGCGCCGGCTCTGGCTCGGCCGGCCTCAGCCGTACCGGCTCCGCGGCCGGAGTGGCCGCTCCCCGTTGTTGCAGGGAGTGGCCAAGCAGCATCAGCTCGATCACATGGTGCAGGATCTCGGCGGAGACGTCTTGGAACAGGATCCAGTCGAACCCGGCGCCGGTCAGCGTATCGTGACGGCCGGTGCGGTCGGACAGCAGGATCCAGCGGGAGCCCGGCAGGCGCGACCGCATTTCATGCACGTCTGCGGCGCTGGCGTTAGTGTCGACCATGATCAGGTCCGGCTTATCGACCTGGTTGAGTAGCGGGCTGGCTTCTTCAAGCGTGTCGCAATGGCCTACGACGGTGAGGCCCGAAGCTTGCAAAAGGCTGCGGAGGCCATCCCGGAACAGCCGGCCAGAGACTACGAGCAGGACCTTGCGTGTCGCACCTGCGGCAGCCCGGCGTTCCTCCGTTTCCAGCATGTCGCCCGCGCTGAAAACCACCGGCCGTATGTTGCTTGATTGTAGCCCCATATGATGCATCGATTTTGATCCCGTCCTATAGAGTGCGAAGCGGTTTCGCGTCGCATACCGACCAGCCGAACAATTTATGCTAACCCTAGCCGCATTATGTCAGGTTTTCTGCAAAATCCCAACTTAGTTACGAGTGTTGTAGCTATTTTTTACACGATTGTGTCAAAGCGCAACGAGAATGTGGCGAGCGCCGTCTTATTTTTTGATCTTACCAGTCACAAACGCGTGACTACCCGCCACCTGCAAAGATTCTCTTACACTTCGAACGATGACAGGGGTCACCTTGGTCACATTGGAACAGCTTTCGTCCGGCGTATTCAGCTTTTCCGGACGCTGGAGGCTCCTCGCAGCCATTCAGGCATTCCTCTGCCTGACGATCGCGTTCGAGGCGTCTGGGGCTGGGCTACCTAAAACCAGCGTTGACCCGACCGTGCTCCCAAGCTGCGGCATCCCTGGCCGGTTGGGTGTTTTGTTCGTTGACCCGCAGGGCCAAGATGACGAAGAAGGCACCGAAGCTCACCCGGTTGCCAGCCTAGCCCGGGCCGTGGCTTTATCCGAAGGAGAGATAGGGCGGACCATCTACCTGCGCGGCGGCTTATATGCCCTGACGGAAACTGTCCTGATCGGCCCGTCGAACGAAGGCCTGTCTGTCCGTGCCTGTAGCGGGGAGACGCCGGTGCTGGAGCGTTTGCCGGTAGCGGCCGGTCCGTTGATGACGCTTAGTCGAACCCGGGACGTCACTATCGACGGCCTGACCTTCGGCCCAACCGCCCCGGACGGCACCGCATTGTGGCTGGACGACACGGAGGAGTGCCTAATCGCCCATAACCGGATCGACTCGGCTGGGACCGGCATGCTGCTCAGCCATACCCGGCGCACGGTCGTCCAGCACAACACCATCCAGAATTCCGCCCTTTCCGGCATCGAGCTCAAGGACGATAGCGATGGCAACGGTATCGATAGCAACGCGATCGACGGCGCCGGCGCGCCAGAGACGCATGGGGGCGGCATCTTCCTACATGGCGCAAGCCGCAACCTGATCATCCGCAACCGCGTCACCGCGACGGCCGGCATGGGTATCGGCATCGCGAACTGGGACGATGCCACGATCAATCTAGGTAACGCCGTGATCGGCAACGCCGTGCTGCGGACCAACCTCACGGCCCAAGACAGCGGCGCGATCTATCTACTGGGCCGCAGCCAGCTCGAGACGGCGACGCGGGTCGAAGATAACTGGATCGATACCACGGGAGCTCCGGACCGGCACAGCGTAGGCATTTACCTGGATGACTCCATGAGCGGGGTGCGGGTGACCGGCAATGTCGTCCGCCACGCTGGCTCGGACGCGGTGCAGATCCATGGTGGAAGTCACAACACGGTTTGGCACAACCTGCTCGATCTCGGGGACAGCCAGGCCTCGGCCGTGCTGTTCCAGGCAGCCCCGGCCGACACAAACCCCAATAACAGGCAGGAAGGCAACGAGATCAGGGGCAACCTAATTCTGACGTCAGGCGATGCGCCCAAGCTGTTCGTCAATCTCGATGGCGGGCAGCCGCTGGTGACAGGTAACGTGTTCCATCACGCCCGTGCGCCGCAAAGTGCTGGCGGGCCAGATGTCCAGGACCAAAGCCCTATCTACGCCGACCCCGGCTTCCGCGACCCCGTCACCGGTGATTACGCCTTCGATGACCCCGACACCCCCGCCCGCTTGAGTTTCCCGCCCCTGTCAGCCACGCCGCACCGGCCTTAATAAACCCCGCGGTCCCGCAGAACCGACAACGCCGTGTAGCAGAGGATCTTGATGTCCAGAAGCACTGACCAGTTGTCGATATAGATCAGGTCATACTCGACCCGGCGCTGCATCTTATCCAGCGTTTCCGTCTCACCGCGGAGCCCGTTCACCTGCGCCCAGCCGGTGATGCCGGGCTGGACGCGGTGGCGGCCCAGGTAGTCGTCGATCAAACCGGCATACAGCTCGTTATGCACGATCGCATGCGGGCGCGGACCGACCAGGGACATGTCGCCGCGCAGCACGTTCAGGATCTGCGGCAGCTCATCGAGGCTGGTGCGGCGGAGGATCCGGCCTAGCCGCGTCACACGGGCGTCATGCCGGGTGGCCTGCCGCACCTCGGTATCCGGCACGGCCTGGTGCGTCATGCTGCGGAATTTCAGCACGGTGAAAACATTGTGGTTGAATCCCTGCCGCGGCTGACGGAACAACGCCGGGCCGGGACTATCCAGCCGCACTAGCGCCGCGATGACCAGCATCAAGGGCGTGAGCAGCACGGCGATCACGCTCCCCAAGACCAGGTCTTCGGCCCGCTTCAGCGTGCTACTCCAGCCGCCGAGCGGACGATGATGCACCGTCAGCACGGGACGGTCGTGCCACAACGACGCTTCCCGGATGGGTGCATGCGCCAATTCCGGCAACAACGGGCACAGCCGGACATTCGCCGGGACGGTGCCCATGAGGCGAAGCACACCGGCGACATCGGTTCCGGTCTCGCCAGAGACCAGCACAAGCACGTCATCGATGCGGAACAAACGGGAGAGAGCGATCAGGTCGGCAAGCCCGCTCCGCTCCTGGCCGGCCGTGCCGTTATCGTTGGCGCAGGGGCCATGCACCCCGGCCGCATCGCCGGGCCGGGGGGAAAAGACGCCCAACAAGCGCAGATCCACACTGTCCCGCACGAGGTTCCGGGCGAACTCCGCTCCTCGTCCGCAAAGATCGACGACCGCCACGGTGGTTGCCAGCCGTCCACTGCGCCGGAGCCGCCTGACCTTCGCTTCCGCGCCGACGCGCACGATGCCAAGGCCGGCCACCGCGCTCAAATACCAGCCAACCGCCCAGATCCGCGAATAGGCCTCGAGCGTCTTGGTCAGGTAGCCCGCGATGATCAGCAGCAGGAACACCAGCGTCCAGGCCTGCACCGCCCGGCCCGTTAAGACGGCAAAGCCGGCGTTGCCGCGAAGCGTATAGCCGCCGGCGACCGTAATGGCGTTCACTGCTAGCAGGCCCGCGAACGCCACGATCATGACGTCCGCTTCTACCGGCATGACGCCATGCCGTAGCAGGGTGGTCAGGATGCCGGTGCCGATGATCACGGCCGCGTCCGCCGCCCCCATCGCCAGCGGCAGCAGCAGCAGCGGGCTGCGGGTCATGCTGCGGGACCGCGCGTCCGCCTGTGCTTCGCCCCACGCCAGGGCCGCCGGCGCCGGGCCGCGCGGCGGAGCCCGGCGGATCAGGTTGGCACCGCTCATTAGCCGACCGGACGGGCACTGACGGGGCGGGGGCTGACCGGGCGCGGGCCTGGGCGGTCCTGGAACGCTATCGCCGTCGTCCGCGCCAGCGCCCGCATCGCGTCGAGCGGCCCGGTCCCGAGGGAAAATGCCGCGTTCAGGGCCGCCGCCATCGATTGCGGCGCATGCGGGTCGAACAGCCAGCCCGTCGTGTTGTGCACGACCAGAGAACTAGTGACCGGATTGCGGCGGCTGCCGAGCACCAGCAACCCAGCCGCCATGGCTTCCAACAGATGCGGCGGCCAAGAACGTCCAAGGCATGGCGCCGCCAGCAGGCCGCTGATTGCCATGTGCCCTGCAAGATGCGCCGGCGTGAGCGCACCGGTAAAGCTTTGCTGCACGTTAGGGGGCAGTGGCTGCGCGCGCAGCACTCCTCGCAGATCGCCCTCTCCAGCCCAGCATAGCTCTACCGTCCGGTCTGGATGCGCTTCTGCCCACAGGCTGACGGCGTTCAGAAAATCGGCGGCGCCGCTTGCCGGGGTTAGATCATCCGCGTGTAGGATGCGGTAGGCCGCCTGCGTCGTCCGGCACAGCGGGATGGCGAGATACTCAGCCAAGGTGCCCTGTTGTTCGGCCAACATGGCCCGCCGCCGCATACCGCTCCGTCCATACGAAAACCCGCCGGGCGCGCTCAGCATCTCCCGCGCGCTGTCCCAAAGCGAACGGCGCGTGCCAGGGTGCCGCGATGACTCTGAACTAGGGGTGGCAAGTGGAAGGGTTTTGAATAAACTTGCATCGGTCGCCATCGATGACCTCACGATCGGTTCCGCCACGGACATTCCGCCTGGCCCCTGTGCCCGCCGCCCCCCTCATTCAGCGCGCTCCAGAGACCGTATCGTTACCAGCGCGGCGGCGCCGGGCCGATTGGCCTTGCGGGGTACCCCCTGGGAGGCCGGGGTTGTATCGCATCCGGAAACGCCACTCGACATCCACGCTGCAGCGCACCATTACGCTGTCATGGTGGTGGCATGGTGAGCAAGACCGGCGCGATGGATGCCCCAGGGCCATCCCGGCCGATGCAGCGGGTGCGCGCCCTGCTGTTTTACTCGGCCATGCCGGGTCTGAGCGCGTTGAACGCCGGCATCGGCCTGTTGCTGCCGTTGTTGCTGGAACCGGTTGCATTCGGCCAGTACGCGCTCGTGGTGACGCTGTTCCAGTATTTTTTAGTGTTCGATTTCGGCCTATCGCAATTGACCGACCGGCAGGTGCCGAAAATGATCGCCGGGCCGGACCCGGCATCGGCCATGCCGCCTTTCCGGCAGAGCGTGTTGTGGACCCGGCTTTACATCGCGGTGCTTGTGCTAGTGCTGGGCGGTATCGGGGCGGTGCTGCTCGCAAGCCGTGCGCCTGGTTTTCCGGCGGTGGCCGCCTGGCTGTCGCTCGCGGCGGGAATTATGTTCATGATCGTCCTGGGCCCGGCGTCATTCTACCGGGCGGCGTCGGAGCGGGGTGCGTTCGGGAGGATCAACATGGCCGTCATGCTGATTCTCGCGGTCACGCGTCCGGTGGGCTTGCTGCTGGGCGGCATCAACGGTTGCTTTGCCCTGTTGGCGTTGGCCTATGCAGCCCTGGCCGTGCAGGTGCAGGCCGGCATGCGCCTGGTATGGGCGGACCGTCCGGGTGCCACTGTTTCCCTGGCGCTGATGCGGCAGGGTCTGCCGTTGTTCCTGACCTCGTTCGTGTGGGCCTTCTACATGACAGCCAACCGGTGGGTGGTGTCCGGCCTGGCCGACAGCGCCGACACCGGACACTTTGCGTTCGGCTCCAACGTCGTCACCCTCGTCATCGGCGCCGTGGGCTCGTTATCCCAATTCTACTATCCCCGTATCGTCACGCGCTGTGCGGCCGAGGGTCCGTTCGCTGTCTCGGCCACGTTACGGCGGGACTTCATGTTGCTCGCTCTGGCCATGGCGGTGCCGACCGCCCTGGGCATCCTGATTGGCCCCACGCTCGTCTCGCTATTGTATCCGAAGTTCCAGTCGTCCATCCCGGTCATGCTCTGGTTCCTGCTGGCGGTGCCGAGCCTCGTGGTCGCATCCTGGCTAATGCCGCTGGCGCTATCGACGGGCGCCCATCCCTGGCGAGAAAGCTTGGTCTATCCGGTAGCGCTGACGATCCTACTGGTCGTGACAAGGGTGGGCTTTGACGCGGCGGGGATTACTGGAGCGGCAATCGGCTTGGTCGCGAGCGCAATCCCCCTGTTGCTGCTGCAGCTATGGTCGCTGCATCGCGCCGCGCTGTTCCGCGGCAGGGACGCGCTGGCCGTGTTGGCCGTCACGACCGCGGTCACGATCGCCGCCAGCCTGTTGCTGATCTAGACACGCGACCATTGACGCTCAAAATATCACCGGAGGTACTCCGCCTGAGACTTCGGCTGCTAACCCTGCAAATGCTACTATCCTGAACTTACTGAACCGCTCAGCCGCTCTGAGGATGGGTCTCTGCATGACTCCACGCTCCAGCCTTGCCGTGATCGGACCCGGCGTCCAGGCCGCCCAACCGCAATGGGCGCCCGCGGGCGTGGTGCCGCCTATCAACAAGCTGCGCAGCGTCGGCGCGATGCTGAGCCGGCGACGCATGCTGATCGTGCTGGTCACCGCCGGGCTGACCAGCATGGCGGTGTATGCCGCGCACCGTATTACGCCCCGTTACACCGCCCAAGCCGACATCATGATCAGCCCGCGTCAGCAGCAGGTCGTGGATCTGAAGGCAGTGCTCGCCGGGCTTGGCGGCGATAGCGAGGTGGTGGAAAGCGAAATCCAGATCCTGCGCTCCCGCGAATTGGCGCGGACCGTGGTGCAGAAGCTCGACCTCGACAAGCTGCCGGAGTTCAACCCCTCCCTCGCAGCGCCGGGCCTGTCCGCCAAGCTCAGCCGCTTCGCCTCCGCTCAAACGGCCGTCTTGCTCGATAAGCTGCCACCCACCATCCGTAGCCATATCGAGCCCTCGGAACCAACGCCGGCCGCCGAGCCGGTGGTGGCGGACCCGCTCTCCCTCACGATCGACGCCTATCTGCGCAAGCTCGGCGTGGCCTCAAAGGGACGCTCCCGCGTGATCAGCGTCTCGTTCGACAGCCCGGACCCGGTGCTGACCGCCCGCGTCGCCAATGCCGCGGTCGCCGCCTACATCGAGGCGCAGCTGAGGGCCAAGCGTGAGGCGACCGACGGCGCACACCAATGGCTGGACGAGCGGGTGAGCGAGTTGCGGCAGCAGGTTCTGACCGACAGCCAGGCCGTGGAGGCATTCCGCCGGGCCGCGGGCCTGACCCAAGGCCGGAGCGGAAGCCTGGTGGCCGAGCAGGTGACCGAGACGGGCGAGCAGATCATCCGTGCGCAGAGCGCCCTGGCCGAGGCCGAAGCCCGGCTCAATGCCGCCAGCAGCGGGCGGTTCCGGGCCCAGGGTCTCGAGCAATCCGTCTCCATCGCTCGGCAGCGCCTGCTGACCTTGGAGTCCATGTTCAACAAGCTGCGTAACCAGTCCTATCAGGGCAACGACAGCGAGATCGAGCTCCGCGCCTTGCAGCACGAGGCCGATGCGGACCGGGCCCTGTATGACCGGCTGCTGACCCGGTTGAAGGAAACCAGCATCGAGAGCGGGCTGCAACTGCCGGACGCGCAGGTGATCTCGCGCGCGGAGGCCCCGGTCGAGCCGGCATTTCCGAAGCTTGGGGTGATCACCCCGATCGTGCTGATCGCGAGCCTCATGTTCGCTGGCCTGCTGGCGCTGTTGCTGGAAAGCTTCGACCATGGGTTCTCCACGCCCGACCAGCTGGAGGAGTCGCTCGGACTGCCAGCCATCGGGATCTTCCCGGCGCTGACCCGACGGCTGCGCGGCCGCCAGGATATGGGCCGTGCCGCACCGTTCAGCCCGACGGCGGAGGCGACGCGGGGCTTGCAGACCAGCCTGCAACTGTCCGGCGTGGACGAAGCTCCCAAGGTCATCCTGCTGGCGTCGTCGCTCCCGGGGGAGGGCAAGTCCTCGATCGCGCTCGCCTGGGCGCGGACCATGGCCGGGGATGGCAAGCGGGTGGTGATCGTGGATTGCGACCTGCGCCGCGGGCGCATGCATCGCGCATGTGGTATTTTGCGGGAACCGGGACTGGCTGACGTGCTTACGGGTAAGATGGCACTGTCCGACGTCGTGCAGCCCGATGCGTTGTCACCGGCCTACGTGCTTCCGGTCGGAGCCGGGGAGCGGATCGCCCCGGACCTGATCGGCTCCGACAAGATGCGCGGCCTGCTGGCGGAACTGGCCAAGGAGTTCGACCTCGTGCTGCTAGACTCCGCACCGCTATTGGTCGCTTCGGAGACGCGAAGCCTGAGCCGGCTTGCGGAGCGGACGGTCATGATCATCCGCTGGCAGGGTACGACCCAGCTGGATGTGGCCGCCGGGCTGCGCCTCTTGCTCGCGGCAGGGGCGAACGTTGCGGGCTGCGTGCTGTCGATGGTCAGCGTGGACCGCTACCGGCGTTACGTGCGGCATAGCGCCTACGGCCGGCACGCCGGGCTGCTAAGCCGTTGAAGGTCTCTACCACCCCTGGAAAGGTCGCTAGCTGATGCGGGTCGCGCTGCTGATGAACTTCGTCGCCCCCTACCGGGTGCCCCTGTTCGAACGGTTGCGTGACTTGGTGGGTGAGTTCCGTGTCATGATCTCGACCCCTATGGAAGATGACCGGGCGTGGGCGCCGGACTGGGGCACGCTGGATGTCGAGGTGCAGCGCAACGTGACGCTCCGGCCGAACTCGGTGGACCCGGCCGGGTTCAGCCGCCGGCTACAGGTTCATGTGCCGTATGACACCGTGCCGAAACTGTTAGGTTATGCACCGGACGTTGTCATCTCAGCCGAACTGGGCTTTCGCACCTTGCAGGCCGTCATGTACCGGACGCTCCGCCCGCGGTCCCGCCTGATCGTCTGGTGCTTGCTGTCCGAGCATAGTGAGCGAAGCTGGGGCAGGGCGCGCATCATGCTCCGGCGAGCCATTCTGGGACGGGCTGATGGCGTGCTGGTGAATGGCGAGAGCGGTGCCCGGTATATCCAGCGCTTCGGGGTTCGAGACAGCCTTATCGCACGCATCAATCAGCCGGTCGACGTCTCCCGGTTCGCCGCCGCCCAGCGCACCCGGCCGCCTGAAGCGTGCACGCGCCTGCTGCATGTCGGCATGCTGAACGAGCGCAAGGGCGTGCTGCCGTTTGCCCGCCGGCTGATCGCCTGGTCCATGGCGCAGCACCCGGCGCGTCCGCTCGAAATGTGGTTTCTCGGTGACGGCCCGGTCCGCGCGGAATTGGAGGCCCTGCCTTGGCCGAGCGTGCTCACGCCTCGTTTCTGCGGCAACCTGCCGTACGATGAGGTGCCGGGCGTGTATGCCGAGTGTGATATGCTCGTTTTTCCGACCTTGCTGGACGAGTGGGGCCTGGTAGTGAATGAGGCGATGGCGGTTGGCCTACCGGTATTAGGCAGTATCTATAGCCAGGCCGTGGAGGAGCTAGTGGTGGAGGGTGAAACCGGTTGGCTGTTCGACCCGCTGTCTCAGCCCTCCATGGACGCGGCCATCGCACGGGCGCTATCCGCCCCCGGCCTAGCCGCCATGCGGTCGCGGGGGCAGGCGCGGATCGCGGGCCTGACACCAGACACTGCCGCGGCGCGTATCGCGGAGGCAGTCCGGCGCGTGATGGGGAACGGCAGTACGCAAGCCGGCCTGCATGTGGCGGAGGCGCTGTCATGAGCGGGCGCTATGGCCGGGGCCCTATCATCGAGCACGAGGCGCTGAGTCCCATGCTGACGACCGGGCTTTGGACCATGCCGCCCAAGGCCGAGCCGCGGCGGCGGCTATGGTCCACTGCGTTCTTGGCGGCCGTGGCCGGTGCGGGCGTGATGGCGGCGGGGGCCGCTATACTGTTGCTCTCAAGCGCGGATGTGAGCTGGGCGCAGGGCACGTCCTGGCGGGCATTACGCGCCGGGGACCCGGCGGGGCTGCGGGACGCGGTGGTGGCGGGGTCGGAAAGCGGCCTCGCTTTGTATCCATGCCGGGCCAATTACGCCGGGTCCACGCTGCTGGGCCGTTATCGGGCGGATTTTGCCGGGTGCCATATCGGCTACGACAGCCGTGAGGTGGAAGCGGCGCCGTTCGAAATCCTGAGCCCGTCTTGGACCGACATTTCCGAAGGCGCCCGGGCCATGGTCGCGGGTGAGATGGCGGATGCCGGCGAGTCCCGCCCTTTCACGCTGCGTCCCGTCGTAATCTGCCGGGCGACGTATCAGGGCGCGACCCATCCTGGATCCTGGATAGCACCGGATAAGAATTGTAGCTTCGGCTTCGGCGGAAGGGTTGTGCTGTCACAGAACTTCACCGTGTTGCAGGCAGCACCCTGGATGGCCTGGGTGCCGGCCACCGCCGCCGCGCAGGGCGTGCCGTTGCTGGAGGGCGCTGTGCGTGGCGGCGAGGAAGGGGGCGAGCCGTTCTTCCTGTGCCGCGCGCCTACGCCGCGGGGTATGCTTGCGGGTAAGATCAAAGCGACCGCGCCTGGCTGCAGCGTGCCGTTTGACGGGAAAGAGCTGGTGGAGGCACGGTTCGAGCTGCTGATGCCGCGCTGGGCGCCGGGGTCCGTCGCGGTAGGCGCCGTCGCGGCCGGGCGGGAGAAGGCGCAGCTGCAGTTCCCGTGCCGCGCCAAGAAGGCAAACACGCTGCAGCCCGGGCGTACCACCGACCTTCACCCCGGCTGCCGTGTCGGCATGCAGAGCACGGAAGTGGTGCTGCCCGAGTACGATGTGCTCGCCCAATGAGCGTGGCCGGGGCCCGGGCCCGGGCCCGGCCGGGCTAATCCCTTTCATAACTTGGCCGGTGCACCCCGGGGCGGGTAAGTTCTCAGAAAGGAGACCCGCATGATTGCCCGCACGACCCGGGACGCGCTGATCGTAGCCGGCGCCGTGCTGTTGATGGCGGCGCTGATGCTGGTATCCGTCCGTCTGGGCCGCGATGCCGACATCATGATCCTTATGCCGGCAGGCCTCGTGCTGGCTGCATTTGCGGCTTGGGTCGCACTACTGGCTTGCGCCGGGCAGGGATGGGCGATGCTGTTGGTGCTGTTCGTGCTGGCCTTCGTCAACGATGCGCTGTTCCGGCAACGCGACCCTGGCGAAATCGGGCTAGATTGGCAAAACGCGCTGAAGTTTGCGCTGTGGGGCCTGTCCTGGACGATCGGGATCTGCAACCTGCCGCGCAGCTGGCCGCTGCTGCGCGGCGGTGCTTTCATCTGGATTTCCATCTACCTGGGCTACGCGCTGCTATCGTCGCTATATTCCGCGGCACCGCTGTACAGTTTCAGCACGGCGTTCGGCTTGACGGGCATGGCCCTGTTCGCCGCCGCACTGGCTGTGGTCGCGACGGAGAAGCAAATTTTACTATGCTTTGCGCTATCCCTGTTCTTGTTCGTGCTAGTGGGTTGGGTCGCCTACTATGCTGCACCGGATATCGGCCGGTCTTTGTTCATTACTTCGTACGGCACCGTGGTTGAGCGAATGTGCGGGTTAGCGGGGCAGCCTAACGCATTGGGCAACGGTATCGCGGTCCTGCTAGCCCTTGTGTACCTGCTTTGGCTCCGCGGCCATATCGGTCTCTTTGCCGTGGCCGTCCTGGGGGGCGGCGGACTGTTTACGCTGCTGGTAGCCGATAGCCGGACGGCGCTGCTGGCGGTGATTGCCGGTATCATCGCCACCACGCTCCGCCGTTCCGTCTGGTTCTATGGCCCGGCCGTGCTCGGTGGGTTCGTGCTGGTCCTGGCCGGGCTCAGCGTTCAGCTGCGTGACCTCATGAGCCTATCGGGCGGGCTCAGCCGTTCCGGCGATGCGACGGAGCTATTTACGCTCACAGGCCGGACCGAAATTTGGGAGTTCGCCTGGGACAAGATCCTGCTCAATCCTTGGATCGGCTATGGCTACAACAGTAGCAAGTTCATCCTGCCTCAGTTCGACGGCCTTCCTGGCCTCAAGGTCGATGAGGCGCACAATATGCTGCTGCAGAACTTGCTGGCCGTGGGTGTTATCGGCACTATCCCGCTCGTTGCGTTCTTGATAACACTGGTAGCCGACTTTATCCGCACCCCGGACGCACGGCGCGATGTCTTTACATTCATCATCCTGATTTGGGGCATCACGGTCGCAGGCGCCTTTGGCAGCACGCCGACCGTCATGTCCCTCGGAGTGTTCGTCTGCCTCGCCCTCGCCCGGCGCGACCAGGTCGCCGCCGAACCCCGGCCGTTACCGCTGATCCGCTTCGCCCCGCGGCCCACATAAGGAGGCCACCATGAGCATACGCCAGTTCGCCAACTCGCTCTCGCTCATCCACCGGAGTGAGCACGCCAACCGGCCTGTCGCAGTGTGCCGCCACCTTTATTGGCAGGCGCGCAAGCTCGGCTTTCCGCGCCCGGTCCGCCTCCGTCTTTCACAATCGGCCATCACCGACAATGAGCCCGGCGGCGTGATCAGCATGGTGAACATGCTAGGCCTCTATGATTACAACAACATGAATCTAGTGCAGCGCCTGCTGCAGGGGGGCGGGCTCTTTGTCGATGTCGGAGCGAATATCGGCGCCTATACCCTGATCGCGTCCGAAGTGCCGGGCGTATCCGTCCTGGCGTTCGAACCAAATCCCACGGCTTTTGCCAAGCTCAAGGTCAACGTGACGTTGAATGGGCGCGCAAACGTCGAGCTGCTCAATATGGCCGCGGGCTCGGCGCCGGGTGAGCTGCGTATGACCAACAATGGCGCAGATCCGACGAACCACGTGGTGACCGAAGCCGCCGCGGGCAGTATCACGGTGGCGGTTGACACGCTGGACGCCATCTGCCGCCGGCATGGCGCCTGGCCTCGTGTCATTAAGATGGACGTCGAAGGCCACGAGCCGCACGTGCTGATGGGCGCCCCCGAGTGCCTGTCCCACGTGCTGGCCGTCATTGTGGAAAACGGCGAGCGGGACGATGTAACCAGCCTTATGGCGGCTGCGGGGCTGCGCGGTCCGTTCTATTATAGACACGACGGCAACAAGCTTGGCCGCGAACCGCAGAGCTTGGCGGAGGACGCAGTCTTCATCGGCGAAGCGTTCGTTCAACAGGTGCCTGGGATAGCCGTTCCCTAAGGCCTGCCTTGTAAGGCTTCCACGACAACCGCCACGCTATCAACGACATGCGTCGGAGCGGCGCTAGCGCTGAAGTTCAGGGGCCGGAAGTCGGACTCGGCCTCACCGATCGCTTGCTGCACCAGGAGGATTTGCGCTTGACCCACGCCTCGCCTCCTCATGCATGTACCCGCTATTCCGCCGCCGCCGCCATCGGGCTCATCCGCGTGCTCAGACCCCCAGCGATATCCTGCATGATAGCCGGCACGTCATATTGGTAGCGCCAGTCTGGGTAGTGGGACTGGAAGCGGCGCACGTCGCTGATCCACCAGATGTGATCGCCGATCCGGTTCGTCTCGTCATACTTCACCTGCATCGGACGCCCGGCGATCCCCTCTGCTATCGTGATCGCCTCCATCATCGAACAGTTGGAGTGCGTGCCCCCGCCCATGTTATACACCTCGCCCGAGCCGGGGCGGCGGAAGAAGCACCAGAACGCCTCCACCAGATCTCGCGCGTGGATATTGTCCCGGACCTGCTTTCCCTTGTAGCCGAACACCGTGTAGGGCGTGCCCGTCATGGCGCATTTCATGAGGTAAGCCAGGAAGCCATGCAGCTGCGCACCTGAGTGGCCCGGCCCGGTGAGGCAGCCACCGCGGAAGCAGGCCGTCTTCATCCCGAAATACCGGCCGTACTCCTGCACCAGCACGTCGGCCGAGACCTTGGACGCGCCAAACAGGCTATGCAGGCAGTTGTCGATCGACATCTCCTCCGGAAAGCCATGTTCGGCCCAGGGATGCCCTGCGCTGAGTGTATAGCGCGTCGCTTGCTCCACCAGCGGCAGGTGGTTCGGGCGGTCGCCGTAGACCTTGTTGGTGCTGACGAAGATGAACGCAGCTTCAGGCGCGTGCTGCCGCGTCGCCTCGAGTAGCGTGAGCGTGCCGACCGCGTTCACGGTAAAATCCATCATCGGGTCGCGTGCCGCCCAGTCATGGGATGGCTGCGCGGCGCAATGCACCACGACCGCGATCTCATGCCCGTAGCTGGCGAACAGCGCATCCATCGCCGCCTTGTCCCGGATATCGGCACTCACGTGGCGGTAACCGGGGCAGGTCTGCCGCAGATTCTCCACCTGCCAGGCCGTACTGGCCTCGGCGCCGAAGAACACGCTGCGCATGTCGTTATCCACGCCCACCACGTCCAACCCACGTGCGCTGAACAGCCGCACGGTCTCTGCACCCACCAGCCCGCCCGACCCCGTGACGATAGCGATGCTCATATGATTAACCCTCCTGAGTTACGTCCAACGGCAAAGGCCTGTTCCGAGTGCGCTAACACTTAAGTATTAATACAGTATCGCCCTAAGAAGTCCGTCGTATTTCTTGATGAGCCCTGCAATCCATAACAATGTGGCGGGCGAGATGTCAATGAAAAGACGCTCATGCTCGTAACGAATATGTACACTAATCTGTTTGACCATCCGGAGGCTGCCGATGCGCCGTCACAATCTTCTGGGCGTGAACGTCTGCGCAACGAATTACAGTGAAGCGTGTGACACGATCCAAGAAGCGGCCCAGTCCTCTCAGTCTCTGACCGTGACCGCGCTGGCTGTGCACGGCGTCATGACCGGGGCGCTGGACGAGCCGCACCGAACTCGGCTCAACGCCTTGGACGTCGTGCTGCCCGATGGCCAGCCGGTGCGCTGGGGTCTGAACTGGCTATACGGCGACGGTCTTCGCGACAGGGTTTGCGGTCCGGAGCTCATGCTGCACGTCTGCCGGATGTGCGACGAACAGCAGCTGCCGGTGGCGTTCTATGGCAACAAGGCCGAGGTGCTGCAGGAATTGTCGGAGAACCTCCTGACCCAATTTCCCGCGCTGCAAATCGCCGCCGCCATCCCGTCCAAGTTCCGCCGGGTGAGCGAGCAGGAGCAGGCCAGCATCGCCCAAACGATCAATGAGAGCGGGGCGCGAGTGCTGTTCGTGGGCTTAGGCTGCCCCCGGCAGGAGGTTTGGCTGTATGAAAACCGCAACCGGCTTCGAATGCCCATGCTGGCCGTAGGCGCCGCATTCGACTTCCACGCTCACCGTCTGGCCATCGCGCCTCGCTGGATGCGGAACTACGGGCTCGAGTGGTCATACCGGCTGATGCAGGAACCTCGCCGGCTCTGGCGCCGGTATTTGCTGCTGAACCCGCTTTACCTATTGATGCTCGGCCTGCAAGCGTTGCGGCTCCGTCAAGTTGAGCTTAGCCGGCAGGACGCCCCGGTCTCGTTCGAGGGATATGCCTGATCCCATGCCGCGCCCGTTCCACCTTGCGGTTGCCGCGCATTTCGTTCACGCCGGGCAGGTCGGCGGCGCGGAACACATGGTGTATAATCTCCTGCGCGGACTGTGGCAGCAGGACATCGAGCTGTCGGTCCTGTGTAGCGACGCTGGCCGCCTGGACGCGCAGTTCCGGGCCGAGCTGGCCGGTCAACCCAGGGTTCGGCTGATCGAGTCGGGCGGGCCGGGGCCGCGGTTCCTGGCCGAGCAGCGGGCCGTGCTGTCGAGCGGCATCACCGCCGACGCCACGCTGTTCCCGAACTACTTCGTGCCGCCGCTTCTGCCGCGCCGGCTAGGACAGGTCGTGTGCGTGCTGCATGACCTGCAATACCGGCACTTCAGCATGAACTTCTCGCAAAAGAAGCGCGCCTGGCTGCGCGCCGCCCACACGTTGGCCATCCGGCGGTGTGACCGGCTCGTGGTCATCTCGGAGTTTGTGAAGCAGGATGCGATGCGGTTCCTGGGGGCGCGGTTCGAGCCCAAGATTACCGTCGTGCCCAACCCGATTTCGTGGGACCGGTTCGGTGACGGTCCGACCATAGGCGGCCCCCCTCGCATTCTGACCGTGGCGGCGCAGTATGCGCACAAGAACCTGCCGACCCTCCTCCGCGCATTCGCCCTGCTGGCGCCCCGCTGGCCGGAGGCGAAGCTGGTGCTGTGCGGGCAGGACTATGCCGGCTTACGCGGTGTATCCGGCGGCGGTGGCGATCTAGCAGCCCTGGCCGCGGAGCTCGGGATCGGCAGCCAGGTCGAGATCACCGGCTATCTCGATGATCGGGCGCTCGGCGACCAGTTCCGCCGGGCGACGGTCTTTGCGTTCCCGTCCATCTTCGAGGGCTTCGGCATGCCCCCGGTCGAGGCGCTGGGCTTTGGCCTGCCGACGCTCACCACCGGCTGCACGGCGCTGCCAGAGGTGACGCTCGGCCTCGCCCATACGGTCACCGACCCCCACGACCCGGCGGATTGGGCCGGGTGGCTTTCTTCCATGCTGGATAACCCCGCCGCCTACCGGCCCGCTCCCTCCGGCGTGAGCCGGCTCCGCGCCTATTACGCGCCCACCCGCATCGCGAAACTACACCTGCAAGCCTGCCAGGTACCGCGCCCCGCCGCGCCTTGGCAGGGTACCGTCGCCGCGACACCAACCCTACAATGAGCCCGGCCGATCGAGTTGCGGACCGGGCCACACGGAGGCGTCTGCCATGGATATCACGCCCAGGGACATCAACTCCCGGCCTGGCCTGTTCGCATCCAGCCTGGTGCGGCGTATGAGCGATGGCCAGGCACCGGCCGAGGGTCATCCTTTCACGATCCGCTCCCTCCCATCCGGGATGCGCACGGTGCCGCGCAACAGCGCCATCATGGCCGAGGAGGACGAGCCGCGGCTTCGCACCATCGTCTCCGGCTGGGCGTTCCGGTTTAAGCGGTTCAAGGATGGGCGGCGGCACATTCTGGAAATCCTGCTGCCCGGCGACACGTTCGGGATCGAGACGCTGTTTGGCCAGTCCAGCAACTCGCACACCTGGGCGGCGACGGCGGTCACGTATTCCATCACCGATTCCGACGCGACACTGGCGCTGTTCGACGCCGAGCCCTGGTTCCGCCGCCGGCTGATGCAGTCCGTGCTGGAAAGCAAGGCCGCCATGGAGGAGTGGCTGGCTCACCTGGGCCAATGCGACGCAGAGGAGCGTACGGCGGCGCTGTTCGTCGTGCTGCACGAACGCCTGCTGGCCCGGGGACTGGCCACGCAGCAGAGCTTCATCCTGGAGCTCACGCAGCAGGAGCTGGCGGACACGGTGGGGGTGCATCTCATCCACCTGAACCGGATCCTGGCCCGCCTCCGCACCCGGCAGTTGATCAGCACCGCCGGGCAGGAAGTGACCCTATGCGACCCGGCCGGCCTTACGGAGCTGATCCCGATCAGCACCTACACCGCGCGGCACCTGCGCCCGTTATAGCCGGACGGCGGAGGGGTGCCGCGCCAGGGGCGTCACCAGCACCCGCATGAACGGAAACAGCGGTAGCGTCGACAGCATCGCATGCAGCGCGTCGTGGTCCGCCACGTCGAAGATGCTGATATTGGCGTATTCACCGGCGATCCGCCACAGATGGACCCATTCGCCCGACCGCTGCAACTCGGCCGAGCGGGCCTTTTCCTCGGCTTTCAGCCGGTCGATCATGGCGGGGTCGAGGCCCGGCGGGATCAGCACGTCCATCCGCACGTGATACAGCATCAATGCCTCGCATAGGCCCGGATCCGGTCCGGATCGAGCTTAAGGCCCAGGCCGGGGCCGGTGGGCAGGTGGACGTCGAACTCCTCGAACCGCAGCGGCTCGGTCACCAGGTCACCCGTCAGGATCTGCGGTCCGAAATGCTCGCAACCCCAGTCCAGCGTGCGCAGCGTGGCGAAGGCATGCAGGTGCGCAGCGGCGCCGACTGAGGATTCGAGCAGGCAGCCGCCATAGAGGCCGATTCCCGCCGCCTCCGCCACCGCCGCCACGCGCTTCAGGCCCAGTAGCCCCGCGTGCTTTACGACCTTGAGCGACACCGCGTCCGCCGCGGCATGGCGCGCGACCTCCATCATGTCATGCGGCGTGAACACGCACTCATCGGCCAGGATCGGCGGGGTGCCGGCCCGGGCGCGCAGGCGTCCGAGCCCGGCGATGTTCCAGGCCGGCAGCGGTTGCTCGACCAGCGCCACGCCCATTTCCGCCAGCTGCGGCAGGCAGCGGGCGGAAATGGTTTCATCCCAGGCCTGATTGGCGTCCACGACGAACTGCACACGGTCCCCCAGCGCCTTCGTCAGATGCCGCATGCGCGCCATGTCGGCGGCCGGGTCCTGCGCGCCGATCTTGACCTTGAACGTGCGATGGAGCCGCGCGGCCAGCTTCCGCTCCCCTTCGTCCACCTCCTGCGCCGGGTCGCCGGAGGCCAGGGTCCATAGCACCGGCACCCGGTCCCGCACGGCGCCACCTAGCAAGGCGCTGACGGGCACGCCCATCAGCTTGCCCATCGCGTCGAACAGCGCCGTCTCGATCGCGCCCTTGGCCGCGTTGTTGCGCTTGGCCGCGAGGTCCATGCGCATGCCGCAGGCCTCGATCCGATCCGCACTCTGACCCATCAGCGCCGGGGCGAGATAGGTGTCGATGTTGGCCTTGATCGCCTCGACACTCTCCTCGCTCCAGCGGGGGCCGCCCAGCGTCGCGGCCTCACCGATGCCTTCCACCCCACACTCCAGCCGCACCGTCGCGATCACGTAATTCTGGGCCGTGACGGAGGTGTTGCTGAGCTTGTGCCGGCGCACGGTCGGCACGTCCACGATGACCGTCTCGATCGAATGGATGGCCGTGCCGCGCGCCGATACGGGGAGAAGGGTGTCCACTACGCCGCCTGCGCGTGCGCCCGGTCGACCACGCTGCTCGGCAGATGCGCGGCTTCGGGATGCAGGGCGAAGTCGAACGCGATCTCGGCATAGGGCGCGTTCACGCCGCGGGCCTGCAGGCTGGCGGCGTCGCTGACGCGGATGACCGGCGGGATCAGGTCGTCGCGCGTGGCGAAGGCGAAATCGTCATGCAGGTCGGCGTCGCCATCGATGTTGATCTGCGTCGTGAGGTGGCGGAAGCCGGGTGCGGACACGAAGAAGTGAACGTGCGCCGGGCGCCGTCCGTGCCGCCCGATGGCCGAAAGCAGCTTGTCGGTGGCTCCTCTCGGCGGCACCGCGTAGCCGGCCGGCATTAGCGTGCGGAACTTGTAGCAGCCCTCGGCATCGGTCTCGATCCCGCGCCGCAGGTTGAACGGCTTCTGGCTCGGGTCAAAGAAGGAGTAGCCGCCCATGGTATTGGCGTGCCAGACCTCGACCAGGGCGTGCGGCACCGGTATCCCGTTAATGTCCTTCACCTGGCCGTGCATGAACAGCACCTCGCCCTGCTCGTCGCCATCGTCCAGCCGCGCCTCGCCTTTGCTGACGGGGGCGCCGGCGACATAGAGCGGGCCTTCGATGGTGCGGGGGGTGCCACCCTCGAGCCCGAGCTTCTTTTCGGCCGCGTCGGCGCGCAGGTCGAGGAAGTGCTCGATGCCCAAGCCGGGCACCAGCAGCCCGCCCTCGTTCTTCTGGCCGACCTCGGTCAAATAACCGACTGCGGCCCAGAACTCGGCCGGGGTCACGTCGAAGTCCTCGATCGTCTTGAACAAGTCGGACACGACCCGCTTCACGATCTGCTTAAGCCTGACGTCTCCCGTGTCGTTATCGAGGCCGGCGATCTTATCCAGCAGGTTCTTGACGGGGCTGGTGCCGAGGATGTCTTGCATTTGCGTTCTCCCTTTTGTTGTTTAGCCCTGATCCCCGCCACCCACCGGCAGGATGGTGCCGGTGATATACGAAGCCTCGTCGGACGCCAGGAACAGTATCGCCGCCGTTTGTTCCGCGATAGTACCCGCGCGCGCCATGAAGGACGAGGCGATGCTCTGTGCGGCCACGACGGCGAACCCGTCGATGTCCTGCTGCGTGCGCGGCGCCGGGTTGCGCGGGATACGCCGGGGCGGCGCCTCCGTCATGCCCGGCGCCACCGCGTTCACGCGGATGCCGTGCCCGGCATACTCCCAGGCAAGCCCCACCGTCAGCGCGTTCACCCCGCCCTTGGCCGCCGCATACGGCACCCGGTTCAGCCCGCGCGTCGCCACCGACGAGAGGTTCACGATCGCCCCCCGCCCGGCCGCGATCATGCCGGGCAGCACCGCGTGGCAGCACCAGAGGGTTGGAAATAGCGAGCGGCGGATTTCCGCCTCGATCTGCGCCTCGTCGTAATCGGCGTAGGGCTGGGCCCAGATGGTGCCGCCCACATTGTTGATCAGCACGTCCACCGGGCCGATGCCCATGACGCGCACGCAGTCCGCATACTGCTCCATATCGGCGAGCACGGCCTGCCCGCCGCATTCGGCCGCGGCTTCGTGCACCAGCGGCGACCGGTCCGCCAGGATGACGCGCGCACCCTCCCGCGTGAGGCGCAGCGCCACGTCCCGGCCGATGCCCTGGGCGGCCCCGGTAACGACGGCGGTCTTGCCCGCGAACCGGTCCGTCATACGCCACTCGGGTTGAATTTTTCATAACGGGAACTCGCCGGGGTGATTCCGGCCGCCGCGAAATGCGTACGCACGGCCTCCACCATGGCGGGCGGGCCGCACAGATAGAGGTCGAACTCACCAGATGGCGCACCCTGGAGGTGCTGGGTCACGTATTCCCCGACCGTGCTGACATAGCTGAACGCCGGCAGCCGGGCGGTGACCGCGTCCAGCCGGTCGAGCGCCACCAGATCGGCGGCGTGCGTCACGCCATAGACCAAGTGGATCGGGTGCGCGCTGGCCGTCACGTGGTCCAGCATGGACAGGAACGGCGCGAGCCCGGTGCCGCCCGCCAGCATCAGCACCGGGCGGACGACCGGGCGCAGATAGAAGCCGCCGACCGGGCCGGTGAACGTCACCGGCGTGCCGGGCTGTGCCGCCGACAGGAAACCGGTCATGAGGCCGCCCGGGATGTGGCGCACCAGGAACTCGGCCAGCGCGCCGGGCGGCGAGCTGAACGAGTACGAGCGGTGCTGCCCACTGCCCGGCACCTCGATATTCACATACTGGCCGGGCAGGAACGCCAGCTTTTCCGTGACATCGAGGGTGAACATCGTCGTGGTCTCGGATAGCCGGTTGACCGAGGCGATGGTCGCGCTGAACGGCGCCGGCTTGGTCTTGCAGACGGCGGAGCTGGCGGCGATGCGCAGCACGAGGTCGGAGCGCGGCTTCATCTGGCAGGCCAGCGCATAGCCTTCAGCGGCCTCGGCATCGGTCAGCGCGTCCTCGATATACTCGCCGCCGTCGAAGGTGCCGGACTCGCAGAACAGCTTGCAGGTGCCGCACGCGCCGTCCCGGCAGTCCAGCGGGATGTTGAGGCCGAGGCGATACGCGGCGTCCGCGACGGTGTCGGACGAAGCGCAGTCCACGAACCGCGTCACACCGTCTTCGAAGTTGAGAGCGAC
Organism: Acetobacteraceae bacterium; assembly: GCA_965246925.1. Taxonomy (GTDB): domain Bacteria; phylum Pseudomonadota; class Alphaproteobacteria; order Acetobacterales; family Acetobacteraceae; genus JANPPS01. The sequence continues at coordinate 882,759 of OZ251994.1, read as the reverse complement.
ATTATAACCCATCGCCGGCTCCCTAGATATGGTAGATGTCGATGACGTGGTGAATATAGTCGTTCTTCAGCACCACGTATTTCTTGGTAATCAGCGGCGTCGGTCCACCGATGTTCAAGGTGTAGGTGCTGGTCCCAAAATAAGTATCCACCGTCTTGTAGCGGAAATTCAGCGTGAACCAGTTGAACCGCAGGGTGCAGGTTACGCCGTCTTGAGCCAGGATTTCGACATTGGTGATGTTATGCCCGGTCCGCGGCTCCGGCAGGGAGGTGGCGCTCGACCGCTCGGTCCGGATGCGGAACACCCGGTCCTCCAGCCCGCCCTTATGCGGGTAGTAGATCAGCGACACCTCGCGCATGGGGTCGCTGACCAGTTGGTCGTCGTCATCCCAAGACGGCATCCAGAACTCGGCCTCCGGCGCATAGAGCGCGAGCCAGTCATCCCACAGCTTATCATCGAGGAACCGGGCTTCCCGGTAAAGGAACTGGCACGCTTCTTCTTGGGTCAGCATATGATCAACCATGTGGGGGCGGGTGCGACCGGCTCAGTCCAAGGCGACCGCGCGCTGCATCGTCTCCATCCAATAGCGGTGCTGCACCGCAAACAGCCCCTCATCCTCGGTGCGCGCGCCGGACAGCAGCGGCTGCAGGCCGATCGCGTCGGCGCCCTCATCCGGTCCGGTGATCCAGTGCGTGGCGCCGCGCGACAAGTCATTCCAAGGTGAGGCCTGACCCCCATAGCCGATCTGGCAAGACCGGAACTCCTCCAGATCATCCGGCGTCGCCATGCCGGACGCATTGAAGAAGTCCTCGTATTGCCGGATACGGTGGCTCCGCGCCGCATCACTTTCGCCGCGCGGCGCGATGCAGTAGATCGTCACCTCGGTCTTATCGACCGCGATCGGGCGGTAGGTCCTGATCTGCGAACTGAACTGATCCATCAGATACACATTCGGATACAGGCACAAATTGCGGGACTTGCCGATCATCCAGTCCGCCCGCGCCTCACCGAATTGCGCCGTATATTCCTCCCGCTTATCCGCGTTCGGACGGTCCTCGGGATTGGCCCAGCGGGTCCATAGCAGTAGATGCCCGTGGTCGAACGAATAGAAGCCGCCGCCCTGCTTCGCCCATGACCCGGCGTCCATCGCCCGCGTCTTGTCCTCCTCCACTGCCTGCTTGCGGCGATTGGTGGTCGCGGCATAGTTCCAGTGCACGGCGGTCACATGATATCCGTCCGCCCCGTTCTCCGTCTGCAGCTTCCAATTGCCGTCATAGACATAGCTGGACGAGCCGCGGATCACCTCGAGCCCGTCCGGCGCCTGATCCACGATCAGGTCCATGATCTTCGCCGCCTCTCCCAGATGCTCCAGCAACGGCTTCACGTCCGGATTGAGGCTGCCGAACAAGAAGCCGCGATAGGCCTCGAACCGCGCCACCTTGGTCAGGTCATGCGAGCCGTCCGTGTTGAAGTTCTCCGGATAGCCCGCCCCGTTGCTGTCCTTCACCTTCAGCAGCTTGCCGGAGTTATTGAACGTCCAGCCATGGAACGGGCAGGTGTAGGCGGCTTTGTTACCCTTCTTGTGCCGGCACAGCATCGCGCCGCGGTGGCTACAGGCGTTGATGAACGCGTTCAGCTCGCCCGCCTTGTTGCGCGCAATGAAAACCGGCTGCCGCCCCATGAAGGTCGTGAAATAGTCGTTGACGTTGAGAATCTGGCTCTCATGCGCCAAATAGATCCAGTTGCCTTCGAAGATATGCTTCATCTCAAGCTCAAACACGTCCGGATCGGTGAAGATGTTGCGCTTGCAGCGGAAGTGACCGCTGGCCACGTCTTCCTGCACGGCGTCATGCAACACGGTCTGGACGGAATCGAGCATGGTTTCCTCGTCTGGGTTCTGGCCCTATTGCCCAGAGGTTAGCCCGTCACCGTTCACATGACCAACCTTTCTTCCATAGTGCGGGCTTAGACGCCCAGGTAGCGCTCCAACAGCGCCGGGTCGGCTAGTAATGCAGTGGGCGGGCCGTCATACACCATTTCGCCTTTGACGAGCACGGACGCCCGGTCCACTAGGCTCAAGACCGACGCGACCGTCCGGTCCACCACCAGCGTCGCGATCCCATCGGCGCGGATCAGCCCGATGATGCGCCAGATCTCGTCGCGGATCAGCGGCGCCAAACCCTCGGTCGCCTCATCCAAGATCAGCAGACGCGGGCTGGTCATCAGCGCCCGCCCGATCGCCACCATCTGCTGCTCGCCCCCCGACAGCTGGCCACCCTTATATCCGATGCGCTGCTGCAGGCGTGGAAAGGTCGCCAGCACGCGGTCGAGCGTCCAGCGCGTGGCGCCGTCATCGCCGGGCCGGGCGGCGAGCAGCAGGTTTTCCCGCACCGTGAGCGACGCAAACACGCCCCGCCCCTCCGGCACCACCGCGATCCCCAGCCGCGCCCGGCGGTGTGGCGCCAACTCGGCCACGTCCTGCCCATCCACCAGCACCACTCCGGACCGCGCCGGCACCAGGCCCAGCAGCGTGCGGATCAGCGTGGTCTTACCCATGCCGTTCCGCCCCATCAGCCCCACTGCCTGACCCGGAGCTACCGCCAGCTCCACCCCGCGCAGGATATGGCTCGCGCCATAATAGGTATGCAGGCCGTGCGCCTCGATGATCACGCCGCGTGCCCCAGATACGCGTCTCGCACCCGGGCGCTGGCGCGAATCTGGGCGGGCGTGCCCTCGTCCAGCACCAGCCCATCAACCATGACAGTAATGCTGTCGGCCACCGCGAAAACCACATCCATATCATGTTCAATCAGCAGCACCGCGTGATCCACCGCTAGCGCGCGCAGCAGCGTGGCGATCCGCTCCGCCTCCTCCGCCCCCATTCCGGCCAACGGCTCGTCCAGCAGCAGCACCTGCGGCGCCGTCGCCAGCACCATCGCGATCTCGAGTTGCCGGAGTTGCCCGTGGCTCAGGATCGCCGCGCCACGCGGGGCCAATTCCGCCAGCCCCACTCGCTCGACCGCATCCCGCGCCAGCCGGAGCGGCGCCGAATCGGCGGCGGAGCGCCAGAGCCGGCGCCAGGGCGTGCAGCCGGTCTGCGCGGCCAGCCGCACATTCTCCTGCACGCTCATATCGCGCAGCACGTTGGTTCGCTGGAACGAGCGGCCCACGCCCGCCCGGGCGAACCGCCAGGCCGGCCACCCCGCCGCGTCCACGCCCGCCACACGGATGGTGCCGGCGCTGGGCCGCAGCTCGCCCGATAGCAGGTTGGTCAGCGTGCTCTTCCCCGCCCCATTGGGCCCGATCACCGCATGCAGCGTGCCGCGGGACAGCGTCAGCGACACCCCGCCCACCGCCGCCAACCCGCCAAAGCGCCGCACGAGACCCGCCGCTTCCAACAGCACCGTCATGCCCGGATGCCTGCCAGCCCGCGCGGCAGCACCAACACCACCAGCAGGATGACCAGACCCTCGACCAGATGCTGCCGCTCCGTCAGCAGCCCGGCGGCCTCGCCGAGCACAGCGAATGCGACCGCACCGAGAATGGGGCCATACAGCGCCCCACCGCCGCCCAGCACGATGGCCAGCAACGCCAGCGCCGAGCGATGCCAGCCCAGCAGCTCCGGGCTGACGAATGCCTCGGTCATGGCCCATTGGTGCCCGGCCACCCCCGCCAGCGCGCCGCCCAGGGTGAAGGCCGCTAACTTGTAGCGGTATGTCGGCAAGCCCAGCGCCGCCATCCGGTGCTCATTGGCGCCGATCCCCAGCAGCGCCCGGCCGAATAGGGTCCGCATCAGCCAGGCCAATTTAGCATACACCAGCACCAGCACAGCCAGATTGACCCACAACAACATCGACGGGCGGAGCCGCCGCGGCACGGTCCAGATCCAATCCCCCACCCCCAGCACGGGCCGGGCGATGAAAACGCCATCCGCCCCACCGCCGAGTTTCGTGTCATGGAACACAAAGAACACCAGCTGACCCAGTGCCAGCGTCGTCATCAGAAAAAAGAAGCCCTTGGTGCGCAAAGATAGCGCGCCCATGCCCAACGCCACGACTGCACTGGCCAGGATTGCGACTGGCAGGGTCAGCGCGATACTGGGTCCGTCCGCCCCCGCCGGGGTCAGAAACCAAACGCTATACGCGCCTACGCCAAACAGCGCCGCATGGCCCAGGCTGACCATTCCCGCCGCACCCACCAGCAATTGCAGGCTGAGCGCGAAGGTCGCCGCCACCAGCGTGGTGGCCATGAAGCCGGTATAATACGGCGTGGCGATCAATGGCACCACCGCCACACCAACCGCGCACGCCACCAGCGCGAGCGTCCCCCGCCAGCCCGGCACCGTCATCCGCGTGCCCGCGCAAACAGCCCCGCCGGGCGCACCAGCAAGACGGCCGCCATCAGCACATAAACCGCTGCCCCGGCGCCCACCGGCAGCCAGACCTTCCCTAGCGTATCGACCAATCCTATCAGCAGCGCCGCCCAGAACGCCCCCGCGACCGAGCCCAGGCCTCCTACCACCACCACGACGAAGCTGATGATCAGAAACCCGTCCCCCATGCCCGGATAGACCGAGTATAGCGGCGCGGCCAAAGCACCTCCCAGCATGGCCAGCGCGGTCCCGGCACCGAACACCAGCATATGCACCCGCCTTGCATCGAGCCCGAGCAGATCCACCATCTCCGGCTTCTCCGCCGCCGCGCGGATGGTGCTGCCGATTCTCGTGCGCTCGATCATCCAAAACATCGCCGCGGCCACCGCCAGGCACGCCGCCAGCACCGCCAGTCGGTAGGCCGAATAGGCAAAGCCGGCCGTCACCGGCACGGCAAAATCCAAGATCGCCGGAACTGCGACCGAATGGAAATCATTGCCCGCAACGACTGAACGGCCCTCTTCGAACAACAAGATCAGCGCAAACGTCAGCAAGACCTGGTCCAAATGCGGACGGTGATAAAATCGCCGGAACAGGAACCGCTCCAGCAGCACGCCGAAGACGGCACCGCCCAGTATGGCCACCGGCAACGACAGCCAAAGCCCCGCGCCCAGCTGCGCCACCAGGAATGTCACATACGCACCCACCATGAACAGGCTGCCATGCGCGAGGTTGATCACCCCCAGCACGCCGAAGATCAGCGTAAGCCCGCTACTGATCAGAAACAGCAGCAAGCCGTATTGCAGTCCGTTCAGGATTTGAACGATCATGCGATTCTCGTCATTGCGAGCCCGCTTGGCCGACGCGATCCAGCGCCGCCAAGCCGGTCCGCGCCGCCCTGGGCTGCCGCGCCAACAAGGGGTGGCTCGCAATGGCGGCGTGGCTCAAACCAGCTTGCACCCCGTCCCCGGGTCGGCCAAATCCGCCGCGGCGATGCCGGTCACGACATTGAGCCCGCCCCGTGCCTCCCGCAAATAGATGTTCTGCACCGGGCTATGCCCGGCCGATAGCGTGAAGCGGCCACGCGGGCTGTCGATCGTCGCGCCGCGCATCGCGGCAAACAGCGCCTTGTCCGCCTCCAGATCGCCCTTCACGCCATCCAGCCCCGCCGCCAGCAGCTGCCCGGCGTCATAGCCCTGCACCGCGTACACGTCCGCCTCCCGCCCGGCCTTGGCTAGGAACGCCTTGCGGAACGCCGTGTTGCGCGCATTGTCGAGCCCGTCCCCATAATGCAGCCCGGTGCGTACCCCCTCCGCCGCATCGCCTTGCGCCTTCAAGGTGCCCTCCGTCAGGAACCCCGAGCCACAGAGCGGCAGCTTGTCCTTCAGACCCGCCGCCGCGTAATCCCGCACGAACTGCACCGCGCCGCCGCCGGCAAAGAACGCGCCCACCGCCTCCACCCCCAAGCCCGGCAGCTGCGCCAAGATCGGCTGGAAGTTGGTTTCCGGAAACGGCAGCAGCAGGGTGTTCGTCATCTCCGCCCCACCAGCCTTGAGCCCGTCCCGGAAGCCTTCGCCGGCCTCCTTCCCGGCCGCATAATCCCACGAGACCCAGGCCGCCTTTTTCACTCCCGTGGCCGCCAGCGCCTTGCCCATGCCGTACGCCGGTTGCCAATTGGTAAACGACGTGCGGAATACACTATCGGAGCAAAGCTCGCGGGATGCCGAGACGTTGCCCGCATTGGGGATGATCAGCGGCACGCCCTTCTCGCGCGACGCCTGCACCAACGCCATCACGACGCCCGAGTGTACCGTTCCAACAAGCACGTCCGCCTTGTCCCGGTTCAGCAGCCGGTTCACGTTCTGCGGCGCCGCCGCCGGGTCGGACGCGTCATCGAGCTTGATGATCGTCACCGGACGCCCACCCAGCCTGCTGTCTCGGCCGGCCAGAAACATCTCGAGCGCCTGGGTGATGCTATCCCCCAACTGCGCAAACGTACCGGAATACGGCAGCATGAGGCCCACGCGGATCGGCTCGGACGATGCAGCGCGGGCGCGGGGAACGACCGCCGCGGTCGCAAGGCCGGCGGCGAGGGTGCGGCGGGTCAGTGTCATGGCGTTTCCTATTGGCCGGATCGGGCCTTTGTTGATGCAAACAGCTTGCACGATAAGTTTATCGTCGCCAACAACAAGCGTACGGTCACTGGCGGTAAGGCCGGGTCCTGGCCAAGGGCATCGCAATCAGGTCGATGTGGTCGGTGCCCCGCGCCGTATAGGCCCGCATCACCGCATGCCAATCCCCCCCGGCCTCCGTCGGCGGCCCCGATGGCTCGATCACCGCCAGGCCATACCCTTGGGCGATGATCCACTGCAGCAGCGCCTCGCCTGTTATGCCCGAGATGCCCGGTAGCTGCCCGGGTCCGAACTCCATGATAAGCGCCGGCCGGTCCCTCCGGATCAGCGCGCGGCAGCCCAGCAGCGCATTGTACTCCGCCCCTTCCACGTCGATCTTGATCAGGTGGATGCGCGGCCCGTCCCAGGCGATGGCGTCCACCGGCAGGCATGCAACCGTCTCCGCAGCCAGCAGCGCATCCGGGTCGATCGCCGACGTGGTGCCGTTGGAGAAGGACGTATTGATCGTGAGCATGCCCGCCACCCGCCCGGCGGCCGCCTGCATCACCGTGACCTGGGCATAGCCGTTGAGCTGCCGGCTCGCCTCTGCCAGCCGCGCGTTGCGCGGGTTCGGCTCCAGCGCTAGGACCGACCCGGAGGAACCCACGATGCTTGCCGCGAGCATGGTGAAAAAGCCAATGTTGGCGCCGATGTCGATCACGCCCATGCCCGGCCGCAGCAGCGTGCGGAACGCCGCCGCGACCTCCGGCTCATAGCTTCCGGCCAGCACCGCCCGGCCGACCGCCAGGTCCTCCGGATCGGCCAGGATCTTGAAGCCATGGGCCTCGGTCATCTGCGGCGCGGCCGCCCCGGATGACGACATGAGCCGCCGCCGGGCAAATTCCAGGCTGTCCAGATAGCTCGCCACCACCAACGCCAGCCTTTCTCCGGCCCGGGCGGAGTGACCGGGCCACTCCTCCGGATTAGGATCGCGGCCCAGCAAAAGGCGAAAGCAGGCGCGGATGTCGCCAGGCGTCGCATGATCGTCGAAGTCTGCTTGTGTCGTCACTCCGCCGGGTCCTTTGCCATCCACCCTCATTCTCACGTTTTGCCCTAGTCCGGCACGATGACCAACCGGCGAATGCCTGATCCCTTGTTTTGGGCCGACGAGGAAACGCAAAGGCGCCAAAGAACGCCAAGGTATCAAGCCTTCGCAAGGGATAAGGCGTCATGGCGCCTTGGCGTTCTCTACTCCCTATGAATGAAACGCGGCGGGTGTTGACTTCAGGAATGATCGACCGCGCTTGCCGCCGCCGCACGTGCCGCCTATCTCGTGCAGCGGCCCGCCATGGGCCGGCGTCCGGAGGTTCGACCATGCTCCGCCCTGTTCCCGCCGCTGGGCATGATGACCGGGCCGAGGACTTGCTTCGTCTCCTGCTCGACCGCAATCTGTGTGACGCGAGGGCGCTGGAGCGGGCGCGCCGGGTCGCGGAAGGGTCGGGCAAGCGGGTGGACGCCGTGCTGGGGCAGCTCGGCCTGGTCAACGAGCGGGACCTCGCGCATGCCTTCGCCAGCCTGCTCGGCATCCAGGTGGCCGTGCCCGCCGACTATCCCGCGGCGCCCGTCTTGCCGGAGCGTCTGTCCCGCCGCTTCTTGCATAATGCCCGCGTGCTGCCGCTGGCCGTCGAGACGGGTGCGTCCGGCGCTGAACTGCGCGTGGCCGCCGCAGATCCGCTGGACCAATACGTCCGTGCCGCGATCTCGGCCGCCACCGGCCTGCCGGTCACGCTCGCCGCCGCCGTGCCGCTCGAGATGGATACCGCCTTCGGCCGGCTATATCCGGAGCAGCCCGGCGGTCCCGCAGCCGAGGCCGGCGCCGCGCCGCTCGAGGATGACGCGGAGCGGCTGCGCGATCTAGCCAGCGAAGCACCGGTCATCCGCCTCGTGAACCAAATCATCGCCCGGGCGGTCGAGACCCAAGCGTCCGACATCCACATCGAGCCGTTCGAGACGCGGCTTCGCATCCGCTACCGCAACGACGGCGTGCTGGTGGAGGCCGACAGCCCCCCGGCCGCGCTCTCATCGGCCATCGTCTCCCGCATCAAGATCATGGCCCGGCTCGACATTGCACAGCGGCAATTACCGCAAGACGGGCGCATCCAGATGGCGGTGCGCGGCCAGGAGATCGATTTCCGCGTCGCGACCATTCCCTCCCTGCATGGCGAAACCGTCGTGCTGCGCGTGCTGGACCGCAGCGCCGTCTCGTTCGACTGGAGCGCGCTCGGCCTCACCCCCGGCGTCGTCAGCCGGTTCGAGGCCGCGCTGCAGCTGCCGAACGGCATCGTGCTCGTCAGCGGGCCGACCGGCAGTGGCAAGACCACGACGCTCTATACCGGCCTTACCTCCCTGAACACGGTCGAGCGGAAGGTCGTGACGATCGAGGATCCGATCGAGTACGAGATCGACGGCATCGTGCAAAGCCAGGTAAAGCCGCAAATCGACCTCACCTTCGCGAGCCTGCTGCGCTCGAACCTCCGGCACAATCCGGACGTGATCATGGTAGGGGAGATCCGCGACCAGGATACCGCGCAGATCGCGGTGCAGGCCGCGCTCACCGGACATCTGGTGCTGTCCACGGTGCACACGAACTCGGCGGCCGCGACCATAACCCGGCTGCGCGACATGGGGCTGGAAGACTACCTTATGACGGCGGTCCTGCGCGGGGTGCTGGCGCAGCGTCTGGTGCGGCGGCTCTGTGTGCATTGCCGCCGTCCCACGGATGCACCGCCCGAGTTGGTGGAGCGTTTCGGGCTGGAGGCGCGCGCCGCCCGGCCCATCACGCTATGGCACGCCGCCGGCTGTGCCAAATGCCGCAACACCGGCTACCGCGGGCGCCTCGCCATCGCCGAGTTCCTGCAGCCGACCGCCGCGATCGAGCGCCTGATCTTCGCCCGCGCCGAGCACACCGAGATCGAGCGGGAGGCGGTGGCGGGCGGCATGGTCCCGCTCTTCGACGCCGGGCTGGATGCGGCGCTCGCCGGCCTCACCACGATCGAAGACGTCGTCCGCAGCATCCGGGCGGAGCTCTGATGCCGCGCTTCAGCTTCACAGCCGTCGGCCCCTCGGGCGAGATCGAGCAGGGCGAGATGGAGGCCGCCGACGAAATCTCCGTAGCCCGTGCGTTACAGCTTCAGGGCAGCACGCCGATGCGCGCCGAGCCGGCCGGCGCCGAGGCAGGCGGGTTGTCGAGGCTGCTGAACACCAGCATCGGCGGTAGCGGCCGGCTGCGTGGTGCCGAGGTGGCGCAGTTCGTGCGGGGCCTTGCGGTCATGCTGGGCGCAGGCCTCGACCTCGACCGGGCGCTGCGTTTCCAGGCGGAGCTATCGCCCGGGCGCCGGGTCACGGCGACGGTCGGGCGGATCCGCGCTGCGGTGCGCGACGGCAAGACTCTGACGGCGGCGCTGGGAGCGGAGCCTGCGAGCTTTCCGCCCGTCCTGATCGGGATGGTGCGCGCCGGGGAGGCCAGCGGGCGGCTGGCCGCGACGCTGGACCGGCTGGCGGGCTTGCTGGACCGGCAGCGGTCGATGCAGGCCAATCTGCGCTCGGCCTTGATATATCCCGGCATCTTGATCGTGGCGTCGGCCGCCTCCGTGGTGATGCTGCTGACGACGGTGCTGCCGCAATTCGTGCCGTTGTTCGAGCAGAACGGCGCAGCATTACCAGCCTCGACCCAGTTCGTGATCGATGCGGGTGCGGCGCTGACGGCGTATGGACCGGCCGGGCTACTGGCCGCGCTGCTGACCGCCGTGGCGCTGCGTCAAGCGCTGCGCCGCCCGGCAGTCCAGTTGCGGGCGGACCGCCTGTTGCTGCGCCTGCCGGTCGCGGGCGGCCTGCTGCGGGAGGTGCTGGCCGCGCGGTTCGCCCGCACGTTCGGCACCTTGCTGACCAATGGCGTGCCGCTCGTGCCCGCGCTAGACGTGGCGCGGGATACGCTGGGCAACACCGCAGCCGCCGCCGTGGTGGATTCCGCGATCGAGGCCGCGCGGGGCGGTGGCGATCTGTCGGCGCCCATCCGGGACTCGGCCCTGTTCCCACTGACGCTGCCGACCTTGCTGCGTTTGGGCCACGAGACCGCCCAGCTCGGCCCCATGGCGCTCCGCGCGGCCGACATCCATGAGGAGGCCTCGCGCATCGGCCTGCAGCGGATGGTGGCGCTGCTGGTGCCCGGTGTCACGGTGGTGATGGGCGCGCTGATCGCCGGGATCGTCACCTCCCTGCTGCTCGCCATGCTGAGCCTTAACGATCTGGCGAGCTGACACGCACCGTCCCGCGGCCCGGCGTGACCGTGCATCCGGATTTCGCTATGAGACGTTCCGATAGCAGGGGTGATCGGTTCCAATGGTGTTCGGCGGGTTCTTTTCATGGTGGGGGTCACAGCTCGCCGGCCTCTTGCCGGAACGCTTGCGCCAGCGGGAGGATCGCGGCCCCGCGCTGATCGCGGACGCGGTCCCCAGCGGCGAAATCCAGCTATGGCTCCGCCGGGGACGCTCCGAGCTGCCCACCCGGGCGCCCGCGCGGGGAGGCCGGCCCAGGCCCGTCGCACTTCGCGTCCCGGACGGCGTCGTGCTGGAGCGCCCGGTCACGCTGCCCATCGCGGCCGAGCCGGAGCTACCGCGGGTGGTGGCGTTCGAGATCGACCGCATCTCCCCGTTCGCTTTGGCCGAAGTGGCGTCGGCCTACCGGATCGAGTCCAGGGACAAGGCCGCCGGCAAGCTACAAGTGCGCGTGGCCCTGCTGCCCCGCATGGCGGTTGGCCCGGCGCTCGGCCGGTTGCGGTCCATGGGCCTCGACCCCACCACCGTCCTGGCGCCCCGGGCTGGCGGCGGCAGCTGGAACATTCCGCTCGCCGCCCAGGCTGGACGCGCGCGGGCCAGCCTGCACCGTCCCATACAACTTGCCACCGCGGCCTGCGTGCTGCTGGCCGCCGCCACCGCCGCCACACCCTTCGTGCTGCAACAGCGCGCGCTCGCCACCACCGAGGCCGAGATCACCCGCTTGCGCCCGGCGGTGGAGCAGGCCGCCGAACTGCGCCGCCGCTTGGCCACCAGCGCTGCGGTGGACCCATTGATGGCGGAGGCCGAGCGCGTCGGGCACGTCATGGAGATGGCCGCCGCGCTCACCGCCGTGCTGCCCGATGATGCCTATCTCACCACGCTGACCATTCGTCAGCGCGTGATGTCCCTTTCGGGCCGTTCCGGCTCTGCGGCACGGCTTATACCGCTGCTGGCGGCTGAACCGTCCTTCCGCGGCGCCGCCTTCGCCGCCCCGGTCACCCGGGTCGAGGGCGCGCGCGGGGACGTGTTCTCCATCCGGACCGAGTTCGGGCCATAGCCTCGATGGACACGACGCTCCCCACCGGTCCGCGCGGGCGTCTGCTGGCCGTGGCATTGCTGGTCGCGGTGCTGGGCGTAGGCTGGGCCGCCATCGCCCAGCCTCTGCTGGCCTGGCACGCGGACGCGGCGGAGCGGCTGGAACAGCGTCAGGCCCTGGCCCGGCGCATGGCCGCGGCAGCGGCGGGCCTCGATGCGCTGAAACAGGCTGGACAGGCCCAGGCCAGCCGTCCGGGCCCGGCTCGGTCGCTGCTGGACGGCGGCAGCGATGCGGTGGCCGCCGCCGCGTTGCAGGGCCAGGCCGAGACCCTGGCGCTCCGCGAACACCTGACGCTGGCGAGCGCCGAAGTCCTGCCGTCCGAGCCGGCGGGGGACTACCGGCGCATCAGCCTCCGGCTGGTGCTGAACGGATCCTGGCCGGCGCTGGTGGGCTTGCTCAAATCATTGGAGGAAGCGAACCCGCGCATCCTGGTGGACGACGTCCAAATGCAGCCGCTGAACTCGGTCGATACGACCGCCGGGCAGGTGCTGTCGGCAAGCTTCACCGTCATCGCCTTCCGGTCTGGAAAAGCGGGATGAACGGGGGCCGCGCGGTCCTAGCGATGCTGTTCACGTCCGCGCTCGGCCTCACGGGCGTGCTAGCGTGGGAGCTGCGGCCTGCATCCCGCATCCCGCCGGTCCCGCTGCCTGCCGCGGTGACGCCTTCGGGCCCGGCCGTCGCGGCTCCGCCGGCCCCGGCGGCGGATCACGGGGCCGAGTGGGCAGCCATGTTGCTGGCCCGCCCGGCATTCAGCCCAGACCGCCGCCCGCCCGCGCCCGCACTGGCGCCCATGGCAGCGGCCGGGGCCGAGACGCCACCGCCGCGGCTGACCGGCATACTGATTACGGCGGCCGGACGCAGTGCCATCTTTGCCGACCCGGTGCATCCGCTGGTGGTGCGTGAGGGCGGCATCCTCGGACACTTCGCGGTCCAGCGGATCGAGCCTGGCCAGGTCACGCTCATCGGGCCGGGTGGTCCGCAGATCATCCGCCCGGCTTTTGACACCACCAGGCCCCGCCCGGGCGAACAAGGAACAGGCCTCTTTGCGCCGGGCGTTCCGGCCGCGCCGGGCACGCCGGCGGCCCTCACGCTTCCAGGCCTCAACCCGGTCACCGGTGGCGATCCGCCCCCGGTGCCCGGCACTTTCCCTTCGCCGGTGGACGGGGCACAAGGAGCCATGCAGTTTCGTAGCCTCCGGGCGCCGTCCGGCCTCGACATCTTGCGCAATCAGGCATCGCCCGCGCGGGGCGGTCTCCGGTGAGGGTGCGAATGCGCAGGCGCGCCGATGCCTGATTCCCATCACGACGGCGACGCCCCCTCAATCGGCATCGCGATGCCGTTCGTCTCCTACGCGCAGAATAGCGAAGACGTTATTCTATGGCGGTGCTTCCAGGACATCGAGCGCGGCTTCTACGTCGATGTAGGAGCGGCTTTTGCCGACGAGGACTCGGTCACCCGCGCGTTCTATGACCGGGGCTGGCATGGCATCAATATCGAAGCCGCACCCCGCCTGGCCGCCGCCATCGCCCGGGCCCGTCCGCGCGACGTGACCCTGGCCGTGGCCGCCGGTGCGGTAGAAGGCACAGCGGCGCTACACGTGGTGGACGATAGCGGGCTGTCCACGACCGATCAGGCCAACGCGTCCATGCTGTCCATGCACGGGTTTGCGCCGCGGACCGAGACGGTGCCGGTCCGCCCGCTCCGCTCCATCCTGGCGGAGCATGGGCGGGACGACATTCAGTTCTTAAAAATCGATGTGGAGGGCGCCGAGCGCGCGGCGCTCGAAGGCTGCGATTTCCAGGCCTTCCGCCCCCGCGTCATCCTCATAGAGGCCACCCTGCCGCTCTCGGCCACCCCCGGCCATCATGAGTGGGAGCCGATCGTACTGGACGCTGGCTACCGGTTCGGCATCTTCGACGGGCTGAACCGTTTCTATGTCGCCGATGAGTGGTGGGACGCGCTGGGCCGGCACTTCCAGACGCCCGTCAACGTACTCGACAACTACGTTCGCGTGTCCGACGCAGCCTGGGCCCGGCGGGCCGCGCAGCAGGAGCGGCAGGCGGCCTACGCGGCGGAGCGGGCGCGGGTGGCGGAACGCAGTGCCGAGGCCGCGTATGCCCGCGCGATCGAGACCGCCCGCGCCTCGACCGACGACCGGGTCCGCCGCATCGTCGCCGAACAGAACCGGGACGAGGCAAACCGCAAGCGGATCGAGGCAGATGCGTGGGGCCGGGCGTGCGACACGAAGGCGGCAGAGGCGCTGCAGCGTGCCGAAGCCGCGGAGGCACAGATCGGCGCGCTCGATACCGCGGCCCGGGCGGCGGCTAGCGACGCGGCGGCCATGCGCGCCTGGCTGCAGGCGACGCACCACAGTACGTCCTGGCGCCTCACCTGGCCGCTCCGCGCCGTCATGTCCCGCCTGCGTCCGGGCAGGCGGCTCACGGTGCCCGCCGCACCCGAGCCGCCGCCGCCGGTCGTGCCGTTCAGAAGAACCGAAGAAGCGGGCCCGGCCGTATTGCAAGCCCTGCCGGCCGCTAGTCCGCGCGAGCCGCCACTCGCCGCCGTGCACCCCAGACGGATCGCGGTCCATCAGTTCCACTCCGGCTCGGCCACCGGGGATGCGGTCACGAATAGCATGCTGCTGATCCGGACTCAGCTCCGGCAGCTTGGCTACCGCAGCGACATTTTCGTGCACATCCGCGACCCGGCCCTCGCGGATGAGCTGCGGACGCTCGATGAGCTGCCGATGCAGGCGCATCACGTGCTGATCGTGCATCACTCCATGGGTCATGACGCGCTGGCGCAGGTGCTGGCGTCACCGGCGCCCAAGCTGCTGTATTACCACAACGTCACCCCGCCGGAGTTCCTACCGGATGTCGAGTCGATCCGGCGTTATGCGGCGCTGGGGCGGGAACAGCTCACCCTGCTGCGGGATTGCGTCACCGCTGCGTTGACCCCCAGCGGCTTCAGTGGGCTCGAACTGCACCGGCTCGGGTTCGGCCGCGTGCTCATGTCGAACCTGCTGTTCGATCTCGAGGCTATGCGGAGCCGTGCGGGCGCCGGCCGGGACCCCGCCATCGCGCGTCCATTCACGGTGCTGTTCGTCGGCCGTGTCATCCAGTCCAAGGCGCAGGCCGATCTGATCGACGCGTTCGCCGTCTTCCGCACCCGCCTTGGGCGACCGGCGCGCCTCGTGCTGGTGGGACGGACCGATAGTCCCGGCGACTATCTGGACGTCATCGCCGGGCGGATCGCGGCGCATGACCTCGGGGACGGCGTGGTCCTGACCGGGCCCGTCGCGGATGCTGAGCTTGCGGCGCAATACGCCTCGGCTGATCTTTATGTCTCGATGAGCCTGCATGAGGGATTTGGCGTGCCGCTCGTGGAGGCGATGGTGCTTGGCCTGCCGGTCTTGGCCTGGCCGTCGGGCGCTGTCCCCTACGTCGCGGGCCCGTCCGGCCTGCTGCATGACCGCGCCCCGGCCGCCGTGGCACAGCGTATGCTGACCATGGCCGCCGAGACCGGCGCGCGCCAGGCCCTGCTGGACGAGCAGCAGGCCGCGCTGGCCCGGCACGCCCTGGCCCGGCAATGGCCCACCATGCAAGCTGCGCTGATCGAGGCCGGGGCCGCCGCACCACCCGACCCGGCGGCGCGCGAGGCACTTGCGCCCATGCTGCACTTCGCCATCACGGGCCACGTCCACGGCAGCTATAGCCTGGCAGCCGTCAACCGCGGCATGGCGGCGGCGGTCGAGGAGATACGTCCAGGCCGGGTACGCCTCATTCCGCCCGGACCGCTCCCAGCCGACGCGGCGTCCGATCTGTCCTATAGCGCCCAGGCGCTGATAAACCGCGCCGCCCCGCCGACCGGGCCCGAGATCGTGATCTCGCAGCATTATCCCATCCTGCTGCCGGAGCACCGTGGCGACCTCACGCTCGCGATGACGTTCTGGGAAGAGTCGCTGCTGCCGGCCAGCATGGTCGCCACGCTGAACACGTTTGACGGCGTGCTGGCCCCCAGCCGCTTCGTGGCGAAGGCGCTGGCGGATTCCGGGGTGTCGCGGCCTATCCGCACCGTAGGCCACGCACCTGACCTCGCCCGGTTCGAAACCCTCGCCCGGCAGCGGACCAGCGGACAGCGCACCAACGGTGCGTCTGATACAGCGCGTCCCTTCGTGTTCCTGCACGTATCGTCCTGTTTTCCTCGCAAAGGCGTGGACGTTCTGCTGCGCGCCTACGCCCGCGCTTTCCGGGCTGGCGATCCCGTCCGGCTCGTCATCAAGGGCTTTCCCAATCCGCACAATGACGTGGCCCAGCAGATCGCCACGTTGCGTGCCACCGATCCAGACCTGCCGCCGGTCGAGCTGATCGACCGCGATTTGGGCGAGCTTTCGGTGCTTGACCTCTATGCCCGCGCCGACGCCATGGTGCTGCCGTCCCGCGGCGAGGGGTTTAACCTGCCCGCCGCCGAAGCGATGGCGTCCGGCCTGCCGCTGATCGTGACCGGCATGGGCGGTCACTTGGATTTTTGTGACGAAGGGACCGCCCGGCTGGTCCGCTATCGGCTGAAATCAGGCGGAAGCCACCTCAGTTCCACCGGATCGATGTGGGCCGAACCGGACCTGGACGATCTTGCAGCCGCTTTGCGCGAGGCGGTGGCCGACCCGGACTCTGCCCGCGCACGGGCGTCCCGGGCCCGCATTCAAATACGACAGCGCCTGAGCCGCCGCCACTTCGTAGAGCGGCTCGAAGCCGTGGCGCTCGATCTGCTGGTGCGCCCACCCCGTCCGCCGGTGCGGATTCTGTGGGTCACCAGTTGGACGGTGCGCTGCGGTGTCGCCGAATACTCGCGTCATCTGCTGGAGGCTTTGCCGCCCAGCCCGGACATGGCCGAGCACGTCATTCTGGCCGATGACCGGTTTGCAGGCGAGCAATCCGGCGGCATCGCCAGCCGCGTGGCCTGGCGATTTGGCGAGGCCGGTAGCATGGGCCAGCTCATCTCGGCCATATCGGCCGAGGACCCTGACGTGGCGGTGATTCAGCACCAGGCGGGCCTGATCCCCTGGGCGGGGCTTGCCGAGCTGCTTTCCGCCCCCGCACTGGCAGGACGGCCTGTCATGGTTACTCTGCACCATACGCGCGACCTGCCGGAGCTTGACCAGGCGTTGCGTTCGGACGTCTTGACCGCGCTCAGCCGCGTGTCACGCATCATCGTCCATACCCGGGCGGATGTGGAGCGCCTCGCCGCTTTGGGCCTAGCGGATACCGTGCTGCATGTGCCGCATGGAGTAATCGCCCGGCTCGCCCGCCGCGACTCCGAGCCGGGCGAGGCGCCTATCATCGGCTGCTACGGCTTCTTCCTACCCGGAAAGGGCATCGCCGAGCTGATCCGGGCCATACGCATCCTTCGCCGGTCCCGCCCCGGCGCCCGCCTCCGGTTGGTCAATGCCGAGTATGACGTCCCGGTCTCGGCCGCCGAGATCGCCCGCTGCCGGGCCGAGGCGGACGCGGCCGGCCTCGAACACGTCATCGAATGGCATACGGAGTTTCTGCCGGAAGCCAGCTCGCTCGCGCTGCTGTCCGGGTGCGACGTGATTGTGATTCCGACGCAATCCAGCATGGAGGCTTCAAGTGCGGCGGTCCGCACGGCCCTAGCCGCGGGGCCGCCGGTGATTGTGACGCCCTTACCGCTGTTTGACGATGTGGGCGGCGCCGTCATGCGGATCGGCGGCACCCGGCCCGAGGACATTGCCGACGGGATTGGCGCCTTGCTGTCCGGCGGCGCAACTCGGGTGGCGCTGCAGTTGGAAGCGGTGCGCTGGATGGACGCCCACGCCTGGCCGTCCATCGCGGCACGCGTGCAGGGCATTATCTTGGGGCTCACGGCCACAGAACCGTGATCACGTATCGGCGCATGCGGATCGTTTAGTTGCATCCACTTTCCTCGCCGCCACGTTCTAGAATTGTCAGGTCCATCTTAAATGGCCTGTGCAGACTGTTTATAGGCAAAGCCAGCCATCAAGGCATTGGAGCAAGCGAACATGGACACCAACAATAACGGCGCCGCGGCTGCCGATTTGAGCACCAAGAGCGTGGATCGCCGGGGATTGCTGGCTGGGGTGAGCGCCGGGACCGTCGGCGCGGCCGCAATGGCGGCGCTGGCGACCGGTAGCCTCATGGCCACTAGCACGCCCGCCCTCGCGCAGGGCATCACTGACATCGACATCGCCAACTTCGCTCTGAACCTCGAGTATCTCGAGGCCGAGTATTACCTCCGCGCCGTCACCGGGACGGGCCTCGCCGCTTCGGACACCACCGGCACGGGCACCGCTGGCGGCGTGACGGGCGGCACGGGCGTGCCGTTCCGCAGCAGCTATGTGCAGCAGTACGCCACTAAGATCGCCATCGACGAGCAGGTGCATGTGAAGTTCCTGCGCACCGTACTCGGCAGCGCCGCTGTGGCACGTCCGGCAATCGACTTCACGACGGCCTTCACCAATCTTGGCCTTGCTGCCGGCCTGATCGTGCCGGGCCAGACCTTCAACCCTTTCGCGGACGAGATCAGCTTCTTGCTGGGCGCGTTCGTGTTTGAGGACGTGGGCGTCACGGCCTACGGCGGCGCTGCGGCGTTGCTGACCAGCAAGGACATCTTGTCCTACGCGGCGTCGATCCTCGCGGTCGAGGCCTATCATGCTGGCGCGATCCGCACCATTCTTGCCAACCTGGGCGGCAGTGGCGCGGTGAACAAGATCGCCGCACTCCGCGGCCAGTTGGCACCGGGCGGTGAGCAGCCGTTGTCGATCGGCAGCAACCTCTACAACTTCGCGCCGACGGACGATCAGGGCCAGACCTACCGCCGTACCCCGCGGCAGGTGCTGAACATCGTCTATGGCGCGCAGAACGTCTCGAGCGGCCTGTTCTTCCCAGCCGGCATGAACGGCACGATCAAGAGCTAAGGCGGGACATCAGCTAAGCACGACGGGGCGCCTCTCAGGAGGCGCCCCTACCGCGCCACGACGGGGCGGCTTCCGGGCTGGAACAGTTCACGCGCCGCCGCCAAGACTTGCGTGCGATAATGAAAATGATGCACTGGCGTGTGCGAGTGGTAATTCCCCACCGCCGTCAGCAGGTCACCGTGTGCAGCGTCCAACTCCGTCCGCAAGATCAGGCCGGCTGCGGCGATGTTGAAGCAATCATGGATAATCAGTTGCTGGCGTACGTTCGTTTGGCTAAGCCCTGTATATTGCGACAGCGCCGGTAGCCAGGTGCTATTTACTTGCATCACACCATAGTCTTCTGAGCCGTTTCGGTTGATGCTTACGCTCCCGCCGTGCCCGCCTTCGATGCGCTGAATAGCCGGCAGCACACGCGGCGGCAGCGCATAGACGTTGGCGACAAGTGCCATGCAGGCCAGGTAAGGGACGGTCATGATCCGGCAACGGGTATGACCCGCCGGGCGGCTTCGATCAAGATGGGTTGGTTGGGGCGGAAGGATTCGAACCTTCGAATGGCGGATTCAAAGTCCGCTGCCTTACCGCTTGGCGACGCCCCAGCACAGCTTCTGATTAGGCGCTGGTAAGGCGGTCCGTAAAGCCCTTCGGTGCTTGGTGCGGCTTGGTATTGCACGTGCCGCCCCAGGCCCACCACCCGTGCGGCACCCTCCGCGCCAGCGCCGCTGCCTCCGCCCCGGTCTCAAACAGGCCAAAGCACGTCGCCCCTGAACCGCTCATTCGCGCCAGCATACAGCCTGGCTGGGTCCTCAACCAGTCCAGCACCGCGTCGATCCCCGGACAAAGCGACCGTGCAGCGTCCTGTAGATCATTGCGGCACAGGGTCAGGCTCGCCGCCAAATCTGCGGCCGTGGCCCATGAAGCTGGCAAACGGGCGGCGGGGGTAAAGCCGCCAATGCGCGCCCGGAACACCGCCGGCGTCGCGACTGCCACTCCGGGATTGATCAGCGTGATCCCGAATTCCGGCAAGCCTGGCGCAGGCAGCAGGACTTCACCAGTGCCTTGCATGACCGCGGGTAGGCTCGCAAGACAGACCGGCACATCGGCACCGAGGGCCACCGCCATCTCCGCCGGGGGCTCGCCCAAGCCCCACCCGCGCGATAGAAGACGCAGCGCCGCCGCGGCGTCCGCCGACCCGCCGCCGATGCCGCTCGCCACCGGTAGCCGCTTTTCCAACACCAGCGCCGCCCTGGCCTCGATCCCAGCCCCGTCCGCCAGCAACCGTGCGGCGCGTAGCACGAGGTTGTCTTCGCCGCGGCCGAGCCCCGCTCCACAAGGCCCGGTGATGTCCAAGCTCAAATCATGACCCGGTCCGGCATGCAGCACATCGCCCGCGCCCGGAAACACCACCAGGCTATCCAGCAAGTGGTAGCCATCGGCCCGGCGCCCGGTGACGTGCAGGTAGAGGTTCACCTTGGCTGGCGCAGCCTCACTCAGCATTACTGCGGCTGAAGCGCTCGCAGCTTCGCCTCGATCGCCAGCCTGTCATCCGGATCAGGTTTGAGGTTCAGCGCGCGCCGCCATTGGAATTCCGCCTCCCGCTTCCGCCCGACCGCCACCAGCGCATCGCCGAGATGCCCGTTGATCACTGGGTCCTCCGGCTCGAGCTCCACAGCGCGCTCCAATTGCTTCAAGGCCCCCGATGCGTCGCCTTGGCGCAGCATGATCCAGCCCAGGCTGTCGACAATAGAACCATCGTTAGGACGCTGCGCCACGGCCCGCTGTACCATGCCGCTCGCCTCGTCCAGGTGCTCACCGCGGTCGGCCCACGCGTAACCGAGGTAGTTCAGCACGCTGGGCTGATCCGGCGCGAGTTCGAGGGCGAAGCGGAAATCGGCTTCCGCGCGGGCCCAGTTGCCGGACCGTTCGAGGGCGATGCCCCGCTCGTAGAACAGCGGCCAGTTCGCCCGGCTTGGCGTGGCCACGCGGGCGATCGCGCGGTCATACGCTTCAATCGCCCCAGCGAAATCCTCCTTGACCCGCAACATGCCGCCCATCTGCGCCAGCGGCTCCGGCCGGTCCGGCTCTGCTTGCGCAAGGTGCTCTAGCAGCTCCCGCGCCTGCCGCGTGTCGCCCAGCCGCTCCAGCAACCCAGCCCGCCGCACCAGAACGATCGGCGCCAGCGGATCATCGGCGGAAATTCCCGCCAGCGCCGCTTGCGCCTGGCCCCAGTTCTTCGTGCCCTCCAGCACATCCGCAAGCACGAGCTTAGCCGGCGTAAACTCGGGCCGGAGCGCCAGCGCGAAACGCAGCATTATCTGCGCCGTCTCCAGCGCGTTTTGCTGCCGCAACGTAGCAGCGATAGCCAAATAGACCTCGGCCATGCCATCCGCGGCCTGACGGATCGCGGGCATCTCGATCGTCGCTTCTAGTCCGGCGCGGGCCAGGGAGATCTCACCGCCAATCCCTGTCACCGCCCGAATGATTGCCTCCGCCTCGGATCGCTGCCCCTGCCGGGCCTGCCAGCTGGCTAAGATTTGGCCCAGGCGGAGGTTCAAGCCCCCCGCATCCGTCCGCGCTGATTGGTAAAGGGCGGCCGCAGTCGCGGTCTCACCGCCCAGATCGGCCATCATCGCCGCATGTAGCGTCATGATGCCGCGATACGGCCCCGCGTCCATCGCTTGGCGGAGGCTGCCGATCGCGGCGCCGGTCCGGCCCTGCCCTTGCAACGACCACGCAACCAGCAGCGGCTGCAGCACCTGAGTCAGCGAAGACGTAGGCAACGTCCGGAGCCTCGTCTCCGCAGCCTCCCAGCGTCCGGCCGCGGCATCCTGATTGGCCAGCATGAGCACGGCTACAGGATTGTCTCCCTGCTGCAAGGCCTGCTGCACAGCCTCCGGACGCCCGGCAAGCACGGAGGTTATGAATGCCTGGGTCGAAACCTCCTGCACGCCCCCGTCTTCGTGCATGACCTGCGCAAACTCATCGGCCGCCATGTCCATGTCATTCACGTGCGCGGCCAACCGCCCGGATAGGTAAGCGCCGAACACGCCAGAGGGCGTGTAGTGCGACACGCCGGGTGCATCGTCCTCGGCGAAGTCGCTCGCTCCTCCGCCCAGAAGCGCAGCCAGTAGGATCAGCGTAGGGCGTTGTAGATGGTGCATGACGGACACTAACTCGCTTACATCCCGCTCGGATAGTTAGGCCCGCCGCTGCCCTCGGGGACCTGCCAGTCGATGTTCTGCGTCGGGTCCTTGATATCGCAGGTCTTACAGTGAACGCAGTTCTGGGCGTTGATCTGCAGCCGCGCTTTCCCCTGCTCGGCATCGACCACCTCATACACGCCGGCTGGGCAATAACGGCTTTCCGGACTGCCATACTCACCCCAGTTCACCCCAGCCCAGCGTGACGGATCGCGGAGGACCAGATGCGGCGGCTGATCCTCGGCGTGATTGGTGTTGCTGATGAACACGGAACTAAGCCGGTCGAACGTAAGCTTCCCATCTGGCTTCGGATACACGATCTTAGGCGCATCCGCCGCCAAATGCAGGCTTTCGTGATCGCCATGAACGTGGTGGAACGTCCACGGGGCCCGCCCGCGCAACAGATACGTGTCGATCGCGGAGTAGGCGATGCCGCCGAACAGGCCGAACTTGGCGAAAGCGGGCCGAATATTCCGCTCCGCCTGCAGCTCCGTGTGGAGCCAGCTCTGCTCGAAACGGTCAGTATAGCTGGTAGGCTCCGGCGGCCGGTTACGCTCGAGCGCGTCAGCCACCGCCTCCGCCGCCAGCATGCCGGACTTCATCGCGGCATGGGTGCCCTTGATCTTCGGCACGTTCAGAAACCCCGCCGTATCGCCAATCAGCGCACCACCCGGGAAGGTAAGCTTCGGGATGGATTGGATGCCACCCTCGCTCAATGCCCGCGCGCCATAGCTGATGCGGCGCCCACCCTCGAAATAGCCGCGCACGGCAGGATGCGTCTTGAATCTCTGCATCTCATCAAACGGAGACAGCCACGGGTTCGCGTAATCCAAGCCGATCACGAAGCCATACGAGACCAGATTGTTGCCGAAGTGATACAGCCAAGAGCCGCCATATGTGCCACGGTCCAGCGGCCAGCCAACCGAGTGCTCGATCAAACCCGGACGATGCTGCCCGGCCGGCACTTCCCAAAGCTCCTTGATTCCCAAAGCGTAAGTCTGCGGATCCCGGCCGGCGCGCAGGTCATAGTGATCGACTAGTCTCTTGGTCAGCGACCCGCGGCACCCCTCGGCGAACAGCGTGTAAGCCGCACGCAGCTCCATGCCCGGTTGATACCCGGCGCCGTGCTCACCCTCTTTGGTGATGCCCATATCGCCTGTCGCCACGCCGCGGACCTGCCCACCCTCGATCAGCACCTCGGCGGCTGAGAACCCTGGATAAATCTCCACACCGAGCGCCTCCGCCTGCGTCCCGAGCCACCGGCAAACATCGCCGAGACTTACGATGTAATTTCCCTTGTTATGCATCTGCGGCGGCGTGGGCAGGCGGTAGGCCTTGCTCGCAGTCAGGAACAGAAACCGATCCTCCGCCGCACGCGTCAGCAGCGGCGCCCCGTTCGCTTCCCAATCCGGCAGCAGCTCCGTCAAAGCCCGCGGCTCGATCACGGCGCCGGACAGGATGTGCGCCCCCACCTCACTCGCCTTCTCTACCACACAAATCCCAGAGTCGGGCCGCAGCTGCTTCAGCCGGATCGCCGCCGCGAGCCCCGCCGGGCCAGCGCCTACGATCACGACGTCAAACTCCATCGCCTCCCGGTCCGTCCGCGCCACGCTGTCCGCCTTTTGCAGTGCTTCGGGCATCTTACTCTCCAATCCTTAACGCTTAGTTAGGGTGTCTTCCCGGTTGCGCAAAATATCCGGTGAGCACATTTTGCGGCTATGGAGATCGCAACGCAGCCAAACGACCTCGCCGCACTGCGCATTCAGCTCGATTGGGGCGCGGACGAGGCGCTGGCGGCGGCTCCGCTGAACCGATTTCGCCCCGCTAAGCCCGCCGCCGCCACGCCTCGCGCAATGCCTGAGCCGGCAAGAGCACTCCAGCCCGCCCGCGATACCGCCATGACCCTCGATGCGCTACACAGCGCCCTGGATCAATTCCAAGCCTGCGCCTTGCGGGCCACCGCAAGCAACACCGTGCGGCCTGCCGGCACCGCTAGCGCCCGCTTCGTCATTATCGGCGAGGCGCCCGGCCCGGATGACGACCGCTCTGGCCAGGCCTTTACCGGCCCGCAAGGCCGCATGCTGGATCAGGTCCTCGGCAGCGCAGGGCTGCATCGCAATCTGTTCTTGATGACAATGCTGGTTCCCTGGCGTCCACCGGGCGGACGTCCGCTGAACGAGCCAGAACTGCGCCAGTGTCTCCCCTTCACGGTCCGCCTGCTGGAACTGCTGCAGCCAGAACGGATGATCCTGCTCGGACAATGGCCCGCCCGCTTGTTGATGGGCAGCGGCGGGACGGTCAGACAGCTGCGCGGACAATGGCGCAACGCAACGCTGCCATACCGAACCACGCCTTTGCCGTCACTCGTTCTGCCGCCGATCGAGCAGTGGTGGCGTAACAGCACCAGCAAACGCGAACTTTGGGCCGACATTCTCTTGCTGTCTGAAACAATTCTCAATAATTGAGAAAGTGACACTCGCGATTAATTCAGATTGGCCCCATTGCGCCGGTCACGGGTGACGTGTAGGCGACATCGAATGAATGGGACCGGTCAACGGCTTTCCCGGCTATCCGCCGCCCGGGCACTGTTCGCCGGGGCCGCGCTCCTGGCAGGCGCCACGACGTCTGCCGCGGCCGATTCGTTCGATGATGTGGCGTTCGCCAACCCGCGGGTCTCTCCGAACCAGGGTGGAGTGCCGCTGCCACGGCCCTTGGCACCCAGCGAGGCTATGCGGGTCCGGAGGGCGTTCGCGGCCCAAGCCGCGGCCGACATCCCCACCGCCGTTGCCGAAACGGCCCAAGTTACAAACCATCTGTTGCTCGGCCACATCCTGGCGGACCGGTACCTGGGGCCATGTGGCTTCGGCTCAGGCTCCCCGGAGGAACAGCTTCGCGCCTGGCTCACCCATTTCTCGGACCTGCCGGACGCTCCCGTATTGCATAGTGCTTTAGTGGCTCTGCTGCCCAAGACCGCAACACCGCCGACCCCACCAGCGCCGGCCCGTTCCATCGCGGCAACCGCCCAGCCCGGCGATGATGTGGAACCGGCGCTCCGCCTTCTGCCACGCAATCCCTCGCTGGACCGCTCCGTACATGAGCCCGCGCGCGCCGGTCAGGCCGAGCGGGCCGTGCGGCTGATCGCCCGCACCAAGGGGCTGGATCCACTATATGGCGCGCTGTTGCGGGCCGAGGTTGCCCAAATCCTGTTCTCTCAAGGGCGCGATGCCGAGGCGCTGTCCTTGGCCGAAGCGGCCAACCATCAGGCGCGCGGCCGGGTCGGGCTGGCACCCTTTATCGCTGGTCTTGCGGCCTGGCGCATGGACCGGACCGACCATGCCCAGGCCCTGTTCGAGACGGCGTATAACGCAAATCTCACCAGCCCGGGCCGCCGGTCGGCTGCGGCTTTCTGGGCTGCGCGCGCCGCTTTGCGCGGACGCAACCCGTCCGCCTACGCGCCCTGGATGCAGCGCGCCGCGACCAGTCCGCGTAGCTTTTACGGCCTCCTCGCGCGTCGCGCGCTGGGTCAGGGCATCATCGCGACCGAACCGACCGCGACCTGGACCATCGGTGAGGCTGACGTGGATGCGGTCGCCAGCACTGCGGCCGGGATGCGTGCGTTCGGGCTATTGCAAGTCGGCCAGCCCAACCGCGCAGAGGCTGAGTTGCGCCGCCTGTGGGCCGATTCGCAGGAGCAGCCTGGCTTCGCCCGCGCTATCCTGCTCGTCTCGCGCGCCGCCGGGCTAAAGGCGCTGGCGGACCAGATCGCGGAGGCCATCTTGCCGCAGGATGGCCTTTCACTTCGGCTGCCGGCGTCGCGATTGCGTCCCCGTGGCGGCTTCAGGGTGGACCCGGCGCTCGTGTATGCCATGACCAGATTGGAATCCAATTTCAATGCCCGTGCGGTGTCCCGGGCCGGGGCGCGCGGATTGATGCAGTTGATGCCGGGCACGGCCGGCTTTGTGCTGGGCGGTCCCGCGGTCAACGGGCATACCATGCACGTCGGCGCCCGGACTTTGCACGACCCCGCTACCAACCTTGACGTCGCGCAGCGTTACTTGCTGCAAATGGCGGGGTACGAAAGTGTACAGTCCGACCTGATCCGGCTACTAGCTAGTTACAACTCCGGCCCGGCCAGCTTTGCGCGCTGGAGTGCCGAACTGAATCATAAGGGCGACCCGCTGCTATTTATCGAGAGCGTGCCGAACGAGGAGACGCGGGCCTACATTCCGCGCGTTCTCACCTACACCTGGCTCTACGCAGCCGAGCTGCACCTGCCCACGCCGAGTTTGGACGAGCTTGCTGCTGGAACGTGGCCCCGTTTCTATGTGACCGCGCCTCATCCGGAACTGGTGGCGCGCTTACACTAGGGGATCATTATGCCGGTCGATCCCACCCGAGTTTTCCTGCCCGTCCGTATCGCCGTGCTCACGGTGTCGGACACCCGCACGCTAGCCGATGACCGGTCTGGCGACACGTTGGCCGCCCGCATCATTGGGGCTGGGCACCAACTCGCAGCCCGGGCCATCGTTCGGGATGACGCGCCGCTGATCGAGGCGCAACTGCGGCAATGGATCGCAGATCCGCTCATCGACGCCGCAATCACGACCGGCGGGACGGGCATCACCGGACGCGACGTTACGCCAGAGGCATTCGATCGCGTTTTGGAGAAGCGGATCGAGGGCTTTGGCGAGCTGTTCCGGATGTTGAGCTACCAAAAGATCGGCACGTCCACGATCCAATCCCGTGCACTCGCAGGCGTGTCCGGCGGCACTTATCTGTTTGCCCTGCCTGGCAGCACGGGTGCGGTGAAGAATGCGTGGGACGACATTCTAGTCTGGCAACTCGATAGCCGGCATCGTCCCTGCAACCTTGTTGAACTCATGCCCCGCCTCCAGGAGCATGTAAGGGCCGCTGAGTAAGTTCTATTTTTGTTCTTGACGTCTTCCCTAGACTTCGCCATGTTCGCGGAGGAACGAACAGGGATCGAAGCCATGCCGGACGGAGGACGCCAGCTTACGCGTGAGGTCGATCCGGACGCGCTTGCGGCCTTCGGATTATCGGAAATGCCCGAGGCGGAGCCGGATTTGGGCGCCCGCACCAACAGGCGGCCCGGGCGCGGCGCGGTCAGCAGTCCCGCGCCCCGGTTCGACCGGCAGGATACCACGCCGGTCACCGATGGATGGGAGGCGATCACGGCGGAGCTGGCGAATTTGCCACCGTTGCAGACCGTGCTGACCCGCGACAAATCCCGCACCGCCATCAGCTGGAATGACAGCCCCGATCTGGGCTTCGACCGTGCCGTGAACCCGTATCGCGGCTGCGAGCACGGCTGCGTTTATTGCTATGCCCGGCCTAGCCACGCCTATCTCGGGTTCTCGCCGGGTTTGGAGTTCGAGACGCAGATCGTGTTCAAGCCGGACGTGGCGGCGGTGCTGGAGCGGGAGCTGAGTAAGCCCGGGTATAAGCCGCGCACGATGGCGCTAGGCTCGAACACGGACCCGTATCAGCCGGTGGATCGCACGCTACGGCTCACGCGCGCGGTGCTGGAGGTGCTGGAGCGGTTCGGTCATCCGGTGAGCATCGTCACCAAGTCGGCCGGGGTGCTGCGGGATTTGGACATCCTGACCCGGATGGCGGCGCGGGGGCTGGTGCGGGTATGGCTGAGTGTCACGACGCTCGACCCGGTCTTGGCCCGGCGTATGGAACCGCGGGCCGCGTCACCGGCGAGGCGGCTGCAAACGATTGCCGCGCTGACCCAGGCGGGGGTGCCCGCGGGCGTGCTGGCCGCGCCGATGATTCCGGGGCTGAACGATATGGAGCTGGAGTCTATCTTGAACGCGGCGCGCAACCAGGGGGCACAGCACGCGGGCTACGTCCTGTTGCGCTTGCCCCATGAGTTGCGGGAGATCTTCACCGCGTGGCTGGACGAGCACGTGCCGGACCGGGCGCGGCGGGTGCTGGCGCTGGTGCGGGAGACGCGGGCGGGCGAGTTGAACGATAGCCGGTTCGGGCAGCGCTTCACCGGCGCTGGGCCGTATGCCGAACTGCTGGCGCAGCGCTTCGGCCGGATCAAGCGTCAGTTGGGGTTCGCCGGCCGGGATAAGCTCGACGCCGCACAATTCTGTGCACCCGCGATCCCTCAGGCACAGCTTTCATTGCTTTAGGGTCATGCTGCGTTGCATCATTCCGCCATGGATGCAGAACCCCTTCTAACGACCGACCAGCTTCTCGCCCTCGTCTCTCGCCGGATGGCAGAAACGGAGGAGGATCCGTTCGGCAATCCGGTCATGTCCGTGGCGCTGGGCATCACGCGGATGATGGACGAGGGCGAGCTGGATCTGCCGGTGCTGACGCGGATCGTGGCGGAGTTGCGGGATCAGGCGTTCATGGACCGCGCCCGGCGGCTCGCGGCGTATGTGGGCGGCACGGATTTGGCCAGGAACGTGGCTGCGCTGGCGGCGGTGGCGCAGACGGTGCTGCGGCCCGACCCCGATGACAGCCCGGTCCGGCTGGCGGAGTTCCGCGCCAGTATCGAGCGGTCCCGCTATGCCGCGGTGTTCACCGCGCATCCGACGTTCTCCCTAGCGCCCGAGGCCGCGCTGATCTTGGCGCAGGCCGCAAGCGGGGCCGACGTGACGCCGCCAGCCACGCACCGCCCGCCGCCGATCACGCTGGAAGAGGAGTTTGCGCAGGCCGCGACCGCCATCGCGCATGGGCGGGACGCGCTCGACCGGCTGAACGCGGCGCTGCTGACCACGGCCCGCACGGTCTGGCCCGAGCGCTGGACCGAGATGACGCCGCGCCCGATCATCCTGACCAGCTGGGTCGGCTACGATACGGACGGACGCACGGATATCGGCTGGTCCGACACGCTGCGGCTCCGGTTGCGGATGAAGTTGCTGCAGCTGGAGCGGCTGCATGGTCAGCTGGATCTGCCTGAGGCCGCAGCACTCCGGGCCCGGCTGGACGTGGCGGCCGATGCGGTGCGGGCTCAGATCGCCGCGGCCGGCGGCACCCCCGATGCGCCCGCGGCCGCCGCATTCGCGCGGGTGCTGGTGGGCCGGCGGGACGATGCGCTCACCTCCGCCGCACCCTTGCTGGCGATGTTTGCGGAGGCAATGGCGCATGCGGAGGGCGAGGCGCAGCTGCGGCTATGCGTCGCGCGGGCCGGGCTGGCGGCGCATGGGTTGAGCCTGGCGCATACGCATGTCCGGCTGAACTCGACCCAGCTGCACAACGTGGTGCGGCAGCGGTTGGGCATCCTGGACGCGGCGGAGGACCCGTCGCACCGCCGGGCGCTGCTGGTGGCGATCAACTCGGCGCTGGACACGGTAGAGCCGGAGGCGGTCGACCTCGGCGGGTTGCTGGCAGAACAAGCCTCGGCGGCGCGGCTCATGATGACGGTCGCGCAGATCGTGAAGCACGTGGATCAGACGACGCCGGTGCGGTTCCTGATTGCCGAGACCGAAGGCGGCTACACGCTACTGGCCGCGCTATGGCTCGCCCGGCTGTTCGGCGTCGAGAAGCAGATCGAGATTAGCCCGTTATTCGAGACCGCGGAGGCGCTGGAGAGCGGGCAGCGCGTGCTGGAGGAGGCGCTTCGCAGCCCGCATTGGCGCGCGTATCTGGAGCAAACCGGGCGGCTGTGCCTGCAGTTCGGCTACTCCGATTCCGGACGCTACGTCGGGCAGACTGCGGCGAGCTATCTGATCGAGCGGCTGCGGTTCAAGATCGCGGAAATGCTGACGAAGTTCGGCGTGAAGGGCGTCGAGGTCGTGCTGTTCGACACGCATGGCGAGAGCATCGGGCGCGGCGCGCATCCGGGCTCGCTCGCGGACCGGCTCCGGTATCTGTCACCGTCCGGCAGCCGGCAGGCGCTGGGGGAACTCCCGGTGCGGGAGGAGAGCGCGTTTCAGGGCGGCGACGGCTACTTGCTGTTCCGCACGCCGGAGCTGGCGCTGGCGACCATCGCGCGCATCGCC
The DNA here is from genome assembly GCA_965246925.1 of Acetobacteraceae bacterium. Classification (GTDB taxonomy): domain Bacteria; phylum Pseudomonadota; class Alphaproteobacteria; order Acetobacterales; family Acetobacteraceae; genus JANPPS01. The sequence goes on along the minus strand of OZ251994.1, from coordinate 852,712 downwards.
GAGCATACGTTCCACGTGGCGACGCCGGGTCCGATGGACCCGATCTATGCGGACCCGGATTTCGCGGCGGATTTCTTCACCACCGTCCGCGTCAGCATGGCGGCGCTGGTGGAGGACCCCGGCTATACCGCGCTGCTGGGCGCATTCGGCCCGGCGCTGATCGACCGCACCGGCTCCCGCCCGGCGGCGCGGCAGGCGGACGGGGTGGCGCAGGCCGTCAGTATCCGCCATCCGCGCGAGCTGCGCGCCATCCCGAACAACGCGATTCTGCAGCAGCTCGGCTGGATGGCGAACACGCTGCAGGGTATCGGCGCCGGGGCGCAGCGGCACCCGGAGTCGTTCGGCCACATGCGCGACACCAGCCGCCGCTTCCGCCGGGCCATGGACCTGCCGCGCCACGCATTGCTGCATTCGGACATCGACGTGCTGCGCGCCGTTGTGGCCACCTTGGATCCTGGCTCCTGGCTTGACCGCGCGACCCACACCACCCGCCCCGGCCGCGCCGCCGCCCTGATGAGCGTCGCCCGTGCATTGCAGCGCCTGGACCTCTGGGCCCCGACGCAGGCGATGTTCCGCCGGGTGCAGGCTGATCACCTGGCGTTGCGCGCCGCCTGGCCGGACGCGCCGAGGATGCAGCACCGCGAAGTGTTGCTGCATGCGCTCCGCCTGGCGATGATCCAGCGCATCTGGTTGCTGGCGACCGAAATCCCCGAGTTCTCCGCCCGCCACGGCGTGACCCGCCAAGGCATGGAGGTGGCGTTGCTGCGCCTGGAAGTCCCCGCCGCCCTGGACCTTCTGTCCGCCATTTTCCCCGTGGGCGAAGACCCGGCCGCCGGCTTCGACTACGGCGAACCCCCCGCCCCCCGCACAGCCGGCTCGTACTTGCGCGAGCAAACCGACATTATTGCGCCGATCCGGGCTTTGTTTGGGCTGGTGCGGGAAGTTTCTGTCGCCGTGTCGCATGAGGTGGGGGCGTTTGGTTAGCCAGGAACTGCTGCAGCAAGCCGTCAAGTATCTCAGGCGCGTCCTGCTGGACACAGTAGGAGACGCCGGGGCACGTTTGAGGGAAAGGTCTTTCACTTAACGTAGATTGCGGGTGCGGGGAAGCCGTGTAGCCACAAGGCGTGGTGATCGCCTATGCCGTCCTCGACGATACCGATATTAAGCCGATTGGCCTCGACAAAGCTTCTTTCCACACCGCTCCGTCCGGAGATTATTTTATGCTTTCCATGATCATCGGATATCCACCGCCCTCGCTGGATGTCGAACTTGCGGCTAGAGAGGCCATTGCGATATCAAGTCAGCTAAGCTGGAGAAATGGCGGTAGCCGGCTGCACACTTCGGCCAGTGGGCATTTTGAAGCCGGAGGAAAGTCGGATGCAAGACGAGCAGTTCACATTTTTTTGGAGTCATCGGAGTGACGCATCCCATTCAGAGCTGAGTCAGTTCTTCAAGGTAGATTTTCACATTGAAAGCAATCGTTTCAATTGCTCTGAACAGTGGATGCACTGGCGTAAAGCAATCTTGTTCGAGGATATAGAAATCGCGAGCAAGATCTTAATCGAGAGGGATCCTTTCATTCAAAAAAGACTTGGTAGAGGAGTCAAAGGGTTTTCGGACAAAATTTGGTCTACCGTGGCGCGCGATATCGTACTTCGCGGCAATCTTGCGAAGTTCAGCCAAAATGCAACTTTGAAGCAAAAGCTTTGTGACACGGTCGGCTCCACCCTTGTTGAGGCATCGCCATCAGACAAAATCTGGGGAATAGGTTTGGCGGCGAATCACCCGCTTGCACAGAGCCGAGAAACTTGGCAGGGCTCAAACTGGCTGGGTGCGGTTTTGAATGAGGTTAGATGTGCGCTCTGCGGAGCGTAAATTGGAACTGGGGCACACATGTCTGAAGCAAAGACATTATTCGACCCGTACTCAGCAGGGCGTCCTGAGCAAGAGTCGAATTTACTACCGGCGAAAGTTTGGGTGTTTTTCCTGGCAGATGAATGGGATCCAACTCGAAAAAAGCTCGTACGGAAAGTCGCGTTTCCAACTGACTTAGCAGACTCTCCCGAGTTGGTTGAGCGAATCATCAATCCACAAAAGTTTGGGCTGTTCCCGAGAGCGCCGGACAGTCCTGTCACGCTAGGCCGACATGTGACCGGCATGACGAACAGTCGTTACGTATCCACAAGCCGGCTTGCTTTTGGCTCACCTCGATTCGTCGGAGAGCGATTCTGGATTGATGAGCAAAAGCTCAAAGAGGCCGGCGTCAAAGTCTACGATGCACGGGATATCTTGGCCGATCTTGATCGGATCGCGTTGAATAATGCACGAAAGCCTGACTTCGTAGCTTACTTGCAGGATATAAAGAGAAAATCGTCGATAGTCGATCGAGAGGCGGTTATTGATGGGGCAATACCTGCTCGTTACATAAAGGGCAGAGGTTCTATGGCTTTGACGAAGGGGCTGCAATTTCTTCAGGGGGTTGGGATCGTTATAACAGCCTATGATTTGGAGCAGGCGAGTGTTCGTTCTGTTCAACTTAATTCGGTGCGTCCCATCGCAGCCGAAGTGACAAGGCAGGCCGGCGGCTGGGGCGCTGCAATGGCGGGGGCTCGGATTGGAATGGCCCTGGGCGGTCTAGTAGGTATAGAGACTGGCCCAGGGGCCGTTTTGACCGCTGCCGCGGGCGGGGTCCTCTTCGGAGCCGCAGGTTATTTCGGTGCAAGCTGGTTTGCTGAATATATTGATGAACCAGTGCGGGATCGTTCAAGGCGTCCGAATGTGAGGCCAAGCGGTCCATATCTTAGGTTTGAAGATTGGGATAAGCGGAGATGAAACCCGGCTCGGTAGCTAAACTAGCCGCAAATCCTCCCCCTTGGGCTAAATACCCAGGAAGCTCGCCCAGCGATGGTATCTGGAGACAAGGTGGGGAGTATTGGCTTAACGATGTTTGGAGACCCTTCTGGGATACACTAGATAAGTATGAACAAGATATGTATCTTGAACTTTGGGCTGTTCCTGAAGAATGGTGGAAGTACTACCTAGATCCAGTCTTTCAAGATTGGTTGGCGGACGATAAGAACTTCTAGTGGCTGCTGACGGCGAACCCGCTTTGAAAAGGGTGGGTTCACCATCCTGCGAGTCCTCCTACAAACATAGGTTGCTTTAGCTAGTTCATAGAAAGTCGCAAACGATAATCGGTAAAGCGTTTCTTAACTCGCCCATCAGAATCTCATACGGCATGACGGACAGGAGCCAGATCGCGATGTAGGCTCGCAGGACGTAGCCGATAGTTTAAGCGGATGGAATAGCTGACGGAAGCCGGGCGGTGTTTGAACTCACTGGTTGGAGTAGCGCACCTCCCCCGCCACCTCCCGGAACAACCGCGTCGGCAGGCCGCTCCCGGTTACGGCGGTCATGGGATGGCCGTCGTCGTTTCCGAGCCATGTGCCGATCACCACTGAGCCCGGGCCGGTTCCATACACCCCAACGAACCATGCGTCCCGGTAGTCCTGGGTCGTGCCCGTCTTGCCTGCCACGAAGCGGCCCGGCACCTCGGCGGCGTGGCCGCTGCCGTGCGACACCACGCTCGTCAGCATGCGGACCATGCTGGCGGCGATGCCGGAGTCTAGGACGCGGTCGCCGGTGGGATGGGGTATGGTTACGTGCTTGCCGTCGGTATCTAGGCTGTCGATCCCTGTGGGGGTGATCAGGTGGCCGCCGTTGAACACCGTGGCGTAGGCGGCGGAGAGCTCCAGCAGGCCGACTTCGCCGGTGCCGAGCGCCAGGGACAGATCGGCCGGCAGGGTGTCCGCGATGCCCAGGCGCCGGGCCAGGGCCGCCACGCCGCGGGGGCCGCCAGATTGCTGCATGAGGCGGATGCTGGCAGTGTTGAGCGATTGGGCCAGCGCCTCCTCCAGCGTCACGTCACCGCGGAACCGGCCGTCGAAGTTGGCCGGGGACCAGGTGCCGATGCGGATGGGGGCGTCCAGCACGGTGTCCTCGGGGCGCATCCCGGCCTCGAGCGCGGCCAGCCAGACGAACAGCTTGAACGCGGAGCCGGGCTGGCGCCGGGCGGATACGGCGCGGTTGTAGGGGCTGGTGCGCCAGTCCCGTCCGCCGGCCATGGCGCGGACGGCGCCGGTGGTGGCGTCCAGCACGACGACCGCGCCCTGCCCGGCGCCGGCCGTGACGCCGGGTCCGTTTAAGATGGCGGCCAGCCGCGCCTCGACCGCGGATTGCAGCCGTGAATCCAGCGTCGTGTGCAGCACCGCGTCCGCCCCCGGCGGCACCAGGGTGGACGACGCCTCGGCGGCCCAGTCGGCGAACCAGCCGGCCGTGGCGGGGCGGGGGGTGAAGGCGATTTGCGCGGATGCCTGATCGGCCTCGGCCTTGGTGATGGCGCCGGTTTCGGCCATGACGGCCAGGACTTCGCGGCCGCGGGCGGCGGCGGCGGCGGCGTCCGTGCGGGGGTTGAAGCGGGAGGGTGCGCGGGGAATGCCGGCCATGACCGCGCTCTGCCACAGATTCAGCTTGCGCGCGGACACGCCGAAATACATGCAGGACGCCGCGTCCACGCCCCAGGCGCCGCTGCCGAGATAGACGCGGTTCAGCCAGATTTCCAGGATCTCGGTCTTGCTGAAGCTCTGTTCCAGCCACAGCGTCAGCAGCACCTCCTGCACCTTGCGGCGGAAGGTGCGGGCGTTGGTGAGGAACAGGTTCTTCGCGACCTGTTGCGTGATCGTGGAACCGCCCTGCACCAGGCGCCCGGCGGTGAGGTTCACGTACGCGGCGCGGGCGATGCCGACGATATCGAGGCCGTTATGGCGATAGAACCGGCGGTCCTCCACCGCGACGGCGGCCTCCGGCAGCCAGTGCGGCAGGTCGCGGAGGCGGAGCGGATCACCGACCACGTCGCCATAGGTCGCGAACACCTGCCCGGCGCGGTCCTGGAGGCTGAGGCCCGGGCGGCGGGCGGCGTCCAGCGCGGCCTCGGGCCGGGGCAGGTCCTGCGCGAACCATAGCAGCACCAGCGCGGCCATGACGGCGCCCCAGATGCCGAGGATCACCGTCCATTTCAGCAGCCACCACCGCCAGCGCCGCCGCGGGCGCGGCCGGTCCAGGGCCTCGCTCATCGCGTCAGCGGAAGCACTGGATATAGACGGTGGAGGGGAAGGCGACGTCGCCGATCTCGGGCGCGCGCTTGTCGGTGCCGGTGCTGGCGCTGGTGCGCGGTGTAACCCCGTGTTCACGCAGGAACGCCAGCGCCTCCGTCCCTTTGACCGCGAAGTTCACGTTCTGCGGGATATCGCCGCCGGTCATCTCCGCCGTGCGCATGGCGTTCAGCTTGGACACCACGACGCCGATCACATTAGCCTGGCTGTCCAGCAGCGGGCCGCCGGAGTTACCAGGGTTCACGGGGGCGGTGATCTGGAAGTTGGCCGGGTTGTCGCGCAGGCCCGATAGGGCGCTCAGGTCGCCGGTCGTCAAGCTCGGGCCCGAGGACAGCAGGCCGGACAAGGGAAAGCCATAGGTGATGACGCTCTCACCCCGCCGGATTTCGGGGCGGTCCCGGAAGGTGAGCGGCGGCCCCACGCTGACGGCGACCGTCAACAGCGCGAGGTCCCGTTGCCGGTCGGTCGCGTTCACGCGGGCGGGGAGGCGGGCGCCGGTGCTGTTGCGTATCACAAGCCGCCCGCAATCTTCGATCACGTGATTATTGGTCAGCACGCGCCCATCGGCCACCACGAACCCGGTGCCGGAGGATAGCGGACGTTCGCGGTCCGACGGCAGGGTGCGCGGCGGCTCGGCCTCACCCAGCGGCGGCGGCTTGGGCGGCATCGGGTCATTGGGCCGGGCGCGCAGTTGGGCGCCGGCGGCGTGCGTCAGCAGGGCCAGCAGAGCGGCATTGCCCCATACGCGCCAGGCGGTCACGATAGGAGGGCCGGATGGAGTGACCGCATGTCGATCTTGTTCCTCGATGCTAGTGACGCCTTGGCGGACGTGTTCCACGCGGTCAAGCGGGAGACGGATCCGCCGGTCGATGTTCATACCGTGGCGCATGTGGACCCGGCGGAGCTGCCAGCCAAGCTCCGCGGCGTCAGCATCGTGCTGAACGACCACACGTTCCTACCGACGGAGGCGATGCGGCAGTGTCCGGACGTGCGGCACGTGGTGTTCCTGGGTACGGGGGCCCGGTCGTACATGGACCCGGGTGCGCTGGCCGGGCTGGGCATCACGGTGCACACCATCAAGGGCTATGGCGATATCGCGGTGGCGGAGCATGCGACGGCGCTGATGTGGGCGGCGGCGCGGGGGCTTGCGGTCATGGACCGGCAAATGCGCGCCGGTGCGTGGCAGCGGATGGAGGGCATGCAGCTCGGCGGCAAGACGCTGGGGCTGGTCGGCTATGGCGGCATCGGGGCGGAGATGGCGCGGCTGGCGCGGGGGATCGGCATGCGCGTGCTGGCGTGGAACCGGACGCCGCGGGCGGCGGAAGGCGTGACGTTCGCGCCGATCGAGCAGGTGCTGGCCGAGAGCCATGTCGTGTCGCTGCATCTTTTGCTGACGGACGAGACGCGGCACTTCCTGGGCGCGGCGCGGCTGGCGCAGATGCGGCCTGGCGCCATCCTGATCAACACGGCCCGGGCGGCGGTGGTGGATACGGAGGCGATGATCGCCGCGTTACGCTCCGGGCACCTCGGGCATGCGGCGCTGGACGTGTATGACGAGGAGCCGTTGCCGCCGGGTCACGCATTGACGGGGCTGGAGAACGTGACGCTGTCGGCGCACAGCGCGTTCCGGACGCCGGAGGCGAGCGAGACGTTGATCCGCCGGGCGCTGGACATCGCCGCAGGTATTGCTAATCAGGGGGCACGTCCGTGACACCCACGTATGCCTAGCCCGCCTGGCGGAATGGTAGACGCAGCGGACTTAAAATCCGAGGCCGTAACAGGCGTGCCGGTTCGAGTCCGGCGGCGGGCAGGATAGTTTGGTCAACCTCGGCGCCCGCCTTTGGGCGGGCCGTAACGGAAAATTAGAAATGGATGACGAGGCTGCTTGGGCGCTCGAGAGGCGGTTTTGGCTTGAGGGCGCACTGATCTATGACGATCTTCTGGATCCGGCTTGCCTCATGGCTTTCCCGGGTATGGGCGTGATGCGGGCGCTAGACGTTCTGGATAGCCTTCGCCAGGCGCCCCGATGGACTTCGGTGGAGATGACTGGCCGGAGTATTGGCCGGGCGGGCCCTGGCGTTCTCGTGCTAGGTTACACAGCCGAGGGCCGCCGTGGTGCGGCAGAGCCTTATCGCTGCTTCTGTACCTCGACTTACCGGCAAGACGGCGAACGCTGGATGTTGGTGCAGCATCAGCAGACCAAGGCGGATGCTTAGGCTTTGACATTAGTGGAGTGCGAAGGGCGTTCCACCCTACGATATTAGCTACTCGCCCCCCTCTCCCGCCAGCGGACGAGGGGGGCGATGCAGTTTAGAACCAGTGCGCCGTGGTAGGCTGTAGTCCGATCTTGGATTGATCGATGGCGTTGAAGCCGATCTGCGATGCAGCGGACCCGGCGCCGAGGGCGTAGTTGCCGGCGGGTTCGTTGGCGAAGTTGGGGTTGCCGTATTTGGCCGCGTAATCGGTGGCGTAGTAGTCGAATGTGAAGCTGCCGTTTGCATCGTAATACAGGTTGTTCGACAGCGCGGTCGAGCCGCCGCCGGGGCTCTCGAAGGCAAGCTGGCTGGCCTTGTGCGAGTCGACGATATTCCGCTGGACCACGTTGCCATACATCGCCGCGTAGTCGCCATCGATGGCTTGGATATAGCCGGTCGAGTTGGTGGTCTGGTCGAGGTCGAAGATGTTGTTGGTGATGACGTCGTTGTGCCCGCCATGGATCTGGAACGCGTGCGAGCCGACGTTGCGTCCGATGTTGTTGGTGATGGTCACGCCACTGGCGCCGTCATCGAGGTAGAAGGCCAGCGTGTGCGCGTCCCCGCCGGCCCCGCTGCCGTCCACATAGTTGTTGTTGATCGTCATCTTGGTATCGATCCCGGCACGCCCCAGAACATAGATGGCACCGTTATCGTAAGTCGTGCCGAGCCCGGCATGCAGGATCTGGTTGTAAGCGACTGTATTGCCGACATTGATGCTGGCGTAGTTGTCGAAGTTTTCGAACGCAACGGCGTCACCTGACGTGTTCTCCACGATATTGTGGGTGATCATGTTGTTGTTGGCGCCGTGCGCCAGGATGCCACCGCCCTGCATGCCCGGCGTATTCGTACCGTTGATGAGGTTGCTGTCGATCAGGTTGCCGTTGGCCTGGTTCTTCAGCTCGATCCCGATACGGACGGAGTTGTCGATCTCGTTGCCGGCGATGACGTTGCCGCTGGCGTTATCGAGTTCGACTGCGGTGCCGGCGCCGAAGAAGCCGTTGCCCAGGACTTGGTTGCCCGTCCCGCCGCGGATCGTGACCGCACCATGCCCGGTATCGTCGGTGGTGCCGGAGCCTTGGAACCCGATGCCGGTGATGGTGACGCCGGTGGTGTTGTTGAGTGCAATCAGCGTCGGCAGGCCGGTCCCGCTCAACGTGGGTTTGGCGCCATTATACCCGGCGATGGTGATGCCGTTGTCGAACGAGGACAGGTTCAGGGTAGAACTGAGATTGTAGTTGCCACCCTCGAGATAGGTGGTGCGGACGCCGCTGGCCTCCATGGCCGTGACGGCCCGGGTTAGGCTGGCGAACGGATGCGCCAGGCTTCCATCCGCGGCATCGCTTCCGCCGGCTGCGACGAAGTAGGCGCCAGACGCAGGAACGGGTGTCGGCGTTGGTGTCGGAGTGGGCGTTGGTGTTGGGGTGGGCGTCGGGGTCGGCGTCGGGGTCGGTGTGGGTGTTGGCGTCGGAGTCGGAGTCGGGGTCGGGGTCGGGGTCGGGGTCGGGGTCGGGGTCGGGGTCGGCGTTGGGGTCGGCGTTGGCGTCGGTGTTGGCGTCGGCGTGGTAGCGATGTGGAACGTGGCCACGCCGCCATACTGCATGTCACCCGAACCGTTTACGGTGCCGACGCGGGACGTGTAGGTTTCGGACGGATCGGTCGCAAGAGTCGTCACGCCGTTCACGGTGATGGATTGCAGTTCCAGCGCGCGGGCGCCGTTCGTATTATAGAACCCGATCTGCACGGTATGCGCACCGGGGGACAAGGTGTCCGCAAACGAATACGTGGTCGATGTGTTCGTCACGACCTGCTGCTGTCCGACCGGCCCGCCATCCACGATCAGCGTGAAGGCGGGATAGCCGCCGTTGCTGTCCGGCACGCCATAGGCCGTGACCCCGATCATCCCAGCCGCGACTGGCACGGGCGTGGGGGTAGGCGTAGGCGTTGGCGTCGGTGTCGGCGTTGGGGTCGGTGTCGGCGTGGGGGTAGGCGTTGGCGTCGGTGTCGGCGTCGGCGTTGGTGTCGGAGTGGGGGTAGGCGTCGGTGTCGGGGTCGGGGTCGCGCCAAAAACTTCTGCGCCCAGCTTGAAGCTCGCTACGCCGCCATAGGCCAGTGTCCCGGTGCTGGCGACCGTGCCGACCCGGGACGTGTAGCTCTCCCGCGCGTCCGTCGCCGCGATCACGGTGCCGTTGATCGAGATCGACTTCAGCAACAGCGTCCGCTGCCCATACGTGTTGTAGAAGCCGACCTGAACGTCATGCGCCACGCCCGGTGATATATCGGCCGTAAATGTGTAATTCGAGGTGGTGCCGTTGACCGTCTGCGAGCCCACCGGGCTGCCGTCGATCACCACGATCATGTCGGGGAACCCACCGGCGTCGGAAATACCCGAGGCGGTTACCAGGATGTTGGTTTTGGCCATGTCGATCCCCGTAGGCTGCGCATCGGTCAGCCATTTCGGGCCGAAACCTAGACTTTACTTGCATCGTCCGACAGCGGAACGGCTCCTATTTTTGGGACTAATCCCAATGCGCCAGTCCTCAACCAACCAGCCCGCGCATGCGCAGCTTCCAGTCCAGGCGGTCCAGCGCTTCCCGCCATAGCTGCGCGTCGCAGCGCTGCCGCGGAATGGCCGGGTCAGGGGTCTCCTCCCGCCAGCCCCACTCCCGCAACACCCGGACGTGCAATAATTCGACCCGGCGGTGCCGATAGAGCATGTCCAGGCATTTCAGCACGTCCTCGACTCGGCAGGGGATCCCATTGACCAAGGGAGGGCGCACCACACCCGCCTCCCGCGCCCGGAGCGTGCCGCAGGTCCAAAACCAGGCCTCCTCTGCAGAAGAGAATGGGGCAGAGCGGATCGGGGCGGTCGTGGGCAACCGGGGAAGAACATCGGGCAACATGGGACGCTCCAGGACAGGAACATCATAGGAACATATTCCGTAATCGCGCGCAAGTGACATCAGGCTCGAATTCCTAGTTGCATTGGTGTCAATTCCTAGGCAAGATGCGACTCGTGACACGAAGAACGTGATGAACCGTCCGGAGAAGCCGAATGAAACACGATGATATCTGGCGTGCGCTCGACACCTTGGCGGCCGAATACGGCCTATCCTCCTCGGGGCTCGCCAAACGGTCGGGGCTCGATGCCACGACATTTAATCCCAGCAAGCGCCGCATGCCCGATGGCCGCGCCCGCTGGCCGAGCACGGAGAGCCTGGCCAAAGTCCTAGACGCGACTGGCGCCAGTCTCGAAAACTTCACTGCCCTAGTGACCGGCGTCCGCGCCGCGCCTGCCGCCCGGCAGCAGCGGAGGATCCCGTTGCTGGGCCTCGCGCAGGCCGGGGGCGAGGGCTATTTCGACGATGGCGGCTTCCCCGTTGGCGGCAGCTGGGATGAGGTGAGCCTGCCCGAAGTGGGGGATTTGCATGCCTACGCCCTGGAGATTTCTGGCGAAAGCATGGAACCGGTGTTCCGGGACGGTGACATGGTCGTGGTCTCTCCGGCGGCGCCGATCCGCCGGGGGGACCGCGTGGTGGCACGCACGGTCGAGGGTGAAACCATGGCCAAGCAACTCGCCCGCCGCTCGGCCAAGCGGATCGAGCTCAAAAGCCTCAATCCCGCTCACCGGGATCGCAGCTTCGACCTGACGGAGGTGGCGTGGATGCACCGTATAATCTGGGCTAGCCAATAAGCCTGCCGTTTTTGCTTGAGGCCGGACGCGTGCCTGGTTCAGCATGGACCGCATGCGCCAGGCCCTCTTTCTTCTGCTGCTCAGCTCCGCTACGGCCCAGGCGGCGGAGGCGGTCGATCTTACCCTCGTGCTGGTGTCCGACGTGTCGCGTAGCGTCGATGACAACGAGTTCCGCATGCAAAAGCAGGGGTATGCGGCCGCCTTCAATGACCCCCGCGTGCTCACCGCCATCCGTAACGGCGCGGTGGGTGCGATCGCCGTCTCGTATGTCGAGTTCGCCGGCGCGTTCGAGGTGCAGACCGTGCTGGAGTGGCAAGTGATCCGCGATACGGCTTCGGCGCAGGCGTTCACGGCGCAGATTACCGCGGCGCCCCGATCGTTCTGGGGCCGGACCAGCATCAGCGCCGGGATCGACCGGGCGATGCAGATGCAGGCCGAAAGCGGCTTCGACACGCAGCGCCGGGTGATCGACGTGGCGGGAGACGGCACCAACAATGCCGGGCGGGACGTGACGGCGGCGCGGGACGACGCGGTGATGGCCGGCGTCACCATCAACGGGCTGGCGATCATCAACGAGCATCCCGTAAGCTACACCTTCGCCCACGTGCAGCCGCCGGGCGGGTTGCCGGCCTGGTATCGGCAGAATGTCATCGGCGGACCCGGCGCCTTCGCGCTCGAAGTGCGGGAGTTTGCCGATTTCGGAGATGCCATGGTTCGTAAGCTGATCAGCGAGATCGCATCCCGCTAAACTTTCCGGCATGACCGAACCCGGCGCCCTCCCGCCCGTCATAGCCGCGCCGCCCGCCATCGGTGGGAGCAGCAGGAGACGAGCATGAGCGGTAGTTCACGGACTAGCATGGACGGTTTGGCGCCTACTGGGCACGACACCCACCTCTATGACCCGACCATGCAGGATAACCAGATCGTGGCGCTGTATGAGACGTTGGTTGAGGCCAAAGCGGCAAAGCAGGCTTTGCTGGCTGCCGGCGTCGATGAAGCCGCGATCCAGGTCATGGATGGGAGCGGGCACGCCGACAGCTCGGACACCATGCCGGTCAGCCCACCCGCGATGACGGAAGGGACGACCGATGGCGGGTTCTGGAGCACGCTCGGCAACCTGTTCGCGCCGCATGAGGATACGCATGCCTATGGCCATGCGCTGGAGCGTGGTCACGCCATGCTGGTGGTGATGCCGGCCAAGACGGCCAACCGCGGGTCCATCATCGAAGTATTGGAGCACAGCGGACCAATCAATTTCGACGCGCGTCTCGAAGAGTGGCGGCAAACCGGCTATGATTATAGCAGCAGCAATGCGCTGCATACCGAGACGGCGACGGGTGCGGCGACTGGGTCAGGAACGGCGATGGGTGACGTGAAGAACGCTTCCGCCGACGCCTGGGGCGAGTTCACGAGGAAGCGGCCCCGCGTGGGTACCCGGGACGCGCAGACCGGGAGCGGTTCCGTGCGCAGCTATAGCGTCAGCCGTCCTGATACGGACCGGGACGGCGGCAATCTGGACACGGCAAGCACCATGGGCGCCACCACAAGCGGAATGAACGCACCCCGCAAACCCTAAGCCCTGGATTTCAGCTTCGATCCTTGATACGCGCCTGCACGGTGACGCCGCCGTGTGGGCAAGGCGCTGCGAAGCTGAGGGGATGGGTCCATGCGCCCCGGCCGATATTCGATGTTGTTAGGCTTGTTGCTCCTGGCCGGGTGTGCCGAGCCGTTGCCACTTACGGCATTCGATGGGCCGGATTTCGATCCGGTGCGGTTCTTCACGGGGCACGTCACATCCTGGGGCGTGATGGAAACGCCTTTCGGCGCGCCTTCCAGCATCGTCACGACGGATTGCCGGGGGCGGGCCGCTGGTGTGGACGAGCTGGATATGACGCAAACCCTGGTGATCGGCCACGATGCACCACAGAAGCGAACATGGCACATGCGCCGCATTGCGCCGGGCCAGTTCGAGGCCACGGCTAATGACATGGTGGGAACTGCGTCCGGCGAAGCCTTCGGCCGAGCGTTCCATTGGCATTGGACCCTGGCGCTCCAGCCCGGCAACAGCCTGAAGAACGTCACCATGGAGCAATGGTGGTACTTGCAGGAGGACGGTTCCATGCTGAACCGCACTTTGGTCACCAAGGCCGGGGTGATCGCCGCCGAGGTGACCGAACATTTCAAGCCCCGCGCCTAGCCGGTCCCCGCCCAGCTGGGCCCCGCCTGATTGGACCTCGCCTGCCTGGACCTCGCCTGCCTGGACCTCGCCTGACTGGTCATGTCTCGAGGTCAGCCCCGATGTGCAGTTGCGCATCGAGCGTGAGCTGCCTGCATTGCCACCCCAGCTCGACGCCGTCGTCGGCGCGTATTGGGAGGTGGCTCTGCGGACGCGGCCGCTGTTTAACGGGCCGGTGTTCTGTGCGGACCGGCTGACACCGGACTGCATTTTTGGGCATTGGACGGAATACCGGCGCTTGCTGGCGCAGATCGCCGAGCCCGGGCTGTTTAGCCAGTTGGGCGTCCGGGCACTCGCGGTGTGTGGCGCGGTGTGTACGCCGGATGGCGTCGTGGTGGCACGGCGCGAACCGCGGTCGGTGTATCAGCCGGGGATGTGGCAGCTGCCGCCGGCCGGCAGCGTGGATCAGGCGGCTGCCGTGCCCGGCGGTGCGGACTGGCGGACGGCTTTGTTGCAAGAACTCGATGAGGAACTTGGCCTGACCGAGGCGGACACGACTCGGCTTCGGCCGCTCTGCCTCGTGCAGCATCCGAGTGGCGTGCTGGATCTTGGGGTGCAGATCGATACCGTACTCGGGGTCAGCGACATCAAGGCGGCGCAGGCGGGGGCGCGGCATCAGGAGTATGACCGGGTCCTGGTAGCGCCCGCCGGTGAGTTGGCTCAGGCAGTACGGGCAGCTGGCGGAGTCTTGGTTCCCTCCGCGCAGTATTTCCTCGACCGACTTGCACTTTAGGGGGTGAAGAGCGGCAATAGAAATCCCGTTAGCCCCAAGTTTGTCGAAGGGCGTGCTTGGCATGCCGTCCCTCGGTGGGCTCAGGACTGACGGGGTTGGGCAGCAGGCACGGTTTGTGCTGACCGTGTGCTGGCGATGACCAGGCCTGCTGCGATCAGGGTTACGCCACAGGCGTGATAGAGGTGTAGGTTTTCGCCCAGCACGGCCACGGCCATCAAGGTGCCGAAGACTGGGATCAGGTGCATGTATTGACCGCCGCGGGCGGCGCCCACCAGCTCGATACCGCGGTTGTAGAACAGCATGGCCATGAAGGACGCGAAGACGCCGGCATACACCACCGCCAAGACCGCGGCGGCGCCAGGCACCAAACGGGCGCCGGACGACCACTCCCAAGCCGCGAGCGGCGTCAGCATCAGGACGCCCAGTCCAAACAGCACGGCTAGCAAACTCATGGCGTGCACGCCCGGCTTCTGCCGCAGCACGACGGAATACACCGCGTAGGACGACACTGCGACCAGCAGGATGATGTCGCCGGGGTTGAACCGCAGCGCGGTCAGAACCTCGAGCGAGCCCTGCGCCGTGATGACCAGCACGCCCGCCATCGAGACCAGGATCGCCAGGCCCTGGCGCACCGTGGGCCGCTGGCCCAGCGCCAGGCCCACCAGCAATACCGCCAGCGGCATGACCGACTGCATCAGCAACCCGTTCACCGCCGTCGTGTCGTGCAGGCCGCGGTAGGCCAGCACGTTATAGAGGCAGGTGCCAAGCAGCGAGAGCGTCAGCACCACCCAGCGCCGAGCCCAGAGCGCCGGGCCGTCCGCGCGCAGATGCGGCCAGGCCAACGGCGCCACGATGACCAACGCCACCGACCAGCGCAGCAGAGTAAATAGCACTGGCGGAAGGAGGCCCGATGCCGCCCGCCCGACCACGATGCTACCGGCCCAGCACAGCATGGCGGTTGCCAGCAGCAACGGCCCTTGCCGCCAGGCCCAGTACGCCGCCTTGATCATAGCGTGCGCCGCAAGAAGTCCGCTACGGCAGCGTATGCACGCACCCGGTCCGCCGCCCGGACGAAGCCGTGCCCGGCGTAGCCGAACACCTCATACGCCACCGCCTTGCCGCGCTGACCCATCGCCTCGATCAGCTGCTCGCTCTGGCCGATCGGCACACGCGGGTCGCGGGTACCGTGCAGCACCAGCAAGGGGGCGGCGATGCGGTCAATATGCCTCAGCGGTGAGATACGGTCGAACAGGGCGCGGTGCCGCACCGGATCCCCGTACTCGGTAGCCCGGTGCGCGCGGCGCCATGGCCCAGTTCCCTGTAGCAAAGTTGCGAAGTCTGCAATTCCGTAGAAGTCGATGCCGCACCGCCACAGCTCAGGATACTCGGTCAGCGCCGACAGCACCATGAAACCGCCATAAGACTGACCCATGACGGCGATGCGCGCGGGGTCGATGCCGGGCTGGGACGCAAGCCAGCGTGCGCCGGCGGCCAAGTCCGCGACGCTGTCCAGCCGGCGTTCCTGCTCGTCCAGCAGCATGCGGGCCCGCCCGCTACCGGTGCTGCCACGCACGTTGGGCATCAGCACGGCGATCCCTTGGGCGAGCAGCGCCTGCATGTCCGCGCGAAACCGGGGACGCGCCTCGGACGCCGGGCCGCCATGCACCCAGACGATTGCGGGAGCAGCCGCGATACCGCGAGGCCGGGCGATCCAGCCGGGAATGCGTAGGCCGTCCGGCGCGGTCCACTCCACCGGCTCGAACGGGACGGCCGGCGGGGTATCGGGCTGCCAAACGCGACGTGTGGCGCCGCCCTGCCAAATGTAGAGGCTGGCAGGCTCGTTGGGCGTGCTGTGCGAAAAAGCGAGCATGGTGCCGTCGGCGGACCAGGCCGGGTCGGCGCTGACGCCGGGCGGCACGTCCACGGCCGCCCCATCGACACGCAACACCCCATAGCCGCCGTTGTTTTCGACCGTGGCCAGGGCGGTCCCGCCATAGGTCCAGCTCTCGACATCGCAATCCGGCGCATACACTTCAGCGCCGTCATCTAGCCGGCATAGGGCCACGTAGTCCCGCCCGGCATCGGTCAGGCCCATGAGCGACCCGGCGTGCCAGCGCAGCCGCGCGTAATCGGCGGGCCCGGAGCGCGGCAGCGGCGTCGCAGTCTCGTTTTCCAGTACGAACGGCCGGTGATCGCCAGTGGCAAATTCGGTGTAGGCCACGAGCTTCATGCCACCAGAGTGCCAAGCGCCCACCGTCACCTCATGCCGGCCCTGATGCAGCCGGGTGCGGGCGCCGGTTTCGATATCGAGGGTCAGAACGTCGAAATGGGCGGGGTCGCGGTCGTTGGCGGTCAGGCTGATGCGCGTCCCGTCCGGGTGCCAGGCGCCGATGCCGTGGATGACGCTGGGCGCATCCGTGAGTAGGCGGGACGTGCCGTCATAGAGCCAAAGCTGCTGCCGCTCGTCACCGCCGGCGTCGATCCCATAGACGATCCGGTCATCGCCGGGTGCGCGGCGGAACGTGGCGACGCGTTCGTCATGCTGAGTGAGCGAACGGGTCTGCCCGGTCGTGAGGTCCAATGCCCAAAGCTGCGCGGGGTGGCCGCGGAGGTGAAACAGCGTGCGCCCGTCACGGGAAAAACTGGGCGCGCTGGCACCGTCGATCAAAGCATACTCGGCTGGGGTCATTCGGGCAGCATAGACCGGTTTAGCCGGACTAAACGAGTTGCAAACCCGGGTGCATGTCTTACGTTGTGATCTGGAACAGGCGTTCTAACATGGACCTACTGCAGAAACTCGAGATCCTCGCGGACGCGGCCAAATACGACGCCTCTTGCGCCTCTAGCGGCACCGCCAAGCGTAGTTCGCTGGGGGAGGCCGGTGGTGTCGGCAGCACCGAGGGGATGGGCATTTGCCATGCCTATGCGCCAGACGGCCGGTGCATTTCGCTGTTGAAGATCCTGCTGACCAATTCTTGCGTCTATGATTGCCTGTATTGCATCAACCGGCGAAGCTCGAACGTGCAGCGGGCGCGGTTCACGGTGGATGAGGTCGTGACGCTCACCTTGGGCTTCTATCGTCGTAACTGCATCGAGGGCCTGTTCCTCAGCTCCGGTATCATCCGCAGTCCGGATTACACCATGGAGCAGGTGGTGCACGTGGCGAAGACCTTGCGGGAGGTGCACGGGTTCCGCGGCTATATCCATCTCAAGACCATTCCGGACGCCGCGCCCGAACTGCTGCTGGAGGCCGGGCGGTATGCGGACCGGCTGAGCATCAACGTGGAGTTGCCGACGACGGAGGGGCTGGAGCGGCTGGCGCCGGAGAAGGATCTGCCCAGCATCCGCCGCAGCATGGGCCGGATGCGGATGCGGATCGATGAGGCAAAAGCGGAGAAGCGCGGCCCGCGGTTTGCCCCGGCCGGGCAAAGCACGCAGATGATCGTGGGGGCCGATAGCGGCACGGACCGGCAAATCCTTGATTTCAGCACCAATCTCTATGGCAGCTATGGGCTGAAGCGGGTGTATTTCAGCGCCTTCAGCCCCATCCCGGACGCGAGTGCTGCATTGCCGCCCAGCAAGGCGCCGCTGTTGCGGGAACACCGGCTGTATCAGGCGGATTGGCTGATGCGGTTCTATGAATTCAAGACGGGGGAGATCACGACCGGGGCGGATGGCAACATGGATCTGTCCATGGACCCGAAGCTCGCCTGGGCGCTGGCGCACCGGGAGCAGTTCCCGGTCGATGTGAACCGCGCGACGCGGGAGCAGCTGTTGCGGGTGCCGGGCCTGGGCGTGAAGTCAGTCGGTCGGCTGTTGCAGGCGCGGCGGCATCAGCGGTTGCGGATGGAAGACCTGGCCCGGCTTCGGCTGCCGATGGCCAAGGTGGCGCCGTTCGTGGTGACGCTGGACCATCAGCCCGGTGGCTTGCTCGATAGCGCTCGGCTGCAGCAGCGGCTGGTGCCGAAGGCGCAGCAGATGGACCTGTTTGGGTGAACTCGGTCGTGCTGGCGCATGAGGTGGACTGGTCCGGCTGGCGGGCGGCGGCGCGCGGGCTGGCGCTGCGAGGGGTGGCGCCGGAAGACGTGGTCTGGTCCGTGCGGGCCTCCGATGACCTGTTTGCCGAACCAGTTGCGGCCCCGCGCGCATCGGGCACGTTCAGCGTGCCGCGCGCCCTGGTGGAACTGGCCGAGACCGTGATCCAGGCGCGCGATCCCGAGCGGTTCGCCCTGCTATACCGCCTGATCTGGCGGGCGCAGCGCGGCGAGAAGCACCTGCTGGAGCTGACCACCGATCCGGAGGTGCAGCGGGTGCAGCGGCTGGCGCAGGCGGTGCGGCGAGACACGCACAAGATGCGCGCCTTCGTGCGGTTCCGCGAGGTGCCGGAGCCGGAGGGCACCCGGTATGTGAGCTGGTTCGAGCCGGACCACTATATCGTGGAAGCGAACGCGCCATTCTTTCAGCGCCGGTTCGCCACTATGATATGGTCGATTCTCACCCCGTACCGCAGCGTGCACTGGACCGGCACGGATTTGGTGTTCGAGGCGGGGGCGTCACCCGCCGACGTGCCGGACGATGACCGGCTGGAGGCGTACTGGCGGGCCTATTACAGCAGCATCTTCAACCCGGCGCGGCTCAAGATCGGCGCCATGCGGTCCGAGATGCCGCAGAAATACTGGAAGAACCTGCCCGAAGCCGCCGCCATTCCCGAGCTGATCCGCACGGCCGCCGGGCGGGTGGACAGCATGGTCGATACTCCCATCTTCTCTGCCCCTGTATCCTCTGGCCCGAAAGCCGCCCGCGCCGTGATCATAGCCCCGAAATCGGATGCCACCCCGCTGCAAGCCTTGGCCAGTCAGGCCGGCGAATGCCGCAGGTGCCCGTTATGGGAGCCGGCGACCCAGACCGTGTTCGGCGAGGGGCCGGCGGATGCGCGCGTGCTGATGGTCGGTGAGCAGCCCGGCGACCAGGAGGATCTGGCCGGCCGCCCGTTCGTGGGTCCGGCCGGGCAGTTGCTGGACCGGGCGATGGCGGAGGCCGGGCTCGACCGGCAGACGGTGTACATGACCAACGCCGTGAAGCACTTCAAATTCGTGCCGCGCGGCAAGCGCCGCATTCATGAGAAGCCGGGCGCCACCGAGATCGTGGCGTGCAAGTTCTGGCTAGACCTGGAACGCGCCGAAATCCGCCCGGCGCTCACCGTCATGCTGGGCGCCACCGCCGCCCGCGCCATACTGGGCCGCACCGTCACCATCACCAAGGAACGCTCCCGCCCGATCCCGCTCGAGGGTAACAGCCAGGGCTTCATCACCGTCCACCCCTCCTATCTGCTGCGCCTGCCGGACGAGGACGCGCGCACCCGGGAGTATGCCGCCTTCGTCGAGGACCTCCGGCATGTGGCCCGCCTGATTGCTTGACCAGGCTTGACCCGGCGCGGACCCGGGTTTGAACTGTGCGGACATCGCACGGACGTATCGATCTTGAACACCACACCAGGCCGTGGGGCGCTCATGGGGGCCGAGATCGCCGAGCAGCCGGCGGTGTGGCAGCGCATCCTGGATCGCCGGTTGGAGATTGCCGCGGCGGCCAACTCCATCGCGGCGGCGGCGCCCCGCTTCGTGCTGTTCGCCGCGCGCGGCACCTCCGACCATGCGGCGCTGTATGCCAAATACCTGACCGAGATCCTGCTGCACCGCCCGTCCGGCCTGGTGTCTCCCTCCACCATCACAGCCTACGGCGCCCGTCCGGACCTGCAGGGCACGCTGCTGGTGGCGGTCAGCCAGTCCGGCGCATCACCCGATTTGGTGCAAACGCTCGAGGAGGGGCGGCGTGGCGGTGCGCTGACCCTGGCCGTCACCAACGATGCGGCCTCGCCATTGGCCCGGGCGGCGCAGTTGCATGTGGATGTGCAGGCGGGGGCGGAGCGGGCGGTTGCCGCGACCAAATCCTACACGGCGCAGCTGCTGACGCTGTTCCTGCTGGTGGATCATCTATGCGGCGGCACCGGGGAGGCCGCGCTGGGGTTGCCGGACCTGGGGCGCACCCTGCTGAGCGATGCCGGGCCGGTCATGCAGCAGCAGGCTGGGTGCTACCGGTTCGCGAGCCGCATGGTGG
The DNA here is from genome assembly GCA_965246925.1 of Acetobacteraceae bacterium. Taxonomy (GTDB): domain Bacteria; phylum Pseudomonadota; class Alphaproteobacteria; order Acetobacterales; family Acetobacteraceae; genus JANPPS01. The sequence continues at coordinate 832,512 of OZ251994.1, read as the reverse complement.
TGACCGGGCGTGGCTATGCCTACCCCACGGCGCGGGAGGCGGCGCTGAAGTTGATGGAGACCAGCTACGTGGCGGCGCAGGCGTTCTCCGGCGCGGACCTGATGCATGGGCCGATGGCGATGCTGGATTCGCGGGTGCCGGTGCTCGCGGTGGCGCCGGACGGCGTGGCCGGGGCGGCGCTTGGCCCGGCGCTGCAGCGGGTGCGCGCGACCGGGGCGGATTTGTTCATCGTCGGCGGGGCCGCGGCGAGCTCGAACCTAACACTGCCCGGCGGCGTGCCGGAGGCGCTGTCACCGGTGCTGGAAATCCTGCCTTTCCAGCAATTGGCGCTCGCGCTGGCGATCGGGCGCGGTGAGGATCCCGACGCGCCGCGCGGCCTGCATAAGGTGACCGAGACGCTATGACGGTCCTCGCGGCCGATCTGGGCAAGACCAACTGCCGCGTTCGATACAGGGGGGCGGAGGCGAATGGCCTGGGCGCGCCGGGGCTGGCCGGGCCCGGCGGTGCCGCGCGGGCGGAGGCGGCGATCCTGGCCGTGGCACTGCCGCTGCTGCGGCAGGCTGGGGTCGCAGACCTCGACCGGGCCGGCATTGCCGCCGCTGGCGCCTTGGCCGCGCCCGGCGCCGGCCAGGAACTCGCGTCCCGCCTGTGCCAAAGCCTGCCGGCCCGGCGCGTGATGGTGTGCAGCGATGCCACGGCGGCGCATTCGGGCGCGTTATCGGGACGGCCCGGCGTGGTGCTGGCTGTGGGCACCGGCGCCGTCGCCTTGGCGGTGGGGCCGGATGGCGTGATGCACCGGGCCGATGGCTGGGGCAGTTGGCTCGGCGACGAAGGTGGCGGCTCCTGGCTCGGCCTACAGGGCCTCCGGGCGGCGCTGCGCCACTATGATGGGCGTGGCCCGGCGACCCTGCTGGGCGCCGTGGCGGAGGCGCGGTTCGGGCCGCTGCCCGGCCTGCCCGCGTTGCTAGAAGGCGATACCGGCCCGGCCCGGTTGGCCGCTTCGTTTGCGCCCGTTGTGATCGAGGCGGCGGAGGCCGGGGATGCGGTCGCGGCGGCGCTGGTGCAGCGGGCGGTGCTGGCGTTGGCCGAAGCGATCGAGGCGGCCGCCGCGCGACTGCCCGGCGGCCCGATCGAATGCGCCGTGACGGGCGGTCTCGGTCCGCTGTTGATGCCGCTGCTGCCGGAGCGGTTGCGGTGTGTGGCGGCAGAGGGCTCGCCGCTGGATGGGGCGGCGCTGCTGGCGGGCGGTGCGGCGGCGCTGCATGAGCCGGCGCTGCATAGGGTGGAGCGGACGCGGCGGCAGGATGCGCTGGACCGGCTGGCGACCGAGGCAGTGCGCCCCGGGCTCGAGGACCTCGACCTCCGTCCGCCGGGCGCGATCGTGGGCCTGGTGCTGGCGGCGGAACGGGAGGCGATGGACGCGCTGGGGCGCGCCGGGCCGCAGCTTGCGGCGGCGGCCGACGCGGTAGCCCGGCGGATGCAGGCGGGCGGGCGGCTGTTCTATCTGGGTGCGGGCACCCCTGGGCGGCTGGCCACGCTGGATGCGGCAGAGCTGGGGCCGACCTTCAGTGCGCCACCGGGGCTGGTGATCCCGCTGCTAGCCGGGGGCCCGGCGGCCATGGTTGAGGCGGTAGAGGGAGCGGAGGATGATGGGGACGCGGCCGGGCAGGCGCTGGATGCGCATGGGCTGGGGCCGGGCGATGCGGTGGTGGGGGTCGCCGCATCGGGCCGGACGCCATTCGTGGTGGGCGGCCTGCGCCATGCCCGGGCCACCGGCGCCCTCACGGCAGCGATCGTCAACAACCCCGGCAGCCCCGCCGCCGCCGAAGCGGAGCTTGCAGTAGAAATCCTGACCGGCGCGGAGCTGGTGGCCGGCAGCACGCGGATGAGCGCGGGGACGACGCAGAAGATTGCGCTCAATGCGCTGAGTACGGCCGTGATGATCGCGTTGGGCAAGACCTATGGCAACCGCATGGTGGACGTGCGGGCCAGCAACGCCAAGCTACGCCGCCGCGCGGTGCGCATGGTGCAGGACATTACCGGGGCCGCCCCTCACGCGGCTGAGGTCGCGCTGGAGGCGGTGGGATACCGGGTGAAGCCGGCGCTGGTGATGCTGATCGCTGGCGTGACACCGGCGGAGGCGGATTGCATGCTGGATGCGTCGGGGGGACGGGTGCGGGACGCTATCGGACGGAAGGGAGGTTAGCATGCGCTTGCTCGATCTAACGATTATCGTGGTTTATATGGTGGCCATCGCGTTGGTGGGCCTGCGCCTTTCGGGGCGGCAGGGCAGTGCGGCGGCGTATTTCGTAGGCGAACGGGATTTGCCTTGGTGGGCGGTGTGCTTTTCCATCGTGGCGACGGAGACCAGCACGCTGACTGTCATCTCCGTCCCAGGCGTCGCGTATATGGGGGCATTCGGGTTCGTCGAGCTGGCGATCGGCTACCTGATCGGGCGCACGCTGGTCGCTGTCATCCTGCTACCGCTCTATATGCAGGGCGAGTTCGTGAGCGCCTACCAATACCTGCGCCAGCGCTTCGGCACGCGGCTGCAAATGGTGGCGTCGATCACCTTCCTGATTACCCGGCTGCTGGCCGAGGGCGTGCGGCTGTTCGCCTCCGCCATACCGATCAAGCTGCTGCTGGACGCGATCGGGGTGCCGACGGATTACGCGACCATTATAGTCGGGCTTACGCTCATCACCGTGCTCTATACCTATGTGGGCGGAATCCGGGCGGTGATTTGGACGGATGCGATCCAGATGTCGTTGTATATCGGCGGCGCCTTGGTTTGCATTGCCATCTTGTTGGGTGAGGTCGGGACGGCGGGGCTGCAGCAGGCCTATGCGGCGGGAAAGTTCCAGGTGATCAACCTGTCGGCGCCCGTGCTCACCAGCCCGTTCAACGCGGTGGCGGCGATCGTCGGCGGTGCCGTCTTTTCCATGGCGTCGCACGGCACCGACCAGCTGCTGGTGCAGCGGGTGCTGGCGTGCAAGACGCTGGCCGACGGGCGCCGGGCGATGATTGGCAGCGCGGTCATGGTCATGATGCAGTTTGCGCTATTCTCGCTCGTCGGCGCGCTGCTGTGGGTGCATCTGGGCGGCAAGACGCCCGCCGAGATGGGGCTGCGCTCGTCGGACGATCTGTTCCCCCGGTTTATACTGGACGAGCTGCCGCCGGGTATCTCGGGCCTACTGATTGCGGGCATCTTGTCGGCCACCATGGGCTCGTTGTCGTCGGCGCTGAATTCCATGGCCAATTCCACGGTGGCCGATCTGTGGCGGGCGATGGGCCGCGACGATGCCGGGACGCTACGGCTCTCACGCCTGCTGACGCTGGTGTGGGCGGTGGTGATGGCGGGGTTCGCGTGCCTGTTCACCGATACCAAGGGGCAGGTCGTGCTGCTGGGGCTCGGCATTGCCGGCTACACGTATGGCGCGTTGCTCGGGGCGTTCATCCTGGGGTTGGTGCTGCGCCGGGCACGGGAACTCGATGCGATCGTGGCTTTCCTGGTGACCGTGGTGGTGATGACGCTGGTGGTGCGGAACTACCCGCTGGCATTCACCTGGTATGTGCCGCTGGGCGTGGCGGTGACGCTGCTGGTGGGCGGCGTATCGTCCCGCTTTGGCGCGCGCGAGGCGGTGGCATGAAGTGGGCCGTGGGGTTGATGACCGGGACGGTGCTGGACGGCAACATCGACATCGCGCTGCTGCGGACGGACGGCGAGACGATCGCCGAGCTGGGGCCGTGGACGCTGGCGGCATATGCGGAGGACACGCAGGCTTTGCTGGCCGAGGCTTTGCAAGCGGCGCTGCATTGGCAGTTCGACGGACCCGAGCCGGAGGTGTTCGCGCGAGCCGAGGCGGCGCTGACGCGGGCGCAATCGGAGGCAGTGCTGGATTTTCTCGCGCAGCAGCAGATTGGGCGGGACGAGATCAGGGTGATCGGGTTCCATGGCCAGACGGTGCTGCACCGGGCGCCGCGTCCGGACCGGCTGGGGAATACCCGGCAGCTCGGGGACGGGGCTATGATGGCCGGGATCACGGGCATCGACGTCGTGTATGATTTCCGGACGGCCGATGTGCGGGCCGGGGGGCAGGGCGCGCCGCTGGCGGCCAGCTACCACGCCGCGCTGCTGCATCGGGCCGGCGCTGCGGAGGGCACGGCGGTGCTGAACCTGGGGGGTGTTGCCAACGTGACGGCGGTGGCCCGCGATGGACGGCTATGGGCGTTCGATACCGGCCCGGCGAATGCGCCGGTCAACGACTGGGTGCAGCGCGCCACGGGGGAGCGGATGGACACGGACGGCGCGCTGGCCCGGCAAGGGCGTGTGGATGAGGTTCGGCTGGCGCAGCTGCTGACGCACCCGTACCTGTCCGCACCGTTTCCAAAATCGCTCGACCGGTTCGATTTTCTGGCCAGCATGGCGGAAGGCTTATCAATTGAGGACGGGGCGGCAACGCTTACGGCGTTCACGGCCGGCTGCGTGGGGCGCGGGCTTGATCTGCTGCCGGAGCGCCCCCGCCGGCTGATCGTTTGCGGCGGCGGACGCAAGAACCCGGCGATGCTAGCGGCTTTGCAGGAGCGGGCCGATGTGGAGCCTGTGCTGGCGGAGGATGCCGGGCTGCGCGGGGATGCGGTAGAGGCGGAGTGCTTTGCATTCCTGGCTACGCGGACGCTGCGGGGCTTGCCGATCTCGTTCCCGGATACGACAGGGGTTGGGCCTATGGCGGGGGGGCGCGTCGTTTCCCATGGTGGGTCTTGAGCTTCTAAGAAATGGTGCGCTCCGTGCCGCCCTTAGACGCGCTCAGGGCTAACGGGGTCAGCGAACCCATCCAACCCCGTTAGCCGTGAGCTTGCCTAAGTACGGCATACCATGAACGCTCTTCGACAAGCCTAAAGATATCGGCTGCCGGCGGCGTCAGTCTGGCCAAAGGCGGAGTGGGGCACTAGCGTGCGGCTATGCACAAAACGCGATTTTCGACGCCTCCTTTGCATGAAGTCAGCCGGCGCCTTGCCGCCGTCGCGGCCGGGCGGGAGGTGCCGGAATTGGTCATTACCGGCGCCCGCATGCTGTCCACATACTCCGGGCGCATGCTGGAGGGGCGGGAGCTTTGGGTGAGCCAGGGGCGGATTGCGGCGATGCAGCCGGCTGGCGCGTGCCGGGAGGCGGTGGAGCGGTACGATGCGCAGGGCGGCATTCTGGCGCCGGGGCTGATCGATCCGCATTTGCATATCGAGAGCAGCATGATGACCGCATGCGCCTATGCCGAGGCGGCGCTGTTGAACGGCACGACCACCATCTTTTGCGACAGTCATGAGATCGGCAACGTCTGCGACGCGGCGGGTGTGGAGTGGATGCTGGAAGACGCGCGGGCGGCGCCGCTGAACATCTTCCTGACGGTGCCCAGCACGGTGCCGGCGACCGGTCCGCAGTATGAGACCGCGGGCGGGGATCTGACGCCGGCCAAGATCGGGGCGCTGTTCGACCGGTGGCCGGAGGCGGTGGCATTGGGGGAGAAGATGGACTTCGTGCAGCTCTGCGCCGGGGATATGCGCAGTCACGCCATCGTGGCGGAGGCGCTGCGCCGGGGGCGGCCGGTTAGCGGGCACGTGTACGGGCGGGAGTTCGTGGCCGCGTATGCGGCCAGCGGCGTGACCGACACGCATGAGGCCGTGACGCGCGAAATCGCCGAGGATCTAATCGAGGCCGGTGTGTGGATCTTCCTACGCGGCGGGCCGCCGGGCACGCCGTGGCACAGTCTGCCGGCGGCGATCCGGGCAGTGACGGAGTTGGGGGTCAGCCCACACCGCGTGTGCCTGTGCACGGATGACCGGGACGCCGACGATCTGTTCCTGTTCGGCCAGGACTGGGTGCTGCGGCAGGCGATGGCCGCCGGGGTGGGGCGGGAGACGGCGTGGAGCATGGGGTCGTTACATGCCGCCACCAGGTTCGGCATGGATGGGGAAATCGGCGGTCTGGGTGGCGGGCGGCGGGCGGACCTCGTGCTGCTGGACGATGCGATGAATGTGCAGAACACCTGGTATGGCGGTGCGCTGATGGTCGAGCGGCGCCGGGTCACGCCCGCGCTGGACCAGCAGCTGAGCGAGGCGCGGTACCGCTATCCGGACGCGGCCTACCGCACCGTGTCGCTGCCGGCGGACTATGTGCTGACCCCGGCGCTACCGCTTGACGCTTGCCGGGTCAACGTGATTGCCATCCGCGATCCGTCCGACATAGCGCTGCATCGTGAGGTTCTGGACCTCGGGCACGAGCGGGATTGGGGTGCACATTTTGCGCAGCACGATCTGTGCTTCGTTTCGGTGATCGAGCGGCATGGCCAGGGCGGCGGCGTTTCGCACGGCCTGCTGCGCGGCTTTGGCCTGACCCGCGGGGCGGTGGCCAGCAGCGTGGGGCATGACGCGCACAACATTGTCGCCGCCGGCTGCACGGAGGCCGATATGCGGCTTGCGGTCGAGACCATCCGCGCATCTGGCGGGGGCGTGGTGGTGGTGGCAGACGGGGCGGTGCAGGCGATGGTGGCGCTACCGGTGGCGGGCCTGCTGTCCGACCTGCGCGCGACCGAGGTTGCAGCGCAGACGACGGCGCTGAAGCAGGCCTGGCGGGCGGCGGGCTGCCGGCTGCCCTATATGGGGTTCAACCTCATCCCGCTCTCGGTCATTCCGGCCATCCGGCTCACGGATAAAGGGCTGGTGACGGTGCCGGAGATGCAGCAGCTGCCGTTGTTCGTGGCGGCCTGACGATTGCAACCCCGGGGGGCGATAGCGTGTTGGGGGATGCTGGAGGATATAGCATGAACCAGCCGAAGCAGCCTGACGATCCGCCGCGCGAGGGCGCCGGGTCAGACCACAACCCGACGGGTACGACGCCGAACGGCACGCCGGAGGAGATGGAGGGCGGCGAGTCGAAGGGCGTCCCGGATACCGGCCGGCATGAAAGCGAGACGGCGCACCAGTGAGGGTCAGAGCGCCAGGACGGCGCGGACTCCAGCCCCCAACCGCCTGGCGGTTCGCCAGGCGGTTGACTGCCGGCCGTGTTTCGTTGCTTCCACCGCCCTGCCTTGGGTCGAACGTAACCCGCTGGGAGCCCGCGATGCGGAAGTCAGGTGCCGAACTGGGCTTCGTGGAGGCGGCGGTAGAGGCCGTTCTGGGCGAGAAGATCGCGGTGGCGGCCTTGTTCCGCGACGCCCTGTTCGGTCACGACCACGATCCGGTCCGCGCTTTGGATGGTGGCGAGGCGGTGGGCGATCACGAGTGTAGTGCGACCCTGGGCTAGTTCGTTGAGGCTCGCCTGAATGGCTCGCTCGGTCTCGGTATCCAAGGCGCTGGTGGCTTCGTCCAGGATCAGGATGGGCGGGTTCTTCAGGAACATGCGGGCAATGGCCAGGCGCTGCTTTTGGCCGCCGCTGAGCTTTACACCGCGTTCGCCGATCACCGTCTCCATGCCCTGCGGCAAGCGGGCGATGGTGGCCTCGAGCCGGGCGCGGCGGGCGGCGTCGGCGATGTCCTGGTCTGACGCGTCCAGCCGGCCATAGGCGATATTGTCGCGGAGCGTGCCGCCGAACAGGAACACATCCTGCTGCACGATGCCGATCTGCGCCCGCAGCGAACGCAGCGTCATGGACCGGATATCCAGGCCATCGATGGTGATGCTACCGGCGCCGATGTCATAGAACCGCGGCAACAGCGAACACAGCGTGGTCTTGCCCGCGCCGGACGGGCCTACAAAGGCGATCGTCTCACCGGCGGCGATGGACAGCGACACGCCAGACAGCACCGGGCGGCCCGGGGTGTAGCCGAAGCTTACATTCTGATACCGGATATGGCCCTGCAAGGCGGGCGCCGGGGTGGCGCCGGGGCGGTCGGTGATGTCCGGTTCAGTGTCCAGGAACTCGGTATAGCGGCGGAACCCGGCGATGCCCTTTGGGTAGGTTTCGATGACGCCGGTGATCTTCTCGACGGGCCGGAAGAACACGCCGACCAGCAGCAGGAAGCCCACGAAGCCGCCCGGCGACAACGTGCCCTGCAGCACGAACCAGGCACCGGCGACCATCACCAGCATCTGCGTCAACCGCATGCTGAAATACGTGGCCGACAAAGTGATGGCCATCAAGCGGTAGGCTTCGAGCTTGGTAGTACGGTAGCGCGCGTTGTCTTCGGCAAACAGCGCACGCTCATGGTCTTCGCGGGCAAACGCCTGGACGACGCGGATGCCGCCGACGTTCTCCTCGATTCGGGCATTGAATGCGGCGACGCGGGTGAACAGCGCGCGCCAGGTCTGCGTCATCTGCGCGCCGTACCGCGCGGTGACGATGGTCGTCGCCGGCACGACCAGGGCCGTCAGCAGCGCCATCGCCGGGTTCACGGTCAGCATGAGGGCGAAGGCGCCGATGAAGGTCATAATGGCGATGAACAGGTCTTCGGGGCCGTGATGCGCGACCTCCCCGACCTCTTCCAGGTCTTTGGTGAGGCGGGCGACGAGGTGGCCGGTCTTTTCGTTGTCGAAGAAGCGGAACGATAGTCTCTGCAGGTGATCGAAGGCGCGGCGGCGCATCTCCGTCTCGATGTTGATGCCGAGCATGTGGCCCCAGTAGGTCACGATGGCCATGAGTGCCGAGTTCAGTAGGTAGATCAGCAGAAGCACCAAGGACGCGGCAGCGATCAGGCCGAGGTTGCGTCCGGGCAGCAGCACGTCCACGAAGCTGCGGATGGCCATGGGAAAGCCGAGTTCCAGCAGGCCGGACAGAATGGCGCAGCCGAAATCGAGCGCGAACAGGCCAAGGTGCGGGCGGTAGTAGACGGCGAAGCGGCGGAGCATTATGGGCTTTCAGTAACCGGACAGGAACCCGCGCCGGGCGTTGTGGTTCCTACGCTTGCGGGCGGCGCTGCGGTTGCCGGGTATAACACAAAGGATGATGCTTGACCCTGCGCAAGACCCTTCGCCCGGCATGACGTTCCGCGGCGCCCTGGCCTGGTCGCTCTATGGCCAGATCATCACCTACGTGGTGTTCTTCGGCGGTTCGGTCATCATCGCCCGGCTGCTGACGCCGCATGAGATGGGCGTGTTCGCGATCGCCATGGCGACCATCGGCGTGCTGAACACGCTCGTGGCGTTCGACATGGGCACCTATGTCGTCCGGGCGGCGGACCTGCATCCGTCCACCGTGGATGCGGCGTTCACCGTGAACAGCATGCTATCCTGTCTCATTGCGGCAGGAATCTATGGGTTCAGCGTGCTGGAAGGCCGCTACCTCGGTAGCCCCGACGTGGCGCAGGTGCTGGCGGTGCTGGCGTTCACGCCGCTGATCAGCATGCTGGAGTTCCGGCCCAGCACGATGCTTCGGCGGGAGATGAACTTCCGCCTCACGTCGCTGATCGGCATTGCCAAGACGCTGGTCAGCACGCCGCTCGCGGTGATCCTGGCGCTCAACGGCTTCAGTTTCATGAGCCTGGCTTATAGCAGCATCGCCGGCACCCTGTTCGGCGCCGTTTGCGTGAACCTCATCGCCCGTCGCCACGCGAGCGTGCGGCTGTCTTTGCACGAATCCCGGCAAATGGCCGTCTTCGGCGTGCACATGCTGTCGATCGGCGGCATCGCCGGCATTGCGGCGCGGGTGTCCGAAATCCTGCTGGGGCACATGCTGGGGCTCTCGGCGCTCGGACTCTACGCACGCGCATCCAACATCGCCGGCATTCTGTTCGAGAACGTCTATGGCGCCATCACGCGGGTGGTGTTCGTCCGGCTATCGGAGAACTTCCGCGCGACTGGCAGCGTGAAGGAGGTGTTCCTCCGCAGCTTCGAGATGATCCTGGCCCTCATGTGGCCTGCGCAGCTGGGCCTCGCCGTGCTATCGGCTCCGGTCATCACCTTGCTGTATGGCGAGCGATGGCTGGGCGCCGCAATTCCCTTGTCGCTGCTGATGGTGGCACAGACCGTCATCCTGTGTTTCGGCATGAACTGGGAGTTGTTCGTGATCCGGCACGAAACCGCCCGCCAGGTGCGGTTCGAGGCCGTCCGCGCCGTCGTGGGCCTAATCGTGTTCGCGGCCGGCTGCATGTTCAGCATCACCGCCGCGGCCCTGGGGCGCATTGCGGAGGCGGCGTTCGGCCTCGCGCTGTATCAACCACATATGCGCCGCATGGCAGGGACGGAGCCGGGCGAGTTCCGGCGCATATTCGTGAACAGCGCCGGGCTGACGGCCGCGGCCGTACTGCCTTCGCTAGTGCTGATGATCGTCATGCAGTGGTCGCACCGGACGCCGCCAGCGCTGATTGCGGGGGCGGTTCTGCTGGGTGCCGGGCTGTGGCTGCTGGTGCTGACACTGCAGAAACATCCATTGCTGGCGGAAATCCAAACGATCGCCCGCAAGGTAAGGCCACGCAGGCTGCGCCAGGCTGCGACCGGGAGCTGATGTGAGTTCGGCCGGGTTCGCGCGCGATCGCAGCTTCATCCCTACGCGGATGCTGCCATGGTCCAGGTGGGAGGTTAAGCGGTTGCGCGCGCGGTTGCTGAAGCGTGCAGCCATGCCGCCGTCTGGGGTGATCAAGCCCGTGTACCCTGCTGCGCGGTGGACCCTGGTGTTCATCTATCTCCCGTCCGGGCCATTGGGCGCGGCGCAGCGCTTCATGCTGGACCGCCTTCGTACGCTGGACCGCCGGCTGCTGATCGTCTGCGCCGCGCCGGGTCCGGATCAGGTTCCGGTGGAGCTCAGGGATGTGGCGGACGCGCTGTATTGGAAGGGGCTCCCCGGGTTCGATTTCTCCGGCTTCGCGATCGGCCTGCACGCCATCGCCGCCCTTTCGCCGGGTGCGGACGTCTTCGTTCTGAACGACAGCACCTTCGGCCCATTCGGCGATTTGGCCGGTTTACTCGAGCGGGGTGTGTGGGATCTGACGGGCCTGCTCGGCTCAGACCAGGTCGAGGCGCATTTTCAGTCTTTCGCATTCCTGCTGCGGGACGTGACACCAGCCCGGATGCAGCACTTGCGCAGCATCTTTCCGCAATCCTATTCGTATAACGACATCATGCCGGTCGTTCAATGCTTCGAGACCCGCTTTGCCCGCGTCGCGGCGCAGCACATGAGCGTCGGCTGCCTGTGGTATGGGCCAAATGACGGGCTGGACCCGGCGATCGCCCACGGGCTCGATCTGCTGGAGCAGGGCTTTCCGTTCCTCAAGCGGGGGCTGCTCGGCAAGCACCGGGGCCGGCAGGATGTGGATTCCATCCACGCAGCGCTTCTGGCTCGGGGCTTTCCCGCGGATGACCTATAGCTGGGCGACCGCGCTCCGTACTACTCTCATCCGCTTGCAACCCCATCAGAGGCTGTTTCGATGACCCCTGCTCTTTACGTCCGGCTTTGCGCCTTGTTTTTGCTGGCCGGCCCGGCGCTCGCGCAAACCGGTGACCCGGCGTTGGACGCGGCCGTCACGCGGTACCCGCCGTTCTATCTGGGCGCGAACGTGCATGAGGCGAGCGGGACGCCCCCCTATGCCAAGGCGTGCCCGGATCGGGGCCGGGTCGAAGCCGCCGGGCAGCCGGCCACGGAGTATCTGGGTGAAGTGCCGGGACGGCCTGGGCTGTGCCGGATGCGGATAGCGGGGCAGGGGGTGGAGGGCTGGCAGGCGATCTGGCTCACGGCCTGGCCCGGCGCGGCGCAGGCGGCGCCGAACCTGCAGGCGGTCATTCAGGGCAAGACCGGAACGCTGACGGCGTTCGACGTCCGCATGGCGCCGGGCTTGGCGTTTCATGACGTGATACGGAACGAAGGGATCGAGGATATTCGGCTGCTGGGCGTCACCTACCACGCGGTGAAGTTTTCGCATTACCGGGAAGGGTTCGACGGCAACACGTACCGGTCCGTGAGCACGGTTTGGAAGGACATTCCGACGGGAATGATCGTCTATGGCACCTACAATCACATTGCCGGGCAGCCGGAGCTGGATAACGCGCTGACGCCTACGGCGATCGTGCCGTAGCTGATTGGCAGGCGGACGAGAAAATTATGCTAGACTGATGGAGACATCGATGCCCGTTGCGAAGCTGCGACAGGTCGGTAGCTCCGTGATGGTCGCCGTTCCACCGGCCTTGCTCGAACAGCTGCAACTGCCTTTCGTCGCGCGGATGATGACCGGCGGGGACTTTGCCCGGATACGCGGGGTCACAAGGAGCCTGACTGGCCTTGGTTTGAGCACTCAGAGGGTGGTGGGCTGCGACCAACCGCGGGTGCTGGACTGACGGGCCGGAGCGGCCGGACGACACGCGAGCGGGTTCCGGAGGCGGTCATGGATGACGTGCTCGCCAAGGTCGCCACCCTGATCCAGTAGCGGCATTGGCGGACGAGGACCTGAAATCCAGCGCGGCTAGGCACGAAGCTGGCGCCCTCGTATGGTTCACCCGGTTGTGCAGGATGACTTGGTTGGAGATTGTGACTAATCTCGACGTGTTGAAGGCACGCATCGAGGAGTGCAACTGGCTGCTGACCCACGTTTCCGACGACGCGATGCGGCATAAGTTTGGAGAGTTCCGTGGCGACTTCTCCGGTAGTGCGCCGCCCGATCCGTTCAGCGCCGAGTACCGCGCCTTTCAGATCGGGATTTACGAGCACCTGACCGACCGGACGTACAGCGTCCAGAACGAGCGGACGCTGTTCAACGTGTCCGACTACCGCGACAGGCCATACCCGTATTACCTGAAAAGCACCGCCACCGCCGGTGAGCATCTGCTGGCGGTCGGGTTCATGCTGCGGCACCTCGGCCTGCCACCGGGGGCGCGGGTGGTCGAGTTCGGTCCTGGCTGGGGCAACAGCACGGTGGCGCTCGCCCTGCTCGGGATGCAGGTCACCGCGGTCGATATCGAGCCTAATTTCTGCGCCGTGCTGCGGGAGCGGGCGGTGGCGCACGCCGTCGAACTCGAGATCGTCGAGGACGATTTCTTTTGGGCGGAGCGGGTGACCGAGCCATATGACGCCGCCATCTTCTTCGAATCGTTTCACCATTGCGACGACCACATGCGCCTCTTGCGCGCGTTGAAGACGGCGGTGAAGCCGGGCGGCCAGGTGATCTTCGCGGCCGAGCCGGTCGTGACCAGGCATCCGATCCCTTGGGGTATCAGCATGTCCGGCAGCGCGCTGTGGTCGATGCGAAATTTCGGCTGGCTCGAGCTCGGCTTCGATGAAGCCTACTTCCATGCGGCCCTGGCCCGGGCGGGCTGGACGGCGCAGAAGCACACCAGTCTCGACCTGTCCTGGGCCAGCGTGTGGCAGGCCACGCACGCGGAGCCGCAGCCGGGCGCGGTTGTCGCGCCACCGGTCGCGCCCGCCCCTATGCCGGTTCATGTGCCGGTTCCGCAACCCGAGCCTGCGGCCGTCTTGCAAGGGCCTAGCCTCCGAGAGGCGCAGTTGGCCCGCGAACTCGAGGCCGTCTATGCATCGTCGTCCTGGCGCGTGACGTCCCCGCTGCGGGCCGTCCGCCGCCTGCTCGGGTCATGACCGGCCGGATGGCAGCATGGCGGGAGACGGCGATCGTCTTGGTCTGCGGCGCGGCGCTGTTTACCGCCTGGGCTCTGGCCAAGGGGCAGGATGCCAATTGGGACCTGCAGAACTACCACGACTACGGGCCTATGCGCTGCTGCACTGGCGCTACCCGTTCGACGTCGGCCCAGCCGGTTTCCAGGGTTATCTCAACCCGCTGCCGTATGTGCTGCCGTTCGCACTACGGTCGAGTTTACCTCCGGTCTGGGCGGCCGCCGTGCTGGCAACGATGCAATCGAGCATCGTCGCCATAACGTGGTCCATTGCTGGCGCGATCGGCTGGAGAGATGGCCGCCCGGCGCCGGTCCTGTTGCGGGCGGCGGCCACGCTGGCGGGGGTAACGGGCGCCATGGTCCTGTCCGAGGTGGGGACGAGCTTCGCCGATCTTGGCACGGCAATCCTCGTGCTGGGCGGGCTGCTATCGGTATTGCATGCCAGCCGCGCCGCACCCGGGCGGGCGCCCTGGTGTTTTCTGCTGGCGGGCGGCCTGGCGGGCGCGGCGGCGGGGCTAAAATTGACCAACCTCGTTTTCCTGCCCAGCCTGTGTTTGAGTGCAATGTTGCCATGGCGCGGGCGGTCCGGTGTTGCAGCGGCGGGCTGGACCGGCGGTGGCGCGGTGATGGGGTTCCTGGTCACTGGCGGGCCATGGTGCTGGTATCTTTGGCAGACGCTCGGTAATCCGGTGTTTCCGGCCTACAACGATGTGTTCCAATCGTCATCGGCCGAGCTGAGTGCCTTCAGCGAACTCAGTTTCCTCCCGCATGGCGTGTTCGACGCGCTGAGCTACCCATGGCGCATCGCCCGCGGGGAGCATCCCACGTCAGAAAATCAGTTCAGTGACAGCCGTATGCTACTGGCCCTGCCGTTGGCTGCCGCATTCTTGCTTGCGGCGGTGCGATGGCAGCGCCCGCACCCGGCGGTTCGAGCCGTGCTGTTCCTTGGCGGTGCCTATATTCCCTGGCTGCTGCTGTTCTCGATCCAGCGCTACGCGGTGGTGCTCGACGTGCTGTCGGGTGTGATACTCGTCCTGCTTGCGGCCAGGCTGGCGCCGGGCAGGGCCGGACTGGCGCTGGGAATGGCCGCGTTCACAGCGGCCATGGTCACGACTCGCCCTGCCGATTGGTGGCACCGCCCCTGGTCCGACCCCTTCGCCGCCGTCCTGCCTGCGGCGCTCGCAGAGCCTGCCGCTTACATCAGCGTGTCCTACCCGAGCGGCTATTGGGCTTCACGATTGCCCGACGGCTCACGCTTCTACACTGCGATGCACACAGGAATTGCGGAAAGCGGTGCATTGCGTGATCGCGTGACGGACGGTCTGCGAGATCCTCCCGGGGGCAAGGTGCGCATCTTCGGTTTTGATACGATGATGAGCCTGGTTGCACGCGCCAAGCTTGCGGCACTCGGCTTTGCACCATCTGCGCCGTGCTATCATGTGCCGAGCTTATGGTCGGCGGACACCATGTTCTGCGCGGCAAGCCGGGTGGGCGAACGCCCTCTTGCGGCAGCCGGCCTCGATCCCGGAACGAAGGTCGATTTCACCCGCGGCGGGAGCGGCTGGATTTATGAGCTGGATGGATGGCAACCGGCGACGGATGCTGGCACGCCGACCGCTGGACCTGAAGCAAGCCTCGTCTTTTGGCCTTCGTCTTCGATGGGCGCCATGGTGCTTGAGATCGAGTTGGCGACATCCGGCAAAACAGACTTGGAGATTGCTGTTTCCGATGCCGTGGCAAGGCGTGCCTTGCCGCAGGGTATGGCGGACGTCAGAAGGCTTTGCCTCAGGGACGGCAGCGAACCGAAAGCACAGATCGTGCGCTTTGGGAGGTTAGATGCCCCGGTTTACCTTCGAAGCATGCGGCTTACGGCGCCGCTGTCGCAGGAGTGCGAGTTGGGTGTGACGAGGGCCGGAACGGCGCCGTGAGCTGGGCGCTGAGTGCGTGGGGCATGGGGTCTGTGATGCCGTAATGTTCGGGCCAGTGGCCGGGCGTGGCGTGGGTGCCGAAGATGTGGTCGAGAAGGGGGAACATGGCGGCGTAGTTGGCGCTGATGTCGCCGGCTTCGGTGCGGTTGTGGTGCCAATGGTGGAAGGCGGGGGTGGCGAGCAGCCAGGCGATGGGGCGAAGGCGCCAGTTGATGTTGGCGTGGATGACGAAGCCCCAGAGGGTGCCGAACAGGATGACGATGACGGACACCATGCTGTGGCCGGGTCCGGCAAGGCCGAGGATATAGAGCGGGGTAAGGCCGCAGAGGCGGGTGAACACCAGATCCACCGGGTGGGCGCGGGTGTTGACGAGGAAGTCCATCTGCTCGGCGCTATGATGGATGGCATGGAAGCGCCAGAGCATGGGTATCTGGTGCGTGAGGCGATGACCCCAGTAGAACCCACACTCACCGATCAACAGCGAAGCGGGCAGGATGAGCCAGAGCGGCGCGGCGGCAACGGTATCATGCCAAACGGCTGGGATGGCATGGCGCGCGCCGAGCGCCAAGAGACTGAGCGGCGCGGATAGCAGCAGGCCTGGAACGATTGCGCCGATGAAGTAGTAGCCGAGGTCGGTGAGCACCGCCGGGCGGAAGACGCGCTGCGGGTGCAGCGCGCAGAGCCGCTCCAACGGGATGAAGATGACGGATAAGAGGACAAGCCAGGCAAATAGGCGGGCTAGCAGGATCAGTGATTCCAATTTCGTCCTCTTTTACCCGGCACGCGATACAGAAGGTTAGGTATTGTTGTAGCGGCTGCGGAGGCGGGCCATCCCGAGCAGGACCATGCCAGCCGCGAGCACGCCCCAGCCGGCGGGCTCAGGCACCGCGGTGGCGTTCACCGGGGTGTTGGCGGTAAGCGAAACGTTGTCGAGCAGGACGAAGGGAGGCTCACCTACCGGGGTGCCGCCGGCCAGGAACGACAGCACTTCCGACGTGCCGGTCGCGGTGTAGTCGAAGGATTGCTGCA
Organism: Acetobacteraceae bacterium; assembly: GCA_965246925.1. Lineage (GTDB taxonomy): Bacteria > Pseudomonadota > Alphaproteobacteria > Acetobacterales > Acetobacteraceae > JANPPS01. The sequence continues at coordinate 816,012 of OZ251994.1, read as the reverse complement.
TCCAGCCGCTGAAACCCTGGCTCGGGGTATGGACGGTGGGCGTCGTGTAAGTCTGGCCGCCCAGGCTCGCGGTCCAGTTCTCGGTAGTGGGGTTGGTCCAGCCCTGCTGCTCGGCGGCCGCCCAGTCGAAGGTGAGGCGGTAGGATTGACCGACTGTGAGTCCATCGATGGTCTGGCTGATGGGCGCGACATAATAAACGCCGTCGGCCGCGACGAAATTGCCGCCGGTTGGGCTCAGGTAATTGCTGCCGTTCATGCCCGCGAGGCTGAGGTAGGACTTATACCGGGTCACGTAGGTGGCGGACGAGCCCGGAGAAAAGATGAAGCTGTAGCCGGTCGAGCTCCAGTATTTCACATTCGTCGTGCTGATTTCGCTCGGCTGCGACATCGTCGTCTGCTCGAAACCACCATTCTTCACCAGGTTGACCGGCGTGGCGATCGCGGTGCTGGTCAGCAGGGTAGCGGCTAGGAGGGCGGTGGCAAATGGGACTTGCATGAAAACTCTCTCTGCATCAGGATGTCCTATGTATATCAGAGATCATTTTTGAGACGCAAGCTACACGTCCTGGTTGTGACAATTTCTAATCCTGCAGAAGGCTTTCTGGCATAGGTTGCCGCCCCGGCGAATTTTGCATCCATTCCGCGACTGAGGCCGCGAACCCCGCCCAGGTCGGCGTCTGCAACAAGGCCGCCTCGTTCCAGAGTGCCGCGGCGTTGGGATCAAGTAAGAGGTGGCGGATCGAAGCGGCGATCGTGCCTTCGTTGACCGGCGCAAGGCGGATCTGTCCATGCGCATCTAAGCCATTGAGGGCCGGGAGGCTGCTCGCGACGATGGCGGGGATGCCGGCGTGCAGCGCCTCCATCGGTGGAATACCGTAGCCCTCACCCTCGCTGGGGAACAGCATGGCGCGGGCAGTGCGCAGCGCCTGACGCACACCTTCATCCGGCACGTCCGACAGATGGCGGAACCGCTTTTGCTGGGCAAGGGCGTGGATCAGGGCCTGCTCTTCGACCGCATGGCTGGACACCTCGCCGATCAAGGTAAGGCTAGCGGTGGCGCCCTCGGCCCATAGGCGCTGAAAGGCGCGAAGGGCTGGAAGGATGTTCTTGCGCGGCTCGATCGTACCGAGCATGACGAAGTGCTGCCGCGCCGGGTTCCAGACCTGCCGCTCAAGGCCCAAACCGTCTGCACCCATCGGGATGACCGGCCCGGCGCTGGGCAGGCGCACGACCCGTTGCAGGTAGTCCTCGCGCACCTGCCGGCTAATGAACGCCACGTGCGGCACCGTCCGGAGCGCCTGCAAGTAGGGCATCATGTAGCGGGGCGCACCCACGCTGAACCAGCCAGGGCGCAACCAGGGCAGAAAGTCGTACACCAGCCAGAAAACTTCGGCGGTGCCATGCTGCAGCTCCTCGTAGAAGGCGGCGCGCCCAGGGTCGGAGAACAGCTCGGCGCACAGCAGGCGGGCGCCGCGCAGATCGATCCGGTCGCCGAGCGTGAAGTACGGGGCGAGCCGGCGTCCCTCGGCGCTGGGACCACCACCTTGGCCGTCCTGGGCGATGGCGGCCAGTAGATCGGACGGCAGGGTCCGCAGCGTGTGGGAGGCCGGGTCGTAGGCACATGGCATCAGCCGGGCCGGCCCAGGCCAATGCCGGATCAGCGAGCGCTCGGCCCGCTGTATGCCCGTCAGGCAAGGGTCGCGGATGAACTGCGACAGATCGAGGTAGAGGCGCGTCATAGCGCGAGCGCCTGGCAGAGCTGATCGACATAGCGGGGGAAGCTGTGCTCATCGGCATAGCCTTGGCGCGCGTTCTCATGCCGTGCGGGGTCGCGCGGGTTAGACAGCAGTGCGGCGAGCGCCTCGGCGATCAGGACCGGGCTCGGGTGATCGGGCACGCTCACGATGTAGTCCGGGGCGTCGATAGCGTCGGCCAGGACGGCGCTGGCGACGGCAGGGAGGCCGGCGCCGGCGCAATCCGACAGCGCGCCGGAGACGCTGCCGGTGCCGGTCAGGCGAAGCTGGAGCGCGGCGTCGGCACCCAGCAGGTGGTCCTGCCACGCACCCTCGTCCACGAAGCCGCCACCGAACCAGACGTGATCCTCCAGGCCGAGCTTGCGGGTCAGGGTGTGCAGGTGAGCCGGGCTGCCCATCACGTCTCCTACGAAGTGCAGCCGGGCGGGCACGCGCCATTTGCGCAACAGGCTCAGCGCCCAAATGCAGTCCTCCGGCGCCTTGCTGGCGCTGACGAAGCCGAAGGTGGCGATGAGGTGCTCGCCGGGCTTGGCGCCGAACTGCTCGAGCCGGCGGCGCGCTTCGAGCCTTTGCTGGTGCAGGGTGTCGCCCGTGGCGAAGCGCCGGTAAATGCAGAACGGCAGGTGCACCGGGATGATGCCCGTGCGGGCGGCGATGGCGTGAGCGGCACCGCGGGAGTGCAGCATGAGCGGCGCGGCGGCGGCGGCGATTTCGTTGTACAGCAGCGCGCCCGGCGGGGTCAGCCCGGACAGCCAATGCGCCATCTCATGCGGCTCGAGCTTGCGGCACAGCTCCTTTTCGGCCAGCGCGGTAGTGTGGGCGAGCCCAGTCTTGAAATTGTAAACGTCGAGCATGCGACCGTCATGGGCGATGCAGGCCCCGCCGTAGCGGAGCAGTTTGGACAGAATGTCCCAATGAAAATGCGAGTTACCCAGCACGCTCACGACCCGGTCATAATGCGGGGACAGCAGTGGCAGGTCTGACAGCGCCGATAGGCCTTGCACCCCCTCGGGCTTCGGAGGCGCCCCGGTCGGGGTGAACAGGTCGAGATCGACACGGGCACCGAGCGCCGGGCACATGGCGGCACTATAGTCCGCAACGCCGGACCGGTCTGGCGGCAGGGGCGTGAGGACCGCGATGCGGGGGCGGCGGCCACGTCCGACGCTGGGCGCGGGCAACGGCTGCAACAGCCCGGCGATCGCGCGCCAGGCCCGGCCCGCGACTGCGGAGGCCCGGAAGCGCGGCCAGACCTCGTCCTGCTGCGCCACGGCCTGCTGACGGAACTCCGCGTCTTGAATGTGGTCCATCAGCGTGGCAAGGCGGCTGGGGTCGTCGAGCGGGAAGAGGCGCGCGGGATCGACCAGCTCGGCATGGGCCGGGATCGCGCTGGCGAGCACCAGGGCGCCGGCGGCCATCGCTTCGATCACTGGCAGAGAGAAGCCCTCGGCCCGGGATGGCGCGATCACGCAAGCAGCGTTCCGGTAGAACTGTGCCAGCTCAGCCTCGGAGACGTGGCCGGGCAGCTCGGCGCCGGGAAAGTGGCGCGGCGGATAGTTGCCGGTGATGACGATGGGAAGCGGGCATTGGCTAAGGCGGTGCGCTTCGAGAGCGAACTCGGGATTCTTACGCGGGTCGCCGCCGCCCACCACTAGGATGTGCCGCCCCATGCCCGGCGCCCGCGGCTGCTCGAACGCGGGGTTCAGCGGCGCGCCGGTAACGGCTACCTCGGAGGCCGCGGTGTGCAGGAGGGCCTGAAGGCGTTGCGCCGCGTCGGCCGAGATGGGCAGGAACCGGCCGTAGCGGGCGAGCCAGCGGAGGTTGATGTGGTAGTCGATGCGGTTGGACGCCGATGGCAGGTAGCGGGCGGGCTCATCGAGTGGGATGAAGTCGTAGATAACAGCGGCGGACGGCACGGCCTCGGTCAGCAAGCGTGCGACGAAGAACGGGTCGTGCGTCATAGGGGAAAGCTGGACGAAGGCGCCGGGCCGGGACGGGGCGCTGCCGGCCGTCGGCTGCGTTGCGTCCAGGTGCGCGCGGGCGGGCTCAATCAGGGTGGGGAGAGTGGGATCGATCAGGCCGATGAGGCGGCACTCGGCGATAGCAGGAGTCTCGCGGGCATGCTGCAGCAGGGCCAGGGAGTGGCGGCCGATGCCCCGGGGCGCATAGTTGGGGTCTTGCAAGCACCGGACATCGATCAGCAGGTCAGTCATGAACTCGCTTTAGGCCCTATTTAGTGTAGCTGCGCCCCCTTACTGTGTGCTGGTCCGCTCTCCGGCGGAGTTCAGTCGTCTCATATGCGGCCGTAGGTGTCTTCAAGGCGGACGATGTCGTCCTCGCCGAGGTAGCTGCCGGACTGCACTTCGATGAGCGTGAGTGGGATCTTGCCCGGATTGGCCATGCGGTGCACGCAGCCGAGCGGCAAGTAAATGCTTTCGTTCTCCCGCACCATCACCTCCTCGTGATCGCGGGTGACGAGGGCGACGCCGCTGACGACAACCCAGTGCTCGGCGCGGTGGAAATGTTTCTGCAGGCTGAGCTTGGCGCCGGGCTGGACGACGATGCGTTTAACCTGGAAGCGGTTGCCGTGGATGAGGCTCTCGTAGAAGCCCCAGGGGCGGTAGGTGAGGTTGTGGGCGACGGCTTCGTGGCGCCCGGCTTTACGGAGGCGGTCCACGACCCGTTTCACGTCCTGGGCGCGGCCCTTGTGCATGGCGAGCACGGCGTCTTCGGTCACGACGACGACCACGTCCTCCAATCCGACCACGGCGGTGAGGATGCCGTCGCTACGGACGTAGCAGTCCTTGCTGCCTTCGAGCAGGACGTCGCCCACGCAGGCATTGCCGTCGGCGTCCTTGGGCGAGACCTCCCAGAGCGCGTCCCAGCTGCCGACGTCTGACCAGCCGAGGGAGGCGGGGATGACGGCGGCGCGGGCGGTGCGCTCGGCGACGGCGTAGTCCAGGCTGATGTTGGGGGAGGTGGCGAAGGCGGCGGCGTCGAGGCGGATGAAGTCGAGGTCGTGGGTGCGGGATGTGACCGCGGCCTGCATGGCAGCCAGGACGTCGGGGGCGTAGCGCTCCATCTCGGCGAGCAGGACGTCGGCGCGGAAGACGAACATGCCGGAGTTCCAGAGGTGCTTGCCGCCGGCGAACAGGGCGGCGGCGGCGGGCGCGTCCGGCTTTTCGATGAAGCGGGTGAGTTCGTGGACGCCGGGTGCATCGGGGAGCTCGGCGCCGGGTTCGAGGTAGCCGTAGGCGGTTTCGGCCCGGTGCGGCTTCATACCGAAGGTGACGATGCGGCCGGCATCGGCCGCGGTGACGGCCTGGGCGAGGGCGGATTGGAGGGCGGTGGTGTCCTTCATGGCGGCGTCGGCGGCCATCATCCAAAGGACGGCGCGGGGGTTTTGTTCGCTGGCGATGAGGGCGGCGGCGGTGATGGCGGGGGCGGAGTTGCGGCCGACGGGCTCCAGCACGATCTGGGCGTGGGCGATGCCGGCCTCGCGCATTTGTTCGGCGATGAGGAAGCGGTGTTCCTGATTGCAGACTACGATGGGGGCGGCGAAGGCGGGTCCGACGCCGCGGCGGGCGGTGTCCTGCAGCATAGTGTGCTCGCTGACCAAGGGCCAGAGCTGCTTGGGGAAGGACTCACGTGAGACGGGCCAGAGCCGGGTGCCGGAGCCGCCGGAGAGGATGACGGGGACGATGTTTCCGGTCGGTTGGGGCATGCGGCTCTCGGACATGGTGCGGTCGTATAGGTTCGGGGTGGGGGTGTGTCCAGGCTAGGCTGTTTGGTGAATGACTTCGGGGTGTGGTGGTGGCATATTGGAGCCGGAATGGAGGTGGTCATGAACCTGTCGATCAAGAACGCGCCTGAGGCGATGGTAGTGAAACTGCGGGAGCGGGCCGCGCGGAATCACCGGTCGTTGCAGGGGGAGCTGATGGCGATCGTCGAGGAGGCGGTTAAGCCTGAGCCGCCTGCGCGGATCATGGAGGTGCTAGCACGGGCACAGGCGCTTGGCTTGAACTCCAAGAGCGAGGCGGCGGAGTTGGTACGGGCGGACCGGGATGGCCGTTAAGGTGGTGGACTCGTCTGCGGTAATCGCCATCCTGTTCGCCGAACCAGACGCTGAGGCGGTCGCGCGGCAGCTTAAAGATTTTGAACTGGCAGCGCCGGCGCTGCTTACGTTCGAACTGGGGAACGTCTGTGCGACCAAGATGAAGCGGTCGCCGGGTGATAGGCCGGCCCTGATGCGTGCGCTGTCAGGTCATTCGGATTTGCAGGTGGCTGAGCATGCGGTGGACCTTGACGAGGTCGTCGTGCTCGCCGGGCAGACTGGGTTGACGGGGTATGATGCCAGTTACCTTTGGCTCGCGCGGCATTTTGGGGCGGAGCTGGTGACGTTGGACCGGCAGTTGGGGCGGGCCTATGCCGCGATGGCCGCTTGATGCTGCATAACGACCTGCAGGTGCGGATCGCCAGTGCCGCGCAGGCCGTCGAGGCGCGGATGGTCGCGGTGCGCCGGGACCTGCATGCGCATCCGGAGCTGGGGTTCGAGCTGGAGCGGACGGCAGGCGTGGTGACCGGGGAGCTGACCCGGCTGGGCATCCCGCACCGGACCGGCGTGGGGCGGAGCGGGGTGGTCGGCACGATCGAGGGTGGGCGGCCCGGCCCGGTGCTGGTGCTGCGCGCGGATATGGATGCGCTGCCGATCCAGGAGCGGACGGGGCTGGACTTTGCCAGCGTGGTGCCGGGGCGGATGCACGCGTGCGGGCACGATCTGCATACCAGCACGCTGCTGGGGGTGGCCGACGTGCTGAGCGGGCTGGCGCCGATGCTGGCCGGGTCGGTGCGGCTGGTGTTCCAGCCGGCCGAGGAGGTCGCGGGCGGGGCGGAGGCGATGATTGCCGATGGCGTGCTGGACGGTGCGGCGATGGCGATCGGATTCCACAACTATCCCCAAATGCCGGTGGGCACGCTCGGGTTCTGCCGCGGCGGGTGCATGGCGGCGGTGGACGTGTTCGAGCTGCGGATCGTGGGCCGGGGCGGGCACGCGGCGCATGCGTATGACGCGGTGGACCCGATCGTGGCGGCGGCGGCGCTGATCGGGCAACTGCAAACCATCGTGTCGCGGGAGGTAAAAGCCATTCGGGCGTGCGTGGTGACGGTGGGGGCGATCCACGCCGGGTCGGCGGCGAACATCATCCCTGGCGAGTGCGTGTTGCGGGGCACGGTGCGCAGCTTCGATCAGGACGTGCGCCAGATGGCGGAGGCGGCGCTGCAAAGGCTTTGCGCGGGCGTCGCGCTCAGCATGCGGGTGCGGGTGGAGGTAGATTACACCAGAGAACTGCCGCCGACGGTTAACGATGGGCGGTTGCTGGACCAGCTGGTTGCGGCGGCGTCGGCGCAGTTGGGGGTTGCGCCGGTCGAGGGGGAGCCATCGATGGGCGCGGAGGATTTCTCGCTATTTGCGGAGCGCGTGCCGTCCGCGCATCTGCGGGTGGGCGCCGGGCAGGCGGGGCGGGACGATCGGCTGCATAACGACGACTATCAGCCGGATGAGGGGTGCATGGTGCTAGGGCTGCAAGCGCTGTGCCGGGCGGCGGTGGAGATCTTGGCTTAGAGACGGTCACACGGGCTTGAAGGCCTGCCGCCGGCCGCAGATTGCAACCGGCATCGAATAGACGTCATAGCGCATTCCAAGAGCCTGCAACGTTACCGGGTCGCTGGCGGTGATGGAGTCAACTGCGTCCCGGTCGGCGGCTTCCAGGACCGCTACGCCCCAGGCTCCTTCGGGGTCGGCTACGGGGCCGAACAGAATCACGCTGCCTCGCTCGGCCAGGTCGGACCAGTATTTCACATGATCCTGCATTATTTGGGCTTCGTGTGCCGTCATGTCTTGGGCGAAGCTTGGGCGGGGTGGGGTCAGCTTGCACAGGAAATGTTGCATGTTGGCTCCGGAATGGACGGGCGGCGAACAATATTGTGGTTCCGGGAAAACACAACGGTGGCCATTGGCGGCATCCAGGCCTAATCAGCCCCTTGCCGCCGCTGTCGCCATCCCAGACGCTATCAGGATGCCGCCTCCGGCGCGCTTTGACCATAGGGACGTGCGCGGGCCACGGAGCCAGTTCGACGCGCGGGCGGCCGCGAGTGCGTAGGCCGCGTCGGTGCCGGCGACCACGGCGGAAAACGTGGCCGTCAGCAGGGCGGCCTGGGCCAGGTAGTTGCCCTCGGGGCTGATGAACTGCGGGACGAATGCCACGAAGAAGACGATGGTCTTGGGATGAAAGGTTCCGACCGCGACGTTGCTGAAAAACGCGGCGCGGGCGTCGATCGGCGGGCTGACTGCGTGGCCGGCCGAGGCGCGGCTTCTGACGATCGTCACGATACCCAACACGATCAGATAGAGAGCGCCCACCCACTTCATGACCGAAAACGCCAGCGCCGACGTCGCGAGCAGGACGCCCACGCCGGCCAGCGAGAGGCTCATGGCCGTAGCGTTGCCGATCGCGAGGCCCGCCACCGACGCCAGAGCGACCCGGCGCCCCGACCCGATGGCATAGCCGACGATACTCATCACGGCTGGGCCTGGAAGCAGGCCCATGAGAGCCGAAGCGGCGACGAAGCTGAGCCAGACCTGCCAGTTCAAAGTTCAACCCTCATCGATGCGGCCGAATATTGCATGCCGAACCTTTGCATGAGGGGCTGAAACGTTGCAAACCACGCTTTCTATTTCTGATACCAACGATAGCCGGGGGAGGCCCTGGAGCGGCGGCGGTGCAGAGCCGCACATTGGCGATTCCCAACCCGCGGTCCAAGCCGTCCCAACCTGTCGTCCGGCATGATGGCGCCCATCAGACGCTCAAAACCACGTCGAGGATACCGCTTATGGCAGCCACAGCCGGCACGCCCACGCTCACGCGCGAGATGCTGAACAAGGTGCCGGAGGTCACGCTGATCTTTTGGGTCATCAAGATCATGGCGACCACCGTCGGCGAGACCGGCGCCGACTACCTGGCGGTCCGCGTCGGCCTGGGCACGGCGGTCACGGGCGGGATCATGGCCGCGCTGCTGCTTACCGTCCTGGCGATGCAGGTCCGGGCGTGGGCGTACGTCCCCTGGCTCTACTGGCTGACCGTCGTCCTGGTGAGCGTCGTCGGCACTCAGATCACCGACGCCCTCACCGACCGGCTGGACGTGAGCCTCTATACGAGCACCGTCGTCTTCGCGCTCGCCCTGGCCGTGACGTTCGCCGCCTGGTACGCCAGCGAGCGCACCCTTTCCATCCACACCATCACGACCCGGCGCCGCGAACTGTTCTACTGGGGCGCCATCCTGTTCACCTTCGCGCTCGGTACCGCCGCGGGCGACCTGGCGACGGAGGCGCTGAGCCTGGGTTTCACCGTCGGCGTCCTGGTGTTCAGCGCCATGATCGCTGCCACCTTCATCGCCTACCGCCTGGGCGGCAATCCGGTGCTGACCTTCTGGATCGCCTATATCCTGACCCGGCCGCTCGGCGCCTCGCTGGGCGACCTGCTGTCACAGTCACGGGCGAACGGCGGGGCGGGGCTGGGCACCGTCGTCACAAGCCTCGTCTTCCTGGCCGTCATCGTCACCCTGGTCACGGTCGTCAGTATCGGCCGAAGCGGGCCGGGCAGCCGGAGAAGGACCGTGAGCCACGGGTAGGCCCGGCCGCAGCACCACGCACGACACCTGTTACCAACATCGAAAGGCCACACCATGAACAAGCTCCTTCGCACCGCGTCCCTGGCCACGGCACTCGGGATGGCCTGGGCCGGCGCCAGCGCCCTCCTGACGCTGCCCGGCCTTTCCACCCCAGCCCGCGCGGCGTCCAAGCTCGGCGACCTGCCGTCCTACCGGGCCATCGTCGTGGACACGGCGGCCCTGGTGGACAAGGGCGACCTGGCCGCCGCCAAGGCCCGGATCAAGGATCTGGAGGTGTCCTGGGACGAGGCGGAGGCGTCCATGAAGCCGCGCGCCGCATCCGAGTGGCACGTGGTGGACAAAGCCATCGACCGTGCCCTGGCCGCCTTGCGCGCCGGCACGCCAGATGCTGCGGCCTGCAAGGCTTCCTTGTCCGAACTCCTGGCGATCATGGACGGTGCGGCCGGCAAGGCCTGAGCCAAAGACCGATGTCTAGGCAGCGGTCTGGGGTTCACGAGGCGGGTAACGGACATGAAGATCCTTGTGATCGAGGACGACGCAGAGACCGCCGCCTACATCGTCCGTGGCCTGCGCGAGCACGGCCACGTCGGGGACCACGTGGCCGACGGGCAGGCGGGGCTGCTCATGGCGGTAGGCGGCGTCCATGACGTGCTCGTGGTGGACCGCATGCTGCCCGGCCTTGATGGGCTGGCCCTGGTCCGCACGCTCAGAGGCGCCGGGGTCAAGGCCCCCGTCCTGTTCTTGACGGCCCTGCGCGGCGTCGGCGACCGCGTGCAGGGGCTGGAGGCCGGCGGCGACGACTATCTGGTCAAGCCCTTCGCCTTCGCCGAGCTACTCGCGCGCCTCAACGCATTGGCCCGCCGGCCGCCGCTGACGGACGTGCCGACCTTCCTGCGCGTCGCCGACCTGGAGCTGGACCTGCTGCGCCGCACGGTGACGCGCGCGGGCGAGCGGGTGGAGCTGCAGCCGCGCGAGTTTCGCCTGCTGGAGTTCCTGGTTCGCCACGCCGGGCGCGTCGTGACGCGCACCATGTTGCTGGAAGGCGTGTGGGACTTCCACTTCGACCCCACGACCAACATCGTGGAAACCCACGTCAGCCGCCTCCGTGGCAAGATCGGCCGCGGCGGCGCCGACCCCGAGCTGATCCACACCGTGCGCGGCTCCGGCTACGTGCTGCGTGCGCCTGGCGCCTAGCGGGATGCAGGCGCTTAGGCTCCCCATGCGTGCGGACTGGTTGCCCGGGCTGCGGGTGCCCCGGTTGCTGCGCACGGCGAGCTTCCGGCTGGCCGCGCTGTACGTTGCCATCTTCGCCGTCTCGTCATGTGTGCTGGGTGGGGCGGTGTTCCTCGCGGCCCGCTCCGCCCTGGAGGAGCAGATGACGGTGCGGATGGAGGCCGAGTCGGCCTTCCTGCGCGAGGATTATCGCACCGGCGGCCTCACCCACCTGCTTGCCATCGTCCGCGCGCGCGGACGGGGTATCACGGCCCTCGACTACCTGCTCCAGGACGCGGCCGGCGCTCACCTCGCGGGCGAAGTGCCCAGCGTGGCTGGCCTGCGGCCGGGCTGGACGGTCTTTCAGGTGCCCGAGGCGCGCGAGGACGCCGGCCGGCCGGAACGGGTTCGGGCATTCGTGTCCGATCTCGGCGGCGGGCTGCTGCTTGCCGTCGGCGACGATCTGGGGCGCGTGACGGAGGTGGAGGAGGCCGTCGCGACGGCCTTCCTGTGGACCACCGGCCTCGCCGCGCTGCTGGGCATAGGCGGCGGGATGGTGCTCAGCCGCGCGTTCCTGGCCCGGGTCGACGCGATCTCCCGCACGGCGGAGGCGATTATCGCCGGCGACCTCGCGCGCCGCATACCGGTACGCGGCACCGGCGATGACCTGGACCGGCTGGCGGGCACCTTGAACCGGATGCTGGACCGCATTGGCGGTCTCATGGAAAGCCTGCACCAGGTCAGCAGCGACGTGGCGCACGACCTCCGGACGCCGCTGTCGCGGCTGAACCAGCGGCTGGAGGACGCGCGCACCCACGCGCGCTCCATCCCCGAGTATGAGCTGGCGGTGGACGCCGCGATGCGTGACGCCGAGGCGCTTCTGGACACCTTCGCCGCCCTCCTGCGCATCGCCCAGGTGGAGGGAGCCTCGCCCCGTGCCGGCTTCGGCCAAGTGGACCTGAGCGCCGTCGCCGAGGCGGTCGCCGATGCCTACCGCCCAGACGCCGAGGATGCCGGCCACGTCCTCACCGCCGATGTAGCGCCCGGAATCGCAGTCCATGGCGACCAGGAACTGCTGACCCAGGCCGCAGCCAACCTTGTGGAGAATGCCTTGCGGCACACGCCGCGGGGAACCCGGATCACCTTGCGCCTGTCTAATAACCGGCACGCGGGCGCCTGCTTGTCGGTCGAGGACGACGGACCCGGCGTCGGGAGCGAGGACCTGCCCCGCCTCGTGCAACGGTTCTATCGCGGGGAACGCAGCCGCACGACGCCGGGCAACGGGCTGGGACTGAGCCTGGTGGCGGCCGTCGCCGACCTGCACGGCGCCACCTTGCGCCTTGGAAACGCCGGGCCGGGGCTGTGGGTCAGCATGGCATTCCCCGCAGGGCAGGGCGCGTGAGAGCGCGCCACCGTGCGAGACACCTCTCGCTGCTGTTCGCGCTCGCCGGGCCGGCGCCAGCCGTCGCCGCGCAACTCGACATCGAGCTGACCGGGGTCGAGAACGGCCGCGGACTGGTCCGGGTGGCCGTCTGCACGTCCGAAACCTTCACGACCAAGCACTGCCCGTTCTTCGGATCGGCATCCGCACAGCCCGGTAGCGTGACGGTCAGCGTCAAAAGCATCCCGCCAGGCCGGTATGCCGTGCAGGCCTATCATGACGAGGACGGGAACGGCCGCCTGCACAAGGGGCTGCTCGGCATACCGGCCGAAGCCATCGGCTTCTCGCGCGACGCGCGTGTACGGCTGGGCGCACCCAGCTTCGAGGACGCAGCCATCACCGTGGCGGAGCCGGCGACGGCGACGCAGATCCGGCTGCGCCACCTTGGACCGTGACTATCTGAACCATCTCGACCCTGAACCGCATAGGACCCGATCGCATGGACCAGACCACAAGACAGGTGTTGAGCAAGGTGCCCGCGGTGACGCTGGGCTTTTGGGCCATCAAGGTGATCGCCACCACCCTGGGCGAGACCGGGGGTGACGCCGTCACGATGACGCTGGGGCTGGGCTACCTGGTCGGCACCGCGATCTTCGCCACCCTGTTCGCCGTGGCCGTCGCGGCCCAGATCGCGGCCAGGCGGTTTCATCCCGTCCTATACTGGGCCGTGATCGTCGCCACCACGACCGCGGGCACCACCTTGGCCGACTTCTTCGACCGCTCGCTCGGCATCGGCTACGTCGGCGGCTCGCTGTCGCTCCTGGCGCTGCTGCTGGCTACGCTGTGGGTGTGGCACCGCACCCTGGGGTCGGTGTCGGTCGGCAGCGTGACCACGCCCCGGGCCGAGATGTTCTATTGGGCCACGATCATGTTCTCGCAAACGCTGGGCACCGCGCTGGGCGACTTCCTGGCCGACACGGGCGGGCTGGGCTACACCGGCGGCGCGCTGGTATTCGGGGCGGCGCTGGCGGTGGTCGCGCTACTCTATTTCTATACCGGCGTCTCCCGCACGGTGCTGTTCTGGGCGGCCTTCATCCTGACCCGGCCGCTCGGCGCCACGGTCGGCGACTTTCTCGACAAGCCGGTCGCCAACGGCGGCCTCAGCCTCGGCCGCTTCGCCGCCTCGGCTGTGCTGCTGGGACTCATGGCCGCCCTGATCTTTCTTCTCCCGCAGCGCGCGGGCCGGCATCCGGGACCGCCACGTCCGGCCCCATGACCTCCAGGCGCCCCTGTCCGCGTGCGCTTAGCGCGCCATGTGCTTGGCCTGCCAGCCGCGCATGAAGCGGACCTCCTTGGTCTGGCTATCCACGATATCTTGCGCCAGCTTGCGGATCTCCGGATCGCGTCCGGATTTCAGGTAGGTCTGCGCCATCTCGATCGCGCCGCGGTGATGCGGCACCATCATGGACACGAAATCATGGTCCGCGTTGCCGTTCATCGGCGCGGTCATCATTTCGTGATCCATCTTCTCCATGCCCTTCATCAAGTCCGAACCCGGCGCGGGCTGCGACCAGGCCGGGGTGGACAGCAACAGGGCGGCGATCAGATAGCGCATGACGGGGCTCCGGAGTGTGGCCGTGAAATAGGGGGCGCTACGCGGCGTTCCAGGCCGGGGCGTTGCTGCACTGCGAAAGCAACGCTCGCCTTCCCCGCGCGGGCGCATTAGAACCCGGCCATGCTGCAAATCGACGAGCTCGTGTTCAACGCCTGGGGCCGCCGGTTCTTCGACCGGGCGACGGTCACGCTACCGCTCAACGCCAAGGTCGGCCTGGTCGGGCGGAACGGCGTCGGCAAATCGACGCTGTTCAAGCTGGTCCTGGGCGAGTTGCAGCCGGACGGAGGCTCGATCGGCATTCCCGCCCGCGCCCGCATCGCCACCGTGGCGCAGGAGCACCCGGCGACCCCGGTCAGCCTGCTGGATACCATCCTCGCCGCCGACAGCGTGCGGGACGCGCTGATGACCGAGCTCGATACCGCCGAGCCCGAGCGGATGGCGGAAATATGGGAGCGGCTGGGCGAGATCGACGCCGACCGCGCCCCCGCCCGCGCCGGCGAGATCCTGGCCGGGCTCGGCTTCAGCACCGCCGATCTCGGCCGGGCCATGAGCGAGTTCTCGGGCGGCTGGCGCATGCGGGTCGCGCTGGCGGCGGCGCTATTCGCCGAGCCGGACTTCCTGCTGCTGGACGAGCCGACCAACTACCTGGACCTCGAAGGCGCGCTATGGCTCGAGGCGCGGCTCCGCAAATACCCGGCCGCCGCGCTGATCATCAGCCATGACCGGGAGCTGCTGAACAACTCGGTCGATCACATCCTGCACATCAACGAGGGCAAGCTCGACCTCTACACCGGCGGCTACGACGATTTCGAGCGCCGGCGCGCGGAGAAGGCCCGGCTCGCTTTGGCCGGCCGCGCCAAGCAGGAGGCGGAGCGGGCGCACCTGCAATCCTTCGTCGACCGCTTCCGCGCCAAGGCCAGCAAGGCGGCGCAGGCGCAGTCCCGCATGAAGCGGCTGGCGAAATTGGAGCCGATCGCGGCCATCACCGAGGAGCGGGTGGCGCCCTTCATCCTGCCCTCCCCGGCGCGTCCGCTAGCGCCCCCGCTGATGCGGCTCGAGGGTGCGTCGGTCGGCTATGGGGCGGAGCCGGTCCTGCAAGGGTTGAACCTGCGGCTGGACGTGGACGACCGCATCGGCCTCCTAGGCGTGAACGGCGCGGGCAAGAGCACGTTCGCCAAGATGGCCGCCGGCGCCCTGGGCCTGGCGGCCGGGCGGATGCAGCGGGAGGGGCGGATCAAGGTCGGCTGGTTCCACCAGCATCAGATCGAGGCGCTCGACCCGGCGGACACCCCGCTCGACATCATCCGGCGGGAACGGCTGGACGATAGCGAGACGACGCACCGCTCCCGTCTGGCCGGCTGGGGCATCGGCTTCGACAAGCAGGCCACGACGGTCGAGAACCTGTCCGGCGGGGAGCGGGCGCGGCTGCTGCTGAACCTGGTCGCGATGGCCGCGCCGCACCTGCTGATTTTGGACGAGCCGACCAACCACCTGGACATCGACAGCCGCCGCGCCCTGCTGGACGCGCTGAACGAATACGAGGGAGCGGTCATCCTGATCACCCATGACCGGTCGTTAATGGAGCTCGTGGCGGACCGGCTATGGCTTGCCGCTGACGGCACCGTGGCACCGTTCGAGGGCGACATGGACGATTACGCGCGGTTCGTGCTGGACCGCGCGAAGATCGCCGCGCCCAGCCAGACTGGGGCGCAGAACCGCAAGGTGAAGAAGAAGAGAGCGGCATGACCAAGGAGGAAATCACGGCCTGGGCGCTATCGCAGGGCTGGACGATGATTGCGGGTATGCCGAGCCTCACCAAGCCGTCCTCACCCAAGGAGGCGATCGTGCGCATGGTGCTGAAAGCCACGGTGGTGCATGTGGAGGCAAAGAAGCCTGCCGGGCAGTGGCAGAAGCTGTCGGGGGCGCCCTATTCGGCCGTGGTCGCGGATGAGGAAACAGGCGTGCCCTCGGGCCTATCGTTGGAGACGATCCCAGGGTTTCGCATGCTGATGCAGGAGAACCGCGACCGGCAGGTGTTTGCCGGGTTTGGGCCTGGCTGATCGCCGGTTTCGATGCCGGCCTGCACTTACGGCTGAGGACGAACAGGTCTGCCGTAAGCGCCGCGCTCGGGTTGAAACGTCCTCCCTGAGCCCGTCAGGCACCAGCCTGATCTGCCGGTTCGGCCGGGCGCCCGAGCCGTCCAGCCAAGTCTTGAATGAACTGCCACGCCACCCGCCCCGACCGCGCCCCACGCGTGACCGACCACTCGTTGGCCGCCTCGTGCAGCGCCTCCGTCCCGATTGGCAGCGCCAGCGCCTCGGCGTAGCCCTCCACCATGGCACGGAACGCTTGCTGATCGCAGTTGTGAAAGCCGATCCAGATGCCGAAGCGGTCGCTGAGCGAGACTTTTTCCTCTGTTGCTTCTGAAGGGTTGATGGCGGTGGCACGCTCGTTCTCGATCATGTCGCGCGGCATCAGGTGGCGGCGGTTGGACGTCGCATAGAACAGGACGTTGGCCGGGCGCCCCTCGATACCGCCGTCCAGCACGGATTTCAGCGCCTTGTAGTCCGCATCCTCCCGTTCGAAGCTCAGATCGTCGCACAGGATCAAGCAGCGCCGGGGCTGATCGCGCAGCAGGTTCAGCAGGTCCGGTAGCGTGCGGATGTCCTCGCGGTGGATTTCGATCAGCACCAGGCTACCCGGCGCCATCGCGGCATGCGCGGCCTTGACCAGCGAAGACTTGCCCATGCCGCGGGCGCCCCACAGCATGGCGTTGTTGGCCGGGAGGCCGGCGGCGAACCGGCTTGTGTTCTCCAGGATCAACCCCTTCTGCCGGTCCACGCCGTGCAACAGGGCGATGTCCACGCGGGAGACGTGGCGCACTGGGGCCAGCCGCGCGGGCGGGTGCCAGACGAAAGCATCGGCTCCCGTAAGATCCGGCGCGGCCGGCGGCGGCGGAGCCAGGCGCTCGAGCGCGTCGGCGATGCGGGTGAGCACGGTGAGGTCCATGAGGTTTCCGGCGGGTTGACGGGGGAGCGGCGGAAACTATGGTCCGCGCGATCACGCCGCAAGGACCACCGATGTTCATCTCCCCCGCCTACGCCCAAGACGCCTCCAGCATGCTGGCCAGCTACTCGCAATTCCTGCCGTTGATACTGATTTTCGGCGTGTTCTACTTCTTACTGATCCGCCCGCAACAGACCCGGCAGAAGGAGATGAAAGCGATGCTGACCGCGCTTTGCCGGGGGGACCGGGTGGTGACGGGGGGTGGGATCTTGGGAACCGTGCAGCGGGTGAAGGAGGGCTCGGACGAGATCGAGGTGGAGGTGGCGCCCAACGTGCGTGTGACGGTGCTCCGGGAGACGATCTCCAGCGTGCTGAAGACGGTGGTGGCGAACGACACGAAGTGACGCCGGTGGGGTGGAATGCTCTTCGCATTCCACCACCGCAAAGCCTAGCCCATATGGGCGGCGGCGTATTCGTAGTTGGCCAGCTTGTCCAGCCAGTTGGTGACGTAGTCCGGACGGCGATTGCGGAAGTCCAGGTAGTAGCTATGCTCCCAAACGTCGCAGCCCAGTAGTGCCTTGCCTTCGCCGGTGGCCAGCGGGTTACTGCCGTTCGGCGTCTTGGTCACATTCAGCTTGCCCGTCTTGTCCATGATCAACCAGGCCCAGCCGCTGCCGAACTGCCCGGTCGCGGCCGTCTTGAACGCGTCCTTGAACGCTTGGACGCTGCCGAAATCGGAAATGAGCTTCTGCTCCAGCGCCGGCGGGATCTTGCCGCCGGAATTGGGCGACATGTTTTCCCAGAACAGGATATGGTTCCAATGCTGCCCGGCGTTGTTGAACACCGGAGCCATGTCCGGCTTGCCGTGACTCATCGTCACGATCTCTTCCAGGGACTTGCCCTGCAGCGCCGGGTTCTTCTCCACGAAACCGTTCAGCGCGGTGACGTAAGCCTGATGATGCTTGTCGTGATGCAGCTCGAGCGTCTCTTGGCACATGCCTTGGGCCGCCAGCGCGCTATGGGCGTAGGGCAGGCTCGGGAGTTCGAAGGCCATGGCGGGTTCCTTATGTTGGGCGCCGCACCTTGGCCGGGGCGGTCACGGCCCGTCAAGGTTGCGGCACGCCCCAACGCCGCTATGTGAGCCGGATGCTGTCAGTTTGTGGAGAGATCGTGCGCCGGCACGATCCGGACCGGTTCCTGACCGCGCTGTTCGCCCCGGCCGCGGTGCGGGAGGCGCTGTTCACGCTCTATGCCCTCAATCACGAGCTGGCGCGGGCGCGGGAGGTGGCGCGGGAGCCGATGATGGCCTTGGTGCGCCTGCAATGGTGGCGGGAGGTGATCGAGGGCGCGCGGCGGCGGCATGAGGTCGGGGGCCCTGTCGGGGAGGCTTTGGATGCCGGGGTGCTACGGGCCTCGGATCTAGAGGGGATGATCGCCGGGCGGGAGCTGGAGGTGGAAGGGGGGGAGTGGCGTGACTGGATTTTGTCTTCGGCTGGTTGTGTCACGCTCGCCGCTGGTCGCGCCTGTCATATCCCTCATCCCGGCCCTCTCCCGGAGGGAGAGGAGGCAGTATTGCGCTTGCTCGGGGCGGCTTATGGGGTGGCGGGGCTTTGGCGGGCGGGGCGGATTTCCCGGGAGGAGGCGCGGGCGCAGGGGCTGGAGTGGCTGAAGGCCGGGCCGGTGGCGCGGGTGGTGCGGCCGGCGGTGTTGGTGGCGGCGCTGGCGCGGCGGGATCTGCGGCGGGATCAGCCGGTGCTGCGGCGGGGAATTGGCGATAAGCTCGCGGTGCTGCGGATGTCAGTGCTTGACTAGGGCCAGGATGATCTCGAGCGCGATCAGTAGAATGATCAGCACCTCCATCAGCCCGGCGCGGCTGCTGTTCGCCTCGTCATACAGCGCCGTATAGGTGTCGCGGATGATGGCCAGCTTGCGGTTCACCGCGGCGCTCACGGTGCGGACGCGGAACAGGTCCAGCGCGGACGTATAGATGCGCGCGAGATACACGTCCTCCGTCACCTGCAGCGCGTTGTCGACCTTCTCCGTAAGCTCCGTCACCTCGGCCACCAAGGTATAGAGCTGGCGCGCGAGGTCGGCGTAGCGGCGGGGCAGCAGGATGTTCAGCGTGCTCCGCGTCGCCTGCACCAGCCCGTACATGCGCGGCAGCTCGTCATCCAGCAGCTCGTCGTAATAGCGCATTTCCAGCAGCTGGGCGTTGGCGACCTCGAGCACGTCGGCCACGTCACTATCGCCACGCGGCTCATAGATGAAGGCACGGTCCCAGGTGACCACGACCAGATCATCCCGGTAATAGCTATAGCTATGCCGCAGTAGATCACGCTTGGCACCGTCCGATAACGGGCGGCTCTCGCCTGACAATAGCGGCACCAGGTCCACGCGGTCTTGCAACTCGGACGCCGCCAGCTTGTCGCTGAAGGCGTGGACGGTGCCGATCATGTAGTCCTCTTCTATGGCCGACCCGGTCGGCCGCTCCAGCGCCTCGGCCAGCAAGGACCGGACCCGCGCCAGCAGCCCGTCCCATAGCCGCCCATCCCCATCCGTGCCGAGATGGGTGTCCATGGTGTTGAGCAAATCCGTGTAGTCCGCCCAGCTCATATCCACCGTGGGCACGCGCAGGCTCACGGCGACCACGCCGAAATCATAGATGCGGATGCTGACGGCCGCGGTGACGGCAAGCGGGCCGAGCTGGAGCGGCACCGGGTCGAATCCGAACGTGACCGGCGGCACCCCGAACGCCACGGCCTTGGCGGGCGTGGCGGACAGGCGGCTCCGGCTGCTGGCGGTGCCGGCGTGGCGCGCCCAAATCTCCTCGACCCGGCGCAGGTCGATCGCATAGGCGATGTCATACAGGCGCAACGCGACGATATGCCCGGACCGGACCTCTAACATGCGTGAGATCGGAGAGGCCGGAGGTGAGGGTGGCCGTAAGCGCTGGCTTGTGCCGC
This sequence comes from Acetobacteraceae bacterium, assembly GCA_965246925.1. Taxonomy (GTDB): domain Bacteria; phylum Pseudomonadota; class Alphaproteobacteria; order Acetobacterales; family Acetobacteraceae; genus JANPPS01. The sequence goes on along the minus strand of OZ251994.1, from coordinate 796,398 downwards.
GTTTCGGTCCGTTCTGGTTGTTTCCCTCACCCCAGTCCTCTCCCGGAGGGAGAGGGGGGGGTCGTTTTCAATCACGCGCGTTTCCGCCGCTTGCTGGCCGCAGTGTCCAGCACCGGCAGGAATGGGCGGAGGAACCGCCCGGTATGGCTCTCGGGGTTCATCGCGATCGCCTCGGGCGTTCCCTCCGCCACCACGCGGCCGCCGCCCTCGCCACCCTCCGGGCCTAGATCCAGCACCCAGTCGGCCGTCTTGATCACCTCGAGGTTATGCTCGATCACCACCACCGTGTTGCCCTGCGCCACCAGTGCATGCAGCACCTCCATCAGCTTGCGCACGTCCTCGAAATGCAGGCCGGTGGTCGGCTCGTCCAATATATACAGCGTGCGCCCGGTGGCACGCTTGGCCAGTTCCTTGCTCAGCTTGATCCGCTGCGCCTCGCCGCCCGACAAGGTCGTGGCCTGCTGGCCCAGATGGATGTAACCAAGCCCGACCTTCTGCAAGATGCTCAGCCGGTCATGGATACGGCCGACGGCGGAGAAGAACGGAACGGCCTCATCGACGGTCATGTTCAAGACGTCGGCGATCGAGAACCCACGAAATTTGATGTCCAGCGTCTCACGATTATAGCGCTGCCCCTTGCACGTATCGCAGGTCACGAACACGTCCGGCAGGAAGTGCATCTCTATTTTCAGCAGGCCATCACCCTGGCACGCCTCGCAGCGTCCGCCCTTGACGTTGAAGCTGAACCGTCCGGATTTATACCCGCGTGCCCGGCTCTCCGGCAGCTCGGCAAACCAGTCACGGATGGGCGCGAACAGATCGGTGTAGGTCGCCGGGTTGGACCGCGGCGTGCGCCCGATCGGCGATTGGTCGATGTCGATGATCTTGTCCAGCTGCTCCAGCCCCTCCACCCGGTCATGCGGCGCCGGGCCCTCGCCCGAGCCCATCAGCCGGCGGGATGCCGCCTTATACAGTGTATCGATCACCAGCGTGCTCTTGCCCCCGCCGGACACGCCAGTGACGCAGGTGAAGGTGCCCAGCGGGAAATCGGCGGTGACGTTCTTGAGGTTGTTGCCGCGGGCGCCCACGACCCGGATCACGCGCTTGGCGTCCACATGCCGGCGCTTCGGGATCGGCACGCTGCGGCGTCCGGACAAGTAGTCGCCCGTGAGGCTGGCCGGGTTGGCGGCGACCTCGGCGGGGGTGCCCTGCGCGATGACGTGGCCGCCCAAGGCGCCCGCGGCCGGGCCCATATCGATCAGATGGTCGGCCGCGCGGATCGCGTCCTCGTCATGCTCCACCACCAGCACGGTGTTGCCCAGCGCCTTCAGCCGGCGCAGCGTGCCCAGCAGGCGCTCGTTGTCCCGCTGATGCAGCCCGATGCTCGGCTCGTCCAGCACATACAGCACGCCGGTGAGGCCGGAGCCGATCTGGCTCGCCAGCCGGATGCGCTGGCTTTCTCCGCCGCTCAGCGTGGTGCTGCCGCGTGCCAGCGTCAGGTAGTCCAACCCCACATCCACCAGGAACTGCAGCCGCTCCACGATCTCCCGCAGGATGCGCCCGGCGATCTCCAGCCGCTGCGGCGTGAGCGTTTCGCCTGCGGCGCGGAACCAGTCGAGCGCCCGGCGGATCGGCAACTCTGCCGCCTCCGCCAAGTTCTGCCCGGCGATCTTCACCGCCAGCGCCTCGGGCTTGAGGCGGGCGCCGTGACATACCTTGCAGGGCTTGTCCGCCTGATACCGGCTCATTTCCTCGCGCACCCAGGCGCTGTCGGTCTCCTTCCAGCGGCGTTCGAGGTTGATCAGCACACCCTCGAACGCCTTTTTCACGCTATAGGCGCGGACGCCGTCCTTGTAGGTGAACTCGATCTCGTCATCGGTGCCGTGCAGGATCACGTCCCGCACGCGCTCCGTCAGCTCGTGCCACGGGGTGCGGGTGGTGGCCTTGTAGTGCTTGGCGATGCTGGACAGGGTCTGGTCGTAATAGGGCGATTTCGCGCCGGCCCAGGGCGCGATCGCCCCCTCGGCCAGGCTCACCCGCTCATCGGGCACCACCAGCCCGGGGTCGAAGAACTGCTCGATCCCGAGCCCGTCGCACGCCGGGCAGGCGCCGTGGGGGGAGTTGAAGCTGAACAGCCGCGGCTCGATCTCCTCGATCGTGAAGCCGCTGACGGGGCAGGCGAAGCGGGAGCTGAACACCGTCCGGCTGCCGTCCGCCGCGTTCTCGGCATAGACGACGCCGTCCGACATCGCGAGTGCCGCCTCGTAGCTGTCGGCGAGCCGGGTCTGGATGCCGTCCTTCACCACGACCCGATCGACCACCGCCTCGATCTCGTGCTTGATCTTGCGGTTGAGCACCGGCACGTCGCCGATGTCATACAGGGTTCCGTCCACCTTGACCCGGGTGAAGCCCCGGCGCTGCAGGTCAGCCAGCTCCTTCCGGTATTCGCCCTTGCGGTCGCGCACGACCGGCGCCAGCAGCAGGAGGCGGGTGCCCTCCGGCATCGCCAGCGTGCGGTCGACCATCTGGCTCACCGTCTGCGCCTCGATCGGCTCCCCCGTGACCGGCGAATACGGCACGCCGACGCGGGCCCAGAGCAGCCGCATGTAGTCGTGGATCTCGGTCACCGTGCCGACCGTGCTGCGCGGGTTACGGCTGGTGGTCTTCTGCTCGATCGAGATGGCCGGGCTCAGCCCCTCGATGCTGTCCACGTCGGGCTTGCCCATCAACTCCAGGAACTGGCGGGCGTAGGCGCTGAGGGATTCGACGTAGCGGCGCTGCCCCTCGGCATAGATCGTATCGAAGGCCAGCGACGATTTGCCCGAGCCTGACAGCCCAGTGATGACCGTGAGGCTATCGCGCGGGATGTCGATGTCGATATTCTTGAGGTTGTGCTCGCGGGCGCCGCGCACGCGAATGTTGCCGGACATGCAAATTCCTGGTGTTCTAAAGGCGGTGTTCTGGTATCGTTCGCATCATAGGGCATCGCGCGGCGATATGGTATGGCTGACGTTCATCGGAGGTGAGTTATGGCGGGGACAGTCAATAAGGTAATCCTGATCGGGCGTCTGGGCAAGGACCCGGAGGCTCGCAGCTTCCAGAATGGCGGTAAGGTCGTGAACATGACCGTCGCTACCGAGGAGACCTGGAACGACAAGACCAGCGGCGAACGCAAGTCGAAGACCGAGTGGCACAACGTAGTAATCCGTGATGAGCGGCTGGCGGAGAATGCCGAGAAATACTTGAAGAAGGGCGCTCAAGTCTATCTCGAGGGCAAGATCGAAACGCGTAAGTGGGTGGATCAGGGTTCCGGCCAAGACCGTTATACGACGGAGGTGGTCATTCCGCGGTTCGGAGGCGTGATGACATTCTTGGGCGGCCGCGGCGATGAAGCCGCTGGGTCTCAACAGGGTGGCGGCTACGAACCACGGGAGCGGGCGGCGGCACCGGCACGGTCGGGAAACGCGCCCTCATGGGAGCCTGCGAAGGGCGGCGATCTCGATGACGAGATTCCGTTCTGATGAGGCGACCATACACGTAATTTGATGCGTTGCTGAAATATCACAACCCCATAGGTTGCACCGATGTAATCCAACACACGTATCAATTGGCCCAGGACTAGTGTTAGTTAACATTAGTTAGGGCCGATGGGTGCGCCGCTCCCGTCCCCCGATAAGAATTCGGATCGTGTCCGAGGGATAGGGAACCATGCGCATGAAAGATCCCCGCTTTGCTGTAGGTGTGTACGGTGCCGGGTGTTGCAAGTTCCTGCCATGCTGAATTCAAGGCAGGATAATACGGCCGTGAGCCGCCCCCGTGTACTGGTCGTCGAACACTCGCCTGCGCTGGCAGCGACACTGACCGGGGCTATCACTCGCGCAGGCATGCCCAGCCTATGGGCCGGGAACAGTGCGTCGGCGCTCGAATTGCTCAACAGCTTCCGTCCGCAAATCGTGCTGCTGGATCACGGATTGCCGGATGTAAGCGGGCTGTCGCTGCTGGCGCGCTTTGCCGAGCGGGTGGATTGCGGCGTGTTGATCATCTCGGATCAGCAGGAGGAGGCGGACCGCATCGTCGGGCTCGAGATGGGCGCGGACGATTTCTTGCCGAAGCCGCCGCCGTTGCGGGAAATGGTGGCGCGCATCCGCGCGGTGCATCGCCGGGTCAGCACCGGCAACCGGGCTGGGGGGCAGCGGGCGCATGTGCTGCAGATCGGGCCGCTGCGCATCAACATGTCACATCGGACGGTGCAGACGGACGATGGGCAGCGCATCGCCCTGACCGGGGCGGAGTTCAATGCGCTCGAGGCGCTGATCGCCGCTCACGGCGCCCCGGTCTCGCGCGACCGGCTGTCTGAGGTGGCACTGGGCCGTCCGTGGCGGGCCGACCGCAGCGTGGACCAATTGGTGTTCAACCTGCGGCATAAGCTGCCGCGGGATGAGAACGGCGCGCTGTTGATCCAGAGCATACGAACGGCCGGCTACTGGCTACGCCCGCCGGAAACGGTGCCGGCCGAGGCGCGGGTGGCTGCCATGGCCTGACACGGTCATGCGCTTCTGATCCTGTCGAAGGACGGCACGGCATCGACGCTGATCGAGGCGCTCAGGTGACGCAAGCTGTGGGTCTCTGTTCGTCCGAAGCTCGGTCGAGGGCGGCCTGGCGGTGCCGCCCTTCGACAAACTCAGGGCTGACGAGTTGGAGACAAGCTCAGTGCAAAATGGACCTCTACACGACGGTCCGGCGGCGCATGCCGTCCACGCTGAAGGCCCCCGCCCCAGCCGCGGCAAACGCCAAGTAACCACCTGCCATCGCCAGGTTTTTCATGAACTGGATCTGCTGCGCCATGTCAGCGAAATTGGTGTGCGCCAGCAGAGCCGATGCAACGCAGAATACCGCAAGGATCAGTGCCACGATGGGTGTCTGGAACCCCACTAGAAGCAACAAGCCGCCGCCCAGCTCCACGATGACAGCGACGTAGTACGCGATCTCCGGCACCGGGACGCCGATCTTCGTAAAGAACCCGACCGTGCCCGCCATGGCCACCGCCTTGCCGTAGCCGCTCAAGATGAAGATGACGCTCGCCATGACCCGGCCCAGCAAAAGGAACGCGCTTCCGGAAGACGACATCTAATTTCTCCTGTTCTGCCGCGACCTCTAGCAGAGTTAGGCGCGCGCCGGAAGCCCGGCCCCGCCCGGATCGTCCGCATCCCGTTTCGATGCGAGGGTGCCCGTCTGACCGCAGGGTGGACCGACGTGCCGGCTTCGTTCAACGCGACCCAGACGTTCATTGCGCCTGCGCCAATCGCTCGACCGGGTCAAGGCCGGCGCGCAGAGGCGGCCTCGTTCCGGCGCCGCCCTCACCCACCGGCGCATCGGGCGCGGCACCAGCGCCGGGCAGCCGAGGGGCTTGCAATGGCGGGTGGTTGTTGATCGGCGGACGACCCTCAAACCTCCGCTTTTACCAAGACCGGCGCCGGACGCAGCCGGTCGGCGCTGAACGCGCCCACTGCGCCAATCAGAATGAGCGTCGCCAGCGGACGGGCCGTGCCGTCGCTAAGCGCGCCCACCAGGATGCCGGACAGCGCGGCCAGGCAGAACTGCATCGTGCCCATCAGGGCGGAGGCGCTGCCGGCCTGGGCGGCGTGGCGGGACAGGGCGCCGACGGCGGAGTTGGGCATGATGAAGCCCATGCTGCCCATCAGAACCACGACGGGAATGACCAATCCCCAGAACCCGCCGAATTGCAGCCAGGCGCACAGCGCCTCGATCACGGCCGCCGCCAGCGTGACCCACAGCGCCGTGCGGATCACGCGGGGCGCGCCGAAGCGCGGCAGCAGGCGGGGATTAATCTGCGACGCCAGGATGAACATGGCGGCCGACGCGCCGAACAGCATGCCGTATTGCGCCGGGGAGAAGTGGTAGCGCTGGATCAGCACCGCCGCCGAGCCGCCGATATAGGCGAACATGCCGAACATGCCGAACCCGCCCATCAGCGCATAGGATAGGAACACCCGGTCCTGCAGCACCAGCCCGAAGCGGCGCACCATGGAGCCGAAGCCCAGCCGCTGCCGCCGCTCGGGCGCCAAGGTCTCGGGCAGCAGCCGGAGGACGACGACCGAGCAGACGCCGCCATAGACGGCGGTGATCCAGAAGATGGCGTGCCAGGGCGCAAAGCCGAGCACGAGGCCGCCCAGGGTCGGTGCCAGGATGGGCGCCACGCCCATGACGAGCATCAGCTTGGACATGAGCCGGGCGGCCGCGTGCCCGTCGGCCAGGTCCCGCACGATGGCGCGGGGGATGACCATGCTGGCGGACCCGCCGACCGCGGCCACGAAGCGCAGCAGAGAGAGCGTGAACAGGTCGGGCGCCAGCGCGCACCCGGCGTTGGCCACCGCATACAGCGCCGTCCCCGCCATGAGCGGCCCGCGCCGGCCATACCGGTCCGCCAGCGACCCCTGCGTGATCTGGCCCACGGCCAGGCCCAGGAACCAGGTCGCCAGCGTGATCTGCGCCGTGCCGGGCCGCCCGCCGAGCGAGGCCTCGATGGCGGGAAAGGCGGGCAGGTACATGTCGGTCGAGAGCGGCCCCACGGCCGTCAAGAAGCCAAGCAGGACCGGCAGCCAGGTCGGATAGGGCATTGTCGCAGACTCGCACACCTGGCGGTACGCCGTAACCCCACGAGCTTCACGCCTGCGTGCTTGAGGCCTGGAACGAATGCAAGGTGGGCTTCAGCGCACCGCTTCAAGCCCGTCTGTCAGCTATGATTAGCGGCTGAGCTTCAGCTTAAGTTCGGCTCGCCGCAATAAATCTTCAAACAACTCGATTGCGGTCTCGATGTTGATCTCTTCGTCATCGTCATTCGGCTTGTATTGATTAAGTTGATTGATCACTTGTCGGCACCGGATTATAACCTTTCTAGGATCCGTCTCTCGACGGACCACCTCATATAAAGAAAATACTTGCTCAACAAAAAGCGAAAAGCCGGGCCTTGGCAAGTCTATTCACATTCACGATTTGAGGCCATCGAGTTCAAGGTCCATCCGTTTTCCGAGAAGACGTTGCACGGACGACTGTATCTCTTGCTCCGGACAGCCCCGTTCGCGCAGCTTACGTGCCGCTATGCGGCGGAACGCGTCCTCGCCACTCTCGGCCACGGATTGCTCTTCGTCGATGATGAGCGGCCTATGCGACAACATAACCTCCAAATTGAAAATACTTTAATTTGCACGGAGTGGATATATCTCAGTTTTACTCCGTACCGTCCTATTCAAGCTCATGACCAATGATCTTTTCAGTCCAGGGGTATCAGGCATGCCTGTTGCGCTGCTTCGCTTCGGCAGGCGGCTCGCAATGACGGGTTACGACAAGTCGCACTTTTGGGCCTTGGCATTAAGGCAGCACTGACGCTGCTTTGGCCTTGAGCAATTCGACCAGAACTCGGTCCCGCGCTGCCATGGTCTCGGCCAGCGGAAGGGCCGCGACCATCTCCGCCGTCTTGGCCGCGATCAGCGCCGAGGTCGCCGGGTCGAGGGTGACGTGGCCGAGGTCGCGCCACATGGCCTCGGTCGGCGGGCCGAGATGGGCCAGCATGTGGGCCATGCCGCCGGGACCGCCGGATAGATGCAGGTTGAGGAACGGGCCCAGCAGCGCCCAGCGGAGGCCGGGGCCGTGCGCGATGGCGGCGTCGATGTCGCCCACGTCGGCCACGCCCTCCATCAGCAGATGATACGCCTCCTGCCAGAGCGCCGCCTGCAGCCGGTTGGCGACGTGGCCCTTCATTTCGCGCTTGAGGCGGATGGGGTGGTGGCCGACCTGGCGATAGAAGGCCATGGCCGCGTCGATGGCGTGCGGCTCCGTCTCCCGCCCGCCCACGACCTCGATCAAAGGAATGAGGTGCGGCGGGTTGAAGGGGTGGCCGAGCACGATGCGGCCGGGGTGGCGGCAGCCGGGCTGGATGTCGCTGATCATCAACGTCGAACTGGAGGTGGCCAGGATCACCTCCGGCCCGGTGACCGCAGCCATGGCCTGGAACAGCTCCTGTTTCGGAGCCAGCCGCTCCGGCCCGTTTTCCTGGACGAACCCGGCGCCGTCCAGCGCGCCGTCCAGCGTGGCCGCCCAGCGAAGCCGGGCGGTGTCGGCGCCGGGCTGCAAGCCGATGGCGTCCAACGTGGGCCAATGCGCCGCCACGGCGTCCATCAGCCGGCCCTCGGCACCCGGCGCCGGGTCGTAGGCGGAGACGTCCAGCCCGCGGGCCAGGAACACCGCAACCCAGCTCGCGCCGATCACCCCGGTGCCGATCACGGCCGCCTGCTGCACCCTCATATGTCCAGTTCCTCCGCTTGCCTATCCGGCATCGCCCTCCTACGGTCGGTCATAAATGGGGGGATAACAATGGCGGGCCCGGTCAGCTGGACGCTCGAGGGAGCGGTGGCGCACGTCCGCCTGTGCCGCCCGGCCAAGCGCAATGCGCTGAACGTTCCCATGATTGAGGCGCTGCGCCAGTTCTTCGACACCCCACCCGATAGTGTCCGCGCGGTGGTCATCAGCGGGGAGGGCGAGCACTTTTCTGCCGGGCTCGATCTGTCCGACGTGCAGCATCACAGCCCCGCCCAGGGCGTCCAGCACAGCCGGCTGTGGCACCGGGCGTTTGCGGCCATCGAGTCCGGCACCCTGCCGGTCGTGGCGGCGCTGCGGGGCGCGGTGATCGGCGGCGGGCTCGAACTCGCGGCGGCGGCCCATATCCGCGTGGCGGACCCTAGCACGTTCTATGCCCTGCCGGAGGGGACGCGCGGCCTGTTCGTGGGTGGCGGCGGGTCCGTGCGCATCCCCCGCCTGATCGGCGCGGCGCGGATGGCGGACATGATGCTGACGGGACGGACCTACGGCGCGGCGGACGGCATGGCGATCGGGCTGTCGCAGTATGTGGAGGCCGATAGCGTGGCGCATGCGCTGACCCTCGCCCGGCGCATCGCGGACAACGCGCCGCTCAGCAACTTCGCCGTCCTGCACGCCCTGCCGCGGATCGCCGGCGCGGACCCGGCCACAGGCTACCTGACGGAAAGCCTGATGTCCGCCATCGCCGCCGCCGATGACGAAGCGCAACAGCGGCTTGCGGCGTTTCTGGAGAAGCGCGCGGCCAAGGTGGTGCATTCGTGATCCGCACGCCGGACGTGCACGTGACGCACCGTCCGGATGGCAGCACCCTGCTGTGGGCCACGCATGACCTGCCGCCCTACCCGGCCACGCTGATCACGCCCTTGAACCATTGGGCGGACCACGCGCCGGACCGCGAGTTCCTGACCGAGGCCGGCGGGCGCACGCTGACCTACGCCGAGGCGCGGGACGCGGCGCGCACGCTGGCGTCGGGCCTGCTGTCGCGCGGCCTATCGGCGGAGCGTCCGGTCATGATCTTGTCCGGCAACAGCATCGATCATGCGGTGCTGGGCCTCGCCTGCCTATGGGCCGGGGTGCCGTATGCGCCGGTTTCGACCGCGTATTCGTTGCTCAGCACGGACCACGCGAAGCTCGGCCAGATGGTGGCGCTGACCACGCCGGGCCTGGTGTTCGCCGAGGGGGACGGCTTTGCCGCGGCGCTGCGCACGCTTCCGCCGGATGTCGAGGTGCTGACCAGCCTGGCACCGCTGCATGCGGCGCCGGCCGCCCTACCCGGCGCCGGTCCGGACGACGTGGCCAAGCTGCTGTTCACCTCCGGCTCGACCGGCGCGCCCAAGGCAGTGATCAACACGCACCGCATGCTGTGCGCCAATCAGGCCATGATCGGCGCGCATTTCCGATTCCTGGCAAACGCGCCGCCGGTGATGGTGGATTGGCTGCCGTGGAGCCATACGTTCGGCGGCAACAACAATTTCAACTGCATCCTGACCCATGGCGGCACGCTGCATATCGACGCCGGGCGGCCGATGCCGGGTCAGTTCGGGCCGACGCTGGAGCGGCTACGCACCGTCACGCCCACGGTGCACATGGCGGTGCCGAAGGGGTGGGACGTGCTGGCCGGGCATTTGGACGCCGACCCGGCGCTCAACCGGCGGTTCTGGAGCCGGATGCAGCTGCCGTTCTACGCCGCCGCCAGCCTGCCGCAGCCGCTGTGGGACCGGCTGGGCCGGCTGTCCGCGGCCGCGACGGGGGCGGCGGTGCCGATGTACACCGGCCTCGGCTCGACCGAGACGGCGCCCATGGCGTTCGTGCACGGTCCGGGAAACACGGCCGCCGGGCATGTCGGGCTGCCGGTGTGCGGAATCGAGGTGAAGCTGGCGCCGGTCGGGCCGAAGCTCGAGGCGCGGGTGCGCGGGCCCAGCATCACGCCGGGCTACTGGCGGGACGCGGCGCGCACGGCCGATTCGTTCGATGACGAAGGCTATTTCCGCATGGGGGACGCGCTGGCGTGGGTGGGGGCGGAGCCGGCGCAGGGGCTGCGGTTCGACGGGCGGCTCACGGAGGATTTCAAGCTGCTGTCGGGCACGTGGGTCAGCGTGGGGCCGCTGCGCGCCCGGTTCATCGAGGCGATGGCGCCCTGGGTGCGGGACGCCGTCATCGCCGGGCACGGCCGGGATTGGCTTGGCGCGCTGCTGATCCTGCCCGAGGCGGAGACGCCGGAGCTCCGGGCGCGGCTTCGCGCGGTGCTGGCGGCGCAGTTGGGCGGTAGCGCCAGCCGGATCGTGCGGGTGGCGATGCTGGACGGCGCACCCTCGATCGACGCCGGGGAGATCACCGACAAGGGCTCGCTCAATCAGGCCACGCTGCTGCGCCGGCGCGCGGCCGAAGTCGCGGCGCTGTATGCCGACCCGCCGCCCGCGCACGTGATCTGCTGGGAGGGTGCGCATGTTCCGGCATGAGCGTGAGGTGCTGATCGAGTGGGGGGATTGCGACGCCGCGGGCATCGTCTTCTACCCGCGCTATTTCGCGATGTTCGACGCCAGCACCGCCGCGCTGTTCGTCGCGGCTTCGGGGCTCGGCACCTACGACATGAACCGCGCGCACGGGATCATCGGCATTCCCATGGGGGACACGCGCGGCCGGTTCTATGTGCCGAGCCGGTATGGCGACCAGGTGCGGATCGTGACCGAGATCGCGGCCGTCCGCCGCTCGAGCTTCGACGTCACGCACAAGCTGATGCGGGGTGAGGTGCTGGCGCTGGAGGGCTGGGAGACGCGGATCTGGGCGGCCCCGCACCCGACCGACCCGGCCCGCATCCAAGGTGTCCCGATCCCAGCCGATCTCGTCGTCAAGCTGACTGCATGACCATTCTTCGATCAAGCCAAGAGGCAACTTCCCCTCTCCCGAGGGGAGATATGAGCGGACAGAACCTTAGGAACTCAGCCATGAATCGCCGTCATCTCCTCTTAGGCGCCGCTACCCTTGCTCTCCCGCATGTCGCGCGGGCCGCTTCACCGCTCAAGATCGGCGTGCTGAACGATCAGAACGGGGTGTTTGCGGACTATCAGGGCCTTGGCTCCGTCCTGGCGGCGCAGATGGCGCTGAACGACTTGCGGCCGCAGCGCCCGATCGAAATCGTGAGCGCCGACCATCAGAACAAGCCCGACGTCGGCATGGCCATCGTGCGGCGCTGGCTGGATCAAGAGGGGGTGCATGTCGTGATGGACGTGCCGAACTCCTCCATTGCGCTCGCGGTGGCGCAGTTCGCGGCGGAGCGGAACCGGGTGTTCATCGGCTGCGGTGCGGGGATCGCGGACCTTACGGGGACGAAATGCACAGCCAACACCATCCACTGGGATTACGACACCTGGGAGGTGAGCCATGCGCTGGGCCGGGCCATCACGGAGCGCGGCGGCAAGACCTGGTTCACCATCGCCGCCGACTACAGCTTCGGCGCCGACCTGGACCGCAACGTCACCGCCGCCGTGCAGCAAGCGGGTGGCCAAGTCCTGGGTGGCGTCAAGGCGCCGTTCCCTACCAGCGACTTCAGCGCCTACCTGCTCCAGGCCCAGGCGTCCGGCGCGCAGGTGCTGGCGCTCAACAACGCGGGGGGAGACACCACGACCTCGCTGAAACAGGCGGCGGAGTTCGGGCTTACGCAATCCATGCAGGTCTGCGGGCCCATCTACAACGTGAACGTCACCAAGGGGCTGGGCCTGGCGGCGGCACAAGGCGTGCTGGGCGTCACGCCATTCTATTGGGACATGAACGCCAGCACGCGCAGCTTCAGCGAGCGGTTTCAGGCCCAGGACGCCAAGCGCGCGATGCCGAACGACATGCAGGCGGCGATGTACTCGGCCGTCACCCACCTGATCCGCGCCACCGCCAGCGTGAACCCGGATGATGGGCGCGGCATGGTGGCGGCCATGAAGGCCATGCCGACCGACGATCCGCTATTCGGTCAGGGCGTGATCCGGGAGGATGGGCGCAAGATGCACGCCGTGCATCTGTTCCAAACCAAGAAGCCTGCCGAGAGCCGGGGCGATTGGGATTATTACTCGATCCTGTCCACGCTAGCGGCCGAGGCCGCGTTCCGCCCGCTGGCCGAGGGCGGCTGCCCGCTCGTGAAAGCCTGAAGGAGACCCGGCATGTCCAAAGTGATCGTCACCGTCGCGCCCACCGGCGGCATGGCCAGCAAGGCGCAGAACCCGAACCTGCCGACGCAGCCCGGCGAGATCGCCGAGAGCGTGCACAAATCCTGGAAGGAGGGCGCCGCGATCGCAGCGCTGCATGCACGGCGCCCGGACGATCAGGCGACGTGCAATGCCGCGATCTACGCCGACATCAACCAGCGCATCCGCGCGCGCTGCGACATCATCATCAACAACTCGACCGGCGGCGGTTCCAACGGGGACATGCTGGTGCCGCGCCCGGATGGGTTGTTCGAGAGCAATTTCGACGAGCGGTTGAAGGGCCTGGACGCCGGGGCGGAGATGGCCACGTTCGACGGCATGACGTTCGCCGATGTGCATGGCGGGCGGGAGATCCTGGTCATCACGACGCCGGGCCGCTGTGACACGCTGGCGGAGCGGTTCAAGGAGCGGGGCGTGAAGCCGGAATGGGAGGTGTTCGGCCCGCAGCACATCCTCCAGGATGTATGCCGGCTGATTGCAAAGGGGTATGACAAGCCGCCGTATTTCATCAACATGGTGCTGGGCGCGGATAAGGGGTTCCAGGGCGCGATGCCGTATAGCCACGACATCCTGGCCAGCATGATCCGCCTCCTGCCGCCGCAGAGCATCTTCTGCGTCTCGGCCATCGGCCCGGCGCAGCTGCCGGCCACGACGCAGGCCGTGCTGCTGGGCGGGCATGTGCGGGTGGGGCTCGAGGACAATAATTACTACGCCAAGGGCCAGCTGGCGACCAACGAGCAGCTGGTGGCGAGGACGGTGCGGATCATCAGGGATTTGAACATGGACGTGGCATCCCCGGGCGAGGCGCGGGACATGCTAGGCCTAAAGCGGGCCAGTGGGCCCGAAGCGTAGCCTTGCAATCAGGAGCGCAGCATGCGGTTGATGAGCTTCCAAGCCGACGGCACCCCATCCTGGGGCGTGGTGGACGGGGACGAGGTGATCGATCTCACGAGCCTGGCCCCGAGCCTCTGCGCGGCACTCGGCCATCTGCCGGGCCTGCAGGGCGCCACCGGGCCGCGGCATCCTCTGTCAGAAGTGACGTTCCTGCCGCCCATTCCGGATCCGGACAAGATCATCTGCGTCGGCCTCAATTACCTGACCCACATTCTGGAGGGCGGGCGGCCCAGGCCAGAGCAGCCGACCATCTTCACGCGCTGGCCCAACAGCCAGACCGGGCATCTGCAGCCGATCATCCGCCCCCGCGTGTCGGAGACGCTGGATTTCGAGGGGGAGCTTGCGGTCATCATCGGCACGCGCGCGCGGCACGTGGCGGAGGCGGACGCGCAACGGGCGATCGCCGGGTATAGCTGCTATAACGATGGCTCGGTCCGCGAATGGCAGCGGCACAGCAGCCAGTTCGGCCCCGGCAAGAACTTCCCGCGGACCGGCGGCTTCGGCCCGTATCTGGTGACGCCGGACGAGGCCGGGGACGTGACCCGGGCGAGCCTGGTGACGCGGCTCAACGGCATGGAGGTGCAGCGCGCCACGATCGATGATTTGGTGTTCACGATCCCGCATCTGATCGCCTATTGTTCCACTTTCACCGAGCTCGTGCCCGGCGACGTCATCATCACCGGGACCACCGGCGGCGTCGGCGCGTATCGGAACCCGCCGCTATGGATGAAGCCCGGCGATATCGTCGAGGTCGAAATCTCCGGCGTCGGCACCCTTCGCAACTCCGTAGCCGATGAGGCATGACATGGAAGACCTGACCCCAGAGACCGTGACCGGCGTGACCCTGGCGCAGATGGCCGGAACGACCGACCCCCGGCTGCGCGAGATCATGGAGGCGGCCGTGCGCCATTTGCATGATTTCGCGCGCGAGGTGTCGCTCACGCCGGCCGAGTGGATCTATGGCGTGAAGTTCATGACCGCCGTCGGCCAGACCTGCACGCCGTTCCGGCAGGAGTTCATCCTGCTGTCGGACACGCTCGGCCTATCGAGCCTCGTAAACCTGTTGCATGACGGAAGGGTCGAGGGTGTGGGCGGAGAGTCCACGACCGATAGCAGCCTGCTCGGCCCGTTCTATCGGGAGGGGTCACCGGTGCTGTCCCTGGGTGCCCAGATCAACACGGATCCCAAGACGGAGGAGATTTGCCTGTTCGGCCAGGTGCGGGACACGGCCGGCGCACCGGTGGCGGGCGCCAGCGTCGAGGTGTGGCAGACCGATCCGGACGGCGCCTACGACCTGCAATCGCTCGAGCCTAGCGTGATGGACTGGCGCGGCCAGTTCCGCACCGATGCGGAGGGGCTGTACTGGTTCCGCGCCAACCTGCCGTTCGGCTATACCATTCCGCTGGACGGGCCGGTCGGCAGCATGATCCATGCGCAGAACCGGCACGGCTGCCGCCCGGCGCACACCCATTTCCTGATCTCGGCGCCGGGCTACCGGGAGCTGGTGACGGCGATCTATTACGGGGACGACCAGTACATCGATAGCGACGTGGTGTTCGGCGTCTCGCAGGCGCTGATCGTGCAGCCGGCGGCCGGTCTTCCCGGATCCCCGCGGCCGGACCTGCGCAGCGTGCATTATGACTTCACCCTGGCCCCGGCCGCCGCCACCGACAGTTCGAGCCGGGTCGGCGCAGACCCCTCGAAGATGCTGGCCCCCGCCTGATTGCCAGCCCGATCGCCGATCTACCCGAACGAAGGTTTCTCCATGCACCGCATCCTCCTAGTCCTGCTCCTCACCTTTCCCGCCCTGGCCGCGCCCGGCCCGGTGCGGATCGGCGTCGTGACCGATATGAACGGCGCGCTGTCCGCCCAGACCGGCCAGGGCGCGGTGCTGGCCGCGCAGCTGGCGGCCGAGGACTGCCTTGCGGCGGAATGCAAGGGCATGGACGTGCAGATCCTGTCGGCCGACCATCAGAACAAGCCCGACATCGCCATCGGCATCATCCGGGACTGGTTCGACAACAAGGGCGTGACCGCGGTGACCGACATCGTGCAGGCCACGGTGCAGATCGCGGTGCAGCATGAGGTGGCGGCGCGCGGCAAGATCGCGCTGTTCTCGGGCGGCACCTCCCGCCTCACCAACGAGGATTGCGCCCCCGCGACGTCCGTGATGTGGATGTGGGACACGTATGGGCAGGCCGTGGGGATCACCAAGCCGCTGGTGAAGCCGGGCTCCAAATGGTTCTTCATCACCGCAGACTACGTGTTCGGCCACTCACTCCAGGCGGACGCGACCAAGCTGATCGAGGCTGGGGGCGGGACGGTCGTGGGAGCCGTGAAGCATCCGTTCAACAACCCCGGCGACTTCTCGCAATATTTGATCCAGGCGCAGGCGTCCGGCGCCGATATCGTGGCGCTGGGGAACACCGGGTCAGACCTGATCACCAGCCTGAAACAGGCGCACGAGTTCGGCATTGGCCAGGACGGCAAGCAGAAGCTTGTCAGCTTCGTGCTGACGGTGCCTGATATCAACGCGCTCGGGCTCGACGTCGCGCAGGGGGTGCTCGTGAACGAGGCATTCTACTGGGACCTCGATGACCGCACCCGCGCCTTCAGCCGCCGCTTTGCCGCGCGGAATGGCGGACGCATGCCATCCAACATCCAGGCCGGGGATTACGCGGTGACCCGCAACTACCTGCGCGCCGTCGCCACTGCCGGAACGACCGAGACGGCGGCGGTGATCGGCGCGTTCCACTCCATGCCGATCGAGGACAGCCTGACCCGGCACCCCACGCTCCGCGCCGATGGACGGATGGAGCACGACACGTATCTGTTCCGCGTGAAGGCGCCGGCGGAGATGAAGCAGCCGTATGATTTCTACGAGCTGCTGGCCACTATTCCGGCGGCGGAGGCATTCCGGCCGCTTGCTCAGAGCGTGTGCCCATCGCTGAAGAAGAGCTGAGAACCTTTTCTTCCGAGGACGGTGCGGCGGATTGTCCTTCGACGGGTTCAGCACTGACGGGTTTGAGACTGCTCTGGTTGTTTCCCTCACCCCGGCCCTCTCCCGGGGGGAGAGGGGGAAGGGCGGCGGCGCGGTGGCGGAGGGCGGCTAGGGTGGTGGGGGTGCGGCGTTTGTGGCGCCAGCTGCGTTCTTGGGCGTTGACGTTGAGGTCGCGGGCGATTTCTTCGATGATGTCGTCGATGGGCCGGGTCAGCAGGTCTTGCTCGAGCTGATCGTCCAGCAGGCGTTCGTTGAGTTCTTCGAAGTAGGCCTGGTTGTCGAAGCCCTTGGTGTGGCGGCCCTTGACCTCGATGGCGTCTTCGATGGTGCGGATTATTTTCTCGCGGGCCTTGGCGCGCTCGGCCGGGGCCATGCGGGCCTTGGGCGGGCTCGTGGCGATGTGGCGGGCGAGGGCGATGGTGCGGCGGATGGTGCGGGCGACGCGGTCGAAGGCGATGGTGTGGTCGGCTTCGGGGTGCTTGGCCGCGGTGTCTTTGAGTTGGCGGGCAAGGCCGGTGCCGATTTCGACGAGTTCGTGGAGGACGGCGCGGTAGTAGGCGTCATCGTCCTCGCGGGAGGCGGGTTGGGCTTGGGGAGGGATGGGGGTGGTTTGCATGACCTGGTGATAGGACCATATTCTTTACCTTGGCGTCAAGGGTTCCCTTTTCGACGAGATCAGGATTAACAGATCGGGACCCCCTCTATGGCCTAGCGTTGCGCCGCCATAGCTCCTCGCTCAATACCGTGGCGAACGTGAGCCATAGCAGCAGCGGGCCGGTCAGCGCGGGGATGGCCGGGTCGACCCGGCGGGCGGCCGTGGCGGTCGCGAGTGCCGATGCCAGCATGGCCGCGGACGCCGCCGCACTGGGGCCTAGTTGCTTACGGCGGAAGAACAGCCAGGGGTAGCCGGCCAGGCCCAGCAGGGTCATGACCCACGACCCGGCCGCGACGCTGCGCGCGCCGGATGGCCGGGCCCGGAAAAGGCGGTAGCCGGCCGCGGCCAGCAGCACCTCCAGCACCGACCACGCGACGCCGATGACCGGACCGGGCGGTGTGTAGGATGGCTTATGCAGGCGCGCATACCAGAGGGCGGTCATCGGGCGCTGCGGGCCGTTTTGCGCCCCGGTGATTCCCGCCAGCGCCACGCCTGCCACCGCCAGCAATGCTGCATTCTGCTTGTTCATGCACGTGTCCCCTCGCCAACCCATGCCGTAACCGGCAAACTGGCCAGATGTTCCCACAGACCCGCCTCCGCCGCCTCCGCCGCACCGAAAGCCTTCGCGCACTGGTGCGGGAAACGTCATTGACCGCGCAGGACCTGATCCTGCCGATCTTCGTCGAAGAGGGCGTGGACGAGGCGGTGCCCATCGCCTCCATGCCCGGCGTCTCCCGCGTGCCGGAGCGGGGGCTCGCGCGGCATGTGGAGATGCTGGCGCGGGACGGGGTGCGGGCGCTGATGCTGTTCGGCATCTCGCACAATAAGGATGCGGAGGGCACGGACACGCTGAACCCCCGGGGGCTGATGGCGCGCATGACCCGGGTGGCGAAAGACGCGGCGCCGGAGCTGGTGGTCATGACCGATAACTGCTTTTGCGAATACACCGATCACGGTCATTGCGGCGTGATCCGCGGTGGCGACGTGGCGAACGACCTGACGCTCACGGCGCTGGCGCAGCAGGCGGTGGTGGCGGCGGATGCCGGGGCGGATCTGGTGGCGCCGTCGGCGATGATGGACGGGCAGATCGCCGCCATCCGGGCCGCGCTGGACGGCGCCGGGCACCAGAACGTGCCGGTGATGGCCTATTCCACCAAGTTCGCCAGCGCCTTCTACGGCCCGTTCCGCGCCGCGGCCGGGTGCGACCTGATCGGTGACCGGAAAGCCTACCAGATGGACTACATGAACCCGCGCGAGGCGCTGCGCGAGAGTGCCGAGGATGAGGCGGAAGGGGCCGACATCCTGATGGTGAAGCCCGGCCTCGCCTACCTCGACGTGCTGACGCGGTTGCGGGACCAGACCCGGCTGCCGTTGGCAGTGTACCAGGTGAGCGGGGAGTATGCGATGATCAAGTTCGCCGGGCAGGCGGGGGCGCTGGACGAGGCGCGGGTGGTGCGTGAGACGCTGGGCGCGTTCAAGCGGGCCGGGGCGGATTTGATTCTGAGCTACTTTACGCATGACGTGGTGCGGGAAGGGCTTTAGGTCAGGCTTGAAGAGTCCGGCCAGCTGCCGGACGATTCATTACGCCTCGCTCGCCAGCAAACTTCCACGATACCCCTGGCTTTCGGCGACATGGCTGGGCCGACTTGCGATAGATCTATCCGTACGCGCGGAGGGGCTCGGCCGCATCCTACTGGCCGATGCGATGGAGAGGGCGTTGCGGAGCGAGATCGCATCCTTCGCCATGGTGATCGATGTGAAGGACGATGCGGCGGCCCGGTCTTACGAGCGCGAGCGATGCACGAGATTGCCAGGCGCCCCAGTACGGCTTGTGCGGCGGATGGCCGACATTCGGCGGCGTTTTCGGGCAAGAGGGAAACTGGTATTGTAGGGTCTGGAATAGCCCCATTGTAGGTGGGTCAGAGGACCGGCGAATGGACCAACAGGCGGGGCGGAGTTTCTTGGCGGGCGGTGGGGAGACCGGGGAGCGGATCCGCACGCTCGACTGGGCGGCGACGCCGGCGGGGCCGCCCGATAGCTGGCCGACGCCGCTTCGCACGCTGGTGGCGGTGATGCTGGGGGCCGGGCAGCCGATGTTCGTGGCCTGGGGTCCCGCGCTGACCATGATCTACAATGACGCCTACTCGGCCATCATCGGTATCAAGCACCCGGCGGCGCTGGGCGGCTCGTTCCTGGAGATGTTTCCCGAAGGGCGTGCGGATCTGGAGCCGCTGGTGGCCCGGGTGTTCGCCGGCGAGGCGATCCAGATGGACGACATCACGCTGACGCTGAACCGGTTCGGCCGGCCGGAGGAGGCGCATTTCTCGTTCAGCTATACGCCGGTGCGGGACGATGCCGGGACGGTCATGGGCCTGTTCTGCCCCTGCACGGACACGACGGCGCAGGTGCTGGCCGAGGCGGAGCTGCGCGAAGGCCGGGCCCGCTTCGCCGCCGCGCTGGCCACCGCGGACCTCGGCACGTTCGAGTGGGACGTGCTGATGGGCCGGATCAGGCTCGATGCCCGCAGCCGGGAGATCTTCGGCTTCGGACCCGGCGAGATGGTCGATGTCGAGCAGATCTATGCCCGGGTGCATCCGGACGATATCGGGCGGGTGCGGGACGTCGCCGCGCAGCCGCTGCTGGGGGCCGTCAGGGTGCAGTCGGACTACCGGATCGTGCTGCCGGATGGCAGCGTGCGGTCCATTACCAGCCGGGGCGACGGCCCGCGCGGCGCGGATGGGCGGGTGGTGCGCATGGCCGGCGTGTTCGGCGACGTGAGCGAGCCGGTGCGCCTGGCGGCCGAACTTCGCCACCTGAACCAGACGCTGGAGCAGCAGGTCGAGCAGCGGACCGCCGACCGGGACCGGGTGTGGCGCAACTCCCGCGACCTGCTGGTGGTGATCGGCGCGGACGGCGTGTTCCGCGCGGCCAACCCGGCCTGGACCACCATCCTCGGCTACCGTGCGGAGGACGTCGTGGGGCGGAGCTTCCGGGATTTCGTGGTGGAGGACGACGTGGCGCCGACGCAGGGGGCGCTGGATACGGCAGTAACGGCAAGAGATCTCACCAATTTCGTGAACCGCTATCGCCACCTGGACGGCACGCTGCGGTGGCTGTCCTGGCATACTTCGACCGACAATGGCGTCGTGTATGCCAACGGCCGGGACATCACGGCCGAGCGGGCGCAGGCCGAGGCGCTGCGGCAGTCGCAGGCGCGGTTGCGGACGATCTTCGAGACCAGCTTCCAGCTACAGGGGCTGCTCACGCCCGATGGCACCATGATCGACGCGAATGCGACCGCGCTGGCGGCGGCGGACCTGCATCTGACGGACGTCGTGGGCCGCCCATTTTGGGAGACGGCTTGGTTTACGGGCACGCCGGGCATGCCGGAGCGGGTGCGTGAGGCGGTGGCCGCGGTGGCGGCCGGCGAGGCCGTGCGGATGGAGCTGTCGCTCCACATGCCGTCGGGGATGCGCGCGTACGATTTCTCGCTCCGGCCGATCCGCGACGCGCAGGGCGGTGTGACGGGCATGGTGCCGGAGGCGATGGACATCACCAGCCGGCGGCAGGTGGAGGAGGCGTTGCGGCAATCGCAGAAGATGGAGGCGGTGGGCCAACTCACGGGCGGGATCGCACACGATTTCAACAATCTGCTGACGGGGATCGGTGGCAGCCTGGAGCTGTTGCAGGGGCGGGTGGCGGACGGGCGCATGGCCGAGGCCGGCCGGCTGATTGCAGCGGCGCAGGGCGCGGCCAAGCGCGCGTCCGCGCTGACGCACCGGCTGCTGGCGTTTTCGCGCCGCCAGAACCTCGAGCCCCGTCCCACTGGCGTGAACCGGCTGGTGCACGAGATGGAGGAGCTGGTCCGCCGCACCGTGGGCCCGGAAATCGCCCTGGAGGTCCGGGCTGAGCCGGGGCTGTGGGCCACCTTGGTCGATCCGAACCAGCTCGAGAATGCGTTGTTGAATTTGTGCATCAATGCGCGGGATGCCATGCCGGATGGCGGCCATTTGGTGATCGAGACCGCGAACAAGACGCTTACCGGCCCGTTGGCGCGGGAGAGGGAGATAGAGGCCGGGGATTATGTGGCGCTCCGGGTTGACGATACCGGGACGGGGATGTCGCCCGAGGTGGCGCGCCGGGCGTTCGATCCGTTCTTCACCACGAAGCCGATCGGCATGGGGACAGGGCTCGGGCTGTCGATGATCCATGGATTTGCGCGTCAGTCCGGCGGGCAGGCGCGGATCGAGAGTGTGCCCGGCGAGGGCAGCAGCGTCATTCTGTATCTACCCCGGTATGAGGGCGCGGCGGAGGAGGCGCCGGGCCCAGCGGCTTCGCTGCAGTCCGGGGATGGGCGGGGCGAGGCGGTGCTGGTGGTCGATGACGATGCCACGGTGCGGATGCTGGTGACGGAGACTCTGCAGGATTTCGCCTATGAGGCGCATGAGGCATGCGACGGCCCGGCGGCGCTGCGCATGCTGGACGGCGGGCTGCGGATCGATTTGCTGGTCACCGATGTCGGCATGCCCGGCGGCATGAACGGGCTACAACTGGCGGAGGCCGTCCGCGCCCGGTGCCCGGGCCTGAAGGTGCTGTTCATGACGGGCTATGCGGAGCATGCGGCGCTACAGGGGTCTGCGCTGGCGTCCGGAGTGCACGTGATGACGAAGCCGTTCGCGCTCGATGCTTTGGCCGGACGGATCAAGGGCATGCTGACGGGCGATTAGCTAGCGGCCGGGGTCAGTGACCAAGGCGATCTCGGTCAGGGCAAGGGGCCGCCCGTCTGCGGCGGTGATGCGGAGCGGGGCGACGTGTTGCCCGGTGCCGGCCTCGACCACATGGGTTTGCGGGGCGCCGGGTTCGCTGAGCCAGCGGTTGCCCCACTGGCTCATGGCGACCAAGACCGTGACCAGGCCGGCCCCTTGCTGGGTGAGGCGGTACTCTTCGCGGCGCGCGCCTTCGCTGACGGGCTGCCGGGTCAGGACGCCACCCTGCACCAGTTTCTTCAAGCGTTCGGTAAGGGCGTTGCGGGAGATGCCGAGGCTGCGCTGGAAGTCGTCGAACCGGGTTACGCCGGAGAATGCGTCCCGGATGATCAGCAGGCTCCACCACTCACCGACCAGATCGACGGTGCGGGCGATGGGGCAGTCGGCGTCCGACAGGTTCTTGCGCTGCATATGAAAGATATACGACAGAGGGTTGCAAAATTGAACTACTGATATCAGTTGTCTCTTTGAACTTTTAAGGAGGCGATCATGACGCTCTTTCGCAGGCTGGCTTTGTCGGCGGCCGTTGGCCTGGCGCTGGGCGCGCCGGCCTTGGCTCAAAACGTTGGCGCGGCGCAGGTGGGGGACTGGGTGTACAGCGCGCAAGGCGAGAAGATCGGCAGCGTCCGCGCGGTAGGCCCGGAGGGGGTGCAGATCATGGTAGGCGCGTATTTCCAGCCCGGCAGCCACGCCGAAACCGTGCCGGCGCGCGCCTTTAGGGTGGTGGATGGCCGGGTCGTGTTGCAGCCTGAGATTTCGCAGGCGGCGCGGAAGTAGGGCGTCCGACCCTACGGCGGGTAAGCGGTTACCGGCCGCGCAGCTGGTCTTCGACTTCGCCGAGGCGGTCCTTGCCGAAGAACATTTCTTCATCGACGAAGAAAGTGGGTGCGCCGAACGCGCCGCGGTCTGCGGCGCGCTGGGTGTTTTGCAGCAGCGCATCCTTCACCGCCGGTTCCTGCGTGCGCGCCAGCAGGCGGGCGCCGTCGAGGCCGGCCCGGTCGAGCGCGGCGGTAGCGGGCGCGGCGGTGGCGGGCGCCGGGTCCGACAGGTCTTGGCCGTCCTCCCACAAAGCCGCGAACATGGCGTTGGCGTAGGGCAGGAGCGCACCCTCCTGCTGCGCGGCGACGGCGCCTCGCATAATCAGCAGCGTGTTGACCGGGAAATGCGGGTTCATGCGGAAGCGCGTGAGGCCGTGCCGCTCGATGAAGCGGCGCATTTCGAGGTGCATGTAGGCCATCTTGCTCGGTATCCCCGCGTTGGCGGCCATGGGGGATTGATTGCCGGTCAGCTTGAACAGGCCGCCGAGCAGGATGGGCACGTATTCGAACCGGGCGCCGGTCCGCTGCTCGATAGCGGGGATCAGCATGTGGCAAAGATAGGCGTTAGGGCTGCCGAAATCGAACAGGAATTCAGGGTTCACCAGGTTTCTCCATAGGGCCGGAGGTCGGTTTCGAAGGTCCAGGCGTCACGGGATTGCTGGTGCAGATGCCAATAGGTTTCGGCGATGGAGCGGGGCTGCATGAGGCGGTCGGGCTCGGTCAGGCGCTCCGGGCTGTGACCGGCGGCGATGCGGGCGCGGACGAAGGCGGTGTCCACCCCGGCGTCGATCACCAGGTGTGCCACATGGATGTTCTGCGGCCCCAGCTCGCGCGCCATGGATTGCGCGGTGGCGCGGAGCCCGGCCTTGGCGCTTGCAAACGCGGCATACCCGGCGGCGCCGCGGACGCTGGCGGTGGCGCCGGTGAAGAAGATGGAGCCGCGGCCGCGCGGCAGCATGACCCGCGCCGCCTCCCGCCCGGTGAGGAACCCGGCGTAGCAGGCCATTTCCCATACCTTGCGAAAGACCCGCTCGGTGGTGCCGAGGATGGGGAATTGGACGTTGCCGCCGACGTTGAAGATGCAGAGTTCGAGCGGCGCGATGCTGTCAGCGTGGCCGATGAAGGCGGCGACCTGGTCCTCTTGCCGCGCATCGAGGGTTTGCGGGACGCAGCGCCCGCCGGACGCCTCGATGGCGGTGACCAGGGGCGCGAGTTTTTCTCCGTTCCGGCGGCCGGCGACGACGGTGTAGCCCCCGGCGGCGAAGCGATGGGCGATGGCCGCACCGATGTGGTCCCCGGCGCCCACGATGGCGATCGTGGCGGGGCGGGGCGTCATGACCGGCAAGAGGGTAGGCTGGCGCCGGCCGTCTCGGATGGGACGTCGCCGATCAGCCAACGCTTTGGGATATGGGTCATTGGCACACCTCATTCACGTTTTTTGGCTGTCCCGCATCATCGCCCGCTGCCTTACCAAGGCTAGCACCGCGCTACTGACCGGCATGGGCGTGTCCACCCAGCCGGCTAGTTCCACGACGGCGCCCAGCAGCGCCTCGATCTCCAGGGGCCGGCCGAGCTCCAGGTCTTGCAGCATGCTGGTGCGGTGGTGGCCGACTTCGGCGCCGCCTTGGATGCGCTTGTCCACGTCGATGGCGAAGCGGATGCCGAGGCGTTCGGCGACCGCTTGGCCTTCCAGCATCATGGTGCCGACCGTGGCGCGGGTGCCGGGGTCGGTGGTGATGACGTCGAGCGTCGCAAGCGTCAGGGCCGAGATGGGGTTGAAGGCCATGTTGCCCCAGAGCTTCACCCACATTTCGTCCCGCAGCTTCGGGCGGACCGGCGCCTTGAGGCCGGCTGCGATCATCAGCTTGCTGAGCGTCTCGGCACGGGGGCTGCGGCTGCCGTCGGGTTCGCCTAGGCTGAAGCGGTCGCCGTAGGTGTGGCTGACCGTGCCCGGCGCGGTGATCTCGGCGGCGGGATAGACGATGCAGCCCAGCGTCTGCGCGGGTGGCAGTGCGGTCCAGAGCTGGCCGTGCGGATCGACGCTGCGGACCGGGCGATCGGTGAACGGCTCCGGCAGGCCATAGGTGTACCACCACGGGATACCGTTGATGGCGGCGACGATGGTCGTGTCCGGGCCGATCAGGGGTGTCAGCTGCTGCAAAGCGGGCTCGAGCGAGTGTGCCTTCAGGGTCAGGAACAGATAGTCCTGGGGGCCGAGGGACGCCGGGTCGGTGGTGATGTGTGGATGGGTCACGTGGCGCTGTCCGTCCGACTCCAGCGTCAGGCCATCTTTGGCGATGGCGGCGCCGTGCGGGCCGCGGGCGACGACGTTCACGCGAGTGCCGGCCAGCTCGAGCTTGGCGGCCAGATAGCCGCCGATGGCGCCGGCGCCGAAGACGCAGACGCTCATGGCACTAGGCCGAGTTTCTGTGCCAGGCCGATGCGCTGCACCTTGCCGGTGGCGCCCTTGGGCACGTCCTCCATCACCAGTACGCGGCGGGGCACCTTGAAGGCGGCTAGGCGAGTCGCGGCGAAGTCGCGGATTTCCTGCTCGGTCACGCTCTGGCCGGGCAAGCAGACCACCACGGCGCCGACCTCCTCGCCCAATTTGTCGTGCGGGATGGCGAAGGTCACGACCTGGGCCAGCGCCGGGTGGTCCAGCAGGACCGTGTCGATCTCGAGCGGGCTGATCTTCTCGCCGCCGCGGTTGATCTGTTCCTTGAGGCGCCCGGTCAGGAACAGATAACCCTCATCGTCGATCCGGCCCTGGTCGCCGGTGCGGAACCATCCGTTGGTGAAGGCCTTTGCGTTGGCGTCCGGGTTGTTGTCGTAGCCTGGCGTCACGTTCGGGCCGCGGATCACGACCTCACCGGTGCTGCCCTGCGGCAGGATGGCGCCGGCATCGTCCATGACCGCGATTTCGGGCCCGGCGGCGACGCCCACGGCACCGGGCTTGCGGGCGCGCGGCGGCAGGGGGTTGGCGCACATCTGATGGGCGGCCTCCGTCATGCCATACGCCTCGATGATCGGGGAGCCGAACACTTCTTCCATTTCCAGCATCACCTGCGGCGGCAGGGGGGCGGAGCTCGAGCGGATGAGGCGGAACTGCATGGCCTGCGCCCGCTCCTTGTTGCCGCGGGCGCGCATGAGGATGGCCTGGTGCATGGTGGGGACGGCGGTGTACCAGGTGGGGTGCGCGCCTTCGACCCACTCGGTGAACTTGAACGCGTTGAAGCCCGGCGTGCAGCACACGCTGGCGCCGGCCTTTAACGAGCTGAGCACGGCGGCGATCAGGCCGTGGATGTGGAACAGCGGCATGACGTTGAGGCAAACATCGTCCGGCGTGAGCGCGATGCTGCTGGCGATGTGGTGGGCGGAGGCGGCGAGGTTACCGTTGGTGAGCGGTACGATCTTGGGACGCGCCGTGGTGCCCGAGGTATGCAGCACCAGTGCCATATCGCTGGCCGCCGCCGGGCCGGGGTGGGCGGGCGTGCCGGTGAGCGTGGTTTCGAGTCGGTAGAGGCCGGGCGTGCCGACGGGGTGCAGGTCGATGATGGGAATGCCGAGCGCTGCCGCGACGGCCCGCGCCGGGGTGTCGTCGCCGTGCAGCAGCACGATGGCGCGGGGCTTGAGGTCGTTCAGGTAGAACTCGAACTCCTCCGCCTTATAGGCGGGGTTGAGCGGGGCGGCGGTGCACATGGCGGCGATGCTGATGAAGGCGGTTGCCATCTCCGGCCCGTTCGGCAGCATGATGCCGACGCGGTCGCCGCGCCCGATACCGGCCTCGTTCAAGGTGTGCTGGGTTTGGGCGGCTAGGGCCAGCAGGCCTTGGCCGGACAGCCAGGGCTGGCCGGGTGCGCCGATGGCTTTGGCGCCGGTATGGGCGGTGAGGATGTTCCAGATCGATGACACTTTGACGCTCCCGGGTTGTCATGGGTGTAGGGGAGCATGGTGTGTGCTGGAATAGGTTTTCTCGTCCCCGCGTGCGGTGGGCTTGGCAATCCAAGGGCAACAAGCACGCAAGCGGCCCTGGATTGCTTCGCCAAGAGGCTCGCAATGAGTTCTGTCGTTAAGCCTTCTTAAGCTCGCCGGGCTTGTGCACGGCTTCCTTGCCGGATTTGTCTGACTTGACCAAGTATTCGGGGTTCTCCTTGGTCGGCTTGGCCGTGTGGCCTTTGATCTTGGTTTCGGTGGTTACCTTCTTTTCGACCTTGCCGTGAGTCTCGCCCTGCGGCGTGCCCCACTTTACCTTGTCACCGGGTTTCAATGCGTCAGCCATGGTTCCCTCCTTTGGGCCATGGAGCAAACATCGGTGGGGGGCGCCGGTTCCGGGAACCCGGTGCGGCGGGGCGCGTCTTGGGCGCACCTTCTGGAGAGACGCCATGATCCCACGCCGTTTAATGCTGGCCGCAGGCGCCGCAGCCCTGGCCAGCCGCGCTTCCGCCCAGCCCACCGACCAGCAAGCCAACCAGTCCGCCGGCAAGCTCACGCAGGTGGCCGCGTTCGATCAGCAAGTGACGGGCGTCGCGGTCACGCCCGAGGGCCGGATCTTCGTCAACTTCCCGCGCTGGGAGGAGGACGTTGCGATCTCGGTGGCGGAGCTGAAGGACGGGGGGCTGAGGCCCTATCCCGACACGGAATGGAATGCGTGGCGCAATGCCAAGCCGTTATCGCGCGGCGACCATTTCATCTGTGTGCAGAGCGTGTTCGCCGACGGACGCGGCTCACTCTGGATCCTTGACCCGGCGGCGCCGGGCAACGAGTTCAATCTGGATGGCGGGCCGAAGCTGGTGCGGGTGGATTTGCGGACGGACAAGGTCACGCAGGTGATCCGGTTCGACCGGACCGTCGTTCCGCAAGGCAGCTATCTCAACGATGTGCGCATCGGCCCGGACGGCAAGCACGCCTATCTGACCGATAGCGGCATCAAGGGCGCGCTGATCGTGGTGGATTTGGGGAATGGTAAGGCGCGCCGGTTGCTGGATGGCGACAAGACGACGCAGATCGAGCCGGAGGTGAAGGTGCACGCCGATGGGCAGGAGCTGAAGCGTCCGGATGGCAGAGGCGTCATGTTCGCGGCCGACGGGATCGCGATGGACCGGACGCACTTGTATTGGCAGGCGCTCACGGGGAAGACACTCTACCGGCTGCCGCTCATGGTGCTCAACACGCCGGGCGCCAAGCTTGCGCCGGAGCGGCTGGGCACGACCTGTGTCGCGGATGGCCTTTGGATCGACCGGGCGGGCGGATTTTGGATCACGAGCCCCGAGGATAACAGCGTGAAACGGCGCCGGGCGGATGGGACGCTGGAGTTGGTGGTGCAGGATGACCGCCTGCGCTGGCCCGATACCTTCGCCGAAGGGCCGGACGGCCTGTATGTGACCACCTCGCAAATCCAGGACATGGCGCAGTGGCACAGCAACGGCCCCACCCGGAAGGCGCCGTATGGGTTATGGCGCATCAAGGCCTGAAGCCTTGAAACCTTCTTCCCATCCGGGATATGATTGCCGCATTCGAATGCGCTGAAAGGGAAACCCTCATGCAAGCTCTTACCGAAGCCGACGCCCGCGCGCGGACCATCAAGCGGTCCGACATGGTGGCCTGCAAGGTCGCGTTCATCGATTGCAAGATGCCCGGTAGCGAGCGGAAGGAAAACTACTCCCTGGTCGGGCCCGGCGTTACGCAGTCGCATGACCAGGTGGTGAACCTGACGGAGCCGCATGGCTTCAGCCTGGGTGTCGCCGCGATGCCGCCGGGCACCATCAACAACCTCCATGTCCATTTCACCGCCGAAGTATTCATGATCCAGCGGGGGCAGTGGACGTTCCGTTGGGGCGCGGATGGGCAGGACGGCACGGCCGAGGGCGGGCCGGGGGACGTGGTGTCCGTCCCGACCTGGATTTTCCGGGGCTTCAGCAATACCGGGACCGAGGATGGCTGGATCTTCACGGCCCTGGGGGGCGATGACACCGGGGGCATCATCTGGCATCCCTCGATCCTGAAGAACGCGGCGCAGTACGGCATGTATCTGACGCCGGATAACATGCTGGTGGATACCAGCGCCGGCGCCCCCCGGCCGGCGGCCGAGATGGCCCCGCTCACGCCGCAGCAGATCGCCACCCTGCCGCGCTATACCGCCGAAGACATGGCCAAGCGCATCGTCCGCGCGGACCGGCGGGACTGGTCGAGCCAGGCTCTGCTCTCCAGCGCGCTACCGGGTCACGAGGTCGATCTGGCGCCGGTGATCGGCCATGGCATGACGGAGGACCGGGCGCACGCCGCGCCGGTCGGCGGCCCGCACGGATTTTCGATCGAATGGTTGCGCATCGCGCCCGGCAGCCGCACCGGCCGCCATATGCTAAGCGAAAAGCAGGTCATCATCGTGTTCAAGGGCGCCGTCGACATCACCCTGAACGAGCCCGGCGCCGAGACCACGGTGCACGTGACCGAGGGCGAGTGTTTCTCTGCCCCGGCCGGCACCTGGCGGGACCTGTCGGCCCCGGACGGCGCCGAGATGACCATCATCACCGCCACCGACGCCAGGAAGCGCATCACCTGGGCGCCCGAGATCGTGCACGCCGCGCTGGAAGCCGGGACCGTCTTGGATCACGACGGGCATGTCGCGCCTTTCGCGCTGCTGCCGCCCCCCACCCAGGCGGCCGTGAAGGAGCGGATGCTCCAGGCCGCGGAGTGACCTACGACAGCATCGTCGTCGGCCTCGGCGCGATGGGCTCGGCCACCTTGCTCCATCTCGCCCGGTGCGGCCAGCGCGTGTTGGGCATCGACCGCTGGGACCCGCCGCACGCCTGGGGCAGCACGCATGGCGACACGCGGATCACACGGCAGGCGATCGGCGAGGGCGAGCAGTATGTGCCCCTCGTCACCCGCTCCCACGAAATTTGGCGGGAGCTCGAGTACGAGACTGGTGAGGCGCTGTTCGATCCCTGCGGCGCGCTGATCTTGGCACCGAGCGGCAGTCAGGCGGTGGTGCACGGCAAGGACAATTTCGTCCGCCGCACCATCGCCGCCGCGGAGCGCTTCGCCATCCCGCATGAAGTGCTGACCCCGGACGAATGCATGCACCGCTACCCGCAGTTCTGCCTGCAGGGGGACGAGCTGGTGTATTTCGAACCCGGCGGCGGCTACGTCCGGCCCGAGGCCTGCGTCCGCGCCCAGCTGGATGCGGCCAAACGGGCCGGCGCGGCCGTACGGACCCATACCCAGGTGCAGTCCGTGACCCAGGACGGCGCCGGGGTCCGCGTCACCACGGCCGGCGGCGACGTGTTCCACGCCGGCCACGCCGTGCTGTCGGCCGGCGCCTGGTCTCCCGGCCTGGCCCCGGCGCTCGCGCCCCGGATGCAGGTCCTGCGGCAGACGCTGTTCTGGTGGGTGCCGCGGGACCCGGACGCGTTCATACCAGGGTGCTGCCCCGTCTATATCTGGGTGCACGGCGACGGCCCGGAAGACAGCTTCTACGGCTTCCCGACGCTGCCGGGAACGCAGGGCGTGAAGGCCGGCATGGAGCAATACACGGCCGTTATACCTGATGCGGATCAGCTTGAGCGCGTTATCCTGCCCGGAGAGGCCGCGGACATGCATCGCGTCCACCTCGCGGCCCGCATGCCTGGCCTCACATCCGAGGTCATCCGAAGCGCCGTCTGCCCTTACACCATGACTGCCGATGGCGACTTCATCGTGCAGCCGGTGCCGGGTCAGGAGCGGGTGTTGCTGGTGTCGGCCTGCTCCGGCCATGGCTTCAAGCACTCCGCCGCGCTGGGTGAGGCGGTGGCGCGGCTGGTGGCGCAAGGCCAGAGCGCCGACCTCCTGGCCTTCGCCTGATCGCTAGCGAGGCGATTTCGGGCGCCGCGTCGGGATACCCGCTTCCCGGCGACCGGTCGCTATAACCGGGCCGACCCCCGGCGCACCAGCACGCCCGGCAACAGCAGATGCTGCGCCGGCGCGGACGGCGCGTCCAGGCGCCGCAGCAGCATGCCGATCGCGGCGTCCGCCAGCGCGGGAATGTCCTGCCGTATCGTAGTAAGGTCATATCCCTGGTGCGACGCCTCCGCCACGTCGTCGAACCCCACGACGGACACCGTGCCCGGCCGCCCCAAATCGAACCGGCAGCCATCCAGCACCCCGAACGCCAGCTGATCATTCACGCAGAACACCGCGTCCGGCGCGCCATACGCCTGCACATGCCGAAAGAACGCGCGGCGCGCGCCGGCATAGGATTGCGGTGCCGGCAGCACCGGCGTGTCTGGCACGCCCAGCGCCTGCAACGCGTCCACGAACCCGTGCATCCGCTCCCGGTTCACCGGCCAGCTCGCCTGCCCGGCGACCACCAGGAAGCTGCGGTGGCCCGCCGCATACAACAGCCCCGCCGCCTCGCGCGCCGCGCCGGCGTGATCGGTCGCGACCCGGTCCACGCCGGGCAGCGGGGCAGGGCGGTTGAATGTCACGACCGGCACGCCCCGTGCCAGGAACGGCCGCACCGCGGCGGCGGCCAGGCTGGTGGCCACCACCAGGCCGTCCAGCGGATAGCGCAACGCCGCCGCCGCCGCCGCCGCCGCGCCAGCCTCGTCCGCGGCCGGCATGAGCAACAGCTGCTTCTGCCGCGCCGCCAGCGCCCGGCCGATGCCGCTCACGATCGCAGGATTGGCCTCGAGCGTGAACTCGGTGACGATCACCGCGACCATCTCCGACCGCTGCGTGATCAACGACCGCGCGATCGCGTTGGGCACATACCCCAGCGCCGCCGCCACCTCCATGACCCGCGCCCGGGTCACGTCCGACACCTCGCTTCCCGGCAAGAAGCACCGGGACACCGTGGACTGCGCCACGCCAGCCGCCACCGCGACGTCGTAGGACGTGGCGCGCCGCCTTGCCTTGCCGGATACCAACTCCATGCACGCTGCATGGCAGGACCGGGCGGCCGTTTCAATTCCCTCACCCGACCCCGGGCCGTGGCAGGCTGACTGCATCGGAGCAGGGGATCGATCCGTATCTGCGCGAGTGGCGGATTTTTGACGAGCTCGCCAACCTGGCGCAAATCCGAGCCGGACGCCGCGGGTTAGAAGCGCTGGCGTAGGTGAGGAGTTGGCGATGCGCGTTGTTGCGGGTCTGGTGCTGCTGCTGTTGACGGGCTGTGGGGAACCGGGTAAGGCGCCGCTGGTTTCGGCGATGTCGCCGCCGGGTCAGGGGAGGAATACCGAGCCGCAGCCCATCGGCAGTTTGCCGGCCGGCGCCGCGACCACCGGGCCCGGCCCGAACGCCACCCACCCGGCCTTCGGCACTCTGACGCTCAAACTCTGACTCAAACCTGCACGAACCCGCCCGACTGCCGCTCCCATAGCCGGGCATAGGGGCCGTTCTGCGCCAGCAGGGCCTGATGGGTGCCGGCTTCCACGATGCGGCCCTGATCCAATACGATCAGCCGGTCCATCCGCGCGATGGTGCTCAGCCGGTGGGCGATCGCGATCACGGTCCGCCCATGCATCAGGCTCACCAGCTGACCCTGGATCGCCGCCTCCACCTCGCTATCCAACGCGCTCGTCGCCTCGTCCAGCACCAGGATGGGCGCGTCTTTCAGGATCACCCGCGCGATGGCGATCCGTTGCCGCTGCCCGCCGGACAGCTTGACGCCTCGCTCGCCCACATGCGCGTCGAAGCCGCGGCGCCCGGCCCAGTCTTCCAGCTGCTCGATGAAGTCCAGCGCTTCGGCCTGGCGCGCCGCTTCGATCACCTCCGTTTCGGTCGCGGAAGGGCGGCCGTAGCGGATGTTGTCGCGGATGGAGCGATGTAGGAGCGAGGTGTCCTGCGTCACCATGGCGATCTGGGTGCGCAGGCTTTCCTGCGTCACGGAGGCGATGTCCTGGCCGTCGATCAAGATGCGGCCGGTCTCGGGATCGAAGAAGTGCAGCAACAGATTGACCAGCGTCGATTTACCGGCGCCGGAGCGTCCGACGAGGCCGATACGCTCACCGGGCTGGATGGTGAGGCTGAGGTCGTGCAGCACGCCACGCTCGGTGCCGTAGCCGAAGGACAGGTTCTCGAACCGTAGGGCGCCGGCGGTGACGTGGAGCGCGCGGGCGCCGGGCGGGTCCGGCATTTGGCGGGGGACGGCGATGGAGCGCATGCCGTCCTGCACGACGCCGACGTTCTCGAAGATCTGCGTGATGTTGAACGCGACCCAGCCGGACATGGAAATCAGCTGCCAGGCTAGCGGCACCGACATCGTCACGGCATCGACGCCGATGCGGCCGCGGCTCCAGAGATACAACGCGAGCGCGCCCACGCTCACGAGCATGCAGGCGTTGGTCAGGCTGAGCGTGAGGCCGAAGCGGGTGTTCATGCGCAGCTGGTCGTGGAAGGCGATGGTATGCTCGTCCACACCCTCCCGCACGAAGGCGTCCTCATCCTCGGCGCGGGCGAACAGCTTCACCGTCAAGATGTTGCTGTAGCTGTCGACGATCTTTCCCGTGAGCGATGACCGCACCTCGCTCATGCGGCGGGAGCGGTCACGCAGGCGCGGGATGAAGAACCGCAAGATCAGCCCGTACGCCACGGACCAGACCAGCAGCGGCGTGGCGAGCACCGGGTCGGCATGCGCCAGCAACAGGGCGGCGCTGGTGCCATAGACGATGATATACCACGCGGCGTTGGTGGCGGAGACGATGCTTTCCCGCAACGATGGCCCGGTCTGCATGACCCGGTTGGCGATGCGACCGGCGAAGTCGTCCTGAAAGAAGGACCAGCTCTGGCGCACGACGTGCCAATGGCTCTGCCACCGCACGAGGTTGGTGAGCCCGGCGGCGATGGCCTGGTTGGTGATGAGGTTCTGCGACACGAGGCTCAGCGGACGGGCGATCAGCAAGAACGCGGCCATGCCGGCCAGCTGCGGCCAGGTCTCGGCCCAAAGCCGTTCCGGCGCGTGCGAGGCGACGAGCCCGGCCAGGCGCCCGATGATCGCGGGGATGAACGCGTCGAACACCGCGACCACGAGGCCCACGACGAACAGCGTGAGGATCAGGCCCCGCACCTGCCGCGCGTAATGCCAATAGAACGCGACCAGCCCCGCCGCCTCACCGGTGGGCGGTGATTCCGGGGCGATCTCGGTCGGGCGGATGAGGTTTTCAAACCTGCTGAACATGCGGCTCAAAAATCGAGGTCGGCGTAGTGCGCCGGGGGGGTTACGCCGGCGACGCGGTCGGCCAGGATCGCGCGGAAGCTGGGGCGGGATTTCATGCGCGCATACCACTCGCGGGCGGGGGCGGAGAGGGACCAGTCCAGATCGCTCGTGAAGTCCAAGGTGGAGAGCTGTGCGGCGGCGGCGAAGTCGGCCAAGGACAGAGTGTTGCCCGCTAGCCACTGACGCGTCTCTGCCAGCCAGCCGAGATAGGCCATGTGGGTGCGGAGATTGGCGTAGCCGGCCCGGATCGCGGCGGCGTCAGGATTGCCGTAGCCCATGAGGCGCTTCATGTATTTCTCGCCGACCAGGTTGGCCGTGACCTCGCGCGCGAACTTACCGTCGAACCAGGCGACCAGGCGGCGGACCTCGACCCGGTCTGCCAGGGAGTGGCCCATGAGGGCGATGTCGGGATAGGCTTCGTCCAGGTATTCGCAGATCACGCTGGAATCGGCGATCACCAGGCCGTTGGGCTCGCGGAGGGTGGGGACGGTGTTGGCCGGGTTCATCTCGAGGTATTCGGGCCGCCGCTCCCAGACTTTTTCGCTCAGTAGCTCGAACGGCAGGCGCTTTTCCGTGAGGACCAGGCGGACCTTCCGGGAGAACGGCGACATCGGCAGGTGGTGCAGCACACGCATGGCGGGGTTATGGCACCACCGCCGGGTTGGGCCAACCCGGCGGTGGTCAGGCCCGCAGCGCTTCCCCCTCCGACAGCGGCACGGGCAGATATTTCACGTATTCCTTCGGCACCACCTGCCAGAAGCGCGGCGCCATCCGGGCCCAGTCGTGCAGCATCATGGCCGCATACTTGCTGCTGGTTTCGGCGGCGTGCCGTTCCACCAGGCCGCGCAGCACGCCGTTCCAATGGGGCGAGGTGACGCGCTGCCACGTCAGCGTGTCGGCGTTGACGCGGTGTTCGAAGCTGTCATCGGCGTCATAGACGAAGGCCATGCCGCCCGTGAACCCGGCGCCGAAATTGTCGCCGACCGCGCCCAGCACCACGACGGTACCGCCGGTCATGTACTCGCAGCAATTGCTGCCGCAGCCCTCGATCACGGCCGTGGCGCCCGAGTTGCGGACCGCGAACCGCTCGCCTGCTTGCCCGGCGGCGAACAGCTCACCGGCGGTCGCGCCATACAGCACGGTGTTGCCGATGATGGTGTTGTTTTGGCTCAACAGAGTGGAGCTGGGGGCCGGGCGGACGACGATGGTGGCGCCGGACAGACCCTTGCCCACGTAGTCGTTGGCGTCACCCAGCACCTCAAGCTTGAGGCCCTGTACCGCGAACGCGCCGAGGGACTGCCCGGCGGAACCGCGCAGGCGGACCGACAGGTGGCCCGGCGCCAGCCCGAACATGCCGTATTTGCGCACCATCTTGCTGCTGATCTTGGTGCCGATCGCCCGGTGCGTGTTGCGGATGTTGTACTGCAGCTGCATCTTCTCGCCGTGGCTGAACAGCGCGGCCGCGTCCTCGATCATCTGCGCGTCCAGGGTCTCCGGCACCTCGTTCCGGCCTTCCTCCGTGCAATACCGGGCGTGGGGCCCCGGGTCGGCCTGGGCCAGCAGGGGGTTGAGGTCGAGGTCGTCCAGGTAGTCCGACCCGCGGCTCACCTGCTGCAGCATGTCGGTGCGGCCGATGATGTCGGTGATCTTGCGGACGCCGAGCGAGGCCAGGATGCCGCGCACGTCTTCGGCGATGAAGCTGAACAGGTTGATGACCTTCTCCGGGCTGCCACCGAACTTCTGGCGAAGCTCCTCGTCCTGCGTGCAGACGCCGACCGGGCAGGTGTTGCTGTGGCATTGCCGGACCATGATGCAGCCCATGGCGACCAGGCTCGCGGTGCCGATGCCGAACTCTTCGGCACCGAGCATGGCGGCGATCACCACGTCCCGCCCGGTCTTGATGCCGCCATCGGTGCGCAGCTTCACCCGGTGCCGCAGCCGGTTCAGCATCAGCACCTGATGCGCCTCGGACAGCCCCATCTCCCATGGTAGCCCCGCGTATTTGACGGAGGTCTGCGGGCTGGCGCCGGTGCCGCCGGAGTGGCCGCTGATGAGGATCGCGTCCGCCTTCGCCTTGGCGACGCCGGCGGCGATGGTGCCGATGCCGGAGCGGGCGACCAGCTTCACGCATACGGTCGCGACCGGGTTGACCTGCTTTAGGTCATAGATGAGCTGGGCCAGATCCTCGATCGAATAAATGTCGTGATGCGGTGGCGGGCTGATGAGGGTGACGCCGGGCGTGGAATGGCGGAGCTTGGCGATTAGGCTCGTGACCTTGAAGCCGGGTAGCTGCCCGCCTTCACCGGGCTTGGCGCCCTGGGCGACCTTGATCTCGATCTCGCGGCAGGCGTTGAGGTATTCGGCGGTCACGCCGAACCGTCCGGAGGCGATCTGCTTGATGGCGGAGTTGGCGTTGTCGCCGTTGGCACGGGGCGTGGCGCGGGCCGGGTCCTCCCCGCCCTCGCCTGAGTCGGAGCGGGCGCCGATGCGGTTCATGGCGATGCTGAGCGTCTCATGCGCCTCCGGGCTCAAGGCCCCCAGCGAGATGCCCGGCGCCAGCAGGCGCTTCCGGATTTCGGTGATGCTCTCGACCTCGTCGACCGGCACGGGCACTACGCCATCCATGCGGAAATCCAGCAGGTCCCGCAGCGCCACGGGCTTCTGCCGGCGGACGCCGTCGGCGTAGCGGCGGTAGGTCTCGAAGCTGTCATTGGCACAGGCTTGTTGCAGCGTATGGATCAGGCTGCCGTCGAAGGCGTGCACCTCACCCTTGCGGCGCAGCTTATAGACGCCGCCGACGGGGAGTGCGGTGTCCTCGCCATCCCACGCGGCCTCATGCAGGCCCAGCACCTTGCGGGCGATACCGGTGAGGCCGATGCCGGAGATGCGGGACTGCATGCCGGGGAAGAACTCGGCGACCAGGGCGCGGGACAGGCCGATCGCCTCGAAATTATAGCCGCCGCGATACGAGCTGACGACGGAGATGCCCATCTTGGACATGACCTTCAGCAGGCCCTTATCGACGGCCTTCTTATACCGGTACACGGCCTCCTTGGTGCTGAGTTGGCCGAACAGGCCACGCCGCTGCCGGTCGGCGATGGCTTCCTGTGCGAGGTAGGCGTTGATGGTGGTGGCGCCGACGCCGATCAGCACGGCGAAATAATGCGTGTCCAGGCACTCGGCCGTGCGCACGTTAATGCTGGTGAAGGTGCGGAGCGAGGAGCGCACCAGGTGCGTGTGCACCGCGGCGGTGGCCAGGATCATGGGGATGGGCGCGCGGGACGGGTCCTGCGCCTCGTCCGATAGGATCACGTGGGCGGCGCCGGCGCGGACGCCTTCCTCGGCCTGCTGCCGCACCCGCTCGATCGCGGCGCGGAGGCCGGCCTCACCGTCGGCGGCGGCGAAGGTGCAATCGACCCGGCAGGCGGCGTCGCCCATCATGGCGGCCATGGCGGTGAACTCGCCGTTGGATAGCACCGGGCTTTCGAGCTGCAGCAGGTCGCACTGGCTCGCATCCTCGTCCAGGACGTTACCGAGGTTGCCCAGGCGGGTCTTCAGCGTCATCACCCGCGTCTCGCGCAGGCTATCGATCGGCGGGTTGGTGACTTGGGCGAAGCTTTGGCGGAAGTAATGATGCAGGCCGCGGTAGCGCTCGCTCAATACCGCCACGGGCGTGTCGTCGCCCATAGAGCCAATGGCTTCGGCGCTGTCTTCGACCATGGGGTGCAGGATCATCTCCAGCTCCTCCATGGTCACGCCGACCGCCAGCTGACGGCGGCGGAGTTCGGACGGCTCGTAGATGGCGGGCTCCGGACAGTCGGTCTTGACGATGGTGTCGATCTTAGTGATGCGCTTGGCCCAGTCGCCGAACGGCTGGCGGGCGGAGAGCACGTCCCGCAGCTCCTCGTCCTCGTAGAACCGGGCCTCGTCCAGATCGACGGCGATGGTCTGGCCGGGGCCGACGCGGCCCTTTTGCACGATCTCGCTTTCCTGGAACTTCACCATCCCGGCTTCCGAGCCCACCACCAGCAGCTTGCTGTCGGTAATGGTGTAGCGGAGGGGGCGGAGCCCGTTGCGGTCCAGCCCGGCGATGACCCAGCGCCCGTCGGTCGCGGTGATGGCGGCCGGGCCGTCCCAGGGTTCCATGACGGCGTTGCAATAGAGGAACATGTCGCGGTGTGCGGCGGGCATGGTGCTGTCGGCGCCGACGGAGGCGGGGATCATGAGCGCCTTGACCATCGGCGCGTCCCGCCCGGCGCGGCATAGCAGTTCGAACACGTTATCCAAGGTCGCGGTGTCGGAGCCCCCCGCCTGGATCACGGGTTTCACGTCATCGATGAAGCGGTCGAGGCCGCCGGCCGCCAGGCGGGTCTCGTGCGACTTCATCCAGTTGCTGTTGCCCGCGACGGTGTTGATCTCGCCGTTATGCGCCAGCATGCGGAACGGTTGTGCCAGCTTCCAGGTCGGGAATGTATTGGTCGAGTAGCGCTGGTGGTAGATCGCGAAGCGGCTGATGAAGCGGGGGTCTAGCAGGTCCGGGTAGAAGTCGGTGAGCGAGGCGGCCAGGAACATGCCCTTGTAGATCACGCTACGGCATGAGAGCGAGCACATGTAGAACACCGGCACCTGCGCGGCGATGACTTGCTTCTCGATCCGGCGGCGGATGATATACAGGTTTTGCTCGAAGGTTTCGGTGTCTTCGCCTTTGCCGCGGATCATGATCTGCTCGATCTCGGGCCGGGTCGCGTTGGCTTTTTCGCCGATGCAGCCGACGTTGATCGGCACCTGGCGCCAGCCATGGATGGCGTAGCCGAAATGCAGGATCTCGGTCTCCACGATCTCGCGGCACCGCTCCTGCGCGCCGAGGTCGGTCTTGGGCAGGAACACCATGCCGACGGCGATGCGCTCGGCGCTGGGTTCATGGCCGGAGCGGCGGATGGCCTCGGCGAAGAAGTCTTGCGGGATTTCGATATGGATGCCGGCGCCGTCCCCGGTCTTGCCGTCGGCGTCCACGGCGCCGCGGTGCCAGACGGCCTTCAGCGCATCGATCCCGGCCTGCACCACGTCCCGGCGCGCCACGCCATCGAGGGCGGCGACCATGCCGACGCCGCAATTGTCGTGTTCCATGGACGGGTCGTACGTGTGTTCGAGCTTGGCGGCGTCGGCGGCCCAATCGCGGATGAAGGCTTGTCCGGGATCGAGGCTCATTTTGCAGCTCCGTCGCTTCTCGGGGAAGGCTTGTTGGCGAAGTAGGCGGCTCCAGCCTGGGCTCCGATCGCGCTGCCCCATTCTTGCCCAGCCTTGGCGAACTGTTGCTGTAACATGGGTGCTTTCTTTGCGGCGGACTGACGGGCTTCGTTCTGTTCGTTGTTCAGAATGGCGCGGAGTTCAGCCGGCGTGAAATCATCGACTAACAAGTCTTCGAATTTTTGCATCAGTTCTGGCCGGTGGGCCTTGAGAGCCGGAAGCAGACTGGTGTCTGCGAAGTCGGTTGCTACGGCTTCGGTCTGTCCCATCTGCTGCATCTTTGCGATCACTGCTTTCCGTGTGCCAGTGATGAGCGCCTCCATCATCTCCGAGGCGCCGACCTTGTCCAAGAAGACCCGCGCCAGACTATGAGCGTCATCCGGACCTGCGGCGATGAGTAGGAACGCAGCCAAGGCGGTGATCAATGACAGCTTGGGCCGATGGCGGGTGCGTTGCTGCATGATCGAAGCGATCCTCATAGTACGACGCCGCGCTCGCGCAGCTGGTCCGCGTGGTTGCCGATGGCCTCGCGCGCGACCTTCGAGCCCCAGGCCCGGCCGGCGGTGAAGCTTTGCTCGCCGATAGAGGGCGCCGCCTTCAGCACGCGCTGGCCGAGCGGGGTCAAGTAGAATTGGCGCAGCGCCCGCATGTCCTCGGCCGAATAGTTGGTCGCGTAGATGTCGATGATCGTATCGTCCAGCTCACCGGCGTGAGACGTGAGTTCCGGCATCAGCAACTCATCCACCAGCGCCGCCGCCTCTTCTTGCGGCTTGCGGGTGTTGCGCACGATCGCTGCGGTCAACTGGTCGCGCAGCTGTTCCAGGATTTGAACGGAGGGCGAGTTGCTGCCGATCGTCTGCGTCAGTTCACGCGCGGCTTGACGAGCCTCTTGCGTAGGCTGCGCAAGGGCAGGCAGGCTTAGTAGTATCAGCCCGGCGGCTAGACTAAGCCGGTCCACAAGCCCGATCCTCATTCGGCGGCCGCCGCCAGCGCGTGCTCCTGCATGTAGGCGTGCATGCGTGCTGCGGCGTCACGGCCGTCGCGGATGGCCCAGACGACCAGGCTGGCGCCGCGGACGATGTCGCCGGCGGCAAATACCCCGGGCATGGCGGTCATCTGCGTGCGGTGGTCCACTTTCAGCGTGCCCCAGCGGCTGACTTCAAGCCCGGGCTGCTCCCACAAACGCGGTAGCTCCTCCGGATCGAAGCCCAGCGCCTTGATCACCAGGTCGGCTTCGAGGTTGAAGTGGCTATCGGCCGGCTCGATCGATTGGCGGCCGGAGGCGTCGGGCATGCCGAGGCGCATCCGCTGCACGCGGACGCCGGTCACGTGATCGTCACCCAGGAACGCCTCGGGCGCGGAGAGCCAGACGAAGTTCACGCCCTCCTCCTCGGCGTTCTTCACCTCGCGCATCGAGCCCGGCATGTTGGCCTTGTCGCGGCGATACAGGCAGGCGACGAAGGCGGCGCCCTGGCGGATGGCGGTGCGGACGCAGTCCATGGCGGTATCGCCGCCGCCGATGACCACGACGCGCTTGCCCTCGGCGTTCAAGGCGCCGCTGTCGAAGGCGGGCACCGTGTCACCCAGGCCTTGGCGGTTGCTGGCGGTCAGGTATTCCATGGCGGGGACGATGCCGGGTAGGCCCGCGCCGGGGCCGCCGATGTCCCGCGCCTTGTACACGCCGGTTGCGATCAGCACGCTGTCATGGCGGGCGCGCAGGTCGGCGAAGGTCAAGTCCCGGCCCAGTTCGACGCCGAGGTGGAACTGGATGCCGCCATCCTCCAGCAGCTTCCAGCGGCGCAGCACGACATCCTTTTCCAGCTTGAAGCCGGGGATGCCGTAGATCATGAGGCCGCCGACGCGGTCGTAGCGGTCATAGACGTGCACCTGGTAGCCGCGGGTGCGGAGCCGCTCCGCCGCCGCGAGGCCGCCGGGTCCGGCGCCGACGATGCCCACGGATTGCGGACGCTCCTGCTTCGGGGCGGGCGGCTTGACCCAGCCCTGTTCCCAGGCGTGATCGGTGATGAACCGTTCGACGGCGCCGATGGTGACGCTTTCGAAGCCCTTTTCGATCACGCAGTTGCCTTCGCACAGCCGGTCCTGCGGGCAGATGCGTCCGCAAATTTCGGGGAACGTGTTGGTGGCGGAGCTGACTTCGTAGGCCTCCTGCATCCGGTTTTCGGCCGTGAGTTTCAGCCAGTCCGGGATGTTGTTGGCGAGCGGGCAGTGCACCTGGCAGAACGGCACGCCGCATTGGCTGCAGCGGCTGGCCTGGCTGCCGGCCTGCGCCGGGTCGAAATCCTGATAGATTTCGGCGAAGTCTTCGCGGCGCATCGAGACGGCGCGCTTGGGCGGCGATTGCTGCGCCAGGCGGACGAATTGCAGCATCTTGTCAGCCATCGAGCCCCGCCTCCGCTTGCGTTGTCGCGTGTGCGAGACGGTTAGAACTAAAAGGCGGGTTTGGCGAGTCCGAATCCACCTTTACGACAGGAAAGCTGTCCAGAGTTCACGGATTTACCGGGTTCGTCAGGCGATGATCGTCAAAATGCGCCAGAAAAGGACCGCTTCGGCCCTATGCGGGAACTTC
Organism: Acetobacteraceae bacterium; assembly: GCA_965246925.1. GTDB lineage: Bacteria > Pseudomonadota > Alphaproteobacteria > Acetobacterales > Acetobacteraceae > JANPPS01. Next base: position 754,652 of record OZ251994.1, on the reverse strand, counting down.
CTCCCGCTTGCCGCCGCCGGTCCGGTAGCGGTCTAGATAGTCCGGCACGATGAGTTCGACCGGTGTGGGTGTGATGCCCAACTCTGCCAGCCCGTGCGCGCCCGCCGCCACGACGTTGTCGTGCTGCAGCAGCAAAAGCTGATCCCGCGTGAACGGTTTCCCGGGCACCAGCTCGCCTATCCGGGCCTGCAGGCGGGCGAGGCCCATCGGCACTTCCAGCAAGGGCCGGCGCCGGCGCGTTTCTGTAAGGATCCATTGCAGGATTTCGCGGAAGGTCCAGACGCGCGGGCCGCCTAGCTCGAACACCTGCCCGGCGGTAGTTTCCCGCCCGAGCACGGCCATCACGGCGTCCGCGACGTCCCCGACATACACGGGCTGAAAGCGCGTATCGCCGGCGATGACGGGCATGACCGGTAGCAGCATGGCCATATTGCCGAACCGGTTGAAGAACTGATCCTCGGCGCCGAACACCAGCGAGGGGCGGAGGATGGTGACGCCGGGCAGGGCGGCCCGCATCTGCGCCTCCCCTTCGGCCTTGGCCCGGGCATATTGGCTGGGGCTGTCCGTGCTGGCGCCTATGGCGGAGACGTGCACGACGCGTTTGACCCCGGCGGCGGCGGCCATACGGGCGATGCGCCCGGCGCCCTCCCCCTGCACGCGCATGAAATCCCCGGCGTGTCGTTCGGTGAGGATGCCCACCAGGTTCACGACGATGTCAGCACCCTCGACCGCGCGCGTGACCGCGGCGTCATTACCGAGCGAGACGTAGAGCGGCACGACCTGGCCGACCTTGCCGGTGACCATGAGGCCCTTTGCCGCCTCGGTATTGCGGCCGGCGACCCGGACGATGTGGCCCTGCGCCGCCAGCCGCTTCACGACGTAGCGCCCGATGAATCCGCTGCCGCCAAAGACGGTTGCTACACTGCGCGTGGCCATGGGCGTGCCCTCCGGTATCGACGCCTTGTAGTATGCGCCGATTTCCAGTCCCTCAAGGGGTCGGTTCTCTGGGGGTAGGTTCTCTGGGGGTAGGTTCTCTGGGGGTAGGTTCTCTGGGGGTAGGTTCTTCGGGAGTGGGTCCTTGGGTGGGCGGCACCATGGTGGCGGCGGCGAGGTATTCGTCGAGCGTCTCGTCTAGGCGGCGGTAGAGCAGGGTGTCGAACGCGTCCGTCCGGTTCTGCAAGGCGCCGAGATATTCCACGCGGTCCACGGGCCGGATGGCCAGGGGCGGGTTGCCGCCGCGGAGGAGGAGCAGGTTCATGAGCAGGCGGGCGGTGCGGCCGTTGCCGTCGTCGAACGGGTGGATGTCCACCAGGCGCCGGTGTGCATCGAAAGCGGATTGCGGCGCGGATGGCACCTGGGCGAGCCAGGCCGCGAAGCCAGCCATCAAGGCCGGGATTTCGGCGGGTGAGGGGAAGGCAAGGCGCCCGGCGTCCGTCAGGATGAACCGCCCCTGCTTTGCATATTGCCCGGCGATCCCGGCCTGTGACCGTTGCAGGACCAGCTGGTGCAGGCTGCGCACATCCCGTTCCGCCAGCATGCCGCCGCTTCGCGCCAAACCGCGGACGTAGAGCAGTGCGCCGTGATGGTCGATGGCCTCCAGATGATCCCGGAGCGGCTTGCCGCCGATGGTGATGCCGTGCTCGATCACCAGCGTGGTTTCCGCGGCGGTCAGCGTGTTGCCCTCGATGGCGTTGGACGTGTAGGTCAGCTCGAGGTCATGTGCATGTTCGAGATTCGACAGCCTGGCATGGGGCCGGAGCTGGTCCAGCGCCGCTTTTTTCGAGTGAACGGCAGCGATGAGGCTGGATGTAGGAGCGCGGTGGTGCCCGGTGCTTTCCGACCTCGCCGAGACTGCGCCCTTACTCGCGTCCAACCGAGCGCGCGCACCCTTGACGCTCACCCCGCGCAGCGCTACCCAGCCGCTCCACCGTAAGGTTTGCCCAGGTGGCGGAATTGGTAGACGCGCAGGTTTCAGGTACCTGTGACCGCAAGGTTGTGAAAGTTCGAGTCTTTTCCTGGGCACCACCTCTTTCCCGCAGGCCGATGTGACCACGCAGTTCAGCCCGGCGGGCGCCATACATTTGTATCAGCATGACTTGCCCGAGGGGCTTTCGCTCGGCCCGGTCGTGGCCGTCGACACCGAGACGATGGGGCTCAATCCGCATCGGGACCGGCTCTGCCTGGTGCAGCTGTCGGGCGGTGACGGGGCCGCGCATTTGGTGCAGATCGTGCCGCCGCGGTTTGGCGGGCTGCCCGCGCCCAATCTCGCGCGCATGATGGCGGACCCTGGCGTGACCAAGCTGATGCATTTTGCCCGGTTCGACGTCGCGGTGCTGCAACAGGCGCTGGGGGTGACGGTCGGGCCGACGAAGTGCACGAAGATCGCTGCCAAGCTCGTGCGGACGTTTACCGACAGGCATGGTTTACGGGATTTGTGCCGGGAGCTGATCGGCGTCGAGATCAACAAGCAGCAGCAGACCAGCGATTGGGGTGCAGCCGAGCTTACGCCAGAACAGCTGGCGTATGCCGCGTCCGACGTGCTATACTTGCACGCGCTCTGGGCGAAGCTCGAGGCCATCCTGGTCCGGGAGCAGCGGATGGAGCTGGCGCAGGCCTGCTTCGATTTCCTGCCCGCGCGCTGCCGGCTGGACCTGCTTGGTTATGAAACTCCGGATATTTTTGCACATTAAGGCTGTTCCGGTGTTACGTTCGGTCACCTCGACTCGGTTGACCCTCTCCACCCGCCCGCCCATACAAGGGTGTCATGGTAGCAGCGCTGACATCTTTCGCCGTTCCTGACGTCCAGTCCGATGCGGAGTTGGGCCGGGCCGTGCTTGCGGCCGAGGCTGCGGGACTGCGCGCGCTGGGTGCCACGCTGGGCGGTTCGTTCTCGGACGCGGTGCAGGCGCTGATGGAGTGCACCGGGCGGGTCGTGGTGTCTGGGATGGGCAAATCCGGCCATGTCGGGCGCAAGATCGCCGCAACGTTCGCGTCGATGGGGACGCCAGCGCATTTCGTGCACCCGGCGGAGGCGTCGCATGGCGATCTCGGCATGGTCCTGCCGGGGGATGCCGTGCTGGCGCTGTCCAACAGCGGTGAGACGGCGGAGCTGGCGGATCTGGTCGCCCATGCCCGGCGGTTCGGGCTACCGTTGATCGCCATGACGGGGCGGGAGCGGTCGGCGCTGGCGCGGGCGGCCGATATCGTGCTGTTGCTGCCGCCTGCGCCGGAAGCGTGCACGATCACGTCGGCGCCGACGACGAGTACCACGATGCAGATGGCGCTGGGGGACGCGCTGGCGGTGGCCTTGCTGACCCGGCGAGGCTTTACCGCCACGGATTTTTCGGTGAACCACCCCGGCGGCAAGTTGGGCGCGCAGCTGCGGCAGGTGCGGGACCTCATGCATCAGGGGGACGCCGTGCCGCTCGCTCCCCGGGCGCTGCCGATGGACCAGGCGCTGTTGATCATGACCGGCAAGGGGTTCGGCTGCGTGGGGGCGCTGGATGGCGATGGGCGGCTTGCGGGGGTATTGACCGATGGCGATTTACGCCGGGCCATGGGGCCAGACCTGCTGACGCGTAAAATACAGGATGTGATGAACCCGGCCCCCCGCACGATCGGCCCGGACGCGCTCGCGGCGGACGCGTTGCGCGCGATGAACACGGGACGCCCGGTTACCAGCCTGTTCGTGACCGATGCGGGCCGTCCGGTAGGGCTGCTGCATGTGCACGATCTGCTACGGGCCGGGGTGCTATGACGATCGCGCCGCTGATCCGGCCCAAGCGGGGCGAGCGCACGAACCTTACGGCCGGTGGCGTGCGGCGCCCGCCGACGTCCAAGGGGATGGCGCGGCGCAGCCTGCTGGTGAACGGCACGAAATGGGCGCTGCCGGCGGTGGCGCTGCTGTTGCTGGCGTCGATCGCACTGTGGCCGGAGCTGGCGCGGTTGCGGGACCAGGGGCGGGCCGCGTTCCGCCGGGTGGCGAGCTTCGAGGCCGATAGCGGCACGATGCACGACGCGCGCTACCGTGGCGTGGACGAGCGGGGCCGGCCCTATACGATCACGGCGGACTCGGCGACGCAGGCCGGGCCGCAACGCATCAACCTGGCGCAGCCCAAGGGCGATATCGTTCAGGAAAACGAGGGCTGGGTCATGGTGCAGGCCAAGGATGGCGTGTTCATCCAGCACGCCGGGCAGCTCGATCTGTCGCATGACGTGGTGGTGTACCGGAGCGATGGGACGGTGATGCGGACGGAGACGGCCGCGGTCGATATCAAGGGTGTGGCCGCCGCGACCGAGGACCGCACGCATGCCGAGGGTCCGTTCGGCACGCTCGATGCGCAAGGGTTCACGCTGGTGGACCGGGGTGCGGTCGTGCAGTTCTACGGGCCGGCGCATCTTGTCGTGAACCAGCAGCGATGAAGGTTTCGTCGAGCAGGCAGAGCGCCTTGGGTGCGGAGTCCGCGATCGGCGGTTGGGCGGATGGCGCAAGGGCCTATCCGCGCTACGCATTGGCAGTGTGCGCCTTTATGCTGGTTCCCTTGACGGCCATGGCGCAGGCGATCGATCTGTCCAAGGGCGGGTCCGTCGATGTGACGGCGCGGGACGGGATGGAGTGGCGGCAGAACGAGCAGGTGGTGATCGCCAACGGGGACGCGCGCGCGGTGCGGGGCGACGTGACGGTGACGGCGGATCGGCTGATCGCGCATTACCGGCGGAAGGGCGGGCAAGCCCCGGTGCCGGCCGCCAAGCCCGGTGCAACGCCGGCGGCCGATACCGGAAACAACGAGATCTACCGGCTGGAGGCGGTCGGCAATGTACATATCTATACCGCGACCGACCTCGCGGTGGGTGACCGCGCCATCTACGACATCGACCAGGCCCTGCTGTTGATGACCGGGCGCGCGATGAGGATCACCACGCCGCAGCAGGTCATGACCGCGCGGGACAGCTTGGAGTATTATTCGCAGAAGCACATGGCTGTGGGCCGCGGCCTGGCGCAGGTGACGACGGCGGACGGGCGCAGGCTCGCGGGGGATACGCTGGTGGGCTTCACGACGCCGCCCGACGCGCCGGGCACGCCGAAGGTCCAGACCGTGAAGGCCACCAAGCCGGGGGCGGACCCGCTACAATCGTCGGGCAAGCTGCAGCGGGTCGAGGCGTTCGGCCATGTGGAGGTGAGGACGGCTACGGAGACGTTCCGGGGCGACCGGGCGGTGTATGTGGCCGATAGCCAGATCGCGCGGCTGGCCGGGCACGTGCACATCACCCGCGGGCTGAACCAGTTGCATGGGGATGAGGCGCTGGTGAACATGAAGACCGGCATCTACACCGTCGCGAACACGCCTGGGCGGCAGGTTCAGGGGCTGGTGGTGCCGAACGACCCGGCTAACAAGGCGAATGACACCAAGGCGGGCGGGCCGAAGTCCAAAGCCGCGAAACCTTGACGGAGCCACTACGGGTGATCGAGGGCGTCGCCGGGCTGACCGCGACGGCGGTGGGCAAGACGTATAAGAAGCGTCCCGTGGTCCAGAACGTGACCGTGAATGTGCGGCGTGGGGAGGCGGTGGGCTTGCTTGGCCCGAACGGCGCGGGGAAGACCACGACGTTCTACATGATCGTGGGCCTGGTGCGGCCTGATACCGGCGCCATCAGCCTCGACGGCCATGACATCACCGGGCTGCCGATGTATCGCCGGGCGCGGCTAGGGATCGGGTATCTGCCGCAGGAGGCCAGCGTGTTCCGCGGCCTGAACGTCGAGCGGAACATCATGGCCGCGCTCGAGGTGATCGAGCCCGACCAGGGCCGGCGGGAGTTGATGCTGGATGAGTTGCTGACGGAGTTCGGCATCGGCCATCTGCGGCGCACGCCGTCGCTCGCGCTGTCGGGCGGGGAGCGGCGGCGGGTGGAGATCGCGCGGGCGCTGGCGTCGCAGCCGAACTACATCCTGCTGGACGAGCCGCTGGCCGGTATCGACCCGATCGCGGTGGGGGAGATCCGCGACCTGGTGGGGCATTTGAAGGACCGCGGCATCGGCGTGCTGATCACCGATCATAACGTTCGCGAAACGCTAGAGATCATCGACCGCGCCTACATCATGCATGACGGACAGGTGCTGATGGAGGGCGTGCCGGAGGAGGTCGTGGCGCATGAGGATGTGCGCCGGGTTTATCTCGGAGAGAGGTTCAGCCTTTAACCTTTTCGATGTATCCTGGCCGCATGGCGATGGGACCACGGCTCGAGTTCAGGCAGACGCAGTCACTGGTGATGACGCCGCAGCTGCGTCAGGCCATCAAGCTGCTGCAGTTCACCAACGTGGAGGCGGCCGCCTTCGTGGAAGAGGAACTCGAGCGCAATCCGCTGCTGGAGCGGGACGAGCGTGCGGATGTCAGTCCGGAGGTGCCGGCACCGGACCAGCGGACGGAGCGGCTGGAGGGGTTGGACACCGCGGCGCTGATGCAAGGTGAGAAGCTGCCGGAGGCCGCGGATGCCGGCAGCGCGCATGAGGGCAACAGCTTCGACGCCGGTGGCAGCGCGGATGGCTACGCCCAGGCGTCCCGCGGCGGTGCCCGGGATGAGGGGGATGAGCGCGGCATCGATGACCTGGCCGCGGCGCCACGGTCGCTGCGCCAGCATTTGAGCGAGCAGATCCGGCTGGGCTTCGCGGATGCCGGGGACCGGATGATCGCCGGCCAGTTCATGGCGCTGATGGACGGCGCGGGGCGGGTGGCGGTGGGTGATGCGGAATTGGCGGCGGCGCTGTCGGTCGAGGAGGCGCGGGTCGCGCGGGTGCGGCGGGCCATGCAGCATTTCGATCCGCCGGGCCTGTTTGCGCGCGATCTGCGGGAGTGCCTGGCGGCGCAGCTTCGGGACGTGAACCGGCTCGACCCGGCGATGGAGGCGCTGCTGGATAATCTGGAGATGCTGGCGCGGCGGGATTTGCGGGGGCTGATCCAGGTCTGCGGCGTGGATAGCGAGGATTTGGCCGAGATGATCGGGGAGATCCGCGCCTTGAACCCGAAGCCGGGCGCCGGGTTCGATTTGGGGCCGGCGCAGCAGGTGATCCCCGACGTGCTGATGCGCGCCGCCCCGGACGGCAGCTGGCTGCTGGAGCTGAACCCCGACACGATGCCGCGGGTGCTGGTGAACGATGCGTATCACGCCCGGGTGTCGGCGCGGGCAGACAAGGAGAGCCGGACGTTCTTGGGGGAGAACCTGTCCAGCGCCAACTGGCTGGTGAAGTCTCTGCAGCAGCGGGCCAACACGATCCTGAAGGTGGCGGCCGAGGTGGTGCGGCAGCAGGACGGGTTCTTCCGCGGTGGCGTCGGCTATTTGCGCCCGCTCATCCTACGCGACGTGGCGGAGGCGGTGGAGATGCATGAGAGCACCGTGAGCCGGGTGACGGCGAACAAGTATATCGCGACCCCGCGAGGCGTCTTCGAACTGAAATATTTCTTCACTGCGTCGATCAACGCGGTGGCGGGCGGTGAAAGCCATAGCGCTGAGGCCGTCCGGCACCGCATCCGCGCGCTGGTGAGTGCCGAGGGTCACGCAGATGTACTCTCGGACGATGCGATTGTTGCAGCTTTGCGTCGGGAAGGCGTGGACATTGCCCGCCGAACGGTGGCCAAATACCGGGACGCGCTGCGCATCCCATCCTCGGTGCAGCGCAAACGGGAGAAGGCGGCGATGGCCTGATCCCCCATCAGGGAGCGCGTTCATGCAACTCACTGTCTCGGGCAAGCAGGTCGATCTTTCCGACGCTTTGCGGGAACGCGTGGCCCAGCATCTCGACGTGATTGCCGGAAAATACTTCGACCACGCGCTGGAGGCGAGCGTCACGTTCAGCCGGGCGCGAAGCTTCTTCACATGCGACATCAACGTGCATGCCGGGCGTGGCCTCACGTTGCGTGGCGAGGGGGAGGCCGCGGATGCGCACGGCGCCTTCGACGACGCGGCGGAGCACATCGCCAAGCGCTTGCGCCGCTACCGCCGCCGGGTGAACGATCATTCGCGGGACGTGGCGCAGCGGGCGCGCCCGGAGGCCGGGCGGCAGTATATCCTTCGCCAGGAAGACGAGCAGAGTGCGGCACCGCCCGATCAATCGCCGGCGTTTGCGACCGTCATCGCGGAAACGTCGGCTGAGATCAACGTGCTATCGGTTGGTGACGCGGTCATGCGGATGGACTTGGCCGACCAACAGATCCTCATGTTCCGTAACAGCGCGACGCGGGAGCTGAACGTCGTTTACCGCCGGACGGACGGCCATATTGGCTGGATCGATGCCGGGGGGGCCGAGAACAACGCCCGGTCCACGTGAGTCAGTGTACCAGGGCGGGCACCATCTCGTGCTGCACGATGGCCTGGACCGCGAGGTCGCAGTCGGCGGCGACGGCCATGGGGGAGCCGTCGGCGGCAAAGATGGCGAACGCGGTCGTGCCGTCCATCCACACCGGCTTGACGTAGGCGAGCTGGGCCATGCCGAGGGCCATCAGCTGCGCCTGCGTCACGTTGCGGATGTCGCTGATTTCCTCGGCTCCGGCGGCGCTGGAGATATCGGCTTCGGCGAGATCGAGCGTGCGTAGGGCGTCATACGTGTTCATGGTCCGTGACCTTTGAGAAGCTTCTCGCCTATTCGAACGGCGCGACGCGGGTTTAGTTCTGGCTATTCTGCACTCCCGTCCATCACGGTGCCGCCACGCTTGGAGATGTTGATGGTCTTGACCCGGACCTCCGGTTGCGGCCGGGCGAGGTCGATATGCAGGAGGCCATTATCCAGCCAGGCACCCTTGACCTCGATGCTTTCGGCGAGCACGAAGGCGCGCTGGAATTGCCGGGCTGCGATGCCACGGTGCAGATAGACCTTATCGGAATCCGCATCGTTCTGGCGGCCCCGGATGACGAGCTGATTGTCTTCCTGGGTGATTTGCAGGTCGTCCATCGTGAAACCGGCCACTGCTAAGGTGATGCGGAGGCCGGAGGGGCCGGTCTGCTCGATATTATAGGGCGGGTAGCCGTCGGCCGTGGTCTTGGACGCACGCTCGAGCATTTGCTCCAGGTGGTCGAAGCCGAGGAACATGGGTGACGTGAACATGCGCGTGTTGGACATCGGGCCTCCTCCTTAGAGCGAAGCGGTGACGGCGCCCGGGTTGGCACGCCTTCGTAGGCTTATGTTGGCAAGCTCAAGGCTGGTTCAAGTCGGATTGAATGGTCCGTCCCCGCTTGTTACATCCTGCGGATGCTTGCCATTCTCAAACCACCGCACCCCTCGCTTCGTATGAAGACTCGGCGTATCGGGCCCGAGCATATGGAGGAGGTGCGTGCGTTGCTGCCCCGGATGTTCGAGACGATGTATGCCGCACCCGGCATTGGGCTTGCCGCTCCGCAGGTCGGAGTGGCGCTTCGGGTGGCGGTGGTTGACCTGCAGAAAGAGGACAAGCCGTCGCCGATCGTGCTGATCAACCCCGAGATCGTCGGCGTTTCGGATGAATGGGCGCTACGGGAGGAGGGGTGCCTGTCGCTGCCGGGTCACTACGCCGATGTGAGCCGCCCGGCGCAGGTGCGGGTGCGTTTTACGGACGCGGAGGGGGCCGGTCAGGAGATCGAGGCGGAGGGCTTGCTGTCCGCCTGCCTGCAGCATGAGATTGATCACCTCGATGGCGTGCTGTTCGTGGACCATATCAGTCCGCTGAAACGCAACATCATCCTGCGCAAGCTTGCCAAGGAACAAAAGCTGCAGCGGGTTGGATAATATCTCCGAGGCTTGCTCCGCATGCTCCACCCTCACCCCGGCCCGGCGGGAGAGGGGGAGGCCGACATAGTGCGCCTCGCTTTCATGGGCAGCCCGGATTTCGCTGTGCCGGCGCTGCATGCCCTGCATGCGGCCGGGCACGAGATCGCGGCGGTGTATGCGCAGCCGCCCCGCCCGGCTCATCGCGGCCAGGCGGTTACGCCATGCCCGGTGCATCGGGCGGCGCTGGCGCTTGGTTTGCCGGTGCGGACGCCCGAGCGGCTGCGCTCCGATCAGGCGGAGCATGCGGCTTTTGCGGCGCTGGACCTGGATGCGGCGGTGGTGGCCGCCTACGGGCAAATCCTGCCGCAGGTCATGCTGGATGCGCCGCGGCGGGGGTGTCTCAATATCCACGCGAGCCTCCTCCCGCGCTGGCGCGGTGCGGCGCCGGTGCAGGCCGCGATACTGGCCGGTGACGCAGAGACGGGCGTGACCATCATGCAGATGGCGGCGGGGCTCGATACCGGGCCCATGCTGGCGCGGGAAGCTGTGGCAATCGGCCCGGACACGACGGCCGGAGGGCTGCTTCCGGTGCTGGCGGAGGTCGGCGCGCGGCTGATGCTGGAGGTGCTGCGCGGCGCGCGGCCAGCGGTTCCGCAGCCGGAGGGAGCGACGTATGCCCGGAAGCTTACGCGGGAAGACGGGCGGTTGGACTGGGCCCGTCCGGCCGCCGCGCTGGACCGGCAGGTGCGGGGCCTGTTTCCCTGGCCCGGGGCCTGGTTCGCTTGGGGGAGCGAGGCCGTGAAGGTGCTGGCCGCGACGCCCGAGCCCGGCGATGGCCCGCCCGGCACGGTGCTGGATGCGGCCTTGCTCGTGGCCGCGGGCGAGGGTGCGCTGCGGCTTCGCCGCCTGCAACGGCCGGGGCGCCCGGCTATGGACGCCGCCGCCCTGCTCCGCGGCACGCCCATCCTGCCGGGCGCGATGCTGGCATGAGGGCTTGTCCGCCCAACGGGTCGCGGGCCGTCCGCCTTTGACGGCTTGGGCCCTCAAGATCGAGTATGACGGGACCGGGTTTCATGGTTGGCAGCGGCAAGACAATGGTTTGTCCGTTCAGGCGGTGCTGGAAGACGCCGCCGCGCGTCTGAGCGGTGGTGAGCCGGTCCCGAGCGTAGCCGCCGGGCGCACCGATGCCGGGGTGCATGCGGCCGGGCAGGTGGCGTTGCTCGCCTTGCCGGACGGCCTGAGTGCCGGTCAGGTGCGGGATGCGCTGAATTATCACATGCGTCCGCATCCGGTCGTGATACTCGAAGCCGCACCCGCTGCGCCGGGGTGGAGCCCGCGGTTTTCCGCCCGCGGGCGCGCCTATGAATACCGAATCTTGAACCGCCGCGCCCGCCCGGCGCTGGAGCGGGACCGGGTGTGGCACGTGGACCGGCCGCTGAACGCGGCGGCGATGCATGAGGCTGCGCAGTTGCTGCTGGGCCGGCATGATTTCACGTCGTTCCGCGCCGCCGGGTGCCAGGCGAAAAGCCCCTGCCGCACCCTCGATATGCTGCAGGTCTGCCGGCAGGGCGAGTATGTGCTGGTGGCGGCGGAGGCGCGGAGCTTTCTCCATCATCAGGTGCGTAACCTGGTTGGCACGCTGAAGCTGGTAGGGGCGGGGAAGTGGCGTCCGGCCCAGGTCCGCGCCGCGCTGGATGCCCGGCACCGCGCCGCCGCCGGGCCGACGGCGCCGGCGGCCGGTCTTACGCTGACACGCGTGATGTATCAGCCGGACCCGTTCGGCTGATTTGACTTGGCCCCTGCCGGACGCGATATGCGGCCCCTGCCACAAAGGATTCCCTTGATGCCCGTGCACGCGTTCATCTTCCCTGGCCAAGGCAGCCAGGCCGTCGGCATGGGCCGCGACCTGGCTGCCGCCTTCGCCCCCGCGCGCGAGGTGTTTGGCGAGGTGGACGAGGTGCTGAAGCAGAAGCTGTCCAAGCTGATGTTCGAGGGCCCGGCGGAAGAGCTGACGCTGACGGAGAACACGCAGCCGGCGCTGATGGCCATGTCGATCGCCGTCTTACGCGTGCTGGAGCATGAGGGCGGGTTCAAGCTGGAGGACAGGGCGGTGCTGGTGGCTGGGCACTCGCTGGGGGAGTATAGCGCGCTGGCGGCGGCGGGTTCGTTCACGCTCGCGGATGCGGCGCGGCTGTTGCGGAAGCGGGGTATCGCGATGCAGGCTGCGGTGGCGCCAGGCGTGGGGGCGATGGCCGCCATCTTGGGGGTGGAGCTGGACGTGGCGCAGGCGATTTGCGCCGAGGCGGCCGTGCTGACGCACGAGGACGGGCGGACCGAGCAGCAGGTGGTGGAGGCCGCCAACGACAATGGCGGTGGCCAGGTCGTGATTTCAGGGCACAGGGCCGCGGTGGAGCGGGCGCTCGCGGTAGCGAAGGAGCGGGGGATACGCCGGGCCATGCTGTTGCCCGTGTCTGCGCCGTTCCACTGTGCATTGATGGCGCCGGCCGCGAACGTGATGCGGGATGCGCTGGGCCGGGCCGATATACGCAAGCCGGTGGTCCCGCTGGTGGCTAATGTGTCTGCGGACCAGGTTGTAGAGCCCGCCGAAATATGCAACTCGTTAGTGCAGCAAGTGACCGGGACCGTGCGCTGGAAAGAGTGCATCGTGACGTGCCGTGACATTGGGGTGACGAGCTTCTTGGAATTGGGGGCGGGCAAGGTTCTGTCGGGACTCACGCGCCGGATCGATCCTGAGTTGGCGGCGGCGGCGGCGGGGACACCGGGAGAGATCGAAGTCATGTTGAAGCTGCTGTGATGTTCAGGCTGGATGGAAAGGCGGCGCTGGTGACCGGCGCCTCGGGCGGCTTAGGCGACGCGATTGCCCGGGCGCTGCACGGCCAGGGCTGCAAGGTGGCATTGTCCGGGACGAGGCTGGAGGCGCTGCAATCCTTGGCGGCGTCACTCGGTGACGGGGCTTATGTCTGCCCGGCGGATTTGCGTGATCCCGATGCGACAGACCCGCTGATCGCGGCGGCGGAGGCTGCGTGCGGGCCGCTGCACATATTGGTCAACAATGCCGGTATGACCCGGGATGGATTGGCGATGCGAATGAAGGACGCGGACTGGCAGATGGTGCTGGACGTGGACCTGACCGCGCCGTTCCGGCTGGCCCGGGCGGCCATGCGCGGCATGGTGAAGCGCCGTTCGGGCCGGATCATCGGCATCAGCTCGATCGTGGGCGCAGTGGGCAACCCTGGCCAGGCCAATTACGCCGCGGCGAAGGCGGGGCTGGTGGGTATGAGCAAGTCGCTGGCGCATGAGCTGGGGGGGCGGGGAGTTACGGTCAACGTCGTGGCGCCGGGCTATATCGAGACGCCGATGACGGATGTGCTAACGGCGGAGCAAAAGGTTAAGCTGACGACTACCATTCCGCTGGGCCGCCTGGGCCGGCCCAGTGATGTCGCGGCGGCGGTGGTGTATTTGGCGTCCGACGAGGCGGCGTGGGTGACGGGGGCGACGATGCACGTCAATGGCGGGATTGCGATGTTGTAGGTCATGATGTTCTCGTCCCGGCGGCGATTGCGCGCCCTGTCCCTGCGCTGGCAACGCCGGGCGCTGTTCGTGGTGGGCGGGGGTTTAGTGGGCATTTCGGCCGTGCTGCTGGCCCGCGCCGCAGACGAGGCTTTCGCCGTGTTTCAGGCCTTGACCAGCGGCCGGCCTTGGCTGCCGCTCGTGCTGACGCCGTGGGGTTTTGCGCTCTCGGCCTGGCTGACGCACCGGTTTTTTCCGACGTCGGGCGGCAGCGGTATTCCGCAAGCAATTGCTGCGCGGCAGTTGACGGCATTCACGGCGCGCAGGCGGCTCGTCTCGGTGCGGATCGCGGCGGCAAAATCGGCGCTGCTGTTACTGGGCTTGCTTTGCGGGGGCTCGATCGGACGCGAAGGACCGACCGTGCAGGTCGGCGCTGCCATCATGTTCGCGCTTGGCCGGCTCTCTCCGCGGCGGCAGCCGGGGCTGATCCTGGCCGGGGCCAGCGCGGGGGTGGCGGCGGCGTTCAACACACCGCTGGCCGGGATCGTTTTCGGGATAGAGGAGATGAGCCGGTCTTTCGAAGCCAGAACCAGCGGGATCATTCTGGGTGCCGTCATCGCGGCGGGAATCACGTCCCTTTCTCTTTCCGGAGATTACACGTATTTCGGAACGTCGACTGCGGTGCTTGGCCCGGGTTGGCAAGGCTGGCTGGCAGTGCCGATGCTGGGGGTAGCGGGCGGCGCGCTGGGCGGGGTATTCAGCCGCATATTGATCGCCGGTGGCCCATTGGTAGCCCGGCGGCCCGTGCTGATCGCCGCCGTATGCGGCCTCGTGGTTGCGGGCTGCGGCCTGCTATCGCATGGCGAAGCCTTCGGTACCGGCTATGCACAGGCGCGGGCGCTTGTCCAAGGACAAGGCGGTGTTTCGGAGTCGTTTGGGGCGCTTAAATTCCTGGCGACGCTCGCATCATCGCTCAGCGGCATACCGGGTGGGATCTTCGCCCCATCGCTCGCTGTGGGCGCGGGCCTTGGCGATAAGATGGCGTGGCTGCTGCCGGGCGTGCCGTCCGGCGCGCTAGTGGTGCTAGCCATGGTTGCCTATTTCGCCGGTGTCGTGCAGGCCCCTATCACCGCGTTCGTGATAGTCACCGAGATGACCAATGATCATGCGCTGGTGATACCCTTAATGCTGGTATCGCTGATAGGACACGGGACCTCCCGGCTGATTTGTCATGAAGGCGTCTATCACGCGCTTGCACACCGGTTCGTGGTGGCGAAGGCGGCGCGATGACGGCCCGTCTTGGCGCCGTGGAAGAAAGCGTGCTAAGCGCGCTGCCTCTCCGGGTGAGTGACGGACATCGGATTAGGACAGGCCATCCGGGCCTGGCCGGCTGCAAATCGAGGACACAATGAGCGAGATCGCCGACAAGGTTAAGAAGATCGTGGTGGAGCACCTGGGCGTCGAGGAGGCGAAGGTCACGCCGGAGGCTTCGTTTATCGATGACCTCGGCGCCGACAGTCTCGATACGGTGGAGTTGGTGATGGCGTTCGAAGAGGCATTCAGCGTCGAGATTCCCGAGGACGCCGCCGAGAAGATCGCCACCGTGAAGGATGCGATCGACTTCATCGAGAAGCAAAAGGCCGCCTGAGCGCGCCCATGAACACCATGTCGGTACGGCGGGTGGTGGTGACCGGTATGGGCATCGCCTGCCCGCTGGGTGTTGGAGTCGAGCATGTCTGGCGCCGGCTGATTGCCGGCGAGAGCGGCATCCGGTCGATCCAGAACTTCGACACCAAGGACCTGCCGGCCAAGATTGCGGGCCAGGTTCCTGCTGGAACCCGGGCCGAGGGTGGGCTGGACTTGTCCGAGTGGATCGGGGTCAAGGACCAGAAGAAGATGGACCGCTTTATTCATATGGCCATGGTGGCCGCGGTGGAGGCGGTGGAGGATAGCGGCTGGGTTCCGGCCGATGAGGACGAGCGCTGCGCCACCGGAGTCATGATCGGCTCGGGTATTGGCGGCCTCGAGACGATATCCGAAGCGGCCGTGATGGTGCATGAGGGCCGGGGCCGGCGGCTGTCGCCGTTCTTCATTCCCTCGGCGCTGATCAACCTTGCGTCGGGCCAGGTGTCGATCCGGTATGGCTTCAAGGGTCCGAACCACTCCGTGGTCACGGCCTGCGCGACGGGCGTGCACGCGATCGGTGATGCGGCGCGCTTGATCATGTGGGGTGACGCCGATGTCATGGTGGCCGGGGGCGCCGAGGGCACCATCAATGAATTGGGGATGGCCGGCTTCTGCGCGAGCCGGGCGCTCAGCACCGGGTTCAATGACCGCCCCTCCGCAGGGTCCCGTCCCTGGGACCGGGACCGGGACGGTTTCGTCATGAGCGAGGGGTCCGGCATCGTGGTGCTGGAGGAGCTCGAGCACGCGAAGGCCCGCGGGGCCAAGATCTACGGCGAGGTCGCGGGTTACGGCATGTCTGGCGACGCGCATCACATCACCGCGCCGGCCGAGGGGCATGAGGGGGCGTTCCGTGCGATGAAGGCGGCATTCAAGAACGGTAGCGTGGCGCCATCGGACGTGAACTACATCAACGCCCATGGCACCAGCACTCCCCTGGGCGACGATTTGGAGCTGGAGGCGGTCGAGCGGTTCTTCGGTGAGGACGCGCGGCGGCTGGCGATGTCCAGCACCAAGTCCGCGACGGGGCACCTGTTGGGTGCGGCCGGGGCGATAGAGGCGATCTTTTCCCTGCTGGCGATACGGGACGGCGTTGTGCCGCCCACCCTCAATCTCGAGAATCCCAGCCGGGACAGCGTGATCGACCGGGTGGCGATGCAGGCGCAGGAGCGGCGGGTGGAGGTGGCGCTTTCGAATAGTTTTGGGTTCGGCGGCACCAACGCGTCGATCCTGTTCAAGCGCGCCGCTTAGCGCCGGGCCATGCGCGCCTTCTTGGGTGTGCTGGTTTTTCTGGCGCTGTTGCTGGTCGGTGTCGCGACCTATGCTCTGCTGCAGTTCGATGGGGCCGGGCCCTTGGCCGATGCCCGCGCGGTCGTGGTGCCGCACGGCAGTATGGGCGAGGTTAGCGCCGCGCTGGCCCGGGCTGGCGTGGTGAGCAGCGCAAGCGCCCTGGAGGCGGCGTCCGTGATTTCGCGAGGCGGTGGCGGCACCGTGCACGCGGGTGAGCTTGAATTCCCGGCGCATGCCAGCTTGCGGCAAGTGCTGGTTGTGCTGCGGACCGGGAAGCAGGTGATGCATAAAGTCACGGTCCCGGAGGGCCTGACGGCGGCGCAGGTCGCGCTTTTGCTGGACCGCGCCCCGGCGCTGGACGGTGAGACGGTGATCCCGGGCGAGGGCATGTTCCTGCCCGAAACCTATGTCTTCGAGCGGGGGCTGCGCCGCTCGACCTTGGCCGAGCGGGGGCGGGACGCGATGCAGCACGCGGTGGACCGGGCCTGGCAGGCGCGTAAGCTGGATTTGCCGCTGGCGTCCCAGGCGGAGATGCTGATCTTGGCCAGCATCGTCGAGCGCGAAACGGGCAAGGCGGAGGAGCGTCCGCATGTGGCGGCCGTGTTCCTGAACCGGCTGCGGCGCGGGATGAAGCTGCAGACCGATCCGACGATCATCTATGCCGTGAGCGGCGGTTTCGGCACGCTCAACCATGGGCTGACGCGGGCGGAGCTGGACCGGGATGATCCCTACAATACCTATCGCATCCCCGGCCTGCCGCCGGGCCCGATCTGCATGCCGGGCGCCGCGTCCCTGAAAGCCGTGACGCAGCCCTTAGATAGCGAGGACCTATTCTTCGTGGCGGACGGCACCGGCGGGCATGCGTTTGCCAAGACGCAGGAGGAGCATCAGCGCAACGTGCTTCGCTGGCGTGAGCTGGAGCGGGCGAAGCCATGAGCCTAGCCTCCATGACCGGGTTCGCACGGGTGGATGGCAGCGTGGAGGGCCTTGGCTGGGCGTGGGAGCTGCGAAGCGTGAACGGGCGCGGACTGGAGCTGCGCTTGCGGCTGCCGGCCGGGTTCGAAGCGCTGGAGCCTGCCATCCGGGACGCCGCCGGAGCGCAGCTGAAGCGCGGCAATGTGACCGCGAACCTTGCGGTAAAGCGGGAAGAGCGGTCACGTCTCGCCCTCGATACGGCGATGCTCGACGAGTGGCTGCGGCTGGCGCTGGAGGTGGCGGCGCGCATCCCTGGTGCCGCTGCACCGCGTCCGGATGCGTTGCTGGCCCTGCCCGGCGTGCTGCGCACTGGGTCGGCCGAGGAGAATGGCGTCAGCGCGGCGCAGGCCGAGGCCGTGCGGACCGGCTTCACCGCGGCACTCACAGAGCTGACCCAGTCCCGGCTTGGCGAAGGCGGGCGGCTGCGTGTCTTGCTGGCGGCGCAGCTGGACGAGATCATGGCGCTACATGCCTTGGCGACCGTAGAGGCCGCCGATCAGCCCGCGCTGCAGCAGGCGCGCATGCTGGAGAGTGTGGCTGCGCTATTGCGCGATCATGCGTTGCCGGAAGAGCGGGTGGCGCAGGAGGTGGCGATCCTGGCCAGCCGGTCGGACGTGCGGGAAGAGCTGGACCGGCTTGCCTCGCATATCGAGGCTGCCCGTGGCCTGCTGGGGGAGGGCGTGGCCGTCGGGCGCCGGTTCGATTTCCTGGTGCAGGAATTCGTACGGGAGGTGAACACGCTATGCAGCAAGTCCGCCAGCGTGGCGCTGACGCGGACCGGGCTGCAGCTGAAGGCGGCTGTCGAGCAGGTGCGCGAGCAGGTGCAGAATGTCGAGTGAGGTCAGCCGGCGCGGGGTGTGCCTCGTAGTGGCGGCCCCGTCCGGCGCGGGTAAGAGCACCATCACCCGTGCGCTGCTGGCGAGCGAGCCGGAGCTGTCGTTGTCCATAAGCGCCACGACCCGGGCTCCCCGTCCGCGTGAGCAGGACGGCGTGCATTATCATTTCAGGGACGCCGCGGGGTTCGAGGCGATGGTCGAGGGCGGCGAGATGCTGGAATGGGCCGAGGTGTTCGGACGCCGCTACGGCACGCCGCGCCGTCCGGTGGAGCAGGCGCTCGAGGCGGGGCGGGACGTGGTGTTCGACATCGATTGGCAAGGTCACCGGCAGCTGCGCCGGGCGATACCGGCCGATGTCGTGGGGGTATTCGTGATGCCGCCCTCGCTCGAGGCGCTGGAGGGCCGGTTGCGCGGACGGGCCAGCGATTCCGAAGCCGAAATTGCCCGGCGCATGACCGCCGCCCGCAGTGAAATGGCGCATTGGTCCGAGTTCGATCATGTCGTGGTCAACCGCGACCTGGATATGGCGGTCGCGTCGGTCCGAAGCGTGCTGCATGCCGCCCGTGCCGCCACTTCACGGCAGCTGGGGCTCGAGCGCTTCGTGCAAGGTTTTGACCTGGACGCGTAGGGCTGATTAGCTCCCTTCCGGGGAGTGAACGAAAACTGGAATACAATTTCCATTTCGGCGACATTTGGGATGCCCGGGACGAGTTGTTCTGGGGTACGGTGCTGACGCTCGAGCTGTCGGCGATCTCCATGGCACTCAGTCTGGTGCTTGCGATCGTGGGCGCGCTGGCCCGGACCTCCGGCCCGGCGTGGTTGCGGGGCAGCGTCGCAGCGTATGTCGAATTCGTGCGCAACACGCCGTTCTTGGTGCAGGTTTTCGTCATATTCTTTGGCCTGCCGGTCATTGGCGTAAGGCTCGAGACTGATGTTTGCGCCGTCATCGCCCTTACGCTGAACGGCAGCGCCTATGCGATCGAGATCGTGCGGGCGGGGATCGAGAGCATTGGCCATGGCCAGATCGAAGCTGGGCGTGCGCTGGGCTTGCGTCCGCTGCAGGCGTTCCGGCTGGTGGTGTTGCCGCAGGCGCTGCGGGCCGTGCTGCCGCCACTGGGTAGCCAGTTCATTTTGTTGTTGCTGAACAGCTCCATCACCTCGGTGATCTCGGCCGACGAACTGACCGCCGCGGCGCAGGACATACAGGGGCGGACATTCCGCAGTTTCGAGGCGTACATCGTGGCGGCGGCGATCTATCTGATCCTGTCCACCCTGTTCAGCGCGCTGTTCGCCGGGCTGGGACGCTGGGCGTTCGCCCGGCCGGCCCGTTAGGTGCGCGCGCTCAACTTCAATGACCTGCTGTTCCTGCCGTATGCGGCACGTTGGACCATACTGTTGTCGGTTGCGGCGTTTGCCGGGGGTGGCGTGATCGGGCTCGGCATCGCACTCATGCGGGTGTCGGCCAACCGGTGGGCCCGGGCCGGTTCGATCGCCTATATCCGCGTCTTTCAGGGTACACCGCTGCTGTTGCAGCTGTTCCTGGTTTTCTTCGGCTCGGACATGCTGGGGTTTGCGATGCCTGCCTTCGCTGCGGCGACGCTTGGGCTCAGCCTGAATGCCGGGGCGTTCCTGGGCGAAATCTGGCGTGGCGCTTTGCAGGCCGTGCCGCTTGGACAGGTCGAGGCGGCGCGGGCGCTGGGTCTACATTATGTGCCCCGCATGGCACGGGTAGTGATCCCGCAGGCCCTCCGCGTGGCCACCGCACCCACGGTTGGATTTCTGGTCAACCTGGTGAAGAGCACGTCGCTTGCCGCGGTAATCGGCTTTGTGGAGCTGACGCGGGCGGGACAATTGCTGAATAATGCGACATTCCGGCCATTCCAGATATTCGGCACTGTCGCGGTCATCTATTTTCTGTTGTGCTGGCCGCTGACGCTGCTGAGCCGCCGGCTCGAACGGCGGTTGGCCGGTGCGTATCAACGATGATGCCGTGTTAAGCGGTGCGTTTGGGAGAGAGCGATGCGTTTTAGATTGCACTACGTCCTGATGGCGCTCATGGCGCTGACGCTCGGGATCCTGCTCGGCAGCACGCGGGCACGGGCGCAGACGGTCGATGAGATCGTGAGCCGGGGAACGATCAATATTGGGGTGCTGGCCGATTTGCCGCCGTTCGCGTTGCTGAACGACAAGCAGGAGCTGGACGGCTACGACATCGAGGTGGCGAAGCTCCTGGCCAAATACCTTGGCGTGAAGCTGAACCTGGTTCAGGTCACAGCCTCCAACCGGATACCCTTCCTGGTGACGAACAAGGTGGACCTTATCGTCGCCACGTTCGGCATCACGCCCGAGCGGGCCAAGCAGGTCATGTTCTCCATTCCATACTCCGCGATCGAGAACACAGTGTATGGGCCAAAGGGTAAAGAAATCAACAAGATCGAGGATCTAAAAGGCCTCCGCGTCGGAGTGCCCCGCGCGACCGTGCAAGACAACATCCTCAGCAACGCTTTGGGCTCCAGCGCCAGGATGATGCGTTTCGACGATACGCCCAGCACGTATCAGGCCCTGCTCACCGGCCAGGTGGACGCGATGGCAGAGACGGCGCTGACGTTCGACGGGGTGATGAAAGCCAATCCAGGTGCGCCGATCGAGAAGAAGTTCATTCTGCTCCGTCAGCCCAATGGCATCACCATGCGCGCCAACCAGTTCAACCTGCACCGCTGGGTCAATACGTTCTTGTATTTCGTGAAGAACGACGGCGAGTTGACTGCATTGCATCAGAAGTGGTTTGGGACGCCATTGCCGGAATTGCCCGTGTTTTAAGTTTTATAGGCTTAACCCGTCCAGGATCGGTGAGCCGTTGTAGCCTACGGAGACTGGGCTTGAATTCATTGTAAGCGCGCTTATCATAAAGGCATGGATCATCAACCTAGCGATCTCATGCCGCACCGGAGCTTTGGCTACCGTCTCTGGATGCTGCGCCATGCCTGGACGCGGCGGCTCGAGGCGGCGCTGGACCGGACTGGGCTCACGCATATGCAGTTTTTCCTGCTGCGCGCCGTGGCCGTAGGGTCGTCCGGGGATGACAAGCCGTCGCAGGCCAGGCTGGCCGAGGCGTTGCAGATCGACCGGATGACCGTCAGCACCGTGCTGCGCACCTTAGAGGCCAAGGGGCTGGTGCGGCGGGACGTGCATCCGCAGGATCCGCGCGCGAACGCCGTGGTGCTGACCCATGAGGGCGAGGCGCTCGAGCAGGAGGGCGCGCGGCTTGCGTTGGCGGAGCAGGAACGGTTCTTTGGGCGCCTCGGCCCCGAGCGCAAAGCCGCATTCAGCGGTATGCTGGATGACCTTTTGGACCATGAAGGCGTGCGCTTGATGCGCGCCAGGGAGCACGCGTGATGGATGGCATGGCCTCGATGACGACCGACCGCCCAGCGGTCACCGCCCCGCCCGCCAACCGGCGCCGGCTGATCCTGTCGGCTGTAATCGTCACTGTCCTGGGCGTGCTGGCCTACTACGCCTATGGTTACATCACGACTGGCCGGTTCTTCGAGACTACGGATGACGCCTACATCCAGGCCGATATGGTGACCGTCTCGGCCAGGGTGGCCGGGCAGGTCGGTGCGGTGGCGGTTGGGGACAATCAGACGGTGCGCGCTGGGGATGTGCTGGTGCAGCTGGATGACCGGGACCTACAGGTCGCGGTAGCCCAGGCCGCGGCCGATATCGCCAGCGCCGAGGCGGATATCACCGCGCTCCGGGCGCAAATCCAGGCGCAAAGCAGCGCCATCCAGGCGGCGGACGCCGATGTGACCGTGGCCGACTCCGCCTCCGGCTTCGCGCGGGCCGAGACGCAGCGGTATTCGGACCTGGTCCGCACCGGCACCGGCTCCATCCAACGGGCGCAGCAGGCGGATGCGGATGCGAAGGGCCGACAGGCGAGCGCCGCCCGCGCCCGGGCCGGCGCACAGAGTGCCCGGCAGCAGATTGCCGTGCTGGCCGCGCAACTGGGACGCGCCAACGCCGCGCTGATGCGTGCCCGCGCCGCGCAGGATCAGGCCAAGCTCAATTTGTCCTACGCCACCATCAAGGCCCCGAGCGACGGCGCGGTGGGTGACCGCACGGTGCGCGCCGGGCAGTATGTGCAGCCGGGGACGCGGTTGCTGAATGTCGTGCCGATGCAGCAGGGGCTGTATGTGACCGCCAATTACAAGGAGACGCAGCTGGCGGAGTTCTGCGCCGGGCAGGAGGTGACGCTGACGCTCGATATGCTGGGAGGCCGTCCGTTCCGCGGTGTGGTGGACAGTCTGGCGCCGGGCAGCGGCAGCACGTTCGCGCTGCTGCCGCCCGAGAACGCGACGGGCAACTTCACCAAGATCGTGCAGCGGGTGCCGGTGCGCATCCGCCTGCTGCCGGATGCACGCCTGGCGCAGCTTCGCCCCGGCCTGTCCGTCACCGCCGGCGTGGATACCCGGACCGCCTGCGCCGCGAAATGAGCGCGGCGCTTGCGGCGCCCCGGACGAAGGCGTCTTTCCGGGACTGGATCGCGTTCCTGGGCGGCTCGCTCGGCGCGTTCATGGCGGTGCTGGACATCCAGATCACCAATAGCAGCCTGGCCGATATCCAGGGCACGCTGGGGGCGAGCCTGGATGAGGGCAGCTGGATCAGCACCGGGTATCTGATCGCCGAGATCATCGTGATCCCGATGACGGGCTGGCTGTCGGGCGTGTTCGGGTTACGGCGGTATTTGATGGTCAACGCCGCTCTGTTCCTGGGCTTTAGCGTGCTGTGCGGCCTGGCGAGTAACCTCAGTGAAATGATCCTATTCCGGATCGGTCAGGGTTTCACCGGCGGCGTGCTGATCCCGACAGCGTTTACGATCATGCTGCTGCGCATACCGGGCACGCAGCGGGCGATCGCGAGTGCGGTTTTTGGCCTTACGGTAACGTTCGCCCCAGCTATCGGCCCCACCATCGGCGGGTGGCTTACGGATACGTATTCCTGGCACTGGATTTTCTACATCAACCTCCTGCCCGGCGCCGCCCTGCTCGGCATGATCTGGTATGGGCTGGATGACGCGCCGATGAAGCTCGAGCGGCTGGCGCGGGGCGATTGGGGCGGGATCGCTTGTATGGCGGTGGGCCTCGGGTGCCTCGAATACGTGCTGGAGGAGGGGCAGCGGGAGGATTGGTTCGGCGGTGACCGGATCCGGCTGTGCGCCACGCTGGCGACGGTGTTCCTGACCGCGTTCTTCGTCATCGAGCTGACGCGGAAGGAGCCGTTCATCGATCTGCGGCTGCTGCGCAAGCGGTCATTGAGTACGGCGTGCGCCATCAACTTCGCGACCGGCTTCGGGCTGTATGGCTCCGTGTATATCCTGCCGCTGTATCTGGCTCGGGTGCAGCATTACGACGCGTTCCAGATCGGCGCCGTGCAGATGTGGCTGGGGTTGCCGCAATTGGCGCTGCTGCCGCTGCTGCCATTCATCTTGAAGCGGGTCGATAGCCGCCTGGTGCTGGGGTTCGGCGTGTTCTTGTTTGGCGTCAGTTGCTTGATGAATGGCTTTACCATGAGCGCCGATACTGGCGGTGACCAGCTACGCTGGACCCAGCTGGTGCGGGCGCTGGGGCAGCCGTTCATCATTTCACCGCTATCACAAATGGCCACGATCGGCATCTCCCCCGCCCAGGCCGGGGCCGCCAGTGCGTTGTTCAACATGTTCCGCAACCTCGGCGGCTCGTGCGGGATTGCCTTGCTGGCGACGGCGGCGGAGCACCGGGAGCACTGGCATTTCTCGGCCATTGCCGAGCGGGTGACGCAAAACTCCGTCCTGCTGGCCGAGCGCCTCGGCCAGCTCGGCCACGTGCTGTCCCCGGACCAAGCCCTGGCCAGCCTTGCGCAACAAGTGCGGCAGCAGGCGGTGGTGATGGGCTACGCGGATTGCTTTTTGCTGATCGGCACCGGGCTGATGCTGAGTCTGCTGGGCGTGTTCTTCCTGTCTCCGGCGCGGGCTGGCGGGGGTGGGGGCGGGCATTGAGGCACGGCTTTGTCTGGCTTGAATTTTCGACAATGCTCTTGGTTCAGACATCGACGTGACGCGCCCGTTTATGCCTCGCCCAACATCCTGACCACCTATGACCTGACCAGCGCGTGGCTGCTTGATTTGGACCAGGTCAACCTGCTGGCGTCCACCCTGCGGGGCCTGGCCCAGGCGAACTATGCCGCCAGCTCGTCATCGGCACGTAGCAGACCGCGGCCTCCCTCGCCGGGACGCGGGTGCCCCGGCCGGTGTGGCCGTTCAGTGCGGCGCGATGGTGATCCCGATGCTGTGCGTGTCCGTGCCGCCGCGGCCGTCTGAGGTGAGGAGGCGGATGGTGTCCGAGCCGGCTGGGCCGGCGGTGTAGGTGAGGGTCGCCAGGGCTTCGTTCACGTTCAGCAGGCCGCCGGTGACCGTCAGCGCCGTGCTATTCGCGCCGGTGACTGCGGCCTGGCCGGTGCCGGGGTTGGCCGTGAGGTGGCCGGTGATGTCGGAGATCCGGACGGTGAACAGCTCGTCCGGGAAGCGGGCGTCGGCGTCGGCGATCGAGATGCCGGCCAGGGCGGTGGTGGAGCCGGCGGTGACCGTCTCGCTCGCGGGGACGGTGGTGACCGGGAGGTCGTTGACCTTGACCGCGGTGCCGCCCGTGCCGTCCGCCTTGACCTCGAAGATTTCGTTGGTGAACGCACCGGCCAGGTTCAGCCGGTCCACGGATGCGGCGCCCTTATACAGGGTCAGCACGCCTTGGCTGAAGCTTGCGCGGTCGGCCTGAATGCCGGCGAGGTCGATGATTTGTTGCCGGGTGAAACCCTGGATCTGGCCGGTATAGGCGCCGGGTGCGTCCAGCTTGAGCGTGGCGCCTGCGCCCATGAACTTGATGGTTTGCGTGCCGATGCTGGCCAGTTCGAGCGTGCTGACGCTGCCGAGGTCAAGCTCACCCGTCCCCGTGACGGCGCCGGTGATCTTTGAGGCCTCGGTCGCGGTCACCACGCCGTTATTGATCAGCGGCGCATCGAGCGTGCCCCAGAGCAGGAGTGTGGCGCCAGCGGAGTTGGTGAGGCTCGGGGCCTTGATGGTCTTAGGGCCGTCGAATACCGAAAGCGTGCCGTTGTTAACCAGCGGGTGGGCGAAAACCGTATCGATGGCGAGCGACAGGTTGCCGTGCGTGCCGATGGTGGTGAGCGTGTCCTGATAGCCACGGTAGATGGAGGCCGCTGTGTCCCAGGACGCGAGCTGACCGGCGCGGTCCAGCTGCACATCCGTCCGGCTGGTGCCGCCGATCGTGGTGAGCGCCGCGTCCGATCTCAATTGCAGCAAACCGCTCGACAGGTACGAGCCGCCGTCCAGCGTGCCGTGATTGAAGTTGCTAAAATGGGTGGGCGCCACGGTGAGGGTGGCACCGGCGAGGGTGCCGAGGCTGCCGGTGTTGGTGAAAATGTTGGGGCTGACCGTCAGGGTCTGGCCGGTGGCGGTGATGACGCCTTCGTTCACGACCGTAGCGGGGCCGACGAACAGGCCCTGACCGCCGGACTCGCCCAGGAACAGGCCGTCCTTGATGGCACCCGCGCCGGCGATGCTGGCGTCGGCGGCGATGGTCAGGGTGTCGGCACCGGGCTTGATGCCGTAATCGCCGGCCGCCAGCACCGCGCCGGCCTGGAGCTGAACCGTGCCGTGCAGCGTCTGCGTGCCCTGTAGGATCAGCGTCTGCCCATTCACGGTGATCATGCCCGGCGCCGTGTTGGCCGCATTGCGCACTGCCGTCCCGCTCAGCCGCAACCCGCCGCCCTGGACGGTGACGTCGCCCAGCACCGTCACGCCATCGAGCTGCGCCTTGTAGGCATAGACCAGGCCGAGCCCGGAGGGATGCGTGAGCGTCCCGCCGTGGATGGCGCCACCCAGGTTCAGCCTGGCCAGCCGGCCCTGCGTAAGGTCCAGGTTCTGGCCGGTGTTGTCGATCGTCCCCGTCACCAGCAGGGTCCCGCCAGTGCGGCTGAAGGTGCCGAGCGTGGCGGTGGTGGCGTTGCCGAGGTCGATCTCGGCATTGGTGGCGGTGATGGTTCCGGTGCTGTTGTTCTGCAGCGTGCCGATCTGCAGCGTGCCGCCGGCCGCGGTGATGGTGCCGGTATTGGTCAGCGCGCCGGCGATGCTGAGCGTGGCGCCATTGACGGTCGCCAGCGTGCCGCTGTTGGCGATCTTGGCCCCGGTCACGTCCAGCCGCTGCCCGGCCTGATCGGCGGTGATGATGCCCTGATTGGTGAGGGTGGCGGCGGTGGCCGTGAGGTCCACGCCGACCGATCCATCGCCCGAAACGCGGGTGTCGGACGCGAGCGTGAGGCTCGCCGAGGCCACGATCTGGCTGTAGTTCTTTAGCTGAATGATGTTGTGCAGGGTTTGCGCGCCGATGATCTGTAGGGTTGAACCTTGCAGCGTGCCGAGGGTGAGGGCGCCGGGCGAGGTGCCGTTGGCGGCGACCACCTTGGTCCCGTGCGTAAAGATAGCGTTGCCGTCGAGGTTGAGCCCGCCCCGAACGGTAACGCCGTCCAGCGTGTTCAAGGGCTCGAGCCCGAAGCCCAGCTCCGACCCGTCGCCCACGATGGTACCGCCCTGGATGGTGCCGCGGTGAAGCTCGACCCGGCCGGCCTTGACGGTGAGCGTGCCATTGAGGTGCAGCAGGCCGGCGATACTGAGCAGGGCGCCGGTACCGTTGAGCAGCAGCGAACCCACGGTGAACGCCTCACCGCCGGCGAGGGTGACGGTGTAGGTTCCTGGGGCGGCGATGGTCACGGCGGCGCTGGCGGCATTTGGGACTTGCCCACCGGTCCATAGCGCGGCGTTGCCCCAGCTACCGTTGACGCCGGACCGCCATGCGTATGTCGCCATGATGCCTCTCCCCGCTTGGTTTGTTTCTTGTTTGCAGGTTGGCCCAGGCCGCAAGGCTTTTCAATTAATTTGGGATGACAGCGTTGCGTTGGCGGCT
This sequence comes from Acetobacteraceae bacterium, assembly GCA_965246925.1. Lineage (GTDB taxonomy): Bacteria > Pseudomonadota > Alphaproteobacteria > Acetobacterales > Acetobacteraceae > JANPPS01. The sequence continues at coordinate 727,593 of OZ251994.1, read as the reverse complement.
TGGCATCGGCATGGGATTGTGCTGGGTACGTGGCGCGCATCTTCCGTAGCGGCGCTTCGGTGGAGGGTTTAGATTTCCGGTAACCTTGCTCTGCTTTGGATCGGGCTGTCGTTAGCCTGGGTTACGGTCATTAGGCCGCCTGACGGTCTATGGCTGTGCAAGGGCCTGCTGGTGATTGCGGTGGGCGTCGGCGGCCTGGTGCTCGCCCCGCTATGGGCCGGCTGGATCGTCTACGCGCTGTATCTCGGCCTGATCGGGCTGCCGTCGCTGTTCCTGAGCTTGGCCAACCGGGACCTTGGTCAGCAACGCTTCAGCGCCCACGTCCCCCTGTACGTTGCAGCGCTGGTGCTGCATCCCCGCCGGAGCTTGTGGGATGCGGCCCGCGGTTTTCAGGCCATTACCCTCGCAGACGCTGGCGACGTGACCGGCGCTATCTCCTTGATGAAGCGTATTGCAGGTAATCCCCGTACCCTGCCAGCGCAGGCCCTGTTCGCCCGGTTCTGGCACGACCATCTCGAGGGGCGGACAGCCGAGTTTGCCGATGACCCCGCGGTGCAACGGGAGACATCGCCGAGCGCGGTCGCCGCCCGGATGGCTGCCGCCGGTTTCCTGAACCGTACTAGTGATCTGGTCGCCCTAGAGGCCGCACACGGCGCGAGTTTTGGAAGGCTGGCACCGGGCCGCGGCCTGTCGCGAGGAAATGTGCTGATCGGGCTATTCAGCGCCACTGGCCGCGTGGACCCGTTACGCAGGCTGCTGGACACCTACTTCAAGCGCATGCGACCGGACCAGCGCGCCTACTGGCTCACCACGGCGCAGCACCGGGCCGGGCTGCCGGTGGGCCGCACAGCACTTGAGCGCCTCACGACATCCCGGCATCGGACGGTGGCGCGCGACGCAGTCCTGTTGCTCAAGGATCCGCACCCTGTGGCGGTCCTAAGCCCGGACGAAGCGGTCGTGCTGGACGCGGCGGAGGCCGGTATGAACGCCGCGATGGCCGCCTACGCGAGCCGCCCCCAGGTCTGGCATATGCGGGTGACGATCGGGCTCGTGGCTCTCTCCCTGATGGCATTCGGTTGGGAGTTCGCTTTGGATGACCTCACCGGCCGCCAGTTGCTGCTGCATCTCGGCGTGCTTCGTCCGGACCGGGTCGTGCTTTGCGGGCAATGGTGGGTGCTGGGCCCGGCGCTGTTCCTGCATGCGGGCTGGACGCATCTGACCGTCAATCTGATCGGCCTGGCGGTGCTTTGCGCATGGACGGAATACGCGATCGGGCGGTGGCGCACGCTGCTGGTGTTCGCTGCGTCCGGGCTCGGCTCCATGGCCGCGGCGCTGGGGACGATCCTGTCCGGCTTGGCGCCGGATCGATTGGAGCTGGGCACATCGCCTGCCCTTGCGGGTCTGCTTGGCGCGTTGGTGGTTCAGTCGGTCAAACGGTGGCGGCGGGACCGGGCGCCGGTCCTCAATCAGCGCTGGCTGAGGGTATCGTGGGGTGTCGTGCTGTTGCTTCTCTTGGATTTGGCAACGCCCCACCCGAATGTCCTGGCGCATGCGGCGGGGGCAATGACCGGCGCCGCCTTGGCTATGGTGTTTCGCGCGCCGCTCCGGGACAGGCCAAAGCAGCCTGCTGCTCCCGCGCTACCCGTCCTATCCCGCTGGCACAAGGCCTTGATTGTACTTTCCTTCGCCATCGGGCTGGTCACTGCGTTCGCCGCGCCGGACCTGCTCCGGCACGCGGAGGCCGGGCAGCGTGGGGCCGAGGCCGAGTCGATCACGCCGGTGCAGCTGGCCGGGCTGCGTTCGCTCCGCCTCGGTCTCAACCCGCTGCATGATGGCTTGGCCGGGGCGGGGCGGTTCTAGCCGCCCATCGCCTGCCGCATGAACGCCCGCTTCAGCGCCGGTGCCCGGTGCACGCCCGCGATGCCGATGTCGCGGGCGAGGCGGAGTAGGGGGTTGTTGGTGCTGAAGAGGCGGTCTAGGGCGTCGGTGGCGCCGAGCATGAGAAGGTTGGCGGGGCGTCTGGCGTGTTGGTAGGCGGACAGCAGCGTGGGGGCGCCGGGGTCTGTGCCTTCCGCCACTGCGGTGATGAGCAGGTTAGATAGGGCGATGACATCCCTGAAACCCAGGTTCAGCCCCTGCCCGGCGATCGGGTGGATGCCGTGGGCGGCGTCACCAACGAGCGCGAGGCGAGTATCGACGTAGCGTTCGGCGTGGAGCGCGCCTAGGGGGTAGATCCAGCGGCGGCCGATGGGGCGGACCTTGCCCAGATGCGAGCCTAAGCGGCGCTGGACTTCGCGGGCGAAAGCGGCGTCGTCGAGCGTGATCACGCGGTCGGCCGTGGCGGTGCGCTCGGTCCAGACGATGGCCGAGATATGGGGTGCGTCCTCCGTGCCGGTCATCGGCAGTTGGGCGAAGGGGCCAGCGGGTAGGAAGTGTTCCAGCGCCGTGTTGTGGTGTGGTTTTTCGTGCGCCACCGCGCTCACCATCCCGCGCTGATCATAGGGGAGGCGCGTTACGCGGATGCCGGCCTGCTCACGCAACGGGGACTGTCTTCCCTCGGCGGCCACCACCAGGCGAGCGTGGATTTCGGGGCCGCCGGATACCTGAACCACGGCGCCGGTGGGATGCCGGGTCACGGTGGCGTGGGCCGGGGCATGCACCATCAGCGCCGGCTGCGCGTGCATCTGTGCATTGAGCGCGACCCGGAGTGCTCGCGCCTCCACCATCCAGCCGAACGGCGCATCCGTGCCGGCCTCCTGATGATCGAAGTGCAGGAACAGGCGGGAGGCGGGGCGGCCGATGCGTCCGTCCGACACGCGAATGTCCAGGATCGGGCACGGTACCTGTGGCAGCTGCGCCCAGACGCCGGCGTCTTCCAGCAGACGGCGTGACCCGGCGGCTACGGCGTAGGCGCGTCCATCGAAATTTGGGTGCTCCATCGGCGGTAGCGCCGCGCGGTCCACCACTGCCACACGAACCCCGCCTGCCGCCAATCTGCATGCCAGCGTGCCACCGACGGGTCCAGCGCCTACGATGCAGACATCTACCTCTGCATGATTTTTGTGCATTTCGTCCATCCGAAAGACTGGCGGCCTCGGCAAACTGCGCGGCACGCTTCTTGAGTAACAGTCTGTTGACCGCACTGCATGTGGCACGGCGGGCGGAAATAGAAAGAGAGAGAGGCGCTATGAAGCTTATCATGGCCATCATCAAACCCTTCAAACTGGACGATGTCCGGGAGGCACTGACGCCGTTGGGCGTGCAGGGCCTGACGGTGTCAGAGGTCAAAGGGTTTGGGCGGCAAAAGGGCCAGACGGAAATCTACCGCGGTGCCGAATATCACGTGAACTTCCTGCCGAAGGTGAAGGTCGAGTTGGCGGTGCCCGAGAACCTGGCCGAGCAGGTTGTGGAGGCCATCATGAAGGCCGCGCATACCGGCAAGATCGGGGACGGCAAGATTTTCGTCATGGACGTTGAACGGGCCGTGCGCATCCGCACCGGCGAAACCGATAGCGAGGCGCTATGATCAGGTTGCTTGCGGCACTCGCCGCGCTTTTCGCCGCCGCCCCGGCATGGGCGCAGACGGCGGCCACCACAGCCGCACCGGCTGCGGCCGCGGCGGCCGAGGCCAAGATCGACACCGGTGACACCGCCTGGATGCTTACCAGCACCGCGCTCGTGCTGATGATGACCATCCCGGGCCTCGCGCTGTTCTATGCCGGCATGGTCCGGAAGAAGAACGTGCTGGCCACCATGATGCAGTCCTTCAGCATCTGTGCGCTGGTGACGGTACTGTGGATGATCGTAGGCTATAGCTTGGCTTTCACGAACGGCAATGCCTACATCGGTGACTTCAGCCGCGTGCTGCTGAACGGTTTGGCCGACAATTGGGACAAGCCGTTTACTTTAGGCGCGGGCACGGAGAACGCTTCGCCCAATACCATCCCGGAAAGCGTGTATCTGATGTTCCAGATGACGTTTGCCATCATTACCCCGGCGCTGATCGCCGGTGCGTTTGCAGACCGGCTCAAGTTCTCTGCACTCATGCTGTTCATCGGGTTGTGGTCGGTGCTGGTGTATTCTCCGATCGCGCACTGGGTCTGGGCGCCGCTAGGTTGGGTCAACGCGCTGGGCGTTGCGGATTTCGCGGGCGGCACGGTGGTGCATATCAACGCGGGGATCGCTGGGTTGGTGTGCGCCTTAGTGCTGGGTAAGCGGGTCGGTTACGGGCATGACAATATGAGCCCGTTCAACCTATCCCTTGCGGTGATGGGCGCGTCGCTCCTATGGGTCGGCTGGTTCGGCTTCAACGCCGGGTCGGCGCTGGGCGCCAACGGACGGGCGGGCATGGCGATGCTGGTCACTCAACTCGCAACCGGGGCTGCTACGTTGGGCTGGCTGTTCGCCGAGTGGATGATCAAGGGCAAACCGTCTGTGCTCGGGGCGATCTCGGGTGCGGTGGCGGGCCTCGTCGCCATCACGCCCGCCAGCGGCTTCGTGCTGCCGGGGCCGGGCCTGATCATCGGCATCGTGGCGGGCGTGGGCTGCTTCTTCTCCGCCACGTCGCTCAAGCACTTGCTGGGCTACGACGATAGCCTGGATGCGTTCGGCGTGCACGGCGTGGGCGGCATCATCGGCGCGCTACTGACGGGGGTGTTCGCCTACGGCCCGCTCTCGGCCACGACGGACAAGGTTGAGGGCGTGTATATCGGCGGGCTCGAGCTGTTCAAGGTGCAATGCATCGCGGTCGGCGCCACGCTGGTGTATTCGGGGATCATGACCTTCGTGCTGCTGATGGTGGTCAAGGTTGTGGTGGGCCTGCGGGTCAACGTGGATGAGGAGCGTGAGGGCCTGGATATCGTGCTGCACGGTGAGCAGCTGGGCTAACCGACTTCCGTAACGCGGGCTTCTAGCCCGCACTTTTGGCCCGCAAAGAATGCGGGCTGGAAGCCGCGATACGGAATCGCATTCCATTCCCCTTCAAAGGCTTTTCCGATATGCTTCCGTCCTGACATCAACGGGGCATCATGGCCACAGCGTCGCAGCGGTTCGCGTCTCCTGAAATCCGCTCCATAGCGGCGTTGCGCATGGGGCAGCTGGCCTCCATTACGCTGGTGGCGGGGGCGGTGCTGCTGATGGCAGCGCTGCTGACGTATAATCCGCATGATCCTTCGCTCAATACCGCGACCTCACAGCCGGCGACCAATATGCTCGGCCTGGCCGGTGCAGGAGTCGCGGACCTGCTGCTGCAGGCGTTTGGCGCCGCCGCCATCTTGCCTGCAGTCGCGATGCTGGCCTGGGCGTGGCGGATGGCCGCGGGGCGGCCGGTGCGGTTCGCCCTTCGGCTAATCTGCACCGTCCTGCTGGTTCCCATGGCCGCGGGACTGCTGGCGGACGTGTTGCCACCGGTGCACTGGCCCACGGCCGCCGGGCCTGGCGGCGCCATGGGCGGGGTTTGGGGGGGAGACCTCACGCGGATGGGGCTTAGTTTGCTCGGCCCCTCCGGCGGGCTCGTCACCCTGGCCGTGTCCGGCCTGCTGGCGGCGTTGCTGCTGATTTTGAGTCTGGGGCTGTCCGGCGGGGAGTGGCGGACGGTGAGGCGCCGGGCCCAGAGCATGGCGCGGGCGCCTTCAGCGCTGGCGCGGTCGCCTTTGGCGCTGGCGCGGTTGGGCGGCCTGTTCCGCCGCCCTCGGCGCCGCACGCAGGATGACGCGCCAGCGCCATGGGCCAACCTGCCGCCACTCCCGCCGGAGCCTGCGCTGGAGGCAAAGGCCGAGCCGGCGGTTCGTCCGCCGGGCCGCCCGTTTCAGGAGAGGGTGCCGGCCGTTCCCCCTATGCCAGCGGCGCCCAAGCCCCGCATCGCCGTGCCCGCGCCGAAGCCTCTGGCGCCCCGGCAGGAGAGCCTGCCGTTGGTGGAGAACGGCTGGCAGTTCCCGCCGCTCACTCTGCTGAGTCCGGCGCCGCCGCGCGGCGATGTGGGCCCCTCCGAAGACCAGCTGCAGGCCAACGCCCGGCTGCTGGAGACCGTGCTGAACGATTACGGCGTGCAGGGCGCCATCCGCGAGATCCGCCCCGGCCCTGTGGTGACGCTCTATGAGCTGGAGCCTGCGCCGGGCATCCGCAGTGCCCGGGTGATCGGCCTGGCGGACGATATCGCGCGCAGCCTGTGCGTCGCCGCCGTCCGTATCGCGACCGTGAGCGGGCGCAATGTGATCGGGATCGAGGTGCCGAACCGGACGCGGGAGACGGTCTATTTGCGTGAGTTGCTGGCTAGCGACGACTGGGCGCGCAATCAAGGCAAGTTGCCGTTGGCCTTGGGTAAGGACATCAGCGGCGCGCCGATCATCGCGGATTTGAGCCGGATGCCGCATCTGTTGATTGCGGGGACTACCGGGTCGGGGAAATCGGTGGGGATCAACGCCATGATCCTCAGCATCCTGTTCCGGCTATCTCCGGACCAGTGCCGGTTGATCATGATTGATCCGAAGATGCTGGAATTGTCGGTGTATGAAGGTATCCCTCACTTGTTGGCCCCGGTCGTGACGGAGCCGGCGAAGGCGGTCGTGGCGCTGAAATGGACCACGCGTGAGATGGAGCGGCGATACCGCGCCATGAGCCAGCTCGGTGTCCGGAATATGAGCGGGTATAACGAGAGGGTGACGGAGGCGCTGGCGAAGGGCGAGGTGGTGAATCGCCGGGTGCAGACCGGGTTCGATAGCGAGACGGGCAAGCCGACGTTCGAGGATCAGCCGCTGGCGCTGAAGCCGTTACCCTATATCGTTGTGGTCATCGATGAGATGGCGGACCTGATGATGGTCGCCGGCAAAGAAGTCGAGGCCGCGGTGCAGCGGCTGGCGCAGATGGCGCGGGCGGCGGGCATTCACGTTATTATGGCTACACAGCGTCCGTCCGTCGACGTGATTACAGGCACCATCAAGGCCAACTTTCCGACCCGGATCAGCTTCCAAGTCATCAGCAAGTTCGATAGCCGAACCATTTTGGGGGAGCAGGGGGCGGAGCAGCTGCTCGGTATGGGAGACCTGCTGCATATGCAGGGGGGCGGACGCATTGCGCGCGTGCATGGCCCGTTCGTGCGGGATGAGGAGGTGAAGGATATCGTCGATTTCCTCGCCGCGCAGGCCGAGCCCGCTTATGATGACGAGGTGACCGAGGGTGACGTGAGCGATGAGAGCGTGGGCGGCGCGGGCAATCCGCTGCTGGGTGGCGACGATACCACGCTGTTCGACCAGGCCGTGGCCGTGGTGGCGCGCGAAGGTAAGGCGAGCACGAGTTTCATCCAGCGCCACCTCTCGATCGGCTATAACCGGGCTGCCAAGCTGATCGAGCAGATGGAGAAAGAGGGCGTCATCACGGCCGCGAACCATGCGGGGAAGCGCGAAGTGCTCGCGCGGCGCACCAATCACGATGATGATTGATTGCTGGCTGACGTAAGGAATTTGTTAACCATTAGCGGCCTATACTGCCTCCAGACGTAAACAAACCGATAAGTCTGGAGTTACCTATGGTTCGAGTCATCCTTGCCGGCGCATTGAAGCGTGCGGTTATCGCACTTGCCGCCGCAGCTGCGCTGTCTTCGACAGCACGGGCGGCGCTTGTGGTAAATGGAGGATTTGAGGCTGGCGATTTCACCGGCTGGACCCTCTCGGGCGACACGCACGCAAGCGGTGTCGTCGGTGACGGTGCCAAGAACGCCTATCTTTCGCAGAGCGGCAGTTTTCACGTGGAGTCGGGCACGCTGAATTACGCGCCGATCTCGTCGATCCACACCCCATTCACGATGCAGCAAACCATCCAGACGTTCGCCGGTGACCTTTATGATCTGAGTTTTTGGGTAAACGGGATCGATCAGGCCGAAGTCGGTGCGCAGGTGCGGGCGGTTTGGGGCGGCCAGACCGTACTCGACACCGGTAACTACTTCACCACGAAAGGGGTGTGGACCGAGTACGACTACACAGTGACGGCTACGTCTGCTGCGACGACTCTTGTGTTCGATCTGATCGATGCGCGGGGTGAGACCGGCCTGGACAGCGTAAGCGTAGTGGACCTTTCACCGCCGCAGCCGACTCCTCCCGCGCCTCTGCCCGCACCGCCGGGCGCGGTACCCGTGCCGGAACCCGCTTCTTCTGCCGCTCTGCTGGTCATGGGCCTGGCCGCGCTGGTCCGCTGCCGCGCGCCAAGCCGCCGGGCTACAAGCGCCTGCTAGGCTAATACATACTCGACCTCAGGCGTATAGACGGCTTGTTCTTTTCCCAAAAGGGAGCTGAAGAGGGTAAAATGCTCGACGTGCACCGTGCCGGACCGAAAGAGGTTGTGGCTGGCTACCCACGCCGCGACCTTGAACTCCGGCACGGAGTCCAGCCGGGCGAGGGTGACGTGCGGCACGAAACGCCGCCGCTCCCGCTCCAGCCCGGCACGTTGCAGCGCCGTCTCGATCTTGGACTGCAGATGATCGAGCGGTGCCGAGCGTTCGACGCCCACCCAGATTGCGGTGATCTTCCCGCTTTTTTCCGAGGTGCCGATGCCGGTCAATTGCAACGGAAACGCGGGAGCGCGCAGTTGCGCGAGGGCGTGATCGACCTCTTCGGCTTGGAAGCGGGGCAGTTCGCCGATGAAACGAAGAGTGACATGATAGTTCTCGGGCGAGACCCACCGGGCGCCGGGCAGGCCGCCTGCCATCCAGGCCAACCGCTCCCGCAAGGCATGCGGCAGATCGAGGGCCACGAACAGCCTCATTTAACCTCTCCGATCAACCTCTCGAACAGTGGGACTAGCCGCGCCACCTCCTGCTTTACGCCGGCCGCATTCGGATGGATGCCGTCCGCTTGGTTGAGGGCACGCTCGCCGGCGATGCCCTCGAGGAAGAAGCGGTCAAACAGCAGGCCGGGCCGGTGGCTCAGGACGTCGAAAACCGCATTATACTGTGTAGCGTAGTCTGCGCCCAGATTGGGGGCGGACAGCATGCCGCTCAGCAGGGTTGGAATGCGCTTTCGCTCGAGGGTATCGAGAATGGCGGTAAGATTGGCCTGCATGGCGGCAGGGGGCAGCCCACGCAGCAGGTCATTGGCACCCAATTCGACGAAGGCAGCGTCCGCGCCGTCCGCCAGTGCCCATTCCAGACGGGCGCGGCCACCGGCCGTCGTGTCACCGCTGACGGCGGCATCCAGCAGAGTGACATCATGGCCGCGCGCCCGCAGCGCCGTCTGCAGGACCGCCTGGAAGCCTTCCGCCGCAGGCAGGCCGAAGCCGGCCGTCAGGCTGTCGCCTAAGATCAGGATGCGCACGGTCTTTGCGTCGGCCATTGGTATCCACAGCATCGTCACGAAGAGGGCGTTGGCCAGCCACCGCCGCACGCCATATGGGTTCACCATGGACATCGCTCACCCCGTCTCGACGCTATCCCCCTCCGCTGTAGCCAAGCCCTTAGTTCAGGTGAGGGGTGCCTGGCTGACCGTGCCTGCCGCCGCCGGGCCGGTCAATATTTTGTCTGGAGTGGATTTTGAGATCGCCGCGGGTGAGGCGGTTGGTATCGTCGGGCCGTCAGGGTCGGGGAAGACCAGCTTATTGATGCTGCTGTCCGGGTTGGAGCGCGCGACTGGCGGCACGGTGGAGGTCGCAGGCCAGGAGCTGACGGCCATGGGGGAAGACGCGCTGGCCCGGTTCCGGCGGGACAACATCGGGATCGTCTTCCAATCCTTCCACCTCATTCCGACGATGACGGCGCTGGAGAATGTTTCGGTGCCGCTCGAGCTGGCCGGTGCTACGAATGCTGCAGAGCGGGCGGCGGCGAGCTTGTTGAGCGTGGGCCTTGGTCACCGGCTCACCCATTTGCCCGGCCAGCTTTCAGGTGGTGAGCAGCAGCGTGTGGCACTGGCCCGCGCCTTTGCACCCCGGCCGAGGCTGTTGCTGGCGGACGAGCCCACCGGCAACCTCGATGCCGCCACGGGCCATTCGGTGATGGACCTGCTATTTGGCATGCGGGAGACGCTGGGCACCACCCTTGTGCTCATCACGCATGACCCGGCGCTTGCCGCCCGGTGTGGGCGCCAGGTGCGGATCGCGGACGGGCGGGCGGTATGAGGCTTCAACGGACGGAACAGTCTTTTCCCGGGGTGCTGCACCGCTCTCTCGGCCGGAGGGATAGGGGGAAGGGGGCATGAACGTCGCCCTCACCTTCGCCCGGCGCGAGCTGCGGAGCGGCGTGCGCGGTTTGCGCATTGTGCTGGCCTGCCTGGCGCTGGGCGTCGCCGCCATTGCGGCGGTTGGATCATTGAAAGAAGCAGCCGATCAGGGGCTGGTGATCGAGGGCCGGCGCATCCTGGGCGGCGATCTCGAGATCCAGTCCGGCGCGCAGCCGTTACCGGAAGCGCTGCGCGCCTGGCTGAAAGAACGCGGCGGGACGGTGTCGGACATCGTGCAGATGCGCTCCATGCTGATTGCGCCCAACGGCGAGCGGCAGTTGGTAGAGCTGAAGGCGGTCGATACGGCCTACCCGCTGGTGGGCGCCGCGGTCACGAGCGCCGGGACGTTACAATCGGCGCTGGCGGATGGCATACTCGTCGAGCCGATCGTGCTGGAGCGGCTGGGTGTGCACGCGGGAGACACACTCCGCCTGGGTCAATCCAGCCTCAAGCTAGCGGGCACGTTGGAGACCGAGCCCGACCGCAGCGCGTCCCCCACTATCCTAGGCCCCCGCGCCATGATTCCGCTTAGCGCGCTGGCGGAAACCGGTCTGATCCAGCCGGGCTCGCTGCTGAACTACGACCTTCGTGCCACTTTTCCGCCCGGCGCCGATGTGCCCGGGGTCTTGAAGGAGTTGCGCGCCGCATTTCCGGACCAGGGCTGGCGGCTTCGCACCACGGCGGAGGCAGCGCCGGGAGTGGGCCGGTTTATCGAGCAGACCAGCCTTTTCCTTACCCTAGTCGGGCTCTCCGCGCTTCTGGTCGGCGGGATCGGCGTGGCGACCGGGGTGCGGGCGTGGCTGGACGGGCGGGCGCGGACCATCGCGACGCTGCGCTGCTTAGGCGCCGGCACGCGGACGATCTTCGCCGTGTTCTTGATACAGATCGCCACTTTGTCGGCCATCGGCGTGCTGATCGGCGTGTTGATCGGCGCCCTGCTGCCGCTCGGTCTCATCGCAGCGTTCGGGGACGCCCTGGCGGTTCCGCCGCGGTTTGGCGTGTATCCGCGTCCGCTTTTGCTTGCCGCCGCGTATGGATTGCTGGTGGCCGGCGTTTTCGCGCTCTGGCCGCTGGCGCGCGCGGCGCAAATTCCCGGGGCGGCGCTGTTCCGGGACGCGCTGCAGCCGTTCGTGATCCGAGGCCGGCGGGGTCTGATTGCGGGGAATGCCGCGCTGATTGCAGTCTTGGTGTTACTGGTGGTCGTGACCTCGGCCGAGCGCGGGTTCGCGCTCTGGTTCTGCGTGGGGGCTGCGGTGACGCTCATGGTGTTCCGGATCGGCGCGGCCTTGCTTATGGCTCTGGCCCGGCGAGCCCCGCGGTTCCGGGCGCCGTGGGCGCGGCTGGGCATCGCCAATCTGTTCCGGCCCGGCGCCAGCACGCCGCTGATGCTGGTGTCGCTTGGGCTCGGCCTATCGACGCTGGCCGCGGTGGCGCTGATCCAAGGCAACCTGCGCGCCCAGGTGCTGGAGCAACTGCCGGCGCAGGCGCCCAGTTTCTTCTTCATCGACATTCAGAATGATCAAGTGCCGCAATTCCAGGCCATCCTGGACCGGCAGCAGGGCGTGACGAGGATCGAGGAGGTGCCGAGCCTCCGCGCGCGGCTGGTGGCGGTGAACGGGGTGCCGGCGGACCAGGTGCATGCGACGCCCGACACGCAATGGGCGCTGCGCGGTGACCGGGGGCTCACGTATAGCAAGGATGTGCCCCCGGGGTCGAAGGTGGTGGCCGGGCAGTGGTGGCCGGCGGATTACCAAGGGCCACCGCTGGTGTCGTTCGATGCGGGGCTCGCGAAGGGCTGGGGCGTGGGGATTGGCGATACCTTGCGGGTCAACGTGTTGGGGCGGGACATCGATCTTAAAATTGCGAGCCTGCGTGACATCGCCTGGCGATCACTTAGTCTGAATTTCACCATGGTAGCGTCCCCCGGCATGCTGGAGCGGGCGCCGCACAGTCATATCGCGACGGTGTATGCGGCGAGTGCAAGTGAGGCTGGAGTCTTGCGCGCGGTGACGGACGCGCTGCCGAACGTGTCTGGGATCCGGGTGGCGGACGTGCTGGGTGCGGTGGCGGTGCTGATTGGTAAGCTGGCGGCGGCGCTGGCGGCCACGGGGTCGGTCACGCTGGCGTCGGGCGCGCTGGTTCTGATGGGGGCCGTGGCGGCCGGGCAGCGGCGGCGGATGGCTGAGGCCGTGGTGCTGAAGACGCTGGGTGCCACGCGGGCGCAGATTCGGGCGGCTTGGATGACGGAGTTCGGGCTGATCGGCGGCGCGGCCGGGCTGATTGCCGCGGCGGTTGGCACGGCGGCGAGCTGGGCGGTGGTGCGGTTCGTGATGCATGCCGACTGGGTGTTCCTGCCGGGCATCCTGGCCGGGACGGTGCTGGGCTGCGTCGCTCTGATGCTCGGCTTCGGCTATGCTGGGACCGCGGCGGCGCTCCGCGTGCGTCCGGCGGCGCTGCTGCGGAATGATTGATGCTTGAAGCAGCAAAGCTTGCTAACAATGTAGCATGCACGGGCAGTACCGCCCTTTCTGAGGAATGAAACATGGCCTTTTTACCTGAGAGCCAGCCTTTCGCGCCCGTTGCGACGACTGGCGTTTCGATCGACGCGGGCCTGCGCAGCTATATGCTGCGGGTCTATAACTGGATGTGCTCCGGCCTGCTACTGACGGGGATTGTCGCGTACGGCGTGGCGAATACCAGCCTGATCGACCTGTTCTATCATCAGGTTCAGACCGCGCGCGGCATTGCCATTGCGCCGACCATCCTGGGTTATGCGGCGATGTTTGCGCCGCTGGTTTTCGTCATGGTGCTGAGCTTCGGCGTCAACCGGCTGTCCCGGTCAGCAACGCAAGGATTGTTTTGGGCATTTGCCGCCGTTATGGGCGCCTCCCTGGCCAACATTTTCCTGGTGTATAGCGGAGCCAGTATTGCCCGGGTATTCTTCATCACCGCAGGCACTTTCGGCGCGATGAGCCTCTATGGCTACAGCACGAAGACCGACCTCACAAAGTTCGGCAGCTTCCTGATCATGGGCTTGTTCGGCATCATCATCGCCGGGCTGGTCAATATGTTCATTCAGAGCAGCGCGTTGCAGTTCGGGATCAGCATCATCGGTGTATTGGTCTTCGTCGGCCTGACGGCGTACGACACACAGCGAATCAAGGGTGACTACGCGGAGTACGCTTATGCCGAGGGGTCTGATGGGGCGGCGAAGCGCAGTGTCTATGATGCGCTGAGCCTGTATCTCAACTTCATCAACCTGTTCATGCTGCTGCTGCAGCTTTTTGGCGGCCGTAACAATAACAACTGATTGGATGCGCCTTCCTTTTGGGAGGGGGTCGTCAGTGAGGGGAGCGCCACGCTTATTAATGCGTGGCGCTTTCTTTTGAGCTGACATGGGCGTTTGTTGCCCACCTCTACGCCAGCCCTCCCCGGGCGGAGGGGCGTTGCATCTTTCTGGCTTACGGCTAGCGTGGACCTGCGAACAAAAATAAGGAACGTCCATGAACCGAACCCTCCTCACGCTGGCCTTGCTCGCCATCAGCGGCACGGCCTTTGCCGCAGCGCCCGTGCTGCATGAGACGAAGACGATGGAGGTTGCGGCGCCGCCGGCCAAAGTCTGGGGATTGATCCAGAACTTCGGGGATATGAGTTGGGTGCCGCCGGTCAAGGGCACGACCGCGACGGCGGGCAACACGCCGGGATCGGTCCGGACGATCGATCTGGGCGGGCCGAAGCTGGTCGAGGAGCTCAAGTCCTACGACGCGGCCGCCATGACGTATTCCTATGTGATCACCCCGGACCCGGCCAACATGAAGACATTGCCGGTCAGCGATTATAGCTCGACGATCAGCGTGAAGCCGTCAGGGACTGGCAGTCTGGTGACCTGGACCGGCGCCTTCAAGCGGGCGGATCAGGGCGACGCACCGTCCGCCACGATGGACGACAAGACCGCCACCGGCGCGGTTGGCGGGGTTTATGATGCGGGGTTGGGCGGTATAAAGTCGAAGGTGCAATAGCCCCTTTTTCCTGAAGCGGGGCAGAGTTCTTTCGGGTGGGGGCTGTTACGCTTGTTTCCCTCACCCCGGCCCTCTCCCGGAGGGAGAGGGGGAAGCGTCATTTATTCGGCGTCCGGCTCGGGCTCGACTTCTTCGCCTTCGGCGTCCACTTCGACGGCGGCGCCCTTGATGACGGTTTTTAGGTCATCCTGTAGGCGCTGCATCGCCGTAGCCTTGTCGGTTTTTTCAAGCGCCGCGTATTCGGCCGCGAGGCGGTCCATGGCGTTTTCGTAGATCTGCCGTTCACTGAAGGACTGATCCGGCTGCCCGGCATTGCGGTAGAGGTCGCGCACCACCTCGGCAATCTGCATCGGATCGCCGGAGTTGATTTTCTGCTCGTATTCCTGGGCCCGGCGCGACCACATGGTGCGCTTGATTCGGGCGCGACCCTTCATAAGAGCGAGCGCTTTGTCGAAGATTACCCGGGTCGCCAGCTTACGCAGCCCTGCCGTCCGCGCCTTCGCGACTGGCACCCGCAAAGTCATGCGGTTCTCTTCGAAGGTGATGTGGATCAATTCGAGCTTGTGGCCTGCGATCTCCTCCGTGGCGATCCGTTCGACCTTGCCGACGCCGTGGGTGGGATAGACGACGTAATCACCCTCGGCGAAATCTTCCTTGGCCGCCATGGCACGCGGCACGATCTGCGGGCGGCCGTGCATGCCGGGCATGTGTCCGGGCATTTTGGGTGGCGAGCGGAACGGCGGCTCTACCGTGGCGGCGGGCGCGGCGGGGGGCGGGTCCTGCGGCAAAACCGGAGGGGGTACGGCAGCGCGCGAGGGGGCTTTGGGAGTGGCAGTTTTAGACGGCACCTTGCATGACTCCTGGCCTACTGCTGAAAGCAGGCAAACTAGCTGTGGTTCATGCCCCCGCCTAATCCAGTTCGCCCGCGTTAAGCGCAGCCGTTCAGGACGAGGGCCCGTTTGTTCCGGACCTCGATCCTATAGCACATAAAGTAGAAAAAGTCAGCCCGGATCGGCGGAAAACAGCGATTCCTTGCCCGGCTTGCCATTCCAATCTTCTGCATCGGCCGGCGGCGTGCCCTTGCGGACGATATTGGGCCAGGCCATCGAGAACGTCCGGTTCCGTTCGGCCCAGGCCGCCGCTTTGTCGTCGCTGTCCGGCACGATCGCGTCCGCTGGGCACTCGGGCTCACAGACGCCGCAGTCGATGCACTCGTCCGGATGGATGACCAGCATGTTCTCACCGACATAGAAGCAGTCCACTGGACACACCTCCACGCAATCCATGAACTTGCACTTGATGCAGTTTTCGGTGACCACGTAGGTCATCAGCCGCCCCTCATTCCATCGGTCGCAGAAGTGGGGCGATATGCCGCCCTTTCACCCCCTGCGCAAGCTAGACCTCCTCATACAAGCCGCGGGCCTCCGGCGCCGGGCCGCGGCGGACGGCCAGGGACACGACACGGATGACCCGAACCTCGTCCCGGATGGGTAATGTAATCACGTCGCCGGGGCGGAGCTTGGTGTGAGGTTTCTCCGTCGGCTGCCGATTAACCCGAACGCCGCCGGCCGCGACGAGGCGCGCGCAATCCGCCCGCGCCTTCAGTAACCGCGCGCACCAGAGCCACTTGTCCAGCCGCTGCCAGTCCCGGTCTTCCGCCTCGCTCACGGATCCTCCGCCTCGCTCAGCGGCGCAGCCCCGACAAGGCGGCGAACGGCCCGTCCGGGACCGGCACCGGGGCGGGCGGGGCCGGCGCGGCACGCTTACGGGCGGGCAGCATCATCGCGGGCGCGGGCGGGCCAAACTGCTCCGGCTCGAGCGGGGTGCCGAGCGCCAGCTTGACCCCGAGCGAGCGCAGCACGGATGGCAGCGTCTCCCCCCGCACGCTGAGCCGGGGGGCCAGGCCGTCCGGCACCGCCGAGGCCCGGATGCGGGTCATCCAGGCGAGCTCCGCCGCTACCCGCTCGGCCACGTCCAGCCGCAAATAGACCGGGCCCGCTTGCACGAACCCGAGCGCGGCGCCGAAGCCGTCCGGCCAGCCCGTGCCCGGCACCGCCACGAGCCCGGGCCCCGGCAGCTCCGGCGTCGGCACGCGGGCCCATAGCGCCCAGAGCCGTGCGCGCAACGCCGCCGGGCGCGGCTTCAGCAGCGCGGGCAGAAATAATGCGAACCGGCCGGCGCGCAGGCCCAGCAATTTCAGCTTGCCGCGCAGCGCCGGGGCGATGTCCGCCTCGGTAGCGCCGGGCACGACGCCGCCCTGTTCCATGACCCGGTGCAGCGCGCCGCGGAGCGCGGGTTCCTTGGCGGCGGCCACGGCGTGGAACAGCGGCGCCAGCTCACGCTCGATCGTGCCGGTCACATAGCGCTGTAGCCGGAGGCGCACGCGCTCCCGCTGCGGGCCGTCCAGGAATTCGCTATCCAGCACTTCGACGTGCGGGCGCATGAGGCCGGGGCCGGGGCGGAGGCGGCCGACGGGGACGTGTTCCCAAGTGATGCGGTGCTCTCCGGTCCAGCCCAGGGCGGCATCCGGCGCGGTTTCCAGCTCCAGCACCCGGCGCGGCGCCCATTCACGCAGCGCGCGGCGGGCGGCGCGGAGCACGAGGCGCTTTTCCGAGCCCTCCGCCACCGGGTCCGGCTGAAACAGGAAGCCGGCGACCTGGCCCACCGCGTGGCCCTCCACCACGACCTCGCCCCGGGCGGTCACGGCGCTGATGAGGTCCTCGCCGTCCACTTCTTCGAGCCGGCGCATCAGGTGCGCGGCGCGGCGGTCCACGAAGCGGGCGGTGAGCCGCTCATGCAGCGCGTCCGACAGCTTATCCTCCACCGCCCGCGCACGGGCCTGCCACGCCGGCGCGTCCACCACCCAATCCGTGCGGGCGGCGATGTAGGACCAGGTGCGGACGCCCGATAGCCGGGCCATGAGCGTGTCGATATCGCCGTCGGCCCGGTCCAGCGCGGCGATCCCCGCCTCGATCCACTCGGCCGGCACGCCCTTGTCCTGGGCGACATGGCCGAACACGCGGGCGCAGAACCGGGTGTGGGTGTCGTCCGCCAGCTTGCGGAAATCGGGGATGCCGCAGGTCTCCCACAACAGGCGCACGCGGGCGCGTCCGCGGGCCAGCGACCGGATGTCCGCCTCCTTGGCCAGGGCGTCCAGGGTCTGGAGGTCCACCGCCTCCGGCCCCCGCACTAATCCCTGCCGGGTGGGGGCCGCGGTCAGGCTTGCCAGCAGGGTGTCCACGCTGGTGAAGTCCAGCGCGGCGTTCCGCCAATACAGCTCGTCCAGCGGCTCGAACTGGTGACCTTCGACCGCGCGGACCAGGTCGTCGTCCAGCGGCGGGCAGGTGGCGGTGGTGCCAAAGGTGCCGTCCCGCATGCCGCGCCCGGCCCGCCCGGCGATCTGCGCCACCTCGGACGCGGTCAGGCGACGGGGCCGGTGACCGTCGAACTTGTTGAGGCGCGCGAAGGCGACGTGGTCCACGTCCATATTGAGGCCCATGCCGATCGCGTCGGTGGCGACCAGGAAGTCCACTTCCTTGTTTTGATACAGCTGCACCTGGGCGTTGCGCGTGCGGGGGCTGAGGCGGCCCATGACGACGGCGCAGCCGCCGCGGCGCCGGCGGATCAGCTCGGCGATGGCATAGACCTCGCCGGCGCTGAACGCGACCACGGCCGAGCGGGGCGGCAGGCGCACGAGCTTGGTGGGGCCGGCGTAGGTCAGCTGCGACAGGCGGGGCCGGGTCTCGATCTCGGCTTGCGGGATCAGGCGCTGCAGCAGGGGGCGGATGGTCTCGGCGCCCAGGAACATGGTTTCCACCAGGCCGCGGGCATGCAGCAGACGTTCGGTGAACACATGTCCGCGATCGGGGTCGGCGCAGAGCTGGATTTCGTCCACAGCGACGAACTCGGCGGCGCGATCCAGCGGCATGGCCTCCACCGTGCAGGAGTACCAGCGGGCGCCGGCGGGCACGATCTTTTCTTCGCCGGTGATGAGGGCGACGTTCTTTAAGCCCTTCTTGGCCACCATCCGGTCATAGTTTTCGCGCGCGAGCAGGCGGAGCGGGAAGCCGATGATGCCCGAGCTGTGCGCAAGCAGACGCTCGATCGCAAGATGGGTCTTGCCGGTGTTGGTGGGCCCGAGCACCGCCTTAACCCGGGAAGGAAAGCCCGACATGCTGGCGAGTTTGGCTTTCTTTGCGCGGATTGCAAGCGCAAGGTTGTCGGCCGTCGGTGAGGGCGCGCGTGAGGCACGCGTGAGGGAAAGCTTGACCAGTGGGCCAAACCACACAAGGAACGGGCGGTGCTGTATGCCCTAGCCGCCCTGACCGCGATCCGCATGTTGGTTGCGGCCATCATGAAGCTGTCGCCGGACGAGGCGTATTATTGGGTGTGGTCCCGCGCAATGGCGCCTGGGTATCTGGACCATCCGCCGATGGTTGCGCTTTGGATCCGCGCCGGGTGCCTGTTGGGGGAGACGAGCCTTGGCGTGCGCCTGCTTGCCCCTCTTTCGGCGGCGGCCGGGTCTATCCTGCTGGCCCGGGCCACGGAGGATCTGTTTCCGGGGCGTCGCCTGGGCCCACCAGCCGCGGTGCTGTTAAATGCTACGCTGCTGCTGGGCGCGGGCGCGGTGACCATGACGCCGGATACGCCGTTGCTTTTCTTTTGGACGGCAACGCTGGCCGCTTTAGCGCGGCTGATCCGCACCGGGGATGGGCGGTGGTGGCTTGCGGTGGGCCTTTGCGCCGGGGCGGCCATGGCCAGTAAGTACACCGGGGCGTTGCTGGGCGCCGGTATCCTGCTCTGGCTCGTGCTGCACGGGCGTGCATGGTTCCGCAGCGCCTGGTTGTGGGCGGGGGGCGCCTTGGCGGCGGTGGCGATATCGCCCGTGGTGGCGTGGAATGCCGGGCACCATTGGGCCAGCTTTGCCAAGCAGGGCGGGCGCACCGGCGTTTGGCACCCGGCGGATGCGATGGCGCATCTGGGTGAGTTGGTGGCCGGGCAGGCGGGTTTGGCCACGCCCTGGGTGTTCCTGCTGATGTGCGGGGGCGCTGGTCTGGCGGTGCGGCGCTGGAGGGACCCGGGGTGGGCGTTGCTGGCCGCCCTGATCCTGCCGGGCCTGGCCGTGTTTGTGGTCCACGCCGTGGGGGACCGGGTGCAGGCGAACTGGCCCGCCATCCTTTACCCTGCGGCAGCGATGGCCGCCGCCGCCATGGGCTGGCGCTGGCGGGCCGCGGCGGCGGTTGGGTTTGTGGTTACCGGCGTCGTCTATATCCAGGCCAGCCTGGCGCCGCTGCCACCATCGCGCCTGGACCCGGCGTTCACCCGTCTTGCTGGCTGGGACTCGCTTGCCCAGAGTCTCATCCTGTCCGATGAGGACAGCTTCCTGGCGGCCGAGAATTATGGTGTGGCCGCGTTGCTCGCGTGGCATGCGGCCGTGCCGGTCGTAGCCGCCGAGCCGCGCTGGGCGTTGTTCGGCTTGCCGGATGCGCCCGGGGGGACCGGATTGCTGCTGCTCAGTGCCCGGCGCAGCGGGCCGCCCGATAACGCGCTGTGGTCCGCCGCTACCCTGCTCGGCACCCTCAGCCGTGGGCGCGGCGGGGTTGAGGCCGAGGCGTTCCGGCTTTATCGTGTCACCTTGCGTGGTGGAGCCCCTGCCAAGCTGCTGCCCCATCCAGGAATGTTCCCGTGACACCCACCATCGATGACGTACGCGCCGCCGCCCGACGGATCGAGGGGCGGGTGGTGCGCACTCCCATCCTGCGCAATGCAGAGCTGGACCGCATCACCGGAGGCAGCATCCTGATCAAGCCCGAGCCGCTCCAGCGCACGGGCAGCTTCAAGTTTCGCGGCGCGACCAACGCCTTGTTGCGGTTGAACGAGGCGGAGCGGCGTTGCGGGGTGGTCGCGCACTCCTCCGGCAATCATGGGCAGGCGATCGCATGCGCCGCGGCGTCATTGGACATGCAAGCGACGATCGTGATGCCGGCCGACGCGCCGGCGGTGAAGGTGGAGGCTACGCGGCGATGGGGCGCCGGTATCGTGACCTATGACCGGCAGAATGAGGATCGGGAGGCTATTTCAAGCGGGATTGCCGGTCTAACCGGCGCCGTGCTCATTCCGCCGTTCGAGCATCCGGACGTGATTGCGGGCCAGGGGACGGTAGCCCTGGAAACGCTGGAGGACGCGGGACAGACGCTGGATGCGCTGCTGGTGTGCACGGGGGGTGGCGGGTTGGTGGCGGGTTGTGCGCTGGCCTCCCCAGGGGTGCAGGTTTTTGCGGTCGAGCCTACGGGGTCGGACGATACCGGGCGGAGCCTGCGCTCCGGCCGGCGTGAGGTGAATGCGCCGGGTGGCAGTACGTTTTGCGATGCGCTGCTCACTCCGCAGCCGGGTGCGCTGACGTTTTCCATCAATCAGAAGCACCTCGCGGGCGCGCTGGTCGTCACGGATGAGGAGGTGCGGGCGGCGATGGCGTTTGCGTTCCTGCACCTCAAACTGGTGGTGGAACCGGGGGGCGCCGTGGCTTTGGCCGCCCTGCTTGCTGGACGGTTCGACGCGCACGGTTTGGTGGTCGGTGCGGTGTTGAGCGGGGGAAATGTGGACGGGGCCGTGTTCGCCCGCGCGCTTTCTGGCTGATTGGCTTCATCGCAACGCTTCCTTAATCCTTTCGCGGCACAATGACCCTTGTCTCCATTACCAGGGTGTTGCATGGCAGCGAAAAAGGGCGGGAAGCCCATGATCGTGATCCGCAAGGAAGAAGTCGTCGAGGGCGGTCACCACGGTGGCGCCTGGAAGGTGGCCTATGCGGATTTCGTGACCGCCATGATGGCGTTCTTTCTGCTGATGTGGTTGCTGAATGCGACGACGGAGGAGCAACGGAAGGGGCTTGCCGATTATTTTAGCCCGAACAACGTGCTGTCGCGCAACAACTCGGGATTTGGCGCCCCATTCGGCGGTCTGACGCCCAATATAGACGGCTCGCTCGCGTCGGACCGTGGCGCGGTGCAGGCGGTCATGACAAAGCCGCATCCGAATATCGAGGTCGAAGAGCAAGAGGGTGAGGTGCCGGCCGAGAACGCCAATCGCCAGGCCCAGGCAGGTAAGTCCGTGGATGCTGCTGGCGGGGGTGCGTCTGTTCAGGCGGGCCGGCCGAGCAAGGCCCGGCTGGACATACAGCTTCCAGGCCCCACGCTGGAAGCGCTTTTGCAAGCGGACGTCCAGGCACGCGAGAAGGCTTCTTTCGAGAAAGCGGCCGAACAGATGCGGGAGGCTGTGCGACAGGATGCAGCGCTGGCCGACATCGCCAAGCAACTCGTGATCGACATCACGCCGGAGGGTTTGCGCATCCAAATTTTGGATGAGGACCGGCGGCCGATGTTCCCCACGGGCTCTGCAGTGCTGAATGACCGGGCGCGAGCCCTGCTCTCTAAGGTTGCTCCGGTGCTGATGCGGCTGCCGGAGCCGATTGCGATCGCCGGGCACACCGATTCCGCCCCGTATCGCGGCGGGGAGCGTACGAATTGGGATTTGTCCGCTGACAGGGCGAATGCGACCCGCCGGTTGTTAGTCGAGTCGGGCTTGCAAGAGGAGCGTATGCGGAGCGTGACTGGTAATGCGGATCGTGATCCGCTGATCAAGAATGATCCGATGGCGGCCGCGAACCGCCGGATCGCGGTCATGGTTCTACGCACCCCTCCGGCTGTGCCTGGGGCTGGTCCAGCGCGGCCGGAAGCGCCAGCCAAGCCAGCCCTCCGCACTACCGCCGCGAACGAAGGGCGCTAGACATCCATGCTGACCATTGGCGGCCTTGGCTTCCTGCTCGTCTGCGTGTTTGGCAGCTACATGCTTTCCGGCGGCAGCATGGAGCCGTTGATCGAGGCGATGCCGTTCGAGCTGCTCACCATCGGCGGTGCCGCGATCGGCACCTTTCTGATGTCGAACAGCATGCATGACGTGAAGCATACGATCGGCGGTTTCAAGAAAATCCTGAAGGGCGCATCTTATAAGAAGTCGCAGTATATCGAGCTGCTCAGCTTGCTGTTCTTCTTCGCGCGGCTCGCGGCGTCGAAAGGGCCGATGGCGCTGGAGGCGCATATCGAACGACCGGACGAAAGCAGCGCCTTCCAGAAGTTTCCGGCCATTCTTGCGAACCATCATGCCACGGCGATGATTTGCGACTATCTGCGCATGCTGGGCATGAACGCCGACGACCCCCACCAAACCGAGGACCTGATGGGGCGTGAGCTGAAGAAGACGCTGCACGAGGAACTTCATCCCGCCCACGCTCTGCAAAGCCTTGCGGATGGGCTGCCCGCGCTCGGCATCGTGGCGGCCGTGCTGGGGGTTATCAAGACCATGTCTCACATTGCCGAGCCGCCGGCCGTGCTGGGTGCGATGATTGGCGGCGCGTTGGTCGGAACGTTCCTTGGTGTGTTGCTGGCCTATGGTATGGCGGGCCCGTTTGCCTCCCGGCTTAAGGGGGTGGTGGAGGAAGAGAGCAAATTTTTTGAGGTAATCCGTGCAGTCTTGGTCGCCCATTTGCACGGCAACGCGCCTCAAGTCAGCGTCGAGACCGGGCGCAAGATGGCGCCGAACCAGCATATGCCGAGCTTTCAGGAAGTCGAAGAAGCCATACAGCAGGTGAGTACGACGTAGCTCACCCGACATCGCGTCGAGCAACCACCGGAGCCTTTGCAGGTTTAGCAAAGCCTACAAACGGAGAAGCTGGATGAATGACGACCGGGTGAAAGACGATGAGCGGTGGATGCGCCGGGCCCTCGAACTGGCTCGGCAGGGCGAAGCGGACCCGGGATCGTCTCCGATCGGTTGCGTTATCGTGCGGGATGGGAAGATCCTCGGTGAAGGCCACAATGAGGTCGAGAAGCGGCATGATTGCACGGCGCACGCTGAGATCGTTGCGATCCGACGTGCGGGTGAGCATGCACAAAGCTGGGAACTGCGCGGCGCCACCCTGTATTCGACGTTGCAGCCCTGCGGCATGTGCAGCAACGCGACGATCTGGTCGAAGATAGGCCGGGTCGTTTATGGGGCAGGCCGCCATCAGGTGCACAAGCTGTATTTCGAAGATTGGCATATCGACACGCTCGAGTTCTTCGACGACGCCCAGCGTGGCGGCATCGAGGTTCGGGCGGGTGTTCTGGCAGACGAGTGCGCAGCGCTCTATTTCAAGCCCGAGGATGCAGTCCCTACCGAAGAGCAAGCTAATCTGTAAGCCGCGCCATGCCGTCGACGCCGGCTCATGGCGGTTATGTTTTCATCGCCTACATAGAAAGGAGCAAAGGGGCGGGCTTGGATGAGTGCAATGGAAAGCGTGAGCTGCTTACGGGCAGTGTTACGCGACGTCGAGACTGAGACATCGCTTGGGCTTCATCCCTGGGAGCAGCATCCGCAACGGCTGACTAGGCTGGTTGTCAATGTCGACATGTATGCATTGCTGGCGGATGGGCTGCGCGGCGAGACCGAGGCCGCATTAATCGATTATGATATGGTGCGCGCGGCTCTGCGCACCTGGCCCGGCCGGCCGCATACCATGCTGATCGAAACCCTCCTCGAAGAGCTGGTAGATCTATGTTTCCGGAATAAGCGAGTTTCGGCCTGCCGGGTGTCCATCATGAAACCAGACATTTTTAATGAAGCCGCTGGCGCCGGTGTCGAGGTGTTCATGCGCCGGGAGGATCATTGCCGCCATGGCTGACCGGATCGCTGTGGTGACCGGCGCCGCGCGGCGGATCGGCGCCACGATCGCCCAAGACCTTGCCCGGCAGGGCTGGAGAGTGATCGTGCACTATCACCGGTCCGAGGCCGACGCCGAGGCGGTTGCCAGACAGATCGAGTCCGAGGGCGGGAGGTGCGCCACGATGCAGGCCGATCTGAGCAGCCGCGACGGTATCGAGAGTCTCATTCCAAGGATCGTGGATACTTACGGGATACCGGATCTGTTGGTGAACAACGCGTCAGCGTTTGGCAACGATGTCATCACCAACGTGACCTGGGACAGCTTTCATTCACAAATCACGCCCAACCTCGCAGCACCTGTGCTGTTGAGCCGGGATTTTGCCCGGGCGCGCAATGGGGAGGCGGGGGGCTGCATCATCAATCTGCTAGATCAGAAAGTGGGAAGTCTGAACCCGGACTTCCTGTCCTACACGCTGAGCAAAGTGGCACTGCATGGCCTGACGCACATGCTGGCGATGGCCCTTGCACCTACGATCCGCGTGGCTGGAATATCACCGGGTATAACGCTGATTAGTGGTAAGCAGAGTCAGGCCTCCTTCGAACGGGCCTGGAAAGCCGCGCCCCTGGGCCGGAGCAGCACGCCGGAGGAGATCGCCTCCGCCGTGCGCTTCATTCTGGAAAATGCTTCGTTCACAGGCCAGACCATCACCCTCGACGGTGGCGAGAGCCTACAGCGGCGTCCGCGCGACGTCACATACGACACTCAACCCTGAGCTGACGCCAGAGCGTGACGGGTGCGTGAGGCCTATGGTAGGCTGCAGATGTTGCCGGGTTAGCACAGTGGTAGTGCAGCGGTTTTGTAAACCGAAGGTCGCGGGTTCAAATCCTGCACCCGGCACCAGCCTAGTCAGGCGTGACCCTCCCAGTGCGACATAGGTGTGGTGGCACGAACGACGGATGCCAGGAGCCGCAATGCGTCCGGTCCACCGCGGTCGGCCAGTTCACCTTGTTCCATGACCTCGGCGAGCGTCTCAGCGTGGCCCGCGATAGTCTCCGTGGCCCGAAGCAGCGCCTGCTGTGCTAGGGCGAGTTGCAGGTCGTCAGATAAAACATTCCAATTGGTCAGCATGGGAGTTTTCCCGTTCTGGCCATTCTGGCGTTGCACGTGCCGCAGAGACACCGCGGTCTGTGACTTTTCTATCAGCGGGTGGTTAATGGAGAGTTGAGAACTATGACGAAGCCTGCTTCTTTGCACACGATCACGTCGATGTGTTCGTGATGACGGGCATTAGACTTTGCGGGTCAACTCATACAGCGCGACGGTCGCAGCAGCAGAGACGTTAAGGCTCTCCATAACGCCGGGCATTGCTAGACCGGCGAGTTCGTCGCATGTCTCACGCGTAAGACGTCGCAACCCCGCGCCTTCGGCCCCAAGCACTAGAGCCACCCGACGCTCGGCCAGCGGTTCACCACGAAACGCCGGCCCAGCAGCGTTCAGTCCGACCACCCAAAGCCCCGCGGCTTTTAACGCAGCCAACGTCCGCGCGAGGTTTACCGCGCGCAGCAGCGGCATCGTTTCGAGCGCCCCGGATGCGGCCTTTGCCAGCACGCCCGTCTCTTCCGGCGCGTTGCGGTCCTGAGTAATCACACCGGCCGCCCCGAAGGCGGCGGCGCTGCGTAACACGGCGCCGACATTGCGGGGGTCGGTCACCTGATCCAGGACCAGCACCGGGCCAGGACGATCCAACACTGATGTGAGCGAGGGTGGTGCCAGCAAGTCCGCCAGCAGGGCCGCCCCTTGATGCACGGTGTCCCGGCCCAGCAGCGTGTCCAGCTTTGCCCGGACGACCCGCTCCGGAGCGACCGGCCAGGGCTGTGGAAACTGCTCGAGGATGGTGGCCTCAGCTTCCTCGGTTAGCAACAGCCGCTTGACCCGGCGCGCCGGATTGGCGAGCGCGGCGGTGACGGCATGGGCCCCATGCAGCCATACGCTGCCCCGCGGTGCCCCGCCCGGTGCGGGCCGCTCACGGGCCGGGGCGGGCGGCTCGATTGCCGGCACAGCCCGCAAGATCGGCTCGCGCAAACGCTCCGGAGTAGGAGCGGCGGCCGCTTGGGTTACGGCGGGCCTGGGCTGACCCAGCTTGCGGGGGCCACGGTCCTGGCCTGGCTCCGGCGGGCGGCTAGGACGCGGCCCGCCCTGCCGGTCACGGGGCGATTTCGGGCGAGAGTGCAGCGCCGCGTCATCAGGCGCCCGTCCGGCGGAGGCCTGCTGAAAGCCGGTGCGCTGTGGCGTGGAGCGGTCTGCACTCACGGGACGTGGCGTTTGTGGAAAGCCGGGACCGGACCTGTTCTTGGCCGGGCCGCTAGGGGGTTTGGTTCGCATCGCCCACGCTTAGCACCGTATTGACCGGGAAAGAACCGCTTTGCCCATGGGCGCGCGCTAGGCCGGCAGGGTATAAACCCGCTCGATCGCCTGCCGCACCGCATCCCGCGCCTCACGGTCTGGCAACGGTCCTTGCTCGATTTGGCCTACCTCTTCCGCTAAGCTGCCGTCTTTGACCGAGAGGCCGATCCATCGCGAATAGTCGCCAGCGCGGCGGTGGAAGTCCCAAGTGCCGCTATCGACACCTTCGGACAATTGCAAGAACGTGATGATATTGCCGGCGCGAAGGTTCAAGGCTCCCGCAGGCCCGCGGAAGAAGAATGCGCGGTCGTCACCGAGGTTACCTTCGGCATACTTCCTAAGATGCCGTTTCAGCACGCTGGCGCCGGGGATAACCTTCATACGCCGCATGGGTTCGCCGGCCGCCACCGTCAGCAATTCACCCCGCGGCACAGGCTCGGTGGCGTCCGAGGGAGGCAAGCCGGCCACTTCGCAGAAATGCCGGATCGCCTCCGGCGCCTCGTCACCCACCGTCAGCACGCGGCTAACCCGCTTGACCGTCCTGACCGGCAAGGCGTCTGGGCGGACCGTCACGAACAGAATGCCATCCAGCGATGGCGGCAGTGGGTCCGGCACCGCGTCCGAACAGGGCAGCAGATGATGGGCCTCGTCCACGACGAATAGGTGCGGACGGCCCGTCTCAGCCCGCAAGGCCGTAAGGCCCGGCATCAGCTCACCCAGGAACGCCGGCCGGTCCTCCAGCTTGATGCCTAGGAGGTTGACCGACACGCCAGACGAGGACTTCCGCAGCACGTCCAGCACCACGGCGATCGTGGGCGCGTCCTGCGGAGTGCCCAGCGATATACAGCCCTCGAACCCATCGTAATCGCCCTCTGGATCAATCACTAGCGCCTGAAAACCGGCCTTTGCTAGACGTTCCAACACGCCGACCACCAAAGTCGTCTTTCCCCCGCCGCTCGACCCGGCGAGCAGCACCGCGCCCCGGGTTGGCGCGTAAAGGAGAGATTGCTCGCCGGCTTGCAGGCCTTCCGCCAACTGGATCGTCTGCCGGGCATTGCCCAGGTCGAACTCGGCTAGGTCCGTTTCGATCAACCGGTCGATCAATTCGGCTACCCCGGCCCCGCGCACCCCTTCGGTCACCCAAACCGCCGCGTTTTTCAGCATCGGCAACGCGTTCTGCACTGCGACGGGCATCCCACAGAGGCTGAAAAAGGCGAAGTCGTTCTCGGCATCGCCCACCGCCACGGTGTTCAGCGGCGACACGTCCAAGTCTTCTAAGGCTGCACGGAGCCCGCTCTCCTTGTTGACCCCCTCGGGCAGCACCATGACGGCGCCCTTGTTGAAGGTAATTTGCAGCGACAATCCCAGATCGCGGATCGCTTCGAGCACATGGACCTCGTTCGGCTCCCAGGTGGCGACGATGGAGCGCCCGACCGAGAGCGGTGACACCCCGGCCTTCCGCAAGGCCTCCACGAACGTAGGCGGCGGTGGTGCGGCCAGCACCCGTTCCTGCTTGGTTTCCGGGTAGTAGATCAGCGCGCCGTTCTCGGCCACGACCCGGTCGAACAAGCCGATCTGCGGCAGGACGCGGATGAGGTCGTCGAGCTCCCGCCCGGTCACCAAGATCAGCTTCCGCCCGCTTTCGCGCAACCGCTCCAGCGCGGCGATCGTGGGCTCATCGACCACGCCATCGTGCGCGATGGTGCCGTCATAGTCGGTAGCAAGGGCAACATACTGCATCCCACCCCAACTCGCGCCGCGCGGCTTGGTTCGTAAGACAGTCGCATGACGGATTTTGGCCGGATCGTCCGTTCCCGGCCAGGCCTGCAAGGCGGCCTCGACTATCGTGAGCAGGGCCGCCCGGGTCGCTCCGTCGCGGGCGAGTACGGACATGCCCTGCGTGACCGCCAGCACCAGCCCGGCCAACGCGGCGGCTCCGGTGCCGGGCGGCAACACACCAGCCGCGATGTCCCGCTCGATACGCGCTTGCAACAGCTGCGCTATGGTGAGCCGCACGCCTGCCACGGCTTCTTGAACGCCGGCCGAGGTTGATGATCCGCTCGCGGTTGCGCTAGCGAGCAGGCAGCCTTTTGGGGTGCCCTCCCCGGTATAGGTGAAAACGGCATTCAACATCAGCTGGCGTGCGGCCTCGTGAGCTGTCACCGCGTCAGCGATACCGCTCGCCATGTCCGCCGGGTCGCCGGCATAGAGCCGCATCGCTTCGAGGAACAAGCGTTCCTTGTCTCCGAACGCGGCGTAGAGGCTTGGGGCTGTGATCCCCATAGCGGCGGTCAATTCCGCGATCGACGTGGTCTCATAGCCGTGCCGCCAGAATGCGAGCATGGCCTCATGCAACGCGACGGCGCGGTTGAACGACAGAGGACGGCCCGTGCGGCGCCGGGTGGCGTGCGATCTATCTTCCATAGCGCACGATATGAAACCATTTGACACGCCGCATGCAACAGATCATTCGTTTCGTAGCAATCGTTATGGAAGTAAGGGCTGGTATGGCACTCAGGAAGTTTCGCACACTGGGCCGCTCGGGCCTGGTTGTCAGTCCAATGGCCCTTGGGACCATGACGTTTGGATCGGGGGCCTGGGGCGCCGATGAGGCGGAGTCGCGGGCGATATTTACCGCCTACCGTGAGGCCGGCGGCAATTTCGTCGACACGGCCGATATCTATTCGGGCGGCGCGAGCGAGACGCTGACCGGGCGGTTCATGAAGGAGACCGGCAGCCGCGATGATGTCGTGCTGGCGACCAAGTTCGCGTTCAACGGCTCGTCCAGTCCATTGGCGGCCTCCGGGGCCGGTCAAGGTAATCCGAACGCGGGCGGCGCAGGGTCAAAGAACATACACCGCGCGCTGGACGCCTCACTCCGGCGGCTCGGCACCGATTACATCGACCTGTACTGGATGCACATCTGGGACGGCGTCACTCCCATTGGAGAGATCGTGCAGACGCTGGGTGATCTCGTGCGGGCCGGCAAGATCCGGTATTATGCCCTGTCCGACATGCCGGCCTGGGTCGCGTCCAAGGCGGCGGCCATAGCAACCGAGCGGGGCGTGCCCGGGCCCATCGCGATCCAGGTCGAATATTCGCTCGCCGCGCGCGACGTCGAGGCCGAGCACATCCCGGCCGCGCGTGATGCCGGAATGGGCGTCATACCCTGGAGTCCGTTGGCCGGCGGCTTCCTCACGGGGAAGTATCGGCGGGAGGACACCAGCGGCTCCGGCCGGCTGAGCGGCCCGAACCCGTTCGGCAACTCGAAATTTGCGGACCGGAACTGGGATGTGCTGGAGGTGCTCAAAGCGGTTTCTGGCGAGACTGGGCGCTCGCCCGCGCAGGTGGCCCTAGCCTGGGTCATGACCCGGCCCGGCGTCACCGCCACTCTCATCGGCGCCAGCACGGCGGCTCAACTCGCGGGCAATCTCGGCGCGGGTGACATTCAGTTGAGTGAGGAACAGCTTACTCGACTGAACGACATCAGCGCGCCGGTACCGGGCTTCAGCGCGGGCCTAACGTCACCGATGATCCGCCAGATGGTGTTTGGCGGCAATGCGGTGGCCGGGTGGGGTGAGTGATGTTCTTGTCGGCCGCACAGGCTATAGGTCTTGCTGGTCGTGGCTGGTAGGGGCCGATTGGCCGAGGACCCAGCCTTCCCACTGCTGGATCCAGGGGTCGGCGGGGGCGGTGCCGGGGCGGTGGCCTCGTAAGACGTTCAGGACACAGAGCACGCCGAGCAGGCAGTCAAGCTGGTCTTCCCCCGACGTTGCGGAGCCGAAGCCGGTCTGGATGGATTGGGCCAGGGGACCGGCCGGGTGAACACCAAGGCGCGCCATGGTGCCGTGCAGGGCTGGGGCGAGGGCGATGCGGTCGGATTGGCGGCGTTTGCTGCCGTTCATGACGATACCGAGCTGGCGCATGGCTTCGGCCGGGTAGGTTTCGGCGATGGCGATACGGCCAGGCTCGAGCAGAGCGAGGAACGGGCCGTCGAAGGGCCAAAGGGCGGGGGGATTTGGGCCGCCTAGTGCGGGAATGATAAGGTCGCGCCAGGCGGATATGGCGGCCTTGCCAGTTTGGTTGGCGCCGAGCGTCCAGAAAAGTGGCGCGCCCGCCGGGCGGTCGGTCGTTTTGCGGTCGCAGTGGCGGGAGAGGTCCTGCGCGGTGACTAGGCCTATGGCCTGGGCGTGGGAGAGTCGGGTCATGCCGGCGCGGCCCCGTTGCGGGTAGAAGGGGCGGTCCGAGTGAACATCGGAGAGATCAGGCGCGACACTCAGAAATTCTGTAGGAAGATTTCTGAGGAAAGTCGGGAAGTTCCTGTGGATTGCGTGTTTCTCGGCGTATGCGCGAGGGAGGCCTAGAGGAAAGTCAACGCCCAGCGCTATGGGTCGGTGGGCGCCTTCTTGTTTCAGCCGCGCTAGGAGAGTGTCCACGGGGCCGACTGGTTCGACTCTAAGCCCTTGATGCCCGGCGATGCACATCCAGCGCTTCCTGGGATCGATGCTCCAGTCGGCGTGAATGGCTAGGGTCATTTGCTGACTTCGCTTTGCGCTTGCCGTGCACCTCACCCCGGCACCTTTACGGCGGGAGAGGATGATTCCACTACTTCTTCAAGGGCTGGTGAGCGCGGTCCAGCAGGCGGCTTATCAGGCCGGGCTTCTTGGGGGGCTTGGGCGGTGCGCTCTCGGCGGCGGCCTGCTTTTGCTTTTCCGTAAGGTGTTTTTCGAGGGACTTGCCCCGTTTGGCGGCGCGCTTTTCCTCATAGGCCTTCTGGCCCGGTGACATCTTTCGGTTGGTCATATCATCATCCCATTCGGCGCAGAAGCCAGTGCTGGAAGGCTCCTAACGCTGCGTTGATGGCCATTCCGGCGGCGGAGAGCAAGGCTAGGGCCGCGAACATGCGGGGGATTTGCAGGCGATAGCCGGCCTCCAAGATGCGGAAGGCAAGGCCGGAGGCGACGCCACCGGAGCCGGCCACGAACTCGGCCACGACGGCGCCGACCAGGGCCAGGCCGCCGGAGACGCGGAGGCCGGCCAAGAACTGCGGAGTGGCAACCGGAACCCGTAGCAGGCGAAGGGTCTGCCAGGGGGTGGCGTGGTTGAGGCGGAAGAGGTCGAGGAGCTCGGGCGGGACCGCGGCGAGGCCGGCGGCGGTGTTGCTGAAGACCGGGAAGAACGCGACGATCGTGGCGCAGGTGACGAGGGCGGCGAAGGGATCGCCGATCCAGATGATGACAAGCGGTGCGATGGCGACGATGGGCGTGACCTGCAGCGCGATGGCCCAGGGTAGCACGGCGGCGCGGGCCCAAGGGCTGAGCGCCATCAGCAAGGCGAGGCCAACACCCAGGATGACGCTCGCGGCCAGCGCGGCGGCGGTGACCAGGAGGGTGGAGGCGAGGGAGCCGAGCAGGAGCGTCGGGGCGGCCCAGAATGCGGCGGCGATGCCGAGCGGACCGGGGAGGATGTAGGAGGGGACGTGCCAGATACGGACCGCCGCCTCCCATAGGGCGAGGGATAGGACGGCGAACGCGGCGGGGGCCGGGTTCATGGGCGCACAGCGTGGGTCAGTTCGGCGACGAGAGCGATGTATTCCGGGCTGAGGCGGCGGTCCGGGCCCTCCGGAACTGCGGAGATGATTTCGGCGACGATGCGGCCGGGGCGGGGGGACATGAGGATGATGCGGCTGGCGAGGTAAGCGGCTTCGTAGATGGAGTGGGTGACGAAGACGGTGCTGCAGGCTTGTTGTTGACAGAGGGTACGGAGGTCTTCCTGGAGCGCGTGGCGGGTGAACTCGTCCAAAGCGGCGAATGGTTCGTCGAGTAGCAGCAGGTCGGGGTTGCCGACCAGGGCGCGGGCGAGGGAGACGCGCATGCGCATGCCGCCGGAGAGTTCGCGGGGCCGGGCCTGGGCGGAGTCTTGCAGGCCGACGCGGGCCAAGGCGGCCCTGGCGTCGCCGGAGCGTTTTTGGAGGCGGAGCGGGAGGGTGACGTTCTGCTCCGCGGTGGCCCAAGGTAGGAGCGTGGGGTCCTGAAAAACGTAGCCGATGTTCGTGGTGTTGGTCTGGACCGTGCCTTGCGTGGGTTGATCTAGGCCGGCGATGAGGCGGAGCAGGGTCGATTTACCGCAGCCGGATGGGCCCAGGAGGGCGATGAATTCCTGGCTTTCAAGGTTTAGGGTGGCGTTTTTTAGGGCTGTGGTGCCGTTGGGGTAGCGGTGGGTTATGTTCTTGAGGGATAGCATGCTGGTCCTGGGGTGGCAGAGGCTGGGTTTGTCGGGTCCCTCACCCCAACCCTCTCCCGGAGGGAGAGGGGGCTGCAATCCTCACTTCTTCAGGAATTTTGTGGTGTAGGCGCGGTGCCAGTCTAGGTCTTTGGGGTAGAGGCCTTCGGACTGTACTGCGGTTACGAAGCTGGACCAGCGGGCGTTCGTCATGGCGCCGATACCGTCACCGGAGGCGACGATGCCGCGGGATTTCAGCACGTCCCGCCCGTAGGCGAGCAGGGCGTCGGACATGTCGGGGTTGGCTTGCTTGATCAAAGCATTGCCCGGCGCCGGGTCGGTATCGAGGTAGGAGGCCCAGCCCTCGATACTGGCGTCGATGAAGCGCTGCACCAAGTCCGGATTGGTGTTGATCAGCCTGTCGCTGGTGGTGATGAGGCTGGCGTAGCCGTTGAACCCGGCGTCCGCCAAAAGCAGCACCACCGGGTCAAAGCCGGCCTGTTGCTTGATGGTGAAAGGCTCGCTGCCGAGATAGCCCTGCTGGACGGCGCTCTTGTCAGCGAGAAACGGGGCGGTGTTGAAGGTGTAAGGGCGGATTTGCGCGTCGGTGTAGCCGTATTTTTCGCGCAGGAAGTTCCACCAGCTGGTTCGGGTAGCGGCACCGATCATGATGGGCTGGCCGCGCAGCGACTCGAACGTGTCATGCCCGGTGCCGGGATGGCTGATCAGCACCGTGGGGTCACGCTGAAACATCGCGGCGATGGTCGTGAACGGCAGCTTCTCCTGAGCGATGTTGAGGCTGAGGAACGCATTACCGGTGATGATGAAATCGAGGTTGCCTGCCAGCAATAGCTGAGCCTGATTGGCCTGGGGCCCGCCTTGGCGGATCGTGACGTCGAGGCCGTGCTTGGCATAGATTCCGGTGGCGGCCGCTTGATAATAGCCGCCGTACTCGGCCTCTGCCAGCCAGTCCAGGCCGAAGGACACCTTGTCGGCGGCGTGTAAGGGGGACGCGAACAACAAGCACAGGACGAGAAGCAGGGTGCGCATATCGGGTCCTTCATCAAGGGCACGGCATCTTGCACGTACTGCCGCGCGCGCGCCACATGACGGGATGAGCGAAGCGCGGGTGAAGGCCAAGCTATGGGTCCAGATGGCTTTGCGTATGGGCGATATCGACGGGCGGCCTGGCGCGGTGCTTCGCCCGGGTGACGCGGATGCGGGCGGCGTGCTGATCGTATTGCGCGGCCGTGAGGGGCTTACGGTGCTGTCGCAAATGCGTAGCGGGGCGGAGCTATCATGGATTCGCGCGACCGGGGCGGCGCCGGTCGATCAGGCGATGGCGGACGCGTATGTCGCCCGGCAGGTCGGCCGGGACCCTGATTTATGGGTTCTGGAGTTCGAGGCGCCGGATTTACTGCCGCCGTTCGAGGCCCGTATTGTTTAACGTTCACGGGCGCGTGTGTCACATCTGCTATACTTGTGGCTTATTTACCACAAGGGGGCTGAAATCAGCCACACCACCCTCGCACTTCGCATCTTCAGTGAGTATGGTCTGTTTACCGAGAGGCGGGGGGATTTGTCCCCGCGATCCCCCGGATGCGTGATGAGCGCAGACATTGTATTGAGGAGAGAACCCCATGAAGCTCCGTAGCGCCCTCTTGGTCGCGACCGTCCTTGCGGCCCCGGTGGTTGCCAAGGCCGAGGCGATCAACGGCTTGTATGTCGGCGCTGGCGCCGGTGTTAACTTTCTGCAGCGGGAAAACCTGAACCGCGCGTCCGTACCGGCCGCCGCTTTCTTCCCGAACAACCTCAGCACCAACCGCCGGATCGGGTTTAGCCCGGGTGTGGCGGCTGTGGCGAGCATCGGTTACGGGATCGGCAACGGCCTGCGCTTCGAGATCGAAGGCAGCTATCGCCAGAACAAGTTCCGCAGCTCCAGCCAGCTGTTCGCTTATAATGCCCGCACCGGTGGTGACGAGCAGAAGTATGGCGGCGCGCTGAACGTGCTGTATGATTTCGACCCGAACGTGCTGGGCCTGGGCTTCTTCCCGGCCGCGATTTCGCCGTATGTCGGCTTGGGCGCCGGATATGACTACGTCCAGCATCACAACGTCCGTTTGGCCGGTCAGTCCGCTTCCATCGCCGGCTTCCCCGGTGGCGTGAACCAGCTCTATCGCACCAACGCTGGTGAGGGTGCGTTTGCCTACCAGGCGATCGCGGGTGTCGCGTTCCCGATTGGCGGCGTGCCGGGCTTGGCGCTGACGGCCGAATACCGCTTCCACGGCTTGGTCGGTGACCGGACGTATAACTATCAGTATTTCTCGAACCAGGCTGCAGGCGTGGGAACGGCGACCCGGGCGCGCCTGACCTATCAGGACGACTACAACCACTCGATCATGGTCGGTGTGCGCTACGCTTTCAACGCGGCTCCGCCGCCGGTCGTGGCCGCGCCCGTGCAGCCGCCGCGTGAGGTTGCGCGCACCTATCTCGTGTTCTTCGATTGGGACCGTGCTGACCTGACCGCACGTGCGCGTCAGATTGTGGCAGAAGCCGCGCAGGCCACAACCCGCGTCGCAGTGACGCGCATCGAAGTGTCGGGCCATACCGACAAGTCGGGCACCCCGCGTTACAACCAGGGCCTGTCGCAGCGCCGCGCGTCGGTCGTTGCAGCCGAGCTCGTGCGCCTCGGCGTGCCGCGCCAGGCGATCACGACGCAGGCGTTCGGCGAGAGCCGCCCGCTCGTTCCGACCGCCGACGGCGTGCGCGAGCCGCAGAACCGCCGCGTCGAGATCGTGCTGCGTTAAGCAGTACGCTTTCGCGCTTAGGAAAGGGCCGGCCCTTCGCGGGGCCGGCCTTTTTCTTGACAAGTCCTGGCCGGGCTAGTGCGTGCCCTAGCCCACCTTGACGAACGAAGGGCGAGCGTCTTGTTTCGTGCTACGCCGGACCGGAAGTATGTCGGCGCCTGTCCGCGGTGCCTTTGGAGAGAGTGTATGATCCGTTCCTCGCTGCTGGCGTTTACGACCTTGACCTTGTTGCCCGTGCTGGGCTGGGCGCAGCCGGTCAGCGGCCTGTATGTCGGCGGGTCTGGCGGAGCCAATTTTCTTCAGAACGAGCATATCAAGTCGGTTCGCTATCCCCGCGGCGTCGTCGGCGGGAATGGGGCGAAGACGGGGTATGATGCGGGGGTCGCAGGCATCGGCAGCGCCGGGTATGGGTTCGGCAATGGCCTGCGGTTGGAGGTCGAGGGAGATTACCGCAACAACCGGCGGGGCGAGACGGACCTAGGCTCCTTTGGCGGGCGGCAAGAAAAGTATGGGCCGATGGCAAACGTTCTGTTCGATCTGGATATCGGCAGCCCCTACGTCTATCCGTATATTGGCGCCGGTGCCGGGTATCAGTGGGTGACGCGGAAGCTGACGCAATCGGGCAACATCGTCTTCGATGCGCCGGGGGCGGGGCCAGTCATCATCAACAACGCCGTGATCCGCACAGGCGGAACGGAAGGTAGCTTCGCCTACCAAGCCATCGCTGGGCTGTCTTTTCCGATCCCGCCAGTCGTCGGCCTCTCCCTGACGGCCGAGTATCGCTACATGGGTCTGACCGGCACCCGGACGTTTACCCAAACCGTCGAGGGGCAGCCGGCCTTCTCGCGCCGGGTGACGACGAGCGGTAACTACAATCACGATCTGCTACTAGGCCTTCGCTACGCCTTCAATGTCACTCCGCCGGCACCGCCAGTGGCCGACACCCCGGCTCCAGCGGTGCGGGAGGTTGCACGGTCATACCTGGTGTTCTTCGATTGGGACCGGGCGGATCTGACCGAACGCGCGCGGGCGATCGTGGCGGAGGCCGCGCAAGCGACGACCCGGGTGGCCGTGACCCGGATAGAGGTGTCGGGACATACCGACCGGTCTGGCACGCCGCAGTATAACCAGGGGCTTTCCCAGCGCCGAGGGGCCGCTGTGGCGGGCGAGCTGGTCCGGCTTGGCGTGCCGCGTGCCGCCATCACGACACAAGCCTTCGGCGAGGCCCGCCCCTTGGTCGCCACCGCGGACGGTGTGCGTGAACCGCAAAACCGCCGGGTAGAGATTGTGCTACGCTGACGGCTAGTGGAAATGCATCAGAAAGTGCACGAACCAGATCACGCCAATCCAGCATAGCACGGCAAGCGACATGGTTGCCGCAACGCTCATCTGCGGTGAAAACGGTTCAGGACGTCTCCGGTAGGCTAATTCCGTCTGTCGCATTGGTGCGAGTCTCCCTACGGTGTCTCACAGCGTTGAACAAATCTCGACGTCTGTCGACCCAACCGAGCGCAAATACGGCACCTTTGCGGCACGGTAATCCTGGATCGCAGGTCACATTTTCGTGAATCCAGTCATTTCGGCTATTGAAGCTGCATCCAAGAAAATCTACCGCGGGCGCATGCAGCAAGCGGTGACGGTCCTCGATGTGTTCAGCGGTATTGGCGGCTTCAGCCTCGGCTTGCACTGGGCGGGCATGCGGACCATCGCCTTCTGTGAGCAGGACGAGTTCTGCAGGCGCGTGCTGGCCCGGCATTGGCCCGGTATCCCCGTCTATACCGACATCCGCACCCTTACCGGCAAGGGCTTACACGCCGACGGAGTGCCATGGCCGGCGCTGCTCTGCGGTGGATTTCCCTGTCAGGATATCAGTCAGGCTGGGCGAGGCGCCGGGCTCGCCGGGTCCCGGTCGGGCCTGTGGGCCGAAATGGCGCGCTTGGTCGCCGAGTGCGGACCGCGCTGGGTGGTGGTTGAGAACGTTCCTGGCCTCCGAAGCCGCGGCGCGGACCGGGTCATGTGTGAGTTGGAGGCGCTCGGTTACGCCTGCTGGCCGGTCGTGGTGGGTGCTGGCCATGCCGGCGCGCCGCACCGGCGGGAGCGGGTGTGGGTGGTGGCCGAAGCCGTTCGTGCCGACTGTGGTGGCGCGAGATTGGAAAGCTGGGTCGGCGGCGCAACGGGGCCGGCGCCGGGCCTGCCAGCTGAACGATGCAGTGGGTGGGCGGTTGGATCCGGAGTTTGCCGAATGGATGATGGGGTTTCCAGCGGGCTGGACCGGCGCCGGCGCCTCCAAGCCCTCGGCAATGCCGTCGTGCCCGGCGTCGCGGCCATGATCGGCCGGGCGATGATGGCAGCGTTCGAACAGGGATCAGTAACTGCGGAACCGCTCGTGCGCGGCTGCCATTTCATCCGTCGTCAAGACCCGGGGCCTACCGGCCGCGAGGCACAGTAAGTATTGACGCGCGAGCTGTTCCAGCAGGCGGGTGGCGTCCATCGCCTTCTGAAGCGTCCCGCCCGCGACGATCATGCCGTGATTGGCCAGTAAGCACGCGCTCCGGTCCCGTAGCGCCTCCACCGCGAGCGTCGCCAGCATGGGCGTGCCGAACGTGACATAGGGGGCGCACCTGACGTCATCGCCGCCGAACGTGCCGACCATGTAGTGAAAGGCCGGCAGGGCGAGATTGAGGCAGGCCAGCGCCGTGCAGTGGTCACTATGCGTATGCACGATGGCGCGAACGTCCGGGCGGTCCTGGTAGATCGCCGCGTGGAAGAACCATTCGCTACTGGCGCCCGCCGCCGGCTGGTCCAGCGCCATGTCGATCAGCGACTCGGGCGTAACCTGCTCCGGCGTGGTCCTGGTCGGCGATATCAGCATGCCGGCTTGGCTTCGGATGCTGACGTTGCCGGCGCTGCCCTCGATCAGCCGCTCCCGGCCGAGGGCGCGGTATGCCTCGGCCAGTTCATGCCTCATGCGGCTTGCGGCGCCTTCAGGCGGTCCTGAAAGATCTTACGCAGCTTGGCGACCTTGGGCGAGATGACGGCGCGGCAATAGCCGGACCAAGGGTTGCGGGCGTAGTAGTCCTGATGCTCGTCCTCGGCCCGCCAGAACTGGGTCAGCGGGACGATCTCGGTCACGATCGGATGTGGCCAGATCCTGAGCGCGTCCATCTCGGCCCGGACGGTGCGGGCGGTTTCGGCCTGCTCGTCCGACTGGGTAAGGACGATGCTGCGGTATTGCGGGCCGTGGTCAGCGCCCTGGGCGTTCAGGGTCGTGGGGTCATGCAGGGTGAAGAAGATGCGAAGGAGGTCGGCGTAGCTGATGACCGCCGGGTCGTAGGTGACCTGGACGACCTCGGCATGGCCGGTCTGCTTGCCGCAGACTTGCTCGTAGGTCGGGTTGGGCACGGTGCCGCCGGCGTAGCCGGAGACTGAGGATTGCACGCCGCGAAGCGCTGTGAACACAGGCTCGAGGCACCAGAAGCAGCCGCCGCCTAATGTGGCTTGTTCCATATTGGGTTCTCCTTGTGACGGAGATTTGGCGATGGGCGGGGCGCTTGTGAAGCCTATTCCTTCACCGCGCCGGTGAGCGACGACACGTAATATTCGACGAAGAACGAGTAGAGGATCGCCACGGGGATGGAGCCGAACAGGGCGCCGGCCATGAGCGCCCCCCATTGATAGTCGTCGCCCTGGACGAGTTGGGTGAGGACTGCGACGGGCACGGTCTTCTTCTCGGATGATTGTATGAAGGCGAGGGCGTAGATGAACTCATTCCAGCTGAGCGTGAAGGCGAAGATGCCGGCGCTGATGAGGCCGGGAACGGCGAGGGGCAGGGTGATTCGGCGCAGGATTTGTAGGCGGGTGGCGCCGTCGATCAGGGCGCATTCCTCGAGTTCATAGGGAATGGACTTGAAGTAGCCGATCAGCAGCCACGTGCAGAACGGGATCAGAAAGGTCGGGTAAGTGAGGATGAGGGCCCAAGGCGTGTCGAATAATCCGAGTTTGAAGACCATCGTGGCCAGCGGGATGAACAGGATGCTGGGTGGCACAAGGTAGGCCAAGTAGATTCCTAGGCCGACCCACTCGCTACCTTTGAAGCGAAGACGCTGAATGGCGTAGGCGGCGAGCACGCTGGCAAATAGACTGATAGCGGTCGCGGCGGCGGCGATGCCCATGGTGGTCATGAGCCATTGCGGGTAGTCGGTATCGAACAGAAGCTTTTTAACGTTTTGTAGCGTGGGGGAGTGAACCCAGAAAGGGTTGAACTCTTTATAGTTGTAGAGTTCGTTGTTTGGTTTGAATGTCGTGACCGCCATCCAATAGAATGGGAACAGCAGCACCAAGATGAATGTGGCTAAAGGAATATACAGGGTAACGACCCTGCGGGGAACACTGTCCCAGGATAGTGCGCCCTGACGTTCTGTGCTGTCAGTCATTGGCTTCGCCTTGCTGCCACTTACGGCGGGCCAGGCCGAAATAGCTGATGAGGGTAGCGGCAACGAGGAACGGGATCATCGCGACGGCGATCGCCGCGCCTTCACCGAGCTGGCCACCGGGTATGCCGCGCTGAAAGGCGAGAGTGGCCATGAGGTGGGTTGAGTTGACCGGGCCACCGCGCGTGATGGCGTAAACGAGCTGGAAGTCGGTGAAGGTGAACAGGACGGAGAAGGTGAGGACCACACTGAGAACAGGCATCAGCATTGGTAAGGTTATCTTAATGAATCGCTGCCAGGATGTGGCACCGTCCAGCATGGCGGCTTCATAGAGTGAGGGTGAAATGGTCTGGAGGCCGGCCAGAAGGCTGATGGCGACGAAGGGAATGCCCCGCCAAATGTTGGCGGAGATCAGGGAAAGCCTCGCGTGCCAAGGGGAGCCGAGGAAGTCGATATTGGTCTGCATGAGGCCGGCGTTCTTGAGGACGTATGAGATGATGGAGAACTGCGGGTCGTATATCCACCAGAACGCGATGGCAGATAGAACGGTCGGCACGATCCAGGGCACCAGGATGATGGCGCGGACAAGCGACTTGAAAGGCACGTTCTGGTTCAGCAGCAAAGCCAGCCAAAGGCCAAGACCGAATTTTCCGGCAGTCGCCAGCGCTGTATAGAACAGGGTGTTGGTGACGCTGAGCCAGAAAATGCGATCATGCCAGAGACTTTCGAAGTTTTCTAGTCCGACCCAGACGCCAGCCCGTCCGATCTTGGTATCTGTGAAGGCGAGCCACACGCCGAGGCCGAGCGGATAGGTGAGAAACACCAGTAACAGAGCCAGGGCGGGGAACAGGCAAAGGGCCGCGAGGAAGCCCTTATGGTCAAACAAGCGGATGAGCCAATTGTCTTTAGGGGCTGACCATTGCCAGGAATGCGGGACTGTCCCAGTCACGACGTCGCTCATCGGTAGCCTCCCGCAAACTTCTTGGCGTCAGTATGCAGCCGAACGAGGGGAAGGGCCAGCAACTCCGAACTTTTCCCGCGCCGGTTGGTTTGCATAGCATGGACGATCTCCGAGCCTACAAAGCCAAGCGCGATTTTAGCCGCACGCGTGAGCCGGAAGGGCGCGTCGTCGACAGCGCATCTCACCTGTTTGTCGTGCAAAAGCATGCCGCGACCCGGTTGCATTATGACCTCAGGCTGGAGCTGGGCGGCGTGTTGAAGAGCTGGGCGGTGACGCGGGGGCCAAGCCTGGACCCGTCGCAAAAGCGCCTCGCGGTCGAGGTCGAGGATCATCCGGTCGATTATGGATCGTTCGAGGGCTCTATCCCGAAAGGAAGCTATGGCGCGGGAACGGTTATCGTATGGGACCGGGGCACCTGGACGCATATCGTCCATGGCAAAGGCCTGACGGCCGAGGATGACCTTGCCCGGGGTGAACTAAAGTTCAGCGTCTCAGCGGAAAAAATGACGGGCGCGTGGGTCCTGATACGGCTGAAGCGTAAGGAGGGTGAGCGGCAGACCAGTTGGCTGCTCATCAAAGAGAAAGATGTCGCAGCCCGGCCCGGCAGTGCGGCGGCGCTGCTCGACCTGGACACCTCCGTCGCGAGCGGCCGCACGCTGGAGCAGGTGGCTCAGGGCGTGGAGCAGGTTCCAGACAGTGAGCCGAAAATTCCTGCCAAGCGCGCCCGCAAGACGCCGGTGGAAAAAGCTGGCATGCCGGGTTTCATCGCGCCCGAGCTGTGCACAGCGACCGATCGCTCGCCGGTCACAGCCGGGTGGCTGCACGAGCTAAAACTCGATGGCTACCGAATCCAGGCGCACGTGCGTTCCGGAAAGGTGACGCTCTATACCCGCAACGGGCACGACTGGACGGATCGTTTCCGCGGTGCCGCCCCCGGGTTGGCCCGGCTTGGCGATACGGTGGTGGATGGTGAGCTTGTCGCTTTAGACAAGGACGGCAACCCGGACTTCGCGGCGCTACAAAGCGCTATCGAGCGGCAGGCGACGCAGGATCTGGTGTTCTTTGCCTTCGATCTACTGTGGAACGGCGAGGACCTGCGTCAGCGTCCCTTGCTGCAGCGCAAGGCGGCTCTGGAGCGATTGTTGGCGGCGCCGTTGCAAGGAGTGCGGTACTTGCGCCACTTCGATGTGCCGGGGGAGGCTGTGTTGCAGTCGGCCTGCCAGCTTGGTCTGGAGGGCGTGGTGTCCAAACGGGCAGACTCGGTCTATGCCTCGGGCCGGCAGGCGGCCTGGGTGAAGGCCAAGTGTAGGGGCCGGGATGAGTTCGTAATCGGCGGCTGGGCCCGGGGGGCGGCCGGGCAATTGGTCCTAATGGTCGGCGCCTACCGCGGAGATGGGGAGGATCGGCCAGCTTTGGTGTACCTTGGCCGGGTCGGGTCTGGCGTCAGCGGCGCCGCCTCGGACGGGCTTATGACCCGCCTCCGGGCATTGCAGACCGACAAGGCGCCGTTCTCAACTGCGCCGAAAGGAGCCGAGGGTTGGGTCAAGCCGGAGTTGGTGGCAGAGATCGCCTATGAAGGATACACGGGCGAAGGCAGGCTGCGCCAGGCATCGTTCAAAGGCATCCGCCAAGACAAACCGGCGGTGGATGTCGAAATACCAAGCACTCCAACAAGGACTACAGGAAAAGCGACTCAGGCCGCAGTAAGAGTTACTCATCCGGAAAAGCTGTTGTGGCCGGAGGACGGGCTGACCAAGGGGGACTTGGCTCAATACTATGCCGCGGTTGCATCGCAGCTGCTGAAGTATGTTGGCGGGCGCGCGGTATCGATCGTTCGTGCGCCTGACGGCATTCATGGCATGCGGTTCTTCCAGCGGCATGCCATGCGAGGTCAGTCCGCGCTGATCCACGCCGTTCCGGTCCGCTCAGAGAAGGAGCCATATTTAATGGTGGACAGCGCCGAGGGACTGACGGCGTTGGCGCAGCTTGGCGCCTTGGAGCTGCACCCATGGGGGGCACCAGCCTCGGACATCGAGCGCCCGGACCGCCTCGTGTTCGATCTTGATCCGGATGAAGGGCTGGATTTTGCCCGGGTGATCGCGGCAGCGCGGGAGGTACGGGACCGCCTGGCTACGCGAGGTCTCGCGAGTTTCGTGAAGACAACGGGCGGTAAGGGGCTGCACGTCGTGACACCTCTGGTGCCTAAGACAGAGTGGCCCGCGGCGAAGGCGTTCGCGCGGTCGCTGTGCGAACTGATGTCCGCCGAGGCGCCGGACCGGTACGTGGCTGTCATGTCCAAGCGCGCCCGGGTCGGCAAAATCTTTTTGGACTACTTGCGGAACGACCGGACGGCGACGGCTGTGGCGGCCTGGTCGCCGCGGGCACGCCCGGGAGCCACGGTGTCTGTACCGATCGATTGGAAGCAACTTGGGCCGAAGCTCGATCCGGCGAGATATACTATCCGGACGGTTCCGGACCTGTTGAAGCGGGCCGACCCTTGGGCCGATTTTCTTGCGGCTGCACGGCCATTACCGCTCTAGCTTGCTAGAGTACGGGCGCGTTAACGAAGTAGTAAGATCTCTCGGTTACCCTGAGAAGGTCAACCGCCGAGGTTCCTTCATGCGTGCGCGCCCCCGTCCTGACCTTGAGCCGGCTTTGCGCCGTAAGCGCGCAGCTCTGATAGGAGACGTGAAGCGAGTCTGTGCGCAGCTGGATGCGCGTATCACGGGGGCGGCACCGGGTAGGCCGGTGGCCTTGGCGCAGGATCCACTGGGGCGGCGGTTGGCTACGCTGGTGAACCGGACGTTGCGGGATGCAGGCAAGTCAGCAGGGCGGGAGCTGGACCTCAGGCTTGCGAACCACATCGCGCGGATCGGGATGTGGCGGCTGGACGTGCGAAGCCAGGCTCTCGTGTGGTCGGAGGAACTGCATGAGCTGTTCGGCACGGATCCTTCCGTTTTCATGCCGACCTGGGAGGGAGCGCTTCTGCTCGTGCATCCGGAGGACCGTCCGGAGGTCGAGGCGGCGTATGCGAGGATCGGGCAGACCGGCGCCGCGTGCGATCTCGAGTTCCGGACTATCTTGCCGGACGGGACCGTTCATTGGCGACGGACGGAACTGCGGAGTGAGCGTGACCGGGCTGACACGGTGGTGGCGATCCGCGGAGTAGTCCAAGACATCACGGAAAGGAAGCGCGCGCTCGAGCACTTGCGCTACCTCGCCCGGTTTGACGCCCTGACCGGGCTG
Source organism: Acetobacteraceae bacterium (assembly GCA_965246925.1). GTDB lineage: Bacteria > Pseudomonadota > Alphaproteobacteria > Acetobacterales > Acetobacteraceae > JANPPS01. The sequence goes on along the minus strand of OZ251994.1, from coordinate 683,609 downwards.
GCAAACCGGGTGCAATTAACGGAACAACTGAAGCAAAACATAATCTTGGCCCGGCGGCGCGGCCAGCGGCTGGCAGTGCACGCGTTGGACCTCGATGGATTCAAGACGGTGAACGACCTGCACGGCCACGCTGTCGGTGACCAGCTTTTGGTCGAGTTGGCCGGACGCATTCGTCAGCACGTCCGTGAGGGTGACACGGTCGCCCGGCTCGGCGGGGATGAGTTCGTCGTCCTGCAGGCGGCACTGGAAGGCCCGGAAGATGCAAGGCGTATGGCTGAACGCCTGGTTTCCCTATTAGGGGAGCCTTGCAAACTTGGTTCGGTCGAGGCAGCGGTGACCGTGTCGGTGGGTATTGCGCTATTTCCAGACGACATCGCGCCAGGCTTGGGTGACGGTGAGACATCGGCGTTGCTTGCCGCGGCCGACACCTCCCGCACGCGCGTGAAGGAAGGAGCCCGCAACGGCTATGCTTTCTTTCAGCCCGGGCTCGATGGGCAGCATCGGGAGCGCCGTGCATTGGAGCAGGATTTAAGGCTTGCGCTGGTTCGGGGTGAACTGAGCCTAGCGTACCAGCCGCAAGCTGATGCCGGGAGCCGCGCCGTTTTAGGTTTCGAGGCGCTGTTGCGCTGGCAGCATCCTGAGCGGGGCACAGTGTCCCCGGGGGTATTCATTCCGGTTGCAGAGGCGACGGGCCTGATTGTCAACATCGGCGCCTGGGTATTGCGGCAAGCTTGTATGGAGGCCGCTACGTGGGCCGTTCCGCTTAGGATCGCGGTCAACGTGTCAGCGTTGCAGATACAGCAAGATGACCTGCCTGCACTGGTGCAAGCTTCTTTGCAGCAATCCGGCCTAGACCCGGCACGGCTCGAGCTTGAGGTGACGGAGAGTGTGCTGCTTTCTAACGCTAGCGCCTCACACACCCACCAGCCCGATCACGTCATCACGTCGTTGCACAAAGTACGGGCCATGGGTGTCAGGCTGGCAATGGATGATTTCGGCACGGGCTACTCCTCCTTGGCGAGCTTGCGCGCTTTTCCGTTCGACAAGATCAAGCTCGATCGTGGTTTCGTGGCCGACCTCGGACGGAATGACGGTGCCGACGCTATCATCCGCGCCGTTCTGGGCCTTGGCCGGGGTCTGAACCTGCCCGTGATTGCAGAAGGAGTGGAGACGCCTGGACAGGCCGATGCACTACGGAAAGAGGGGTGCAATGAACTGCAAGGTTATCTGATCGGGCGTCCGCTGCCCATTACGTCCTATGCGGACGTGACAGCCCCGATCGTGAAAAACCTACACAACTCATTGGCTTACCGGGCTGCATCACAGTAATACTTTATTTGTTCACTGCATTTTCAATGAAGCAACCTGTAAAGGCCAGTCTCGTTATATTGGCCTAGCAAGGTAGATGAACCATGGCGAGACCGATTTGGGAGGGTCACCTCCGGCTTTCGTTGGTGACCTGTCCGGTCGCGATGATCAAGGCCACGAGCGAGGGGGAGGGGGTGCACTTCCACCTCCTACATCCTGAGACCAAGCGCCGGGTCAAGCAGTTTTGGCGCGATCCCGAAATGGGCGAAGAGGCTCCGGACGTGCCCCGGTCGTCTCTGTTGCACGGATATGAAATCGAGAAAGGGCAATATATCATCGTCAGCGATGACGAACTAAAATCCGTGAAGCTCGAGAGCACGAAGACCATTCAGATCGAGCGGTTCGTTAGCACACGTGAGATCGACCGGCTTTATTGGGGTGAGCCGTACTTCTTAGCTCCCGCGGGTAAAAAGGAGCTGCAAGAGCCGTATGCCGTTATTAGGGACGCCATGGAAGGTGAAGAGCGGGTTGCCATCGGCCGGGTAGTCATGTCCGGGCGCGAACGGACCGTGGCAATCGAGCCGCGTGGACATGGCATGTTGCTGACGACGCTGCGGTCCCATGACGAAGTGCGCGACGAGCGGGCCGTGTTCGACGACATTCCAGAGGTGGCGGTCGATCCGCAAATGGTTGACATCGCGAAGGCCATCATCTCGAGGCAGGCAGGTCCCTTCGACCCCACCGCGTTTCACGACCGTTATGCCGAAGCTGTGCGGGAGATGGTTCAAAGTAAGGCCGACCACAGCCCGGGCGCTCAGGTGAAGGAAGCCCAAGACACAAACGTAATCGACCTTATGGAGGCCTTGCGCCGCAGTCTAAGTGGTGGGTCCGCCGACGACGCCAAGAAAACATCGGCTTCAAAGAAGACCCGCGGGGTGGCGGTGAAGCAACCGGACATCGAAACGCCGGCTAAGAGCAAAAAGCGATTAGTAGCCCGCTAAGCAGTTCCGCATCGTTCGGCTGCGAATTCCAGCGCGGCACGAGGGCTAGTCATTGGCTTGGAGCCCTGGCAATGCTCGATAGCGCCTGCCATCGAAGCCTGCGCTAATGCAACGACGCCGATCCCGCTGCAGCGGTCGGAGTGCCGGGCGATGAGGTTGTGGTAGGCTACGAGCTCGCCACGCTTGAAATGGTTCCAAGCGCCTTCGATGAAATGGAACTCGATCTCCGCTCCTGTGACCGAACCAGCTGTTTCGAAGATCGCACGGGTCACGTCCGCAGTGGTCGATGTAGTATAAAGGACGTGAACCCGACCGCCGTGACGTACGGCCGCGGCAGCCAGCGCTTGGTCGGGCCGTAAAACCGGGTACTCGACGGCCGGTCCCAATGTCGAGCATGTTAGCATCGCGACATCGGCATCACGGGGCGGCGCTACCGCGTCACGAACCATGGCAATCAAGGCGGGGGTAAGGCCGAACTGCTCAGCAAATTGCAGTAGGCGCGGCTGCACGTCGTGTCGTAGCCGCACTGGCAATCCGACTGCCGCCTTCTCGAACACATCGACGTTCGAGAAGGCGGTGTGCAAGCAAGCAATCGTCAGCATACTCCTTAGGAGCGATAGTAGCGCTTGGCCCGGCGTTCCGCCTCCCGGGCGGCGTCCTCCGGCGTGCTCGCCCCGGTGCTGGCGGCTGCGACCATGTCCACGATGACGTAGTCGGCCGTCACGGCGCCGGAGGCCTCGGTAATCGGCCCCGGGTAGGCTAGCCAGCGGCTCTTCTCCATCGTCTCGCGATAGAGAGTAATCTTCGGGTCCGATGCCCAAACTGCGCTGTCGGCATAGGCGCGGAGCGGCTGGCCCCAATAGCCGAAGCTGCCGCTGAGCCATTTGTCGTATTGCGGCCCCTCCATCATGTAGGTGAGGTAGGCTTTAGCGGCATTGGGATACTTGGTGTGCTTGAACGCCATAGCATTGATGGCCAGGGCGGCTTCGGTGCTGACACCCACAGGGCCGATCGGCATACGGGCATGGTTCATGTCGGCGGCAATGGCCTTCAAAGCGGGATCATTACTATTCTTGGCCGAGTAGTACAGTGACACGCCGTTTTGTGTCGCACCAATCTCACCGGCAAGCATCGCCTTGTTGTTCGATGGATCGAGCCAGGAGTTCGTTCCGGGAATGAATGTCTCATACAGGGCGCGGGCGAATTTGAGCGCCTCGATCGTCTCCTTGGAATTGATCGTGACTGCGTTCTTCTCGTCGGTCATCTTGCCGCCAAACGCCCATACCAGCCAGCTACAGTATGAATTAGCGTCGCCGACGGCGTGACCGGTGGAGAACCCGGCGGGATGGCCGGACTTCTTTAATTTGCGGCACATGTCCAGAAAGCCGTCGAGCGTGGTGGGGAACGCGTCGAACCCGATCTCTTTCAGCCACGAAACACGATAGACGGCCGGACCGCCGCTGGCGCCCATCGGCAAGGCAATCCACTGATTCGTGCCGAACTTCTTGCCGTATTTTTCGGACAACTCGTACCAGCCGCCGTAGCGGGCGCCCAGATATTCACCGATTTCAGTAAGGTCGAGCAGCTTGTCAGAGTATAGGTGCGGATCGTCGGTCCAGCCGACAACGACGTCCGGCCCGGCCCCGGTATTGGCCGTGACGGCGGTCTGCGGCCGGAGATCTTCCCAGCCCGAGAAATCGACCCGGACTTGTACCCCGGTCTGTTCAGCGAAAGCTTTGGTGTTTTCGCGGAAAATGACTTCATCCGGCTCCACGAACTTGGCGGGGCGAAGCACCCGGAGCGATGCGCCTTTTTCGACGGGAAAGGTGAGTGCCGGCATATCCTTGCCAGTAACGGTGGCGTGGGCAGTGCCGAGCAGGCCGGTGGTGGCGAGCGCGCCTGCACCGAGTCCGAGGCCTCGGCGCGTAAAATTCTGCATTTGTTTCCTCCCAGATAATAGTTGATTAACCATTCGTGCCTAAGATGTTCCAGAGCCGCTAGAGGATCCGACACCTATGCGACAAGTCTTACGCCCGACTCGCGATCAAAAAGATGAATGAGCGCCGGGTCGGCTGTAATCCGGAGGGGCTGGCCCGGCTTGGCCTCGATCCGCTCCCGGAACGCGCCCATGACCGGGAGGGAGCCCAACCGTCCGTGCACTTGTGTTTCGGAGCCGGTCGGCTCGACTACCTGGACGGTAATAGGGATGGATTTTAGCTGCCCGGCCTGGGCGAGCTGCAGGTGTTCGGGCCGCACGCCATAGATAGACGGCCGTCCGGTGGCGACGCCGGGTGGCAATGGCCAAAGGCTGCCATCTTCGCAGCGAAATCCCTCAGTCTCGACCGTCCCGGGCAGGAAGTTCATGGCCGGGCTGCCGATGAACCCTGCGACGAACTGGTTGGCGGGGCGATCATACAGGTCGAGGGGTGCACCCATCTGCTCCACGCGCCCGGCATTCATGACGACGATCTTATCGGCCATCGTCATCGCCTCGATCTGGTCGTGGGTGACGTAGATGGTCGTGGTGCGCAGGCGCTGGTGCAAATCCTTCAGCTCGGCCCGGGTCTGCACCCGGAGCTTGGCATCGAGGTTGGAGAGGGGCTCGTCGAACAGAAAGACTTGCGGATCGCGGACGATCGCCCGGCCCATGGCGACCCGTTGCCGCTGGCCGCCGCTGAGCTGGCGGGGGTAACGGTCCAGCAGAGCGCCAAGCCCAAGGATGCCGGCTGCCCGCGTCACCCGCTCCTCGATGGCCTCGGCAGGTGCGCGGGCCAGGGCGAGGCTAAATGCCATATTGTCCCGCACGGTCATGTGCGGATAGAGCGCATAGTTTTGGAACACCATGGCGATGTCCCGCTGTTTGGGCGGTATTTTGTTGACCACACGCCCGCCGATTTCGACAGTGCCCGAGTCGATCTCCTCGAGGCCGGCGATCATACGAAGCAGGGTGCTCTTGCCGCAGCCGGATGGCCCGACCAGGACGGTGAACTCGCCGTCCGCGATGTCGATACTAACGCCGTGCAGGATGGCCGTGCTGCCAAAGCGTTTAGTGACATTCGTGATGTTTACGGTAGCCATAAGGTGCCGTTCGCTCCGCCGGCCCGTTGCGACCGTTGGATTAACCGTAGCCGAGCGCGCGAAGCTTGCCTATCCATGCCGATCAACGTTGCATAACCGTTACAATGTAAAAGATGCTTTGCAATTTTGGACGGTGCCATCCGGTTTTGCGTCTTTTTTCAGAAAAACCGCTGCAAATCTTTACGTTTTTGCATCAGCCGGTTGGCGCTGGGCTTGCTTCGCTGGGGTCATCAGGTCTCTATCGCTCCCAGGCCACTACCCTTTGGAGCTTCAAAAATGAACAAGTTTTTCGGTCTCGCCCTCGCTGGCATGACCATGCTGTCAACGTCGGCTTTCGCGCTGACGCAGACCTTCACCACGAATTTCGGTCCGACCAAGACCGACTTCTCCACCGGCCCGCTGACGCTTCCGGCGTTCAACACGGCGCTCGGCACCCTGACGAACGTGGCGCTTTCCTACACCACCAGTGCCGTGGTCGGTGGCAGCGTGACGAACAGCACGGCGACGCCGCAGAACTTCAAGGTCACGACGGACACGCAGGTTAGCCTGACGTCGGGGATTGCCGCGCTGAACAACGCAACCCTCGACCTGATCTCCTCGCAGATCTATTCCGGCGTCGCGGCGGGCTCTACGGCGTCCTATGGTCCTTACACGCCGTCCGCCACCACTGCCTTGGCGAGCGCCACGCCGCTGTCTGATTACACCGGTGGTCCGCTGACGTTCAGCGCGGCGACTTCGTCCAGCACCACGATCCAGGGCGGTGGTAACAACATCTCCGCCATGATCACGTCCACGGCGAGCGGTTCGGTCACCGTGACTTACACCTACACGCCGACCGCCGTCCCGCCCCCGTCCGTTGTGCCTGAGCCCGCGTCCATGGCGCTGGTGGGCATGGGCTTGGCCGGTTTGGGCCTGATCCGCCGCCGCCGCGCCTAGTCTCTACTCTTCATTGCCGAACAAGGCGGCCTCCCGATCGGGGGGCCGTTTTCGTTTGGGCTATTTGCATTTGCTGGGCGCTCGTTCTGAAACCGTAATAGTGTAAGTTCCACTTATCGTCTTTTCTGCCGCGCGAGTTCGTCAGCGCTTATTCGCGTTTTTCTGCCTCAAAATTGGTTCCAATCCGGGTTGGCCGAGCCTAATCGCGTTGACCCAGGCCTCCGCGCAGGCTTAATTCACTCAGGCACACAGCACTACAGGAGCTTAATATGAACAAGTTTATCGGCCTCGTCGTAGCGGGCATCACCCTGGCCTCCACCTCGGCGATGGCGTTGACGCAGACGTTCTCCACCAATTTCGGCCCGACCAAGACCGATTTCTCGGTCGGCCCGCTTACGCTTCCTGCGTTCAACACCGCTCTTGGCACGCTGACCAACGTCTCGATCGCTTACGGCGCGTCGGCCACCGTGGGTGGCACCGTGACCAACAGCACGGCCCAGCCGCAGACCTTCAAGGTGACCACTGATACGCTGGTCACCCTGACCTCCGGCATCGCGTCCTTGAACAACCTGTCGCTCGACCTGGTAGCGACGCAGAGCTACAGCGCTGTGGCCGCTGGTGCGACCGCGAGCTACGGCCCGTTCGCCCCGACCGCGAACACCTCGGTGGCCAGCGCAGCCCCGCTGTCCGACTACACCGGCAGCGCGCTGACATTCAACGCGTTCACGCTGTCCAGCACGACGGTTCAGGGTGGTGGTAACAACATCTCTGCCGCCATCAACTCGACGGCGAGCGGCGTTGTCTCCGTGACCTACACCTACACGCCGACGGCGGTTCCCCCGTCCACCGTGCCTGAGCCCGCCAGCATGGCGCTGCTCGGCATGGGCCTGGCCGGCCTGGGCCTGATCCGCCGCCGCCGCGCCTAGTCTTCGGCTCGGCCCCGGCTACAGAGCGGCCGCCCTGCGGGGCGGCCGTTTCTGTTTTAGCGTCTGCTTAAAATTGTCGCTTTCAGCGGTGGAGCGCCTCAAATGGGCGTGCTAACACGCCGCACCATTCGTCATAGGAAGAGACCTCATGGCTACAAAGACCTGGAACGGCACCGACGGTGCGTTTACTGCCGGTGGCAACTGGTCCGGCGGTGCGGCGCCCGTTGCCGGCGACACGGCGCTGATCACCAGCGGCACCGTTTCGTATAACGGCTATCTACCGACGCCGCTCAATATCACGCTGACCGGAACCGGGGCGAGCCCAACCCTTGCGCTGACCGGCGCCGCCATTCTGTCCGGTGACCGCATCACTGTCGATTCCGAGGGGCCGGACACGACGCTGGCGTTCGCCGGGGGTAACGTGAACCTGGGTAGCCTTACGTTCAAAGGCAGCCGCGCCGTCCTATCGCTATCGTCAACCGTTTCGGCGACCTCGTTCGACAACCGGGGCGGGTTGAGCGTCACCGGTAGCGGTTTCAACCTCAGTTCCTTCGGCAGCGGCGTCCTCTACAATGACGGCATCATGTCGTTTCGCAATACGGCCAGCACGCCCCAGACCAACGTCTTATTCGGCAGCGTTAACGGGACGGGTACGCAGCGGCTCAGCGGTGGGGTCGTGCTGCAAGAGACGGACGCGGTGAGCGCCGGGCAGACGATCATTTTCGAAACCGGCGCCAGCAAGCTCGAGCTGGATGATTTCAGCCGGTTTTCGGCCTCGATCCAAGGTTTTGGCGCCGGCGATGAAGTGATCGGCCTCAGCGCCCCCTGGAGCGCCGTTGCGTTTCAAGTGACAAGCACCGGTGGCGTGCTGAACTTCACCAACGCGGGCCGAGCGATTTTTAGCGTCAATTTGACGGGCAATTACACGAGCGTCAACGACTTCACCATCGTACCCACAGCGTCCCAGGGCGGCCTGGCGCAGACCGACATCAAGACGAGCGTCGCCAAGCCGATCGAGACCGTGAATTTCACCGATACCGTCAACGACATCAGCGGTGCGGATGTCGGCACCGTCTATAACGGCCCGGTCAGCTATCTTCGGTATCAATATCTGTGGAACAGCCCGGACAGCGTGGCTCTGAGCGCGCGGGTCAACAGCGTTTTCCTGCACGGGGGCGATGGGGCGGATGCGTTGCAGGCGCTTGGCGGCAGCAACGTGATCGATGGCGGCGGCGGTTCGAATTTCTTGGTCGGCGCGTCCGGGACCGATGGCGGCACCGACACGTTCTTTGTCGATGAACGCGGCAGCCAGGTGACGTGGTCCACGCTGCTTAACTTCCACTCGGGCGACTCGGTCACCATCTTCGGTTTCCGGGCCGGCGTGAGCACGCAGCCGCTGTCGATCGATGGAACGCCGGGCTATACCGGGGCGACCATACATTCCGAGATCGGCGGAAGCGGGACTGGGGTCAATGGCTCGGTTACCTTCACCGGGGTGAGTTTGGCTGATTATCAGAGCAAGTTCGTGCAAAGCGCCGGAACGGAGCCGGACGGCACGACCTACCTCAACATCACCCGCGTTTCCTAAACGAATGCGGATGCCGGGGGTGTTGCTGGCCGCGTTGGCCGGTTGCACCCCGCCGGTCACGCCTAATCTCCGCTTTACGGGGCCGCTCACGCCGCAGAGCGCGTCAGCCACATGTCAGCCGAGCCGGGCCATGCTGCAAATTCGGAACGGAACTATGCAGTTCGTGCCGGATGAGGGGATCTGGGTCGTCGAAGGCGGGGCCGAGGCGGACGGCGGCCTGCTGGGCACCCGGGCCGCCGCCGGCGCGGACAGAAAAGGCTACGCCACCCGTTTCGATGGCCATTGGACGCGGGGGCATGCAACCGGCATCTACCGAACCCCGCGCTGCAGTTTCACTTTCGAGGGATCGCCGGCCTGATTAGGGCTTGGGTATCACGCGCGGATCACCCCCCGGGCTGCCTGGGGGTGGAATGACCGGCATCGGGCCGGTCACGGGCGGGCGGATCACCGGTGGATTGCTGGAGACGCCGGGATCGGGAAGCGGGCGCGACTGGTTTTGCGCCCCGTCTGCCGAGCCGGGCGCGATTACGTCCGGCACCGGCTGGGTCTGCAGCGTCTTTTCGTCGCCCCCCGCTCCGGGCGGGAGCGTTGGCGAAGCCGCCTGACCGTACGCGGGTGAGATGGCCAACGCTGCGATACAAACCGCTGGTGCTACTACCCGGCCTAGCATGGTCTCTATCCCCCGGACCTGACTTGCGTTAATCCGCATAACGCCGTGGACGACGCAAGTGTGCCCCTCGACACACGCTCGTGACATGGCGGTTACCAGCAGCGGTGTGTGCATGGCCGATACGACTTCCATTCAGTTGCCAATCGACCGGGACCTCGCCCCCGCTCTGCAATCCCCGGCGTCACGGGATCAATTGGGTCAGCTCGCGAGTGCGCTGTTGCGGGCGCAGTTGCGGCCGGACGCGGCGGCGGCGGCTCCGCTGCTCGAGGCTATCGGGCGGTTGAAGGTACACGCGTACATGCACGGCCTGACGGATGATCTGCTTGCGGAAGAGCTCGCGGCCTATAACGAGGAGGGCCGGGAGTGATCGTGCTCGATGCGCCGACGCTGGTGCAGGCGCTCATCGGACGAGAGACACTGGCCGAACGCGTGTATTGGATGGTAACGGAGACTAACAAGCTGCCGCTGTCGCCCGCCGTGCAGGATGCAGTGCTGGACATTGTGGCCCGGCCGTTCCTGTCGCGCTATCTATCGCCGGGCTTGGTGGCAAGCGCGCTCGGTGCGTTGCGGGCGCGGTCGCAGCTGTTTGAGCCCCGCCTTAGTGTAACCGAATGCCGCGACCCAAAAGATAACCGGTATCTCGAGTTGGCGGTGGCCGCTGGTGCGTCGGCTATCGTGAGCCAGGACGAGGATTTGCTTTCCCTCCAGATTTGGCGCGGCATCCGCATGATCCGCCCGGCCAAGCTGCTGGCAGATCCGGAGCGGTATGCGGACTGACGGGTGTTTTGGTCAGACTCGAACCAGTTACTCACACACTGAGCGCCTGCAACAGCGCCCTTCCGGACCATAGCTCATCGCCGGATAGCGAGAGGTCAAGCTTGTAGCGGTCGCCCTCACGCTCTAGCCGGTCCTGGAACAAGCGCGTGAGCCAGGGGCGCAGCGGGGCGGCGTCCATGGTGATGGGCTCCTCGCGGCGGGGGAGCTGTGCGATGGCGTGCAGCATGGCGCTGAACTCGTCATCCGGTACGCGCTGATGCCGGCTGTCCTCTGGGCGCGCATAGGCCTGCGCCCGGGTACGCGCCAGCCGGCGCAAGCCGGCGTCGAGGTCGGCAAAGCGAAAGTGCAGCAGGTATAGGCCGGCACACACCAGCGGAGCGTCGGCGCTATGAAAGCCGGGTGACCACCGGAGCGTCCGCCGCGTGAATGCCGGCTTGCACATCGATGCGGAGAAGCGGAGCCAGGTGCGTTGCTGCGCCATGGGCTGCGTTGGGTCGAGGGCCGGTTCGGCGCCGGGTATGTGCTGCACGTCGAATCCGGCGGCGGTGACTACGGCCGGCTGGTCCTCGCTGGCCCATCCGGCAAGACTGCACCAGCGGGCCGGGTCGGCGACCAGCAGCTCGTCTGCGTCCGTGTGGAACACTGCGTCATAATCCTGCAGCAACCTCGTGACCCGGGAGGCGATAACGCCGGCGCGCCATTCTTCGTCGAGCATGGAGCGCGGCAGGTGTTCGATGTTGATCGGCGGTGCGATGGCTGCGAGCGAGTGATCGCTGGAACCGTGGTCGAGCATGTAGCAGTGCGGCGCACCAACCTGCGCGGCGAAGTGCCGGGCCCAAACTGGCGCCCATAGCGGTTCGTTATACACCATCGTCAAGGCTGCGACGCGCATCGCGGCTGCATCCTTTTGCCCGTTGCTTCGCGAGAGTGCGTGGAGGAGTAAGGGGAGAGAGAAGGAGTGTCGGATATGGATGGTGAGAAGTTCGTTCGCCGCCTGATGGGTGAATCGCTGCAGACCGGGGCGTTCCGGGCCATCATGCTGCTGGGTGCGTTTGCGGTTCTGGGCGCGCTGGTGAGCTGGGCAGTGCTTTAGGCGAGTGCCGCCTCGGTCCGGCGTGGGGTGCCGATGAAGGCCGCCATGATGCTGGCCAGCATGCACAGCGCGCCGGCGGTCATGAAGGCGGACACGTAGCTGCCGGTCTGGTCGCGCACGAAACCGCCAGCCGCCGCCGCCGCAGACGCGCCCAACTGATGGGAGCAGGCGATCCAGGCGAACATGACGGGACCGTTATCCTCGCCAAAACAGCGCGCGGTCAGCCGGACCGTGGGTGGCACGGTAGCGATCCAGTCAAGACCGTAGAATAGGGCGAACACGACGAGGCCCGAGGGCCCGATCAGGTCGCCCGCCAAGGCGAATGGTAGCCCCAGCAGGCTGAGGCCGCGCAAGCCGTAATACCAGGATAGCAGCATCCGGTTGTCCCACCGGTCCGATAGCCAGCCGGACAGGGTGGTGCCGACCATATCGCACACGCCCATCATGGACAGCAGCGAGGCCGCCAGCACCGGGGCGATGCCGTTGTCCAGGCACGCCGGGATGAGGTGAGTGCCGATCAGGCCGTTGGTGCTGGCGCCGCACACGAAGAACGTGCCGCCGAGCAGCCAGAAGTCCCGCGAAGCGAGCCCGGTGCCGAGGGCGCGCACCGTGCGCAGCAATGGATTGACGGTGGAGACGATGCGAGGGACGACCGTCGTGCCGCCAAACGGCGGAATGCCCAGATCGGACGGGCGGTCCCGCATGAACGCCAGCACCGGGATGATCAGCGCGGCGGCGACCGAGGCCAGGGTGATGCTCACCGCGCGCCAGCCGACGGTTTCGACCAGATGCGCAAACAGCGGTAGAAACACCAGTTGCCCGGTGGCCGTGCTTGCCGTCAGCAGGCCGGTGACCAGGCCGCGGCGGGTGCTGAACCAGCGGGACGCGACGATGGCAGCCAAGACCAGCGCAGTCACGCCGGACGCGGCGCCCACGACTACGCCCCAGAGCGCCACGAGGTGCCAGGACTGCGACATCAGCGGGGTCAGTGCCACGCCCACGGCCATGGCGGCGAGGGCGCATGCGACCGTCCGGCGCAGGCCGAAACGGTCGAGGATCGCTGCGGCGAACGGGCCGACGGCGCCATAAAGCAGGATGTTGAGCCCCACGGCCGAGCCGATCGTGGTGCGCGACCAGCCGAACTCCTGGTTCAAGGGAATGATCAGCACGCTGGGGGCGGACCGGATACCGGCGGCGGCCAGCAGGACGAGAAAGGTGATAGCCGCCACTTTCCAGGCTGGATGTAGGCTCTTCATCGCAAGGGGTGCTTCCGGCTGACTACCTGCTCAGCTAATCGGCTGGCGGGCCGGGTGCAAGGTATTCTGGCTTACTGCCCTTGTTGAATGGCGCGGCACGCGGCAGTTTAGGGCTCCCCTGGCAGAGTTAGAATCATGCTGCGTGTTGCGAATGCGTTGGTCCGAACCGGAATGCTGGTGGGTTCGGCTTTGCTTGCCGGTTGCACGGCGCTACCGCCGCAGGGCCGGACTCCCTATCAGCCTGACGACGCGATGCAGACCGTGTTGAACGAATGGCAGGCCATGCGCGCCCGGCCGGTGGCGGGCTTGCTGGTGTCGGAGGCGCGAAGCATGCCGACGCTGCAGGATGCGGCGCGGGCGATACGGAACATTCATGGCCTGCCGGCGCCGGCCACACCGGCCTCGGTCGAAACATTGTCAGCGGCCGGCCCGGCTGGGCCGCTCGAGGCCCGGCTCTATCGTCCGATGGCACCGGCGGCTAAGCCGCAGGCGGTCATCCTCTACTTTGCGGGCGGCACGTGGGTCACGGGCACCTTGGACGGCTATGACGAGTCGGCCCGGCAGCTGTCGGCGCGGTCGGGCCTGCCGGTCGTGGCGATCCGGACGCGTCTGGCGCCCGAGGCGAAGTTTCCCGAGGTGCACGATGACGCCATCGCCGCATACGAATGGGCGCTGCGGTCGGTGCGGTCCTGGGGCGGGGACCCGGCCCGGGTCGTGCTGGCCGGGGAGGGCGCGGGTGCCAATCTCGCTATGGCAACGGCCTTGTCGGCGCGCCAGCATGGCTTGAGGATGCCGAAGCACGTGCTGTTGATCACGCCGCTGGTGTCCACCTCGCTGGGCGGGGTCAGCATGGACGAGAATGGGAAGAGCCGTCCGCTGACCCGGGCGACGGTCGATTGGGCGCAGGATTTTTATACTGTGCACGGCCGTGACTTGGACGATGCGCGGTTGAACCTTGCGTCGCGCACGGACTTGGCCCCGTTCCCGCCCACGACGCTGGTACTGGCGGAGATCGATCCGTTGCGGACCGAGGGCGAGGAGATTGCCGCCGCTTTGACCGCCGCGCGGGTTTCGGTCCAGAGCCGGGTGTTCCGCGGCGTCACCCACGATTTCTTCGGCCTTGGCCTCGTGGTTCCGGCCGCAGCTGCGGCGGAGCAATATGCGGCGGATCAAGTTAGGGCGTCGGTGGCTCCGGCACCTGCGCGCCCGCCTGCACGGCGTGCGGTACGGCGTCCAGCGCACCGCCGTCATCGCCGGTAGTGGGCTGGCCGCCGGGTTTGACCCGAAAGCCAAACTGCAGAAATTGTATGTCGCTAAAGTATCCTAAGCTTAACGCGATCAAGGCGCGGGAGGCCAGGTAGTATAGGCGGGGCCGTCCGTCACGGGGCCGGCCTGCATTGTCCAGGCCGGCAAATCGTTCAATGCTGAAGCCATGCCGGGCAAAGCTCTTGCGCAGGCTCTTTTCTGTGAAGAACCGTGTATGAGTCCGGTCAAGGATGCCGGAATCCGTGTAGTTCCAGTCTTTTTCTATAATGAGTTCAAATAGGTTCTTATAAAATCGCACATTTGGGATCGACCCAATCAAAGTGCCGCCAGGCGCGATGTACCTCGAAATCCTGCTGAAGAATACGTCATGATCTGGCATGTGTTCGATTACATCGTTACAGATTACGATATCGAAGTAATGCGCCGGTAGCTCCGGCTCTGCGGCGTCGAACGTCGATTCGAACACTTTGTCCAGTCTCGATTGGGCAAGCCTGGCAGCAGGAGAGGGTTCGATGCCCCAACGCTCCTCGACTCCCGGGACGGCACTCAGGAACTCACCTTGCGCGCAGCCGATTTCCAGAACCCGGCGCCGCTTGGCGGGCAGGAAATCCAGCATCTCTGGCCGCCTGTGGGTGAAATACGCCGCATCAGCGTTCATGAAACAATCCGTTGTAACTAGCGCCGATTTAAACGTATAGGTTGCATTCGGCGGTGGCCTTAGCCATTAACGGTTTGTTTATGCTTGGGAGCTACTCTATGGTCAAGGAGGCTTGACGGGCACATGACGCATACCGGATCAGGTTCGGCGTGAGCGCCGCGCTACAGGCATTGCAAGCGGCCAGCGCGGGGGAACTCAGCCGCGCAATGGTGCTGACGCCGATGGTTCCCCCCCGCGGGGAACAGGATCGTGGCGGCATGCACCGGAGGCTCGGGATTTTTCTACACGCGCTGGCCCGGCGGTTCGGCCATATCGATATGCTGCATATCACTCCGAGGGATAAGCGCTTCGATCGTCCGGCTGCGCTGAACGAGGCGCAGTCGGCGTTTTGGGGCGTGCCCGTGCACGCTCATTGGACCGAGCGCCGGGACGATTGGACCAGTTGGTGGACCGATCACGGGCTAGGTCTGTTCGACCTTGGCGAGCAACATCCGTTCCGCCGCTTCACCGGCGCCGGCGTGCTACGGTCGGTAGCGGCGCAGCTGAACTCCAAGCCGGATTTCCTATTCGTGGACCGGATCGAGGCGATGCTTCCGCTCCTGCGCCTCGGCCGGCCGATGCCGCCCCTGCTATTCGATCTAAACGACGTCGAACATAAAATGTGGACGGGATCGTGGCAGGGCACTCCCAAGACGCTGCGCAATGTGTTGCATAGGTCCAAGCTCCCAGCACTGATGCGGGCAGAACGCCGGGCGGTGCAAGTCAGCGGCGCGGCGGCAGTGTGCTCCAACGTCGACCGGGATCACCTGATCGGCCTGGGCTTTGGCCAGAGCATCGTGACCGTGCCGAATGCCGTGCCGGTGCCGGACAGCGTGCCCGGCGTCGCGCCTGAACCAACACTCTTGTTTCTAGGGGCGTGCAGCTATCCGCCGAACGTGGAGGCTGCGGAGCGGCTGGTGACCTGTATCTGGCCGCTGATCCGGGCAGTGCTGCCCAGCGCGCGGCTGATTTTGGCCGGTGCGCAGACTGATCGCCTGCCTTCTGCGAAAACGGCGCCGGACGGGGTGGAGTTCCGGGGCTTCGTGGACTCGCTCGACCGCCTCTATGCCGAGACCCGCGTCGTCTGTTGCCCGTTGCTGACGGGTGGCGGCACCCGGCTCAAGCTGGTGGAGGCAGCCGCCTATGCCCGGCCGATGATTAGCACCGCGCTGGGCGCAGAAGGCTTGGACTTCACCGACGGCCACGACATCCTGATCCGGGAGACTGACGGCGACATCGCATCGGCGTGCGTCGCCCTTTTGCAGGACGAGGTGTCCTGCCTACGGCTGGGCAGCGCCGCCCGGGTGACGATGGCACGGCTCTATGACGTGCAAGCCGTTGTGCAACAGGTGGACACATTAATCGGTCAACTGTGCGTAGGAAAATCCGATGCTGGCAATCATAACGGTCCTTTATAGGAGTGAGGGTGCCGTCGAGGCACTCTGGGCGTCTTTGAGTAGCCAGACCTTCCGGGACTGGCGGCTGTATGTCATCGACAACGCCTATCCTGACGCGGCTGCCGACTATCTGGAATCGACCGGAGACCGGCGGGTGCGGGTCACGCGGAACCGGACCAATACGGGCTTTGCTGGTGGAGCGAACGCGGGGCTCAGCGCCGCTGTGGCCGACGGTGCGCAGCGTTGCCTGTTGCTGAACCCCGATGTGCATTTCGAGCCGGATTTCTTCGCACGGTTGCAAGCCGCCTGGACGTGTCAGGAGGTGATCGCACCACGGGTAATGCTACAGGGCAGCAAAGGCCAGGCCTGGTATGCGGGTGGGCAGTTTGACCGCAAATGGGTCTTCACCAACCAGCATTGGGCCGATCCGGCTATGCCGGATTGCACCGTCGAATTCGCCAGTGGCTGCTGCCTGGGGCTGACCAGCGCCGTGCTACGCCGGGTCGGGCTGCTGGATGAGAGTATGTTCGTGTATTGGGAAGACGCCGATTATTGCATGCGGCTGAAGGAGGCGCAGATCGCGATCAGCTACTTGCGTGACCCCTGCCTTTGGCACGAAGGCGGCGCATCGTCGGGCGGGGAGCGGGCGCCCGCGGCCAAGAGCCTGTATTACAAGGCTTGGGCCGTGTTCCTACGCAAGCATTTCGGGTTGCAGCAGGCAGCCAGGGGCTTGCTGAGGCTAGTTTCGAAAGAGGCCGGGCGAGGGCGGTTGCTGGACGCTATGCAGATCGCTGGGCCGATGCTCCTAGGGCTCATGGTCCGGCCCAGGCCTTTGGCCAACATCGAAGCTCCGGGGCTGACCCGCGCTAGGCGCGCCGAGCCAGCCTCCGCGCTCCCGGTCTAAGCGTTCAGCAAACTCACGATCAAGTCGATGCCTTGTGCGTGCCAACGCTGGATCGCTTTGTGATCCGCGCCGATCGCGAGACCGATGCGACGCCAAGTATATAAGGAGCGTCCAGTGAGCGGGCTCGTGAGGCATCGTGCGCCCACGATCCGGCGCAAGACATAGCGGTCTGCTGGAATGCGGGAGATCCAGGCCAAAGCCGCATCCATCCGGTCGATTTGGGCGGCACTGGGTATGGCCGGTCGAACTCGGACAGACGCGGCACCATACGCCTCCGCCACGTCCCGCACCCACTCCAACCCACCCTGACGCAGCCGGGTGCTCGGCCCGGTATGGGGCAGGGCCAGCAAGGTAGCGCCCGCTTCGGTCAGGCGGTGGATAACGAAGTCGGCGTCAGCGGGCCGGCCATTCGGAGTGTGCGGGTTGCGGCCCGCGGCTACGATCGCCGGCAGCACCTCCGCCTGTGCGCCAAAATGGCGGCGCCGGCGAGCGTCGGAGCGGGACAGTCTGCTGGCGGTTGCGTTCTGGTCCAGGCCGCTTCGTGTCGAGACAATGGCGTGCATCGGCGTCCTCCTGGACGGATCAGCTGAAGACTGGGAATGGGTAGCCCGCGCCATCCAGCACGGTTCCGGCGTTGATGGCGCCCCAGGACAGCGGATGGCCGGCGGGCAGCGGGCCGCGGTCATTTTGGGCGGGCCGGCCACGGACAACATAGACCACCCGGCGCGCGGGCGACGGATCGAGGCTGCCGTCAGAAGATTTGGTATCACGCACCGCACGTTCTCCTAATGTTCTTTCGTAAGCTAGTTTTCCTAAGCGCCGCCGTCAAGCGTGATTGCAACCTGTTTCGCTTGGATTGGGTTTACGCCAGGAACGGGCTATGACCCTTGCACGTTCACTCTTACACGTTCGCTCTTGCACGTTCGAGTCCGCTGCCTGAGCCTCGGCCGCTAACCTCCCATCAGTCCTGAGAGTGCAATGAGCTTAACTGTTTCGAACCATGCGGACTTACCCCCGGATGCCTTGGCGGAGCTGCAACAGGCCTTGTTGGCATTGCAGCCCGGGACCGGGCTGGTCGAGCGGATTACCGCCGTCCTGGTGCGCGGGCTCGGTACCGTGGTGGGGACCGCGGCGGGCGGGTTCGGCATGGGTCAGTGGGCGGCCCGCGCCGTGCGGTTCGCACCCGGCATGCAGGGGTTGGCGCAGGCGGCACTGACGCAGGCATTCAACGTCGCGATCCTGGGCTTGCCGGACACAGCCGCCGGCGTTCGGCAAAGTGCGTCCGGCAGCCGGGTTGTCGTCGCTGCGTCCGGCGCGCTGGGCGGGGCGGCCGGCTTGGCGGGCTTCGTGCCGGACGCCGCCGTGACCACGCTCACCATCATGCGGCGCATCGGCCAAATCGCCCGGGAGGAGGGCGAAGATCTCGAAAGCGAGGATTCGAGGCGCGCCTGCCTCGAGGTGTTCGCGTTGAAAGCGGGTACGCTACCCGGTACTAGTCCGACCGCTGGCGAAGGCGGGTATTACGAGACGCGTCTGCTGCTGCAGGGCGCACCTTTGCTGCGTCTCATGGCCGAGGTGGCGAGCCGGTATGGCGTGCAGCTTGGTCAGAAGCTCGCGGCCCAAGCGGTGCCCATCGCTGGCGCCCTCACCGGTGTGGCCATTAATTCGGTGTTCTTGGCGCAGTTCGAGCGACTGGCGCGTGCACATTTCACGGTTCGCCGACTCGAACGCGTGTGGGGTGAGGGGAGCGTTAACGCAGCGAGTGTAAAACTTGGGATCCCGCGTTAACCGGACTGCCTTCACAGATTGTTTTGCTGCGGCGCGCTAAAACCTAGCATTAAGGGTTGCCCAGAGCGAAGGCATGGGTTACTCGGGCGTTAAGAGTAACTTCCAGGAGTGCCAAAATGGCAACGATTACGGGCTCGAGTGGCAGCACCACGCTTAATGCTGGTTCCAATGACCGGAACGGCACCGCTTCGGCGCTGACGTCCGCCATCTCCGCGGCACTGACGTCCGGTGCGCTAACGCAGACCAACAACACGAACCCGCCCACTGGCGGCGGCTTCACTACCATTTCGGGCGGCACCACGACGCTGCAGCAGGCCGTGACGGCCGCCGCGGTGACGGGCCCCGCCACGGTCAACGGTTCGTCGGCAACCGGTCAGCAGATCATCGCCGACAATGGCGGGCTCAGCTACTTCGCCGCGGGCGGCAGCGGCACGATCGTCGCCGGTGACGGCAACAACGTGTTCGCGACACCGACGATTGGCGTCGCAGGCTTCAACGTGACCTTCGGCAACGGCAACGACACCGTTCTCGCGCAGAGCGGTAACAACACCATCGCGGCCGGCACGGGCAGCAACCTGATCGGCGTCGGCAGCGGCAGCAACCTCGTGGTGACGCAGGGCAACACCACCGTGCTCGGCACCGGCAGCGTGGGCGGCAACGACACCGTGTTCAGCGGCGCTGGCCGGACCATTGTGGCGTCTGGCGCATCCAATCTTTACTTCGTCGGCGGCACGGGCCCTGCCACGGTGTATGGCGGCACGGGTAGCGAGACGGTATTCGCAGGCGCCGGTGGCGGTATCTACCAGGGCGGCAGCGCGGGCAAGAACGTGCTGATCGGCAGTACGACTGGCGGCACGACGCTGTTCGGCGGCGGCAACGGCGACCTGTTGATCGCCCGCGGCACGGCCAGCTCGGTCGTCGTGGCCGGCACCGGTAACGAGACGCTGTCCGGTGCGGGTGCTAGCGGCAACAACATCTTTTACGGCAACTCCACTGGCGCTGCCTCTATCCTGGGTGGGTCGGGTAACGACACCATCTTCGCCGGCAACAACTCGACTATCGATGGCGGCTTCGGCGCCGACCTGATCGTGTTCTCGGCCGGGCGCAACGGCGGCACGGTCCAGATCAACGGGTTCCGCCCGGGTGAGGGTGACAACGCGACGCTGCAGGGCTATCAGGCCGGCGAGATCGCCGGTGACCTGGCCAATGCCAAGACGGTCATCGTCGGCGGGATTGCCGCGACGCAGATCACCCTATCCAACGGCACGAGCATCCAGTTCGTCGGCGTTACCGATCTGAAGACCACAAACTTCGTCTAATCTGAACCGCGCCGCAGCAAGCCGGACCTCGCAAGGGTCCGGCTTTTTGCTGTCCGGCCGACATCCGGAGGCACCATGCAGATGCCAGAGCCAGTGATCCCCCCGGCCGTGCCGCCCATACCGGAGCGGGAGCCGCCCGAGGATACTCCGCCCATCCAGGATCCGGCCGGTGACGAGCCGGATGCGCCGCCGCCGCCGCTGGTGATGAATTTGTAGCGGTTGCGTTTGTCTCAGGACTGATCGAGGGTAGGGCGGCACCAAGGAGGGTTTGATGGCCAAAGGTCAGCAGAAGTCGAATAGAGAGGCTAAGAAGCCAAAGGCGAGCAAGACGGCGGCGCCAAAGACCGCGGCCGCCCCCCCGCCGCGTCCGGAGCCGGCCAAGAAGTAGTTCCTGCGCCACACTGGCCCGGATTTTTCCCTGAATTACACTGTGTAACTGCTTCGTGGCAGGGGAGTGTGGGATAAGGCAATCAAGACCCAGGTGTGACCTGGGTTACAGGCTTGCCGCCCCACCTTCGCCATAATTCCAACGCGCCCAATAATGGGCCCGGAAGGGATGCCACGACGATGTATGCTCGATCGAACGCTCCGCCTCCCCTCTCGACGCTCGCACAACAGGGCGCCGTCATCCTGGCTTTCACGCCACGGGTGCGGGACGAGGACGACATCCTGTTTACCATGCAGGACCGGATCGATTTGATGCTGTGGTCGAACCGGTCCCGGGTCGCGCGGCTAGAGGTCGAGCCCGGCATGCGAGGCGCCGGGCCGGACCGGGCCTCGTTCGCACTGATCTACGTGGGGTCAGACCCCTGGTCGCGCTGGGGGGTCACCCGGTCCGGTCAGGGTGTCGTCACGTGGTGCTGCCGCACCGGGCAGGACCTGACGGTGACACGGACCGTGTCGCAGGCGCTGGCCGCTCTACCGGTCTAGGGCAGGCGCTGAAGCCGGCTGGTCATCGATACCGCGCCAACGCCGACGATGATCAGCGCGGCCGTCCAACGCGCGCTCGCATTACTGCGTCCGGCGCCACCCGCGATGATCAGGAACAGCAGCGTGATCCATACCAGCGCCCCGCGGGCTCGTCCGCCCCGCCGCAGCACGGCCAGGGCCAGCACGACGAATGTGGCATAGAGGCCGATCGCCAGCGCGCGCACGGCGTCAAGCGTCAGCTGCGGAATGGCCTCCAGCGCTTCGCCCAGGCGCCACGCCAGCAGGTTGAGATTGTCCATCAACCGGAACATAAAAAGCTCCGGCCCGACTGCATAAACCAGCGCGGCAAGGATTAGGCCGGCGGCCCAGGCAAGCCAAATCGGTGAGCGGCGCATCTAAGGTTCCCCGGTAAGCCGGGGAGGTTTGGCCCGGACGCCGCCGGACTGCAAGATCGGTGTCGCCGGACAGCCGCCGGGCCTTTCCTGCCTGACCCGGGCATGCCACTGTTCCGCTACATAGTGACAGGGGTCGGATGGCGTGCGGCGTGTTCTGCTTCTCACTCTGATCGCCACGGCCGGGCACGCTCAGGGGATCGACTGCACGAAGGCCCGCACGCCGGTCGAGAAGGCCATATGCGCATCCCCCGCCCTGATCGGGCTCGACCGGCAGGTTGCCATCGCGTACGCCGAAGCCACAGCACGGCAGCCGGAGCGGGCTGGAGCGCTCAAGCAGGATACGCTACGCTGGATCCGCGCGCGCGATACCGCATGTGCCGTGCCGTCGGGGGGCTTGGAGGCGTGCTTGACCCGGCAGCTCTCGGCGCGGCTGGCTGAACTAGCACCAACCCAGGCCCAGACCGCACAGCCCCAAGTCACTCCGCCCCAAGTCACTCCGCCGCAAGTCACTCCGCCCCAAAATACTACCCTCCAGGCATCTCCGGGCCCTAGCTTTCCGGCCTACGTTCCAACCGCCCCCGGCGCACGGGTTGAGCCTGCGGCGCTGACCGGCTCGCAACAGACGGCGACGCTCATCGTCACCAGCGCTGGGCGCTTTGCCCTCATGGCGCACAGCAAATCCGGCACCGGATTGCAGCTGGTGGACATGATGACCGGTCCGTCCGAAGTGTCCGGTGAGGCGGGCGTCAGAGACGGCAGGATGGACGTCCTGCTCGACGCCGGAACGTATCGCTTGCGCACGCTGCCGGACAAGGACGCGCATGAGACGGTAACGCTCGAGGCTGCCGCCTTCCAGGACGCTGCGCCGCCCCGCGCGCTTCCGCCACCGGGGCAAACTTTCGCCGCTCCGCTTACCGACAAACAGCAACGGTCGTTCTGGCTCCTCGTCCCGCCCTCCGGTCAGGTTAGGATCGAAGCCGCCGGGCGCAGCCTGGCCAGTCTCCGCCTTTGGCGCGCCGGACGCGAGCTTGCAGCGCTGGAGCCCGACGCTATTTCGATCGAGCCTGAGCCCGGGCACCCCCTGACCCGCCTGCTGCTCGAAGGTGTGGCGGAGCCTGGCACATACCTGGTCACCGCCTATGGCGGTCCGGCCCTACCGTGGACGGACGGCGCATCCGCGCAACCCTTCCTGTTGCGCGCCGGCCTACAGGACACCTTGGCCGAGGGCTGGACCGCCGGCACCATCGGCCCATTCGGCAGTGAGGCGTACGCTGTCCCGGCCTATGCGGGGCGTTTCCGGCTGGACCTGCCAAAGCCTTCCGAAGCCACGCTCCGGCTCGGCATGGACACCAAGGGACTGACGCGCACGTCACGTGAGCCGCAAGTCGTGATGGAGGCCGCTCCGGGCAGCGCGGCCCTCGTGGAGATCACCGGGCGCGCCGGGCAGCCCTTCACCCTGCGTGCGACCGAGCCTACGGGCTTCGCGTCAGTGCGAAAGCCCGGCACGTATTGGATGAGCGCCATCGCTTCGGGCGCCGGTGGGGACGAGGTGCCGCCTACGCTGCAATTGCTGCGCGGCGATGGGCGGGAGCCGGCCAAGATCGTGGCCAGCACCGTCCCGGTGCTTACCCCCGGATCGGCCTGGCGGCAGCGCTTCAACCTGCGTGGCCCCACCGCGCTGCTGTTTCAGAACAGCACGGGCGGCCCGGTAGCGCTGCGCAGCACCGGGCAGCCGCTTGCGACCGACCCGGGCGGCGGCCCGCGCTACGACGTGCCGGCCAATTACTACGTCATGCGCCTGGCCCCGAAGCCGGGCGCGGCCGGCGCCGTCGACGTGACCTTGGGCGCGCCCGGCGCCACCCCGCCGCTTGCGCTCCCGCTGCCGCCCGATCCGGTCATCCCGCTCGGCTTGCAAGCAGTTGGCCCCGGCCAGACCCTGACGCTGCTGTCGCAGACCGCACCCGGGTCCATGACCGGCCTGTCGGCCCGGCCATCCCCGGTCAACCTAGCCGCGGGCCCCCTTATGCTGACGCAGGCCGCTGGCGGCCCCAAGCTGGTGGTGCCCGTGACGGTGGCACCTGGCGGCACGCTGGCAGCGCAGATCATGGGTGAGGGGCCGCTGGCCGTACTGGACGAGCCTGCGTCCGAGGTGGGAGCCGGTGCCCGCCGGATCACGATCCCTCCGGCCGATAAGCCGCGCACGGTTGTGCTGGCCTGGCGCAGGACTCCAGCGCCCTACCCGCCCGTGCCGGCGCCTCCGGCCCCGGGCGCCACCGCCACCCTTCGGCCCGGCACCCCGTTACCGTTCGATCTGGCCGAAAACGAACAGCGTGGCGTCACGCTGGATTTGACCGAGGGCGGGCTTTTCCGCGTCGAAACCGGCGGCCGCCTTCGAACCGAAGGCCACCTCGCCAACGCGTTCAATCCGGCGCTGGACGAGGGTGTCGCGAACGGCGTTGGCCAGAATATGCTGATCCAGCGCTGGCTACGCGCCGGCCGCTACCGGGTCGATATCAAGGCCGCCGGTTCCTCCGGGCACGGTCAGGTAATGGTCAGTCCGGCGCCGTTACTGGACGGCGCCACGCTCGTGCCGGGCGCCGCCGTCCGCGCTAGCCTGTCCGCGGGCAGCGGCGTCCGTTTCCCCATCCATGTCAGCCAAGCCGGGCGCTACACGCTGGAGCTGACCGGCCTTGACGCCAAATTGACCGCCCGACTGGACGATGCCGAGGGCTGGCCGCTGACCAAGCCGGGTGAACTCACGACATTGGAACAGAAGCTGGAGGCGGGCGAGTACCGCCTTATCATTTCGCCCGCGGCCGTCGCCCATCAGGTATCGGCCCGGCTTACACCTATACTGGAGGAGCGGCGCATCACCGGGCACGGCCCGCATCGGCTGCCTTTCGAGGCCGCCCAGTCCGCAACCTGGCTCGAGCCGCCGGGCCGCGCCGATCCGCGCACCCCGGACCGCTGGACGTTCGTGCTGGCTGGGCCAGCCCACGCGACGCTCGATGTAAGCGGCGGCATGGTGGCCGAGTTGCGTCCAGACGGCGCGTCCGCCGAGGCCCGCCCGGTGGCGCGAGTCACTAAATCCTGGACTGGGACGCTCGAAGCCGGACAGTATCGCGTGGACGCCACCAGCCTCGGCCGGAACGACCGGCTGGAGTACACCGTCGCGCTCCACACGGACGAGCTGCAGCCCGGCCCTTCGCGCACCGTGACGCTACCCAGCAGCACCCCGTTCAGCCTTGCCGCTCCTGGGGTCGTCGATCTTACGACGTTCGGGCACACGCCGGTCAAAGCCGTGCTGCGCCGGGCCGATGGGACGGAGATAGACCGAGTGGGCGCGCGGGAGGATGGGTGGGATCTGGCGCTGTCCCGCCTGCTGCCGCCGGGCGCATACCGGCTAGACCTGGCCGCCGCGTCGGCGCCGGACGGGGTGGCCACGCCCCGGGATCCAGGCGTGGCAGCGCTCGAAACCGGACAGACCGATGAGGCCCAGGCGGATGATACCAAGGCGGATGATGCCAAGCCGGATCAAGAAGGTCAGGATACGCAGTCAGCGCCGGACGCGCCGGCGGCCCGAAGCGCCCAGGCCGGCGCCAGCGATGACGACGCGAAGCCTACGGTCGAGCTGAGCCTAGCCCTGCCTGCCTCCCTTCCACCGGCCCCGGCCCCGGCCACCGCCGGGTCGCTGACCGGGGAGGGTGTGCACGTCCTCACGCTGCAGCAGCCGGAACCGGGCGCGTTGCTGATCGCGCAGGCCGCCGCGGAGGCCTCATACGTCCTGTCGCTCGAGCGCCAGAACGGCGAGGGCTGGCGCGTCGTGGCCCAGGATCAAGGCCGTGCCCCTCTCGTGGCGGCGCTGGCGGATGGTGATGCCCGTGCCTGGCGGTTGCAGGCCTGGGCCGTGGACGGCGGGCCCGCCCCGGCCCGCCTGGCCGCTCGTGCCGTCATGGCGGAGCCGCAGGGTGAGTTGGTGACGCTTGCGGCGCTGGACGGTTTCCCGCAACCGATCGCGGCGGCACGCCTCAAATTGGACGGCCTGACCGTGCGCACGCTGGATCGGGGCAGCCTTTTGGCCGTGAGCCTGCCCGGCGCCGCGGCGGCACTGGCGGAAGGCCAGGTGGCGCCACAGACCGATACGCTCTGGCTGTTGAGCCGCACGCCCGGCCCGGTCACGCTTGCGCCCTTGCTGGGCAGCATGCGGGCCGTGACGCTGGCCCCGGGCGCCACCGCGACGCTGATCGCGAGTCAGACGCCGCGGGGCGTGCCGGTCTGGCTGGCTGAAAGCGGCCTCGGTCAGCCGGCATTCGCCACCGGCGCCATCGCCAGTGGCAGCGCTTTGGCGCAGGGCGAACAAGTGGCGGTGCACAATGCATTGGAGGGCGGGGCAGGGGAGGGCGGGGCGCTGCGGGTTCAGACCACGCTGCTCGATCTCGCACCCCTGCCGGAACGGCCACTGGAGCCCGGCTTTACGGCCACGCTTCCGCCCCGCTCGGCCCTGCCCGTGCGCCTGCCCGGGCCCGGCGAGGTGACCGCGAGCCTGGCCGCCGGCACAGGCGTCTTGGGTGGCGCCGCCATCTGGACCGGCGCCGGCCCGGTCACGCGAACAGTATTTGCGGAAAGTCCGTTGCTGCTGGTCAACAGCGGCAGCGGACCCGCACCGGTCACGTTGGCTTGGACCAGCGTACTCGCCGGTACCCTCGCCGCGAACACCATCGTGAAACGTTTTTACGGCGCCGCAGGCTCGTTCGAGCGTCGGACGGCGCCAGGGCAGATCGTGGTGGCAGGCGATGCGTCGCTGACGTGGCTCGGTGAGGACGGGCGTGTCCTCCGCGGCCGCAGCGTCGATGCTGCCGTGCCGGGTCGCGTGGTGGTGACGCATGGGCCAGGCGCCGTCATTTTGTCTCTCGCCCACCCCGGCGTTTCACCCTGGCCCGGGATCAGTCCGCAGACCGTCTCACTGCCGGGAACGATCCCTATGCGGGGCCCAACCATGGCGCTGACGCTTACCCTGGACGCGCCATCCCTCTTGCACGCTACCACGACGGCACCGGTACTACTCGGCCTGGGCGGCCCGCCCGAATTGTTTGCCGCCGGCGCCGAGCTGCACCGCGCCCTGCCGCCCGGTCCCGCCACGCTTACCGTCAACTCGCCCCATGACGGCGACCTGTCGGGCACGCTGACGCTTTCGGCCGAGCCGATTCGCCCGGCGCGTGAGGGCCTGGGCGAGGCGGTGGTCGTCGCCCCCGGCGGCAGCGCCGCGTTCGGCTTCATTCTACGGGAGGCCGCGACGGCCGGCATCGGCATCCGGGCCGAGCCGGACCGGGCGGAGGTGCGCCTCATGGATGGCGGTGGCGCCGTGCTGGGTGTGGGCGTGGCGCAACTGCGCACGCTGCCACCCGGCCGCTACGTGCTGGAGGCGCGCATACCCGCCGATGCACCGGCCACGACGCTCCGCCCCGCGATCGTCGGCATCACGCCGCAGCACCACGGCCCACCGCCGGACGTGGCACAAACCTACTTGGAACTCGCCGGCATGAAGCCGCAGGAGCCTTCGCGATGAGCGTTCGATTCTCGATGATCGCCGCGGTCGCCGGCCTGGTGCTCCTTGCCATGCCCGCCTTCGCCCAAGCCCCACCCCAGCTCGACCGCTTGCAGCGCACCGACGGGGCTCATGTGCTGCCGGAGCGGTTCCTGCGCAGCTGGGACCCCATTACCATTCTGATGGATGCCGATACCGGCCCAGCCCAGGGCGGCGCCGAGGACAATCCGGACCGCTTCGTCACACTCGAACCCGCGCATCCCGGTGCCTGGACTTGGCTCGGCCGCCGCACTCTGCAGTTCCGCCCGGCCGAGCCTTGGGCGCCTCTACGGCGGGAAACCATCACCCTCGCCGGCATCCGCACCAGCCTCATACCGCTGCTGCCGCTGCCGGTCTCCACCGGCCCCAGCGACGGCGGCAACGGCGCCGCCAGCCTCGATACTATTGCCCTCACCTTTCCGGAGCCGGTGGATGAAGCCGCGCTCCACCGGCTGTTGTCGATCGAGCTGAAACCGCAGGGCGGTGGCCCGGCCCAGGGCCTGGCGGCGCAGGATTTCGATATCCGCGCGCTCGAACGGGCCGTGCGATCGGACCCGCAAACCTACCTCATCGCCCTGCGCCGACCCGTGCCGGATGGCCGGGTGGCCACCCTCATGCTGCGCCTGTCCGATGAGCCCGGCCTCGATGATCCGAGCTTCGAACTGGCGCTCCGTAGCGCAGCACACTTTGGTCTCACCGACACCTATTGCGGCGAAGGCTACAACCATTCCACTCAGGACGGCGCCACGGTTTGCGCCCCGGAGCAGGGCGTGCCGAAGTCGCGCCGGCTCATCCTGCAGTTCTCCTCCATGCCGGAGACGCCGGATATCGTCCGCGCGCGCGAGCTGTTGCGCATAACACCGCCTGTCGATGACCTGGCGGTCAGCACCGGGGGCGAAAGCGAACTCCGGCTTGACGGCGCCTTCGCGCCCGGCACGATCTATTCCTTGTCGGTGGCACCCGGCACGCTGAAGGACATAGCGGGCCGCGTGCTGGCCGTCCCGGCGCTGGCCCGGTTCAGCTTCAAGCCTGGCACCCCCATGCTGGCTTGGGACGCAAACCAGGGCATCGTCGAGCGGATGGGCCCGCAAATGGCGCCCTTGCGCGGATTCGGCTATGACCGGGCGGACATTCGCATCGTGCCGGTCGATCCGCTATCGCGCGACTTCTGGCCGTTCCCGCGCGCGGGGTTGGTCACGCAAGACGATCAAGCGCCGCCGCTACCGGGCAACGAGCCGAAGCGCTACGTCGAGGCTGCCCCGATCCCCGCCGACGATATGGCCGAGCGCATCAGGGCGCTGGGGACCCCGGCCGTGAGCGCGCTGATTGACCTGCCTATCCGCCGCGGCGGGGTAAACGCCAAGTTCGGCATCGACTTGGCGCCGCATCTGGCCAAGATCGCCGGGCCGCAGCAACCGGGCACCTACCTCGTGGGCCTTCGCGCCACCGACGGCTCACGCCGGCAATGGATGCGGGTGCAGGTGACGGATTTGGTGCTGACGACCATCGAGGAGGCGGACCGCGTGCGGTTCCTCGTCACCTCGCTCGCGACCGCCGCCCCGGTGCCCGGCGCCGAAATCCGGCTCGAGGGCACGGCGGATGAGGCGTTCAAGACATTGGCCCGCGGCACCACCGGCCCGGACGGCGCGTGGGTGCTGAATGGCGTGCTACCGCGGGACAAAGACCTGAACACGCCGGGCCTCCGCCGCATCGTGGTCGTGAAAGCGACCGACACGCTGGTGCTGGAGCCCACCCGCAGCCCCCAGCAATACGCCAGCGGCAGCTGGACCCGCCCGGACGCGCCCTGGCTGGGCTGGACCACGGTCGACAGTCTGGCCACCCGGCGTGAGGCCGCGCGCACGCTTTGCTATGTTTTTGCCGAGCGCCCGATCTACCGCCCGGACGAGCCCATGCTGATTGCCGGCATGATCCGCCGCTACCGGGACGGCGCGCTGACCTTGGCATCCGGACCCGGCGACGTGCTGGTCACCAGCCCGAGCGAACAGGAATGGCGCATACCGGCCGCGCTGGATGAGGCCGGCGGCTTTCACGTCCGCTTCGACGCCAAGACCGAGGCCACCGGCGACTACAACGTGCAATACGTGCCCAAGGACGGTGAGGGCTGTGGCGCCGTAACCGTGAAGCGCGAGGCGTATCGCCTGCCGACGTTCGAGGTGCTGCTGAACGCGCCCGAGAAGACGCCGCTCGACACGCCATTCCAGGTGGACCTGCTCGCCCGCTTCTACGCCGGCGGCATGCTGAGCGATCGCCCGATCCAGTGGCGGGTCACGCAATCGCCGTACGTTTGGTCGCCACCCGGCCGCGAGGGCTTCCTGTTCAGCAGCGACAGCCGGTTTTCGGCCGACAGCACGTTCCGTTCGACCCCGGTGCTGAGCCGGGACGCCAAGACCGACCCCGGGGGCTCCGCGCAACTGACGCTGGACCCCACGCTCGGACCCACCGCGCAGCCACGGCAATACCTGGTGGAGGCGACGGTCAGCGGCGATGACGACATGCAGGTGCGCGGCACGCAGCGCATCACGGCCCTTCCGCCCTTCGTATTGGGCGTCAAGGTGCCGCGGTACATACCGCAGCTGGGCGCGATCGATCCGGAGCTGCTGGCGCTGGACGGCGAAGGCCACCCCGTAACGGGCCTGAAAATGACCGCGCGGCTCGTACACCGGCAATGGAACTCCGTCCTGCAAGCCAGCGACTTCGCCCAAGGGTCGGCCAAATACCAGACGCAGATCATCGATGAGACGGTGGCCGAGCGCCAGGTCACTAGCGGTGCCGAGCCCATCCCGATGCATTTCGGCGTGTCCGAGGCGGGGGTCTATCTCGTGGAGCTGGAGGCCGAGGACAAAGTGGGCCGGAAGCAGCTGGTCCGCGTCGATCTGTTCACGGCCGGCGATACGCCCGTCACCTGGTCCCGCCCGCCCGCCCAGACCGTGACCGTCAGCACGGACAAAGACAGCTACGCGCCCGGCGAGACCGCTTCGCTGCTGATCCAGTCGCCCTTCCAGACCGCCCGCGCCCTGGCGGTGGTGGAAGAGCCGGAGGGACGGTTCCGCACCGAATGGTTCGACATCGTGAACGGCTATGGCCGCTACATGGTGCCGATCCGCCGCTTGCAGGCGCCCCGGCTGTCCGTGCATTTCCTCATCATGCGCGGGCGCCTGCCCGGTGGTGCGGCCGGGCCGTTCGATCAGGGCAAGCCCATCACCGTGGCTGCGACCAAGAACGTCATCGTCCGCCCCGTCGAACAGCAACTGCGCGTCACGTTCGACGCCCCCGAATCCGCCCGCCCCGCGCAGGAGATCGACCTCGTGCTGCACATGGCGGACGGCCTGGGCAAGCCCGTATCCGGTGAGGCCACGGTATGGCTCGTAGATCAGGCCGTGCTGGCGCTGGCCAAGGAGCAACCGCTCGATCCGCTACCGGCGTTCCTGGTGGAGCGGCCCAGCAAGATGGCGGCGCGCGACACCCGCAACATGGCGTTCGGTATCCTGCCGCTGACCGAGAACCCCGGTGGCGATGAAAACGGCGATGGGGGCCTCGAGAACATCACCGTCCGCAAGAACTTCACCCCCGTGCCGTTTTACGAGCCGCGGGTAAAATTCGGCCCGGACGGCACCGCCCGCGTGCACGTGAAGCTGCCGGACAGCCTCACGATCTTCATGCTGCGCGCCAAAGCCATCAGCGGCCCGGACCGCTTCGGCTACGGCACCGGCCAGTTGAAGGTGCGCCAGCCCATCGTGGCGCAGCCCGCTTTGCCGCGCTTCGTCCGCCCTGGGGACAGCTTCATGGCCGGGCTGATCGGACGCGTGGTGGAGGGGCCGGGCGGCGCCGGGCACACGGCGATCAGCTTGGACAACCTCACGGTCCAGGGGCCGTCCGAGCAGAATTTCGCCTGGGACGGCGCTAGGCCCGCCCGGGTGAACTACACCGTGACCGTGCCCGACCCGGCGCCCGGTACCACCACCGCCCGGGTGCGCTTCCTGCTGCAGCGCGTGTCGGACAAGGTGGGGGACGCCGTGCAGATCGACTTGCCGATCCGCCCGGACCGCCCGGTGGTGCACCGGCGTGACCTGCTATCGACCGGGCCGAACGGCCTCGATCTCCCCGCGCTGACGGAAGCCGCGCGCCCAGCGACCTACCTGCGTCAGGTTACCGTGGCGTCCGACCCCGAGGTTGTGAAGCTGGTCGCGGGCCTCGGCGCCCTCGTGCGCTTTCCCGTGGGCGGGCCGGAGCAGCGTATGTCCCTGGCTATCGGCGAGCTGGCACTGCTGCCGTTCTCACCGTTGATCGACGCGGCCGGCCTCCGTGCACGGATCGCAGGCGACGTCGCGAGCGCCATCACGGCAGTCAAGCAGGCGACCGACGATGATGGGCTGGTGGCATTCTGGCCAAAGACGCCGGGCTCCGTCTGGCTGACGGCCAGGGCCTATCGCATGCTGGTCGCGGCCGACCGGGCCGGGCAGCCAGTCGATAAGCCCATGCTCGAGCGGATGGCCAAGGTGCTGACCGCCTCGCTCCGCAGCGACTATCCGCACCTGACGGATGCGTGGCAGGATTTCGAGCGTGTCTCGGCGCTGATTGCGCTGGCCGATGGCGGGAAGCTCGCGGCGGATTACGCGGCCGAATTGGCGCGACGGGCACAGATGATGCCTACGGGCTCGGTCGGTGAGATCGCCAGCGTCCTGTCCCGGCTTCCCGCCCGGGATAGCCAATTGCTGGCGCAAGTGATGGCCGTGCTGTGGGACCGGGTGAACGTGCTGAGCCGGGACGGCCGCCCGGCCTATGGGGGGCTCACCGACGCCTACGCCGGCAAGCAAATCCTGCCGTCCGAGGCGCGCAGCCTGGCGCTGATCCTTCAAGGCGCGGCCACCGCCACCCCGGACGACCCGCGCCTTACGGTGCTGAAGACCGGCTTGGTGGGCCTGGCGGACGGGCAGGGCTGGGGCTGTACGTGTGCCACCGCCGAGGCTCTCCGCGCACTCGCGGCCACCTGGCGCGCGCCGCCCCGCGCCGTGCCGGTCAGCATCGGCGCCACGACCGGCGGCCTGGACGGCACGCATCCGTTGCTGACGGTCAGCAGCACGAAGCCCGGTCCCACCCACGTCAACGGCACGCCTGGCCTCGCGGTCATGGCCGCCACCGACTACGTGCCGGCGCAGCCCGGCTATCAGGCCAGCGCCACCCAGGCCGGCTTCGCGCTGACCCGCACCTATTACAAGGTGCTGACCGGCGCGCCGATGCAGGTGCTAGAACCCACCGATGGCGTGCTCACCTTGCAGGCCGGTGACGTGGTGGAGGAGGTCGACGAGCTGATCTCTCCCGGACTGCGCGCCCACGTCGCGCTGAAATTGCCGATGCCCGCCGGGCTCGAGCCGCTGAACCCCGCGCTGGCCACGGCCACGGCAGACGCCGCACCATCTGGAGCGCCGACGGTCCCGCCGTCCTGGTCCGGCTACGGCGATGATGAGGTCGTGCACGTCTGGCTCAGCCTCCCCGGCGGCCCGGCCGTCCTCCGCACGCGGCTCCGCGCCACCATTGCCGGCACATACACCGCCCCGCCCGCCACGGCGGAAATGCTCTACCAAGCCGGCATCACCGGCAGCACCGCCGGCCTCCGTATCATTGTAAACCCGTAGGGCGGATAAGCCCTTGAGCCGTCCGCCAAACAATCCGCACCGGCTCCGTGGCGGATGGCGCAAAGGCTTATTCGCCCTCCTTCTGCTGACTGTTTTCTTCCTCACCCAAATCGACAACCACTTTACCGCCCCCACCCCCACGCCTATCATCCTTGATCGCCACGGCGCCTTCCTGACCCAGGCCGGGCACTGGGAGGGTAACCGCGTCGAATACGGCTACTGGATCACGCCGCCGCCGCCGCGTGTGGTACAGGCGACGATCGTGCTGGAGGACCGCCGGTTCTGGTCGCATCCCGGCGTGGACCCGCTGGCGATCATGCGCGCCGCCTGGCAGCACGTGACCGGGCGCGGCCGCTCCGGCGCGTCCACCATCGCGATGCAGGTCGCCCGCATGCAGCGCCCGCGCCCCCGCACGCTATGGGCCAAGGCGCTCGAGGCCGGGACCGCGCTGGCGCTCACCGCCCGGTATGGACACGAAGCCGTGCTGGCACAGTATCTGCGGCTTGCGCCCTATGGCGAAGGTAGCCACGGCATCGGCCACGCCGCGCGCTGGTATTTCGACCGCCCGGCCGCCGACCTGGACTGGACGCAGGCCGCGCTGCTGGCCGCCGTGCCGCAAGCCCCGGCGCTGCTGGCGTTACGCCACCCCGTCGCCCCAGCCGCGGCCCGCGCCGCCCGGGCGCTGAACGCGCTGCCGCTCACGGCAGACGAGCGGGCCCACGCCATCGCCGCCCTCGCCTCGCCCGGCCTCGTCCCCGCACCGCGCCGCCCGGACCCGCTGCTGGCCCTCCGCTATCAACAGCCGCCGCCGGGTGCCGAGCCGCTGCTGCACGCCACCATCGACCTTGGCGTCCAGCGTTGGGCGGCGCGGCTGGCTGAAAAACACCTCGACGCCATGCGCCGGGATGGTGCGCAACAGGCGGCGGTCATGATCGTGCGACGGGGGTCACGCGACGTGCTGGCCGCCGTCGGCTCGGCCGGCACCGGACCCGGCCACGCCACCGACTTCACCGCGGCGCTCCGCTCCCCCGGCAGCACGCTGAAGCCGTTTCTGTATGCGCAAGGCCTCGAACTGGGCCTGATAGCGCCCAGCACCGTCATGGCCGATCTGCCGGACGGCGCGGCCGGCATCGGCAATGCAGACCACGCCTATTTGGGCGCATTGCTGCCCCGCCAGGCGCTCGCCAACTCCCGCAACATCCCCGCCACCAACCTGCTGCGCCGCATCGGCCTGCAGCGCGGCTTCGATCAACTGCGGGCGCTTGGCCTACATCACTCCAGCAGTCCGCCGGAGCGTTACGGCCTCGCCATGGCCATCGGCGCCCTGCCTACCAGCCTCGACCGGCTGATGACCGCATACTTGACCCTGGCCGAGGACGGGGTGGCGCAGGATCTGGCCTGGACGCAAGGCCCAGCCCGGGCCACGCATCGCGTCATCGCCGCCGGCCCCGCCCGCCTAGTCGGGCGATTCCTGAGCGATCCCATGGCTCGCCTGCCGTCCTTTCCCCGCTATGGCGCGAGCGAGTTTCCGTTCACCACGGCGTTGAAGACCGGCACGTCTCAAGGCTACCGGGATGCCTGGACCGTGGCTTGGACGCGGGACTACGCCGTGGGCGTTTGGGTGGGCCGTCCCGATAATGGCCCGATGGCGCAGCTCAGCGGTGCGCGGGGCGCCGGGCGGCTGGCGCAGGCTCTGCTGCTCGGCCTACACGGCGGCGGACGCGCCGACCTGCTGGCCGGCGACTTGCCCGCACCATCTGGCTGGAACCAGGCCGAGCTCTGCACCGGTAACGGCTGCCTGACCGAATGGGTCCAGCCCCGCCCGACCCCGGCGCCTGCCCCGCGCTTGGACATCGTGCAGCCCGAGCCGGACACTCATGTCTGGCAGAACCCCGAGGCGCCCCCCAGCCTCAACCGCCTGGTCCTCCGCGCCGTGGCCGAGCCTCTCGTGCCGCAGATCGTTTGGTTGGTGGACGGCGAGCCCGTCGCCACCGCCCCGCCCGCCACCCCGCTCACATGGGCACTCCGCCCCGGCCGGCACCGGTTTCAAATCCGCCTTCCCCTGCAAGAAAGCACCTCCCGCGCCATCACCGTGGTCGTGGAATAACCCTTCCGCTTCTCCCTCCCCGCCCGCCCTCGTGCCTGCTGCCCTTATGCCAACAACCCCCGCGTCACCGCGTCCACCAGCAGACGCAGCTGGGCATGCAGCACCGGCAACGGCATTTCCGCGACCTTCTCGTCCAGACCTAGGATCACCACCCCATGCACGGCGGAAAACAACGTCCGGGCCAACAGCGCCCGGTCGGCCGCGGGCAGAGCGGGGCATAGCGCCGCCAGCGGTGCCTCGATGCGGGAGAAGGCTACGGCCTGCTTGGCCCCATACTCCGTCGTGATCGCCCGCCCGTCCGGCATGCTGTGCTGGAACAGCGCGCGCCAGCGGTGATAATGCGTGGCGGCGTAGTCGAGGTAAGCGGCCGCCATCGCCTGCAAATCCGGCGCTTGCTCCATCGTGTCTGTCAGCTGCTCCAAGGTGCGGGCGTTGACGGCCAGGATCAGCGTGTCCAGATCGGCGAACACGCCGTAGATCGCGCCGACCGAACATTTGGCCTCCTCGGCCAGGGTCCGCGCGCGCAACGCCGGTAGGCCGTAGCCGGCGATGGTCCGCTCGGCGAGCGTAAGCAGACGCTCCTGCAACGCCTCATGCCGGCCCGCCGTCGATTTGTGCGAGCGGGTTGCTGATTTATCTTGAACGTCGTTCACAATACGCCTATGTCTATCTCGTGAACGAGGTTCATGCATAAGACCGCGTCAAAATCAATCCACCCCTATCCCGCATTCCCCGGCGTGGCCGGTGGACGCAGTCCGGGAAGCCATTGTAGTCCACCCCTTCGCGCCGCATTGGAGCCACCATGTCCGACCTCCGGCCCACCAACCTGCTCGCCACGAGCCGCTTTCTTCCGCTGTTCCTGTCGCAGTCGCTCGGCGCGCTGAACGACAATATGTTCAAGAACGCCCTGGTGGCGCTGGTGGTGTTCCAGCTCAAGGATGGCGGCACCGCCCTAGTCGCCTTGGCTGGCGCGTTGTTCATCCTGCCCTACGTGCTGCTATCCGCCACCGCCGGGCAGCTGGCGGACCGGCTGGACAAGTCGCGCCTGCTGCAATTCACCAAGGTGGCCGAGGTCGCATTGATGGGCTTCGCGGCCTGGGCGCTGATGGCGGTCAACATACCCGGCCTGCTGATCGTCCTGTTCGGGCTGGGCGTGCAGGCCGCTTTCTTCTCGCCACTGAAATTCGGTTTGCTGCCGGATCACCTCGCGCATGACGAGCTCGTGCGCGGCAATGCGCTGATCGAGGTCGGCACCTTCGTCGCCATCATCAGCGGCACCATCGCCGGCGGCGCGCTGGTCACCCTGCCGCACGGCACCGCCATCGTCGCTGGAGCGGGCATGCTGGTGGCGGTCGGCGGCCTGATCGCCGCCTACAAGGTCCCCGCCGCCAAGCCCGGCGCGCCCGGCCTCCGCGTCGGCTGGAACCTGTTCGCCGAGACGGCCGCGCTCGTCCGCCTCGCCCACGCCAACCGCCCGGTCTGGCTCTGCGCGCTGGGCCTCTCCTGGTTCTGGACCATCGGCGCCACTTTCCTCACCGAATTTCCGGAGCTCGTGGAAAAAGACCTGGGCGGTGACGTCCTGGTGCTGAACCTGCTGCTGGTCAGCTTCGCCGTGGGGGTCGCCGGCGGCTCCGTGCTGGCCGGGCGGCTGCTGCATGGCGGCGAAATCTCCGCGCGTCACGTCCCGTTCGCCGCGTTGCTGCTGTCGGTCTTCACCGCAGGGTTCGCCCACCTCGCGGGCCGGCCCGAGGCCGCCGGGTGGCACACCGTGGGCGCCGTCCTGTCATCCCCCACCGGCCTCGGCGCGCTCGCCTGCCTGCTGGCGGCCGCGGCATGCGGCGGCGTGTTCTCCGTCCCGCTCTACGCCATCATCCAGGACCGGTCCGACCCGCACCGCCGGGCCAGCATGATCGCGGCCAACAACGTGGTGAACGCCGGGTTCATCGTGCTGGGCTCGGCCGCCGCGGCCGGCTTGGCCAAGGCAGGGTTCAAGCCGGTTTCCGTGCTGATGGTGGCCGCCGCCTGCAACCTGGTCGCCGCCTTCCTGATCTGCCGCCTGCTGCCCGATGACGTCATGCGCGCCATCTTCCGCACCTATTTCCGCCTGTTCCACCGCGTCACCGTCACAGGGCTCGAGCACGTGCCGCCAGCGCACGAGCGCACGGTCGTGATCTGCAACCACATCTCGCTCGCGGATGGCGTCCTGCTGGCTGCGACGCTGCCCGGCGCCAACACTTTCGCCGTGGACACCACCATGGCCCGCAAATGGTGGGTCCGCCCGTTCCTGGCCCAGGTGCCGGTCATGACGGTCGACCCCACCAACCCCTACGCCGCCCGTCAGATGGTGCACGCAGTCGAGGCCGGCACCCGCCTCGTGATTTTCCCCGAGGGCCGCATCACCCGCACCGGCTCCCGCATGAAGGTCTATGACGGCGCCGGCATGGTGGCCGATCACGCCGGCGCGCAGGTGCTGCCGGTGCGGATCGACGGCCTGGAACGGAGCCGCCTCGGCCGCCTGCCGCCCGGCACCCACCGGGTGTGGTTCCCCCGCGTCCGCGTCACCATCCTCCCGCCCCGCCACCTGGAGATCGACCCGGCGCTCGAAGGCCGCGCCCGCCGCCGGGCGCTGGCGGCGGCCATGGAGGACATGCTGACCGAGGCGGAGTTCCAGACCCGCCCGATCGACCACAGCCTGTTCACCGCCCTGCTGGACGCCGCCGACCGGCACGGACGCCAGAAAGAGGTGCTGGAAGACGTGACCTTCACGCCACTCACCCTGGGCCGGCTCATCCTCGGCGCCGCCGTGCTGGGCCGGGCCTTGGCGCGCTTCACCCAACCGTCCGAGCGGGTGGGCGTCATGCTGCCCAACGCCAACGGCGCGGTGGTCACGGTGTTCGGCCTACAAGCCTTCGCCCGCGTGCCGGCCATGCTCAACTTCAGCGCCGGCGCGCCGGCCATGCTCGCCGCTTGCCGGGTCGCGCAAGTGAGTACCGTGCTGACGTCCCGCACCTTCATCGAGAAAGCCAAGCTGGAAGACGTCGTGGCGAAGATGGACGGGGTGAAGCTCGTCTATCTGGAGGACGTCAGGTCCGGGCTGGGCCGCACCGCCAAGCTACGCGGCCTGTGGGATGCGCGGCGGGCCCGGTCGCTGCCCGGCGCCCAAATGAAAGGCACTGACCCGGCGGCCGTGCTGTTCACCTCCGGCTCGGAAGGCACACCCAAGGGCGTCGTGCTCAGCGGACGCAGCGTGCTGGCCAACATCGCCCAGGTTGGCAGCGTGCTGGACTTCAATGCGCAGGACCGGGTCATGAACGCGCTCCCGCTGTTCCACGCGCTGGGCCTCAGCTCCGGCACGCTGCTGCCGATGCTGGCCGGCGCCCGGGTGTTCCTCTACCCCTCGCCGCTGCACTACCGCATGGTGCCGGAGCTGACCTACGGCACCGACGCGACCTTCCTGTTCGGCACCGACACCTTCCTGACCGGCTGGGCCAAATACGCCCACCCCTACGATTTCCGCAGCGTCCGCTACGTGATCGCCGGCGCCGAGAAGATCCGCGACGAAACCCGCCGCCTCTATGCCGAACGCTTCGGCGTCCGCCTGCTGGAAGGCTACGGCGCCACCGAGACCGGCCCCGTGCTCGCGCTCAACACCGCCATGCACAACCGCCCCGGCACCGTCGGCCGCCTGCTCCCGGGCATCGAGTGGCGGACCGAAATCGTGCCTGGGATCACCGAGGGCGGGGAGCTCTGGGTCCGCGGCCCCAACATCATGCTGGGCTACCTACGCGACGCCGCCCCCGGCATCATCGACGCACCGGCCGACGGCTGGTACGACACCGGCGACATCGTGAGCGTGGACGCCGCCCGCTGGGTCACCATCAAGGGCCGGGCCAAGCGCTTCGCCAAGATCGGTGGCGAGATGGTGTCCATGGCCTCCGCTGAAGCCTTCGCCGCGACGCTCTGGCCCGCCGCGCAGCACGCGGTCCTCAGCCAGAACGATGCGCGCAAGGGTGAGCAACTCGTGCTGCTGACCACGCAGCCGGACGCCCGCGCCCGGGACCTGCTGACCGCGGCCCAGGCGCAGGACATTCCCGAAATCCAGATCCCGCGCCTGGTTCGCGTCGTCCCGGCACTGCCGATGCTGGCCAGCGGTAAGATCAACTACCCGGCCGCCACCTCTTTATTAAAGGAGACTGCCATAGCGTAGGGCGGATCGGCACCTGCGTCATCCGCCGGACCGGCCTGCCGGTCGCGGCGGATGGCACTAGACCGACATCGCTCTGACTGGAAGCGCTCTTGCGATCCAGGCAGGGCGATGAAGTCGGTCGCCCAAACAAAAACCTAGATTGCCGCCCTGACACAGTCAGGGCGATAGCGGTCTAGGCTTACTTGTCGCCCTTATGCTGCTCCATGTACGCCTTAGTGTGGTGATGCACATTACCCTCGGCGTCGGTGTACTCGCGGGACTTCATGTCGTCGCCGCCCTGCTCTGGCTCCTGCCCCTTATCCTGGCTCTTGCTGGCGGAGGCGCCTTTCTTGCTGTTGTCCTGCCCGTGCGGCTCTTCGGCCTTGCTGTGGCCACCGCTGGACTGACGCTCGCGGCTGCCCTCGGTCGTGCCCTTGGTCCGCCCGGCCTCACGGTTCTCCTTCAACCGGCCGTCATGCTCGGGATCCTTTACCGTACCCTGGTTCGCGTTCTTGGTCGCCATGCTGCTCTCCTCTCCATCACGCCGCGTGAGGCGGGCGCGTGGGGGCCATAAATCCCCAACGCCACCGCGGTTCAGGCCGCTCACGCAAAGTCGAACAGGCGTTCAATCATTAAATTGTCACGGTCCCGTTGGGCCCCCCGGTGCTATGCGCCGCCCATGGCTCGGAATGTCTTGTTGATCGTCGTGGACCAGTGGCGGGCCGACTGCATGCCGCATCTGGGCACGCCGCACCTGCATACCCCCAACCTCGACCGGCTGTGCCAGGAGGGTGTCACCTTCCGCAACCACGTCACCGCCTGCGTACCCTGCGGCCCCGCCCGCGCCAGCCTGCACACCGGCCTCTATCTCATGAACCATCGCGCGGTGCAGAACACCGTCCCGCTGGACACCCGGCACATGACCCTGCCGCGCGCACTCCGCCGGGCCGGCTATGACCCGGCGCTCGTCGGCTACACCACCACCACGCCCGACCCTCGCACCACCGGCGAGCGCGACCCGCGGTTCAGCGTGCTGGGTGACAACATGGACGAATGGCGCAGCGTCGGCGCGTTCGAGCCGGATCACGAGGGCTATTTCGGCTGGCTCGCCCGCCAGGGCTACCCGATGCCCGCCCACCGCGACGACATCTGGCTGCCGGAGCACGAGACCGCGCGCGGTGCCACCACCCACCCGGCCCGCATTCCCGCCCACCTGTCGGACACCGCGTTCTTCACCGAGCGTGCGCTCACCTACCTGCACGGACGCGCCGGCAAGCCGTTCTTCCTGCACCTCGGCTACTACCGCCCGCACCCGCCCTTCGTCGCCTCCGCCCCCTATCACGCCATGTACCGCGCCGAGGACATGCCCCCGCCGCACCGGGCCGCGACGCCCGAGATCGAGGCCGCGCAGCACCCGTTGCTCCGCTGGTATCTGGAGCACACCCGCCAAAGCAGCTTTTTCCAGGGGGCCGAGGGCATGGCCCAGGGCCTCTCCGCCGCCGACGTGCAGCAGATGCGCGCCACCTATTACGGCATGATGACCGAGATCGACGACAACCTCGGCCAGGTCTTCGCCTTCCTCGATGAGACCGATCAGTGGGACGACACGCTGATCCTGTTCACCAGCGACCATGGCGAGCAGCTGGGCGACCACCACCTGCTCGGCAAGGTCGGCTATTTCGACGAAAGCTTTCGCATCCCCCTGGTCATCAAGGGCGGCACCCGCCCCGGCGCGATCGAGGATGCGTTTACCGAGAGCGTGGACCTCATGCCCACGATCCTGGACGCCATCGGCGGCGACATCCCCCCCGCTGTGGACGGCATGAGCCTGCTGCCGTTCCTCGACGGGCAGCCCCCCAGCTGGCGGGACGCGCTGCACTACGAGTACGACTTCCGGGACGTGCACTATTCCGAGCCCGAGCGCGATCTGGGCCTGACGTTGGACGAAAGCAGCCTCTGCGTCATCCAGGACACCATGTGGAAATACGTCCACTTCGCCGCCCTGCCGCCGCTGCTGTTCGACCTCGCCGCCGACCCGCACCAGCTGCACGACCTCGCCCAAGACCCCGCCCACGCGACCGTCGTCCGCGACTACGCCCAGCGAATGCTGTCCTGGCGCATGCGCCACGCCGACCGCACCCTCACCCACTACCGCGCCACCCCCCAAGGCCTCGACCGGCGCCCCCTTCCGAGCAGGAGACCATGATGAGCAAGCCAAATCTGCCCCCTCTCCCTCTGGAAGTGGGCCGGGGTGAGGGAAACCACACGCGCGGGTTCCACCGTTCAAACGGCGCAAACACACGGCAGCCATTCCCGGTTGCCTCCCTCACCCCGACCCTCTCCCGAAGGGAGAGGGGGCTATGATCACCCGCCGCCAGTCCATCCTCGCCGGCGCCGGCACGCTGCTGCTGCCCCGCTTCGCCATCGCCCAATCGGACACCCGCCCGGCCGTGACCGTCGCCGTGCAGAAGATCAGCAACAGCAACGCCCTCGATGACCTTCGCGAACAATCCAACGTCGGCACCCGCCTCAGCGCCATGTTCGTGGAACGCCTGATCGACCTCGACTACCAGGGCCAGCTCGAACAAATTCCCGGCCTCGCCACCGTCTGGCGCCGCATCGATGACCGCACCGTCGAGCTCGACATCCGCCAGGGCGTGATCTGCCATAACGGTGACGAGCTGACCGCCGAGGACGTGGCCTTCAGCTTCGGGCCCGAGCGCATGTTCGGCGCCACCCGCCCGGTGGTGGACGGCAAGACGTTGCCGCTATCGGGCAGCATGGTCACCACCGCCCGCACCAAGACCCTGCCGGCCGAGGTGCCCCCCGTGGCCCGCCGCCTCTGGCCCGCGCTCGACCGGGTGGACGTGATCGACAAGTATAAGGTGCGCTTCGTGAACGCGACGCCCGACGTCACCATGGAGGGCCGCATCTCCACCCGCGGCAGCGGTATCGTGAACCGCCGCGCGTTCGACGCCGCCGATAGCTGGCTCGGCTATAGCCGCGCGCCCGTCGGCACCGGACCCTACAAGGTGCGCGAGTATCGCCCGGACGTCTCCCTCACGCTCGAGGCGCATGACCCCTATTGGGGCGGACGTCCGCCGTTGCGCAGCGTGCGCTTCGTAGAGGTGCCGGAGGTCTCGGCCCGCGTCGCCGGCCTGCTCGCCGGTGAATACCAGTTCGCCTGCGACATCCCGCCCGATCAGATCCCCGGCATCGAGAAATCCGGCCTATTCGAAGTGCAGGGCGGCACCATCCCCAACCACCGCATCCACGCCTTCGACAAGACCCACCCCACGCTGCGCGACCCCCGCATCCGTCAGGCCATGACCCACGCGATCGACCGGCAGGGCATCGTGGACGCGCTCTGGGCCGGACGCACCAAGGTGCCCGCCGGGCTGCAATGGCCGTTCTACGACCAGATGTATATCGCCGATTGGACAGTCCCCGAGTTCGACATCGCCAAGGCGAGGCAGTTGGTGAAGGACGCCGGCTATAAGGGTGACCCGATCCCCTATCGCCTGTTGAACAACTACTACACGAACCAGGTCTCCACCGCGCAGATACTGGTGGAATCCTGGAAAGAGGCCGGCCTCAACGTGGAGATCACCATGAAGGAGAACTGGGCCCAGGTGTTTGAAAAGAACGGCGGCCGCGGCACCCGGGACTGGTCCAACTCCGCCACCTTCAATGATCCGGTGAGCTCCATCGTGGCGCAGCACGGCCCGAACGGCGAGCAGCAGCAGTACGGCGAGTGGACCAACGAGGAGATGAACC
Organism: Acetobacteraceae bacterium; assembly: GCA_965246925.1. Classification (GTDB taxonomy): domain Bacteria; phylum Pseudomonadota; class Alphaproteobacteria; order Acetobacterales; family Acetobacteraceae; genus JANPPS01. The sequence continues at coordinate 640,972 of OZ251994.1, read as the reverse complement.
GCCTCAGCGTCGAGTTGCAGACCGGCACCGACCGCGACAAGCGCCGGGCGATGTTCCAGCGCATGCTCCAAATCTGCGAGCGCGAAGACCCCGCCTACACGGTGCTGCACCAGAACGCGACCTTCACCGCCAAGCCCCGCGCCCTGAAATGGCGCGCCGCCCCCAGCTTCGCCATGGACTTCCGGGCAGGTAATTGGGGCTGATGTCCCTTCCCCCTCTCCCTCCGGGAGAGGGCCGGGGTGAGGGAAGCACCACGTCGAGGCCTCGGCGATCTTCGGCGGCAAGCGCTGACTTGACGAAGGACGGTTTCGCTGGTCTCCCTCTTCCGAGGGGAGAGGGAGAAGCAAGCCTGCTCACCCTCTCGAACCTCTCCATCGCCTTCGGGGCCACCCCCGCGCTCCACGGCATCGACCTCGCCATCCAGCCCGGCGAGACCCTCGGCATGGTCGGCGAAAGCGGCTGCGGCAAGAGCATCACCTGGCTCGCCGCACTCGGCCTGTTGCCCATGGCGCGCGTCACCGGCAGCGTGAGACTGCATGGCGAAGAGATCCTCCACGCCCCGCCTGCGACGCTCGACCGCATCCGCGGCCGCCGCATCGCCATGATCTTCCAGGATCCGGCCAGCGCCCTCAACCCCGTGCACCGCATCGGCCGCCAGATCACGGAGGCGCTCACGCTCCACGCCGGGCTGCACGGCCACGCCGCGGAGGCCGAGGCGGCGCGCCTGCTGAACCAGGTCGGCATTCCCGGCGCCGCCCAGCGCCTGCGCAGCTACCCGCACGAGATGTCCGGCGGGCAGAATCAGCGCGTCATGATCGCCATCGCCCTGGCCGCCCGGCCCGAGCTGCTGATCGCCGATGAGCCCACCACCGCCCTCGACGTCACGATCCAGGCCGGCATCCTCGACCTGCTCGCCCGCCTGCAAAAGGAGCTGGGCATGGCCATGGTGCTCATCAGCCATGACCTGGGCGTCGTGGCCGAGTGCTGCGCCCGGGTCGCGGTCATGTATGCCGGGCGTATCGTGGAGTACGCCGCGGCGGCGGACCTGTTCGCCCACCCGAGGCACCCGTACAGCGCGGGCCTGCTGGCCGCATTGCCGCGCATGACCGGGCCGCGCATCCGCCTTATCGCTATCCCCGGTGGCGTGCCCGAGCCCGGCGCCATGCCCCCCGGCTGCGCCTTCGCCCCCCGCTGCCCCCGCGCGGTGCCGGAGTGTGACGCCGGGGTTCCCCCCCTGATCGCCGGCGCCGCCTGCATCCGCCCATGCTGAGCGTGCAGAACGTCGCCCGCATTTACCCGGGCCGCCGCCCCGTGCGCGCGGTGGACGGCGTAAGCCTCGAGGTGGCGCAAGGCCAGACCCTGGGGATCGTCGGCGAGTCCGGCTGCGGCAAATCCACCACCGGCCGGCTGGCCCTAGGCCTGGAACCACCGGACACCGGCCACGTGCACTTCCAGGGCGCCCCCATGCCGCAGGCCGGCAGCGCCGCGTGGCGCCGCATGCGCGCGCAGATGCAGCTGGTGCCGCAGGACCCGCTCGGCGCCCTCGACCGCCGCATGACCATCGGCGCCCAGGTGGCCGAGCCGCTCTCCATCCACGGCCTGCCCGGCGACGTCCCGGCGCTGTTGCAGCAGGTCGGCCTCAACGCCGGCCACGCCGCCCGCTACCCGCACGCCTTGTCCGGCGGGCAGCGGCAACGCGCGGTCCTGGCCCGCGCGCTCGCCACCAACCCGGCGCTCCTGGTGCTGGACGAACCCGTGAGCGCGCTCGACGTCTCGATCCAGGCCGGCATCGTGAACCTGCTGACGGACCTGCAAGCCGAGCGTGGCCTCAGTATGGTGTTCATCAGCCATGACCTGAAAGTCGTCCGCCAAGTTAGCCACCAGGTCGCCGTCATGTATCTCGGCCGCGTGGTCGAACAGGGCGACCCGGACGCCATCTTCCTCACCCCCGCCCACCCCTATTCCCAGGCCCTGGTCTCCGCCATTCCTGTCCCCGGCCCCCGCCCACCCCGCATCGTGCTCACCGGCGACCCACCCAACCCCGCCGACCGCCCGGCTGGCTGCGCCTTCCACCCCCGCTGCCGCACCGCAGTTCCGCTCTGCGCGGTCCAGGATCCGGCGCTAAAACCCATGCCCGACGGCCGCCTCACCGCCTGCCACGTCGCACACGGCGAAGCATGACAGCGTATCTCCCCCTCTCCCGCCTGCGAAAGCACGGGAAGGCATGATCCGCTTCTTCACCCTCCGCCTAGGCCGCGCCCTCCTGACCATTAGCCTGGTCGTGACCTTCGCCTTCGTCGTGCTCCGCCTGTCCGGTGACCCGGCCATGCTCATCCTCAGCATCGACGCCCCGCCCGACGCCATCGCCGCGTTCCGCAAGGCCTGGGGGCTCGACGGGCCGCTCTACGTCCAATACCTCGCCTATATCGGCCAAATCCTGCAGGGTGACCTCGGCCAGTCCATGCGCGACGGACGCCCGGCGGCGGCGCTGGTGTGGGAGCGGATCCCCGCCACCCTCACGCTGGCCATCCCCGCGCTGCTGATCAAGATCGGCCTCGGCATCCCCGCCGGCATCCAGGCCGCGCTGCACCGCGGCTCCTGGATCGACCGCGCCGTCATGACCCTGGCGGTCGCGGGGTTCACGGTGCCGAGCTTCGTGCTGGGGCTTGTCCTGGTGCTGATCTTCGCCGTGAAATTGGGCTGGCTCCCGTCCGGCGGCACCGATAGCTGGGTGAGCCCCGTGCTTCCGGTCATCACGCTCGGCATCGGTGGCGCCGCCATCCTCGCGCGCTTCACCCGTTCCGCCATGCTGGAAGTGCTGGGCCAGCCCTATATCCGCGCCGCCCTGGCCAAGGGCGTGCCGTGGCGCCGGGTCGTGCGCGCCCACGCGCTGCCCAACGCGGCCATCCCGACCGTCACCATCGTGGGATTCATGGTCGGCAACCTCATGGCCGGCGCCGTCGTGGTCGAGAGCGTGTTCTCCTGGCCCGGCATCGGCCGCCTGCTGGTGGTGGCCGTCTCCAACCGGGACCTCGCCGTCGTGCAGACCATCCTGCTGCTGGTCGCGGCCACCATGGTGCTGGCCAATCTGTGCGTGGACGTGCTGTATGGCGTGCTGGACCCAAGGCTCCGCCGCTGATGTCCGCCACGCTAACCCTTCGTGACCGCCGGCCGCTACCGGGTCTGGCCATCGCCGCCGCGGTGTGGGTGGCGGCGATGCTGGGGGTCGCGGTGTTCGCCGACCACCTGCGGCCCTATGGCATCACCGCATTCGACCTCCGCAACCGGCTGTCACCGCCCATCGGCTTCGGCGGCGTCATGGCGCACCCGCTCGGCACGGACGAGCTGGGGCGGGACGTGCTGTCCCGGCTGATCGAGAGCATCCGCATCTCGCTGCTGATCGCCTTCGGCGCCACGGCGCTGGCCACCCTGCTCGGCACCACGCTGGGCTTCCTCGCCGCCCAGTTCCGCGGCTGGGTCGAGCAGGCGGTGCTGGTGCTGGTCGACTTTCAGGCCGCGCTGCCGTTCCTGATCCTGGCCCTGGCCGTCCTGGCCTTCTTCGGCAACGCGCTCCCGCTGTTCATCGGCCTCATGGGCCTCTACGGCTGGGAGCGGCACGCCCGCATCGCGCGCGGCCTCGCGCTATCCGCCAACGCCCAGGGCTACGCCGCCGCCATCCGCCAGCTCGGCGCCTCTCCCGCCCGCATCTACCTCCGCCACATTCTCCCCAACATCGCCGCCACGCTGATCGTGAGCGCCACCCTGTCGTTTCCCGAGATCGTGCTGCTTGAAAGCAGCCTGTCCTTCCTCGGCCTCGGCATCCAGCCGCCCATGACCAGCCTCGGCAACATGATCGGCTACGGGCGCGAGTACCTGACCCGCGCCCCGTGGATCCTCCTCGCCCCCAGCACCGTCGTCGTCCTGACCACCTTCAGCGTCAGCGTGCTGGGCGACTGGCTACGCGACCGGCTGGACCCCGCCTCTGGCGCGTGACATCGGTCGCCATGCAGAAGCGCTCGTTACCGGGTCCGGTCATCGCCGCCGGGGTCTGGATGTTGATGGTGGTGCTGATCGCGCTCTTTGCCGATCAGCTGCGGCCTTATAGCGCACAGCAGTTAGACCTTAGATACCGCCTGTCGCCTCCGTTGAGCTTCAACGGAAAGAATTACAATCTGCTGGGCACGGACGAGCTCGGGCGGGACGTGCTGTCCCAGCTCATCGATGGCAACCGGCTGTCACTGCTGATCTTATTCGGCCTGACAGCCGTGGCAAGCCTACTCGGGGCGACCCTCGGCCTCGTCGCACGCTCGAGCGCCCGCGTGGAACGCGCCGGATCATGGTTGGCCAAGCTCGAGGCGCGGCTGCCCTTCTTGATGCTCGAATTGGCAGTGGTGTCATTCCTCTGCAACGTACTGCCGTTGTCGATTGGCTTCCTCGGTCTATACGGCTGGGAGCAGCATACGAGGGTTGCCCGCGGGATGCCGCATTCCGCCAACGGCCAGGGCTTTGACTCCGGCCGCCTTGTGCAACAGACCGCGATCACCCTGATCATAAGCGCCGCGCTGTCTCTGCCCGAGTTGGTTCTACTGGAAAGTTGGCTGTCATACTGGGGCCTTGGCGTCCGGCCACCCAGGACCAGTCTTGGCACCATGATCGCCGAGGGGCGCCGATCCCTCGATGTTGCACCCTGGATCGTCTTGCCGCCCGGCAGCGTCCTGGCACTGACGACGCTGAGCGTGATCCTTCTCAGCGATTGGGCGCGCCGCCGGCTGGACCCCGCCTCCGGCGCGTGACACGCTGCCCTACATGACCGACCTCTGGCGCCTCTCCGCATCCGAACTCGCCACTCAAGTCCGTGCCCGCACCGTCTCCGCCCGGGACGCCGCGCTGGCCTCGCTCGCGCGGCTGGACGCCGTCAACCCGCGCATCAACGCCGTGGTGGACCACCGGCCCGAGGCTGTACTGGCCGAGGCCGACGCCATCGACGCCAAGATCGCCGCCGGCGAGGATCCGGGGCCGCTCGCGGGCGTGCCGGTGACCATCAAGGTCAATACCGACATGACCGGCTACGCCACCACCAACGGCATCGCCGCGCAGAGAGCCCTGATCGCCCGCAGCAACAGCCCGGTGGTGGACAACCTGCGCCGGGCCGGGGCGATCATCCTAGGGCGCACCAACACCCCGGCCTTCTCCGTCCGCTGGTTCACCAGCAACAAGACGCACGGCACGACATACAACCCATGGGACCGCGGCCTCACGCCGGGCGGCTCCTCCGGCGGGGCCGCCGCGGGTGTCGCGGCCGGCATCGGCCATATCGGGCACGGCACCGATATCGGTGGCTCCATCCGCTACCCGGCCTATGCCTGCGGCGTGCACGGCATCCGCCCCACGCTCGGGCGCGTCGCGGCCTGGAACGCGTCGGGCCCGGACCGCGGCATCGGCCCGCAGCTCATGGCCGTATCCGGCCCGATCGCCCGCACCATCGCCGATCTGCGCCTCGGCCTGCACGCCATGGCGCAGCAGGATGGGCGCGACCCCTGGTGGACCCCGGCCCCCATGGACATGCCGCACGTGCGCCGGGTCACGCTTTGCCTCCGCCCCGGCGGCCTCCGCATCGTGCCCGCGGTCGAGCACGCGCTGCGGGACGCCGCCGCCCGGCTGGAACGGGCGGGGTGGACGGTCGACCAGATCGAGGAGGTTCCCTCCCTCCACGAAGCTACCGAGTTGCAGCTGCAGCTCTGGCTCGGTGACGGCTACCCGGCGCTCCGTGCCGCCGCCGAGCAGGAGGGCGACGCCGGCGCCCTGGCCTGCATCCGCCCGTTCCAATCCATGGTGGACGCTCTACCGCCCGACGCCATTCCCCGCGCCCTAGTCCGCCGTCAGACACTAACCCGGGAGTGGCTGCTTTTCCTCGAGCGCCACCCGATATTACTGCTTCCAGTCTCCGCCGAACTGCCGTTCGCCAACGACGCCGACATCGTAGATTTCGAAGCCGTCGGGGCCGCACAACTCACCCAAACCGGCCTACCCCTAATGGGCCTTCCCGGCCTGGTCGTTTCGACCGGCCTATCCGGCACGGCCCCGGTCGGCGTACAACTCATCGCCGGACGCTACCAAGAGGCGGCACTGCTCGACGCGGGCGAAGCCATCGAAGCCGGCGGTGTTCCCCCTGCCCCCATCGATCCGGCTTAAAATGCTACTAGCCTACCGGACGTTAGGTTTAGGATCTTCAGTCTTCGAACGATCATTTTAGTGTAACGGCCCATACGTATGCATTCCGCCTAGAAACACCGACACCCTGAAAATCAGTGTTCTATGGAGGATGTCCATGCGTCTCGGAAGGCAATTGCTGCTGGCCAGCGCCGCTGTGCTGCTACTCTCGACACTCGCACGCGCCGAGGATGACGCCGGGCCGAAGAGGGCCGGGGCATCGAGCATGTCCTGCTCATCAGCGTGGACGGCATGCACGCCGTGGACCTGCAGCGTTATGTAGCCGCCCATGCCGGCAGCGCGCTGGCCGCCCTGTCCAGGCGCGGGACCACCTACAGCAACGCCTATACCTCCGCGCCCTCCGACAGCTTTCCGGGCATGACCGCGCAGGCGACGGGCGGAACACCGTACTCGTCCGGCGTGTTTTACGACGATAGCTTCGACCGCACGCTATACGCGCCCGGCAGCGCCTGCGCCGGTGCCCCTGGGGCTGAAGTGACCTATGCCGAAAACTTGGACAAGAGCGTGGCCGACGTAACCGGCGGGGGCACGCTGGGCCAGCCACTGACGCAGATCGACCCGGCCAAGCTGCCGCTCGCCAAAACCGCCGCCGGCTGCACCCCCGTCCTGCCGCATCAGTTCATCCGGGTGAATACCCTGTTCGAGGTCATGCGGGCGCACGGTCTGCGCACGGCGTGGTCCGATAAGCACCCGGCCTACGAAATCCTGAACGGCCCTTCGGGTGCTGGTATCCAGGACCTGTTTACGCCCGAAATCAATTCCCAGCTGCCGGGCGCGCCGTCCGGCAAGGACAACACTACGAGCTTTGCCGGCGTACGCGCCTACGACTCCATCAAGGTGCAGGCGGTGCTCAACCAGATTGAGGGAATGGACAGCACGGGCCGGAAGAAGCCCGGCACGCCCAACATCTTCGGCATGAACTTCCAAGCGGTCAGCGTCGGCCAAAAGCTCGCGGTGTCCGGCTATGGTGACCCGGCTGGGCTCACGGGCGGCTATGTCGATGCGGCGGGGACGCCGGGCAATGCGCTGACGCTGCAGTTGGACTTCGTCGACCAGTCCCTCGGCAAGATGGTGCAGGGGTTGAAGGCACAGGGCCTGTATTGGCGGACGGCGATCATCGTCAGCGCCAAGCACGGTCAGTCACCGATCGATCCGAGCCTTCGCCGCGCGCTGCCGGACGCGTATTCGTCGGTGATCAAGCACGGCTACGCCTTCAACGTGGCCGATGACGTATCTCTAGTCTGGCTCGACCCGGCGTTGCAGCAACAGGATTACGCTCAAGCCCTGGCCGACATACGGGCGGCGTCGGTACAACTGGGCATCAGCAAAATCCTGACCCGGACCGAGCTTGTAAAATCGTACCGCGACCCGTTCACCGACAGCCGCACGCCGGATTTCCTGGTGGTGACGAACCATGGCGTGATCTACACGGGCGGCACGAAGCTGTCCGAGCATGGCGGCCTGGCCGATGATGACCGGCGCGTGGCCCTGCTGGTGAGCGCCCCCGGGCTGGAACGCGAGACGGTGGTATCCCGGGTATACACGACGCAGATTGCGCCAACCATCCTGCGCGGGCTTGGGCTGAACCCGCGGGAGCTGCAGGCGGTGCAGATCGAGCGGACCCGGGTCCTGCCAGGGCTTTTCGGCGACGAGTAAGTCCAACCGTGCCCGGCGGTCGCCGCCGGGCACGGGACCACAACAGCAGCACGGCGTAGAGAGCGGACACAGGGTTCACCGGGATGCCGGCATGCGCTTCGGGTTGCCCCGGCCATCGCCTGATTACGCGTCCTGTCGAGCTTCCATTTCTGCTCCAGCCGAGCCCCCCAAGCCAGGAACACTTCCGGCTGGCACCGCCGGTCTGCGCGGTTCACTCATACGTGAAATCCTTTACGGCGCCCTTATACCATACTACCCAAACCCACATCGCCACCTTACGCCGGTCCCACAAGCTCTCACCAGCATGTTTACGGGAGTTTCGAGGTGGCTGACGTCTTGATTATCGTGCTGGGCACCGGCGGTATCCTGCTGATGGCGCTCTATGCCGTGCTGTGCGAGCGGATCTGATGGCGCTCGATCTCATTCTGGGCGGCGTCGTCTCGGCCGCCCTGCTAGTCTATCTCGTCTGGGCGCTCGTCCGGCCCGAGCAGTTCTAGGATTCCTCTGCACATGACAATGATCGGATGGGCGCAAATCGCGCTCGTGCTGACGCTGGTATTCGCAATCGCGGTACCGCTCGGACGCTACATGGCCGTAGTCCTCGGTGGCGGACGCACCTGGCTCTCGCCCGTGCTGAGCCCCATCGAGCGTGGGTTCTACGCCATTGCCGGGGTGGATCCTGCGCGCGGCATGGGCTGGCGCAGCTACGCCGTGGCGCTCCTGGTGCTGAACGCCGCCCACTTCCTCATCCTTTACCTGATGCTCCGCTTCCAGGACTACCTGCCGTTCAACCCGCAGGGGCAGGGGGGCGTGACGCCGCAGCTCGCCTTCAACACCGCCATCAGCTTCGTCACCAATACCAACTGGCAGGCCTATACGCCCGAAAGCACCATGTCCTACGGCAGCCAGATGTGGGGGCTCACGGTGCACAACTTCCTGTCCGCCGCTACCGGCATCGCCGCCGCAGCCGCCGTAAGCCGCGCCTTCTCCGCGGGCGGCCTGCAGACGCTGGGCAATCTCTGGGCCGACATCACCCGCGTCACCCTCTATATCCTGCTGCCCGGCGCCGCGCTCGCCACCGTCCTGCTGATGGCTATGGGCGTGCCGCAGACCCTCGCCGGCTACGTGGACGCCACCACGCTCGAGGGTGCGAAGCAGACCATCGCCCTCGGCCCCGTCGCGTTCCAGGAGGCGATCAAGCTGCTGGGCACCAACGGCGGCGGCTTCTTCAACGCCAACTCCGCCCATCCGTTCGAGAACCCGTCGGCCCTCAGCAACGTGCTGGAGAACACCCTGTTCCTCATCATCCCGTTCGGCCTCACCGTGACCTTTGGTGAGATCGTGCAGGACCGCCGACAGGGCTTCGCGCTGTTCTGGACCATGGCGATCCTCATGGTGCTGTTCGTGATCGGCACCTACGCGGCCGAGGCTGGCGGCAACCCGCTGCTGACCGCGCTCGGCATCGACCCCGGCATGGGCAACATGGAAGGCAAGGAGCTCCGCTTCGGCGCCGCCGCGTCCTCGCTGTTCGCGGTCGGCACCACCGTCACCAGCACCGGCGCCGTCATCGCCATGCATGACAGCTTCACGCCGCTCGGTGGCATGATCCCGATGTTCGCCATCCAGCTCGGTGAGGTCGTGCCGGGCGGCGTCGGCTCCGGCCTCTACGGCATCCTGGTCTTCGCCCTCCTGGCCGTGTTCGTGGCCGGGCTGATGGTCGGGCGGACTCCGGAATACCTGGGCAAGAAGGTCCAGGCGCGTGAGATCAAGCTGGCCATGCTGGCCGTGCTGATCCTGCCGCTCTGCATCCTCGGCGGCACGGCGCTCTGCCTCGTGCTGCCCTCCGGCCTGTCGTCGCTCAGCAACGCCGGGCCGCATGGCTTGACCGAGATGCTGTATGGCTTCACGTCCGCCACCGGCAACAACGGCAGCGCGTTCGCCGGGCTTACCGCCGACACGCCGCTGCTGGATTACGGCCTCGGCGCCTGCATGCTGCTGGGCCGCTTCGCCTTCCTGGTCCCCGTCCTGGCGATCGCCGGGTCGCTCGCGGCCAAGCCGAAGCTGCCCGCCAGCGCCGGCACCTTCCCCACCCACGGGCCGCTCTTCATCGGCCTGCTGATCGGCGTCATCCTAATCCTGGGCGGCCTGCAGTTCCTCCCGGCCCTCAGCCTGGGCCCGTTGGCGGAGCACTTCTCGATGCTCGCCGGCAAGACCTTCTAAGGACGAAAACCATGGCACAGAATGCCGAAGCCATCTCGCTGTTCGATGGCGCCATCATCTCCCGCGCCGCCGGCGACGCCTTCCGTAAGCTCAACCCGGCCGGCCTCATCCGCAACCCGGTGATCTTCGTCACCGAAGTGGTCGCCGCCCTGGTCACCATCTTGGGCGTGAAGGAGGCCCTCACCGGTCAGCCCTGGACCTTCGCCGCCGCCATCGCCGCCTGGCTCTGGCTCACGGTCCTGTTCGCGACCTTTGCCGAGGCCGTGGCGGAGGGCAGGGGGCGCGCCCGGGCCGAGAGCCTCCGCCGCGCCCGGAGCGACACCATGGCCAAGCGCCTCGCGGACCCCCGTGACCGCACCAGCGTCACCTCCGTCGCCGCGCCCGACCTCCGCCGCGGCATGCACGTCCTGGTGGAGGCCGGGGACCTCATCCCGTCCGACGGCGAGATCGTGCAGGGTGTGGCCAGCGTCAACGAGAGCGCCATCACCGGCGAAAGCGCTCCCGTCATCCGGGAGGCCGGCGGAGACCGGTCGGCCGTCACCGGCGGCACGCAGATCGTGTCGGACTGGCTCGTGATCCGCATCACCGCCGACCCCGGCGGCACCTTCATCGACCGCATGATCGCCCTGGTGGAGGGTGCCGAGCGCCGCAAGACGCCGAATGAAATCGCGCTCGACGTGCTGCTGGCCGGCCTCACGATCATCTTCCTGATCGCTGTCGTGACGCTGGTGGGCCTCGCGCATTATTCCGGCACCGAGCTCGGCGTGCCCGTGCTGGCGGCGCTGCTGGTGACGCTGATCCCCACCACCATCGGTGGCCTGCTGTCGGCCATCGGCATCGCCGGCATGGACCGGCTGATCCGGTTCAACGTCGTCGCGACCTCGGGCCGCGCGGTGGAGGCGGCGGGCGACGTCGACACCCTGTTGCTGGACAAAACCGGCACCATCACCTTCGGCAACCGCATGGCCGCCGGCCTCACCCCGGTGCCCGGCGTCACCGAACAAACCCTGGCCGAGGCCGCCGTGCTGGCCTCCTTGGGTGACGACACGCCCGAGGGCCGCAGCATCATCACCTTCGTCAAAGACCGCTACGGCCTCAGCCCCGACATGCCGCCGGGCGCCACCGTGGTGCCGTTCACCGCGCAGACCCGCGTCTCGGGCCTGGACGCCAACGGACGCTCCTGGCGCAAGGGCGCGGTCGATAGCGTGCTGGCCAGCACCGGCCCGGCGCCATCCGCCTTCACCGCCGCGGTGGAGAAGGTCGCCCGCGCCGGCGGCACGCCGCTCGCCGTCACCGCCGAGGGCAGGCTGCTCGGCGTGATCGAGCTGAAAGACATCGTGAAGCCCGGCATCCGCGACCGTTTCGCCAGCCTGCGTCAGATGGGCATCCGCACCGTCATGATCACCGGTGACAACCCGGTCACCGCCGCCGCCATCGCCACCGAAGCCGGCGTGGACGACTTCCTGGCCCAGGCCACGCCGCAGGATAAGCTGGACTACATCCGCAACGTGCAGTCAGAGGGCCGTCTCGTCGCCATGTGCGGTGACGGCACCAACGACGCGCCCGCCTTGGCCCAGGCCGACGTCGGCGTCGCCATGCAGACCGGCACCCAGGCCGCGCGCGAGGCGGGGAACATGGTCGATCTGGACAGCGACCCCACCAAGCTGATCGAGATCGTGGAGATCGGCAAGCAACTGCTCATCACCCGCGGCTCGCTCACCACCTTCAGCATCGCCAACGACGTCAGCAAATACTTCGCCATCCTCCCGGCCATCTTCGTCGCGACCTACCCGGGACTGCAGGCGCTCAACATCATGCGGCTGCATAGCCCGCAATCGGCCATCCTGTCGGCGGTGATCTTCAACGCGCTGATCATCGTGGCGCTGGTGCCGCTCGCCCTTCGCGGCGTGAAGTTCGTGCCGCTCGGCGCCGCGGCGCTGCTGCGGCGCAACCTGCTGATCTACGGCCTGGGCGGCCTGATCGCGCCGTTCATCGGCATCAAGCTCATCGACCTCATCCTCACCACATTGGGGCTTGCGTAACCATGAACCATCTTCGCCCGGCGCTGGCGCTCATCCTGTTGTTCACCCTGCTGACCGGCCTCGCCTTCACGCTCGCCTTCGTGGGCCTCGGCCACGCCATGCCGGGGCTGGCCGGCGGCAGCCTGATCGAGCGCAACGGCACCGTGGTCGGCTCCGCCCTGCTCGGCCAGTCCTTTACCAAAAACGAGTATTTCCACGGCCGCCCGTCCGCCACCACCGAGACGGACCCGGCCGACAGCATCAAGACGGTCCCCGCCCCGTTCAACGCGCAGAGTTCCGCCGGCTCCAACGCCGGGCCCACCTCGCAAACCCTGATCGACCGCGTGACCGCGGACGCCAAGGTTGCCGGCCCCCTGCCCATACCCGGCGATATGCTCACCACCAGCGCCTCGGGCCTCGACCCCCACATCTCCCCGGCCAACGCCGCACGCCAGGTCGCCCGCGTGGCAGCCGCCCGCAAGCTGCCGGAGGGACAGGTGCAGACCCTGGTGGCGGGCGCCACATCCGGCCGGCTGTTCGGTTTGATAGGGGAGCCGCGGGTCGATGTGCTAGCGTTGAACCTGGCACTGGACGCGGCCAAATAGGAGCAAAGGAGTTAGCGATGCCAGAGTGGGAACAGATGACTATCGCCCTGCCGACAGAGATGGCCGACGCTGTTCGTGCGGCCGTGCAGGATGGCCTCTATCCCACGGCGGACGACGTCATCCGAGAAGCGTTGGCGGAGTGGGATAATCAACGATACCACGAGCCAGATCATGCAACGTTGAAGGCGCTGATCGACGAGGGCTTGGCAGCAATGGAAGCAGGCCAGGTTAGCGACTTCAACGCAGATGAGATTGTCGAACGGGGGATGAAGAAATTCGAGGCCCGCTCAACCTTAGAGTAACTGTCCCAGCACAGAACGACTTAGATGACATCTTGGTCTTTTTGGCCGGACAGGTATCGCCTGAGTTCGCCAGGCAGTTTGTAAATCGGCTACAGGCCGCTATCGAACCCTACTTGTATGCGCCCAAGGCCGGCTCGAAACGAGAGGGGATCGGTGAGGGACTGCGGGTGATACAATGTTCGCCGTATGGAATCTATTATCGTATTTCGGCTGACGCACTCACTGTGGTGCGAGTAGTCCACGGCGCGCGAAATCTCCAAAACATAGCTAAAGTTGGCGGCTTCGGACCCAGACGGCTGAACTAGATAGCATGGAAGACCGCCGCCCCGACCCTGACGCCCTGATCGAAGCCGCGGCCGCGGAAGGCCGGGGGCGGCTCAAGATCTTCCTCGGTGCCGCGCCCGGCGTTGGCAAAACGTGGGAGATGCTTGTCGCCGGCCGCCAAAAGGCCGCCGAAGGCACGGACGTCCTGGTCGGCGTCGTCGAGACCCATGGCCGCAAGGAAACCGAGGCGCAGATCGGCTCCCTCCCCATCCTGCCCCGTAAGAATGTCGAATATCGCGGCCAGACCCTCGATGAGTTCGACGCCGACGCCGCCCTCGTCCGCCACCCGGCCCTGTTACTGGTCGATGAACTCGCCCACACCAACGCGCCGGGCGGACGGCACGCCAAACGGTGGGAGGATGTGGAGGAGCTGCTGAGTCAGGGGCTCGACGTCTGGGCCACCCTCAACGTGCAGCATTTGGAGAGCCTCAACGACGCGGTGGCCCGCATTACCGGCGTCCGCGTCACCGAAACCGTGCCGGACCGCGTGCTGGAGATGGCCAACGAGATCGAGGTCGTGGACCTGCCCCCCGCCGAGCTGCAAGCCCGCCTGCGCGAAGGACGTATCTATCGCCCGGACATCGCGCAGCGCGCGCTGAACAGCTTCTTCAAAGAGGGTAACCTCACCGCGCTCCGCGAAATTGCGCTCCGCCGTGCGGCCGAGCACGTCGATAGCGGGCTGCGTGACTACATGCGCCGCAACGCCATCAGCGGCCCCTGGCCCGCCGGTGAGCGGGTGCTGGCCATGGTCGGGCCGGACGCCATGGGCGTGGGCGTCGTCCGCCATGCCAAGCGCCTGGCGGATGCGCTGCACGCCCCCTGGATCGCGCTGCATGTCGAGCACCCCGCAGTCAACACCGGGCTCGACGCCCGCGTGGCGCTCAACCTCGCCGCACAGCTCGGGGCGGAGGTGGAGGTGCGCTCCGGCACCGACCTGGTGGCCACGGCGGTCGAGATCGCCTCGTCCCGCAACGTCACGCAGCTCGTGCTGGGCCGGGCGCGCGCGCCGCTCTGGCGCCGCATCATCGGACGCACCCTCGCCACCAACTTCCTGCGCCGGGCGCCTGAGTTCGCGCTACACATCGTGCCCGGTGACCTCCGCCGCTCCCCCCGCCGCCACCGCCGGCTGCCGCCGTGGTGGGGTTGGGGCGGCGCCATCCTGCTGGTGGCCGCGATCACCGTGTTCGGCCAAGTGCTGGACGGCGCGGCGGCGGATGCGCTCGGCATGGTGTATCTGGCAGCCGTCGTGGTCGCCGCGAGCGTCGCCGGCCTGCGCGTGTCCATGACGACCGCCGCGCTCGGCTTCCTTGCCTGGGACTTCTTCTTTCTGCCCCCCGTGGACACCCTGAGCATCAGCAACACGCATGATGCGGTCGCGCTGGCGGTGTTCGTGATCGTTGCCGGCGTCTCCGGTAGCCTTGCGAGCCGTGTGCGGGCCGAAGCTGCCGCCGGGCAGGCCCGCATCCAGAGCCTTCGCCGCATCAGCGCCTTCAGCCGCCGCCTAGGTCAGCCAACGACGGGGCCGGAGCTGGCGGCGGAAATCGCCCAGCAAGGCGCCGGCATCGCCGGACGCGCGGTCGTGCTGGTCGAGGGGGCGGACACGCTCGAGATCGCCGCCGCCGAACCGGCCGCCACGACGCTCGACACCGGCTCCTGGGCCGCGGCGCAGTGGGCGGCCGGACATCAGGAGGAGACGGGCGCTGGCACCGCTACGCTGCCCTCCGCTATCTGGCGCTTCATGCCCATGAAAACCGTGCGCGGCCTCCGCGGCGTACTGGGCGTACAGCCTTTGTCGGACGCGGCCTCCGCCCGGGATTACGACGCTACTACGCAGCAGACGCTGGCCGCCCTGGCCGATCAGGCCGCGGTGGCGCTGGAGCGCGTGGCGCTCGCCAACGCCGCCGCCCGCACGGCCGCCATGGAAGAAACGCAGCGGCTGCGCACCGCGCTGCTCAACTCGCTCAGCCATGATCTGCGCACTCCGCTCACCGGCATCCGTGGCGCGGCGGAGACTCTGGCGTTGGGCGTGCCGGCGGAGGCGCAGGCGGATTTGCTCGCCAGCATACAGCAGGACGTGGCGCGCATGACGCGGTTTTTGGCCAACATCATGGACCTGACCCGGCTCGAGAGCGGGCAGATCCAGCCCCGCCTCACCCCGGTCCGTCTCACGGACGTCGTCACTGCCGCCGCCGCCCGGGTGCCGGACGCGGAGCACCTGGCGCTGAACGTGCCCGACGCATTGCAGGTCCGGGTGGACCCGGCGCTGCTGGAACAGGTGCTGGTCAACGTGCTGGATAACGCGCAACGCTACGCCCCGGCGGGCGCGCTGATCCGAATCCGAGCTGCCCGCTCCGGCCCGTTCGTCACGCTCGATATCGCCGATGAGGGGCTTGGCATCCCGGCCGATGACCTGCCCCATGTGTTCGACAGCTTCTACCGCGCGCGCCGTGGCGACCGGGTGGCGCCGGGCACGGGGCTTGGTCTCGCGATTGCACGCGGCCTGACGGAGGCCATGGGCGGCCAGATCACGGCCCTAAGCCCCCGCCCGGACGTGGCGCGGGACGGCTCACCCGGCACGCTGATCAGCATTCAGCTTTCCGCAGCCTGATGCAGCCACGCATCCTGGTGATTGACGACGAGCCGCAAATCCACCGCTTCCTCCGGCCCGCGCTGGAAGCCGGCGGCTTCACCGTAGAACGGGCCGACACCGCGGCCGACGGCCTCCGCCTCGCCGCCTCACGCGCGCCCGCGTGCATCCTGCTGGATCTGGGCCTGCCGGACATGGACGGCCTCGAAGCCCTGGCCCAGCTGCGGCAATGGTCGGCTGTCCCGGTGCTTATCCTATCGGCCCGCGACCAGGAGGGGCAGAAAGTCGCGGCACTCGACGGCGGTGCCGACGATTACGTGGAAAAGCCGTTTGGCGTGGCCGAGCTGCTGGCTCGCATCCGCGCCGCACTCCGTCATGCCCAGCCCGGCGGTCCGATCCAAGAGAAATTTGCGTATGCCGCGTTACGTGTCGATCTCGCCCGGCGGACCGTGCAGGTCGTAGACGTGACGGTCCCGCTCAGCCCGCGTGAGTTCGAGCTGCTAGCTACGCTGATCCGCAACGCCGGCCGGGTGATGACGCACCGTCAGCTCCTCACCAGCGTTTGGGGCCCCGCCCATGCGGCAGACGTCCAATACCTTCGCGTCTATATCGGTCAACTGCGGCAGAAACTCGGTGACGCGGGAAGCCTGCTGCAAACCGAACCGGGCGTCGGCTACCGCCTTCGCGACACCGCTTAGCCCGTTCTCGCCGATGTCACTCCGGTTCTATCTCCGACGGATTGGCCCGGCGAAGCTGGCGCATGCGGAGCAGGCTACTTTGCAATGAACGGGGCTGCTGTTCCCACGTCGCTAGGAAATTCAAGTCATCCACCACCGAGGGATCGCCGAGGGGCGCCCGCAGCAACACACGCTCGAACAAGGCCGGCGCTAGTTTCTTATTGTCAGGCACAGCCACCCCAGTCACGCCGGCTCACATCAGGAAATCGTCGGTGCGGATTTTACCGCTGCCCATCACATGGATTACGGCAGTGCTTTCACTAGGGGCGATCTATGGCAGGATCGCGACGGCCCGCGTCCATCCCGCTGACGCCCTGGCCAACTTAACCGGAAAGCAAGCGATTGTAAAACCGCTCGTAGGCAACGCCTCCAGGTTGTGCAGCTTTTCGATCTGACAGTAGGAACGCTCAGCGCCGGCTTTGTGGCCTTCCCAAATTAGCGCAGGATTCCCAGTTTCTGCATAGCGTTGCGCTGTATGAACAAACGGCGCATCCCAGCTCCAGGCATCGGTGCCCACGATGCGCACCCCATGTCCGGTCAACCAGAGCGTGGCTGCACGGCCCATGCCGCAACCGTGGGAGACGAAGTCAGGCCGCCCATAAGCCGCCCCTGCGGACGTGTTCACGATTACGATATCGAACGGCGACAAATCATGCCCGGTGGCCGCGACCGCCGCCGCCACCTCCTCTGCGGTCACGACGTGCCCGTTGGGCATGTGCCGGAAATCCAGCTTGAGGCCAGGGCGGAAGCACCAATCGAGCGGAATCTCATCGATGGTGATGGCCCGGGCGCCGCCATCCATCGTGGGATGGTAATGCCACGGCGCGTCCACGTGCGTGCCGTTATGCGTGCTCAGCCGCACCTCCTCGACCGCCCAGCCCATCCCGTCCAGCAACTGCTCCGGACGCAGCCCCGGGAACAGCCCGGCCACTTGCGCCGCCGACTCTGCGTGCGCTGTGTATGTGATGGACGGCTTCATATAGGGCGGATCCGCCACTGTCTCGTTATCCAAGGCGATCGACAGATCGATTATTCTCATTGCCGGAGCGCCCTATCCAACACCATCACGGAATGAACGGCAGGCCGCCCTGATAGATCGGCGATTTGGTGCCGGCAGGATGTTCCGTCCGCCACGATGACATCCGCCGCCGCCGCCGCGCGCACGGCGGGGATCAGCCCCGCTTCCGCCATGGCCCGGCTCTCCCCTTGCGTCTCCGCCTGATATCCGAAGGCCCCGGCCATGCCGCAGCAAGACGAGGTGATCGGCGTCACCTCCAGCTCCGGCACCCGGCGCAGCGTGCTGAGCGCGTCCGGAAACGCACCGAACGCCTTCTGATGGCAATGCCCGTGCACATGCGCCCGTCCGGGCCGGGCCACGAGCGGCAGGTCTCGCCCTTGCAAAAACTCGCTCAACAGCTTTGCCCGTCCGGCGAGATTGGCCGCCTCGGCGCCGGGCAGCAGATGCGGGAACTCGTCCCGCAGCGTCAGCAGGCATGACGGTTCCAGCCCCACGACCGGTAAATTCCTTGCCAGCGCCGTCAGCGTCCGCCGGGCCTGGGCACGCGCCTGATCCACCATGCCGGCCGACAGATAGGTGCGTCCGCAGCACACCCCCTGCGGCGCCAAGGCCCGGAACCCGGCGGCGGCCAGCACACGCACGGCGGCGCGTAGGTTCTCCGGCTCGAAATACCGGTTGAACGTGTCCGCCAGCAGCAGCACGTCCCCATTCCGGGCGGGCGGCGCCGGCATGGCGCGAAACGGCGCCTGCCACTCCGGCAACGAACGCGCGGCCGATAGGCCCAGCGCCCGCTCCCCCAGCCGCTGCAGCGCCGGCACCCGGTTCCGCATGTTCACCAGACCGCGGAATCGCGACGCCCAGGGCGCATAGCGCGGCATCTCCGCCACGAGCCGCTCGCGCCATCCCACTCCATGCCGGTCCGCGCGGGCAGCCAGCGCCTCGATCTTCATGCGCGCCATATCGACGCCGGTCGGGCACTCACGCCGGCACGCCTTGCACGACACGCACAGCTTCATCGCCGCCGCCACGTCATCGCCCGCCAGCGCGTCCGGCCCCAGCTGCCCCGTCAACGCCAGCCTCAACGTGTTGGCGCGGCCCCGCGTCAGATGCTCCTCCTCACGCGTCACGCGGTAGGACGGGCACATCACGCCTGCGTCGAACGTGCGGCAGGTGCCGTTGTTGTTGCACATCTCGACGGCGCTCAGCAGCCCGCCCGGGTGGTCCGACCAGTCCAGCGCCGGGGTGTGCGGCGTTGCGGCATAGTCCGGCCCATAGCGGAACAGCGTACGGTCATCCATGCGCGGCGGACGCACCACCCGGCCTGGGTTGAGCAGCGCCGCCGGGTCGAATGCGTCCTTCACCGCCTCGAACGCCCGCACGATGCGCGGCCCGAACATGCTCTCATGAAACTCGGACCGAACGATCCCGTCTCCGTGCTCCCCGGAATGCGAGCCCTTGTACTCGCGGACTAGCGCAAAACACTCCTCCGCCACCGCCCGCATGGTGCGGATATCGGCCGGGTCCTTCATGTTCAGCACCGGGCGCACGTGCAAGCAGCCGACGCTGGCGTGGGCATACCAGGTGCCTTTCGTGCCGTGCTTGGCGAACACGTCGTTCAGCCGCTCGGTATAATCCGCCAGATCGTCTAGCCCTACCGCGCAATCCTCGATGAACGAGACCGGTTTCCCGTCCCCCTTCATCGACATCATGATGTTGAGCCCGGCCTCCCGCACCTCGGCGATCGCGGCCTGGAACCCGGCATCTTCGGCCCGCACGACGGCACCGGGGTAGCCGAGATCGGCCATTGCCTCGTCCAACTCGCCTAGCTTGGCGCGGAGCGGCTCGTCCGCATCACCATGGAACTCGACAATCAGCAGGCTATCGGGCGAGCCCTGCACCATACGGTCGATAGTGGCGCGGTAGATCGGGATGCTGCGGCCTAGGTCGATCATGGTGCGGTCCACCAACTCGACCGCCTCGGGCCCCAGCGCCACCAAATTCCGGGACGCCTCCATGGCGGCGCGGAAGGTCGGGAACTGGCATATCCCCAGCATCTTGCGCGGGCGGATCGGATGCAGGCGCAGCTGGATGGCGGCGGAAAACGCTAGCGTGCCTTCGCTACCCACCAACAACCGCGCCAGGTTTTCGCGTCCGTCACGCCGGGCACCGGGGGTCAGCACCTCGATATTATAGCCGCCGACCCGGCGCAGCTGATGCGGAAACCGCGCCGCGATCTCATCGGCCTCTTTGGCGCCCAGCGCCCGCAAGCGCTCGATCAGCGGCCCCGCATCGTTGGTGCCGGTCCCGAACACATGCCGGCCGCCATCGGGCAGGATGCCGTCGATCGCCAGGACGTTATCGGCCATGAGCCCATAGCGGATGCTTTTGGACCCACAAGAATTATTGCCGGCCATCCCGCCCAGCGTGCACCGGGAATGCGTGCTGGGGTCGACGGGAAAGAACTGCCCGGTGGGCTTCAGCGCGGCATTTAAATGGCCGAGCACAAGCCCCGGCTCGACCCAGGCGGTGTCGTTTTCCACCTTCAGCACGCGGCGCAGATGCTGCGTGCAATCAACTACCAGCGCCCGGTTGACGGTCTGCCCGCACTGGCTGGTGCCGCCGCCCCGGGCCAGCACGGGAACGCCGTATTCCCGCGCGATGTCCATGGCGGCGCTCACATCCTCGATGGTGCGCGGCACGAACACGCCCACGGGCTCGATCTGGTAGATGCTGGCATCGGTCGCATACCGCCCGCGGTCGGCCCGCCCAAACAGCACCTCTCCCCGAGTCTCCCGGCGCAGGCGCTGCGCCAGCCGCGGATCTCCGAGGGGAGTCAAGATTGGATAGTCCTCTGGGAGGCGTTCATGGACCTATTATAGTAAGCGCTGCCGCCCATTCCGATAGCCTCCGGCCTGACCGCCCTCGCCAAGCTCAGGAGCGTACGGAATACGGACTCGCGTCATTGAAGCAGTCCTACACCGATCCCGTTGTCCTAAGCCTATCGAAGGACCCTCGACCCGGGCCGACCTTCGATAGGCTCAGGGCCGACAGGGTGTCGTCAACGTGGCGCCCCCGTGCGAGTGCCCGGGGTTGGACGCGTGACACGGGCGGCTCTTTTCGTTTCCCTCACCCCAACCCCCTCCCGAAGGGAGCAGGCCCTTACCGCTTGTTTCTGCTCACGCCGCTTTCTGCTCAGCGCGCACCTCACGCCCAACCAGCACATCCATCGCCGCCGCCGTCCCGCCCTGGCGGTGCGGGACACCTGCCGCGTGAAGGCCCATCTCGACGCCGGACAAAGCCCCCATCAGCATCAAATCGTTGAAATGCCCCAGATGCCCAATACGGAACACCCGGCCTTTCACCTTCGCCAGCCCCGCACCCAGCGACATGTCGAACAGGTCGAGCGTCACCGCCCGCATCGCGTCCGCATCATGCCCGTCCGGCATCACCACCGTGGTGACCACGTTGGAATACTCCCGCGGGTCGGCCGCCTGCAGGTCCAGGCCCCAGGCCCGCACCGCCGCCCGCGTTGCATCGCCATGCCGGCCATGCCGCACGAAGATGGCCGGTAGCCCCTCCTCGGCCAGCATCGCCAGCGACTCCCTGAGCCCATACAGCAGGTTCGTGGCCGGCGTGTACGGGAAGAATCCGCTGGCGTTCATGCCCATCATGTCGGCCCAGTCCCAATAGGAGCGCGCCATCCCGCCCGTCTTGGACGCCGCCAGCGCCTTTGCCGACACCGCGTTGAAGCCGAGCCCGGCCGGCATCATCAGACCCTTCTGCGAGCCCGCCACCGTCACGTCCACGCCCCAGGCGTCATGCTGATAGTCGATGGAGCCCACGCCGGAGACGGTATCCACCATCAGCATCGCCGAATGGTCCGCCCGGTTCATCGCCGCCCGGATGTCCGGAATGCGGTTGGTGATGCCGGTCGAGGTTTCGTTGTGCACGATCATCACGGATTTGATCCGCCGGCCCGTATCGGACCGCAACCGCGCCTCGACATCGGCCGGATCCACCCCGTGCCGCCAGTCGCCCGGCACGAACGTCACCTCTAGGCCAAAGCGCTCGGCCATCACTTTCCATAGCGTCGCGAACATCCCGGTCTCATACATCAGCACCGCGTCGCCTACCGACAGCGTGTTGACGATCGCCGCCTCCCACGCGCCGGTGCCGGAACTGGGGAAAACGATGACCGGCTGAGTGGTGCCGAATACCGGGCCGAGCCCCGCCAGCACGTCCTGGCACAGGCGCTGCACGTCCGGCCCGCGATGGTCCATGACCGGACGGTCGATCGCGCGTAGGACACGGTCCGGAATGGTGCTGGGCCCGGGAATCTGCAAAAAGTGCCGGCCGCTGCGAAATGCCATGGGTTTCCTCCCTTTATTATAGTTCGATGTGGCATAGCGTGGGCCTTTGCACAACGAATTTGCAACCTATCGTGCAAACGGATGACGAGCCGCGCCGGGTCTGTCATCGTAGGGTGAACGATGAAGGGCTTCCGATGCGTGCATTGACCATGGCCTGCCTTCTGGCGCTGCTCGCGTCACCGTTGCAGGCGCAGACGACGCTGCAGGCCCAAACGGCGCTGCAGGCCCAGACGGCGCCCAAGGTGACGCGGCTGGCCGATGACGCGGCGCAGAGCTTTATGTGGGTGGGCAACAGCTTCTTCTACTACAATAACGGCATGCCTTTCTTCCTGCAGCGCCTTATGGCCGGCGCGCCGCCCCCGGATTTCCGCCCCTACCGTGCGACCATGGTCACGATCGGCGGCGCCGGGTTCGATTGGTTCGACATGGAAAGCTACTTTCGTCCGCAGAGCGTCGGTTATTACGCGTTCGATGCGGACAACAACATCGTGTTCAACACGCGGAACAAGCTGTTCGATGCCGTCATCATGATGGATTGCAGCCAATGCCCCATCCATCCGCAGCTGAGCAAGATCTTCAACCAATACGCGGCCAGTAACAGCGTGACCGTGCGCAAGCATAGTGCCGAGCCGATCTTGTTCATGTCTTGGGCCTATGCCGACAAGCCCGAGATGACGGCGGAGCTATCGGAGGCCTATACTATCGCCGGCAATGCCAACAATGCCCTAGTCATCCCCGCCGGCCTCGCCTTTGCGCGGGTGCGAAAAGACTATCCGGAGATCGAACTCTATCAGCGGGATAACCGCCACCCCACCGTCGCTGGCACGTACCTTGCAGCCGCCACCAGCTACGCGGCGCTGTATCACCGCTCGCCGGAGGAGAACTCCTACAATTCAAACCTCGACCCCGACATCGCGCTACGGCTCCGCCGCGCGGCCTGGCAAACGGTGCAGGCCTATTTCGGCGAGACCCACGGCCAGTAACGGTGAACACGGCCGTGGGGTGCATTCTGGCCGGCGGCCTCGCGCGGCGCATGGGCGGCGGGGACAAGGCCCTGCAGATCGTCGGCGGCCACACGGTGCTGGCGCGCGTCATCGGCCGGCTCAGTCCGCAAGTCCATGCATTGGCACTCAACGCCAATGGTGACCCGGCGCGCTTCGCCGCCTACGGGCTGCCGGTGCTACCGGACCCGGTGCCCGATCACCCGGGCCCACTCGCGGGCGTGCTAGCCGGCCTGATCTGGGCGCGCGGGCAGGGGGCCGAGTGGCTGGTCACCGCCCCTGGTGACGCCCCGTTCCTGCCGCACGATCTCAAGGCGAAATTGCTTGCCGGGCGCGGCCAGGCGCGCTTTGCCTGCGCCGCATCCGCCGGGCAGGCGCATCCGGCCGCGGCGCTGTGGCCCGTCGCCGCCGCGGAGGACCTAAAGGACGCCCTCCAATCCGGCCAGCGCGCCATCCACCGCTTCACCGCCGGGGACGTCTCGGAAGTAGACTGGGACACGAAGCCGCTCGACCCTTTCTTCAACATGAATACGAGGGAAGACCTGGCCGAGGCGGTGCGGCTCGCACAATGTGGCTTCTGACCGCCATCGGCATCGGCGCCTTCATCGCCTACGCCGTGCTCTATGACTGGTTTCAGCTAGGTGACCCCAGGCATTCCGGGGACTTTTTCGCGCTCTGGTCCTACGGCCACATCCTGCGAACCCACGGTGCCACCGCCCTCTATGACCCGGCACAACTGCATGCACTGCAGGTCGGCCTTGGCATGGCTGAGCAAGATTTCAATCCATTCCCGTACCCGCCCGCCTTTCTGCTGATGGTCTGGCCGCTCGGCCTGATGCCGTTCGGGTTGGGGTTCGTGATGTGGACCGGCGTCACGCTCGCGCTATTCATTTGGGCCTGCGGCGGGCGGCCACTGGCCCTGGTGCTGCCGGTGACGACGCTTGGCATCATCTCAGGGCAGAGCGGGTTTCTGGCCGGGGCCCTTCTGCTGGGCGGGTTCCGCACGCTGTCCCGGCCATGGCTGGCAGGGGCACTGCTGGGCCTGCTCACCTATAAGCCACAGCTCGGCGTGCTGGTTCCGGTGGCGCTGCTGGCGCTCGGCGCTTGGCGGGTCATTGCCGCGGCATGCGTGACCGCGCTGGCGGTGGCGGGCATGGCCACCGCCGCATTCGGCACCGCAATCTGGGCCGCGTGGCTGACGGCGTTACCGGCCTATGCTCAATTCTTTGCCGCCAAGAGCATCCGCTTCGAGCTGATGCCGACCGTCACAGCCGGGCTGTCGATGCTGCGTGTGCCGGGTATGCCCTACTGGCAGCTCGCGGCGTTCACGCTGCTGGCCGCCTGCGTTTGGCGCGCCTACCGCGCGGGCCCGACGCCCCGGGCGCTGCTGGTGCTGACCAGCGCTACCGTGCTCGCGACGCCGCACGCGTTCGTGTACGACACGCCCATGGTGGCAGGCGCCGCGCTGCTCTGGGCGGCCAGCCTGCGCGCCATGACCTGGGCGGAGTTCGGCCTCGTGGCCCTGGTGCTGGTGCTTCCGCCGCTCATGATCTGGTCACCGTCCGTGCCGCTCGGGCTGCTTTTGGGTATCGTGCCGCTTGCGCTTGCGGTGGAACGCAAGGGCGTTCCACCCTACGGGAGTGCGCAACGATTGGGGGAAGACGATGCTGAACCGTTTACTGCTTTGCACGATGCTGGCCGCTAGCTCGGCTCATGCGCTGGAGGGGCCGGCCGACTTCAAGTCGCTCGAAGCGCCCCAGGTCGCGGCCAACACCGCGCCGGGCCCGCGCAGCCTGCCGGCCCGGGTGATCCCGGTGCCCTCCGTCGACATGAGCGCCGAAGCCCAGGCCCTGGCCGCCGCGCCCTACCGCGCGCCCGCCTGGAACGCTAACCCCGCGAGCGATGCGGAGTGGCGGGTGCTGATCAAGAAACTCGCCGACGCCTCGCTTCCACCACTGGCCCAGGCGCGCGAGATGCTGGGTGTTACGATGGAGCCCACGACACTGGGCGGCGTGCCGGGCTTCATCTTCACGCCCAAGACGATGCCGGAGGCGCATAAAAACCAGGTCATCTACAACATTCACGGCGGCGGCTATGTCTATGGGCCCGGCGTCTCCGGCACCGCGGAGGCCATGCTGATGGCCGCCCATGGCGGATACAAAGTCTATGCCGTCGACTACCGCATGCCGCCCGACGCGCCCTATCCGGCGGCCATGGATGACGCCATGGCCGGCTACAAGGCGGTGCTGGCCACGACGGACGCAAAGCACATTGCCGTCGTCGGCACCTCCACCGGCGGCGGCATGACGCTGGCTCTCATGTTGCGCGCCAAGGCCGAGGGCGTCCCGTTGCCTGCCGCGATCGCGCCGGGCACGCCCTGGTCCGACATGACGGAGGTCGGCGATAGCTACAGGACTAACGAGTGGCTGGATAACGTGCTGGTCAGCTATAGCGGCTACCTGACCCACGCCGCGCAATTGTATGCACACGGGCATGACCTGAAGGATCCGCAGCTCTCACCGATCTATGGCGATTTCACCGGCCTGCCTCCGGCGATCCTCACCTCAGGCACACGCGACCTGTTCCTCAGCAACACCGTGCGCACCCACCGAAAGCTACGCCGCGCGGGCGTGCCGGCCGAGCTGATGGTGTTCGAGGGTTTCTCTCACGCCCAATACCTGTTCAACCCGTCCGCGCCTGAAACGCGCGAGATGTTCGGTGAGCTCGCGGCGTTCTTCGACCGATACTTATCGCACGGCTAAGGCAGGGGCGTTCCCTGCCTCAGCCGCCGGGCCTACTTGCTCTGCGGACGCTGACCCGGCGCGGGGGTCGAGCCGGATTCAGCCCCGGCCACCCCCGGCACCTTTTCCCCGCTTCCACCCTTCTGCCCGGCCTGCTCCTGGGTCACGGCCCCGTTAGCGCTCTTGCTGATGGCATCCGCCTGATGCGGCGTCGCCCCTGTCTGCCCCCCGGCCCCCAACGTCGTGGGCGTACCAGCCGCCGGACCAGAGGTCACCCCCTGCTGCGCGAGAGCAGGCGTGGCTAGCAGTAAGGTTATGACGATTGTACGGATCATAGTGCGTTCCTCCCTAGATGCCGGCTGTACGCCGGTCATGTCCGACTTAACGCAATGCTCACGGGAGCGTTGCAGAACAGGACGCCAACTCTAGACCGTTTCGCTCGGGGGCCCTTGGTCCAGCGCACCTGGCAAAGTGGCGGTTGGATCGGTATCAAAAACGGTTATGGCAAGCCCTCCGGTTCTGCGCGATGCTGTCATCTAAG
This sequence comes from Acetobacteraceae bacterium, assembly GCA_965246925.1. Lineage (GTDB taxonomy): Bacteria > Pseudomonadota > Alphaproteobacteria > Acetobacterales > Acetobacteraceae > JANPPS01. The sequence goes on along the minus strand of OZ251994.1, from coordinate 614,618 downwards.
CCGCACGCCAACGGCCGGCAATCCTACTTTCTTTACAGTGCCATGCACTCGGCCACGCTTTTAGGTTGCAAGCCAATCATTACCTCACGCATGCTTCAGCCCTAACCGGTCACCAAGCACCGCAACAGAGGGACGCGCAAATGACAGCACGCATGCGCTTCGGCATCTTCCTAGCGCCATTCCACAAGCCCGGCATCAACCCCACCCTCGCGCTCGAATCAGACCTCGAGCTGATCCAGTGGCTCGACCGTTGCGGTTACGATGAGGCCTGGTGTGGCGAGCATCATTCGGCCGGGAGCGAGATCAGCGCGAGCCCCGAGATCTTCATCGCCGTAGCGGCCGAGCGCACAAAACACATCCGGCTCGGCACCGGCGTCACCAGCCTTTCGTATCATAACCCGCTCTGGGTTGCCGAGCGCATCGTGTTGCTGGATCATCTCACGCGCGGGCGCGTCATGTTCGGCGCCGGGCCCGGGTCCCTGCCCACGGACGGCGCCATGATCGGCCTGTCGCAGTCGCAGACCCGCGAGCTGATGGAGCAGAGCCTCGGCGTCATCATGCAGCTGCTGACGAGCGAGGAGCCGGTCAACTTCAAGAATGACCGGTGGGAGCTGCATGATGCGCAGCTGCATCTGCGGCCCTATTCCAACCCGCTGTTCGACATCGCGGTCGCGGCCGTGGCCTCCCCCACGGGTCCGCGCCTGGCCGGGCGGCACGGGATCGGCATGCTGTCGATCGGCGCCACCACCGCCGCCGGGTTCGACGCGCTGGCGCTGCACTGGGGCGTCCTCCAAGAGCAAGCGACCCGGCACGGCAAGGCGGTGGACCGCAGCAAATGGCGGCTCGTCGGCCTCGTGCACCTGGCCGACACGATGGAGCAGGCTTACAGGGACGTGGAATACGGGATCGAGCAATGGTTCGAGTATTTCCAGGCCGTCGCCGCCTTCCCGCAGATGTCCATGCCGGGCAACAACGTGAAGGAGATGGTGAGCTTCATTAACGATAGCGGCTTCGGCGCCATCGGCACGCCGGACATGTGCGTGGCGCAGATCGAGCGGCTGCAGGTGCAATCCGCGGGGGGCTTTGGCGCCTACCTGTTGCTGGCGCATAACTGGGCCAATCAGCAGGCGACGTTGCATAGCTATGAGCTGATCGCCCGCCACGTCATGCCGCGCTTCCAGGGCCATGACCGGGCGACGCTGGACGCCGCCACCCGCGCCCGCCACGCCCGCCCGGCGCTGGCCGCCGTCCACGCCAAAGCCGTCGAAACCGCGACCCAACGCTACCAAACCGAGATCGCCGCCGAGTAACGCTTCCATCCCCCTCTCCCAGAAGGAGAGGGGGATGAGGTTTAGCCTACGCGATTGACCCCTGCCTCCCGCCGAAACGCAGGAATGCCGACCCCCGCCGCGTCGAACCCGCCGTCATTGGCCAGCGCCTGCCCGTTCACGAAGCTGGCCGCGGGGCTGCATAGGAAGCCTACCACCTCCGCCATCTCCTCCACCGTGCCATACCGGCCCAGCGGGATGGTGTCGTAATAATCGGAGCGGATGGCCACGCTGTGCACCAGCTTCGCCATCTCCGTCTCCACCGGGCCCGGGCACACCGCGTTCACGCGCACACCGTAATTGCCGAGTTCCACGGCGTATTGCTTGGTCAGCTGGATGATCGCCGCCTTGCTGGTCCCATACGCCACCCGCAGCGTGCTGGCGCGCAGGCCGGAGATGGAGGCGATGTTCACCACAGCCCCGCTTCGCTGCGCCACCATGATGGCGCCGAACGCCTGCGTGCACAGGAACGCACCGTCGAGGTTGGTGCCCAGCACGTGCCGCCACTCCGCGAACGACGTCTCGAGCGCCGGCTTGAACACCGCCACCCCCGCATTGTTCACCAGCGCATCCACCCGCCCCCAGCGCGCCATCACGGCGGACGCGGCGGTCCGGACCGCGTCCGGCGCGGAGACGTCGCAGGCCAGCGCCAGCACGCGGTCCGGCAACGCCAGCGCGGCCTCGGTAGCGGTCAGCGTAGGCTCGTCGATGTCGATCAGCGCCAAGTTATAGCCGTGCTCCAGGAACCACCGCCCGATCGCGAGGCCGATGCCTCGCGCCCCGCCGGTCACGACCGCGACCTTCATCCGGCGCACGCGCGGATGGACTCGGGCGCCGGCGGGGCGGCAGGCGGCTCGAACACGGCCAGGTATTCGGACCGCGGCGGCTGCACCAGCAGCCAGTGGAACGCCACCTGCTTTACCCGGCCGCACTCAGCTCGCACCCCAGCGTGGCGCGCGGCGTGCCATGCCGCTCCGTCGCGTCGTCCACGTCGACGATGCCGACCCGCGCCCCGGGCCGCAGCGCCGGCACCAGGTTCGCCAGCAGCGCGAAGGGCTGCTGGATCTCATGATACATATGGATCATCACCACCGCGTCCGTGGAGCCCAACGGCAACAGCGGGTCTCCGGCATCGCCCAGCCCGACCGACACGTTGCCCAGCCCGGCCTTCGCCACCCGCGCCTGAAGATTGGCGAGGTAGGCCGGAATTACGTCCTGCGCCAGCACACGCCCGAACGGGCCCACCCGCGCCGCGAGCTGTACAGTGTAATAGCCGGATCCTGCGCCGAGATCGGCGACGGTCATGCCGGGCCTAAGCCCCATCCAGTCCATGACATGCGCCGCTTCGCCGACCCGCTCCCGCTCGTCCTCCGCCCGCCACCGGTCCGACACGATCGGCGCCACCGGCCGAAACGGCAGGGGAAAGCGGCTGGCCGGAGTGCCCGGCGGACCCAGCGGCCCGATGTCGTATGCATGCGCCAGCGCCGGCAGCAGTATGAGGCCGATCGCGCCCAGAAACGTCTTCATGCTAACCCCCCGCCATCCCGCGCGTGTTCACATACAACGCATACACGGATTGGCTCGCCGCCATGAACAGCCGGTTGCGGTGCCGTCCGCCGAAGCACAGATTGGCGCACCGCTCCGGGAGCGCGATATGGCCGATCGGCTCGCCGGACGGGTTGAACACCCGCACGCCATCCAGCGCCGGGTCCCCCATGCCCCAGCCGCACCACAGATTGCCGTTCTCGTCCACCCGGAACCCGTCCGGCGTGCCCGGCCCGGAGTCGATGAAGGTCCGGCGGTTGCCGATGTGCCCGTCCACCACGTCATAGGCCAGGATGCGGCGCGGGCGGGACAGGCACTCGACCACGTAGAGGATGCGCTCATCCGGTGAGAATGCGAGGCCGTTCGGACCCTCGATACTGTCATCCAGCAGCGTCGCCCGCCCGGTCGCCGGGTCCAGCCGATATAGGCTGAGCGGCAGTTCCTGATGCGCCCGCTCCCCCTCGTAGTCGCTCAATAGGCCGAAGGCCGGATCGGTGAACCAGATGCTGCCATCGGAATGCACCACGACATCGTTGGGGGAATTGAGGCGCTTGCCCTCGAACCGGTCCATCAGCACCGTGACCGCGCCGGAGTATTCCAGCCGGGTCACCCGGCGGGTCCCATGCTCGCAGGCGATCAGCCGCCCTTGCCGGTCCCGGGTATGGCCATTGGCAAAGTGGGACGGGCGCTGGAACACGCTGACGGCCCCCGTCTCCTCCTCCCATTTCAGCACGCGGTTGTTCGGGATGTCGCTCACCAGGAGGTGCCGGGCGTCACCGACCCATACCGGTCCCTCCGCCCAGCGCAGCCCGGTGAACAGCCGCTCCACCGCCGCCAGGCCCACCATGTAGGGCGTAAATGACGGGTGCAGCGCCTGCACCGCGGGGTCGGGGTAACACGAACTCGGCTGCCACATTTCCTTGCCCTACCGCTGGTGGTCCGTTGTGCTATAACCCGGGCCGGGCCAGGGGTGGAATGGTGGGTCAACGGTTACAGATCATCGCCGGCCTGTTATGTCTGCTGGCGGCCGGTGCCGAGGCCCGGTCCAGCGGCGGATACTCCCGGCCCAGTAGCGGCGGGTATTCGCGCACGCCCAGCTTCGGCAACAGCTATGGCGGGGGCTATTCACGCGGTGGCGGCTCGATCTTCGGCAGCTCGCCGGGGGACCGGTCGTTTTCGCAGGACCGCTCCGGCGCGGCGCTCGGCCAATACCGGCAACGGCAGCAGCCCCAATACAGCCCGTCAAACAGCCCCTCCTATAGCCCGGCGCCCTCGTATGCACCCAACTATAGCCAGGGCTACGGCAACTACGCGCCGCGGCAGGATTGGTATGCCAACCGGGGCTGGTCTGCGCCGTCCCCGTCCTATTACAACTCGGGCCCCAGAAGCTTCGGCGTATGGGACGGGCTGTTCTTGTGGTCGTTGCTGAGTAACCTCAACCGCTCCGGCTCGGGCGAGTGGTTCAGCACGCATCGGGACGACCCCGGCTACCAGCAATGGCGGGCGGAGGCCGAGCGGCAGGCCCAGACCAATGCCGAGTTGCGGCAGCGGCTGGATCAGCTCGACAAGCAGCTGGCCGAAAAGAAGGATGCGCCCCAGGACCCGTCCGCGCTGCCGCCGGATATCCCGCCCGCGATCGCCACCGCCGCGCCGGTTGGGCGGACGCCGGGCACGGAGAGCCATAGCACCGGCTGGGTATTGCCCGTGGTGCTGCTGGGCGGCGGCGGGCTCGGTTTCCTGGCCTACGCGCGCGGCCGCTCAACGCCCGGAGGCGGCATGACCCCTATAGCCCAGGCCGGCACGCTCCTGACCCGCAAGCTGACCGGTGCCAGCTACACGCCGGATTTCTTCCGGGTCGGCATGACCGTGACCGTCGATCCGTCGCCGTTCATCCTGGCCGGCGCCGCGCTGCAGATCCCGGCCCCGTCCGGCGGGCAGCAGAGCGTGACCGCTGTCGGCCGCACCGATGCCGGGCTGATCCGCCTCTATCTGCCGGACCAGCGCTCCATGATCCAGCTGCATCTGGGCGCCGGCGGCCGTCCGGACGAGTGCCGGCTGTTCACCACCATCGACGAGATCGCGCCGGCGGACCGGGACGAGTGGGGCGCGTGGCTGGACGACAAGGAGGGCATGATCGGCTGGCCGCAGTTCCAGACCAAGAGCGGCAAGACCTATGACCGGGTCTGGGCGCCCGGCGACGCCCGCACCCCGCCCCGCACGCTGACGGAGACGCTGCAATCCACCGGTGCGGCGCGGACCGTGAAGCATGAGGCCATGCTGTATGCCGCCGCGACGGAGGTTCCGGACCCGGCGCAGGAATACGTCCTGGTGCAGACGGTCGAAGAAGGGGCGCAGGCCCACGTGCAGATCGCCGCCGGCATCGACATCAACCCCGCCACCCTGCAACTCGCCTAGGGATGCCATGATCCTCGACACCCTGTTCCTGGGCCTGCCGGTGCTGGCCGGCCAGTTCTTCAGCACCTTCGCCCTGCTGGGCCTGGGCGTGGCCGGGTATTTCCTGCTGACGCCGTTCGATGACCGCCGGTTGGTGCGGGAGGGAAACGTCGCGGCCGGCATCCTGATGGGTGCGACGCTCGTCGCGCTCGCCATCCCACTCGCGGCCACGCTGGCGTCCACTACGTTCGAGCTGGATATCCTGATCTGGGGGCTGGTTTCGCTGGTGATCCAGCTCGGCCTGTTCGCCATCACCAGCCGGCTGATCCGCGGCCTCCGCGCCCAGATCGAGGCCGGGAACGTCGCCATCGCGCTGATGCTGGCCGGCCTCCAGATCGCCATCGCTTTGCTCAACGCCGGCGCCATGGCCGGCTGAAGGAGACACCTATGTATAGCTTTATCAAGAACCTGGTCGGCGTGAAGACCGACAACGTCGTGAACAGCGCCGTCGAGGCGATCGTCCGCTGGGACCCGCAATCCGCCACCGAGGCCGAGCTCCGCACCATGGAGCAGCATTTGGACGAGTTGGGTCAGCAGGTCGCCCGCGCCCGGCAGCAATACGACCAGGAGGCGCGGGAGGCGGCGTCGATCCAGACCCTGTCGCAGCAGCGCATGGCCGCCGCCGAGCAGCTACAGCATCAGCTCGATACCGAGGCCGATCCGGCGCGCAAGACCAGTCTCACCACCAGCCTCACCACTCTGGTCGGCATGCTGGAGACCATGGCGCCCGACGTGCAACGGGAGCAGCAGGAGGCTGCGGACGCCGGGGACTTCCTGCATTCGCTCGAGGCGACCTACGCCGCCGCCGGGGAGAAGCTGAAGGGGGCGCGGGACGCGCTGAACAAGGCGCAGCGGGACATGTCCCGGGCCGAGCAGCAGAAGGACATGGCCGAGCAGCGCGCCAACGCCGCCCGTCAGGCCGCGGGCCTGACCACCGCGACGTCGGGCCTCACGGTCGCGCTCAAGGCCATGCAGGACAACGCAACCAAGAACCTGGCCAGCGCCGAGGCGGCCAACATGAAGGCCAAGCTGCTCGCGCCGACTCAGCCGGAGAAGGACGACAGCAACATTGCCCAGGCGATGGCCACCGTCCAAGGCCGCCTTCCGGCACCGACCAGCCTCAGTGACCGCCTGACCGCGCTCCGGCAGGCTCAGATCAAGGGCTGAGGCGCTACCAGGCAAGCTCCCGGCCGGCGTAATCCAGGAATACCGAGCCGGGCTGCCCGTGCCGCTCCAGCACCACGTCCACCAGCCCGCGGACACTGGTCGCCACGTCCAGGTCCGCGAAGGCACCGCCCATGTCCGTCTGCACCCAGCCGGGATGCAGCGTCAGCACGCTCATCGGACGGTCCAGCCCCGCCACCATGCTGCGCGTGAGCGAATTGAGCGCCGCCTTGCTGGCCCGGTATAATTCGAGGTTACCCGAGGTATTCAACGCCACGCTGCCCATCAATGACGACATGAACGCGACCACGCCGCCCGGCGCCACCCGGTCCAGCATGCGCCGCGCCAGCTGCACCGGCGCCACCGTGTTGGTCATGAACAAATGGCCCAGCGCCGCCTCGTCGACCCCGTCGGTCGCCGGGCCGGCGATGCCGGCGTTGACGAACAGCACGTCCAGCATACCCACGCGGTCATGTAGTGCCGAAAGGCTCGCCGGGTCGGTCATGTCGGCCAGCAGCACCTGGCCGCCCGCCTCCCGCACCGCACTTTCGTCCGCGGCCTTCCGCACCGTCCCGGTCACCTCCCAGCCCCGCCCGGCAAACTCCCGCACCAGCCCGAGCCCGAGGCCACGGGACGCACCGACGATCAAAGCATGCGGCATTTTCAAGTCTCCTATTGCAAGCGTACGTTAACTGGTGACGCCGGTCCGTGAAGGAAACCTCTGCCCTGCCGCGCGTTGGCCCGCGGTCTGCACACGAACGGGAAGCCGCCATGCCCAAGACCGTCATCATCACCGGCGCTTCGTCCGGCATCGGACGCGCCGCCGCCGCGGAGTTTGCCCGGCACGGCTGGCGCGTGGGCCTGATCGCCCGGGGGGAGGACACGCTGGATGCCGCACGGCGCGACGTGATCGAGGCCGGGGGCACCGCCTCGCTCGCCCAAGCCGACGTGGCCGATAGCGCCGCGCTCGAGGCCGCGGCCGCGCATATCGAGGCCGAGCTGGGCCCGGTGGACGTTTGGATCAACAATGCCGGCGTGGGCATCCACGGCTTCTTCCTGGACATTCCGGAGGACGAGTTCCGCCGCCTGACCGAGGTGAACTATTTCGGCACCGTGAACGGCACCCGTGTCGCGCTGTCCCGCATGATGCCGCGCGACCACGGCACCATCATCCAGATCGCCTCCGCCATCAGCTATCGCGGCGTGCCGCTGCAGAGCCCCTACTCCGGCAGCAAGTATGCCATTCGCGGCTTTACCGAGGCGCTGCGGAGCGAGCTGGCGAACCAGAACAGCCGCGTGCACCTGACGCTGGTGCATCCGCCCGCGGTCAACACACCGTTCTACAATCACGCTACCAGCCATATGCCGCGCCCGCTCCGTCCGCCGCCGCCGGTGTATCAGCCGCCGATGGTCGCCCGCGGCATCTACCGCGCGGCCACCACGCGGCGGCGGGACCATAAGCTCGGCGTCGTCACCAAGCTGTTCGCCGCGGGTAACACGCTGGCGCCCGGCGTGCTGGACTATGCCGCGGGCAAGGCGGGCGTCATGGCTCAGCAATCCCTGCAAGGCGGACGCGTCGCCCTGCGCGACCCCAACCTTCGCACAGCCGGCCGCACCGGTCCCATCGCCGGCCCGTTCAAATCCGGCTCGCTGTCTATCCTGGCCCTAAGCCTAGGCCTAATCGCCTTAGCGCGCCTGTCTTCCCCCTCTCCCTCCGGGAGAGGGCCGGGGTGAAGGAAACAACACGGGCAGCCGAAATCGGGCAAGCCAGGCAAACTCCAAGGACCAACAAATGCCCCGCCTCTCCCACCAGCTGGAATCCAGCCTCTATGTCGAAGACCTTGATCGCTCCCGCGCCTTTTACCGCCGCCTCTTCGACATGGAAGAACTCCTCGTCGAGGACCGCATGGCCGGCCTGGCCGTGCCCGGCGGCACCATCCTCTTGCTGTTCAAAAAAGGCGGCTCCACCCACCCCAGCCCGACCCCCGGCGGCACGATCCCACCGCACGACGGTCACGGCACTCAACACCTGGCCTTCGCCATTCCAGCGGCCGAGCTCGAAGCCTGGGAGGCCCACCTCGCCGCCGAGAACATCGAGATCGAATCCCGCGTTACCCAGCGCTTCGGCGGCGTGAGCCTCTATTTTCGTGACCCCGATGGCCACTCGCTCGAGGTCGCCACCCCTGGGCTGTGGCGCACCTATTGAAGCGAAGGAGGGCCACCCAAGTCTCGGACGGCCCTCCTGATGATTAGGCGTGATTGTTGGCGTAAGCCTGATGAATACCGAATGCGACGGAGTCGGACGGGGCTACGGTTATCGGCGCGAAGCTGACCGTGCCGAGGACGGTCTTGGTGGAAATCGTATTGAGCGTGTCTTGCTTAATCTTATCCGCGAACGCTTGAGCAAACGTCAGGGAGCCGCCCTGTCCAATATTGAACACGTCGATCCTGTCGAAGCCGATGTCAGTCTGGTAATTTTGACTGCCGGCAGTCCCCCTCAATGGGTTCAGCACATCGTGGACTGAGACGAGCGCTTGGATCGTGTTGCTACGGGTGTCAGCAACGAGATCCTGAAATTGAATTTCGCCCGTTGTATCTGTAGCACTGGCCGCGAATCTAAAGTTGCCTCCGTGATACAGCACGGCGCCGTCCTTGGTCTCAGTGCCAAACAATTCGCTGATCCTGATGGTTTCGACGGTTGCTGTCTTGTCCACGACCGTGCCGCCCGATGGTTCACCTGGTATGACCGGCGAATCATCCGTGAATGCGTAGAGTTTGGTCGTAGCCGGAAAGCCTGGGAACGGACGCCCTGGTGGTTGATCAGAAATGGAGTTACCCAACGGTATCGCATTCACGTTACTGATCGTGATAGTGGTAAGCCCGCCGACGACCGGAGTTGAAGAGGTCACTGGCTTCTGTACGGGAATCGAGCCTGCCGGTGCGAACGGCCGAAGCGCCTCTAAATCCCAGGTGGGCGTGTAATTCCCATATTTGATGTTCGCAACGACATCCGGAGGAGTGTTGCCCAATGTCGGGCCAAATACGTTTCCCGGCACCGCTTTCCCGCCGTTGGTCGAAATATCAGCGAATATGTAGGACTGGCTAAAGCCTGTTGCTTGCTTGAGCTGAGTATCGATGTCGACACGGAGGTTTGTCACGTCAACCTTGCCCGCTTTCGTAACGTACTCGAACCCTTCCCCATCGAATATGAGCTTCGGAATCCCGGGATTCTTCTGGGTGACAGGCGTGCTCACGTCTCGGGAACCGCCTGTGACTTGCAATGTAATCGTCGCTACGCCGTTCGCGTAGGACACCTTTGCAGCACCGAGTGCCTTAATCGACTGCACACCCGCAATCTCATATTTGAAAGTTAACGTTCCACCCGTCACCGGGATATACGCCGCCGCAAGCGCATCCAACGCCCGCGTATCGTCAAGAATGTTTTTAAGAGTTAAAGCCATTTTGAAACTCCCTTGATATTTGCCCGACAGCCACTCGCGCTATCGCGCTTAGAAGGCTTGAGACGGGCCGCCTCAAAACGAGATGGCCCGCCTTCGTTGGTCAGCTTAAATTGTGGACGTAGGCCTGGTGAATGAGCGACGCTACCGAGTTGGATGGGGCCACAATCACCGGCGCAAAACTGACGCTGCCGAGAACGGTCTTGGCAGACGCGGTGTTCGCCCCGAGGTCTTGGTTCAGCTTTTCCACAAAACTTTGAGAAAGGGCCAGCATGCCGTTCGGCCCAACCTTGAACGCATCGAAGCCGAGCTGGGTATCGGTCAATGTGTAAGTAACGCCAAACGCCGCGTCAGCTGGTATGCCCCCAACCGAAACGTCGCTCTTGTCCAGAATGTTTTTCAGAGTGAGTGCCATTTTTAGCTCCACTTCCTCTTTCAGAGACTAACGAGACGCCTGCCATCATACAAGCGCCAAAGTACCTACATTGTGCCATCGTTATGACAGGTAGCGCCGGGTCTTCTGGCGTTTCGTGCCCGCCCGCGTTATCCCCGGGCTTAGGAGTGCTTGGCGCATGAGTATAATTGGCTTGACCCACGTTTATGGCCTGGTTGCCACGGCTAACGTGCATTGGTCGATCGCTTGCTGAAATCGTGTTTGGGCGCCCTGGTAGGCTTCTGCCTCGTCACACGCGCCTACGCAGAGGACGTGCCGGCCGGGTGGGCCGTGCAGCAATCGGCCCAGTGCGCCGCCGCCATCAGCGCCTCCGAAGCCCGGTTTGGCACCGCGCCCGGCCTGTTGTCTGCCATCGCCCGGGCCGAGAGCGGGCGGCCGGTGCCACCCTTGAAGGGCTTGCAGCCCTGGCCCTGGGCCATCAACGCCGATAGCGCGGCCTACTATTTTGACAGCAAGGCCGCCGCCGTGGCCTGGACGACGCAGGCACTCGCCCGCGGCGTGCGGCAGATCGACGTGGGCTGCATGCAGATCAACCTGCAATCCCACCCAAGCGCCTTCCGCTCGATCGACGAAGCGTTCGATCCCGCCGCCAATGCCAGCTTCGCCGCGCGCTACCTGTTGCAGTTGCGGGACGACGCCGCGGGCAACTGGTATGTCGCGACCGGCTGGTATCACTCGCACACGCCTGAATTGGCCGAGCCGTACCGGCAGCGCGTGGCGGACATCGCCGCCGGGCGCACGCCGGCCATCAGCCTCGGCATGCCGCTCTATCTGCGCGCGATCCAGCAGGGAACGCTGCGGATCGCCCTGGCCGGGGGCGGCGTGTTGCGCATCAACATACGGCGCCAGCCCTCGACCCGGCCCCGCCGCATGACCGCCTGCCAGGTTGCCGGCGTGCTGGGCGACTTCATGGCGGCCAACGCACGCAACCGGTGCGGCTCCGCGTTAAGACACGGCTAAGACTCGCGTGCCCTGACAAAAGCCGCTATGGGAACGGCAAGTCCGCTTCTTATGGGTTGGCCCGCGCCCGATGCGCTCCATGTTGTCGTTTCGCCCGTTATTTTTCCACCGTTTCTGAGACCCTGCCATGAGCAACCCTGATCGCCGATCCTTCGACAGCCCCCGCCGCGGGAGCCGCGGGCGAGACCGCAACGATGATTTCCCACCATCACGCGGACGTGATGAGCCCTATGTCCCCCGGGACAGCTTCGTCCCCCGTGGCGGTGACCGCGCCCCTCCCGGCTTCGGTGGTGCCCGAGCTGCCCCGTCCGGACCCGAGACCGGCGCCGTCGTGAAGTGGTTCAACTCCGAAAAAGGGTTCGGCTTCGTCGAGCTCGAGGGCGGCGGCGGGGACGCCTTCTTGCACGTGAGCGTGCTGGCCCGCGCCGGGTATCAGACGGTGCAGCCCGGCTCCAAGCTTCGCGTCATGGTGACGCCGGGTCAAAAGGGGCCGCAGATCGCCGAAGTGAACAGCGTGGATGAGAGCACGGCCGGTGCGGCACCCGCCCCGTCCTACGCGTCCGAGCGCCCGCGCCCGGCCGCCCGCGCCCCGGTGGACGCCAGTGCCGCGGTCGAGATGCGGGGCACGGTCAAGTGGTTCAACGCGGAAAAGGGCTTTGGCTTCGTCATGCCCGATGGCGGCGGTAAGGACGTGTTCGTCCACATCTCCGCTCTCAACCGCGGTGGCCTTGCAGGACTCGAGCCCAACCAGACCGTCCGCATGCAGGTCGCCGACGGCCGCCGCGGCCCGGAAGCCGTCAGCGTCGAAGCCGCCTAATGCCTTCCCCCCTCTCCCGCTTGTGGGAGAGGGCCGGGGTGAGGGCCCTAGCGCTGGCTCTAACCGCCCTCGTTCCGGCATCAGCGGCGGCGCAACCACCCCGCGCCGCAGCCGAACGGAACGGCCGCATCGTCCTCCCCGGACTCGGCGAAACCCCGCATCGTGTCCCGGTCGATTCCAACGTCCTACCCTGGTCCGCCGTGGCCAGGATAAACATGGAAAACGTAGGCCACTGCACCGGCGTGCTGGTGGCGCCCACCATGATGCTGACCGCCGCGCACTGCATGGTGGACCGCCGCACAAAGCGTTTCATCGGTGCAGGTCAGATCCACGCTTTGCTGGGCTATGACCGCGGCAGCTATACCAAGCACGCGATCGCCACGGGTTACCAGCTTGCCGCGACCTACCGCCCTGGCCAACCCGGCGACCCGTTTCAAGACATCGCTGTCCTGCACTTCGATGCCGCAGTCGGCGCCAGCGCCATACCCCTCGCCGCCGAAGACGCCCGCCCGGGCCAGGCCGTGATGCTAGGCGGCTACGGCCAGGACCGGCCCGAGGCCATACTCGCGGACGATCACTGCACTGTTACGGCGCACACCGATGGCGCCCCGGCCCTCCTGCACGACTGCGCCGCCACCAGCGGCACCAGCGGCGGCCCCGTGTTTGCGCGCGGCGATGACGGCAAATGGCAGCTGGTAGGCGTGAACGTGGCCGCCTTCCAAGACCACCGAGGTGGCGCCGCCATCCCTGCCTCGATCATCCGGACGCTCTTGGCTCAATGACACCGTAGGGTGGAATGCCCTACGCGTTCCACCAATCCGCCTACAACGAAGAAAGCACCGCCGGCGCCAGCCCTGCCGTTTTGGCCGCCGGGTGCGCGGGGTTGCGGAAGCGCAACTCACCATCCGGCACGGCATCCGGCTCCGGCAGCCCGAACAGCTCGAGCCGCGAGGCGCACGTCACCGCCACCACGCTCCGCGCTTCTGGATTGGTCATGAACTGCCTTGTCTCCCCCTCCAGCTCCAGCGTGTCGCGCAGGTCTCGCCACTCGATCCGGTCGGTATCTTCCATGAACATCGCCAAGATGCCGGGCCGCGTGCCCGTCAGGCGCGTGGGGGCCAGGGCGGCAAGCCTATGGCGCACGGCGGCCGCCACCGCGTTCTCCCGCCCGGCCCGCGCCGCCATCACGAACACGCCGCCGCCCGCCGCGGTCACCGAGAGCTGCGCCTGCGGCCCGAACTCCGCCCGCAGCCGCGGCATCAGCCCCAGTTCATCCGCCTGGGCCGCCGCCAGCATGAGCGGATCGAGCCGCAGCACCGCCGCCTCGTCATGGTCGGCCCGGCGCTGCGACCCCAGCATCGCCGTGATCCGCTCATGCAGCGCCGCCAGCAGGCCATCCCCCTCATTCTTCAACCCATTCGGCAATGTCATCTTCAGGATGTATCGGCCGGGATGTGAGGCGAGCCAAGTCTGCAGTTCCGGATCTACTCGGTCCACCAGGCTGAACCACGCGCTCCGGTGCACATCCCGCCCGGCTTCAGCCGAGATCACGTCACACGACAACTCCGCATCCGCACCCTCCCGCGATAGCAGCAGATCGAACGGCGCCGCGTCCTCCAGCCCGGCAAAGCCCACGTCGAAGCCCCGTGACCGCTGCAGCCCGGCGGTGCGGATCAGGTGGAAGGCGGGTACGAGACACGCCTGCTCGACCAGCGCCGTTCGCAACAAAGCCGTCAGCCGCAGCCGCCCACGGTCCGTCAGTTCACGATGCAGACGCACGATGTCGGTGGCATACTGGGCGATGAGCCGTTCGGCAGTACTGGCCTTGCGGTCACTCATGCCACGCCGCAGCCTGTCGATCGTGATTTCGATACAATGCCGCTGCAGCGCCTGCCGGCCTTGCCGCGTTGGCGCCCGCGCAGCCTCCCGCAGCGCCCGCAGCCGGTCCGACCATACCCGCGGCCCCAGGAAGCCCACAAAGGCTTCGAGCGCGGCCGGATCGAACGGGTCCGTAAGCGAATCCATGAGTGTGACACAGTGCGCAGGAGCGGGGCTGCCCGGCAATGAACAATCTGTGAGGTTCGGCGCAGTCATGAACGGTTATGCCCAGTGCGGGGCAGAACGGCGTGCGTTGCAGGCTCCCCGTTCTGGGCGCGGTGCCGCAGCAGGTGATCGGCCAGCACGCAGGCCACCATAGCCTCCCCGACCGGCACGGCGCGGATGCCGACGCAGGGGTCGTGCCGCCCTGGAGTGCTCACCTCCACCTCACGCCCGTCCCGGTCCACAGAGGCGCGCGGCACAAGGATGGAGCTGGTCGGCTTTACTGCGAACCGCGCCACCACGGGCTGTCCGGTGCTGATCCCCCCCAGCACGCCGCCCGCATGGTTGGCGCCGAACTGCACCACCTCGTCCTGCATCCGCATCTCGTCCGCATTCTCCTCGCCCCTGAGCGCCGCCGCGGCGAAGCCGTCGCCAATCTCCACCCCCTTCACCGCATTGATCCCCATCAGCGCCGCCGCGATATCCGCATCGAGCTTGCCATAGATAGGCGCGCCCAGACCCGGCGGCACACCGTCAGCCACAATTTCGATGATGGCGCCGACGCTCGACCCCGCCTTGCGCACCTCGCCCAGCATCGTCTCCCATTCAGCCGCCGCGGCTGGGTCCGGGCAGAAGAACGGGTTTTCCGCGACCGCGTCCCAATCCCAGCGCGCGCGGTTCACGGCGTGGACGCCCATCTGCACCAACGCTCCGCGGATACGCACCATGGGGCCCAGCACCCGGCGTGCGATGGCGCCCGCCGCTACCCGCATCGCCGTCTCCCGCGCGCTGCTGCGCCCACCGCCGCGGTGATCGCGGATGCCGTATTTCAGCTCGTAGGTGAGGTCCGCATGGCCGGGACGCATCTGCGTGGCGATTGCGCCGTAGTCCCGGCTGCGCTGGTCCAAATTCTGGATCTCCAGCGCGATCGGCGTGCCGGTCGTCAGCCCGTTCAGCGTGCCGGACAGGATTCGCACCTCGTCCGGCTCCTGCCGTTGCGTGGTAAACTTGGACTGGCCGGGGCGGCGCAGGTCGAGCCAAGGCTGGATATCCGCCTCGGTCAAAGGCAAGCGTGGCGGGCACCCATCCACGACGCAGCCGATCGCCGGGCCGTGGCTTTCGCCCCAGGTGGTCACGCGGAACAGGTGACCGAAGCTGTTATGACTCAACGTTGATGTCCGGGGCGGCAGGGTTCTTCATCCCCACCACGTGATACCCGCTATCCACGTGGTGCACCTCCCCGGTCACCCCCGCTGAGAGCGGGCTCAGCAAGTACATCCCGGCACCGCCGACGTCTTCCAACGTCGTATTCCGCTCCAAGGGCGAGTTGTATTGGTTCCAGCGCAGGATGTAGCGGAAATCTCCAATTCCCCCGCTGGCCGCCAGCGTCTTCATCGGCCCGGCGCTCAGGGCGTTCACACGAATGCCTTGCTGACCTAGATCGGTTGCGAGGTAGCGAACAGAAGACTCAAGCGCCGCCTTCGCCACGCCCATCACGTTGTAATGTGGCATCACCCGCTCGGCGCCCAGATAGGTCATGGTCAGCAAGGATCCGCCCTGCTTCATCAGCGGTGCCGCCCGCTGCGCCACGGCGGTGAAGGAGAAGCAGGAGATGTCCATAGCCTGCAGGAAGGCGTGCCGCGGCGTATCCAGATATTTGCCGCGCAAATACTGCTTATCCGCCCAGCCAATGGCGTGCAGCACGAAATCGATCTGGCCCCAGGCCTCTCCGATCGCGCCGAATGCGCGGTCGATGCTGGCGTCTTCGGATACGTCGCACGGCTCAACCAGCGTGCTGCGGACACTGGCCGCCAGCGGGCGCACCCGCTTTTCCAGCGACTCGCCCTGGTAGGTGAACGCGAGCTCTGCCCCCTGCGCCGCGCAGGCGCTGGCGATGCCCCAGGCTATGCTGCGGTCATTGGCCACGCCCATGATCACACCACGCTTGCCGGTCAGCAGGCCCTGGGTGACCGGTTGCAGTTGGGGGACGTCCATCAGGGAACTCCGGGTGCGGGGTGATTAAGGCGCGGCTTTGCCCTATTCTAGTGTTCTGCGCCGCTCCATGGGGGAATGCCATGCCCGACACCGCTCTGCCAACTCCGGAGAACCGCGCCATCCCGGCGGCGGACGATCCGTTCGGCCTTTTTGCGCAATGGCTCGCCGAGGCGAGTGCGTCGGAAATCAACGATCCCAACGCGATGACGGTCGCCACTTGCACGCCATCGGGCATGCCATCCGCCCGGATCGTGCTACTGAAGGACTACGACTCTGCCGGCTTCGTCTTCTACACCAACCGCGACGGACGCAAGGGCGGCGAGCTCATCGCCAACCCCCGCGCGGCCCTGCTGTTTCACTGGAAAACGCTGCAGCGCCAAGTCCGGATCGAAGGCGCCGTCGAGTCTGTGACGGAGGCAGAGGCCGACGCCTACTACGCCACCCGCGCCCGCATCAGCCGCCTCGGCGCCTGGGCCTCGCTCCAATCCCGCCCCCTCCCGACCCGCGCCACCCTCGCGGACCGGGTCCGCGAGTTCGAAACCCGCTACCCCGGCGACGACATTCCCCGCCCCCCCAACTGGTCCGGCTTCCGCGCCATCCCCGCCACCATCGAATTCTGGCAAGACATGCCCTTCCGCCTCCACGACCGCCGCGTCTACACCCGCGCGGGGGAGGGGTGGACGCAGGAGGCGCTGTATCCGTAAAGGCTACGGGCTCCTGACCGGGATGTGGTTAAGCTCCGTCCCTGCCTTCAACAACCGCCTGTCGAAGCTTAGGAAACTCTCGCACGCCCTCGCCGCCGCCAGATGGACAGCGTCGGCGAAATCCATGCCCGCCTCGGCCCAATCGAGGGCGGTGGCCACCATCTCGGCATCTTCGATCGTGACACCCGGCAGCCCCGCCAAGCCGCGGATGGCCGAGATGACCCGGTCTTGCGGCATCTCATACACGCTTCTCAAGACCCACTCGACCTCCAGGACAACCGTTCGCGGCACGAACACCGGAAACTGGCCGATGACGGCCCGCGCCCGCGCCGCCTGACCAACGTCATCTCCGGTCAAATAGCGGACGACGACGTTAGTATCGACCCCGTGCATGCCGCCGCCCAGCCTCCTGCACGACACCAGCGTTCATCTCCTCGATGGTCCGAGCAGGCCCGGCATAGATCAGGCAGCCGAACACGTCGTCCGGCCGGGTCGCCGGAAACACGGTCGTCAACGGCTTCAGCAATACACCCTCTGGCGTATGTTCCACGCTCAGCCGGGTCCCCGCAGCCCAGCCCAATTGCTCACGAACCGCCTTGGGCACGATAACCTGCCCCTTGGTCGAAAGCGTCGTGGTCAGATCGATCGCAACCATATCCATCTCACTGTAAGACGAAAGTAAGATGGTGCATGCGCCCCGATGGCGCAAGAAGCCTTACGTGCAATCGTCAGGCCCGCTCCACCCGCGTCAGCCAGCATCCCGGACGCGCGGTATGCACGTTGACGAACGCCGTCCGCGCATCGGCCAGCGCATGCCGCAAGGGTCCATCCACCTCCTCACCCGGCACGACCACACCCAGATCGTAGATGCATTGGTCAGCCGCGTCATAGGCGCGGACGGACACGAGCGAGTTGGCCCAAACCGTCGGCGCCACACCCGGCGAGTCGAACCGCGGACACTCCTTGGCATGGACGAAGATTGGGCTCGGCGTCCAATAGATGCCGGACGGCCGGGGCAGGTCGTACGAGCCCAGCAGCATCTCGTCCCCGACGCTCGCCATACCCAGGCAATGCCGGCACGGCGCTCCGCCCTCCTGCACCGCGACGATCCGCCGCAGCGCATTGCCGCGGTCATCAAATCCAGTCTCCCGAAAACGGGTTGCGGTCGGGGTGTCCATTGGGATGCATCGATATGTCATACCGCCTTCTAAACGCGGCATGACCCCCGAAGCTTCCCGAATCTTGTGCCCTAAACCACGGCCTCCCGCAACTGCACCGACGAAGAACTCACCCGCACCGGGATCGCCTTATACGCCGGCACGTACGCCTCCTTGTCGTGCATCCACAACGGCACCAGCGCATTCGCCTCGGGAAAATAAGCACCGCAGCAGCCCTCCGGAATGTCATACGGCAGCACCTGGAATCCCTGCACCACCCGCACGACCCCGTCATCCACCGCGGTCGTGAGGTCCACCAGCTCGTCCTTCACCACGCCCAGCCGGTTCATGTCCCGCTGGTTCATGAACACCACCATCCGCGTCCCGGTCACGCCGCGGAACCGGTCGTGATAGCCGTAGATCGTCGTGTTGAACTGGTCGTTGCTACGCAGCGTCGCCAGTTGCAGCACGCCCTCCTGCCCATACGTCCCCAGGTGCCCGGCGAACATCTGCGTCGGCGCGATGAAGTTGGCTTTGCCTGACCGGGTCAGCCACTTCCGCTCCCGCACCCCAAGCGGACGCGTAATGCCGCCGGGCTGAAACATCTGCTCGTCCAGATTATGGAACGTGGCCGGCAGCGTTTGCTCGATCGCCCGCCGCACCCGGCCGTAATCGCCCACCCACGCATCCCACGGCGCCTTCGTCTCGCCCAGCACCGCCTTGGCGATCCCTGCCACGATCGCCGGCTCGCTCAACAGCTGCTCCGACGCCGGCTTCACATGCCCGCGCGAGCCATGGAAATGCGCCAGGCTGCTCTCGATCGACACCGCCTGCGGCCCCGTCGCCTGCTGATCGATCTCGATCCGCCCGATGCACGGCAGCACGTAGGCGATCTCCCCGTGCACCACATGGCTTCGGTTGAACTTGGTCGCGATCGACACCGTGAGCCGCAGCTTCCGCCACGCCTCCTCCACGACCGGCATCTCCGGCACCGCGCGTACCAGGTTGCCGCCCAGCTGCAGCATCGCGCGCACCTTGCCGTCGATCATGCCATGGCACGCCTCGACCGTCGCCATCCCCTTGTGCCGCGGCGGCTCGAATCCATACAGCTCGCGCAGCTTGTCCAAGGGCGCCAGCTCCGGCTTCTCGGTGATCCCCACCGTCCGCTGCCCCTGCACGTTGGAATGCCCGCGGATGGCGCACACGCCCGACCCGGCCTTGCCGATGTTGCCGCGCAGCAGCAGCAGGTTGGTGACCATGTGGATGTTCTCCACCCCGGCCACGTGCTGCGTGAGGCCCATGCCGTACAGCACCATGCACCGGTCCACCGCCGCATACTGCCGGGCCACGTCCTCCAGCGCCTCCTGCGTCAGGCCAGAGACGCTGGTGATCTCCGCCCAGTCCGCCCCCCGGCAATACTCCGCGAACTGCTCGAACCCGTGCGTGTGCTCCTGGATGAAGTCATGATCCAGCACCCGGCGGTTCCGCGCCAAGGCCGCGGTCGCCTTGATCGAGTATCCGCCATCGTCGTCGGTCGCGGCCAGGATGCCCTCCCGGTCCGTGGGCCCCGCCTCGCCCGCCGCCACCGCCGCGTCGTCCATCGCGATCAGCGCCTTGCAGATGCCCGTGAGCGCCGCGATGTCACCGCCCATCTTGACCTGGTGGATGGCGCTGCTGATGATCGTCTCCGCCCCGGTCGCCATCTCGTCCGGCGCCTGCGGATTGGTGAACCGCTCGAGCCCCCGCTCGCGCAGCGGGTTGAAGCTAATGATCTTCGCCCCGCGCGTCACCGCGTCCTGCAGCTCATGCAGGATGCGCGGGGACGACGTCGCCGGGTTGTGCGCCAGGTATAGCATCAGCTCGGTCTGCTCGAAATCCTGCAGCGACACCGTGCCGACCGATGCGCCGATGCTCTCCGGCAACGCCACCGACGTCGATTCATGGCACATGTTGGAGCTGTCGGGCAGGTTGTTCGTGCCATACATTCGCGCCAGCAGCTGCCACATGTAACACGTCTCGAGCGACGCGCGGCCGCTCACGTAGAACACGGCCTGATCCGGGTCGGATTGCAGCGCGCGCAATTCCCGCCCGATCTCGGCGAACGCCTCGTCCCAGGCGACCGGCACGTACTTGTCACTGGCCGCATCCCAGCGCATGGGATGCGTGAGCCGCCCGGCCTCCTCCAGATCGTAATCGAGCCAGCCTTCCAGCTCGGTCATGGTATGCGCGGCAAAGAACGCCTCGCCGGCCCGCTTGGTCGTGATCTCCCACGCCGTCGCCTTGGCGCCGTTCTCGCAATACTCGAACGGATGCGGCTTGGCCGGCTTGCCCCAGGCGCAGCTCACGCACATGAAGCCGTCTGGCTTATTCTGATGCATCAGCGTCTCGGCTGCCCGCACCGGCACCTCTTCCCGGGTCACGATCCTGGCTACCGATTTCAACGAGCCATAGCCGCCCGACGGACCCTTGTAAGGCTTGATTTCCGGAGTCTTCGTCGGCCCGTCGCGCATGATGGTTCTCCTAGAATTCAGCATGAACTGGTTTTGCGCCAAGGGGTTCCCTCCCGCGAAGGCCATGCACGATGGCCGGCAACCAATCCGCACCCTATATTGACCCAAACCAAGGAGGCGACCGATGGCCATACGTAAGCTCCTACTGCCGCTGACCGGCACAGCCTCCGGTGAAGCGGCCCTCACCACGGCACTCACCGTCGCCCGCCTCTGGGACGCCCACCTCACCGCACTCCACGTTCGCGTCGACAGCCGGGACGTGGCCCCCCTGGCTGGCGAAGGCCTGTCCGGCGCCATGATCGAGGAGATGATGTCCGCCACCGAGAAGGAAAGCAGTGATCGCAGCAACGCCGTCCGCGCTCTGTTCGACCGCTTCGTGACCCAGCACGGCGTGACCGTCGCCGAGCCCCACGCCGGCGCCGGCGCCACCGCCAACTTCGCCAGCGTCACCGGCCGGGAGGACGACCTGGTGGCGCAGCTCGCCCGCCTTACCGACCTCACCGTCGTCCCCCATCCCGAAGCCGGCGACGAAGTCAGCTCGAGCGACGCACTGCACGCCGTCCTGTTCGATAGCGGCCGCCCGGTCCTGGTCGCGCCCCAGGTGGCGCTGCCCACCGTCGGCACCCGCATCTGCATCGCCTGGAACGGCACCGCCGAAAGCGCCTCCGCCGTCTATGCCGCCATCCCCTGGATGCAGAAGGCCCAGGCCGTCCGCATCCTGTCCGCCGAGGAGTACCAGCGCCGCGGACCCGGCTCCCGGGAGCTCGCCACCTATCTCGCGCTGCACGACATCCACCCCGAGATCGCCGAGTTCCGTCCGCTGGAAAAAGAGGTCGGACGCGGCCTACTGGCCGCCGCCCGTGAGTTCGGCGCCGACCTGCTCGCCATGGGCGCCTACTCCCACTCCCGCCTCCGCCAACTCCTCCTGGGCGGCGTGACCCGGCATGTGCTGGAGAACGCCTCGCTCCCCGTCCTCATGAACCGGTAACCGCGACGCCCAGCTCATCCCCCCACGCAAGCAACGAGGCTCCCATGATCGACATCCGCCCCTTCGCCACGCTCGGCGGCTTCCAGAACGACTGGCTGCATGCCCGCCACCATTTCAGCTTCGGCCATTATAACGACCCGGCCCGCATGGGCCTGGGCGCGCTCCGCGTCTGGAACGACGATCAGATCGCCGCCGGCCGCGGCTTCGACGCGCATCCCCACCGCGACATGGAGATCATCACCTACGTCCGCGAGGGCGCCATCACCCACCGCGACAACCTCGGTAACGAAGGCCGGACCGAGGCCGGTGACGTCCAGGTCATGCACGCCGGGCGCGGCATCATGCACGCCGAGCTGAACCAGGAGACGACCGAGACCCGCATCTTCCAAATTTGGCTCATGCCCAATCAACGCGGCGTGGCGCCGGGCTGGGGCGCCAAGCGCTTCCCGGCCGCCGGCGAGGGTCTGCGCGTGCTGGCATCCGGCGCCGGTGAGGACGGGGCGCTACCGCTGTTTGCAGACGGCGCTGTGCTGGCCGGCCGGATCGCCGCCGGGCAGACGATCCGGCACCGGATGACGCCGGGCATGAGCGCGTATCTGGTGCCGGCCGAGGGCACCATAACCGTCAACGGCACCGGAGCAGGCACGCGGGACGGGGTGGCCGTGACCGACGAGACCGAGATCGTCATCACCGCCATGTCCGATGCGGAGATCGTCCTGGTCGAAACCCGGTGATGCTTCGAGCCGCGCTTATAGCCGCCATGATCGTCGGCCCGGCCGCGCGGGCGCAGGACCGGCTGCCCGCCATCATCAACGGCCCCGGCGCGGCAGCCCCCGCCCCCGAACCGGCGCAAGCCGCCTATGAACGGGGCCGGCGCGACCAAGCCGAACAGGACCGCAAGGCCGCGCCGCAAGCCGAGCCGGTCCCCGGCATTGTCTATGGCGCGCCCTTGATCGGTGTGCCAGCGTCGCCGCGTGAGGGCCGTCTCAACGGAGGCCTGAACGACCGGGGTCTTAACAACCGGGGGCTGGACGCGGGCGGGCCGAACCGTGGGCTGAGCACGCGGGGGCTGGGCCTGGGCCGCGTCAACAATAACGGCCTCAGCCCGCCGGGGCCGCCGCTCCCCCCCGATAGCATTATGCGCCCAGGCTTCGGCCGCTAATCCAAAGGCATCAGCCGGAACAGCCGAGTAGGCCGCAGCACGCGGTCTTCCAGCTCGAGCGAGGTCGGCACGTCATAGCAGCCGACCTCCATCAGCCCCTGCCCGGGCAGATAGTTGCGCCCGGGATCGGCCACCCACACCTCGCACTCGTGCGCCATCCTGCGCAGCCACGGCAGGATATGCGCTGTCATGGGTGCCTCGTAGCAAACGTCGCCACACAGGATCATGTCCCATCGGCAGGGCTGCCCGACCAGGTCCTCGCACACGCCACGCACCCCGGCATCGTTCTCCGCCGCGTTCAGCCGAATGGCCTCAACGGCCATGGGGTCGATCTCTGCAGCCTCCACCTCGGCGCCTGCCATAGCGCAAGCGATCGCGGCGATGCCGCATCCGGCGGCAAAGTCCAGCACGCGGCGGCCCCGCACCAGGCCGGGCTGGTCCAGCACACGCCGCGCGGTGGCCTGTCCGCCGGGCCAGGCGAAAGCCCAGAACGGCGGCTCGATGTTGGCCTGCTGCAGGAAAGCCTCGCTCGCCTGCCAGATGGGCGTGATCTCCGTGGCTATAAACAGCCGGATTTCCGGCACGAGCGGCGCGGCCGTGAGCGTCGTATGGGCGCGGATGAACGCCGCACTCACAGCAAGCCGAGCAAGATGACGGCCGCGATGGCGAGCCCGGCCTCCCGGTTGGCCTTGAACCGGCGGAGGCACCCGGCTGGGTCATCAATGTCGAGCGTCAGCACCTGCCATGCCAGGATGGCCCCGGGCAGCAACAGGGCGGGGTAGAATGCCCAGCCAATCCCCGCCTGTAGCCCGCCCACGGTCAGCAGCGCCAACGTCGCGGCGTAGCAGGCCAGGACGAACGGCCGGGTATGGTGTGCGAACAAGCGCGCCGTACTGCGCACGCCGATCAGCGCGTCATCCTCCCGATCCTGATGCGCGTAAATGGTGTCGTATCCCAGGATCCAGCAGAACGCGGCGGCATATAGCAGCAGCCCCGGTGCATCTAGCCGCCCGGTTGCCGCCGCATAGCCCATCGGCGCGCCCCACCCGAACGTCAGCCCCAGCATCGCCTGCGGCCAGAACGTGACCCGCTTGGCCAGCGGGTACAGTGCCACCAACGCCAGCGACGCCACGCCCAACGCCTGCGCCAGCCCGTTCAGCTGCAGCAAGATCACAAGCCCCGCCGCCAGCAGCACCGCTAGGAACGCCAGCGCCTGCCGCATGCGGAGCACCCCGCTCGCCAGCGGCCGGACTGCGGTCCGGCTCACCTTCCGGTCCAGGTCGCGGTCCCACATATCGTTCACGACGCAGCCTGCGCCCCGCATGATGACCGCGCCGGCGCCGAACAGTATCGCGAGCCGCGCGCCCCCGGCCCAGTCAGGACGCGCTAGAATGATTGCCCACCAGCCCGGGAGCAGTAGCAGCCATGCGCCGATCAGCCGGTCGAACCGCGCCAGCACCGCATAGGGCCGCCAAGCCGGCGGCAGCCGCGCCACCCACCCTGTATCGCTGATATCCGTCCACGCCGCATCCGCCATGCGGCTGTCTAGGGCCACCCGGGCTTGACGCAAAGGGTGCCCCGCCCTTTTGTGTGCCCCCGCCCAGACCCTGCGTCGCGGCCGTGCCCAGAGGACAATGCCGCCCGATGTCAAACCCCGGAGACGCCGACAAGACGCCGATCGCGCAGGAGCCGCGTCTTGCCCGCCGCCAGTTGGCGGATCACATCGCCGCCGGATGCAAGCCGCGTAGCGCCTACCGCATCGGCACCGAGCATGAAAAGTTCGGGTTTACCCGCACCTTCGGCGCCCCGCCCTATGAGCCCGGCGGCATCCGCGCCGTGCTCGAGGGGTTGGCGGGGCCGGACTGGGCGCCGATCCTGGACCACGGCCTGCCGATCGGCCTGAAAGGGCAGGGGCCAAACCGCGGCGCCTCCGTCTCGCTCGAACCGGCTGGACAGTTCGAGCTGTCGGGCGGGCTCGCGGCCACGCTGCATGAAACTAAGGACGAGTTGGACCGGCATTTCGCGGCTTTGCGCCAGGTGGCCGAGCCGCTCGGTTTGGGCTTCGCGCCGCTCGGCTTCCATCCGACTCAAACCCGCGAGCAGCGTCCGTGGATGCCAAAAAGCCGCTACGCCATCATGCGGCGATACATGCCGCTGGTGGGCACGCTGGGGCTGGACATGATGCTGCGCACCTGCACCGTGCAGGTCAATCTCGACTATTCGTCCGAGGCCGATATGGCGCGTAAGCTGCGCGTCGCGCTAGCGCTGCAGCCGGTCGCGACCGCGCTGTTCGCCAACTCACCGTTCAAGGAGGGGCGGCCCAGCGGCTTCCTGTCCACCCGCGCCCAGGTCTGGACCGATACCGACAACCAGCGCTCTGGCATGCCGGAGGTGATGTTCGCCGAGGATTTCGGGTTCGAACAGTATGTGGAATGGCTACTGGATGTGCCGATGTATTTCATCGAGCGCGGCGGCGAATACCGGGACGTGGCTGGCCAGTCGTTTCGGGATTACATCGCCGGGCGTCTCCCGGGCCAGGACGGCCCGGCGACGGTGGGCGACTTCGCCGACCACATGACGACAGCGTTCACGGATGTGCGGCTGAAGCAGTTTCTCGAGATGCGCGGGGCCGACGCCGGGCGTCCGGACATGATGCTGGCGCAAAGCGCGCTCTGGACCGGCCTGTTGTATGATGACGCCACGCTCGAAGCGGCGGACGCGCTGGTGCGCCGGCGGCCGTGGGCGGACTACCGCTCCCTCCGGGGTGAGGTGCCCCGGCACGCCATGAACGCGCCCTGGGCCGTTGGCACTGTGCGGGATTTGGCCCGCGACGTGGTTGGACTTTCGGCCAGAGGCCTCCGCAGCCGCGGCCTGGACGAGGCTGTCATGCTAGCCCCCATCGAAGCCATCACCGCCGGCGGCCCGACCCAAGCGGAATACTGGCTGGAGTGCTATCACGGCGCATGGCACGGTGAAGCCAACAAGATCTTCGACGCCGCCAAGGTCTGAGATGAGGCTGGGCCTCAGCCCACCATACCAGGAATAGTTTTCAATGCCTCGCGGACGCGGAATGCACCAGCAGCGTCCGGCTTTGCTCCAAGCCGCCCAGAATATCCTGCGCCAGCGCCCCTGCGACACAGCGGTAGCCGAGATCATTGTGATGCACGCCGTCGTCCGACATGAACTCGGCATACGGGTGACCTTCGGCCTGCCACTCGTCCATCAGCGCCCCGCGGTCGAACAGCCCGGCGCCGGTCTGCCGCGCGACGGTCGCCAGGCCCTCCTCGATCCGTTGATGCTCGGGTGAGGACAGGATGGACGGCGCGCGCTGATTGCTCATCAGGATGACATCGATCTTGGCCCGTTGCAGGCGCTGCACCCCGTTGGCCACCAGACGCTCGAACTCTTCCGGGTTGGCCCGGCGCATGGCTCCATTGGCTCCGACCTGCCAGATCACCAGCGCCGGATGCACGTCGATCACGTCACGCTCCAGCCGCGGCACCATTTCCGCCGCATCCTGCCCGCCGATCCCGCGGTTGATGATAGCCACATGCGCCGACGGCAGGGCGGCGCCAAGCACATCTTGAAGCTGTGCGGGATAAGTATGCGCGGCATCCTTAGCTCGCCAACCTTGGGTTGACGACGACCCTAAGGCGACAACCGTCAGTTCGGAGTTGCCCTCGACTGCAAGCCGGGCTGCATGCAACGAGAGAGGCTTGCCTTCATGATGCGGACACGGCTCTTGCGCCGCCAACGCAAACGGGAACAGCAAAAGGGCGAGCAGCGGCAGCCGGCGCACGTTCATAGGCCGTTGTTACGTCGCCGTTCCACCCACAGTCAATCCTGAGATTTTTATCGTGGGCTGACCCACCCCGACCGGCACGCCCTGACCAGATTTTCCACAGGTGCCTATACCGTCATCGAGCGCCGGGTCGTTGCCGATCATGTCGATCTTCAGCAAGGCGTCCGGACCATTGCCGATCAGGGTGGCGCCCTTCACCGGCGCCGTGACCTTTCCGTCCTCGATCAAGTAGGCCTCACTGGCCGAGAACACGAATTTACCCGAGGTGATGTCGACCTGGCCCCCACCGAAATTGACGGCATACAAACCATGCTTGACCGACCGGACCATTTCTTCCGGGGCGTGCTGCCCGCCCAGCATGATCGTGTTCGTCATACGCGGCATGGGCGCATGGGCATAACTTTGGCGTCTTCCATTTCCGGTCGGCGCGACGCCCATCAGCCTAGCGTTCTGCCGGTCTTGCAAAAAGCCGGTCAGAATACCGTCCTCGATCAGCACGTTGCGTGCGGACGGCGTACCCTCATCGTCGACCGTGAGGCTGCCGCGCCGGTCCGGCAACGTCCCGTCATCGACCACCGTCACGCCCGGCGATGCGATCCGCTTGCCCATCAATCCTGCGAAGGCCGAGGTTTTCTTGCGGTTGAAATCACCCTCTAGCCCGTGGCCGATCGCCTCATGCAGCAGGATGCCGGGCCAGCCTGGACCGAGGACGACCGTCATTTCCCCCGCCGGCGCTGGACGGGCATCGAGGTTGACCAGGGCCTGGCGCAGTGCCTGATCGACCGCATTGCGCCAGAACGCCTCATCCATAAGCTGGCCATAGCCGAAGCGTCCGCCGGCACCATAGTTGCCGCTTTCCCGTCGCCCGTTCTGCTCGACCACCACCGACACGTTAAGCCGGACGAGCGGCCGCAAATCGGCCACCCTTGTGCCGTCCGCCCGCATGATCTGCACGGCCTGCCACTCACCATTAAGTGACGCCATCACCTGTTTCACCCGCGGATCCGCCGCGCGGGCGTAGCTATCGATGAACGCGAGCGTCTGCGTGCGGTCCGGGAAACTAGTGGTGGTCAGCGGGTTCGCCTCGGCATAGAGGCGGGCGTTGCTGGACCGGGGCGCGGCGGCCGCCCGTCCGGACCGTCCGGCGCGCACTGCCGACACCGTGGCAGCAGCCCTTCCCAGCGCATCCGACGAAATTTCGCCAGCGTGCGAGTAACCCGTTTCCTCACCCAGCACGGCGCGAAGCCCAAAACCCAGCTGCGTGTCGAAGCTCGCGCTGCGGATGCGCCCGTCCTCCAGGCTTAGGCCCTCCGACTCGCGGTATTCCAGGAACAACTCGCCATCGTCCATACCGTCAAGCGCGTCTTGCACCATGCTTTCCGCCCGCGCCCGGTCAAGCTGACTGCCGGGCCGGTCAAAGAACAGGGCGTCCGTTGCCGCAAGCGGGCTAGGCTGGGCGAGATTAGCATTCATATAGGGGTCCCCGGGATGCGCCGTGTTTTTTGCGGCAGCCATACATATAGATCATCACAGGGCGCGGTAAACCGTCCGTGTCCGGCCCATCCGGGGCCATGCCCCACTGACCCGGCGCGGCTGGGCATGCAACGCAGCCAACGCGGCCGTAAGGACCAGCACAGCCACGCCCTGATGCGCGGTGCCGAGCCACCAGGGTACCACCATCAGCAGCGTGACGACTCCCAGCGCATACTGAGCCAGTACAAGCCCGGCCAGCACCCAAAGTGCCCCGCGCAATGGCCCGGAAACGCCGGACGCCAGCCCATAAACCGCCGTGCCCGACGCTAGGAGCGCCGTGACCGTGGCCAGCAAGCGGTGGTCAAACTGGACCGCGGCCATGTTCTCCGTCAGGTTGCGCCAAAACGGAGACAGCGCCGCGTAGCCATCCGGCAACAACCGCCCATCCATAAGCGGGAAACTGTTATAAGTAAAAGCTGCCTTAAGCCCCGCCACGAAGCCACCGGCAACGATGGTCAGCGCCACCGTCGCGCAGACCGCCGCGATCAGTCCGCGCAGACCCGGCCGCGGCACCGAAGCCGGGTCAGGGCGGCGCCAAAGCGACAAAGCCATCCATAGCACTGCACCATACAGCGACAACGCCAGCACGAGGTGGATCACCAACCGGTACGCCGACACGGCAGTGCTATCCGCCGCAAAGCCGCTCCGCACCATGAACCACCCGACAGCCCCCTGCAGCCCGCCTAGAAGGAGCAAGCCCGTCAACTGCAGCACCAAACGCCGTCCCAGCCAGCCCTGCCAGGCAAACCATCCCAACGGCAAGGCAAACACTAGCCCGAGCAACCGGCCCCACAAGCGATGGGTCCACTCCAACCAAAATATACTCTTAAAGCCCTCAAGCCCGAACCCTTGATTGACCAGATTATACTGCGGTATACTCTGATATAATTTGAACAGGCGCTGCCACTCCGCTTCCGACACTGGCGGAATAACGCCTCGGATCGGCGCCCATTCCATGATCGACAAGCCGGATCCAGTCAGCCGCGTGGCGCCGCCCAGGGTCACCATGACCAGCAACATGCCGCACATGACGAACAGCCACAGTGCGACCGCCCGGTTACGGGCCTTGGCACGAAGCGCGCTACTGGGGTCGAGGTCGAAAGGCATACGGAACTCTACCTCGTAAATGTTAATAACTTTCTAAGCCCGGCCCAACTTGCGGCTTCACGAACCCGGGTGCTACCGCCCGCCACATGCCAAAACATCCGAAAGTCGCACGCCCCCCCGATATAGGCGCCGGCGTGCTCCTGTCAGTAGTGGTCCCGGTCCGGAACGAGGCCCCCAACGTCGGTCCGCTCATCGACGAGATCGGCGCCGCACTCGCAGGCGTCTCGCACGAGATCATCTACGTCGATGACGGCAGCACGGACGAAACGCCCCGCGCCCTGCTGGACGCCCGCGCCCGCTGGCCCGTCACCCTCGTGCTGCGCCGCCACCACCAGGGATGCGGCCAGAGCGCGGCCATCGTCACCGGGGTCCGGGCGGCGCGCGGGGAGTGGATCGCCACCATCGACGGTGACGGACAGAATGACCCGGCGGACATCCCACGCCTGCTGGCCCAGGCCGGCCCAGCGCTGACTTTGATCGCCGGGCACCGCACGGCACGGCGTGACAGCTGGGTCAAGCGCCGCACCTCCCGCATCGCCAACGGCGTGCGCGCCGCCATGCTGAATGACGCGACGCCCGACACGGGCTGCGGCCTCAAGGTCTTCAGGCGCGAGGTGTTCCTGCAGCTGCCGCACTTCGATCACATGCACCGCTATTTGCCTGCCCTGTTTATCCGGGCCGGCGGTCAGGTCGTCTCCGTCCCGGTCAATCACCGCCCCCGGCTGCGCGGCCTGTCTAAATACGGCACGCTGGACCGGCTATGGGTCGGGCTGTTCGACCTGGTCGGCGTATATTGGCTTCAGCGGCGCGGAAAGCGCCCGATGGTGGAGCTGCCGTGACGGCGTGGGTACGTCCGGCCCTGCTGGTAGCGGCGTTGCTGGGCGCAGGGCTGTTGCTGCGATGGGCCGGCCTCGGCACGCTGGTGGACGCGGCCGGGCACCAGGGCCCATGGGCCTATACCGCCGCCGGCGCGCTCGCCTGCGGGCTGGGCGTGCCGCGGCAGGCAGTGGCCTATGCCGGCGGGCTCGCGTTCGGCTTTTGGCCCGGCGCTCTCCTGGCCTTGGCGGCGCAGACGATGGGTTGTGCCGCGGATTTCCTGCTGGCCCGCCGCTTAGGCCGCACTTGGGTGGCCCGCCGGGTCGCCGCGGGCGGACGCGCGGCCCAGGCCGAGGCATTTCTCGCGCAAAACACCTTCGTCGCCACGCTGACGTTGAGGCTGCTGCCGGTCGGCAGCAATCTGCTCACAAACTTAGTCGCAGGCGCGTCCACCATCCCGCCCGGGCCGTTCATCGCCGGGTCGATACTGGGCTACGTGCCACAAACCGTGGTGTTCGCCCTGCTTGGCGGCGGCCTGCGGGTTACGCAAGGCGCCCAAATCATGCTCGCGCTTGCCCTTCTGGCGCTATCGGTTGCCCTCGGCCTCCTGCTATTGAAGCGAGCTAATGTAAGGTGAGGATTTGCGCCCCGTGCCGGATGCTGGCGGGGCGGATCGGGCCCCCACTGGCCACACGGATCGAGTGAAGCTGCCCCTCGATCTCCCGCATCCAGAACTCGAGGAAGCGCCGCAGCGTCGGAAACGAAGGAGCCAGGTCCAGATCCTGCCATACGTACGTTTGCAACAATGCAGGGTGATCCGGCAGGCGATAGAGGATTTCAGCCGTGGTAAGGCGATAGTCCTTCAGTTGCAAAGACAGGCTCATCAAGCACTCCCTTTCATCCAACACACTCCCACGATGAACGCGTGAGATGAAGAAAGAATGAAGGATTTGCGCCGCTTTGCAAATAAATTATCTAGTGTTGTGAACGGGTTAGCACTCCTGGGCCTAGATTGCTGCTTCCGGGTTGACGTGGCCGGCCCGCCGCTCTAAATCGCTGGCACTCTCAACCCGAGAGTGCCAATCAACAACACATGGAGCGATCCGCTATGAAGTTTCGTCCCCTGCATGACCGGATCGTGGTCAAGCGCATCACCGCCGAAGAGAAGACCGCCGGCGGCATCATTATTCCCGACACCGCCAAGGAAAAGCCGATGGAGGGCGAGGTCGTGGCAGCCGGTCCCGGCGCCCGGAACGAGCAGGGCGCCATCGTCGCCCTCGACGTGAAGGCCGGTGACCGCGTGCTGTTCGGCAAGTGGTCCGGCACCGAGGTGAAGCTCGATGGCGAGGAGCTCCTGATTATGAAGGAGAGCGACATCATGGGCATCATCGAGGGCAGCTCGGTCACCGCCAAGGCCGCCTAACACTGACTATATAAGGAGCGATACACATGGCAGCAAAAGACGTACGGTTCGGCGGCGATGCCCGCCAGCGCATGCTACGCGGCGTGGACATCCTGGCCGACGCGGTCAAGGTCACCCTGGGCCCCAAGGGCCGCAACGTCGTGATCGACAAGAGCTTCGGCGCCCCGCGCATCACGAAGGACGGCGTGACCGTCGCCAAGGAAATCGAGCTTTCGGACAAGTTCGAGAACATGGGCGCGCAGATGCTGCGCGAGGTCGCCACCAAGACCAACGACATCGCCGGTGACGGCACCACTACCGCGACCGTGCTGGCCCAGGCCATCGTGCGCGAGGGTGCGAAGGGCGTGGCCGCTGGCCTGAACCCGATGGACCTGAAGCGCGGTGTCGACGCGGCGGTGACCGCCATCGTGGCCGAGCTCGCCAAGCGCACGAAGAAGATCACGACCGAGGCCGAGACCGCCCAGGTCGGCACCATCTCCGCCAACGGCGAGGCCGAGATCGGCCGCATGATCAGCGAAGCCATGCAGAAGGTCGGTAACGAGGGTGTCATTACCGTCGAGGAGGCCAAGGGCATCCAGACCGAGCTCGACGTCGTGGAAGGCATGCAGTTCGACCGCGGCTACATCAGCCCGTATTTCATCACGAATGCGGAGAAGATGGTGGCCGAGCTGGATAACCCATACATCCTGATCCACGAAAAGAAGCTGTCCGGCCTGCAGGCGATGCTGCCGTTGCTCGAGACGGTCGTGCAGTCCGGCCGTCCGCTGCTGATCATCGCCGAGGATATCGAGGGTGAGGCGCTGGCCACCTTGGTCGTGAACAAGCTGCGCGGCGGGTTGAAGGTCGCGGCGGTGAAGGCGCCGGGCTTCGGTGACCGGCGGAAGGCCATGCTGGAAGACATCGCGATCCTGACGGGGGGCCAGGTCATCAGCGAGGACCTCGGCATCAAGCTCGAGACCGTGACGCTGGCCATGCTGGGCCGGGCCAAGCGCGTCCTGATCGAAAAGGAGAACACCACCGTCGTCGAGGGTGCGGGTTCGGCCGAGGACATCAAGGGCCGCTGCGCGCAGATCCGGGCCCAGGTGGAGGAGACGACGTCCGACTACGACCGCGAGAAGCTGCAGGAGCGTTTGGCCAAGCTCGCCGGTGGCGTGGCCGTCATCCGCGTCGGCGGCAGCACCGAGGTCGAGGTGAAGGAGCGCAAGGACCGCGTGGACGACGCGCTGCACGCGACGCGTGCGGCCGTGGAAGAGGGCATCGTCCCTGGCGGCGGCGTGGCACTCGCCCGCGCTTCGCTCATCCTGGCCACGCTCAGCCACGAGAACGAAGACCAGAAGTTCGGTATCGAGATCGTACGCAAGGCCGTGCAGACGCCCTTGCGCCAGATCGCCGAGAACGCTGGTGAAGATGGCGCCGTGATCGCCGGCAAGGTGCTGGAGAGCGGTGAATACAATTACGGCTTCGACGCGCAAACCGGTGAGTATAAGGACATGGTGTCCGCCGGGATCATCGACCCGACCAAGGTGGTGCGCACCGCACTGCAAGACGCGGCGTCGGTCGCCAGCCTGCTGATCACGACCGAGGCGATGATTGCCGAGCGTCCTGAGAAGAAGGCGCCCGCCGGTGGCGGCATGCCCGGCGGCGGCATGGGCGGCATGGGCGATATGGATTTCTGATCCAGTCTCACGAGCCGAGATAACGAGGGGCGGGCAGCGATGTCCGCCCCTTTTTCTTGTGTCTTGACACATCGTTGCAATTGACACCCATGCGCCGATCTGCGCCCATAAGTTTCGATCGTGGTTTTGACTTGCCTTGCTGCGTCTCCCCGTGCGGGTGCCCACAAGCCGTCCAGGACCCGGTTTATCGGACTGCCCGCGCTGTTGCGGGTATCCAGGACGGAGAGTGACGCAGTTATGGCTACCGGCACGGTTAAGTGGTTCAACGCCACCAAGGGTTTTGGCTTCATCATGCCACAGGATGGCAGCAAGGACGTCTTCGTTCACATCACCGCAGTGCAGGCTGCTGGCCTGCGTGGCCTCGATGAAAATCAGGCCGTCAGCTACGACGTGGTGATGGAGCGGGGAAAGGCGGCCGCGACCAACCTCAAACTTGCTTAGAACGGTTTAACGAACGCGCGCGATCAACGCGCGCTGCTACGGAGAGACGACACGATGGCTACTGGCACCGTCAAGTGGTTCAATGCCACCAAGGGCTTCGGGTTCATCATGCCGCAGGACGGCAGCAAGGATGTGTTCGTGCACATCACGGCCGTCCAGGCAGCAGGCCTCAATGGCCTGAACGATGGGCAGAAGGTCAGCTACGAAGTGGCGATGGAGCGCGGCAAGGCGGCCGCTACCAACCTGAAGCTCGCCTAAACCCGATGGTGGGGTGGGGCTGAGCTGCCCCATCCCACCCTCAGCCTGTCCACGTCGCGGAGCTAACGCCGGCGGTGGTGGCGTCCTTGGCGGTGGATACCGGCTTCACATCCGTGGCGCCCGCCGAACGTAGGATCTGGGTGGCCCGGTCCGCCGCCGCCTGATTGGCGGTGCGCACCCCCAGAACGAGCCGGCCCTCGGCCGCCAACTCGTCCATTTGCTCGTGGGACGCCCGCTCCGCCGCCTGACCCATGGATGCCGCCGCCGCCGCGCTCCCGGCACCGACCGCTGCGGCCGCCGCAACCGCGACCACCGCCGCCCCGCCGGTCGCAATCGTGGCACCCGCAACTGCCGCCGCCCCAGCATATCCGGCCATGCCAGTCCCCAGTGTCCGCAATTGGGCCCGGTCCGTCCCGCCCGCCGTGTTGTCCGTCGGCTCGGCAGAGGCCTGTTCGCCGAAATGCGGGTGTTCGCTCGGCGGGCTCAGATCATCACGGCTGAACCCTGCATCCGATAGCTGATTGAACGCAGCCATGAGTGTGGCGTGGTCGGGGAAGAAGCCCTGTAGCTCGAGCGGAGCGCTCGGTTGAGTGGCGGACATGGCGTACTCCTCATTGTGCGGACAAAACGCAAGACTGCGCTGGCTGTTCCCGCCACGGGCGGCGGAGGCTACCTGGCCAGCTTCTGCTCGACTATGGCCGCGTACAGCCCGGCGCCGACCGGCAGAGCGGCGTCGTTGAAATCGTAGCGGTCATTGTGCACGGGCGCGCTACCCTCGCCATTGCCGACGTTGATATACGCGCCGGGGCACGCTTCTAGCATGAAGCTGAAATCCTCCGAGCCCATCATCGCCGGACCCTGCCGCTCCGTCTGCGCCTCGCCCAATACCGACGCGGCGGCGTTGGCGAAGGCAATCGTCTGATCCAGATCGTTCACCAACGGCGCGAACAGATACCGGAAATCGACCGAAGCGGACGCCCCGAACCCCGCTGCCACGCTATCGGCCAAGGCGCGCATCCGCTGCTCCACCCTCTGCATCGTCTCCCGTCCGAAGGCGCGGACGGTGCCGCGCAGCAGGGCGGTTTCGGGGATGACGTTATAGGCGTTGCCGCTCTGCAGCCATGTGATGCTCAGCACCGCCGCGTCCTGGGCTGGAACGTTGCGGGACACGATGGATTGCAGCGCCGTGGTCAGCGTGGCCGCGGCCAGCACGGGATCCACGCTCTCCTCCGGACGCGCGGCGTGGGCGCCGCGGCCGGTGATGACGATGTCGAAGATGGCGGCCCCGGCCATCATCGGGCCGGGCCGGATGGCGGCCAGGCCCACGGCCAGGCCGGGCCGATTATGCATGCCGAACACCGTGTCGCACGGGAACCGGGTGAACAGCCCGTCCGCCAGCATCGCCTCCGCGCCGCCCAGCCCCTCCTCGGCGGGCTGGAAGATGAAGTTGACGGTGCCCTGGAACGTTCCGTGCTCGGCCAGGTAGCGCGCGGCGCCCAGCAGCATGGTGGTGTGCCCGTCATGGCCGCAGGCGTGCATGATGCCGGGGCGCGTGCTGGCATAGGGCAAGCCGGTCGCCTCCGTGATCGGCAGCGCGTCCATGTCGGCGCGGAGCCCGATGCTGCCGGGTCCGTTGCCGCGGCGGAGCACGCCGACCACGCCGGTCCGCCCCACGTTGCGGTGCACCTCGATCCCCCAGCCGGCCAGCTTTTCGGCCACCAGGTCGCTCGTGCGGTGCTCCTGCATGCCCAGCTCCGGATGCGCGTGCAGGTCCTGGCGGATGGCGGTGAGGTCTTCGTGGTAGCTGCGGATCTGATCGAGCATCATGCGGCCTTGTCCCATGCCGGGGCCCAGCCGGGGTTCACGAAGCGCTGCGCCTTGGGCAACATGGCGATCACAGCGCGGTCCGTCTCGTCCAGGGTGATGTTCAGCGCATCGAGGTTGGCCTGCTGGCTCTCGGGCCGGATCGCCTTCGGGATGGCGGCGACGCCGGGCTGATCCAGCAGCCATTTGAGCGCGACCTGCGCCGGGCTCGCGCCATGCTTCTGGGCGATGGCCCGCAGCTCCTCGTGTTCGGCCAGCCGCCCCTGGGCCAGCGGCGCATACGCCTCGACCGCGATGCCCTGGCTCTGGCAATAGGTCACGAGCTTCGTCTGATCCAGCAGCACGTGGTATTCGACCTGGTTGGCCGCGATCGGCGCGCCCATCTCCATTGCCTGCTGCAGCAGCGCCACCGGGAAGTTGCTGACGCCGATGGCGCGGGCCAGGCCTTCTTCCTTCACGCGCACCAGCGCCTCGATCGCGGCCGGCAGGTCCATCTGCGGCGCGGGCCAGTGGATGAGATAGAGGTCCACATAGGGGGTGCGCAGCTTGGTGAGCGACGCCTCGATCGCCCGCTGCATCGCGTCCGGCGCCAGGTTCTCATACCAGACCTTGGTCGTCAGATGCACCTCGCCCCGCGGCACGCCGCCATGCGCCAGCGCCTCGCCCACAGCTTCCTCGTTGCCATACATCTCGGCGGTGTCGATGTGGCGGTAGCCGAGGCCGAGCGCGTGCTGCACCGCCTGCGTGCATTCCGCACCCTTCATCCGCCAGGTGCCGAGGCCGAGGGCGGGCATCGACATGCCCTGAGTGGTGATGGTTTGCATGCGCTACCTCTTGCTGAAATCCACCAACGCGGCAAATCCGGTTTCGGTGCCGATCGCGAGCTGGCTGCCATCCGCGCTCCAGGCCAGGGCCGAGACCGGGCCGCGCCCCGGGCCGTCCCCGGGTCCGGCGATCGGCAGGATGCGTCCGGACGTGATGTCCGCCAGCACGACCAGCCCGTCCGCGAACCCGGCGGCCACCGCCTCATGCTGCGGGTGGGCGGCTACCCTCGTGCACAGCGTGGCGTCCCCGCCGGCCAGCTCCGTCGGTGCCTTGCCCATCGGGCCGCCGCCGAAGAACGGCCAGATCACCACGCTCTCCGCACCCGCCGTGCACAGCCATTTGCCGGAGCGGGTGAAGCCCATGCTCTCGGTCTTGGCCGGGTAGCCCGACATGCGCATGTGCTGCCCGTCCGCCAGACGCCAGCCATGCAGGGCGTTTTCCTGCATGCTGGACACCACGGCGTCCGCGGACGGGTGGATCGCGACGCCGGTATGGCTCCCCTTCCATTCCAGCACGCGCGCGGTGTCGACCTTGGCGGCCACGAACCATAGGCTGCAGCCGTTATAGTGCGACGCGGCGATGCGCTTGCCCTTGGTATCGAGCGCGAGCCCGGTCACGCTGCTGGGATGGGTCAGCGATTTAAGCGGCGCGCCCTCGGCCGTGAACACGTGCACCGCCTTGCCCACCGCGCAGGCCATCACGCCGCCGGGGTGGGCGGCCACATGCTCCACCCATTTGGAGCCATAGGCGGCGATGTCGGTGATGCCGCCATCGAGCCCCACCCGGCGGAACCGCCCGTCATCGCCGCCGGTCAGCCAAGCGGGGTGCGGGCAGCCATCGGTGGCCAGCGCCAGGATCGCGCCCTGATGCGCCTCCACCGCCCGCCATCCGGCCGGATGGGCGATGTGCAGCGTGCCGTCACCAAGCGCGAACGCCGCGGTGTTGCCGGCGAAGGCGGCGCCCACCACGTATTCGTGTAGGCTGTGGTGCACGCCCCTGGTATCGAGCAGGAAGTCGGGCGAGGCGGTGTCGCTCATGGGGCCATGGCGGCCGGCACGCCGGCCTGGCAGGCCTCGAACCCGCGGCGCAGCTGGGGACGGTTCAGGTTGCGGCCGATGAAGACGAGCTTGGACCGCCGCTCCGCGCCCGGCGCCCAGGAGCCGATGAACTCGCCATCGGCGATCATGTGCAC
This sequence comes from Acetobacteraceae bacterium, assembly GCA_965246925.1. Taxonomy (GTDB): domain Bacteria; phylum Pseudomonadota; class Alphaproteobacteria; order Acetobacterales; family Acetobacteraceae; genus JANPPS01. Next base: position 576,985 of record OZ251994.1, on the reverse strand, counting down.
GGCCTGAAAGGCGAAGCGCCTCGGCTCGTTCTCATAGGCCAGGATGCCCTTGGTGCGCAGCAGGTCACCGCCCTTTTCGGCCAGCAGCGCGCTGATCCAGGCGTTGAACCGCTCGGGATCGACGGGCCGGGTCAGTTCGAAGCTCATGCTGGCGATGTCGTCGTTGTGGCTGTGCTCGGTGTCCTCGAGGAACTCCGGCTCCCGCTCCAGCACGCGGTTGAGGTCGAAGGCGCCCTGGTTCAGGACGTCCGTAATGGCGACCGCGCTGCGCGTGGTGCGGTGGATGCGGGCGAAGCGGTTGATGGTGCGAATGCGCGCCTCGACCGCATCGAGCTCGTTCGGGGTCACGAGGTCGGTCTTGTTCAGCACGATCACGTCGGCGAACGCGACCTGCTCCTCCGCCTCCGCACTGTCGTCCAGCCGGGCCAGCAGGTTCTTTGCGTCCACCACGGTCACGATCGCATCGAGCCGGGTCTTGGACCGGACGCCGTCATCGACGAAGAAGGTCTGTGCGACCGGTGCGGGGTTGGCGAGGCCGGTGGTCTCGATAATGATGCCGTCGAGGCCGCGGCGTTTCACCAGGCCGCCGACGATACGAATGAGGTCGCCGCGGACGGTGCAGCAGATGCAGCCGTTGTTCATCTCGAACACTTCTTCGTCGGCATCCACCACCAGGTCGTTGTCGACGCCCAGCTCACCGAATTCATTGATGACCACGGCGTATTTCTTGCCGTGGTCTTCGCTGAGTATCCGGTTTAGCAGCGTGGTCTTGCCCGCGCCCAGATAGCCGGTCAGCACGGTGACGGGGATCAGCTCAGCCATGGCATCCTCAAACGGTTCGGCTCTGCATATAGGCGCGCGTCTCCGCCAAGCCCAACCCCAGCAGCAGGAAGAACCAGCCCGAGAGCGGCATGGAGCTGAACGCGGATGCGCTGGCGATGGGGAATTCGTGGATCAGCGCCGCCACGAAAAGCCCGGTGCGGAGCGGGGAGGGGTCGCGCCACAGGCCACTGGCCAGCCGCGCCAGCCAGGCTACGACCAGGGCGGTGAACAGCAACAGGCCCGGCCAGCCGGCTTCGACGATGGCCTGCAGATAGTGGCTGTGCGGGTGTTGCACGCAGATCGCGGCGCCACCGCCCTCGTCCCCGCGCCAGCCCTGGAAATAGCGCGGCTCCTCGCATCGCAGGCGAAAACCGTCGAAGCCTAGGCCGGTCAGGGGGTGCTGCCGGGCCATACTGACGGCGCGTGCGGCGATGGCGCCGTAGTGGCTGTCGGGAAAGCCCTCCATCTGGCGGGTGAATTTCGTGACCAGCCGCGTGTAGGTCGGGGGCGAGACGACCGGCGTCACCGCCAGCAGCACGCCCGCCAGCACCAAGGCGGTCAACAGCGCGGCGCGGAGCCGGGGTAGCAGCAGTGCCGTGACGAACAGGCCGAGTCCGGTGAGCAGCAACGGCATGCGCTGCCCGATCAGCACCATGGTCCCGACGCTGATGACGCCCAGCAGGGCAGCGGCCACGGGCTGCCAGGCCATCCAGCGCGCCAGCGGGGGCAGCAAAGCCGGGAACAGCAGGCGGGACAGCGGCGCCGCGGCGCGGGGATGGGCATAAGGACCCGTCAGCTCGCCATCGCCACTGCGCGGATAGCCGAACGCATTCCGCCCAGTGGCAAACTGCAACAACGATTGCAGGCCAATATACACCGCCGCCCACCGGCACAGCCGCGCCAGCCAGTCCCGCACCGCCGGGTCGCGCAGCGTCCAGGACTCGAGCGCGGCGACCAAGACGATGAAGCGGATTAGCGCCACAGCTTGCAAGGCCTGTCCCGCCCCGGCCAGCACCGTGCAGAACACGAGCCACGCCCACCAGGCCAGGCCGATGCGAACCCAAAAAGCGCGCAACCACGCCCAATCGCGGCTGACCGCACTTTGGATCAGGAACAAGACGCCTAGCAGCGCGATGACCGCCTCCGCCACCCCCCGCGCGTGCAGCAACGGCAGAGGTAGCATGATGGTAAGAACGGCACCGGCACGCTGAACCCAATTCATGAGAGGATTTCGGCCCGTAATGCGTTCAGCGCCTGCGCGGCCTCTGCAGCGCCGAAGCGCTGCGCCCGGGACCGCCCCACCTGGCCCAGCGTCACCCGGCGCGCCGGGTCCTTCGCTACGGCCAGCAGCGCGGCCGCCAGCGCGCCCGGCCGGTCCGGATCGGCATACACTGCCGCGTCGCCCGCCACTTCCGGCAGCCCGCCCCGGTCCGAGCAGACCAGCGCCGCCCCGCAGGCCAACGCCTCGAGTGCCGTAAGTCCGAACGGCTCCTGCCACCGGCTCGGCACGGCCACGATGGCCGCCCGCTGCATAGCTTCCATCACCGCCGCGTGCGGCTGATGCCCCAGCATCTCGACCCCGGCCGCCGCCGCCGCCGGAACCAGCCGCCGCTCGAACGGGGAGGGCGCCGCGCCCGGCATGAACCGCCCGGCGCCGATGATCTGCGCCCGCCAGCCCGGCAGTTGCGGCAAGATCTCAGCGCATGCCGCGACGAAGCTGTCCGCCCCCTTATCCGCGACCGGCCGCCCGGCAAACAGGATCAGGTCTTCGCGGGCCACTTCGCCCAGGTCTGGCAGGTCGATGCAGTTCGGCAGCACGGTCGCCTGCACGGGCAAGCGGGCGCTGATCCACTCGGAGACGGCGACAACCCGGCTCATGCGTGCGAGGAGGGCGGTCCGTTCCGCCAAGCTACGCATCCGGCGCATGTCTTGCGGGTCATTATGCAGCCAAAGGAGGATCGGCGTGCCGCGAAACCGGTCCGCCAACCCTAACGCCACCTCCGGACGATTATGCACCTCGATCGACCGGGGCCGTAGCTGGCGCAGCACGCGCGTGACGCCCTGGACGTAGCGCGCCGCTCGGCTGAATCCCCAGCCCGGCGAGGCCGGCATGAATGGGACGTCCACGAATGCCGGATAGGTGGTCGGCACGCCGATCACCGTGCCCTCGGCCCCAGCGCGCACCAGCCTATGAACCAGAAGGCCCACGGCGCCGACGGCTTGCGGGGAAAAACCCTCATGCGGCGGCAGGACGATTGCCGTGGTCACCGCGCATTTTCATACTTTGCGAGCCGCCATTCCGCCGGTTCGGCCGCCGCGAGCTCATACCAGCGCTCCACCAATGAATATGCCCGCACGGCTGAGCAATAGGCGGCCGTCTCGGCGGCAAGCGGCGGCGCGTAGGTCAGCAGGCGAGTCACCACCGGCGCGAACATCGCATCCGCCGCGTTGAATGCGGCGCCAAACAGGTAAGGCCCGCCCGTACCGAACCGGGCCCGGGTCGATCGCCACAGCGCTTCGATTCGGGCGATATTTTCTAACGCCTCCGGGGTTTGGCAAAGCCCGGCGCCATCGTCCCGGCCCAAATTCATCGGCATGGCCCGGCGCAGACCGGTGAACCCTGCATGCATCTCCGCCGCAATCACCCGCGCATGCGCCCGCGCCGCCCGGTCCGCCGGCCACAGCGCAGGCGCCAGCTCGGCACAATATTCGCAAATCGCCAGCGTCTCCCAGACCTGGTTGCCGTCATGCTCGAGGTATGGAACCAGCCCGCTGGGCGAAACAGCCGCAGCGTTCGATACCGGCCCATCGCCGAGCGGCACGACAATGTCCTCGGCGTCCAGGCCCGCCAGCCGCACCGCCAGCCACCCGCGCAACGACCAAGACGAATACCGCCGTGTGCCAATAAATAGCCGGTTCATAGTGCCCCCTCTCAGCAGGCGCCTCTATGCCACGTTTGCCCGGCGCCCCAAACGGGAGTCCAGCAAGCCAGCACCCCGACGTGCCCTCGCACAGCGTAGGCCAGCATTTGCGGTCACTCGTAACCGACCGAGCGTCCGGCGCACGAGCCATCGCGATCAGCATACCAACTGCCGGATCGCGATGCACCGTGCCGGGGAGCAGTGACAATCCAATCTTTCCCCGCATCTTACGCTGAAGCGTGATCCTACCCGGTCGACCTCATGCGCCGCGCTCCAGCACGGCCCGGCAGTTTCAATCGAATGCGGCCATCGTCATCGTGTCCGTTTCCAATCTCCTTGGCCGCCCGACGATGGCGGGATATGCTCGGCTTTTCCAGCGCCGAGGCCGCCCCATGAACGACATAGCCCGCCCTAATAACCTCGACGCGTTTTGGATGCCCTACAGTGCCAACCGCGCCTTCAAGGCCGCCCCGCGCATGCTGGCCCGGGCAGAAGGCATGTTCTACTACACTAACGATAACCGCGAAGTGCTGGACGGCACCGCCGGGCTTTGGTGCGTAAACGCCGGGCATGGGCGGCGTGAGATCGTAGAAGCCATTCAGAAACAAGCCGCCATCCTGGATTTCGCGCCCACCTTCCAGATGGGCCACCCCATCGCTTTCCAAGCTGCATCCCGCCTGGCTGAGATCCTGCCGGAAGGGCTGGACCGCGTCTTCTTCACCAACTCCGGCAGTGAAAGCGCGGACACGGCGCTTAAGATCGCCCTCGCCTACCACCGTTCCCGCGGCGAGGCGCAGCGGGTGCGGTTGATCGGGCGGGAGCGCGGTTATCATGGCGTGGGCTTTGGCGGCATGTCCGTGGGCGGCATCGGCCCTAACCGAAAGCAGTTCGGCGCCTTGCTGCCTTACGTGGATCACCTCCCGCACACGCATTCGGTCGAGCAAAATGCCTTCACCAAAGGTGAGCCGGCGTGGGGCGCGCATCTTGCAGACACACTGGACAGCATCGTCGCACTGCACGGCGCTGACACGATCGCCGCCGTTATGGTGGAGCCGGTTGCGGGTTCGACCGGCGTGCTCGTGCCTCCGGCCGGGTACCTGCGGCGGCTGCGCGAACTGTGCACCAAGCATGGCATTTTGCTGATTTTCGATGAGGTCATCACCGGCTTCGGACGCATGGGCACCAATTTCGGTGCCGAGCGCCTGGGCGTGGTGCCTGATATCATGACCATGGCCAAAGGTCTTACCAACGCCGCCGTGCCAATGGGAGCCGTCGCTGCCCGTACCGAAATCTACAACACCATCGTGGACGGCTCGCCAGCAGGAATCGAACTGTTCCACGGCTACACCTACTCCGGCCATCCATTGGCGGCCGCGGCGGCAATCGCGACGATGGACCTGCAACGGGCCGAGGACTTGCCCGGACGCGCCCTGGCGATCGAGCCGTATTGGCAAGAAGCGGTGCACAGCTTGCGCGGCACCGCCAATGTGATCGACATCCGCAACGCTGGGCTGATCGCCGGGATTGAGCTTGCGCCCCGTGCCGGCAAGCCCACAGACCGAGCGGTCCGGATTTTCCAGCGCTGCTTCGACGCGGGTGTGCTCATCCGCACGACCGGCGACATCATTGCCTTGTCGCCGCCGCTTATCGTCGAGCGGGCGCATATCGACCGGCTGATCGGCACGATCGCGGACGCGGTGACGGCCGAGGCGGCGTAACCGCCTCTTGCGACCGCCGCCGATGCAGGGCAGGTCACGCCCGGCACGGAGAAGTCGATGAACAAACTCTTGATTGGATGTCTGCTGACCGGGGTCACAGCCTGCACGCCCAGCTACTCGCCAGACGTTTATGCCAGCGGCGCGGCGCAGCAGGCGAGCAAGGTGGAGCAAGGCGTTATCGCCGGCGTGCGGCAGGTATTGGTTAGCCCACAAGGCACCGCCGGTGCCGCGACGGGCGCCGCAGCTGGCGGTATCGCGGGCGCTCAAGCTCCTGGTGGCGGAGTGCGTGAAGCACTCACCGCGCTGGGCGGCTCCGTCGTCGGTGGACTGGTGGGCGCCAGTGTCGAGCGCGCGACCGGCAACACGACGGCCTCTGAATATATTGTGCGAAAGATCAATGGCGAGATGGTCTCGGTCACTCAGTCCGATCAGCCACCTCTGCCCTTGGGGCAGAAAGTCCTGGTCATTGCGGGTACTCAGGCGAGAATTGTGCCGGATTACACCGTGAGCGCAGAGCCTGACCCTGCGCCGGCGCCGCCCCCGAGTGTGACGCAACCCGCCGATCCGCAGCCCGCCATCAATCAGCCCTGAATGCTCACTCAACTGACACGGCCAGTCGCATCTTGGGGTGAATACCACAAAGAACAGTAAAAGTGCCGGCTGTTGAAAACCGAACTTGAGCGGCCTTTCCCGGTTCTAACTCTCCAGTATCGAAACTGAAGCTGGAACTATTGAGATACGCATGGTGCAGCAAATCACCATCGTCATTTGAAAATGTAACGAAATCGCCTTTCCTTATCTGAATCGCATTCGGGAGGAACGCTCGACCCCGCTGCCCCACAACGATCGTGGCCGCCCAAGCCTCAAAGTAGAATAGCCCGGCAAAGCCTGTAACTGCAGCAGTGATCAGTTTCCGAGCGGCTTTCATTTAGAAATCACTTCGTCCCGCATGGGAGCTAGCAATGCGAGCAGCCTATTCTGAGTGCGGAACGGTACGTCCTGCTCCGCCATCGCCGCCTGTAGGTCCTCCACCAGGGCGTCCATCTGCCGCGCCTTCAGGCCCAGTGACGCGTGGCTGGCTGGCATGCTCCGTCCCTTGTAGGTACAGGGACCACCGCTGAGAGCACAGAATTGGGTGGTGAGTAGATCTTTTAGACGATCGATATTTGTGTCCTCGAAGGTCTCCTTGATCCTCGGATCTTCAAGACTTCGCTTGAGCGTTCCATCGACAATCCTCTCGATCCCCTGCAAGCCGCCTAGCTGAGTAAATAGAGGCGCCTGTGCCTGAGCCAACGTGAAGCCCAGTAGCACAACGACGAAAGCTTGCCCGAACCGAACTGGCCAGGTCTGCATCAAAAACCCACCTGTCCACTGAGTTGCACGCCATGCTGGTCCTTCCGGCCCGCGACGGTTCCGAGGTTCACATACGCAAGACTGGCCGACAGGTGCTTTGCCGGAAAGAAAGCGATAAAAAGATCCCACCAGTCACTCTCCCGCGAAAACTTCAAATTAGACGGTTTAGTTCGATACTCGGCGCCAAGCGCCAAGTGTGGATTGAGCATTGCAGCAATCGACGTCTCGAATTGGGGCTGATACCCGCTATGACGGTCTCCACCAAAGCCGAGAATGCCAGTTTCGTTGGCCCGGGTAAGCCTGATCGTCGCGTTCAGGACTACGCTTTCTTGCAGCCACAATTTAGTGGCGCTTACATAGACATCGGTTCCCTGATCGGACTTTGCGCCGATAGCGTGCAGCACAGGACCGCGGCTGTTAACCTTGAACTGCGCCCCCAGAGAAACCTGGGGCAACCAGGCCGGCCCGTAAACAGCATCGCCGAACAATCGCAGCTTCGAGCCTACGACTTCTTGTTCGAATTTGTAGCCAGCGCCGAGGCCAAGCCTCCGTCCGGCCGCGCCAGTGCTGAACACCTGATGAGTGAACGACAGCTCAACCCGGTTGAGAATGCCCAGAGCAGCCCCAGCTGTCCAAAGATTGTAGTTGCTGGTCCGGATTTCCGTCCCGTGCGCGGTCGCACCCACAGCATCCGCACTGCCGTAACCAGCGATTACTGCCCATGGAACAAGGCCACCGCCGGCCTGACCCTCTACCTGGCTTACTCCGCCGGTCCCAAGCAGCCGCGCGCTATCAGCCCAATTCGGCGGAACCGCCGGGCCTACTCCTGTGGCCGCCGCTGCAGGCAGAACGAGGCATAATAGCGCAATCCTTTTGATCCACAGCGGCACCCGAACTCACCCTTGATGATGATCGATGGCGCATTCTGTCACTTAAACCTTAAGACTTCGTTACAGCCCCGCGTAACGTTCTATTAATCCCATTGGTCTATCATCACGAATATGCAGAGCGTCGCCTCCAGACAAGTTCGTACTTTTATCCGGTCGCTTCCTGCGAAGGGCCTGTCCACGATCCGGCGTAAGATTTTTCTCGCCTTCCTATTCATCTCTATCATCAACGCTTGCTTCGGATATTACGCTGTCAAGACGATTGGGCTGACCGGGGCCTTGATGAGTGAGACATTTGACCGCGTTTTGATGTCAATAAACTACTCGCGCGCTGCCTCAGCTGATTTTACGGCCATGCAAGCGGCGCTTGCTCGCGAGCGGAGTTCGGCTGGCGAGGCTGAGCGGGCGGCCTCCGACCTGCGGGTTCAAGAACTCAGCAAACTGCTCCGGGAAGATTTGCAGGTTGCACAAGACCGCTCGCTTTCCGCTCACGCAATGGGTGCTGCGCAAAGGACGGTGGCGGCACTAGATCGCTGGTTGGTTGCCCGAACCCAGCTTATCGAGAAAGACCCGGCAGGAGCTCAAAGTTGGGACGATCTCGATTCCATATCGGAACTGGTGAACGAGCAGCTTGACGTCCTCATCAATCATACGACTGATGATGGTTTTTTACACCGCTTACACGCGATAGCACTCGTTAAACATAGCCGTATCTTGAACATCGCCGGCGTGACACTTGTTGTCCTATTGTCCGGCTCAGTCGCCTTTCTGCTGTCTCGCCAAATCATGGGCCCTGTCCGAGCGGCCTCTTCGGCGGCACGCCAAATTGCCGGAGGCGACCTCGATGCGAGCTTTCCAAAGACTGGTTCTGACGAGCTAGGCGCGCTTTTAGGCGCGATGGAAATCATGCGGGATAATATCAAGGCCATGGTCGGGCGAGAGGTTGCGCTGCGCCGCTCGGCCCAAATCAGGCTCATCGACGCTATCGAGAGTTCGCAAGAAGGTGTGTTGGTGGTCGGCACCGATGGAAAGGTCGCCATCGCGAACACAAAGTTCGGCATGCTGTTTCCGGGCTTGGGCCGTCTCGCTAAGAATTCCGAGTTCGCTCAGGTGCTGGACGCTGCGCCGGAACTCGGTGCGGAACACTTTGCGGGCACTAGCGATAGGGCAGGGACGCATGAAACCCAACTCTCGGACGGCACTTGGCTCCGGGTTGGCCGGAGTCCGACGAGCGATGGTGGGTTCGTAGCTATCTGTGCCGACATAACGGCTCTGAAGCTCCGCGAAGCCGAGTTGAGGGCAATAAACCTTTGTTTCGACGCGGCACTGAATAACATGTCGCAAGGTCTTTGCCTATTCGATGCGGCTGACCGGCTGCGGGTCAGCAATCCACAGTTTGCCAGGCTCTACGAGCTCTCGCCGTCCCGGATCGTAACAGGAATGACCAGCCGGCAGCTGACCTCGTTGCAGTTCGCCGCGGGTCTATTCATCGGTCATTCCATTGAGGACCTTTGGGCACAGCAGGATGCTGGACGGCGGCGGGGTGCCGACGCGTCCCTCAGAGAGCTGCCTGACGGGCGTGTCATCTCCATCTTGCGTCAGCCGCTAACCGATGGCGGCTGGGTCGAAACGCACGAGGACATCACAGAGCGGCGGCAGGCCGAAGCTCAAATCGATTTCATGGCCCGGCACGACCCCGTCACACGCCTGCCCAACCGTGTCATGTTCCGCGAACAAGTCGAGCAAGCGGTCGCCCAGCTCGGCCGTGGAACCCCATTCGCCGTACTCGCCCTCGGCATCATCGACTTCAAGCTGATCAACGACGTATTTGGCTTCGCCGTAGGGGAGGCGCTACTGCGCTCGCTTGCCGACCGTTTGGCCGCTTGTGTCCGGGACGTCGATACGGTCGCGCGGCTGGATACGGATGAGTTCGCCATATTGCAGATCGGCGTTCGTGAGCCTGAAGAGGCCGGTGAGCTTGCGGCACGCCTGCTCGAATTCGTCACGGGCTTGTATTCAATCGAATCTCAGGAGATCACACTCAGTATCAGCATCGGAATCGCAGTAGCTCCAGCGGACGGAAATGGTTGCGATGCTCTAATACGCAATGCCGACCTGGCCCTAGACCGCGCCCGCGCCGACGGACGCAACACCTACCGCTTCTTCGAGGCAGAGATGGACGCACGGTTGCAGGCCCGCCGCAACATGCAACAGGACCTACACCAGGCGCTCGCCCGCAACGAATTCGAGCTCTATTACCAGCCGCTGGTCGAGGTCAGCACGGAGCAGGTCTGTGGGTTCGAAGCTCTCCTGCGCTGGTCACACCCGGCCCGCGGCATGGTGTCACCCGGTGACTTCATTCCCGTGGCCGAGGACACCGGACTCATTGTCGAGATTGGTGAGTGGGTTATCCGGCAAGCTTGCCGGGAAGCCGCGCGCTGGCCCGCCACCATAAAGGTTGCCGTCAACGTATCCCCTCTACAATTCAAAAGCCCAGAGCTGGTGAATTGTATAAATTCGGCGTTGTATGAAAGCACTCTGCAAGCCAATCGGCTGGAACTCGAAGTAACCGAGACGGTCCTTCTCCGCAATGACGGAGCAACGCTCGATATCCTACACCAAATCAGAGATCTCGGCGTCAGAGTGTCTATGGATGATTTCGGCACTGGTTACTCGTCGTTGAGCTACTTGCGCAGTTTCCCGTTCGACAAAATCAAGGTAGATCAATCCTTCGTTCGCGATCTCGCGACCAAGCTGGACTCGGTGGCGATTATCCGGGCGATCGCCGGCTTAGGCCTGACACTTGGCATGCGCACCACGGCGGAGGGGGTCGAAACCGCGGCGCAGCTTGGTGAGGTAAAGGCAGCGGGATGCACCGAAATCCAGGGTTACTACTTCAGCCGCCCTGTGCCCGCCGCGCGCGTTCCGAGCCTGATTGTCGAGATCGCCGCCCGGCTCGCCAGACCTAACCCATCCGCGGCAGACGAGGCGGCCTCAGACAGAAGGGAGATGAAACAAGCGATCCTCCTAAGCAACTAACCTGAGATGACGGAGGCTATCGTCACCCATTCCGCGTCTCAAGACGTGAGCAAACTTCGGTATATTTTGGTCAGGTCGTTGATGTCCTGGGTCGGCACACATTCATCGACCTGGTGCATCGTGCGGCCTACTAAGCCAAACTCCGCCACCGGGCAGAGCCTTGCGATAAAGCGTGCATCAGACGTGCCGCCGCCAGTGTCCAGCTTGGGGGTGATGCCGGTCTGCGCCCTCACCGCCCGGCCTAGCTTTTCCGTCCATGGGCCAGGACTGGTCAGAAAGCTTTCGCCACTCACCCTAACGTCGATCGTGTATCGCGACGCGTGCGGGGCTATCGAAAAATCAAGCCACTGCCGGAGACTACCACTGCTATGCAGGTCGTTAAACCGAATGTTCAGCCGGGCGGTTGCCTGGCGCGGGATGATGTTCGTGGCAGGATTGCCGACATCGATACTGACGATTTGCAGGCTGCTGGGCTCGAACCACTCGCTGCCCTCGTCCAGCGGCGTAGCGATCAGTCCACTGATCGTTCGAACCAGCCGATGCACCGGATTGTCGGCGCGCTGCGGATAGGCCACGTGCCCTTGAGTGCCGTCCATCGTCAGCGTCGCGTTCAAGCTGCCGCGGCGTCCAATCTTGATGACATCGCCCAAACGGTCCGTGTTGGTCGGTTCGCCCACCAGGCAAAAATCAGGCACGTGTCCATGCGCCTCCATCCACTCGAGCACCCTGACCGTGCCGTCGGTCGCTGGACCCTCCTCGTCGCCGGTGATCAGCAGGCTTACGATACCGGGTGTCGGGTCGGAGACCGCGGTGGCAAACGCGGCGATGGCGCCCTTCATGTCGCAGGCGCCGCGTCCGAACAGCAACCCGTCCCTGACAACGCCGGCGAACGGCGGGACTGTCCAAGCCTCGCCCTCTGGCACCACATCCGTATGCCCCGCGAAACAGATATGCGGCCCACCGCTGCCGCGAGACGCAAACAGATTGGGCGTGTCACCGAATCGCAAGCGCTCTACATAGAAACCATGCGCCTCCAGCACGGCAGCCAACACATCCTGCGCCCCATCGTCGTCGGGCGTCACCGACCGGCAGCGCAGCAGAGCTTGCGCCAGCGGAACCGGATCGATCAATCGCGCAGCAACTCGTTCACCGACGTCTTGGAACGGGTCTGAGCATCGACCCGCTTTACAATAACGGCGCAGGACAGCGATGGGCCCGGCGATCCGTCCGGCAACGAACGTCCTGGCAGTGACCCCGGTACTACGACGGAGTAGGCGGGAACGCGGCCTAGAAAGACCTCGCCCGTCGCGCGGTCCACGATCTTGGTGCTGGCGCTCAGGAACACGCCCATCGAAAGGACGGAGCCACGCTCGACTATCACACCCTCGACGACTTCGGAGCGGGCGCCAATGAAGCAATCGTCCTCGATGATCGTGGGGCTCGCCTGTAGCGGTTCCAGCACGCCTCCGATGCCGGCGCCGCCCGACAAGTGGCAGTTCGCGCCGATCTGGGCGCAACTGCCGACGGTGGCCCAAGTGTCGATCATAGTGCCGCGTCCTACATAGGCGCCGACGTTCACGAAGGACGGCATCAGAACGACGCTCTGTGCGATATAGGCGCTGCGGCGAACGATGGCGCCGGGCACGGCGCGAAAACCGGCGGCGGTAAACCGGTTCTCGCCCCAGCCCTCGGTCTTGAGCGGGACTTTGTCCCAGGCTGGGCCATCGCCAACGCCGCCTTTCATAGCGCTATCGTGCAGCCGGAAGGACAGCAGAACGGCCTTCTTCAACCAGTCATGCACGATCCAGCCCTGAACCGTAGGCTCAGCCACACGCAGCTCACCACGGTCCAGCGCGTCCAGCGTGGCCTCAACGACGTCCCGTCCCGTTCCGGTCGTGTGTGCCGACACCGTATCACGGCGCTCCCAGAGGTCTTCGATGGCGGGGCGGAGGCTGGGGTCAGGCATGGCGCTCTCAAGGTTGGAATGGCTGGACCATGCGCAGGCGCCTCTGCAGTGTCAAACCTCAGATCGGGGTAAATCCTTAACACATTCTTTACCTTTTTGGCGCAAAGTCACGGTATCGAACGAATGGGTATGGAATGTCCGCTCCGTCTGCGTCAGTGATCAAGCCTCCGCCGGACCTGAGCGCCGCTTTGATGGAAAGCCGTCAGCGTTGGCGGGCTATTGGGTCAATCGCAGCCGATTTCTCGTTCGAATCGGATGCTGCGGGCCGGTTCACATTTTTGTCGCCCGATGTCGTCCTGGGCTGGAGCACGTCCGATCTGTTGGGTCAGTCTTCGTCATGCCTGCTGTCTGATCCGGCGGCGGCCCGCGGCGGGTCTGAGGCCGATCCGTTCCGTGCGGCCGTGCCCGTCCGGCGTAGGCGGGTTTGGCTCGCCGCCGCAGATGGAGGCAGCCGTTGTTACGCGCTGTCATCTGAGCCTCTCATGGACGGATCAGGCCGGCAGTATGGCACCCGCGGCATTGGCATTGACGTCTCTTTGGAGGAGGAAGAGCAGGGCCGGGTTGCCGCGTCACTACGCCGTGGGCAGGTCATCGATCGCATATTAAGCCAGATGCATCACGAGGTCACGGCGCCACGGGTGATTGATACCATGCTGGAAACGCTAGTTCAGGCGATGGGCGGAACCGGCGCGTGCGTTTTCAGCGTGCCAGCGGATCAGCCTATCGCGTGCCTATATGGTTCAGGTGGGGATCCAACGCCCGTCCTGGCCATTGCGGACACGCTCCTACGCCGGGACACGGCCGAGACGCAGCTTGGTCATAGCAGCAATGGACTGCAAGTATTGGCCTGCCCGATCGTGACGCGGTTTGGTGAGCAGGCGGGGATGGTGGTTTGGCGTGCGGCTTGGGCGCGTGGTTGGGACGATGACGATCAGCAGCTGGCAGCCTCGGTCACCGGGCTGGTCCGCATCGTACTGGAACATGAAGCGATCCAGCGGAACCTTGCCCGGCAAGCGCGAACGGACCCGCTGACCGGCCTGCTGAATCGCCGCGCTTTCCTGGAGGAAACCGCCCGGCGGATCGACCGGCTAGACCGTGAGGACCTGCCCGGCACGGTGCTCTGCATCGATATAGACGGCTTTCTGACGCATAACGCGCAGCTCGGGCATGACCTCTGCGACACGATGCTGACCCGCTTGGGGGAGCTGTTGCGGCGGACGTTCCGCCCGACGGACCTGCTGGCCCGGTTAGGCGGTGACGAGTTCGCGGTCTGGCTCGACAGTTCGGATGAGTTAACGGCTGCCGAGAGGGCGGAGGGGCTGCGCCTGACCTTCCCGCAGGACGTGGCGGAGTTGGTGGGGGCCGAATTTCCGGCCTCGCTCTGCATCGGCATCGCGTGCCGGCAGCCCGGCACCCACGAGGAGCTGGACTCAATCCTACGCCGGGCGGCGCATGCCTTGCGTGACGCTAAGCGTTGCGGTCGCGGGCAGTGGCGTGTGAGCCACGAAAAGGTCCTGCGGTAATGGACCTGAACGCCGCCTCTTGTGCCGGTGGCGTCGAAGAAGCTGTGCGAATCCGCCTTGGTGCGAGCACGAAAACTTCGCCTGAAATGCTGGAGAGTCTGGCGCTCGATCCCTCATTGACCGTCCGGGCCGCCGTCGCAATGAACCGTGCCGCTGCGCCGGCCACCAACTTGACTCTGGCACAAGATGCCGATGCCCGGGTCAGGTCCTTTCTCGCACAGAAATTGTCGCGCCTCTTGCCCACGTTGGCGCCACTCGATCAATCTGCGGCGCAAGAACAGGTACTCTCGATCCTCACGATCTTGGTCGAGGATGAGGCGACGCGGGTGCGGCTTAGCATTAGCGACTGCGTAAAGTCTTTGCCCAACGTGCCGCATAGCTTAGTGGTCAAACTAGCGCATGATCATGCGGTTTCGGTCAGTGATCCCATTATCCGGTTGTCTCCGTTGCTGACCGATCACGACCTGATCGCCCTGCTGACCGCGCTACCGCATAGCGGGACTGCCCGATCGGTGGCGGGCCGCGCCGGGCTTAGCCCTAGCGTGTCGGACGCAGTGGTCGCCCATGCGGACCATAAGGCGATCCGGGCCTTGCTCGCCAACTCGTCCGCGTCCATCCGCGATGCAACGCTCGACCTACTGATCAGCCAATCCCGCGTTCATCAGGACTGGCATGATCCGCTCGTGAGCCGCCCCACGCTGAGCGTGAAAGCGGCGACGGCGTTGTCAAGTATCGTCGCGACCCAGCTCCTGAGTAAGCTGCTGGCGCGCACCGACCTACCCACAGATACTGCCGCGGCGATCCGGGCGCAGATGGACAGCGGCGCATCAATCAGATCGGTGAGCGTGCCGGCCGACGATGCGGAGCTGCTGCAGATCTGTCACCAGGTCCGGGATGCTGGCGCTTTGAACGAACCCTTGGTGATCGAGACGGCGAAGCGGTGTGACCGGCGGCGCATGGCGGCGCAACTCGCCGTGGCCAGCGGCTTGCCACTTGCCACCCTGGACCGTGCTATCGCCCGCAGGTCGGCAAAAGCCATCATCAGCGTCGTCTGGCAAGCCGGTTTCTCTATGCGTGTTGCTGGATTGGCCCAAGTACTACTAGGCCAAATTCGTCCGGCCGAGATGATCACCGCCGCGGCAGATGGCGCCTTTCCACTTTCGGAGCAGGAGATGAAGTGGCAACTTGAACTCATTGCCGATCATAGTCCCGATCAGGACCGCCGCGCACCAGCCGGTCACCGCGCGCTGTCATTGCGGTCGGCATACTAGAGACGCTGAGGCCGCTCGATGCCCTCCCGCCGCCATGCTAGCAGCACGAGCCCGAGCAAGAGCGGAAGCGCGGCCCAGGCCGGCAGGAGCGGTAGCGCACTCACTCCGGTGACGATGTGGTCGTTCCGCCGTGGCAATCCGATCCAACTCGTGCCTGCAGCCTCCCGCCCAGGCTCGGTCCGCCTGAGCTCCGGCACGTGCAAGCTGCCGCCCGATGCGAGAAACCGCGCACTACCTCCGCTTGCTTTTACAAGCGGACCGAGGCCGCTGGCCGTCGCGCGCAGATCGGCTGTCTCTCGCAGATTGCTCGTTTGCGCGGCGGCGAACACGGTCGTAGTTCCATCCGACACACGCCACACACCAAGATCGGGTGCCGCGAGCTCAGCCATACTGCGGCCCTCGCCATCCGGCGCAAGCTGGACAGTGCGGACCGTGCCGTCCGGGGCGTTCACCAAAAGGTTGGGGGGCGGGCCGTCCTGTAGCGTCCGCCGCTCGATCCGCAGCAGCCCGCCGGATATGCTGGCGTGCAAGCTTTCCTCCTCCAGCGCCGGCTCCTTCATGAGCCAATGGGCGATGCGCCGCAGCAGCTCTGCCTGCGGTCCGCCCCCCTCATGCCCGCGCGACCACAGCCAAATCTGGTCCGACAGAAGCAGCGCGGTCCGCCCCTCGCCGACATGGTCCAGCAACAACAACGGCGCCCCATCGGCCGATGTCATGACCGGGGCCGACGCGCTCGGCCCCACACCAATGCGGCGATACCAGGATCCCCAATCCGGTGTGCCAGACCGCCAGCCGGGCAGGCCGGACGTCACGGGATGACGCTGACCGAGCGCGGTGACCAGCGGCCGAAAAGCGCCATCTACGACGCCGTTCGGCACCGGCTTTGCCGCCAGTACGCTGCCGAGCGGCGTGGCGGCAAGACTCGCGGCACCGCTAAACTCCGGCCCGGCGCTCAGCAGCAAGCCCCCTCCCGACCGCACGTAATCGGCAATGTTGCGAAGGTAAATAGGCGGCAAGATTCCGCGGTTCTGAAAGCGGTCCAGAATGATAAGGTCGAAGTCACGGATCTTGACTTGAAACAGCTCGCGGACCGGGAAGGCGATCAGCGCCAATTCGTTCAGCGGCGTGAGGTCATCCCGCTCCGGCGGGCGCAGAATGGTGAAATGGACCAGATCGACCGAAGGATCCGCCTTCAGCAACCGCCGCCACGTCCGTTCTCCTTGATGCGGCTCGCCCGAAACCAGCAGCACACGAAGCCGGTCCCTCACGCCGTTGATCGTAACGATGGCGCGGTTGTTGATCGCACTCGCCTCGTCCGTCAACCCGTCCGCCTGCAACTCCACCACGACCGGTCCGGCGCGCGTAATCGGCACTTCGACCGGCTGTTCCCGCCCAATCGGCACATTCAGCACCTCCGGCGTGTCCCCGTCCCGGCGTATGGTTAGGCGGGCCGTGGCGGCGGGCCGGGCCACGCCGAGGTCGTCGATGGCCACCCGAAGCGTCACACTGCGCCCGACGACGCCGAACGATGGCGCCTCGATAATGCGCAGCCGCCGGTCCGTTTCCTCACCGCGTGCCGGAATGAGCACATGCAGCGGGACAGGAAACGTCTCGGGCGCGTCATGGACCATGCCGTCGGTCAGGGCCATGACGCCCGACAACCGGCTACGCGGGATATCGGCCAGCGCGCGGTCGATCGCGGCAAACATCTGTGTTCCATCGTGCCCCTCCGGCACGGCGATGGTGCGGAGCTCAAGGCCGGGCTGATGCGCCGCCGCGTCTTGCAACGCGGTGCGGGCCGCGTCACGCAACGCCGCCCGGTCCCGCACCTGCATGGATTGCGTGTCATCAACTACCAGCAAGGCTATGTCCGGCAGTGTGTCCCGGGTCTCCTGAATCAACCGCGGATTGGAAAGCCAGGCCAGCAACACCGCAAACGCCAGCGCGCGCCAGGACCAGCCCCGCGCCCGGCGGAACGCCGCCGGCACCAGCACCAGCGCACACAGAGCGGTCAATGACCAGAACGCCCAGGCGGGAACAGCCGGGTCGAACCGGAGCGCGGCGTAGGCCTGCTCGAACTTCATTGCCCCAACCGCTCCAGAATGGCTGGCACGTGGACCTGATCGCCCTTGTAGTTGCCAGTCAGCGCGTACATTACGAGATTGACTCCGAAGCGATAGGCCAGCGTGCGCTGCCGGTTGCCGCCAGGCACGGTGGCGTAAGGGTTGCGCCCGCCTGCATCCACTGCCCAAGCCGCCGCCCAGTCATGCGCTCCGATCACAACCGGGCTCACGCTGTCATTGTTACGGTCTTGATCGCGCTGCACCCAAACCGTATCGCCGGTGAACCGGCCCGGGAAATCCTGCAGAAGATAGAACGAGCGGGCCAGGACGTGGTCCGAGGTGAGCGGCGCCAGCGGGGGCACGGCCAGTCCCTGCGTCACGCGCCGGAGTGCGGCGTCGGCGCCCGGCGCAAACCCGGCACCGCTGCTTCCAGTGGCGCCTAGTTCGCCGCCCTTGGTGTCGATAATGATGATGCCGCCACGGCTGGTATAATCATTGAGCGCAGCGATCCCAGCCAAATCCAGCGCGGCTTGTGGAAGGATGGGCCAATACAGCAGGGGGAAGAACGCAAGCTCGTCCCGCCCGGGCGTGACAGGGGCTGGGTCACCCAGGCTTGCGGCGGTGCGGCGGTTCACGTACGCCGAAAGTCCGGCGAGTCCGGCGCGCGAGACGCTATCCGCGGCGGCGTTGCCGGTCGTGACGTAGGCCAGCCGTGTAATCAACGCCGGCGCGTCCTCCGCATGCGCCGGAACGCAGGCCAGCAACATCGCCGCCGCAGCCGCCCGCAGCACCCCGCGCAGTTGCAAGGACGCCAGCAAGTCCAAAGCCAGCAACAGTATGGCTGCAGCCAGCAATGACGGCCCCAGCGGCTGTTCGCGCGCGACCGCGCCCAGGGTGGCGGACGCGCCCCAAACCGGCTCCGACACCAAAGGCGGCAGCGCGGTGCCGAGATTCAGCGCCCTACGCCCGCTCTCGGGCCCATAAAGGCCGGGGGGATGCCGGGGCGTGGCGGCCGCGTGCTCGATCTCGGTGCCGGGCAGGCCCGTGGCGGCCGGCGGCGGCGGCGTGAGTGCGCCGAACCCATCCAGCGTCTCGGCCGGCGCCAGCACGGCCTTATCGGCCACGGCCGCCACGCCGGCCGACAGCGCCACGACGCGCCGCAGCATGTCCACGAACAGACCAGACAGCGGCAGGTTCGACCAATCGGCGTTGGCGGTAACGTGAAACAGCACCAGCCGCCCCGCCCCGTGCGGCGCCTCCGTCACCAGCGGCGTGCCATCGGCCAGCGACGCCCAGGTGCGCGCCGCCAACTGGCTGGACGGCTCGGCCAGCACCTGCCGGTTGATCAGCACCTCGGAAGGGATCGCCATGCCGGCAAAGGGCGAACTTGCAGCGAACCGGGCCAGGGTAGCAGGCTCGCTCCAGGACAGCGTACCGCCCAACTGCCGGTCTCCGGCCAAAAGGCGCACGGGCAACAACGGGTCCACTCCCCCATCGCCGCTCGCGGCCTCCGCCATCCGCGGCCCGGCAAAGCGGATCAGCACGCCGCCGGCGCTCACCCACTTGTCCAGCGCCGCCGCGTCCTGCGGCGCACCTGCCAAGGGCACATCCGCCAGCACCAGAACCGACACATCGCGGGTCAGAAGCGCTGCAAGCGATCCCTCCCGCAACTCGGAACTGGGCGCCAGCGCCCGGCGCACATAGAACAACGGCCCGATCAGCGGCGTATCCGCCCCCGCGTCCAGCGCCACCAAGCCCACCGGACGCCGCCGCCACCGCTCGTCCACCAGCATGACCGACCCGGCGGAGCTGGCCCCTTCCAGCGTCAGCCGGGCGATCTGATTGCGCAACTCGGGCGGCAGGTCGATGGCTGCCTCCGCCGTGGTGGCGCCGGGCTGGACGATGGCCGTCGCCCGCGCCAGGGTGCGTCCGTCCCCGGTCTGCGCCAATATCGCGAGCGGCGTCGCGCTAGGCCTTGGCAGCAACTCGGCGCGCGCCACCAGCGCTCCGCTCTCGGCCCGCGGTGGGCGTGACACCATGGCCGATGAGGTCTCGGCACGGAAGTCCTGCACGGGGCCTATTGCGGCCAGGGCAGCGCCAAACGCCGTGTCGCCGCCAGTGCCCACCCCGTCCGCCACGTAGAATACGCCGCCCGCAAGCTGCCCCGCCAGGACCCCTGCGGCGGCGGCCCGGTCCGGCGGCCAGGCTTTGGGATGCAGCGCCGCCAGCCGCGTGCGCAGCTCCGGCGCCGGCATTGCGGGCGTAAGCGGCGGCGGCTGATCCGCCCCGGTCCGCGCGGTGGTGAGCAGCGCCACGGTGCGCCCCTCTCGCGCCGCGCGGTCCAGCACGCCCTCGGCTGCCTGGATACGGGCCGTCCAGTCCGGGGCAGACGCCCACCCGTCATCGATCACCAGCAACACGCTGCCCTGTCCCGGCAAACCCTGTGCTGCATCCAGCACCGGCCCGGCCAGGCCGATAATCAGCAGCGCCGCCGCGGCCATACGCAACAACAATAGCCACCACGGCGTCCGCGCCGCCTCACGCTCCTCGGCGCGCAGGCCGGCCAGCAGCCGGATGGCCGGAAACGATTGAGTGCGCGGCTGCGGCGGGGTGACGCGCAACAGCCACCACAGCAGCGGCAGTCCGGCCAGCGCCAGCAACAGCCAGGGTGCCGCAAAGATCATCAGCGCGGCGCCAAGGCGGTGTAAAGGCCCATCAACGCCGTCTCGGGCGCATGATCGGTGCGGTGCGTGGCAAAACTCCACCCTGCCGCGGCGGCGAGTGCCGCCAGCCCGTCCTGCTGCAGGCACAGCGCCTTCGCATAACCAGACCGGATCCCCTCGACCCGCGGCACCACCGCATCCGGCTCCCGCTCCAGCCCCTGAAACCGCACCCGCCCGGCATACGGCAGCAGCGCCTCGGCCGGGTCCAGCACTTGCAGCAAATGGCCCACGACGGGCGTCGCAGCCAATGCGCCAATGGCTTGGCCGATCTGATCCAGCGGCGATAGGAAGTCGCCGATCAGCACGATCCGAGCATGCCGCGGCAGCGGGCTGGGCGGCGGCATGCCGTCCCCCTGCGGCAACTGCGCCAGGCTTTCAGCCAACCCGTCCAGCGCCGAACGTCCGCCCCGCGGCCGGGGCGGTGCGCCGATCAGCCTTACCCGCTCCCCCCCGCGCAGCAACAGTGCCGCCAACGCTAAGGTCAGCAGCTCCGCCCGCTCCCGCTTATCCGGCAGCGCGGGGGCCGAGCGCCAGTTCATGCTGGCCGACCCGTCACGCCACAAACAAACGGTTTGAGCCGCCTCCCACTCCGTCTCGCGCACAAAGGCGCGGTCGGACTTGGCGCTCGCCCGGCCATCGATCCGCCCGGGCGCGTCCCCCGCGGTATAGGGCCGGTATTGCCAAAAACTGTCCCCTTGCCCTACCCGGCGCCGGCCGTGCACGCCCTGCGCCACCGTGTTCGCCACGTGCTGCGCATGCACCAGCAGCGGCGGGAGCGTCGCCCCCAGCGCCTCCGCCCGACGGGCGAGGGGTGGCTTCAAATGGCTTTCCCGGCCAGGCTGTCGATCACATCCAGCAACCCGACCCCCTCCGCCCGCGCCGAGAAGTTCAGCGCCATCCGGTGCCGCAGCACGGGACGGGCCAGGCTCGCCACGTCATCCAGGCTGGGTGACAGCCGTCCGTCCAGAACGGCCCGGGCGCGGGCGGCTAACATCAGCGCCTGCGCCGCGCGAGGGCCGGGGCCCCAGGCGACGTGCCGGCGGACGGCGTCCAACTCCGTCGTCTCCGGGCGTCCGCCGCGCACCAGGCGAAGGATCGCGTCCACCACCGCTTCCCCCACCGGAACCCGCCGGATCATGCGCTGCGCCGCCATCAGCTCGTCCGCCGCCAGCACCGGGCGCGCCCGTACCGCATCCGCCCCGGTGGTCGCCAACAGCATCGTGCGCTCGGCCGCCAGATCCGGATACCCCACGTCCACCTGCAGCAGGAACCGGTCCAGCTGCGCCTCCGGCAACGGATACGTGCCCTCCTGCTCGATCGGGTTCTGCGTCGCCAGCACATGGAACGGGCGCGGTAAAGGGTGATCGACGCCGCCCACCGCCACCCGCCCCTCCTGCATCGCCTGCAACAGCGCCGATTGCGTGCGGGGGCTCGCGCGGTTGATTTCGTCGGCCATCAATAGCTGGCAGAACACCGGCCCGGCGATGAACCGGAAGCTGCGCCGCCCGCCCTCGTTCTCGTCCAGCACCTCGCTCCCGGTGATGTCGGCCGGCATCAGGTCCGGCGTGAACTGCACCCGCTTGGGCGCGAGGCCCAGCACGGTGCCCAGCGTCTCTACCAGCAGCGTCTTGCCCAACCCCGGCACCCCGACCAGCAGCGCGTGGCCGCCCGACAGCAGGGTGACCAGCACCTGCTCCACCACCTCATCCTGGCCGAAGATCACCCGCCCGATCTCCGCCCGGGCGGCGGCGGCGCGGCCGCCCAGCGCCTCGATCGCGGCCGGCAACGCCACCTCGGACGGTGAACCTACCATGTCGTTTTCAGGTAACGCCTGCATGCCAGAAACTCCTTCTTGATGATCTGCCTACGCCGGGCCCTTTCATCAACCAGGGGAGGCTACCTATATCCGGGCCTGGCGCGAAGCGTTGCTTCGTCCGGAGTGGCCCATAGTGAGCGAAATATCGCAATTGGACGACCTTCCCTCCCGGGGGCAAGCAGCATGCCCCTCGATGGGCCCCACGCCGCCGCGCCGACAGCGCGTAGAGTGCGGCGACCTGCCGTTTTTGATCAAGCGGGACGGCACCTGGCTCTATCGCGGCAGCCCGATCGGCCGGAAGGAGCTGGTCTGCTTGTTCAGCAGCGTCCTGAAGCGTACCCCGGATGGCGCATACTGGCTCGAAACGCCTGCCGAGCGCGGCCGGATCGAGGTGGAGGACACTCCTTGGATCGCGGTCGAGCTAGAGTGGTCGGGCGTCGGCCGGGGCCAAAGATTATCGTTCCGCACCAACGTGGACCAGGTCGTGACCGCCGGGCCCGAGCACCCCATCCGCGTCCGTCATGACTTGTTGACCTGCGAGCCCACCCCCTACGTCACCGTTCGCAGCACCGATGGCGGCCCCCCGCTCGAGGCACGGATCGGCCGCGCCGTCTATTACGAGCTGGTGGCGCTCGCCGTGCCCGGCATGGTGGGCTGCCGCCGCGCCCTGGGGGTCTGGAGCGAGCATAAGTTCTTCTCCCTCGGTGATCTCCCGCACGGCGTCGACTTCGAACCTGAGGCCTGATTGGACCTGGAATCGCTGCGCCGCCGCCTGGGCGTGACCCCGGCCGAGGCCATCGCCGTGCCGGCCCGGTCCGATGACGCCATGGATCTGGTGCAGGCGCCGCTGGTGCCGGCCGCCGTCCTGGTCGGCATCCAGCACGGCCTCCACCCCGGCATCGTGCTGACCAAGCGCGCCTCGCACCTGTCTCGTCACGCGGGACAAGTCGCGTTTCCCGGCGGACGGATCGATCCCGGGGACGCCTCGCCCGAGGCGGCGGCCCTGCGCGAGGCGGAGGAGGAAATCGGCCTTCACGCCGCGGACGTCGAGATCATGGGCCGCATGACCGACTACGCCACCGGCACCGGCTTCCGCATCTCCCCCATCCTCGCCCTCCTGCCCGGCGGCCTCACGCTACGCCCGCAGGAGGCGGAGGTGGAGGAGATCTTCACCCTGCCGCTCGAAACCTTGCTCGACCCCAATGCACCGCAGCGGCAGCGGGCCGAGTTCCGCGGGCGCACGCGCGAATTTTGGGTCTGGCCGCATCCGACCCACTATATTTGGGGCGCCACCGCGGCCATTCTGGTTAACCTGTCCCACCGCCTACGCGCGAACGACGTAGCTGCCTGATGCCGGGGCCGCATAATGCGCTGGGCTGAGTGGGTTTTGCTGCTGGCGCCGCTTGTGCTGTTTCTGACCTGGCAACGCGCGGCGTTGCGCGGAGAGCCCGGCCCGTCCCGCCAATCCTTGCTCGCGATATCCGCGCTGCTGCTGCTGTTCGGCGCCGGACTCGCCTGGTTCGGCGTGCACGACCGTCTGCCCGGCGGCAGCCGATACGTGCCGGCCCATCTCGACCATGGCGCCATCGTGCCGGGGCACGGCGAGTAGTGGACCCCCCGGCCCGGCAGATCGCCCCGCCGGACTTCCTGGCCGACCCGGCGCTTCAGGCCGTGATAGCCGCCCTTCCGGACGCGCGGCTGGTCGGCGGCGCGGTGCGGGACGCGGTCGCCGGCCGCCCTGTCAGCGACGTGGACCTGGCCACCCCGGCCGAACCCGCGTCCGTGCTGCAGGCGCTCGACGCTGCCGGCCTCAAATCAGCGCCGACCGGCCTCGCCCACGGCACTATCACTGCTATCAGCGGCGGACGTGGTTTCGAAGTCACCACCCTGCGCCGCGACCTCGAGACCGACGGACGGCACGCGACGGTGGCCTGGACGTCCGAGTGGCGGGAGGACGCGGCCCGGCGCGATTTCACCTTCAACGCCATGTCGATGGCCGCCGATGGCCGGATTTGGGACTATTTCAACGGCCTCGATGACCTCGCCGCCGGCACCGTCCGCTTCGTCGGCGACCCCGCGCTTCGCATCGCCGAGGACTATTTGCGCATCCCCCGCTTCTTTCGTTTCCACGCCCGCTACGGCACCGGCATGCCCGACCCGGCCGCCCTCGGCGCCATCCGTGCTGGCATCCTCGGCCTCGCCCGCCTTTCGGTCGAGCGGGTCTGGAGCGAACTGAAGCGCATCCTGGCCATTCCCGACCCAGTCGCGAGCGTGACGCTGATGGAACGGCTCGGCGTCCTCCCAGCCCTGCTCCCTGGCGCCTCCGCCTCTGGCCTCGCCCGTCTCGTCGCGTCCGGCGCACCCGCGGAGCCGCTGCTGCGCCTGGCCGCCCTTCGCCCCGGCGCATCCGCGCTGGCCGAATCCCTCCGCCTCTCTCATGCCGAGCGGGACCGCCTTCTGGCGCTAGAGGGACCACCGCCAGACCCCAGTATGGACGACGACGGCCTCCGCCGCCTGCTAGCCGAAGCCGCCCCGGGCGCCATTTCTGCCCGCGCCTGGCTCACCGGCCAGGGCGCGATGGTTCCCAGGATCGAAGCCATGCCTCGTCCCGTTTTCCCCCTCATCGGCCGCGACGTGTTGGCCCTTGGCGTGGTTCCCGGCCCCGCATTCGGCGAAACCTTGCGCCAGGTGCGCGACTGGTGGGTCGCTGGCGGGTGCCGGGCGGACAAGGCGGCTTGTATGGCCGTGCTCCGCCAGGTCACCGGCTAGGTGCCCACCCCACCGCCTCCCGGACCTCCCGCATGTCATAGTGAACGGCGCGCACGTCGAAGCGCGTGAGCACCTCACGCGCGCTCGCGGGCACATACGCCACCCCATGGTCGTCACCCACGAACGCGGTCACGGCAGTCTGCGAGGCGAACCGCATAACGGTCATAAACTCGGTTTCATCGCCCTGTTCGCGGCGGAAAAGCTCAATCCGGAGGAAGCCATCGATGCGTTTTGCCAGGATACCCGGGAAGATTTCGCTTCTCAAAAGCGCCTCATACCGATCCGCCTGCGCCGCCGCAGTCCACCCGTGCCATACCCGCGCAATCATCGTCCGTCTCCCCATGCATGTTTTCAAGGCCCAGCAAGATTATCGCGTCCGGAACGCGGTTTTCAGTTCGCCCTTCTGACCCGCTAGTCCTGAGCTTGCCGCAGGATGGCACGCCAGGACGACATTGGCCGATCATTCCCTACCCTGGTAAGCCTCGCCCTATGACCAGCCCCTCCAACGATCTGATGTGGCGCTTGTGGCGGGAGCACATTCGCCGGCAACGCACGCGGCTGGTGTTGATCGGCCTTCTCACGGCCGTTATGGCCGGGCTTACCGCCCTATATCCCGTCGTGATTCAGCGGGCATTCATGCTGTTTACCGCCAAGGACGCCCGCATTCTCTATCAAATTCCTGCCCTGGTCGTGGCGGTGACCGCGGCCAAGGCGGCGGCGCAGTATGGGCAGACCATGGTCGTGCAGCAAATGGTGCTGGGCGTGATCCGAGACCTGCAGGGGCGAATGTTCAGGCAACTCACCCATGCCGACCTCGCCCAGGTCGAGCGCGAAGCGCCGGCGCAGCTTGCAACCCGGTTCACGACGGACGCCGCGGTGATCCGGGAGGCGTTGACCCGGGCCGTAAACGCTCTTCGCGACGGCATCACCGTGCTGGGGCTTGTGATATCCATGCTTTACTTGGATTGGGTTTTAAGCGCGATCGCCGCAGCGCTCTACCCGCTGGCCGCGGTGCCGATCCAGCGGCTGGGCAAGCGCATCCGCCGCGCGTCGGGCACGATGCAGGAAAGCATGGGTGAGGCGGCGGCCATGCTGAACGAGAGCTTCGCCCAGGCGCGCACCGTCCGCGCCTATGCGCTCGAACAACAGGAGACCGGACGCGCCCAGGCCGCCTTCACCCAGCTCTACCGTGCACTGATGCGCATGACCCGAAGCCGGGCGCGCGTGGACCCGCTGCTCGAAGTGTTGGGTGGCACGGCGGTGGCGGCCGTCATCGGCTTCGCCGGTTGGCGCGCCTCACATGGCAGCGGTGGCATCGGAGAGTTCACCGGCTTCGTCACCGCCTTGTTGATGGCGGCCCAGCCGTTGCGGGCGCTGGGCAGCATGAACGCGGCCGTGCAGGAGGGGCTGGCTGGCCTCAGCCGCGTGTTCGATGTGATCGACGAGCCGGCCGGGATCATTGACCGGCCGGGCGCGCCGGCCTTGCCGCGGGGTCCCGGGCGGGTCGAGTTCCAGCGGGTCGCGTTCACCTATCCGGACGGGCGCGCCGGGCTGCATGCGCTAAGTTTCATGGCCGCACCCGGCAGCACGGTGGCGCTGGTGGGCCCGTCCGGTGCGGGGAAGAGCACCGCGCTGGCGCTGATCCCGCGGCTACAGGATGTGACCGCCGGGGCGATCCTGTTGGACGGAATCGACATCCGCGCCGTGTCGCTGGCGAGCCTGCGGGACAGTATCGCCTATGTCGGCCAGGACACGCTGCTGTTCGACGATACGGTCGCCGCCAACATCCGCATGGGCCGGCCCGGCGCCGGAATGGCGGAGATCGAGGCCGCCGCGCACGCCGCCGCGGCCGACTTCGTGGCGGATCTGCCGGACGGCTTCGATACCGTCGTCGGCCCCGGCGGTCAGCGCCTGTCCGGCGGCCAGCGTCAAAGGGTCGCCCTAGCCCGCGCGCTGCTGCGGGATCCGCGCATCCTGTTGCTGGACGAAGCCACGAGCGCGCTGGACGCCGAGAGCGAGGCGGCGGTGCAGGACGCCCTCACCCGCCTCCGCGCCGGCCGCACGACCATCATCGTGGCGCACCGGCTATCGACGGTGCGGGACGCGGATCTGGTGGTCGCGATCGCGGACGGGATGATGGTGGAGCAAGGCACGCATGCGGCGCTGCTGGCCGATGACGGGCTGTATGCGCGTCTGGTGCGCACGCAGACGCTGGCGGCTTGAGCAGACATCTATGCTTTCAGTAGTCTTCAAACTCTTGCACATGAGTGATCACGATATCTTTGTTCTCGTCGATCACGAACAGCCAGACCAAGGCAGGCATGCTCCTGAACGGCTTGGTGGCTATCATACGCGCCGTAAACCAGTCGCTTTCCAGCAAGGGAAACCCATACGGATTCCGCTCCAGGGCATCATATATTCCAGCGGCCAGACTTTCGTCGATGCGTTGGAACCCACCGATACGAGCCGCCGCAGATTCGCATTCTGCTGAGAACAGTATCCTACGGCGTCGTTGCATCTAGTCGCTGAGCCACCTGCCATCGTAGATAGCCTGTTTGAGCCGGGTGATTTGTCCGGAAGACGGCCTACGTTCGGACAGCAAGGCTGCTTCGTAAGGCATGGGTTCGCCGTTCTCTCGGGTAAGCCAGGCCGGACCGTGGGAGTCATCGCTGGTTTCCATGCCGGTCAAATCCCAGTAGTATTGAATCGACTGGTTTACAAAGCCCAAATCTTCTTCACTAAACAGGTCCATTTCGGCATGCTTCAACGGGACCGTGCGATGCTCGACGATGCCATTGCCGAAATCGACTAAGTCGACTTTTATCAAGCCGTTTCGCAGCATCTCCTGATGTAGTGGGTGCATCTCTTTCGGCGCCGGACCGAGGCGCAGACGTTGGTAAGAGCGCCCTGTCACGGGCATTCCTCGCGCAGCGAAGGCGTCGAAATCGGATTTCCAGAGAATCTTGTTGAGCTTGATGTCGCCGAAGCGGGTCGCGCGCTGGCATTGTCCAGCGACATACAGGATCATTTGCCGTAGCCGGTTTTGCCCGCCTGGCAGATCGATTCTCAAACTCGGGACAGATTCACCCATATGTCGCGACTTTCTCCTGGTCCGATTCAAGCTGATGGCACACGAGGCTGCTGGCAAATCTCGCGACTTGTGGAGCGCTTCCGACGCTGCGAGGGAGCGACATGCCGAGCGTGCTTTCTAACGATGAAGCCTCTTCTTCGGCTAGCGCCAAGGAATTCAAGACTGAGATCGAAGCTGACATCGTTCCGGCGAGTGCCTATCTTGCATGGACCCACTCCCACCGGAGACAGCCCATGCTGAACCAGACCGCGCCCCTGCCGCTGCATGATCCCAGCCTGTTTCGGCAGGCGTGCCATGTCGATGGCAAATGGATCGAGGCGGATGACGGCGCCACGGTCGCCGTGCGCAACCCGGCGACCGGGGAGGTGATCGGCACCGTGCCCGCACTGGGTGCCGCGGAGACCCGCCGCGCGATCGAGGCTGCGCACCGGGCGCAGCCGGCATGGCGCAAGCTGCTGGCCAAGGAGCGGGCCGCGATCCTCCGCCGCCTGTTCGGCCTTATGCTCGAGAACACGGACGACCTCGCGCTGATCATGACCGCCGAGCAGGGCAAGCCGCTGGCCGAGAGCAAGGGGGAGATCGCCTATGCGGCGTCCTTCATCGAGTGGTTCGCCGAAGAGGGTAAGCGCGTCTATGGCGATACCGTGCCGCAAAATCAGCAGGGCCGCCGTATCCTGGTGATGAAAGAGCCGATCGGCGTGTTCGCGGCCATCACGCCCTGGAACTTTCCGGCGGCGATGATTACGCGCAAGGCCGGGCCGGGCTGGGCGGCGGGCTGCACCGGGGTGATCCGGCCCGCGAGCCAGACGCCGTTCTCGGCACTGGCGATCGCGGCGCTGGCGGAGCGTGCGGGCATGCCGCCCGGCGTGTGCAACGTGATCACCGGGCCGTCCGGGCCCACCGGGGGCGAGCTCACCTCCAATCCGCTGGTGCGGAAGCTCACCTTCACCGGCAGCACCGAGGTCGGCGCCAAGCTCCTGGCCCAGATCGCGCCCACGGTTAAGAAGGCCAGCATGGAGCTGGGCGGCAACGCGCCGTTCATCGTGTTCGACGACGCCGACCTGGATCAGGCGGTGATCGGCGCGATGGCTAGCAAGTTCAGGAACGCCGGCCAGACCTGCGTCTGCGCCAACCGGCTGCTGGTGCAGGCCGGCGTGTATGACGCCTTCACCGCCAAGCTGAAGACGGCGGTCGCGGCACTCAAGGTCGGCAACGGCATGGAGCCCGGCGTCACCCAGGGGCCGCTCATCAACGCCGAGGCGGTGGACAAGGTGGAGGCGCATATCAAGGACGCGCTCGGCCGCGGCGCGCAGGTGGTGCAGGGCGGCCACCGGCACGCGCTGGGCGGCACCTTCTTCGAGCCCACGATCCTCACCCACGTGCCGCGCCAGGCAGACATCTTCCGTGAGGAGACGTTCGGCCCGGCTGCCGCCCTGTTCCGGTTCGAGACGGAGGCCGAGGCGATCGAGATGGCCAACGACACCGAATTCGGCCTCGCCGCCTATTTCTACGCCCGCGACGTCGGCCGCATCTTCCGGGTGGCGGAGGCGCTGGAATACGGCATCGTCGGCGTGAACGAGGGCATCATCAGCACCGAGGTCGCCCCGTTCGGCGGCGTGAAGTCGTCCGGGCTGGGCCGCGAGGGCGGCAAGTACGGCATCGAGGACTACCTCGAGATCAAGTACGTGGCGCTGGGCGGGATCGGCGGATGACCTACGACTACGACCTGTTCGTCATCGGCGGTGGCTCGGGCGGGGTCCGCTGCGCCCGCATCGCCGCCGGGCATGGGGCGCGGGTGGGGATTGCCGAGGACGCGCAATGGGGCGGCACCTGCGTGAACCTCGGCTGCGTGCCGAAGAAGATGATGGTGCAGGCGGCGGAATACGGCCGCATGGCGGAGGACAGCCGCGGCTTCGGCTGGGACACCGTGCCCGGCCGGCATGACTGGGCGGCGCTGATCGCCACCAAGGACGCGGACCTCGCGCGCCTCCGCCGCACGTATCATAGCATGCTGGCCGGCAGCGGCGTCAAAATGCACGAGGCGCGGGCCACGTTCACCGGGCCGCATACGCTCGATGTCGGCGGCAAATCCATCACGGCGGAGCGGATCGTCATCGCCACCGGCGGCTACCCGCTGATCCAGCCGCCGATCCAAGGTATGGAGCTGGGCATCGTCTCCGACCAGGCGTTCAGCCTACCCGCGCTGCCGAAACGTGTGCTGATGGTGGGCGGCGGCTATATCGGGATCGAGTTCGCGGGCATCTTCCACGGCCTGGGGGCGGAGGTGGACGTGGTGTATCGCCAGCCCCTGCCGCTGCGCGGCTTCGACCAGGACATCCGTCAGGCCCTGGCCGACAGCATGGCGGCGGACGGCATCCGCCTGCATCCCAGCCAGACCGTGCATAGCATCGAGGCGCGCGGGGACGCTCGCCACGTCGTGCTGACCAACGGCCATTCGCTCGAGGTGGACCTCGTGTTCTTCGCCGTCGGCCGCGCGCCCAAGACGGCGCGTCTCGGCCTCGAGCACGCCGGCGTCAAGCTGGACGCAAAGGGGGCCGTGGCGGTGGATGCCGAGTTCACCACCAACCAGCCGCATATCTTCGCCATCGGTGACGTATCGAACAAGCTGAACCTCACCCCGGTGGCGATTGCCGAGGGGCATCACCTGGCCGACCGGCTGTTCGGCCCCGGGCGCCCGCGCAGCTGGCTCATGGACCCCGTCGCCACCGCCGTATTCAGCAACCCGCCGATCGCCACCATCGGCCTTACGGAGGAACAGGCCGCCCAGCACGGTGCGACCGATATCTACACCGCCCATTTCAAGCCGATGCGGCACGTGCTGTCGGGCCGCAACCGGCGGACGTTCATGAAGATGGTGGTGGACCAACCCTCGCAGCGGGTGCTGGGCATGCACATGCTGGGGGACGACGTGCCGGAGATGATGCAGGGCATCGGCGTGGCGCTGACGGCCGGCGCCACCAAGCAGGATTTCGACCGCACCATCGGCATCCACCCCACCAGTGCCGAGGAGTTCGTGACCATGCGCACCCGGACCCGCGAGGTAGGCCTGGCCCAGGCGGCGGAGTAAACCGGCTTTGCAACAGCCGCGGATGGCGTTCGTGCCGGCCGGCCTCGCGCTCGACGCTCTGGCTGGAATGGCCCTTTGGCAAACGTTCCCTTCCGTGCCCGAACGATTGGGTGCGTCAGCGGCGGCGCTATGCTGGTTGCACGGCTTCGTCCTGCCGCCCTGGACCGGCCCGGCCAGGGGCTGTGGTCGTGTTCGGGCTGGCACTGGTAGCCCAGTTCGCCCCCGTCCCGGAATCCGGGGCCGTGTCACTCCTACTCTGCCTCGCGTGCGTCACCGCAGCCGCCCTCCCCAGCCGCCTTCTCTACGCCCCCGGCGCCCCCTGGAACGCCTCACCCCGCCCGGCCCCCTTCGTCGCCACGGCAGCCCTGGACATCCCTAAGCCAGGCGCACAAGTCTAGGCCGCTTCCGTATCGCGGGACTCCAGCCCGCATCGCCGGGGCGGGCTGGCATCCCGCGGTACGGGCAGGGTGGCAACGTCAAGCAAATCCTGGGATAGTGCCGGGATGGAGCAGGATCGATGAGCACAGCCCAGAATTGGACACCCGGCAGCTGGCGCGCGCAGGCGTTGCATCAGGCGCCGACCTATCCGGACGCCGCGGCGCTCGCCGCCACCGAGGCGCGGCTGGCCAAGTATCCGCCGCTGGTGTTTGCCGGCGAGGCCCGGCGGTTGCGCGCATCCCTGGCGCTCGCCAGCCAAGGCCAGGCCTTCGTGCTCCAGGGTGGCGACTGCGCCGAAAGCTTCGGTGATTTCACCGCCAACGTCATCCGTGACACCTTCCGCGTGCTGCTGCAGATGGCCGTCGTGCTCACCTTCGGCGCCAGCGTCCCCGTGGTGAAGCTGGGGCGGATGGCCGGGCAGTTCGCCAAGCCGCGCAGCTCGGACACCGAGACCAAGGACGGCAGGACGCTACCGACCTATCGCGGTGACATCATCAACGCCCCGGACTTTACCGAGGCGGCGCGGGTGCCGGACCCCACGCGGATGGAGACCGGATATTTTCAGTCCGCCGGCACGCTCAACCTGCTGCGCGCGTTCGCCAATGGCGGCTATGCCGACCTGCACCAAGTGCATCGCTGGAACCTCGATTTCGCCGCACGCTCGCCGCTCGCCGGGCGATATCAGGACTTGGCCGGGCGGATCGAAGAAACGCTGGCCTTCATGGCGGCCTGCGGCATGACCAGCCTCAATACCGCACAAATCCGCGAGACGGATTTCTACACCAGCCATGAGGCGTTGCTGCTGCCGTATGAGCAGGCTTTGACCCGCATCGACAGCACGACCGGCGAAACCTACGCCTGCTCCGCCCACTTCTTGTGGATCGGCGACCGCACCCGCCAGCTGGACGGCGCGCATGTCGAGTTCATGCGCGGCGTGCGCAACCCGATCGGCCTCAAGGTCGGCCCGACCATGACGCCGGACGAGCTGCTCCGCCTGATCGACCGGTTGAACCCGGCGGACGAGGCAGGGCGCCTCACGCTCATCAGCCGCATGGGCGCCGATCACGTGGCCGCCAAGCTCCCCGCCCTGGTGCGCGCCGCGCAGGGCCGGAAGATCGTCTGGCTGTGCGACCCCATGCACGGCAACACCATCAGCACGGCGCAGAAGGTTAAGACCCGCAGCTTCGACGCGATCCTCACCGAAGTCCGCCGCTTCTTCGACGTCCACGCGGCCGAGGGCAGCTGGGCCGGCGGCGTGCACGTGGAGATGACCGGCCAGGAAGTGACCGAGTGCGTGGGCGGCGCCCACCGCCTGACGGAGGCCGATCTGGGCGAGCGCTACGAAACCTTCTGCGACCCCCGCCTCAACGCCCAGCAGTCCCTGGAACTGTCCTTTCTGATTGCCGAGGAGCTTAAAGCCCGGCGCGGCCCGGCCCGGCATCTGGTCGCAGCGCAGTGATGGCGGGCCCTTGGACGACGCGCGCGCGCCGGAACTGAACGAAGACGGCGTGCTGACCGTGATCCGTTAGCCCATGAGCTTGTGGACCATCCTGTTCGGCGGTCCGCCTCCGCTTCGCGGACCGCTCGATGACCGGCCCGATGTCGACGAGGCGACCAAGGTGCGGATTATGAAGATGAACCCGCTCGGATTGCCACGCCTGCGCATACTCGACTGCATCGGCGGCAATACCACGTACGGGATTGGCCTGTTCGATCCAGATGCACACGGCTCGTTGCTGAACGCGTTCCGGGCATATGTTCTGGAAGTCGTCCAAAGATGGGACAGCGAGACGCATTGGATGCACCTTTCGAACATCGCCGCCGCGCGAATGCTGATCGGTGACTTGGATGCGGCCGGGACGATCCTCGATCTGCTTCCGGAGAAGGCCTTCGAGCTCGATCACGGTGCCGGGCGTTGCGGCATCGCTGCCAACCTCGCGCTCAGAGCCGCTCTCCCGCTACCGCCCGAGCTGCGCGAGACGAAACGGTGGACGGCCGGATCGCCTGAACAAGCGGCGCTTCGCGAATGGCTGGCGCAGCATCGCACGCGGCTACGCTGGATGGAGACCGAAGGCGTGTATCGTTTCGGGGATTGAGTTAGCGTTGCAGGTGACGGAGACGGCCGTGATGGGCGGCAGTTGCCCGCCGCGGATAATGGTCGTGTCGATCGCGGTCACGGCCTCCGGCTTATACCAGGACTCGGGCCCGTTGACTCACCCTACACCGTCATCGCGAGCCCGCTTGGGCGTGGCGATCCAGGGTGACAAGACTGCTCATGGCGCCCTGGATCGCCACGCTGCGCTCGCGATGACATTGAGAGTGGAGTCCTTGCGCCCGAGTTCTGGTATTAGCCGATTCCGGCCGGTCTATGACTCGCACCGGATCGTGCGGGCGGGGTAGAGTTGCATGCGGCTGTCATCGGATACGAACACCGCGTCCTCAGTCATGGCCTGCACGATGAGCAGGTGGTCAAAGGGGTCGCGATGATGGGTGACAAGCCCGACTAATGCGCTGAGGTGACCGCGCGTGATGCCGAGCCGCCCGAAACCGTCGCGCACGATCGCCTGCTCGACCGCATCGATGTCGGCGCCGAGCTTTCCGATCCGCGATTTGACGACGATCTCCCACAGGCTCACCACGCTGACCAGCACCTCGTTCTCCGGATCGGCGATGGCGAAGCGGACGATGGGGCCAAGCCGCGGGCTATCGGACAGCCACCACAGCAGGGCGTGGGTGTCGAGCAGGAGCTTCAATTCTCCATCGCGTCCAGCAGATCGTGCGGCCAAGTGTCGAAATCATCGGCCATCGTGATCTGACCGCGCAGCGCGCCGGGTTGCCGGACCGGACGCAGACCGGCCGCCGGGGGCCGCAATTCGGCGATCACCGTGTCATGGGACGTAATCAGGAACCCGGCGCCTTGACGTGCCTGGCCCAGGTAGTGAGTGAGGTTGTTGCGTAGCTCCCGGACGCCAACCTTCGTGAGACCGCCCTTGCTCTCCATGACGACACCAGATTTTGTGTAATCATAATGTGAACACAATCAACGGCCGTGTCAACGTGAAACGGCCCGTGTAGCCCAAGCCGGGAAATCCTGAGATAACCGCCGCACCATGCAGCAGACCCTGAGCGCGGATATCCTCGACCGCACCGACGCGTATTTCACCCGCACCCGAGAGATCGTCGCGCGGTTCGGTGACAAGACGGTCACGTATGCCGTCTTCCTGCGGCGCCCCGTCATCTCCGCGCCGCGGCTGATGCTGGAGTGGCTGCGGCAGGTCGCCGATGAGCGGGGCGTGCGCTTCACCTTCGACGTCGCCTCGCCCGAGGGGCAGTGGGTCGGCGCCGGGGAGCCGATCGTCTATATCACTGGCAGCTTCCAGGCGCTGGCGGAGTGCGAAACGCTGTTCCTGCAAAAGCTCGGGGCCGCGTGCGTCGCGGCGCACAACGCGTATCAAATGTGCTCCGTCCTGCCGGAGGTCGCGTTCCTGGCCATGGAGGCCCGGCACTGCGCCGGGGCGGAGATGCAGCTCATGATGGGCTATGCCGCCAGCGTCGGCAGCCGGGCGGCGCAGGCGGAGGGTGCGCGGGGGTTCGTCGGCTCGTCCGCCGATCTCACCGCGCCTTTCTACGGCACCGCCCGGGGCGTGGGCACCATGCCGCATGCGCTGATCGGCTATGCCGGGTCCACGCTGCGGGCGGCCGAGATGTTCCGCGACACCTGCCCGGACGAGCCGCTGACGGTGCTGACCGACTTCTTCGGGCGCGAAATCACCGACGGGCTCGAGGTCTGCCGCGCCTTCCCGGACATGGCGGCGTCCGGGCAGCTCTCGGTCCGGCTCGACACGCATGGCGGGCGGTATCTGGAGGGGTTGGACCCGCAGGAGAGCTACGCCGTGCTGGAACGCCGGGCACCGGGCGCCATCCGGCACTACCGGTCCGACAGCGAGTTGCGGCACCTGGTCGGCACCGGCGTGTCCGCGGCGGCGATCTGGCGCATGCGGGAGGCGCTGGACGGCGCCGGCTTCCCGCTGGTGCGGATCGTCGTCAGCTCCGGCTTCGGGGTTGAGAAATGCCGGGTGATGGCGGACACGCACGCGCCGATCGACGTGGTGGGCACGGGATCTTTCATTCCGACGGATTGGCATGAGACGTATGCGACCGCAGATATCGTGGATTACGACGGCCAGGCGCGGGTGAAGGTCGGACGGGAGTTCCTGCTTCGCGCCAGCCAGGCCCGCATGGGATCATAGGAATGCTCACGATGAAGCTCGCCCTCGCTCAGATCGGGACGTTCGTCGGCGACGTGGACGCCAACGTCGCCCGCATCCGCGCCGCGCGGGCGGAGGCGGCGGCGATGGGCGCGGACGTGGTGGTCACGCCCGAGTTCAGCGTCGGCGGCTACCCGCCCGAGGACCTGGTGCGCAAGCCCGCCTTCGTGCAGGCCTGCGAGCAGGCCATCGCTCTGCTGGCCCAGGACACCGCCGATGGCGGCCCGGCGCTGATCGTGGGCGGCCCGTGGCAGGACGGCGCAATGCTGTTCAACGCCGCGTTCGTGCTGGACGAGGGCCGCATCGTCGCCCGGCGCGCCAAGCACGAGCTGCCGAATTACGGCGTGTTCGACGAGAAGCGCGTGTTCGACGCCGGGCCCGCGCCGGGGCCGGTCATGCTGCGGGGCGTCAAGGTCGGCCTGATGGTGTGCGAGGATTTCTGGCTGCCCGCCGTGTCGGAGACGCTTGCCGAGACCGGCGCCGAGATGCTGCTCAGCATCAACGGCTCTCCGTTCGAAGACGGCAAGCAGGCGCGGCGCATCGGCCTCGGCGTGGAGCGGGTGGTGGAGACCGGGCTGCCGTTCGTGTTCCTGGGCCAGGTCTGCGGCCAGGACGAGCTGGTGTTCGACGGCGCCAGCTTCGTGCTGAACCACGACCGCAGCCTCGCGGTGCAGCTGCCGTATTTCGAGGAGCGGATCACGCTGACCGAATGGACCCGGGACGGCGAGCACCTGGTCTGCACGCAACAGGCCCTGGCGCCGGAGCCGGAGCGGCTCGGCCTGATCTACCGCTGCATGGTGCTGGGGCTGCGTGACTACGTGAACAAGAACCGCTTCCCCGGCGTGCTGCTAGGCCTGTCCGGTGGGATCGACAGCGCGATTTCCGCCGCCGTCGCGGTCGATGCGCTGGGCCCGGACCGGGTGCGGGCGGTCATGCTGCCCAGCCCCTATACCGGCCGGGACAGCCTGCAGGACGCCGCCGAGTGCGCGCGCTTGCTGGGGATACGCTGTGACGTCGTGCCCATCACTCCGGCGATCGACGCGCTGGGCGAGAGCCTGGCGCCGCTGTTCACCGGGCGGCAGGCCGACATCACCGAGGAGAATATCCAGTCCCGCACCCGCGGCATGCTGCTGATGGCCATGAGCAACAAGTTCGGCGACATGGTGCTCACCACCGGCAACAAGAGCGAGATGTCGGTCGGCTACGCGACGCTCTATGGCGACATGTGCGGCGGATATTCCGTGCTGAAGGACGTGTATAAGACCACCGTGTTCGAGTTGTGCCGCTGGCGCAACGCGCACGACCCCGGCGGCCTCGGCCCCGACGGCCCGGTGATGCCGGAGCGGGTGATCACCAAGGCGCCGTCCGCGGAGCTGAAGCACGATCAGACGGACCAGGACACGCTACCGCCCTACGCCGACCTCGACGCGATCCTGCAAGGGCTGGTGGAGGGCGAGCAATCGGTCGACGCGCTGGTGACCGCCGGGCATGACCGGGGGACCGTGCTGCGTGTGTGGCGTATGCTGGACCGCGCCGAATACAAGCGCCGCCAGGCCCCGCCCGGCGTGAAGCTCACCCCCCGCGCCTTCGGCCGCGACCGCCGCTACCCCATCACCAACGGCTATACCGGGCTGGTGGCATGAGCGGGCTGCGCGTGCGGATCATCGACCTGTCGGGCGGCGCCGAGGACAATATCGTCGAGGAGATCCGGGGCTTCCTGGGCATCGAGCACGCCAACCTGTTCGCCCGCCGCTACGTGCGGGACAGCGTGGAGCGGTGCCGGGCAGCGGGCATGACGACGCAGGCGATCCTCGACGCCTGGTTCGCCTATGGCGAGGATGCGGAGGTGCTGGACGGCGGCGACGGCGCGTGGAAGAGCGCCACGGAGCTGGCCGATTTTGCCGAGAAGCGCGCCGCGATGGCCGACCGGGACTGGCGCACGATCGACCCGCGGCTACAGGTGCCGGACGAGGATGACGCATGAGGCTCCGCTTCGCGCCGAGCCCCACCGGCCTGCTGCATGCCGGCAACGCGCGGGTGGCGCTGGCCAACTACCTGCTGGCCCGGCGCCATGGCGGGCATTTCCTACTCCGCATCGACGACACGGATACGGAGCGGGGCAAGCCCGAGTATGAGGACGCGATCCGCTACGACCTGCGCTGGCTCGGCCTGCATTGGGACGATGAGTTCAAGCAGTCCGATCGCATGGAACAGTATGAGGCGGCGGCCGACAAGCTGAAAGCCAGCGGACGGCTGTATCCGTGCTTCGAAAGCGAGGAGGAGCTGACCGCCAAACGGGAAATGCGGGTCAAGCGGCATCAGCCGCCTTTGTATGACCGCGCCATGCTGAAACTCACGCCCGAGCAGCGTGCCAAGGCCGAAGCCGGAGGCAAGCGCCCGCATTGGCGCTTCCTGCTGAGCGGCTATCCGGCGGAATGGGGCGACATGGTGCTGGGCCCCCGCACGGTCAAGCTGTCCGCCGTGTCGGACCCGGTGCTGATCCGGGAAGACGGCACGCCGCTCTATACTTTCACCTCCGTGGTCGATGACTTGCTGACGGGCATCACGCACGTGGTGCGCGGCGAGGATCACGTGACCAATACGGGCATCCAGATCGACATCTACGCCGCACTCGGCGGGCGGCCGCGCGACCTGCGTTTCGCGCACCTGCCGCTGCTGGTGGATCAGGAGGGCGGCAAGCTCAGCAAGCGCGGTGGCGGCGTCACCTTGCGCAGCCTGCGCGGGGACGGGATCGAGCCCGCGGCGCTGACCGGCTACCTCGCCCGCCTCGGCTCGAGCGATGACCCGGTGGCGCTGCCGCCGGACGCGCTGGCGCCGAGCTATGACCTCAGCCATGTGAGCCATAGCAGCGCCCGGTTCGACGGACGCCAACTGCTGGCGCTGAACCGCAAGGTGCTGCACGAACTCCCGTTCGAGGCCGTGCAGGACCGCTTGCCCGCCGGCGCCACCAGCGTGTTCTGGCACGCCATCCGCGGCAACCTCGACCTGCTGAACGAGGCGCGCGGCTGGTGGGACGTCGTCGCCGGCAGCATCGTGCCCCCGGTCATCGAGGGTGAAGGCGAGTTCTTGCGTGACGCCCTGGCGCAGCTGCCGCCAGAGCCTTGGGACGCGGAAGTCTGGCCCATTTGGACCGGCGCGCTGCGGGACGCTACGGGCCGCAAGGGCAAGGCGCTGATCCTTCCGCTCCGCCTGGCGCTCACGGGCGAAGACCATGGGCCCGAACTCCGCGACCTGCTGCCGCTCATAGGCCGCGAACGCGCCGCCTACAGGCTGCACCTCGCCGCAGCCTGACGTAAAAAGCGGGCTTTCAGCCTGCCCTTACGAGTGGACAGGCTCCTCCTCGGCCAGAACCCGCGCGGTTTCGCGCTGCTCGACAGCGGGGGGCTCCAGCTGCCAGGGTACGACCAGCACCGACACGTCCGTTCCCGCGTGGCGGAGGATCTGCTTCCTCAAACGCTGGGCGCGTCCGGTGTGCAACAGCGACTCCCACCAGCGGGCGCCGGCCAGTTCGCTCAACACCACCATCACCGGGCGGCCCGGGCAACGGCCGCGCAGGAATTCGATCTCCCGCAACAACGGGGCCAGCACGCTCCGGTAGGGTGACGGCTCGATCAGCAGCGTCGGCGCCTTTAGGCCGGCGTGCTGCGCCGGAGTGGCGACGAAGCGCTGCCATTCACCGCGAAGCCGCGTCTCATGCTCCTCCGCATCGGGGCCGTGCAGATCGGTCAGATGCAGCGCGACCACGTCGGGGGACAGCCGGGCGGCCCAATGCACGGCGCGGTGCGCCATGCGGTCCCAGCGCTCGAGCGGGATCAGGATCGTGGCCGGGCGGTGGTCATCGAGGTCAAGCCGGCGATAGCTTCCGCTCAGCACCTGCCGTTCCTGGGCACCATAATACCGCCGGATCATGCGCAGCAGGACCAGGGTAGCGGGGATAATCAGCAGGGTGAGCCACGCGCCCTCGGTAAATTTGGCCACCAGGATGATCACCAGCGCCATGCCGGTCGCAACGCCGCCGAGGCCGTTGATGAACAAGCGGACCGGGTTACCGCCTTTCCGCCACCAATGCAGCGCCATCCCGCCCTGGCTCAGGGTGAATGACAGGAAGGCGCCGACGGCGAATAGCGGGATGAGCCGGTCGGTGATGCCGCCGAACGCTACCAGCAGCGCCCCCGCGCCCCCGGCCAGGAACAGCACGCCCGCGGTATAGACCAGCCGCCGGCCCGGCACGGCAAAGGCGCGCGGCAAATAGCTGTCCGCCGCCACCAGCCGGCACAGCCGCGGAAAGCCCACGAAGCTGGTGTTGGCCGATAGGCACAGCACCAACAGTACGCTCCCGATCGTGAAGTAATAGACCCAGCCCCGGCCCCAAACCGCGCCCACCAGCTGCGACAGCACGCTCTGATAGCCGGGCGCCGTCTGATCCATCGCGGGGATCCCGTAGGAGTGCGCCAGGAACGCGATGCCCAGCAGCAGCGCGCCGAGCACGACGCAGATCGCCAATAGCGTCCGGTGCGCGTGCGTGACCGCCGGGTCACGGAAGGCGCCGACGCCGTTGCTGACGGCCTCCACCCCCGTCATGGCCGTGCAGCCGGCGGCGAAGGCGCGCAGCAGCAGCCAGAGCGACACCGGCCCCGCGACGTCAGCCGGCGGCAACGGCACGGCCGGCGCCGGGTGAGCGAGGACGCCGTAGCCGAGCGCCAAAGCGAGGCTCGCGATGAATAGATAGGTCGGCACCGCCAGCGCCACCCCGCTCTCCTTCGTGCCGCGCAGGTTGACGAGGGTGACGGCGGCCAGGATGCCCAGGCACAGCGCCAGCGTCCAAGGCTGCAGCCCCGGCAGGGCGGAGGTGAGTGCCGCGACTCCGGCCGAGATGCCGACCGCCACGTTCAGCATGTAGTCCACCATCAGCGCCGCCGCCGCCAGCAGCCCGGCGCCATGCCCCAAATTCTCCCGCGCCACGGTGTAGGACCCGCCATTGCTCGGGTAGGCGGTGATGGTCTGCCAATAAGACAGACACAGCACGGCCAGCAAGGCGAGGATGACCCAGGTGATCGGCTGCACCGCACTGCCCGCCGCCGCGCCCGCCACGGCCAGCACCGCCAGCATCGCTTCCGGCCCGTAGGCGGCGGAGCCGAGGCCATCGAGTCCCATGGCCGGCACGCCCTCGAGCACGCCGATCTTTCGCCCTTCCGCCTCTTGGTTGGCGAGCGTGCGTCCGAGCAGGAAGGTCCAAATCGACATGCCGCCCCAACGCCGGAAGGCAGAGTTGGTTGGGACCGGACCTAATCTGCATCAAGAGTTCTTGACGGGGGCGGCTCTCATCGCACAGTAATGTTCCGTCACACCACCGCCTCACGACCAACGGTTGTGCCACCCGTGAACGACGCGGGCCGAAGGAGGCGTAAGAACCGAGCCGGAGGAACCGGTAGCGCATAGGGTGGAGAGCACGATGTCTGAGGCGCAATCCTCGGCTTTCGGCAGGTTCGAAGCGGGCATTCCGTTGTCCCGCGTGGTCTATCGCAGCCGCGCCGTGCGGTCCCTTGAGATGCCCGAGCTGCAGACGCTCGTGGACGGCGCGCAGTCCCGGAACCGGCGTGAGGCGATTACCGGTCTCATGCTCTATGACGATAACCGGTTCTTCCAATGGCTGGAGGGTCCGCCCGCCGGCGTCGCGCGTATCATGCATTCGATCCAGCGGGACCCCCGGCATACCGAGCTGGAGATTTTGGCCGACCAAACCGCGTCCGACCGCAGCTTCGGCGATTGGTCCATGAAGCTGGCCGGCCGCAACCTGCCGGGCTCGGACGTGCTGGAGCCCCCGCGCGCCTTGGTCGAGGGGCTGCGTGAGCGCCCGGCCGCCGCGCCCAAGTTGCTGGTGGCGCTGGTCCCGGTGCCCGCACCGCAGCCGCGGTCCAACTGGGACAGCGGCGCGCCGCTGCCGGGCCGCATGACCGAAATCTTGCGCAGCGTCATGCTGTCCGCCGTGATCCCGACCTTGGTGCATCAGCTGGACCCGGCCAGGCTGTGCGGGCCCGCGCATCCCCGTGCCGATGAGCTGGCAGATTTGCTGCTGTCCGCCGATCCGGACGCAGCCCTAGACTTGATCCGGGAGCTGCAGGACGCGCACGGCCCCAACCCGCTCTACGCGCCGCTGTTCGAGCCCGCCGCCCGGCGCTTGGGCGATCTGTGGGGCGATGATGATTGTAGCGAGTTCGACGTGACCCTCGGCCTCGCAAGGCTGCAGACGGCGATCCGCGCGCTGACACCGGGCCTGCGTCACAGCATGCCCACCAGCGCACCCCCGGTCGTGCTGATTGCGCCCGAGCCCGGCGAATTGCATCAGCTGGGCGCCGCGCTGGATTCGGACGTGCTGTGGCGCGCGGGCTGGGCCCCGCATGACGCCCTGCCGGAGACGGATCAGGCGCTGCAGGATTTGCTGGCGGGCACCTGGTTCGACGTGCTGGACCTGTCGCTCAGCACTGCGTTCCGGCGTGAGGACCGCCTGCCGCATCTGGGCGCCACCATCGCCAGCGCCCGCCGCGCCTCCCGTAACCCGGCGCTGGTCGTCATCGTCGGCGGACGGCTGTTCGTCGAGGAGCGGGGCGCCGGGTTGGAGGCCGGGGCGGACTACGCCAGCCTTAGCGCGGACCGGGTGGACCGCTCGATCATGGAAAGCCTGCGCGCGGCGGAGTCGCTCAGCGGGACAGTACAGTAAGCGTCACGAAGCGTCCGCGGGACAGGTTGAACCCGCTGACGACCTCAAGGATGTGGGTTTTAAGTTGCAGGGCATCGGCCGCCTGCTGAAACGCCGCCATGTCCCGGTCCGATACGGCCAGGACAGTGACCGTTCCGTCCGCCAAGGCGCGCGCGGCATCCGCCGCCAGCAGCCACTGCGTCTGCGTGCCCGCCATTACCATTAAGCTCGGTTCCGAGAACCCGACCGAGCCCAGCACGGCGCCGGGCGGTAGTGCGGCGACGATCTGCGGTGCGAGCCAGATCGGGCGGAGCCGCGGCAGCTCGTATCCCAGGACGGCCGCATACAGCAGCGGTGCCGCCAGCAAGGCCAGGCGCACGCGCCAAACAGCCAGCACGCCCACGATGGCGGTCACCGCCAGCCCCGGGATGAAGGGCGGCCCACCCAGCAGCATCGGCCCCCCCGCCACCGCCAGCGCCAGCCCGGCCGCGACCAGGCCCGGTAGCCCCACCGTCAGCCAGCGGGCTATCCGCGGCAGCACGAGCGTGATCCCGGCCGCGCCCAGCAGGCAGAGCGCCGGATAGAGCGGGAGCGGGTAGTGCGGCAGCTTGGTGGGCGTCAGCTCGAACACGATCCAGGCCGGGATGATCCAGGCCAGCAGGAACCGCACCGTGGGTTCGTGGCGTCCGCGCCAGGCATACAGGGCGGCGCCGGGCAGGGTGGCTGTGGCGGGGAACATCAGCGCCGGAAGCAGCAGCAGATGCAGGCCCGGCCAGCCGCCATGCGCGTCATCGCCGGACGAGAGCTTGCGCCCGAGGTCGCCGCCCACCGCATCGGCGAAGAACTGCCCGTGGGTGGCGAGGCCGATGGCCAGGAACCACGGCACCACTACAATCAGCATGAGCGGCAGGCCCCAAGCCGGGCGCAGCGCCAGCAGCCACGCCGCCCGCCGGTCCGCGATAGACAGCGCCGCCATGGTAAGCCCTGCAACCATCGGCGTAATGGGCCCCTTCAGCAGCACCCCCGCCCCCAGCGCCAGCCAGAACGCCGCCGCGCCCAGCCGGGTCAGCCCGCCCAGGTAGGCCCGCGCCAGCATGGCCATCGCCAGCGTCGTCACGCCCAGCAGCGCCGCGTCGGTCTTGGCGATATGCACCTCGGTCGTCAGCACCATGGACGCCGCCAGCATGCCGGACGCGAGCAGGGCGGTGCGTCGGCCGAACAGCGCCTCACCCGACGAGAACGTCACCAGTACGGCGAGCAGGCCGCCGAGCAACGACGGAATACGGTAGGGCCAGACCGGATTGTCGTGCGCGACACCCGCCTCCCGAGCCGCCTCCACGAACGGCAGCTGCAGCCAATGGATTCCGATCGGCTTCCGGTTCCGCGCCTCGGTCCCGTTCATGATCCGCACGTAGTCGCCGCTCTCAAGCATCTGGCGCGTCGCCTGCACGAACCGGCTTTCATCCCGGTCCCCCGGCGGCAGGCTGAAGAACCCGGGCAGCCATAGCAGGAGGCAGAACAGGGTGAGCGCCAGGCGCGGGGGGACGGCACGCATGGCCCGCCCCTAGCACACGCCGCCAAAGCAAGCCATGAACCCGGCATGAATGACCGTGAGATCGCGTTCGACCTGCTGCATGCTGTGCTGGACCGGCGGCGGACGCTGGAGGAAGCG
This sequence comes from Acetobacteraceae bacterium, assembly GCA_965246925.1. Taxonomy (GTDB): domain Bacteria; phylum Pseudomonadota; class Alphaproteobacteria; order Acetobacterales; family Acetobacteraceae; genus JANPPS01. The sequence goes on along the minus strand of OZ251994.1, from coordinate 532,839 downwards.
CTGGATCAGGCGCAGGGTGAGCCGCGGGACCGGGCCAGTGCGCACCGGCTGGCGGCGGCGGTGCTGCGGCGGATGGGAACGCTGGATGCGGTGCTGGAGCCGTTCCTGACCCGGGCGCCGCCCGAGGGCGTGCGGCATGTGCTGCGGCTCGGCGCGGCGGGGTTGTTGCTGCTGGCCACGCCGGCGCACGCGGCCGTCGCGTCCGCGGTGGCGCTGGCGCGGGCGCGGCGGCTCACGCCGTTCGCCGGGCTGGTGAACGCCGTGCTCCGGCGCGTGGCGGCCGCGGGCACGGCGGCGCTGGACGGGCTGGACGGCCCGCGGCTCGACACTCCCACCTGGCTCTGGAGCAGCTGGGGCAGGGATGCGCGGGCCATCGCCACGGCGCACATGGACGAGGCGCCGCTCGACCTGACGCTGAAGCCCGGCGCCGCCCTGGAGGGGGAGGTGCTGCCGACCGGCACCGTCCGCCTGCCGGCGGGCACGCGGGTGACGGAGCTGCCGGGCTATGCCGAGGGTGCGTTCTGGGTGCAGGACGCCGCCGCCGCGTTGCCGGCCCGGCTGCTGCAGGCGCGGCCCGGTGAGACCGTGGCCGACCTTTGCGCCGCACCGGGCGGCAAGACCGCGCAGCTGGCCGCCACCGGCGCCACGGTGTTCGCGGTGGAGCGTGACGGCAACCGGCTTCGCCGCCTGCATGACAACCTGGCGCGGACCGGGCTCATGGCCGAGATCGTGCAGGCGGACGTGCTCGGCTGGTCACCGCCGCAGAAGCTGGACGCGGTGCTGCTGGACGCGCCCTGCTCGGCCACCGGCACCATCCGGCGGCACCCGGACGTGATGCGGTTGAAGCGTCCGCGGGACGTGGCGGAGCTGGCGGAGGGTCAGACCCGGCTGCTCGCCGCCGCCGCCAGCATGCTGCGACCCGGCGGGCGGCTGATCTATGCCGTATGCTCGTTACAGCCGGAGGAAGCGGCGGCCAGAGTGCCGGGATTGCGTCCTGCACCGTTTACGGTAAATGAACTAGCATCGGTCCCAGCGGCCCGCACCCCTGAAGGTGAGTTGCGAACCCATCCAGGTCTTTGGCCTGAGTTTGGGGGTATGGACGGCTTCTTCGCCAGGCGTTTCACCAAGACGTAAGATACACGACGTTACATCTCTGGGCTGTATTCTGCGTGGCGTCTGCGTTACCGTCACATAATGATAACGGTCGCTACGGTTCAATGCTCCATCGGCTCGGCTCCGGTCATCAACGGGGCGCACATTCGCGCGTTGATGCAGCGTGCCTCTGCGGCGGGGGCACAGCTGGCGCATTTTCCCGAGGGCGCGCTGTCCGGCTATGCCGGGCGGGAGGTTTGGGGATGGGACGCGGTCGATTGGAACGAAATCGAAGCGGAGCTGGACGCCATCGCCCATCTCGCCGCACAACTCCGGCTCTGGGTCGTGCTGGGCTGCAACCATGCCCTGCCATCGCCGCACCGTCCGCATAACAGCATCTACGTGATCTCTGACCGGGGTGAGCGCAGGCTCCGGTATGACAAGCGGATGTGCTCCAACTCCGAAGTGACATATTGGTACACGCCGGGCGCCGAACCGCTGGTGTTCGACGTGGCTGGCATTCGTTTCGGCACCGCTTTGTGTATCGAAGCCGCTTTTCCCGCGCTTTTTGCCGAGTATGAGGCCATGCAGGTCCAGTGCATGCTGCTGTCCTGCTACTCGGCCGACCCGGCGCACGGCCTCATGGCCCGGGCGCACGCTGCCACCAACTGCTACTGGCTCAGCCTCTCCACGCCCATGAGCTGCAGCATGACGTTGCCGAGCCAATGTGTAGGGCCGGACGGCGATGTGCTGGCGCAATGCGCGCCGGGCGGCCCGGGGATGGCACTGTTCACGATCGATCCGGACGCCGCGCAATACCACATTCCGTTGCATCTTCGCCGGCCCTGGCGCGCCCGGGCCCGGTCGGGCGAGATCTATGCGGGCTTGGCCGTGACCTAGGCGCCGGGTTACAAGGTCCGCATGTATGTCCCCGCGCATTTCGCCGAAGACCGGTTGCCTGTCCTGCATGACGCGATCCGCGGCGCGGGCCTCGCAAACCTGATCACCATGGGCGCCGATGGCCTGATCGCGACGCCGCTACCGCTCATGCTGGATGCGGATGAGGGGCCGTATGGCACGCTGTATGGCCATGTGGCGCGCGCCAATCCGCAATGGCGCGCCTATGATCCTGCCGTGCCGGCGTTGGCGCTGTTCATGGGGCCGGACGCTTATATCTCCCCCTCCTTCTACCCCACCAAGCGTGAGACGGGGCGGGTGCTGCCGACCTGGAACTACGTCACCATCCACGCCTACGGCCCGGCGGTGTTTTCCGATGACCTAACGGAGCTGAGGGAAGCCGTTACGCGATTGACCGACCGGCATGAGGCTGGGCGCGCAGATCCGTGGGCGGTGACGGACGCACCGGAGCCCTTCGTAGCGGGTCAGCTGAAAGGCATTGTGGCGTTCCGCATGCCCATCACCCGGCTACAGGGTAAGTGGAAGGTAAGCCAGAACCGCACCGAAGCCGACCGCGCCGGCGTGGTAGCCGGCCTGACCGCAGAGGGCGCACCGGAGATGGCGGGGTTGATCCCGGTGGCGCCCTAAGTTCTATAGGCCTCTCGCATGATGGCGATCTCGGCCAGCTTCGCGTGAAACAGGCGCCAATCGTCGTGTTCTGCGATCGGCGCCCAGATCGCCTCGACGTCGTCGATCAGCATGGTGCAGGGTGCGCCGTCGAAATAGGGGTGGGCGCGCCCAGCTGGCTTCGCGCCATCGAGGGCGGCCTGGGCGCCGGACCATTCGGAGGGTGCACGGCCCTGGTAGCAGCGGAAGAACGCCTCCTCGAACGGCATCTGGCTCTCGGCCAGCCACGCCCACCATGCCGTAGAAAGCGCCCGGTCCTCCGCCTCCCCGCTGGACGCGAGTCCCAGGCGGCGCAGCAATGCTGCATCGAGTGCAGCGTGAAAGGCGGGCGAGAAGCCGGCCAATGCGGCCTCAAGCCGCGTCTTGTCCGATAGCGGCAGCAGGCATTCCGCTAGTCGCACCAAGTTCCACAACAGCGTTTCCGGCTGCCGGCCATAGGCGTAGAGGCCGGAATGGTCGAAGTAGGCGGCGGTGAACCCGGGTTCATAGGTGGGTAGGAATCGCCAGGGGCCGTAGTCGAAGCTTTCACCGGTGATGTTGATATTGTCGGTGTTCAAGACGCCGTGCACGAAGCCGGCCACCATCCATTGCGCGCCCATGGCGGCGACATTGTGCACGACTTGCGTGAGGAACGCCGCGGCGCTGTCTTCGCCGGTGACGGGCATGTAGTGCTGGATGCTATGCTTCAATAGCCGCGCGATGTTGTCCGGCTGATCCAGCGCGGCGAAGCGCTGGAAGCTGCCGATGCGGATGTGCGAATGGCTGAGCCGGACCAGCACGGCGGCGCGGGTGGGTGACGGCTCGTCCCCGCGATGCAGCGCCTCCCCGGTCTCGATGAGGCTAAAGCTCTGGCTGGTGTTGACGCCGAGCGCGTCCAGCATGGCGGTGGCCAGAACCTCCCGCACGCCGCCCTTGAGCGTGAGCCGCCCATCGCCACCGCGAGACCACGGGGTGCGCCCGCTGCCTTTGGTGCCCAGATCCAGCAGCCGGCCTTGATCATCAAGCAGTTGCGCGAACAGGAACCCGCGTCCGTCTCCCAAATCCGGATTGTACTGCCGGAACTGGTGCCCGTGATATCGCAATGCCAGCGGCTGCGGGAAGCTGCCGGGCAGGGGGGCGAAGGCGCCGAAATGCTGCAGCCACTCTGCGTCAGTCAGCGCGCCGAGGCCGACCCGCTCCGCCCAGGCCTGATTGCGGTAACGGAGCGTGAGGGAGGGGAACGGAGCGGGCTCGACGGCATCATAGAACTCGGGACCGAGGCTGGCGTGGGCGATGCTGGGGCGGTAGGGCATGCCCTGCTATGGCATACGGGGAGCGCTGGGTCATGCTTTGTAAGGCATTCACTCCGTTGGTCTTGAGCTTGTGAAGGACTCCCTCGCCATGCCGCCCTCCGACGGGCTCAGGGCTAACGAAACGTATCAGCTGATTTGTTCGGCTACATGTCGGCCAGCTAGGCTGCGGATGGGGTTGGTGTAAACTGTCCGGATGGACCGTTTGACACTGTTTGGCCTGGTGGCGGTCACGTCCATGCTGGTGTGCTACGCGATGGAGCGGCGCGGGCGGGGCTGGGTCTTGGGGTTCGCCGGGTCGTGCGCGCTGGGGTCGGCCTATGGCTTTCTTCAGGGCGCCTGGCCGTTTGGCATGGTGGAGGCAGTGTGGGCCGTCGTGGCCCTGCGCCGGTGGCAGGGGCTTCCATGATGCGTCAAGCCTTCTTGGTCGCGGCGGCGATGCTGGCGTTTGCCGGGAACTCCTTGCTGTGCCGGCTGGCGTTGCGGACTACAGACATCGATGCAGGCAGCTTCACCGGCATCCGGCTGGTGGCAGGCGCTCTGGTGCTGTGGCTGATCGTGCGCGTGAGCGGGCGGGCCGCCGGCGGGTCTTGGCTATCGGCTGCGGCGTTGTTCGTCTATGCGGCGGCGTTCTCGTTCGCATACGGGGCGCTACCGGCGGCGGTGGGCGCGCTGCTGCTGTTTGGCGCGGTGCAGATCAGCATGCTGGGCTATGCGGCGGTCCGGGGTGAGCGGCCCCGTGGCCTCAAGCTCGTGGGGATCGGGCTTGCGGTGCTAGGGCTGGTGTTGCTGCTGCTGCCGGGTCTGGCGGCACCGCCCCCCGTGCATGCGGCATTGATGATTGCCGCGGGGGTGGCCTGGGGCGCCTATTCCGTGCGCGGGCGGACGCCGGGTGACCCCACGGCGGATACGGCAGGCAATTTCCTGCGCGCAGTGCCGTTCGCACTGGTGCTGGCAGCGTTCACGGCGCGGCAGATGGACGTTGCAGGGGCCGGGTATGCGGTCCTGTCCGGGGCCGTAACGTCCGGGCTGGGCTACGCCGTTTGGTATGCGGCGCTGCGCGGACTAGGCGGGGCGCAGGCGGCTACGGTGCAGCTTTCCGTGCCTGTCCTCGCGGCGTTCGGCGGCGTAGTCTTGCTAGCGGAGCCGCTGACGCCGCGGCTGGTGGTGTGTTCGGCGGCGATCCTGGGTGGGATCGCGCTGGTGATCAGACCGGCAAGCCGCCAGACCGCACGATGAACCCCGCGATGTCAGCCACGCCCTGGCCGGCGCGAATGTTGGAAAACACATAGGGCCGCTCGCCCCGCATCTTCTTGCTGTCCCGGTCCATGACCTCAAGGCTCGCGCCGACATAGGGGGCGAGGTCGATCTTGTTGATCACCAGCAGGTCGCTGCGCGTAATACCGGGGCCGCCCTTGCGCGGAATTTTATCGCCGGCCGAGACGTCGATCACATAGATGGTCAGGTCAGCCAGCTCCGGACTGAAGGTCGCGGCCAGGTTGTCGCCGCCGGACTCGATCAAGATGATGTCCAGCGCCGGAAACCGGCGGCGCATTTCGGCGACGCCCGCGAGATTGATGCTGGCGTCTTCCCGGATGGCGGTATGGGGGCAGCCGCCGGTCTCGATCCCCAAGATTCGGTCCGGCGTCAGTGACCCGGCGCGCGTCAGGAACTCCGCATCCTCCTTGGTATAGATGTCGTTCGTGATGGCCGCGATGTCGTAACGCGGCGCGAAGCTGCGGCAGAGCGCGTCCATCAGCGCGGTCTTACCGGTGCCGACCGGGCCGCCGACGCCGACGCGAAGGGGGCCATGGGGTGAAATCATGATCGGAACAGCCTCGTATGCTGGGTTTCGTGCCGCATGGACGCGATGTCCGACCGAAAGCACGCGCCGCCGATGCCGTCCAGCCCCACATCTCGCGTTTCGGCCATGACGGCATGCAGCGATGGCTCGAGTGCACGCATGATCCGCAGGCCGGCGGTCTGGCCGAGGGGCACGAGGCGCACGGCGGCGCTGACCCAATTGGCCGCCATCGCATGCAACAGGCCAAGCGCGGCCCAGTCCTCATCGATGCCGTGCCGCTGGGCAAGCCGGGCCAAGGCAACGGGGTAGGCGGCCGGGACCGCCACACCGCCCCAAACCTGGCCGGCGATCGCGAAGGCGCCACCCTGACCCAGCGTCTCGGCCAGGCGCTCGGACGAGGGCTGCGCAGCGGCCGCCAACGCCGCAACGCCGGCACCGCGGTATGCGTGGCGGAGCAGGATGGCGTCCGTGCGGCCGGAGCCGTGGGTGATCAGGCCGCCGATCCACGCCAGAGCGGCAGCTTCATCATGGACATCACCCGCTTCGACGGCCCACTCCAAGCCATGGCTATAGGCATAACCGCCCGTGGGGAACGCGGGCGAGAGCCAGGTTAAAAGCGCTACGAGCTGACTGCCAGCTGCCGGCTCAGGGGCTCCGGTCACGAAAATCCTTGCCCTATACCGTAGCAGTATCGTAATGACCGCACGGATGGTGACAACTCGGGAGCCCGGTGATGCGTGTGGTTAGGCTGCTTAAAGCGTGTCTCATCGTGCTCTTGGGCTGGCCGATGCGGGCGGAAGCACGTCCTATCATCTTGTCGCCCACCACCCTCGTCGTGAACGCGATCAGTGCCACGGGGACGGCGGTCGTGATAGGGGGCACGGTCACCAGTGATGATACCCTCAGCATCCTCGTGACAGGCAAGCCGTGCCTGCAGGTCAATGTGTATTGCACCAATCCAGCCGGCATCGTCACCGTCGGTGGCACGTCGCTGGTGGGCCAAGTCTCGACCGACCCGCAGGACGGCACGACCTTTGGGGCGCTATTGCTGCGCATTCCGGGCGCCGGGCTGGTGCAGGTTTTCCCGGCCACTTTTGCCAATAGCCTGGGCAGTCTGACCCCTGCAATCAGCCTGGTTCTGCCGCCGGTCACGCTGGCCTCGCTCGGATTTGCGCCCTTCACCTTGTTCGACCCGGTATTCATCTTCACCGTCAGCGACGTGGATAGTGAGCGGGCCGACAACACGGGTGCCTTCACCGTGAGCGGACTTGCCTTGCCAGTGCCCGAGCCTGCAACCCTGGCAATCGTTGGTTTGGGGCTCGCCGGACTCATGGCGGCCCGTACCGCACGCCGCTTTGGCTGAAAGCCGAAACCGCCAGCCTGTCACGAAATAGTCCCTTGCTTTCAAGATTGCGGTCTTGTGTAACGAGACTTGATCATAATTGAGGCGGTTTCATGAGCAAAATAACTAAGTTGATGGTCGCTTTGGGTTTGGCGGCACTGCCCGCCCTGGGCCATGCAGCCCCGATCGTCTTCGCGCCCAACCCGCTGACCGTTGCGGCGACCAGCGCGACCGGCGTGTCCGTCTCGTTCGCGGGCACCCTAACCGGCGCCGACACGCTGGGCTTTACCGTGAGCGGTGCGAGCTGCTTGGTATCGCCAACCAATTACTGCACCAACGCGGCAGGTGTGTTGGTGACCAGCAGCGGCCTGGCGGGAGTTGGTGGTGCGGTGACCGATCCGACAAGCGGCTTCACCTATGGTTCGTTGCTGATTACGGTTTCAGGCGTGGGCACGAAGCAGATCTTTGCGGCGTCCACGGCCAACGGTTTGGGTTCGGCAAATCCGCCCACCTCGTTCACCTTGCCTTCGACTTCCCTGGCCGCGCTCGGGTTCGGCACGTTTTCGGTGATCAACCCGACGATCACGTTTACGGCGGATGACACGTTCCGTGGTGACAACAGCGGTGGCTTCACGCTCAGCCAGCCGGCGGCCTCGGTGCCTGAGCCGGTGTCTGTCGCCCTGCTGGGCCTGGGACTGGTTGGGGCCGGCATCGTGCGCCGCCGCCGCGCCGCCTAACCGTCAATCGTCGTGATGATGCGGAGTGCCGGGGGCATATGCCCCGGCCTCCGGGTCGAACGCGGCGGTCAGCGCGTCCACATGGCCGCCGAGGCCCCGTACCATCTCCGCGATCACGTGATCCGCCCGGATGCGGATGTGACTGCCTAACAACTGAACCGGCAGATGGCGGTTGCCGAGGTGCCAAGCGATCCGCACCAGCCCGGCGGCGTCATGCGCGTGAATGTCCAAAAGCGGCTCCGGACGCGCCTGGACGCGGACGATGCCGCCGCCGTCCAACCGTAAGCCATCGCCCTCACGCAGCCGCACGGCTTGCGGCAGGTCCACCAGCAGCTCAGCCCCCGTCTCCGTCGTGAGGACGATGCGGCGGCGGTGGCGCCGGTCGAAGTCGATCAGCACGCGGTCCTGTGCGGATGCGGCGTCCCAGGTGCCGGCGGGCAGGATTTCGGCGGCGCGCATCAGAACAGGAAATACCGCTGCGCCATCGGCAGCACCGTTGCGGGCTCACACGTCAGCAACACGCCGTCGGCGCGAACCTCGTACGTCTCGGCATCGACCTCGATCTCCGGACAGGCATCGTTGTGGATCATGCTGCGCTTGCCAATGCCGCCGCGGGTGTCGTGCACGGCCGACAGCGTGCGGCGCAGGCCGAGTCGGTGGCCGATATCGTCGTCGAGCGCGGCCTTGCTGACGAACGTCAGGCACGTCGCGTCCATCGCGCGGCCGAACTGACCGAACATGGGGCGGTAGTGCACGGGTTGCGGGGTGGGGATGCTGGCGTTCGGGTCGCCCATGGGGGCGGCGGCGATCATACCGCCCTTGATGACCAAGTCCGGCTTCACGCCGAAGAAGGCCGGGGACCATAGCACCAAGTCCGCGAGCTTACCGGGCGTGACGTCCCCGATCTCATGGCTGAGGCCCTGAGCGATGGCGGGGTTGATGGTGTATTTGGCCACGTAGCGCTTGATACGGATATTGTCGTCTAGCCCACCGCGCTGCTGCTTCATCTTGTGGGCGGTCTGCCAGGTGCGGATGATGACTTCGCCGACGCGCCCCATCGCTTGGCTGTCGGAGCTGATCATGCTGATAGCGCCCATGTCGTGCAGGATGTCCTCGGCGGCGATCGTCTCGCGGCGGATGCGGCTTTCGGCGAAGGCGACGTCTTCGGGAATGGCCGGGTCGAGGTGATGGCAGACCATCAGCATGTCAAGATGTTCGTCCAAGGTATTGGACGTGTAGGGCCGGGTGGGATTCGTGCTGCTGGGTAAGACATAGGGCAGGCCGGCTATCTTGATGATGTCGGGCGCGTGGCCGCCGCCCGCGCCCTCGGTATGATAGGCGTGAATGGTGCGCCCGGCGAACGCGCGGATGGTGTCCTCCACGAACCCGCTCTCGTTCAGCGTATCCGAATGCAGCATGACCTGGACGTCATAGCGGTCGGCGACCGACATCGCACAATCGATGGAGGCGGGGGTGGTGCCCCAATCCTCATGCAATTTCAAGCAGGACGCGCCGGCGCGCAGCATTTCCTCCAGCGCCTGCGGTTGGCTCGCATTGCCCTTGCCGGCAAAGCTGAGGTTGACCGGCAGGCCCTCGGCCGCTTGCAGCATGCGGGCCAAATGCCAGGGACCCGGCGTGCAGGTGGTGGCGCTGGTGCCGGTCGCCGGGCCGGTGCCGCCGCCCACCAGGGTGGTGACGCCGGAGCTGATAGCCTCCTCGATCTGCTGCGGGCAGATGAAGTGGATGTGGCTATCGACGCCGCCCGCGGTCAGGATCTTGCCCTCGCCGGCGATGATTTCCGTGCCGGGGCCGATAATGATCCTGACGCCGGGCTGAGTATCGGGATTGCCCGCCTTGCCGATAGCGTGGATACGGCCATGGAGGATGGCGATATCGGCTTTAAAGATGCCGCTATGGTCTATGACCAGCGCGTTAGTGATGACGGTATCGACGGCGCCCTCTGCCTGTGAGCGCTGCGACTGCCCCATGCCGTCCCGGATGACTTTCCCGCCGCCGAACTTGACTTCCTCGCCATAGATGGTGTGGTCATGTTCGACGGTGGCGAACAAATCCGTGTCGGCCAGGCGGACGCGGTCGCCGGTAGTTGGGCCATACATGTCGGCGTAGGCGGCGCGGGTGATCATAGCGCGCCCCCGACCAGACCGCGGAAGCCATGCACGACGCGGCCGCCGCGGTAGGGCACGAGCGTCACGCGGCGGGTCTGCCCCGGTTCGAACCGGACGGCGGTGCCGGAGGCGACGTCCAGCCGCTGTCCCCGCGCGGCCGTGCGGTCGAACTGCAGCGCGGCATTGGTCTCGGCGAAATGATAGTGGCTGCCGACCTGGATGGGGCGGTCGCCGGTGTTGCTGACCTCGATCTCGGTGCGGACCGCGCCTTCGTTCAGGGTGATGTCACCGGGGCCGGTGACGACCTCACCGGGGATCATCTAATCGGCTCGTGCACGGTAACGAGCTTGGTGCCGTCGGGGAACGTAGCCTCGACCTGGACGTCATGGATCATCTCGGCAATACCCTCCATGACCTGCGCCCGGGTCAGCACGTGCGCGCCGGCCTGCATGAGGTCGGCGACGCTGCGTCCGTCCCGCGCGCCTTCGACGACGAAATCGCTAATTAAGGCAATGGCTTCCGGGTGGTTCAGCCGGACGCCCCGTTCGAGCCGGCGGCGCGCGACGGTGGCGGCCATGGCGATCAGCAGCTTGTCCTTTTCGCGCGGCGTCAGAAGCATTCAGCACTCCCACACGCGCGGCAGGGGGCGGCCCGCGCGTAACACTAACAATCCTGCCACGGCGGCGGCGCGGAGGCACGCGCCATTTTGGGCCACGATGCGCGCCACCAGCATGCCGTTCCAGGCCGACACCCCGGCGTCCCATGCGCCCAGCGCGGCCCTGAGCGGTGCGGCATGCTTTTCTGCGCGGGGGGCGACCAGGATGAGCGTTGCCACCGCTCGGCCACCGGCGGCGCTAACGGTTCCATCGAGGATATCCTGCACCGGGCCGTCGAACCGGACCGCGTCATGCAACAATGGCTGTCCGTCCCGCTCGATACGGATAAGGTCGTGGATGCGTCCCTGACCCACCCGCTCCTGCATGGCGGTGCGGCCGAACACAAGCTGTTCCAGCCCCAAGAACCAGCTATCGCCAGCCAAATCGACGCGCAGTTCGCGGCGGAATGCACACCGGTCGAACAAGATAGTCTCTTGCGGCAGCCACTCCAGCGCGGCGTTGTCGGCCACGTGCAGGGTAGTCGTGACGGTGGCGTGGGAGCCGGGGATTGCGCGGTAGAAGCGCTCCGCCGCCTGCGTCGTGAGTGTGGCCGACGTGCCCGGTCCAGCGCGACAAGCACTATTGAGCCGGTCGCCGCCCGCCACGCCACCGGCGGTGTTGAGCAGGACGGCGCCGGGCCAGGCATGGCGCTCAACACGTGGAAACCGAGCCTTGAGGCAGCCTTCCTGGCGCAAATCGTCCAGCACCGTCAGTGCGCCGCGCCGTTTCCAGCTGAGCCCGAGCGTGCCGGTAGAGCGCTGATGCGCGGTCAGGATGGCGGCAGAACCTCGACCGTCACATGGGACAGCGTCGGAAAGCAGGCTAGTTGGTCGCGGTAGTATTGCGGAGTCCGCATCTCCGCTGCGCGGACGCAGAGGATGGCGCCGAGGTGCCCGGGGCCGAGCCGCCACAAATGGACGTCCGTGAGCGAGGCCCCATCCTGTTCCAGCGTTTGCCGGACCCGGTCGGTCAGGCCCCGGTCCGGGTTCATGTCGAGCAAGATAGCACCAGTATCGCGCAGCAGGCCGGCGGACCAGCTCAGGATCACCGCCGCGCCAACCAGCCCGGCCACCGGGTCCATCCATAGCCAGCCAAAGCCGCGCGCCAGCAGCAAGCCGATGATGACCAGAACCGAGACGGCCGCGTCTGCGACGACATGGACCACGGCAGCGCGCATGTTGTTGTCTTGGTGGACACCGTGCGCGTGCTCGGTAAACGCGGCCGTGCTTGTGTGGCCACCTGACGTGACGTAAACCGTGAACGCGTGGGGTTCCGGCACTGTTTCCCGGCTCTCTGAGCCGACGATCGTGAATAGCTGGCGGCTTCCGTCATCCCGCACCGTTTCGACCGTGGCCGGACCGGATGCGCCCAGCAGCCGGAACACGGCCGGATGGCCATTTTCCTCGATGCTGAGCCGCAGCGTGCCGGACGGAGTGAGGAGTGCAAGGCCCACATCGTGCGCGTGGCCATGGTGATGGTGCCCGCCTGCCAATAACCAGGCGGATGCGATGTTAATCAGCAGCCCGAGTATTGCGATGGGGATAGCTTCCCGGAACGCGATCGGCGTAGGCGTGAACAGCCGCGAGATGCTCTCATAGCCGATCAGGAGAGCAATCATCGCCAGCACGATCCCGCTGCTGAACCCGGCCAAATCTCCAAACTTGCCGGTGCCGAAAGTGAAGCGTGCGTCCTGCGCATGGGTTCTGGCAAAGCGGTAGGCCAGCGCCGCTAACAGCAGCGCCCCGGCGTGCGTCGACATATGCATGCCGTCCGCGACGAGCGCGATGGAGCCGAACAGCGTGCCGCCGCCGATCTCCAGCGCCATCATGACCACGCAAAGCCAGATCACGGCCCAGCTTCGCCGCTCTGCGTGTTCGTGCCCGTCGCCCAAAAAGACGTGCGAGTGGGATGCTTCGCTCATGCGCTCTTATAGGCTCCGGCGGGGCTAGACCGAAAGCCGCCGCCGCACCTCCGCCTCGTTGAGCGTGTTGGGCGGGCCGCCTAGCACGATATCCCCGCGGTCCATGACCCAGAGCGTGTCTGCAAGCTCCCGCGCAAAGTCGTAATATTGCTCGACAAGCAGGATGGCCATGCCGCCCCGGCTGCGAAGCAGGCTGATGACCCGCCCAATGTCTTTAATGATGCTGGGCTGAATCCCCTCGGTCGGCTCATCCAGCACCAGCAGGCGCGGCTTCATCACGAGAGCGCGGGCGATGGCGAGCTGCTGTTGCTGTCCACCCGAAAGGTCTCCGCCCCGCCGGCGCAGCATGGTTTTTAAGATGGGGAACAGCTCGAATAGTTCGGAGTCCAGTCGGCGCTCTCGTGCAGGGAGGACGGCAAACCCGGTCTCGAGATTCTCCTGCACGGTTAGTAGAGGGAAGACGTCTCTGCCCTGCGGCACCCAGGCGATGCCGCGATGCGCCCTTGCGTGGATCGGCAGCTTGGTAATGTCGGCGCCGTCCCAGTGAATGGACCCAGCGCTTACCGGATGTGCCCCGGTGATGGCGCGGAGCAGGCTGGTCTTTCCTACGCCGTTCCGCCCCAGCAGGCACGTGACCTGCCCGGTCTGCACTGAAAGCGACACCTGCCGCACTGCGATGGCGGCGCCGTAATGCAAGCTGACATCGTGCACCAGCAGCTCAGCGGCCAAGGTAAACCTCGATCACCTTCGGATCTTCGCTCACATGGTCGATGGTACCCTCGCTCAGCACCGAACCCTCATGCAGCACGGTGACCTTCACGCCTAGCGCGCGGACGAACGCCATATCATGCTCGACCACGACGACAGAGCGGGTGCGGTTGATCTCCACCAGCAGCTCCGCAGTCTGCTCCGTCTCGGCGTCCGTCATGCCAGCGACAGGCTCATCGACCAAGAGCAGCCGCGGATCTTGGGCCAGCAGCATGCCAATCTCGAGCCACTGCTTCTGCCCGTGGCTAAGGTCACCCGCCCGGCGATGGCGGTGCTCACGCAGCCGGATCGTGCCGAGTAGGGCGTCAATCCGCCCATCTTCCTCGGAGGTTTGCCGGGCACGCAGCGTAAACCAGGGTAGCCGTGGCCCGGCCAGCGCCAACAGTATATTGTCCCATACCGTATGAGGCTCGAACACCGTAGGTTTTTGGAACTTACGCCCAATGCCGAGGCTTGCGATCGAGGGCTCGTCCAGCTGCGTGAGGTCTGTATCTGCCTCGAACACCACCCGCCCGCTATTGGGACGAGTCTTACCAGTAATCACGTCCATCATCGTCGTCTTGCCGGCGCCGTTCGGCCCGATCACGGCGCGCATCTCGCCCGGTGCCAACACGAGCGCTAGATTGTTCAATGCTCGAAATCCATCGAAGCTAACGCTGACACCGTCCAAGTAAAGCAACGTCTCGGCAACCGGACCGATGGTCATGACGCGGGCTTCACGACGGGCAGCGACGGTTCTTGTGGCGCGGCCCGGGTGTGGACGAGGCCAGCCAGCCCGCGCGGTAGAAACAATGTCACCACGATGAACAACCCGCCCAAGGCAAAAAGCCAGAGCTCAGGCAGTTGCCCCGTGAACACCGTTTTTGCCGCATTGACCAGCACCGCGCCTAAGATTGCGCCATACAAAGTGCCGCGTCCCCCGACCGCAACCCATATCACTGCCTCGATTGATCCGGCTGGCGCGAACTCACCAGGATTGATGATGCCGACCTGAGGAACATACAAGGCACCCCCCAACCCTGCCATCACGGCAGAGAGGGTCCAGACCACAAGTTTATAGCTCTCCGGACGGTATCCTAGAAAGCGCGTCCGGCTCTCAGTATCACGTACTGCGATCAGGACCTTACCGAACCGGGACCGGGTTAGCGAGCGCGCCATCAGGAACATCCCGCTCAGCATGACGGCGGTGGTTACTAATAGGCCGGCCCGCGTCCGATCGGCCGAGAGCGGAAAACCTAAAAGTTCCTTGAAGTCGGTCAGCCCATTGTTGCCCCCAAATCCCATGTCGTTTCGGAAGAACGCGAGCAAGAGCGCATACGTCAGCGCCTGAGTAATGATCGAGAGATACACCCCCGTGACCCGGCTACGGAACGCAAGCCAGCCGAACATTGCCGCCAGCAACCCCGGTACTAGCATGGCCATCAGGATCGCAAACGGAAACCAGCCAAAGCCGTGCCAATACCACGGCAGTTCATGCCAGTTTAGGAAGACCATGAAGTCAGGCAGCGCCGCCCCATACTGCCCGCGTCCCGCGATCTGCAACATCAAGTACATGCCCATAGCGTAACCGCCGAGCGCGAAAAATGCGGCGTGCCCCAGGCTTAGTATGCCCGCGAATCCCCAGACTAGGTCCACGGCCAATGCCAGGATGGCAAAGCACAAATACTTTCCAACCAACGAGACCACATACGTAGGCACATGGACCGGGCTACCCGGCGGCGTGAAAAGGTTGAGAGCTGCCAGAAGCAGCGTACCACCCATTACGCAGAACAGCGTGACAGGTCCGGCTTTCAATTCTCCACCGCCCGGCCTCGGAGCGGAAACATGCCCCGCGGCTTACGCTGGATAAAGAGGATGAGAAGGATCAAAACCACGATCTTTCCAAGAACGGCGCCGGCGACCGGCTCCAAAAACTTGTTCACGATCCCCAGTGTCACGGCCCCGATCGCGGTGCCCCACAAATTGCCCACGCCGCCAAAAACTACGACCATGAAGCTATCGATGATATATCCCTGCCCGAGATTGGGGCTCACGTTGTCGATTTGACTGAGCGCCACTCCCGCCATTCCCGCTACCCCGGAACCTAGGCCGAATGTGAGCGCATCGATCTGACCAGTGCGTATGCCCATCGCTGCGGCCATGCGCCGGTTTTGCGTGACCGCACGCATGCGCAACCCCAGCGGCGTATAGCGCAACACCGCCATCAACGCGGCCAGCACTACGATCGCAAACACGATAATCGCGACCCGGTTATACGTCAGCGTCAGTTGGCCGAGCTTGCCGGCCCCACTCATCCAAGCCGGAGTGCCGACTTCCTGATTGGTCGGCCCGAAGATGGATCGCACAGCCTGTTGCAGCACAAGCGAGAGGCCAAAGGTCGCCAGCAACGTCTCAAGCGGACGTCCGTACAGAAAGCGGATCAGCCCGCGTTCGATCAGCACGCCCAGCATGCCCGAGACCATGAAGGCAAGGGGTATCGCTATGAACAGGCTCACTTCAAACAGGCCAGGCGCATGCTGGCGAATGACGGACTGCGTCAAGAACGTGACGTAGGCGCCGATCATGACGATCTCGCCATGGGCCATGTTGATGACCCCCATCACGCCGAAAGTGATGGCCAACCCAGTTGCCGCTAGCAGCAGTACAGAGCCAAGGCTCAAGCCGTAGAATGCTCCTTGCAGCAAGCCCCACAACTGAAGCGCCTGGTCGATGCCGCTGACTGCCTCGGCGGCGGCGGCCGTCACCGCCGGGCTCTGGTTCGGTAGTGAGGCCAGCACTGCCCGAACCTCAAGATCACCTCGGCTACGCAGAGTGGCGATCGCGTTCAGCTTCTCGGCGTCCGGCGCATCGGCACTGGCGAGTAACGCTGCCGCACGCGCTTCCCGCATCGTCTCTCGTACGCTCCGGTCTTGCTCCGCCGCCAGCGCGCGATCCAATGCTGGTAACGCCGCGGTATCACGCGATCTGAAGACAGCCTCGGCCGCGGTTTGCCGGATGGCCGGTTCGGGCGAGAACAGGCGAATCCCACCCATTGCCGCGTCGATGGCACGGCGCACACCGTTGTTGACGCGGACGGGCCTCACATTGTCTGGGTAGGCTGCCGCCCCAGTCTCGCCATCCAACAGCTTGCCATCGTCCGACTTGATGTAGACTTTGCCGTCCGCTGCCATCAGCCTCCCGGCTTGCAACGCCTCCAGCACCGCCGCCGCGCGCGGGCTGCCGGATACCGCAAGAGCCTCGACACCTTTGCGCACATCTTCATATGACGGGCCCGCCAGGGAAGCCGTCTGGGTCCACCCTGGCGACGTCGTTAACAAAAAAATGATCAGCCATTTAAGCAATGATTGCTGTCCTCGCTATGTCGGAGGCGGGGCTGAACCCCGCCCCCGTTCCAGTCTAGCTGCCGCTGCCGCCACACTTGCCGGTTTTCACGTTAAAGTTTCCGCAATGCAAAGGGCTGCGCCAGTCTGCAATCAAGTCGCGCGAGCCTTCGAGGTAAGGCGACCATTCCTGTGCCACGATCGTGCCCGGCGTTTGCGAGACGATGTTGAACTGGCCATTGGCCTGGATCTCGCCAATCAACACGGGTTTCGTGATATGATGGTTCGGCATCATCGCCGAATAGCCGCCTGACAGGTTAGGCGCGGTG
Organism: Acetobacteraceae bacterium; assembly: GCA_965246925.1. Classification (GTDB taxonomy): domain Bacteria; phylum Pseudomonadota; class Alphaproteobacteria; order Acetobacterales; family Acetobacteraceae; genus JANPPS01. The sequence continues at coordinate 515,871 of OZ251994.1, read as the reverse complement.
ACACCGATCATGGCATCGATGACCTTGGCCGGTTCGAATGTACCCGCCTTCTCGACCGCCTTAACCCACATGGCAAAGCCGATCACATGCGCCTCCATGGGGTCATTCGTCACCCGCTTGGCGTTCTTCGTGTAAGCCTGCCAGCGAGAAATGAATTCCTTGTTGGCCGCGTTGTCCACGCTCATGAAGTAGTTCCAGGCTGCGAGATGGCCAAGCAGTGGCTTAGTGTCGATGCCCGCCAGCTCTTCCTCGCCGACGCTGAAAGCAACGACCGGGATGTCGGTCGCTTTGAGGCCCTGGTTACCAAGCTCTTTATAGAAAGGAACGTTGGCATCGCCGTTGATCGTGCTGACGACAGCGGTCTTCTTTCCAGCAGACCCGAATTTCTTAATATCGGCGACGATGGTTTGCCAATCGCTATGGCCGAACGGGGTGTAGTTGATCATGATATCGGCCTGGGCGACGCCCTTGGACTTTAGATAGGCCTCGAGAATTTTGTTCGTCGTTCGGGGATAAACGTAGTCCGTTCCCGCCAGGACCCAGCGCTGAATCTTCTCCTCTGACATGAGGTAATCGACAGCTGGTACGGCCTGCTGGTTAGGTGCCGCACCAGTGTAGAAAACGTTTCGGCTGCTCTCTTCACCCTCATATTGGACAGGATAGAACAGAATGTTGTTAGTTTCTTCAAAGACCGGCAACACGGATTTACGGGATACGCTAGTCCAGCAGCCAAATACTGCGGCCACTTTCTGAACAGTTATCAGTTCACGGGCTTTTTCTGCGAAAAGGGGCCAATTCGATGCCGGATCGACGACGACGGCTTCAAGCTTCCGGCCCAGGACTCCGCCGCGCTTATTCTGCTCGTCGATGAGCATCAGCATGACGTCCTTCAAGGTCGTCTCGCTAATGGCCATCGTGCCGGAGAGGCTGTGCAAGATTCCGATCTTGACCGGCTCACCCTGCTGAGCCAGGGCCGGGCGGCTAGTCAGCCCCGGTATCGCGGCCACGATGGCAAGACCCATCCCCCAAAACCAACTCCGCTTCGTCACGATCATGCCTAATCCCCCATAACGACCGCATCACGCGGCTGTGACGGACGATGCAAGCGCAATGCCAGGATTAAAAGCTGTTTGAAATTTCGAGCGAGCGACAGCCATGCCCTTGGGTGGAAACGCTGAGAGACAACCATCCAGTGCAGCTGTGATTCATCGTTGGAAAGGCTATTCTTATATCGGCTGTCCCCAGCCAAAAAATCGTAGCTGAACAGGCCATGCTCCCGATACCAGCTGATCGCGGCGGCGTGGCAACTGAGGCCAGGCTTGTGCCGCGCCCCGGCTGCGCGATAGGCAAACCCACTCTGATAAGCTGAGACGCGGCCGTTCAGGCGAAAATTGTAAAGATAACCGGCTAGCTCTGTTGTACCTGAAATTCGGAGTAAATCCACTTCGTCGCGCTCGACTCCCCGTGCGATCAGATCACGGTGGAACTCTAAGGTGGCCGGATCGCCGAACGCGCCGGGCTTTCCGCGGGTGGCCCAGCTTTCGTTGTGCAGCGATACCAGTTCAACAAAATAGCCGAGCGCTATCGCTTGTGTGGATGCGCGTGTCACTTTCAGCCCGCCATACAGCCGCTCGGCCTTGCGCAACTGCTGCCGGGTATTGCGGCTCAGGCTCTCTAGATATGCAGCGTGGCTTGCAGGCTCTTGCAAGTTGACGAAAGGAGCGGCTTGCGACCGAGTTACTTCCACCACCGCCCTGATTTGCCGCGCCGCGAGTCCCACCTCGGCTGTAACGCCCGACAGATGGATAACCCGGCCGGCCCGCAAAGCACAACTCAACATGGCTGAAAGCTCAGCTATGCGGCCTACGATTGGACCGGCTAGCAAAGGTCCATTGTGCTCGATGTAGACAGCATCGTCCGCCGCACGCCCGGTCTCCTGCAGCCAGACTGGTCCGCCTCGCCTCGGCTGGTTGAACAGCGCAAGCCCAACCAGCTTTCCCTCGGAGTGAGCAGTCACCAGCATGGACCGGTTGAACCGCGAAGCAGCCTTGCATCCGACCCAGGTCCAGCTCTGGAAGAACGAGGCGTCCGCTTCGGCTTCGAGAGCGCGCCAAGCCGGCTCAAGAGCGCCGGCCCACCCGGTTGAAGGACGTGCCATGCCGACGTCTAGAGCGCGCATCAGGGTGCCGCGCCATAGAGCCAGTCTTTCGCAAAACATGGCGTTGGTGCACAAGTGCGGTTCAAGCCTTGGGAGAGCGCTGTGCTGCGCATTGCCGCTACCGTGCTCGCTGTTCCACCTGCGAACTTAGCAATTCTGTTGCTGGTGGCTATCATGGCGGCCTTCTGGGCACCGGCGCGGCGCCTAGCCTTGCGAGCCGGTCTTCTCTGTGCCGTCCTTCTAGTGTTGTTTTCGCTACCCATCATCAGCATGGCCCTTTTGGCGTCATTGGAGCCGGGACCGTCTCCGGCACCGCTCCACTCTCCTAGAGCTATCGTTATACTCGGCGGAGATGTAGAAAAGGTTAACGAAGCACCAGGCGTTGTCATAGGCCCGTTAAGCCTCGAGCGAGTCCGGGCTGGGGCCATTCTAGCCCGATCGACAGGTTTGCCGGTGCTAGTCACAGGCGGTATCGTCAGCAAAACCGACATACCCGTGAGCAGTCTTATGCAAGACACCCTTGTGGAAGACTTTGCAGTCGCAGTCAAATGGACTGAGCCAACATCATTCGATACCTGGGAAAACGCTCAGAGGACTGCGGAGATGCTACACTCCGGCGAACCCTCGAGTGTCTTTCTTGTTACTCACGCCTGGCACATGCGCCGGTCGTTATATGCGTTCCGACGAGCCGGCATCGAGGCGGTTCCAGTGCCCGTCCGGCACGATCGCTGGCCGGTCTTCGCAGGAAGCGAGTTCATACCACGGTCCTCGTCATGGAACAATTCTTACCTGGCGTTCCACGAGTGGCTTGGCCTTGCATGGTATGCCTTACGTGGGTGAGGGGACGGTCCGTGAGCTTCACTCGGCCTCGTCGCTCGATCCAGGCTGGGCCAGCCTGTCGACGCAAGTCTCCGTGCAGTCAACGCCAGCATGGCACGCGGCCACCGAGGAAGCGGCGTTACCTGAAGGAGTAACGCCGATCTACATCGAGTGTTTCGATGATGAAGGTCCATGTGCTTTATTACCCATGTTGATGAGTGGCTCAAATTTACTGAGTATGACGACACCATATAATACGATCTTTGAGCCGATTATTCGCCCGGGCCTGCAAACCCTTGGGTATGAGATTATTGGCCAGGCTTTAGGAAATGTCGCGCGCCGGTTTTCAGTCACCCGTATCGACTCGATGGATCTTGCTTGGCCACCTTGGGCGACCTTGCTTGCGAAGGCGGAACAAGGAACGCTCATTCAGCAACGCTTCCAACACTTCGGCAGTTGGACTGAAAATGTGGCTGACTGGGAAACCTACCTTTCTGGCCGTCCGGGTGCTCTTAGAGAGACGATCCGTCGCAAGACTGCGGTGATAGTCCGCAATGCCGCATCAGTTCTTCAGTTTGTCTCAGAACCGGATGACGTAGGAGCAGCGCTGAAGGCCTATGGGGTCGTCTATGCTTCAAGTTGGAAAGAGCCTGAACCCTTTCCAAACTTCAACGCTGCGTTGCTGCCCCGATTGGCCCGCTTGGGCGCGCTTAGAATGGGTGTACTGTGGAAGGGCAACCAGCCGATTGCTGCCCAATACTGGACCGTCTGGAATGGCACTGCGACTGTTTTGAAGCTTGCTCACGATGAAGCATTCAAAGCCCAGTCGCCCGGGACGGTGCTGACGGCTTGGATGATCCAAAAGATGATGTTTGAAGATAAAGTTACAGAACTCGATTTCGGCCGGGGTGACGACGCATACAAGCGGCTATGGGCATCCAAGCGCCGGCAACGAAGCGGTGTTTTGCTGATCAATCCTAGGCGTCTAAAGGGCTTGGCCGTGCTGGCACGACATTTAGCGGGCCGCGCGCGTCAGCTTTTGAGCTAAGCTATCCTTAACTTTTACCAGGTAGGATGCATCAGGCTCATGAGAGGAGGATCGACATGGTTTACACGCTCAACCCGCGATTGACGATCGTGCCATGGCTTTGCCGCAAACTTGTGGGTAACGAGGCGGCGTCAGGTCGGGCACGGAGCTAAGCGGAATGTGCGGTATTGTAGGCGTCATCGGGACTGAACTAGCCGCGCCAGTGTTGCTGGATGCGCTGCGCCGGCTTGAATACCGCGGTTATGACAGCGCAGGAATCGCCACGCTGGTTGGCGGTCAAATTGAGCGTAGGCGCGCACCCGGAAAGCTGTTGAACCTGGCCTCCGTCCTCGAGGCCAATCCGCTTAGCGGAGTAACGGGCATAGGCCACACAAGGTGGGCGACGCATGGCGCGCCCACTCAGCGTAACGCTCATCCGCATGGAACGCCCCGTGTAAGCGTCGTGCATAACGGTATTATTGAAAACCACGCCGAGCTTCGAACTGAGCTTGAAGCGGCCGGGCAGGTGTTTGAGACTGAGACCGACACCGAAACGGTCGCGCAGTTGGTTGACCTCAATCTGCGCAGGGGCCTGGCACCCGTCGATGCCGCCCGTGAGGCTTTCGCCCGCTTGGAGGGCGCCTACGCCCTGGCCTTGGTCTTTGCGGGACATCCGGAGCTGATGATCGGCGCGCAACATGGGGCTCCGCTGGCCGTAGGCTTTGGTGAGCAGGCCATGTTTCTGGGCAGTGACAGCCTTGCCCTGGCGCCGTTAACGCGACGAATCGCTTATCTACAGGATGGCGACTGGGTCATTCTTACGCGGGGAAGCGCGGCGTTCTTCGGCCCGAAGGACGTGCCGGTAAACCGGGAAATCAGGGTTACGGTCCAGACCGGCGCGGTAGTCGGAAAAGACGGTTACCGCCACTTCATGGAGAAAGAGCTCCATGAACACCCGGCGGCTATCGGGCAAACCTTAGCCCGCATGCTTGACCCGGCGACACGGGTTGTGACTTTGCCGGACCTTCCATTCGCCTGGGCTGATGTTCCGCGTGTTTCTGTGAGCGGCTGTGGTGGTGCTTATTTCGCTGGCCTAGCGGGGCGGAACTGGCTCGAAGAAGTGGCGCGAATACCATCCGACATCGATTTCGCGTCCGAACTGCGCTACCGCACGCCGCCGATGCCCAAAGGGGGGGTCGGCATTTTGGTCAGTCAAAGCGGGGAGACTGCCGATACTCTCGCCGCGTTGCGTTATATGCGCCAGTCCGGCCAGCACGTGCTCTCAATCCTAAACGTGCCGGAAAGCACTATGGCTCGGGAGAGTGATGTCGTGCTTGAAACGGTGGCAGGACCGGAGATCGGCGTTGCGAGCACGAAGGCCTTTACAGCACAACTGACAGCCATGGCGTGCATATCGATTGCCGCTGGGCGTGCGCGCGGGGCGATCGATGCGGCCCGTGAGGCTGCGCTTGTAGCTGCTTTACTGGAACTGCCCTCGCGCGCTACGGAGGTTTTAGCCAATGAAAGTACTATCCGGGCTCTGGCGGCCAGAATGGCAGAGGCCCGGGATGTGCTGTGTCTCGGGCGCGGAACGTGCCATGCTATTGCTCTTGAGGCCGCATTAAAGCTTAAGGAGATTTGCTATATCCATGCCGAGGGTTATGCGGCCGGGGAGATGAAGCACGGCCCAATTGCCCTTATCGACCGGCAAGTGCCGATTCTGGCCATCGTGCCATCGGGACCTTTGTTTGAGAAGACGGCGTCAAACGTGCAGGAGGCTGGCGCGCGCGGTGGACAGATCGTCGTAATGAGTGATGCCGTAGGTTGTGCCAAGTTGAAGGGAATCGCGGCCGCCATGGTGGAACTGCCGACGGTTGATCCTTTTGTAGCACCTATCCTGTATGCCATCGCGGTTCAGATGCTTGCTTATCACACCGCTATTCTACGCGGGACGGATGTTGATCAGCCGCGTAACCTGGCAAAAAGCGTAACTGTGGAATAACACATGACAATATATGTTGTGACTGGCGGCGCAGGCTTCATTGGCTCGCACCTGACTGACGCGCTGCTTGCGGCTAATTGCCGAGTTCGGGTGGTGGATGATTTCTCGACGGGAAGTCTCGATAATTTGGATCAGAGATGCGAGATCTTTCGCGGGGACGTCTCTGATCAGAACGTGCTGCGCCGTGCAATGGATGGGGCCTCCGGTTGTTATCATCTGGCGGCCATCGCGTCCGTTGCTCGCGGCAATGAGGACTGGTCTGGCACTCACCGCGTCAATCAGGGCGGCACGGTGGCAGTCCTTGAGGCGGCCCGCGTCGCCGGGCGGCGAAGCGACCGGGCCGGCGGGATTCCGGTTGTCTATGCCTCTTCGGCGGCAGTTTATGGTAACACCGCGAAGGTCGCGGCTGAGGTTGACCTACCGTCTCCGCTAACCGCCTATGGTGCAGACAAATTTGGTTCTGAGGTTCATGCGCGTGTCGGTCACCTCGTGCATGGTGTACCTTCGATTGGGATGCGGTTTTTCAACGTTTACGGGCCACGGCAGGACCCTAACTCGCCCTACAGTGGGGTTATCTCGATATTCGCGCGCGCCATCGGGTCAGGAATCCCGCTCACCTTACATGGCTCAGGCAAGCAGACTCGCGATTTCATTTTCGTCGCAGATGTAGTCTCACATTTGGTTGCAGGTATGTGGTATCTGCAGCAGAGCGAAGTATGCCATGTCCTGAATGTATGCACCGGACGCGAGACATCATTGCTTGATTTGATAGAGACCTTGTCGGCTTTGTCGGGCCGTCGAAGTTTAGTGTTACCAGGCCCGGTTAGGGCTGGAGACATTGCCCGCTCGGTAGGCTCTCCCGCGCGAGCGACAAATTTGCTTGGAGTCAAGGCGGAAATCTCGTTGCATGAAGGGCTTCGGCGCACTCTCGAAGGTGCTTCGCAGCTCCCCGTTTTGCAGCAGGCTTGAACTTGTCCTTCGGTAAGCCGCAGTGGTATGTCCACAACCGGGGCTTGAAGGCGTGTAGCTCAGTGGTAGAGCGCTGCTATTACATGGCAGAGGTCGGGGGTTCGACTCCTTCCGCGCCTATAATTTTGACCTCGAATCTTGTTGGAGTGGGAAAATGTCACGTTTGCAACAAGGGTCAATAATCATGCGCTTGTCCGGCTGTGCCGCCCTTGTTGTGCTGTCGCTTGCAGCATGCTCGTCCCCGAAGGTTCTGACCGCGCCCGTGGCGACGGCGGCGTCATCGCCGTATCTCATCGGGCCAGGGGATCAGCTCAGCATTTTCGTCTACCAAGCCCCGCAGCTCAGCGTGCCCGGCCTGAGCGTCCGGCCGGACGGCCGCATCTCGATGCCGCTCATTCCCGACATCGCAGCCGCAGGAAAGACTCCGACGCAGCTCTCGAAGGATATCGAGGATAAGCTGAAGCAGTTTGTGAAGGAGCCGAACGTGTCCGTGATCGTCAGCGGCTTCGTGGGTCCGCTCGATCGTCAGATCAGAGTCATCGGAGAAGCCACAGAACCGCTAGCGCTTCCGTATCGTGACCAGATGACAGTGCTGGATGTGATGATCCAGACCAAAGGCCTCACGCGCTTTGCTGCCGGAAACAGTGCAGTCATCGTCAGAACGATCGACGGGCAACGGCAGACCATCAAGGTGCGGCTAAGCGATCTCCTTAAAGACGGGGACATCAACCAGAACGTTCCGATGTACCCTGGTGACACTCTCATTATTCCACAAAGCTGGTTTTAGGTTTTCTCCATGAACGCGATCCAGTCCATCATCCGTAAGCAGGCGTCAGCGGCATGGCACCACCGTTGGCCCGCAGTTCTATTTATGTGGCTTGTCTGTGCAATTGGCTGGAGCCTTACTTTCCTCATCCCAAACCAGTATGAGGCGAAGGCGCGGCTTTATGTCGACGCTGACGTGGTTCTTACGCCTTTGTTGCGCGGTTTGGCCGTAGACGCCTCGACCGCAGGCCAATTGGATACCTTGCAACGCACCTTGCTAAGCCGCCCCAATATTGAGAAGCTCATCTCCAAGACAGATCTAGAGCTTGAACTTAAGGGCCCGGCGGACCGTGAGCGGCTTGTCGAAAGCCTGGTCAATACCATCCGGATCACTCCAGAAACGCGCCAGTTATTTACGATCTCATACCGTAGCACGTCACCGCGGCTGGCATTCGACGTGGTGCGGACTATGTTGACGACGTTTGTGGAAAGCAAGACGGGAAACAACCGGCAGGATCTTGAAAACGCAGGCAAGTTTTTCAATGAGCAGCTTGATCTCTATGAGCGGCAGCTTAAGGAGGCCGAGCGTAAGCGCGCCGATTTCCGGTCTAAGTATATCGACTTGCTTCCACAAGGCGATGGCGTTTCTCGTCTCGAAGCGGCGCAAAACTCGGTTCGTGAGCTGAAGGGCTCTTTGACGGACGGAGAAGCCAAGCGTGACAATCTGCTCAAAGAGCTAGCCACCACTCCGCAGTTGGTCGTGACTGAGATGGACGGGGGGAGCACGGGCGGGGGCGGCAACGCTGGTAGCCGCTTGCGGGAGGCGGAGCGGCAGTTGCAGGAGCTCCGGCTAAGATATACCGATCAACATCCTGACGTTGTGGCCGCGCGCAACCTTGTCGCTGGTATCCGTGCTGGGAGTGTAGGGCAGAATGACGCACCGGCATCCTCGCCGCGCGTGGGTCCGCGGAACCGCTCCGTGACTAATCCAGTCTATGAGCAATTGAAGCTCCGGCTTGTCGAGAACGACTCGAATATAGCATCCCTACGCCGTCAGATCACCGAGGGTACGCGCGAGCGGAACCGACTTGAGGAGATCGCTCGTGGCGCCCCGGGGCTGCAAGCGGAATACCTTAACCTAAACCGTGATTACGACGTGTTGCGGAAAAATTATGAAGACTTGCTAGCCCGTCGGGAGTCGATGCGGATATCGAGTGCCGCCGAAGTGGACGGGGACAAGGTTAAAATCCAGGTTGTTGATCCGCCGCTAGTTCCTCAAAACCCGATCGCACCGAAGCGTATTGTTTTGCTTTCGGGAGTTTTGGGGGCAGGGGTGCTGGCTGGGATCGGTCTTGCCCTGTTGCTCGTGCAAATGGATCAGTCGTTTCACACCATCGATGACCTGCGTGATCTCGGGTTTCCAGTGGTCGGCGGCGTTTCAATGATTGGCGCTTCGCTGCCGATGACTCGCCAGTTGCTGCGAGTTGGTGGCTTTTCAGTAGCAGCAGCGATCCCTCTCGTTGTATTCAGCGGCTTGCTCTTGAAACTTTTGAGATCGGGTGCGGTGATTTGAGACGCTTCACTATAGGTTAAGATTTTACCGGTATGGTGGTCTCTCTGAAGGAGAGCACCATGCAAGCGTTATTTATCAGAACGCTTTCTTTACATATCTGGCGAAGTCGGGCTGTCGGCCGCCTTCCTTGGAGTCTTTGTTGTGCGTTTATCGCGGCAGGCTCGGTCGCTTCCTGGCTAATGCTGCTTCGTCTGCTCGCCCTAGTGGGCGGAACTTGATGCTCCAGATCAATGGAAGCTAAATTTGGACAGAATCCTATATCTCACTCAACGCATACCATATCCCCCGAACAAGGGAGAGAAAATCAGGCAGTATGAGGTGCTGCGTTATCTGCAGAAATCATACAACGTTCGCCTTGGCACTTTGATTGATGATCCGGCAGATGCCATTCATTTAGATTACATTAGTAAGCTTGTGCCTCATTCCTATGTCGGTCGGCTTGACCGGCGGTGGGCCAAGATGACCTGCTTGCTCGGCCTGTTGACCGGGGAGCCTTTGAGCGTCACCTTCTACCGTCATGCCGGGTTGGCGCGGTGGGTCAAGAAAAGCATCGCCGAGTTTCAACCGCAGATTATCTTTGTTTGTTCCTCGAACATGGCCCCTTATGTGCTAGACATTCCACGGCCTCACAGCCGGCTTATCGTAGACCTGACGGATGTCGATTCGGAAAAGTGGAAAGCCTACGCCACGACCGGGAGTGGTCCGATGCGAGCAGTACACTGGCGCGAGTGGAAGCGAACTGCGGAACTTGAGGGACGTATAGCCCAGGAGGCAGAGGCCAGCCTTTTCGTATCGGCGCAAGAAGCAGACCTGTTCCGTACTCAACACCCTGATGCAACCGAAAATATTTACCCTATTAGTAATGGGGTCGATCACGTCTATTTCGACCCCGCTCTCAAGACGGAGCGGCCATTTCCTGAGGAGCCACATTACGTATTTACAGGAACTATGGATTATCCGCCTAACGCGGACGCGGTGGACTGGTTCGCCCGTGATATTCTGCCACGCATTCAGGCGCAGAATCCTGCAGCGCGCTTCTGCATCGTTGGAGCAAACCCGGGATCGGCCGTGTCGTCTCTAAGCCGGCTGCCTGGGGTTTCGGTGACCGGCCGGGTAGCGGACGTTCGCCCGTTTGTTGCGCATGCCGCCGCTTGTGTGGCGCCGATGCGGATTGCGCGCGGAATCCAGAACAAAGTGCTGGAGGGGATGGCCATGGCCCGGCCGGTGATTGTGACAGCGGACGCGCTAGAAGGTATCGATGCCATACCGGAGACAGAGGTGCTGTTGGCGGACGGACCAGTTCGGTTTGCGAATGCCTGCCTTGCCGCGTTGAAGCCGGAAGCGCACGCGATTGGCCAAGCCGCACGGCGCCGCGTGTTGCAGGATTACACATGGGCCGAGCGGCTGCGCGAGCTCGAACCATTGCTACGGCCATGATCATCAGGTCCCGCGCGCCGCTCCGCCTCGGCCTAGGCGGCGGCGGGACAGATCTTTCGCCCTATTGCGACGAGTACGGCGGGGCCGTTCTCAACGTCACAATCGACCTCTACGCCACGACCATTATCGAGCCGACTGAAGATGGCCAGGTCAGCTTCGTCGCCGCCGACGTGGAGCGCCGCTTTACGATGCAAGCTACAGACGAACTCACGGTAGCCGAGCCGCTTATTCTGCATCGCGCCGTGTATCGGCGTATTATTCATCAATTCAACAGCGGGCGGTCCCTTTCCTGCCGAATTACGACCTTCTGTGACGCTCCGCCGGGCTCGGGCCTTGGCACATCATCGACGATGGTGGTGTCGCTGGTTAAGGCTTTCGTGGAGTGGCTCAACCTGCCCCTGGGCGAGTATGAGATCGCGCACCTAGCTTATGAAATCGAACGAATCGACGCCGGGCTTTCGGGAGGGCGGCAGGACCAATACGCAGCGACCTTTGGGGGCGTGAACTTCATGGAGTTCGGGGCAGAGGACCGGGTGATCGTCAATCCACTTCGCATCAAGAACTGGATCGTCTCGGAAATGGAAACTTCCCTTATTCTCTTCGACAGTGGTGTGTCGCGCGCCTCAGCCCGTATCATCGAGGAGCAGACCGGCAATCTGATACGGCACGAAGGTGACACGCTAGAGGCGCTGCACGCCATAAAACAGGACGCGTATCGGATGAAGGAAACGCTGTTGCGGGGCGATATTGCCGGTTTTGCAGGCTGCATGCGGGAAAGCTGGACGGCTAAAAAGCGGCTTGCCGGCAGTGTGACAAACGCCGCGCTGGACCATACCGTCGAGGTCGGCCTTCGCGCCGGAGCTCACGCTGGCAAGGTGTCCGGCGCCGGTGGGGGCGGCTTCATCACGTTCCTTGTTCCGCCCGAACGCCGTGTCGAGTTGATCCGCGCCTTGTCACGCGAGAAAGGCCGGGTCATGACATGCCACTTCACCCGGCATGGGACCGAGGGTTGGAAGGTGGCCTAGATGCTGACGATCGACTCCTACCTGGATGACAGCCTCGCCGCGCTCACCGCGTTTCGCGCCGATGGAGTACAGCGCCGGGTCCTGGCGGACATGGCGGACGCGCTGGTTCTGGCATTTCAGGCCGGGCGAAAGCTGTTGCTGTGCGGGAACGGAGGCAGCGCCGGGGACGCACAGCATATCGCGGGCGAGGTCCTGGGCCGCTTGATGTATGACCGCCCGGCGCTTCCGGCCTTGGCGTTAACCACCGACAGCTCCGTCATGACGGCAGTCAGCAACGATTACGGCTATGACCGCGTGTTCGAACGTCAAGTAATGGGCCTCGGTCAGCCCGGCGACGTGCTGATGGCGCTCAGCACCTCCGGCACGTCCGCCAACATTATGCGTGCGCTGGAGGCAGGCAAGGCCCGGGGGCTAGTGTGCCTTGGTATGACCGGGGAGCATGGCGGCACCATGCGCCAAGCCTGCGCTTTGCTGCTGGAGGCACCATCGACCCTCACGCCCATCATCCAGCAAATCCACATCACCGCGGCGCACTTAGTCTGTGCCCTGGTGGAGCAACGCCTGTTTCCGCGGTAGCACTGCGCCAAGCTGTCATTCTGGCTGGCGGCCGCGGCACCCGCCTGGGCGCGCTGACTGCCGATATCCCGAAACCCATGCTAAATGTTGGGGGCCGGCCCTTTATTGCATGGTTGCTACGCGAGTTATGTCGTTATGGTATACAGGAGGTGCTGCTCCTCACCGGTCACCTCGGCGCACAGATCGAGGCAGCGCTGTCAGCATTACAGGCGAGGCTCCCGCGCGAAATCCGCCTAGAGTGCATTCAGGAGCCAGCGCCGTCCGGCACTGGGGGAGCGCTCCGGCATGCTGCTCATAAATTGGACGCGAGCTTTCTTCTCCTTAACGGCGATTCCTGGCTCGATGCTCCGCTCGCGCCCATGCTGGCCGCGGCGGCGATAGACGAGCCCGACATTCTAGGCCGGCTTTTGCTGACCGGAGTAGAGGACGCCCGCCGTTTTGGCCGGGTCAGCATCAGGGGCGGCCTAGTTACCGAGTTCCAGGAAAAATCCGCGGCGCCCGGTCGCGCCCTCATCAACGCGGGCGTCGCCGTCCTACGCCGTGAGGTTTTGCCGATGCTGGGTGCAAGCCTCGAAAACGAGACGTTTCCGGCCCTCGCCCAATCCGGCCAGCTCTGCGCTACGATCGGTCAGGGCGCCTTCATTGACATCGGAGTGCCGGATCAACTCGCCTTCGCCCGTGCCACGTTGCCGGCTAGGTTGCATCGCCGGGCGCTGTTTCTGGACCGGGACGGCGTCATAAATAAAGACCACGGCTATGTCGGCTCCCAGGATCGCTTCGACTTCACCCCCGGTGCCCTAACCACGATCCGGCGGGCAGGTGAGGCCGGATGGCACGTCTTCGTGGTCACCAATCAGTCCGGCATCGCTCGCGGGCTCTATTCGGAGGCCGAGTTCAACGCCCTGCACGCCTGGTTGCTCGATCAGGCGTTGATGGCTGGCGGCACGATCGATGACATGCGCTACTGCCCGTTTCATCCGGACGCCCCGCTTCCCGCATACCGGCAGGCTCATCCATGGCGCAAGCCAGCTCCCGGGATGCTACTCGACCTGATCCGCACTTGGCAGCTTGACCCGGCGCGCTGCTTGATGATCGGCGATAGCCGGACCGACATGGAGGCGGCCGCCGCCGCCGCTGTCCCCGGCCTGCAATTCCTTGGTGGCGACCTGGCCGACTTCACCGCGGGCCTGTTCGAATGATAAACGCTGTGCCCTTCAAGAAACCAGCGCTGCGCCCCTTTCTGGAAGCGGCGTCGGTGTCGGTCCAGGTATAGCGGAACCCGGCCGCAGCAGCCGGGTCACCGGCGTCCCCGGTGACGGTGACCACCGCCAGGTATGGGCCGATGCTGACGGCGATGGCGAGCGGTGGCGGTTCGCGGGGGTGGTCCGCTGCAGCTGCATGGCCAGCTGCGCGCCGATCTGCTCCAGATACCCCTGCTGCGTCCGGCCCGCGGCATAGTCCGCTTGCGCTAGCTTCTGCAAGTCGGACGCCGCCTGCAGGTCCGCCTGGCCCACATCCAGGAGCCAGGTGCTGGTCAGGTCCTAGGTGGTGAGGATGTCGGGCGAGGCCTGCCCGGCCGCAGTCGCCATGGACAGGGCATAGGCGGCGAACTCGGCGCCGTTGCGGAAGGTGGTGACGTTGCCTGCATCGTCGGTGATGGTGGGGGTGAGGCCGCCGCTCAGGGTGACGTAGGTCGCCGCCTCCACCACGATGTTCTTCGCATCCGTGGTGGCGATCAACATGCCGTTGGGCATGCTGACGGTGAACTGGATGCCCGGTGAAGCGCCAGAGCGTTCCGCCGCCAGCCAGCCCGCGACCTCGCTGGCAGAGGCCGGGCGGCCGATCTTCAGCTGGCGGCGAGCTTATGCCTTACGGACACGTATAAGAGGTCCCGTCTTGCGCATTCACTTCGGTCCAGTGAAATCGCTCATCTTGACGGTGAATGCCGCGCTCTTGCCGTCTTCCGAGACATGATTCGGCCGGATGCTGCCGGGCGTGCCGTGCGGGACCTCTTTGCCGTCCTTGTAGCTCGGTGCCGGTTGGGGGGGAGGTGGGGTGGCGAGCCAGAAAGGCGGGCCATCGAGCGTGTCATACTCCTCGCGGGGCCGGGTCTTTGCGTGGTGCAGGCTCTCGAAATCCGAACGGCTCAGCATGATCGGAAAGAAAGTCTCGCCATGCTCATGACGATAAAGGACTGAATTGACGCACCCTTGAAAACGCCGGAAGTAGCCTCCTTCATCGAACACAGCGCCGGCCGTGTCGAGTCCGAGCTTGAATTCCGAGGTCTCCGGCTGCAATCCGAGCGCTGCCCAATCTATGCTTGCGGTCGGGATCTTGGCGAAATGCTGCTGGACCGTAATCATAGCCGCGGCGGCCGGGGCAGTCTCCTCCAGGCGCAAATAACGCTTGTAGAGCCGATCCAATATCAGATGCCTGCCGGTCTGGTCCAGCACATCGCCGGCGTAGCGCTGAATGCAGCCGAAAAAGACCTGGATGTCACCGGAATGGCCAAGCTGAGATATATCACCGCCGCCGTACACCGCGACGATTCCTGCATTTATTGCCTGATCCATGTCCCCTACTTTCGTTCAAAGAACTCGATATTGTCTTTATTTATTGCGCCACTACTCTTGGTTTCTATGGCTAAGCGGATCGCGTCTCTTCGATCTGCTGTGACATCCTGTCCGGTTATATCGATATAGACATACTGCGTCATCCCCGCCGGCAGGTTCAACGCCCGGTCTCTACCTTGCGCGGCGGTGGCGTTGATCAATCCGGCAGTGTTGGTAGCCAGATTATAGTTTTTGACCTCCCAGCTGGCAGTTTTCAGGTCCGCCGAGGTAAGATCAGACCGGACGCTGCCCGGGATGCCATACGGCACGAGCTTGCGACCCTTGAAGGATTGCTGGATCAGCGTGCCCACCGGCAGCAAGCCCCGCACATATTGTTCCGATTCCTGGCACGCTCGACTTTCCATAATCGTTGGCAGTCCGTCAACCGTGATCGGAAGGGACTCAATATCGATCAGCGGGATGGCATCGATGGTGCGGCCGGGCAGGATGAGGGGCTGCGGATCGGCGATGGGCGTCACGAAGATGGTCGGTCCGCTGAAGGTCGGCTCATAGCCCTCCTGAAACGGCGGGAGCACCACGGGCGGTGATCCTGTGGAGATCGGGAAGCTCGTCTGCGAGGTGGTAAACGCCGAAAGCGCGGCTTGATCGAACACCGGGACACCGTTCTGCATGTTTCCAAGCACAGCGCCTGACCTCGACAGAATATCTCCGTTGGTTTGAGGAAAAACCATTTGACCGCCTCCACCACGATGGTCTGCGCGTCCGTGGTGGCGATCACCGTGCCGTTGGGCATGGTGACCGTGAATGGCGTGGCCGGGTCGGTCTCGGCGCGCTCGGCGGCGAGCCAGCCCGCGACCTCGCTCGATGACGCCGGGCGGCCGAGATTCTGCTGGAACACGGATTGCAGATACGACGTGGCGCCTGGGCTGCCGGCGAGGTCGGCCCGCACCACGTTCAGCTTTGGGTGAGCGCGATGTTCTCCCAGAACGACATTTCACCATACGACACGTCGGTGCGACCGAAATCGTTCTTATAGGGCGCCAACACCTGCTTGGCGACGAGAGGCGTCACGCTGCCTTACAGCGCCAGCAGCGATTGGCCGGAGGCCAGGTTGGCTTCCAGGATCGTCAGCTCCGCCGCCCTCGCGTCCCGGCCGTAAATGTGCTGGTAGAACAGGTTGATGGTTCCGGTCTCGGTGGCCGAGGTCGCAAAGATCGGACGCAGGTAGTTGAACTGGCTCTGCAGCGACTGCCCAGCCGCTAGGGCGGCTGCTTTGTCGGCGTATTCCACCGGCATGGCGTCGCGGCCGAACAGCTGGTGGTAGAACGCGTTAATCGCCGCCGGCACCAGTGCTTTGGTGACCAGAGACAGCGTCCAGCTGCCATTGCTGCCCAGCACCTGCTGATAGGCTGCCACCTCGCTGGCGTCCGCCGCCCGGCCAAGGGTCGTCTGGAACGCCGCCTGAATGGCATTGGCTTCCTCGGGAGAGCCGGCGATTCCGGCCCGCACCTGGATCATGCTGGTGCCGGTCTGCAGCGCGTTTTCCCAGTAGCTCAGCCCGCCCGTGTCCACCGCACGGCCTAGCAGATTTGGTAGAGGATCGCAACATCCTCCGTCGCGCCGACCGAACCGGGCAAGGCACCCTGCGATCCTGGCAGCGTCGTGTAGCCCTGCGCCAGCGCCCTCTCGGCCGCGCTCACCTCCACCGCATCGGCCGCCCGGCCCAGAACCTGCTGATACAGGCCCTGGATGTCGCCTGCCGCTTCGGGCGACACCGCGATCTCGGCGATCACGCTGTTCATCGAGGCACCCTGCGACAGCGCACTCTCCCACACTGGCACGACGTCGGGCTCCCGCGCACGCCCCAACTCCCGCCCATAGATTGCGCCCAGATCGGCCGTCGCCGTCAGGCTGCCTACAGAAGCTGATTAACCGACTGGCAGACTGAGTTACGCCTAAAGAAAAACAATAGGATTATTCTCATTCCTTGCGACTAGAATTACCTTCCAAAGATCAGTCGAAAACTTTTGAAGCAGACTGTCCTCTGATGTTTTTAAAGACTTAAGTTCGGCGTCGAGTCCATCAATCTCTTTCTTGTTAATGACATCTCCAGAATGCGAACCTGAATAAAGAATTTTCTCCTTGATCAATGACCCGCCTTGCGGCAGGTAGTCGTCAAGTCTTTTTCTTATTGATGAAATCTCGCTCAAACTTCCTATTCTGATCGAAATTGCAATATTATCTGCATGTATTTCATCGCCGCACGAATCAAAAATCGTTACTTCTCCAGTAAGGTCGTCAATCACATAGCTTTCATAGTTCATCTTTTTGGATAATGTTGAAAGACCATGAAAGACTGCGGCGGTTAATCCCATCTATCTTCTCCTAAAACTTAACAATGCCCTTGGCCGTTAGCACAGTTACACGTCCCGAGAAATTCTTCAGATTTCCGTTGGCCCGAAGAATTTGTGTTAAAGCCTCATCAGGTGTGATGGCGACGTTTCTAGCGTCGATCAGGATTTGCGCAGGACCCTGTGAGTCTGCAACCTGAATCGCATTTTGAGAGTGTTGGTCCCAGCTGCCCGAAGCGTTTTCAGCTCAGTCGTAACCCCGTCTATTTTAAAGTCGGGCGTCGATCCTGGCCCCCGAGGAATGATCTCCACGTTCTTACCTCGGCGACCAACTCCTGTGCAATCTTCCGCTCTGCTGGCGTAAGGCTCTCTACGTCTCCACTTAGCCTTCCACTCTGCGTAGATGGCTGATCTGGGTTGATCGGCTGACCGTCCGGTCTCTCCGGGCCAGGTGGCGATCCTGTCTGCCCTGATGGACTGATCAACGGGGGGTTAGGCGTTGGGTCGGCCGACGTCGGAGCATTTGCCGTTGGCCCACTAAGCAGGCCTGAAGGCGTCACTCCCTCGTTCAGAACGACGGCGCCGTTTCGAAGGTAGCCGACAGCGTCGCCCTGATTGCTGTAGAGTACTCCTTCAGCACCGATTGTCAGGGTCGCTGTGGTCTGAAGGTTGATGTCGGGACCGTTGGCCGGCGAGCCTCGGTAAATAAGAACCGTTCCGTCACGGGCGTTTATTTCAGCACTGACCGGAGCCACCCCTATCTGATCAGGTTCGTATCCTTGGACCGGAAAGGTGTTTGATACGCCATAGCGAAAAAAGGCAAGCGCTCCGACAGTAAGTAAAAGTCCGCCAGCGACGAGCTCAAGCGGTATTAGAGCAATGAACCCGAGGGCTTCCAGGGCAAGCAGCGCCGGCGTGACTGTAACAGGGCTTAGAGCTATATCGCCCAAGCTTGCTACCAACATGAATGAGTCTGGGTTGCTCGCTTCCGCAAAGGATTCCCTAGTAGTTGCGTCAGCTGCTGGAGGAGCTGGCGGCGGCAGGTCTTCCTGATAGACGGAATCGACTGAACTCCCCGTTTCACCCGGGCGGCTCAAGGTGTCGGTTACGTCACCATGGCTTATGCTCGTTCCTATCAGTTGCTCGAGCGCATTCAAGCTGGACGCGAGCCCTCCCGCGATGTCGCCATGGATGAAGGCGTCCGCCCCGCTCGTGGCCAGAGAGGCGATGCCGCCATAGACGGCCACGCCTCGTAGAACGGCGCCGAAATTGGTTCCGGCCGAGACCTCGCCAGTGGAGAGCAGGCCCCCCGCGACCGCGGCGGCCACCTCCAGCAAACCGGCGACAATGCCCAGCCCGTCGCCCCGCTCGGCGCTTTGCGCGATGCCCGCGGCCCCTCCCACCAGGGCCGTGCCAGCCAGGATAGTCTGCCCAAATGCCTGCGTCGCCGCCGCCGCCTGGGGGACCGTGAGCGTGGCTCCTGCCACAGCGCCGCCCGTGTAGCCGAGCGATTGGGCCACTGCGCTGGTCGCCTGTGCCGCCTCCGAACCCGCGGCCGCTGCGCTGCCCAGGTAAGTCACCCCAGCGCCCACCGCCGCGGCCAGGTTCAGGAAGCCGCCCAGGATGTTGCCTTGAGAGAAGCTCTTACCCGCCTCCGCCACGTCCCAGGCGATCGCCAGCGGCGCCAGCACTGGCACGAAGGCGGCGACGATGTTGATGATCACGCCCGCCACGGCCTCAACGATGGACCCGGCGTCCTCGCCCTTGCTGTGGTCGGAGAAGCTCGCGAACGGGTTGGCGGTGTTGGGGTCCACCGTGATGTCGTGCTTGACGTTCTTGTGCATGAACCGCTCGGTCAGCGCGTGGCGGCTGGCGTCGGGCATGGCGGCGATCTGCAGACTGACATCGGCCGCGGTCTCCAGCGTCTGCACCAGAGACCCAGTTGTTCGCCGCCGCCGCCTGAAAGGCCGCGTCCACGAATTGCTGCGCCACCGTCTGCATCCGGTCCGAGCGCGCATCGGCCGGCAGCGCCGCCAGCGCCACCCAGACCCGGGCCTGGCACTGCTCCAAGAACGACAGCAGCTCGTTGCCGGTGAACATCTGCAGGTCGCCGATCAGCCCCACCCGGTTGCCCGAGGGGCTGGGCCCGTGCGTCGCGTCGTAATCGGCCTGCACCACCTCCGCCTGCGCCTTCCAGGCTGATCAGTTACGCCTTGTTTGGAGTCGGGCTGCACCTCCCAGATTAGGACATCACTAAATTGTTTGTATGGGCTCTGAGAGTTCAGGTCGAAATAAAAAATCAACTGCGATCATTGAGTGTCCGTCAAGATGTAGCGGTTCTGAGTAGACTTGTGAGCTTCCTTGGCCGATGAAAACACGGTCAAGGGATATAACTGCCGCGAACCTCCACTGAACAGTCTCATTTTCAGAATTGATAAATAACTCCTCACCTTGAAGTCCAATCTGAAGAGCTTTTGAAAAGGCTACGTCATAGTCAGTAGCATCAAAGACGTGAACTTGATCGTTGGCGAGGCAAGACGGGCTGTTACCAACGAATATGTGGTATCTCATTTTACAAGAAAACATCTCTTTGCTGATCAATTCGAAAACCTCCCGTCAATAATCAGTCTTCTTACCGTACTACCACGTGTTTTGAGGGCCTCGCCGATAGTCATATTCAGATACTCCTTCGGAAACACTCGAAGAATGCTAGCTGTACGATTTTCTGCTATAAATTTTAATACGGTTAAGTTTGGATCCTCAAGCACATTCGCGCCTGCTGGACTGTTCGCGTTTTTATTAAATTTTTGACCGAGCTTCAACAGGTTTGGTGCGGCCCCGGCGGCTTCAGCTCCAACAACAGTTCCATCCTTGGGAACAGTACCGATCTCCGCGCCAGCCTCTACGGGCAACAATGCCCCGCCCGCGACTATCACTCCGAGACTGGCAATTACTGCCACTGCCCCATAAACTTGTACCTGTAACGGTGAGTAGCCCAGAATGTTTCCAAAATCATCGACAACGGCGATGTAATCGCTTGAAATCAACTTTGGATCTGTGGCTGGTGGCAGTCAGTAACCCTTAAGTCTCCCATTATTTAGAGCTGTGCCAAGATCTGAGTCTTCTACAAGACTAAATGCGTCTAAGCTTAATGGCGGCGATTTGCCAAATGGCACCACCTCAATGTAATCCGTTATGATCGATCCGTCTGCTTTCGTCTTATCGGATTGGACCGGCACACTCGCTGCCACAAGCTGCGTCAGCGCATTCAGGCTAGACGCGAGCTCTCCCGCGATGTCGCCATGGATGAAGGCGTCCGCTCCGCTCGTGGCCAGGGAGGCGATGCCGCCATAGACGGCCACGCCTTGCAGCAGGGCACCCAGGTTCGTGGCGTCTGGGATTTCATTGGTGGACACCAGGCCGCCGGCCACCGCGGCTGCCACCTCCAGCACGCCGGCCGCAACCCCCAGCGCGTCACCGTTTGCAGCACTCTGTGCGATACCGGACGCGCTACCCACCAACGCCGTTCCGGCTAGGATGGTCCGGCCCAAGGCCTGGGTTGCCGTCACAGCACTGGAGGTGGCCGTGGCTGCCGTATTGGTGAAGCCAAGGAACCCCGCCGCGCTCTGTGTCTCGGAGAACGCTTGCCCGGCAAACGATTGTGCATGAACCTCTCGGTCAGCGCGTGGCGGCTGGCGTCGGGCATGGCGGCGATCTGCAGACTGACATCGGCCGCGGTCTCCAGCGTCTGCACCAGAGACCCAGTTGTTCGCCGCCGTCGCCTGATAGGCCGCGTCCACGAATCGCTGCGCCACCGTCAGCATCCGGTCCGAGCGCGCATCGGCCGGCAGCGCCGCCAGCGCCACCCAGACCCGGGCCTGGCACTGCTCCAAGAACGACAGCAGCTCGATGCCCAAGTGGGGGAAGCCTGGCCAGGTCCGCCGGGTCAGCGCCGTGGTGGACGGGGGTGGCGTTTTTCGCGTCGCTGTAGCGCTAGCTGATCTCGAACACGACCGGCACATGGTCGGATGGCTGCGTCATGCCCCGCTCCGCCTTGTCCGGCGTGGCGCGGATCAAACGTTCGGCGAGGTCCGGGGATAGCAGGGCGTGGTCGATGCGCAGACCCTGGTCACGCTGCCAGGCGCCGGCCTGGTAATCCCAAAACGTCCAGACCCGGTCTCGGGGATGCAGTGCCCGTAGCGCGTCCGTCAGACCCAGCCACTGCATCGTGCGGAACGCCGCGCGGGTTTCAGGGCGGACCAGGGCATCGCCCTGCGGCAGCGTGCCCGGCGCGAAATCCGCGTCCGTGGGGCAGACATTATAATCTCCGGCAAAAACGCACGGCGTATCGGCTTCCAGCAACAATTGCGCTCGATCAGTCAAGCATTGCATCCAACGCAGCTTGTATTGATAGCCTGCATCCCCGCCGGAATTGCCGTTTGGCAAGTATAGATTGCCGATATGTATGCCTTCCGCTACGACCTCCAAATACCGGGCTTGCACGTCATCGTCCGGCAGGCCCGGTAAGGCCCGGTGCACCATTTCGACGGGGATCCGGGATAGTATGGCAACGCCGTTATACGATTTCTGGCCACACACATGGGCGTGGTAGCCGAGGCCAGCAAACCCCAACTCAGGAAACTGCGCCGCCTCGCACTTGATTTCCTGCATCAGCAATAAATCCGGCTGCTCGCGCGTCAGCCAGTCCAGAACCAGCCCCTCCCGCATGCGGATGGAGTTTACGTTCCAGGTAGCAATCTTCATGGCGCGTGGGGCGGCCTCAATCGACGCTGAAGCTGGTGCCGCAGCCGCAGGCGGAGGTCGCGTTGGGGTTCTTCACCACGAAGTGGCTGCCCATCAACTCGTCCGTATAGTCCAGTTGCGACCCGCCGAGCAGGTCGAGGCTGGCCGGATCGACCAGCACGCGGGCCGCGCCTTGTTCCACGACCAGATCGTCATCGGCCCGGTGTTCATCGAGTTCGAACTTATACTGAAACCCACTACAGCCGCCGGCGAGCACCGCGACGCGGAGCGCCATAGGCCTGCCTTGTGCGGCGACGATCTCGCTCACGCGTTCGGCGGCACGGTCTGAGATGCTGAATTCGGTCATACTCACCCATGTAGCGCGGGGACGCGGTGTTTTGAAGACCCTCTCCGGCCAGCGGGCTACGGGAGTCACACATTTGCGGAATGAGCGAGGGCCCACCCTTGTTTGATCCCGTCGAGTTTCAGCACTCCTCGGGCGATGATCTTGGGTCCGGGCGGCTTGTAGCCTCTCGAGTGGTATCCGGACCAGCCGCCGAGGCGGGCGACGATCCAGGCGAACCAGGCCAGCGTGTCGTCGGCATGGGGGTTCTTCAGCGCCGCCGTCCGGCCTTCGAGCTTGGCGCAGCACGACTTCAGCATCGGCGTGTCGGCTGGATCGGCTGCGTCGCTCAGCGGCTGGCCGGTCGCGGCGTCGCGCCCTACCACGATCTGCACGATCCGCACCGCCGCGATCAGCGCCGTCACCGCCAGCTTGACGTAGCGTCGTGCCTCGACGACTTGCGAGTTCTCCGCTTCTGCCCCGGCACTCTTGAGCGTGCGGAACACCTGCTCGATCGTCCAGCGCAGCCGATACCAGCCGACGATCTCGCGGGCCCGCGTCACATCCGGCACGGCATGCGTCGTCAGCAGGCACCAATGCACCGCATCCTTATCCTCCGTCATTGCCTCCGGCACCCCGACCTCGCGCACGTCCACGACGCGCAAGGTCACCGTTTCGGCCAGGCTCCGGGCCGCTTTGGCCGGGCGTCTCAGCGTGACCTCGCCGAACCGGATCGCAACCTGGGCCGAGCGCGCCGGACGCGGCCCGCGCGCGGGTATCTCGATACAGACGCGGTCCTGCTCGGGCCACGATGCACAACTGGCGAACAGCCGCGACCCGGTCGTCAAGGCCCGGTCTTGTGCCGCCCGGCACAGGAGGTGGGCACCTTCGGGCCGGCGGGCGAACTGGTCGTAGATGTCGCTCTCGCGGTCGGCGACGACCGTCACCAGCGCCGCGTCCTCCAGAACGGCCGCGGCGGTTTCGGCCCCCGCCAGCCAACGGCGCGACTCCTTGGCATCGGCGGCCCGGGTGTTACGGTCGGCCACCAGGCCCTCGGTCCGGTTGAGCACCTGGGCACCCACAAGGCCGATCACGCCGCCCGTGGCAGCATCGACGGCGACCGTCGGATGCAGGAACAGGCCGATGTCCTCTCCGTTGCCTGCCCGGCCGAACCCCCGCTTGCTCGCCCCGTGCGAGGCGAAGTGCAGCTCGGTCGTGTCCTGAACCGCCAACACATGCCGGCCGGCCGCGCGTCGGCCAGTGACCCGGCCCGTATGCACCAGCATCTCGTCCGCACTCACGGCCGGGTTGTCGAGGAACTGACCAAAGCGGAGAGCCTCGTTGCGGGTCTCAGCCAGAGCATGCAAACACATCGTGGGCGCGTTCTGCATCGCCGCCAGCAAACGCGCACCTACCCGCCGCAACCGCGCGTCGCCAAAGGAACCAAGGGTGTCATCACTCATGCGAATCGCTCCATGAACACCAGTCATGGATTCGGAAAACCAACCCGAACGCCAGTCAAAATTGATTCGCACATGCGTGACCGCCGTAGGGCCAGCGGGAGAGGGGGCGTCCTTTTACGGCGATCCGTGCTACGCTCATGGAATGCATGCCGCCTACGCCGTTCTTCCGGAGACCTCGCGGGGGCGCCTTCATCCGGAGCCGGAGGCGCCGGGCCGTAGTCCGTGGCAACGGGACCGGGACCGCATCATCCACAGCTCGGCCTTCCGCAAGCTGCAGTATAAAACGCAGGTATTCGTCAATCACGAGGGTGACTATTACCGTACGCGCCTTACACATAGCATCGAGGTGGCGCAGATCGCCCGCTCGATCTCTCGGGCGCTCGCGTTGGATGAGGACCTAACGGAGGCGCTGGCGCTCGCGCATGACCTCGGCCACACGCCGTTTGGGCATGCTGGGGAGGACGGGCTGAATACTTGCATGAAACCATGGGGCGGTTTCGATCATAACGCGCAGTCGCTCAAGATCGTGACCAAGTTGGAGAACCGGTATGCCGCCTTCGATGGCTTAAATTTGACGTGGGAGACTCTGGAGGGACTGGCCAAGCATAACGGTCCGCTTCGCCACCCGCCCGCCTATATCGAAGAATACACCAAACGTCATCCCTTAGAGTTGAACACCCATGCCGGGGCGGAGGCGCAGGTTGCGGCCATGTCGGATGACGTGGCGTATCACTCCCACGACCTCGATGATGGCATGCGGGCACAGCTGTTCGGACCGGACGACATTGCGCATCTGCCGGTCGTAGGGTCAGCGTTGCAGGAGGCGCGCCGGTCGCATTTGGACGTGCCCCCGCCCCGGCTGCGGCATGAGACGATCCGCCGGGTCATCAACGCGTTCGCGGGCGACCTCATCGCCGAAAGCCGGCGGCGGCTGGCCAAGCTGGACCCCAAGGACGCGCAGGCGATCCGGCGCTCCAAATCCCCCGTCATCGCCTTCAGCCCGGCCATGGCGGAGGCCAATCAGGCCATCAAGGACTTCCTGTTCGCCCGCATGTACCGGCATTGGCGGGTGAACCGCATGACCAGCAAGTCGCGCCGCGTGACGGAGGAGCTGTTCGGCCTGTTGCACCGGGACACCAGCCTGCTGCCGGATGGCTGGCGCAGCCAGGCGGGCGAAGGGGACGAGCGCCGGGCGGCCGGCGTCGTGGCGGACTACATCGCCGGCATGACGGACCGCTTCGCCCTCGATGAACGGCGGCGTCTCACCGACCCGCACATCACCGGATGAGTTTCGACCGGTTCATGACGGCGCAGGCCCCGCTCCGCGCGCAGGTGGAGGCGGAGCTCGGCGCCGGTCAGAAGCGGACGCACTGGATGTGGTTCGTCTTCCCGCAGATCGCCGGGCTCGGCCATAGCGCGATGGCGCAACGTTATGCGATCCAGGATATGGCGGAGGAGCAGGCCTATCTGGCACACCCCTCGCTGGGCACATGGCTCCTGCATTGCACGGGCCTGGTGCTGGCCGTGCCGGACCGCACGGCCCACGCCATCTTCGGCAGCCCGGACGACCTCAAGTTCCGCTCCTGCCTCACCCTGTTCGCCGCCGCCGCACCCGGACCGGGCGTGTTCGCAGCCGGGCTAGACCGATTCTTCGACAGCCCCGACCCGGCGACGCTGCGGCTTCTCTAAACCACCCCTAACGCCCAATGCAGCCCCACCCCGGCCGCCGCGCAGGCCAGCAGCGTCGTGATCATGCCCATGTTGAACCGGAAGATCGCCAGCACCGCCGCCATCGATAAGCCGAATGCCCACGGGTCGAGGCTCCACCACATCGGCACCTCGAACCCCAGCACCGGCGCGGCCGCGGTAAACCAGGTGTGCAGCGCGAACCATACTGCGAGGTTCAGGATTACCCCCACGACCGCCGCCGTGATCGCCGACAGCGCGCCCGTCAGCGCCCGGTTGCCGCGCAACGCCTCGATGAACGGCGCGCCGAGGAAAATCCACAGAAAGCACGGCGTGAACGTGACCCAGGTCGTGAGCACCCCGCCCAACGTCCCCGCCACCCACGGCGCCAGCGTGCCCGGCGCGCGGTAGGCGGCCATGAACCCCACGAACTGCGTCACCATGATCAAAGGGCCCGGCGTCGTCTCCGCCATGCCCAGCCCGTCCAGCATCTCGCCGGGCTGCAGCCAATGGTAATGCGCCACCGCCTCCTGCGCCATGTAGGCCAGCACGGCATAGGCGCCGCCGAACGTGACCACGGCCAATTCGCTGAAGAACAGCGCGATCTGCCCATAGACGCTGCCCGCGCCCAGTGTCGCCACGATGGCCAGGACGGGGCCGAGCCACAGCATGCCCCAGATCAGCGCCGCCCGCCGCGCGGTGCGCACGCTGGTGCGGGCGTGCGGCGGCAGGGCCTCTCCCAGTAAACTATCCGCCTCCGCCAGCCCGCGCCCCCCGCCGCCATGCCCGGCCGCCGGAAAGCGCCAGAACCAGCCGATCAGCCCCGCCGCCAGGATAATCAGCGGAAACGGCACCGCGAACACGAAGATCGCCACGAACGCCGCCGCCGCGATGGCCCGCAAGGGGCGGCTGATCAGCGCACGCCGTCCGACCCGCACCACCGCCTGCAGCACGACCGCCAGCACCGCCGACTTCAGCCCGAAGAACAGCGCCGCCACCGCCCCCACCCGGCCCCACCCGGCATAGACGTAGCTCAGTGCCATAATGGACACCGCACCCGGCAGCACGAACAGCACGCCGGCCACGATCCCACCCCGCGTCCGGTGCATGAGCCACCCGATATAGATCGCCAGCTGCTGTGCCTCCGGCCCCGGCAACAGCGTGCAATACGACAGCGCATGCAGAAACCGCGCCTCCCCGATCCAGCGCTTCTCCTCGACGACGATTCGATGCATGACCGCAATCTGCCCGGCCGGCCCCCCAAACGACAGCGCGGCGACGCGCAGCCATACCCACACAGCATCCCGGAACGGGACCCCATGCGCCGATTGCACGTCACTCACGCCGGGACAGGCCAATCACGCCCCTCCCCCGTCGCATTCCGGCTCCAGCGAAAGATCGCATCAACAATCCCATCCCGGTCTCCAGGTGCAGTAAGGCGGCTTTCTCTGTATTGTTTAGCTTGCTTGGACAATGTCGCGGTTTGGACATCCTGCCCGCAACATCGAGAGGATCACCCCACACACCCCACCCTAGCATCCCCGCCCCTGCCTGCTACAGTCCCGCTACCGACGCTGGAGCATGCATGATCGAGACACGGTTTTCCCCCGCCGCCCTTCCCACCACCGGCGCACTCGCCCTGCTGGTCGTCGAGGGCGCCCCGCCCTCCGCCCTGCATGCCCACGCCGATCAGGCCAGCGGGGGCGCGCTCACGCGGGCGGCGCAGGCCGGGGGCTTCACCGGCGCCACGAGCCAGACCTGCGTCGTGCTGGGCGGTGAGCAACTGCCGCGTATCGTGCTGATCGGGCTCGGCAAATCCTCCGAGCATACCCTGCACGGCATGGAGGAGGCCGGCGGTGCCGCCGCCGTCGCGATGGCGCGGCACGAGCACGGCGCGCTCGCGGTGGATGGCATGCCCGCAAGCCATGCGGCCCACGCGGCACTCGGCGCCCAGCTGCGCAGCTACCGCTTTGATCGCTACCGAACCAAAGAGCCGGCCGACGATAAGCCAAAGCTCACCAGCCTCACGGTGCTCACCGGCGATGTGCCCGGCGCCGAGGCCGCCTACGCCCCGCTCGCCGCCGTGCTGCGCGGCACCACCGTCTCCCGCGACCTCGTCAGCGAGCCGCCCAACGTGCTCTATCCCGCCGAAATGGCCGCGCGCTGCCAGGCGCTGACGGATACCGGCCTCACCGTCGAAGTGCTGGAACCGGCCGAGCTGCAACGCCAAGGCTGGGGCGCGCTCCTGGCCGTCGCGCAAGGCAGCGCGCGGGAGGCGCGGGTCGTGGTCATGCAATGGCGGGGCGCGCCGGACGGGGCCAACCCCTCGCCGCTGGCCTTCATCGGCAAGGGCGTCACCTTCGACACCGGCGGCATCAGCATCAAGCCGGCGCCGGGCATGGAGGACATGAAATGGGACATGGCCGGCGCCGGCACGGTCATCGGCCTGATGACGGCGCTGGCTGGGCGTAAGGCGAAGGTGAACGCCGTGGGCATCGTGGGCCTGGTGGAGAACATGCCCAGCGGCACCGCCATGCGCCCCGGCGACGTGATCCGCAGCCTGTCGGGCCAGACGATCGAGGTGCAGAACACCGACGCCGAGGGGCGCCTCGTGCTGGCCGACCTGCTGTGGTACGCGCAGGACCGGTTCACGCCGCGCCTCTCGATCGACCTCGCGACCCTCACCGGCGCCATCATCGTGGCGCTCGGCCATGAGCACGCCGGGCTGTTCTGCAACGATGAGGAGCTGGCGACCCGGCTGCTGGCGGTGGGTGAGACCACGGGGGAGAAGCTGTGGCGCATGCCGCTCGGCAAGGCCTACGACAAGCTGATCCGCTCCGACATCGCCGACATGAAGAATATCGGCGGGCGGCCCGGCGGCTCTATCATCGGCGCGCAATTCGTGCAGCGCTTCGTGCGCGGGCCCTGGGCGCATCTGGACATCGCCGGCACCGCTTGGGCCACCAAGGACCGGCCCACGATACCCAAGGGCGCGACGGCGTTCGGCATTCGCTTACTCGATCAGCTAGTGGCCGAGCACTACGAGCGTTGATCCGCGTCCGCTTCGTCCGGCACAGCGCCGCCCGGCTGCGCGCGGTGCCGGTGCCGGCAGGGGCCGAGCCGCCCCGCCCGTCCCGCGCTGCCCTCGCCGGGTTCACCGGGGCGGAGGGTGAAGCGGCCGACCTGGTGGGCCGCACCCGGCGCCTTCTGCTGCTGGGCACTGTGGGGGATTACGAGGCGGCGGGGGCGCTGGCCGTCGCGCGGGCCCTGCGCGAAGAGCATATCGCCCTTGATGCCCGTGCTCTGGATGCAGAGCAGGCCGTGGCATTTGCGGCCGGTGCGTGCCTCCGCGCTTGGAGGTTCGACCGGCTGCGCGCCAAGCCCGACCCGCGCTGCTCCCGCCTCACCGACCTCGACGTGCTGGTGCATGACCCCGCCGCCGCCCGGGCCGCCTGGGCGCCGGTGCACGCGGCGATGGAGGGGGTTTGGTTCGCCCGCGACCTCGTCACCGAACCCGGCAATATCCTGACCCCGCAGGGCCTTGCCACCCGCCTTACCCGGCTCGAGCGGGAGGGGGTGCAGGTCGAGATCCTGGACCCTGCGCAATTGGCGGAGGAGGGTTTTGGCTGCCTCCTGGCCGTGGGCGCCGCGTCGGTGCACCCCCCCTGCCTCGCGGTCCTCCGCTGGCGGGGTGAGGGGGAGGGACCGCCGGTCGTGCTGGTGGGCAAGGGAGTCACCTTCGATACCGGGGGCGTGTGCATCAAGCCGCGCATGGGTATGTGGGATATGCGCGCCGACATGGCGGGGGCCGCGGCCTGCGCCGGGGCGTTGCTGGCCGCCTCCCTGCGCCGGTCCCGCACGCCCGTGATCGCCGTCCTGCCGCTGGTGGAAAACGCCATCGGCGCCGACGCCTACCGCCCCGGCGACGTGCTGCGCAGCCACTCCGGCCGCACGGTGGAGGTGGTGGACACCGACGCGGAGGGCCGGCTCATCCTGGCCGACGCGCTGTCCTGGGCCGTGCAGCACCTGCGCCCCACCGCGCTGATTGACCTCGCCACCCTCACCGGCTCCATCATCACGGCACTCGGCCATGACCGCGCCGGGCTGTTCGGCGACCCGGCGCTGGGCGCCGCGCTGACCGCGGCCGGGGCGGCGGTGGGGGAGCGGTTGTGGCCCATGCCGATCGGCGCGGAGCATACCGACGCGATCCGGTCAGACATCGCCGATCTACGCCATTGCAGCACCGGAAAGTCACAGCCCGATGCCAGCATCGCCGCCGCGTTTCTGCGTGAGTTTACGGCCGGCGTGCCCTGGGCGCACCTCGACATCGCGGGTATGGAGTTGCGCGAGCCCGGCGACTGGTACGACCCGGACCGCTACGCCCTGGGCGCCACCGGCTACGGCGTCCGTTTATTAGACCGTTACCTGCAATGAGCGATTGGGGCTTCTATCACCTAACCCGCACCGGCCCGGACGCCGCCTTGCCGCAGCTGCTGGGCCGGACGCTAGACGCCGGGGAGCGGGCATTGGTGCGCCTCGGCTCGGACGCGCGGCTGGCCGCCGTGGACGCAGCGCTGTGGGATAGCACTGCCCCTCCATGGCTCCCGCACGGCAGTGCCCGCACCGGGCATGCGGCGCTGCAGCCGATCTGGCTGACATGTCTGGATGAAAATCCTAACAGCGCCCGCTACTTGTTCCTGCTGGACGGCACCGCCCCGCCCGCGGGCGACTGGACCCGGCTGTTCGACCTATTCGACGGCCAAGACCCCTCCGCCGTCACCGCCGCCCGCCTCCGCTGGACCGCGGCCCGCGACGCCGGGCACACGCTGACCTATTGGCAGCAAGGCGAGCGCGGCTGGACCAAGCGCTGACCCTTTCGGCCCCCGCTCGCCCGGAGCTCGTTTGGGAGGCGATCCTGGCGTGCCGTGCTTCAGCGAGCGCAGGACGAGCGGGTTAGGCTAGTGAAGGACTGACCGGATCGTCCTGGCTGAGGGTGCCCTTTTGCCGCCGCGTTCGGCGGGCTAGAGTGGTGTCATGTCCGCGTCACGTTCCTTGTGAAAGCTCTCATTCAGTGCAGCATGCTGCTGCTGATGGCCGTGTTCTGGGCCGGGGCGGCGCATGCGCAATTTGTCGGGCTGCGCCGGGCACCAGCCGCGGGCGCGCCGCCGGCGATCAACAACAATGACCCCGTGACCTTCACCGCCGATAGCGTGCAGTATGACCGGGAGCATGCCGTCGTGACCGCGGCCGGCAATGTCGAGGCGTGGCAGAACGACAATGTCCTGAAGGCCGACCGCATCACATATGACCGCAATACCAACGTCATCGCCGCCACTGGCCACGTGGTCATGGTGCAGCCGGACGGGCAGGTGCTGTTCAGCGACTACGCGGAGCTCACGGAAGGGCTGCGGGACGGCGTGCTGAAAGGCATGCGGGCGCTGCTGGCGGAGAATGGGCGGCTGGTGGCCAACGGTGCAAGGCGGACCGGAGGCTCGGTCAACGAGCTGAGCCGCGCCGTCTATACCACCTGTAACCTGTGCGCGGCGGACCCCACCAAACCGCCGCTGTGGCAGCTGCGTGCTCGCAGCGCGCTGCAGGACGGGGACAACAAGCGGATAGAATATAAGGACGCGGTGCTGGACATCTATGGGGTGCCGGTCGCGTGGTTTCCGTATTTCACCCATGTGGACCCGTCGGTGCGCCGGGCCAGCGGCCTGCTAGTGCCGTCGTTCGGGTATAGCAAGCACCTCGGCGCCTTTCTCTCGGTGCCGTACTTCTGGGCAATTGACGAGCAGTCGGACGCGACCATTACGCCCATCCTCAACAGCCAGAATATCCTAGGACTGGGCGCGCAATACCGGCGCCGGTTCAACGATGGGATTTTTACGGTGGACGGCAGCCTCGGCTACGATCAGCACAAGCCTGGGGGCGACATCTTCGCCCGCGGACGCTTCGCGCTGGACGACACCTGGCGGTATGGCTTCGACCTCGACCGGGCGAGCAGCGCGCGGTATCTGAGGGACTACCGCGTCGCCAACCGCGGGGACGTGCTGACCAGCCGTCTGTTCCTCGAGGGTTTCGGCACGGGTGCGTACTCCCGGATCGACGCCATCGCCTATCAATCCCTGGTCACCAGCGTGAGGCAAGTGCGCCTGCCATACGTGCTGCCGCGTTACGCCTATAGCTATTTTGGTGAGCCGGACGATTGGGGCGGGCGGCTCAGCTTCGACACGCAGGATTTCAACATCATCCGGCCGCAGGGCACCAATACGCAACGCGCGTCCGCCGTGCTGAATTGGGACCGCCCGTTTATGGGCGCCTTGGGTGAGGTGTATGGGCTGACGCTGCAGGGCATCTCGGCAGCCTATAGCGCGACCAGCCTGAACCAGAACCCCAATTACGCCAGCATTAGCCAGACGCAGACGGTGGTGGGCCACGTGCAGGCGGCGTTGAAGATGAACTGGCCTTTCGTGCGCCAGACGGAGCGTGGCTCGCAGCTGATCGAGCCTATCGCGCAGGTCATTCTTGCCCCGAACACCGGTCGGGGCCGCAAGGCTCGCATTCCGAACGAGGATAGCCTCGATTTCGAATTCACCGACCAGAATCTGTTCGCGCTCAACCGCTATCCGGGGATCGACCGGCTTGAGGGAGGCATCCGTGCCAATGTGGGACTGCACGTGAACTGGAAGCTAGGGGAGGCGGTGCTGGATGGACTAATCGGCCAGTCCTACCGCACCCACGCGGACGGCACCTTCCCGGTGGGCTCGGGCCTCAACACCCGCGCGTCCGACGTGGTGAGCAAGCTGAGCTTCAGCCCGGCGCCGTGGCTGGATTTCACAGGGCGCACGCGGTTCGACCACAAGAACGGTAACGTCCGTTTCGCCGACGCCGTCGCCAGCGTGGGCGGCCCGGCGCTCCGGGTGGGGGCCGGGTATTTGTATTCGGCCACCAACCCCTATGCGCTCTATGACACCAACGTCATCCCACCGAGCTATTTTCAGCATCGGAACGAAGTGTCGTTGAATGCCAGCACGCAAATCGATGATCACTACAAGCTGTCCGGCTACCTGCGGCGTGACGTGAATCTCGGTAAGATGACCGCGATCGGGCTGCACGCCAGTTACGAGGACGAGTGCTCGATCTTCGACTTGAACTTCGCCAAGCGTTATACGGCGCTCAATGGCGACAATGGCGCGACCGTCATCCTGTTCCAAATCACGCTCAAGACCGTCGGGCAGTTCGGCTATCACGCGCTCTGACCGCCGCCAAAGGACCCTTATGCGTTCATATATTCTCATGTTTGCTGGCTTGCTCGGTTGCACCGCCCCGGCGCTGGCCCAAAGACCAGAGGGCGCACCGGCGCCGGGCGGGGAGCGGATCGTGGCCGTGGTGAACGGCGACGTCATCACAACGGGGGACGTGGACAACCGCGGAAGGCTGTTCGCGCTCACGACCGGCCTGCCGGTCACGCCAGATGTATTGAGCCGGCTACGCGCCCAGGTCACGAAACAGCTGATCGACGAGCGCCTACGCCTGCAGGAGGTGCAACGCCGCAAGATTTCCGTGAGCGACCGGGAGATCGCCGAGAGCATCGCCGAAATCGAACAGCGGAACAACATGCAGCGGGGCGCGCTGGCCGCCAGCCTCGCAGCCCGCGGTGTCGCGCCGCGCACGCTGATCGATCAGGTCCGCGTGCAGATCGGCTGGACCCGCGTGCTTCGCCAGGAGCTGGGCGGGCGCGGTGAAGTGACGGATGCCGACGTGGCAGAGCAGACTAAGCGGTTCCAGGAGAGCATCGGCAAGCCCGAGTATCGCGTAGGCGAGATTTTCATCCCGATCGAGGACCCGTCCAAGGCTGCCGATGCCCGGCGCTTCGCCGACACCGTCATCACCCAGCTCCGCGCCGGTGCGCCGTTCCCAGTGGTGGCGGCGCAGTTCAGCCAGGCGCAGAACGCGCTGCAGGGCGGCGACCTCGGCTGGATTCGGGCCGATCAGCTGGATCCGCCGGTGGCGGACATCGTGCGTCAAATGCCGGAGAACGCGATCAGCAATCCGATCCCCGTGCCCGGCGGCATCGTCATCGCGACCATGCGCGGCAAGCGGGAGATCGGGCGGGATACCGCGACCGTGCTGGATATCCGCCAGGCCTTCATCCCGTTCACCGGTGCGCTGAACCCGCGTGCCCCTACGGATCAGCAGCGCCGCGCGGTGGAGCAGGCGGGGGCCATCGCCAAATCGGCCCGGTCCTGCGCCGACATCGAGGCGGCGAACACCCGCGTGGGCTCCCCCCGCCCGGCCAATCCCGGGGACGTGCGGCTGGACACCGTCGGCTCCGCCCCGTTGCGGGCGCTGCTGGCCGGGTTGCAGCCAGGAGTACCGAGCAAGCCGGTGATCACGTCCGAGGGGGTCGCGATCATTATGGTCTGTGCCAAGGAGCAGAAGAGCGCGGTGGCGCCGACCAAGGAGGAGGTCAGCAACATCGTGCTGAACGCGCGTATCGAGTCTGCCTCCCGCCAGTTGCAGCGTGACCTGCGCCGCAACGCGAAAGCGCTGGAAGAGCGGAGCATCCTCTGACCCTGCCGCCGTTACGGGAGGTCATCGCCCGGCACGGCCTCGATGCCCGCCGGAAACTCGGCCAGCATTTTCTTCTGGATAGCAACGTCACGTCGCGCATTGCCCGCCAGGCTGGCACGCTGGCGGGGCGGCATGTGGTCGAGGTAGGGCCGGGACCCGGTGGCCTGACCCGCGCGCTGCTGGAGACGGACGCGGCGAGCGTGCTGGCCATCGAGCTGGACCCACGCGCCGTGCCGGCAATCGAGGAGTTGGCGACGGCGTATCCCGGGCGGCTCACGGTCATGCTGGCGGACGCGACGCGGACGGACTTGGCGGCGCTGGTGCCCGCGCCCCGGCAGCTCGCCGCCAACCTGCCGTACAATGTCGCGACGCCGTTGCTGATCGGCTGGCTGCGGCAGGCGGCGGCGTGGGAGCGGATGACGCTGATGTTCCAGCTGGAGGTGGCCGAGCGCATTTGCGCCGCGCCGGATACCGCGGCGTATGGGCGGCTGTCGGTGCTGACACAATGGGTTTGCCAGACCGCGCTGCTGCTGCGGCTGCCGCCCGCCGCGTTCACGCCGCCGCCGAAGGTTTGGTCAGCGGTGGTGGGCTTGGCGCCGTTGCCGGATCAGCCCAGCCCGGCGCTGTTCGCGACCATGGAACGGCTAACCGCGGCTGCGTTCGGGCAACGGCGCAAGATGCTGCGCGGCTCGTTGCGGGACCTAGGTGGGGAGGCGTTGCTGGAGCGGGCTGACATCAAGGGGGAGCGCCGGGCGGAGACGCTGAAGGTTGCGGAGTTCGACCGGCTCGCCAAACTGCTCGCCTGAACCAGGGGACGGTGCTGTGCTGGCGAAAGCGGCCCGCCATGGCTTCGAACCCGGCATAGGCGGCGGGCACCGGGTCGGCAGGGTTGGTTCGGGCGGCGAGGATGAGCGGGCGGGCGAGCTTGAAATCGCGGATGACGTGGGAGCGCATCCAGCTGCGGTAGAAGCCCTCATCGAGGATGCCGACGGCGCAACCGATCGCGACGAGTTCGTAGTGATTGATGTAGGCTACGATCTCGCGCCGGAGGGTGCGGTCCGGTTCTTCTGTGGGTTTAGTGATCCGGGCGAAGAACGCCGGGTCTGCGCTGTTAGTCTCGAGCCGGCGGAAGCTGGCGCGAAGCTTGAGATAGTGATCGTTGGATTCAGTGCGCTCGATAAGGTCAAGCGTGGCCTTGAGCCGGGCGAGGCTCCGGTTGGCGCGGACGGAGCTTGTGGCAACGCCTGCGCCGATCAGCCCCACAAGCGGCACCGCCCACCAAAACGGCGCTGGCTCAGCCACTCCGGGTTAGGCTCCGGAGCGCATCAAGTCGATCAGTCCCGCAGGCCTTCGCGCATCGTATTCTCCTGGTGCAGCGCATGGAAGGTCGTGCATTCGACTGGTCACTACAAGGAGAACAAAACAGGAAGAGCGGGAACGAAGCCGAAGTCTCAAACGGTATTGTGGCATGACGGACTCCTTTTAGGCCTTCGCCGCTCAACTCTGAACAAGCAGCACTTCATGCTGCGGTTAGTCCAATACGGAGTGGTCCTTCGAAGGCGCCAATGTCTTCTTCAACGCCCCGCCGCGTAGCCTTGCATGCCGCGAGGGTTGGCGCCGGCGTATAGGATGCCGTGCTCGCTTCGCGCGGCGGAGAGGCGGCCTTCGGACCAGTCTTCCCCGCGTTCGGCCCGATGGCCGCGGGCGCAAAGGGCTTCCAGCACTGCCGCCGTGAAGCGGCCTTCTAAGACGAGTTTGCCGGGACGGGCGGCGCGGGGCCAAAAGCTGCTGGGCCAGTGTTCACTGTGAAAGCTGGGCAGGTCGATAGCCTGCTGGATGTTGAGGCCGTGGTGCAGCATGCGGAGCAGGAAAATGGGGGACCATTGGTCCTGCTGCTCGCCGCCGGGAGTACCGAACGCCATCCAGGGGTGGCCGTCGCGCAACGCCATGCTGGGAGACAGCGTCGTGCGCGGGCGCTTATTGGGGGCCAGGCTGTTGGGCAGGCCGGGGCGAAGCCAGAACATCTGGCCGCGGGTGCCGAGCGGCCAGCCTAGCGCGGGCACCACGGGCGAGGATTGCAGCCAGCCGCCGGAGGGGGTGGCGGCGACGCTTCCGCCCCAGCGGTCGATCACGTCGATATGTACGGTGTCACCGCCCACGGCGCCGAGCCGCGCCACCGTGGGCTCACCGGCGCCGGGGTCGCGCATGGCCCAATCGGCCCGGGAGGGCGCGTCGTGATCGACCCATCCGGCATGGCCGGGGATGGTGCCGTGGCGCAATTGAAGGGATGCGTCGTGGCCGACCAAGCGGCGGCGCTCGTCATTATAGGCGTCGGACAGCAAGGTTTCGAGCGGGACGCCGGGCACGTCCCCATAGAACGCCTCGCGGTCGGCGAAGGCCAGTTTGGCGCATTCGGTGACGGTGTGCACGAAATCGGCGCCGACCGGGTCCATGGCGGCGAGGTCGAAGCCTTTCAAAAGCGCGAGCTGCTGCAGGAAGGCCGGGCCCTGGCTCCAGGCGCCGCATTTCAGCACGGTGGTGTTGTGGTAGCCGAAGGACACCGGTGCCTCGACCGGGGCGGACCAGCCGGCCATGTCGTGCGCGGTCAGCAGGCCACGGTGGCGGCGGCCGGAGGTGTCCAGCATCGGGCCGGCGGTGAAGAACGTGCCGATCGCCTCGGCCACGAAGCCCTGATACCAGGCGGCATGGGCGGCACGGATGCGGGCCTCGCGCGTGGTGCCCATGGCTTCGGCCAGGATGCGGCGGTAAGTAGCGGCGAGCGCCGGATTGCGGAACAGCGCGCCCGGCGCCGGAACGCGTCCGCCGGGGAGGAATACCGCGGCACTGCTGGGCCATTCCTGCTCGAACAGGGCTTGCACGCCGGCGATGGTAGCGGGGATGCGCGGCACCAGCGGAACACCCTCGGAAGCGTAGCCGATCGCGAACTCCAGCACGTCAGCCAACTCCCACGTGCCCCAGCGTTCGAGCGCGGTGCACCAGGCGCCGAATGCGCCCGGGACGGTCGCGGCGAGGAAGCCGGTGCCGGGGACGAAATCCAGGCCGAGTGCCGCAAATGCGTCGAGCGTGGCGGCGTGGGGGGAGGGGCCCTGGCCGCAGATCACGTGCGTGGTGCCGCCCTGTTGCACCATGATGGGTGCATCACCGCCGGGTCCGTTCAGGTGTGGCTCGGCCACCTGGAGCGTGAACCCGGCGGCGGTGGCCGCGTCCACGGCATTACCACCCCGCTCCAGCACGGCCATCGCGACGGCGCTGGCAAGCCAATGCGTGCTGGCGGCCACGCCGAACGTGCCGGCGATCTCGGGGCGGGTGGTGAACAAGCGGGGGCCTCGTCTTCGGTGGCGGGCGTCAGTATGGTCCGCCCGCACCAACCGGGGAAGTGCATGCTGGTATTGATCGTGGGCCCGTCCGGTGCGGGCAAGGATACGTTGCTGAACGGCGCGCGGCAGGCGCTGGCGCAGGACCACCGCATCCGCTTCGTCCGCCGCACCATCACCCGCCCGGCGCATCCCGATCCGCACGAGGAGCAGCATGACGCGCTGAGCGACCAAGCGTTCGACGCGCTGCGCACGGCCGGCGGCTTCGCGCTATCCTGGCGGGCGCATGGGCTTCATTACGGCGTGCCGGCCGATAT
This sequence comes from Acetobacteraceae bacterium, assembly GCA_965246925.1. Lineage (GTDB taxonomy): Bacteria > Pseudomonadota > Alphaproteobacteria > Acetobacterales > Acetobacteraceae > JANPPS01. The sequence continues at coordinate 478,135 of OZ251994.1, read as the reverse complement.
CGGCGTGGACCTGGCGGAGGGCCGGGTCGTGGTGGTGAACGTATCCCGCGCCGTGGTGGCGGAGGCTGCGGAGCGGTTCCCGGTGCGGGTGATCGAGATCACGGCGCCGGCCGACGTCTTGGCGCGGCGCCTGGCGGCCCGCGGGCGGGAGGATGCGGTCGATGTCGCGCGGCGGCTGTCCCGTCAGATCGAACTGCCACTGCCGGTGGAGCGGGTGTCGGTGGTCAATGACGGGACGATCGAGGCGGGGGTGAAGAAGCTGGTGGTAGCGCTCAACCGCGCAGTGGCAGACGCTCCGCAATCCGGAAGTGCTGACCCGGCGCCGGCTGGGTGAACACGGTTAGGTGCGTGCAGGCGCGGGGATGCGGCAGCGCCGGAGCGAAATGCGCCTCGGCCAGCGGACGGTATTGGGCGTGCTCGTCCCCCGTGAGGCGCCGGGTGAGGGTCATGTGGAAGCGCCATTCGTCGAACACGAGCGGGTAGCCCCAGCGCACGAGGTAGGCCTCGCGTTCGGGGCTGAGGCCCTGGGCGCGGCGGCGGGTGAGCTCGGCCGGGGTGGGCGGGGCGCGGTGCCGGTCGAGCTGTTCGACGCAGGCATCGGCGAGGCGGCGGAGCGGCTCGGACGGCTCGGTTTCGCGGATGGCAAGGAAGCCGGACAGGCCGGCGACGGCCAGGGTGGGCATATGGAAGGCGGCGGTGCGGGCGGCGAGCTGGTCTGCGTCATGGAGAAAGGCGGCGTAGTCGGTGCAGAGGCGCATGGGTGGCTTGAGGGTGCAGTGAAAGCCATAGACGGCTGGGTCGGCGGTGAGCGGCGGGGGAACCGGGCTGCCGGGGACGGCCAAGCCATGCTCGGGATCCCAGCCGAGCCATTGGCACGCGGCGGGCCAGAGCGGGTCCTGGACGGCGGGTGCGTAGTAGAGGGCGATGCGCATATGCTTAGGATGCCACGTTCTATGCCTAAGGAAACGCCCGGTATGCGAATGCTGCAAACAAAGCATTCCGTCCTTGGTAATTGTCGTTAGGTGCCGCCGTTCATGATTACGTTGAAGCGTTCAGGATCGGCGTCACGATCTGCCAAAAGAGCCTGTTTCTGACTTCATGAACAGGGCCGAAGCCGTTCCGACTGTCTCAGCCTAGGCGGTTGAGGGCTGGAGGTCCGGGCCGGAATCGAACCGGCATTCGAGGATTTGCAGTCCTCTGCATCACCACTCTGCCACCGGACCCCGGGAGGTGAGGGGGGTGTATCGGACAGACAGCCTGGACCGGTCAAGCGCCTTAGCTGTATAAGCGCCGCAGCGCAGCATGAGCACCTTATGACCCAGACCGACTACTCCGCCGCCCGGGACCATATGGTCGATGGACAGGTGCGGCCCAATAAGGTCATCGACCCCCGCATCATCCGCGCCATGCGCCGCCTGCCGCGGGAGCGGTTCGTGCCGCCCCAGGCCATGAGCCTGGCTTATGCCGATGAGGATGTGCCGCTGGGGCGGGGGCGGTTCCTGGTGGAGCCGATGGTGATCGCGCGCCTCGTGCAGCTGGCGCGGGTGCGGGATGGCGACCGGGTGCTGGTGATCGGCGCCGGCACCGGCTATGGCGCGTGCCTCATGGCGGCGTGTGGGGGTGAGGTTACTGCACTGGAAGAAGACGCGGCGTTGCTGGCCATCATGCGCCCGCTACTGGCGGAACTGGCGCCGCGGATTGAGATTGTGGAGGGGCCGCTGGCCACCGGGCAGGCAGATGTGACGTGGAACGTGGTGATGATCGAGGGGGCGGTTCGCGTCATTCCGCCCGTCATAGCGCCCCAAGTCAGGCATCCTGGCGGGCGCTTAGTCACGGTTATGAACAAATCCGGCCCGGTCGGCAGCGGCGTGCTGGCGGAGCCGAGCGGGCCGGGCTTGCGCGAGCATGCGGAGTTCGACTGCGAGACGCCATTGCTGCCACAGTTCGTGCCGGCACCGGTATTCCAATTCTAGTGTTTCAAATCTGGCCGGCTCGATACGAAATGTGCCACACTGCTCCTGCAGCGAGAGGTAGCGAATGAAACGAGCGCGGTTTTTATGCGTGATGGTGCTGGCTTGGGGTCCGGCCTGGGCACAGCCGCGCACGCTGCAGGACGCGCTATCCCAGGCCTATTCCAACAATCCCAGCCTGCAATCCGCTCGCGCCCAGCTGCGTTCGACCGATGAAACCGTGCCACAGGCTTTGGCTGGCTGGCGGCCGACGATCGTGCTGTCGGGTGGTGTCGGCTACGGCGTAGGCTCCTTCCGCACCAGCAACCGGCAGGCCGGGACCATCCACACGCAGAACAACCGTGACGTCTTCACCGAACAGGCCACCATCACCCAGCCTTTGTATCGCGGAGGTGCGACGCGCGCCGGGACGAACCAGGCCGACAACCGCGTGTTCGGTCAGCGCGCCCGGCTGATCGCCACCGAGCAGCAGGTGTTCAGCGATACGGTCAATGCCTTCGTCAACGTAATCCAAACCCAGCAAATCCTGCAGCTGAATATCAATAACGAGCAGGTGCTCGCCCGCCAGCTGCAGGCGACCAATGACCGGTTCCGCGTCGGCGAGATCACCCGCACGGACGTGGCCCAGGCCGAGGCTGCGCTGGCTGGAGCCCGCGCGCAGCGGCAGACGGGCGAGGGTAATCTGCAAACTGCCCGCTCCGTCTATCAACGTCAGGTGGGTGAGTTGCCGAGCCAGTTGATCGAGCCGCAGCCGCTCAAACTGCCATTGAAGAACCAGCAGGAAGCGACGCAAATTGCTTCACAAAACAACCCGAACGTGATCGCCGCGCAGTTCGACGATGCGGCGGCCAAGGACGGGATCGACGTTGCGTTTGCACAGCTCATGCCGCAGCTCAGCGCCCAGGCGCAGGGTGCACGGGCCGACAACTCGCAGGTGGCGGGGCAGCGGACGACCGGCGGGCAAGTGCTGCTGAACGCCTCCATCCCGATCTACCAGGGCGGCGCCGAGTATTCCCGCGTCCGGCAGGCCCGGCAGAACCAGCAGCAGGCGCACAAGACGGTGGACGATGCCCGGCGCCAGGCAACGCAGCAAGCGGCGCAATCCTGGGAGACATTGGTCGCGGCCCGCTCGACGATCGAAAGCACACGTTCGCAAATACGCGCCAACCAGATCGCGCTCGAGGGCGTGCAGCGTGAGGCGATCGTCGGCTCCCGCACGACGCTGGACGTATTGAACGCCGAACAGGCGCTGTTGAACTCCCGCGTGACGCTGGTGCAGAATCTGTCCAACCTGGTGACGGCGTCCTATACGGTCGCGGCGTCCATCGGGCGGCTTACGGCGCGTGACCTGGGCCTGGCCGTGCCGCTGTATGACGAGACGGCGTACTACAACGCCGTTCGTGGCCGCTGGGCCGGGACGGACGATGCCGCCACCGACCAGCCGGGGCGCTGATGAGCGAGCGGCACAGCCCGTCCGACCCGGCGATGTCCGGCGCCGATCCATCGATGGACGAGATCCTGGCGTCCATCCGCCGCATCCTGAACGAAGACGCCCCCCCGAAGCACGAGGCCGCGCCAGCCGAAGAGGACGTCCTCATGCTGGACAGCACCATGCTCGTGAACGAGGAACCCATGAACGCCGAAGCCAACAAGCCCGTCGCTTTCCCGGTCGAGGCACCGCACCCCCTGCCGCCGGCCCGGCCGCAGCCCGAGCCTGTACAGGCCATGCAGCACCCGCCGGCAGAGGCGCCCGTGGCAGCTCCGATACCGCTAGACCCGTCGCATGGTTTGGTCGCCCCTACCGTGGCCGCCGCGGCCACCAGCTCCGTCGGTGAGCTGGTCCGCACGTTGTCCAGCAACCGCGGCACCAGCACGTCCCGCACCGGGCCGACGATCGAGGATTTGGTGCGGGACGAGATCCGCCCGGTGCTGAAGGCTTGGCTGGACACGCATTTGCCGCCGATCGTGGAGCGCATGGTGCAGATCGAGATCGAGCGGGTGATCGCGCGCTCCACACCCTGATCGGGTAGCGCCTTAGCCTTTGGCGGTTTAAACCCCGCTACATGCTAAGCAAATCCTTCGACCACGCCGCCCTCGAACCCGTAATCTATGCCGGGTGGGAGGCTGCGGGGGTGTTCCATGCGGACCCGGCGTCTCATGCCGCGCCCTACACCATCATGATTCCGCCCCCCAATGTCACCGGAAGCCTGCATGTAGGCCATGCGCTGACGATGACGCTGCAGGACGCGCTGATCCGCTATCGCCGGATGCAGGGGCGGGATGCGCTTTGGATGCCCGGGACCGACCATGCCGGTATCGCGACGCAGATGGTGGTGGAGCGGCAGTTGCCGCCGGGTCAGACGCGGCAGGCGATGGGGCGGGACGCGTTCACGGCCAAGATCTGGGAGTGGAAGGCCGAGAGCGGCGGCACGATCACGACGCAGCTGCGCCGGCTGGGCGCCTCGCTCGATTGGGAGCGCGAGCGGTTCACGATGGACGAGGGCCTGTCGGAGGCGGTGCGGGAGGTGTTCGTCACCCTGCACCGTCAAAACCTAATCTACCGCGACCGGCGGCTGGTGAACTGGGATCCGAAGTTCCAGACCGCGATCAGCGACCTCGAGGTCGAGACGCGGGAGGTCAAGGGTAGCCTGTGGCATCTGCGCTATCCGGTCGAGGGCGGCGGCCAGATCATTGTCGCTACCACGCGTCCGGAGACGATGCTGGGGGATACCGCGGTGGCGGTGCATCCGGAGGATGAGCGGTATCGGGCGCTGGTGGGCCGGTACGTCATCCTGCCGCTGACGGGACGGCGGATCCCGATCGTGGCGGATGCGTATTCGGACCCCACGAAGGGCAGCGGCGCGGTGAAGATCACGCCGGCGCATGACTTCAACGATTTCGAGGTCGGGCGCCGGCATGACCTGCCGATGCCCACGATCCTAGACCGCGAGGGCCGCATCAGCCTGGCCGAGATCGAGGGCGACGCGTTCGTGCAGTCCTTGGCCGGGGTGGACCGGGCGGAGGCGCGGAAGCTTGTTGTGGCCGAACTGGACCGGCTCGAGCTGCTGGAGAAGGTCGAGCCGCACACGAACCAGGTGCCGCATGGCGACCGGTCCGGGGTCGTGATCGAGCCGTTGCTGACGACGCAGTGGTATTGCAACGCGGGTGAGCTGGCGCGACCGGCGGTGGCGGCGGTGGAGTCGGGCGCGATGCAGTTCGTGCCGAAGCAGTGGGAGAACACGTTCTATAGCTGGATGCGGGACATCCAGCCGTGGTGCATCAGCCGGCAGCTATGGTGGGGGCACCGCATCCCCGCCTGGTTCGGCCCGGACGGGCATGTGTTCGTAGAGCAAACCGAGGCCGAGGCGGCGGCGGCGGCGCGGGCGCATTATGGCGAGGACCGTCCGCTCGAGCGTGATCCCGACGTGCTGGACACCTGGTTCAGCTCGGCGCTGTGGCCGTTCAGCACGTTGGGCTGGCCGGCCGAGACGCCGGAACTGGCGCGGTATTATCCCGGTGACGTGCTGGTGACGGGGTTCGACATCATCTTCTTTTGGGTGGCCCGCATGATGATGATGGGGCTGCATTTCCAGGGCGCCGTGCCGTTCCGCACCGTCTATATCCACGGCCTGGTGCGGGATGAGCGTGGACAGAAGATGAGCAAGTCCAAGGGCAACGTGATTGACCCGCTGGACCTTATCGCCACCTACGGCACCGATGCGCTGCGCTTTACCGTCTGCGCGCTGGCCGGGCCCGGGCGGGATGTGAAGCTTGGCCCGGCACGGGTCGAGGGCTACCGCAGCTTCGTCACCAAGCTATGGAATGCTGCCAAATTCGGTGAGATGAACGGTGTGGCCCCGGTCCCGTTCGACCCGGCCACGGCGCAAACGCCGCTATGCCGCTGGATTCTCGGCGGCCTGAACCAGTGTGTGACCGAGGCCACCGAAGCGCTCGATGCGTTTCGCTTCGACGACTACGCCGCAGGCTGCTACCGGTTCACGTGGGGCAGTTTTTGCGACTGGTTCGTGGAATTCGCTAAGCCAGGCTTTACCGGGCCGGACGCTGCCGAAATCCGGGCCACCGCCGCGCACGTGACCGGCACGCTGCTCCGCCTGCTGCACCCGGCGATGCCGTATGTGACGGAGCATTTGTGGTCAGAGCTGGGCTACGGCGCGGAAAGCAGCCTCATCCGCGCCTCCTGGCCCACCCCCACGCTGGTGACGGACGCGCCCGCGGCAAAGGCCGAGCTGGATTGGCTGGTTCGGTTGATCGGCGAGGTTCGCACGGTCCGGTCCGAGATGAACGTGCCGCCGTCGTCGCTCGCGCCCGTCCTGCTGCGCGATGCGTCACCGGCCACGCTGGCCCGCGCAGATGCGTGGTCCGGCGTGATCCAACGCATGGCCCGTGCCAGCACCATCGGCCCGCTAGAGGGTACGCTGCCGCCGGGCTCGGCGCAGATCGTGGTGGACGAGGCTACGGTGGTCATCCCGCTGGCGGGCCTGATCGACCTCGACGTGGAACGCGCGCGCCTGGGCAAGGAGCGGCAGCGTGCGCTGGACGAGGCCGGCAAGGCACAGCGCAAGCTGGACAACGCCGACTTCGTGCAACGAGCCAAGCCGGAGGTGGTGGAGGAGATACGCGAGCGCGTCAAAAGCTTTCTGGCCGAAGCTGCCCGCCTCGCCGCCGCCATCGACCGGATCACCTGACGGCGTGCTTACGACTGCAGTGCTTCACCTAGTCTGCGGCTGAGAAAGGCCGTCACGGCGACTTCTTGGGCAGTGAGGCCCGGGGCGTGGCTGTCTAGGATGGCGTCGGCGCGGGATTTCAGGCCCTCGGCCAAGGAGCCGTCCAAGTAGCCCTCGAACACGGCGGGATGGATGTAGCATTTGCGGCAGATGGCGGGTGTATTACCGAGTTGCTTGGCCACGTGCTCCACGGCGCGGACCACGGCCTTCTTCTGTTGCACGTGACTGTCGAACCGCTCCATGTCCGCCAAGGCCAGCGCAGCAAGGTTAGTCGCGGCCCAGGTGCGGAAATCCTTGGCGGTGATCTCTTCCCCGCTCGCCTCCCGCAAGTATTCGTTCACGTCGTCCGATGTCACATGATGGATTTCGCCCCCGGCATCCAAGAACTGAAACAGGTCCTGGCCTGGAAGGTGCTGGCAGCGCTCGACCACCTTGGCGAGGCGGCGGTCGGCGAGGTCGATATGGTGTTCGACGCCGTGCTTGCCGCGGAAGTCCAGCATGACGTGACTGCCCTTCACCCGGGCGTGCCGTGTGCGCAGCGTGGTCAGGCCGAAGCTGTCATTTTGCTGCGCGTATTCTTCGTTGCCAATGCGCATCATGGTCTTTTCGAGGAGCGCCACGATGGCTGCCAGCACCTTATGCTTCGGCAACCCCTGCAGGCTGAGGTCGTGCTTCACCCGGTCCCGGATGGCCGGCAGGACCCGGCCGAACACGAGCATCTTGCCGTACTTTGCCTCATCCCGGACTTCCCGCCACTTGGCGTGATACCGATACTGCTTCCGCCCCCGCGCGTCGCGCCCTACGGCCTGGATGTGGCCGCGGGGGTCCTTACAAATCCAAACGTCCGTATAGGCGGGTGGAATGGCGAGCTTCTTAATCCGAGTGATGGTATCTTCGTCCGTGATGACCGAGCCGTCAGGGTTGACGAAATCCCATCCTTCCTCGGTCTTGACCCGGCTGATCCCGGGCTTCTTGTCGCTGACGTAGCGCAGATGGGCGGCGCGGGCAGCTTGAAGCGGATCGTGCAAATCGGTCATCCGGCCCCAACACGCCACAAGGGCCGTAGTTCCGCGTGGGCTGCCTGCGCGCCCCCCCATGCACCCAGGCAACAGCCTCCAAGCTGGTAACAGTTCTATGCAGCGCAGCTTACGGCCGATAGATGAAGAAGTGTTTCTACGCGTACTCAGCGATGACGTACTCGGGATGGATTGTTCCTGAACCTTCACCGTAAGTTCTCGTTAGGCCCCCGTTATTCAGGAGTGGCGGATGCTGGATGGGACGCGCGTGGAGGTGGATGCTCGACCGGTATTGCTTTGCTTCTCGCACCTACGGTGGGACTTTGTATTTCAGCGCCCCCAACATTTGCTTAGCCGCGCCGCGCGGGAGTTCCGCGTGTTGTATTGGGAAGAACCCGCCTGGACCGAAGGGCCTACCGCCGTCACCGAAACACTCCTTCCCGAGGGCGTCATCCGGCTGCAGCCGTTATTGCCGACCGAGGCGTGGGAAGGCGGGCCCGAGGCTGCGTTGCAGGTGTTGCTGGACCAGACTCTAGCCCGGATGCAGGTGCACGACCCTGTGCTGTGGTTCTACACGCCTCGTGCCTTGGCGTTCGCCGGGCATCTGCGCGGACGAATGACCGTGTACGACTGCATGGACGAATTGGCTGCGTTCAAGGATGCAGACACCGATCTGCCGGAGCAGGAGCGGGCGCTGCTGGCCCGGGCAGATGTGGTGTTCACGGGCGGCGCTAGCCTGTTTGAAGCCAAGCGGGCCCTGCACCACAACGTGCACTTGTTCCCGAGCGGCGTGGATACCGCGCACTTCACCCCGGCCCGCTCGGCCCTTACCGGCCCGGCGGACCAGGCGGCAATCCCGCATCCGCGGCTCGGCTTCTATGGCGTGCTGGATGAGCGGCTGGATCGGGCGCTTCTGGCCGCGGTAGCTGACCGATGCCCAGATATGCACTTCATCCTCCTCGGCCCGATCGCCAAGCTCGAATGGGAAGACCTGCCGCAGCGGGCCAACATCCACTATCTTGGCCCCAAGAATTACTCGGAACTACCGTCCTATCTCGCAGGCTGGGACGTGGCGCTGATGCCGTTCGCCGTCAACGAAAGCACCCGCTACATCAGCCCGACCAAGACGCCGGAGTATCTCGCGGCGGGGCGGCCAGTCGTGTCCACGCCCGTCCCCGACGTCGTGCGGCAGTATGGGGCTTGCGACGCGGTCCAGATCGCCGGCAGTGCGCCGGATTTCGCGGCCGCGTGCGAGCGGGCGCTGACGCTCCGCCCGGATTGGGGCGCAGTAAACACGCTGCTGGCAGAGATGGGCTGGGACGCGGCTTGGGGGCGGATCCGGACCCACATTGTGCCAGCCCCGTTCAGCTACCGGAGCAAGCCGGAATACGATGTGCTGATCGTGGGCGCCGGCTTCGCGGGCTCAGTCTTGGCGGAGCGGCTGGCCCGGGGATCGGGCCAGCGGGTGCTGATCGTGGACCGGCGTCCGCATATCGGCGGCAACGCGTATGACCGGCTCGATGAGGCTGGGATCCTCACTCACCCGTATGGTCCGCATATCTTCCATACCAACAGTCAGGCGGTGCTGGACTATCTGTCGGCATTCACCGCCTGGCGCCCCTATGAACACCGGGTGCTGGCCGCGGTGCGCGGGCAGCTGTTGCCGGTGCCGATCAACCGGACCACAGTAAATCGCTTCTTCGGCCTGAACCTTTCCCCAGACGAGGTCGCGCCATTCCTCGCCCACCGTGCGCTACGGATCGAGCCGCACCGTACCTCGGCCGACGTCGTGCTCGGCACCGTCGGTACGGAGCTGTATGAGGCATTCTTCCGGGGCTATACCCGGAAGCAATGGGGGCTGGACCCGTCCGAGCTGGACCGCTCCGTCACCGCGCGGGTGCCCACCCGCACCAGCGATGATGACCGTTATTTCCTGGACCGGTTTCAATGCATGCCGCTGCACGGCTTCACCCGCATGTTCGAGCGTATGCTGGACCATCCCAACATCACCGTCGCGACTGGGGTCGATTATACCGAGCTGAGTCCGGCCCAGTTCGGCCACATCGTGTTCACCGGTCCCGTGGACGAATATTTCGGCTACCGGTTTGGGCCGTTGCCCTACCGGTCGCTCCGCTTCGAACACCGCACGCTGGACGTGGCGCAACATCAGCCCGTAGCGGTGGTGAACTACCCCGACGAGACAGTGCCTTATACTCGCGTGACCGAGTTCAAGCATCTGACAGGCCAGGTGCATGCAAGGACGAGCGTTTGCCTGGAGTATCCCTCGGCGGAGGGCGACCCCTACTACCCGGTGCCGCGGCCCGAAAACGCCGCGCTATACCGCCGCTATCAGGCGCTCGCGGATGCGGAGCCGCGGGTCAGCTTCGTCGGCCGGCTGGCCACCTACAAATACTACAACATGGACCAGGTAGCCGCGCAGGCACTCAGCACCTATGATCGCCTGCGCGCCCGGGTGAGCGTGTCCACGCCCGAGCGTGCCGCCGCGGAGTAACGATGCCTCGCCTTGCAGTCCTGCTTGGTTTCGTAGCGGTCCTGACCGCCCCGGCCTCTGCGACGGACCTGACGATTCGAGTGACCGGCATCCGGACGGCGCAGGGATTGGTCCGGATTTGCGTCTTCCCCGGCCCGTCCGGCTTCCCAAGCTGCACGGCGAAAGACGGCGTGCTGGGCCGCAACCTGCCGGCCCGCGTCGATACGGTCGAGGCAGTGGTGAGCGTGGCGCCGGGCACCTACGCGGTCACGGTGTTCCATGATGAGAAAGGGACCGGCGTGATCGAGACCAACCTGCTGGGCATTCCCCGCTCCGGCGTGGGCGCCAGTAACGACCCGGCGCCCCGCTTAGGTCCGCCCCGCTTTGCCGATGCCGCGTTCCGCGTAACGGACCGCCCGGCGATGGTGACGGTGACCCTGCGTTATCCTTAGCTTGGCGGGGCCGTCCGGCTAATCTCTGGGCGTTGCTCCATGGTTGCGAACCAGGTGGCTAGCGCGGGGCGGCCCTCCCGCCAGCTCAGGCTGGCGAACCGCAAGTCGAGATAGCCTAGCGCGCAGGCGATGGTGATCGTGCCGATATCTAAATGGTTTGGAAGCGTCTCCGCCTCCAGCACCGCAAGGCCGCGCAGGATGGCCTGCTGCTGCCGGTCCATGGATGCCGTGCGCGCGGCTTCGGCCGGGCGGCCCTGGTCCATGCGGTGGGCGACTGCCGCGTCCATGATGCCATCCCCCAACGCTTGCAGCCGAAGGGCCCGCCAGCGCGCCGCGCCGGAGGGCGGGAACAGCGCGCCTCCACCGATACTGTCCAAGTATTCGCAGATTACCGGACTATCGAACAGCGCCAGCCCGTCCTCGGTCACTAGGCACGGCACCTTGGACAGCGGGTTATCGGCCAGCAACTCTGGCGGGGAGGTGTGCGGGTTGGTGTCCACCTTGCTGATCTGCCCGTCCACGCTGCCCGCGATGGCGCAGGCCATGACCTTGCGGACATAGGGGCTGGTGCCCGAATAGTAGAGCTTCACTTGTAAGTATCCTTGGCCGAGCGGAGAGCTGCGAGTTCCTCCACGGTCTTGGCGCGGATGAATGGGTTCTCGGCCATCTCGGCGGCAAGCCGGGTCGGGACCGTGTGCTGCCCGGACGCCCGTTGCCGGTCCACCTCGTCCGACCGTGCCTGCAGCGCCGAATTGGACGGGTCGGCATATTTGGCGAACTTGGCGTTGCTTTGCGTGTATTCGTGGCCGCAGAGCACGAGGGTGTCACCGGGTAGGGCGGCGAATTTTTGCAAGCTGGCGAACATGTCGGCGGCGGTGCCTTCCATGAGGCGTCCACAGCCCAGGCTGAACAGCGTGTCACCGCTCAGCAGGACACCGCCGCCCTGATAGGCGATGTGTCCCACCGTATGGCCCGGCGTGTCGATGACGTGCAGGACCGTGTCGCCGAGGCGGACGGTGTCCCCCTCGTGGACCTCTTGATCCAGCTTCGGCAGCCGGTGCGCGTCCGCGGCGGCGCCCATCACCGGCGCCCGATACTTGGCCCGGACCTCGTCCACGCCAGCGATATGATCGTCGTGGTGGTGCGTGATGATGATGAGGTCGAGCCGCCCGCCCGCCTGTTCGATCGCGGCGATGCAGGCCTTTGCGTCCGCCGGGTCCACGATAGCAGTGGCGCCGGACGTGTCCTTCAGCAGCCATGCATAATTGTCGGATAGGATGGGCACGGCAGTGGCTGTCAGCATGGGGGGCCTCCGGTTGCAGCGTGGGGCGCACCGTCGCCGATGGAGAGGCGGCACGCAAGCGGCCAGCTGTGCTATGATCCGGCTATGGCCAAGGATTGGGACGGTACGGCAGAGTTCTACCGGACGCTGCAGGGTGGAGTGGCGGCCCGGCTGGTGCGCGACCGGTTGTTACGGGCCTGGCCCAGCCTGCCCGGCATGGCCGTGCTGGGTCTGGGCCATGCGGGCCCGTATTTGTCGGCCTGGACCGGCTCCGCCCAACGCTGCATCGCGCTCACCCCGGCCCAGCTGCAGGCCGCCGCCTGGCCGGCAGGCGCGCCAAACTTGAATTGCTGCGCGGAGGAGGACGCACTGCCATTTCCGGACTTGTTGTTCGACCGCATCTTGCTGGTGCACGGGCTGGAGGCGGCGGACAATGCGCGCCGCATGCTGCGGGAGGTCTGGCGTGTGCTGAAAGACGATGGCCGCCTGATGGTGGTGGCGCCCAACCGCGTGGGGCTTTGGGCGCAGATGGAGAGCACGCCTTTCGGCCACGGCCAGCCCTACTCGCATGGCCAGATCGGCCGCCTCTTGGCCGCTAGCCTATTCCGGGTGGAGGCGCGGGATCACGCGCTATATATGCCGCCTTTCCCCTATCGGGCGGTTTTGCGTAGCGCTGGCCTCTGGGAAAAGGCCGGCCGTGTCGTGGCCCCCCGGCTGGCGGGGGTGACGATTACGGAGGCGGTGAAGGACGTGTATGCGGGACTGCCGCTACAGGCGGCACGGCAGCGCAAGCTCGTGCTGAGCCCGGCGGCATTGTCCTACTCGGTGCCTCGTGTCGATTAGGCCAGATTGGTTTGCGAGGGGCCTGTCGGTGCCGCCCTTCGACGGGCTCGGGTTTTATCGGGCAGTCGGTCAGTTAACCCAGCCCGCCCCCTGCAGTCCGCCAAACACGCCCAAGGCCGTCGTGAGGCCCGCGACCAGGATGACCACCCACATATAACGGCCCTTCAACCGCACCGGCTCCGGCAAGGCGCGGACAGCAAGCGCGATGAGAAAGCCCAAAACCAGAGGCAGCAACAGCGCATTCATGATCTGCACGCCGATGTTCAGGTCCACCAAGTCCGGCACCAGCCCGACGCCCACCGCGCAGCCCACCACGCACGCGGCATAGACGCCGTAGAACCAGCTCGCCTGGATGGGCCCAAGGTCGAGTGAGCGCTTGAAACCCGCGACTTCGCCCACGCCCCATGCAAGCGCCAGCGTTGCGACCAGCGCGGCCACCATGCCAGCCCCCAGCACGCCTAGGCTGAACACCAGCTGGCCCAGGCCTTTGCCCAAGAACGGCGTGAGCGCCCCGCTCATTTCCCCGACGGTTTTCAGGCTGGCTTCTGGGTTGGTCCGCCCGATCGTGGCCGCAACCGCGATTAGGACTGCGGCCATCACCATCTGCGTCAACACCGCGCCCAGCGCCGTGTCGAGGCGGGCGGCCGGGAGGTGTTCGGGGCGCAGGCGCTTATCCGCGACCGCCGATTGCTGGTAGAAGATCATCCACGGCATGATCACGGCGCCGATGTTGGCGGCGGCCAGATAGACATAATCCTTGTTTTGGTAAGGAATGTGCACCAGGCCATCGCCGATTTCGGCCAAGCTCGGATGTGCCATCCAGGCCACGGCAAAGAACGCCAGCTCGAACAAGCCAAGCGCGATCGCCACCCGCTCTACCCGGCGGTACGACCCGGTCATCACCACGCTGAGCAGGGCCACGGTCGCCAAGGTTAGGCTGACCGCGCGCGGCACGCCATACAGCTCACCTACGCCTGCGACGCCCGACAGCTCGGTCACCAGCGCGCCCATGGTCGCGATAGTGAGGCCGGCCACGGACACCCACGCCCAAAATCGTCCGAACGTCTCGCTGATCAATTCGCCATGGCCGCGCCCGGTATAGATGCCGAGCCGGACGGTCAGCTCCTGCACCATAAACAGGATGGGCATCAATACGAATTGGAGCAGCAGCAGGCGGTAGCCCCACTGCGCCCCGCTCTGCCCTGCGGTGATGACGCTGCCCACGTCCGTATCGGCCAGCATGACCACGAGGCCCGGGCCGAATACGGCGACGGCGCGGCGGAGGCGGGTGGGCGCGAGAAGGTCCTGCATCAGCTCAATCCTGCATATGCGAATGACTCGCAATTGAATGAATACACCCTTCACCCGGCCCGGGCAAGTTGCCGCCGCGCCCGGCCTGCCGCTACACGACGCCATGCTTACATTGCACAATAGCTTGACCCGGCAGCGCGAGGTCTTCACCCCGACCGATCCGGAGCACGTCCGTCTCTACGTCTGCGGCCCGACCGTTTATGACCTGGCCCATATCGGCAATGCGCGCGGCATGGTGGTGTTCGACGTGCTGGTCCGCCTGCTGCGGCACCTGTATCCGCGCGTGACCTACGTGCGGAACATCACGGACGTCGATGACAAGATCAACGCGCGAGCAGCCGAGACGGGGGAGGGTATCGACGCCGTCACGGCCCGGACCGGCGCGCAGTTCGCGTCCGACATGGCCGAACTGGGCAATCTGCCGCCGGATATCGAGCCCCGTGCCACTCAGCATATCCCGGAAATGATCGACCTCATTCAGCGTATGGTCGCCTCCGGTCATGCCTACGCCGCCGAGGGTCATGCGCTGTTCGCCGTGGACAGTTTCGCCGGGTATGGCCGGCTGTCTGGCCGCGATCCGGACGCCTTGCTGGCCGGCGCCCGTGTCGAGGTGGCGCCCTATAAGCGGCACCCCGGCGATTTCGTGCTGTGGAAGCCGTCGCCGCCGGAGTTGCCGGGCTGGGATTCGCCATGGGGCCGGGGCCGGCCTGGCTGGCATATCGAGTGCAGCGCCATGTCTTGGCGCTATCTGGGCGAGACGTTCGACATTCACGGCGGCGGCAACGACCTGCTCTTTCCCCATCATGAAAACGAGCGGGCGCAGAGCCTGTGCGCGCTGCCGGGTAGCGGCTTCGCCCGGTATTGGCTGCACAATGGCATGCTGAACGTGGGCGGCGAGAAGATGTCCAAGTCGCTGGGCAACTTCAGCACGATCCGGGACGTGCTGGCCCAGGCACCGGCCGAGGCCGTGCGGCTTATGCTGCTCAAAGCTCATTACCGCGGCACGCTGGACTTCACCGCCACCAGTTTAATCGAGGCCAAGACTGAACTTGACCGGTTCTATCGTGCCTTGGCGGCTTCTCCGGACCAGGGCCGGGGTGAGGAAAGCGGCCTGCCGGCCGAGTTCGAGCAAACCCTGCAAGACGACCTAAACACCCCCGAAGCCATTGCAGCCCTTCATGTCCTGGCGACCCGAGCCTTATCAGGCGATGCAGACGCAGCGCGGGATCTGCAAAGGAGCGGAGCCCTCCTAGGCCTCTTGCAGCGACCGCCCGCCGGATGGTTTCAAGGCACCGGCGATACGACCGGGATCGAGGCCGCTATCGCCGACCGCCTTGCCGCGCGCAAGGCAAAGGATTTTTTGAAAGCCGACGCTATCCGTGCCGAGTGGCTGGCCCGCGGCGTGGTGTTCGAGGACGGCCCTGCCGGCACAAGCTGGCATCGCGCATGACAGGACGCGATGGGGGTGCGGATCTCGTTCCGATCGGCAACAGCCCGGTGGTCATCCTGGTCCGGCCGCAACTGGCCGACAATATCGGGGCGGCGGCGCGTGCCATGGCCAATGGCGGGCTGTTTCACATGCGCCTGGTCGCGCCGCGTGACGGTTGGCCGCAGGAGCGCGCCTGGGTTACTGCATCGGGCGCCGACCGAATCCTGGATCAGCTCGAGGTGCACGATACGGTGGCCAGCGCCGCGGCGGACCTGCACCGCGTATTTGCCACCTGTCCGCGCCCGCGCCACGTGATCAAGCCGGTGCTGACCGCCCGCGCCGCGGTGGCGGAACTGCGCGAGGTGACGGAACGCGGCCTCCGCACCGGCATCCTGTTCGGGCCGGAGCGCGCCGGGCTCGACAATGACGACATGGCGCAGGCCGATACTTTGGTCCGCTATCCGCTCAACCCGGCCTTCAACAGCCTGAACTTGGCGCAGGCAGTCCTGGTGATGGCCTATGAGTGGTGGACCTCGGCCGATGCAACGCCGGCCCGTGAACTCCTGACGCATGACACCGTGGTCGCCACGAAGGATCGGCTCAACAAGGTCATGGATCACCTTATCGACGAATTGGACGCCAGCGGCTTTCTTCGCAACGCGCCGAAACGGCCGGGCATGGTGCGGAACCTGATGCACCTGTTCCAGCGTGGTGAGATCACCGAACAAGAGGTGCGTACCCTGCATGGCGTTGTGGCGAGCTTGGCGGTCGGTCGGCGGACACGGGGGCGGCTTGAGGACGAAATGCCGGGGCCGGACGAGTGACTGGCGGGAACAGGGATCCAGGAAAGGCATAGAAGGCCCGCACGTCTTGAGCGCGTCGAGGGACGGCACGCCATCGACGCCCGTCGAGAAGCTCATGGCGAGCGGGACCTAGGTCTGGGCCGCTTCCAACTCTGATGAGGCGAATTCGTCCCCGCCCGCATCAGGCGTTCTGGTGCTGCAGCATACCGCGTTGCGGCCGGCCTTCTTAGCAGAATAGAGTGCTTGGTCGGCCCGGCCGACCAGTTCTGGCGGGGTTTCCAGGCCTAGGCAAAGGTTTAGGACGGCAACGCCCACACTGATGGTCGTGAACCCGCGCGGGGCCCCGGCGTGGGTGATATTCAGGGCCATGACAGCATCACGAAGCTGCATCGCCAAAGACTCGGCCCCCGAGAGGTCCGTTTCCGGAAGCAGAAGCGCAAACTCTTCCCCGCCATAGCGGGCTGCGAGATCCGCGCCGCGCTTGGCATGCAGCGCCACAGCGCTTGCGATGCCGCGGAGGCAATCGTCGCCCGCCGGGTGGCCATACGTGTCGTTGAATGACTTGAAGTGATCGACATCCAGCAAAAGCAGCGCCAGCGGCTTACCAGTTCGGGTCGAGCGGCGAACTTCTTTATCCAGCACAAGATCGAAGCATCTCCGGTTGGCGATGCCGGTCAGCCCGTCCTGCATGATCATTTTTTGCAGGGTATTGTTTGCCTTATGAAGCTGATCTTCCGCGTGCCGGCGGGCCGTCACGTTGCGCATCATGATGACCAAGCCTTCGTCAGCATCCATTTTCTGGCCGATACCTTCGACCCACACGTAGGATCCATCCTTGTGGCGGACCCGGATCGTAAAGGGTGGCGCGTGCCCCTGTTTGCTGATTTCTGCCAGGCTGGCCTCAGCCGTCTTCCGGTCCTCCGCATGCACGGAATCGACGGCATACTGGCCGAGTAATTCGTCCGGCGTGAACCCCAGCATTGCCAGACATGCCGGGGAAACGTAGGTGCGCCGGTAGCCAGGGGTCAGCTGGATGATGATGTCGGTAGAGTGCTGGGCCAGCAGCATATACCGCCGGGCACTTTCACGGCTTTCGACCTCGGCCCGCCGCATGGCGCGGATTTGAACGGAGAGCCGAGAGCCTAGCAACGTCAACAGAACGAGGATGACGCAGGTCGCCCCGGCCGTGAGCCAGGCGCGATGCTCCCAGCCGGCCAGCACGCTATTTTCGAAGTGCATTAGCTTAGAGACGATCGGGTTCAGGATGGACCGGGAGTTCGCGTCCGCCATCTCGGCCACGCCGAACTCGATTTGCACCTGCCGGTCCAGTTCGATCCGCCAAATCAGCAGCGCAAGCGCGAAGCCGCACACCAGCAACAGAGAGACAAGCGTTCCACGCTCAGACCTGAACTGGCCCAGCCAGCGGCTGCGGTCTTTGACGAACGGACGCAATCGCACCTCCTCTCTCTGCTTTGATCGAGATTATGGGAGGATTGTTAAAAAAACGTTTAGGTTTTTCGGTCATCGACATTAGCTGACCGATTTTGGCCGCGAAGGCAGAACAAGCGTGCTAAGCCGGTTGTGAATAACGCCAAGCTTGGCGAAGGCGACCAGGGCGTTGTCGGCCATTCCAGCCCATGTCCCGGTGGGCCAACAGTGACGCATCGTTAAGCGACATCGCCGTATTCAACCGAGTTGCTTGGCGAGGCGGCGAGAAAGCAGCCAGCC
Organism: Acetobacteraceae bacterium; assembly: GCA_965246925.1. GTDB lineage: Bacteria > Pseudomonadota > Alphaproteobacteria > Acetobacterales > Acetobacteraceae > JANPPS01. Next base: position 460,065 of record OZ251994.1, on the reverse strand, counting down.
GATCAGCGCCGAGGCCGGGCCGCCCACGCAAATGAGCAGCAGCCCGGCAGGCAGCCCATTGAGCATCATGGCGATGCCGATCCCGAGGAATAGCCCGCCGATCAGCCCGCCAGTGGTGCCGGACGCGATGCCGAGCCAAACAATGTCCCCGCGCGTGATCATACCGATACGACCCGGGGGCGGATCACGGCTGCCGTGCCGTAGGCGACGATTTCGCTCATGGTCTCTGCGATCTCCGAACTGTCGAACCGCATCATGATCACCGCGTTTGCGCCCATCGCCTCGGCATTGTCGCCCAGCCGTTTCAGCGCCTGCACGCGGGTCTCCTCCAGCAGCTTGGTATATTCTGGGATCTCTCCGCCAAACATCGAGCGGATGCCCGCGGTAAAGTTTCCGATCGCGCCGCGGCTCCGGACGATGATGCCGAACACCTCACCCAAGGTCGTCACCACCTCATGTCCGGCGATCGTCTCCGTCGTTACGATGATCATGGCCGCCCTCTTGGATTGACATTTTAGGCCTTGGCCCGTAACACGCGGCCCCTGGGTGGGAAACCCCGCCCAGTATAGCCGGGAACGTGGACGGACCTCCGGGGTCTGCGCCCGCCTCTTGAGTATAAGAGGCCTACCGGCACAACAAGCCGACAACCGCATTAGCGGGCGGCACATAGAATGGAGGTCCGCGTGACCAAGCGCGCCGAAAGTAAGTATAAGATCAATCGCCGCCTCGGCGTGAACCTATGGGGCCGAGCCAAGTCTCCGATCAACAAGCGAGAATACGGCCCCGGCCAGCACGGGCAACGCCGCAAGCAGAAGCCGACTGATTTCGGCATCCAGCTGATGGCCAAGCAGAAGCTCAAGGGCTATTACGGGAACATCAGCGAGAAGCAGTTTCGCAAATACTATGATGAGGCCGTGCGCCGTAAGGGCGACACCGGCGAGAACCTGATCGAGCTGCTGGAGCGCCGGCTGGACGCAGTCGTCTATCGCCTGAAATTCGCCATCACCCCCTTCGCCGCCCGCCAGTTCGTGAACCACGGCCACGTCACCGTGAACGGCAAGAAGGTCAACATCCCGAGCTACCTGGTGCGTGACGGGGACGAGATCGAGGTTCGCGAGAAATCGAAGCAATTGGCCGTTGTGCTCGACAGCGCCCAGTCCGGCGAACGCGACGTCCCCGACTACCTCGAAGTCGACCACCGCGCCATGAAGGGCCGCTTCGGCCGCGCCCCCAAGCTCACCGACGTCCCCTACCCGGTGTCGATGGAGCCCAACCTCGTGGTCGAGTTCTACTCGCGCTAGACAGATTGGACTGAAGGAGGGCGACTACCGGCATCGGATGCCGGTAGTCGGTCTGCCTCACGTTGCAGTTGATCTTTGATAAGATTGTTGATCTGCTTGCTGCTGTGAATGACACGAACTCCATTGCGGATGTCGGCGACCGTGAACTCGTCAAGCAATCCGATGAATGCCCCGTTCACGAACGAGGATGGAACATCTCTCACACCTCGAAAGCTCAGAGCCACGGTATCTGTGGCCCGCAGCACGGTCCGGATGGCGTCAGCGACGGCCTCGCCGTCCTCGTAGGTGTAGCATTGCGGGACGATACTCGTGACATCGATGCTGACTACCATTGTAAATCCTCCTCCTCTGAAGGATCAGCGACAAACGTTGTGGTGTTAAGGGTGATCGATATGAGTGTTCCCGGATAGAACGACAAACCGTCTTTCGGAACGCTGACGAACTTGGTGCAGCACACCGACCCGCTTCCCGACCTGATTTTAACCAACCCACCGTTCAGCTTGGTTATAACCTCGATCAGCAGGGCCAAGCCTACGCCCCTGTTACGCTTCGAGGTACCAGCCGTCACTCCTGCCTTGGTCGCCTCCAGGATTGCAGTCCCGTCACTGAGACCGCCAAATTTCCTGCGGATCGTTTCCGGAATACCCACCCCGAAATCAGAGACGGATATCAGAACTTCGTGCTTCTTGGGAAAGTGCTGCATATGGGTGCATGCGATCCCCAAAGTCGAGTGATCGTTGATGTTGTTGAATATTTCCTTCATGCACGCCTGCACGCTCGCAACTCCTGACGGTTCTTGATCAAGCCGGCGCGCGAGCCAAGCACCAAATCTGGACTCCAACCATAAGAAGCTGTCGGCGTGAACTATACGCCGAAAGGGCGCGGTGGTAGGGCGCGGTTTAGCGCTCGCGCGCAACGGCGCGCCACAATATAGGGCAAAAAACCCCGAGTCGTCCAGGTATCCGATCGCCTCGGTTACTTGATCTATCGGGGAAATCCAAAGCTCGCATCCTCGGCTGCGGACATATTCGATGACGTTAGCCAGAGTTACGACACCTTCTGGTTCGATGAATACCAATGAACCGAAGTCAAGCTCGATCGACGAATGATAGACCGAGCCGTCTACAAGGACGATCTTGGCTAGAAATTGATCAAGTGTGGCCTTGGCCATTTGTTTCGGAAGAGTTATCTTCATTAGAACGGATACCTCCTTGCCGTGACCGCAGCCGTCGCATACCTGCTCGGGCCATGATATCAGCTGCCCAATGACACCCACAGAAGAAATCGCCCGGCGGCGCACCTTCGCCATCATCTCCCATCCGGACGCAGGCAAGACCACGCTCACCGAGCGCCTACTCCGCGCCGGGGGCGCCATCCAGCTCGCTGGCAACGTCCGTGCCAAGGGTGAACGGCGCCGCACGCGGTCGGACTGGATGGGGATCGAGCGGGAGCGCGGCATCTCCGTCGTCACCTCCGTCATGACTTTCGAGTACGGCGGCTGCGTGTTCAACCTGCTGGACACGCCCGGCCACGAGGATTTCTCCGAAGACACCTACCGCACGCTCACCGCCGTCGACTCGGCCGTCATGGTGATCGACGCCGCCAAGGGCATCGAGGCGCGCACCCGCAAGCTGTTCGAAATATGCCGCCTGCGGGACATCCCCATCCTCACTTTCATCAACAAGATGGACCGCGAAGCGCGCGACCCGTTCGAGATCGTGGACGAGGTCAGCAGCACGCTGGCACTCGACACCGCCCCGGTCACCTGGCCCATTGGCCGCGCCGGCACCTTCGCCGGCACCTACGACGTGCGCACCCGGGACCTGCACCTGACCGAGCCACTGCAGCAATCCGACCCCCGCATGATCACGCTGGGCGAGGAGTTGGAGCTGGTCCAGGCCGCCCTCCCCGAATTCGACCGCGACAGTTTCAACGCCGGGCACCTGACGCCGGTGTTTTTCGGCTCCGCCATCAAGGAGATCGGGGTCACCGACCTGCTGGACAGCCTGGTCGCGTTCGGCCCGCCGCCGCGCGATCAGCCGGCGGACACCAGGGTGGTGCACGCGACCGAGGACAAGCTTACCGCGCTCGTGTTCAAGATCCAGGCCAACATGGACCCGAACCACCGGGACCGCATCGCCTTCGCCCGCATCTGCTCCGGGCGCCTCACCCGCGGCATGCGCCTGACCCAGGTCCGCACTGGCAAGCTGATCCCGCTGCACGCCCCCCAATTCTTCTTCGCCCGCGACCGGCAGATCGCCGACGAGGCGTTCGCCGGGGACGTCGTGGGCATCCCCAACCACGGCACGCTCAGGATCGGCGACACGCTGACCGAGGATGAGGGCCTGAACTTCGTCGGCGTCCCGTATTTCGCCCCGGAAATCCTGCGCCGGGTGCGCCTCGATGACGCCATGAAGGCCAAGAAGCTCCGCACCGCGCTGCAGGAACTGGCGGAGGAGGGCGTGGTCCAGCTGTTCCGCCCGCAGGACGGCAGCCAGCCGATCGTAGGCGTGGTCGGCACCCTGCAGCTGGATGTGCTGATCGCCCGCCTAGCCGGCGAATACGGCGTGGCCATCGGGTTCGAGCCGGTGCCCTACGCCCTGGCCCGTTGGGTGACAGGCGAAAAGACCGAGCTCGCCCGCTTCGTGGCCGGCCAGCGCACCAGCATGGCGGACGACGTGGACGGCGACCCGGTGTTCCTCGCCAGCTCCCCCTTCATGATGCGCCGCATGGCCGACCAGCACGAGGGTCTGATTTTCCGCGACATCAAGGACGTGCGGGCCGAGGCACTGGCTTAGGCCGTTCGCCACCCAGAGCTTGCCGAAGGACGGCATGCCGGAGAAGCCACTCGACAAGCTCATGGCGAACGGGAACGAGCGTTCGACTGGCTAGTCGCGCCGCCATCGGTGTGCGGCACGCCTGGGCTTGAAGAACGCTAAATGACCCGCTCACCCTGGCGCCAAACCTGCCTTACCACCGGCATGCCCTCGAACTCCCGCACCCGCACCACATCCGCCCGCAAGCCGGGTGCAAGGCGGCCGCGGTCCGGCAGCTGGACCATATGCGCCGGCCCCCGCGTCACCAGCTGCACCGCCTGCGGCAGCGTGATGCCAGTGTGGACGACGGCGGCCCACGCGGCCTCGATCATCGCACTCGGCACGTAATCGCTCGCCAGCGCATCCACCACGCCCTCCCGCACCAGCAGCGCGGCCGACACGTTGCCGGAATGGGAGCCGCCGCGGACGATGTTGGGCGCCCCGGCGATGGTCATCATGCCGCGCCGCCTCGCCTCCTGCGCGGCGGCCAGGCTCACCGGGAACTCGCTGATGCGGATGCCGTCCGCGTCGTTCTCCGCCACCTCCTCGATCGTCCGGTCGTCATGGCTCGCCAGGATCGTGCCGATCGGGCGGACGCGGGACAGCAGTGCCCGGCGGTTCGGGTCCCGCATCCGCTCCCGCTGCTCCTGTAATTCCAAAATGCGCGCTTCGATCCAGGCCGGCCCATGCCCCTCCCGCGCGCGCATGGTCCGGTACTTGTCGAGATTGGCATACTGCCCCATGCCCGGCGAGTGATCCATCAGGCTCACCATCCGCACCCGCTTATGCTCGGCCACGGGATCCAGCAGCTCCATCATGTCTTCAGCCGGCAACTCGCAGCGCAGATGCAGGAAATGCTCGCTCTTCAACAGCCCGGTATCGGCCAGCGCGTCCAGGTCGCGCACACCGTCATGGAACGTCATGACCCGGTCCTTGTCGAAGCCGAGATCACCCAGGCACAGCGCGTCCAGCACCGTCGTGACCCCCGCCGCCGCACACTGCGCATCATGCGCGATCATGGCGGACCGGCTGGGCCAGCGGGCGTTGCTGCGCGGCTGCACCTGGCGTTCCAGGTTGTCGGTGTGCACGTCGACCACGCCGGGCATGAGGAAATCGCCCTCGCAATCCATCGCGCCCGGCGCCTGGCTCGGGCCCGGCTGCACCTCCGTGATGACGCCGCCGTCCAGCACGAGGGTGCCGTGCACGACGCTATCGGCCAGGATCAGGCGGGCGTTGGTGAGGATCATGCGGCGTCCAGTTGGGGAATGGTGAGGGTCGTATCGGCCACGGCGTCCCGCACCGGCGCGTCATGGAAGATGCCGACGATGGCGGTGCCCCGCGCCTTGGCTTCGCGGATCATGCCGATGACCACGTCCCGCCGGTCCGCGTCAAGCGACGCCGTCGGCTCGTCCAGCAACAGCACGGGATGCCGGCCGATGAAGCCCCGCGCCAAGTTCACCCGCTGCTGCTCCCCGCCCGAGAACGTGGCCGGTGGCAGGCCGTGCAGCCGCGGCGGGATGTGCAGCCGGGTTAGCAGCGCCGCCGCCCGCGCCCGCGCCTCGTCCACCGGAAGGCCGGAGGCTTCGGCCACGATATCCAGCGCCGGCACCCGCGGCACGACGCGCAGGAACTGGCTGACATAGCCCAGCGTCTCCCGCCTGACCTCCAGGATGCGGCGTAGGTCGGCGCCGCCCCGGTTGCCGATATCGGTCATGGCGCCCCGGTGCCGCACCAGGATGCGCCCCTGCTGCAGCCGGTACGTGCCATACAGGCTTCGCAACACCGTGGTCTTCCCCGCCCCGGACGGCCCACTCAGCACCACGCACTCGCCCGCGCCCACCGTGAACGACAGGCCGTGCAGCACCGGGATCGGCAGCCCGCCTTGCAGGTGCAGGGTGAACCGCTTCTGCAGGTCCTCGGCTTGCAGCATGATCATGCCATCACACTGGGCCGGGTCACGTTGACAGCACCGACGAGACCAGCAGCTGCGTATAGCCATGCTGCGGATCGTCCAGCACCTGGTCCGTGATCCCCGCCTCCACCACGCGCCCGCCCTGCATCACCATGATCCGCGACGCCAGCAGCCGCGCCACCGCGATGTCATGCGTTACCAGCACCACCGCGACCCCCAGCCGCGCGACCAGGGTGCGGATCAGATCCAGCAGCCGCGCCTGCACCGACACATCGAGCCCGCCCGTCGGCTCATCCATAAAGACCAGGCGCGGGTGCGTCACCAACGTCCGCGCGATCTGCAGCCGCTGCAGCATGCCGCCCGAGAAATTGAGCGGCAGGTCGTCGATGCGCGCCGGGTCGATCTCCACCTGCCGCAGCCAGTCCGCCGCCTGCGCCCGGATGTCCCCATAATGCCGGCTGCCCTGCGCCATCAGCCGCTCGCCGATATTGCCCCCGGCCGACACGCGCAGCCGCAGGCTGTCCCGCGGGTTCTGTTGCACGAACCCCCAATCCGACCGATGCAGCGCCCGCAACGCCGGCGCCGGCATCGCCGCCAGATCCTGCACCGCGCCCTTGAAATCCCGATACCAAACCGTCCCCGTATCGGGCCTGAGCCGCCCCGACAGCACCTGCAGCAGCGTGGTCTTGCCTGACCCGCTCTCCCCCACCACCGCCAGCACCTCGCCCGGCCATAGCGCCGCGTCGACCGCGTCCAGCGCGGTGATGGGGCCGAAGCGCAAGCCCAGCCCCTCCGCCCACAGCAGAGGCTCACTCATCGCGGCGCCCGGCGCAGTAATCCGTGTCCGAGCACACGAACATGCGGGTCCCCCGGTCATCGGTCACGACCTCGTCCAGATACGAGCCATCCGCCCCGCACAGCGCGCACACTTCTGGCGCGCGGGTGGCGCGGAACGGGTGGTCGTCGAAATCCAGCGACCGCACCGGCGTGTAGGGCGGAATGGCATAGATCCGCTTCTCCCGCCCGGCCCCGAACAGCTGCAGCGCCGGGGACATATGCAGCTTCGGATTGTCGAACGCCGGCAGCGGGGAAGGGGACATCAGATACCGCTCCCGCACCATCACCGGATAGTCGTAGCTGGCGGCGATATGGCCGTAGCGGGCGATGTCCTCATACAGTTTCACGTGCATGATCCCGTATTCCGCCACCGCATGCAGCCGCCGCGTCTCGGCCCGGCTGGGCTCGAGCTTGGACATCGGCTCCGGCAGCGGCACCTGATAGACCATGATCTGCCCGTCCCGCAGCGGCGTTTCCGGGATGCGGTGCCGGGTCTGGATCAGGGTCGCCTCCGCGGTGCGGGTCGTGGTGCGCACCCCGGCGGTGCGGGCGAAGAAGCGCCGGATGCTGACCGCGTTGGTGGTGTCGTCGGCGCCCTGATCGATCACCTTCAGCACGTCGTCCGGCCCGATCACGCTGGCGGTCACCTGGATTCCCCCCGTGCCCCAGCCATACGGCAACGGCATCTCCCGGCTGCCGAACGGGATCTGATGCCCCGGAATGGCCACCGCCTTCAGGATGGCGCGGCGGATCATCCGCTTGGTTTGCTCATCGAGGTAGGCGAAGTTGTAGCTCATGCGCCGCGCCGCATGCGCCGGATGGTTTCGAGCTCGCTCTGGAAATCCACGTAATGCGGCAGCTTCAGGTGCTCGACGAAGCCCGTCGCTTCCACGTTGTCGCAATGGCTCAGCACGAACTCCACGTCCTGCGCCGGCGCCTCCACCGGCTCCCCCAACTCGCCCGCCCGCATGGCGCGGTCCACCAGCGCCATCCCCATCGCCCGGCGCTCGCCATGCCCGAAACAAAGGCCATAGCCCCGGGTGAACTGCGGCGGCACGGATGCCGAGCCCTGGACCATGGAGCCATGGAATTGCGTCACCATCTGGCACTCCGTCAGGACCACGTCGCCGATATCGAGCGTGAAATCCAGCTCCGGCGGCGCGATCACCACCGTCGCCTCCCCCACCCGCAGCTCCCCCACGAATGGGTGGTTGTTGCCGTAGCCGCGCTGGGTCGAGTAGCCGAGCGCCAGCATGAATCCCTCGTCACCCCGCGCCAGCGCCTGCAAACGCGCGTCCCGCCCGGCCGGAAACGCCAGCGGCTGACGCGTGATGTCGAACGCCGTCCCATTGGCGCCGGCGTCCGGCTCGACCAAGCCCTCGGAACCCAATATGCCGAACGCGGGCGGCACCGGCCCGCCCCGCGCCTCCGCCTCTGGGGCCGGGGCAGGCTGCTCCGGCAGCGCGAAATCCAGCAGACGGTGCGTGTAGTCATAGGTCGGCCCCAGCACCTGGCCGCCGGGCAGGTCCTTGAAGATGGCGGAGATGCGCCTGGTGTTCAGCATATCGGCCGTTGCCACCGGCTCGGCCGCCAGGAACCGGGGCAGGGTGGTCCGGTAGGCGCGCAGCAGGAACGCGGCCTCGATCAAATCGCCCTGCGCCTGCTGGATCGCCAGCGCCGCCAGATCGGGATCGTAGCACGACCCCTCCGCCATCACCCGGTCCACCGCCCGGCCCAGCTGCGCCCGGATTTGCGCTGGCGTCAGCAGCGGGAGCGCCGGGTCGCCCCGCCGGTCCGCGGCCAGCCACGCATGCGCGGCGTCGATCGCCCGCTCTCCGCCCTTCACCGCCACATACGCCATCAGTCCGCCTCGATCATGACGGTGCGGGGCAGGGCAGCCAGCTGCTCCCCCGCGCACAGGATCACGTCGACACCGCGCGGAAACAGCCGCGCATTGCCGGCCCAGTCCTGCACGAAAGCGTCCGGCAACCCCTCCACCCACAGCGTGCCCGGCGCCGCCAGCCCCGGCCCGGTCAGCCGGCAGGGCACGCCGCGCCCCAACGCCGCCACCTGCACCAGCACGGTCGCCCCCTCCTCCGGCGCCTCGTCCGACCCGGCGCCGAACGACGCGAAGTCCGGCATGCCGACCAGCGCGAAGGCCGCCGCCCCGGCCGCGACCAGCGGGACCCCCGCATGGAACCGCAGCCAGTCCGCCGCCCCGGCGAACGCGGGATCCAGATACAATGGCGTGTCCTGATCCACCAAGCTCAGCAGCACCGCGGCGGTTACGGGATCCAGCCCCGGCGCGTCCGGCCCATCCGCCACGCGCCGGATCAGCCCCGGCCGCGCCATCGCCTCCAGCACGGCGCGGAAGCACGCCTGGCTCTGCAGCACCGGGTCGGCAAAACCGGGGTTCATGGTCTTCATGACCTCATCGTGGCCAGGGTGAAGAACTGCACCTCGGTCGCCGCCGCGCGCCGGGCCAGCGTCTCCCGCCGCCCCGCCTGCCGCGCCGCCAGCGGCTGGATCACCTCCGCCAGCAGCGCCTCCTGCCGCGCGGGGTCCTGCAGCGCCGCGTCCAGCCCGGCCGCCAGCTCCGCGTGCGCCAAATCCCGCCCCAGGCAATACGCATGCCCCAGCCGCCCGGCCCCGTCCTGCACGGTGCAGCGGACGATCGTCGCCTCGCCCATATTGAACGCGGGCCCGGTCCCGCCGGCGCGCCCCTGCAGCATGACCAGGCCCAGCTCCGGCCCGCGCACCCGCACCGTGCCGGCCAGCACCGGACGCTGCGTCTCCAGCTCCGCCGAAGTGGCGCGGGCCAGCACGGCCATCCAGCGCTGCCTAGGAGAGTGATCCATCGCTGCCCTCAAACTTGTCTAGACAACTACGGAGCCGTCCGGCATAGGTCAAGCCACGCATGGTGACGATCGTATGACGATACCGATGTGGCGCCAGATCGCCGCCGACCTCGCAGCCCGCATCGCCCATCAGCCGCCCGGCACCCGCCTGCCGACCGAGGCGGCGCTCGCGAGCGAGTTCGGCGTGAACCGCCACACCATCCGCCACGCTATCGAGCACCTGACCCGCACCGGCGCCGTCCGCACCGAGCAGGGCCGCGGCAGCTTCGTCGCCGAACAGCGCTTGAGCTACGAAGTCCGCCCCCGCACCCGTTTCACCGAATGGATTCGCCAGCACGACCGCGAACCCGGCGGCGATATTCTCGAGCTTCTACGACTGCCCGCCCCGCCCCCAATCGCACAAGCGCTGCACGTCGCGGAAGGCGCCACAATCACCATGCTTTACCGGCTCGGCCGCGCCGACGGGGTCCCCATCAGCCTCGCCCGGCACTACTTCGCCCAGCCCGGGATCCTGGACGCGCTGCGCGCCGCGCCCACGATCAGCGCCGCGCTAGCTGCCGTGGGCGTGCCGGACTTTCGCCGCGACGTCACCAGCGTCACCGCCCGCCTGCCCCGCGCCGCCGAGGCGCGCCTCCTGCAAACCCCGCGTAGCCAGCCGGTCCTGGTGTGCGAGAACCTCAACGTGGATCCCTCCGGCGCCCCGGTTGAGTACGGCCTGTCCCTGTATCCCTCCAGCCGCGTCCAAATCGTGCTCCGGCCATGATACGATCCGACACCTACAAAAGCCGACTCGCTGACTCAGCCCGCACGGTCTCGACCCGTAACGACCCTGCGGGCGAGGGCCGCAGCAGGTCCGCCTCCGGACGGCTCAGGCCGATCCAGGCGCCCCAATCCGCAGGCCGTAGCACCACGATCTGCCGGTCATGATACGGCGCCACGTCCGCCCCCGGCCCGGTCGTCAGCATGGTGAACGAGGGCTGGCCGCCGTCCTCCCGCCACAACCCCGCGATCGCCATGCACGGCGCGTCCACCAGCGTGAAGCGGTGCTTGGCCTTGGGATACCGGGTGCCGGTGAACTCGAAGAACGCCGACGCCGGGATGAGGCAGCGCTGGCTCTCCCCGAACCGCCGCCCCTCCGACCGGAAATTGAACACCGGCCCGCCTTTCGGACGGGAGGGCGGCCACCCGAACCGCATCGGCACCAGCGCGATCCCGTTGCCCGCCGCCCGCATCACCGGCCCCAGATCGCCAATCCGCACATCATCGGCCAGCGGCAAATCCCCGGCATCTTCCTCGGCCGGCGCGCCCAGCCCCAACGCCTCCATCAAATCGCGATAGTCCTGCCACGCGACATGCTGTTCGTAATCGTTGCACATGGGGCCCGTCCGAAGGTGGCTCCCCGGGTCAGGCGAAGGCGATGAGTTCGCATACGACATTCCCCTACCCGAGGAAAGCCGGCGGCGCGCCAGAGCCGCAGACGGCACGCTGCAGCCGTCGAAACCGCTACGAAACCGGAGGCTGACATATAAGGACCGCGCGGTGGCACTTGCGCTGACGCGCGATACTGTCACACCAGACGACCTAGGCGGCGTTTGCGTATACCGTTGTCAGATAACGAAGTTATGCCAGCTCGGCCTCCTCGAGAAGGTGGGTTACGGCCGTTATCGCCTGGGGCCTGCAGCGATCGGAGCGGACCACGCCTGCGAGGCCGCCGCTTGAAACCCCAAGCTCCCGGCCACGTGATGGTTGGACGACAGCCCAACTGTATCGCATCATCCCTGAGGCCGACTCGGGAGGGAACAGAAGCGCTTTGCCGAGTGACCGATCTAGCACGGCCACTAGGTTGATGTTTCTAGGGAGCCAGTCGGCTAAGGCTCAGCTCAGGTCGACGTTTGCAGAATGACTTCGGGACGGTAGGACTTACTCAAAAGGGGGAAACGGGTATGGCGACCGGCCAATATGTGATGACGATTTCGCGCCTAACCGTGGATAAGCTGGGCGTGAAACTATATGACCGCGTGTCTGCGGTGATGGCCGAGCTGGTGGCAAACAGCTACGACGCGGACGCCACAGAGGTCACGACCGAGGCCCCCATGGGGACCTATCTAGCCACCGCAAAGGGCGACGCCGGTCACAAGATCGTCGTGACCGACAACGGCGTCGGCATGGAACCTGATGTTGTAAATCCATTCTATCTGAAAGTCGGCGGTGAGCGTCGCAAAGATCCAAAGCGCGGCAACGTCAGCACAAAGTACGGCCGTAGGGTGATGGGTCGCAAGGGCGTAGGGAAGCTCGCCCCATTTGGAATCTGCAACTCAATCGAGGTGATTACTGCTGGAGGCGACCCAATTGATGGGATAGGTGCCGATGGTAAGCCAACGCGTGGATATAAGGCTGCTCACTTCATTATGAAGCGATCGGATATAGTTGCCGATCAAGACGAGGAATATAAGCCCGAGATCGGCAAGCTCGATCAGTGCGTGCTGCCGAAGCACGGCACCACGCTCATACTGAGCGACTTTATTCGTCGCATGGTGCCGGAGATGGCTACTTTTTCAAGACAGCTATCGCAAAGATTTGGCGTAGCTGCAGCTAACTGGTCCGTCAAACTCGTTGATACGGAAAAGGCCTCGGGCACAGCTTCGCGAGAAAGCACCGTTGGAGCCTTCGACATTGACACGATGCCGAACACGAGGGTCACTTTCACGGGCCCCGGCACCGAAGCGACGGCCGTTAACAGCATGGCTAGTTGGAAAGCTACGGGGCCTGACGGCAATGCTCTGCCGGGCTTTGCGGCTGGCTTTGTGCATTCCGATGGTCGCTACTATCCCATCACCGGCTGGGTGGCCTACGCCAAGGAGTCGTATCGCGACGAGTTGATGGCCGGAGTTCGTATCTACTGCCGTGGGAAGATCGCAGCTCAGACTCCTCTGTTCAATCTTCGCTCGGGTTTCACCGGCGAGTATCAAGTAAGAAGCTACTTCGTTGGTGAGCTGGAAGCTGATTGGCTCGACGAAGGTGAAGACCTCATCCAGACAGATCGCCGAGACATTTTGTGGTCGGACGATCTCGGTCAAAAGCTGGAGGAATGGGGCCAGGGCGTCGTCAAGCTTCTCGGAACCTTATCAAGGGAGCCGCTGAAAAAACAAGCTACGGTCGATTTTCTGAAGGCTGGCAACGTTGTTGAACGCATTTAGCAGCAATTTCCGGGTGACGAGTGGAAACCGATCCGCGAAACCACATTGCGTATTGCTAAGATGATGGGCGAGCGCTTGCGACAAGGAGAGATTGAAGACCAGGAACATGTGAATGCCCTTGTACAGCTGAGCTTGATGCTTGGACCTCACGTCACTCTGGATGATACTCTCCGCGAAGCTGCCGAAGAAGGCGAGGGAGCGGTCGGTGTTCTAGCGTCGATCCTCCGCACAGCCCGGGTGGCGGAGTTATCATCCTACGGCATGATTGCCGAGAAACGGGTTCAAGTGATCGAAAAAATTATGAACCTGAAAGATGACCCCGCCAAGCTTGAGCAGGCCCTACAAGACTCTATAGAGGAGGCGCCTTGGCTGATAAATCCGCAATGGTCGCCTATCACCTCTAACCAGTCTCTTGCTACTTTGAAAACTGAGTTTGAAAAATACTTCAAGAAAGAGACGGGTACGGAGATTCAGCTAAATAACTTTAACGTAAAGGGCAAACGTCCTGACTTTGTGCTGTCAAGCCAAGACTATGGCCTGCAGATTATCGAGATCAAGCGAGGTGGTCATAGCATAAAGAATGACGAGTGGGATCGGATTCAGGTTTACATCGAGACGATGGACAGCTTTTTGAATCTCCCTGGGCACGAGGAGTTTCTTGCTATCTTTAAGCGCTTCTTCGTAACGCTGGTTTGCGATGAGATTGGGCTGACGGGAGCGCAGAGGAAGGCCTTCGACGCCTACCGTGAAGATCGCGTCGTAGAGCATATTACATGGACCAACTTTCTTCGAAGAACTCAGCACATGCACAAGGATTTTCTGGAGGAAGCCAACCGCCAGAAGAAGCTGGCGCTCGCATCATGACAGATAGTGGTTTGACCGCAGTTGAGATCTTCGCTGGGGGGGGTGGGCTCGCTGTGGGTCTTGAACGGGCTGGCTTTCGCCCCGTGGCAGCTATCGAGATCGAGCGCGACGCGGCGGCCACTTTTAAGGCCAATCATCCTGGAGTGCAGGTGTTCCGGCAAGACGTTCGGGAGATATCCGGAGCGGCGCTGCTAGAGCTGGGGGGAGGCTCAATCGACGTTTTAGCAGCCTGCCCGCCTTGCCAAGGCTTTTCTAGTCTCACGTCAAAATATCGGCGTGATGACCCGCGTAATGCCCTTGTATCGGAAGTCGCCCGTTTGACTGAAGAGACTCTTCCTACTGCAGTTATGATAGAGAATGTTCCTGGACTGGCGAACAAGGGCAGACCGCTGTTCGATGACCTAGTCACTCGTTTGGAAAAGGCGGGATACGTCTGTAATTGGAGCATTCTTCAAGTTGCGGATTACGGCGTTCCTCAGATGCGACGTAGGCTAGTGTTGTTGGCGGGGAAAGGCTTCAAGATCGATATGCCGGCGACCACTCACGCGCGTGCTGGAGCAAATGGCAAGGATCGTTGGCGAACCGTTCGAGATGCGATTGGGCACATGAACGAGGCTGTGCCGTTTGTTGACGCCGTTGCAGGGGGTGGTGCGCATCTTGCGGATTGGCATGTGATCCGGAAGTTGTCGGATGCGAACCGCCAGCGGCTATCGCAGGCAAAGGTTGGTGCAAGCGGGATGGATACTCCCGATCACCTCCGTCCACCTTGTCACAGAGGAGGCTACGCCGGCTTCTCAAATGTCTATGGTCGAATGGCGTGGGATGAACCTTCACCCACCATTACTGCAGGATGCACGACCTTGAGCAAGGGGCGATTTGGTCATCCAGAACAGTTGCGCACGATATCACTTCGTGAGGCGGCCCTCTTGCAGACGTTTCCGGAAGACTACCATTTCGAAACGGACGCCTTTGAGCGAGCGTGCGAGATGGTGGGCAACGCTCTGCCTTGTGCCTTTGCTGAGGCGGTCGCCAGTCAAGTGGGTAGGACTATCATCCACCATCGCTCTTTATGATTGGATACTATCGCGCGGCTGTACCATCAGCGGAAATCGCGCGTCCTGACCCGGATCGCCTCCAATGAAAGATCAGGAATGTAGATGTCGCGCGGCTTGACCCCGCGCGGCGGCTGATCGCGCGGATCGTGGCCCGGCGAGCCGTGATGGAACTCGTCACCGCGCCCATGCGGCAGCGGAAAGCTGCCTTCGCGGTCGCCGACGCTCGCCAGCGCGACCGACAGGTCGTGCAGCTGATGCGCGACGACATGGACCACCTCGCCCTCGCGCTGGACCCGCCCGTCAACCCGCAGCATCCCGGCGGTTAGGATAACCCGCCGCTGCTTCTCATAAAGGCTCGGCCAGATGACGAGGTTGGCCACGCCCGTCTCGTCCTCGATGGTGATGAACATCACCCCCTTGGCGGACCCGGGCTTCTGCCGGACCAGCACCAAGCCCGCGACCTTCACCGCCCGCCCGTCGCGGGTCGCGCCCGCGTCGGC
This sequence comes from Acetobacteraceae bacterium, assembly GCA_965246925.1. Classification (GTDB taxonomy): domain Bacteria; phylum Pseudomonadota; class Alphaproteobacteria; order Acetobacterales; family Acetobacteraceae; genus JANPPS01. Next base: position 444,725 of record OZ251994.1, on the reverse strand, counting down.
GCAGGTCAGCACCTTCTGACCCGCGAGATCGCGCCGAAGGAAGCTGACCGGGTGCTCCCGCAGCGTAAGACCCACATGGCCGTAGTCCTCGACCACCTCCCGGCCAGCGGTCATCGGCTTCAGCGTGATCGGCTCCTCGCTGACCTCCGGCCCGATCACCGCCTCGCGCGCCGATGCGGCCGCGAAGAGGGGGAGCGGTTCGTCACGGAGCGCCTTGATCGCCCAGAGCGCTTCGCGCCGGGCGATCCGCAGCGCTGGCCCGAACGCGTCAGCCTTGGCCAGCTCGACCAGGCTCGTGACCGGCGCCTCCGAGCGGCGCCAGAGGTCGTCGACGCTGGCGAACGTCCGGTCGGCGCGGCCGGCTAGGATCTTGGCGGCGTCCGCGTTCGCCAGCCCGCGAACCATCCGCATCCCGAGGCGGACCGCGAATTCATCCTGGCCGACCGGCTCGAGCGTGCAATCCCAGCGAGAGGCGTTGACGCACACCGGCCGCACCTCGACGCCGTGATCGCGCGCGTCGCGCACGATCTGGGCGGGGGCATGGAACCCCATTGGCTGGGCGTTGAGCAGCGCCGCGCAGAACACGTCGGGATGCCAACACTTCAGCCAAGAGCTGGCGTAGGCGATCAACGCGAACGATGCGGCGTGGCTCTCCGGAAAGCCGTAGCTGCCGAAGCCCTCCAGCTGGGTGAAGGTCCGGGTGGCGAACTCCTCCGTATAGCCGCGCTCGACCATGCCGCCGACGAGCTTGTCGCGGAAGTGTGAGACGCCGCCGGTGAACTTGAACGTCGCCATCGCGCGGCGAAGCTGGTCGGCCTCGCCGGCGGTGAACCCGGCGCATTCGATCGCCACGCGCATCGCCTGTTCCTGGAATAGCGGCACGCCGAGCGTCTTGCCGAGCACCTTTTCTAGCTCGGGCTTGGGATAGTCGACCGGCTCTTTGCCCTCGCGTCGGCGCAGGTATGGATGGACCATGTCGCCCTGGATCGGACCGGGCCGCACGATCGCGACCTCGATTACGAGGTCGTAGAAGGTGCGCGGCTTGATCCGGGGCAGCATCGCCATCTGCGCCCGACTCTCGATCTGGAAGACACCCAGCGTGTCGGCCTTGCGGATCATCGCGTAGGTGCGCGGATCCTCGGCCGGGATAGTGGCGAGGTCGAGCGCAACCCCCTTGTGCTCGGCCAGGAGATCGAACCCGCGCTTCATGCAGCTAAGCATGCCGAGCGCCAGCACATCGACCTTCATGAACTTCAGCGCATCGATGTCGTCCTTGTCCCACTCGATCACCTGCCGGTCTTTCATCGCGGCCGGCTCGATCGGGACCAGCTCGTCAAGCCGGTCATTCGTCAGCACGAAGCCGCCTGGATGCTGGCTGAGATGGCGCGGGGCGCCAATCAACTGTCGGGCGAGGTCCAGCGCCAGGCGCAGGCGCCGGTCACCGAGGTTGAGGTTCAGCTCCTCGGCGTGTTTCGGCTCGACGCCCTCGGTCGACCAGGCCCAGACCTGCGAGGACAGCATCTTGATCAGATCCTCGGTGAGCCCGAGCGCCTTGCCGACGTCGCGCAGCGCACCCTTGGCGCGGTAGCGGATGACGGTGGAGCAGAGCGCGGCATGGTCGCGGCCGTAGGTGTCGTAGACCCACTGCATCACGATCTCGCGCCGCTCGTGCTCGAAATCGACGTCGATGTCGGGCGGCTCCTTACGCTCCTGACTGACGAAGCGCTCGAACAGGAGGTCGTTGCGTTCCGGATCGATGCTGGTGATTCCGAGCACGTAGCAAACCGCGGAATTGGCCGCCGATCCACGGCCCTGGCAGAGGATCTCTCGGCTGCGTGCAAACTGCACGATCGAGTTCACCGTCAGGAAGTACGGTGCGTAGCCGAGTTTCTGGATAAGCGTCAGCTCGTGGCGCAGGCCCCGCTTCACCTTATCGGGCACGCCTTCCGGATAGCGCGCTTTGGCACCCTCCCAGGTAAGGCGCTCCAGCGCTTCCTGCGGGGTCAGGCCGGGAATGGTCGCTTCTTCGGGATATTGGTAGGCCAGTTCGTCGAGGCTGAACCGGCAGCGGTCGGCGATCTCGAGCGTGCGGGCGAGCGCCTCCGGGTAGCGGGCGAACAGCCGGTGCATCTCCGCAGCGGGCTTCAGGTGGCGATCGCCCGACCGCTCGCGCTTGAACCCGACATCGTCGATCGTGCAGCCCTCGCGGATACAGGTGACGATGTCCTGCAGCACGCGACGGTCGGGATGGTGGAACAGCACGTCGTTGGTCACGACGGTCCGGACCCGCGCCTGCGTGGCGAGGTTCGACAGCCGGTGCAGGCGCAGTTGGTCACGCGGCCGCCGCCGCAGCGTCAACGCGCAATAACCGTTGTTGCCGAAGATGTCCGCGATCCGACGGAGCTGCCCGGCGCAGGTCGCGTCGGCCTTGTCGGGGACGAGGACGCCGATCAGCCCCTCAGCGTAGGAAGCCAGGTCTTCCCAGCCGAGGATGCACCTAGCCTTGCCGCCACGGCGCTTGCCGAGCGACAGCAGCCGGCAGAGCTGGGCGTAGGCGGGGCGATCGGTCGGATAGACCAGCACGGCGGCGCCGTCGCTCAGGTCGAGACGGCAGCCGACGATCAACCGGACCCCGGTGACCTTGGCCGCCTCGTGGCCGCGCACGATTCCGGCCAGGCTGTTCCGATCGCTGATTGCCAGCGCCTCGATCCCGGCAACCGCCGCCTGGCTGAAGAGCTCCTCGCAGGACGACGCCCCGCGCAGGAAGCTGAAGTGCGACGCGCACTGGAGTTCAGCATAGCTCACGCGAACAGACCGTGCAGGAACCAGCGCTGCGAGCCTGTCCCGAGGTCGAGACCGTCGCCGGCGCGGAACAGCCAAAAGCGCTCGCCGTCGTCGCACTCGGCCTGAAAGTAGTCGCGGACCGCCGCCATCTCGGCGTCGCGTCGTCCCCATTCGCCATAGATTCGCTCCGGACCGTCAGCGCATTTGATGCGCCGGCGCACGCCCCGCCAGGTGAAGTGGCTCGGCGGGTGGTCTGGCAGGAGCGCGATCGTGTCGATCGGCTCTGGCGGCTTGAGCAGCCGGGTCGGCCGAGGCCAATCCGGCGGCCAGCGCGTCTCGGTCGCCGCCGCCAGCGGGGCGACTTTGCGCACCGACCGCTCGGGCACGTCGCTCTCGACCGCCGCCAGCCGATAGAGCCGATGGGCGCCTACCCGGTTAGCCAGCGTGTCGATGAGTCCCGAACGTCCGGCTCGGCGCCCTCGGTGAGACTGCTCGGCACGGCGCGGTAGGCCAGTGGCTCTGCGACCGGCGCCGACAGCGCCATCAGCTCGATCCCGAACCCCGGCGCGATCGTCTCGATCTTGTCGGTCAGCAGGCGGGTCAGCCGCTTGATGTCGCGCACCGGCTTCGCAGTGCCGACCCGCACCGCTTCGATGCGATTGTCGACGCGGTGGCAGAGAAGATCGAGCCGACGCGCCCCGAGGCCGCGGCTCTCCAGCACCATGCAGAGCGCCACCGTCAGCTTCTCGACATAACGGGCGATGGTCTCGGCTGCGCCGATCGGGTCGGCGAAGCGCCGCTCGACACGGATCAGCTCCGGTGGCTCGATGGAGATCACGGGCTCCGACACGCGGCCGTGGGCCTGGTCGAGCCTCCGGCCTAGCTCCGGCCCGAACCGTAGCGCCAGCGGCGCGCGCGGCTGCGCCTCGACCTCGCCGATCCGGTCTAACCCCATCTGCTTCAAGCCCGCGACAAGCTCGCCCGAAAGGCGGAGGGCTGCGAGCGGAAGACCGGCGATCGCCCGTCCGACATCACCCTCGGCGATGACGAGCGTGGTCCGGCTGCTGTAGCGCGCCAGCGCGTGCGCGGCGCCGTAAGTTGGCCCGATCACGGCGCGGCCGCGAACGCCGGCTACGGCGAGGCGCTCGATGAGGTCGGCGAGCAGCGCCTCTTCGCCGCCGAACAGGTGCGCCGAGCCGCTGGCGTCGATCAGCAGGCCGTCTGGCGGATCGGCCATAACGATGGGCGCGTAGCGCTTGAGCGCCCATAGGCCGAGATCATCCAGCGCGGCGGCGTCCGCCGCCGGCGCAGCGTCGTGGACGATCAGGCCCGGAACGAGGGCATGGGCCTGGGTCGCGGCCAGCCCTGGGCGGAGGCCGAGCGCCTGCGCCGCCGGATCGGCCGCCGTGACGATGCGCTTGCGTCCCTCCCGTCCGACGATCACCAGCGGCGCGTCAGGCGGAGGCGCGGCGGAGCCCAGCCTGCGACGCAGCCGATCGGTCGGCCAAGTCGGCAGGCAGAGCGAGACGACCCGTCTCATCGCATGCCTCCAATTCGAACTCCGCGCACTCGCCGGCCCGGCAGCGGATCAGCTCGACGAACCAGCGGGCTCGGCCGACGCCAGGGACCGGCAGCGGCGTCGAGGGCAGTGCCGTGACACGCCAGCGCGTGGTAGCCGCCGTCGGCTGACCGAAATCAGCGGCCTCGGTCGCGCGCCGCCAGCGGCGCACCGCGATGCCGATCGTGCCCGAGGCCTCGGCGGCGAGCTGCAGGCGGCGCGAGGCGGTCATCGACAAGCGCGCGAGTTCGGCGACCACGCCGGCGAGGCCGCCGTGGCGGAGGCCTTCCTCGAAGCAGGCGAGCAGCGTCTTTTCGTCGCCCGCTTCGACGTAGATGACCCGATCCGGGTGAAGGCCTGCCTGGTCGACCGCAGGCGCGAACAGGTCGGGGCGGGTTACGCACCAAAGGACGCGGCCTGGCAGCCGAGCGACGATCCCAGCCGCGAATATCGCCGCCGCCGCGCCGTCTACCGCGCCGGTGCCGCCCCCAGCGACTTCGTGCAAGGCGCCAAGCGCGAGGCCGCCACCAGGTAGCGCCGCATCAATGACAGCCTCGCCGAACGGCAAGACGGCATGCGCCACGCGTCCGGCCGATTCGATCCGCGCGATCCTGGCACGTAGGTCCGCGACAGCGAGATGAGGCCGAGCCTCCGTCATGAGGCCTCCTCCTCGTCAATGACCGTTCGCTATTTGTTCTTCGGAAGTCGGGCGCGAGTCAATGAGAGTCTTTCGGCGACCCGGTTCGCTCCAGTGACCCGAACCACGCCGCATAAGAAGTGGTCCTTGCCATCCGACGGTTCTCGTCGGGCGCGCCGTCGTCCCACCAGACGGGTCCCCGCTCGCCGAGCGCCACCTTGGCGGCCTCCACCGCCGCCCGCGCTGCAGCGGTCTCAACCGGATCCCCGGCGGCATGCAGCACGAATCTCCGGGCCGACATCAGTTCGCGGACAACACGCTCCCGCTCGTCTTTGCCGAGGTTAGGGTTGCTGGTCCGCCAAAGGCGGCCGCGGACGACGAAGTAGCGACCGTCGGGCGTGCGCGGATACTCCTTCACGTCTTCCCTGCTCGTACCGTCTCGACGCGGAACGAGCCGGCCGGCAACGGTCGCAGCAATTCCGACTCCGGCCGGCTGAGATCGATCCAGGCGCTCCAATCCTCGGGGCGAAGGACGACTATCTGACGGTTATGGTACGGCGCAACGTCCGGTCCGGGCTCCGTCGTCAGCATCGTGAACGCGGCAGGCTGGTTTCCCGCGCCCTCGCGCCACACGGCGCACCATCGAGTGTGAACCTATGCTTCGCCTTCGGGTATTTGGCGCCGGTGAACTCGAAGAAGGCCGACGCCGGAACAAGGCAGCGATGACTCTTGTCGAACCGCCGACCCTCTGAGCGGAAATTGAAGACCGGGCCACCCTTCGGACTCGATGGCGGGAAGCCGAACTGCATCGTCGCCAGCTCGATCCCGTTCCCGGCCGCGCGCATGACCGGCCCGAGGTCGTTGATCCTGATGTCGTCGGCTTGCGGGAGGTCGCGTTCGGTCTGGTTCGTCGGTGTACCCAAGGCGAGCGCCTGCATCATCTCGCAATATTCTCGCCATTTCACATGCTGTTCGTAGTCGTTGCACATCCGCCGATCCGCCGAGCCTGAGGTCCGCTTTTGCGGGACAGCGTAGTTCAGGCAAGCCGGAACGTGGAGGGGAAAGCCTTCCCCTCGGCCGAGCCATCCGTCTCGGCCGACCCCTTCTGCGGGAGTTCCCGCAACGCCCCTACCATCAGGAAACCTAATCCGGATCACCGGCCGGCCCAAGGAGGCCATGAGAGGGAGAGGGCCGCGGCTGTCGCCGTGACGGGTTGAGGGTCGAGAGAGAGGCTCCCGGCCAGCCCGTCCGGAGACCTGCCATGCTTCAGACCCTTCCTTCCCGCCTTGCCCCGCCTGCCGGCGCCGCCTCGCAAGTCACCGGCGCGTACAAGGTCGACATTAGCCGCGGCGAGCGGATCGGCCGCGTCTCGTCCGAATGGTTCTCGCGCCCTGACGATGAACGATACCTCTCGCTGGGAGCGCTTCATGCAGCGGTCCGCGGCCGCGCCGAGCGCGCCACCGCCCGCACCGTCGAAACCAAGGCGCTACGTGTCGAGGCCAGCCGCGACGACGCCGAGCGCCTGGCGCTGATCGTGCCGGGGCAGGACGCACCGGTCGCGCCGACCCACTGGTCCTACGGCCAGCTCTGCAGCCTGGTCGGTGCCCCCGCCAGCTACATGCGCCAGCTGCCGGCACCGCTCGCCGGCATCAACCTCCAGCACGGCCTGCTCTCGCACCGCGCCGAGCTGGTGAAGACCTTGGAAGCCGACGATGGGCGTATCGAACTGCGAGCGGTCACCGGCCCTGACTACGGCCGGATCTGGGATCACGAGCTGGTCGAGGCGGTGATGCGCATCGCCGGCGACGGCACCGGCGACACACGGTGGAAGGTGCCGGGCCTGCTCGACTGGTCGACCATGACGCACAACCCGTTCGTCGAGGTGACCAAGCACACCACCACCCTCTACGCATCGGATCGCGACGTTTTCCTGTTTCTGGTCGATGACGCCCACCCGATCGAGGCCGGCCGTCTGCCGAATGGCGATCCCGACCTCTACTTTCGCGGCTTCTACTGCTGGAACTCCGAGGTCGGCTCGAAGACGCTAGGCATGGCGAGCTTTTATCTTCGCGCCGTCTGCATGAACCGCAATATCTGGGGCGCCGAGGGCTTCGAAGAGATCAGCATCCGGCACAGCAAGTTCGCCGGACATCGCTTCGCGCATCAGGCGGCTCCGGCGCTGGAGCGGTTTGCCACGTCGTCCCCGGCGCCCTTCATGGCCGGTATCCGGGCGGCGCGCGAGGCGATCGTCGCGCGCAAGGACGAGGACCGCGAGACCTTCCTGCGCAAGCGCGGCTTCTCGCGTCCCGAGACCGAGAAGATCATCGCCACCGTGCTGGAGGAGGAGGGCCGGCCGCCGGAGTCGATCTTCGACTTCGTGCAGGGGATCACCGCGCTCGCCCGCGACAAGCCCCATCAGGACGCGCGGCTGGAGCTGGAGGGCAAGGCCGCCAAGCTTTTGGCCAGCGTCGGATAGCCGCCGCGTCGGGAAAGCTGCTTCGGCGGCTTTCAGTATCGAAGGTTCTACGCTCCTCCGCATCGTCGGGTCTCCGGCTCGCCGCTTCCCTAGAGGAAGAGGTGGGCCGGAGTTTCGTGACGGGTTGAGGGTCGAGAGAGAGGCTCCCGGCCAGCCCGTCACGGAGAACTACCGTGGCCAAGTCAGTCCAAAAGATCACCTTGTCGTCCTCGCGCGACATTCCGTTCGACAAGCTGTTGCTCAGCCAGTCCAATGTCCGCCACGTCAAGGCGGGCATCTCGATCGAGGAACTCGCCGAAGACATCGCACGACGCGGCCTCCTCATGGGCCTGAGCGTCCGGGCCGTCACCGACGAAGCCGGCGCGGAAACCGGCATGTTCGAGATCCCGGCCGGCGGCCGCCGCTACCGGGCGCTCGCGCTGCTGGTGAAGCAGCGTCGTCTCGCCAAGTCCGCGCCCGTCCCCTGCGTCGTGCGGACCGACGGCCTCGCCGAGGAGGACAGTCTCGCCGAGAACATCCAGCGAGCGCCGCTACATCCGCTCGACCAGTTCCGGGCGTTCCTCGCGCTGCGCGCCAAGGGCCAGACCGAGGAGGAGATCGCAGCGAACCAGTTCGTCTCGGTCGCCGTGGTCAAGCAGCGCCTGCGGCTCGCGTCGGTCAGCCCCAAGCTGCTCGACGTTTACGCCGAGGACGGCATAACCCTCGACCAGCTGATGGCGTTCACCGTGAACGGCGATCACGAGCGCCAGGAGCAGGTCTTCGAGCGCCTGTGTCAGTCCTACGACAAGCAGCCCTACACGATCCGGCGGATGCTGACCGAGGGCGCGGTCCGGGCATCGGACAAGCGGGCGCAGTTCATCGGCGTCGATGCCTATGTCGAGGCCGGCGGCACCGTCCTGAACGACCTGTTCCAGGGTGACGACGGCGGCTGGCTGCAGGACGTCGGCCTGATCGACATGATGGTCGCCGAAAAGCTCAACGAGGCGAGCGTCACCATCGGCGCCGAAGGCTGGAAGTGGGTCGAGGTCGCACCCGACTTCGCCTACGGCCACACCTACGGGCTGCGCCAGATCCGCGGCGAGACGGTGCCGTTCACGCCCGAGGAAGAGGCGACCCTCGCCGCACTCCAGCAGGAGGTCGACGACATCGAGACGGCTTCCGCCGAGGCGGAGGAGCTGAACGACGAGCAAGACCAGCGCATGGGCGAGCTCGAGACCGCGATCGAGGCGCTGAACGACCGACCGGTCGTGTTCGACGCCGACGAGGTCGTGCGCGCCGGCGCCTTCGTCAGCATCGCCGCCGACGGTTCGCTGCGCATCGAGCGGGGCTATGTCCGGCCCGAGGACGAGCTGCCGGTCGAGCCCGAGCTCACGGGTGATGGGTACGCCGAGGGCGCGGAGGGCATTGGCGATGCCGACGCCGAAGGCGACGAGCCGGACGGCCCGGGAGCCATCCCGGCGACCGAGCCGGAGGAGGACGAGGGACTGCGGCCGATCCCCGACAAGCTGCTGACCGAGTTGACCGCCCACCGCACGCTGGCGCTTCGCCACGCGCTCGGCGAACGGCCCGACGTCGCCTTCCTCGCCGCATTGCATGCGCTGGCCTTGGCGGTGTTCTACACCTATCGCTCGGACACCTGCCTGGAGCTCGACCTGAAGAGTGTCCAATTCGGGAGCCAGGCGCCGGGGCTCAACGACACCGCGCTCGCCCGGGCGTTCGACGAGCGGCACCAGTCCTGGCGCTCGGCCCTGCCCAAGGACTCCGGCGATCTGTGGGACGCACTCGACGCGTTCGACGGCGACAGCCGCGCCGCGCTGTTCGCCCACTGCGTGTCGCTCAGCGTCAACGCGGTGCACGAAGCCTGGAACCGCCGGCCCAAGGCGTTCGCGCACGCCGACCGGCTCGCCCGGACGGTCGACCTCGACATGGCCGCGAGCTGGTCGCCGACCGCGTCCAACTTCCTCGGAAGGGTCACCAAGGCGCGCATCCTGCAGGCGGTAGCCGAGGGCCGGGGTCAGCGCGCGGCCGACCGCATCGAGCATCTGAAGAAGGTCGAGATGGCGACCGAGGCGGAAACGCTGCTCGCCGGCTCCGGTTGGCTCCCCGAGCCGCTGCGCACACCCGGTCGAGCGATCGTCACCACGGTCGACGGTTGCGAAGCTGAGCCGGCCTTCGACGTCGAGCCCGTCGTCGAGGAAACGGCGGAGAATGGCGGCGAATTGGCCATGGCCGACGACGACGCTCCGGCCGACGATGAGGACGTCGCCGAACCGACCGGTGAAGAGGAGCACGCCGCCCCCCGCGAAAGCTCCATCGCCGACGACGAAGCGATCGACGAACCCGATGTCGCGTTCGAGCCCCACGCGATCGCCGCCGAGTGACATCGCACCCGTGACCACCCTGGGGCTCGCCGGCGACGGCGGGCCCCTTTTCTTTTCGAAAGGCCGACGATGCCCAATACCGCATCAGACCTGGCCCGCCGCCTCGCCGACGACGCAGAGGCCGTCTGCCGGCACTATTTGTCCAACGGTCGGCGTGAGGGGCGATGGTGGACCGTGGGTGACATCCACAACGCCCCCGGCCGATCGACGATGGTCCGGCTCAAAGGCACCGACCGGGGAGCGGCGGGCAAATGGACCGACGCGGCGACGGGGGAGCATGGCGATCTGCTCGACCTGATCGCCCAGTCGCAGAACTGCGCGACGCTGGCGGAGACCCTCGACGAAGCCCGACGCTTCCTGAGCCTGCCTCGTCCCGAATCCAGGGAACCGGTCACGCCCGCGCCGCAGGGATCACCAGAGGCAGCTCGCCGCCTGTTCGCCATGTCGAAGACGATCCGTGGCACGATCGCAGAAGCGTATCTGCGCAATCGCGGTATTACGGGTTTGCGGGACTGCACGTCGCTGCGTTTCCATCCGCGCTGCTACTACCGGGGTGACGAGGACGACCCGGCCGACGCCGCCCGCGCCACCTGGCCCGCATTGATCGCCGCCGCTACCGACCTGACAGGCACCATCACCGGCGTGCATCGCACCTGGCTCGACCCCTCCGGCGAGACGAAGGCGCCGGTCTCGACGCCGCGACGGTCGATGGGGCTGATCAACGGCCAGGGCGTCCGCATCGGCAAAGTGAATAAGATCGTCGCCGTCGGCGAAGGGCTGGAGACCATGCTGTCGCTCCGTGCCGTATTGCCCAACCTGCCAGTGATCGCCGCAGGCTCGGCCAACCATCTCGACGCCTTGCTCCTGCCTGTCGGACTGCACCGGCTCTACGTCGCCGAGGACGACGATCCGGCCGGGCGACGCGCAACGATGTCGGTGATGACCAGGGCGGAAGCGGCCGGGATCGAGGCGATGCGGCTGAGGCCACAGCGGGGCGATTTCAACGAGGATCTGCGACAGCTCGGACGGGACGCGCTCCACGCGGCCTTGCGGGTCCAACTCGCCCCCGAGGACGTCGGGCGGTTCTGGACCCCGGGGCGGGAGAGCGTTCGGGCAGCCTGACAGGACCGTGTTTCACAGCGGTGCAGGTGGCCGTGTGGTGTTGCGCCACGAGCAGGAGAGCCGCACCCCTGGCCTCTGAGAGGGGCGATCGGACCGGAGGCGGACCGGGCCGGCAACGGCTGCGCGCGACTTTCTTCCCCTGGCGGCCGTGCCGCCATTCCTCGCGAGACAAGAAAGTCGTGCTCGCCGTCCTCCGCTGCGCTTTGGCCGCGGGCAAGAGCCCCGCGGTGCAGGTCCGGTCCGCCCCCGCTCTTCGTCGCCCACGAGGCCGCGAAGGGCGCGGTCGACCTGCCGGAGGCGAACACCATGACTCAACTGCCGCACACCGACGATCACGAACCCGATCATGCCGAGAGCCCGACCGCTCACCTCCTCCACGAACTCCAGCTCTTCGGCTACCGCGCGTTCGAGGGCGAACCCGATCCGAGGCCGCTGCCCGAGGACCGCCTGGTCCGCGCCGCCGTCGCCGACACGTTCGACGCCTTCATCTCCGCCTTCCAGGACACCCGCCTCGAACCCGATCTCGAAGACCTGCTCTGGGGCTTCGTCAACGTCCTCCACCGCGCCACGGGCCGGGTCGAGCGCGAGCTCGACGACAACGAGCAGGCGCAGCAGCGCAGCCAGCGCGAGCAGGACGGTTCGGAGGTGAAGTCGGTCGAACTGGAGCGGCTCCTGGCCGAAGGCCTGACGCTGATCGAACGGCGCAACGCGCACGAGGTCCAGCGCGATCTCGCCTCCGACGCCTACGACCACCACTTCGGCAAATCGTGGCGCCCGCACTCGGGCTCGTTGGTCAGCCGCCGCACGCTCACCGCGACGCTGATCGACAGCCGGGACTTCATCGCCGCGCGCAAACGCGCCGAAACGCAGGTGCTGCTACCCGCCGGGCCGAAGGTGGCGTTCACCGGCGGGGCGGACGTCAACGACCATCAGGCGATCTGGGCGGCGCTGGACCGCGTACATGGCAAGCATCCCGGCATGGTGCTGCTCCACGGCGGATCGCCGAAGGGCGCCGAGCTGATCGCCGCCAAATGGGCCGACGCCCGCAAGATCGCGCAGGTGGCATTCAAGCCCGACTGGACCCGCCACGCCAAGGCCGCCCCGTTCAAGCGCAACGATCAGATGCTCGACGTCCTGCCGATCGGGGTCGTGGTGTTTCCCGGCACCGGCATCCAGGACAACCTTGCCGACAAGGCGAAGAAGATGGGTATCCCGCTGTTCGACTTCAGGAAGGCAGGCGGCGCGTGAGCGCCGCGGTCACTCAGCCGGCAAATAGCTCGCGATCGACGCTGTGAAGATCCGAGCCGTCGAAATACTTATGCGACCAGACATCGCTCGTACCGAGGAACCAGCCCGCCGCGGCGGCTGCCTGTTGCTTGAGCGCAGGCGGCGTTTTGGTGCCCTTGGCTTTGGGGCCGTTCGCCGTGCGGTCTAGGAAGTCGAAGTGATCGACCAGCGCCAATGCCTCGATTGCGAAGACCGTAGCGATGTCGCCATCCCGGATGGCGAGCAGGTTGTCCCCGTTCACTTCCTCGCCTTTGAGTGCGAGATTCGACGAGCCGCAATAAACGACCGGATCGCTGCCGTTGAACCCGCAGACGACGAACTTGTGATGCACCTGGTGGCCAAGCCCCACACCGGGCACCTGGTTAAACGGTGGCGGAAGCTGCGTGTTCACCGGCTTGCCGGTCACCAGCACACCGGTCTTCTGCCGAACGGGGTAGAGCGCGATGCCGTTGGGCGTGTCCGAGATCCCATAGCTGAAGATCGACTGGTTCTCGTGAAGCGCGTCGAGGGATTCGTAGACCGGATTGTCGGCCCCGCCGTCCAACTGCATGACCGCGAACAGGACGCTCCCTTTACCCCCTTCAACCTTCCCTTCGGCCTCTATCCTCGCGACGAGGTCGCCGAGGATGTGCGAGGCGTCGTTCACCGTGTGCGGCGAGAATGTGATCGACATTGACGGCAGCCCGCCGCCGCCGAACGTGGAGGGCGTCGTCGCAAGCGCCGAGTTTGCGAACACTGCGGTATGCACATCGCCATCCCATGCGGTCTGGAAGGCGTCGGCGTAGGCGGCGGCGACACCAGGGTCATCGAACACCAGCACGTGGTTCGAGTTGACGTAGAATCCTGTAACGGAGAAATTTGTCGAGCCGGTCAGGACCTTCAAAGGCGCTCCGTTCTTCTTCACGACAAGGACCTTGTCGTGCGCGTAGCGGCTGAACTTGCCCCGTTTCATCCGGTCGGCACCGGCCTTCTCGGCAAACAACGCCTCGAATTCGTCCTCTGGCTTGGAGCCGTCGGCGGCATGATGCAGCGCCGCGTTGTCCAAGATGACGCGGATACGCTTTGCCTCGGCAAGCCCAAGCAGTTCCTTGATGAAATCGGGCTCGTTCAGGTCGTAGGCGAAGAGATCCAGGGTCAGGCTCTCGTCGCCTGCGATCTCACTCAAAAGGTCGAAGATCCTCCGACGCGCCGTAAATCCAAGCCATTCGTACTGCTGCGCGAAGGTAAAGTGCTCGCCGGTCGCGTTGACACCAGATTCCTGGCTCGTGTCGAACAGGAGTTCGGCGTCCTTCGGCTTGATGGGCGCGTGCAGGCCGAAATGTCGAACGAACGCCTGCGACTGGGTAAACCCGCGCGTGAAACCGAGCGCGACCTTGCCCGACTCGAATGGAGACACCTCGATGTCGACCGAAACACTCAGCGCATTGTCGAGCGGCTTGAGGGACGCCTTCGCGTCGAAGTAACGCGGCGTCACCGTATAGCGATAGACCCCGACGACGGGCTTCAGCCCTTGATGGACCGAGCCCGGAACATGCACCCAACGGAACTTGTGAATCGGGGCGTTGATGCTCGAGAAAGCTGGCTCCTTCGGGTCCTGGGCATGCGCGCCCGGGTCTTCGAAGCGAAGGTTGTTCTGGATATAGAAGGGCTCGACGCCGGGCGGCGTAACCTGGATCGTGAAACCGGCCAGGTCGGCGCGGGCAACCTCGCTGATGATGTCGAACGCAAGCAGCGTCTTGGCATCCCCGCGATAGGCTCTGATCGCGACGGCGCCACCATGCACACTGATCGAACTCATGCCGGATCCCCCCGTTACCGCCCCTGCACCTCGCATGGCCTGGAAGCGAGGCAGTTTCGCGCGACGCTAGGTGTCTCACAGCATTGTTGCATCGCCAAGACGACTGGCTTCTCGGGATGCGGGTCCACCCCGCTCTCTCTGGCGCAATCCTTGGTCCAGTCCCCGGCCTTCCACGATCAACCCGTGAAGGGTCCGCTAAGCTAAAGCTTGCGGCCGCTGCGCCTTCATCTGCGCGGTGATCGCGGCCGTGGCCCGAACACATCGGGCGCCTGTCGAGCGGGGATGGTCCCCGCCTCCAGACAGGAGCCGGTAAGATGTCCCTTTCTCTCGCCCAACGAAACGCCTGGAGCCTCGCCAAGTCCTTGATGGTCTGCGTTACCCTCTTCAAGGCCGGGTCCGGCTACAGCGTCGCGCCGACCTCCGAGTTCGACGGCGACCCCGCAAGCGTGGTCCACGAATATGATCCGTGGGCCTGACGCCACCCGATATGCGGCTGCCGCGGGGGCGCAAATCCGCTCTCCCACGGAGCCTCTTTCGCGGCTATACTGAAGCCCGCGCCGCGGTGGTGGTGGAGGTGCGACCGTTCCTCATTTCAACGGAGACCGCCGCCATGATCATTCTCGGAATCCTGCTCTGCATGGCCGGCGTCGTCGCGCTGTGCTGGCTCATGTTCAACTTGGCCGTCTTCGCGCTGCCCTTGTTCGCCGCGGTCACCGCCGGAGTGGCGGCGATGCATTCGGGCGCCGGGCCGTTCGGCGCGGTTGCGATCGGCTTCATCGCCGGCATCGGCACGCTGGTGCTTGGCCAGTTCGCCATCGCGCTGGTCCCGTCGATGCTGCTGCGAGGCGTGATCGCGCTGGTGTTTGCGGGACCGGCCGCGTTCGCCGGCTACCACGCAACCCACGGCCTCGCGGCGCTGACCATGCCCTCGGAGACGTGGCGGCAGGTGTTCGCGGTCTCCGGCGCGGTCGTCGTGGGGTTGACCGCGCTCGGCCGCATGATGGTCCCGCTGATCCCGGTCGAGCGACGTCCCGAGCCGAGCGCCATGATCGCTGCGGAATAGTCCGCTACTCTGTCGTCAGGCGCGAACGCCCCGCCCGGGTGGTCCTGGGTCGGGCGGAGGAGACGGTCCGTCCCGTTGCTGCCTGGACGCACGCCCAGCGCAGCGGGTCGGTCGCTTTCGCCCGGCTTGATGGTCGTGAGCGGGAGTCGGCAAAGCTTTGGGCCGCGAGCAGAGCGGCTGCCCGGATCCCGTTGAGCGAAGTCCAGAACGGGACCTCGGCCTGATCGCCAGACACCGGGGCGGGAAGCAGCGTCGGGCGACCTCCTGGGCAACCCCGCCCTTGTGCGCGCCAGAACCGCCGGTGACGCGCCGGGCACCGTCGCCGCCTTGAAGCGCGAACGCGGGGCCGCCAGGGTTCCTTTCGGATCGTGTCGTCATGCCCGCGGCCCACGCCGCCTCCGTGATGGCCTGGTCTGGCCGAAGGTCGGCTGAAGCCTCGACCGCCTCAGCCGCAACGGTGTCCGATCGACTTTCTTCCCTGGCGGCACGCCGCCATTCCTCGCGAGGCAAGAAAGATCTCCCGGTCGCCGTCCTCCGCTGTGCTGCGGCCCGCAAGCGGGTGCGGCGTCGGTCGCCTCCGGCCCTTTGACCGCCATCGAGACCGCGATGGGCGCGGGGCTCGAGACACTGAAAGGAACTTCATCATGGCGACCATCGGCACCTTCAAGAAGAGCGGCAACGGCTACACCGGCGACATCACCACCCTCTCGGTCCAGGCCAAGGGCGTCCGGGTCACGGCCGAGGATAACCGCTCGAACGACAATGCTCCCACCCACCGGGTCTTCGTCGGCAAGGCCGAGATCGGCGCCGCCTGGACCAAGCGCTCGAACGAGGGCCGGGACTACCTCTCGGTCAAGCTCGACGACCCGAGCTTCACCGCCCCGATCTACGCCAACCTCTTCGACGACGAGGGCGCCGAGACCTACTCGCTGATCTGGTCGCGCCCCAACGGCAAGCGCAACGGCGACTGAGCCGGACCACGCCGCCCCGCCCAGGACCACCCGGGCGGGGCATTCGCGTTTGATGCCGACGACCGAGCCGCGCTCCAATCGATCTTCGACGGGAGGCTTATTGCCGAGGCCGAACTACGCGGCGGGTTCGCGGTGCCTTGGTTCCGATCGGCGGCGGCGGTTCGGCGCTCTCTTCCAGCATCGCCGCCGGCTTCACGCCAATCGCCTGCGCCGCCTGGTGCAGGATCGCCAGGGTGACGTTCTGCTGCCCTCGCTCCATGCTCGAGACATGGGCGCGATCGACGCCCATTCGCACCGCCACCGCGTCCTGACTGAGTCCGGCCGCGAGCCGTAGGCGGCGCATGTTGCCGCCGAAGAGACTCCGGATATCCATCCGGAGGTTTGAGCGGGTCGCGTATTAGAATGCCGCGCACCATAATACCCGCCAGAGGGCTTTCGCTCGGCGGACCTTCGTCAGATCGCAACGCAAACACGGTTGCGTCCCTGACGGCGCAAAGGTTAACCGAGCGAGTGCCCGCGTTGTCGTGAACCAGATCGGGAGTTGCCGATGACCGCCGCCCCCTTGCCCGTTGCCGATGCGCCGCCCGCGTCAGACCACCTGACCGATTACGACCGCTCGCACCTGAAGACCTACCTCCGGCTTCTCGACGCGGCGGCCGAGCACGCGGACTGGCGTGAGGTGGCCACCATTGTGCTCGGGATCGATCCCCATGCTGATCCCGAACGCGCGCACCGCATTCACACCGCCCACCTCGAACGTGCGCAGTGGATGACACAGACCGGATATCGCGACCTTCTCTCGGGCCGCTACGCCCACTAAGCCCTTGATGTTGCAGGTGGAGCAACACGCGTTGCGCCCCACCCACCTATAAGGGCACAGCTACTCGCGCATAGCCTGCGTGTGGGACGTACCTCCCGAGTCGCGGCGTAGGCGTCCCTTTGTGGAGGGACGTCGCATGTCCGAAAGGGGCGGCGATTGGCGGAGCAGCCCCGCCTACGACTATGTGGACGAGATCGGCGTCGAGAAGATCGCGCACGAGTTCTTGCGGCGCAACGACCAATACGCCGCCGACTACGCGACGCTAAGCGGCGATCCACCCGCAGCTCAACCTCCTCCGGCACTCGCGCGCTGGGGGTTGCGATTTCGCGGTCGACCCGCGCATCCGTGCTGACCAAGCCATTACGGTATGGCTGCCGCAGGCCGACCCGCGCCTGGCGCTGTTGACGCGCCTGCCGGGCGCGCTGTTCGCAGGCCCCGACCTCGCCGCGGCCGATCCGACCCTGATCGTGTCGGCTGCTGAAGGCGACTATCTCGACCTGCTCGCGCTCCCGCCGTCCAACGGCGCGCTGCTCCTTCCCGGCCAGCCCGAGGGCGCAGTCGCCTTCGTGCTGCCATTCGACGATCTCTTCGAGGAGAGGATCGAGACCGCGCGCCGGCTGCACCGGCTACTCGTACGCCGCCGTGCGCCGCCTGCCAGCCTGACGCTCTACCGCCGTCAGCGGCTCAAGCTGGCGCTCCGCGCGCTCGACGGTTCGCTCGCGGGCGCGGACTACCGCGCCGTCGCCGAGGCGCTGTTCGGCGAGCGCGTGCCCAAGGGTGCCGAGTTCCGCGACGACACTTATCGGGCGCAGGCCATCCGCCTCGTCCGTTATGGCCTCCGTCTCATGCGAGGCGGCTACCTCGACCTGCTCCGGCCTGATCGCCGCGCGCGCTGATCGCGAGACTCGCCGCTCCGGCTTTGGAGGGATGACGCGACCCCGCCGATAAGTTCGTCATCTACCCCGCCGTCATTGCTCCGCCAGGGTGCTCGTCGACCGCCGCTGCTCTCCCGCAACGGCGCACACGACGCCGGA
Organism: Acetobacteraceae bacterium; assembly: GCA_965246925.1. Lineage (GTDB taxonomy): Bacteria > Pseudomonadota > Alphaproteobacteria > Acetobacterales > Acetobacteraceae > JANPPS01. The sequence goes on along the minus strand of OZ251994.1, from coordinate 426,794 downwards.
GCTACACCATGCCCGATCCCCTCGCAGACTTCCCGCCGCGCTATCTGCGCACCCAGGAAGCCGCCCGTTTTCTCGGTCTCTCGCCCCGCACGATGGAGAAGCACCGGACCTACGGGACCGGCCCGCGCTACTCTAAGCTCGGCGGCCGCGTCGTCTACCGCGTCGACGACCTCCAGGCGTGGGTCGCGCAGGGTGCGAAGGCGTCGACGTCCGACGACACCGGCCAATCCGTGTCGCCCGCCAAGCCGCATTACGCGCCGCTCGCCCGCTACGCGGGCCAAGAGCGCCGCTGACCGTGCGGCGTCTGCCCGCTCCCAGCGAGCGCGCCTCGCTCGATGTCTTCGAGGCTCTCTCCGGCCCGGTCGCGCCGCGCGACCAGCGCGACCTCATGGAGCGACCCTTCTTCTCTCTCGCCAAGGCCAAGCGCGTGGCTCCAATCTCTTACAAAGCCGGCTCTACGGAAGTGCAGGTCTACGCCGTCCCGGAACATGGGCTCGCGACGATCTGGGACGCCGACGTGCTGATCTGGGCGGGCTCGCAGCTCGTCGAGGCGCTCGACCGCGGTCTACCGACATCGCGCTTCTTCCGCTTCACCCCCTATCAACTCTTAAACTCGATCGGCCGGGCGACGGGCAACCGCGAATACCTGCTCCTGCGCGGCGCGCTGGCGCGCCTGCAGTCGACCGTGATCCGCACCACCATCCGCCAGGGCGAACATTGGCGGCGCCAGCAGTTCTCCTGGATCAACGAGTGGGAGGAACTCGCAACCCGCGCCGGCCGGATCGAAGGCATGGAGTTCGTTCTCCCCGAGTGGTTCTACCAGGGCGTCCTCGACCGCCGGCTCGTCCTGACTATCGACCCCGGCTACTTCGCGCTGACCGGCGGCATCGAACGCTGGCTATACCGCGTCGCGCGCAAGCACGCCGGGCGCCAGGCCGAGGGCTGGCGGTTCGATCTTCGCCACCTCCACACCAAGAGCGCCTCGACCGCGCGGTTCACAGACTTCGCGCTCGACGTCCGCCGCATCGCCGCGCGCCAGCCGCTTCCAGGCTATCGCCTCGAGATCGAGCGAGTGTTCGACGCGACCGGCTTCCTCGGTGAGTTCATCGTCATGCGGCCGACCGAGCCGCCCGAGCCTGTGGATAAGTCGCACACCGACCCATCTCACTATCGGGACTTCGGACGCAGCGGTATCGGGACTTCGGGCGCAGAACTATCGGGACTTCGGGCGCAAGCCGTAAATGCGGATCGCTCTTTTTCGGGGCGAAATCAGCATCTTACGTCTGGGCCCAAATCGCTTAACTCTCTAACTGAATCTAACTCTAAAGACGCGCGTGCGCGCGAGGCGGTGGATAACTCATCAACCGTCAGCATTGAAGACCGCCCCGTCTTTCCACTTGTAGCTGAATACTCGCTAGACACGCCCCAGATTACGCCACTCCCCGCTGCGATGCGAGATCTGTTCGACGATGGCGAGGAGAGCGCCTCGTGATCGTCGCGCTCCTCAATCAGAAGGGCGGCGTCGGGAAGACGACACTGGCGCTGCACCTCGCCGGACGCTGGGCCGGTAGGGGGAAGCGGGTGGTGGTGGTCGACGCGGACCCGCAAGGGTCGGCGCTCGACTGGTCCGAGCAGCGCGCCCGCGAAGGCGTGACGCGCCTCTTCGGCGTCGTCGGGATACCACGCGAGACGCTGCACCGCGAGCTGCCGGCGATCGCCGCCGACGCCGATCATGTGATCGTCGACGGTGCGCCCCGGATCGCTGGCGTCGCGCGCTCCGCGCTGCTCGCCGCCGACCTCGTGCTAATCCCGGCGACGCCGTCGCCCTTGGACGGCTGGGCATCCGCCGAGATGCTGCGGCTGCTCGACGAAGCCCGCGTGTTTCGGCCTGATCTGTCGGCGCGACTTGTGCTGAACCGCTGCGCGGCTCGCACCGTAATCGCCCGCGAGACGGTCGACGCGCTCGCCGAGCACGATCCGCCGGTGCTCGCCACGCGGATCGGCCAGCGCGTGATCTTCGCCGATGCGGCGCGCACCGGCCGGCTTGCTGAGGAGCTCGATCGCGGCTGTCTCGCGGCGGCCGAAATCGCCGCGCTCGCAAACGAGGTCGAGGGGCTAGCGCCATGACCCGGCGCGGCGCGGCTTCGCCCTTCGCGGCCCGGCCGAGTGCCGCGGACGCCTGGGTCCGCACGCCGGACGCGGGCACGCCACCTGAACCGGCTTACACCGCGCGGCTGACGATCGACGTCACGCCGGCGCTGCGCGGCCGGATCAAGATCACCGCCTTCGAGCGCGGGATCACCGTCGCCGACATGCTGCGCACGCTGCTGGAACGCGAGTTCGGGGACGGCGGCGTCGGGGCCGGAGGCGGGCCGTGACCGCGCTGACCGAAGTCGAGCTGATCCACCTTGAAGGCAAGGTGGAGCGCTGGATCCGGTTCGGCCGCGAGCGCGAGGAGCGCATCCTCGACCGCCGCCGCCGCATCCTCGCTTTCGCAGCGGGGAGCGTGTTCGCGTTCGTGCGTTGGGCATCGAACGACTTCGGCACCGTCGTCAGCCGCATCGACGTGGCGCGCGCGCCGAGTGCCGGCGAGCCGTTCTCTACCATCCCGTTCGTGACGCCCGGCGCGGTGATCCTGCTGCGCCTCTCCGGCTGGCCGAAGGTCGCGCAGGTGCTCGCCGCCATCGACCAGGTCGAGGCGCTCGATCTGCGGGCCGAGGAGGCCTGCCCGGACCATTGGCGGCACGTCGGCAACCGCCTCGGCGCCGGCGAGACCCCGCGAGCTTACACGCGCGAGCGCCACGCCGCTTGGCTTTTACGGAGGAGGATCACCGCATGATGCACAATTGGAAAACGCTGGCGACGATGCTCGCTGCGACCAGCGCGGTCGCAATTTCCGGCCCGTCAGCGCACCCGGCGCTGATCTGGAACTCTAGCGCCAGCGTGCCGATCGGACTCTACCGCGTGCAGCCCGAACCGCAGCCGAGCATTAACGATATCGTTGTCGTTCGTCCGCCCGCCGACCTCGTCTGGTTCCTCGCCGAAGGCGGCTACCTGCCGCGCGGCGTTCCCCTCCTGAAGCACGTGGCGGCGCTCGGCGGACAACGCGTCTGCCGTTTCGGCTTCGCCGTAAGCGTCGATGGCGTGCCGTTCGGCGATGCGCTGGCGCGGGACCGTCGCCGCCGTCCACTTCCGAGCTGGCAAGGCTGCGTCGTGCTTACAGACGCGCAGGTGTTCCTGATGAATCCCGACCGCCCGGACTCACTCGACGGGCGCTACTTCGGGCCACTGGACCGCAGCACGATCGTCGGTCGCGCGGAGCCGCTCTGGACCGACAAGGAGAAGGGCCTGTGAGCGCCTCTTCTCCTTCCCGGTCGCTCCTGACGCTGCACACGCGTTGCAAGTTCGCGCTGCTCGCCGCCTGTGGCGGGTTCGCGCTGTGTCCGGAATTTGCGCTTGCCGGTGCCGAGCCACTGCCGATCGCTCGCACATCGGCTGCAACACCGACGTTGCAAGACATTGTCGCCGAGGCATCGCGGCGCTTCGGCGTGCCTGCGTCCTGGATCGCCGAGGTCATGGCTGTCGAAAGCCGCGGCCATGCGAACGCGCTGTCGCCCAAAGGCGCGATCGGCCTCATGCAGGTGATGCCAGCGACCTATGCCGCCATGCGCGCCCGTTACGGTCTGGGCGCGAACCCGTGGAACCCGCGCGACAACTTGCTGGCGGGCGCGGCGTATCTGCGGCTGCTCTACGACCGCTTCGGGGCACCAGGGTTTCTGGTCGCCTACAACGCAGGTCCGGGACGCTGGGAAGACTACCGGCTGCGCGCCCGTCCGCTGCCTCCCGAGACGGTCGCATACATTGCCCGTCTCGTTCCCGTGGTCGGCGGAAGCGCGCTCTCCATGCCGACCTTCGCGTCCGGGCAGGCACCTCGGTCGCCGCTCGCGTCGCCGCTCTTCGTGCGGCTGGCAAGCATGTCGATGCCCGTTCAGAGTGCCAACAACCGCGAACGAATTCTGCGGATCATCGACGCCGACGCTTCTCTCGTTGGGCGCGCGGACACCGTCTTCGTGACCCGCCCGCGTGCAGCCGATGCACCGTCAATGGGGCAGTCGGAAGACAGCCAAGCTGCCGATCCTGCGCCGTCGAGCGCTACGCCACCACAACCATCGCCGCCCTCCGAACCGTCGCGAAACGCGCTCTTTCCTGAGGGATCAAGCCACGGATCCCGGCGATGAGCGCGTTCGGTGGCTGTCCACATCGGGGGGAGCACTTCCGCAGGCGCTGCGGGGTGTCGTGGCGTGCTCCCGGATACTCCGGCAAGTGTTCTGGCGGGTTCGTGTCGGAGAATGGGCAGGTAGACAAAGCAATGGAGGATGGAGGGCAAGATAAAGGGGCTGCCAGCCCTGGAGTGTTCGGGGGAGCGCACGCGCAAGACTTACAAGCACTTAGCGCCGCTCCGCGTGCCAGCCGTCTCAGCGAGCTGGCTGGCGGCAACAAAGATTCCACAAGTCATAGCATATACTTGATCGCCAGCCGGCCGTCCTGTTGGCGAGGAGCCGGCCAATGACGGCCCGCGAAGACGAGCTGCGCATTCGGCCAGGGCGGGTCCGGGACGGTGGCCGCGGAGGCGGGAAGCCGCAGAGCTTCATGGGCCAGGTGATGCGGGCCGCGCGCAAGGCGGGCCACACCGGTCCCGGCCTGGGCGGCGCCGGCCGATCTCGCGCGGGTTTCGGGCGCGGCCGAGCCGCCGCCGCCGCTCTCCGGCTACGCTCGCCGACCCGGCGTGTCGTGATTGCCGCGCGCGTGGTGCGCCAGCGCGGGACCCGCTTCCGCTCGGCGCCGCTGGTCAAGCACCTCAGCTATCTTCAGCGCGACGGCGTCACCCGCGACGGCGCCGATGCGCGCATGTTCGACGCCCGCGGCGACGAGTCGGATGTGTCCGCTTTCGCGGAGCGTTGCGAGGACGACCGGCACCACTTCCGCTTCATCGTCAGCCCGGAAGACGCGCCGGAAATGGCGGACCTGCGCGCATTCACTCGCGATCTGATGCGGCAGGCGGAGCAGGATCTCGGGACCCGGCTCGATTGGGTGGCCGTAGACCATTGGAACACGGACCAGCCGCACGTCCACGTTCTGGTCCGCGGCGTCGGGGACGACGGCGAGAACCTCGTTATCAGTCGCGAATACATCAGTCGGGGCCTACGCGGCCGAGCAGAGGCGTTGGTCGGCGTTGAACTCGGGCCGCGCTCCGAGCACGCGATCCGCTCTTCCCTGGAGCAAGAGGTCGGAGCCGAGCGCTGGACCAGCCTTGATCGCGCGCTCCAAGCAACTGCCGACGATAGTGGCGGGGTTGCGAACCTTCGACCGGGAGGACAAAGCGGTCCCGAGTTGCGGCGGCTTCTTGTCGGGCGGGCGCAGACGCTAGAGCGGCTCGGCCTCGCGGAGGCCGTGGGGCCGGCGCAGTGGACGCTCCAGCCCGGCGCCGAGGCGACGCTCCGTGCGCTCGGCGAGCGCGGTGATGTCATCGCGACCATGCACCGCGCACTTAGCCGCGGCGACCGCGCACCGGATCCCGGCGCTTTCGCGATTCACGGTGACGAACAGCCTAGCGTTCTAGGACGCCTCGCCGACCGCGGGCTGCGCGATGAGTTGAAGGGCACAGCCTACGTCGTGATCGACGGGGTGGACGGGCGCGCGCATCATATCCGATTTGGCAGCTTGGAGGCGACCGGTGACGCTCAGGTCGGCGCAATCGTCGAGGCGAGGCCGTTCACCGGAAGCGACGGCCGTCCACGGCTCAGCCTTGCCACCCGATCGGACCTCGCGCTCGAGGCGCAGGTGACATCGCCGGGCGCGACCTGGCTGGATCGCAACCTCGTCGCGCGCGACCCGCCGCCCCTGGCGCAAAGTGGGTTCGGGGTCGAGGTGCGCGAGGCGCTGGAGCGCCGGACCGAGCACCTGAAGAGCGAAGGGTTAGCGCGCCGTGCGGGACAGCGCGCGGTGTTCGCGCGCGACCTCCTCAATACGCTTGGGCGGCGCGAACTGACCGCAGCCGGGGTTAAGATCGCAGCTGAGACAGGGCTTGCGCGTCAGCCTGCGGCCGAGGGCGAGCATGTCGCGGGCGTTTACCGTCAGCGCGTTCAGCTCGCCTCCGGCCGGTTCGCGATGATCGACAACGGCCTCGGGTTCGAGCTCGTGCCATGGAAGCCGGCGCTGGAAGAGCACCTCGGGCGGCAGGTGTCCGGCCTCATGCTGCCCGGCGGCGGAGTGGACTGGAGCTTTGGGCGCAAGCGCGGTCTCGGGCGTTGAACCTTCCGACCACGACGAAAGCTGCATCCTTCGCGGCCGGGAAGCAGCGTAGCCGCAGCGCCCGTTGCAGATCTAGCGTCGTGAAGGTCGTTCAAGGCAGCGCGGCCCGCTTTTTGCGGCTCACTATCGCCTTCACGGCCCGAAACCTACCATGCCGAAGCGATCGACTGTGGGGACGGCTTGCAAACGAGCTTAATCCGTTCACCGGCGAGGGCTCTACGGACGAACGGTAGGCTGTCTCCAAACGAGCCGTTGACAGTGCCGTTGTGGTCGAGCCCTTCGTACAGGTGCGCCTCGACGGTGGTTCCCGCCTTGCAAGCGTCGACGGCGAGTGCGAGCTGGCCCTCTGGATTGGCGTCCTTGTCCTGAGCGCCAATGCCCATGAACAGCGGTCCCTTTAGCTTCAGACCCGCATAGGCGAGCTGGGGAGCAAGCCACCCGAACGCCGGGATGATCGCGTCCGGCTTAAGCGCGTCGCGGCGCGTCAACTTCGCTGCGATGATGGCTTGGAATAAGGGAACGACGCAAGCGCTTGCGGCTCCGTTATAGAGCGGTAGCCCTTTGGCCGTGAACACGTCAGCAGCGTTCAGTTGAGGGCGTTGTTGCTGGGCAGCCAGGGTGACGTAATATACATAGGCCAGAGCAGGATCGACCCGATCCTGGTCGCCATTGGACGCCGTCGCGAGTCGTTCGACCGAGAGGTTCGGCGTCCCCGTTGCCACAGTCGCACGCAGGTCTACTCCGGGAGCGTAGCGTCGGGCCAGGGCGGCGGTGGCTAGAGCGGCTCCGGCTCCTTGGCTCTGGCCGACGACGATTACCTTCCCAGATAGACCCGGGCGGCGCTGCACCGCGCGAACGCCGTCCAGCACGCCGTAGGCTTCAGGGCGCGTCAGAAGGTAGGGATGGGGCCCCGGTGTGCCGAGACCCTGATAGTCAGTCGCGACCACCGCGAACCCCGCCTTGAGCCAGCTGTCCAGATAGGCGATGTCGCGAGCTGAGCGGCCCGCCCACGAGGGGGCGCAAACATCGGCCATACCGACCGTACCGTGAGCCCAGGCGATCAAGGGCCATCCCTCGGCGGGCGGTTTTCCCTTCGGTGTATAATAGGTGCCCGACACGGCGACGATGCCCTTCCCGGTCACGCCCTCGGTCGACGTGTACAGCAATCGTTCGCCGCTCGCCGCTTCGGGAAGCACCTGCGCCATCGGCAGAGGCTCGGCGCGCAATAGCCTGCCCGGCTGGGACGGCAACGGCTGCGCCCAAGTGTAGAACGTCGAGACCCCACCATCGCCCGTAGGCGGCGTACCGGCCAAACTGACCCCCGAGGACATGGTCGCCAAGGCCATGGCCGCAAGCGTCGCTAAACAGGACTTACCCATAGCGTGGCTTCCGCTCTGATTGAGGAAATGACGGCTTGGAGGTCGCCTCTACCGGCCGGCGTCGTTCATGCCGGCCCCGCCTTGGATGACGATAGGAGCATCAAACCATGTCAGGTCGGCGGGGGCGCCGTATGCCTTGAGAACGCTCGCGCGCCATGCGTCGGAGTAGAAGGCCTGAGCCGCAGCCCTGTCAGCCCAGAGGTAAATACCGCCTGCCCTGTGCGTGTCGTCGTTGATCGTGAAATACTTCTGCTTCAGGGTCGGTATCGCGCGGTAGGTCGGCGCCAACTTCGCAAATTGCGCTTCTACGGCCGCCCGTGTCAGTCCGGCGGGAACCGGGATGGAGACGACGACAGCGACAGGGCCCTTGTAGGCCTGCGCCGCGGCGCCCGATGCAGCGGCAAGAGACAGTACTGCACTTAGGGCAAAATCACGGATTAGAGTCATTTTGGTTCTCCTTCGGAATCTCATTTTGAGCGGGCTCACTTTTCGAACCTGGGGTCGTCCGAAAAGTCGCATGGGTGAGCGCGCAGACTTCGTCATCCGCCGTGACGGCGCCACGCGCGAAACACAGCGTCGAACCCGTCTTGATGAAGGTCGTCTCGAAGGCGAGCCATTGCCCGACCTGCGCGGGCTTCAGGAAATCGATCGCAAGGGAGACCGTGACGAGCCCGCCAAAACCGTTTCGTTTGAGCCCGCAACTCAGGCCCATCGCATTGTCGGCCAAAGCGGAAATCAGACCGCCATGCACGAACCCGCGACTGTTGACGTGGGCGGCGCCGGCCCGGAGCCCAATGATCACCGCCTCCGGCGTCGCGCGCGAGTACAGCGGCTCCCACGGATCGGTCAGCCCGCTTCGACGGAAGTGGGGAACGAAGCCGTCTGGAACCGCGCTGTCCGTCACGCGCAGCCCCTCACGACTGGCCGCAGTGCGTCGCTCATCCACGCCTCGGGAGCATGATCGAAATCGAAGACCGATTGCTCGACGGTCGATGGCCTGAAACCGTGCGCACAGGCGGCCAGCACGGGCTCGATAGCCGAGCGTACGTTCGGGCGCCCTGTCTGAAACGTGACGCCTTTCCAGTACATCTCCTGCATCGGCATTGGCGTAGTCGCGCCAAAGTGGATCGCCACGCTGCTGACCAGCGCTTCGGGCTCCGCGGCCCGAACCGCCTGAAGGAGCCGCGCAGCCTCGCCGCTGGCCTCCACTACGATCTCGAACACCCCGTCGATCTCGTCAGGATCGACGGACAACGCTCCAAAGCGCGCCGCCTGGTTCCGGCGTTCGGCATCGTTGTCGGCGTAGACGACTTCCCCAGCGCCGGCGCTTAGCGCCAATCCAGCGGCATAGAGGCCGATGATCGAAGCCATACCACCCATAACGAGTACGCGCGCGCCAGGTCGCTGGGAGAGCTGAGGCCCGACAGCCCGCCATGCGTCGAGCGCCATGTCGGCGCAGCCGATGAGCTCGACCGGATCCGCGCCAACCGGAAGCGGGTGACACATCGCATCGGCGAACGGTATTCTCACGCGCTCGCATGCAAGAGAGCCAAAGCCACCCTCGCGTCCCATACCGAAGGACGCCGCGAATGGGACGATCTCGCAGCGGCCCGTAAAGCCTCGCCGGCACATGCGGCAAAGTCCGCACGTGATCTGCGATGAGACGATCACTGCCTGCCCGACCTTCAGACGGACCGCATCTCCCTTATCGACCACCTCGCCGATCATCTCGTGGCCGATCGGCTGGCCCGACGCTAGCGGCGCCTGACCGCGGACATAGGCGGCATCCAAATCGCACCGACCGATCGCTAACGGACGGATTAGGGCGTCGGTCGCCGCAACCAAGGCCGGTGCCGCAACGTCGCGCCATTCGACAAGTCCCGTCCGAACGAACGTCAGCTGGCGCACATCAAGGTCCTCGTAATATGATGTAGACCAGTCTATATAAATCAGACGCAGGCGCAAGAAGGATTTCCATGAGCGCGGAGCCAAAACACCGGGAGGCGATCGTGGTGACGGCAGCCAAGCTGTTCCGCCGCCAGGGCTATGCGGCCACCGGCCTGAACGAGATCTCCGCAGTCAGCGGCGCTCCGAAGGGATCGCTTTATCACTACTTCCCAGGCGGCAAGGCTCAGATCGGAGCGGCGGCGGTGCGTGCGGCTGGCGCCGTGGGCGCCAGGGGGCTCACGGATTTAGCTGACAAGTCGAACTCTCCGGGCGAGTTTATCCAAAGCTACGGGGAGCGGCTGTCGGGCTGGCTCGAAGCGTCGGGCTATCGCGAGGGATGTCCTATCGCGACCACATTGCTGGAAGTCGCGCCGATCGAAGCGGAGGTGACGGCGGCAGGCCGGGACGTTCTGAGTTATTGGGCCGATATCGTCGCCCAGGTCTTGGAACGCTCTGGCCTCGGCCCAACGCGATCGAGAACTTTGGGACGATTTACGATCGCCGCGATCGAGGGCGCGCTGCTTCAGGCCCGAGTGGAGCAGAGTGCTCAGGCAATCCGAGCTACTTGCGGCGAGCTGGAAGCATTGTTCCAGTCGGCGATTAATGCGGAAACGACAGAATGACGACTGAAGGCCGGAGACGGTTCATCACTGAAGGGCCGGGAATTCCACCCACGCAAAGCCCGATCAGCCACGCAGTCGTCGTTGGTGACACTTGCTGGATCAGCGGTCCGATTTCCGTCGACGACGACGGCCGCTATCGAGCAGGCACAGTGCACGAGGAGACGGAGCGAGCTTTCGAACTCCTCCTTCGCATCGCCCAGGCGGCGGGGTTTAAACGCGAGGAATTCGCCTACGTCGATGTCGCGCTGCAGAACCTGACAGACCTAAGCGAGGTGAACCAGGTGTTTGGCGAGTTATTCGAAGAAGGTCGTCGCCCAGCGCGTACGGTGTACGAGGCAGCGGGCTTACCAGGGGGAGCAAAGGTGAAGTTGCAAGCTGTCGCGGCGCGTTGAGCTCTACACTCGGTGCGGTCGATTTCGCGGCCGCAGCGACCCGTACCCCCGGATCCGGGTGCGTTCGCTATAAGCGAGACAGTTGGCCTAGCGTAGTGGGCTGACCAACCAAATTTCCATATATGACGATTAGTTGGCGTTGCGCCTGAAGCGAATTCAGCGAAGCAGTAGCATACCCGCCTGTCTGCGCGCTAAAGCCGCCGACCGCTCGCCCGCTTCAAAAACACGCTTGCGATCTGCGCGCGACCGCGTTTCGTCGCGCCTCGACATGAACGCGACCAAGATCCTCTGGGGCCAAGTCATCGCGGTCTGCGCCATCGCGCTGGGCTTTGTCTGGGCGTCCACGCAATGGACTGCCGCCGCTCTCGGCTATCAGGCACAGCTTGGGGCACCCTGGTTCAGAGTTGACGGCTACCCCATCTATAATCCGGCGGCGTTCTTCTGGTGGTGGTTCGCCTACGACGCCTACGCCCCCGACGTGTTCGTCCATGGCGCGTACATCGCCGCCGCCGGCGGGCTTGCCGCGGTAGTCGTGGCGATCGCCATGTCGGTGTGGCGCGCCCGCGAAGCCAAGACCGCCGAAACTTACGGCTCGGCGCGGTGGGCAACTGAGAAGGAGGTGCGCAGGGCGGGCCTTCTAGGTGACGACGGGACCGTGCTGGGACGGCTCGGACACGACTACATCCGGCACGACGGACCCGAGCATGTGCTGTGCTTCGCGCCCACTCGCTCGGGCAAGGGCGTCGGTTTGGTTATTCCGACGCTGCTGACCTGGGCCGGTTCGGTCATCGTCCACGACATCAAGGGCGAGAACTTCGGCCTGACCGCCGGCTGGCGGGCGCGGTTCTCGCGTGTCCTGCGCTTCGATCCGACCGACGCGGATAGCGACGCCTACAACCCGCTGCTGGAGGTGCGTCGCGGCCCGAACGAGGTCCGCGACGTGCAGAACGTCGCCGACATCCTCGTCGACCCGGAAGGCGCGCTGGAGAAACGAAACCATTGGGAGAAGACCAGCCACGCGCTGCTGGTCGGGGCCATCCTCCACGTTCTCTATGCCGAGGCCGACAAAACACTCGCCGGCGTCGCGAACTTTTTGTCGGATCCCAAGCGGCCGATCGAGACCACGCTCCGGGCCATGATGACGACGCCGCACCTCGGCAAAGCCGGGACGCATCCGGTGATCGCCAGCGCCGCGCGTGAGCTTCTGAACAAGAGCGAGAACGAGCGCTCGGGCGTGCTCTCGACCGCCATGTCATTCCTGGGCTTATACCGTGACCCGGTGGTGGCGCAGGTCACGCGACGCTGCGAATGGCGTATTCGCGATCTGGTCGACGGCGAGCGGCCGGTCAGCCTCTACCTCGTCGTGCCGCCCTCCGACATCTCGCGAACCAAACCGCTCGTGCGATTGATCCTGAACCAGGTCGGACGTCGGCTCACCGAGGAGCTCGAAGACAAGCGCAAGAGGCACAAGCTGCTTCTCATGCTCGACGAGTTTCCGGCGCTCGGCCGCCTCGACTTCTTCGAGTCGGCGCTGGCGTTCATGGCCGGCTACGGCATCCGCTCGTTCCTGATCGCGCAGTCGCTGAACCAGATCGAGAAGGCCTACGGGCAGAACAACGCGATCCTCGACAACTGCCACGTCCGCGTCAGCTTCGCGGCCAACGACGAGCGCACCGCCAAAAGGGTCAGTGACGCGCTCGGAACCGCGACCGAGATCCGCGACGCGAAGAACTATGCCGGCCATCGGCTCTCGCCGTGGCTGGGGCATCTGATGATCTCGCGGCAGGAAACCGCGCGTCCGCTGCTCACGCCGGGCGAGATCATGCAGTTGCCGCCGACCGACGAGCTGGTTTTGGTGTCGGGCTTGGCCCCGATCCGCGCCAAGAAGGCGCGCTATTACGCCGACCGGCAGCTCGCCGCGCGAGTGTTGCCGCCGCCCGAGCGCAAGCCGGTGCGAAGTCAGCCACCCGCACCCGCCGACGATTGGAGCGGGCTGAAGCCGATCGGTGCCCCTGCGCCCGCGCCCGCTAAAGCGCCCGCCACGAAGCCGACCGAGACGGAGGACCCGGCCAACGCCGGTATTCGCCGCGAGCCCGAGCTGCCCGAGCACGAGGCGATCGCGCCCGAGACGCCGCCGGTGAAGTCGTCGCGCGAGTTCGACGACGGCGACGAGCCGGACGGCGATCTCGACGCGGTGAAGGCGCGGGTGCTGCAGGATCGCGCGGCGCGGAGCCTGGCGCGACAGGTCTCGCTTGATCCCGGCGACGGCATGGCGCTCTAACCATGACCGCACGCGGCAAATACACTTTCCGTCTCTCGACCGAAATCGCCGCGCGGTTGGCCGATTACGCCGCGCGCACCCGCGTCCCGCAGGCGCAGGTCGTCGAGGCGGCGCTTGCCTCGCACCTGTCGGCCGACGCAGCCGACCGGCTCGAGGCCGCGCTCGCGCGGCGTCTCGACCGGATGACACGCGCGATCGAGCGGCTGGAGCGACACGAGACGATCGGCAACGAGGCACTGGCGCTCTTCGTCCGTTTCTGGCTGACCAGCGTGCCGCCGCTGCCCGATAGCGCGCAAGCGGCCGCCCAGGCCAAGGGGCGCGAGCGTTATGAGGGGTTCGTCGAGGCGCTCGGCCGACGACTCGCCAAGGGAAAGTCGCTCACCGACGAGGTCTCGCGGGATGTCGAAGGTGTAGGTTCCCACCCCGACGCTTAAGCCACCCCACCCCGCTGTTTCTCTTTCTACGCCATAGCTCTCCGCACGATTTTACTTGTTGAGCCGAGCCCGATCGGCCGCTTTGTATCCACCCCGTCAGTGATCCGCGCCACGGCGCGCCAGCCACACGGGGTTCTCGAACGTGACCACCATCGCCTTCCGGCCCGAAGTTCAAGCGCGTGGCGCGCGGATGCTGCGCACGGCGCTGGGGCCGGCAATCGCCGCCTGGCTGGACGACGCCAGCGTCGGCGAGGTCATGCTCAACCCCGACGGCCGGCTCTGGATCGACCGGCTCGCCGGCGGCCTGGAGGACACCGGCCTCGAGCTCGCCGCCGCGGACGGCGAGCGCATCATCCGCCTCGTCGCGCATCACGTCGGCGCCGAGGTGCATCCCGGCAATCCGCACGTCTCCGCCGAGCTCCCCGGGACGGGCGAGCGGTTCGAGGGGCTGCTCCCGCCCGTGGTCGCCGGCCCGGCCTTCGCGATCCGGCGTCCCGCCGTCGCGGTGTTCACGCTGGACGACTACGTCACAGCCGGGATCATGCCCGAGGGCGCGGCGGAGGCGCTCCGCGTCGCCGTCTACGAACGCCGCAACATCCTCGTCGCAGGCGGAACCTCGACCGGCAAAACCACGCTCGTCAACGCGCTGCTCGCCGAGGTGGCCAAGACTTCCGACCGGGTGGTGCTGATCGAGGACACGCGCGAGCTGCAGTGCGCCGCGCCCAACCTCGTCGCGATGCGCACCAAGGACGGCGCCGCGTCGCTGACCGACCTCGTTCGCTCGGCGCTGCGCCTTCGCCCCGACCGCATCCCGATCGGCGAGGTCCGCGGCGGCGAGGCGCTCGACCTGATCAAGGCGTGGGGCACCGGCCATCCCGGCGGCGTCGGCACATTGCACGCGGGTTCCGCCATCGGCGCGCTCCGCCGCCTCGAACAGCTCGTGCAGGAGGCGGTGATCACCGTTCCGCGCGCGCTGATCGCCGAGACGATCGACGTCATCGCCGTCCTCTCGGGGCGCGGCTCCGCCCGTCGGCTCACGGAACTCGCTCGCGTCGAAGGGCTCGACGCCCAGGGCGACTACCGCCTCACCTCAGCAGGAGACCATCCATGACCGTTCGTCTTCGCCGCCGGCTCGCCGGCGCCGCCGCCATGCTCGCGCTCGCGGCGATCAGCGCGCCCGCCTACGCCGCCGGTTCCAATATGCCGTGGGAGGCGCCGCTCCAGTCGATCCTCGACTCGATCCAGGGGCCGGTAGCCAAAATCCTGTCGGTCATCGTCATCGTGGTGACGGGCCTGACCCTCGCCTTCGGCGACACCTCCGGCGGCTTCCGCCGGCTGATTCAGATCGTGTTCGGCCTGTCGATCGCCTTCGCCGCCAGCTCGTTCTTCCTGTCGTTCTTCTCCTTCTCCGGCGGGGCGCTCGTCTGATGCTGGAGAGCGACGATCGCGTGGCGGGCTTCTACGCGCCGGTTCGGCGGTCGCTGACCGAGCCGATCCTGATGGCCGGCGCGCCGCGGACGGTCGCGATCATCAACGGCACGCTCGCCGCCGCCGTCGGCCTCGGCCTGCGGCTGTGGGTGGTCGGCGCGGCGCTCTGGCTGATCGGCCACCTGGCCGCGGTCTGGGCGGCGCGCCGCGACCCGGCCTTCGTCGACGTGGTGCGCCGCCACCTGCGCTACCCCGCGCATCTCGGGAGCTGAGGCGGCCATGCTGAACCTCGCCGAGTATCGCAAGAAGCCGCAGGCGCTGGCCGACTTCCTGCCCTGGGCGGCGCTGGTCGCCTCGGGAGTGATCGCCAACAAGGATGGCTCGTTCCAGCGCACGGCCCGGTTCCGCGGGCCGGACCTCGACTCAGCCACGCCGGCCGAACTGGTCTCCACCACGGCGCGCCTGAACGGCGCGCTGCGCCGGCTCGGCTCCGGCTGGGCGGTCTTCGTCGAGGCGCAGCGCGTGCCCGCCAACCGCTATCCTCGCAGCCGCTTCCCCGACGCCGCGTCCGCGCTGGTCGAAATGGAGCGGCGCTTCCAGTTCGAGGAGGAGGGGGCACACTTTGAGAGCGCCTACTTCCTGACCCTCGTCTGGCTGCCGCCGGTCGACGCAGCCGATCGCGCCGAGGGCTGGCTATACGAGAACCGTGCCGCCGTAGGCGCCGATGGCCGGGCGGCGCTGACTGGCTTCATCGACCGCACCGATCGGGTGCTGGCGCTGCTCGACGGGTTCATGCCCGAGGCGGCGTGGCTCTCCGATGAGGAGACGCTCACCTACCTCCACTCGACCGTCTCGACCCGCCGCCACGCCGTGCGGGTGCCGGAGACGCCGATGCATCTCGACGCCATCCTGGTCGACGAGCCGCTTTCCGGCGGACTGGAGCCGCGGCTCGGCGACGCGCACCTGCGCACGCTAACCGTGCTGGGATTCCCGTCGCGGACTTGGCCGGGACTGCTCGACGACCTCAACCGGCTCGCCTTCCCGTACCGCTGGTGCGTGCGCGCGGTCGCGCTCGACAAGACCGACGCCACGAAGGTGCTGTCGCGCATCCGCCGGCAGTGGTTCGCCAAGCGCAAGTCGATCGCCGCCATCGTCAAGGAGGTGATGACCAACGAGGCCTCGGTTCTGATGGACTCGGATGCCGCCAACAAGGCGGCCGACGCCGACATGGCGCTTCAGGAGCTCGGCTCTGACCTGATCGGCGAAGCCTATGTCACCGCCACCGTGACCGTCTGGGATGAGGACGCGCGCGCCGCCGACGAACGGCTGCGGCTGGTCGAGAAGACCATCCAGGGCCGCGACTTCAGCTGCATCCGCGAGGGCGTGAACGCGGTCGAGGCGTGGCTCGGATCGCTCCCCGGCCAGCTCTACGCCAACGTCCGCCAGCCGCCGATCTCGACACTCAACCTCGCCCACATGATGCCATTCTCGGCGGTATGGGCGGGGCCGCCCCGCGACGAGCATCTGGGTGCCCCGGCGCTGTTCGTCGCCAAGACCGAGGGCTCGACCCCGTTCCGCTTCTCGCTCCACGTCGGCGATGTTGGCCACACCCTGATCGCCGGCCCCACCGGCGCGGGCAAGAGCGTGCTCCTGGCCGTTATGGCGATGCAGTTCCGCCGCTACGAGTGCGCACAGATCTTCGCATTCGACTTCGGCGGCTCGATCCGCGCCGCGACGCTCGCCATGGGTGGCGATTGGCACGACCTCGGCGGCTCGCTGTCGGAGGACGCGGCCGAGCCGGTCGCGCTGCAGCCGCTCGCGCGCATCCACCTGCCCGAGGAGCGGGCCTGGGCGGCCGAGTGGATCGCGGCAATCCTCGGCCGTGAGAAGGTGGCGGTCACTCCCGAGGTGAAAGAGCTTCTCTGGGCCGCACTCGGCTCGCTCGCGTCCGCACCTGTCCACGAGCGTACGCTGACCGGGCTGTCGGTCCTCCTCCAGAGCCAGGCGCTCAAGCGCGCGCTCCAGCCTTACTGCCTCAGCGGGCCCTGGGGCCGGCTGCTCGACGCCGACGCCGAGCGGCTGGGTGAGGCCGACGTGCAGGCGGTCGAGACCGAAGGCCTGATCGGCACCGGCGCGGCGGCGGCCGTGCTGGCCTACCTGTTCCACCGCATCGAGGACCGGCTCGACGGCCGGCCGACGCTCCTGATCGTCGACGAGGGCTGGCTCGCGCTCGACGACGAGGGCTTCTCCGGCCAGCTGCGCGAGTGGCTGAAGACGCTACGCAAGAAGAACGCCAGCGTGGTGTTCTCCACCCAGTCGCTCGCCGACATCGACAACTCGCCGATCGCACCCGCGATCATCGAGAGCTGCCCGACGCGAGTGTTCCTCGCCAACGAGCGCGCGCTCGAGCCGCAGATCGCGGCGACCTACCGCCGGTTCGGCCTGTCGGATCGCCAGATCGAGATCCTCAGCCAGGCCACGCCCAAGCGCGACTATTACTGCCAGTCCCGCCGCGGCAACCGGCTTTTCGAGCTGGGGCTGGGCGAGGTCGCGCTCGCCTTCGCCGCCGCCTCGTCCAAGACCGATCAGGCGCTCATCACCGAGCTGTTCGCCGCCCACGGCCGCGACGGCTTCGCCCGCGCCTGGCTGCAGGCGCGCGGCGCCGGCTGGGCCGCCGATCTCGCCCGCACTCTGCCCGAGGAGCTTGTCCCATGAACATCCGTCGTTTCCGCAAAAAGTTGGCCGCCGGTGCGGCGATGCTGTCGCTCGCGCTCGCCGCCGTTCCCGCTCACGCGCAATGGACGGTGTTCGACCCGTCCAACTTCTCGCAGAACGTGCTGACCGCGGCACGCACGCTCCAGCAGATCAACAACCAGATCACCTCGCTCCAGAACGAAGCGCAGGGGCTGATCAATCAGGCGCGCAATCTCGCGAACTTGCCATATTCCTCGCTGCAGGCGCTGGAACAGAACATCGCCCGCACCCAGCAGTTGGTCGCCCAGGCGCAGGGCATCGCCTACAACGTCCAGAACATCGATCAGGCGTTCGCGACCCGATACGCACCCGCGTCCGCCTCGCAGACCGACCAGCAGCTCGTCGCGGGCGCACAGGCGCGCTGGCAGCAGTCGGTGCAGGCGCTCCAGGACGCCATGCGCACGCAGGCGACCGTGGTCGGCAACCTCGACACCAACCGCACTCAGATGTCGGCGCTCGTCACCGCCAGCCAGGGTGCGACCGGCGCGCTCCAGGCGACGCAGGCCGGCAACCAGCTCTTGGCACTCCAGGCGCAGCAGCTCTCGGACCTGACGGCCGCCGTGGCGGCGCAGGGCCGGGCGCAGGCGCTTGATGCCGCCCAGCGCCAAGCCGCGTCCTCCCAGGCGCAGGAGCAGCTGCGCCGCTTCCTGCAGACGCCGACCGGCTACCAGCCGTCGACCGTCACCATGTTCCACAATTGAGGTCGGCGATGCGACGGCTTCTCTCCCGTCGTTCGGGTCGGTTCGCGGCGCTGGACCGCCGTGGCGTGCGGCGCACCGCGCTGGTGCTGGGCGTCGGCGCTGCGCTCTGCGCGGCCGCCGCCATGCTGGCCGTGAAGGAGGGCCAGGAGAATCACGAGTCCGCGCCGCCGGCGATGCAGTCGGTCCCGTCCGATCCGCTGGTGGCCGAGATGCGGCGTTGCCAGCTGCTCGGCGAGCCGGGCGCACACGACGCCGGCTGCCTCGCGACGTGGGCGGAGAACCGCCGCCGCTTCCTCGGCGTGGATCGACGGCCCCTCGCGCCCAATCCAGCGGCCGCTCCCACGACGACAGGGGAGCACTGATATGGGCGGGACTGGAGTCATCGACCGCTTCCTGGAGGTCTTCACCCGCTACATCGACAGCGGGTTCGGCCTCCTCCAGGGCGAGGTGAAGTGGCTCGCTGGCGTGCTGATCGCCATCGACCTCGTGCTCGCCGCCCTGTTCTGGGCGATGGCGCCCGACGAGGACGTAATTGCCCGGCTGGTCAAGAAGACGCTGTTCATCGGTGTGTTCGCCTACATCATCAACAACTGGACCAATCTCGCGCGCATCGTGTTCGAGAGCTTCGCGGAACTCGGGCTGAAGGCGTCCGGCACGGGCCTCTCCGAAGCGGACTTCCTGCGGCCCGGCCGCGTCGCTCAGGTCGGACTCGACGCCGGGAAGCCGATCCTCGACTCGATCTCGGGGCTGATGGGGTTCGTCTCGTTCTTCGAGAACTTCATCCAGATCGCCGTGCTGCTGTTCGCCTGGGCGATCGTCATTCTCGCTTTCTTCATCCTCGCCATCCAGCTCTTCGTCAGCCTGATCGAGTTCAAGCTG
The DNA here is from genome assembly GCA_965246925.1 of Acetobacteraceae bacterium. GTDB lineage: Bacteria > Pseudomonadota > Alphaproteobacteria > Acetobacterales > Acetobacteraceae > JANPPS01. The sequence goes on along the minus strand of OZ251994.1, from coordinate 407,664 downwards.
ACGACACTCGCCGGGTTCGTGCTTATCCCGTTCGGCCTCTTCAACAAGACCGCCTTCGCCGCCGAGCGCGTGCTCGGCAACGTGATGAGTCCCGGCATTAAGGTCCTGGTGTTGGCCGTTATCGTCGGCATCGGCACGACTCTGTTCAGCCAGTTCACGCAAGGGTTCTCGGGCCAGCCGACGATCGAGGATGCGATGGGCCTCGTGCTCGCCGCGCTGTCGCTGCTGGGCCTGGGCATCTTCGGACCGGGCGTCGCCAACGGCATCATCTCCGGCGGCCCCCAGCTCGGCGCGGGCGCCGCCGTCGGCACGGGTCTCGCAGCGGGCGGCCTCGTCGCCGCCGGCGCCGGCCTCGCCGCGGGCGGCGTCGGCGCGCTCGGCGCAGCCGGCGGCGCTGCGGCCGGAGCCGCACGCGGCGGCGCATCGATCGCGGGAGCCGCGACCACCGCCTACCGCACCGCCTCCGCTGGACAGACCGGCGTAGGAGCGGTCGCGAGCGGCATCGGCGGGGTCGCACGGGCCGGCAGCTCGGCCGCAGGCCAGGCTGCGGCAAGCCCGCTCCGCCGCGCCGCTTCAGCGATGGGCGACAGCTATCGTTCGGGCGCGCGCACCGCCTTCAAGGCAACCGGTGGCACGATCGGCGGCGACGACGCGCCGGGCGCAGCCTCGGCTGACGCCGCCGCATCGACCGGCGAACCCGGCTGGGCGCGCGCCATGCGCCGCCGCCAATCCGTCCACCAAGGCGCTTCCACCGCCGCCCACGCCGTGCGCTCGGGCGACGGCGGCGGCTCCGGCTCCTCCGTCTCTGTCAGCGAAGGCGAGTGATGTTCTTCAAGCGAACCGACGTGCGCTACGGGCGCACCCCCGAACCCGAAACGCCCTATCAGCGCGCCGCCCAGGCGTGGGACGACCGCATCGGCTCGGCCCGAGTCCAGGCCAAGAACTGGCGCCTGATGGCGTTCGGCTCGCTGTTCCTCTCCGGCGGCCTCGCCGCCGGGCTCGTCTGGCAGTCGGCGACCGGCTCGATCGTGCCTTGGGTCGTCCAGGTCGACCGGCTCGGCCAGGCGCAGGCGGTCGCGCCCGCCGACGCCGCCTACCAGCCGACCGATCCGCAGGTCGCGTGGCATCTGGCGCGGTTCGTCGAGGAGGTCCGCTCCGTTCCGGCCGACCCCATCATCCTGCGCCAGAACTGGCTGCGGGCTTACGACTACACGACGAGCACGGGCGCCTTGGCGCTGAGCGATTACGCCCGCACCAACGACCCATTCGCCAAGCTCGGCAGGCAGCAGATCTCGGTCGACATCGGCAGCGTCATCCGCGCCTCGCCCGCGAGTTTCCGCGTCGCGTGGACCGAGCGCCGGTTCCAGGACGGCGCGCTTGCCGCCACCGACCGCTGGACCGCCATCCTGACGGTCGCGATCCAGACGCCCCGCGATGCCGAGACGCTGAAGAAGAACCCCCTTGGCGTCTACGTCACGGCCCTCAACTGGTCCAAGGAGCTCGGCTGATGCGCCTTCCTCTGCTCGGGGGCGTGCTGCTCGCCTCCGCCTCGCTGTCCGCCTGCGCGCACAAGTTTACCCCGCCGGAAATCACCTACGACGAGGCGCCGAAAGCGGCCGTGCTGGAGCCGGACCCGCCGAAGCCGGTGCAGATCGTAGCCGTGCCGCAGCCTCTGCCCTTGCCCGGCCAGTTGAAGCCGCTCCCGGCACCCGGCCGCACTGCGCCGCCCGAGGCGGCCGATCCGCGCGCGCGGATCGAGGCGGCGAACGGCGCCGCGCGCGTCCAGCCCACCCGAGCCGGTTACATCAACGCCGTGCAGGTCTATCCCTTCTCCAACGGTGCGCTCTACCAGCTCTACGCCGCGCCTGGGCAGATCACAGACATCGCGCTTGAGCCTGGCGAGCAACTCGCGGGCACGGGGCCGGTCGCCGCCGGCGACACGGTCCGCTGGATCATCGGCGACACCGAGAGCGGAGCGGGTGCGACCAAGCGCGTCCACATCCTGGTCAAGCCGTCGCGCGCCGACCTCCTGACCAACCTCGTCATCAACACCGACCGGCGCACGTATCATCTGGAGATGCGCTCGGCCGAGCGGACCTACATGGCCTCGGTGTCGTGGTCCTACGCGGCCGACCAGCTCATCGCGCTTCGGCAGCAGAACGTCCGGGCGGAGGCGGCGCAACCTGTGGCGAGCGGGGTCGACGTCGACGCGCTCAACTTCCGCTACCGGGTCGAGGGCGACAGCCCGGCGTGGCGTCCGCTGCGCGCCTATGACGATGGCCGGCAGGTGTTCGTCGAGTTTCCGCGCGGGATCGCCCAGGGCGAGATGCCGCCCCTGTGGGTCATCGGCGCGGCGGGCGGTGCCGAACTGGTCAACTACCGCGTTCGCGGCCGCTACATGATTGTCGATCGCCTGTTCGCCGCCGCCGAGCTGCGACTTGGCGGCGAACATCAGAAGACGGTGCGGATCGTACGGACCGACGGGCGGCCGGCCTCGTGAGCGGCCCGGACGACGATCGCGGGCCTGACCTGGAAGAGGAAGGTGGCCAGCGCACAGCGCCCTCCGCGCCCGGTCGGCTCGACCAGGTGCGGACCGACCGGGAGATCGCGGCCGAGCTCCGGCTCCGCCCTGAGCGCCCGCGCGTGATGCGCCTGTCGCGGCGGGTTCTGGCGACACTCGGCGGCGTGTCGGCGATCGCCGTCGCGAGCGCGCTTACCTTCGCGCTGTGGCCGCACGGCGCGAAGGGACCGGCGCAGGAACTCTACAGCACCGATAACCGCCAGACGCCCGATGGGCTGAACGGCCTGCCAAGGGACTATAGCGGACTGCCCAAGCCGGTCCCGCAGCTTGGCGCGCCGCTGCCGGGCGACCTCGGCAAGCTGATCCTGAACGCCGGTGCGTCGGCTCCGGGAATGCCCGCGCCCGCCCAGCCCGATCCGGAAGCGCAACGCCTCGCTCAGGAACGGCAGCGGCTCGCACAGGAGATAGACGCGGCGCGGACCAGCCGGCTCTTCGCGAGCGAGGCACGCGCCGGCACGCAAACTGCCGCGGCTACAGGCGCCGGGCTGCCGGGCGGGACGGCGCCGCTGCTCGACCAGGCCGCTCTCGGTCCGAATGTCGGCGGCGCTTCCCAGCCAACGGAGAGTGACCGCAAGCTCGCCTTCCTGAATGGGCCCGTGAATCGGCGCACCACGAGTGCGGACAGGGTCCAGGCGCCGGCGAGCCGCAACGTCGTCCAGGCCGGTTCCGTGATCCCCGCCGCGCTGATCACCGGCCTGCGCTCCGACCTGCCGGGCCAGATCACCGCTCAGATCACGGAGGCCGTCTATGACAGCCCCACAGGCAAGGTCCTTCTGATCCCGCAGGGCGCGCGGCTGATCGGTCAGTACGACGCGCAGGTCGCGTTCGGGCAGTCGCGCGCCTTGCTGGTCTGGAACCGTATCGTGCTGCCAAACGGGCGTTCGATCGTCTTGGAACGCCAGCCCGGCGCCGACCCCGAGGGCTATGCCGGGCTGCAGGATCAGGTCGACAATCACTGGGGCGCGCTCTTCAAGGCGGCGCTGCTCTCGACCATCCTCAGCGTCGGTTCCGAGGCCGGGTCCTCGAACGACGAAAACAGTCTGGTCGATGCGATCCGGCGCGGCGCGTCGGACTTCATCAGCCAGACCGGCCGGCAGGTGGTCGGGCGTTCGCTCCAGGTTCAGCCGACGATCACCGTGCGTCCGGGATTTCCGGTGCGCGTGATCGTCACACGAGACCTCGTGATGGAGCCTTATTCGGGCTGACGGAGACGATGATGACGAGACTAAAGCTGGGCGCGATCGCCGACGACAAGCCGGTGCGGGTCACCCACGACCTGCCGCCCGCCGTGCATCGCGACCTCGTCGCCTACGCAGAGGCGCTTGCACGCGAAACCGGCGCGACCGTGGAGCCGGTCAAGCTCATCGCGCCGATGCTGGAGCGGTTCATGGCGACGGATCGGGCTTTCGCGGTGGCTCGCCGTCGCCGGCAGACGCCTTCCGAGACTGAACCCTCGCCGCGCTCAGAAAGCGCCTGAGCGCCGGGTTGTCATTGTCCGGGGACCAGATCGCGCTGAATGGCTGCGCTTCGCCAGCCAGCGGGACAAAGGTGACGCCCGGGTAGATCACGCTCGCCTCCGAACCACAGATGACGCTCAGTCCAAAGCCGAGCCCGACCATGGCCATCAGGCCCTCGCGACCGACGCGATGCTGATTGATGCGCGGCGTGAAGCCGAGGCTTGCGAGCCGCTGGACGATGAAATCGTGCACATGGGGTCCCGGCGCCGCCTGAGAGACGATGAAGAGGTCGGCCGCCATGTCTTGGATATCGAGAACGCCCCGCGCACAGCGGGGATCGTCTGCCGGAAGAGCGGCGAGGATCGGTTCCGATCAGAGCCCCTCGACCTCGCAGCCTGGCGGCTTCGGCGAGTCCATGACGAACGCCACATCGAGCGTCCGCTCCATCAAAGCGGCGAGATGCTCGCCGTACGATCCCTCGACGATGTCGAGCGCGACGTTCGGAAAGTCGGCCTTGAACGCGCGGATCAGTCGGTTCGGGAAGCTTGATGAGACGGACGCCACGACCCCGATCTTGACCATGCCTTCGCCGGCATAGCCGGCCGCCGAGGCCGTACGAACCGCACCGTCGAGATGAGACAGGGCGAGCCGAGTGTCGGTAAGGAAGCGACGTCCGGCACCCGTCAGTCGCACGCCCGCACGGTTGCGCTCGAAAAGCGATACGCCGAGCTCGTCTTCCAACATGCTGACCCGCCGACTAACGGCGGACGCATCGAGCCCGAGCTGCTGCGACGCCCGCCGGAAACCGCCGGCTTCGGCGACGGCGACGAAGATCTGGAGGTCTCGGAGCTCCATAATCGTTCAGCTCCCAACCATCATGGGAAGCTGAACGCACTGTCTTTAAGAATCACTCAAAGCCGGTTGAGTCGGTTTTAAATTTCAGTTGCCGAGCATTGTCGCGCACGACCCCAATATCGCCTTCCTCGAAGCCAGACTCGGCTTCGGCCTCAATCTCAACTGTTATTTTGACCTTCGCGCCCGTCGTGCGCTGTAGCTCCATCACCACAGCGTTGAGGACCGCGTCGAACGCCTTCACGGGCCGGACCATGTCGAGCTCGACGGTTCCGAAGAAACGACGCGGCTTCGCGGGCGGACCGGGCGAAGCGCCACTGACCGGCTCCGCGGCTTGGTCGGTGGTGCCCGGTATCGAGGCACCGTGAGTGGTGGCGTCAGTCGTATGTGGCACCGGCGGAGGGCTCGCCTGGGCCGCAGCAACTTCGGATCGGACTAGCACCGCGTTGGGCGAGAAGACTTCCGGCGGACTCTTCGCCCATGCCAAGCCGACGTACCTGTTCGCTGCCTCATCGAAGCGGTCGGCATAACCGAACGCGGGATCGAGTTTGCCTACGGCGTCGCGGATCGCGGCCTCCAAAACCACGCGATCGCGCAGCTTGGGCAAGTAGGCATAGGACGCGAACCAGTCGGCGACCTCTGTGATCCCCAAGTGGGGTCGGTCATCGGGCCATAGTGGGTTCAGATGGAGAGCAAGCGCATCTGGGCCGAGCCGTTCCTTTGCAATGCCGTCGCCCCGGGGACCGGCTTTCTCGTAAACGGCGGCGGGAATGGCAGCCCGATCCTTCGACGCGATCGACAGGTGATCGAGGTCGAACGCGACGCCTGCCGCCGCAGCCTTTACCGGGAACAGGACGTGGCTCCACGCAAGCCGCACGGCCTTCGCTGCGCCTTCGCGGTTGCCCTTCGCCTTTTCCGTCGCGTCCCGCATCTGCGCAGGAGGGAGTTGATCCTGTAGACGCTTGTCCCCCGCGATCTCGGCCCAAGCGATCGCTTTCCGCATCGCATCACGAGCGGTTCCGAGGAGCTGCTCGTCGGCTGCCACGAACAGGAGTGTGTTGCGGTAGCGCCGCTGCGACGACCGGCACCGCATCAGCGTCTCGGTCACGGCGTCCGTGGCGAGCGACTTTCCGACACCCTTGCCCGCGTGCTGGGTGGCTGGGCCGAGGATGACGAGTGATAACGAGGTCGCCTCGTCGATGCTGATCGGGTCGTCAGGCGCCGAGAAAACGCGGTGGAAGCCAGCCTTGGTCGAGCCGTCGTCCCGCAACACTTTGACGATCGCCTCGTCTACCTCGTGATCCGGCAGCGCTTTGGCACGATCATCGGCTAGGCGGTTCAGGGTCGGCTGCGTGGAGAACCAGTAACGGCCGGCCTCTTCGTAGAGGTAGGTCGCGCGCTCGGTGAGCTCGCGCAACGCCTCACCGAATATCGCGAGCTGGTCGCCCGGCTCCGCACACGCCAAGCGAAGCCCCGGCCCAGTCAGACCCGCATTTGGCCGCCCCGCAAGCGGCGCAGAGCAGATGAACACGGCGCGAGCCGCACGAGTCGCCGCCTGGAGTTGAGAGATTCGGCGGGATGGGTTCGCTTCCATGCGCGCCGGCAGAGAGCTTTCGCCGTCGACCTCCTTGTCGACCACCGCGTTGAAGTTGGCGTCGAGCGGATAGAGGACGCTGGCCCGCACCCGCTCGTGCGATATCGGCACGCGGGCGGGCGTGATCAAAGGATCGCTGACCTGCATCTGCCAAAGCGTGCCGACGACGTTGGCCATGAACCGCAGCACGCCGCGGGTGCGCTGGAATTTCTCGAGGCTCGCCCAATCCTTCGACAGCCGGTCGAACAGCTCGGGGTGGATCGGGTAGGAAAGTTTCAGCAGCTCGCGGTAGCGCGCTTCCTTGGCCTCGGGCGGGAACTCGGCCGGATTGTTCTTGTAGAGGTCCGCGAACGCTTTGACGGTTTCGTCGCGCGCCCGCTCGCCATCGCCATCGAGGGTCTGGAACAGACGACGGCGGATGATCTCATAGGTCTCGTCGCCGGATGCCGGCAGCCAGGCCGACTGCACCCGTCCGAACACCTTCTCCAGGCGCAACAACGCCGCTTCGCCCTTGGGACCGCCGGCCTCGGCGACGCTCTCGGGCAGCGAGCCGATGATCAGCACGCCCGGCACCATCTTGGCGGCCTCGGTCAGCGACTGAATGAAGGACAGGAAAGCCTCGAACCGGTCCTCGGGAAGCTGGCGCGCGTAGGCAACCAGCTCGTCGAGTAGGATCAGCGCGGGGCCGGAGAGCTTGAACAGTTCGACGAGCAGATCGGACCCGGGATTAGTCCGCGCCGCCTCGGCGTCTGCCATCAGGTCCAGGCCCGCCTGTCCGGCTATCCGCCAGGCAATGTAGCCCCAGAGCGTGCGAACCTTCGGTCCGTCGCGCAGGATCAGGGGCGTGTCGGCGCCTTTCGACGTGCCGACGAACACTGCGACCTTCGGCGGGGTCCAGTCCTTGATCCCGGCGGTCTGCGCCAGCAGCCCGACACCCTCGAGGATGGACAGGTCACGCGCCTTGGCGAGGTGATAGACGGCTAGCATCGTGTGCGTCTTGCCGCCGCCGAACGCGGTCTGAAGCCCGATGACCGGATCGCCGCCCGTGCCCGACATGCGCTGCAGGCTGGTGGTCAGGATGCGGCGCAGTCCTTCCGTCAGGAAGGTGATGCGGAAAAAGTCCTCGGGGCGTTTGTAGTCATCGGAGGCATGGCCCGCGTCCACGGCAAAAAGGTCGGCCGCGAACTCCGCTTCCTTGAAGCGGTTCTCCAAGACGTCCGGGTGGGGAAGCGCTACCTCGCGCCATGGGCGCAGCGCACGCTCCACGCCGGCGGCCGGGGCGCCTGCGGCTACGGCGTCGAGCTTCAACGACAGCGTCTCGCGCGGCGGGGCCGCGATCGCGCCGGGTTCGGACGCTGCGGGAACTGGCGTCAGCCCCGATCGCCGCTGCTCTTCATAGAAGCTTTTCGCCTGTGCGATGTCGGCGTCGGGCGCTTTGACCGCCAGTAGCAGCGCGTAGATCGCGTCGAGATACCGAAGTGCCTCCGCATCTTGCAGAGCGAGCGTTAGATGCGCCGTTGCGTTGCGCGCGTCGAGCGCGGTCGATACGAAGTTGCGCACCTTGAACCGGTCGCGCTGCCCGAAGGCCTCATCGAACGTGAAACGCCAGTTGTCGACGATCGTCTTTAACAGACCGTAGGTGTCGAGCGGGCCACTCTGGTCGCCGCCCGAAGCACGACTGGCCAGCTTTCGCCAGTCGTCGCCATGCTTCCCCTTCATCCGCGCCTCGACGAACGGCGTGAGGCCACGGCGGAGCGCCTTCAGCGCGTCCTCAACGCGGCGAGCGGTCACGTCTTCTATCGACATTACGCGCTCCCATCGAAGGCAAAGGTAGTCTGGTTGGGACGCGGTGCCCGGCCCGTATGGTCGAGCGTCGCTGCGCGATCCTCCAGCTTGGACCACTCCTGAGCCAGCTCGTTGTAGACCAACGCTTCGGCGGTCCACCCCTTGGTGGTAGCGATCTCGAACAGCCGGTATGCGAGAGCGCGCGCTTCCTCTGCCTTCGAGCCCATCTGCGCGACCAGTGCGGCCGCCGCTTCGCCGCCACCGTCGGGTGCGCTGAGCACGCGGGCTGTGTGCTGGACGCACTCCCAAGTGGTCAGCGTCTTGTCGCTAGCGGGCGACCAGCTAGGCGGCAGTTCCTCACGCGGCGTTAAGCCCGCCTTGCCCTTCATATCTTTGAACACGCCGGAGGCGAACAGCGCCCGGTCGGAGGTGTTCTTGGCGGTGGTGAGCGTGATCAGCTCGCCCGAGGCACGAGCGTCAAAGCCATATGTCGAGTACCAAGCCAGCGCGACCTGCGTCTCAGGATCGAACGCCTGATCGAGTTCGTTCTCGATCTCCTCCCAGACACGATTGATGACAGCGAGAGCGGTCTTTACACTCATGGCGCTGTCGTCGTCCTCCAGCACTTTTGTGTGCCGCGAGAACACACCCATGCCTGGCCCGATCACCGACTGCTGCATATCGACCGGGCCGACGCCGGCTTTACGGATCGCGTCGATCGCTGCCGGCATCTCGCGCTTGAGCGAGCGAATGAAGTCGGCGCGGATGATAACATCAGCTTCAGAGGGCCTCTTGCGGCAAACAAGCAAAACTGACGATGCGAGCGCGTTTGCGCTCATACCAACCATGCGGGTGGCCATCTCGGTACGGAGCGGCCAAGTACCGTCAATCGAGAGTCCACTATCTACGATTGCTTGCAGGAAAGAAGACCATCCAGCTGATGTCGTTCCGGCCTCGTCGACCTCTGCCTGTTTGAACGCATAGTATACAGTCAGGACGCTGTCGCCGACCGATGCGCTTGTCATCGCCTTTAGTGAGCTCGACATGCCCTGCATGAAAAATTCTTCGGCTGCATTCTTGCTGCCATGTCTTCCAGGGGATGCGACCAGTTCGTCGTCACGGGGAACTGTTAAACGGCGGAACTCGTCAGGCCAAATCGATCCTACCGCAGCTTTGAGCCAAGGATAGAAAAACGCGGAAAGCTCAGCGTATGCGATATTGTCGTAGTAAGGAGGGTCGGTCGAAATAACTACTGGTCGTACCGGGAAACCATTTCTCTGCGCGGCCAACGACGTGATTGATCCCGGTGAGGAGTTTGCGAACAGCACGCCGTTTGCCGCCATTTCATAGCACGACGAAAAACTCCCCGTCGCATCCGCGAGAAAGTTTGGTTCTGCAAAGTCCCAGACCATGCCGAATGCCTGTCGCCCAAACGAATGTTGGGCCTTCTCTCCTACAGCGTTCCAGCGGACGAGAGTATTTCCGGCCATGACAGCCCGATCAATTGCTAGACCGAGATACGTGGCTATCGCATCGCCGAAGGCGGCAGCGTCGCTTCCACCGTCCCGTAAGGCCTTCCCAGGCCCGTTGTCCCTGCTGCTAGCATCGTGTTCAGCAACCTTCCGGACCTCGCTTACGAGATCGGTAAAGGTCGATAAAGCTACGAGCTGGCGGTCCGTGAATAGGTGCCCCCAGGTGCTTAATCCATATGCCGAGCACACCCCGCCGGTAATCTGGGCGCGAGTAGGAGTAGCTTCGTTGAGCAAGCTTTCCCGCATCCCGGCAATCGTTGCCTTAGAAAGGTGATCGTCGTTCGGGAGCAGATAATCCGCGGGGGTGAGATAGACCCGCCTCCGTGCTCCCTCTGCAACCGCAGCCAGTAAACGACTTTCTATCCGGCCAGCCTTGCCCTCGGCTTGCGCATAGCGCCTTTCGATCGGCGAGCCGGTCAATACACATACGAACGCCGCGCCTTTCGCTGATTTCGTTCCCTTCTTGAGACGCTCCTCGTCTTCCTTTGAGATTTCACCGGATCTAACGTCAAAGCGCCATCCATCGGGGGCGGTCGCGTCGATGATGACTTCGACCCAAACCTTCTTTCCCTCTTTGGTGGAGAGCATGAAGTTGGATACCAGCGGCACCATCGAGCCCTTGGCCGCCGGATCCGGTGATCGAACGGTACGGGCCCAAAGCCAAGCGATTACGGTGGCTTGCGAGCCGTCCGGCAGTACCGCTTTCGGATAGAGGTGGCCGATACGCTTCTCCGCCTCATCGCGCATCCACTGGCCGTAATAGCGCACGTCCTCCGCGAGCCCTTGCGCGCCCTTCCAGGCGCGAAGCTGGCCGTTGGCGGCTTCGGCGCAGGACCTTGGGTTGACTGGCGGGCGGCCCGCGAATTTAGGCGGTATCTCTACCAGCGCCTTGCCTATTAACACCGCCACCGGGTTCAAATCCGAACCATAGGCGCGGAGGCCCAACCGTTGGGCCTCCAGTGGGATCGAGCCACCGCCCGAGAAGGGATCATAGACCGGGGGTGCCTTGGTCTGAAGATATTCTAGGATTGCTGCGCCATCGCCCATCGCCGGCGGCTCCTCGCCCAAGCCCCAGGCGATCGAACGGGCGATGTCCCATCTCGCCGCGTTCAGGATCGTCTCGTTGTTCAAGGCCTCCCATGGCACCATCGCCTCGATTACCTTATGCAGCCGACGCCGTTCGGCATCCTGCGCTTCTTCGGTCGGGAAGCGGTCGGGCCAGGACGAGGGATCGTCCACTAGCTGCGCGAAAAGCACCGCACGGCACGCTGCCAGCGGTCGCCGCGCCCACCAGAGGTGCAGCGTGGAAGGATGGCCATGCCGTATCGACTTCTCCCGCGCCGACGCGACGTTTATCGCCTCCAGCGGAATGGAAACTTCAATTAGCTTCTTGCGAATAGCGGGAGCAACGGACTTTGGCATGGAATCCTTTTGTCTTTTAAGCAGGTCTGGTGGTGGCGCGATCAGGACGGCTGCTTGCTCCCGCGACGCCCCGCCCGCCTGACCACGGATGGTCTCGATCACTCGGCCGAACAACAGGAAGTCTGGCAAAGCGAGCGGCTCGACTGTCTGGAGCTCGGTTGGATTGCCGGAGCGGACCGTCTCGCGCAGCTCCATCAGGAGCCGACCAAGGATGTTGCACCCAATCAAACCATCGCGGTCAACAGGCTTGGCGCCCCAGAAATCATCCTTACGCGATTGCTCGACGATGGGTTGATTGCCAGTGGAGAGCAGCAGCTCAGAAAAGGTGCGATAGTTCTGCGCCAACTTCACGCGGAGGCACCACCGCATAATTTTGGTCCTAACGCGATCCCAATCCGGCCGGGAGTCGTCACGGAAAGGCTTTCCCACCATCTTGGCTGTCATCGGGCTGCCTTGCTCGATGATTCGCACTTGCAACTCCGGCCGGTGTGGGAAGCGGCACGCCTGATACAATGCTTCGGACGTGCGGATGGCCGCGCCGTTGACTCGGATGGGAAAGCCGGGCGCCATATTGGAGAGGCCGCCGAACTGCTCGCGCGTCTTGAGGAAAACCACCGCTTCTTCGCGCCGGTACTCTCGGAACTGCGTGGTCCCGTGAAGCCGAGCGTCCTCGACGAGCCCCATTAGTTGTTCTTCCGCGGCAACAAAGGGATCCAGGGATCGCCAACCCAAAGCGCCAGCGGCGCATTGTTGGGGCAATTACGGTAGGTTACCATCGTTGTGCCAAAGCCGAGCGTCTCAAGGAAAGAGAACCCGAGTGGACGATGACGAAGCGGAAGATTCGGACACATTTGCCGGACCCTACAGCCGACTTTTAGAAACTCCTGCTCAAGTATTTGGCGCGCAGCGTCAGAAGAAAAGAATTTAAGTCCACCGACGCTGCCCGGCGCTCGCAAAACCGGTTGATACTGCATTTGAGCTACGTGAGCCTGAACGCGCGCCTCCTGAGGAATCGACGTTGGACGGAGAACGTCGGATACGGCGGTGTGATCACGACGATCTTCGACCTCGATAGAACGCCACCATTTGAACTCTATCGACTTTCCGGCCTCCTTCGCTGCCTTCACGAGCGCGCCCTGGGCGTAGTGTTGGCCGCTAGTGTGGAGAGCCATCACGATAATATATACTTTGCCAGCCGCAGGTGCTGTGTTCGCGACCCAGCCGCGAAGGTCGTTCAGAACACGATTGCCGCTATACGAGACATCATCGAGGTAGACGAAGGTGTCCGTTGCACCGGCCGCAATAGTTCCTATGCCATACGTCTTCTTGAGCATTGCCGCGAAAAGGCCAAGCATATCAGCCTGGCTCTGGCCGCCCTGCTGAACGCGCAGAAACTGAACACCACTCCAAAACGAGCTGGGGTCATCCCCGGCGAGGTTCTTACTTTTGACCACAGCCTGGATAAATTTGTTACACTGTTCTCGGGATAGATACGTTTGTCCAAACACATGGGCTAATTCGCGTAACACCGGTTCTCGCACTGGTTCATCGAACTGATTGATCCAGCGTCGGACGTGACTGGCGTCAGGGACGGCCCATTCCCCCACTCTGTAGTCCGCGATAATCGTCGCGACTTGGTCGAGAAGTTGCTTCATGCGATCGCCCTTCTTACTGGACCAAACACATCTCGGACTGGCCGGGAGGCGCATGTTGTTCCACCGCCAAGTCGGGCACCGTTAACCCGGTCCGGGACGATCGCACCTTGCGCAATTCCGAATTTGATCAGCTTCTTGTGGACTAACGTGGTCATACGGCTCGCTTGATATCGGTCTGTGAAAAGTCGTCGCCCTTGAACAACAAGGGTTCGCTGGTCGCCTTGGCGAGCGCGTAGGAAAAGCAGTCTCCGTAGTTCAGGCCGGCCGGGTGTCGTCCCTTGCCGAAGCGCCGGAAGGCCTCGATGGCGAGCTTCGCGTGGTCATCCGAAAGCGGGACGACTTCCAGCTCGAGGCGCTCGATCAGGGCCTGCATCTGCTCCAGGCCAGGCTCGCCCCGGCGCCCCAGCGCAACCATACTCGCCTCCACGCGGGTGGGTGCGCCCAGGAGGCGGTTGGGGGCTGTCCTGATCGCGTTGCGGAACGCGGGCTCCTCGGGCTCTCCGCGCAAAATTGCTATGAGCGCTGAGCTATCGATGACCATCAGGAGGGGAGGCCGTTCTCATCATATCCCAGGATCTCGTCGTCGGTGCGCTCGTCCAGCACGGGCAGTGCCTTGAACCGCGCGATGATCGCGTCGATTGCAGCGTCGTCCCACGGCTGCTTGCCGCGCTTGAGCTGCTCGTCACGCAACCGGAGCCGAAGCGCGCCACGCACTGCCTCGGTCAAGCTCTCACCGGTTAGGCTCGCGACCTGACGCGCGAGGCTGTCCGTTTCCTGGTCCTTCAAGCTGAGCGCCATGCGACTCGTCCTGTATAGAATTCCCTGCTAGTTATATACGTCGCGAGACGTGGATGTCGAGGCGAAGCGTCAAGCGGCTTTCGCTCTCAACGACAGCAGGTCGTTCAGATTGAACACGACCGCCGTCTCCGCAAAGCCCAGCTCGCGCTTGAAGAAGCGCTGCAGATAGACGGGCTGGTGCGCGAATCCGTTGGACACCGCGACCAGCGCGAGGTGGAAGGCGTTGGGAGCGTTCAGCGAGGCGAGGATCTCGTTCTTGGTAATGATCACGTCGCGCGCATCGGCGTGCCGGCCCTTCACCTCGATCAGTCGCAGCGGCCCACCAGTGCCGTCTCGGCTTTCGATGTCCCAGCCCTTCTTCTGTGCCGACACGTCAATCGGTGTGTGGCCGAGGCTCCGCTCGTGGGCCATGACCGCCTCCATCGCGGCGAGCTCGACAACGACACGGGCGGCGGGATCTTCGCAGAAGCCGGATGCCACCGGCTCAGGGGCCGGCGCGGTCCGCGCGCAGATAAGACCGTTAGGGATCACCAAAGCCGCACCCTTCAGCACCGGGGGAAGCGCCGTAATCTGTCGCTCGCGATCGAGCTCCTCCTGGCGCTTGTGCAAACGCTCCACCAGACGCTGTGCTGTCGCTTCGGCGTTGGAAGCGTTGATCCGCTGCTCCTTGCCGGCGCGCTCCTCTTCGCGCAGTCGGGCGGCGCGGGCATCCCAGTAGTTGATCTCGCGGGTCAGCCGCGCGCGAACCTCTCGCTCAACCTTGTCTATCTCTGCCAGTTTTCGTGACCGCACCTCGGCCAAGTGCGCCGGGACCAAACTGGCGATGGCGTAGCCAAGAGCGCGCTGCTCGACACCGCCGGCAAGCCACGGAGCATCGATCACGTCCGAGACTGCCGCACGCTCGTCCGCCGTGATCGGCCGGTAGTCGAGGTAGGGCGCCGAGCCACCGTCCGCAGCCGACCCGTCCGCCTTGAGGTGGATGAACTGGAGGCGTTGCGAGATCGCTCTCGGTTCACCCGATCGAGCAACGCGGCCGTCACGCACGGCGTGTTCGAGATAGACAAGCAGCCGCGGGTCGGTGCCGTCGTCGGCATCATCCACCAGCACCGCCCCTTGGCCGAGCAGGGGTCCGAAGCGCTCAAGCACGACGTCCACAACAGACTCGAGCAGCGGGTGACCGGGAGCCAGCAGCTCTGCTTGCGGCTGCCCAACGATTAGGGCCTTTTCGAACGTCACCCGCGCATAGCGGTCGAGAACCGGATCACCGCGGCCTATCAGCCGGTCGCGCTCCTTCAGCACCGACGGCACGCGCGTAATCTCGAAACGTCCGCGCTCGCGCTCGGCGATGCGACCGCCGAGCAGAGTGAACGCTTCACGGAAGAACGAGCCGATGAAATGCGGTTGGAGCCGACGCGCCTGCGCGCGCTCCATCTCCTCGCGCACCGCCGACACCGCGTTAGGGTCCATGCCCTCGCTGGTTAGCTTACGCTCGGCTACCAGCGCTTCGATCGCGCCGACATCGACTGCGCCGTCCACCTTGCGGAACAGCTCGGCTTTGGTCTCGGGCCGATCGCCATAGCGGATGGCATCGACGAGAAGATCGCGAAGCGCGTGCCCCTCGAACAGCTCGCCCAGCACGTCGAATACGCGGCCGCCAAGCGCCTCGCGCGCCTCCTTCAGCTTCTCCAGTAGGCGTCCGTAAACTTCACCTTCACGCGTGTTGGAGGCGCATAGATTCCAGAGGTGGCAGACTTCGGTCTGGCCGATGCGGTGAATGCGCCCGAACCGCTGTTCCAGCCGGTTCGGATTCCAGGGCAGGTCGTAATTGACCATCAGGTGCGCGCCGCGTTGCAAGTTCACGCCTTCGCCGGCCGCATCGTTGGCAATCATCACCCGCACCACGGGATCGCTGTTGAACGCGGCGATCGCCGCGCGCCGAGCTTCGCGGGCGACGCCGCCGTGGATGACAACCACGCCAGCCGGGTCGCCAAACCGCGCCGTGATCTTCTGCTGCAGGTATTCCAGCGTGTCTTTTGGCTCGGTGAAGATGAGAATTTTGCGCCGCAGCCCGGTAGACGCGTCGATCATGATCGGCTCGTCTAGGATCGACTCCAGCTCCCGCCACTTCGCGTCCTGTCCGGACAGCTTCAGCCGCAGCGCTCGTGCTTCCAAGTCGCGCAGGATGACGATTTCGGCTTCAAGCTCGACCAAAGTCTGGGCGGCCGTCGCCGCATCGACGATGGCCTCTTCTGCGGCCTCAGCTTCCTCGCCGGTCGCTTCGTCGAGATCGTCTGGGTCGTAGGAAGGGAGGGATGGCGGCCGGGATAGCGGAGCGGCCCCGGTCCCACGGCCAATCCGTTCTTCTCGCAGCCGCTCCTCAAGCCGCTTGCGCCGCCGCTCTAGCGAGCGGTGGATCGCCGCCGGCGACGAGGCAAGCCGCCGTTGCAGAATCTGGAGCGCGAAGCCGACACTGTTTCTTCGGCCGCCGTCGCCACTCCGGTCAGCGCGATTCATCTCCTCGCGCACGTACGTCGTCACCGCGGCGTAGAGGTCCGCCTCGTCCGGCGAGAGCTCGTAGCTGGCGGTATAGGCGAGGCGTTCCGGAAACAGCGGAGTGCCGTCGAAGCGGTAGAGCTCTTCCTTAGTTAGCCGCCGCATCATGTCCGACACATCGGCCTTGTGGACGCCCTCGCGGAAGCGGCCCTCGAAGCGATCGGCGTCGAGCAGGCCCATGAAAAGCTGGAAATCGGCTTCCTTGCCGTTGTGCGGGGTGGCCGACATCAGAAGGAGGTTGCGGGTATGCGCGCCCAGCAGCTTTCCGAGCTTGTGCCGCTGCGTCTCCTTTACCTCCCCGCCGAAGTAAGACGCCGCCATGCGATGCGCTTCATCGCAGATGATCAGGTCCCAGTCTGGCGCGGCCTGGAGCTTCGCCTTTAACTCGTCCGACCGCGCGGCCATGTCGAGGCGCATGATAAGGCGGTTCCGTTCGACGAAGGGGTTTCCAGTAATCGAACTCTCGATCTGATCCCGCGTCAGCAGGTCGAAGCCAAGACCGAATTTCTCGGCCAACTCCTCCTGCCATTGCTCGACCAAACTGCCCGGTGCGACGATGAGACAACGCTCCAGGTCGCCCCGGATCATTAGCTCCTTGACCAGCAGGCCGGCCATGACTGTCTTTCCTGCGCCAGGATCATCGGCGAGGAGGAAACGCAGCGGCTGCCGCGGCAGCATCTCTGCGTAAACTGCTGTAATCTGGTGCGGGAGCGCCTCGATCTGGGAGGCGCTAACCGCGAGGTAGGGATCGAACAGATGCGCCAAGCGGATGCGGTTGGCCTCGGATGCGAGCCGCAATAAGGCCCCGTCCGCATCGAACGCATAGGCGCGCCCGCCCTCCACGAATTCGAATGCGCTTTCCTCGCCTCGGTAGAGCAGCCGTTCGCCGACCTTACCATCGGCCCGGAACACGAGATTGAGCGCGTCGGCACCGAAGCGCGAAACCTGGACGATCTCGGCGACACCGGTCGGCGTGAGGCCACGCACGCGAGCTCCAGGCTTCAAATCATCAAACACGCGAAGGCCATCTCCAAGTTCTCATCCGGCCACCCTATCCGGGAGCGCCGCTCGATTGAAGCTATATGGCGCTGGCTCCGAACCGTTGCGGAAACGAGCGCTTCTGCACCACTTCATCGAACACGCACTCAGTAGGCTTAGGCCATAGCGCAGTCGCTGAGGATTGGCGTTGCAAAAACTATGATGCGCCGCTAGATTCTGCGACGAGTTCCGCCGCGAGGTTCGTCGTGCTTATCGGCTATGCAAGAGTATCGACGGCTGAGCAGAGCCTGGATCTTCAGCTCGATGCACTCAAGCAAGCCGCATGCGACCGCGTGTTCCAAGATCGGCAAAGCGGAGCGGTCACGCGCCGACCAGGTTTGGACGACGCCCTTTCACACCTGCGGGCGGGTGATACCCTTGTCGTTTGGAAGCTCGACCGACTTGGGCGGACTGTTCGGCAGCTCGTCACGTTCGTCGAGGATTTGCAGGGCAACGGCATCGCATTTCGCTCGCTGACCGATGGGATCGACACGACTACGCCCGCGGGCCGCTTCTTCTTTCACGTCATGGCCGCGCTGGCGGAGATGGAACGGGACCTATTGCGCGAGCGGACGAGAGCTGGCCTGGTCGCGGCAAAAGCCCGCGGCAGGGAGGGCGGTCGACCCCCAAAGCTCTCGGATGAACAGATCGCACATGCCGAGCGGCTAATGACCGATCCAAAGGTTAGTCACGCCTCGATCGCCCGAAGCCTAGGTGTCGATCGCTCGACGCTTCACCGTACGCTGGCTCGAAAGGCTTCGTCGTGACCCACCTTTTCCTAGCCGGCAATACGCTACAACCCGACTTCATGCGTGAGGCCCTTGCGCCCAAGCCGCCGGAGAGCACCATCGCCGCATGGCCCACGCTAGAGCACGACGAGACCAGACTCGGCCGCCCGAAAACGTGGTCGATCTCTACGACTATGTTCATCAGCGCCGTCCCTCTGTCCGGTCATCCCGCACTCGCCGATCGGATGACTGGCGACCGACCGTCCTCGACGACTGGCCGGAGCATGTCCCCATATCCGAGGCCGAGTTGGACGTCATCGAAGCGCACTTTGGCCCACTGCTCGACGAGCTGTTCGGTCCAATCCACTAATGTTATTGGAGGTGCGCTATGAGCGCGACGGTCCAACCTGGCCCGGCGGCGGCGAAGCGCGCCGCGCTCTACCTTCGTGTATCAACCGGCCGTCAAGCGGAGCAGGACCTGTCCATTCCTGACCAGCGCAGGCAGGCACACGCCTATTGCCAAGCTCGGGGTTACACCGCGGCGGCGGAGTTCGTCGAGGCGGGCGCTTCTGCCACGGATGATCGTCGCCCAGAATTTCAGAAGATGATGGATGCTGCCGCGGCCAAGCCGCCGACGTTCGACACGATCATCGTACACTCATTCTCGCGCTTCTTCCGGGATCAGTTCCAACTTGAGTTCTATGTTCGGCGGCTCGCCAAGAACGGCGTTCGGCTAGTTTCGATCACGCAGGACCTTGGCGAGGACCCGATGAGCGTGATGATGCGTCAGATCATGGCGCTGTTCGATGAGTATCAGTCAAAAGAGAACGCCAAGCACACTCTTCGAGCCATGCGGGAGAACGCACGTCAGGGCTTCTGGAACGGATCACGTCCACCGTTCGGTTACCGCGTCGTCGCCGCAGAGCAGCGGGGCGCCCGGACCAAGAAGAAGCTGGAGGTTGACCCGGTTCAAGCCGAGCATGTCCGTCTCATGTTTCGCTTGGTCCGTATCGGCGACGGGGAGCGCGGTCCGCTAGGAGCCAACCTCATTGCGGATTATCTCAACCAGAAAGGCATCAGAACATCAGGAGGCGGGCGTTGGGGCGTTGGAGCGGTTCACCAGATCCTGACCCGCACAACTTACGTTGGCGAGCATCGCTTCAACGTCTACAGCTGGCGCAAACGTGAAGAGAAGCCTGAGGACGAGATCGTCACCGTGGCGGTGCCGGCTATTCTTGAGCGCGAGGAGTTCGACGAAGCTCAGGCGATCATGCGCTCGAGGGCGCCGCAGCTCAAAGCTCCACGTTTCGTGAGTTCGGGCACCACTCTCGGCGGGATTTGCTTCTGCGCGGATTGCGGAGGCGCGATGACTCTACGCACTGGGGGAAAAGGAGATGGCTACCGCTACTACACCTGTTGCACCAAGGCTCGCCAGGGCAAAACCGGTTGCAAAGGACGTACGATCCCCACCGATCGGCTGGACGCAATCGTCATCGAACACATTGAGAACCGACTGTTGGCGCCGGATCGCGTTGTCGAGCTTCTGAACGGCGTCTTGGAGCGGCGGACCAAGCAGGCGGATGACTACCGGGAGAGTATCGCCAGGCTCCGCCGGCAGGCGGCCGATGCAGACGCCAAGTTGACCCGCCTCTACGATGCGATCGAGAGCGGCCTCGCAGACACGGGCGACGAGAACCTGAAGGGGCGCCTCAAAGAGCTGAGAACCATCCGTGACGCCGCGCGGTCGGACGCTGATCGCGCCGAGGCGCGAGCTGGTGATCGGTCAAGCGAGATCACGGAAGATGCCATCAGACGCTTCGCCGGGGAGGCCAAGCGCCGCATGAGGACTGCTGAGGGAGGCTACCGTCGGCACCACCTTCAGGCGCTCGCTCAGCGGATTGAGGTCGGTGACACGACGATCCGCATCACCGGCACGAAATCGAAGCTGCTCAGGGTTCTTGCGGGTGGAGAAGCCGGCCCGCCCCATCTAGGGGCGGGCCACTCCTCCGCGAACGGTGGGCCCGTAGTGGAAACGACGGCGAACGGAGTTCGCACTTTCGTTCCGAATTGGCTCCCGGAGTTGGACTCGAACCAACGACCGAGCGATTAACAGTCGCTTGCTCTACCAGCTGAGCTATCCGGGACCAGTCGGGAGCGCTGATATAGCGAAGCTCCCGCCCCCGCGCAAACCCCTTTCTGAACCGCGCAACCTGTCGTATATCACTCCCCGGACGCGGGCGTGGTGGAACTGGTAGACGCGCCGGACTCAAAATCCGGTTCCGCAAGGAGTGTCGGTTCGATTCCGACCGCCCGCACCACATCAGACCGTCCATGACCCCGGAAGACCTCGCCGCGCGGCACCCGAGCCTCTATCATGTGACCTGGCCCGAAGCCTGGGACAGCATCCACCTCAACGGCCTCCTGCCAGCCAGCGCGCTGCTGGACCGGTTCGAGGCGCCCGCCGCCGTCCGTCAAGCGATCGGGGCTGCGCCGCGGACGGGTACCGTCACGCTCACTCACCCTCTGCACGGCACCGCGACTTTGAACGATCAGCTGCCCATGCGCACCGAGGCGCTGCGCCGCTGCCTTGATGACGGGCTGTCGCCATCGGACTGGCTCGCCATCCTCGACAGCCGCGTGTTCTTCTGGTCGGACGAGCGCGGGTTGCATCGCCTGCTCGGCTCCCGCGCCAACCGCGGACGGACGCTCCTGGTGCTCGAGATCGGCGCCCTCGCCCTCGCCCAGGCCTACGCGGACCGGATCGAGCTCTCGGCCATCAACTCCGGCGCCACCATGCGCAAGCCCGCCCGCCGCGGCCGCGCCACCTTCACGCCCATGCTCGCGCACTCATACCAGGAATGGTCCCGCCTTCGGGGCCAGCGTGACCGCATTCTCGAGCTGACCGTGCGGGGTAGCGTTCCGGACATTGCCACATACATCACCGAGACGCGCCAGATAACGCTCGCGTAGTCTTCATTTCCCTGCTGCCATCGCACGGCGCAATGCAGGATTGACGGGGAGAGCATGGGTATGAGGGCTCGCGGATGAGGCGGCGCGTTGCAGGCTGGGTCATGGCCGCCCCCTTGCTGCTGGCGCTCGCCGCTTGCCAGCCGGCCGTGCTCGATCCGGTGGGGCCCGTTGGCGCCGCCAACCGCACGCTGCTGATCGACGCGCTGATCATCATGCTTGCCATCGTCATACCCACGATCCTTGCAACTCTCGGCTTCGCCTGGTGGTTCCGGGCCAGCAACCCGCGCGCGCTCCGCCTACCGGATTTCGCCTATTCCGGCTCGATCGAGCTGGTGACCTGGGGCATCCCGCTGCTGACCATCATCCTGCTGGGCGGCGTCGCCTGGGTTGGCTCGCACGAGCTGGACCCCGGCCGGCCGCTCGCCGCCAAGCCCGGCACCAAGACGCTCGAGGTGCAAGTCGTCTCGCTCGACTGGAAGTGGCTGTTCATCCTACCCGATCAGGGCGTCGCCAGCGTGAACGAACTGGCGGTACCGGTGGGGGTGCCGGTGCATTTCCAGATCACCTCCGCCAGCGTAATGAATGCGTTCTTCATCCCGCAATTCGGCAGCATGATCTACGCCATGAATGGCATGGCCTCCAACCTCAACCTGCAAGCCGATCAGCCCGGCGACTACCGCGGCCAGTCCTCACACATCAGCGGGGACGGCTTCTCCGACATGCACTTCCAGGTGCGCGCGCTGGACCCCGCCGGGTTCACCGCCTGGGTCGATGCCGCCCGGCGCGGCCCGGCGCTCGATGCCGGCGCCTACACGCAACTCACGCAGCAAACCATCGGCGCGCCCGTGTCCAGCTATAGCCTCACGGACCCGGCGCTATTCCAAAAAATCGTCAGCCAGGACGTGCCGCCGGGCCCGGGCCCCACGCCGGAGCCGAGCCCCAAGACGCCCGACCGCCACGCTGCTATGGAGCACTGAGATGCTGGGTAAGCTCACCTGGGATGCCATTCCATTCGATCAGCCGCTACCGCTGGTGGCATCCTTTGTCGTGGCCCTGGTAGGGGCCGGCGTCATCGGCCTTGTGCTGGTCAAGGGCTGGCTGCCCTATCTGTGGAACGAGTGGATCACCAGCGTCGATCACAAGCGCATCGGCGTGATGTATTGCATGCTGGCGCTGGTGATGCTGATGCGGGGCTTCTCGGACGCGGTGCTGATGCGCTCGCAACAGGCGCTGGCCTATAACGCGCCGGGCTTCCTGCCACCCGAGCACTATAACCAGATCTTTTCCGCCCATGGCACGATGATGATTTTCTTCGTCTCCATGCCGTTCGTGATCGGCCTCATGAACTTCGCCGTGCCGCTGCAGCTTGGCATCCGGGATGTGGCGTTCCCCACTTTGAACTCCGTCAGCTTCTGGCTCACTGCGACCGGCGCGCTGCTGATCAATATCTCGCTCGTGGTGGGTGAGTTCTCGCGCGCCGGCTGGTTGCCGTATCCGCCGCTATCCGAGCTGAAATACTCGCCCGGCGTCGGCGTCGATTACTACCTTTGGGCGCTGCAGATATCGGGGGTCGGCACGCTGATGTCCGGCATTAACCTGGTGACTACCATCCTGAAGGTGCATGCGCCGGGCATGACCTATCTGCGGATGCCGATGTTCTGCTGGACGTCGCTGGCCTCCAACCTGCTGATCGTCGCGTCGTTCCCGATCCTTACCGCGACCTTGGCCATGCTGCTGCTGGACCGCTACCTCGGCTTCCACTTCTTCACTAACGAAGCCGGCGGCAACGTCATGATGTTCATGAACCTGATCTGGGCCTGGGGGCATCCGGAGGTCTATATCCTGATCCTGCCCGTATTCGGCGTGTTCTCCGAAGTCGTGTCCACCTTCTCGCACAAGCCTTTGTTCGGCTACCGCTCCATGGTGGTGGCGACGATGGTGATCTGCGTGCTGGCGTTCAGCGTCTGGCTGCACCATTTCTTCACCATGGGCGCCGGCGGCGACGTGAACGGCATCTTCGGCATCCTGTCGATGGTGATCGCCGTGCCCACGGGCGTGAAGGTTTTCAACTGGCTGTTCACCATGTATGGCGGACGGGTCACGTTCCAGACGCCCATGATGTGGGCGGTAGGCTTCATGGTCACCTTCGTCATCGGCGGCATGACCGGCGTGCTGCTCGCCGTGCCGCCGGCGGATTTCGTGCTGCATAACAGCCTGTTCCTGGTCGCGCATTTCCACAACGTCGTCATCGGCGGCGTGCTGTTCGGCTCCTTTGCCGGGTATGCGTACTGGTTCCCCAAGGCGTTCGGCTTCCAACTGGACGAACGGCTGGGCCGCCGTGCGTTCTGGCTGTGGATCAGTGGCTTCTACCTCGCTTTCATGCCGCTTTATGTCCTGGGCCTCATGGGCATGACCCGGCGTATGCAGCACTACGACGTCGCGGCGTGGCGGCCCTGGTTGCTGCTGGCCGGGGCCGGCGCGGCGCTGATTATGGCCGGGATCGTGACCCAGGTGGTGCAGCTCATCGTCAGCATCCGCAACCGGGACACGCTGCGGGACCTCACTGGTGACCCATGGGACGGGCGCTCCCTCGAATGGGCTACCGCCTCGCCTCCGCCCGCGTTCAACTTTGCCGTGCTGCCCAATGTCGAGGGGGAGGATGCGTATTGGAGCGTGAAGGAGAAAGCCCGCGATCAGCACATCCAGGAAGACGAGCCGGAGTATAAGGAGATCGAGGTGCCGCGGAACAGCGCGACCGGCGTCATCTGCGCCTTCTTCTCCACCTTCGTAGGCTTCGCCATGATCTGGCACATCTGGTGGATGGCGCTGGCGGGCTTGGCCTGTGCCTACCTCACCTTCGTCGTGTTCGCGTGGCGGGACCGGAGCGAGTCGGTCATCCCGGCGTCCGAGGTGGCAAAGATCGACCGGGCCAACCGCCAAGCCCGGCGCGCCGTCCTGCTCGAGCTGGAGCCCGCCGAGTGAGCGCCGGGCCCAAGCCTCCGAGCGGATTCTTCGCCGCCCTGCTGGGCGCCGGCGCCGCCACCGCTGCGATTTTCGCGCTCCGCCCCATGCACCGGGAGGCTTTGGCGCCGCAGGGGCCGGGCAATCGCCCTCCCGGTGCGCTGGGTGGGCGCCCAGACCCGCATCACCTCGGCCATAGCGGCGGCAGCCGTCAGCAGAACACCGAGCATGGCGACCTGGAGCCCGCGTCCAAGCGGATCATCGCCGGGTATGGGTTCTGGATATTCCTGCTTAGCGACATCATCATGTTCGCGGCCTTCTTCGCCGCGTATGCGGTGCTGTCCCAGGCGACCGCGGGCGGGCCGTCCGGCAAAGACCTGTTCGACCTGACCAACACCGCCATCGAAACCGGCTGCCTCCTGCTCTCGAGCCTCACCTGTGGCCTGGCCAGCATCGGCCTCCGCGCCAAGGATGGGCGCTGGTACTACGGCGCCATGGCCGCGACCTTCGTGCTCGGCGCCGTGTTCATCCTGCTCGAGGTGCGCGAGTTCGCCGCCATGATCGAGGCCGGCAACGGGCCGGACCGCAGCGCCTTCCTGTCGGCCTTCTTTGCCCTGGTCGGCCTGCACGGCCTGCACGTGACCGCCGGGCTGCTCTGGCTGCTGACGATGGTGGCGCAGGTCTGGGCCAAGGGCTACCGCGCCGATATCGGACGCCGGGTAATGTGCTTCAGCCTGTTCTGGCACGCGCTGGATATCGTCTGGGTGGCGCTGTTCAGCGTCGTCTATCTGATGGGAGTACAATGATGAGCGATTCTTTCGCCGACCGGCACGAAAACGACACCGCGCCCGGCGATTTCGCGCCCGAGACGGACAATGAGGGTGAGGGTATCGGCAACTACCTCGCCGGGTTCGGCCTGGCGGTGCTCTTGACGATCGTCTCCTTCGTGGTGGCCCGCACGACGCTCGTTTGGCAGCCCAGCATCCCGATCGCCTTGTTCGTGCTGGCCATCGCGCAGATGGGCGTGCACCTGGTCTTCTTCCTGCACATCAATACTGGGCCAGATGGCACCAACAACGTGCTGGCGCTGGCATTTGGGGTGCTGATCGTCTTCCTGCTGATCGGCGGCTCGCTGTGGATCATGTCGCATCTGAACCAAAATATGCCGAGCATGGATCATGTGATGCAGATGCAGCGTTGACCATTCTCCTCTCCTTTTGGCTTACGCCATTCCTGGAACCCGCGCGCGCGTAGCAAGCAGGCCGGGCACGTGGCGCAGCCCATGCCCCAGTCGTGCCGGTGCGCCGTGTCACCGGCGTAGCAGGATAGGGTTTGGGTGCGGATCAATTCCGTTAAAGCTGTGCCGCCCAGGCGGTCGGCGAGGGACCAAGTCTCGGCCTTGCTCAGCCACATCAATGGCGTGTCCAGCACGAACCGGCTCTCCATGCCGAGGTTGAGCGCCACCTGCAGCGCCTTGATCGTGTCGTCGCGGCAGTCCGGGTAGCCGGAGTAGTCCGTCTCGCACACGCCGGTCACGATGTGTTTGAGGCCGCGGCGGTAGGCGATGGCGGCGGCGAAGGTAAGGAACAGCAGGTTGCGGCCGGGCACGAAGGTGTTCGGCAGGCCCGCCTGGCCAGTCTCGATGGCCACGTTTCGGGTCAGTGCCGTGTCGCTGATGGCGCCCAGCACCGCCAGGTCCAGCAAATGGTCGTCTCCCAGCCGCGCGGCCCAGTCCGGGCGTGCCGCCGCGAGCCCGGCGCGGAAGCCCTGGCGCATGTCCAGCTCCACCACGTGCCGCTGCCCATAGTCGAAGCCGACCGTCTCTACATGACCGAGCCGGTCGAGCGCCCAGGCCAGGCACGTGGCCGAATCCTGTCCGCCCGAGAACAGCACGAGGGCGCTCATGCGCGGCGCCATAGCATCAATATCGCATCGACCGGCAGCGCCACCACCTCACGTAGGCGCCAATACCAGCGCAGCCAGGCCCGGCGGGACGCAGTGGAAGTGGGCGGCGGGCAGCGTAGCGCATCCAGCCCGGCGAGGTTCAGCAGCAGCACGCAGCGGGGCAGGTGATAGCCGGACGAGGCGGCATAGACGGGGGCGCCGGGCGGCAGCAGCCGGGCGCAGGCGCGGACGGAGCCGATCGTGTTGCGGCCGGTCGGTTCCAGCGTGACCGCCTCTTCCGGCACGCCGGCCTCGGTCAGCAAGTCCGCCATCACCTCCGCCTCGGGCCGGCCAAACCGGCCCTGGCCGCCGGTGGGCATGTATTGGACGCCGGCGATCGTGACACCTAGCCGAAGCGCCGCGCGGACCCGGCTTCGCAAGGCGCCGCTTGGGCTGCCATCGGGGCGGACTGCGGCGCCGAAGATGATGATGGTGACGGTCAAGCGGGCGCGGCGAGCAGGACGCGGTTCACGGCCAGTAGCGCGTCATAGGTTTGCCGCCAGGCGGTGTCAAACCGTTCGCCCAGCGCCGCCCGCATCGTGCCCACGCTGCGGACCCCGTCGATCTGCTGCAAAATCGCGCCCGCGAGGGGCGGGAGGGGCACGGGGATGCGGATGCCGTCGAAGATGAACGGGAGCGTGCCGTCCGGGCGGATGTTGCGGGCGATCTCGGGCCCCGGCATCTCGCGGGCGACCGGCACGGCGGTGTCCAGCATCGGGTCCGGATCGGGCCGGCGTTCGGCGGCGCGGACGGCATAGACGACGTGGTTGCTCATATTGCCGGTGAGCGTCTCGGCCAGCGCGCCTCTTTGCACCAAATCCAGCCCGGCTAGCCGGGTGCGGAGCTTGGGGTCGGGCAGGTAGATCGCGGGGTCATAGCGCATGGGCTCCATCCAGCAGGTGGCGACGAGGCCCGCCTGGTGCAGCAGCGCCGTCAGCGCCGGGACGGTGTAGGCGCGGTCCCTGGGGTTCAACAGGAGGTCATAGAGGCCGGCGTCGCCGCCATCGATATGGTCACCGAAATAGCCGTTCCGCTTCAGCCACGCCGTCTCCGGCAGGTGCTTCATGACCCGGCGCGCCACCTCGAGCCGGGCCTCGGGCGGCAGGTCCCCGGGTGCCAGCAGGCGGAGGGCGTCCTGTAGTTCATACACCCCGGTCCGGCCGTACGGCGCATACAGCATGAGGCCGAGGCCCCCGCCCGGCGCCAGCACGCTGAGCAGCGCAGCGAGGCCGGCGGCGGGGTCCGGCAGATGATGCAGCACGCCGCAGCAATCGATGTAGTCGAACGGGCCGAGCCCGGATTGCGGCAAGTCCAGCAGCGAGCCCCGATGCCAGTCGAGCGTGAGGCCCCGCGCCTCCGCCCGTGCCCGCGCGACGCCTTGCGCCGCGGCCGAGCGGTCCAGATACGTGACCCGCCCGGCACGCCCCGCCCGCGCCAGGTGCTGCGCCAGCATGATGGTGCCGTCGCCCGTGCCGCCGCCGGCCACCAGGGCGCGGAGCGGCTCGGACGCCGGGCGGGCGGCTTGGAAGACCCAGTGATCGATCTCACGCAGATGGCTCGGGCTGCCGATCACCAGGCGCCGCGCTTCGTCCCTGGGGTCGCGCTTGGGGTAGGGGTAGGCCTCGTATTGCTGGGCGAGGGTGTGGTCTAGGGCGTCCATGCGGCTTCCTAGACCATCAGGCCTCGCGGTAGTCCAGCAGGATCGCGCCGATCAGGACGAAGCAAACGGGCCAGACCCAGCCGGCGGCGGTGCGGACCCGGCCCTCGCCCCGCACCTCGAGCCAGCGGGCCCAGCCGGCGGCGATGCCGGCCAGGGCGAGCGGGGTATGCGAGACCTCGATCAACAGCTGGTCCCGCACGTTGGCGATGGCGTGGCTGTGGGTGAGCAACAGGGCGCCGCCCAGCGCCGTCAGCAGCGGGAACACCAGCGGCGACCAGCCCTGGGCTTCTCCAGCAGGTCGGCGCAGCCGCCCGGTGCGGATGCCCCATTCGAACGCGGCGAAGGCGATGATCAGCAGCACGAAGACGCGGTGCTGCAATACTTCGACGTCCCGCAGGCTTTCGAGTAAGCCGATCTGGCCCAGTGGCCAGACCTCCGGGTCGGCGCGCAGGAACAGGAAGGCGGCGAGGCCGAGTAGCGAGAGCGGCCAGTGCTTGGCCCAGCCCACGCCGCCCCGGTGCAGCAGGCCGAGCAGGCCCATGAAGGCCACGAACAGCCCGGCCCAATGGTGGTTATACTCGCTCCAGGCGATATCGGCGGCGTTGCGGTCCGGCAGCTCGCCCGAGCCCGGCGTGAAGGCGGACGGCGCGGCGCGGCGGCTCCCGCTCGCATCGGCGTCGAGCTTGGCTTGGAGCGCGGGGATCGCCAGGCTGTCATGGTCCGGGGAGCGGAGTGTCGGCAGCTCCGGCGTGTTGCGCTCGACGATCTCGGCCCAGGTCACGCGGTCCTGTCTGAGGTCGATGGCAGGCGGGACGGAGGTGAGGGAGGCGGCGGCGAAGAAGACGCTGAAGCCGATGCCGATCTCGACCTCGGCGAAGCGGCGCATGCGCTGGACGGAGGTGGCGGGGTCTCGCCGGAGCCTTTCCACCACGAGGAAATTGCCGAGGCCGAGCAGCAGGAGGGCGGCGAACAGGGAGGCCTTGGCGGCCACCATGACGCCGTAGGCCGTGCCGTACACGGCGGGCCAGGAGCCGATATACAGCAGGCTCATGATGGCGGCCGAGATCAGGATGCAGCCGACGCCGGCCATGCTGATGCGGGAGAACCGGCCCCCCACCAGGCGGATCGAGGCGCCGTCCCGCAGCCGGGCCAGGGCCATCAAGAAGGACGGGATGCCGCCGATCCACACGGCTGCGCCCACGATATGCAGGCCGGTCGCGGTCTGCAGGATGCCGGATTGCTCGACCCGGGCCGCCGCATGCGTCGTGAACGTGGCGACCGCCAGCATCATGCCCGAGAGGCCCAGCAACGCCGGGCTGGGCACCGGACGACGGGCCAGCAGGCACAGGCCAAGCGTCAGCGCGGCGAGCATCTTGAGCAGGCCGGCCACCGCGAAATCGGCCCCCATGACGCTGAGCGCGGGGACCTCGAGCGTTTGCGCCAGCACGGCGGTTTCCATGCCGAGCTTGGACGCTTCGAGCGCCACGAGGGCCAGGGCGCTCCAGCCGGCCCAGAGCGCGGTGCGCCGGGCGAGGGCGGCGCCGCCCGGCAGGTCTGAGGCGCAGGGACGGGATATTTCTACCAAGAACACCGTGCCGCCGACCGCCAGGCTTTGCGCCACGATCACCAGGCCGTGGACGATGATGGACAGGTAGCCGAACAGGTCGACGAGCAGGCTCACCGGCGTCAGGGCCGCTTGGCGCTATACACCCCATCGCGCGGGCCGACGGTGAAGGGCACGTCCCCGCGGGTGAGGTGCCCATCGATGGCGAGGACCTGCCAGCGCAGCGTGAACTCGCCGGGCGGAAGGGTAATCTGCGCCGCGAGCGTGTCCGGCGCGGCGGCGCTGGCGGTGAGCACCTGATCCTGATTGGCGCCGCGTAGCGTGAGGCGGGAGCGTGCCGGGTCGATCCGGCTGTTGAAATGCAGCCTGATCTCGACCGGTCCGGCCGAGAGGGTGCCGCGGGGCGCCGGGGTGCTGTCCATCAAGATGGCGTGGGCGGACGCTTGGGTGGGGCCGGCGAGGAGCGCCAGCAGGACGTAGGCGAGGGGGCGGTAGGGCATGCATCGGTCTCGGGTGCGCCCGGGCACTAGCGCCGGGGCGGGAGTGATTGCATCATCGCGGCGATGGATCGAAGGTTCCCCACCGCCCGTGCGGCTTACCGGCACATGCTGCCGATCACCACGCGGTGGATGGATAATGACGTGTTCGGGCACGTGAACAACGTGAATTATTACAGCTTCTTCGACACGGCGGTGTGCCAATTCCTGGTCGGGGCCGGCATCCTGAGCTGGCCGAACGCGGCGCACTTCATGGTGGTCGCGGAGAGTAGCTGCCGGTACCATAGCGAGCTGGCGTTTCCGGATGCGGTGACGGCCGGGCTGGGCGTACGCCGGCTCGGCACGTCGTCCGTGCGGTATGAGATCGGGATTTTCCGGGGTGAGGCGGATTTGGCGTCGGCGGACGGGTATTTCGTGCATGTCTGCATGGACGCCGCCCGCCGCCGCCCGGCGCCGCTGCCGGACGCGTGGCGCCGGGCGCTGGCGCCTTTATCGATGGAGAGCTGACGATGGACATGGGATTGCGCGGGCGCCGGGCGCTGGTGTGTGCGGCCAGCAAGGGGCTGGGCCGGGCGTGCGCGATGGCGCTGGCGCGGGAGGGGGTGGACGTGACCATCACCGCCCGGGGCGCCGCGGCGCTGGAGGCCACGGCCGCCGAGATCCGGGCGGCCACCGGTGTGACCGTGACGACCGTCGCGTCCGACATCACGACCGAGGCGGGGCGGGAGGCCGCTTTGGCCGCGTGCCCGGCGCCGGACATCCTGATCAATAACGCCGGCGGGCCGCCGCCGGGCGACTTTCGCCAGTGGGAGCGGGATCAGTGGATTGCGGCGCTGGACGCCAACATGCTGACGCCGATCTTCCTGATCCGGGCCGTGGTGGACGGCATGGCGGAGCGGCGGTTCGGGCGGATCGTCAACATCACCTCGGCCAGCGTGAAGGCACCCATCGCGACGCTGGGGATGAGCAACGGGGCGCGGGCGGGGCTCACGGGCTTCGTGGGCGGGCTGGCGCGGCAGGTGGCGCGGCATAACGTGACCATCAACAACCTGCTGCCGGGCCCGTTCTTGACTGACCGGCTGCGCAGCAACATGCAGGCGCAGGCCGATCAGGCGGGGGTGCCGGTGGATCAGCTGCTGGCCGAGCGTGCCAAGGCGTCACCGGCGCAGCGCGTGGGTGACCCGGCGGAGTTCGGCGATGCCTGCGTGTTCCTGTGCGCCGCGCAATCCGGGTTCATCGTCGGCCAGAACCTGTTGCTGGATGGCGGGGCGTTCAACGCGACGATGGGATAGCTCCAGCCGTCGGCCGGCTAGGGCGGGTTGAGTTTGGGTTCGTTTCGGTGTTGGGTTGGGGTCCAGTCTATATCTTGCTGTTCTGGTGGGGGGCTTGTCGTGCCGTCCTTCGACGGGCTCAGGACCAATGGGGTGGACGGGCTTGGGACTGACGGGTTTGAGACTGCTCTGGTTGTTTCCCTCACCCCGGCCCTCTCCCGGGGGGAGAGGGGGAAGAGAGGAGCGGGGCGGGCGGGGGGTGTGGCGGCCCTTAACCTCGATGGCGTCTTCGATGGTGCGGATTATTTTCTCGCGGGCCTTGGCGCGCTCGGCCGGGGCCATGCGGGCCTTGCGGGGGCTCGTGGCGATGTGGCGGTCGAAGGCGATGGTGTGGTCGGCTTCGGGGTGCTTGGCCGCGGTGTCTTGAGTTGGTGGGCGAGGCCGGTGCCGATCTCGATGAGGTCGTGGAGGACGGCGCGGTAGTAGGCGTCATCGT
The DNA here is from genome assembly GCA_965246925.1 of Acetobacteraceae bacterium. Lineage (GTDB taxonomy): Bacteria > Pseudomonadota > Alphaproteobacteria > Acetobacterales > Acetobacteraceae > JANPPS01. The sequence goes on along the minus strand of OZ251994.1, from coordinate 376,306 downwards.
CTTCGGAGGAATGGGGAGGGGTGATTTGCATGACCCCGTGATAGGAACATATTCTGGATAAGGGTGTCAAGCGGTTTGGTTGTGTGTTGAGTGCCGCCCTTCGACGGGCTCAAGGCTGGCGGGTGCGGTCGGGGCAGGGTTGATGGTGCTGAATCATGGGACGCGTTCGAAGGTGAGGCCGCGGGCGGAGAGGAGGTCGCGGAGATTGCCGGTGCCGGCGACGTGGCCGGCGCCGACGGTGACGAGAACGGTTTGCGTGCCGGAGGCTAGTGCTGCGATCCGGTCTGCCCATGCGGCGTTCCGGTCAGTGATGAGGAGCTGGTAGAGATCGGGCGCGTCCTGGCGCAATCTCTTGTCCAGTGATTCAGCCGCGGTGTTCTCATCCCCGCTGAGCCAGGACGCGACGGCGGTGTCCACGAGGGCGGTGCCTTGCTCGGCCTCCTCTAAGGTCGAGTGCAGCAACTGCATAGCAAACGGCTCCGGCATGCCGGCCAAGATGCGCATTTGCTGCTCCATCGTCTCGAAGCCCGCGACTGGCTTGCCCGCCGCGTGCGCCTGGTCCATCAGCACGTGGTCGGCCCCCAGCGCGCCGTCATACCCGGCGCGGGCGAGCGGCTGCAGGGCCAGGACCAGGCTGGCCAGCCACGGGCGCATCCGGTCCATCGCCATCCGCTCCATCGCGTTGCCGCCCAATGCCTCGAGCCGGGCCGCGTCCTCTGGACTGAGCCGGCTGGTGAGCGTGGTGGACGGGTCGAGCCCGAGTTGCACCATCACGGCCTGCAAGGGGGCCATGTCCTTGGGCTGTTGCGCCTCCACCCAAAGCTGGCTCGATACGTCGAAGGCGTGGCGGATGGCCGGACCCTCCCACGGCGTGTCTGGGCGCAGCAGGTGGATGCTGCCCAGCAGATATACATCAGCATGCGGCCCGTGCGCGACCCATAGCGCCGGGTCGGCTTGCGCCGGGCGTGGGCAGGCCAGGCACAGTGCGGCGAGCGCGGCCGAGGCTAGGATGTGGCGGACCCGCCTGGTTGTTGTTTCGATCATGCCGGTCACCTTACCACGCAGCGTCCGTTGCCAGAACGCTGGGTGCGGCATAGGTTTTGTTTAGAATTGGAGGACGCGATGCGGCTCTATGCGGGTCTTTTGACGTTGCTGCTGTGTGTGCCGGCCGCGCCGGCCGTAGCGCAAAAGGCGCAGGATGTGCTGCGTGTCGTGTGGCGCGACGCGGTGCCGAACGTCGATCCTTACTATAACAATCAGCGCACCGGGCTGATCGTCGCGCACCACGTGTGGGATACGCTGATCTACCGTGACCCCGAGACGTTTCAATTGAAGCCGCTGCTGGCGACTTCGTGGCGTTACACGGATGACACGACGCTGGAGTTCGAGTTGCGGCAGGGTGTGACGTTCCATGATGGCAGCGCGTTCACGGCCGACGATGTCGTCTATACGATCAATACGATCATCGGGGACAAGCAGGTTTCGGTGCCGAGTAATTTCCGTTTCTTGGCTGGGGCGGAGAAAATCGATGATTACCATGTGCGGGTAAAGCTGCAGCGTATATTTCCGGCCGCGCTCGAATACTTGGCGATGGTGGTGCCGGTCTATCCGAAGGCGTACCGGGAGCGTTTGGGCGACCGGTATTCGCGCGAGCCGTCCGGCACCGGGCCGTATAAGATCACCCGGGTGGACGGCACGTCGCAGATCGATCTCGTGCGGAACGACAGCTATTTCGATGGGCCGAAGGGGCACCCGGCGATTGGCCGGATCATGATCAAAGAGGTCACGGACTCGACCGGTGAGCTTACGGCTCTGCTGGGCAACCAGGCGGACTGGATCTGGGATTTCAGCCCGGATCAGCTCGACAATATCGGGCGCATGCCGAACCTGCAGACCTACCGCAGTGAGAGCATGCGGGTCGCCTACATGAACATGGACGCTGCCGGGCGCACCGGGGCGGACAATCCGTTGACGAAGCTGGCGGTGCGGCAGGCGGTCATGCACGCGGTGGACCGCCCGACGATGGCCAAGCAGTTCATGCCCGGCGGGTCCCGCGTGCTGGATGCCAGCTGCTTTCCGACGCAGTTCGGCTGCGACCAGGCGGTGGCGACCAAGTACGAGTATGACCCGGCGAAGGCCCGCGCGCTGCTGTCGCAGGCCGGGTATCCCGACGGGTTCGATACGGAGATGGTTGGTTACCTCCTGCCGCAATGGATGGGGGCGATCCAGGGCTACCTCGGCGCGGTGGGGATCCGCGCCAAAGTCACGCAGCTGCAGATCGGCGCCGTGATCCAGCGCAGCATCGAGGGGCGCAATCCGCTCGACCTGGGGAGTTGGGGCAGCTATTCGATCAACGATGCGAGTGCATACTTGCCGATTTACTTCGGGTTTGGCGGACAGGATTATGCGCGGGACGAGGAGGTGCGGCGGTTGGTGACGGAGGCTGGATCGGTCACGGACCCGGATCAACGGCGGGGTAGGTATGCGTCCGCGATCAAGCGCATTAGCGAGCAGGCGTATTACATGCCGTTGTTCACGTTCGTGAAGACCTATGCGACGACGCGCAGCCTCAACTTCAAGCCATTTGGGGATGAGTTGCCGCGGTTTTATTTGTCTAGCTGGAAGTGATACTCCGACCCTCTCTCGCCAGTGCCTAGCGGTCCAAGGCCGTCAGCACGCCTTCGTATAGGATGATCCCTGGGGCGGTGATGGGGCCGCGGAGGTCCGCGGTCAGCATGATCGTGGTGGCGTCGAGGGGAAGTCCGGTGAGGGGGGTGGTGCCCCCGCCGTCTTGGATTTCGCCGATTAGGCGGGGAGCGGCTTCGTTGGCGGGCTTGGCCCATAGGTCGATGCGGCGGCCGCCGTCGGTCCGGAGGGCGGGTGAGTGAACCTCCACTATGCCGGTTTGGCTGACGGTCAGGCGCAGGGGCGCGCCGCGGCCATCATGCGGCAGCAGGGTCGCGACCGCGGCGGGAGGAGCCTCGCGCGGTGCCGGCCATAGTAGCAGCGATGCCAGCGCGGCCCCGGCTGCGCCCGCCAGGGCCGGCATGCGCCAGCGCAGCAGTGCCTGCCAAAATGGCAAGCGGAGCGTCGGCGGATGAACTGGATAATGGACGACTGGGGCAGGGCGGTCGAGCGAAGCCTCGATCCGCTGCCACAGCACCGGGTGCGGCGGGGCCTCGCCCAGCTCATCGAGTGGCGCTAGGCGGCGGCGCCAGGTGTCGATTTCGTGCATGAGCGCCGGGTCGAGGGCGGCTTCACGCTCCAGCGCCTCTCGCCGGTCTGGCGGCAACAGGCCTAGCACGTATTCACCGGCGATCACGGTCCGCCCCTCCTCGCCGCTCACGACACTCTCCTCATTCTTCCAAGCACCGTTCCTCCAAGCACCGGCGCAGCAGCAGCAATCCCCGCCGAATATTGGACTTCACCGTTCCAAGCGGCGTCTTGGTCAGCACCGCGAGTTCGGTGTGCGTCCTTCCCTCGATATAGGTCATCAAGATCAGCCGCCTAGTTTCCGGGCCGAGCCGGTCCAGGCAATGCTTCAGCATGTCTTGGTCATGGCCGGGCAGGGCGGGGAGGCTTTGTTCGTCCAGGCCCAGATCGCCGGGCGGCAGGATCGTGATGCGCCCTCGGACGCGCAGGATGTCGAGCGAGGCATAGCGGACCAGCATGGCGAGGAAGCCTGCTGCACTGCCGCGCGCCGGGTCGAACCGGGCGGCCGTGGTCATGAGGCGGACGAAGACGTCATGGAGCACGTCGTCCGCGAGCGCGCCGTCCTTGAGGATACGCAACGCCACGCCGCGGAGGCGTCCGGCCTGATGGTCATAGACGACGCGCAGCGCGTCCCGGTCCTGATTTGCGACCAGCAGCAGCCAGGGTGCCAGGTCATCCTGCACGCTCATCATACCGGGAGAGGGTTGGTCCATCCGCGCGTAGGTCTCTGACGTTTGCGTGACCGTGCATCCAAACCCGGCCCGCCAACCCGATCGGGGATAGCAGGCGGAGAGTCAAGCCGCCCGCCCCACCGCATCTGGAGCATAAAATGGCAACATCAGTTTCGTCCCGCACGGCTTCGGCCGTTCTGTCGCAGGAAAGTCCCATCATCGGTGGCGATACCGTGGTGAATCTCACCTCGGCCAAGACTCTCGCCTCGCTGGGTATCACCGTGACAGGATTGGGCTCTACGCGCCTGTCCGCGCAAGCCTCGGGCGGGGTGTCTGCGGATTTCCGCATTACCGGCGGTACCGACGACAAGTCTAGCCTGAGCGACGTGATCCTGCATCAGGGCAGCGGCCTGCAGCTTGCGACCGCCAAGGGGACGGTCGGTATCTCCGACTTCAGGATCGATACGCTGAACGGCCTGGTGTTTGCGAACGCCACGATCAATGGCGCCGCGATTGGCAACTATGCCGTGTTCGCGCTGGGGCCGAATGGCGCGCTGACGTTCACCCCGCTGGCAGCCTCCGGCGTGGACCAGGCGCTGGGTGTCACGGCCATCACGACCTCGACCCAGGTGGGCATCGCGAGCACGGCCCCAGTGGTGGACCCGTTCCCGATCGGCACGAGCCCGGCGAAGGTCACGCAGTTCTTGAACTCGCAGAACCTGTTTTCCGCACCGGCGCAGCAGGCGGTGATCGGGGGCGACACCGCGATCACGCTCACCTCGGCCAAGACCCTGGAGTCGCTCGGTGTGACGGTGAAGGGCGTGGGCTTGGCGACGGTGTCCGCCACGGACGGCAAGGTCGTGGCGGATTTCCCGATCACGGGCGGGACAGACGGGCCGGGCACGAATGACGTGCTGCTGCATCAGGGCAGCGGGATCGAGCTGTCGGACAAGGCGGGCACGATTACGCTCACCGACTTCGTGGTGGATCTGCAGAACGGCGTGGTGGACGCGAACGTGAAGCTGAACGGCTTCAACCTGGAGCCGGCGGCCGTGTTCAAGATCGGTGCTGGCGCGTCACTGACGTTCACGCCGGAAGCGGCGGGGGTGGTCAACCAGATCCTGGGCACGAAGGCGATCACGTCCAGCACGGAGATCGGTATCGCGGCGCCGAAGCCGGTGTCGTTGCCGGCCAGCATGGCCCCGGTGGTCACGGCCTCAAGCGACACCGTAATACAGTTGCCCGACTACAGCTTCCGCTAACGGGTCGGGCGGGGCGGGGTTACGGCGTAGTCGTAGAAGCCCCGCCCCGCCTTCCGGCCATACCAGCCGGCCTCGACGTATTTCACGAGCAATGGGCAGGGGCGGTATTTGCTGTCGCTCAGGCCTTCATAAAGCACCTGCATGATGCTGAGGCAGGTGTCGAGGCCGATGAAATCCGCGAGTTCGAGCGGGCCCATCTTGTGATTGGCGCCCAGCTTCATCGCCGTGTCGATACCCTCGACCGTGCCGACGCCTTCGTACAGCGCATACACCGCCTCGTTGATCATCGGCACCAGGATGCGGTTCACGATGAAGGCGGGAAAGTCCTCGCTGACGGAGGTGATCTTGTCCAGACGGACGGCGAGGGCTTGGATCGCCTCGAAGGTCGGCGTGTCGGTGGCGATACCGCGGATGACCTCCACCAACTTCATGACCGGCACCGGGTTCATGAAGTGCATGCCGATGAACTTTTCCGGGCGATCCGTGCTGGCGCCGAGCCGGGTGATGCTGATGCTGCTGGTGTTGCTGGCGAGCAGGCAGGCGGGCTTGAGGTGCGGGATGAGGGCCTTGAAGATCGAGCGCTTGACTTCCTCTTTTTCGGTCGCAGCCTCGATCACGAGGTCAACGTCGCCGCAGACGGAATAGTCGGTGCTGGTGCGGATGCGGGCCAGCGCCCCGCCCTTGTCGGCCTCGGTCGCGGCACCCTTGGCGATCTGGCGGTCGATGTTCTTGCCGATCACGCCGAGCGCCTTGTCCAGCGCCTCGGCCTTCACGTCCATCAGGATGACGGGCAGGCCGGCCAGGGCGCAGACGTGGGCGATACCGGCGCCCATCTGCCCGGCGCCGACTACGCCCAATGAGTTTATATCGGGCGATTGCACACTGGTCGATTCCACACTGGTGGGTTGCACAGCCGGTGCCCTCAAGCGGTGCGCCCTAGTTCGGCCTGGAGTTCCGGCAGCGCGGTGAAGAGATCACCGACCAGGCCGTAATCGGCGACTTGGAAGATCGGCGCGTCCTCGTCCTTGTTGATGGCGACGATGATCTTGCTGTCCTTCATGCCGGCCAGGTGCTGGATGGCGCCCGAGATGCCGATGGCGACATAGAGGTCCGGGGCCACGATCTTGCCGGTTTGGCCGACCTGGTAGTCGTTCGGCACGTAGCCGGCGTCCACCGCCGCGCGGGATGCGCCGACGGCGGCGCCCAGGAGGTCTGCCACGGGCTCCAGCAGCTTGAAGTTCTCGCCGTTCTGCATGCCGCGCCCGCCGGAGATCACGACGCGGGCGGCGGTGAGTTCCGGACGCTCGGATTTGGACAGCTCGGCCGAGATGAAGCGGGAGGTGCTGGCCATCTCGGGGGCGGTCACGGGTTCGATCGGGGCGGAGCCGCCTTCGGTGCCGACCGGGTCGAACGAGGCGGCGCGGATGGTCATGACCTTCTTCGGGTCGGCGCTGCGGACGGTGGCCATGGCGTTGCCGGCGTAGATGGGGCGGATGAAGGTGTCGGCGTCCACGATGCCGGACACGTCGCTGATGGGCTGCACGTCCAGGAGCGCGGCGACGCGGGGCATGACGTTCTTACCAGTGGCGGTGCTGGCGGCCATGATGTGATCGTGGTGCCCGGCCATGCTGACCAGCAGCGCGGCGAGCGGCTCGGCCAGCGCGTGCGCGTAGGCGGGGCCGTCGGCGACGTGGACCTTGGTGACGCCGGGCAGCTTGCTGGCGGCGTCGGCTGCGGCGGTGACGTTCGCGCCTACGACCAGCACGTGTACTTCGCCCAGGGCGCTTGCGGCGGCGACGGCGCTACGGGACGGCTGCTTGATGCCGTGTTCGTCGAAATCGAGCAGGACCAGGGATGCCATGTCAGATCACCTTCGCTTCGGTTCGGAGCTTGGACACGAGTTCGGCCACCGTCTTGACCTTGACGCCGGCCACCCGGCGCGGCGGCTCGGCCACGCTGACGAGGGTCAGGCGCGGTGCCGGGTCGACGCCGAGGTCGGCGGGGGTGATGGTCTCGATCGGCTTCTTGCGCGCCTTCATGATGTTGGGAAGCGAGGCGTAGCGGGGCTCGTTCAGGCGGAGGTCGGTGGTGACGATGCAGGGCATGCTGAGCTCGATCGTCTCGAGCCCGCCATCTACTTCGCGGGTCACGGTCATCTTGCCGCCTCCCTCTCCAGGTTCCAGCGTGATGCGGCTGGCGAAGGTGCCCTGCGGCCAGCCGAGCAGGGCGGCGAGCATCTGCCCGGTGGCGTTCATGTCGTCATCGATGGCCTGCTTGCCCATGATGATGAAGCCCGGCTGCTCCTTGTCCGCCAGCGCTTTTAGCATCTTGGCGACCGCGAGCGGCTGCAGCTCGGCGTCCGTCTGCACCAGGATGCCGCGGTCGGCGCCCATGGCGAGCGCGGTGCGGATGGTCTCGGCACAGGCCGCGACGCCCATGGAGACGGCGATGATCTCGGTCACCACGCCCTTTTCCTTCAGGCGCACGGCCTCTTCGACGGCGATCTCGTCGAACGGGTTCATGCTCATCTTGACGCCCTGCGTCTCGACGCCGGTGCCGTCCGTCTTGACCCGGACCTTCACGTTATAGTCAACCACGCGCTTGACGGGGACGAGGAGCTTCATGGGGATGCCGTCTCAGTTGATGGGGCGGTTTACGAGCCGGGATGGCCGCTCGTCAAACTAGTGTTTCAGCAGGGTGAGCAGGACGACGAAGAGGGCGATGGCGGCGCCCTGCAGCAGGACGCGGTATTGCATGAGCTTGTTGGCCCGCCCCGGCGTGCCGCCTCGCACCATGCTGAACAGGCCGGCGAACAGCGCACCGACGGTGCCGAGCATGGCTAGGATGACGAGGATCGTGACGATATTGGTCATGATGGTGAAATGGGCACGCAGGGGCAGTTGTCCATGCTCCTTCCCCCTCTCCCGGACGAAGGGGTGGAAGGTGGGGCCAACCGGATTAGCAGAACTGCTTGTGGCTTCCACCCTCACCCCAGCCCTCTCCCGCCAGCGGGAGAGGGGGCGGAATTTCTGAAGTTGACACCTACGCGGCAGGGGTGTTGGACCGCGGGATGCGCATCGCTCTTCTGCTGCTTTGCCTCGTTCTAGCGCCGCATGCCTGGGCGCAGGCGCCGGCCAAGCTGACCCCGGCGCAGGCGCAGGGCGTGCTGGATGTGCTGCAGGACGACAAGCGGCGGGCGGAGTTCACCGCGACGCTGGAGGCGATGACCAAGGTCGCGGTCCCTGCGCCCGCGCTACCGCTCGAGCCGGATAGTTTGGGGGAGCAGTTGCTGAACCATGCGGCGGCGGCGTTCTCCGAGGCGGGGGCGCAGCTGGCCGTCACGGTCCGGACGGTGAACGACCTGCCGCTGCTATGGCGGTGGCTCACGTCACAAGCCGGTGATCCGGACGCGCGGGCCCGGGTGCTGGATGCGGGCTGGCGGTTGGTGGTGGTGCTGATCGCTGCGGGCTTTGGCGAGTTGGTGGTGCGGCGGGTGCTGGGCGGCCTGCGGCGGGTACTTGGCAATTGGGCACCGGGCGAGGGCTCGCATGAGCTGGATACGGCCCCGGTTACGGGTACGGTTGACGCGGTGGAAGTGGCGGCGGTGCGGGTGCGGCGTCGCAGCCTGGCGCGGTTCTGGGCCGCGCTTCGCCGTGTGCCGTACTTGTTTGGCCGGCTGTTGCTGGATGTGGCGCCGATTGCCGCGTTCGCCGGGTTGGCGTTTGCGCTGCTGGGGACGCGGATCGAGGGGACGGCGCAGGCGCGGGCCTGCGTGCTGGTGGCGGTCAAGGCCTACGTCGTGGCGCGGTCCTTGCTGGCGGTGGTGGCGCTGCTGGCCTCGCCGGAGGGTGAGCGGACCCGGCTCTTGCACATCTCGGACCACGCGGCCCGTTTCATCACGGACTGGGCCGGGCGCCTGGTGCTGCTGTTCGCGACCGGCTGGGTGGTGGCGGAGACCGGGCTCGTGTTCGGCATGTACCGGACGGCGCATGACGCGGTGCTGAAGCTGTTCGGGCTGGTGACGCATATCAGCGTGGTCGTCATGGTGCTGCAGGCCCGGGTGCCGGTGGCCCGGCGCATCCAGGCCGGCAATGGATCGGGTGCGGTGGGCGCGTGGCCGGCGCTCCGCAACCGGATCGCGGCGATCTGGCACCTGATCGCGATCTTCTACATCATGGCGCTGTGGCTGGTATGGGCGGTGGAACTGCGCAACGGCTATCTGCGGCTGATCACCTTCTTCCTGGAGACCACGGCGGTGCTGACGGTGGGGCGGCTCGTGTCCATCGTACTGCTAGGCATCATGGACCGGCTGCGCCCGGCGACGGTGGGCTCGGCAATAGAGGCGCGGGCGGATTTTTACTTTCCCATCGTCCGTGCCGCCGTGACCGTGCTCATCACCGCCGCGTCCGGCTTCGTATTGCTGGAGGTTTGGGGACTGGGCGCGTGGTCGTGGCTCAATCAAACCGGGCTTGGCGCCCGCATCGTCTCGGCAGTGACGAGTATCGGATTGATGCTGGTGCTGGCGGTGCTGGTGTGGGAGGGGGCGAATGCTTCGGTCGAGCGGCATCTGCGGGCGCTGACGGACGCGGCGCATCTGGCGCGGGCCGGGCGGCTTCGCACGTTACTGCCGATGCTGCGCACGACATTGCTGGTGGCGATCGTATTGGTGGTGGGGCTGATGGCGCTGAGCGAGGTCGGCGTGAACATCGCGCCGTTACTGGCGGGCGCGGGGGTGATCGGCATCGCGGTGGGCTTCGGCTCGCAGAAGCTGGTGCAGGATCTCATCACCGGGCTGTTCCTGTTGCTGGAAAATGCCATGCAGGTGGGGGACGTCGTGACGTTGGGCGGGCTTACGGGCACGGTGGAGGCGCTGTCGATCCGGACCATCCGGCTCCGCGCCTTGGACGGCGCCGTGCACATCATCCCGTTCAGTGCGGTGACGACGGTCACGAACCAGACGCGGGATTACGGGTATGCGCTGCTGGATATCAGCGTGGGCCTGAACGAGGACCCGGCGCACGTGACCGACATCGTGAAGAAGATCGCCGCCGACATGCGGGCCGAGCCGCGCTGGGCGACGGTGGTGCTGGACACGCTGGAGGTGATGGGCGTGGAGCGGTTCGTGGACATGGCCTACGTATTGCGCATCCGCATGAAGACCCAGCCGGCAAGCCGCTGGTCCGTGGGGCGCGAGCTGAACCGGCGCATCAAGGTGGGCTTCGACGAGCGGGCGATCGAAAGCCCCATGACCAGCTACCGCGTGCTGCAGAACGCCACCGGGCCCGCGGCCGAGGCCGCCGACGCCGCGGCTTGAAAGCGTGCTTCGCCCGACTGACTTAATGGCGTATCATACCCCGAGGTGTTTGATGAACGACCACGCTTCCGACCCTGGTTTCAAGCCGGCCGATGATGGCTACGTCTGGGATTTCGAGGCCGCGGCCGCAAAATCCTTGGCCTTGCGCCGCGCCAGCGGAGAGATCCTGACCTATCGGCTGGATGGCTGGATGGTGCAGGAACATCCAGGGGGACGCATCGAGCGGCTTGCTCCATTCGACGAGTTCCGGGCCGAGGACTTTCCATACCCGGGCTTCGTCGAACCGAAGCGTTGAAGCGGTTCATCGTTTATGCCGGCGCGAACGGCGCTGGCAAAAGCAGTCTTCGCGCTGTCGCTTCCGATCCGGTTGACCTCGAAATCGATCCAGACCGGATTGCACGCGAGATCAACCCTCTAGACCCAAGGAGCGTTGATTTCGAGGCAGGCAAAGAGGCACTCAACCGATTTGATCGAGCGATCGAGCAAGGCTTGTCGTTCTCCCTCGAGACGACGTTGACAGGTCGTGGCGTTCTAGGCCGCATGCAGGCAGCGCGAGGCCACGGCTTCTCGGTGCTTCTGCGCTATGTGGCCGTCGATAGCGTCGCGACGAACATCCGGAGAGTGACGGCAAGGGTGGTGCAAGGCGGCCATTTCATCGACTCTGCAACGATTGCTCGCCGGGTTGCTGGCAGCCTCGCGAACCTGCCGGCTGCCATCGCGATCGCGAGTGAAGCCATCCTCGTCGACAACACGGAAACGGAGCATGTGCGGGTGATGGAAATCAGGGATGGGCGCATCACCTTCCAAGCTCAGGACACCCCCAAGTGGCTTGCGCCGCGACTGCCCCAGATTCTCGCCGCCCTCGCCGCGGCAGAGCGGGGGACCGGAGGCTAAGATGGATCAAGCAGCCCCCCTCTTGTCCATCTGGGCCCGCGCGCTGCAGGAAACCGGGTTCCTGTTCGTGCGCGCCCCGGACATGCGGCAGCAACTGGCGCAGGATGGACTGGCGGCGTGGGACGCGTTTGCCGAAAGCTGGAACGACCTCGGTTTGGATACCTACATGGCCGATGGCGGCCGCTACCGAAAGCGGCGGCATGCGGCGTTTGGCGTGACGGCCACCGGCTTTAGCCGCAAGCCGCCGCAGCCGCATTATCAGAGCCGGGATTTCAACGCGTTGAACGGCGGTATCGCCCGCTGGTTCGAGCCGGTGGGCCCGGTGGCGGACGGGCCGGCGTTCCGGGCGATCATGGCCACCTGTACCACCCTGTTCGACAGCCTGAGCCCAGCGCCCGCCTGGCATGTCGAGGCGCATCAGTTCCGGATCGAGGCGCGGCCCGGCCAGGAAGGACAGCCGACGCCCGAGGGCATGCATCAGGATGGCGTGGACTGGGTGCTGGTGCTCCTGGTCGGGCGCGTGAACATCGCCTCCGGTGAGACTAGCATCCACGCGCTGGACCGCAGTCCGCTCGGTCAGTTCACGCTGGAACAGCCGATGGACGCGGCGTTCGTGGATGACCACCGGGTGTTCCACGGCGTGACCGCCGTGCGTCCGCTCGACCCTAGTAAGGCCGCGTACCGGGATGTGCTGGTGCTCACCTTCCGGCGTGAGACGCTGGCGGTCTAGGGCGCCTTGCCGCCGGGCTGTAACATGTAGCCGGCATTGCGGACGGTATGGATCAGCGCGCCGCCGAAGGGCTTATCGATCTTTTGCCTCAGCCGGGATACGTGTACGTCGATCACGTTGGTCTGCGGGTCGAAATGGTAGTCCCACACGCCTTCGAGCAGCATGGTCCGGGTCACGATCTCACCGGCGTGCCGCATGAGATACTCCAGCAGGCGGAACTCGCGCGGCTGTAGATCGACTTTCTGCCCGCGCCGCCGGACGGTGCGGGAGAGCAGGTCCATTTCGAGCTCGCCCACCTCGATACGGGCGCCGGGCACGGCCTTGCCGCGGCGGACCAGCGCCTCCACCCGCGCCAGCAGCTCCGAACAGGCGAAGGGCTTGCTGAGATAATCGTCAGCGCCCGAGTTTAGGCCATGCACCCGCTCCTCTACGCCGGCCAGGGCCGAGAAGGCCAGGACAGGCGTGGCGTTCCCGCGGGCGCGCAGCATTTCGATGACTTTCAGCCCGTCCATGCCGCCGGGCAGCGTGCGGTCGAGCACGACCGAGTCGAAGCCGCCCTCGTTGGCACGTTCCAGCCCGTCCGGGCCGGTTCTAGCCTCGATGATCTCATGCCCGGCCTCCCGCAGGCAGTCCATGGCAAAGCCCGCGCCGTCCTGGGCATCCCCTATGACCAGGATGCGCACGGTGTCAGTTCGCCGGGTCTGGCGGGCGGCGGCCCACGGTCACCGGCACGTCCAGGCTCTGTCCGTTGCGGCGGAGGGTGAGCCTGACCGCGCCCCCTGGCGTCGTGGCGGCGACGGCGCGGATCAGGCCGCGGGCGGTATCGACCTTGTCGCCGTTCACAGCCTCGATCACATCACCGTTGCGAAGGCCGGCGCGGGCGGCGGGGCCGGTGCGGTCCATGCTGGCGATCTGCACCCCGGCCTCACCGGGCCGCTTGCTGGCCAGTTCCTGGACGGAGACGCCGAGCCAGCCGCGGTCGATCCGGCCCTTGTCCCGCAGATCCGCCACGATCTTCTGCGCCATTTCGGACGGCACCGCGAAGCCGATGCCGACGCTACCACCCGTCGGGGAGACGATCGCCGTGTTCACGGCGACGACCTCACCATCCATGTTGAAGGTGGGCCCGCCTGAGTTACCGGGGTTTATCGGCGCGTCGATCTGCAGGTAGTCGTCGAAGGGGCCATTGCCGATATCCCGGCCGCGGGCCGAGACGATGCCGGCGGTGACCGTGCTGCCGATGCCGAACGGGTTGCCGGCGGCGATGATCCAGTCACCGATCTCGACCTTCGTGCTGTCACCCCAGGTCACGAACGGAAGGGGGGTGGAAGAGGTCACGCGGATCACGGCGATGTCCGTCAGGTCGTCTGTCCCGATCAGCCGGGCCGGGAGTTCGGTTCCGTCAGCCAGCGCCACGATGATCTTGTCCGCGTGCCCGACCACGTGATTGTTGGTGACGATCAGCCCGGATGCATCGATGATGAAGCCGGAGCCTGCGCCCTGCACCTGCTCCCGCCGTCCGCGGAAGCGGTTGCGAAACTGCTTTTCGAACGGAGTCCCGCGCAACTCGGGCGGGATTTCCACCACTTCCGCCGTGCTCTGGCCTTCGGTCACGGCGATGTTCACCACGGCGGGGGCCACGCGCTTGACGAGCGGGGCGAAGCTGAGCGGCGCCATACCGCCCATGCGAAGGGGACGCTGCGCCTGCGCGGTGCAGCCGGAGACGGTGATCGCGGCGAGGCAAAGAAGGGTACGGGCTGAGGCGTTCATGGATGGTCTATGTTTCCTGGCATGGCGGACTCAGACCTTGTCATGATCTTGGCGAACCTCAACCCTGGCCTGGACAGAGATAAGACATGGCATAACATTGCGATAAAGTAACGCGTAATCCGCGATTAACGTGGGAGGCCGGGATGCTCCGGCCAATCATGCCTCGGGTAGCGTCCACGCATGTCCCGCCGGGCGTCGGCCCAGGCCCCGCGCCAGAACCCGGCGAGATCGGACGTGATGGCGATCGGCCGGCCGGCCGGGGAAAGCAGCGCCAGTTGCAGAGGGATTTGGCCGTTTGCCAAGGCAGGCGCGCCGTCTAGACCATAGAACGCCTGCGCGCGGGCACTCACCAAGGGCACGGGCTGCAAATAGTCCACGGCCACCCGGCGGTCCCCGAGCGTTAGGTGGGTGGGTAGCTCACGGTCGAGGCGGGCCGCGGCCTCCCAGCCCAGCCGGGCACGCAGGAGCGCGTGCAGGTCCAGGTCTTGGAGGGCCGAGAGTTTGGTCATGCCGTCCAGGTGCGGCACGAGCCAGTCCTGAACCTCGGCGGCGAGCGCCGGGCCGGTCAGATCGGGGATGCCGGGGTCGAGGGCGCGCAGCAGCGCGGCCCGGGCCTGGTATTGCCGCGCCGCCTCGGTCCAAGGCAGCGCATCGAGCCGGCGTCCGGCGGCGCCGGCCAGGGCGCGGGCGGTTTCGGCCGGGTCGGCGGGGATGGTGCGGTCCTCGAGCACCAGGGCGCCAAAGCGGCGGCGGCGGCGGGACAGCACGGTTTCGGACACGGAATCGTAGCCGCTTTCTGTCGTCTCGGTGATCTGCGCCGCGGGTAGGTCTTCGATCCCGATCGGTGCCGCAAGGCGGATTTGTGCGGAGGACTTAAGGTCGAGCGCGGCCACGACCAGCAATGCCGCGTCCGCCAGTTTGTCGGCCCGGCCCAGCCGCGCGCCGCCGCCGCCGGAGAGGCGGAACGAGCCTGGCTCACCCCGCCGTTGGGCGATGCGGTCCGGAAAGGCGGCGGCCAGCAGGGGGCCCGGCCTACCGGCCGCACCCTCGGGCGCGCGCAGCCGGCGGCGGTATTGCCCGGCCTGACGGCGAATGCGGGATACCGCGCCGCGGTCCGCGTCGCCCAAGCCGGCCAGCGCGTCGAGCCGGAGCCGGATGTCGGCCGGTGCGTCGCGGGACCGCAGCGGGTCGCGCTCTTCCAGCAGGGCGGCGAGGTCGGCGGCCAGCGCGGCCTCTGCCGGGTTCCGCGCGGCCAGCATCATGGCGGAGAGGCGGGGATGGGCGCCCAGCGCCGCCATGGCGTGGCCGGCCTTGGTGATGCGCCCGTCCGCCAGCGCGCCCAGTTGGGTCAGCAGCGCCGCGCCGGCCGCGAGTGCGCCCGACGGGGGCGGGTCCGGGAACGGCAGGCCGGCCGGTGCCGTGCCCCAGGCCGCGCAGTCCAGCACCAGGCCGGACAGCTCCGCCTCCATGATCTCCGGGCGGTCAAACGGGGTGAGGCCGCGGTGGAGGGCCGGGGTCCATAACCGCATCGCCACGCCCGGCGCCTCCCGCCCGGCGCGCCCGGCCCGCTGATCGGCGGCGGCCCGGCTGATGCGGAGCGTGGTGAGGCGGGTGAGGCCGGTCGCCTGATCCATGCGCGGCGCCCGGCGCCAGCCGCCGTCGATGACGATGCGCACGCCGGGCACGGTGAGCGAGGTCTCGGCGATGCTGGTCGCGAGCACCACCCGCCGCCCGTCCGCCGGGCGCAGCGCCCGGTCCTGCTCTGCCGGCGGCAGGTCGCCGTGGAGGGGGAGCACCAGCGCGCCGCAACCGGCCAATGCCTGCTCGGTCCGGCGGATTTCGCCCATGCCGGGCAGGAAGGCCAGGATATCGCCCTGATGCGCTTGCAGGGCTGCGGCGACGGCGCGGGCCATCGCATCCGGCAGGTCGCGCGCATCGGCGATGTCCCGCGCGGCGTGCTGCACATCGACGGGGAACATGCGTCCGGCACTCTCGATCACGGGTGCGCCCATCAGTGCCGACAGGCGCGCGCCGTCCAGCGTCGCGGACATGGCGAGCAGCCGCAGTTCGGGACGCAGGACGCGCTGTAGGTCGAGGCACAAAGCGAGGGCGAGATCGGCTTCGAGCGCACGCTCATGCACTTCGTCCAGCAAGACGGCGGCGACGCCGTCGAGCGCCGGGTCGGACATGAGGCGGCGGACGAGGAGGCCCTCGGTCACGACCTCGATCCGGGTGGCGGACGACACGGCGCTGTCCAGCCGCGTCCGGTAGCCGACGGTTTGGCCGGCTTCTTCGCCGATGAGCGACGCCATGCGTGTGGCGGCGGCGCGGGCGGCGAGGCGGCGGGGTTCCAGGACCAAGATGCGCCGATCGCCGCGCCAGGCCGCGTCCATGAGGGCGAGCGGCACGATGGTGGTCTTGCCTGCGCCGGGTGGTGCGACGAGCACGGCGTTGCCTTGGTCCAGGGCGGCTAGGAGTGCGGGGAGGGCTTCGGTGACGGGGAGATGCGGGAGCATGCAAACCTGAAAGGTTAAACGGACCAGCCCTCTCTCCCTGCGAGAGGGTAGGGGTGAGGGAAACGACCTGAACTTGCCATAATCCCGTGCCGCCGTGATGCCTTGAGGATCAAGGTCGGTCACGCTCGTTTCCCTCACCCCGGCCCTCTCCCGGAGGGAGAGGGGGTAAGGTTGTTACAGCGCGGGTAGGTCTTGGGTTTGGACGGGGGGTGGGAGGGGGGCGGTGGTGGTGTCCTGGAGCCAGTCTTTCAGGGTGCGGCGAATTTGGAATTCGAGTTCCACGTTCATGTCGGCCAGCATTTGCTTCGTGAGGTCGTACAGGGCGCCACGGAGCGCGTCGCGGTCTATGTTGGTGAGCTGCCGGGTGACCTGTGCTTCGGCGCGGCCGGAGCCGGGGGGGCCGGCGACTTCGAGGTGGACCGCCATCACGCCGTCCAGCGTCGTCCCGGTGCGGATTATCTGCGCCTGGTCGATCGTGAACACCGCCTGCCCGGCGCTACCGCCTGAGGTTAGGCGGTCCTGCGCCATTTGCTTCAGCGCCGGGCCAGGCGGTGCGGGGGATTGGGCGTCGAGCGGGCCGGGCGGCGGCGGCTCACCGATCTCGACCCTGCTGACGTTCAGATGCAGCGGCGTCAGGTAGTCGTAGCGCAGCGGCTCGAACACTGTGCGGGGCGGGGGCGAGTCTTGGCATGCGGCGAGCGCCAGTGCCAGCAGCACGAGGCATTGTCTCACGCGGCGTCTCCGGGGCGGCCGCGGACTTCGTCCCGGGCGAAGCGAAAATCGAGGTTACAGAATTCGCATGTCATGACGATGTCGCCGCCGCTGGCGCCGCCGGTGGCCATATGGTCGAGATCGTCGGGTGGAAAGCCTTCCAGTATGCCCGACAGCCGGGCGCGGGAGCAGCGGCAGCCGTATGCCAGCGCGCGGGGCCGGTCCGCTACGACACCTTCGAGCCCGAACAGACGATATAGCAGGCGCTCGGCCGGCAACTCGTCATCCAGCAGCTCCGATTCCTTCAGGGTGCGGGCGAGTGCCTTGGTGGTGACCCAGGCCTCGGTTTGGGCTTCGCGGTCGAGGGTCACGTCGATGCCGCCTTCGCCCGATACCCGTTCCAGGATCAGTGCCGCGGCGCGCCAGCCGAAATGGGTCTTGGCGCAGGCGAGTTGGACGCTGCATTGCAGCTGCTCGCTGGTTTCGAAATAGTGCAGCGCCATGTCGGCCAGGGTCTCGCCTTCTATCGCGACGATGCCCTGGTGCTGTTCCCGCTCGCCGCCTTGATCGACGGTGAACGCCAGATAGCCGTGGCCGAGCATGGCTGCTGCGTTGGGCTCGGGCTCGGCGGCCAGGAGGGTGGCTAGCTCTTCGGTTTGTGCCCGGGCGTAGCCGCGCAGCGCTCCATCCTCCGTGCAGTCGGCCAGCAGCATGCGGACCGGGCCGTCGCCCTTGGCCTGAAGGCTGAAGGAGCCGCGGAACTTGAGCGCCGTCGCCAAGGCAGCAGCAAGGGCGAGCGCCTGGCCGGAGAGCGCGGTGACGGCGGGGTGGTTCTCATGCCGGGTCAGCAGCGCGTCCGCGAGAGGGCCGAGGCGAACCAGGCGGCCGCGCACCGGGCGGCCCGGTAGGTGGAACGGGGTGACGCCACGCGGCACGACGATGTCGGGCACGTCCGGACGGGCCGGGTCGAGGAAGGCTGGGGTCTGGCTCATAGCGCCAACATAGGGTGCAGACCGGCGGAGGTGAACCCGGTTATAGCGCGACGACCCCTCGCATCACCGGGACCGCGCCGCCGCCGACGGCGCCCATGATGCCCTCCGCCGTGCGCTCGGCCGCGGCAAGCAGCAGGCTGGGGCGGCCCATCTCGACCCCTTGGTGCACCGTGAGCGCCAGGCGGTCCCCGCCTGACAGGGATAGCAGGAGGGCGGCCAGGGCGGCGTTGGCGCTGCCGGTCGCGGGGTCCTCGGGGATGCCGGCCAGCGGGGCGAACATGCGGGCGCGGATGGTTTGGCCGTCCCTGGTATAGACATAGAGGGCGAAGCCACCCTCCCGCGTCGCGTAGTGTTCGGCGGCGTCGCGGAACGCCACGGTGTCGGTCACGCACCGGGACAGCGCGTCAGGAGTGACCTCGGCAAAGGCGAAGCCCAGCCCGACACTGGCGACGCAGGGTGAGTGCGCGCCGGTCACGATGTCACGCGGGCGGAGGCCTAGGCAGGCGGCGACGGTTGCGACCGGCACCTCCGCCGCGCGCTCGAGCGGACGCGGCGCGACGAGCGTGGCCCGTCCGTCCGTGACCTCGATCCGGACCAGGCCGGCCCATTCCTCGAACATGACACGGTCCAGACCGCGGCGCCCGGCGATCACGAGGGCGGTGCCGATGTTGGGGTGGCCGGCGAACGGCAGCTCGGCTCGCGGGCCGAAGATGCGGACCCGGGCGGTGTGCGTGGGGTCGGTGGGCGGCAGGACGAAGGTGATTTCGCTGAGGTTGAACTCACCGGCCAGGGCCAGCATGTCCGCGTCCGTGATACCCTGCGCGTCCGGGAAGACTGCGAGTGGATTGCCACCGAAGCGGCGGTCCGTGAACACGTCCACGGTGACGAACTCGTATTCCATTCGGGTGGGCTCCTCGTTCCGTCAACCAGGAAGGTTACGTCAGCCAGGGATCCTGGGGCGGCGTCAGGGCAGCAAGCCCTGGGCGCGGAAGCTATACCAGCGTCCGGCGCCGATGATGACGTGGTCGTGCAGGGCGATCGATAGCGCCGATGCGGCTTCGCGGACCTGTTTGGTCATGCCGATGTCGTCCGGGGAGGGGGCCGGGTCACCGCTGGGGTGGTTATGCACCAGGATCAGCGCGGTGGCGTGTAGTTCGAGGGCGCGCTTCACCACTTCCCGCGGATAGACCGGGGTGTGGTTGACGGTGCCGCGGCTCTGCGCTTCGTCGGCAAGCAAGCGGTTCTTGTTGTCGAGGAACAGGACGCGGAACTGCTCCACGCGCTCCCGGCTGAGCACGGCGGTCAGGTAGTCCATGAGCCGGTCCCAGTTGTTCAGCACGGGGCGGTCGATGATGTCGGCCCGCACGAGGCGGATGCCGGCGGCCTGGATGGTTTTCAGCGCCGCGACTCCGGCCTCGCCCAGGCCGTCGATGCCCCGGAGGGATTGCGGCGGGGCGGATACGGCGCCGGCGAAGCTGCCGAAGCGGTCCAGCAGCGCGCGGGCGATGGGCTTGGTGTCGCGCCGGGGCAGGGCGAGGAACAGCACCATTTCCAGCAATTCGTGATCGGCGACGCTGTCCGGTCCGGATTTCAGCAGGCGGGTGCGCATGCGGGCGCGGTGGCCCTCCGCGCTGATGGGGCTTGGCGGCGCCGGGTCGAGCAGGTCACTCAAGGGTCGCCTGCCGTTGCTCGAGAGCGCTCCGCCAGGCATCCGTGAGGGCGGCGGCGCGTCCGGTGGCGCGGTCGAGCACCACCAGCACGGTGCTGGCGCGGGCGCAGATCTCGCCGCCGCTGATCAAGCGCTGGCCTAGGGTGAAGGAGCGTCCGCCGATGCGGGTCAGCTCCGTCTCGATCCGGACGTCGCCGGGCCAGGTCATTTCCCGTACGAAATCCAGCTCGAGCCGGACGATCACCAGGGCCTGCAGCTCGTTCTGGAGGGGAAGCCCGGCCTCGGAGGCGAGTTCGGAGCGGCCTTGCTCGAGCATGACGGCGAAGACAGCGTTGTTCACGTGGCCGAGGCGGTCCGTATCGTTGAACCGCAGCCGGTGCACGGTGGTGTGCATCACGGATAGGGCGGTTTGTGTAAGCTGGCGGGGGAATAGGTGAACACCTCGCACCCGTCATCGGTCACGCCGACCATGTGTTCGAACTGGGCCGAGAGGCTGCGGTCCCGGGTGACCGCGGTCCAGCCGTCGTCCAGCACCTTCACCTCGGGCCGCCCGGCGTTGACCATGGGTTCGATGGTGAAGAACATGCCGGGGCGGAGCACGGGCCCCTCACCGGGGCGGCCGAAATGCAGCACGTTGGGGGCTTCGTGGAAGCGGCGGCCGATGCCGTGACCGCAGAAATCGCGCACGACGCTGAAGCGGTTTTGCTCGACGAAGCGCTGGATGGCGTGGCCGACGTCCCCCAGGGTCACGCCGGGCTTCACGGCCGCGACACCCCGCATCAGCGCGGCGTGGGTGATGTCCATGAGCTTGGACGAGCGGGTCGAGGGCTGGCCCGCGGCATACATGCGGCTGGTGTCGCCATGCCATCCGTCGAGCACGACCGTCACGTCGATATTGAGGATGTCCCCTTCGATCAGCCGGCGCTCCCCCGGGATGCCGTGGCAGACGACGTGGTTGATGGAGGTGCAGCTGGAGTGTTGATAGCCCCGGTAGCCGAGCGTAGCGGGGACGGCGCCGTGTCCGACGATGAAGTCATGGCACAGCCGGTCCAGTTCCCGCGTGGTCACGCCGGGGCGGACGTGGGGCGTGATCATATCGAGCGTTTCGGCCGCGAGTTGCCCGGCGGACCGCATGTGCGCGAAATCCTCCGAGGTATGAATGATGATCCGTCTGCTGTCGCCGCCGCCGTCCATAGGTGTCCTGGATTGGTATCAGCCTAAAATGCTGAGACTGGCGGCCTGGCGCAAGGGGCGGATGCTAGGAGCGGGTATGCAGCGGGCCGCTGCCGGCAGCATGGCTGGGGTGGATGACGTGGACGGGGGGTAGCGGCAGGGCGGGCTGGGCGCGGGTCCGCTCATGATCGGCATAGCGCGGGGCGCTGACCCGGCGCATTTCGGGGCGGGGCGGCCTTGGAGACCGGGGCGGTTCGGGATAGCGGGCTACTTCGGCATAGCGGGGCTCGGCCGGGCGGCGGCCGGTCTGAAATACCGGTGTGGCCGGGCGCGGCTGAAAGCTGCGCGGGGCGGCGGCTGGGGGTGGCGGGAACGGGTTGGGCTGATAAGGCTGCAACGGCGGCGCGGATTGGGCGGCCTGCGCGGCGGCGATCAGCCCGGCCATGCGGTTCCAGCCGGCATCGTGCCGGGCCATGACGGCGCCGCTGAGCGCGGGCGCGCCCTCCCGGTCGAAGCCCTGGTCCAGCAGCATGGCCATGTGCTGGTCCCGCTCACCGCCGCTGCCGGCGCCCAGGACGACGCCGATCAGCCGTGTGTCACCGTGGACGGCTGATGTGACCACGTTGTAGCCGGCGGCCTCCGTATAGCCGGTCTTGAGCCCGTCCGCGCCAGGGTAGGTTTGCAGCAAGCGCTGATGGTTCAGCACCTGACGGCCCTGAAACGTGAAGGAGGGGACGCTGAAATAGCGGTAATAGGACGGAAAGTCCTGGATGAGGTGGCGGGCCAAGATGGCCATGTCGCGCGCGGTGGTGACCTGGCTCCAATCGGGCAGGCCGGAGGCGTTGCGGAATGTCGTATGGCTCATGCCCAAAGCGCGGGCACGAAGTGTCATGATTTGTGCGAACCGTTCCTCGTCACCGCCCATCATCTCGCCCAAAGCGCAGGCGGCGTCATTGGCAGATTTGGTGACCAGGCCGAGCAGCGCTTGCTCGACAGTGATGTAGCTACCAGGAACGAGGCCGAGCTTGGTCGGCGACATCGAGGCGGCGTAGGCGGATACCGGCACGGGCTCGTTCAAGCTGACCCGGCGGTCCCGCACTGCTTCGAACAGCAGGTAGAGCGTCATCATCTTGGTCAGGCTGGCGGGGAAGCGGTAATCGTCGGCATTAGCCTGTGACAGCACGGCACCGCTGTTGGCGTTTATAATGATGGAGGCGTAGCGGTCCGAGCCGATTTGCGCGGTTGCTGGCCGGCTGGCGATTATGAGCCCAAGGCAGAGTAGCAGGCCATTACGGATGAAAGCTGGCATGCCCGCCAATCCTAAGTGAGGGTTCAACCGTACGGGCACCGATTCGATTTGTCCAGCGAAACTGTTTAATGAATCGTTTTCTGTCAGCGGCTTGTTGAACGTTGATGCACGGGCGCGTGAGGAGCGGGCTGCTGCAAAATGGTGCAGTGCACAAAAAGGTCTTGACCTAGGGTGGGGCGAAGCACAAATAGGTGTTGCTGCAGTGCAGCATAGACTCAACCGAGCGGGCGATGCCCGCCCTAGTAGGAAACTCATCATGAAGACTCCCGAAGAGTTCGTGTCTTTCGGCCAGGCCAATGTCGAGGCTTTCGTGAAGTCCGGCCAGATATTCGCGACCGGTATGCAGGATTTGAGCAAGCAGATTGCTACATCCGCGCAGGCGAGCCTCGACGAGGCGATGAACACGTTCCGCGCCATGACCAGCGTGAAGTCGATCAAGGAGGCGGTCGAACTGCAGACGACGCTTGCCCGCTCGGCGGTCGAGAAGGCCATGACGCAGACGAGCCAGATGGCGGATGCGTCGATGAAGCTGGCCGAGCAGGCGATCGCGCCGATCGCGGGCCGGATGACGGTTGCGGCGGAGACGTTCGGCAAGGCCGCCTAACGCCAGCGTACTCTATAGAGTGATACAAAGGCCCAGGGCATCTGCTCTGGGCCTTTTGCATTGGGGCCTTTTACATTGGGCCTTTTGCATTTCTTGACGCGCCAGCCCAGACGAATATCCGGGAGACCCGGGTAACACTCTTTTCCCGCGGCGCGGCGTTCCGATATGATGCGTATGGTCGGTCCGGAGGTGGGCTGTGAGCGGGGATGGCGTGGCGGCGCCGGGTCATTCAGGGTGTGGACATGAGCGACAAGCGCGACGGGGGCCGGGACAACGACCGGCGAGATGGCGATAGGCGGGGCGGCGATGGACGTAACGGCGATGGGGCGAACACCGGCGTGGTGGTGCGCACCCGGCCGAAGACGCGCAAGCCGGCGATGTACAAAGTTTTAATGCTTAACGACGACTATACCCCCATGGAGTTCGTGGTTCACGTGCTGGAGCGGTTTTTTCAGAAGACCCGGGAGGAGGCGACGCGGATCATGTTGCACGTTCACAAGCGGGGCGTGGGGGTCTGTGGCTCGTATACCTACGAGGTTGCGGAAACGAAAGTCACTCAGGTGATGGACCTTGCGCGGCAGAACCAGCACCCGCTTCAATGCACCATCGAGAAAGAGTAGCGTTCTCGAACTTTTCAACGGAGAGTACGTCCTTTCCGGATTGCGTATCAGATTTTCTCTGGGATTAGTTTTTCTCTGGGACATTCGAGCGTTGCGGTCTGCCGAGTGACCGTTCCACGGGTGATCCCAGCGCGAAGGAGCGTCAGGCGACATGCTATCACGTAACCTTGAACAGACTCTGCACCGTGCCCTTTCGCTCGCCAGCGAGCGGAAGCACGAATATGCGACGCTCGAGCATCTGTTGCTGGGGCTTGCCGATGACAGCGATGCTGCGACCGTGTTGCGGGCGTGCGGGGTCGACTTGGACAAGCTGAGGCAGGATTTGGGTGAGTTCCTGGATAAGGATTTGTCAGGACTTGCCACGGACCGTCCGGGCGATCCGAAGCCGACAGCTGGATTCCAGCGAGTCGTCCAGCGCGCGGCCATCCATGTGCAGTCGTCCGGACGGGACGAAGTCACGGGCGCCAACGTGCTGGTGGCACTGTTCAGCGAGCGTGAGAGCCACGCGGTGTATTTCCTGCAGCTGCAGGACATGACGCGGCTCGATGCGGTGAATTTCATCAGCCACGGCATCGCCAAGGCACCCGGCCGCGCGACACAGCGCCCGGCGGCTGGGGCCAAGGAAGAGACGCCCGAGGGCAACGAACGCGAGGAGAAGCCTGGGCGGCGCGCCCAGGACGCGCTCAGCAATTATTGCGTGAACCTCAACAAGAAGGCCGCGTCCGGCAAGATCGATCCATTGATCGGGCGAGATAGCGAGATCGAGCGGACGATCCAAATCCTGTGCCGGCGCACGAAGAACAATCCTTTGTATGTCGGTGACCCCGGCGTGGGAAAGACGGCGATCGCGGAGGGCTTGGCCAAGCGGATCGTGGAAGGGGACGTGCCGGAAGTGTTGGCGAAGAGCACGATCTTCGCGCTGGACATGGGGGCATTGCTGGCCGGGACACGCTACCGCGGTGATTTCGAGGAGCGGCTCAAGGCCGTGGTCACCGAGTTGGAGGCGCATCCGGGCTCCATCCTGTTCATCGACGAGATCCACACCGTGATCGGTGCGGGGGCGACCAGCGGTGGGGCGATGGACGCGTCCAACCTGCTGAAGCCCGCGCTGGCCGCCGGCAGCCTGCGTTGCGTGGGGAGCACCACCTACAAGGAATACCGCAATTATTTCGAGAAGGACCGTGCGCTGGTCCGGCGGTTCCAGAAGATCGACGTGAACGAGCCGAGCCAGGAGGATGCGATCAAGATCCTGCGCGGGCTCAAGACGAACTACGAGAAGCACCACAAGGTCCGCTATACCGAAGAGGCTATCCGCGGGGCGGTCGAGCTTTCGGCCAAGTACATCAACGACCGCAAGCTGCCGGACAAAGCGATCGACGTGATCGACGAGGTCGGCGCGTCCCGGATGCTACAGCCCGAGGGGCAGCGGCGGAAGCTGGTCACGTTGAAGGACGTGGAGGAGATCGTGGCCAAGATCGCCCGCATTCCGCCCAAGAGCGTCAGCGCCGATGACAAGGAGACGCTGCGCAACCTGGAGCGTGACCTGAAGGCGATGGTGTTCGGCCAGGACAAGGCGATCGAGGCGCTGGCGGCCGCGATCAAGCTGTCGCGTGCCGGGCTGCGGGACGCGGAGAAGCCGATCGGCAACTACCTGTTCAGCGGCCCGACCGGCGTGGGCAAGACCGAGGTCGCGAAACAGCTGGCCAGCACCTTGGGGATCGAGCTCACGCGGTTCGACATGTCCGAGTACATGGAGCGGCACAGCGTGTCCCGGCTGATCGGCGCGCCGCCGGGCTATGTGGGGTTCGACCAGGGCGGGATGCTCACTGACGCGATCGACCAGCATCCGCATTGCGTCCTGCTGCTGGACGAGATCGAGAAGGCGCATCCGGACCTGTTCAACATTCTGCTGCAGGTCATGGATCACGGGAAGCTCACCGACCATAACGGCAAGGTGGTGGATTTCCGCAACGTGATCCTGATCATGACCACCAATGCCGGCGCGTCCGACATGGCGAAGGAGGCCATCGGGTTCGGCAGCACCGAGCGGGAGGGCGAGGACACCGAGGCGATCAAGCGGCTGTTCACGCCGGAATTCCGCAACCGGCTGGACGCGGTCATCACCTTCGCCGGGCTCACGCCCGAGATCGTCGGCCGCGTGGTGGAGAAGTTCGCCATGCAGCTCGAGGCGCAGCTGGCGGACCGCAACGTCACGATCGAGCTGTCGTCCGCGGCCAAGGAGTGGCTGGCCGAGCGCGGGTACGACAAGCTGTATGGCGCGCGTCCGCTGGGCCGGGTCATCCAGGAGTACATCAAGAAGCCGCTGGCCGAGGAACTGCTGTTCGGCAAGCTGGTGAATGGCGGCTCGGTCAAGGTGGGCCTGGCCGAGGACAAGCTGACGTTCGAGTATGTCGCCGCAGAGAAGGCGCCGCCGAAGGAGGGTGACGGCGTGGCCGACGATGACGGCGCGTCCGAGCGTGAGCCGGAGACGGCGCAGTGAAGGCGGTCTGGAACGGGACCGTCCTCGCCGAGAGCGACGACATCGTGACCGTGGAGGGGAATGCGTATTTCCCCGCCACGAGTCTCAAGCCCGAGTATGTGAAGCCGTCCAGCCACACGAGCGTGTGTGGCTGGAAAGGCACGGCGCAGTACTACTCGCTGGACGTGAACGGGGCGGCCAACAAGGACGCGGTCTGGTATTACCCGGAGCCGAAGGACGCGGCCGCGCAGATCCGCGGACGCGTCGCGTTCTGGAAGGGCGTTACTGTCTCCGCTTGATCATTAGCGGCCCGGCGGACTGGCAGGTTGGCATCATCTCGACCATGTTGATGTTGACGTGCGCCGGTAGGTTCACGACCCAAGCGACGGTCTCGGCGATGTCTTCCGGGGTGAGCGGGGTGGTGCCGGCATAGACGGCGGCGGCCTTTTCCGCGTCACCGCCGAAGCGGACCTTGCTGAACTCGCTCCCGCCCACCAGTCCCGGCGCGACCTCGGTCACGCGGACGTTGGTGCCGACCAGGTCACATTTGAGGTTGGCGGTGAAGTGGGCGACGAACGCCTTGGACGCGCCGTACACGTTGCCGCCGGGGTAGGGGAAGTAGCCGGCGGTGCTGCCGAGGTTCACGACATGCCCGCGGTCCCGCTCGATCATGCCGGGCAGCAGGGCGCGGGTCATGCGCATGAGGCCGGCGATGTTGGTGGCGACCATGGTCTCCCAATCGTCGGGGTTGGTCTGCTGCGCGGGGGCTACGCCTAAAGCGAGGCCGGCATTGTTGACGAGGACGTCAACCTCTTGCCATCCGGCGGGCAGGCTGCCGGGTAGGGCGGCGACGGCGTTGGGGTCGGTGACGTCCAGCGCGTGGGTTTGCAGGTGCTCACCCAGCTCGGCCTTCAAGCTCTGCAGCCGCTCCGCCCGGCGTCCGGTGGCGATGACGCGGTGGCCGTCCTTGATGAACCGGCGGGTGATGGCCTCGCCGAAGCCCGCGGTAGCGCCGGTGACGAGAACGGTAAGGGGCATGGTGTGACTTTCGGTAGTTATGCCCGACCGTCTTAGCCGCCTAACCGGGCAGGCGGAAGCGGACCGAGACGGGGCAATGGTCGGACAGGTGCTCGCGCGACGCGGGATCCTTCTCCCGATAGACCAGCACCTTCAGCGTGTCCGGCACCATCCAGCTGCGCGCGGCGCCGCCAGCCATGATGTGATCGATGAAGCTGCCACCGCCCCAGCAGGGTGAGCCGCGGCCCTCGGTGGCGCGGGTGAGGGGCGCGGCGGCGTTGAGCGCCGTGCTGACATCCTCGGCCTTGTCCATGCGGCGGTTGAAGTCACCCAGGATGATGAAGGGCGCGCCTTCTTCACGCCGCTGCGCGATCCAGCCTTGCAACGCCGGGATTTGCTGGCGCAGCGTGTCGCACTCGCGGCGCGGGCTGCTGGCCAGGCGGTCGTCGTGGCAGCCGGTCTTGAGGTGGATGCCGAGGAGGCGCAGCGGACCGCTAGGAAGATCGAGCGTCACGTCGAGCCCGCTGCGGAGGCGGTGCTGGGCGGTGGGGTAGAGGTCCAGTGCGACCAGGTCCGGGTTGCGGTGCGCGGCGATACCGGCCCGCACGGCGAGGCCGACACGCTGAACGACGTGGTCGCCGGTGAAGAAAAGCTGGTAGCGGCCGGGCGGGAACACTTGCGCCGCGACTTCCGGGCCGTCCACTTCCTGCAGGCTGATGACGTCGGCGTCCAGGATTTCGGCATAGCGGCGGAGGCCGGCGATGTCCGCGGCGGATTTCGGCACGACGTCTTCTGGCAATGCCAGATCACCGGCTGGCCGCAGGGTTAGCCACTCCAGGTTCCAGGTAGCGATCTTCAGCTCTGCCGCCGGGGCAGCGCTGGCGAGCAACGCGAATAGGAGTGCGGTGCGGATCAGAGGAGTGTGCCGGTCATGGTGGGATCATCCGCCACCGGCTCAGCAGAATCCAGGGTTTGCGCGCCGCAATGCTCTAGATAGGCGGCGGTTTCGTCGTAGCCGGAGGGGTCGCGGGTGGGGTCCCGTGCGTCGCCGCGCGGCATCCAGATCACGGTGCCGTGCCGGGCGCGGGTCAGTAGGACGCGGTAGGCGTTGAGCCGGTTGGAAACGGCCTCCGCCCGGTGCAGCGCGGTCCAGGCGTTGCCGCGGAACTGCCGTGCGATCCATCCGCGGCGGTATAGGAGGTCCGCGTCCCAGCACAGCCCGGCGTGATCGAGCTCGAGCCCCTGCACGCTGAACTCGGTGGCGACGGTCTCGAGCGCGTCCGAGCTGCGGCAGTCCGGCCAAACGTCCAAGAACCAGCGGGCGACGGCGTCTTCGTCTTGGTGGTCCAGCACGTGGCCGAGCCCTTCAGCCCGCAAGCGCCGCGCGCCGGAGGACGCCAGCAGCCCGGTCCGGCGGGTGCCGCGGGGACGAATCGCTTGCCGTAACGCTTGCAAGCAGCGGGTTATCCGGAACGGTGCCCCTCCTGCGCTGGCGATGGCGGCGGCTTGGTCCGGCCGTCCGTCCAGCACCGCCGCGACCCATGCCGCCGCCTGCGCGTGGTGGATGGCGCGGACCGGCTCTTCCAGCGCCAGCTCCGGCAGCAGGCGCAAACGGGCGTGCGCAGGCAGCACCTGCCGCGGATCATCCCCGGTCAGTATGCCGGGCGGTGCAAATACTTCCCACTCCGGACGGGCCTGCAAGGCGGCGCCCCAGGCGGCGACACCGCCCTCGCCGGCGTGGATCTCTTGCCCGCCGCCGAGCAGACAGACGATGACCGCCCCGCCGGAACGCCGTGCCATGATGTCCAGCAGATGACCCGGCTCCGAATCGGTGAGGCGGGTGGCGCGGTTCTGGGTTTTCGACACGGCATGCGTACTCGTCCAGCAACGCTGCGCTTCGTCGATCACCACCACCGGCTCGGGCGGAATGCCGGATGTGAAATAATGGTCCCGGAAGCCAGGTAAGGGCTGGATGACCGCCTGCATCCGCTGCCGCGCCGCCCGGATCGCCATGCCGTGTGCCGCGGCATCACGGGCCAAGGCCTCACGCAGCACATGCACGAGCGTGGGGTTGCCGGTGAGGAAACTGGCTCCGCCGTCCGCAGCCGATGCGGGGGCGAAAGCCAGACCCAGCCCGCACAACGTCTTGCCCGCCCCCGGCGCACCCGTGAGCAGGATCAGGCGGAGCGTGCCCGTCATGCGAGCCTCGGCCACTGCCCCGGCCAGCGCCCGCACGGTCCGCGCCAATCCGTCCGCGCCGGTGCTGGCGAGGCGGAGCGCCATGACGTCATGCCGGCGATATAGCGCGCACGCCGCGCCCATGAGGCCCGGAACCGGACGATAGCCGTCCCGGTCCCAACCGGTCGGATCGGGCCCAACCGGAAACCGGGTCATTATTTCCTGAACCAAGCCCGGCAGCAACGCGCGTGTCGTCTCGATCACCGGGCTGGCGCCGGCCAGCGGCAACGGCCGCACCCCGCTCGCCCGTCCGCCGGGCAGGACGAGGATGGGGAGCACCGGCATATTCCGGCAGCCCGCGTGAAAGTCGGCGAGGTCTAGTGCCATATCCTCGGCCTCCGCCCGGGACCCGGCCCGGCCCTCACCCACGATCAGCAGCACCAGCACCGCCCGTGACGTGACGACCACCGCATCTACGACCCGCCCGAGCCGCAGCAGGCGGTAGCCGAGCACCATTTTGCACCCGGACGGCGCGGCAAGCTGCAGCAGGTTCAGCACCAGCCGCCACCATGCCTCATCCCGCGCACCTGCCAGGGCGGCCGGGTCGAGGCTGGCGAGTTCGTCCCTTTGGCCGCGCCATGCATACGGCGCGCCCGGCTGCATTCCGTCCGGCATGGGATGATTGTATGGGGGAAGGCTTACTGAATTGTTGAGCTGTGCTACGGGACTGGCGATGTCTGAGGAACGCTTCGCTCTCGTGCGGCTCGATTTCGCCCGGCAAGGGGCGATGGCGCTGTTTGGGGCGGCGCTGACCCATGTTGCGCCGGGCGAGGTGGATATCGCGCTGCCGTTCCGCGACGCGGTCGGCCAGCATCACGGTTTCTTTCATGGTGGCATCGTCGCAGCCATCCTCGATACCGCATGCGGCCTGGCGGCGCTTAGTTTGATGCCGGATGAGGCCGGCGTGGTATCGGCGGAGTTCAAGCTGAACTTTCTGGCTCCGGCGCGAGGCTCATTGGTGATTGCGGCCGGGCGGGTCGTGAAATCCGGGCGCTTGCTCAGCGTCTGCACGGGGGAGGCGCGGGTGGAGGGTAAGCTCGTGGCGCTCATGCAGGCTACCATGTGCGCGGTGCCGCGGGGGTGATCCGGTTCTTCGAACGGCCTTATCCCAGCGCCAACTCCGTGCTGCTGACGGGTCCGAATCCGGTGCTGGTCGATACCGGGTTCGGCGCGGACGCGCCGGCGCTGCTGGGCTGGTTGGCGGCGGAGGGTGTCGTGCTGGACCGGCTGCGGGTGCTGAACACGCATGCGCATAGTGACCACGTGGGCGGCAAT
Organism: Acetobacteraceae bacterium; assembly: GCA_965246925.1. Classification (GTDB taxonomy): domain Bacteria; phylum Pseudomonadota; class Alphaproteobacteria; order Acetobacterales; family Acetobacteraceae; genus JANPPS01. The sequence continues at coordinate 345,849 of OZ251994.1, read as the reverse complement.
GCGGCACTGCAGCGGCATGGCGTGCCGGTGGCCGGCCTGGCACCGGTGGTGGCGGGGGACCGGGATGCGTGCCGGGCGTGGTGGCTGCAGCAGCCGGTCGAGGCCTACCAGGTCAGCCATATCCTGCAGGGCGGTGAGGTGGTCGATACCGGGACGGCGCAATGGCAAGTGCTGGCGACGCCGGGGCATACGCCGGACCATGTCAGCCTGTATGCCGACGGCGTGCTGGTGCTGGGGGATGCGCTGCATGCGGCCGATCTCGGTTGGCTCGACCCCCGGTATCCGGCGGCGCTGGACTGGACGGAGGCGACGCTGGACCGGCTCGCCCAGTTGCCGGCGCGGGCCGGCTATTCCGGCCATGGCCCTGGGATCACCGACGTGCCGGCGGCGCTGGGCCGGGCGCGGCGGCGGGTGCAGTCCTGGCGGGCGGACCCGGCGCGCATCGCCTGGCACGCGTGCAAGCGGATCTTCGCCCATGCGCTGATGCTGACCGACGGCGTGGATGCGGCGGGGCTGGAGCGGTTCGCGGGGGCGCCCTGGGTGCGGGACCACGCCGCGTTGCTGGGGTTCGAGCCGGAAGCATTCATTCCGGCATTGCTGGCCGAGGCCGTGCGGGCCGACGCGGTGGCGTGGCGTGACGGCCGGCTTCGCGCGGTGGCGGTGCACGCGGTGCCGGGGGCGGGGTGGGCCAGGGGGCCGGTGGATCCCGCGCAGTGGATCGTCTCCGATACTGCGCGCGCTTGGGTTTAGGGGACGGCGCCTACTCCTCGCCGGCCTTCCGGTAGGGCGAGAGGGTGGCGAGTTCGGCCATGTGGGCTTCGATGGCCGGGCGTTCCTGGGACAAGAAGCTGCCGATGGCCTGGCGGAGGCCGGAATGGGTGATCCAGTGGGCGGAGTAGGTTGGGCGGGGCAGGTAGCCGCGCTGGATCTTGTGCTCGCCCTGCGCGCCAGCCTCGACGCGCATGAGCTTGTGTTCGATCGCGAAATCGATGGCGCGGTAGTAGCACAGCTCGAAATGCAGGAACGGCCAGTCCCCCCGGCAGCCCCAGTTGCGGCCGTAGAGCGCCTCATCCCCCACCAGGTTGAGCGCTCCTGCGACCGCCGAGCCGTTATGTTCGGCCATCATGAGCACGACGCGGTCACCCAGGCGTTCGGACAGCATCGGGAAGAAGGTTTTGGTCAAATAGGCGCTGCCCCATTTGCGGTCGACGGTCGAGGTATAGAACTTGTAGAACGCCGCCCAGTGCTTGGGCTCGATCTCGTGGCCGCGGAGCGCCTTGAACTGCAAGCCGGCGGCGTTGGCGTCCCGGCGTTCGCGCTTGATCACCTTGCGCTTGCGGGAGCTGAGTGCGGCCAGGAAGTCATCGAACGAGGCGTAGCCGTCATTCTCCCAATGGAACTGCGTGCCGATCCGCTGCAGCCACCCGGCCTCACCCAGCGCGTCCCAATCCGCCCGGGTGCAGAACGTCGCGTGAACGGAGCTGAGGTTCAGTTCCTGGCAGGCCTGGATCAAGGCCTGACCGAGACCCGCCGGGGAGACGCCGTCCCGGACCAGGAGGCGTCCGCCGGGCACGGGGCTGAAGGGGACGGCCACCTGGAGCTTGGGGTAGTAATTGCCGCCGCCCCGCTCGAAGGCATTGGCCCAGGCGTGGTCGAACACGTATTCGCCGTAGGAGTGGGACTTGGCATACATCGGCGCCACGGCCACGATCCGATCCCCGTCCCGCAGCGCCGCGTGCTGCGGCAGCCAGCCGGTGCGGGCGCTGGCGGAGCCGCTCTCTTCCATGGCGCTTAGGAAGGCATGGGACACGAACGGGTTGCCGGCCGGCCCGGCGCAGGCGTCCCACTCGGCGGAAGGGATTTCCGCGATCTGCGGGTGCAGGGTGAGCGTGAGGGTGGGGAGGCCGTCCATGGCGCTAGATATGGACCGGTGCTGAGATCACGCTACCTCGAACCAGCCTTCGACCTCGACGCTGGCGTTGCGCGGCAGCGAGGGGCAGCCGATGGTGGCGCGCGCGTGCTGCCCGGCGTTCCCGAAGATGGACTGCGCGAGGTCGGAGGCGCCGTTCATGACCACGGCGTGATCGGTGAAGCTGGACGGTGCGGCGATGAAGCCGCCGAGCCGGACCACGCGGGTCACGGGATCGAGCGAGCCGCCGCAGGCTGCGCGCAGATGCGCCAGGACGTTCATGAAACAGATCGCGGCGGCCTGCTGCGCCTGCTGCCAGGTGACATCGACGCCGACGAGGCCGGTGAGCGAGACCACGCCGCCGACCATGGGGATTTGGCCCGAGACCACGACCAGCGAGCCGGTGCGCACCCAGGGCACGTAGCTCGCGACCGGCACGGGCGGGTCCGGCAAGACGAGGCCTAATTCGGACAGGCGGGCGGCGATGCGGCTCATGCGTTGGACACCAAGCGTAGGCCGGGCCGGCGGCGGCCCTGGGACGGCAGCTCCATCGGCAGGAGCGGCGCGGGGGGCGGCGCGGGCTCGGCCAGGCCCTCCGGCACGTCGCATTGGCCGAGATAGCTGATGGCGAGATTGCGGAACACGTAATCCAGGAGGGAGGTGGCGTGGCCGACGTCAGGATCCCCCTCGACGGCGCCGGACGGGCCGAAGCGGGTGAGGGTGAAGGCGTTCACGTAGTCCTGTAGCGGCACGCCGTGCTGGAGGCCGAGGCTTACGGCGGCGGCCAGGCTCTCCATCATGCCGCGCAGCGTCGCGCCTTCGCGGGGGAGGGAGACGTGCACCTCGCCCAGCGTGCCGTCGGCGTATTCGCCGGTGCGGACGTAGATGCGGTGCCCGGCGACGGCGGCCTTCTGCGTGTAGCCCCGGCGGCGGGCCGGGAGCTCGCGGCGGAGCGGCGGTGTCGCGGGCCGGGCGCCCAGCTCCGGACGGGGCGGCATGGTGTGGAGGGTGGGGCGGACCGCGTCGTGCATGGCCTGATGCGCGGCGAGGCCGGCGGGGGCCAGCACTGTTTGGCCGTCGAGGTGCCGGGCCAAGGCCTGCTCGGCCGACAGGCCGCGCTGGGCGAGGCGGGCCAGGGCGGCGCGGGTCAGCATGCCGTCCGGTCCCACGGGGGAGAAGGCTGGCGCGATGCCGCCGGCCTCGGCCCCGAGCAGCGCGTCGGCGGGGCCCGGTGGCAGCACGGCGGTGCTGGGCATATGGGCCGCGCCCTGCAACGACCGGCGCCGGGCGAGGGCGGCGGCTTCGGCCAGGCCCGGTATGAGCGTTCGGGGCGGCGGTGCGGGCCAGTCCGGCAGGCAGGACAGCAAGTCCGGCTGATCGCCGGCGAGCGCGATGTCGGCGGTGGCGCGCAGCAAGGCGGCGATGCAAGCGGCCGCGTCCCGCGCGTCCGGGCTGTCATACTCGAGGCCCAATTGCGCCAGGAGGCCATCGAGGTCGGTGATGCCGATCGCCACACCCGATGTGGCGGGGTCGTGCAAGCGGAGGGCGGTCGCGACGGTGTGCACGGCGTCCGCGAACGCCGCGGCGTCGAACCCGTGCGCGCCGTCATGGAAGGCGGCGAGGTTCAGCACGAATCCGGGCTGTGCCAGGACGCCGGCCCAGAGGGGAGCGGTGGGCGCGGCGCGCCTTTCGAGCAGCAGGGTATGCAGCCGGTCGGCCAACGCGGGCTCACCGGCCAGGCGGGCGCGGGTGGCGACGGGCTTGATCCAGGCCTCGGCGGCCCGCGGCAGGGAGGCGGCGCCCTCACCGGGGGCGAGTGCGGCCAGGGCGGCGGCGGCGCGGTCATCCCAGGCAGCAGGCAGGGTCAGCGCGCGGACCGGGCTATCCGGATCGGCGCCCGCCTCGGTATCGCGCATACGGATGCCGCGCCAGATGCGGGGTATGGTCATGGTGCGAGCCTAGACCGGATCGGGCGGGGCTGGAAGCGCGCTCGTCAGGGCAGGACGCTCACTTGGATACATCGAGGTCCGGCCGGGTTTGCTCCGGCATCTCTTCTCGGCATCTCTTCTTCGGCAAACGCTGCGAAATCGGTACCGAGCGATCCATCGAGGGCGTCAAGCAATGCCCAGTCCTTGGCGACCGGCTCTAAAATGACGGAGTCACCGTGCCGGCGGATGCGAACGGTGTCCGTGTCGAACCGGATTTCCTTTGGCAAGCGGACGGCTTGCGAGCGTCCGGACCAGAAAACCTTGACGGTGTTCGTTCTCGGTCTCCTGAGATGCATCATCGGGACACATCATCATCGACACGATTGCAACGTTCTATGCTACCGCCCCGCCCTCACCTCGGTCACGATTTTCTGCAGATCGGCCAGTTCCGTCGCGCCGGAGACGAGGTGTTGGCCGATGACGAGGGCGGGGGTGCCTTGGATGCCGAGTTGGTCGGCGAGGGAGACGTTGTTGGCCAGGCGGCGCTTGATGGCGGGGTCGTCCATGTCGCGCAGCACGCGGTTGCCGTCTAGGCCGAGCTGATCGGCGGCGAGCCGGATGCTGTCGCGGGTGGAGGGGGCGTTGCTGTGCATGATGGCGTCCTGCAGCTTCAAGTAGCCACCCTGTTTTTGCGCCGCCAGCAGCGCCTGCGCCTCCAGCTGGCTGGCATTGCCCAGGATGGGGATGTCCTTATCGATGAAGCGGATGCCTGGGTCCAAACGCAGCAGCTCCGCCTCCGTGGGCAGCATGCGGCGGCAGTATGGGCAGCGCGTGTCGTAAAAGTTCACGACCGTCACGTCGCCGATCGGGTTGCCGGCCACGGGGTCAGCGGCATCGACCAGTTTTGGGCCCAGCATCGCGATCATGTTGCGGGCGGCGGCGTCCTGTTGCCGCTGATCGTCGACCTCGAGGCTCTTTAGCGCGTCGCGCAGGATGGACGGATCGGCCTTCAGCGACTGCCGCAGCAGGGTCACGACCTCTTGCCGCTGCGCCTCGTTCAGCGCTTGCGCGGTGGCGGGCGAGGCGGCGAGGGCGGCTACTACAAAGAGGATGGCGCGCATGGCGGGTTCACCGGGTCAGGACACGCCCTGCTAGCGGATGCGGCGGGGAAGGGCAAAGGGTGCTGGTTGCTGGGCTGGCGGAAGGAAGGTATGGCAGCCCAGGGAACCATATACGATACATATAAGGATGGGCTTGTGCAGCAGGGCACGATCAACACCAGGCGCGTGGGGGCGGCCGTGCTGCTTGCGGCGCTGCTGTCCCAGACGGCGTGTTCGACGCTGAACTCGGTGACCAGCACGTTCTTCGGCGGCGCGCCGCGCACCGGGGACACGGCGCGGGTCGAGGGCTTCATCGGTGCCGTGATCGCCGACGAGCCGCGGGCGGCGCTGGCCGGGCGTGAGGTGCTGGCGCTCGGTGGTAGTGCGGCGGACGCGGCGGTCGCGACCGGGTTCATGCTGGCCGTGACGCTGCCGTCCCGGGCCGGGCTGGGCGGCGGCGGCGCCTGCCTGAGTTACGACCCGCAGCCGGAGGGCCCGGGCGGGGGATCGCCCGAGGTGGTGATGTTCACCGGCCCGCCCGGCACCGGCGGCGGCGGGGACCGCCCGGCCGCGGTGCCGATGCTGGCGCGGGGTCTGTTTGCGCTGCATGCCCGGTACGGCACCAAGCCGTTCGAGAGCCTGCTGACCCCGGCCGAGCAGCTGGCGCGGTTCGGCGGGGCTCCGTCCCGGGCGTTGCTGCTAGACCTCGCGGTGGTGCAGGGGCCGCTGCTGGCCGACCCGAACGCGCGCCGGGTGTTTGCGCCGGGTGGCCAGCCGCTGACGGCGTCAAGCCAGCTGGTGCAGGCCGATCTGGGCACGACGCTGGGGCAGCTGCGGACGGCGGGGGTGGGCGATCTGTATCAGGGCGTGCTGGCCCGGCAATTGGGCGAGGCGGCGAGGCTGGCCGGCGGTAATCTGCTGGCCGAGGACCTTCGCGCCGCGGTGCCGCGGATCGGCGCGCCGCTGGTGGTGCGGTCCGGGTCCGATGACGTGGCGTTCACACCGCCCCCGGCCGATGGCGGATTAGGGGCTGCGGCGGCGCTGCGCTGGTTGAACGAGCATCCCGGCGATGCCCCCGGAGCGCAGGGCCGGGCGGCCGGCACGGTGGCGGCTTGGCGGGCGCAGGGCGGTGATCCGGTCGCGGTCTTGAACCAGGGTGGGTCTGGCACGCTGCCGGCCTTGCCGGCCTCGACTGGGTTTGTGGTCACGGACCGGCTGGGGCGGAGCGTGGCTTGCTCGCTCACGATGAACAATTTGTTCGGCACCGGGCGGATCGCGCCGGGGACGGGGATGGTGCTGGCGGCCTCGCCCCGGGCGATGACGCCGCCGATGCTGGCGGCGGGGATCGTGTGGAACCGGAGCACGAAGCAGTTCCGCGCCGCCGCCGCCGGGTCCGGGCAGGAGGGCGCGGCCTTGGCCCTGGCGGCCGGGCTCGACGGCGCGTTGCACAGCGCGATCCGCCCGCCGCCGGAGCCGGGGCGCCTCAACATCATCTCCTGCGCCCGTTATCTACCCGGGCATGAGGAGGCCTGCAGCTGGGCGGCGGACCCGCGAGGCGCCGGGCTGGCCGTCGGCAGTAACTGAGCCATGCTGAAGGTGGGGCGCGGGGCCGAAGCGCCGTCGTTCATGGTGATGGACGTGATCTCGGCGGCGAACGCGCAGCAGGCCGCGCTGCCGCAAGGGGCGCCGCACGTGATCCGGATGGAGGTCGGGCAGCCCGCCACCGGCGCCCCGTCCGGCGCGCTGGCGGCGGTGGCGGCGGCGCTGCGGCAGGGCGGTGCGCTCGGCTATACGGAGGCGCTGGGCCGGCCGTCGCTCCGGGCGCGGATCGCGCGGCATTACCAGGATTGGTATGGGCTGGCGGTCGATCCGCGGCGGATCGCGGTCACGATGGGGGCGAGCGGCGCGTTTCCGCTAACGTTCCTAGCCGCATTCGACCCCGGCGACCGGGTGGCCCTGGCCGCGCCGTATTACCCGCCGTACGTCAACGTGCTGACCGCGCTCGGCCTCGTGCCGGCCGTGATCGAGACCGGGCCCGGCACCCGGTATCAGCCGACGGTGGCGATGCTGGACCGGCTGGACCCGGTGCCGGACGGGCTGATCATCGCCAGCCCGTGCAACCCCGCCGGCACCATGCTGACGCCGGACGAGCTGGGCGGGATCGCCGGCTGGTGTGACCGGCGGGGCGTGCGGCTGATATCGGACGAGATCTATCACGGCCTGCACTACGCGCGCCCGATCGCGACGGCGGCGGCGTATAGCCCGCACGCCATCGTGGTCAACAGCTTCTCCAAGTATTTCAGCATGACCGGCTGGCGGGTCGGCTGGATGCTGCTGCCCGAGGCGCTGTGCCGCCCGGTCGAGTGCCTGGCGCAGAACATGGTGATCTCCGCCCCGCACATCTCTCAGATCGCGGCCGAGGCGGCGTTCGATTGCGCGCCGGAGCTGGACGAGAACGTGGCGCGCTACCGCCGGTCGCGCGACCACCTGCTCGCCGCCATGCCCGGTGCCGGGTTTCCGGACATCGCAGCGGCGGATGGGGCGTTCTACCTCTATGCCGACATTGGCGCCCGTACGAACGACAGCGCGGCGTTCTGCGCCCGGTTGCTGCGGGAGGCGGGTGTGGCGGCGTGCTCGGGGCTCGATTTCGACCGGGGGCGGGGGGCGCGGACGATGCGGCTCAGTTATTGCGGGCCGGAGGCGGATATGATCGAGGCTGCGCGGCGGCTGGCTTCGTTCTCGTCATAGGGAGCGCTGCGTCCTTTTCCCGCCATTGAACGGGTGGCGCCAGGTTGGGATCAGCGGAATGATTGGCTGCACCTGCGGCTTCCAACCGCACGCCGGCCCTCTCCCGCCAGCGGGAGAGGGGGAAGACGTGTTGCCGTCACTCTATGTAACGCCTCAAGCGCCGCCCGCTGCGCTATGGTGCGGGTATGGAAATCAGTGCCGCCCATGCTCTTATCCGCTTCGGCCTTGGCCGGGGGGCGGGTCAGCCGCTGCCCGCCGACCCGAATGGCTGGTTGCGGCAGCAGCTGAACGGGCCGGATACTGCGCCGCCCCTGCTGCAGCCCGGGACCGGCGGAAGCGTCGCCGATGCACTTTCGCTGTTTCAGCTGGACCGCACCGACCCGGTGCCGGAAGGCCAGCCCCGCCGCACCGGGCTGCTGTTCCGGGGGGAGGCGCAGGCATTGTTCGACCATGCCATCAGCACGGAGGCGTCGTTCCGGGAGCGGCTGGTGTGGTTTTGGGCCAACCATTTCACGGTCAGCACCCGCCGGGGTGAGGTCGGCGCGCTGGCCGGGTCGTTCGTGCGGGAGGCGATCCGGCCGCACGTGACGGGGCGGTTCCAGGATATGCTGCTGGCGGTGATGCGGCATCCGGCGATGCTGCTGTATCTAGACAACGCGCAATCCGTGGGCCCGTCGAGCCCGGCCGGGCTGCGGCAGAAGCGCGGGCTGAATGAGAATCTCGCCCGCGAGTGCCTGGAGCTGCATACGCTGACCCCGGCATCCGGCTATACCCAGGCGGACGTGACCGAGTTCGCGCGGATTTTGACAGGCTGGTCGATCGAGCAGAAGGAGCCGCCGCTGGGCTTCAAGTTCCGGCCGTTCGTGCATGATCCCGGACCCAAGACGCTGATGGGATTTACGTTTCAGGAAGGCGAGCAGGGCGGGGTACAGGCGCTAAGCTGGCTCGCGCAGCATCCGGGCACGCACCGGGCGCTGGCGCAGAAGCTCGCGCGGCACTTCATCGCCGATCAGCCGCCGCCGGATGCGGTCCGGGTGATCGAGGGGGCGCTCCGCGACACGCGCGGTGATCTGCGCGCGGCGGCCCTGGCGGCGGCCAGCGTTCCCGCTGCCTGGACACCGCTCAGCAAGCTGCGCAGCCCGCTGGATTTGGTGCTGGCGGCGATCCGCGGCTCGGGCCTGCCGCCGGGGCCGCCCAACGACGACAATCCGAAGCGGGTGAACGTGGCCGGCATATTGCAGGGGCTGGGCCAGGGTCCGTTCAACGCGCCGCAGCCGGATGGCTGGCCGGACCGGGCGGCAGGGTGGGCGGCGCCGGAGGCGATGCTGCGCCGGGTGGACTGGGCCTATGGCTTTGCCGGGCGTTCGGCGTTGCCGGAACCCGTGCAGTATGCCGATACGGTGCTGGGCCCCTTGCTGACGGAGCCGACGTCGACCGAAATTAGGCGCGCCGGGTCCCGCCGGGATGGTATCGCCTTGCTACTCGCTTCCCCTGAATTTCAAAGGCGCTGATCCCATGCACGCTTCCCATCGTCCGCTGGTGTCCCGCCGCGGTGCCCTGCTGGGGCTCACCTCCGCCGTGGCGTTCGGTCGCAACGCGCTGGCGTTGTCGGCGGCGCCGACCGAGCGGCGGTTCGTGGTCATCATCCTGCGCGGCGCGCTGGATGGGTTGTCGGCCGTGGCGCCTTATGGGGACCCAGCGCTTGCGGCGTTGCGCCCTAGCCTCGTTCCGCCACAGCCCGGGACGGAGGGGGGCATGGGGGACCTTGGCGGGTTCTTCGGCCTCCATCCCGCCATGCCCGGCACGCTCGCGCTGTTCCGCGCGGGGGAGGCGTTGCCGGTGCATGCGGTGGCCGGGCACGTGCGGACGCGCAGCCATTTCGAGGCGCAGGATCTGATGGAAAGCGGCGCCGATCAGCGTATGTCCTCGGGCTGGCTAAACCGCGCCGTTCTGGCGTTGCCGGCCCGCCCGGCGAATGGCGCCGCGCTTTCGGTGGGGGTGGCGCTGCCGCTGCTGATGCGGGGGCCGGCGCCGGTGGGGTCGTATGCGCCGCCCTCGTTCGGGGCGCCGCAGGCCGACCTGTATCTCAAGCTGCTGGCGCTGCATCAGACGGACCCCGTGACCGGCCCGGCGATCCGCCAGGGGCTGACCGAGCGTGGCTTTACCGCCGGACAGCTGGCGGGTGCGCCGGTGGCGGAGCCGAAGGACCGCTATACGTTCCCGACCCTGGCCGGGACCGCCGGGCGCCTGCTGGCGGCGGCGGACGGCCCGCGCGTGGCGGCGATGGAGCTGGACGGGTGGGACACGCACGTGAACCAGGCGCAGCGGCTGTTCGGCCCGCTCGGCCAGCTGGACCGGGGGCTGGTGGCGCTGAAGGAGGGGCTGAGCGCGGCCTGGGCGCAGACGGCGGTGCTGGTGATGACGGAGTTCGGGCGGACAGCCCGGGTGAATGGCACGAACGGCACGGATCACGGCACGGGCGCGGTGGCGTTCGTGGTGGGCGGCGCGGTGCACGGCGGGCGGGTGCTGGCGACGTGGCCGGGCCTGGGTGAGGGTAAGCTGCTGGAAAACCGCGATTTGGACCCGACGCTCGATCTGCGGTCCGTCGCCAAGGGGCTGCTTGCCTCGCATCTGGGGCTTACGGGCCCGGCGTTGGCGCAGGTGTTCCCAGGTAGCGAAGGTGCTGCGCCGCTGATGGGGCTGATCCGCAATCCGGCTTAGGCGCCCGGTTACGACCGAGCTTGCCGGGGCCAGTCCTGGCGTGCCGTCCTTCGACTGGGTCACAGCTAACGAGTTTGGTTCTTTTCCTCGATTCCTGCGCCAGGCGGGCAATCAAAGCGTGAAGTACGCTGGAAGCGGACCCTACGACTTCCAACGTCGATGCTGATCGACATGCGCGGCCAACCCGCTATCCTTGCCTGAAATAAGGGAGGGCGGGGTGGCGGCGTTAGAACTCGACAATGTCAGCGTCCGCTTTGGCGCTACCACCGTCGTGCGCAGTACGAGTTTGCAGGTGGCGGAGGGGGAGTTCTTGTCCGTCGTCGGGCCGACCGGATGCGGCAAGAGCACGCTGCTGAACCTGTCCGCAGGGCTGCTGGCGCCGACCGAGGGGGAGGTGCGCATCCGGGGTGCGAGGTTACGCGGCATCAATAAGCAGGCCGGATATCTTTTCCAGGCGGACAGCCTCATGCCATGGCGCAGTGCGCGGGACAATGTAGCGGCCGGGCCGGAATTTGCCGGGGCAGCGCGCAACCAGGCGCGTGCGGCGGCAGAGACGTGGCTGGCGCGGGTGGGGCTCACCGGGCATGGGCATAAATACCCGCACCAAATGAGCGGTGGGATGCGCAAGCGGGCGCAGCTGGCGCAAACGCTGGTGCTGGATCCGCCTATTTTGCTGATGGATGAGCCGTTCTCCGCGCTCGATGTACAAACCCGGCTGATGATGGAGAACGAGCTGCTGGCGCTGTGGCAGGCGAACCGGAAATCCGTGCTGTTCATTACCCATGACCTCGAGGAAGCGATCAGCCTCTCGGACCGTGTGGTGGTCCTGTCCGCCGGGCCCGGCACGCGGCCGTTGGCGGAGTTCGCGATCGACCTGCCGCGCCCGCGGGACGTGGCGGAGATCCGCATGACTCCGGCGTTCCAGCACCTGCAGGAACGGATCTGGGCCGTGTTGCGGGATGAAGTGTTGCGTGCCTATCAGCAGGCGGCATGATCACTGCCGGGCGCCTCGGCATCGGGCTGTTCCTGCTTGCCGCCTGGCAGATCGGCACGGCAACCGGCGTACTGTCCCCGTTGTTCTTCGGCCGGCCGGCGGCGATACTGGCCGTGGTGGCGGATTGGTTCGGCACCGGCTTCATCTGGCCGCATCTGGCCACCACCATCGCCGAGACGCTGATGGCGTTTGCCACCGGCACCACCGCGGGCGTGGCTGCCGGGCTATGGCTGGGCCTCAGCCCGCGGACATCGGCGGTGCTGGACCCCTATATCAAGGCCGCCAACGCCATGCCGCGCGTCATCCTGGCGCCGATCTTTGCCATGTGGTTCGGGCTGGGGATGACCAGCAAGGTCGCGCTAGGCTTCACGCTGGTGTTCTTCATCGTGTTCTTCAACGTATTGCAGGGGGTGCGCGAAGTGAGCCCCACGGTCCTGAACGCCACCCGCATGCTGGGCGCGACCCGCCAGCAGTTGCTGCGCCACGTGTACTTGCCCGCGGCGCTCAGCTGGGTGTTCAGTTCATTGCATATCTCCGTCGGTATGGCTTTCGTCGGCGCCGTCATCGCGGAATACTTGGGCAGCTCGATGGGGGTTGGGTATCTGATCTTGCAGGCCGAGGGCGTGTTCGACGTCGATAGCGTCTTTGCCGGGATCATCGTGCTGACGGCCTGCGCCCTGGTGCTGGATTTCGGCGTGACCTTGGCGGAAAAACGCTTGCTGGTCTGGCAACCCCGGGCCGATATGCCGCACGATCATGCTTAACCATAAAGGAAACGCCATGCTCACCCGCCGCACCGCCCTCACCTTCGCCGCGACCGCGCTGGCGGCGCCCGCCATTGCGCAATCCCGCACCAAGGCGCGCATCGCCTGCGGCGGCGTCGCGCTGTATGGCTACATGCCGTTCTTCGTCGCCATGGGGCAGAACCTGTTCCAGAAGCACGGGATCGAGCCGGACATGGCCATGTTCCCCGGGGGTGCGAAGGCGATGCAGGCGCTGCTCGGCGGCTCGTCCGACATCGTCTGCGGCTACTACGAACACACCATCCAGCTCGCCGCCAAGAACGCGCACCTCACCGCCTTCGTGCTGCAGGCGCAGAACAGCGGCCTGGCGTTGGGCGTGCGGAAGGAGCTGGCGGGTGAGATCAAGACCGCAGCCGACCTCAAGGGCCGCAAGATCGGCGTCTCCGCCCCGGGCTCGGCCACGCATCTGTTCGCCATGCAGCTGATGGTGAAGGCCGGGCTCAAATCCACCGACGCCGCCGCGGTGGGCGTCGGCACCGCCGCCACCGCCATCAGCGCGTTCGAGCGGGGCGATATCGACGCGCTCAGCCTGTTCGATCCCATCATCAACGACCTCGAGCGGAAGGGCACCATCGTGTTGCTGGCGGACGCGCGGGACACGCCGGGCACGCAGGCGGTGTTCGGCGGCCCCTACGCCAGCGGCTGCCTGTATGGGGACGCGGCCTGGATCCCCAAGAACGAGGCCACGGTCCGGGGCTGCGCCGCCGCCATCCTCGAGGCGCTGGCGTTCCTCAAGACCGCCACCCCCGAGCAGGCCACGGGTGCCCTGGCGGCCGGCATGTGCGCCGTGGGCGCCGATGTGTGCCAGAGCGCCTTCACGCGCAACAAGGACGCCTTCCAGCACGACGGACGCATCACGATCACCCAGGCCGAGACGGTGAAGCGCATGCTCACGAGCTTCGACCCGGCCATTGCCGCCGCCACCATCGACCTCTCCAGCACCTTCACAGACCGCTTCCTGACCATATCCTAACCAACCCTGCCTCCCCCTCTCCGTCCGGAAGAGGGCCGGGGTGAGGGAAGCGACAGGCGTTACGGCTAATGACCGAGGCTAGGCAGCACGCTCAACAGCTATTCAGCCCTGCTCGTCTCCCTCACCCCAGCCCTCTCCCGAAGGGAGAGGGGGCGCACGTCCCGTTGCCCACCCCACTCCGCCACCAGCCGCGCCAGCTCCGCCTCGTTCCCCATGCCTGGAAAGCCCGCCAGGCCCGGCGTCGCGATCGCCATTCGCACGTCGCCGGGTAGTACCCAGTTCAGCGGCGCCAGCACGCCATGCACATCCCGGCCCATGGTGAACGCGAAGTAGTGCCGGCCGGCCGCTGCACAGTAGCGGTCCACCGCCGCCTTCCCCCCGGCATTGGCCCGCTCACTCCTCACGCCGGCCAACGCGCCCACCGGGGACAGTAGGAAATCCAGCGCCGTCGGCGAGGACTGCCTCACCTCCTCGTGCGCCGGCTCCACGCCGCAGCGCGGGACCTGCAGGCGGTCCGGATCGCTCCAGATCTGCACGATGAACACCTCCAGGCGGACACCCGGCAGCCCGCCCTCCCGTTGGATGGCCGCGAAGGCCTGGGTAAGCGCACCCTCCGCTGCCTGCACCGCCGTCGTGCCCAGATTGTCGTAATAGCCGCCGTCCACGACCTCGCCATATTCCACATGTGTCACGCTGTTCACCAGCAGGCCGGGCGCCGTCACATATGGAAACCGCGCGCTGTTGCTGGCCGCCACCATGAAGGTCGGGTCCGCGCACATCGCCTGCAGTGCATCGATCGCGCCGGGCACGGCGGAGACCGCGGGCTCGGTACACACCGTGCCCTCCACCCCCGTCACCGGGGCCGTCACGATCAGCCGGCCCGTGGGCGTATGCGTGCCCGACGTGAACAGCAGCGGGAGCCGCGGCACCGGCCCGTCCAGCGATTGCTGCACCAGCGTGGGCGACAGCGCGCCATGGAACGCGCGGTCCCAGGATTGCTGCAGCCACCCGGTCCGCTCCATCGACACCACGCCCACCCGGCGCAGCCCGGCCGAAACCGGCCCCAGCACGCGCCACCAGCCGTCGGAAAAGAACAGCCCGGCCAGGGCAGGGGACAGGAAGTCCTGCCCCAGCGCCTGCTGCAGCTGCGCCCCGCGCGCCGCGCCGTCCGTCACCGGCGGGCCCGCGCAGAACTCCTTGGCCTCGTCCAGCAACGCCACGTACCCGGCCATCCCCAGCGCGCCGCCGGAGACGCCCGACACGGCAAACAGTTCATGCGCCGGGTCCATCGGCAGCGCCCGCTCCATCTCCTGCATCACCACGCCCGACCACAGCGCCGCCCGGGACGCGCCGCCCGCCGCACCCACCAGCATGACGCGCAACCGCCCATCCCCCGGCTGCGCGCCCGGCCGCGCGCATTGTGTGAGCCACGCCTTTGCCGCGTTTTCGAATGAAGGGCGGCGCGTCGGATATGGCTCCGTCGTCACAACCGCCGTATTGACGCTGAGTGCCGCCGATCCCACCACCCAGAGCCCCAGCAGCAAGAGCCCTGGATACCGCCGGGCCGACGCAAAGAAAGCGATCGGCGGCGCGAGCCCCGTTAGCAACCCGGCCAGCCCCAGCAGCGCCGCCGGCACCGGCCCCACCGCCTGCGCCACCGGCACCACCGCGGGCGCCCCGGACATCACCGCGAGGATCAGCCCGGCAAACAGCACTGCCATCCCCGCCACCAACGCCGGATGGAACGGCAGGCACTGCACCGCGAGCCGCCACCAATCGCCCAACGGCCGGCCCGGCGGTGCCGCCTGGTCCACGAACTCGTCATACATGAACAGCCGCGACAGCACGCTCCGCCCCGGCGTTTGCCCGGCCCGCCGGGTCATCACGCGGCGGCGGCGTCCCCAGGCGACCCCGACCAGCCCCACGCTGACCAAGATGGTAAGCGCAGTCAGGATCAAGCCGCGCCAAAACGGAATCAGCCCCCAGCCCTGCCCCAACGCGATGAACGCCCCGACTGCGGGCGCCAGCGCCACCACGCGCGGCAGCCATACCCAGCCGGGCTGCGCCTCCCAATCGAACACGCCGGACCGCCCGCCGGCGCCTGCGAGGTTCAATGACCAGCGCGCCCAGAACCAGCACCCGACGCCGGTCGCCAGCACCGTCACGGCGAACGCCAGCATCTGCCCGGCACTCTCGGTGCCCGCCACCAAGTGCCGGATCTGCTCCGGCCCCGTCAGCGCCACGATCCCGGCGATGGAAAACAGCGTCGGCACCCGCGCATGCCACGCCGCGGACCGCCAGCTGGGCGCGGCGAGCAGCACGGCGATCGCGGCGATGCTGGCCACCGGCAGGGCCCAAACTGACACGTGCATCCCGCTTCTCCCGTTGCGAGGAGGAGCTTACACTATTCAATACAGAAACGAAACGCTTTTGATGGAAAGCTAGACACTAAGACGTCAGATGGTTTGCCGCGTCGGTCCCGCTCGGCACCGAGGCCGCCGGTCCAGGGGCCGGTTGTGTGGCGGATGGCGTGAGGGCTTACCCGTCCTACGGTGGGCTTACTCCCGCGCGGTGAAGCCGAGCTTGCGGTACACTGGCGCCGCGTCTGGCCCGGTCAGGAACGCCAGCAGCGCCCGGCCGTCCGGCGTGTCGTGCACCAGGGCGAACGGGTAGCTGATTGGCGGATGGGTGTCGTCCGGGAAGGTGGCGATGACGTGGATTTTGGGGTCGGACGCCGCGTCGGTCGCATAGACGATACCGAGCGGCGCCTCACCCCGCTCGACCAGCAGCAGCGCGGCGCGGACATTCTCGGCGCGCGCCAGATGCGGCGCTATAGCGTCCCAGGCGCCCAGCTTCCGCAACGCCGCCTCGGCATACTTGCCCACCGGCACGCTGGCCGGGTCACCGGTGGCGAGGCGTCCGTCCGGGCCCAGGCGGGCCAGCATGTCCTGCGCCGTCAGAGCGACCTCATGCGGCTGATCCGCCGGCGCGATCAGCACCAGGTGATTGCCGAGCGGGCTCGTCCGCGTCCCTGCCACCAGCAGGTGACGCTCCTGTAGGTAGTCGGCCCACGGCTCATCGGCGGAGGCGAAAATATCGGCCGGAATGCCCTGCTCCACCTGCCGGGCCAGGGTGGAGCTGGCGCCGAACACGAACCGGGGCGGCGTGTGCCCGGAAGCGGCCCAGGCCTGCCCCAGTTCCCGCATCGCGTCCGTCAGGCTGGATGCCGCCAGTACGGTGACCTCCGCCCGCGCCGGGGTCAGCCACAAGAGGGCGAGTAGAACAGCAATTCGCATAGGGCGCATCCGGCATTGGTTGTTGTCCGGTCAGACCGTAGGGTGGAATGCCTTTCGCATTCTAGCACCAGGAGAACACAATGACGCCAGACCGCTTCAAAGGGCGCACCGCCATCGTCACCGGTGGGGCATCCGGCATCGGCCAGGACATCGCCGCGCGGCTTGCGGCGGAGGGCGCCCGCGTCAGCGTTTGGGACCTGCACGCGGCCGGCGCAGACTCGCAGGCGCTGGATATCACCGACCCGGCGCAGGTCGAGGCCGCCATGACCGCGACCGTCGCGGCGCTGGGCCGGCTGGATATCCTGGTCTGTAGCGCGGGGATCACCGGGCCGGTCGCGGCCGTGCGGGACTACCGCGTGGAGGATTGGCAGCGGGTGATCGACGTGAACCTCAATGGATTGTTCTACTGCAACCGCGCCGCCGTGCCGCATCTGGTGGCGGGCGACCAGGGGCGCATCGTCAACATCGCCTCGATCGCCGGCAAGGAGGGCAACCCCAATGCCTCGGCGTACTCGGCGTCCAAGGCCGGGGTGATCGGGCTTACGAAGTCACTTGGCAAGGAGCTGGCGGCAACGCCGGTGCGGGTGAATGCGGTGACCCCGGCGGCGGTGCGCACGCCGTTGTTTGCGCAAATGAACGAGCAGCAGATTGGGTATATGCTGTCGAAGATACCGATGGCGCGGTTCGGGGAGATCGCGGAGGTGACGGCGCTGGTGTGCTGGCTGGCGAGTGCGGAGGCTTCGTTTAGTACGGGGGCGGTGTTTGACGCTTCGGGGGGGCGGGCGACGTATTAACCGCTTGCCCCTTTCTCCGGGAAAGGCCGGGGTCGGGGTCCAAACGACATGGCCGTGGTTTGCGCGGGTAACTCCACCCTCACCCCAACCCTCTCCCGCCAGCGGGAGAGGGGGCGTCAGTCGAGGTTATGTCGCCAGCTTTGACCGGGTAGGAAGCTCTCTCCCGCTTGCGGGAGAGGGGGTGGTGGTTGATGTTTTTTCGCCGGCTTTTACCCGGGCTGCCAGGCGGTTTTCGGCCGGGGCCAGTGGGCAGACATAGCGTGGCGAATAGGCGCAGCTGGGGTTGTAGGCGAAGTTGAAGTCTAGCACCGCCTGCCCATTCGACCGGCCGAGGTCGGCGCCCTTGATCGTGTCTAGGAGGTAGCGTCCGGCGCCGTAGGTTTCTTGGCCGCGCGTCGCGTCGGCGAAGGGTAGGAACACGCCGCCGCCGTAGCCCTGGATCCAGAACAGCGTCAGCTGCCCGCCCAGCACCGTCGCGCGGGCCATCGGGCGCATCCGGATGTCACCATCCTCTCCGGCCGGCAGTGTCTGGACGGGCCCCTCCGCCGGCTCGAGCGGTACCAGCAACCGCAGCGCCGGGTCATACGGGAAGTAGGGCAGGGGCTGGAACGGCTGGTCCAGCGGGGATTGAGGGTGGGTGCGGAATAGCGTGTCCCTGGTGTCCCGCCAGTGCTGCCAGGCGGCCGCCGGGTCCGGATTGATACGAACTTCGGCGTAGAGCGTGGCGATCCGCGTGCGCCAGTCCCAGAGGTCGCTCACGCCTGGTGCAATTCGATCAGGCCCCGGCGGATGGCGCGTCCGCGATTCACCTGCGCCTCGATATACGCGCCGTCCCCCCAGCGCACCGCCTTCGCCATCGCCTGCGCATCCTCGTTGAACCGCGCCAGCATCTCCAGCAACGCGTCCCTGTTGTTGAGGAAGATGTCCCGCCACATCACCGGGTTGCTGCCGGCGATGCGGGTGAAGTCCCGGAACCCGGCGGCGGCGAATTTCAGCACCTCTGTCCGGCTGGGGTCAGTACCCCCCTCCTGCGCCAGGTTATCGGCCGTGCCGCAAATGGTGAAGGCGATCAGATGCGGCAGGTGGCTCACGATCGCCACCACGCGGTCATGATGCTCGGGGTCCATCACCTCCACCTCCGACCCGGCCCGCCGCCACAGTTCCGAGACCCGCTCCACCGCCGTGGGATCGGTGCCGGGCGGCGGCACCACCAAGCACCAGCGGCCCTCGAACAGCGTGGCGAAGCCGCTATCCGGGCCGGAATACTCGGTCCCGGCCATAGGGTGGGCGGGGACGAAATGCACGTGGCCGGGCAACAGCGGCGCCATGTCCCGGATCACCGACACCTTGGTGCTGCCGACGTCGGTCACCACGGTGCCGGGCGCGAGATGCGGGGCGATGGCGGCGGTGATGCTGGCGGCCGCACCCACGGGGGCGCACAGCATGACCGCGTCCGAGCCGGCCACCGCGCGCGTCACATCCGGCTCGACCGCATCGGCGATATCCAGCGCGCGGACGCGGTCCAGCACGGCGGCGCTTAGGTCCGTCATCACCACCTGCTGCGCCATGCCGGGGTGCAAACGGACGGCGCGGGCGAACGAGCTGCCGATATGCCCGGCGCCGATGATCGTCAGGCGCCGGAAGACGAAGTCAGGCATGCGCGGGCAATCGCTCCAGGCAGTCGGCCACCATCGCGCACTCCTCCGTGGTACCGATGGTGATGCGGAGGCAGCTATCCAGGCCATAGCTCGTCATGGCACGGACGATCAGGCCGCGGGTCCGCAGCGCGGCGTCCGCGGCCTGGGCGGCCTCGGCACTGCCGAAATCGGCCAGGATGAAGTTGCCCTCGCTCGGCCATACCTTTATGCCCGTCCGCTCCAGCTGCGCCGTCAGCCAGGCGCGCTGTTCGGTATTGTGGCGGCGCCCCTGTTCGATCCAGCCAGGCTCCGCCAGCGCGGCCACCCCTGCGGCCTGGGCCGGCAAACTTACGTTGAACGGCCCCCGTACCCGGTTCAGCACGTCCACGATCGCCGGCGGCGCGTAGCACCAGCCGAGGCGGAGGCCGCCCAGGCCGTAGATCTTGCTGAACGTGCGGGTCATGACGGTGTTGTCCCCGGCATCCACCAGCTTGATCCCCGGGTCGTAATCCGCCCGCTCCACATACTCGCAATACGCCGCGTCCAGCACCAGCAGCACGTCCGGCGGTAGCCCGGCGCGCAGCCGCTCGACCTCCGTCTGCGGCAGGATGCTGCCGGTCGGGTTGTTGGGATTGGCCAGGAACACGACGCGCGTCTGGGCCGTGACCGCGGCCAGCATGGCGTCCACGTCGGCCGTGAGGTTCCGCTCCGGCGCCAGGATCACCCGGGCGCCGGTGGCCTGACCGTAGATCTGATACATGCTGAAGCCATGACGGCTCATGATCATCTCGGTGCCGGGCCCGCCATAGGCGGAGCACAGCTTGTCCAGCAAATCGTCCGAGCCGGCGCCGCACACGATTTGCGCCGGGTTCAAGCCGAAATTGCGCCCGATCGCCCGGCGCAATTCGATCGACCCGCCATCGGGATACCGGTTCAGCTCGCCCGCCGCCGCGGCATAGGCGGCCTGCGCGCCAGGCGGCGGCCCGAACGCGCCCTCGTTGGACGACAGTTTCAGCACGCGGTTCATGCCGGGCGCCTTGCTCTCGCCGCCGACATAGGGGGTGATTTCCATCACGGCGGAGCGCGGGCGAGGGGTCATGCGGACGCTCCGATCGGTTCGGCATAGGCACCGACCACGACGGCGGCGCGGGTGGTGGAGAGGCTGCCAAGCCGCAGGTCGTCGTCGGCCACGAACCCCGCGACATCGACCAGCGCGCGTACGGCAAAGTCATCCCGTCTTAAGATCGTGATTCCCGCCGCAAAGCCGGCGGAGGCGACCATGGTGCCGATGCGGGCGCGGCTGACGTCCGGCGCAAATTCGAGGCCCAGCAGCGACCGGTCCCGTCCGCTCGGGTCCGGGGCGGTGGCGCAAACCACGAAGGCCTGCGCGTCCGCCGCACCCTCCGCACGCGGCGCCCAGAACGGCAAACGGGCCACGACGTGGATGCGTGGATCGTCCCGCTGCAACAGCGCCGTCCACCATGCGGCGCCGGGCGCCTCGCCCTCGGCTGGTAGCGGCAAGATAGCGGCGGTGGCGACGCCGGAGCTGATTTCCGCCAGCGCCTGGGCGGGGGTCCGGCGTAGGCGCAGGGGTGTCAGCGCGCCAAAATGCTCCCGCGCCAACGCCACATAGGCCGGGCCGCCCTCGGCTTCGGCCACCGTCAGCAGCATAGGCTTCTGCTGCTGCGTCATGGCGACGATCAGCGCGCGCCACACCCGCTCGATCCCCACGGCCGGGAGCGCGCCCTGGTGCCGGGCCAGGAGGCGCGAGATGATGGCCGCCTCCCGCCCGGGGCGCAGCGGGACCTTGCCCTTGACCCCTAGCGCCGCGATTTGCGCGACCACCTGCGACCGGCGCATCAGCAGGTCATGCAGCCCATCATCGAGCCGGTCGAGCTCGGCCCGGAGGTCACCCAGCGTGGGTTGGGTATCAGTGACGATGGTGAGGGTGGTGGGCATATGTGACAGATAGCGGATGCCGCAGGGCGTGCAAACGTCTTCCTTCCCGCACGCCTCCACCTGGTTACCTTTCATAGGCACCGTCCGGCGACCCTGATCTACTGGCTATGGCAAAAAAAATCCCCCGCGCCTATTCCGGCTCCGGGGGATCGATACGGTCACGTGAGCTTAAGACGGCCTGGCCTGTGCGCTCCCTCGCGCAGGCCATGCTGCCCGCAGAAGCTCCGTGTTAGACGCGGGCCATTGCAGGCTCGTCGTGGTGGTCGTGGAACTGGTCGGTTTCGGTGCTGCCGGCCATTGCGGTCGTGCTGCTCTTGCCGCCAGAGGCTGCGACCGCCACGGCGTCGAACCAGCCGGTGCCGACCTCGCGCTGATGCCGGGTGGCGGTGTAGCCCTCACCCTCGGAGGCGAATTCCGCCTGCTGCAGCTCGGAATAAGCTGCCATGCCGCGCTCCTTATAGCCGCGCGCCAGGGTGAACATGGAGTGGTTCAGGCTATGGAACCCGGCCAAGGTCACGAACTGGAACTTGTAGCCGAGTGCCCCGATCGCGACCTGGAAGTCGGCGATCTGCTCCGGCTGCAGCTTCTTCGCCCAATTGAAGGATGGCGAGCAGTTATAGGCCAGCATCTTGCCGGGGAACTTGGCGTGGATGGCGGCGGCGAACCGCTGCGCCTCGGCCAGGTTCGGCTCGCTGGTTTCCCACCACAGCAGGTCCGCATAGGGCGCGAAGGCCAGGCCGCGGGCGATGGCGTAATCGACGCCGACGCCGGGCTTGATACGGTGGAAGCCCTCGGTCGTGCGCTCACCGGTTAGGAACGGGCGGTCCCGCTCGTCGACGTCGGCCGTCAGCAACTGCGCGGAATGAGCGTCCGTGCGGCAAAGCACGATGGTGCTGACGCCC
The DNA here is from genome assembly GCA_965246925.1 of Acetobacteraceae bacterium. Lineage (GTDB taxonomy): Bacteria > Pseudomonadota > Alphaproteobacteria > Acetobacterales > Acetobacteraceae > JANPPS01. The sequence continues at coordinate 324,085 of OZ251994.1, read as the reverse complement.
TCTACATCCGCGGCCAGGCGCGCGGCGTTCAGCGTGCGGATGTGCTGGCTGATGGGGATCAGCACCTTGCCGCCGAGGTGACCGCACTTCTTCTCGCTGGCCAGCTGGTCCTCGAAATGCACGCCCGCCGCACCGGCCGCGATCATGGCGCGCATCAGCTCGAACGCATTGAGCGCGCCGCCGAACCCGGCCTCCGCATCGGCCACGATGGGCGCCATCCAATACTGGCCTTGGTCGCCCTCCAGCTGCGCGATCTGGTCGCAGCGGCGAAGTGCGTTGTTGATGCGGGTCACGACCTGCGGCACCGAGTTCACGGCATACAGGCTCTGATCCGGATACATGTCCATGCTGGTATTGGCGTCGGCCGCGACCTGCCAGCCGCTGAGATAGATGGCCTTGAGCCCGGCCTTTACCTGCTGCATGGCCTGATTGCCGGTGAGCGCGCCGAGCGTGTTGACGTAGGGCTCGGTCTTCAGCAGGTGCCACAGGCGCTGCGCGCCCATTTCGGCCAGCGTGTGGCGGATGCGGAAGCTGCCGGAGAGCTTCTTGACGTCTTCCGGGGTATAATCGCGGACGATGCCCTGGAAGCGCTCGCTATCGGGGCCAGCGTTCATTCCGTCGGGCATGTGGTTGGGCGTAGGCGTCATTCCGGGCATCCCTGAGTCACTGTTGACCCGTTAACTATTGACATTGCACCCGCGAAAGAAAGGTCTAATCTGCTGTTACAAACGCAAGACAGTCGCTGAATTGTTCATACCTTTTGTAAATCGGTAAAGGTTGTAAATGGCTGCACCCCTGATTGGCCGCACGGTCCGCCGCCTGCGTGGTGAGCAGAACTTGACGCAACAGGCGCTGGCCGCCCGGCTCGGCATCTCGGCCAGCTATCTGAATTTGATCGAGCATGAGCAGCGGGCGGTGACCGCCAGCCTGTTGATCAAGCTGGCTGAAACGCTGCAGGTGGACCTCGGCGCGTTGTCCGGCTCGCAGGAACGGCAGATGGAGGCCGGTTTGCGGGAGGTGTTCGCCGATCCGCTGCTGGATCAGGCCGTGCCGGAGAACGAGCTGGCGACGCTGGCGGCCAGTTCGCCCGCGGCCGGGCGGGCGGTGCTGGCGCTCTACCGCGCCTGGCGCGTGGCGCGGGAAGACAGCAGCGGCATCGCGCTCCCGTCCGGACGCCGCCTACTGCTGCCGAACGAGGAGGCGCGGGACGCCTTTCACGAGCGCGCCAACCATTTTCCGGATATCGAGGAAGCCGCCGAGCGTGTGGGCCAGACCCTTCCGGCCCAACCCGCCGAGCTGAACCACGCCATCGCCGAGCGGCTGCGGCGCGAGCATGGGCTGCATATCATCGTGGGGCCGTTGCAGGGCGCGCTCCGCCGTTACGACCCGGCAACCCGCTCCTTGTTCTTGTCCGAGCAGCTGCCGCGGGAGAGCCGCGGCTTCCACCTGGCGTTCCAGCTGGCGCTGCTGGAGATCCGCGACGCGGTGGAGGCGCAGATCGAGCCCATCGCCCCCACCACGCCCGAGGCCGGCAGCCTCATCCGCCTCGGCCTGTTGAACTACGCCGCGGGCGCGCTGCTGATGCCCTATCAGCGCGCGCTGGAGCATGCCGCCACCTTGCGGCATGACGTGGACGCGCTGGCCAACCGCTTCGGCGTGAGCTGGGAGCAGGCGTGCCACCGGTTGTCCTCGCTACAGCGTCCCAACGCCCGCGGCGTGCCGTTCTTCTTCCTCCGCGTCGATCCGGCGGGCAACGTGAGCAAGCGGTTCACCGCCGCCGGGTTTCCGTTCGCGCGGTATGGCGGCTCGTGTCCGCGCTGGGTGGTGCATCAGGCGTTCGCGTCACCGGGTCAGGTGCAGGTGCAGGTGGCGCAGCTGCCGGACGGCGCGACCTTTTTATGCTTTGCCCGCTGCGTGGTGGGCCGCGCGGTGGTTTGGGGCGAGCCGGAGCCCCGGCACGTGATCGCCATGGGCTGCGAGATCCAGCATGCCGGGCAGGTGGTGTATGCGGATGGTCTGGATCTGAAGGCGGCCACGGTGGGCATTGGATTGTCGTGCAGGCTTTGCGAGCGCGAAGGCTGCCGCAGCCGCGCGTTTCCGCCGCTGGAGCATCGGCTGGCGCTTGATCCTTTGTTGTCTAGCGACAGCCCTTACCGGTTTGTGCCGAAACGGTGAGAGTAGGGGGAGTGTTTTGGGTTAACACTCTGCGTTGAGTGGAGAGGTGCCGGTCCGCTTACGGGCAGAATGCAAATGATAGAGGTCACTGTAGCGCGCACCGGCGAAAGTACGGAATAGCAAGGGGTTGAATTGACTTCCAGGACTGGACGCTCTTCTGCCGCTGGCGGAAGGGAATCGGGATGAAGGTGGGGTGACATACACTGGCCGAAAGCGGCGCTTCGCGCTGCCACCCGGCAAATCTCCGCATGACCGTCCACCCTCACCCCGGCCCTCTCCCGCCAGCGGGAGAGGGAGAAGCGAGCGCTTTATCCCGCTCCTCTGCCACAAGCTCCTTCTTCGACAGCTTGCCCACCAGCGTCTTCGGCAAGCTGTCTCGGAACTCGATCTGCTTGGGCATTTCGATCGGCGATAAATGCTCGGTCAAGAAGGTCCGGAGCGCCTCTGCCGTCAGCGGTTCGCCGGGGCGGAGGACTACGAAGGCCTTGACCGTCTCTCCGCGATACGCGTCCGGTATGCCGATGACCGTGCATTCCAGGACCGCCGGGTGTTGGTATACCGCGTCTTCGACCACGCGCGGATAGACGTTGTAGCCGCCGGCTAGGATTAGGTCCTTGATGCGGTCCACGATATAAAAGTAGCCCTGGTCGTCCATCACCGCGATGTCGCCGGTGCGGAACCAGCCGTCTGTGGTCATGCTGGACGCGGTCTCGTCCGGGCGGCGCCAGTAGCCCAGCATGATTTGGGGGCCGCGCAGGCATAGCTCGCCGCGTTCGCCGGCCGCCACCGAACGCGCCGGGTCCGCGGGGTCGCGGAGGCAGGCTTCCGTCGCGCGGAGCGGGAGGCCGATCGAGCCGGTCTTGTTCAGGCCGCCCGGCGGGTTGCAGATCACGCAGGGGCTGGTTTCCGTCAGGCCGTAGCCCTCCACCACGACGCAGCCGGTCCGCGCCTCGAACCGCGCTTTCACCTCTGCCGGCAGCGGGGCGCCACCGCTGATGCAAAACCGGATACTGGTGAGGTCAGCCGCACCGGCGAAGCCCGCGATCGCGTTGAACATCGTCGGCACGCCCGGCATGAACGTCGGGCGGCGCCGGGCGATGGTGGCCACCGCCTGTGCCAGCTCGAACCGCGGCAGCATGATGATCTCCGCCCCTAGCGCCACGCCGAACAGCAGCACCGTCGTCATCGCGAACACGTGGAAGAACGGCAGCGCCGCCAGCACACGCTCCTCACCCGGGCGGGCCTGATGGAACCAGCCGCCACCCTGTAGGGCGTTGGCGTAAAGATTGGCGTGGCTCAGCATCGCGCCCTTTGGCACGCCAGAGGTGCCGCCCGTGTATTGCAAGACGGCGATGTCCTGCACCGGGTCGATCGGAACCGGCGCCGGCGTGCCCGGGCGCAGCAAATCCTGCCACGCGATATGCCTGTCATCGGTTGGCGGAAACGCCCGCTCCCGCCGTTTCAGCAGCCCGAACAGGACCGCCTTGGCCGGCGGCAGCATGTCCGTGAACCGGCAGACGATGAGCCGCGGCACCGCCCCGTCCCGCAGCAGCGCCGCCGCCTTGGGGTAGGTCGCGGCCAAATCGAGCGTTGCCAGCGCCGACAGCTCGGCGTCCCGCGCCTGATGCTCCAGCTCCCGTGGTGAATATAGCGGGTTGAAGTTCACCACTACGAGCCCGGCCATCAGCGCGCCGAAGAACAGCGCCGGGTATGCCGGGCAGTTCGGCAGCAGCAGGCCGAGGCGGTCCCCGGGCTTGAACCCCTCGCGCTGCAGCCCGGCGGCGATCCGCGTGCTGGCGTCCAGCGCCTGCGCCCAGCTCGTCGTGCGCCCCAGGAACTCATACGCCGGGCGCGGGCCGAACCGCGCGCCGGTGTCCTGCAGCAGGCTATGCAGGGTCCCGACCGGCATTGGCGCGTGCCAGTCCACCTCGGCCGGATAATGCTCCAGCCAAGGCCACTGCTTTTGCATCAGAACGCGGTGCGGGTCCCGACCGACATGATATCGATCGAGTTGCTATACCGACCCTGGAGCCGGTCCCCGGTGGCCGAAACCTCATCGATCCGGCTGTCCTTTACGAACACATGGGCGTAGCCGACATCCAGCACGGTTCCCTGGAACACCTTATAGCTCGCCCCCACCGCCAGCCACGTACGGTCCTGATCCGGCACCCGCGCGGTGCGGTAGGCGTTACTGACCGGCGTCTTGTCGAACGCGGTGCCGGCCCGGAGCGTCAGCGCGTCCGTCACCTTGTAAGCGGCGCCGAGCGAGGCGTTGAACGTGTTATGGTAATGCTGCGGCGTCGAACTCAGCAGGGTGCCGTTGTCGCGGAATGCGTTCAGCGTCTTGAACTGCGACCAGTTCGTCCAGGCGATTTCGGCATACACCGTCCAGTTCGGGCCTAGACCCTGTGTAATGCTGGCGGTGGCCGTGTCGGGCAACACCAGCTTGGCGTTACCGCCGGAGTTGGCGAACCGCGCGCTGCTATTGAGCGGCGCCGGCACGATGAAATCCGCCGTCCCCTCGAACTGATGCTGGACGCGGGACCGGTAGGCGAACCCGATATTGGTGTGCGGCCCCGGCTGTATTAGCGCGCCGAGATTGTAGCCAAACGACCAATCGTCACCGCGCAGGCGAAAGTAGCCATCGGGCAGCGCCAGCGGGCGCCCGGTCGCCGAGAACGCCAGGGTTCGCGAATTGAGCGCACTGGTGAACTCCGCCCGGCCATACTGGGCCGACAGCCCGGCGCCGAGCGAGAGCCAGTTGGTGACCTGATAGGCGACCGCTGGGTTGATGTTGAGCGTTTTCAACTCGGTCTTGTCGGCCTGATACCGCCCCACGAAGCCGGGGCCGTAGGTGGTGGTGAGGCCGAACGGCGTGGTCAGTGCCAGGCCCACCGAGAGCGACGGCGTGATCTTATACGTGACATAGCCATTGGGCACGAGCGCCGGGTTGCCGCCGTCCCGGTTGTCGGACCCGGTCACGGGCTGGCCCAGCGCGGTGCGGTTGGTGCCACGAAACGTGAATGACGGCACGATCACCGTCCCGCCGAGCTGCACCTGCAGGCCCGGCAGCTGCGTCATGCCGGCCGGGTTGTCGAACACGGTGGACGGCGACTCCGCCGACGATGCCGAGCCGGCGAATGCCGTGCCGAGCTGTAGCGCGCTGTCTTCCTTCAGCTGGAACGCCGACGCGTGCGCCAGGCTGGGTAGCAGCAGGGCGGCAGCCCAGGCGGCAAGATGGCGGCTGAACTTATACGATGACAAACTGTTCTCTCCCATGAACCGGACTTTTGTTGGTCAGGTGTGAGTGCGGTATGGATCGGACCGGGCCCGCGCTGTCAACGGCTTTCCCGTCTAGACAAGTCATTGACGCATACGTTAGGTGAATTGCGGCACGCGACGCTCGAGGAACGCCGTGAACGCCTCGCGCGCCTCCGGACCGCTCAGCGCCTTGGTGAAAGCGGCCTGCTCGGCATCCATTTGCGCCAGCAGCGTGTCCTGGCCGCGCCGGAGCAGCGCGCGGCTGGCCATGAGGGCGGCGCGCGGCTTCTGGCCGAGGCGCACCGCCGCTTTCATGGCGCGCGCGGCCAACTCGTCCGCGGGCACGATGGCGTTGAACAACCCGGCCTGCAGCGCGTCTGCGGCGCTCATGACCTCACCCAACAGCAGCATTGCGCTGGCCCGCGCCATCCCGATGCGCGCCGGCAATAGCAGGGAACTGCCGGCCTCCGGCACCAGGCCAAGGTCCACGAACGGCATGGCGATGGTGGCGGATGGCGCGGCATAGACGAGGTCACAATGCAGCAGCAGGGTGCCGCCGATGCCGATGCCGGGGCCGGACATGGCCGCCACGATGGGCCGGTCCGACTGCGCCAGCGCGCGGATGAACCGGGCGGCGGGTGCGTCCACCAAGTCCTTCATGGACAGGAAGTCCTTGATGTCGTTACCGGCCGTGAACATGTCGCCCACGGCGGAAAACAGGATGACGCGATGCCCGGGCCCGGCCATGGCGTCGGTCATGGTCCGGTACATGGCGCCGGTGATCGCGTTCTTCTTGTCCGGACGATTGAAGCGTAGCTCCAGTACACTGCCATGCTCGATCACCTGCAGATCCATCGCCGTCCCCCCCGGGTTCGAGCGGATGCTACCTGGTTTTTGCGGGAACGGCGCCCTATCATTAGGGTATGACAATGACGATCGTGGTGGCAGTCGTTTGGGCTATCGTGCTGGCGGGCGCCGGTGGCCTGCTGACCACGATCGGGCCGTGGTACTACGCGCTCCGCAAGCCGGCGTGGCAACCGCCCGACTGGGTATTCGGCCCGGCCTGGACGCTGATTTTGGGCATGGCCGCCGCCTCGGGCGTGCTGGCTTGGTATAGTGGTGCTGGCGGGGCCGAGGTGCTGGCCTACTTTGGTCTGATCAGCGTGTTTCACCTACTATGGTCACCGCTGTTCTTTGCGTGGCGCCGCCCGGACTGGGCTTTGATGGAGATACCGTTTCTCTGGCTGGCATTGCTGGCGGCCATGATCGGGCTCTATCCCGTCTCGCCTCTGTCCTGCTGGTTGCTGGTCCCGTTCATCGCCTGGGTCACGTTCGCCGCCCGTCTCAATCTCGAGATCGTGCGGCTGAACGCGCCCTTTACGGCGCTTTCACGCCCGGCAGCCTGACTATTTGGTGACTGGCGTTCCCATCTGCTCGGGCACCGCGGGCGGGGAACCGGCTTGCGGCGTCGTCAGCACCGGGCTCGGCTGCGACGGGGAGGGCGGTAGCGCTTGCTGACCCTTGTTGAGCGCGTCCGTCTTGTCGTTGCCGGTGGGCCCGCCACGGTCGTTCGTCTTGTCCACGTTCTTGTCCGGCGCCTCGGCGTTGGCGGCCAGCACGGGCATAGCGAGGCTGGTCAGCAGCGCCGCGATCAATGCTTTCTTCATGATTTCGACTCCCGGTGTGATGGCGTCTCAACGCGGCAGCCGCATGCGCGTTGCCTGTGCTGACACGGTCCGTGCTCGCCGGGCTGGCCATCGCGTTGCTGGCCGCCGTCGCGCTCGGTTGGTGGTTCTTGCCGCTCGAGGCCTGGATTGCGGCGTTGGTCGGATGGGTCGAAGGGTTCGGCCCGGCGGCGCCATGGCTGTTCGCACTGACTTATGCGGTGGCGCTGGTGTTTTGCGCGCCCGGGGCTCCGTTTTCGATCGGCGCCGGGCTGGTATTCGGCGTTCGTGCGATGCCGTTCGCCATGCTGGGGGCGACGCTGGGGGCCTGCGGCTGCTTCCTCGTATCACGGTATGTATTGCAGCGCCGGGTCCGCCGGTTGTTGGGCGGGCGGGCGGGACTACAAGCACTCGACCGGGCCGTGACGGAGGAGGGCTGGCGGATCGTGTTCCTGCTCCGGCTCAATCCGCTTATCCCCTTCAACGTGCAGAACTACTTCTTTGGTGTGACGCAGATCCGTTTCTGGCCGTTCGCCGCCGCGACCGCGGTTGGGATCATTCCGGGCCTGGTGCTGCACGTCTATATCGGCGTGCTCGGCCGGGATGCGGGCGGCGCGGGGGTGTGGCGCTGGGTGCTGGCCGGGGTCGGCCTGGCCGCCACGGCGCTGGTCACGGTGTTGCTGGCGCGTAAGGCGCGGGCGGTGCTGACGAAGCATGGAATGGGCTGAGAGCGGCTGATCCTCAACGGTTTGTTCATCTTTGCCGGTCATACTCCGCCCAGTGTTGGACAGGACCTCAGCATGCGTGCCTTGACCACCCTTTCATCGAGCAGCGCGATGTTCCTGCTGGACGGGGCGGGTATCCTTCTGTTTTGGACGCCGGCGCTGCTCCTGCTCGGCTGGGCGCCGGCGTTTTCACCTCAGCAGGTGACGCTAGCGGGCCTGTTGTTCCCGGTGCTTCAGCTTTTGGGCCTGTATGCGCTTGGCCTCTACCGGCGGGACGTGGTGATAGAATTGCGGCGGTCGGCCAGCCGCATTCCGCTCGCAGCGGCCGGGGCGGCGGCGTCGGCGGCGCTGCTGCTGGCCTTGGTCGGCCTGCCGCTGACGCGCGTGACCGGGCAGTTGCCGTTGCCTGTCATGGCCGCGGGGTGCTTCGTGGGCGCTGGGGTTGGTGCCCGCTTCACCTTTGACGCGCTGCGCCGCCGCGGCCTGTTCTGCCGCCGCGTGCTGATCGTGGGCGCCGGCCGCCGGGCTTGGGACTTGGTCTGGATGCTGAGGAAGGAGGGGGTGAACCTCAATTACACCGTGGCGTTCGTGCACGATACCACGCTGGGTCCGATCGACCCCCGCCTGACGCAGGACGGTTTCGGCCCGATCCTTACTTTAGGGGAGGGCGGTTTCCTCGGCCTGGCCCGGCAATTCGTCGCGGACCAGATCGTGATAGCTCCAGACGAACGCCGGGGCTTGGCGCTGGAGGGATTGCTGGACTGCAAGGTCGCGGGTTTCCCGGTGCAGCAATACCTGACCTTCATGGAAAAGGAGGTGCGTCGGGTCGATCTGAAACGCATGGAGCTGAGCTGGCTTCTGTATTCCGAAGGATTCTACTTCGGCCTGTTCGACCGCGTCGCCAAGCGCGCCCTGGACCTCGCCGTCGCGAGCATCATCCTCCTGCTGTTCCTGCCGTTACTGACCCTGGCCATGCTGGCCATCAAGCTCGAAGACGGCGGGCCCGTGTTCTATCACCAGGAGCGGGTGACCCGGCTGGGCCGAACATTCACCATTCGCAAGCTCCGTACGATGGGTGTTAATGCGGAGACCGGCGGTGCGGTTTGGGCTGCGCAGAAAGACGTGCGGGTCACCCGGGTCGGGGCGTTCCTTCGCCGCACCCGAATCGATGAATTGCCGCAGCTGTTCAACATCCTGCAAGGAGAGATGTCGTTCGTCGGCCCGCGCCCGGAGCGCCCGGCGTTTGTGGCCGAGTTGGCCGCCGCAATCCCACTGTATCATGAACGCCACGCCGCCAAGGCCGGGCTTACCGGCTGGGCGCAGGTAAACTACCCCTACGGCGCCTCGATCGACGATGCGCGATCCAAGCTAAGCTACGATCTATATTACGTAAAAAACTTCAGTATTCTGCTGGACCTGCTCATCATCTTGCAAACGATCCGCGTCGTCCTCTGGCCCGGCACCGGCGTCCGCTAGGCCGAACTCGTAGTAGGATGGTTGCAACCTATCTCGTTCCGCTCGAGAGCGTTGGGTCTCACCCATACTACGGCATTCAACACTTAAACCTTCCGTAAAAGGAACAACGCCTGCTCGCCGAATAAATTCGCCAGATGTGGAAACCGCCGCCAAGGCGTGCGCCGTCCGCCATCATCGACCGCGAGCCACCGTTCCACTGCGTAGCCCTCCTGCGCGCACAGGTCGAAGAAGTCCCGGATGGTGCACGGGTGGATGTTCGGCGTCTCGTACCAGGCGCGGTCCCAGGTGGAGGTCATCGGCATGCGTCCGCGCAGCAACTGCCAGCGCACCATCCAGTGGCCAAAATTTGGAAAGCTCACCAGCGCCCGCGTGCCGATCCGCAGCATTTGCCGCAGCACCTCGAGCGGCTTCTCCACCGCCTGCAGCGTCCGGGACAGCACCACATAGTCGAACAGCCCGTCCGGATAATGGCTCAAATCGCTATCGGCGTCCCCGTGCATGACCGGCAGCCCGTGCGCGACCGAGCGGGTGACCTCGGCCATGTCGATCTCGAGCCCCCGCGCGTCACAGCCCCGGGTGCGGAACAGGTACTCGATCAAGGACCCGTCCCCGCTGCCGATATCCAGCACGCGGGAGCCCGGCGCGATCATCTCGCCCATCATCTGCAGATCGGTCCGGACCGGCTTCACACCACCCCCGCATGCTCGGCGCAACCGGTCAGGAAGCCGGACAGCGTGCGGTGAAAATCCGGCTCGTCCAACAGGAACGCGTCATGCCCCTTATCGGTCGAAATCTCGACGAAGCTCACGTTCGCCCCCGCCTGGTTCAGCGCCCGCGCGATCGCCCGGCTTTGCGCGGTCGGGAACAGCCAATCGCTGTCGAACGACACGATGCAAAACCGGGTGCCGCTGCCGCGGAACGCCTGCGCCAGGCTGCCATCATGCTCGGCCGCCACGTCGAAATAATCCATCGCCCGGGTGATGGTCAGGTACGAGTTGGCGTCGAACCGGTTCACGAAGGTGCTGCCTTGATGGCGCAGATAGCTCTCGACCTCGAACATATCGCCAAACAACGTGCTGCCGCCGTCCGGCGCCGTGCCGCGCACCTTGCGGCCGAATTTGCGGGTGAGCGCCTGCTCACTCAGATAGGTGATGTGCGCCGCCATTCGCGCCACCGCGAGGCCGCGCGCCGGTACCTTGCCCGTTTGCCAATACGCGCCCGCATCCCAGTCCGGATCGGCAAAGATCGCCTGCCGCCCGACTTCATGAAACGCGATATTCTGGGCGGAATGGAACGCGGCGGTGGCGACCGGCACGCAGGCGAACACCGCATTCGGGTATGTTGCCGCCCATTCCAGTGCCTGCATTCCGCCCATCGATCCGCCGATTACGGCAAACAGCCGGTCCACGCCGAGCCGCTCCATCAACAGCTTTTGCGTCCCTACCATGTCCCGAATGGTGATGGGCGGAAACGCCGTGCCCCACGGCACGCCGTTAGGCCCATCGCTGCGCGGCCCTGTGCTGCCCATGCAGCCGCCGAGCACATTGGCGCAGACGACGAAGAACCGGTCCGTGTCGACCGGACGCCCCGGCCCCACCACCTGCCCCCACCAGCCCGGCTTGCCCGTCAACGGATGCGGCTCGGCCACATATTGATCGCCCGTCAGCGCGTGGCAGACCAGGACGGCGTTGGACCGGTCCGCGTTCAGCCGGCCATAGGTGCGGTAGGCGATGGTGACGCGGGGCAGCGCCACGCCGCACTCCAGCATGAACGGCTCGGCGAACGTCACCGCTTGGTGCGCAAACTGGGCGTCATGCTGGTCCATCGCGGCAAGAGGCATAGAGAAGGGGCGCGTGCGGGGCAACTGCCGGAGGAGTATCGGGGCGCGCCCTAAGACCCAGCCTCATCCACCGCCGCCCAGCCGAAGCGCAGCAACGGCAGCGAGCCCTCGGCAAACTTGGCAATTGCGGGCACGAGCTTGGCGCTCATCACCGCTTTGTCCGTGACCGCTTGCCGGGAGATGAACGACCGCATGCGGATTGCGCCCGCTACGGGCGAGTCCTTCAGATCCTCATACCCCTTCGGCATGCGCGTGAGCGGGTCACCGTCTTCCATGACCACGCCCGCCTCCGCCAGACCGGCCTGCATCGCCTGCCAGCGGTCCGGGTGAACGCGGATGCGCTCGCGGATGGCGTCGAGAATCTCGGGTTGCGGCATGTAGAACGCGCTGGCAATGAAGCAGCCGGTGGGCGCAAGGTGGAAGTACAGCACGCCCGCCCCGTCCTTGCCGCTGCCCTGGCGATACCAGACGGTGCCGGCGGCGGTCTTGTAGGGGCTCTTGTCCTTGCTGAACCGGACGTCGCGGTGGATGCGGAAGCTGCTGCGCTTCGGGTCGCCCTCCAAGGGCAGGTCGCGGCGCCGGAGTTCGGCGGCGACTTGCTCGACCAGCTCCGCGATGGGGCGCTTCACGTGCTGCTCGTAGGTGGGGCGGTTGGCTTCGAACCAGGGTTTGTTGTTGTTGGCGGCGAGGTCTTGGAGGAACTGGAAGGTGGTGGGGGTGAAGATCATCGCCGGTTCTGTTCCCCCACCCTCACCCCGACCCTCTCCCGCCGGCGGACGAGGCGAACGCTAAGCGGCGGCCTGGTGGGGGACGCCCTTTTCGGTCAGCAGCGTCTCCAACTCGCCCGACTGATACATCTCCGTCACGATGTCGCAGCCGCCGACGAACTCGCCTTTCACATATAGCTGCGGCACCGTCGGCCATTGGCTGAACTCCTTCACGCCGTCACGCAGCGCCGGGTCTTCGAGCACGTTGGCGGTCTGGAATGGGACGCCCATGTGGGTCAGGATCTGCACCACGCGGGCGCTGAACCCGCATTGCGGGAACATGGCGTTGCCCTTCATGTACAGCATGACGGGGTTGGCGGTGATCTCGCCCTGGATACGCTCGTGGACGGGGCTGCTCATGGTCGGGGTTCCTTATGGGTGGGAGGTTTGCAGGGCCAGCGCGTGCAGTTCGCCGCCCATGCGTCCGCGGAGCGCGGCATAGACCATCTGATGTTGCTTGACGCGGGACTGGCCGCGGAAGGATTCGCTGACAACCGTCGCGGCATAATGGTCACCGTCGCCGGCCAGGTCCTCGATCGTGACCTGGGCGTCGGGCATCGCGGCCTTGATCAGCGCTTCGATTTCGCTTGCGACCATCGCCATGTCAGCTCTCCATCCAGGAAGGAAAGAAGCGCTCATGCGCCTCCGCCAGCTCATCCAGGGATATGAGCACGCCATCCGCCATAGTCAAACCCGTGCCCTCCGCGCGGCCGATGTGCCGGGCCGGCACGAACACCTCGCGCGCGGCGGCCAGCAGGGCGGCGGCGTCCGGCACGGCCAGCACGTAGCGCGCCTGATCCTCGCCGAACCAGAAGGCGTGCGTGCCGTCCACCGTGAGCGTGGCGCCGGTCTGTCCGCCCAGCGCCATTTCGGCGACTGCGACCAGCAGCCCGCCATCGCTCGGATCGTGGCAGGCGCGGACGGTGCCGGCCAGGATCTGCGCCCGGACGAAATCTCCGTGCCGGCGCTCGGCGTCCAGATCGACCGGCGGCGGCGCCCCCGCCTCCTGCCCGGCGATCTCCCGCAGCCATAGCGACTGACCCAGCCAGCCCGCGGTGTCGCCGATCAGCACCAGGTCCAGCCCGGGCTGCAGCGCCAGGCCCACGCACAGGCCCACGTCATCGAGCACGCCCAAGCCGCCGATCGCGGGGGTGGGGAGGATGCCGCGGCCCTCCGTCTCGTTATACAGGCTGACGTTGCCGCTCACGACCGGAAAGTCCAACGCCAGGCACGCCGCCGCCATGCCGCGGATACAGGCGGCGAACTGGCCCATGATCCCGGGCTTTTCCGGGTTGCCGAAGTTCATGTTGTCGGTGACCGCGAGCGGCCGGGCGCCCACGGAAGTGAGGTTGCGCCAGGCCTCCGCCACCGCCTGCCGCCCGCCCATCTCGGGGTCCGCGGCGCAGTACCGGGGGGTGCAGTCGGTGGTCAGCGCCAGGCCGCGGGCCAGTCCCTCGAGCCGGATCACCGCCGCGTCCGCGCCGCCGGGCCGGCGCACGGTCTGGCCGCCGATGGTGCTGTCATACTGGTCCCAGATCCAGCGGCGCGAGCATAGGTCGGGGCAGGCCATCAAGGTCAGCAGCGCGGCGCGGACGCCGGCCGGGTCCGGCACCGGACCCAGCTCGTCCTGCAGCACCGTCTCGGCCGTGGGCCGGTGATAAAGCGGCGCCTGCTCGGCCAAGGGCGCAAGCGGGATGTCCGCCTCCACGACTCCCTTGTGCCGCACCACGATGTGCCCGGTATCGGTCAGGTGGCCGATGACGGCGAAATCCAGCTCCCATTTCTCGAAGATCGCCCGCGCCACGTCCTGCCGGTCGGGGCGGAGCACGATCAGCATGCGCTCCTGGCTTTCGGACAGCATCATCTCGTAGGCGGTCATGCCCGTCTCACGCTGCGGCACGTGGTCGAGGTCGAGGTCGATGCCGACCCCGCCCTTGCCCGCCATCTCGACCCCGCTGCTGGTGAGCCCGGCGGCGCCCATGTCCTGGATGGCGATGATGGCGTCGGTGGCCATGAGCTCGAGGCAGGCCTCGATCAGCAGTTTCTCGGTGAAGGGGTCACCGACCTGCACGGTCGGGCGCTTGCTCTCGCTATCGGCGCCAAACTCGGCGCTGGCCATGGTGGCGCCGTGGATGCCGTCCCGCCCGGTCTTGCTGCCGACATACACCACGGGGTTGCCGATCCCGGCGGCGGCGCTGAGGAAGATGCGGTCCCGCGGTGCGATGCCGACGGTCATGGCGTTGACCAGCGGATTGCCGTTGTAGGCCGGGTGGAAATTCACCTCGCCGCCCACGGTGGGGACGCCGACGCAGTTGCCGTAGCCGCCGATGCCGCGCACGACGCCGTCCACGATCCGCTTGGTGCGGGGGTCCTTGGGGTCACCGAACCTCAACGCATTGAGGTTCGCCACTGGGCGCGCGCCCATGGTGAACACGTCCCGCATGATGCCACCGACGCCGGTGGCCGCACCCTGATACGGCTCGATGAATGAGGGGTGGTTGTGTGATTCCATCTTGAAGATGGCGGCCAGCCCGTCGCCGATATCGACCACGCCCGCATTCTCGCCGGGTCCGTGGATGACCCAGGGGGCCTTGGTCGGGAGCGTTTTCAGCCAGACGCGGCTGGATTTATAGCTGCAATGCTCCGACCACATGACGCTGAACACGCCCAACTCGGTCAGCGTCGGGGTGCGGCCCATAATGGCGAGCACGTTGCCGTATTCTTCGGCGCTGAGGCCGAAGGAGGCGGCGAGGGTTTGGTCGCCGTCAGTCATCACAGTTTAATGACTGAAGACCTTGGTCAACCCGGCGATCGCGAGCACGGCCATCAAGAAGCCGATCAATTGGATGGCGGTCGGCGGTTGCGTAACTCGGCCTTTCAACTCGGCGATTTCTACCCTGAGACCCGGGAGCGCCTCGACTTCGATCTTTTGCAGCCGTGACCCGATGCTGCCCACGTCTGCTTTGAGCGTGCCGACATCAGCTTTAAGGGTGCCAACGTCCAGTTTGAGACTGCCGATCTCGCCTTCGACCCGGCGCAGACGGACATCGACGCCTCCCAACAGCGGTTCGAGCCGCTTCAGGATTGCCACCATGTCCTGCGTGTCGGTCGCGGCGGACTGCGTCAGCGTTTCCATGTATCAATAATGGTGCAAGGGCATGCTGAAGGCAAGAACCAACTGATCTTGGATCGTCATGCCGCCAGCGCCTCCACCAATCCCGCAAACAGCGGCCGCCCCTCGACCCCGCCCATCAGCGGGTCCACCAAATCCTCCGGATGCGGCATCAGCCCTAGCACCCGCAGATTGGGACTGAACACCCCGGCGATGCTACGCTGCGAGCCGTTGCGGTTCTCACCGGCATAGCGGAACGCCACCAGGCCTTCGCCCTCCAGCCGGTCTAGCGTTGCGTCATCGGCAAAGTAGTTGCCATCGCCGTGCGCCATCGGTGCCCGGAACACCTGCCCGGCCGTGTAGTGGCTCGTGTAGGCCGTGTCCGCCCGCTCCACCCGCAGCTGGCAATCGCCGGACAGGAAGCGCAGCCCCGCGTTGCGCAGCAGCGCGCCGGGCAGCAAGCCGGCCTCGGTCAGGATTTGAAAGCCGTTGCAGATGCCCAGCACGTGTCCGCCGGAATGGGCGAAGGCGCGGACGGCGTCCATCACCGGGGAGCGGGCGGCCATGGCGCCGCAGCGGAGGTAGTCACCATGGCTGAAGCCGCCGGGCAGGACGACGAGGTCGAGCCCGGCGAGCGACGTCTCGCGGTGCCACACCATCCGGGGCGCCTGGCCGGAGGCGGCGTGCAGCGCGATGGCCACGTCCCGCTCCCGGTTGGTACCCGGAAAGATGACGATGCCGGCTTTCAAGATCAGGCCTTCACCGGCAGCGGTAGGCGGCGTCCAGCGCGCGCAATACCACGCCGGACGCCTGCTTACTCATCATGTCCGGATGCGCCTTGGCCCAGGAGATGACGGCATCGCGCATCTGCACGCCGGTCTCGGCAGTAGGCACGCAGAAATAGCTGGGCAGCTTACCGCCCTTGGTGCCGTCGGCGGGGCGCAGTTTCTGGTAGAAGTTCTGCGTATCCGACACGCCCTCGATATAGGAGATGCATGTCTCCTGGGCCGAGCTCGTGCAAATCTGCATGAGCTTTTCACCGTTGAGGTTGGAAAACCGCTCGGCATGAGCGGCGCCAGTGACCAGCAGGGTGGCAAGCAGGGCGTATTTCATGGGGCGATCTCCACGTGGAAGGCTTCGATGACGGTGTTGGCCAGCAGCTTTTGCGCCATCGCCTCGGCGGCGGCGCGGGCGCGGGCGGGGTCTTGTTCGGCGAGGTCGAGCTCGATCACCTTGCCAGCCCGGACCTCTCCCACGCCCTCGAACCCCAGGGTGCCCAGCGCGTGACCGATGGCGCGGCCTTGCGGGTCCAGTACGCCGGGCTTCAGCATGACGGTGACCACTGCTTTCATTGGAGCGCCTTCATTGCATCAGCTCCGAGCCCTTCATGTCGTTATTCCCCGCCTCGGGGAGGATGCCTAGGCGGCGGGCGACCTCCTGATAGGCTTCCTCCACCTTGCCCATGTCGCGGCGGAAGCGGTCCTTGTCCATCTTCTCGCTGGTCTTGCTGTCCCAGAGGCGGCAATTATCCGGGCTGATCTCGTCGGCCAGCACGATCCGCATATCGTCCTCTTCCCATAGACGGCCGAACTCCAGCTTGAAGTCCACTAGAGTAATGCCGACGCCCAGGAACAGCCCGGTCAAGAAATCGTTGACTCGAAGCGTCAGGCTCACGATGTCGTCCATGTCCTGCGTATTGGCCCAGCCGAAGGCGGTGATGTGCTCTTCGGCGACGATCGGGTCATTCAGCGCGTCGTTCTTGTAGTAATACTCGATGATGCTGCGGGGCAGCCGCGTGCCCTCGGGGATGCCGAGCCGGGTGCTGAGGCTGCCGGCGGAGACGTTGCGCACCACGATCTCGAGCGGGATGATCTCCACCTCGCGGATCAACTGCTCGCGCATGTTCAGGCGGCGGACGAAGTGGGTGGGGACGCCGATCTCTTCCAGGCGCATCATCAGGTATTCGCTGATACGGTTGTTCAGCACGCCCTTGCCGGTGATGATGCCCTTCTTGGTGCCGTTGCCGGCGGTGGCGTCATCCTTGAAATATTGCACGAGTGTGCCGGGCTCTGGGCCCTCGAACAGCACCTTGGCCTTGCCTTCATAGAGTTGCCGGCGGCGTGCCATGGCGGGGGTTCCTTCGCTCCACGCCCAAAGCAGGCGCGCTGGGCGCGGTATAGCAGCGCCGCGCGGTATGGCCCAGCCTTCCCGTCGCGCGCTCAGCTGAGGGCGGGCTGGAAGCTCGCCCCCCGGGAGGCGAACAGCCAGACGGGCGAGCCCATAGCCGGGAGGCCGGCGAGCGACGAGAAAACCGTGCCGAAGCCATGCTCGGGCCGGACGAACAGCGCCTCGTTCCGCTCACCCGAGGAATCCAGGAGCAACCGTTCCCACGCCGCCCAGTCCGGCGGCTCGGGCACGCCGGCGGCGGCGAACCGCGGCAGTTGCGCCATCGCGCGGGGGCTGGCCGGGTCGTTTGGATCGTAGGCCGTGACGATCGACAGACCCGGCGGCAGCGCACGGACCACTGGCTGGCCAAGCCCGTCCCCACGCACGAACTGCGCGCCGCCCCGGTCTGCCAGGACCATGTTGAATGGGCGATACTGTCCTGCGTCCAAGGTCCGCACATCGTCCCTTAGTGCCAGCAGCGGCAATTCACCCCGGCTACGCTTGCCGGCAGCCGGACCCAAACTGCCGGGCCGGTTCAGCACCGCCGCGACCCGGCCGCCCTGCATCGCCATCCAGGTGCCGCCCGCCGAGCGGTCCCGCCCGCCAACCAGTTCCGGGTATTCCGGCCACCAAGCACCCGGCGGGTCCCAAGCGCGGTCCAGCATCTCATCGCGGTTGGCAGCCAGCAGCACGGGCCAGGCGTGGCCGGGCCGCACCAGGACGACGACGGTGCACATCGCCGCCCCTGTGCCATCACCCCGGCCAAATTACCAGCCGCTTACCAGCTGCGGCGTTCCCGCCACTCCTCACGGTGCCGCCGCTCCCATTCGCGGTGGCGGTGCCAGCGCTCCTCCTCCTCATGCCGGCGCCATTCGCGGCGGCGCCCATCCTAAAAACGCGAGCCCTCGTAACGCGGGCCCTCATACCGCGGCTCACCATAATACTGCGCGGGCCTTGCCGCCGCTGGCTCCGAATAGGCCAGCGCGTACCCTCCGCCACCCTGGGCGTCAGCCGTACAGGCCGACAGCCCCAAACCGAACAAAGCCAAAGCGCCCAAGAGAACGTTGCGCATGTCACGGACCTCCTTGCGTCCGAGGCCAAACCTGCGCGCCGTTCGGGGCGGGATCAGGCTGCTGCGGTGGCGGCTTTGTGGTGCGGGAACACGCGCGCGAAGACGTGATCGACATGGCGCAGATGCATGGCCGTATCCGTCGCCCTCGCCAGGTCCTCTATCGACACGCGCCCTGCGATCTCCGGGTCGGCGGCGATCATCTCACGAAAGCCCGGCGTATGCGGCAGGTCTGTCCAGGTCTTCATCGCCGTCCGCTGCACGATGTAGTAGGCGCTCTCCCGTGAGATGCCGGCCCGGATCAGCGCCAGCAGCACCTCCCCGCTGTGCACGACACCGCCCAGCGCCTCCACGTTGGCCGCCATCTGCTCCTTATAGATGGTCAGCTTGTCCATCATGCCGGCGAGCCGGGCCAGCGCGAAGTCCAGCGTCACCGTCGCGTCAGGGCCTATCGCCCGCTCGACGCTCGAATGGCTGATGTCCCGCTCGTGCCACAGCGTCACGTTTTCCAGCGCGGGGGTCACGCAGCTACGGACGATGCGGGCGAGGCCGGTGAGGTTCTCGCTCAGCACCGGGTTGCGCTTGTGCGGCATGGCGCTGCTGCCTTTTTGGCCCTGGTGGAAATACTCCTCCGCCTCTCGCACCTCGCTTCGTTGCAGGTGCCGCACCTCGGTCGCCAAACGCTCGATCCCCGAGGCGATCACCCCCAGCGTGCAGAAGAACGCGGCGTGGCGGTCACGCGGGATGATCTGCGTGCTGACGGTTTCAGCCTGCAAGCCGAGCTTTTCGGCCACATACAGCTCCACCCTGGGGTCCACATGCGCATACGTGCCCACGGCACCGCTGATGGCACAAACCGCCACCTCCGCCCGCGCGGCCAGCAGCCGGGTGCGGTTGCGCGCGAACTCCGCATAGTGCCCGGCGAGCTTGAGGCCGAAGCTCGTAGGCTCGGCATGGATGCCGTGGCTGCGCCCGATGGTGAGCGTGTGCTTGTGCTCCACCGCCCGCCGTTCGAGCGCCGCCAGCAGCTGGTCCAGGTCTTCCAGCAACAAATCCGCGGCCTGGGTCAGCTGCACGGAGAACGTCGTGTCCAGCACGTCGCTGCTGGTCAGGCCCTGGTGCACGAACCGGCTGTCTGCGCCGATGGCCTCGGACAGCCAAGTGAGGAAAGCGATCACGTCATGCCGGGTCTCGGCCTCGATCGCGTCGATACGGGCGAGGTCGGATGGCGTGATCCTGGCGACCTTGGCGCCGCCCTTGGCCCGGATGGCCTCCGCCGCGCCGGCCGGTATGGTGCCGAGCTGCCCCATGGCCTCGCAGGCCAGCGCCTCGATCTCGAACCAGATGCGGTAGCGGTTCTCGGGCGCCCATATCGCGGTCATCGCGGGGCGGGCGTAGCGCGGAACCATGGTAGTACCCCGTTTGTTTACCGGCTGGTGTTATCGCCGGCTGCCATGAAGGAGCAAGGCTCTGTTTGATGTGATGTGGCCGGCGCTGATCGCGCTGGGGCAAGTTTTGTTCATCGATCTGGTGCTGGCCGGGGACAACGCGGTCGTGGTCGGCATGGCCGTGGCGGGCCTGCCGGAGGCGCAGAAGGGCCGCGCCATCCTGATCGGCATCGGGCTTGCGACCGTCATGCGCATTGGATTCGCCTTCATCACGGTGCAGTTACTGGCCGTGGTGGGCCTGCTCTTTGCGGGCGGTGTGCTGCTGCTATGGGTCGCGTGGAAGATGTATCGCGAGCTTCGCCGCGGGGACGCCGATGCACACGGTGTGCCGGCTGCCAAGACCATGCGCGAGGCGCTGACCCAGATCGTGCTTGCGGACTTATCCATGAGCATCGACAATGTCCTGGCCGTGGCCGGCGCCGCGCGGGAGCATCCGTGGGTGCTGGCGCTGGGCCTGCTGATCTCCGTCGTGCTGATGGGCGTGGCGGCGCGGCTGATCGCGGGCTTGCTCGAACGGCACCGCTGGATTGCGTGGTCCGGCCTGTTGATGGTGCTGTATATTGCGCTCAAGCTGATGTGGGATGGCGGGCATGAGATCGCCGCCCATGTCAACCTATAGGGCCTGCCCGGCGCACCAACCGCTCGACCAGGCCCACTGAAAATTATAGCCGCCGAGCCAGCCCGTCACATCGACCGCTTCTCCGATCACGAATAGCCCTGGAACCGCGGACGCCTCCATCGTGCGGGACGACAGCGCCCGGGTATCGACCCCGCCCAGCGTCACCTCCGCCTTGGCATAGCCCTCGGTCCCGGCAACTGCCGGCTCCCACCGGTTCAGCATGGTGGCCAGGGTACGGAGCACGCGGTCCGGCATTTCGGCCACCGGACCCGGTTGGGGTGCCAGGGCATGGGCCAAGCGCGCAGGCAAGATTTCGCCCAGCACGGTGCGCAGCTCGGCCCGCGGACGATTGCGCTTCCGCGCGAGCAGGTGGGCGGCGGCATCGACGCCGGGCAGCATGTCGATGCGGAGCGGGCCGGGGTAGGAGGACGCCTGCAGGATCGCCGGGCCGGACAGGCCGCGATGGGTGAACAGCATGGCCTCGGCAAAACCGGTCTTGCCCGCCACCGCCATGACCGGCAGTGCCACGCCGCTCAGCGGGCGCATCAGCTCCAGCGCCGCGCCCTCAAACGTGAGCGGCACCAGGCCGGGCCGCACCCCCGTGAGCGGTAGGCCGAACCGGGCCGCCGCGTCATGCGCGAACGCGGTGGCGCCTATCTTGGGGATCGACAGCCCGCCCGTCGCCAGCACGAGCGCCGGCGCATGGCACTCGCCCTGATCGGTCGTGACCCGGTAGGCCAGTCCCCGCTCCAGCGCCGTCACCTGGCAGCCCAAGCGCAACGCCACGCCCGCCGCCGCGCACTCGGCGAGCAGCATCGCCACGATCGCCTTGGCCGAGCCGTCGCAGAATAGCTGGCCCAGCGTCTTTTCGTGGAACGGGATCCGATGCTTCTGCACCAGCGCCTTGAAATCGGCGGCAGTGTAGCGGCTCAGCGCGCCGGTGCAGAACCGGGGATTGCCGGAGATGAACCGGTCCGGCGCCGTATGCTCGTTGGTGAAGTTGCAGCGTCCGCCGCCCGAGATCAGGATCTTGCGCCCCGCCTCCGGTGCATGATCCAGCAGCAGCACACGCCGCCCGCGCCCGCCAGCCGTCAGCGCGCACATGAGCCCGGCGGCCCCCGCGCCGATGATGATGGCATCCCATTGTTGCATCATTGTTATTTGCACCCGGCGATGCAGCGAACAACCCTCATGCCGCGTTGCACCGCCATGCCCGAACGCCAAACCCCGATCAGCCGCCTGAAGACCCAGGTGGCGCCTGCGGAAATACCCGGCGTGCAGAGCCTGCTGACCCTGGCCGTGAGCGTCGTCGTCATCGGCGCGCTGTATCTTGGGCGGGACATCTTGGTGCCGGTAACCCTCGCGGTGCTGCTGAGCTTCGTGCTGGCCCCCTTGGTCGCCATCCTGCGCCACCGCGGCCTGCCGCGCGTGCCGGCGGTGATGGCGGCGGTGCTGCTGGCGCTCGGCATCATCGTCGTGCTCGGCGGCATCATCGGCACACAACTGGCGCAGCTCGCCACCGACGCGCCACGCTATGCCGGGACCGTCGAGGGTAAGGTCTCCACCCTTCGCAAGATGACCATCGGCCGCCTGACGGAGCTGAGCGGCACGCTTACGCCGCAAGCCGCCCCGCCGGCCGCGCCCAGCCCGGCCAAGGCGCCCATCCTGGTCGAGGTGAAGCCGGCCGATCCAGACCCCATGGCGCTGGCCGAACGCATCCTGGCGCCGGTGCTGGGCCCACTCGGCACCGTCGCCGTCGTGCTGATCGTGGCGATCTTCTTTTTAATGCAACGGGAAGATTTGCGCGACCGAATGATCCGCCTGTTCGGCTCGGGCGATCTGCACCGCACCACGGCGGCGATGGACGAGGCCGCGTCCCGGCTCAGCCGCTATTTCATCACGCAGCTGCTGCTGAACGGCGTGTTCGGAGTCATCATCGGCCTGGGCTTGTTGCTGATCGGCGTGCCGAACGCCCTGTTATGGGGCATCGTCGCCGCGCTGTTCCGCTTCGTGCCGTATGTGGGCTCGGTCGGCGCCGCCATCATGCCGCTCGCGATGGCCGCCGCGGTCGACCCCGGCTGGACCATGGTGATCGAGGTGGCCGCCCTGTTCGCGGTCTTGGAGCCGTTCATGGGCCAGGTCGTCGAGCCGCTGGTCTATGGCAACAGCACCGGTCTCACGCCGGTCAGCGTAGTACTGAGCGCCATCTTCTGGGGCTGGCTCTGGGGCCCGGTCGGGCTCATCTTGTCCATGCCGTTGACACTCTGCCTCGTGGTGCTGGGCCGGCATATCGACCGGCTGCAGTTCATCGACGTGCTGCTGGGCGATCAGCCCGCGCTGACCCCGGCCGAGAGCTTCTATCAGCGTATCCTGGCCGGGGACGCGGATGAGGCGCTGGACCAGGCCGAGGCCCTGCTGCGCGACCGTCCGCTGAGTGCCTATTACGACGAGGTCGCGCTGAAGGGCCTGCAGCTTGCCGCCAATGACGGCCTGCGCGGGGTGCTCACGGCGCAACAACTGCATAACATCCAGGACGCGATCGACGGTGTGATCGTTGACCTCGCCGGGCATGACGACGTGACGCCGTCCGGCAAAGCGGCGGCACCCGTCGCACCCACTGAAACGGCGAACGAGCCGCACGCCCCGGTCCCTGACCGGGTGGACCCGGCGCAGCTCGTCCCTGCCTGGCAGGGCGCCGCCCCGGTATTGTGTGTTGCCGGCAGCGGGCCGCTCGATGAGGCTGCGGGTGCCATGCTGGCGCAAATCTTGGCCAAGCACGGCCTACAGGCCCGCGTCGTCTCGCAGCAGGCGGTGTCTCGCCAGGGGATCGAGGCACTGGACGTGAACGGCGTCGCGATGGTGTGCATCTCATATCTCGAAGGGGCCGGCACGCCGTCCACCCTCCGCTACCTGATCCGCCGCCTCCGCGAGCGCATGCAAGGCGTGCCGGTGCTGGTCGGCCTCTGGCAGGCGGACTCGGCCCTATTGCAAGACGAGCGGCTGCGCCAGGCGGTGCGGGCGGACCACTACGTCCTGTCGATCCGGGAGGCGGTAAATTATTGCGTCGGGGCGGCCCGGGCGCCTTCCGAGCCGCAACCTGCCAAAGTGCTGGCCGGCGCGTAACCGCGGCGGGCGGCCAGCGAAAACCGGGTATGTCCGGTTTTGCCGCCCGTCCAACCCGTGTCATGGTTCTCTCGCCCCCATCGCGAGCCACACCCGTGACCTTCGATACAGCCGACGCACGGCGCATGGCGCTCATGCGCGCCGCCCAGGACGGTGACGGCGCCGCCTATGCCGCGCTGCTGCGGGATTGCCTGCCGATGCTGGCGCAGATCGCGCGGCGGCAGGGCGTGGCCGCTGACCGGGTCGATGACGTGGTGCAGGACGTGCTGATCACGCTGCACCGGGTGCGGCATACCTATGACCCCGACCGCTCGTTCAACGCATGGCTCCGCGCGGTCACGCAGCGCCGGGCCATCGACTCTTTGCGCCGCACGGGCCGTCAGGGCTCACGCGAGATCCATGCGCCGTTGGCGTTCGAGGCGCATGCGGATGGGAGCGTGGCGGCCGATGATAGTCTTATAAACGGCGCTCGCGCCGCCCGCCTCCGCGCCGCCGTGGCGCAACTGCCGCCGGGTCAGCGGGAGGCGGTGGAGCACATGGGCCTCGCTGAGCGCAGCCTCGCCGAAGCCGCCGCCGAGACCGGTCGCAGCACGGGCGCCCTGAAAGTAAATCTGCACCGGGCGTTGAAGAGCCTGCGCGCGATCATGGGCGCCGATCATGACTGAGCGGGCCGAGGCGCTGATCGGCAGATTGTCCACCGATCTGCCGCCCGTGCGCCGCCTGTGGCATCCGGTGCTCCGCGCCCTCGTCTGGCTTTCCGCCGCTGCAGCGTTCGGTGCCGCCATCACCAGCCGCGCCAGCGTCGAGGCCGCGTGGTACCGGTTTACGATGCTGCCCGATCTCGGCTGGACCCTGGCCGGCGCCGGGTTTACCGCCGTGCTGGCCGCGGTCGCGGCGTTCGAACTGAGCCTGCCTGACCGCAGCCCGGCCTGGGCTTGGCTGCCTTTACCCACCGCCGCCTTGTGGCTGGGCGCCTCCGGCTGGGGATGCTTTCGCAGCTACGGCCTCCCTGGCTTCGACCCGGCCACTCCCGGTGACGGCATGAGCTGCATCGGCATCATCCTGGCCGTCTCGCTCCCGCTTTCATTGCTTTTACTGGTCTTGCTGCGCCGCGCCCACCCGCTCCGCCCCGGCCTGGTCGCCTTCACCGGCGGTATCGCGGCTTCGGCGGCATCTGTCGTCGTGCTATGCTTCCATCACCCGCACGACGCGTCGGCGATCGACTTGCTGCTGCATCTCGTGGCAATTGGGGGCGTCCTGACCGTGGCGCGAGTTTGGGGCGAGCGCCTGATTAGCGGCATTTCCTCAGTGCAGGCTTCCAGCCCGCTCTAAGAGCGCGGAGGGCGGGCTGGAAGCCCGCGCTAGGGGAGATCTCTACTCACTAAGGCTTATACGGCCCCGTAACGCTTAGCTCGGTCACCGGCGCTCCCGGTACGCAGACGAAGTTCGTTGCCAGAGTCCAATCTCCGCCGGTGTATTGGTAGTGCTGTGGGTAGGGGCAAAGCGGGCGTTGATGGTCGACCCCCTGGGTGTGGTCATCGTTGATATACTTCGTGCCGATGATCGCACCGGGCGCCTTGCCCTGTTCGCGCCATACGATCAGCGCGGCCAGCAGATCATCCGAAGGGTCGAGCGGCAGGGGCGGAAGCTGGCTGCCATAGACGTTGCCGAAGGCATTCGGTCCCGGCCCCCCTGTGCAGTGCTTGAGGCCCGGCACCATATAGAGGCGAAGATAGCTGGCCGCATTCGGATCGGCGGCGTTGACGGCATTGACGTAATTGACCGTGCCACCCGGCGGCACCAGCGGGTCCGCCCAGCCCTGGAACATGATCAGCTTGCCACCCCGCGCGGCAAACGCCGATAGGTCCACCGATTGCGCGTTCAGCGCAGCCGAGAAGCTCGTTGTGCCGACCGGGGCCGCGTCGATTGCGGCGATGGCGGCGCTCAATATCGAGTTCCCGCTTTTGGCCGCGAACAACGATCTCCAGTCGAATGACGGGCCACTCGCCCAATACATCAGGCTGTCATAGGCCGGCTCCGGAGGGGTCTGCTGATAGACGAGCCCCTGGTCGCCGAAATAGGAGTTCGCTGCCGTCAGCGCTACGGCTTCCTCGCTGCCCCGGCTAAGGCCAGGATGATAGACATCACCGTTGTCGTCCTTGAAACCACCGTAGATCGTGTCAAGCGCTAGGGCCGCGTCGGGATGCAAGCAGCTGCAGGACGCCGACTTGTTGTTGGTGCACGGCACCTCGCCGGCGTCGCCGCGGCATTGCAGGGAGGCGGCGGTCACCCTGCACATCGCAGGTTGTGACAGATACCGGTCATGCACCGTCCCGCCATCCTTACCGAGGCACGCACCCATGGCCTGGTGGGCGAGGGTCAGGCCCGCATCCGTCAGATACGAGTTAGGCGTTGCATGGGTCACGGCGTAGGTTTGCGTGGCCGTCAGGTGCACATGCGTCCGGTTATGACCCGGCGCGCCAGCGATAATGCCGTCGTAATCCTCCGGATAGTTCTGCGCCTCCCGGAGCGCCTGCTGGCCCCCTGTGGAGCAGCCATTGAAATAGTTTCTGTCGCTGAACTGGCCATAGAAACCCAAGACGAGCTGCTTGGCGGCCAAGGTCATGAGGTGCGTGGCCCGGCCGCCGAAATCGATGATCGCATCTGGATCGTTATACAAGCCGCCGCGTGGTCCTCCCTTGCCGCTCGCGTCACCGCAATGATCGCCGACGCAGCCGTGCACGGCCGTGCCCAAATCGGTATGCGCGGCCGCGAAGCCGCTAGCCGCCGCGAGTTGCAATTCGTTCCAATAGATGTCGCCGGCGAACCCGCCATTGCCGATGCCGATGAGGCGCCCATTCCAGTCCCGCTCGGGCAGCCAAACCTCGATCGTGATGGCCGATTGCGAAGGAATACCGGTGGACGAGATAATGGCGACGACGCGGCAGGTGGGCGGCACGGGGCCGTAGGTTTGGCCATCGGGCGCGGCGAAGCTTCCCGTAAGCAACTCTTGCGCGGTAAGCGAGATGGTCGTCGACACGCCGTCCAACGCCAGGACTGCGCCGGGCGTGATGGCGCATTTGGCGGTGGCATGGGCGCGTCCGGCCATGACCGTAAGCAGTATCACCATCATGAGCGTCTGAATTTGCGTCATTGGGCCGATCGTTTTGGTCTAGATTCAGACTAAACGTTTCTTTCTCGGCCCAGCAAGAGGGATGTTACGGATCATTGGTCGCCATCGGGACTCGTAGCGCGTCGATCGGCAATAGCACTCCATCCCGCAGCAAATGCCAGAATGTCCACCCGTTACAGGACGGCGCGTTCTGCACCGCCGCGCCGACCTGGTGGATGGACCCACGATGCACGCCCGACACCAGCGACCCGTCCGCGCACACCGTCGCCGCCACGCGCCGGCCCTTATCCATCAGCTCCGTGCCCGGCGGCACGATCCCGCGCTCCACCAGGCTGCCGAACGGCACACGGACCGCTTCGCGCTTGGTGGGCGTGCTGCTCATGCCGTCGAGCGATGCGGGTTGCTCCTTACGCACCCGCCCGATCGCGGCCTCGGCGTAGGCGGGGTGGCGCTCGATCCCGATGAAGTGCCGGTGCAGCCGCTTGGCCATCGCGGCCGTGGTGCCGGAGCCCACGAACGGATCCAGCACGATGTCACCGGGCGCGGTGCTGGCCAGCAGGACCCGGTGCAGCAGCGCTTCCGGCTTCTGCGTCGGATGCAATTTCAGGCCGTGCGCGTTGCGCAGCCGTTCGGGCCCGGTGCAGAGCGGGATGTGCCAGTCGCTCCGCATCTGCAGATCGTCGTTCAGCGCCTTCATGGCCTGGTAGTTGAACTTATACCGGCTATCCCGCCCGCGCGCCGCCCAGATCAGCGTCTCGTGCGCGTTGGTGAACCGGCGCCCGCGGAAGTTCGGCATGGGGTTGGACTTGCGCCAAATCACGTCGTTCAGGATCCAGAACCCCAAATCCTGCAGGATGGTGCCGATGCGGAAGATGTTGTGGTAGGCGCCCATGACCCAGATGGTGCCGTCCTTGCGCAGCAACCGCCGGCATTCCAGCAGCCATTCGCGGGTGAAGGCGTCATAGGCGGCGAAGTCGGTGAACCGGTCCCAATCGTCATCGACGCCGTCGACCATGCTGTCATCCGGCCGCCGCAGCTCGCCCCGCAGCTGCAGGTTATACGGCGGGTCGGCGAACACGCAGTGCACCGACGCCGGCGGCAGCATGCCCATCATGGGGATGCAATCGCCGAGCAGGATTTGGTCCAGCGGGAGTTCTCGGACGATATCCACAGGAGAGCCTTCGAAGCAGCTCCCTATGCTGACGGCGCCGCCGTAACCCCGTCAACGCCCGCCAGGATCATCCGCACCGTCCCGAACGCGGACCGGTGGTGCACCGTGGGCCCATGGAGGTGCAGCGCCTCCCGGTGCGCCGCCGTGCCATAGCCGGCATTCTCCTCCCAGCCGTATTGCGGGTGCCGGGCCGCGAGCCGGGCCATGGCGCGGTCCCGCAGCACCTTGGCCACGATGGATGCCGCCGCGATCGACAGCGAAATCGCGTCCCCGCCCACGCAGCATCGCACCGGGCACGGCAGGGCAGGGGGCCGGTTGCCGTCCACCAGCGCCAGGTCCGGACGCCGCGGCAGGCGCATGACCGCGCGCTGCATCGCCAGCATCGTGGCATGCAGGATGTTGATCCGGTCGATCTCCGGCACCGACGCGGCGCCCACGCCGATCTCGGCCCGCCCACTGGCCAACAGCGCATCGAGCGCCGCCTCCCGCGCCGAAGCGCTCAGCTTCTTACTGTCATCCAGCAGCCGGGCGAGGCGCGGGGGCACCCCGGTCGGGAACACCACCGCCACCGCCAGCACCGGCCCGGCGAGCGGCCCGCGCCCCACCTCGTCCACGCCCGCGACCAGGCCGCCATGCGCCTTCTCGGCCTTCCAGTGCGGACGCATCATCCCACCCGCATCAGCCCGGCGCCGTGCCGGTCGAGCCACGCATCCGCCAGCGCCCGGTGCGGCGTGAGGTCCGCCACCAACGCCCAGAACGCCCGGCTATGGTTCATGTGGCGCAGGTGGGCCAGCTCGTGCGCCACCACGTAATGCTGCACCGGGGGCGGCGCCATCACCAGCCGCCAGCAGAACATGAGCGTGCCCGTGGCCGTGCAGCTGCCCCATCGCGTCCGCGTATCCCGCATCGTGACCCGGCGTGGCACGAGTCCCGCCCCCGCCCCGATCTGCGCCGCCAGCGCCGGCAGCCGCCGCCCCGCCTCCGCCCGCAGGAAATCCAGCACCCGCCGGGGCAAGAATTCCGGCGCGCCGGAGACCAGCAGCGTCCGCCCCTCGATCCCGGTGCGCCCGCCGGCCTCATGCTGGATGATGTGCGGCACGTCCCCGATCGGCACCAGGGCCCCGTTTGCCAGCACGACCGGCGGCGGCAACCGCGCCAGCCGGGCCGCGACCCACCCGGCATGCGCCTGCAGCAACGCCCGCCCCGCCGCCTGCGTCCCCCGCGGCGGCAGCGTCACGATCACGCTGGCCGACGCCGCATCGATCCGCAGGCTAACCCGGCGCGCCCGCACGCTACGCCTGAACCGCACCTCTGGTTTCGGAGTCGCCATGCTTGATAGTCAACCAAACCCAAGCCGTGATCAACGCCGCCGGCTCAACCCACTGGCAAACCGTAAGGCGGATAGCCTGTGCGCCATTCGCCAAGATAGCCGGTGCAAGCCGAATGCCGCCCGCCTGCCCGGTCCGGCCGGGGAATGAAGCCTTAGGGCAGCAGCCCAGGGTCCAAGCCGCCGGCCAGCACCTGGGCTAGCCGCGCCGCGATCCCGGCGCGGTAGTGCAGGGGGTCCCAATAATTGGAACGCTCCGCCGTAACCGCCGACGGCACCAGCAAGTCCAGCACCGGGCGCAGCCCGGCGGCGGCGGCCTTGCATGCGGCCCAGCGCGCGGCGTCGCGCGTGCCAGGGAGGCCCTGGCGGTCCAGGTGATACGGCGCGAAGAACAGCACCACCCGCGTGTCCGGCGGCACCGCGCGGAGCCCCTCGGCCAACAAATCCAGCGCCGGAAACCGGAACGCCTCGCGCGCGATCGCCGGGCTGTTGTCCAGCGGCGGCCAGCGGGCGAATGCCGCATCCACCCGGGCCGGGTCATACTGCGCGTCATCCGGGACGAAGCTCGTATAGCCGTCCAGGCCGTAGCGGCGCTTCCGCCAATGCACCATGACCGCGAGCTGATTGGCTGCCTCCTGCACCGCATACGGGGTCAGCATTTCCCGGTAGCCGGCCCAGCGCGAGCCCTGGTACATCCAGCGCGGGAACGGGCGGGGCGTGGTCTCGGGCGCGCTGTCGCCGCAATACTCGCCGTCCAGGCCGATGATTACCGCGCGCGGGGCGGCATGGGTGCTTAGAAACAAGCGCAGCATCTGCATCTGTTCCCACGCCGTGGCGCTGTTCATCGCAAGGTTGGCGAAACGAGCGCCGAATGCCGGGTCGAGTTGCGCGGGCTGCAGCAGCCGGCTGGTGCTGGTTCCCAGCAGGATACTATCGAACGCCGGGCTGCGCGCCAGGGCCGGAAAGGAAAAGCGCGCATTGCTGCTGATCGGCACCCGCGGCAGCGGCGGCGACAGCGGCAGCACGTTCCACGGGTCGATCACCACCACGAACAGATACAGCACCGCCACCAGCCCGGCGGTGACGCCGATCAGGCGGCGGCCGAAGCGGGGCCAGCTAGAACTGGAAATAGATGAACTCATTCGGCACCCGGCCACCTGCAAACAGAACCAGCCCCGCCAGCGCCGCCCCGGCCGGCCAGGCGACCCACGCGCGCGGGCGGAACCGCAGCGCCACCGCCTGGCTGGCCGGGCCCAACACCGCGCAGAGCACCGCCAGCAGCAGTTCCGGCGCATGCTCGACCCGCACCGGGCCCCAGCCGTGGCGGCCCGCCATGCCGCCCAGCACCCGCCCGGCGGTCGCGAAATCCGGCGCGCGGAACAGCACCCAGGCCAGGACGACGAACAGCAGGGTCACGCCCCAGCCCAGCACCGCCGGCATGCGCCGGCCCGCGCGGGTCCAGATCCCATTGACCGCCAACCCCACCCCATGCAGCCCGCCCCACACCACGAAAGTCCACCCCGCGCCGTGCCATAGGCCGCCCAGCAGCATGGTCAGCACCACGTTGCGCGCCGCCATGCCGCCACGGTTGCCGCCCAGGGGGACATAGACGTAGTCGCGCAGGAACCGGGACAGCGTCATATGCCAGCGCCGCCAGAAATCCCGCAGGCTGGTCGCCCGATACGGCGCATCGAAGTTGAACGGCAGCCGCAGGCCGAACATGAGGCCGAGCCCGATCGCCATGTCCGAATACCCGGAGAAATCGAACATGATCTGTAGCGCATACGCCCCCGCCGCGAGCCAGGCCTGCCCGGCGCCGAGCGGCCCCAGCGCGGCCTGGGCATAGAGCGGGTCACACACCAGCGCCGCCGTGTCGGCCAGCAGCACCTTCTTGGCGAACCCTAGGGTGAACAGCACCAGGCCGCGGGACAGGTTCTCCCACTTGGCCGGGCCGTGCGGGTCCTGCGCGAATTGCGGAATGATCTCGTTATGCCGCACCAGCGGCCCCGCGATCAGCGCGGGAAAGAAGGTCACGAAGGCAAAGAACTCCAGCAACCCGTACACATGCCGGTCGCCCCGCCGGAGGTCAATCAGATAGGAGATCTTCTGGAACGTGAAGAAGCTGACCCCGAGCGGCAGAATGATGCCGAGCGGGGTCCAATGCGCGGACAGGCTGTTGCCGATGAAGTCGGCATACTTGCAGACGCCCAGCACCGCGAGGTTCAGCGCCACGCCCCCACCCAGCCAGGCATTGCGGCCCGTCGCCGCCCAGGCGCGCACCACGAGCCAGTTCGCCAAGGTCAGCCCCACCAGCGCCGGCACGAAGCGCCAATTCCAGTAGCCGTAGAACAGCAGCGATGCCGCGACCAGCACCGCCTGCCGCGTCACCCGCGTGCGCGCCCGGTAGTACAGCAGCAGCACTGGCGGCAGGAACACCAGCACGAAGGCTTGGGAATTGAACAGCACCTAACGGAGGAACAGCCCGAGGGTCAGCAACAGGCCGAGCACGACGACCCCGCCCCGCAGCACCCGCTCCGGCACCCGGCGCAGCGCCCATACGCCCACGACGCTGCCCGCGAGCGAGCCGAGCAACAGCGCCGCCGCCGCCGCCCAGCGCACGCCCGGGGACAACAGGAACACCGCCACCGCGCCCAGATTGATCACCCCCGCCAGCGCGTTCTTGGTCGCCCCCGCGGCCCGCACCGCAAGTCCCGCGCTGGTCAGCATCGCCAGCAGCATGAAGCCGATGCCGCCGCCAAAATACCCGCCATACACCGCGATCGCGAACGCCGCCGCCACGGACGCGCCCGGTGAGAGTGACGCCGTGACGGCGGGCCTACGGAAATAGCTGCCCCACGCGAACACCCCGGTCGCGAACAGCACGAGCCACGGCACCAGCCGGGCAAAGAACGCCGCCGGCGTCACCAGCAGCAGCGCGGCCCCCGTCACGCCGCCCAAGATCGCCAGCGCGCACAAGGCCGGAAAGGACAGCCGCGCCGTCCCGGCCACCATCGCCCGCCCGGCATAGCCGGACAGCGCCTGGCTCGGAAACAGCGCCACCGTGCTGGTCACGTTGGCCGTCCGGGGATCGAGCCCGGCCAGCAGCAGCGCGCTGAACGTCGTGAACGACCCGCCCCCCGCCAGCGCGTTCTGCGCCCCCGCGCACAGCCCCGCCGCCAGCAACATCAGCCATGATCCCGAATCCACCATACACGAACGTGCCACATAACCCGGGGTGACGCACGCGGGCCACCGCGGTATTCAGCCGCGCATGGCAACGCGCATTCTTGTAGTGGAGGACGAGGCGGAACTGCGGCAGGTGATCGGCGAAGCCCTGTCCGATGCAGGGTTCGAGGTGACGGCGACGCGCACCGGGGACGAGGCCGCGATCCTGTTCGCGGACAGCGACCGGTTCGACCTCCTGCTCACCGACATCCACATGCCCGGCCATATCGACGGCCTCGATCTGGCGGAGCTGGCGCGCGAGGTGCATCCAGGCCTCCCGCTGGTATTCGTCTCCGGCCAGGCCGAGAGCGCGCGGGCCGACCGGCAGATGCAGCTGCTGGGCGCGCCGCTGGCCTACCTGGCCAAGCCGTTCACTGCCACAAGGCTGCTGCACGCCGTCGAGGATATGCTGCGGCAACCTTGACGACATCCGGCACGCTGTCATCCTCGCGCCCGGGGAGGCCGGAATGGAGTTGCATGAGGTCAATGAGCCGCTGCAGGTGCGCACCTGCAATCTCGCGGGCTCGAAGTTTCAGGACGTGAACCTGGCCGGGTCGGCGTTTACGGACGTGAACATGTCGGGCTGGGTGGTGGAGGACGTGAACCTGTCGGGGCTGCGCGTCAGCAACGCCAACCTGGCCGGCGCCGCCATCAGCGTGGCCAACCTGTCCGGCATGACCATCGATGGCGTGCTGGTAAGCGAGTTGTTCGCGGCCTACCGGGGCCGCCCCGCTTGAATACGCTTTCAGTGAGCCCCCTCCTGACCCGGCAAGACGGCGGCGTGCACTTGCTCAGCCTGAACCGCCCCGACCGGCTGAACGCGTTGACGGCGGAGCTGGGCGCGGCGATCGGGGCTGCGCTTGACGCCGCCGAGGCCGACCCGGCGTGCCGTGCCATCCTGCTGACCGGCGAGGGGCGGGGCTTCTGCGCCGGGCAGGATTTGGCTGATGTATCGCCCGAGACCGACCTCGGTGACACGCTCGAGCGGCATCTGAACCCGCTGATCCGCCGCATGCGGGCCCTGCCGCTCCCGGTCGTGTGCGCTGTGCAGGGTGTGGCGGCGGGCGCGGGGGCCAACATCGCGCTGGCCTGCGACATCGTGCTGGCGGGCGCGACGTCCCGCTGGATCCAGGCCTTCGTCAACATCGGCCTGGTGCCGGACGCGGGCGGCAGCTACTTCCTGCCCCGCCTGGTGGGTGACGCCCGGGCGCGCGGCATGGCCATGCTGGGGGAGCCGGTGTCCGGGCAGCAGGCGGCGGAGTGGGGCCTGATCTGGCGCGCGGTGCCGGACGAAGAATTGCTGGCCGAGGCCGGGCGCGTCGCGCAGAAGCTCGCCAGCATGCCGACCCAGGCGATCCTGCTCATGAAGCAGGCTTTCGCCCAAAGCGGCACGCACACGCTGGATCAGCAGCTGGATGTGGAGCGGGATTTGCAGCGCCGGGCCGGGCGGACGGCGGATTACCGGGAGGGTGTGGCGGCTTTCCTGGCCAAGCGGCCGGCCGTGTTCACGGGGCGGGCTTAGGATGCTCCGGCGGCCTTGGGGGATTGCGATGGGTGTCGCACCCTACGGCGTGGCCGCCGCAGGTTCGCCATGATGGCAGAAGCCTGTGCCGCCGCGCTATGGGCCAATGACCAGGCCAGCCAAGGGCTCGGCATGACCCTGGTCAGCGTGGCGCCGGGGGAGGCGGTGATGGCGATGCCGGTGACGGAGCGTATGCTGAACGGGCACGGCACCTGCCATGGCGGTTTCATCTTCACCCTGGCCGACAGCGCGTTCGCATTCGCATGCAACACGTATAACGAGGCGTCGGTCGCCGCGCAGTGCCAGATCAGCTTCCTCCGCCCTGCCCGCCTCGGTGACGTCCTGACCGCCCACGCCACCGAGCGGCATCGCGAGGGCCGGGCCGGCATCTACGACATCAGCGTAACCGCCGGGCCGGATGTGGTGGCGGAGTTCCGGGGCCATAGCCGCACCACCGGAAAGCCCATCCTGCATGCGTGACCTCACGCCAGACGCCGCCAGCCTCGACCCGATCGAGACCGCGTCCCGGGACGAGATCGTGGCGTTGCAGACCCGGCGCATGGCGGACACGCTGCGCCATGCCTATCGGAACGTGCCGCATTACCGCACCGCCTGGGACCTGGCCGGCGTCCATCCGGACGGGTTCCGCACGCTGGCGGACCTCGCGAGCTACCCGTTCACCGTCAAATCCGACCTGCGCGCCCAATATCCGTTTGGCATGTTCGCTGTGCCGCGGGACCAGGTGGCGCGCATCCATGCGAGCTCCGGCACGACCGGCAAGCCCACCGTGGTCGGCTACACCGCCGCCGATATCGAGGTCTGGGCCACGCTCATGGCCCGCTCCATCCGAGCCGCCGGCGGGCGGGCCGGGATGCGCGTGCACGTGGCCTACGGCTACGGCCTGTTCACCGGCGGGTTGGGCGCGCATTACGGCGTGGAGAAGCTCGGCTGCACCGTCATTCCCGTCAGCGGCGGGCAGACCGAGCGCCAGGTGCAGCTGATCCAGGATTTCGAGCCCGACCTCATCATGGTGACGCCCAGCTACATGCTAGCCATCCTCGACGCCTTCCGCGCGCAGGGCCTGGACCCCGCGGCCACCACGCTCCAGGCCGGCATCTTCGGGGCCGAGCCCTGGACCAACGCCATGCGCGGCGAGATCGAGCAGGCGTTCGGCATGCACGCCGTGGACATCTACGGCCTGAGCGAAGTCATGGGACCGGGCGTCGCCCAGGAATGCGTCGAGACCAAGGACGGGCTGCATATCTGGGAGGATCATTTCTACCCGGAGATCATCGACCCCGTGACGGGCGCGGTGCTGCAGGACGGGCAGGAGGGCGAGCTAGTGTTCACCTCGCTCACCAAGCAGGCCACCCCCATCATCCGCTACCGCACCCGCGACCTCACCCGCCTGCTGCCCGGCACCGCCCGGTCCATGCGCCGGATGCAGAAGGTCACCGGCCGCAGCGACGATATGATGATCGTCCGTGGCGTCAACGTGTTTCCGACGCAGATCGAGGAGCTTGTGCTGGCCGACCCGCTGCTGTCCGGCCATTACCAGATCGAGCTGACGCGGGCCGGGCGGCTGGACGCCATGCTGGTCCGTGCCGAGTCGCGGCCGGACAGCATGGGGGACGCTAGCGCCGGCCCAAGGCTCGCCTCCGCCATCAAGGAGCGGATCGGTGTCACCGCCGCCGTCGAGATCATGGTGCCGGGCGGGATCGAGCGGTCGATGGGCAAGGCGCGCCGGGTGATCGATCGTCGCTGACAAGACAATGCGTTTCATAATTGGCGCACAGGGCGGCAATATGGCATGGCGGTAGCGCCATGAACGGGGATGCTTGCGTATGAGCGGAATCTTGGGTTGGGCTGCGGCCGGGCTGCTGCTTTCCGCTCCCGTAATGGCGCAAACGCTGCCGGCCATCATTCATCCGGACGCTTCGTCCGCTGCGTCACCGGTTATGCCCGCGCCGATGATACGCCGTCCGGGGCTAGCCCAAGTCAGCCGTTCCAACGACGGGCATTTCTACGTCAGTGCGTCGATGAACAGCTCGCCCGTCAGAATGATGGTCGATACTGGCGCGTCTGCCGTCGTGCTGCGGGCGGAGGACGCCGCAAAAGCCGGGCTCAATCCGGAGAGCCTGACCTACTCGATCCCGGCCAGCACCGCCAACGGACGATCCTACAACGCCATTTCTAGGCTGCATACGCTAACCATCGGCGGCATCACCCAGCATGACGTGCCCGTCATGGTCGGCAAGCCCGGCGCGCTGCACATCAGCTTGCTCGGCCAGTCGTTCCTGGCGCAGCTCTCCAACTTCCGGGTCAGCGGCAATGAATTGGTGATGCAGGCCGAGTGATCACAGCGCCGGCATGACACCCAGCGGGTCTAGCCGGTAGCCGCCCCCCTCCGTCACCAATAGCCGCGCGTTGGCCGGGTCCGGCTCGATCTTCTGGCGCAGGCGATAGATATGCGTCTCGAGCGTGTGGGTCGTGACGGCGGCGTTGTAGCCCCAGACCTCGTTCAGAAGCACTTGCCGCGCAACCGGGCGAGTGCCGGCCCGGTAGAGGAATTTTAGGATGGCCGCCTCTTTTTCGGTCAGGCGGATGCGCCGGTTCTTCACCGGCTCCTGTAGCAGCTTGGCGCTGGGGCGGAACGTGTAGGGGCCGATGGTGAAGACCGCGTCCTCGCTGTTCTCGAAAATGCGTAGTTGCGCGCGCAGCCGCGCCAGCAGCTCGGCCAGGC
The DNA here is from genome assembly GCA_965246925.1 of Acetobacteraceae bacterium. Lineage (GTDB taxonomy): Bacteria > Pseudomonadota > Alphaproteobacteria > Acetobacterales > Acetobacteraceae > JANPPS01. Next base: position 287,519 of record OZ251994.1, on the reverse strand, counting down.
GAAACGGCTTGGCGATATAGTCGTTGGCGCCGGCATCGAGCCCGCGCACGATATCCGCCTCGTCGTCGGAGCCCGTGAGCATGATGATCGGCATGCGCTGGCCCTGCTTGCGCAGCATGGCGCAGAAATCCCGGCCATCGCCGTCCGGCAGCGTCACATCCAGAATGAGCGCGTCGAACCGCGCACCCTGGGCGCCGATCAGCCCCTCCGCCTCCGCCACGGAGCCGGCCTGCGCAGCGTTGAATTCCCGATCGATTTGAAGTTGGTCGACCAGCGTGCTCCGTAGGGACACATCGTCATCGACGATCAGGATTGGACGCTCGCCTGTCATTCACCCAGCTTCCTTGCATTACTGACCCCGTGAACGCACGGCGGCGTGACGAAGCGTGGCCATTACGAGCCATCGTAGCACACAAATTCGTGAGCTTACACCGGCGTTTGTCTGCACCGCCCGTTGCGGCGTAAAGCAAGGCATGAGTTCCCGCCAAGCCCAGCCGCACCCCGGCCCCACCGTGCCGCGGTCCCGCCACGTCTATCGTGCCGTCGCCGAGTTGCGGCGAGGCACGCCCGTCCTGCTGCTGGGCGCCGACGGCCGACCCGGCGCCATCATGCTCGCCGCCGAGACGGCAAGCGCGGACGGCTTGCGGGAGTTCGCGCCCCTCGCGGCCGCGCCGCCCGTGCTGGTGCTGGGCGCCATGCGGGCGGCGGCCTTGCTGCGCCGCCCGCTCGCTTCGTTCAGCGCGGCCATGCCGGCGCCGTCCGGGCCGGTGGCGCTGGCGTTCCGCACCGGGCTGCTGCTGGACCCGGCGATTTTGCGGGGGACCGCCGACCCGACTGCGGCGCAGCTGCTGCTGGACCCGCCGACGCCGGCGCCCACGCCCGCGTTGGCGGCCGCCGCATTCGCACTAACGAAGCTTGCCCGCCTATTGCCCGCCGCCCTGGTCGCGCCGGTTACGCCCGCCGGGCCGGGCAGCCTGCTATCCGTGCCGGCCGCCGACGTGCTGGCGCATCCGGAGGCCGAGGCGGCAAGCCTCGTGCAGGTCGCCGAGGCCTCCGTCCCGCTCGAGGATGCGCCCGATGCGAGGCTGGTCGCCTTCCGCGCGCCGGACGCTGGGATCGAGCACTTGGCCATCGTCATAGGCCAGCCGCATCGCACGGAGGCACCGCTGGTCCGCTTGCACTCCGAGTGCTTTACCGGCGATCTGCTCGGCAGCCTCCGATGCGACTGCGGCCCGCAGTTGCGCGCCGCGCTGGCCCGGATCGCGGCGGAGGGGGCGGGCGTGGTGCTGTATCTGGCGCAGGAGGGGCGCGGCATCGGCCTGGCCAGCAAGCTGCGCGCTTATGAGCTGCAGGACACAGGGCTCGACACGCTGGACGCCAACCGTGCGCTGGGCTGGCAGGCGGACGAGCGCAACTTCCGGGTGGCGGCCACCATGCTGCAGGCGCTCGGCCTGCCGCGCATCCGGCTACTGAGCAACAACCCCGACAAGCTGGCCGCGCTGACGGCGTGCGGGATCGAGATCGTGGGGCGGGAAAGGCTGGTCATCGCGCCCAACGGCGTCAATGACGGCTATCTCGCCACGAAGGCCCGGCGGTTCGGCCATCTGCTGAGCTGATGGCACGCCGATTGCTGGTATAGTCGTGATGTTCTGCAAGGCTCCATCATGATGACTGCGTCCGCGCTCGACAAACTCGCCCCTTCGACTGGCAATGCGGACCTGAACGGCGGTCCGAACTCGGACAATCAGGCGCCGAGCGAGATTTCGATCTCGTTCTCCGAGTTCCTGCACGGGCTCAACCCGCTGCAACATCTGCCGGTGCTCGGCAGTTTTTACCGGGCGGCGACGGGGGACAGGATCCCGGCGCCTATGCAGGTGCTGGGCGCCGGGATCCCGGGTGGACCGGTCGGCATGATGGGTGCTGCATTGGGCGGTATGCTGATGGAGATCATGACCATGAACGCCGACACCTCGCGCCCTGCCGCCCCGGCTGGCATGACCGCCACCGGTTCGGACGCAGGTGTGCAGCCCGTGAGCCCCGGTGAGCTGGCGCCCGGCGCCTACACCAGCCTGGCGACTTCGGCGCCGGAATGGCTGGGCGCGCGCAGCTTCGCCGTGCGGCCGGGCAACGGGCCAGATACGGCTCCGGATACGCTACCAAGCACGGGCCCGGATAACGGCACGGTCCAATATGCCGCGCAGGAGTATCAGCGCGCCGCCTGGGTCGAGCGCGGGCTCGCCTAACCGTGCAGGCGGTGCTGGAGGCAGGCGTGCTGACCATGGGGCCGCTCCGGCTACGCGCCGCGGCGGGGCATGGGGGAGTTCGGGCCGGTAAGCAGGAAGGGGATGGCGCCACACCGTTGGGACTGTTGCCGCTGCGGCGTGTGCTCTATCGGGCCGGCCGCGTTCCCCGCCCCCGTGCCGCCGTGCCGGTCCAGCCGCTGTCGCCGCAGAATGGCTGGTGCGATGACCCGGCGGACCGCGCCTACAACACGGCCGTGCGCCTGCCCTATGCCGCCCGGCATGAGGCGCTGTGGCGGGCTGACGGCGTCTATGACGTGATCGGCGTCCTTGGCTGGAATGATCAGCCCGTGGTGCGCGGACGGGGTAGCGCCATCTTCTTGCATCTGGTTCGGCCCGATTGGGCGCCGACCGAGGGGTGCATCGCGCTGGAGCGTCCTGGCCTGCTGGCGGTGCTGGAGGCTGGGCTGACGGCGATCATGGTCCGCAGTTGACGCGGGACGTGGTTGTGTAAGGGTAAGAGGTATGTATCGCCGCGCTCTCATGGCCACTGCCTTCCTGACCCCGTATGCCGCCCTGGCGCAGCCCGCGGAGGTCAGGGCCATACGGCTCAGCCACGGCTACGGCATACTGTATCTGCCGCTCATGGTCATGCGGGACCGCAAGCTGCTGGAAGGTCAGCTGGAGCGCGCCGGGCTTCCGCCGGCGGAGATCAGCTGGGCGAGTTTCGACGGCGGCAACGTCATCAATGACGCCATGCTGGCCGGCGCGTTGGACATTGCCGGCACGGGGGCGCCTGGGTTCGTTACGCTATGGGCCAAGGCGCGGGGCGTGCCGCGGGCGGAGGTGGTGGGCGTGTGCGGGCTCAGCACCTGCGCGCTGGTATTGAACTGCAACCGCCCGGGCATCCGATCGCTGGCGGATTTCGGCCCCAATGACAAGATCGCGCTACCAGGGATCAAGACGTCGCTGGCGGCGGTCGTGCTGCAGATGCTCGTCGCGCAGAAATTCGGTGCGGACCAGTATGCAAGGCTTGACCCCATGACGGTCGGGCTGCCGCATCCGGAGGCGTATGGGGCGCTGATGTCGGGCAAGACCGAGATCGCGGCGCATTTCGCATCACCGCCGTTCTCGTTGCTGGAGCTAGCAGACCCGCGCATCCATAAGGTGATCGCCGCCAGCGAGGTGCTGGGGCACTCGACATTGGATGTCGTTTTCTCGCCCCGGCGCTTCGTGGACGCCAATCCGCGCACGATGGCCGCCTTCCTTGCGGCGATGGACGAAGCCAATGCCCTGATCGCCCGCGCGCCGGAACAGGCCGCGGAGAGCTTCATCCGCCTGTCTGCGGCCAAGATGGCGCCGGACGACGTGCTGGCCATGGTGCGGGACCCCGACACGCAGTTCGATACGACGCCGCATGGCGTGTCAGCTTACGCCGAATTCATGAGCGCGGTCAGGAGCATCAAGATTAAACCTGCGTCTTGGTCCGACATGTTCATGCCGTCGCTGGCTGATCGTGCGGGGTCATGATGCCAAAAGGATTTGTTAACTTTGATAGACTAGAGTTGTCCCAGAACACAAAGCAAGGCCACAATGGATTGTCAGTCATCCGGCGTTCCTGGGCAGGACGGTAAGCGGGCTTCCTGGGCGGCGGACCGGGCCATTTGCGACTTGGCGCTCGACAATATTAAGCAGGGCCTTTGCGTATTCGATAAGGATCACCGGCTCGTTCTGTTCAACCGCCGGTATGCCGAGATGTTCGGCATCCCGCCTGATGCGCTGCATTTCGGAACGAGCTTGCGCGAGGTGATCCGGCTCCGCTACGCCGCCGGCTATGGCTGCGACATGCATGAGGACGAGTATTACGAATGGTGCCGTAGGATCGAAAGGGCCGGCGCACTCAAGGTTGTGGTGGTCAAATTGCTGAACGGCAGCACGTATGAATCGACTAACCAGCCTCGGCCGGAAGGCGGCTGGGTCGCGAGTATGGAGGACATCACTCCGCGCCTGAAACAGGAGGAGCATATTCGCTACCTCGCGCACCATGACGCCCTGACTGGCCTGGCCAACCGGGTCATCTTTCTCGAACGGCTGCAGGCATCGGCGTCCCCAAGCGGGCGTCATTTGGGCGCGATCCTTTACTTGGACCTAGACCGGTTCAAGGCCGTAAACGACTCGCTCGGCCATGCGGCCGGAGATTTATTGCTGCAACAGGTCGCGCAGCGGGTCACGCGCTACTTGCGCCCTGCGGATATCTTTGCCCGGCTGGGCGGAGATGAGTTCGCCATCATCTTGGACAGCGTCACGCAAGCCGCGGAGGCGGCGGCAATCGCCGAGCGTATAGCTGCCGATATAGCGGTGCCGTTTGAACTCAATCAGCATTGGGCGCAAATCGGCGTCAGCATCGGCATCGCGATCCCGCCGGCGGACGGAGCCTTCGACCCGGACCTCATGATGCGCGGTGCGGACACCGCGCTCTATCAGGCCAAGGCCGAGGGCCGCGGAACCTACCGCATCTTCGAGCCGGGCATGGATGCGATGCTGCATAAGCGGCGCGCGCCAATGCAAGGTTTCCGATTTAGGGCCAACGAGTTTGCGCAAGGGACCGGGCTCGTCACAGCTCGGCTTCGATACAGACCGGCACGTGGTCAGAGGTTCGTTCCCAGTCCCGCGCATCCCGCAGAACCTGCATTGACCGCAGAGCCGGCGCTAAGTCCGGCGTGACCCAGATATGATCCAGTCTCCGGCCCCGGTTGGACGCCCGCCAGTCTTGGTTACGGTAGCTCCACCAGGTGTAGAGCTTCTGATCGGACGGCACGAAATGCCGCATGGCATCGGTGAACCCGGTGGCCATCCAGTCCGCCATGTGGGCGACCTCGACCGGCGTATGGCTGACCACGCCAAGCAGCTGCTTATGACTCCAAACGTCTTGTTCGAGCGGCGCGATATTCAGGTCACCCACCAGCACGCTGCGCCGTGGCGGGTGCGCCACGAACCAGGCGGTCGCTTCCCGCACGAAATCGAGCTTGTGGGCGAACTTGTCATTCAGCACCGGGTCCGGCAGGTCGCCGCCGGCGGGCACGTAGAAATTATGCAGCGTGACTCCGCCCGGCGTGTCCAGTCCGACTGCCAGATGGCGGCAGTCGCCGCGCCCGCACCAATCCGGCGAGTCCTCCAATATCCGCAGCGGAATGCGGCTCAGGATGGCCACGCCATTATAGCCCTTCATGCCGCGCCGGGCGACATGGTGGAAGCCAAGCGCGGACGGCGCGTCATCGGGGAACAGCGCGTCCGGGACCTTGGTCTCCTGCAGGCAGATCACATCAGGGTCGAGCGCCTCGACCAGCGGTGTCAGCAACCTTTGGCGCAGCCGGAGGGAGTTGATGTTCCAGGTGGCGATCCGCAGCTTCAAGGGGTGCCGCGGAAATACGGCTCCACTACGCCCTGCAGCTTCATGGTCATTGGCCGGCCGAAGCGGTCCATGGCTTTGCCGACGGTGACACGCACCCAGCCCTCGCTCACGCAATATTCGTCCACGTTGGTCCGCTCGATGCCCTTGAAGCGGATGCCGATGCCGCGCTCGAGCATGGGTTCATTGTAGAATGGACTGGCCGGGTTGTTGGATAGGCGATCGGGCGGGGTATCGGACATGTTGCCTCGGGCTTTCAGGTAGGTTTAGTAGCCTCCGCTGGCGGGTTCGGCTACGGTCCGCGCAAAATGAACGCACAAATGAATCTTGGGGATACGATGCGCCGTAGAGAATTGCTGATTGCCGCCCTGCTGACCCTGCCGCTGGCAGCGCGTGCGGAGGAAGCGCCGATTCAGATTGGCGCCGTCGAAATTTTGTCCGGCCCTAGCGCCGCATATGGCACGGCGATCCGTGCCGGGCTGGAACTGGCGCTGGACGAGGTGAATGAAAAAGGCGTGCTGGGCCGCAAGGTTCAGCTCACCATCGAGGACAGCGCGGGAAACAAGGACCAGGCCATCAACGCCGCTCGCAAGCTGATCGGCCGGGACAAGGTCGTGACCGTGATCGGCCCCACCCTCAGCAACGAAATGTTCGCCGTGGGCCCGGTGGTGAACGAGCGTAAAATTCCCATCATCGGCACCAGTACTACGGCCGCCGGGATCACCGACATCGGCCCTTATGTCTTCCGTACTAGCCTGCCGGAAAGCGATGTGATCCCGGTGACGCTCGCCGCCGCCAAGGCGCGGGGGGTGAAGACCGTGGCGCTGATGTACGCCAATGACGACGCGTTTTCGAAATCCGGCTTCGACACCATGAAGGCCGCCGCCGAAAAAGCCGGCCTTCAGGTTCTCACGATTGAGAGCTTCGGCAGCAAGGACACCGATTTCAGCGCGCAACTGACAAAGGTAAAAGGGCTGAAGCCGGACGCGATCGGCGTTTCCGCCCTGGTGGAGCCGGTGTCGGGCGTGCTGTTGCAGGCGCGCGCGCTGGGGATCGGCAAGGAGACGTTGTTCATCGGCGGCAACGGCAGCAACTCGCCTAAACTCGGTGAGATCGCTGGCGTGGCGGCGGATGGATTGCTGGTCGGCAGTCCCTGGTTCATTGCCAAGCCCGACGCGATGAATGAAGCGTTCGTCAGCAAATTCCGCGCCCGCTTCAATAAGGACCCGGACCAGTTTGCCGCCCAGGCCTACGACTGCCTACACATCGTTGCCGCCGCCATCACCCGGGCCGGCGCGGCCGAGCCGGAAAAGATCCGCGAGGCCCTGCTGACTACAAAGAATGACGGCGTGATGGGCCCCTTCACCTTCACCCAAGGCCGCGACCCGGCCAGCACCGCAGGCGTCGTGGTGCTGGAAATGCGGGGCGGCAAATTCGGCGTGGCCCCCAAATAAGGGCGCTTGTCTTGGTGCTGTTGCTGCTCACGGTGGCTGGGTGCGGCAAGAAGGGCGCACCCGTTCCGCCGGGTCCGCCCGATGAGGTCAGATACCCGCGGTCGTACCCGTCCCGGTGATGATGCATCCCGCCGTTCTATCCCCCGATACTGATCCAACCACGCAGGAGCTGATCGCCGCGCGGCCGCAGCTCTCCATGCACGCCATGGACGGCCTTTTGCTGGAGGGAGTGCCGCTTAACGCCATCGCGGATGCGCTGGGCACGCCCACCTGGGTCATCTCGGCCGGCACGTTCAGGGGGCGGTTGGCTCAGCTGCAGCGTGTGTTTCACGACCTGCCGCTCAGCATACATTATGCGGTCAAGGCCAACGATCACCTGGCTCTGCTGCGCATCGCGCACCAGGCCGGCGCTGGCGCCGACGTGGTGAGCGGCGGTGAGGTCATGCGCGCCATCACCGCAGGCATCCCCCCGGCCCGCATCGTGTTCGCCGGCGTCGGAAAAGCAGATTGGGAGCTTCGCCTCGCGCTCGAGCATGGGGTGGGCCAGTTCAACGTCGAAAGCGCGGAGGAGCTGGCCATGCTATCGGCCATCGCCGCCGGCATGGGCCGCACGGCGAAGGTGGCGCTCCGCATCAATCCGGACGTGGACGCCGGCACGCACGCCAAGATCACTACCGGGCGCGCCGATAATAAGTTCGGCATCGCCTACCAGGACGCGGCGGCACTCTATACTCACGCGGCCGCGCTGCCGGAGATCGAGCCGGTGGGCCTCAGCCTGCATATTGGCAGCCAGATTCTTACCATGGCACCATTCCGCGCCGCCTATCTCCGCGCGGCCGAGTTGGTGCGTACGCTGCGCGCCATGGGCCAGACCGTCGATATCGTCGATTGCGGCGGTGGCATGGGCATCGCCTACCGTGATGAGCCGGTGCCGTTGCCCGAAGCGCTGGCCGGGGTGATCCGGCAGACGCTGGGCGGCCTTGGTGTCCGGCTGGCGATCGAGCCGGGGCGATGGCTGGCCGGACCGTCCGGCCTATTGCTTACGTCCGTCGTGCTGGTGAAACAGGCTGGCCGCCGCTTCGTCGTGCTGGACGCCGCCATGAACGACCTAATCCGTCCGGCGATGTACGAATCCTGGCACGGTATCGTGCCGCTCAGCGCCTACGACGCCGTCCAGCCACATGCACCGGCCGACATCGTGGGGCCCGTGTGTGAGAGCGGGGACATTTTCGCCCACGGGCGCGCTCTACCAGCGCTCCGGCCCAATGCGCGCTTGGCGATCCTCGATGCAGGCGCATATGGTTCTGTCATGAGCTCGACCTACAACGCCCGGCCACTGGCCGCGCAGGCCCTAGTGGACGGTGACCGCTGGGCCACGATCCGCGCGCGCCAGCCGCTTGAGGCGCTGTGGGATGGCGAGCTGATGCCAGACTGGCTCGGGTGACGGACGGCTCCATACAGCAGATGGCGGCCCTGGCGCGGAAGCGCGCCTTGACCCGGCTCGCGATGCGGTGGGAGCGGCTTTGGCCTGCATTGTGGCCGCCGGCCGGCGTGGCTGGCACCTATCTCGTTCTGTCGTTGCTGAACGTTACGTCCTTGCTGCCCCAGGCGGCCCGGTTCGGCGCCTTGGCCATCGCCGCTGCCGGGTGTGGGCTGTTGCTGTGGCGCGGGCTCCGCCAGCTCAGGCCGCCCACCGCGGATGAGGTGGACCGCCGGCTCGAACGCGGCTCCGGCGTAAAACACCGTCCGCTGGCCGTCTTGAGCGATCGCCCTACGGACGCTTCGCCGGAAGCCCAGGCGCTATGGCGCGAACACCTGCGCCGAGTGGCCGCGAGTGCCGCCAAGCTCCGTGTGGTTGCGCCGCGGCCAGGCTTGCCGGCCCGGGACCCGCGCGCGCTCCGGGGCGCTATGGCCGTGCTGTTCATCGCCGCGCTGGTGATCGCAGGGCCGGAAGCGGGGCCGCGGCTGGCGCGCGCCGTGATGCCGGGCTGGCCCGCGCCGGTCCCGTCCGCCGCCGCCCAGATCCAGGCCTGGATCACGCCCCCCGCCTATACCGGCCTGCCACCCCGGCTTCTGGCGTCCACCGACCCGGCAGTGACCGTACCAACCGGGAGCAAGCTTACCCTGAACGTCACGGGCGCCAGCGCCACTCCGGTTATGCTGCAGGACGGCGCCGCCATGTCGTTCGAACCGCTGGACAGCACCAGTTTCCAAACCATTGCGACGCTGACAGCATCCGGCCGTTTGGCCGTGAGCGTGCGCACGGAGAAGTTGGCCGACTGGACCGTGTCGGTCACGCCGGACCTGCCGCCGGCCGCCGCGTTCACGGAGGCACCCGGCCAGGGCTCGGCCAACGGCCAGCCCAGTTTGCAGACGAGGCTGCCATGGCGGGCGGAGGATGATTACGGCCTCGCCAGCGTGCAGGCCGAACTCCACCTGCGGGACCGTCCGGACGCGCCACCGCTGATGGTGCCGCTACCGCTGAAACCTTCGTTGAGGACCGCCCGCGGCGTCGCGGCGCCGGACCTTACGGCTCATCCGTGGGCTGGCCTGCCCGTAACCGGGCGGATCGTCGCGCGGGACGTGCCGGGCCAGACCGGCGCCAGCCCTGGCGCTGCGCTGACCTTGCCGGAGCGCCCGTTCCGCAATCCCGTAGCACAGGCTGTGATTGCCATCCGTCGCCAGCTGAGCCTCACGCTTGACGAGCCGGCGCGGAACCAGGCACGGAGTGCGTTGGATGGCATTGCCGCGCATCCGGAGGCGTTCGAGCAGTCAGAGCAAATCCTGCTCAATCTCCGCGCCATCGCCTCCCTGCTACAGCGGGGGCGAGGGCCGGAGACGGTGGATGAGGCGCAGGCCCGGATGTGGGCGCTCGCTTTGGCGCTGGAGGACGGCGAATTGGATCGCACGTCCAAGGCGCTGGAAGCAGCCCGGGAGAAGCTGCGCGATGCTCTCAACACATCCCCAGAGAAGCCCAACGGAGACAAGCTCAACGAAGACAAGCCCAACGAAGACAAGCCCGGCGCGGAAAAGCCGGACGACCCCAAATCCGCCCAGGACAAGCCGTCCGACGCGCAGCAGGCCGAGATCGATAAGCGCACGCAGGAGCTGCGGGAGGCGATCCAGCGGCAGCTGGAGGCGTTGAACGAGCAGGCCTTGAAGGAGAATTCTGCCCCGCCGTTCGACCCCGGCTCCCCGCAGATGAATGGGCGGGAGCTGGACCGCAAGGCGCAGCAGCCGCAGCAATCGGCCAAGGAGGGCCGGATGCCGGATGCGAAGCAGAAGATGGCGGAGCTCGAAAAGCTGCTGGAGGAGTTGCAGAACGCCCGCCCGGAATCGGGTGAGGCGCGTGAGCAGCGCAATGCCGAGCGGCGGGAGCGTGGGCGCCAGCAGCAGAGCGCGGTGCAGGATATGGTGAAACGCGAGGGCGGCCTGCTGGATCACATGCAGCCGGTCGGTCCACCCGGCGGTGCCGCGAAGCCCGGCACGTCCGATCAGGACGCGCGAACACAGAAGGCGCTGCGCCGGGCCCTGGGTGAGCTGATGCAGCGGTTTGGCGACCTGACCGGCCAAGTGCCGCCCAGCCTGGGCGAGGCCGACCTTGCGATGCGGGAGGCCGGAGAGGCGATGAGCCGCGGGCAGGACCCGAGCGCCGCTCAGCAGCGTGCGATCGAGGCGCTGCAGAAAGGCGGGCGCGATATGGGTCAGCAGGTCGCCCGGCAGTTCGGCACGGGCGAGCAGGGTGAGGGCGAAGGCGATGACGGCCAGGGTGAGGAGCCCGGCGGGCAAGGCCAGGGTCAGGGACAAGGCAACAAGGACGGCCAGGGCCTGGGTCAGCCGGGCCGCGGCGAGGGGGACACGCCGGGCCCGGGCCGCCGGCGTATGGCCCGGCGCGACCCGCTCGGCCGCCCGGCGCCCAGCGGCGTAGGTGGCGCGGAGAGCGGTGACGTACATGTGCCGGACGAGATGGAAGCCGCGCGGGGCCGCGCCCTTCAGGACGAGTTGCGCCGGCGCGGTGCCGAGCGCGGCCGGCCTCAGAACGAGCTCGATTACATCGAGCGGCTGCTGGAGCCCTATTAGCCTCGTCCCGGACGAACATACCCCCTTCTCAGGAGTGTCAGGATAGGCTTACACTTCCGGTGTAATGCCAGACTCACTCCTGCCCGCCCCCGTGATGGCCGGCACCACCCGACCTGTGGCGGTGGTGATTGGTAGCGGCTTCGGCGGACTCGCGGCGGCCATCCGGCTCGGGGCCAAGGGCTACGCGGTAACGGTGCTGGAGCAGCTGGATGCGCCGGGGGGCCGGGCCTACGTGTACCGGCAGGACGGATTCACGTTCGACGCCGGGCCCACGATCGTTACCGCGCCGTTTCTGCTTGAGGAATTATGGACGTTATGTGGCCAAACGCTGGCCGATGATGTGGAGCTGCGGCCCGTCACCCCGTTCTACCGCATCCGGTTCCATGACGGCGCCACATTCGACTACACCGGCGACCCGGCGGCGATGGAGGCCGAGATCGCGCGGTTCAGCCCCGGTGATGTCGCCGGCTATCGCCGCTTCATGGCGCAAAGCGAGGCGATCTTCCGCGTAGGATTCGAGCAGCTGGGCGCTGTGCCATTCAGCCATTGGACGGACATGGCCCGCGTCGCCCCGGCGCTCGTCAAGCTCGAAGGCTGGCGCAGCGTGCATGGCTTGGTGGCCAGGCACATCAAGGACGCGCGGCTGCGGGTGGTTTTAAGTTTCCACCCGCTGCTGGTCGGCGGCAATCCGTTCCAGGCGAGTTCGATCTACGCGTTGATTGCGTTCCTGGAGCGGAATTGGGGCGTGCATTTCGCCATGGGCGGGACCGGCGCGCTGGTGACGGGGATGGTCCGGCTGATCGAAGGGCAGGTCGGCACGGTGCGCTGCAACGCGCCAGTGCAGGAGATTCTGGTGCGGGACGGTGCCACGACCGGGGTGCGGCTGGCCGATGGCAGCACCATCGCGGCGGGGATCGTGGTGTCCAATGCCGATAGCGCCACGACGTATCGCGGCCTGATCGCGCCCGAACACCGCCGGACCTGGACGGACCGCCGGGTGGAGCGAGCGCGGTATTCCATGAGCCTGTTCGTCTGGTATTTCGGCACCAGGCGGCAGTATCCGGATGTGGCGCATCATACGATCCTGCTGGGGCCGCGGTATAAAGAGCTGCTGGCCGACATCTTCGAACACCACAAAGTCGCCGACGATTTCAGCCTCTATTTGCACCGCCCGACGGCGACCGATCCGTCATTGGCGCCGCCGGGCTGCGACGGCTTCTATGTGCTGTCCCCCGTGCCGCATCTGGATAGCGGCACGGATTGGACTGTGTTTGCCGAAACCTACCGGCTCCGCATCATGCAGGCGCTCGAGGCCAGTATCATGCCCGGGCTCGAGGCCGCGCTGGTGACGTCGCACGTGCTGACGCCACAGGATTTCCAGGACCGGCTCAGCTCATTCAAGGGGGCCGCGTTTGGCATGGAGCCGATCCTTACGCAATCCGCCTGGTTCCGCCCGCACAATGTCAGTGAGGACATCAAGGGCCTGTTTCTCGTGGGTGCAGGCACCCATCCCGGCGCCGGGCTGCCCGGTGTGTTGTGTTCCGCCAAGGTCTTAGACGAGGTCGTGCCGCATGCCCAACACGTTTGAGACCGACCTCGCCGCCTGCCGGGTCATGCTGCGGGGTGGCTCCAAATCGTTCCACGCCGCCGCGCTGCTGCTGCCGCGCCGGGTGCATGCGCCGGCCACGGCGCTGTATGCGTTCTGCCGGGTCGCGGATGACGCGATCGACAATAGCCCGACGCCCGGCCCGGCGCTGGCGATGCTGCATGCGCGGCTGGACGCGGTTTTTGCCGCCCGCCCGCATGATTTCGCGCCGGACCGCGCGCTGGCCCGTGTCGTGCAGGACCATGGCATCCCCCGCGCTCTGCTGAACGCGCTGCTGGAGGGCTTTGCTTGGGACGCCATGGGCCGGGTGTATGAGACACTCGACGATCTGCAGGACTACGCCGCCCGGGTGGCCGGCACGGTGGGCGCCATGATGGCGGTGCTGATGGGCGCCCGCACGCCGCATGCGCTGGCCCGGGCGACCGACTTGGGGATCGCTATGCAGCTCAGCAACATCGCCCGTGACGTGGGGGAGGATGCCCGGGCCGGGCGGCTCTATCTGCCGCACGCCTGGCTGCGCGAGGCCGGTCTGGACCCGGCGGCCTTCGTCGCCAACCCGGCGTTCACCCCGGCGCTAGGCACGGTTATTGCCCGACTCTTGCTGGCGGCGGAGAATTGCTACCGGCGCGCCACGCCTGGCGAGGCATTGCTGCCGCTGGACTGCCGCCCCGGCATCGGCACCGCTCGCCGCCTTTACCGTCAGATCGGCCGGGAGGTCGCCCGGCGCGGCCATGACTCCGTGACCACCCGCGCCGTGGTCTCGCCCACCCAGAAGCTGCTGCTGGTCGCGCAAAGCACGCTCCGCGCGCCCATTCCGGTGCGCGCCACCCCGCTTTTGCCGCTGCCGGCCGCGCAGTTCCTGGTCAGCGCCATCCCCACCCATCGCGCTGCCCGCCGCAATTTGGACGGGCAAATCGCCTGGCTGCTGGATCTGTTTACGCGCTTAGGCGAAACTCGCGGCGACGCCGTGCGGAGCCGCGCGTGATCGGCCAGTGGGAGTGGGTCATCCTCATGCTGCTGTTCGTGGCCCTATTGGGCTGGGAACTGCGGTCGGTGCGGCGAGACATTCGCAGGGCTAAGCAGCCGGCTGATCAAAGGAAAGAAACGAACCGATCAGACTGAGGTAGGCCAACCTACCCGATCCGCTCTGAGGCGTCGTGGGAGCGACAGGCTCTGCAGGCGGCTTATCGGCCATTCTGTCCGAGTTCTCTTTTCAAAATCCTCGACCGATGTTCGGGTGAAAGGCGATCTGCCGTTCTAGCCATATCGCTTCCAGAGCGCCCGCTCGTGTATGTATTGACATGCGACAGGCTACAAGCTACATCACGATATGATAATCAGCTTCCGACATCGCGGGCTGAAACGGCTGTATGAGCGCGGCGACCGCAGCCAGATCGGCGCGGACATGCTCGACAAGGTGCTGAATATCCTTGCCGTGCTGGACCAAGCCAACGAGCCGGAGGCAATGAACCTGCCAACCTTTCGGTTGCACCCGCTCAGGGGCGACCTGAAGGGCTTCTGGGCCGTCACCGTCCGCGCCAACTGGCGGATTATCTGGCGCTTCGAAGGGTCCGCCACCGTGGACGTGGACCTGATCGACTACCACTAGGAGGATTGAAACCATGCCGATGAAGAACCCCCCGCATCCGGGCCGGATTGTCCGGCAGGAGTGCCTTGAACCTTTGGGCTTAAGCGTGACGGACGGCGCGAAGGCGCTTGGCATCTCGCGCAATGCCCTGTCCGAGCTGGTAAACGAGCGGCGCGGCATCTCCACCGAAATGGCGATCCGACTCGCCAAGGCGTTTGGCAGCACCCCTGATTCGTGGGCTGGAATGCAGCTTGCCTACGACATGGCGCAGGCCATGAAGCAGGCCGACCGCATCAACGTGCAGCGTGTGCCGCAGCCCGCTTTAGGCGCGGAATAAATTGCGATCACGGCTGATACATGGGCCGTTGTCGCGGCAACCGGCTTAGGCCCTGTTTTGGCCGTCGCCTTGACCCTCGGTTTCACCTAGTGGCGCGAAACCGAGGCGAAAAAGGAACGGGCCAGAGAGGTTATTTATAACCGCCGCCTGCATGTGTTCCGCATCCTGATGTCCACGCGCCGGGTTGGAATTTCGCCCGACCATGTGATCGCAATCAAGTTGTGACTAATAATGCACATTGTGGAAACCGTTTAAAAGTAATCCCTTAATAGCCTGACAGTGAAAACCCTCACTTCGGCGGACACGGCCCAGGTGACTTCAAATCATAAGTATCCGAGGACGCTGAAATCGGCCCGGCAGGTTCCGGTTTACTTGCTTCGGAACCGCCGTCAACGCTGCTAAACGACCACTCATGGGCCAGCCGTAAGGCGGCTTCTATTAATTGGAATGTTGTTTTTATGACATTCTCCTCTTGATCGATCTCTTTCCGCGGACTGTCGGCAAGCGTCTTCTCGATAAAGTCGGTTACGGGGTCCGTGCCTGTCATGGAGCCTCTATCGTCCGGAATCGCGCGACGTGTAAGCTTGGGTCTGCATCATAGACGCAATTGACCAGCCTCGAACCACTCCATACGCTTACGACACCATCAACAGGAGGCTAGGATGCCGGGACCAGAGTGGGGCCGTCGTGAGTTTGCCGCTGCGGCCATGCTGGCTGGGGCGGCGCTGGCCACGCAGACCGCGGCGGCCCAGCAGAGCGCGGCGCCCAAGCTCAAGGTGGCCATGCTGGTCTATAACCGCATGATCCTGCTGGATTTGGTCGGGCCGCAGACGGTGCTGAACATATTGGGTAGCGATATTAGCCTCGTGGCGCAGACCCGGATGCCGGTTTCGACCGATGTGGGGATCGACGTCACGCCCACGGCCACCTTCGCGGACTGCCCCGATGACCTCGACGTGCTGTTCGTGCCGGGCGGCATCATGGGCACCATTTTTGCCATGGGGGACGAGCCGACGCTTCAGTTTCTCGCCGACCGCGGGGCCAAGGCCAAGTTCGTCACCAGCGTCTGCACTGGCGGCCTGATCATCGCTGCCGCCGGGCTGCTGCGCGGGTATAAGGCCACGGCGCATTGGGGGGTTGCCGGGCTATTGCCGCTGATGGGGGCCGAGTGGGTGAACCAGCGCGTCGTGCAGGACCGTAACCGGCTGACCGGGGGCGGGACCACGGCCGGGCTGGATTTCGGGCTGACCCTGGCGGCGACGCTGCGCGGGGAGGAGGCGGCCAAGCGCATCCAGCTGATCATCGAATACTCGCCGCAACCGCCCTTCTACGCCGGCACGCCTGACGAAATCGGGCCGGAGAAGCTGGCGGAGGCGCGGCGTGGCCGGGTCTGGATGGACGGCGAAGCGCGCAAGGCGGCCGAGGCGGCGGGGGTGCGCCTGGGTCTGGCCGCTCCGGTCGACGGGGCGCCGCGCAAGGGCTGACCGCCCATGATGGCTTGGTTCCGGACGCTATCGCCGCTCTGGGCGGTGCTACCGCTGCTGCTGTGGCCGCTGGCTTATGCAAGCTGCGCCATGCTTGCGGCGCCAACGCCGGACACGATCTGCTCGTCGCACGGGCCGGCTGTGCCGCACGCGCCCGCCGTGGCCAGCATGGACTGCCCGGCGTGTCATCAACTCCCCGCGCTGGAAGCGGCCCCGCCGCCGCACCTGACGGCTGCGCGGATCACCTGGCTGATCGCCAGCGCCGGGCCCGTGTCGCGTCAGCCCGCGCTGGGGCCATCGGCACCACCGCCCCAATCCCGCGCCCCGCCCACCGCCTGACAGGCCAGCCTCGCCCCATCCGTCTGTCAGGAGATGTCATGTTCAGGATCACCCTCGCCGGGGCTACCGCCCTATGGCTCGTGCCCGGCGCCGTCCACGCGCAGCAAGCCCCGGACCCGTCGGGCCCGGTCGATTTCACGTTGCCCGATATCAGGGTCACTGCCCCACGCGCGCCGGTCCGGGGCTATCTGACGCCGGACAACACCACGGCGCTGCGGGTACCCGCGGCCACGCAGGACGTCCCGGTGTCGGTGCAGACCGTGCCGCAGGCGCTGATCCAGGACCGGGGCGCGCTCACGATCCGCCAGGCGACCGAGAGCGTGAGCGGTGTCGAAAGCAGCAATCTTCTGCCGGGCTCGCTCTCGTTCCGGGTGCGCGGCTTCGTCGACAGCAGCACGTCGCTGCGGGACGGGTTTCGTGAGCAGAGCAATCAGCAGGACATCCAGGGGGTGGAGCGGATCGAGGTGCTGAAGGGCCCACCCTCGGCACTGTATGGCGGGGCGGTGTCGTCGGGCGGCACGGTGAATGTCGTGACGAAAACGCCGGTATCCGGCAGTTTCGTCCGCACCGGGCTGACGGCGGGGAGCTACGGGCTGGTACGGTCCACGGTCGATGCCAACCAGGATTATGGCAGCCTGGCCGTGCGCCTGAACGCCGCCTACGACCGCGCCGATACGTTTCGCCGGTTTGGCTACAGCGAGAACCTGTTCATCAATCCGGTGGCGCGGTGGCGGCCGACGGATCAGGATACCATCATCCTCCGGGCGCAATACCTGCACGGCAATTTCAGCTTCAGCCCCTACCAGTCACCGCTCGCGCGCAAGACGCTGGGACTGCCGCTATCGTTCAGCTTCGTGGACCCGAACCTGTCCGATAGCAGCAAGGACGCCTGGCGCCTGGGCTACGACTGGGTGCATGTGTTCGGTTCGGGGCTGCAGTTCCGGTCGGGGTTCAATGCGTCGGTGGTCAATTACTCGATCGGCTCCAACCGGTTCTTGTCGTTTCCGCTGGCGGCCAACGGCGTGACGCTCGGGCGCACCGTGACACGGGGGCCGCAGACCGGGCAGGATTTCGATTGGCAGAACGAGCTGTCCGGCACGTTCCGCACCGGGCCCTTCGAGCATAGCGCGCTGGCCGGGC
Source organism: Acetobacteraceae bacterium (assembly GCA_965246925.1). Classification (GTDB taxonomy): domain Bacteria; phylum Pseudomonadota; class Alphaproteobacteria; order Acetobacterales; family Acetobacteraceae; genus JANPPS01. The sequence continues at coordinate 269,842 of OZ251994.1, read as the reverse complement.
TTGAAGTGTACCGCAGCCTGTTCGAGGCGAAGGGTTCGACCGCCGCGCTGCCCGCCCTCAACCTGGTCAACCCAGTCTATGGCGTGAACCCGGGGCGGTTCACGTTGAGCAGCCGCACACGGTCCCGCGTGGAGGCGGCGGCCGGGTATGTGCAGGATTTCGTCACGCTGACCCCGCAGGTGCGGCTGCTGGTGGGGGCGCGGTATGACGCCACTGACACGGTGGCGGCCAATTTGATCGCGCGCAGCCGGAGCGCTGGCGCCGCGAATCATCTCTCGCCACGCGCAGGGCTGGTGTATGAGCCGGTGCCCACGACCGCGCTGTATGTGAGCTGGGCCAACAGCTTCCTGCCCACGACCGTCACGACCGCCGCCGGGGCCGCGTTGGCGCCGGGCACCTCCGCGCAATGGGAGGTGGGCGTAAAGCAGCAGTTCCTGGACAGGCGCATCCAGGCGACGCTGGCCTTGTTCCAGATCGACCGCACCAACGTCCCCACGCCCGACCCGGCCAACCCGCTGTATAGCCTGGCGTCTGGCGAGCAGCGGAGCCGGGGCATCGAGGTGGACGTCGCCGGAGAGCTGCGCCCGGGCTGGAAGGTGTCGGCAAGCTACGCCTATACGGATGCGGACGTGACGCGGGACAACCGGCTGCCGCGCGGCACCGTGCTGGCGGGGGTGGCGAAGCATGCCGGGCAGGTCTGGACCAGCTATGAGTTCGCCGAGGGTTCACCCCTCGCGGGCTTGGGCGTTGGGGCCGGCATCCGGGCGGAAACCAAGCGGGAGGCGACGGTTCCGAACAGCTTCAAGCTGCCCGGCTATGTCCGGCTGGACGCGGCGGCGTGGCAGCGCTTCGACATCCGGGGCCGTCCGCTCCGGGCGCAGCTGAATATCCAGAACCTCACGGATGCGCGCATCTATGACACGGACGGCGCGGCCACCCTCCGCCCGGCGCTGCCGCTCACGGTGTTGGGGACGATCAGCGCGGAGTTCTGAGGCTACCCCGTGAACACGATCCGCAGGTAGGGGGTGCCGCCGACGGTGCCGGTGGTGGACGTAAACCTGCCGAGCGCGTCCGCAAGGCTTACCCCGGCGAAGGTGACGGAGCCATTGACGCCGGTGCCGGCGCCGGCGAGCTCGGAGTGGATTGTGGCACCCTGATAGCCTGGGGTGCCGTCGACCGCGGTCCAGGGCTCGGTGCTTACGCCCGCGGTGAAGCCAAAGAACGTGACGGTGTCGCCGTGGTGGAAACCGGCGACGGTGCTCCAGGTCACGGCGCCCTGCCGTTCATCGATGAAGAACGTGTCTTGGCCGCCATCCGCGCCATTGGCACCGACCAGGAAGTTAGAGCCGGCCCCGCCGTCCAGCACGTTGGACCCGGCGCCGGCGCGGAGCGCGTCATCGCCGGGTCCGCCCTTCAAGAACACGTTCGGCACCGTGGCCGCCAGCGCGACGCCACCCGTGCCGGACCAGAGATACTGCCGGTCGAGCCCCGCGACCGGACCGGTATAGGCATCCCCGGTGTCCGTGCCGCTGGTGGCGCCGGCGGTGAACTGGAACGCGCCGGCGGGCGGCGGCGTGGCTGGCAGGACCTGGATGGCGGTGGCGTAGGAGGTGTTGGGTTGCAACGCAAAGGTCTCGCCGGTGTAGTCGCCGGCGAGAGTGAGGGTCGCGACGGCGTCGGTTCCGTGGCTGAGCGTCAGGATGCCGGTCTCCGCGCGGTAGGTAGCGCCCGTAATGCTGGATTGGGTCAGTCCGATCGTGTCGCCCTGGACGAAACCGGTGATGGTGCCGGGCGTCGTGAGCCCGGTTAGGACCAGGGTGCCCGTGTTGTCCGCAAAGCCGATGGCATTGGCGTCGGCACCGATCCGGAGCGTGGCGCCGGCGCCGATCTGGAGCTGGCCGGTGCCGGTGATGGGGGCATCGAGAGTGAGGCCGGGCTGGGCCAGGATGAGGCCGTTATTGACGATTTGGACGGCCGACACCTCGCCCGTCCCGCTCAGCACGTGCCCGGCGTCGATCTGCAGCACCCCCGGCGCCACCCCGCCCACGGCACCCAGCTCGAGCGTGGCGCCCGATTGGACCAAGACCCGGCCGGCATAGCTTCGTGCGCCCTCGACCGTCGCGCCCATCACCAGCCCATTTGCCTGCACGGCGGCACCGCCTTCGACTGTGAGCGAGGCGTAGGTGAACGGGTAGCTGTCGTGCAGGGTGATGCTGCCGGCTACGCTGAGCTGCGCACCGGTGACGCGGACGGTGCCAAAAGTTTCGGTAAGCGATGTGGCGGTGAGAGACGTTCCAGCATTCAGCTGCAGCCCGCCCGGCGCTTGCAGCCCGGTTCCGACGGACACGGCGCCGGCCGAGAACATACCTGAGAACGCCGTGTTGCCAATAACCGTGAGGCCGGCGGCGGCGCCGGGTCCGGTGATGGTTTGGAAAGTTTCGAAGGCATAGGCGGCCGTGCCGTAGGTGGTTGCCGGGCCGGTAATGGTCACGTCGTCCGAGGCGGTGGGTGCGCCGCCGGGTGCCCATTGAAACGCCGCGTTCCATACGCCGCCGGAGGTGCCTAGCCATGTTCTCATGGGTGCATCTTACTCACATCTGTGCCGCCGTTTGGTCAATAGCGCGCCGGGGCTTCGCCGCCGAATGCCTCTAAGAGCTGCGGCATAGCCGCGTAGGCTGATTTGATAGGAACAATATGACAGGGGATTTCCGTAGCGCCCAACAAGCTCACTTCTGAAAGGATGTCTTTGTCCGCCGGGGAATGCGGAACGGCAGCATCGCCTGCACCGCCGGCGTGCGGAACCGGTCCAGCGACAGGCTCTCATGCACCGCCACGACATCAGCGCCATAGAGCCGGGTGTCGATGACGGAGCGGGCGTAGAACGGGGTGTCCTCCAGGCGTTGCCGCAAGCGCGGCACGAAGCCGGCATCGGCGCGGGTCTCCTGTTGCATGCGCCATAGGGTGGGCGGCAGCGGGGCCAGCGGCGGCGGGTCCACCCGGTCCAGCGTGCCGGCGCGGGAGACGCGGAGCGCCAGGGCTTGCTCGCCCCCCTCGCGGCGGTGGGCGTTGTACAGGATGGTGGCGCCGGTCTCGCCCGGTGCCCGGCACCAGTCCCAGCGAACGAAATCACGCTCGAGCGGGGCGGAGCCGGCGTTGGTGTCGAGGTAGCCGGGGCCGGACCAGCGAAGGGCGGGGCGGGTGAGCGCGACTTCCACGCGCGACACCGGCGCCAAAGGCGACCAGCCGTGCCGTCCGGCGGCGTCGAGCGTGAAGTCCTGGCCGGGGAGGGCCGACGGGTGGACGCGAACCTTGCCGCGGAGGCGCACCGGCAGCGGAACGGTGACCTCGTCCAAATCGATCGTGAGCACGCCGCCGTCCCATTGCAGCTGGCTCGGGCCGATGCGGAGGCTGGTGGCGGAGGCTGTGAGCGCGGCCTCGCCCCGCTCCGTCATGGCCCAGCGCTTGCGGCGTCCGTATAGCACGACGTTGAGCGCTACGTGGTTCTGTGGCCGGGCCGGGGTGCGGCGGCGGGCCCAGGTGTAGTAGGGGCTGAACACGCTGCCGATGAAGGCGATGATGGTCAGGCCGTGCTCGCCATCGTCGCTCAGCGCGTCGACATACCACCACGCGTAGCCGTCCGGCGGGACGTACGGATCGAAGCGTGGTCCGCCATCAGCGCCGCGGCCGCTTGGCGCCCGGACAGCGCCGCCATCGGCACCCCCGCCCCCGGATGCGTCGCCCCGCCCGCCAGATACAGGCCCGGCAGCGCCGTCCGTGCGCCCGGCCGGCGGAAGCTCGCCATCGAGCCGTGCACCGCCGGGCCGTAGAGCGCCCCGCCCGTCGCCGGGAACAGCTGGTGAAAGTCCGGGGGCGCCGTCTGGATGCTGGCCTGGGGGGTGAGCGTCAGGCCGCTCCGGGCCAGGAACTGGGTGGTCTGGTCCAGCCATGGGGCGGTCTCCATTGCCATATCGCCGTGGGCCGGCGCGTTGATGAGGATCAGCAGGCGCTCGTTGCCCGCGGGCGCCGGGGCGTCCGAATCCGGGCGGTCCTGGGCACAGATATAGACCGTGGCGGGGTTGGGCACCCGGCGTGCCAGCTGCGCGAACTCGGCCGCGTAGTCGGGCGTGAAGAAGACGGTGTGGTGCAGCAGGGGGAAGCCGTCGGCGCGCGCGACCATGGCCCAGGTAACGGCCGAGAACGAGCGTTCGGCCACCGGCGGCTCGTCCGTCACCATGGCGGCCGGGTCGGCGTTGCAGATGACGGCGTCGGCGGCCAGCGCCTCGCCATTGCTGAGCCGGACGCCGCAGGCCCGGCCGTCCCGGCGTAGCACGGAGGCGACCTCCGCGCCGTAGCGGATGGTGCCGCCCTGGCCCTTGAGCACCCGCGCGGTGGCGACGGCGACCTGATGCAGGCCGCCCTCGACCAGCCACACGCCTTCCTGTTCCACGTGGGCCACCAGCATCAGCGTGGCGGGGGCCCGAAACGGGGAGGAGCCGCAATAGGTGGCGTAGCGGCCGAACAATTGCCGGAGCCGCGGGTCACGGAAGTGCTTGGCCAGCGCGGAGGCCATGGTGTCGAACGGGCGGATGCCGAACATGGCGGCGATCCCCGCGCCGCGGGTGAGGGATAGCGGCGTGGGGCGCTGGGCCTCGATGAACGGCTTTTCCAGCGTGCGGTAGATGCGCCGTGCCTCGGCCGCGAAGGCGCGGAAGCCGGCGGCCTCGCCATTGAAGGCGCCGATCGCGTCAGCGGAGCGGTCGATATCGGCGAACAGGTCGAGCCGGTCCGTGCCCCAGGCGTGGCGCGCGAGGGTCTGGGCGCGGGTGAGGATCACGTGGTCGTCCAGCGCCGCGCCGGCATCCGCGAACAGGCTGTCGAACACCCAGCGCATGGTGAACACGGTGGGCCCGGCGCCGATGGGGCGGCCCGGCAGGGGCGAGAGGTTGCGCATCTTGCCACCGGGCGCCTCGGCCCGCTCGAGCACGGTGACGTCCACGCCCTGGCGCGCGAGGTCTAGCGCCGCCGCGAGGCCGCCCATGCCGGCGCCGATGACCACGACGCGCATCGTTCACATTCCCCCTTGACGCCACTGTCAGCATTGCCTGACACTCTATGTGACAACAAGAGTTGACACAACCGGCTAGGGAGCATTCTCGCATGGACGTCATGACCCGGATCGAGCGGACGCTGCAATCGGCGCTGGCCCGTGCGGACGCGCCGGGTTGCCCGCCGAAGCTGGCGGCGGCGATGCGGCATGCGGTGTTTCCGCGGGGCGCGCGCATCCGCCCGCGGCTGTGCCTCGCGGTGGCCGGCGCCATCGGGGAGGATACGCCCGGCGTGGCGGACGCGGCGGCGTGCGCGATCGAGATGCTGCATTGCGCGTCGCTGGTGCATGACGACCTGCCGTGCTTCGACGACGCCGACACCCGGCGGGGCCGGCCGACGGTGCACCGTGCGTTCGGTCAGCCGCTGGCGGTGCTGGCGGGGGATGCGCTGATCGTGCTGGCGTTCCAGACGGTGGCGGTGGCGGCGGCCTGCGTGCCGATGCGGATCGCGCCGCTGATGATGACGATCGGCGCCTCGGTCGGCGTGCCGTTCGGGATCGTGGCCGGGCAGGCGTGGGAGTGCGAGGACGCGATCGACCTGGCGCAATATCAACGGGAGAAGACTGGCGCGCTGTTTGCCGCCGCGACCGTGGCCGGTGCGGCGGCGGCCGGGGCGGAGGCGGAGCCCTGGCGCCGGCTGGGGGCCTGCTTGGGTGAGGCGTTCCAGGTGGCGGATGACATCCTGGACGCGACCGCCCGGGCCGAGGATTTGGGCAAGCCCGTGGGTCAGGACGTGGCGCACGACCGGCCGAACGCGGTGCGGGAGCTGGGGCTGGACGGGGCGATCGCCCGGCTGGACGACCTCGCGGCGGACGCGGTGGAGTCGGTGCCGCAATGCCGCGGCGTGTCGGAGCTGCGCAGCCATATCCTGAGCGAGACGGGGCGGCTGCTGCCGAAGACGATTGCCCGCCGTGCGGCGTAGGGGCCAATCCAGCCCCCTCTCCCTCCGGGAGAGGGCCGGGGTGAGGGTAACGACGTGCGCCATCCCTCGCCAGGATTTTGCTTCGTGGACAGGTTTTAAAAAGGGCTGGCGCTGCTTGCCACCCTCACCCCGGCCCTCTCCCGCCAGCGGAAGGGGGGAAAGATGAGCGCCCTCTCGCTGCAGATGCCGCTTCGCTGGCGGGACCGGCTGGTGTCCAGTGCGCGTTTCCGGGCCTGGGCGGCGGCGTTCCCGTTGACGCGTCCGGTTGCGCGGCGGCGGACGCGGGCGTTGTTCGATCTGTGCGCGGGATTCGTCTATTCGCAGGTTTTGCAGGCCTGCGTCGAGCTGCGGCTGTTCGACATCCTGGCCGATGGCCCGCTCACGCTGGCGGCGCTGGCGCATCGGGCGGGGGTGCCGCAGGCGGGGATGGAGCGGCTGTTGCTGGCGGCGGTTTCGCTGAAGTTGCTCAACAAACGGCGCGATGGCTATGGGCTGGGGCCGCTCGGGGCGGCCATGGTCGGGAATGCCGCCATCGCTGGAATGGTGCGGCATCACCGCATGCTCTATGCGGACCTGGCCGACCCGGTGGCGCTGCTGCGCGATCAGGACGGGACGGAGCTGGGCCGGTATTGGGCGTATGCCCGGGCGCCGCAACCGGGTGCGCTCGGGCCGGAGGTGGCGGACTACACGGCGCTGATGGCCGCGTCGCAGCCCTTGGTCGCGGGCGAGATCCTGCGCGCGTACAGCTTCGCCGGGCATCAGCGGCTGCTGGATGTGGGCGGGGGCGACGGGTCGTTCCTGGCGGCGGTGAGGCGGACGGCCCCGGGGCTGCGGGCCATGCTGTTCGACTTGCCGCCGGTGGTGGAGCGGGCCCGGCTGGCGCATCCGGAGATCGAGACGTTCGCCGGGGATTTCAGCCGCGACTCGCTGCCCAATGGTGCGGATGTCGTCTCGTTGGTGCGGGTGATTCACGATCACGATGACGCGCTGGCGCAGACCATCCTGATGGCCGCGCGCGCCGCGCTGCCGCCGGGCGGCACCCTGGTGCTGGCCGAGCCGATGGCGGGGACGGCGGGGGCGGAGCCGATCGGTTACGCGTATTTCGGCATGTATCTGCTGGCGATGGGCAGCGGGCGGGCGCGGACGCGGGCGGAGCTTTCGGCGATGCTGGCCGGCGCCGGGTTCACGCAGATCCGGCACCGGCGGACGGACACGCCTCTGCTTGTCAGCGTACTCACGGCTGTAAATCCTGATTGACATTGCAGACCGTCAGGCTACGTTTACACCTAACCACGGGTCCTCATGCCCGGGCAGAACAGGGGAGGGTCGTATGGATGCATTAGCTGTCGTGCTCGGCGCCCCCCAAGACCTGTCGCTTCGCCGCCTTTCCCTCGATGCTGCCAGCTCGCAGGATGTGGTGGTGGACGTGGAATGGAGCGGGATCAGCACCGGGACGGAGCGCTTGCTCTATACCGGCGCGATGCCGCCGTTTCCGGGCATGGGGTATCCGCTGGTGCCGGGTTACGAGACGGTGGGCCGGGTGAGCCGGGCCGGTGCGGAGTCGGGGCATCGCGAGGGGGACCGGGTGTTCGTGCCCGGCGCCACGTGTTTCGGTGAGGTGCGCGGCCTATTCGGCGGCGCCGCGTCGCACCTCGTGGTGCCGGGCGCCCGCGTGACCGCCATCCCGGACGCGCTGGGCGAACACGGGGTCCTGCTGGCCCTGGCCGCCACGGCGCAGCACGCGCTGTCTGGGCACGCGTTGCCGGATCTGATCGTAGGGCACGGCGCGCTGGGCCGGCTGCTGGCGCGGCTTACGGTGCTGGCGGGCGGGCATCCGGCCGTGTGGGAGAAGAATGCGGCGCGGGCGATCGGGGCCAAGGGGTATGCCGTGCTGAGCCCGGAGCAGGACCCGCGGCGGGATTACCGCGCCATCTATGACGTGAGCGGCGATGCCGGGCTGCTGGATACGCTGGTGGGGCGGCTGGCGCCGGGTGGGGAGATCGTGCTGGCCGGCTTCTATGCGGACCGGCTGTCGTTCGCGTTCGCGCCGGCCTTCATGCGGGAGGCCCGCATCCGTATCGCCGCGCAGTGGCAGAAGGCGGACCTCGCCGTGGCGGCCGGGCTGGCCGGGTCCGGGGCGCTCTCGCTCGATGGCCTGATCACGCACCGGGCCGAGGCGGCGGATGCGGCTGGTGCGTATGAGACCGCCTTTGGCCATCCGGCCTGCTTGAAAATGATCTTGGATTGGAGAGTCCACGCATGAACGCGATCGTCCCGAACAGCATGACGGCGGCCCTGCGTGACGAAGCATCCTACGAGCCGGATGCGGTGCCGACGGGACCGGTCAAGAAAGAGACGCAGATCATCGCGATCTACGGCAAGGGCGGGATCGGCAAGTCGTTCACGCTGGCCAACCTCAGCTACATGATGGCGCAGCAGGGTAAGCGCGTGCTGCTGATCGGCTGCGATCCCAAGAGCGACACCACGTCTTTGCTGTTTGGCGGGCGGTCGTGCCCCACCATCATCGAGACCAGTTCCAAGAAGAAGCTGGCGGGCGAGAAGGTCACCATCGGCGACGTCTGCTTCATCCGGGACGGCGTGTTCGCGATGGAGCTGGGCGGGCCCGAGGTCGGACGCGGCTGCGGCGGGCGCGGCATCATTCATGGCTTCGAACTGCTGGAGAAGCTGGGCTTTCACGACTGGGGCTTCGACTACGTGTTGCTGGACTTCCTGGGCGACGTGGTGTGCGGCGGCTTCGGCCTGCCGATCGCCCGCGACATGTGCCAGAAGGTGATCGTGGTGGGGTCCAACGACCTGCAATCCCTGTATGTCGCCAATAACGTCTGCTCGGCGGTGGATTACTTCCGCAAGATGGGTGGTAACGTGGGGGTGGCCGGCATGGTCATCAACAAGGATGACGGCACTGGCGAGGCGCAGGCGTTCGCCGATGCTGTGGGGATACCGGTGCTATCGGCCATTCCCGCCAATGAGGACATCCGTCGCAAGTCCGCCAACTACGAGATCATTGGCAAGCCCGGTGGCGAGTGGGCGGCGGTGTTCGAGCTGCTGGCCGAACAGGTGGCCGAGGCGCCGCCGGTCCGGCCCAATCCGCTCACGCATGACGCGCTGCTGAATTTGTTCAAGGGCGACGCCGTGGGCCGGGGCGTGGTGCTGACGCCCGCCACCGAGGCGGACATGTGCGGCCAGGTGGCCGTCGTGAAGCCTTCCCTAGAGGTCATCTACGAGGGCGTATGACGATGGATGGTGGCTGCCATGGGGGAAAGGATACGCTGGACGCCGCGGCGCGCGCCGCCGGCAAGTCCGCGACCATGGACCAGCTGCTGGCCGACTATCCCCGCGGCCCGCACGACCAGCCGCAATCCATGTGCCCGGCCTTCGGCTCGCTCCGTGTCGGCTTGCGGATGCGGCGGACGGCGACGATCCTGTGTGGCTCGGCGTGCTGTGTGTACGGCCTGACGTTCACTTCGCACTTTTATGGCGCCCGGCGGACCGTCGGTTACGTGCCGTTCAATTCGGAGACGCTGGTTCAGGGCAAGCTGTTCGAGGACATCCGGGACGCGGTCTATCAGGTCGCTAAGCCGGAAGACTATGACTGCGTGGTGGTGATCAACCTCTGCGTCCCCACCGCGTCCGGCGTGCCGCTGGACCGCCTGCCTAAGCAGATCGACGGCGTCCGCGTGATCGGCATCGACGTGCCGGGCTTCGGTGTCCCCACGCACGCGGAGGCGAAGGACGTGCTGGCCGGGGCGATGCTGCGCTACGCCCGGACGGAGGCCGAGCAGGGCCCCGTTGCCCGCCCCCGGCAAGCCCAGGACGAGCCCACGGTCTGCATGATCGGCGAGTTCTTCCCCGGTGATCCGCCCGGCGTGGGCGCGTTGCTGGCGCCGATGGGTATGGCGGTGGCGCCGCAGCTGCCGTCCCGGGAGTGGCGGGACCTGTATGCGGCGCTGGACTGCCGGGTCGCGGCGGCGGCGCATCCGTTCTATACCGCGACCGTGCGGGAGTTTGCGGCCGCCGGGCGCCCGGTGGTGGGCTCCGGGCCGGTCGGGCACGAGGGCACGGCGGCTTGGCTGGACGCCGTCGGCGCGGCGGCGGGCGTGAGCGCGTCGCTGATCGACGAGGCGAAAGCGGCGGCGTTGCCCCGCATCCGGGCGGCGCTGGACGCCAATCCGATCAAGGCCCGCATCACGGTTTCGGGCTATGAGGGCTCCGAGTTGCTGGTGGCGCGCTTGATGATCGAGGCAGGGGCCGAGGTGCCGTATGTCGGCACCGCGTGCCCGCGCACGGAGTGGAGCGATGCGGACCGGGAGTGGCTGCTGGCGCGTGGCGTGCACGTGCAATACCGGGCGTCTTTGGAGCATGACCTGGCCGCGATGATGGATGTGCGTCCGGACCTCGCGGTCGGGACGACGCCGTTGGTGCAAAAGGCCAAGGAGCTAGGCATTCCGGCGCTGTATTTCACGAACATGGTGAGCGCCCGCCCGTTGTTCGGCGCGGCCGGCGCCGGCGCCCTGGCCGGGATCGTGGCGGCGCAGACCGCAGGGGTGAACCGGTTCGGGCGGATGGTGTCGTTCTTCGAGGGCGTGGGCACCGGCGCCACCGCCGGGTATGGGTCTAAGGGCGTGCCGGTGGAGCCGAAGGGCTCGCGGGAGCGGTATCGCAAGGTCTTGGCGGCGAAGGCCAAGGCCGTCGAGGCGGTGGGGTCATGACCCCACACAGAGAACAGACCAGCCCCCTCCGGGAGAGGGCTGGGGTGAGGGAGACAGCGGGCGCTGACCTCACCAAACCCGCGCCTGTGACCTCAACCGTCGAAAGCCGGCTCACGTCGCTTCTCTCACCCCGACCCTCTCCCGGGGGGAGAGGGGGAAGGGAGTATCTGGCATGCTAGTGCTCGATCACGACCGGGCGGGCGGATACTGGGGCGCGGTGTATGCGTTCACCGCCATCCGCGGGCTGCGCGTGGTGATCGATGGGCCGGTGGGGTGCGAGAACCTGCCGGTGACGGCGGTGCTGCACTATACGGACGGGCTGCCGCCGCATGAGTTGCCGGTGGTGGTGACGGGGTTGAACGAAGACAGCCTGTCGATGAACGGGACCGAAGGCGCGCTGAGGCAAGCCGCGGGGACGTTCGAGCAGGACATGCCGTCCGTCGTGGTCACCGGCAGTATCGCCGAGATGATCGGCGGCGGTGTCACGCCCGAGGGCAGTAATTTGCTCCGGTTCATTCCCCGCACCATCGACGAAGACCAGTGGCAGGCGGCGGACCGGGCGATTTACTGGCTGTGGACCGAGTTTGGCGCCAAGAAGTCCAAGATCAAGCCGCGCCCGGCGCGGGCCGAAGGCGTGAAGCCCCGCGTCAACATCATCGGCCCCATCTACGGCACGTTCAACATGCCCTCCGACCTCGCTGAAATCCGGCGCCTGGTGGAGGGTGTGGGGTGCGAGATCAACCTGGTGTTCCCGCTGGGCTCGCACATCGAGGACGTGTCCCGCCTGCCGGACGCGGACGTCAATATCTGCATGTATCGCGAGTTCGGGCGGCAGCTGTGCGAAGAACTGGACCGGCCGTATCTGCAGGCACCGATCGGTATCTTTGCCACCACCAACTTCCTCCGCACGCTGGGTGAACTCACCGGTATCGATCCGGAGCCGTTCATCGAGGCCGAGAAGCACACCACCATCAAGCCGGTCTGGGATTTGTGGCGGTCGGTGACGCAGGATTTCTTTGCGACTGCGAGCTTTGCCGTGGTCGCCACCGACACCTATGCGCGGGGGATGGTCGGTTTCCTCGAGGGTGAGCTCGGCATTCCCTGCACCTTCCACTTCAGCCGCACCGCCGGGACCAAGCCGGACAATGCGGCGGTGAAAGCGGCGCTCAAGTCCTCACCGCCGCTGGTGCTGTATGGCTCGTATAACGAGCGGCTGTATGCGGCGGAGCTGGGGGCGCGCTGCATGTACATCCCGGCGTCGTTCCCGGGTGCAGTGATCCGGCGGCATACGGGTACTCCGTTCATGGGGTATGCGGGTGCCACCTATATTGTCCAGGAATACTGCAACGCGCTGTTCGACGCGCTGTTTCATATCCTGCCGCTCAGCACGGACATGGACAAGGTCGAGGCGACGCCCACGCAGGCCGCGGCCTGGAACGTCGATCCCTGGGATGACGAGGCGCTGGACATCCTGAACGAGCATGTGGAGCGGGCGCCGTTCCTAGTGCGGATCAGCACGGCCAAGCAGCTGCGGGACCGGGTGGAGCGGGACGCGCGGCTGGCGCGGGAGGGCCGGGTCACGGCGGCCCGGGTCCAGCAATCCTTGCACGAGTTGACGGGGAAGGCCGCATGAGCGCCGCCCCGAAGCATGTCCGGCTGGGCGTTTTGCCCGGACGGCAACCCGGCCGCGCGGGTGAGGCGCGGCGCAACGGCAGTCCCAAGGAGGGCCTCTACTATGTCTGACATGACCCGAACCAGCTCCACTTCGGGGCTGACCGACAGCGAAGCGAGGGAGTTTCACAGCATCTTCGTGACCAGCTTCATCGTTTTCGTCGTCATCGCGCTGGTCGCGCATATCCTGGTTTGGCAGTGGCGCCCGTGGCTCCCTGGGCCGAACGGCTACACGCAGCTGATCGACGGCGTGAACTTCGCCAAATCACTTCTAGCGTAAGGAGATACTGCCATGTGGCGTGTATGGTTGCTGTTTGACCCCCGCCGGGTCTTGGTTGCGCTCAGCGTGTTCTTGTTCGTGCTGGCAATCCTCATTCACTTCATCCTGCTCAGCACCAGCCGGTTCAACTGGCTCGAGGGTCCCGTGCGCGGCCCGGGCGTGAACCAACTGTCGACGTTGCCGCAAGCGGCACCGCGATAACGAAGTAAGCGGCGGTGGGTATGGTCCCGCCGCCGCCACCTCGCCTTACTTGAGGGAGACTTACGATGGCGTTGATGAATTTCGAAGCCAAATACCGTGTCCGCGGCGGCACGCTGGTAGGCGGGGACCTGTTCGACTTCTGGGTCGGGCCGTTCTACGTCGGGTTCTTCGGCGTCACGACGATATTCTTCTCGGCGCTTGGCACGCTATTGATCATCTACGGTGCGGCGATCGGGCCGACCTGGAATATCTGGCGCATCAACATCGCGCCGCCCGATATAGCGTATGGCCTTGCGTTTGCGCCGCTGAAGGAGGGTGGCCTGTGGCAGGTCATCACGATCTGTGCCACCGGGGCATTCGTCTCCTGGGCGCTCCGCCAAGTGGAGATCACGCGTAAGCTCGGGATGGGCTACCACGTGCCGGTGGCGTTCGGCGTGGCGATATTCGCCTATGTCAGCCTAGTCATCATCCGGCCGATCCTGCTCGGCGCCTGGGGACATGGCTTCCCGTATGGCATCATGAGCCATTTAGACTGGGTGTCCAACACCGGATACCAATACCTGCATTTCCATTATAACCCGGCGCACATGCTGGCGGTGACGTTCTTCTTCACCACGACCTTCGCGCTGTCGCTACACGGCGCGCTGGTGTTGTCCGCGGCGAACCCGCCGAAGGGGCAGGAGATGAAGACGGCCGAGCACGAGAACACGTTCTTCCGCGACACCATCGGCTGGTCGATCGGCACGCTGGGCATTCACCGGCTCGGCCTGTTCCTCGCGCTATCCGCCGGGTTCTGGAGCGCGGTGTGTATCCTGATCTCGGGCCCGTTCTGGACCCGTGGCTGGCCGGAGTGGTGGGGCTGGTATCTCAATCTGCCGATTTGGAAGTGAGGGGAGGCAATCATGGCTGAATATCAGAACCTCTTCACCCGGGTACAGGTCCGCGGGCCCGCCTATGCCGGCGTCCCGGCCGAAGAAGGCGGCTTCACCCGCACCGGTAAGCCGTTCTTCATCCACTTGGCCGGCGTGTTCGGCGACGCGCAGGTGGGGCCGATCCATCTCGGCTTCCTGGGCATCGCGTCGCTGATCTGCGGCTTCATCGCGTTCGAGATCATCGGCCTCAATATGTGGGCTTCGGTGAACTGGAGCTTCGTCGAGTTCGTGCGGCAGCTGCCGTGGCTGGCGCTCGAGCCGCCGGCGCCCAGCAACGGCCTGCATATCCCGAGGCTCGCCGATGGCGGGTGGTGGCTGATGGCCGGGCTGTTCCTGACGGCGTCCGTGCTGCTGTGGTGGGCCAAGGTGTATCGCCGGGCGCGGCAGCTGGGCATGGGCACGCACGTGGCCTGGGCGTTCGCGGCGGCGATCTGGCTCTATCTGGTGCTGGGCTTCATTCGCCCGGTGTTGATGGGCAGCTGGGGTGAGGCGGTGCCGTTCGGCATCTTCCCGCACCTGGACTGGACTGCGGCGTTCTCCATCCGCTGGGGCAATCTATTCTATAACCCGTTCCACATGCTGAGCATCGTCTTCCTGTATGGCTCGACGTTGCTGTTCGCCATGCATGGTGCGACGGTCCTGGCCATCAGCCGGTATGGCGGTGAGCGGGAGCTGGAGCAGATCGCCGACCGTGGCACGGCGTTCGAGCGGGGTGCGCTGTTCTGGCGCTGGACGATGGGGTTCTGCGCCTCGGCCGAATCGATCCATCGCTGGGCCTGGTGGTTTGCCGTGCTGTGCCCACTTACCGGCGGCATTGGAATACTATTGACGGGCACGGTCGTGGATAATTGGTATCTTTGGGGCGTGAAGCACGGCCTATCCGCCCCGTATCCGGCGGTGTGGGGCGTCGTGATCGACCCGGCGATCGCCCATCCGGACCTCGCCGTGACGGGAGCGATCAAATGATCAAGGGGCTTGGCTACGGGATCGCAGGGGTCGGCATCATCGCCGGCACCCTGATGGGTATCGCGATGATCACGAAGTTCCAGCTGCCGCCGGTCGAGGCGGTGCAGCGCGGCTTCCGCGGAACCGGCATGGACCAGGTGGTCAATGAACGGTCGATGCGGGAGTATCTGGCCGAAAACGTCGTGCCGGCGTCACTGCCGCAGGCCCCGGCCACGGGGCCCAAGGCCGGGGCGGTGTATAAGAACGTGCAGGTCCTGAGTGATCTGAGCGTGGCGCAGTTCACGCGGTTGATGGTGTCCATCACGCAGTGGGTATCGCCGAAGCAGGGCTGCAACTACTGCCACAACCCAGCCAACATGGCCGAAGACAGCATCTATACCAAAGTCGTCGCCCGGCGCATGATCCAGATGACGCAGAATATCAATGCCGAGTGGCAGCCGCATGTGCAGCAGACGGGCGTGGTGTGCTACACCTGCCACCGCGGCAACAATATTCCAGCCAATATCTGGTTCAACGATCCCGGCGATCAGCGCACCGGCGGCGTGATCCAGTCCAATATGGGCATGGGCGTCGGCGCGCATGGTTCCGTGGGCAACGCCTCCCTGCCGCAGGATCCGTTCACGCCGTTCCTGGAAAAGGATTACAGCATCCGTCAACAAGGCATCACTGCGCTGCCGGACGGGAATAACCATTCGCTGAAGGAATCCGAGTGGACGTTCGCGCTAATGATCCATTTCTCGCAGTCGTTGGGCGTGAACTGCACCTATTGTCATAACAGCCGGAGCTTCAGCGATTGGTCGCAGAGTTCGCCGGCCCGGGTGAATGCCTGGTATGGCATTCGAATGGTGCGGCAGGCGAATAACGAATACATGACGCCGCTGAAAGGCGTGTTTCCGGATTATAGGCTGGGTAAGGTGGGTGACGTGGCGAAGGTAAACTGCACCACGTGTCACCAGGGTGTGTTCAAGCCGCTGTATGGGGTGAGCATGCTGAAGAACTTCCCGGAGCTGTCGCATCCGACGGTGATGAAATCCGCCTCGGCGGAGTAAAGAAAAAGGCCGGCCCGGATAAACTTGGGCCGGCCTTTTGCGTCTCTCTTGCTAGTCTGCCGGCCCTACCCATGGTAGGTATGCGGACGCGTAGGAGAGGGCTGAATGGATAGTTTGGGCACCAACAAGGCATTCGGGGCAATCCTGCTGGCCGGGATCGTGTTCGTCGGTGCCGGGCAGTTGAGCAATGCCCTGGTCAAGCCAAAGCAGTATGCCGGGACGGCGATCAAGATCGACACGACCGAGATCAAGACCGCGGCCGCCGCACCACAGGCCGAGCCGCCGGTGGCCGTCCTGCTGGCGTCGGCCGATGTGGGCCGCGGTGAGGGGCTCGTGAAAAGCCAGGGCTGCGTGGCGTGCCATAGCTTCAACGAGGGTGGCAAGAACGGCGTGGGGCCGAACCTGTATGGCGTCGTGGGCGCCAAGCAGGCGGCGCATCCGGGCTACGAGTATTCCAAGGCGCTGTCCGGTAAGGGCAAGCAATGGACCTATGAGGAGCTGACGGCGTGGCTGCTGAAGCCCGCGACGTATGCGCCGGGCACGAAGATGAGCTATGCCGGCCTGGCTGACCCGGCGAAGCGGGCCGACATTATTGATTACCTGCACACGCTATCCGCCAATCCTGAGCCGCTACCGGCTGCGCCTGCCAGCACGGCGGCGGCTGGCTCGCCTGCCGCTCCGGTCAAGACAGCCACTGCGGCGCCGGCCGGGGGCGCGCCGGAAGGGGTGCAGCCGATCGCGGCGCGCCTAGCGACGGCCGATGTGGATGCCGGTAAGTCCTCCACTTTGAAGTTGGGTTGCATCGCCTGCCATCAATTCCAGGAAGGTGGCAAGAACGGCGTGGGGCCGGCACTGTACGGCGTGGTCGGCGGTCCGATCGGCAGCCGGGTCGAGACGTATAGCTACTCGAATGCTCTGAAGGCCCATTCTGGCGAGAAGTGGACCTATGAGGAACTAGACAAGTGGCTGACCAAGCCGGCTTCTTATGCGCCCGGGACGAAGATGTCCTATGCGGGTGTGACCGATCCGGTGGTGCGGGCCAACGTGATCGACTATTTGCGGTCGCTGTCGGCAACACCGGAGCCGCTACCGGGTCAATGAGGCCGTAGCGGGGACGGGTTTTTTAGCCGGTCCCCGTTGTTCCCCTCAACCCGGCCCTCTCCCGCCAGCGGGAGAGGGGGTTTGGCGTCAGCCTTCCTTGGGAGCGTAGGCGACGCACCAGCCGTTGGGGCTGATGTTGCCGGCAACGATGGCGCAGGCATTCGGCGCCTGGAACTGGGCGCAGCCCGCGCACTTGGCCCCATCTTTGGGCTGATTTTGATACTGCACCAGCTCCTGGGCGATCTTCTGGTCCTGGGCGTGGGCCGTGCTGGCTACGGCGGCCGCGCCGATCATGGCGAGGCCGGTCCGCAAGACGTTGCGGCGCGTTCCGTTCTTCAAGTCACGCATCTCAAACTCCCTTGATCGTGGGCCGAAGTGGCCAAGACGCAATGTGATCGTATTCTCGGCCTTGTGAAGCGCAATAGCGCGTGAAGCCCAATGCCGGCTAACCCTTAGGCCACGCGCTTCAAGCTATGCTCGGACCAGATGCTGGACAGCGCCGCGACCAAGTGCTGGATGTCGGCGCTGCTGTGCAGGGGGCCCGGCGTGATGCGCAGCCGCTCGGTGCCGCGGGGGACCGTGGGGTAGTTGATCGGCTGCAGATAGACGCCGAATTGCTGCATCAGCCGGTCGCTGATCTGCTTGCACAGCTTGGCGTCACCGACCATGACCGGCACGATGTGCGACGGGTTTGGCATGTGCGGCACCCCCACCTCGTCCAGCGCCGCGCGCAGCTCCGCGACCCGCGCCTGCTGCCCGTCCCGTTCGGCCGAGCTGGTCTTGAGGTGGCGGATGCTGGCGAGTGCCCCGGCGCAGACGGCAGGCGGGAGCGCGGTGGTGAAGATGAAGCCGCTGGCGAAGCTGCGCACGAAGTCCACCATGGCGGCGGAGCCTGCGATGTAGCCGCCGATCACGCCGAAGCCCTTGGCCAGCGTGCCCTCGGTCACGGTGATACGGTGGGAGATGCCCTCCTTTTCCGCAATGCCGCCGCCGCGGGGGCCATACAGGCCGACGGCGTGCACCTCGTCCAGATAGGTCATGGCGCCGTGCTTGTCGGCGACGTCGCAGATTTCGCGCACGGGCGCGACGTCACCGTCCATGGAGTAGATGCTCTCGAAGACGATCATCTTGGGGCGCGCCGGGTCGAGGTCGCTAAGCTTGCGGTCCAGGTCTTCCGGGTCGTTGTGGCCGAATACCATCTTGTCGGCGCGGCTGTGGCGAATGCCCTCGATCATGGAGGCGTGGTTCAGCTCGTCCGACAGCACCATGCAGTTCGGCAGGCGCGAGCCCAGGGTGCTGAGCGCGGCCCAGTTGGACATGTAGCCGGAGTTGAACAGCAGCGCGCTATCGGCGTGGTGCAGATCGGCCAGCTCTTGTTCCAGCAGCACGTGATAATGGTTGGTGCCGGCGATGTTGCGGGTGCCGCCGGCGCCGGCACCGCAGGAGTCGAGCGCCTCGTGCATGGCCGACAGCACGGCCGGATGCTGACCCATGCCGAGATAGTCGTTGCTGCACCAGACCGTCACGTCATCCGTCACGCCATCGGCCATATGCACGGCGCTCGGGAAGCTGCCGGCCTGGCGCTGCAAATCGGCGAATACTCGGTAGTTGCCGGCGCGGCGGAGGGTGTCGAGCTCCTTTTGGAAGAACCATTCGTAGTTCATGCATACCTCCCTTTGGTGGCGGCCACGGCCGTGGCGGGCCGGCGCCAGGCGAGCGCCCAGTGCCAGAGCTTGGTGAACGGTATCGGCAGGATGAGGACCCAGTGCTCGATCACGGCGAGCACGAGCATGGTGGTAAGGAAGGTGAGCCCGGCGATCTCAGCCTCGGTCAGGCTGGGCGCCTGCAGCCGGTCGATCAGCCAGGCGACGCCCACGGTGCCGGCTGTGACGGAGAGTGGGAACAGCGCATTCATGCGGCGGCGGCGGATGTAGCTGCCGAGGTAGGCGAGGCGGGGCGGGATGAACTCCTCGCCCAGGTTCCAGACGCCGAGGAAGAAGTTGAGCTTGGCCGATTGCCGCATGGCCCAGATCAGCAGGAAGGTCCACAGGCCGACCTGGTTCGCGGCACCCCAGGTCGCACCCGCTATCATCGCGGCGGTGGCGATAATGGCGAGCTCATGGTGCAGGCAGGCCATCACGCCATGGCCGAAGCGGCGCCACTCGCCCGAGTCCGCCGGGCTGCCGGTGCGGCGCGGGCCGGTGACGTAGCCCATGAAGAACGACATCTCCTGCCAGCCCCAGGCCAGTACGGCGTAGGTGAAGGCGGCGTAGGCGCCGGCGACCGAAGTGTCGTTCCGACCTTCATACAGCCGCCATAGGCAGACGGCCAGGATGACGGTGCCCAGCCCCATCGACCAGCGGAACGTGCGCGGGCGCAAGTCGAGCCAAATAATCACGCCGGTGCTGAACCACCAAATGAACAGCGCATAGAAGATCGGCCAGGCATAGACCATGCGTTACCAGGCGGCCTGTAGGCGGACATGCTCCGGCGTGGTGTTGGACTTGGTCGGAATGAGGTAGAGCCGGGCGAAGTTGGCCGCGGCCGCCAGGGTGAGGCCGGCGTTCTTGAGGCTTGCCACCACGCCGCCCTGCCGCCGGTTGGCGCGCTTGGCCTCGGTGATGCGGTTCAGGCGATGGAGCGTCGCGGAAAAGGCCGGGTGGTCGATGTCGAGCGACACGGGGAAGACCTGCTTGCAGATCTCGGTCGTGACGCGGAAGACGGTCATGTCGTATTCGACGGGGTCGACGCCGAGCGCGGCGTGGAACACCGGGCGGGCCTGGTCGCGCACGAACATGGTGGCGAACACGGCGTTGAGGAAGAAGCGGATCCAGAGCACGTTCACGCCGCGCAGCAGCTTGGGGTCCGAGCGCATCAGCAGCGCGAAGGCCTCGCCATGCCGGAACTCGTCGGCGCACCATTCCTTGAACCAGGCGAAGATGGGGTGGAACATCTTGTCCGGGTTACGCTCGAGATGGCGGTAGATGGTGATGTAACGGGCGTAGCCGATCTTCTCGCTGAGGTAGGTGGCGTAGAAGATAAACTTGGGCTGGAAGTATTTATATTTCTTGGTCTTGGTCAGGAAGCTGAGATCGACGCCGACGTTGAAGTCTTTCAGCGTGTCGTTGATGAAGCCGGCGTGCCGGGCTTCGTCGCGCGTCATGTAGTTGAACAGCTCGTGCACGTCACCGGCGGCGATGCGCTTCTTGATCTCGGCATACAGGACGCAGCCGCTGAACTCCGCGGTGACGGAGCTGATGAGGAACTCCATGAACTCACGCCGGAGTTCGGGCTCCAGGCCGGAGAAGTCCTGGTCGAAGACGTCCGTGCGGATGAAATGGCCCTTGTTGGTGTCGGCGCGCAGCTCCGCGATCAGGCCGTCCCATTCGGCGCGGACACCGGAGACGTCGATCTTTTCCATGGCCTTGAAGTCGGTCGTGTAGAAATTGGGCGTGAGGATCGTGTCTTCCTGCGCCATCGCGGTGCTGGCGGCGGAGAGCCGGTCCTTCGGAGAGATGGCGTTCATGGCGCTTCCTTTGGCAGAAACCCGACCTCGTATAGCTCGGTCAGTTCGAACAGGGACGTGACGTAGGTCCAGGCGCGGGCGAGCGGCCCGGCGCGCGTGACGGTCGCGGTGCGGACGCCGACCAGGTGCTCGCCGAACGCCACGTAGACCGGCGCGTCGTGGATCAGCACGGTATCGCCGGGCCGGATGTCGATGCCGTCCGGGACGGCGTGGGCGTGGAAGCTCGTGGGCGTCTGCTCGATATCCAGGTCGCAGCTGATTTCGACGGTGCGGGCCATCAGTTCACGCCCGGCTGTAGGGAGAGGTTCAGCATGTGCGCGAACACCGCCACGTTCTCGGACCCGAACGCCTCCAGCTCGACCCGGCGGTCATTGCTGAGGTCGGTGAGCGTCAGGCGGCCATCGGACCAGGCGGTCAAGCGGAACGGGGCGTCGGCCCCGATGTTGTCGGCGCGGCGGTTGCGGGCGAGGCCGCGCATGGTGCCGCGGACGAACCCGTTCTCGCCCGTCAGCACCTCAACCGTTTGTTGGTCCTGGGCGCTGCGGACCAGGACGGAGCCGTCGAGATTGTCCAGGAACTGCAGATCCCGGCTCGCGATGACGGAGCCGGTCTGCGGTGCCTCGACATGGGTGAGGCGCCCTACGACCGCCGCGACCAGCGACAGCCCGACCATGCCCACGCACCCGTAAAATGGAACCTTGGAACGGGTTACGGGCACGGCACGTCCTCCTGTCTTACGCGGTCACGGTAGCACCCGTGACTTGGTGGGCCCGGTCCGCGGCAAAGGCCGGGGCGGGTAGGTTGGCCGAGGCGGCGAGCGCCCGGGCCAGAATTTGACCGACCTTCGCCACCTCCGGTATGGCGCGGAGCGACGGCTCGGACCGGGCCATGCGCCAGGGCCGGGCGTGCGGCCATAGCATGAAGTAAGCTAGCCGGTCTTTGCCGGACAACAATAGCGAAATGTCACCAAAACCGTCAACCTTGGTTGACAGTGATGCCGTCTCGATCCGGGTGTAGGGGAGGTTGATAGACATCGGCACCACCGAACCCTGCTTCATCACCACGCGGTGGGTGGTGATGGTGTAGGTCGTGCTGCGGGCGATCAGCCACGCATAGGCCAGCAGGAACAGCACCGGTGCCGCGGCGACAGCGGCGTAGCGGGCCACCGACAACGCCGTATCCGCGGTCCAGCCCTGGTCCATGCCGAGGCTGATGGCGCACCAAACCACGACGGCGGATACATACAGCGTGAGGCCGCGGATGTGGAAAACGCTCCGCGCGAAGGCACGCCAGTCCGGGCGACCTTGCCACAGCATACGTTCGGCTGGCGGTAGGTGTTCAGGGAGGCCGGCGGGGGCGGGGAGATAGACGCTCATAGCAGCGGCGCCGTGCGGGTGGGCGTGCTATAGAACAGGCCGCCGCCGTAATAGCCGAAGATTTTCTCTTCTTCCAACATGGTGATGGTTTCGGGGTTCTTGGTCCGTGGCACGTCGGCAAACTGAGCCGCGGTGATGGCGTTGGTGCGGACCTGGCGCAGCTTGGTCTTGATGGTGAGGAAGTTCATCGGAATCAGCACGCGCCCAGCGTTGCCGTCCAGCTCGACCTCCAGATGGCGGATCACGACCTCGGACCGGTCCACCCAGGCGTCGACGACGACCCCGGCGCGGACGCGGTCATGGCCCAGGACCTCCATGCCGAGCACCGCCGGATCCTCCCAGGCGAGGAAGAAGTCGGGCACGGTGCGAAGCGGCACGAGCTTGGGTCCGTGATCGTCATAGCAGTGTTCCGGCACGTCGGCGCGGTGTTGGGCGTAGGCGCCCGGGCCCATGCCGGACAGCATCGGGTTCCCGGTGGGGGTGAGCGGCGCGCCGCTGAACCCGCTGATGGGCGCACCGTTCACGACGTCCACCGGCTCGGCCCGGGGCGCATACGCAACCTGATTCTCGGCCAGGATAAAGGTTTTCGGTGACGGCACGAACGGGAAGCCATCGACCTTGGCCTCCCCGGTCTGCTCATCGATCAGTGGGTAGCCTTCGCGCTTGTTTTCCCGGTGTAGGTAGTAGATGAGCCCGGCAAAGAATAGCCAGAACACATAGAGGGTCACCTGGGCGACGTCGAAATAGGAGGTGAGTGCACCGGTTTGCATGATGAACCTCAGCTGGTAGGGAGCGGGGACGTGATTGCGCGCCCGGGTGCCGCGAACCGGACGAGTGGGCCGATCGCGACGAGGGTCGCGAACAGCAAGACGATTTCGATGGTATAGACGGCGACATAGCCGGTCGCCGGGTCAATCAGGGCGCGGCCCATGGCGCCGTGACCGGCGTAGAGGCCGACCCCGTCGCTAATGAACCCGCCCAGCGCCACCGCGGACCCGGCGGCGGTGGCCTGCACCGCGCCCCAGATGCCGATGGTGACGCCGGCCTGGCCGCGCGGCGCCATCGACATGGCCGCGGTCAGGGTGCAGTGCGCGAACAGCCCGGCGCCGAGGCCGATCAGCAGGACGCCCATCGCGAAGAACGCGACCGAGTGCAGCGGGGCGGCGAAGATCACGCTGGTGAACGCCACGAGCCCCACCACCGCGCCCGACCCGGCCAGCCGGTACGGGTCCATGCCGCGTCCGAGCAGCACGGCGGCGGAGCCAAAGCCGGCCAGCCCGCCCACCGCCAGCAGCGCCGTCATGGCCGTGGTGGCGCCGACGTTCAGGCCCAGCACGTGCCCGCCATAGGGCTCGAGCAGGATGTCCTGCATGCTGAACGCGACGGTGCCGAGGCCGAGGGCCACCAGGCGCCGGGTCGCCTGATCGCCGCGGCTGAATTGCCGCCAGCTGTCCTGGAAGCGGGGGCGGTCCTGGACGGGCACGGTGCCGCGGCCCTCCTGCTTCCATAGGGCGACGGCGTTCAGCACGATGGTCAGCACCGCGGCGCCCTGCACGACCTGGATCAGCTTGATTTCCGTGAAGGATTGCAGCGCGATGCCGAACCAGACGCCGCTCACGACCATGCCCAGCAGCATCATCATGCAGAGCAACGCGACGACGGCGGGATGACGCTCCTGCGGGACCAGGTCGGTGGCGAGGGCGAGCCCCACCGTCTGCACCGTATGCAGCCCGGCGCCCACCAGCAGGAAGGCGAGGGCGGCCGCCACATGCCCGACCCAATGCGGCCCGGTGGTGTCACCGGCCAAGATCAGCAGCGCGAACGGCATGATGCTGAAGCCGCCGAACTGCAGCAGCGTGCCGAACCAAAGGTAGGGAACCCGGCGCCAGCCCAGCACGGAGCGGTGCGTGTCCGACTTGAAGCCGATCACGGCGCGGAGCGGCGCGAACACGAGCGGGAGCGACACCATCGTCGCGACCAGCCAGGCCGGCACGCCCAGCTCCACGATCATGACCCGGTTCAGCGTGCCGATCAGCAGCACCACGGCCATGCCGACGGTGACCTGAAACAGGCTGAGCCGCAGCAGGCGGGCCCAGGGCAGCGTGTCGGCGGCGAGATCCGCGAACGGCAGGAAGCCGGTGCCGATCCGGGTCCAGCGTGCCGCGAGCCGGGCGTTGAGGCCGCTCACCGGGTCAGTTCCAGCGCCTGGGAGGTGTAGAAGCCGCTGGCGATGCGCTCGGTCCGGCCCTGGGTCCAGCCGGGGAGCGCGGTGCGCAGGCGGGCGGCGATGTCGGCGGGGCCGATCGGCTCGATGGCCGGGGCGCGGTCGGCGCGGGGGAACAGGCGGCCCATGGTCCACATGATGGTGAGCAGCGGCGTGCGGGGGGCGAAGGTGAACAGGACGGACGTGTTGGCCATCTGCGCGAGGCCCACGACGGTGCGGGCCATGTCCGGGGCGGCGTAGTGGATCAGGCTGTCCATGCCGATGATGTGGTCGAAGGTGCCCAGCGCCGGGTCGAGCATGTCGCCACTGCGATAGTCGATCTCGAGGCCGGGCGGCGTGCGGAGGCGGGCGACGTCCACGAGCGAGGCGGCGAGGTCGATGGCGGTGACGTGGGCGCCGCGCTGGGCGGCCTCGACCGCGAGGGCCCCGGTGCCGCACCCGGCGTCCAGGATGCGGCGGCCGTGCAGGTCCGCCGGTAGCCAGGACAGGAGCGTGGCGCGCATGCGGTCCCGCCCGGCGCGCACGGTGGCGCGGATGCCGGAGACGGGCGCGTCACTGGTGAGGCGGGCCCAGGTCTGGCTGGCGGTGCGGTCGAAGTATTCTTCGAGTTGGCCGCGGCGGGTGAGGTATGTGCTCTCTTTTGATGTGGCGGGAGGCAGGGAATCACGCGGCCGGCCGGCGCCTGGCGTCCCACCCTCAACCCGGCCCTCTTCCGCCAGCGGGAGAGGGAGAAGATCGGCGCCCCTAATCATAGCCCAGCAGATCGAAGATCTCGCGGTCCTTCAGCGGCGAGCCCATGAGGGGTTCGGCGCCGGCCCAGAGGCCTGCGGCGAGGCGGAGGTACTCGAGCTTGACCTCTTCCAGCTCCGGCGTGCTGTCCATCTCGAACAGGGTGCATTTCTTGAGGCGCGAGCGGCGGATCACGTCGAGGTCGGGGAAGCGGGCCAGGGTCGAAAGGCCGGTGCGGCCGTTGTAGCGGTCGATCTGGTCCGTGGCGGCGCTGCGGTTGGCGATCACGCCGCCCAGGCGCACGTTGTAGTTCTTGGCCTTCGCCTGAATGGCGGCGACGATGCGGTTCATGGCGAAGATGCTGTCGAAATCGTTGGCGGTGACGATCAGCGCCCGGTCCGCATGCTGCAACGGGGAGGCGAAGCCGCCGCAAACCACGTCACCCAGCACGTCGAAGATCACGACGTCGGTCTCTTCCAGCAGGTGATGCTCCTTCAGCAGCTTCACCGTCTGCCCCACCACGTAGCCGCCGCAGCCGGTGCCGGCGGGGGGGCCGCCGGCCTCCACGCACATCACGCCGTTATAGCCGGGGAACACGAAATCCTCGACCCGCAGCTCCTCCGAATGGAAGTTCACCGCCTCAAGCACGTCGATCACCGTGGGCAGCAGGGCCTTGGTCAGGGTGAAGGTGCTGTCATGCTTCGGGTCACAGCCGATCTGCAGCACGCGCTTGCCCAGCTTGCTGAAGGCCGCGGACAAGTTACTTGACGTCGTGCTCTTGCCGATACCGCCCTTGCCATAGACGGCGAACACCTTGGCGGTGCCGATCTTGAGGTTCGGGTCCAGCTCGACTTGCACCGAGCCTTCGCCATCGCCGCGCGAGACTTTGTTCTTTACGGGATAGGGCAGTGTTGCAACGGTCATGCGGCCAACTCCACTTCGACGCCTTCGAGCCGGTCTTCCAGAGCCTCACCCGCCCGGCGCAGCGCGTCGAGCGTGGCTTGGTCCGGGGACCAGTAGTTGCGTTCGGTCGATTCGATCAGGCGGTTCACGATCTTGGCCGAGGCCTTCGGGTTCAGCGCCGCCAGACGCTCCCGCATCTCGTCATCCAGCACGTAGGTTTCGGCCAGCTGCTGATAGACCCAGGGGCTGACCTCCCCGGTGGTGGCGGACCAGCCGAGCGTGTTGGTGACGTGCGCCTCGATCTCGCGCACACCCTCGTAGCCGTGCTTCAGCAGGCCCTCGTACCATTTGGGGTTCAGCGCGCGTGTACGGGTCTCGAGGCTGACCTGCTCCTTCAAGGTGCGCACCTGGCCGTCGCCGCGGGTCTGGTCACCGATATAGACGGACGCCGCCGTGCCGCCGCGGGCCTTGCGCACCGCCCGGCTGATGCCGCCCAGGGTATCGAAGTAGTGGTCCACGGTGGTGACGCCGAGCTCGATGCTGTCCAGGTTCTGATACGTCACCTCGACGGTCGAAAGCACGCTCGCCAGCAGCGCCGTCTGCTTTTCCGGGCGGCCGCTCACGCCATAGGCGAAGCCTTTGCGGGCGACGTAGGCGTCCCCCAGCTCGTCCTCGTCGTTCCACGCGCCCGAGCCCACGAGCGCATTGACGTTGGCGCCATAGGCCCCGTCCGCGTTGCCGAACACGCGGAGCGCCGCCTGCTCGATCCCGCCGCCATGCGCGGCGATGAAGGCCAGCGCGTGCTTGCGCACGTAATTCTGCTCGTCCGGCTCGTCTGCCCGTGCGGCCAGCAAAGCGGCCTCCGCCAGCAGCTTGGTCTGTAAGGGCAGCAGGTCGCGGAAGATGCCGGACAGGGTGATGACCACGTCCACCCGGGGCCGGCCGAGCTCTTCTAGCGTCAGTAGCCGGGCGCCGGTGAGGCGGCCGTAGCTGTCGAAGCGGGGTGCGGCGCCCATGAGCCAGAGCGCCTGGCCGATCGGGCCGCCCTCGGATTTCAGGTTGTCGGTGCCCCACAGCACGATGGCGACGGTTTCCGGCAGGCCCTGGCCGTCGGCGGCGTGCCGGGCCAGCAGGCGGTCCGCCTGACGAGCCCCGTCCTCGACCGCGAACGCGCTCGGCAGGCGGAACGGGTCGAAGCCGTGCAGGTTGCGTCCGGTCGGCAGGACCGCGGTGGTGCGCAGCAGGTCACCGCCGGGGGCGGGGCGGATATAGCCGGCGTCGAGCGCGTGCAGGATGGCCGGCAACTCGTGGTCGGCGGCCATCAGCGCCTCCAGCCGGGCGCGCTCCACCGGCTCGGTAATGGCGGCGGCGTCCAGCATGTCGGCGCGCTCGGGCGGCGAGGGGGGCTGGCCGATGACATGCAGGCCATGCGGGATCAAGGTGTATTCCAGCTCCAGCAGCGCGGCGGTGAGGCGGTGGACCTCGGGCTCGGCGTCGGTCCAGGCGGGCTCGGCCACGGTGAGGTCCACCGCGGCGGCCTGGGCCTGCACGAGCGCGGTCAGCTGCCCCCGCTGCTCGGCGTCGGTGGCGGGGTCGAGGCTGCGCCAGCGGTCGAGCGAGGATTTCAGCTCCAGCAGGCCGCGATACAGCCCGGCATGCGCGACCGGCGGGGTCAGATAGCTGATGAGCACCGCGTTGGCCCGGCGCTTGGCGATCATACCCTCGCTCGGGTTGTTGCTGGCATAGAGGTTGAAGTTCGGCACGTGGCCGATCAGCCGGTCCGGCCAGCACTGCGCGGACATGCCGGCCTGCTTGCCGGGCATGAACTCGAGCGCGCCGTGCGTGCCGAAATGCAGCACGGCGTGGGCGGCGAACTGGTCCTTGATGTAGCGGTAGAACGCGCTGAACGCATGGGTGGGTGCAAAGCCATGCTCGAACAGCAGGCGCATCGGGTCACCCTCGTAGCCGAAGGCGGGCTGCAGCCCCACGAACACATTGCCGAAATGCCGGCCCAGCACGAAGACGCCGGTGCCGTCACTCAGCGCGCGGCCGGGTGCGGGGCCCCAGGATCGCTCGATCTGCGCCAGGTGCGCCTCGTCCCGGACCATGCTGTCGGTGCTGAGCACGTGCGCCACGTTGGCGTCCGTGCCGTACTGGGCGGCGTTGCCGGTCAGCACCCAGTCCCGGAGTTCGTCCACGGTGGCGGGGATCTCGCCCGTGTCATAGCCGCCGTCCCGCATGGCCAGTAGAACGTTGTGCAGCGAGTGGAACACCGCCAGATAGGCCGCCGTCCCGGCCGCGCCGGCGTTGGGCGGGAAGTTGAACAGCACGAGCGCGACCTTCTTCGTGGCGCGCTGGGCCCGGCGCAGGCGCACCAGGTTGGCGACGCGGGCGGCGAGGGTCTCGGCACGCTCCTCGTGCACGACCATGTCCTTACCTTCACCGCCGGCGCGTCCGCCGAAGGTCATGGGCGCCATGCCGCCGTCCAGTTCCGGGAGGGCCACCATCATCGTCGCCTCGATCGGCAACAGGCCGCGCGGGTCCTGCTCCCACTGGGCCAACGTCTGGAACTCGACCGGATGGGCGGTAACGTAGGGGACATCGAGCTGTGCGAGGATTTCCTCGGCGGCGGAGCTATCGTTATAGGCGGGGCCGCCGACGAGGCTGAAGCCGGTGAGGCTCAGCACCGCGTCCACGGTGGCGACGCCGTCCTTCATGAAGAAGCGCTCGATCGCCGGGCGGGCATCGAGGCCGCTGGCGAACACCGGGACTACGTTCAGGCCGCGGGATTCGAGCGCCGCCAGCACGCCGTCATAATGGGCGGAGTTGCCCGAGATGAGATAGGAGCGGAGCAGCAGCACGCCGACCGTGCCGGACAGGCCGCGGCGGGGCAGGTCGGCCAGCCGCCCGGTAATGCGGCCCTCGATCGCGGGGTGGTAGGCGCCGACGTCCGGATACTCGACCGGGGCGGCGGCGGCGCGAAGGCCCTGCGCCGGCGCGTAGCGGCCCACCAGCATGCGGACCATGTTGGCGATGTTCTCGTCCGAGCCGCCGAGCCAGTATTGCAGGGCGAGGAAGTAGGTGCGGACGTCCTGGGCGGTACCGGGGATGAAGCGCATCATCTTCGGCAGCCGCTTTAGCATGCGCATCTGGCCGGCGCCGGACGATGCGGATGGGCCACCGCCCTTTCCAGGATGGGGCTTGCCGCGCAGGCGCTTCAGCATGCCCAGCGCGCCGGAGGTTTCCTTGCTCATGTCGAAGCGGCCGAGCTTGGTGAGCTTGGTGACTTCGCCGGCGCTCATGCAGCAGACCATGGCGGCGCAGCCGTCGCGCCGGGCGGCCAATGCGGGCTGGACGGCGCGGATGTGGTCTTCCAGGAACAGCATGGTGGCGATGACGATGTCGCCGGTGGCGATGTCCTGATGGCATGCGGCCAGCGCCTCGGGGTCGCTGCCCCACTCGTCGGCGGCGTGGATCCTGAGGCTGATGCCGGGCATCTCCTGCTGCAGCTGCCGCTCGGCGCGCAGGGCGGCGCTGGACAGGTGGCTGTCCATGGTGACGATGACGATCTTGGTTTCAGCGCCCATAATGCGCCTTTGCGTCATACAGGGTGTCCACGGTGATGGTGGCGAGGCTCTTCTCGGCGGCGAACTTCTCGGTGTTCCGGCGCGCCTTGCCGCGGACGAAGAAGGGGATCTTGCCGAGCTCCTTTTCGGCGTCGGGGGCCCAGCGGATTTTCGTAAGGACGGCCGCCCCCTGTCCACCTTCGGCGGTTGGGCCCTCCGGGAGAGGAGGAAGCGAGCCGCCCAGATGGCTGGGGGCCGCGTCGGCGGCGAATTCGAAGTCGCCGCGGAACATGCCAATCAGGTGCTCCTCCAGGCCCATCATCAGCGGATGCACCCAGGTGTCGAACAGCACGTTGGCGCCCTCCCAGCCCATTTGCGGCGAGTAGCGGGCGGGGAAATCCTGGACGTGGACGGGGGCGGAGATGACGGCGCAGGGGATGCCGAGGCGCTTGGCGATATGACGCTCCATCTGGGTGCCGAGCACCAGCTCGGGCGACAGGGCGGCAACGTGGGCCTCGATCTCGAGATAGTCGTCGGAGATCAGCGCCTCCACGCCGTACAGCTTGGCGGCGTCCCGCACGTCCCGGGCGAATTCACGGCTGTAGGTGCCGAGGCCGACGACCGTGAAGCCGAACTCGTCCTGCGCGACCCGGGCGGCGGCGATGGAGTGGCTGGCGTCCCCGAAGACGAAGACGCGCTTGTTGGTCAGGTAGTTGCTATCGACGGAGCGGGCATACCAGGGCATGCGGGAGGGTGCGGCGGCGAGGGTGGGCGCCGGGTCGATGCCGGCCAGCGCGGCCACTTCGTGCACGAATTCGGTGGTGGCACCGATGCCGATCGGGATGGTCTTGGTGGCGGGCTGGCCGAAGGTGCGGCTGAGCCAGGACGCGGCCTGGCCGGCGATCTCGGGATACAGCACCACGTTGAAATCGGCGTGCCCCAGCTGGGCGAGGCCGGCGGGCGTGGCGCCCAGCGGCGCGGTCACGTTGATGTCGATGCCCATGCCGGTCAGCAGGCGGGTGATCTCCACCACGTCGTCCCGGTGGCGGAAGCCCAGGGCGGCGGGGCCCAGGATGTTGCAGCGGGGACGCGCGCCCCGGACCGGCTTGCTGCCCGGCGGCGGCGCGTGCGGCCCGGCGCAGGCGCGAACCAGCTGATAGAAGGTCTCGGCCGCGCCCCAGTTCTCCTTCTTCTGGTAGGCCGGTAGCTCGACCGCCACCACCGGTACTGGCAATGCCAGCGCGCGGGTTAGGCCGCCGGGGTCATCCTGGATCAGCTCGGCGGTGCAGCTCGCGCCCACCAGCATGAGGTCCGGCTGGAAGCGCTCATACGCCTCGCGGGCGGAGGTCTTGAACAGCTCGGCCGTGTCGCCGCCCAGGTCGCGGGCCTGGAACGTGGTGTAGGTCACGGGCGGACGCTTGGGCAGCCGCTCGATCATGGTGAACAGCAGGTCGGCGTAGGTGTCGCCCTGCGGCGCGTGCAGGACGTAGTGCACGCCCTCCATGGCGGTGGCGATCCGCATCGCGCCGACATGGGGTGGCCCCTCGTAGGTCCAGAGCGTGAGCTGCATCAGACCCTCAGCTTCGTGCGGCGCAGCAAGGGGCGGGCGAACAGCTCGGCGAGGTCGGCGGCCTGTTCGTAGCCCTGGATCGGCGTGAACAGCAGCTCGATCGACCACTTGGTGCTGATGCCCTCGGCTTCGAGCGGATTGGCGAGGCCCAGGCCGCACACCACCAGGTCCGGTGCCAGGTCGCGGCAGCGGTCCAGCTGCCGCTCGACGTCCTGGCCTTCGCTTAGGGCCGTGCCGGCGGGGAGCCAGGCGAGTTCCTGCGCCAGGTGCTGGCGGTGCAGGAAGGGCGTGCCGACCTCCGCGAGTGACATGCCCATCTCGCGGGCAAGGAACCGGGCGAGGGGGATCTCCAGCTGGCTGTCGGGGAAGAAGAACACGCTCTTGCCGGTAAGCTCGGGGCGATAGCGTTCGAGGGCGCCTTGGGCGCGCGCGATGGCCGGGCCGGTGACCTCGGCAAAGCGGGCGGGCGGCACGCCCCAGGCGGTGGCGGCGGCCTGCAGCCAGGCGGTGGTGCCCTCGACACCCAGCGGGAAGGGCGCGGGCAGCCGGGTGGCGCCGCGCGACTCCAGCGCCCGCGCCGTGTCGGCCAGGAACGGTTGCGCCAGAAGATACAGCGTGTCCGGACCCACCGGCGGCAGATCGAGCGCGGTGCGTGGCGGCAGGAAACGCAGCTCATCGATGCCGATGGTGGTCAGCAACCGGCGCAGCTGATCCTCCACCACTTCGGCCAGCGCGCCCACTACCAGCAGCGAGCGTCCGGTGGCGCGCGGCAGGATGGGGACCAGGGCGGCAAGGCACGCATCCTCGCCCTGGGTGAACGTCGTCTCGATCCCGCTACCGCTGTAGTTCAGCACGCGGACGTCCGGCATATGCTGCGCCGACAGGCGTTCGGCGGCGCGGGAGAGGTCCAGCTTGATCACCTCTGACGGGCAGGAGCCGACGAGGAACAGCAGCTTGATCTCGGGGCGGCGCGCCAGCAGCTGATCCACGACGCGGTCCAGCTCGTCATTGCAATCCGCGAGCCCGGCCAGGTCCCGCTCGTCGATGATGGCGGTGGCGAACCGGGGTTCGGCGAAGATCATGACCCCCGCCGCGGACTGGATCAGGTGGGCGCAGGTGCGCGAGCCCACCACCAGGAAGAACGCGTCCTGGATCTTGCGATGCAGCCAGATGATGCCCGTGAGGCCGCAGAACACCTCACGCTGGCCACGCTCCCTGAGCACGGGAGCATCGCCGCAGCCCTGCAAGGCAGCACTCAAGAAGCCAGCCCGTTCAGGCTGCCGGCCCAGCCGGCCGGCGCGCGGCGAGCGGCGCGGAGCTTCAGGATGAACTGCACCGCGTTGATGAGGTAGGCGGCGTAGGCCGACAGCGCCAGGACCATGAGCGAGTGGGTGTCGAGCGTCCCGGTGAACAGCGCGGCGAGGTAGGCGGTGTGCAGCGCGATCACCACCATGCTGAACATGTCCTCCCAATAGAAGGCCGGGGCGAACAAGTAGCGTCCGAACACCTCACGCTCCCAGATCGCGCCGGTGATCATGATGGTGTAGAGCATGCCGGTCTTGAGCACGATGGACGCGGTGGCGACGGACTGGCCCTCACCGGTCCAGAGGAAGCGGCACACGAGGGCGAGGCTCAGCAGGAACATGGCGAACTGCAGCGGGGCCAGCACGCCCTGCACCAGGGTCCAGGGGCTCGCGTCCCGGCGGCGGCGCTGCTCCGTGGTATAGAGCGGCTGCGCCACCGGCCTCTGCGGGGTGCGGCGTCCGGAGGCGCCGGCCCAGGGGCTGGCGTCGAACTGGTCGGCGACGCGGGTCAAAAGGTCCGTGAACATCGCTTGACAATGCCTCCCCTGGAGGGTGCGCTGGGTCCAAGCCCCGGCGCGCCCGTTCTGGAAACTGTGGAGCCGGACGGAGCAGTATGTCAAGCGCGCGTTACGTAAATCTAGCTTGACACTTTTTGCGCGCCCAGCCTTCATAGGGCAGACGCAGCCTATGGACCCGACGTTGAACCTTCACGCCGCTCAAACCTGCCGGGACGAAGCCGACGCGCAGCGCCGGGTCCGCGCCCATGCGGCTCACATCGGGCAACAGGCGCGGCGGCAGGATATCCTCACTCAAACGGTGGAGGACCGTGTCATCCCGCAGCTTCTGGCGCAACGCCGAGCCCTCGCCCCCGAGGCGCCGCCCATCCACCCGGACCAGGTGGAGAAGCTGGCGCAGATCGTCCTGCATCAGGACGGGGACGTGGCGGTGGCCTACGTCGCGTCCCTGCATGCGGAGGGCGTGCCGGCGGAGTCGATCTACCTCGGCCTGCTCGCTCCCGCCGCGCTGATCCTGGGGCGCATGTGGGAGGATGACACGTGCGACTTCACCGAGGTCTCGATCGGGCTATGGAAGCTGCAGGCGGCGATGCGGGAGATGCGGGACGCGTTCCTGATGCCGGCCGTGGCGCCGACCGGCCCCCGGGTCATGCTGGTGCCGCTCCCGGGGGAGCAGCATACGTTCGGCCTGTCGATGGTGTATGATTTCTTCGTACGCGCCGGCTGGGACGCCTGGACGGGGCCGGTCGAGACCAGCCGGGAGCTGCTGGACATGGTGGCCGGTCAGCACGTGGACGTGCTGGGCTTCTCGCTCGCGTGCGATGAGCGGCTGATGGCGGCGCGGGCGGAGATCGCGGCGGTGCGGCGGGCATCCCGCAACCGGGCGATCGTCATCATGGCCGGCGGTCCCGGCTTCGTCGCCAACCCGGCGCTGGCGCAGCATGTGGGCGCGGACGGCACGGCGCTCGATGGGCTGCAGGCCGTGACCGAGGCGCAGCGCCTGCTGGCACAAACCCGCGTATGACGGCGCGCCGGACCCCCGCCCCCATCAGAGGCGAGAGCCCGGCGGCCAAGGCCTTCCTGTCGCCCAAGACCAGCATCGGCGATTTGGACGCCGGGTCCGCCGCGGCGCTGATCGCGGCGGCGTCGGACGTGACGCTGATCGTGGATCAGGATGGGGTGATCCGGGACGTGGCGATCCAGAGCGGCGAGCTGTTCGACGACCTGGCCGAGACCGGCACGTGGCTGGGCCGCCCGCTGATCGATACCGTGGCGCTCGATAGCCGGCCCAAGATTGCGCGCCTGTTGAGTGACGCGTTCGGCCTGGGGGAGCCGAAATGGCGGCACATGAACCACCTGGCGCCCGACGGCCGCTCCGTCCCGGTGCTGTATTGCGCGGTGCAGGTGGGGGAGGATGGCCGGGTCGTGCTGTTCGGGCGTGACCTGCGGGTCATGTCCGCGCTGCAGCAACGGCTGATGAATGCGCAGCAATCGCTGGAACGGGATTTCAGCCGGCTGCGCGATATCGAAATGCGGTATCGCCTGCTGTTCCAGCTGTCGTCCGAGGCCGTGCTGATCTTCGACCCGGCGCGCCACAAGGTGACCGAGGCCAATCCGGCCGCGCGCGCGCTGTTTGGCGTGGGCGATCTGGCCGGGCGCGGCATCGCGGACCTGTTCGCCGCCGATAGCCTGGCGGACCTCAACTCACACCTGGACGCCGTGCGCGGCGGAACGGCGGGCGAGGAGATGAACGTCCGGCTGCGTCAGGGTCATAAGCCCGTGGGGCTCAAGATGTCGGCGTTCCGGCAGGAGAATGCCGGCTTCGTGCTGATGCACGTGATGGCCGAGGCGCATCCGGTGACGGCGCTGCCGGAGGTGAAGGCGAAGCTGCTGCGTGCGGTCGAGTCGGCGCCGGACGGGTTCGTGGTGACGGATCATATGGGGCTGGTGATCACCGCCAACGCGGCGTTCCTGGAGATGGCCCAGCTGCCGTCCGAGGAGCTGGCGCGTGGCCGGGCGCTGGACAACTGGGTGGGGGAAAGCGGCGTGGACCTGGACGTGCTGACGTCCAACCTGCGGGCGCGCGGCTCGGTGCGTTTCTTCAGCACGACGCTGCGCGGGGAGGATGGCGGCACAACCCAGGTGGAGATCTCCGCCGTCTCGGTCCGGAACGGCGGGCACCCCTCGTTCGGCTACGCGATCCGCAACGTGGGGCCGCGGCTGCAGGTGTCGCCGGTGGTGGAGCGGAAGCTGCCGAAATCGGTGGAGCAGCTGACGGAGCTGATCGGCCGCGTGGCGCTGAAGGATCTGGTGCGGGAGGCGACCGAGGTGATCGAGAAGCTGTCGATCCAGGCGGCGCTCGAGATGACCAACGACAACCGGGCGTCGGCGGCGGAGATGCTGGGGCTCAGCCGGCAGAGCCTGTATGTGAAGCTGCGGCGCTACGGGCTGGGTGACCTGGCGACGCTTGATGACAAGCTGGCCGATGAGTAGCGCGCTGGTCTCACAGCCCGGGCGGACCGGGGTGCTGGCGGCGCTGGAGCTGCTGAAGCCCATCACCTGGTTTGCGCCGATGTGGGCCTTCATGTGCGGCGTCGTGTCGTCCGGCGTGCCGGTGCTGCCGCATTGGGGCCTGCTGCTGGCCGGGATGGCGCTGGCCGGGCCGCTGGTGTGCGGGATGAGTCAAGCGGCGAACGACTGGTATGACCGGCACGTGGACGCGGTGAACGAGCCGGGGCGCCCGATCCCCTCCGGCCGGCTGCCGGGGCGGACGGGTCTCTATATCGCGATCGTCTGGTCCGGGCTGTCGTTGCTGGTGGCGGCGCAGCTCGGGCGCTGGGCGCTGGGGGCGGCGGTCGTGGCGGTGGCGCTGGCCTGGGCCTACAGCGCGCCGCCGCTGCGGCTGAAGCGCAACGGCTGGTGGGGCAACGCGGCGTGCGGCGCGTGTTACGAGGGGCTGCCGTGGTTCACCGGGGCGGCCGTCATGACGGGCGCGCTGCCATCCGTGCCGGTCATGATCATGGCGGGGCTGTATGCGCTGGGCGCCCACGGCATCATGACGCTGAATGATTTCAAGTCGGTAGACGGCGACCGGCGGCATGGCATCGACAGCCTGCCGGTCCTGCTGGGCCCCGCGCGGGCGGCGGTGCTGGCGTGCTGGGTGATGGCGGTGCCGCAGGTGGTGGTGACCGGCCTGCTGCTGCGCTGGCATCAGCCGTTGCACGCATGCTTCGTGGTGGCGGTGCTGGGGGCGCAGATCGTGCTGATGCGGCGGTTCTTGACCGACCCGCGGCGGCTCGCGCCCTGGTATAACGGCACCGGCACCACGCTCTATGTGGTGGGGATGCTCGCCGTGGCGTTCGCGATCCGGGGTTTCGTATGATCGGCTGGTTCGGCATCGTGCGGCTTGGCTTGGTTCAGGCGTCGCTGGGCGCGATCGTGGTGCTGGTCACGTCCACGCTGAACCGCGTGATGATTGTGGAGCTGGCCTTGCCCGCCATCGTGCCCGGCGCCCTGGTCGCGCTGCATTACGGCGTGCAGGTGATGCGTCCCCGCTTCGGCTTCGCGTCGGACGCGGGCGGGCGGCGGACGCCTTGGATCATCGCGGGTATGGCCATGCTGGCGCTGGGTGCTACCGGGGCGGCTGCGTCGACGGCACTGATGGTCGCCTACCCGGTGGCTGGTTTGCTGCTGGCGGCGGCAGCATTTCTCGTTGTGGGCCTGGGCGTGGGCGCCGCGGGCACGTCCTTGCTGACGCTACTGGCGGCGCGGGTGGACGATAAGCGGCGCGCGGCGGCGGCCAGCATCGTGTGGATCATGATGATCGCGGGCATCGTCCTGGCCAGCATAGGCGCCAAGCTCATGCTGAGCCCGTTCTCGGTCGAGCGGCTGGTGGCGGTGATCGCCGGCGTGGCCGGCCTCGCGTTCCTGATATCGGTGCGGGCGGTGTGGGGCATGGAGGGGTTGACGCCGCGGCCCGATCGCACCGCCGGGCACGTGCCGTTCCTGACGGCGTTGCGGGACGTGTGGCGGGAGCCTGCGGCGCGGCGGTTCTCGGTATTCGTGTTCGTCTCCATGCTGGCCTATTCGGCGCAGGAATTGGTGATCGAGCCGTTCGCCGGGCGGGTGTTCCTGCTGACGCCGGCCGAGAGCGCGGGGCTTACGGGCCTGCATCATGGTGGCGTCTTGGTGGGGATGGCGGCGGTGGCGGCGGCCACGGTCATGCTGGGCGGATATAAGCGCCGGGCGATGCGGGTGTGCACCATGGGCGGCTGCATCGGCTCAGGGTTGGCGATGCTGGGGCTGGCGGCGTGCGGGCTGGTGGGGACTGCGGCGTCCATGCGGGTGGCGATTGGGGCGCTGGGCGTGATGAACGGCGTGTTCGCGGTGTCGGCCATCGGCGCCATGATGGGCCTGGCTGGCGGCGGCGGGCGGGCCGGGACGCGCATGGGGCTTTGGGGTGCGGCGCAGGCCATCGCGTTCGGCGCGGGCGGGCTGTTCGGCACGTCATTGAGCGACCTGGCGCGGTTGCTGATCGGACGGCCGGATTGGGCGTATGCGGTGGTGTTCGCGGCCGAGGCGGGCCTGTTCCTATTGGCGGCCGGGCTGGCTGCCGGCGTCTTCGGGGGCGCGGCAGATGCCCGGGACCATACAATCGAGGGAGTATTCGCATGACCGACATGTTCGATGCCGTCGTCGTCGGCGGCGGCCCGGCCGGTGCGACCGCCGCGGCGGATTTGGCGCGCAACGGCCGGCGCGTCCTGCTGCTGGACCGCGGCGGGCGAATCAAGCCCTGTGGCGGTGCGATCCCGCCGCGGCTGGTGCGGGATTTCGGCATACCGGAGAGCCTGATCGTGGCCCGCGCCACGGGTGCCCGCATCATCTCGCCGAGCGACAAGGTCTCCGACATGCCGATCCCCACGGACGGGGACGGCTATGTCGGCATGGTCGATCGCGAGCATTTCGACGAATGGCTGCGCGGCCGTGCCGTGGCGGCCGGGGCGGAGCGGCAGACCGGCACGTTCGACGAGGTGAGCCACGATCCGGACGGGGTGGCGGTCGTGCACTACACCGTGGGCGAGACGCCCATGACGGTGCGGACCCGGACGGTGATCGGCGCGGACGGCGCCAAGTCCCGCGTAGCGAAACAGTGTGTAAAGGGCTGGGAACACATCAAGTACGTGTTCGCCTACCATGAGATCGTGAAGACGCCGCCCGGTCATGACGGGTCCCGCTGCGACGTATATTATCAGGGTAAGCTCAGCCCGGATTTCTATGCCTGGGTATTTCCGCATGGCGACACGATGAGTATCGGCACAGGCTCGGCCCAGAAAGGCTTCGGCCTTCGTCCGGCGATCACGGCGCTGCGCCAGGCCGCCGGGTTCGACACGATGGAGACGGTCCGGCGGGAGGGTGCGCCGATCCCGATGCGTCCGATGAAGCGCTGGGATAACGGCCGGGACGTCGTGCTGGCCGGGGACGCCGCCGGGGTGGTTGCGCCCGCGTCCGGCGAAGGCATCTTCTATGCGATGCTCGGTGGCAGACTGGCGGCCGAGGCGGTGGAGGCGTTGTGCGTGACCGGGGACGTGCGGTCATTGGCGCTGGCGCGGAAGCGGTTCATGAAGGCGCATGGCCGGGTGTTCTGGATCCTTGGCATCATGCAGACGTTCTGGTATAAGAACGAAAAGCGGCGCGAGTCGTTCGTCAAGATGTGCCGGGACAAGGACGTGCAGCGCCTGACCTGGGAGAGCTACATGAACAAGGAGCTGACCCGGCGCGACCCGATGGCGCATGTGCGCATCTTCGTGAAGGACATGGCGCATCTGTTGGGGTTCGCCCGTGCATGACGAAACGTTGGACGCCGGTGCTGGCCGCGGCCGCTTCGGCTTTGTTCGTGGCCGCGCTCGGCGCATCGGCGACGGACATAGGGCCGTGGTATCAGGCGTTGCGGAAGCCCTGGTGGCAGCCACCCGACTTGCTGTTCGGCCCGGTCTGGACGATGATCTATGCGCTCACGGCCTATGCCGGCGTGCTGGGCTGGCGCGCGGGCGGGCGGCAACGCATGCTGGCCGCCTTCGCGCTGAACGCGTTGCTCAACGTCTTGTGGAGCGAGCTGTTCTTCAAGGCGCACCGGCCGGATTGGGCCTTGATCGAGCTGGTGCCGTTTTGGCTATCGATCGTGCTGGTTATGGCGGTGATGAGGCCCTTATCGGCGCGCGGCTTTTGGGTGCTGGTGCCGTACCTGGCTTGGGTCACGTTCGCGGGCGTGCTGAACCTCGTGGTGGTGCGGCTGAACGCGCCGTTCGGGTCATAAAATGAATAAAACAGAGCTCGGGGGAGCGGACATGGACATCGTGCTGGACGAGAAGTGTGCCCGGACGACGGAAGACACGGGCGCCTGCCCGCGCCACATCAAGGCGCCGGTCAAGCCGCATCACCACGGCCTGCCGCTTCGAGTCGGGACCCGCGCGTCACCCCTGGCGCTGACGCAGACCCGCGCGTTCCTGCGCATGCTGTCCCATTTCTGCCCGGTGCTGCGCGGCATGGACGTGTTCCAGGAACACGCGATCCGCACCACGGGGGACGCGACGCAGGCCAGCGGCCAGCGCCTGGCCGATATCGGCGGCAAGGGCCTGTTCGCCAAGGAAATCCACGAGGCCCTGCTCGACCGCCGCATCGACTTTGCGGTGCACAGCCTGAAGGATCTCGAAACCGAACTCCCCTCCGGCATCGTCCTCGCCTGCACGTTGAAGCGCGAGGACCCCCGCGACGTGCTGATCCTCTCCCCGGACCTCACGCGCCCCACCGGCGACGATCCCTACGCCTGCCTCCCCCCCGGCGCGGTGATCGGCTCGAGCTCCGTCCGCCGCCAATCCCAGCTGCTGGCGGCGCGTCCGGATCTGCGCGTGGAAAACATCCGCGGCAACGTGCATGGGCGGTTGGACAAGGTGCGGCGCGGTGACTACGCGGCGTCGTTGCTAGCCATGGCCGGCCTGAACCGCTTGGGCCTTGAAGAAGAGGCCGACGTCATCATCGGCGAAGAGGTGATGGTCCCGAGCGCCTGCCAAGGTATCGTCGGCGTGACGATGCGCGCGGACGACGCGGCGTTGCACCAGCTGCTTGGCGCCATCGAAGATAAAGAAGCCCGCATCCAAGCCACGGCCGAGCGTGCTTTGCTGGCCACCCTAGACGGCTCCTGCCACACTCCCATCGGCGCCTATGCGCGGCTGTTGCCAGAAGGCCGGATGCGGCTGACCGGGTTGGTGGCGCGGGCGAATGGCACGTTCGTGCTCAAGCGGCACTTGGAATGTGCGCAGAGCGATGGCGCGCGCGCGGGTGCGGAGTTGGGGGACAGCTTGCGGCGGGACACGCCGCGCGATGTGTTCGCTTAGCAGGACCAGTCGTTGCTGTTCGTTCGTCGATTTTGGTTTGGAGAGTACTCGCTCGTCAAAACGTTTTGGATAATTTATGTTCTCGGCCTACCTACGTCTTTTGTCGTTGGTGCTGTTCTTGACTTATATATTGGAGCCTTGAGTCCCCCGCTTGGCCTTCTTGGTCTTGCTGTGACGACGATCGGCTACTTCGTTTTCGCCAGTGTTGCGGTATGGCAAAGCGCCAACCGCTACCCTTACACACGTTGGTGGCCAAACTTGGCAAAGCTTGTCGTGGCTGTATTTGCCATCCGGTCGGTTTACCGTTTGCTGGATGGGGGCGCCCAACGCTTCATAGCGATTGTCATGCATTGATGGGCCTTGCAGAAGCCGTGGCCGACGTAGGGCAGATCAGCGCTTGCGCCATCCGCCATTTCACGTCGATTGGCCATGTGGCGGATGGCGCGAGGGCTTATCCGCCTTGCGATGGGATGAGAGCAGAGTGTCATGGACACACGCTCGATGGCATTGCGCTCAAGCACGATGTCCACATCTTGCTTGCGATTGAGTCCGGGAGCCAGGCGTGGGCTTTCCGTCGGCTGACAGCGATTACGATGTGCGTTTCATCTTTCTCAGGCGGCTCGAAGACTAACTAGCGGTCGAGCCCATCGCGGGCGATCGACGGCGCTAAGTCGGGGACGGCGATAACGCTGCAAGTCTGTCGCGTCGGGCATCGCCCTGGATGCCATGAAAGGTTAATACCCGCTTCACCCGTCGCGTGGTTTGGTTCGGCCGTGTGATGGAGCGGCTGCGATGCGTGTCAACCTGGTTTCCCTATCTCTGATCGGTGCGGCGCTGCTGGCCC
Organism: Acetobacteraceae bacterium; assembly: GCA_965246925.1. Taxonomy (GTDB): domain Bacteria; phylum Pseudomonadota; class Alphaproteobacteria; order Acetobacterales; family Acetobacteraceae; genus JANPPS01. Next base: position 228,937 of record OZ251994.1, on the reverse strand, counting down.
AGTCCCCGGCCGGGGCCACGCAGTTGCTGGGCCGTGCCGTGCTACCGGCGGCGACCTTCGCGCCAGGGCCGACCTCGGGCCAGTTCATCACCACGGCCAACGGCGTGCCGGTGCCGTTCTTGGACAAGCAGACGGTGCAGGGGTTCTCCGGCGTCATCGCCGGACCCGTGCCGGGCACGTTCGGGTTCATTATCGATAACGGGTTCGGTGCGAAATCGAACTCGGCCGACTCCCTCCTACGGGTCTTCTCCCTCCGGCCTGATTTTGGCACCGGTGCGGTGACGCCGGTGGACTTCAATACCGGTGCGCCCACCACCTTCGATCAGAGCAACTGGTTCATCACGCTAAGCGATCCGAATGGCCGCGCCGGGTTCACGACGGTGGCCAACCTTCCGACCTATCCAAACGGGACCGGTACGATCCCGGTCGCGCCCAGCATCCAGGCGGGTAAACTGCTGACCGGGTCGGATTTCGACGTCGAAGGGATCGTGCGCGGCAAGGATGGTAGCCTGTATTTCGGCGAAGAGTTTGGGCCGTTCGTGTTCCATACGGATGCTGCGGGCCGGTTGTTGGCCACGCCGCAACTGGCCCCCAATGCATCGGGCGTGGGCAGCAATCCGCTGATCCAGAGCCCAGACTACCCGGTGCCGCTTGCAGGGTCCGCCTTGCCGGTGAAGGGAACTCCGAACGCGCAAGTGTCAGGCGGCTACGAAGGATTTGCGATCAGCCCGGACAAGTCCACGATCTATACGTTGCTGGAGAAATCGCTGACGGGCGACCCGGCGCCGAGCCGGCGCGTCATTGGCGTGTATGACACAGCGACGGACAAGTTCCTGAACAAGACGTTCCGTTATCGGGTTGGTGACCCGAATGGGAACAATAACGGCATCGACCCCGTCAACAACTCGATCGGCGACATGACCGTGATCAACGATCACCAGATCATGGTCCTGGAACGGGATCAGAACCAGGGAGCGGCGGCGCGGTTCAAACGCGTTTACCTGATCGACCTCAACGATATCGATGCGGACGGGTATGTGCGTAAGACGTTGCTTGCCGATCTGCTGAGCATTGCCGATCCAAAGAACTTTGGTGGCAACGGGACGATCAATGGTGTCTTCACGTTTCCTTTCATCACGATCGAGGACATCATTGCGATCGATTCGCAGACGATACTGGTGGGGAACGATAACAACTATCCGTTCAGTGCCGGCAGGACCCCAGGGGTGCCGGACGACAATGAGCTTGCGCTCATCCGGCTCGATCAGCCGATCGCCTTGGACCCTTCGCTCGTTCTGGCAGTGAGCGTGCCGGAGCCGGCTTCGCTGGCCGTTGCTTCGGTTGGCTTCGGGCTGATGCTAGCGGTGCGCCGACGCCGCACGTGACGGCCATGGCAACATACACCGAGGCGCGCTAAGCCTGACGCCAACGGCACGCGAGCGGCCGGGTGAATAGGGTTGGCGCGGGTGATCGATACGTTTCCGAAGCTGTTGCTGCATCATGCGGAGGTGCGGGGCGATCGTCCGGCGATCCGGCATAAGGATCATGGGATCTGGCAATCCTGGACGTGGCGGCAGGTGCTGGACGAGGTGCGGGCGTTTGCCGGGGGGCTCCGGGCGTTGGGGGTGCAGCCCGGCGAGCGGGTGGCGGTGATCGGGTATAACCGGCCGCGCCTGTATTGGACGCTGGTGGCGGCGCAGTGGATCGGGGCGGTGCCGGTGCCGCTCTATGCGGACGCGATCGCCGATGAGATGGTCTATGTGCTCGATCACGCCGGAATCGTGGTGGCGGTGGTGCAGGATCAGGAGCAGGTGGACAAGATCCTGTCGGTGGCGGACCGGCTGCCGGGGTTGCGGCATGTGGTTTATGATGAGGACCGGGGACTGGGCGGGTATGACCATTCCAAGCTCCATTCGTTTGCTGAGGTTAGCGCTCGTGGCTCCCACCCTCACCCCGGCCCTCTCCCGCCAGCGGGAGAGGGGGAAGCCGTGTGCACCGTTTTGTACACGTCCGGCACGACGGGGCGGCCGAAGGGGGTTATGCTTTCGTTCGACAATCTGATCCTGACGGCGCGGGGGGCGAATGCCTTCGACCGGTTGACGGATCGCGAGGAGCTGGTGGCGTATCTGCCGATGGCCTGGGTGGGCGACCACGTGTTCAGCTTTGCGCAGGCGTATTGCGCCGGGTTCTGTATTTCGTGTCCGGAGAGCGCCGAGACGGCGGTGGCGGACCGGGGGGAGATCGGGCCCACCTACTTCTTTGCGCCGCCCCGGGTGTTCGAGAACCTGCTGACGCAGACCATGGTGCGGATGGAAGATGCGGCGCGGTGGAAGCGGGCGATGGTCACGTATTTCCTGTCCGTGGCCCGGCGCTGGGGCGAGCCGATCCTGAACCGGGAGGCTGTGCCGGCGCAGGCGCGGGCGCTGTATGGCCTAGGTGAGGCGCTGGTCTATGCGCCTTTGAAGAACCAGATGGGGCTCGGGCGGTTGCGGGTCGGCTACACGGCCGGGGAGGCGATCGGGCCGGAGATGTTCCGGTTTTACCGCTCGTTGGGGCTCAATCTAAAGCAGTTGTATGGGCAGACCGAGAGCACGGTGTTCACCACCATGCAGCCGGATGGCGAGATCAGCGCCGACACCGTGGGCCGCCCGGCGGAGGGCGTGGAGCTGCGGATCGAGCCGAACGGCGAGGTGCGGTTCAGGGGACCCGGCGCGTTCGTGGCGTATTTGAACAATCCGGAGGCGACGGCGGAGACCAAGGATGCCGAGGGCTGGGTCGGCACGGGGGACGCCGGGTTCATCGATGGGCGGGGGCATTTGCGCATCATCGACCGTGCGAAGGACGTGGGGGCGCTGGCGGATGGGACGCTGTTTGCGCCCAAGTATATCGAGAACAAGCTGAAGTTCTTTCCGGACATCAAGGAGGCGGTTGCGGTCGGCGCCGGGGGTGCGTTTGCCTCGGTCATGCTGACCATCGATATCGTGGCCGTCGGTAACTGGGCGGAGCGGCAGGGGATTACCTATGCGTCGTTCCAGGAACTGTCCGCGCATCCGCGCGTGCAGGCGTTGCTGGGGGAGCATGTGCGCACGGTGAACACCATTCTGGCGGGAGAGGAGGGGCCGATGTCGAAATTGCGCATCGCCCGGTTCTTGGTGTTGCCGAAGGAACTGGATGCCGATGACGGGGAGCTGACGCGGACGCAGAAGGTGCGGCGGCGGTTCGTGGCGGAGCGGTATGCGTCGTTGATCGATGCGCTGAGTACGGGCGCGGCGGAGGGCAATATCACGCTCGAGACGGTGTTCGAGGATGGGCGCCGGGGCGCGCTACAGGCAAGGGTGGCGGTGCACGATGTCTGAGGTGCTGCTGGATGTGGCGGGGGTGTCGTTGTCGTTTGGTGGCGTGAAGGCGATCACGGACGTGTCGTTCGACATCAGGCGGGGCGAAATCCGCTCGATCATCGGGCCGAATGGTGCGGGTAAGACCAGCATGCTGAACGTCATCAACGGGTTCTATTTTCCGCAGCAGGGGCAGATCACCTATAAGGGCCGAACCCGGTCCCGCATGCGCCCGCACGTGGCGGCGGCGCAGGGGATTGCGCGGACGTTCCAGAACGTGGCGTTGTTCAAGGGCATGACGACGCTGGACAACATCATGGCCGGGCGTTCCTTGCGCATGCACCGGGGGCTCTGGTGGCAGGCGCTGCGATGGGGTCCGGCGCAGCGGGAGGAGATCGAGCATCGCCGGGCGGCGGAGCGGATCATCGATTTCTTGGAGATCGAGGCGATCCGCAAGACGCCGGTGGGCAAGCTGCCGTATGGGTTGCAGAAGCGGGTGGAGCTGGGGCGTGCCTTGGCGATGGAGCCGGAGCTGCTGCTGCTGGACGAGCCGATGGCCGGCATGAACCTGGAAGAAAAGCAGGATATGTGCCGGTATATCCTGGACGTTTCGAGCCAGCTCGGGACCACCATCGCGCTGATCGAGCATGATATGGGCGTCGTGATGGATTTGTCGGACCGGGTGGTGGTGATGGAGTTCGGCCGCAAGATCGCGGACGGCACGCCCGATATCGTCCAGGCCGACCCTGCGGTGATCGCCGCGTATCTGGGCACGCCGCACTGATGTGGGACATCTTCGTCGACCCGTTCCTGCAGATGGCGGGCGCGCCGGATTTGCTGGTGCAGACATTGTGGGAGGGGCTGGTTTCCGGTGTGCTGTATGCGCTGACGGCGCTGGGGTTCGTGCTGATCTACAAGGCGTCCGGCGTGTTCAACTTCGCCCAGGGGATCATGGTCGTGTTCGCGGCGCTGACGCTGGTGGGGTTCTACGAACACGGCGTGCCGGCGCCGCTGGCGCTGATCTTGGCCCTGGCGGTCATGGGCGCGCTGGCATGGGGGATCGAGCGTGTGGTGCTGCGCCCCTTGGTCAACCAGCCCGACATCGTGCTGTTCATGGCGACGTTTGGGCTCACGTATGTGCTGATCGGCGTGGGCGAGCTGGTGTTTGGCGGCGAGCCCAAGACCATGCCGGCCGCGGCGCTTGGCCTGCCGTCGGGGTCATTGGACGTGCCGTTTGCGGGCGGCATGGTGTCCTTGCAGAAGCTGGACATCGCGGCGGCGGCGATCGCGCTGTTGATGGTGGCGGTGCTGGGCGTGTTCTTTCAGCGGACGCGGGTGGGCCGGGCGTTGCGGGCGGTGGCGGACTCGCATAAGGCGGCGCTGTCGGTGGGCATATCGCTGACCCAAATCTGGGTCACGGTTTGGTTTGCGGCGGGGATCGTGGCGCTGATGGCGGGGGTGATGTGGGGGGCGCGCTCCAACGTCTCGTTTGCCCTGCAGATCGTGTCGTTGAAGGCGCTACCGGTGCTGATCCTCGGCGGCTTCACCTCGGTGCCTGGTGTGATCGTAGCCGGGCTGGTGATTGGTTGTGTGGAGAAGATGGGTGAGTTCTATTGGGGCCCGCTGGTGGGCGGCGGGATCGAGAGCTGGCTGGCGTATGTGGTGGTGCTGCTGTTCTTGCTGGTGCGGCCGCAGGGGTTGTTTGGGGAGAAGCTGATCGAGCGGATTTAATGTGCTCGGCATGAACGATCTTCCGCTTGAACAAGAAAGTCTTGAATCGATGCTCGACTTCTGGAAAGTCGCCCAATTCAAACGAACGCGTTTAGGCCATTTGTGCTTCGGCTACTGCCTCGGCCACAACGTTAGGATCGCGCCTGATGACCGTGAGCAGGACCCGCGCAGCGGTGTCAGGCCGGCGGAGGCCCTGTTCCCAGTCGCGGACTGCCGACCCGCAAGTCCAAAGCGCTGCGCGGCAGCCGGGCGGCTCAGACCGAGTGCGGTGCGGATTGCACGAACATCGATCCAGTCCGGAGGCCGATGAACCCGCGCGCCGGCTGGTGTGGAGTCCAGTCGATGGCGTGTTGAGGAGTTTGACGAATGGTGCGTTTAGGCCGGGTGATCAGTGGGCATCCGCGGACGTTGGGGGCGGCGTTGCTGGGGATCGCGTCATTCTTCGTGCTGCCGGACAGCGTCACTTCTACGACGCGTTGGGTCGTCGCTTGGGATGTGGGGGCAGTGTCGTTGCTGGTGCTGTTTGCCGCGCTGTTCAGCCGGGCGCAGGACGAGGTGCAGATGGCGGACAATGCCGAGCGGCAGGATGAGGGGGAGTGGACCTTGTTCTGGATTACCCTGGCCGCCGCTGCCGCAAGTTTTGCCGCGCTGTCGGCCGAGTTGAGCGGCAGTAAGGATTTGCCGTTGCTGCAGCGGAACCTGCATGTGGGATTGGTGGGTCTGACGTTGCTGGTGTCCTGGCTGCTGACGCATATCATATTTGCGATGCGGTATGCCCATGAATACTACGAGCGTGCGCCGGGTGGTGCGAAGGTGCTGGGTGGACTCGAATTTCCGGGCGACGGTCCGCCAGACTACTGGGATTTCGTCTATTTTTCTGTGGTGATCGGCATGACGTTCCAAGTCTCGGACGTGCAGATCACCAGCCGGACGCTGCGCCGGCTGGCGTTGCTGCACGGGCTGCTGTCGTTCCTGTTCAATACCGTGATCGTGGCACTCACGGTCAACATCGCCGCAAGCCTGCTATGAACGCGCAGCGGCGAGCGCGTCACAGTTGATACGTCCGCTCATGATGCAGTCTTCTACCCTGGCATTCTGGTGCAGTTGGCGCAACAGCAGCAGGCCGCATACTGCCAAAAGCAGCATGAATGCGAGCCCGGCCAGGCTGGCTGTCACCCGGTTGGCCTCCGTCTGGTCATCCTCGGCCGATCTGTGCTCGGTCATGCGGTAGTGGCGCATCGGCTTCGCCTCCACTTTGATCCAAGGCAACTATAGCGTGTAAATGGGATATTTCCAAGGACGAAGCATGGACGCCACCGCCCACCTCCGCGCCGCCGACCCGGCACTGTCCGCGCTCATCGACCGCATCGGCCCCTGCACCTTCGTGGCCAGGCCGCGGGAGCCGTATGAGGCCTTGGTGCGGGCTATCGCGCACCAGCAGCTGCATGGACGCGCGGCGGAGGCTATCCTGGCCCGCTTCATCGCGCTGCACCCGGCGCCGTTCCCTGAGCCCAATGCCGTGCTGGGCACCGCGGACGGGATGCTGCGCGGTTGCGGCTTTTCCGCCAGCAAGATCGCCGCCATCCGTGATATTTGCGCCCGCAGCCTGGATGGCTTGGTACCGACCTCGTCCGAAGCCGCGGCGCTGGATGATGCCGCGTTGATCGAGCGGCTGGTGGCCATACGCGGCGTAGGCCGCTGGACGGTGGAGATGTTCCTGATTGCCACGCTGGGCCGCCCGGACGTGCTGCCGGTGGACGATTTCGGCGTGCGCGAGGGGTGGCGGTTGATCAAGGGGCTGGAGGCGCAGCCGAAGCCGCGGGAGCTGGCGGCGATCGGCGCGGCCTGGAGCCCTTACCGCTCTACGGCGGCGTGGTATCTGTGGCGCGCGTCGGACGAGGGGAAGAAGGTGAAGCAAGCGCCACCATAGGACTAGTGGTGCAGTTCTTCCGCGTAATGGCAGGCGACCAGGCGCTCATCGACCGTGCGCAACGCTGGGCGGTCGGCCCGGCACCGGTCCGTGGCATAGGCGCAGCGGCTGGCGAAGGCGCAGCCGGGGATGACCTCGATCGGGGAGGGCGGCTCTCCCTTCACGGCTGCGGCCGTGACGCGCCGGGCGGGGTCCAAGAACGGGGTGGAGGCGAGCAGGAGGCGGGTATAGGGGTGGCGGGGGTGGTTCAGTACGGCGTCCGCGGCGCCCTGTTCCGCCGGGCGTCCGGCGTACATGACCAGCACGTCCTGCGCCATATGACGCACGACGGAGATGTCGTGGCTGATGAACAGGTAGGCGATGCCGAGCTCGTCCTGCAGGTCGCGCATCAGGTTCAGCACTTGGGCCTGCACGGATACGTCTAGCGCGGACACCGGCTCGTCCGCCGTGACCGCGGCGGGGCGGAGCATGAGGGCGCGGGCGATGGCGACGCGCTGGCGCTGGCCGCCGGAGAATTGGTGCGGGTAGCGGTCGAACGCTTCGGGGCGGAGGCCGACGCGGGCGAGCATCTGCCGGGCTTCGGCCACGCGCTCACGCCGGGTGCCGCGGCGGTTGATGGTGAGCGGCTCGATCAGCGCCTCACCCACCGTGCGGCGCGGGTTGAGCGAGGCGTAGGGGTTCTGGAACACCATCTGGTTCTGGAGCTGCAGGGTACGCCGGGCGGGGCCTTGGGCGGGCTGACCGGTCACCAGGATCTGGCCGGCGTCGGGCGGCTCCATCAGGGCCGCCATGCGGGCGAGGGTGGATTTGCCGCACCCGGACTCGCCCACCACCGCCAGCGTGCGCCCGGCGTCCAGGCGGAACGACACGCCGTCCACCGCGCGCAGCACGGCGCGCCCGATGGGGTAGTGCCGCGTGGCGTCGACGGCCTCCAGCACCGTCATGCCGGTAAGCCCGTGGGGAGGCCGGCGTCGTCCAGCGGATAGTGGCAGCGCACGCGGGTGCCCTGGATGGTGCGGAGGTCCGGGCGCTGGGCGTCGCAGCTTGGGGCGCGGAAGCGGCAGCGGGGGGCGAACAGGCAGCCGGACGGGCGGTCATCGGCGCCGGGCACGACGCCCGGGATGGTGGGGAGGCGCGGCTTGCCCTCGGCCCGTTCCGGCAGCGCGTCCAGCAGGGCTGCGGTGTAGGGGTGGCGGGGGTGGGCGAACAGGGCGGCGGCCGGCTGTTCCTCCATCACCTGGCCGGCGTACATAACCTGCACCCGCTGCGCCGTCTCGGCCACCACGCCCATGTCGTGCGTGATGAGCACGAGGCCCATGCCGCGCTCCCGCTGCAAGGCCAGCAGGAGGTCCAGCACGCCCTTCTGCACGGTCACGTCCAGCGCCGTGGTGGGCTCGTCGGCGATCAGCAGGGCCGGGTTGCAGGCGATGGCCATGGCGATCATGGCGCGCTGATTGAGTCCGCCCGAGAGCTGGTGCGGGAAGGCGCGCATGCGCTGTTCCGGCGCGGGCACGCCGACCTGACCCAGCAGGGAGACCACCAGGCCGCGGATGGCGGCGCGGGGCGCGGTGTGGTGGGCGCGCATGGCCTCGGCGATCTGCCAGCCGATCGGGTAGCAGGGGTTGAGCGAGGTGGTGGGTTCCTGGAACACCATCGCGATCTCCCGCCCGGTCAGGCGGCGGCGGGCGCGGGGGGTGGCGTGCAACAGGTCGTGACCCTGGAACGCGACCTGGTCCGCCGTGACCCGCCCGGTGCGGGGCAGCAGGCCCATGACGGCCAGCATGGACACGCTCTTGCCCGAGCCGCTTTCGCCCACGACGCACAGGACCTCACCGGGCGCCACGACGAGGTCCACGCCGTCCACGGCATGGAACGGGCCGAACGCGACCGAGAGGTTGCGGACCTCGAGCAGCGCCGTCATCGGCGGAGCTTCGGGTCGAGCGCGTCGCGAAGGCCGTCGCCGAGCAGGTTGAAGGCCATGACGGTGACTAGGATCGCGAGGCCCGGGAAGGTCAGCAGCCACCAGGCGCGCTGATAGAACTGCAGCGCGTCGGCCAGCATGGTGCCCCATTCCGGCGTGGGCGGCTGGGCGCCGAGGCCCAGGAAGCCGAGCGCGGCCGCGTCCAGGATGGCGGCGGAGAAGCCCAGCGTCGCCTGCACGATCAGGGGTGCGAGGCAGTTCGGCAGCACCACCAGCAGCATGAGCCGGAGCGTGCCGGCGCCGGCGCTGCGGGTGGCGACGACGTATTCCCGCGTGAGCTCCCCCAGCGCCGCGGCGCGGGACAGGCGGACGTAGCCGGGGAGCAGCACGATGGCGACGGCCAGCATGGCGTTGGTGAGGCCGGGGCCCAGGATGGCCACGACGACGATGGCGAGCAGCAGGCTGGGGAACACCAGCAGCACGTCCATCAGCCGCATGATGGCCACGTCCAGCGCGCCCCCGGCGAAGGCGGCGCAGAGGCCGAGCAGCGTGCCCACCGACAGCGACAGCGCCACGACGACGGCGCCGATCAGTAGCGACAGGCGGGCGCCGTAGATGAGCCGGGTCAGGATGTCGCGGCCCAGGCTGTCGGTGCCGAGCGGGAAGGTGGCTTGCTGGAACGGGGGCGCCAGGAAGGACTCGCGGAACTGCTCGGCCGGGCCGTGCGGGGCGACGAGGGGGGCGGCCACGGCGAGGATGATCAGCACGGCCATGACGGCCAGGCCGCCCGCGGCACCGGGGTTTTCCAGCAGCCTGCGGAGCAGCCCGGCGCGGGATGGGGCGAGGGTGGCGCTCATCGCAGCCGCCTCACCGCAGCCTGGGATTCAGGACGCCGTACAGCACGTCCACGCCGAGGTTGACCGCCATCACCAGCACGGCGATCAGCAGGGTGCCGCCCTGCAGTACGTTGTAGTCGCGGCGCTGCACGCTCTCGACCAGCCAGTGGCCGACGCCGGGCCAGGCGAACACCGTCTCGGTCAGGATGGCGCCGCCGAGCAACGCGCCGACCTGGAGGCCGAGCACGGTCACGACCGGGATCAGCGCGTTGCGGAGCGCGTGCACCACCACGACCCGGCCGGGCGCGAGACCCTTGGCGCGGGCGGTGCGGACGTAGTCCTCGCCCAGCACCTCCAGCATGGCCGAGCGGGTCATGCGGGCGATGGTGGCGAGCGGGATGGTGCCGAGCACGATGGCGGGGAGGATCAGGTGGCGGAGGGCGGAGCGGAAGGCGCCGGGGTCATCGCCCCACCAGGCATCGACCAGCAGGAAGCCGGTCCAGGGTTCGACGAAGAACAGGTCGTCGATCCGGCCCGAGACCGGGGTCCAGCCGAGGGCGACCGAGAAGATCAGCACGGCCATGAGCCCCCACCAGAAGATGGGCATGGACGCCCCGGTGACGGACAGGCCGATCAGCCCATAATCCAGCGCCGACCCGCGCCGCACCGCCGCCATGACGCCGAGCGGCAGGCCGAGTGCCACGGCGAAGATCAGGGCGCATAGGCTGAGCTCGAGCGTGGCGGGAAAGAAGGTCTTGAACTCGGTCCAGACGCTTTCTTGGGTGACGACGGAGCGTCCGAGGTCGCCCTGCAGCAGCTGCCCTTCGTAGGCCAGGAACTGCCGCCACAAGGGCCGGTCGAGGCCGAGTTCGTGGCGGAAGTAGGCGAGGCGTTCGGGGGTGATGCCACGCTCCCCGGTGCGGGCCTCGACGGCGTCCCCGGGGATGGCGTGGATCAGCAAGAAGCCCAGCAGCGTGACGCCGGCGAAGGTCGGTAGGATGAGCGCCAGCCGCCGGGTCAGCAGGCGGAGCATGGGCGTTATTGGATGTCGGCGGCGGAGAAATCATGCGTGCCGAGCGGGCTCATGGTGTAGCCGGTCACGTCCTTCCGCATGGGCTGGTAGGCGACGGAGTGGGCGATGAGGAAGAAGGGCGCCTCCTCCCGCATGATGGTCTGCGCCTGTTCATACAGCTTGGCGCGGTCCGGCTGTGCGGTGAGCGTTGCGGCTTGATCGATCAGGGCGTCGAACTCCTTGTTGCACCATTTGGTGGCGTTGCCGCCGCCGGGCCGGGCCGCGGCGCAGCCGGCGAGGGGGACGAAGAAGTTGTCCGGATCGCCGTTGTCGCCGGTCCAGCCGAACAGGGCGGCCATATGCTCGCCGGCCTGGATGCGCTTGCGGTATTCGCCCCATTCGTAGCTGACGATCTTGGCTTTCACGCCGATCTTGGCGAGGTCGGCCTGCATCAGCTCGGCCATGCGGCGGGCGTCGGGGTTGTAGGGGCGCTGGACCGGCATGGCCCAGAGGTCCATCTCGAACCCGTCGGGCAGGCCGGCCTCGGTCAGCAGCTTCTTGGCGGCGGCGGGGTCGAACGGCCAGGGCTGCACGGCGTCATTGTAGGACCAGAGGGTGGGCGGGATCAGGTTCTTGGCCGGCTGCCCGGCGCCCAGGAACACGGCGTCGAGGATGGCCTTGCGGTCGATCGCCATGTTCAGCGCCTGGCGCACCCGCTTGTCGTCGAACGGCTTCTTGGTGACGTTGAAGGCGAGGTAGCCGATGTTGAGGCCGGGCTGGTCCAGCAATTGGAGCGCCGCGTCCGATTTGATGCCGGGCAGGTCGGCGGGCGCCGGGTAGGCGGAGACCTGGCACTCGTTGGCGCGGAGCTTGGCGAGGCGGACGGCCGGGTCCTTGTTGATGGAATAGACCAGCGCGTCCAGCTTGGCCTTCGGGCCCCAGTACTCGTCGAAGCGGCGGTAGCGGATGGTGGCGTCCCGCTGGTAGGCGACGAAGCTGAACGGGCCGGTGCCGATGGGCGCCTGATCGATCTGTTCCGGCCTGCCGGCCTTCATCAGGGTGTCGGCATATTCGGCGGACTGGATGGCGGCGAAGGACATCGCGAGGTCGGCGAGGAAGGGTGCCGACGGCTCGGCCAAGGTGAAGCGGATGGTGAGCGGGTCGATCTTCTCCATGCCGGTGATGAGCTTATCCAGGCCCATATCGCCGTAATAGGCGTAGGCGCCGCCGGAGATCTTATGGAACGGGTGGTCCGCCTGGCCCTGGCGGCCAAAGGTGAACAGCACGTCGTCGGCGTTGAAGTCGCGCGTGGGCTTGAAGGCGGCGTTGCTGTGCCATTTCACGCCGGGGCGGAGGTGGAAGGTGTAGGTCTTGCCGTCCCCGGACACGTCCCACCGCTCGGCCAGGCTGGGCACGGTGGTGGTGGTGCCGGGCTTGAAGCCGAGCAGGCGGTTATAGACGGGCTGATTGGCGTCGAACGTGGTGCCGGTGGTGTTCAGCATGGGGTTGAAGTTTTCGGGGGAGCCTTCGGAGCAGTACACCAGCGTCTTGGCCTGGGCGGCGGCGGTGCACAGCAGGGCCGCGGTGGCCAGCAGGAGGGTGCGGAGTTGCATGAGGCCAGGGCTCCCGGAATGGATTGGTGTTGGTCACCATCCCTTCCGGGGGTGGGGGCGTCAACGTTTTTTGGGGGGCGTTGGGCGTGCGTTTGCTGGAGGGCGTCCTTGGTGTGACGTCCTTGACCGGCTCGGGCAGGGAGGCGGGCTGGAGCCCTTGCTACGGGAGCGGGCTTATGGCGGTTCGGGCCACCGTGTCGGCGGGTGCGGTGGTGGGGTGGGACCGGCTGCGGGAGCCCGGGCCCGGGTGCGGAGTTCGGCCAGGGTCGCGGGAGTCCGGCGCTTGTGGCGCCAGGAGCGTTCCTGGGCGTTGACGTTGAGGTCGCGGGCGATCTCTTCGATGATGTCGTCGATGGAGCGGGTTTGCAGGTCTATCTCGAGCTGGTCATCGAGCAGGCGCTCGTTGAGTTCCTCGAAGTAGATCCGGTTGTCGAAACCCTTGGTATGGCGGCCCTTGACCTCGATGGCGTCTTCGATCGTGCGGATTATCTTTTCGCGGGCCTTGGCGCGCTCGGGCGCGGCCATGCGGGCCTTGGGCGGGGTGGTTTGGATGTGGCGCGCGAGAGCGATGGTGCGGCGGATGGTGCGGGCGATGCGGTCGAAGGAGATGGTGTGGTCGGCTTCGGGGTGCTTGGCCGCATTCTCATGCAGCTGGCGGGCGAGGTCGGCGCCGCGGGTGATGAGGTCCTGGAGGACGGCGCGGTAGTAGGCGTCATCGTCCTCGGGTGCCTGGGGCGGTGGGGGGAGAGGGGTGGGGGTGGGGTGCATGACGAGGAGATAGGAACATATTCTGGATGGGGGTGTCAAGGGTGTCTAACTTGCTGAACGGCGGCTTGCACGTCGGCTGGCCTTGAGCGGGATCAATGGCGTGGCCACGCCTAGTGTACGAGTTACACCTCGGACTGGTGACGACTCGAGTAGGATTTAGGGCGAGTAGGATTTAGGGCGAGTAGGAGCTGGGGCGAGTAGGAGCTAGGTTCGTCAAGGGGCGCCGGGTGAGCCAGGTCGAGCCCGGGGCGACGGGATAGCTTGCTTTCAAAAGAGGGGCGTCCAGGGTCATCGCGCCCGCTGTGTGGCCACCACGCACGCCAGGATCGCCAGCGACGTGGCCACCATTGGCCAGGTCACGGCCTCGCTCAGCAGCAGCGAGGCCCAGATCAAGGATAGCACCGGCTGGGCTAGCTGGACTTGGCCTACCCGGGCCACGCCGCCTCGGGCTAGGCCGTGGTACCAGGCGAAGAAGCCCGCGAAGCTGCTGATGGTGGCGACGTAGGTGAAGCCAGACCAGGCGGTGGGGGTGGCGGTTCTGAGGGCTTGGGGGTTCCAGGACCATAGGGTGAGGGCGAGGCTGAGGGGGAGGGCTAGGATGAGGGCGTAGCATATGACTTGGATGCCGCCCATGGTGCGGGCCAGGGCGCCGCCTTCGGCGTAGCCGAGGGAGGAGCATAGGACTGCACCCAACAGCAGGGCGTCGGCGGTAGTGAGTTCGCCGGCCCCTTGGACGGCGGCGAAGGCTAGGACGCAGGCGAGGCCGGCGATGGCGGCGAGCCAGAACGGGAGGGAGGGGCGTTCGTCGGTGCGGAGGACGGCCATGATGGCGGTGACCGCGGGCATAATGCCGGTGATGACGATGCCGTGGGTGCTGGGGACCTTGGTCAACGCCAAGGCGGTGAGGACGGGCCAGCCGATGACGACGCCGAGCGACACCAACACCAGCCTTGGCCATACCTGGCGGGCGGGCATGGGGGGGCGGATGATGGCTAGGGCGACGAGGGCCAGGAGGCCGGCGACCGCGCCGCGGCCGTAGCCGACGAAGGCGCCGGGTAGGCCGCCGGCGACGGCGAGCCGGGTGGCGGGCAAGGAGACGGAGAAGGCCAGGACGCCCAGGGCGCCCCAGAGCAGGCCAGCCCGGTTCAACTGCCGCCGCGCTCCACGGCTTCGGGGAAAAAGAGGTCGGCGAGGTTCTGCGGGCGACGCTTCAGGGTGCCGCAATCGGCCATGAAGTTGGCGAGGATCTGGACGTTGGCGGGCTGGAGGGTGAAGCGGTTGCCGGGGGCCCCCATGCCGGCCTGGACGTTCTCGGCGGTGTCCTTTTCGCCGCTGGCGTCCAAATAGAGCTGCGCGGCGTCGGCCGGGTTCTGGTTGATCCAGTCGGTGGCTTCGTCGAAGGCGGCCAGCGTCGCCTGCCAGGCGAGCGGGTTCTGCGTGCGGAAGCTGGATTGGGCGTAGATCGTGTTGGGGGTGGAGGTGTCCACGCCTTGGATCGCGTAGCTGTTGGTGATCTCGCGGACGCCGGCGGCTTTCAGCTCCCGCTCCTGGAACGGGGTGGTGGAGAAGTGGCAGTTGATCTCCGTGCGGCCGATCATCTGCGCGGCGCTGTCGGGATGGGCGCGGGAGACGGTTTGCGCGTCGAGCTTGGCCCATTCGGTGGGGCCGAACGCCTTGGCGGCGGCCATTTGCAGGTAGATGGCCTGCGGGCTGACCTTGGCGGCGGGGAGGGCGATACGGTCCTCGGGCTTCAGTTCGGCGACCGAGGTGGCGGGGCCCACGGTCAGGAGGCGCTGGTTGGTGGCGTTCATGGCGAAGGCGGATTTGACGGTGCCGCGGGAGCGGTCCCAGAGGAGGAGGGCGCCGGGTGCGCCACCGCTGGCGAAATGCAGCGACCCGGCGAGCAGGGCCTCGGTCACGGGGCCGGTGCCGCCGAGGCGGACGTAGCTGGGGCGGAGGCCGGGTAGGCCGAGACGGGCGGCGTGCTTTTCCACCAGCTGGTGCCGCTCCATGACGTCTTGCTGGAGATAGAGGGTGCCGAACTGCTTGGCGATGACGACTTCGCTCAGCTCGGCGTGGGCGCGGCGGATGAAGGGGAGGGCGAGCGCGGCGCCACCGAGGGTGCGGCGGGTGAGGGTGGGCATGGCGTGTCCTCCGGTTTTGATGAAGGCTAGCCGGTTATGGGCGGATCATCAAAGCTGGGGCGTCCGGTGAGGGCGCGCCATTGGTGCCAGAGCAGGCGGGCGGCGAGCGCGCGGTAGGGGCGCCAGGGCTCGGCCAGGGCGCGGAGGGATCGCGGGTCCGGCCGGGCGGCGAGGTGCAGGACATGGGCGGCGGCGCCGGCGATGGCGATGTCGCCGGCGGGGAACACGTCGGCGCGGGCGTGGGCGAAGAGGAGATAGACCTCGGCGGTCCAAGGGCCGAGGCCGCGCACGGCGGTGATGGCGGCGAGGGCGTCGGAGTCGGAGGCGGCTTCGATGGCGGGGATGGAGAGGCGGCCGGCGGTGAAGGCCTCGGCCAAGGCGCGGGCGTGGGCGATCTTGGGGCCGGATAGGCCGGCGGTGCGGAGGGCGGCTTCGGGCAGCGCGAGGAGGCCGTGCGGGTCTTGGGCGCCGGGTAGGGCGGTGAGGCGGCGCCAGATGGCGGACGCGGCCTGGTTGCTGACGACCTGGGCGGTGATGGCTTGGAACAGGCCGGGGAAGCCCTGCGGGCGGACGCGCCAGGGGAGGGGGCCGCAGGCGGGCTCGATCCCGGCGAGGCGGGGGTCCTGCAGGATCAGGGCGTCGATGGCCCGGCGCATGTCGGGCGGGGGGTGCGGGAAGGTCACGGGTGGGGAGACCACAGGATGATACAAAGTGCAACCGGGCGGTGAGATGCCTGGTTCGAGGCGGAATTGGGCGTAAGATCGGCGGTATGGAGACGACGCCGCATTTGTTGATGATCGATGATGACCGGGAGACGCGGGATTTGCTGACCCGTTTCCTCGAGCGGAACGGGCTGCGCGTGACCGCGGTGCGGGATGGGCGGGAGGCGCGCCGGGCGTGGCCGGCGGGGCATTACCAGCTGGTGATCCTGGATCTGATGCTGCCGGGCGAGGGCGGGCTCGATCTGGCGCGGTGGCTGCGCGGGGTGTCGGAGGTGCCGATCGTAATGCTGACGGCGATGGGGGAGGAGACGGACCGGATCATTGGGCTGGAGCTGGGGGCGGACGATTATTTGCCGAAGCCGTTCAACCCGCGGGAGCTGCTGGCGCGGATCCGGGCGGTGCTGCGGCGGACGAGCGAGCGGGCGGCGAAGCGGCAGGCGGCGCCGGTGCCGGTGCGGTTCGCGGGATGGACGCTGGACCCCGTGCGGCGGCGGCTGTTGAATTCGGAGGGTGTGGAGGTGGCGCTGACCGGGGGGGAGTTCGACATGCTCGCGGCGCTGGTGGAGCGGGCGAACCAGGTGCTGACGCGGGATATGCTGCTGGATCTGCTGCGCGGGCGTCAGGCGGGGCCGGTGGACCGGGCGATCGACGTGGCGATCAGCCGGTTGCGGCGGAAGCTCGAGGGGGATGGGCGGAACCCGCAGCTGATCAAGACGGTGCGGAGCGGGGGCTATGTGCTGGCGGCGGAGGTGACGCGGGCATGAGGCTGGTGCCCCAAAGCTTGGCGACCCGGACGGCGGTGGCGCTGATCGTCGGCTTCATGCTGGTGCAGGCGCTGGGGCTGACGATCCATGCGCTGGACCGGATCGAGTTGCAGCGGCTGGCGGAGGCGCGGGATTTAGGGGGACGGGTCAGCACCATCTATCGCAACCTGGTGGCGGGGCCGGCGGAGGGTTGGGCCGGGGCGGTGCGGGATTTGGACGCGGGCGCCGGGCTGCAGGTGAGCCTCGAGGCGCAGCCGCCGCGGGAAGAGCTGAAGCCGGCGCTCCCGGACATTCAGGAGATGGTGCGGACGTATCTGAAGTTCGGGCCGGTTGCGGCGCCGTTGCGGCCGCGGGATATCAGCGTGCGCGGCGGGGATGGGGATGGGCGGCTCCTGCTGTTCATGCGGGTGCCGGATGAGCGGTGGTTCGTGGTGCGGGCGGATTGGCCGGTGCCGCGGCCGTGGCATTCGCGTTTCTTCCTGGTGGCGTTCCTGGCGATGACGGCGCTGGCGAGCTTGCTGATCATCTGGGCGGTGCGGCGGCTGACGGCGCCGGTGCGGTTGCTGGGGCAGGCGGCGGAGCGGCTGGGGCGGGACGTGAACGCGCCGGCGCTGGCGGAGGATGGGCCGGCGGAGGTGGCGACGGCGGCGGCGGCGTTCAACACGATGGCGGGGCGGATCCGGCGGTTCGTGTCGGACCGGACGTTCCTATTGTCGGCGATCGGGCATGATTTGCGGACGCCGATCACGCGGCTGAAGCTGCGGGCGGAGTGGATGGACGACGAGGAGCAGCGGCGGAAGATGCTGCTGGATTTGGACGAGCTAGAGGCGATGGTGTCGGCCACGCTGGCGTTCGGGCGGGACGTCGCGGGGAGCGAGCCGGCGGTGCCGATGGATTTGTCGGCGTTGTTGCGGACGGTCCTGGACGAGGCGGCGGACGCGCGGCCGGCGGCGGCGGAGCAGATCGGGTTCCGGGGGCCGGAGCAGCTCCGCGTGCAGGGGCGCCCGGTGGCGTTGAAGCGGGCGTTTTCCAATTTGGTGCAGAATGCGCTGAATTATGCGCAGGGTGTGCAGCTGTCGTTGTCGGCGGCGCGGAACGGGATGGTGAGCGTGCGGATCGAGGATGACGGGCCGGGGATCCCGGCGGATCAGCTGGAGCGGGTGTTCGAGCCGTTTCACCGGGTGGAGGGGAGCCGGAACCGGGAGACGGGCGGGACCGGGCTGGGGCTGCCGATTACCCGCAATATCCTGCGGGCGCATGGGGGCGATGTGGCGCTGGCGAACCGGGCGGAGGGGGGGCTTCGGGCGACCGTTACGTTGCCGGGGGTTTGATGCGGTATTTATGGTCCGTTATGGCCGAAGGCGCGCATTGTGAGATCGGTGTGCTGATGCCGATCCTATGGGGGGCCGGGTACTGAAACCGATACCTGCGTTGACCGGGGTGCGGGGCGTGGCTGCGCTATGGGTCGTGCTGTATCATATGCAGGATGCAGCGAAGCTTGATGGGCGGTTCGCGCCGCTGCGCGGCATCAGCCTCCTTGCCGAGGGGTGGCGCGGCGTGGACCTGTTCTTTGTCCTGTCCGGCTTTATCCTGTTCTACGTCCACGCGGACGATTTCCGTGCGCCGGGCTGGGCCGTGACGAAGCGTTATGCGGCGGCGCGGTTCTGGCGCGTTTATCCGCTGAACGCCGTCGTCCTGGTCTTGATCTTCATGACCGCGTGGGTGGCGCCCGGCTTCATGGACCCGGGTAGTTTCGGCGCGGCGGCGGCGGTGCAATCGTTTCTCCTCGCGCAGCGATGGTTCATGCCGGATTTCGGCTCGATCAATGGGCCGTCATGGTCGCTCAGCGTCGAGATCCTGGGCTATGCCTCTTTCCCGCTCGTGGCTTGGGGGCTGAACCGTATTAGCATGCCGGCACGGCGTTTGAGCGTGGCCGGCCTTTGTCTGGCCGTCCTGGTCGCGGCGAGCTACCGGCTGGGTTTTGCCGACGCAAACATTACCGGGCGGCTGACGATCCTCCGCATGTTTCCGGCTTTCATTGCAGGCTGCGCCTTGGCGGCGTTCTTCTTGTCGGGACGCGCGCGCGCCGGGCGACATTCGGGCGCGCTTGGCGTTGGCTCGTTCGTGTTGATCATCGTGCTGTGCGGGATCCCGTTCGCGCCGGCATGGACGGTGTTCCCGATCGCCGGGCTGGTTTTGTCTTTGGCGTACGAGCGCGGGCCGGTCAGTTCCGTCATGGCCTCGGCGCCGGTCGTATGGCTGGGCCGGATTTCGTTCTCGCTCTACCTGACGCACTTTACGGTGCTAAACCTGGTCATTTGGGTGACGGCGAACGACGCGAACGACGGCAGGGGCGGGGGCGGGCCCAGCCGATGGCTATTCCTTGCGTGGGTGTTGACGATCATCGTGGCTGTCGCTTCACTGGTTTATTACATGGCAGAGCGGCCTTTGAGCCGGCTGTCGCGCCGGTTCGGCCGCGTGTCTGCGGGGGTTATCGGATCATCCGCAGGACAAGCCGCAGGACCGCCGTAGTCTGCATTTCAGCGTCGCAAGACAGAGTTGCTTATTGGGCCGGGCAGAGATCAGAGGACGACGAAGAGGACGATGCCGGTGGCCCAGGCGACGAGGGAGATGGCGATGCCGATCATGAGGCCGCGGGCTGGGGCGCGGTCGGCCCATTCTTCCAGCAGGTCGTCGGCTACGGTCAGTGCGACGGCTGCTGCACCGGTGTTTTGCTGCCGTAGCAGTGGGACCAGGGCGGGATTGACGTGTGCGGTACGGCCGGGGCGGCGGCGGTCAGCGACATAGCCCGGCGGGTCGGCCTGCGGCGCCGCGACAGGGGGGGCCGCTATGGGAGCGGCGGCCTCGGCATCGGCGGCAGGAAGGCCGGTCTTTGTATCCACCATTGCATCACACTCCGACAACACGCGCGTCACAGGCATCTCGCCTTTAAGTAGCAGAGACTAGCACGTCAACGCGTCATTGGTGATTACCATATTCCTGAAACCTTAATTTTTTGTTTAGGCAACCGGAGCGCTCCCTTTATCGGGTGTGGCAGCGGATTAGGGGGTTCGGGAAGTCGGCGCAGCCAGGGAAAGTGATTTCGTTCTCACCGCGTCGCTCGACCGTGAGCAGGTCGGGCGACTCACAGCCGAAGCCGCCGCCGCGGGTTCCGCCGACCAAGGCCGTGGGTGCTGCGCCCGATTGGGCGAAGCGGAACTCGGCACCGCCGGGCACGACGCGGACGGTTTCGATCTCACGCTGCGCGTAGGTCTGCTCGGTCAAGGTGGCGCGGAGTACGAGGTCGCGGGTGAAGATCACGACGGGCTGCGACAGACAGGCTTGGGGCGTGAGGCTTGCGGGGACGGGAAAGATGCCGCCGGTCCAGGTGCCGAACAGCCAGGCGTGGGGTGGCTGGGCCTGGGGCGGTTGGGCTTGGGCGTGCGCGAGGCTAGGCGTAAAGATCGAGATACAGGCGAGCAGCAAAACGGCGCGGCGCATGCGAATTCCTTTGGCGTTTGCGGGAACGATAGCACGCGGCTGACCCTGTGGAAGGGGGTGCCATTGCCGGGCCGGTTTGGCCGTGGCAGGACCGGCGGCAATGGAACCCATGGAACCGCCCTGATGCTTCGCCGCCTGTATGACCGCATCCTGGCGCTGGCTGCCAGCCCGCGCGCGCCGCTGTGGCTGGTGCTGGTGAGCTTTGCCGAGAGCAGCTTCTTTCCGATCCCGCCCGACGCGCTGCTGATCCCGGCCGCGTTGTCGCGTCCGGCGCGGGCCTACTACCTGGCGCTGATCTGCACGGTGGCCAGCGTGTTCGGCGGGATGCTGGGGTATTTCATCGGCTATGGTTTCTATGAGGAGATCGCTGGGCCGTTGATCCGGTTCTACCATTATGATGGCGCCGCTCAGGCGTTTGCGGACCGGTTCCGGGAGTATGGGCTTTGGGTGATCCTGATCAAAGGGCTCACTCCGATCCCGTATAAGATCGTGACGATCACCTCGGGCCTTACGCACTTCGATTTCGGCGTGTTCGTCTTGGCCAGTATTGCGACGCGGGGGGCGCGGTTCTTTATGATCGCATTCCTGATCCGGCGTTTCGGGCCGCCGGTGCAGGAGTTCATCGAGCGGCGGCTGACGCTGGTGACCACGGCCAGTGCGGCGGCGATCGTGCTGGGGTTCTTGCTGCTCAAGCTGGTTTGAGGACGGCGCGGATTTCGTCGAGGATCGCCGGGTCGTCGATGGTGGGGGGTGGGGGTGCGTCCACGCCGTCCGCCAGCTTGCGGATGGCGCCGCGCAGGATCTTGCCGGAGCGGGTCTTGGGCAGGCGGGTGACGATGCGGGCGTCCTTGAATGCGGCTACGGGGCCGATACGGTCGCGAACCAAGGCCACCAGCTCCTGGGCGATGGCCTCCGGCGGCCGGTTCACGCCCGCCTTCAGCACGACGAGGCCGAGCGGGGTTTGGCCTTTCAGGGCGTCGGCGGCGCCGACCACGGCGCACTCGGCCACGTCGGGGTGGCTGGCGAGGACTTCTTCCATGGCGCCGGTGCTGAGGCGGTGGCCGGCGACGTTGATGATGTCGTCGGTGCGGCCCATGATCCAGACGTCTCCGGACGGGTCCACGGTTCCGGCGTCTCCGGTGCGGTACCAGCCGGGGAAGTCTGTGGTGTAGGCGGCGCGGTAGGCGTCCACGCCGGCCCACAATGTCGGCGCGCAGCCTGGCGGCAGGGGAAGGCGGAGGGCGAGGTTGCCGGTTTCGCCCAGGGAGAGCACGGCTCCGGAGTCGTCCAGCGCGCGGAGGTCGTAGCCGGGGCAGGCGCGTCCGCCCGAGCCGGGGAGCCAGGGGAAGAGGCCGTAGCCGCGGAAGCCCGATGTGATGGGCCAGCCGGTTTCGGTCTGCCACCAATGGTCCACGACGGGCTTGCCGAGGTGGCCTGCGATCCATCCGGCGGTGGGCGGGTCGCAGCGCTCGCCGGCGAGGAAAAGGGCGTCGAGCGTGGTGAGGTCATGCTGGCGGAGGTGCGCGCCGTCCGGGTCTTGCTGCTTGATGGCGCGGAGCGCGGTGGGGGCGGTGAAGAGGACGCGCACCTTGTGCTGGGCGCAGACGCGCCAGAACGCGCCGGGGCCGGGCGTGCCGACGGGCTTGCCCTCGTAGAGGACGGTGGTGCAGCCGTAGAGCAGGGGGGCATAGACGATGTAGCTGTGCCCCACGACCCAGCCGACATCGCTGGCGCACCAATAGACGTCACCGGGCTGTGCGCCATAGATCATGGGCATGGAGGCCATGAGTGCGACGGCGTAGCCGCCGGTGTCGCGGACGACGCCCTTGGGCTTACCGGTCGTGCCGGAGGTGTAGAGGATATAGAGCGGGTCGGTCGCGAGCACCGGGACGGGCGGGTGCGGGGCGGCCTCGGCTTCGGCTGCGATGAAATCATGGTCGCGGCCCGGGGTCATGGCGGCCGCGAGCTGGGGACGCTGCAGGATCAGGCAGGCGGCTGGCTTGTGCGCGCTCATGGCCAAGGCGGCGTCCAGCAGGGGTTTGTAGGCGATGGTGCGGCCGGGCTCGAGCCCGCAGGAGGCTGAGATGATGGCGGTGGGGGTGGCGTCCTCGATCCGTTTGGCGAGCTCGGCGGCGGCGAAGCCCCCGAACACGACGGAGTGGATTGCGCCGAGGCGGGCGCAGGCGAGCATGGCGATGACGGCCTCGGGCACCATGGGCATGTAGATGACGACGCGGTCGCCGTAGCGGACGCCTAGCTTGGCCAGGGCGCCGGCGGTGCGGGCGGTGCGGTCCAGGAGTTGCGTGTAGGTGAAGCGCTGGACCTGCCCGGTCATGGGGCTATCCCAGATCAGGGCGTCCTGGGCGCCGCGTCCGCCGTGAACGTGGCGGTCGAGGCAGTTGGCGCTGATGTTGAGCTGGGCGCCGGGGAAGTATTGGCCGTAGGCGCCGAGCGCCGGGTCGAAGGTTTGGGTCCAGGGGTGGAGCCAGTCGATCTGCCGTGCCTGGTCTGCCCACCATGCTTGGGGGTCGGACTGCCAGGCGGCGTAGGCTTCGTTGTAGGTGCTCAAGGGCGTGTTCCCGTCTGGCTCTGATGGCCGATGGGCGTTGGTGCCATAGGTGTGCGTTGGTGGCGAGGGCGTCCGTCGTGGGCCGATGGTGCTGTTGGAGGGGATTGAACTCTCGACCTCTCCCTTACCAAGGGAGTGCTCTACCACTGAGCTACAACAGCGTGCCGGCGGGGTCTCCGTAGCGTTTGGAGCTTGGGCTGGCAAGGGTTTGTGTTAAACGGCGTGGTAGCCCTTATCAGGACGCCTAGCTGATAATTCAGTCTGCTTTTTGCGCGGGAGGCGTGGCATGGTTGTGTGCCGGGGGCGGCAACACTGCCGTTTAAAGGCTTGACCCCCATCGGGCCGATCCTGATCAAGCCTGCGGGCGGGCGCAGCACGGTAGTCTTGCGTCCGCGTCCTTAAGACCGGTTTAGCGGCCTACAATAGGCGAAGGGGACTGAGGATGGTGCATCTGAGCCTTGGGCGGCGGGCGGCGATGGGAGCGAGTGTCGCGGGTTTGATCGCTGGGCGGGGTAGCCGGGCGGCGGGGCGGCCGGTGCGGATTGGGGTGTTGACCGATCTGTCCGGGCCGTACCGGGATACGGGTGGGCCGACCAGCGTGGCGGCGGCGCAGCAGGCGGTGGAGGATTTTGGCGCCGGGCCGGGGATGGCGGTTGAGGTGATTGCGGCCGATCACCGGCAGAAGCCGGATGTGGCGGTGGCGATCGTGCGGGAGTGGTTCGACCGAGGCGGCGTGGACGTGGTGGCGGACGTGAACAACAGCGCGATCGCCTTTGCGGTGACGGAGCTGGCGCAGGCGATGGACAAGGTGCAGCTGAACACCGGGGCGTTTTCGGCTGATATCACCGGGCCGCGGTGTAGCCCGAACCAGGTGCATTGGGGCTCGGATTCCTGGCAGATCGCCAAGACGATGGCGACGGCGCAGGCCGCGGCGGGGCGGAACAAATGGTTCATCGTGACGGCGGATTACGCGTTCGGCGCGGCGATGCAGCGGGATTTGGCGTCGTTCGTCGTGAGCACCGGGGGGACGCTGGCCGGGTCGGTGAAGTATCCGTTTCCGGGGACTACCGATTTTTCGTCTTACTTGATTCAGGCGCAAGTCTCTGGGGCGAACGTGATTGCGTTTGCCAATGCGGCGGCGGATTTCGTGAACTCGGTCAAGCAAAGCCAGGAGTTCGGCCTGACCACACAGGGCATGACCGTGGCGGGACTGGTGGTGTTCATTACCGACATCCATGCGCTGGGACTGCCTGTGGCGCAGGGGTTGCGCCTGACGGAGGGGTTTTACTGGGACCTGAACGAGCGGACACGCGCGTTCACCAAGCGGCTGGTTGCGAAATCGCCGAAGAACTATCCCAATACGGAGCATGCCTGCACGTATGCGGCGGTGCTGCACTATCTGAAGGCCGCGTCTTCCCTGGATAGCGGGGCGCGGATGTCCGGGCGGGCTGTGGTGGAGGCGATGAAGCGCCTGCCGACGGAGGATGACTGCTTCGGACAGGGCCGGGTGCGAGCGGATGGTCAGCATCTGCATCCGGCGTTCCTGTTCGAGGTGAAGCGTCCGGCGGAGAGCGGCGGCGAGTGGGATTTGTATAAAACGGTGCAGATCTTGGCGCCGGAGCAGGTGTGGCGGCCGTTGGCGGAGGGCGGGTGCAAGATGGTGAGTGCGGGGTAAACCGGGGTGTCCCGATGGAATTTGGTTTGGGCGCATGGTGCGATGTGCCTCTGGCGCGCTGCCGCCCATTCCGTTCGTGCTGAGCCGGGCGGGAGACGTCTTGCTGGGTGCCGTCCTTCGACGGGCTCAGCGCTAACGGGGTAAAGCTTCACGCGACGAGGTCAGGGCTTACGGCAGGCGTGACATTCACCCGTTATGTCGATACAATACCGATATGATGTGGGAGCGCCGCCATGCCGTGGACCGTCGATGACCCGAATGTCTGGATCGAGCGCGGGAAGCTGGGGCAGGCCACTCTTATACGCCACCTGAGCTACCCGTTCACCGGCAGCCAGGACGAGCGGGTGCTGGCGGTGAGTTATCTGCAGCAGGTGAAAGGCGAACTCGGGCTGAGTGACGCGCAGATCGCCGGGCTGGACCAGGGTGGGCCGGGGACGGAGGAGACGCGGCTGCGCTGGGCCGGGCGGATCGAGGTGCGGGGGGAGACGGTGGTGCTGCTGATCCAGCAGATGCATGCCGGGTCCGGGGTGCCAGTGGATGTGGAGGGGGCTGGCGTGCGCATCGTGCTGCAGCGTTCGCCGGACCGGTCCCGGGTGCGGGTCACCAGCCTCACTTCTACATTGCGCTACCGTTTCGACTTCGGCGAGCCGGCCGAGCTGCTGCAGAAGACGCGTTTGCCGACGCTGGCCGAGGTGCTGGGCCGGTTTGGGTTTACGCCGCCGCGGCACGAGCCGCTGGCCGCTCTGACGCTGCCGACGGTGATCCACACGCACCGGGCCGGCGCTCGCGGCTTGCGGCCGGGGCTGCTGCCCGGTGGTGCCGCCGAACCGGGGAAGGATTACCTGGCCGTCCTGTTCCGTTACATGCCGCCCGAGGGTGATCAGCCCGCCTACGAGATCGTGGCGCGGAACGATGGTGAGCCGCTGGTGCTGCGTCCGCTGTCGACGCACGCGCTACCGCCGACGGCTACGGGAAGCGGGCTCGGCTTTCAGCGGGACCCGGTCACGGCGGCGGCGGCGTTCGACGCGCTGCCGGATGCCCCCGATGCCCGGCTTGGCCCGCACCGGCAGAAGGTGGACCTGCCGGGGCTGTTCGTGCCGGCGCAGGGGACGCCATGGCAGCTGGAGGGGCCGCGCGTACGGATCGAGGGGTATGGGCCGGGTCCGGTCCCGTGCGGCTTCGTGGGCAGCACGCCGCCGGGTGCGGCGGCGGCGGATGGCTTCGGTTATGCGGCGCGAACGGATGATTTCGCGGCGGTGAACGCCTATCACCACTGCGAAGCCGCGCTGCGGACGCTGGAAGACGTGTTCGGCCTGCCGGTGGGGGGCGGGTTGCTGGGCTACCGGCTGCCGCTCCGGGTCATGCACCGGGGGGCGATCACGCCGGGCCATTGCACGGACGGCAATTGCGTGAACGCGCAGGCGCGGATCATCGATTCCATCACCGATCCCAACCGCGACCTTTGTGATACGGGCTTGCAGCCCTGGCCTCAGCTGCAGCTGCGGTTTGCGCTGGCGGATCTCAGCATCAACCCGGGCGGGCCCGGACACCCCGTCGCGCCGCTGGGGATGGCGGCGGATGTGCGGGTGATCTGGCATGAGCTCTGCCATGTGCTGATTGCGGCGAGCACGGGTTACCTTGAGTTCCCGTTCGCCCATAGCGCCGGGGACGCGCTGGCGGCCATCCTGTGCGATCCCGGCTCCCGGCTGGCGGAGGGGCCGTATGAGGCGCGGTACCGGGGCGTCACCTATCCCTGGATGTCGAGCCCGCTGCGCCATCATAACCGCAAGGCCCGGCACGGCTGGTCCTGGACCGGGCCGATGGGCAAGCGGGACGGCTACCACGAAGACCTGCACGACATGTACGGCTATTCGCGGGAGCAGGTGCTGTCCAGCACGCTGTTCCGCCTCTACCGTGCGGTGGGCGGGGATGCGCGCGCGGGCGGGGCCCCGGCGCTGCCGCAGCGGCGGGCGGCGGCCGAGTACTGCTTCTACCTCATCGCCCGCGCCATTGCCTCGCTCGGCCCGGCCATCACGGTGCCGGTGGACGATGCGGGCGCCTTCGCCGGCGCGCTGATGGACGCCGACGTGGGCACGATACGGCTGCTGGGTGAGGATCAGGGCGCCATCCTGCCCGGCGGACGGGTGGGCGGCACGTTGCACAAGGTGATCCGCTGGGCGTTCGAGCGGCAGGGCCTGTATGACGGCGCAGCGCCGCCAGTCGATATCTTCATCGATGACGGCCGCAAAGGCGGATACAAGCTGGTGCAGGACTGGCACGCGACGCCTGGCGCGCTTTGGAACCGCTGGACGGCGGACGGCCTGCCGGGTCAGCAAGCACCGCGCAGCGGGCAGGACAATTTCGTCTATGTCACGCTGGAAAACCGTGGCCAGGTGGCGGCGGTGGCGGCGGTGACCCTTCACACGGCCACCGCCGCCCCCACGCCGCCCTGGACGGACCCGGCCTGGACGACGCTCGCCCCGGCCGGCCCGGTGAGCGGCACCGTGCCGCCCGCTGGCCACCTCGTGCTCGGCCCGTTCGTGTGGCATCCCGCGCCGGGCCCGGCCGCCATCCTGGCCATCGCCGACGCGCCCGGTGACCTGTCCAACATCGGCCCCGCCACGCTTCTCCCGTGCGCCCAGCTCGCCACGATCGTGAGCGAATTGGTGCCGTATGACAACAACCTCGGGTTCGCCGAGTGGATGGTCAGTCCTTGAACGGATCGAACTCGCCCGACCCGGCCATCGCCACTGCGAACGGGCGGAGCGTGTGCACGACCCGCACGGTCCCGGCATGCGCGGCCAGTACATCCGGCAGGCGGCGGTAGGCCATGGGGCTTTCGTCCAGGTCGCCACCTGCCAGCAGCACCTGCCGGTCCTGCAACCAGGCATCCATCTCCGCGCGCTGAAAGTTCCGCAGCGCCTGCTTGCGCCCAAACAGCCGCCCGGCGCCGTGCACGGTGGAATAGAGCGCCGCCTGGGATTCGGTGCTGTCCACCCCCTCCAGGATCACCGCGTCATCCCCCATGGACCCGCCGACGAAGCCGCGCTGACCGGGAAAGGCCGGGGTGGCGCCCTTCCGCACGACCCAAACCGCCCGCCCGCCATGCACCTCGCGCCAGGCATAGTTGTGGTGGTTGTGCACCGTCTCGGTCACCGCGCCGCCGATCAGCTGGCGCACACGCTCCACCACCCATTCCCGTCCGGCATAGGCGTAGCGCCCGGCCAGCTCCATGGCGGCGATGTAGTGTCCGCCGAGCTCCGTATCCTCGGCCACCACTGCGGGCGGCACGTGCATGCCGTCCTTGCCGCCGGCGGCCTTTAGATACTTGGTGGCGCTGGTGTGTCCCAGGCCGCGGCTGCCGAAATGCACGCCGATCCAGACGAGCCCGTCCTGATCGCGCAGCAGGTCGACATAGTGATTGCCGGACCCCACGGTGCCGAGCTGCCCCTCCGCCTTCTGCCGGTATTCCAGCATGCCGGCCGCGCGCCAGGCGTCCAGGTCATCGAACAGCGCATGCTCGGCCCGCGTGGCATTGGTGCGGCCTACGCCGAACGACACCACGCGCCGGATGTCATCGAGGATCGTCCCGGCCCTCGCCGCCACGTCCGCATAGGGCGTGTCCAGCCGCACGGCCATGTTGCCGCAGCCGATATCGAACCCCACGCCCGAGATGCTGATCTGCCCCTCATAGGCGATCACGCCGCCCACTGGCTGGTCGTCCGATGTCAGCGCCGCCCGTTGTAGGACTTTGACCAGGCCGCCTCCCTGAGCAGCTTCAGCCACAAAGCCGCACATGTTCGCATCAGTCAGCCGGATTGACTCGCCCAGATTTCCAACCAGTGTGCCGGGCACCTGCCCGCCTGTGGCGACGGACATGGGCGGTGTGTCAGAAGTTGTCGGCAGAGGTTCGCTCATAGATCTCCCACCGCGGCCTGTGCCTCTTCCATGACCATCGCGACGCCAGCCAGTGCACCATCTATTGGGCTGTGACGACCCATGATCCGCGCCACTTGTAGGCTGGGAACGCCTGACTGATGGGCGCGCCTTACTGGTGGGCACGTCACGCGAACCGGACAGGGTCTGCGCTTATCGGTGACGGGCGTGTCAGCGTTGGCTGGGACGTTTCAGGGTAACCCAGCCGTTTCGGCCCGTGGCAGCGGCGTATGAAGGTCGTGGCACTGTCCGTCAAGCTTTATATTTTATAAAGTTCGGGGTAAGGTCCGCCTATGATCAGCACCGCCCAAATCCGCGGCGCCCGCGGTATGCTGCGCTGGACGCAGGCCACGCTGGCCCACCGTGCGGCGCTGTCCACCGTCACGCTCAACATGATCGAGAACGAGTCCGTCCAGCCCCGCCCCGCCACCCTCCAGGCGATCCAGGCCGCGCTCGAGCAGGCAAAGGTGGAGTTTCTGGAGCGCGGCGTGCGGCTGCTGCCGTGATCGCCCCGGCCGGCGTTGGGCAAAGCGGCGTGCGGTGTTCCGCTGTCGTGGCGGCATGCCAGCGCATTCCTACAGGTCCGGACTCGGCACCGAGCGGCTTTGACGAAGCGGGTCCGCCCGGGGGCCTATCGTGAGGTCGCCACGACGGGTCATGCCCACTCGTGGGTTTGGCACTCCGCAACCAGATTATGAAATCTCGGGAAGCCCGGCACGTTCAGGATGGTCGTGAACAGCCTCTCCGCCAGCGCGCGCCCGGCCGCGCTGTCACTCGGGTAGTGCAGACCCGCGCGCTCCCGGTTCACCGCCACCCGCGCCGCCAGCCACCAGAGCGAATCGCGATAGACCGAGCCCCCGCCCGCCGCCTGCGGCGTCACGGCGTCCAGACACCGGCTCACCAGCCAGGATTGCAGCGAATGGTTGCTCGGAAACGACGGATGGCCCGGCGGCCCGAACGGCGGCAGCAATCCCGGGCACAGCACGGACGGGCGCACCCGCTTGTAGTGATCCTTCCAGTACATCCCCGCCATCTCACCAATCCGCAGCGCCAGCATCAGCAAGCGGATCGTCTTCGGCTTAGAGCCCGGGGTGATGCCGAGCAGGCTGAACCAATACGGCAGCGCCCCGTCCGCCTGGGCGATGATCTCCGGCAGATACCGGTCCCGCTCGTTCTCCATCAGCACGCGAAGCTGATGCAGTTCGCCCGCGATGAAATTCTCATGCCCGGCCACGCCCACCTGCCAGCCGAGTTCCGGCGCACCGGCCGGCAGCGCGGCGGCCGTCCATTTCAGCTGCGCGAACTCCGCCAGCCCCAGCAGGGCATAGAGGCCGGGGTCCCAGAGATTATCGTGGAACTGCCAGGCTGCCGTGAGCGCGGGCGGCAACACGTCGAGCGGGAAAGGGGGGTGGAACGGCGTGGGCGTGAAATCCAGCGCCAAGGGAAGGAAGCCCAGGGCCACGCTGGAACTCCCCGGGCTGCCGACCTGGTTCTGGTTCTGGTTTTGGTTCTGGTTCTGATTTTGGTTCTGGTTCTGATTTTGGTTCTGATTGAAGCTCATCGCGAACTCTCCCCTCAGCGCATACCGCCCCGGATATGCGGCCGAGTATGTTGCGATAATAAAACGATGTCAACCCAGACTACGGTTGGCCCGCGCCACCACGGCGTCGAACAGGACCTGGCACCCGGCCTCGGCCTCATGCGGCTCGATGCTTTCCGCCTCGTTATGGCTGAGCCCGTCCTTGCAGGGGGTGAAGATCATCGCCGTCGGCACGTGGCGCGCGACATATACCGCGTCATGCCCGGCGCCCGAGACGATGTCGCGTGATGAGTAGCCCAGCCGGGCGGCGCCTTGGCGCACGAGCTCGATGCAATCGGGGTCGAACGGCTGGGCGGGGATGCGGATGCGCTCGGCGACGTCGAGCGTGACGCCGCAGTCCCGGGCGATGAAGCCGGCTTCGCGGGGGAACTGCACCGCGAGGCGGGCGATCTCGGCCTCGTCGGGTTGGCGGAACTCCACCGTGAAGCGGACCTCGCCGGGGATGACGTTGGGGCTGTTGGGCTGCACGAACAGCTGGCCGACGGTGCCGCGCCCGTCCTCGCCGCGCGCCCGCATCATGCGGTCCACCAGGTCGATCACGCGGGCGGCGCACACCAGGGCGTCCCGCCGGGCGGAGGGTGGGGTGCTGCCGGCATGGCTGTCCTGACCGGTGGCGGTGAGGTTGAACCAGATCTGGGCCTGGGCACCGGTGACGATGCCGATCTGCTTGCCGTCCCGCTCCAGTATCGGCCCCTGCTCGATATGCAGCTCGAAATACGCGTCGGCCGGGAAGGCCTGGGCCGGCTCGGGCCCGCGGGCGCCGATGCCGTCCAGCGCGGCGGCGACGCTGATGCCGTCCGGGTCCCGGATCGCCTCGGTCGTGGCCTGATCATACACGCCGGCCCAAACGCCCGAGCCCATCAGGCTCTGGCCGAAGCGGGCGCCCTCTTCATCGGTCCAGTTCACCAGCTCGATCGGCGCCTCGGTCGTGATGCCCAGGTCATGCAAGGTACGCATGACCTCGAGCCCGGCCATGACGCCGAGCGCGCCGTCGAACTTGCCGCCGGTCGGCTGACTGTCGAGGTGGCTGCCCAACAGGACGGGGGGACGCGCCGGGTCGCGCCCGGGGCGGCGGGCGAACATGTTGCCCATGCCGTCCACCCGCAGCGTAAGCCCGGCGTCCCGGCATAGCCCGGCGAAGCGTGAGCGCCCGGCGCGGTCCACCTCGCTCAAGGCCAGCCGCCGCACGCCGCCCTTCGCCGTGCCGCCGATCTGCGCCATGTCCATCAGGCTGTCCCATAGCCGCGCGCCGTCGATCCGCTGGTTGGTCGCGATGCTGTGTCCGTCCATGGAGGCCTCATTTGTCGGGGTGCGCTGATCCGGGCATTATGCCGCGGTTGCGACCCGAGGACCACATGGCGACCCGAAACAGCCTTATCGACTCCGCGGCGGTGCAGGCCGCGCGCGTGGACCTGGCCGCCTGCTTCCGCGCCGCCGCGCGGCATGGGCTGCAGGAAGGGATCTGCAACCATTTCTCCGCCATGCTGCCGGGCTCGGAGTCGTTGTTCCTGGTCAACCCCTACGGCTGGGCGTTCGAGGAGATGACCGCGTCCCGCCTGCTGGTCTGCGACTTCGACGGCAAGGTGCTGGCGGGGGAGGGGCGCCCGGAATCGACCGCGTTCCATATCCACGCCCGCATCCACCTGCGCCAGCCACGCGCCCGGGTGGCGTTTCACACGCACATGCCGAACGCCACGGCGCTGGCGATGCTGGACGGCCCGCCGCTCGCCTGGGCCGGGCAGACGGCGCTCAAATTCTACGGCCGCACCGTGGTCGACGATATCTATAACGGCCTGGCGCTGGACGAGGCCGAGGGTGACCGCATCGCCGCGAGCCTGGGGGAGGCGGACATCGTGTTCATGCGGAACCATGGCGTGATGGTGCTGGCGCCCACGATCGCCGAGGCCTGGGACGACCTGTATTACCTCGAGCGTGCGTGCGAGGCGCAGCGCCTGGCGCTGTCGACCGGGCGGCCGCTGCGCCCCATCCCGCCCGCGCTGGCCGCGTCGACGGCGGCGCAGA
This sequence comes from Acetobacteraceae bacterium, assembly GCA_965246925.1. Taxonomy (GTDB): domain Bacteria; phylum Pseudomonadota; class Alphaproteobacteria; order Acetobacterales; family Acetobacteraceae; genus JANPPS01. The sequence continues at coordinate 196,858 of OZ251994.1, read as the reverse complement.
TGCGGGATGGCGGCGAGAGCGCCCGCGCGCATCTGGACAGCGTCAAGCGTGGGCTGGACCGTACGGCGCCGGAGTATAGGACGTGATCCGCGGGGTCATGCTGTGCGCCGTCCTGGCCGGGTGCACACTGGTGGATCAGAACACCTTCAACCCGCACGCCGGGGACAGTCCGGTTGTGCCGCCCGCGCCGGTTGCGGCGCCGCCGTTCAAGCCGGACCCGCTGGCGCTGCTGACGGTGCTGTCGCCCGGCGGCGACCTTTCTGCGGGTGACCGCGCCGACGTGCGGCGGGCGGTGATGAGCGCGCGGGCGCGAAAGCGGGACGTGCAGTTCGACGTGACGGCCATCGTGCCCCCGGACGCCGCCAGCCCCGGCGCGGGCGCCCCGGCGGTTCAGCGCGCAATCATTGCCGAGGGCGTGGCGCCAGTGCGCGTCCACCTGATGGCGCGGCCCGAGCCGGGCGCCAGCGGAGCCGAGATCAGAGTGTATGTACGTTAGTATGCATCCGCTGATCCGCTTGCTCCCCAAGCAGGACCGAAGGCTGAAATCCGGGCATCCGTGGGCGTTCAGCAACGAGCTGGCGACCACGCCGGAGCACCGGGGGTGGGAACGCGGTGGCGTGGTGCGTATCGAGGGTGACGATGGCTGGCGGCATGGGACGTTCATGTTCAATCCGCATAGCTTGATTGCGGCACGGCGGCTGGACGCAGACCCCGGGGCCGTGATCGATGCCGCCTGGGTTAGGCGGCGCTTGGCTGAGTCCGTCGCGCTGAGGGCGAAGATCACGCCGGGCGAGCACCATCGGCTGGTGCATGCCGAGGCGGATGGGCTGCCGGGCCTGATCATCGACCGATATGGCGAGCTTGCCGTGGTGCAGGCCAATAGCGCGGGGATGGACCGGCTGCTGCCGGAGGTGGCGGCGGCCCTGTTAGACCTGCTGCCGCTTCGTGCCATCGTGGCCCGCAACGACAGTGCCGCCCGGACGCAAGAAGGTTTACCGGCTGAGGTCAGGCTGCTGCATGGCAAGAGCGGTGCGGCGGTGGCGGAGGAGGGGGGCGTGCGGTTCCCGGTAGATCCGCTGTCCGGGCAGAAGACTGGGTTCTTCTATGACCAACGGCCCAACCGCGGACTGGTCGCTTCGCTGGCCAAGGGCGAGCGGGTGCTGGACGTGTTCTGCCATACCGGCGCGTTCGGCCTGCGTGCGGCTGCTTCCGGGGCGTCGTCGGTGCTGCTTGTGGATAGCAGTGCGGCCGCGCTGGAAGGTGTTACGGCGGCGGCGGCCTTGAATGGTTTGGCGGACGTCAGCGTGCGGCGCGGGGACGCGTTCGATACGCTGCAGGCGTTAGGGGCCGAGGGTGAGAGCTTTGGCGTGGTCGTCTGTGATCCGCCGGCGTTTGCGAAGTCGAAGCGGGATCAGGACGCCGGGCTGCGGGCCTATCACCGGCTGACCCGGCTGGCCGTGCCGTTGGTGCGGCCTGGCGGGTTTTTATTCATTGCGTCCTGCAGTCACCATGCGCCGCTCGACCTGTTTACCGCGCAGGTGACCGGGGCCGTGGCGCGGTGCCGGCGACGTGCGCGGATCCTGCATACCGGGGCCGCCGGGCCGGACCATCCGGTGCATCCGCATTTGCCGGAAAGCGCCTACCTGAAATCGTTGCTGCTGCATTTGGCATGAAAGTTTCGCGCACCGGGGCGTGATGACCTGATATGGAGTGGCGCCCGACGCATGCTGCTCGGTCCGGACAGGATTGCTCCCCTATGTCGTCAACGAGTTCTACGCCTAAAACAGCGCTCCCGGGGCGTGCACAGCTGCGGACGGCGGCTTCGTTCCAATCACCTATTCTGGCGCAGTCGCTATGGCAGCTGGCATCGACTGGTGCCGCCTATGCGGCGGTGCTGGCGGCGATGTATGCGGCTTACCACGTTTCGGTTTGGCTTAGCCTGGCGCTGGTTTTGCCGGCGGCGGGGCTGGTGGTGCGGCTATTCATCATCCAGCACGATTGCGGCCACGGCGCATTCTTCCAGTCGCGCCGGGCTAATCTGGTTGTGGGAGTGCTGTGCAGCCTGGCGACGCTGACTCCGTTCACCAATTGGCGCCGGCACCATGCGCAACACCATAAGCAGTGGAACAACCTCGATACACGGGACATGGGTACTGACATTTATTCAACGTGCCTTACGCTCGACGAGTATGAGGCGATGTCGCCTTGGCGTCAGTGGATGGCCCGGACGATGCGACATCCATTGATTGCGCATGTGATCGTGCCGCCGATCGTCTTCTTGGTGCTCTACCGCGTGCCGTTCGAGACGCCGCGGGCGTGGGTGAAAGAGCGGGCGGCCGTTTACATCACCAACATCGGCATTGCCGCGTGTGCGCTGGGCCTAGTCTTGGCCATGGGCGTTTGGCCGGTGATGCTGATCCAGGTGCCGGTTATTGCAGTGGCTGCAATCATTGGGGTTTGGCTGTTCAGTATTCAGCATAGGTTCGAAGATGCTCTATGGGCACGCAGCGACGATTGGAGCGCGGTGACTGCTGCGGTGCATGGAAGTTCGTTTCTGCGGCTGCCGAGTGTTCTACGCTGGTTCAGCGGTAATATTGGTTATCACCATGTCCATCATCTCGTGCCGCGCGTTCCCAATTACCGGCTGCAGGCTTGCCATGAGGCCTGTGCGGAATTGTTTGGCGGTGCGCAGGTGCTGACCTTACGGGAGGCTTTGCGGGCACCGAGTTTCACGCTCTGGGACGAGAAGAATGGGCGGATGGCACCATTTCCGAAGGCGTGACTGGCGTGCATCAGTAAAGATTTCTTTACAGAGACGAGGCGAGACGCCGACGGCGATGCGACATTTCAGCAACAAAACCTGACTTATGGTTGCAATCTTTCAATTTAACGACTTTCCGCGTTAATTTTGCAATCCGAGCTACATGGGACTGAGTATCCGTCCTACGAGGCTAGGGTAGATTGCACATATGAACCACAGCGACCGTCTTTGTCTAAAATTTGCCTCGATTAGGCGCGATCGAGGCGTTTGGTGGGGCCGCCGGCGACCTCGTGGATTGTGCTCAGTCCTGTTCACTCCCGTTTTCGTGAAGAGCGGGTTTGACTTAGAGCGGAAGTCTTTACTCCGTTTTAACTTTCGTCAGTCAATGTCGGGCTACGCCGGAGCGGGCCACTGGCTGCCGTTCGGTTCGAGGAGAGTTCAGCATGTATAGCTCTGATGTCCGGCCTGAGACCATGATGACTAACCCTCGCGTGCTGATTATTGACGAGGACGAAGTGGCTGCGCAGCAAGTCCTGCGCATGATCGAGCGTGCGGGAATGCCTGTCGCCTGGGCTAGCAGCGGCGCGTCCGGACTAGCGCTCAAGGACAGCTTTGGGCCGCAGATCATTCTCATGGATTTAAACCTGCCGGACATCAACGGCATGACGCTTATCTCCCGGCTGGCTGAGTCGCGGGATTGCGGGTTGATCGTGGTTTCGGGGATTGCGGAGGAGGCGGACCGGATCGTTGGGCTTGAGCTTGGAGCCGATGACTACATTGCAAAGCCGCCGGGCATGCGGGAGATGATCGCCCGGATTCGTGCCGTGCACCGGCGTCTAAACGTGCGTGTGGAACCCAAGGTGACTCAGCAGTCTTCACAGGTTCTGACGATTGGCCCGATCCGGATCAACGTATTGCATCGCACGGTTCACTCTTCTGATGGGAAGCGGCTCTCGCTGACCTCGGCTGAGTTCACCGCACTGGAGACGTTGGCTAATGCTGGTGGTTCGGCGGTGTCGCGTGATAAATTGTCGGAGGCGGCGCTGCGCCGGCCCTGGCGCGCCGAGGATCGCAGTGTCGACCAGCTGGTGTTCAACTTGCGCCAGAAGTTGCCCCAAGATGATTCGGGTGGGATGTTGATCCAAAGCATTCGCGGTTCAGGCTATTGGCTGCGAGCGCCGGACAAGGCCGGTCAGCACAGGGCTACGGCGATGTCGGCTTGATCGGACGGACCACACGATACAAGACGTAGCCGCCGGTATCACCAGCCTTTTGCAGCCAGTCTGGTGGGCGGCCTTCGGCCAAACGGTCTTGCATCGTTACACCAAGCGAACGCTTGGCTGACCGTAGCGGGCAAACCAGAACGAGGGAGATTTGGGCCTGATCGAACTCGGGACTCACGACGCTTCCCGGCACGCTCAGCCATGCTGCCCGCAGCCGCATGAAAGCGGCGGCGTTCCGGTGATACAGCGATCCCACGGTGCGCACCCTGGTATTGCGAAGCAGTTCCGGTGTCGCGTTGACCGGTGCCAGCACTACCTCGTTCGGGTAGTCCTTCAGCAGCTCCACAGCTTGCGGCATGCTGCATGCGGCCTCGGCATCCATCTCATTGGTGCCGCCGGGTTCGGCGAGGTCGGCGGCCAAGGGCAGCCCCAGCACCGTCAGCAACAGAGCCGCCCGGGCCGATGCCCGCACCGGTACTGTCAAAGGCGCATGCGCCAGAAAATCCAGCATGTATGGGAACACGCCGGCACCAAAGGCTGCCGAGTAGGCCGAGAAGCGGACGTGCTGCCAACTCATCAGCAGAATGATGCCACCGCACATGGCGCCGTAAGCCAGCAAGATCGACCGATGGTGCCGTGCGAGGAGTATCAAAAAGCCGCATCCGAGCGCTCCGCCTGTCAAGAAGGCCAAGGCTTGTGGCGCGGTTTTGATGGGCTGCATCTCAGTGATGCTGCCGAAGAAGGCTTTTGCCTGTGCGGCGTCCATCAGGCCTTCGGTTCCATGCAAGACGACGGGGTAAGTCCAAAGCCAAAGCGTGCTACTGGCCACGGCCGCTACCGCCACCCAAGCGCGTTTCGCCCCGAGTATGGGCAGAACTCCGCAGCACGCCGCCCCAGCCGCCAACGACACATACATGATCGAGAGCCGGTCCGGCTCTACGGCGCCGATGCCGTTCATGGGCGGGTCGGCCAGACAGGCCAAGGCGGTCACCACGAAAAACACGAGACCCGCAGACGCCAGCGCGCGCGAGACCTGAGAGTTGTCGCGCCGGGACCACCATTGGAGACCGGCCAACCCAAATGCCAGGAGGGTGAAAGGCAGACTCTCAGGACTGATCCAGAGGCCCGCACCCGCCCAGGCGCCCAGTGCGACCCCGGCGCGGGTCCCGCGCTGGCCTGCCCGCAACGCCCAGCCCGTCATCATTACGGCGGTAACGACCAGCAACACGTGATGGTGCACGATTCCGGCATAGCTATATGCCAGCAGCGGTGTTGCGAGTCCTGTGGCCAGGGCTCCCAGCCAGACCAGGGGTTGCCCCCGCGTAACCGGGAGGCCGGCCCACGCCAAAGCCAGGCCGAGGCAACCAAGGCCGAGAGGACCCACGATCAATGCCGTGAGAGCGAGGGCGCGGTCCCACCCGTAGATCAAAGCCAACGGGGCAGACAGCATCAACAGCAAACTATCGAAAGCGTGCGACCAGTGCAGCACCGTTCCCTGGCCGGACCCGTCACGCACGACTTGGTGCAAGGCCTGTCCACTCTCCAGGATCGCTCGGAGGCGCACGAGACGCATAAAGCTGTCCGGATTGAGCAGCTCAGCTTTGAGCAGACCCGGGTTTACGGTGAAGGAGGCGGCGAGGCACAGCGCGGCTGGAATGGCAAAGCACACCGCCGCTGCAGGCGGCCTCATCACACCAGCAACCGAATGCTCCACCGACTCCCTTGCTACGATGTCCATACTCTACTTACAGTGGGTCTGCTTCAAACCGGCGCGCGTCAACGACGTCAAGATAGACAATCGGAGATTAGCGTGGCTTGGATAAAACTGGCGAGCGGTTGGGTTAAGATTGGTTAAAACTTGTTCCAACGTTCTGGTGCGTACCATGGCTGACGTCCGGACAGTCGTGCTCATTGCCGGGATTACCCTGGCTTCATCGGCGATCGCTGGACCCACCGCAGCAGCCCCGGCAAGCACTGCTTCATTGTGCCAAGCCGCTGGGGAGGTGGCCGAGCGCACTTATGGCGTTCCGCCGGGAATGCTCGTGGCGATCGGCCGGGTCGAGAGCGGGCGCAAACATCCGCAGACCGGCCGCATCATACCATGGCCCTGGACGATCAACGCCGCCGGCAGCGGACGAATGTTCGAACGTCCCGAAGAGGTCATCGATGCGACCCAGCGCTTGCAGGAGCAAGGCCTGCAGTCAATCGACGTCGGTTGTTACCAAGTCAACCTGCAGCACCATCCGAATGCTTTCAAAAGCTTGGCAGAAGCCTTCGATCCGCGGTACAATGCAGATTACGCGGCCCGCTTCCTAGTTTCGCTGCACGCCAAGTTGAAGACTTGGGAAGAGGCGATTGCGGCCTACCATTCCTCCACGCCCGAGCTAGGAGGCCCTTACCGGGACCGTGTTCTACAGGGTTGGGCTCACGGGGATGTTGTCGGTCCAGCGGTGTCACCGCTTCCGCCTCTGCCTCCTGTGGCTGGTCATTGGGGTCCGGTTACCATGCAGTTCGGCATGCAGGTCTGGACGCCGACTCAGGGTGGTGTTGCGGCGAATGTCGTGGCGATTCGGGGGGGGCCGTTTGCCAGTCCGATACGGGGTAGCGGTCAGCCCCAACCTTTCAGGGTTGCTCACGTGATCGGCGGGACGTCCGGGTGGTCTGGTTGTGCGGCAACCATGCAACAATCGGCATTAACTAGCGGTCTTCGCAAGTGTTAGTCGTCCCCAACAGTTTCTCGCACTTCTTTAATGGTGCTAGATGTGCAATTCGCGTAACAAGGGATGACCTGCTGGAAAAAAATGCGCCTCTCACGGGATGCAGTCGGACTGGCAAGGCCGAACAGAAAGGATTTTTTTATGACGAAGTTTGTCAAGTCTTTGATGGCTTTGAAGGCGGACCGGAAGGGCGTGACTGCGCTTGAGTACGGGCTCATCGCCGCAGTGGTTGCGATTGCGATGATTGCTGGCGCGAGCACGTTGGGCTCCCGCTTGAGCAACACGTTCAGCAACATCTCGACCCGCCTAGCCTCCTAACGCTGGGCTCCAAAACGCGCCTAGCGGCACCGTTTCGGCGGGAGCTGCTAGGCGCTTTTTTGGAATAAATCGTTCACTCTAAATTAAGAAATCGGGCGCATTCTAGTCGAAGTGCGGCGTCGTCGGTGTCCGTGAAAGCGTGTGTAGTAAACGGAGTAAACCTACACTGTATGGATTGTTTGACCTTTCAATCAGCCTTCTTCGCGCATATCCTGCCATTGTGCCTGCCTGCCCATGCTGCGACGTGCTGACTAAAATCTGGAGATCGTTCCTATGTTAGCCGGATTGGTATGATCGAAACACCTTTGATGATCGTGGGCGCTGGCTTGCTTATCGGGGCGGCTATGCAAGACTTGGTCGCTCGTACCATTTCAAATGGTATCAGCATTCTTTTAGCCATTCTCGGCTTTGCCGTTCGCTTGGGTGAAGGATCGGGTCTGCTCTCGGTGTTCATCGCTGCCGGTGTTTTTGGGATGGGTTGGGTGTGTTGGCGGTTTGGTTGGCTTGGCGGCGGCGATGTGAAGCTACTTGCCGCCTCCACCCTTGTGCTGCCTCCCTTGGCCGCCCCCCTATTTCTACTCGGCGTAAGCTTGAGCGGCGGAGTCCTGGCTCTCGTTTTCCTAGCTGCGCGGCGCCGGGTCGCCCGGCCAGCGGACGGCAAGCCCCGTGGTTTTCTCGCGCGTGCTCTGCGGGCTGAACGGTGGCGGCTCAACCGGGGTGGACCATTACCCTATGCCGTCGCGATCGCCTGCGGCGCTCTGAACGTCATATTCCACGAGGTATTGCCGCGATGATCAGAATAGCGATGTTGCTTTTGATCGCGGCAGGCGTCGCCGGGTTTGGCGTAATCGCCTGGCTGGTGATGCCCACCGAGAGCGCAACAGCCGCTGCTACGGCACCGGCTGTCAACCGTGTAGCCGTGCTCGTCGCGGCGCGTCAACTGCATCCGGGCCTGTTGTTGAAACCGGAAGATATCACGGTGCGGGAAGTGCCGGAGGAGAAGCTATCCATCGGTCATGTTCTCGATCAAGCCGATAGCAAAAGGGCGCTGATTGGCGGAATGGTTTTGCGCAACCTGTCCCCTGGTGACGTGATGCGCCTTCCTACGGACGTGCTCCGTCCGTCGGATCACGGTTTTCTCTCGGCTGTGCTGACACCCGGATCGCGCGCCGTCTCAGTCGCGGTTGACTTGGTCAGCGGTGCGGCGGGACTGATTTGGCCGGGCGACCGGGTCGACTTGATCTTGACCCAAACGCTCGATGACCCAACCACGCCGCTGGGCCGCCGCGTCGTAGCGGAGACCGTGCTTTGGAACGTACGTGTCATCGCCATCGACCAGCAATTGGCACAGGGCATGTCTGGTGCGCCAGATGCCGCTCCGGCCAGGACCGTTACTCTCGAAGTGTCATCCGAACATGCCGAGCACGTGCAGGTCGCAACCCGGCTTGGGCGCCTTTCACTAGTGGTCCGCTCGGCTGAGCCCGGGACCGCCGCTGAGTCTCATACCAATGGCACCTATGCTGGTGATGTGTCGAATGCATTTGTGGCGCCTAAGGGTCCGCCGGCCTCGAGCACGATCAAAGTGTATCAGGGCTCGGGCGATGGCCGGGAATTCAAGTTTTGATGCTGCTTTCCAGGATATTCCTTGTGGCGGCCCTCGTGCTTGTAGCTCCAGCGTTTGCACAGCCACAGTCTCCGCGGGTGGCCGGCGCTGGTGCGGGCCAGGCTGCTGCGCGCCGTACTTTATCGCTCGAAGCTGGCGCCGGGCGGGTTATCTCCCTGCCGTCTCCGGCCGCGAACGTCTTCGTTGCAGATCCGAAGATCGCCGAGGTGCGCCCGGCCAGCCCAACCAACCTGTTCGTGTTCGGCGTGTCGTCTGGCCGCACCACGGTCGTCGCTATGGACGGAGAGGGGCATAGTCTAGTCGAGTACGAGGTCACCGTCCGGTCGTCCAACTTCACCGCCAGCGAAGCCGAAGCGGCAGTCGGCAGGGTTCTCGGCAGTGCGAGCAAGATAAGCGTGACCCCGATACCGCGGGGCTTGCTGGTGACTGGCAGCGTTGCTTCTGGCGGCGATGCCAGCCGTGCTTTGTCAGTGCTCAAGGGATACCTGGCCGAGGGTCAGACGATCGAAAATCAGCTCGTGGTGCGCGGCTCGACTCAGGTCACGCTACGGGTTCGTGTGATCGAGATGAACCGGAACGTTACCCGCGCCCTTGGCGTCGATTGGAGTGCGCTTGGATCGCTTGGACGGTTCGGTGTGACAGCCGTCGCCGTGCCGGGTTTGGGGGTTGGCGGCACGAGCGCGGTGGGCTCGGCCTTCTTTGGCACGAAAGACATCGGCGCCGTCATCCAAGCTCTGGCAAACGACAACCTTGCCCGGCTGCTCGCCGAGCCGAACCTGACGGTGATGAGCGGTCAGCCGGCCAGCTTCTTGGCAGGCGGCGAGTTTCCCATCCCTGTTGGGCTTTCGAACTCCACCAATGGCCCTCCGACGATTACTATCAATTTCAAGCAATATGGCGTGTCGCTGAACTTTGTCCCAACTGTCTTGTCGGATGGCCGCATCAATCTCCATGTCGCCCCCGAAGTGAGCGAGCTTACAAACACGGGCGCGGTGACGCTTTCAACAGGTTCTGGCACGGGAACGAATAGCTCGGGCGGTTTGACGTTGCAGGTTCCAGGTTTATTGACCCGCCGGGCGGAGACGACCGTCGAGTTGGGCAGTGGTCAGAGCTTCGCCATCGCCGGCTTGTTGAGTGATCAAAGCCAGCAAACCACGGCGTCGATCCCGCTCCTGGGTGAGCTGCCGGTGATCGGTTCCCTGTTTCGCTCGTCGGGTTTTTTACGGCAAGAGACCGAGCTGGTCTTCATCGTTACGCCCTATATCGTAGCCCCGGTCAGCGATCCGGGGGCGCTGCATACGCCGGGTGAGAACTTTGCTTTGCCGACCGATCTGGAGCGTATCTTGATGTTGCGGCAGGTAGGCAGCAGTCCGGCCATGACCGCCACGCGCATACCCGGCCAAGCCGGCTTTATCGTGCAGTAGGGATCAGCATGAGCAAGCATATCTGCGCTGTGTTCTTGGTTCTATGTTTGCCGGCGTGCGCCGAGGTTGATCCGTACACGACAGGTGGTGTGTGGCAGCCGACTGGAGTCAACTCGCGCAATCTGGCGACCATGGTCGTGAACAAGGGCGACCTGATCCGGGGCCGTGGTGAGCGCGGATCGGACGGATCCGAGGCAGGCGCGGCGGTAACTCGGCTACTGGAGGGGACGCCGAAAGGGTTGCTGGCTGCCAAAGGCGCGGGAGGGCCATGATGCCCTTGGGGGACAATGGTGGTGGGGCTCAGGCAGGTTCGGACGAGGTAGCACGGTCGGACCGGTCGATCTGCATCGCTTTCGTCAATGACGGCGCGACAGAGGCCGCACTGCAATCTGGTCTTGCGGACGTGCTGCCTGGCGGGATCGAGGCGCGGCGCGGCGGGATACGCGGGGCCATCATGGCCCTGCAGAAGATGCCGACCCCGCGCGTGCTCATTGTTGATGTCGGGGGTGAGGACTCACCGCTCGCTGCCCTAGAAGAGTTGTCCCATGTGGTCGAGCCGCATGTTTGCGTGTTGGTTGTGGGCGACCTGACCAGTCTGGATTTTTATCGCGAGGTGACCCGCGGTGTGGGCGCGATGGAATACCTGTCAAAGCCGCTGTCACGTGAGATCGTGGTGCGGCACTTTGGCCCTCTTGCGCTGGGCCGGGCGCCGACGGGCGAAGCCGCGTTGGGTGGGCGGCTCATTACGGTGACGGGCACGCGGGGGGGTGTTGGCGCGAGTACGGTCGCGGTCAACTTGGCCTGGCATTTTGGAGTATCCTCCCGCCGGCATACTGTGTTGCTCGATCCCGATCTTCATCAAGGAACGGCATCATTCTTGCTCAATGTCGAGCCTGGGCGTGGCCTGCGCACGGCGTTGCAGACGCCGGAACGGATCGATGCACTGCTGGCCGAGCGTGCTGCGCAGCCAGTCACGGACCGTTTGCATGTGCTTTCGGGGCAAGAGCCGTTTGATGTCGAGCCGGACCACGCGCCGGAGGCGGCCGAGAAGTTGCTGGACGCGCTGCGCCGGCGATACAATTTCATCGTGGGCGACGTGCCGTTCCGTTCGCTGGCGTTGCATCGCGATCTGCTGAATCTTGCCCACCGGCGCGTTCTGGTGATGGAGCCGACCTTGGCGTCGATACGGGATGCGCTGCGCCTGCTTGCTCTTCGCCCAGGCGCTGCCCAGACGAGGCGTGCGGTGCTGGTGCTGAACCGTCTTGGCCTACCCGGTGGTTTGACCCGCCGCCAGGTCGAGGATGCGTTGAAGGTCAAAGTGGACGTGGTGATACCGGACCTGCCGAAACAAATCGGCGCCGCCGCGACTCTGGGTAAGCCTGCGGCGGAGTCGCGGGGCGCGTTCCGAGACTCGATCCTGTCACTGAGCCGGCAGGTTGCGTTCAGCCGCTTGATCGACAGCGCCGGACAGGAAGATGTCGGTGAGACCGTTGCCGCGCGGGGTCTTGGCCGGCTGTTTGGGAGACTGAAATGACTCCATTCGGCCGACGCGGCTTGGCGCAACAGATGCCCTCTCCACTGCACAGAGACCGCCCGCCCGAGCCGTTCATCGAGCGCGCACCGACCGCACCGCCTGAGGCGATAGCGGAGCTGCGCCAGCTTTGCCTATCCCGGCTTGACCCGGCGATCGTCGCGGTCCTTTCAGCCGACCGGCTCGAGATCGAGGTCGAGCGGCTTATTTCCGATCTGGCGACCGAACGCCGGGTGCAGCTGAACGGGCGCGAGCAGAAGGAACTCGCAGCCGACCTTGTGCATGATATGATCGGGCTGGGACCGCTCGAGCCGCTGCTCGAGGATCAGACGATCAACGATATCATGATTAACGGCCCGAATCGGATATTCGTGGAGCGTCTGGGCAAGGTCGTGCAGAGTACGGTCCGTTTCCGGGATACGATGCACCTTTGCAACGTTTGTCAGCGGATCGCGGCTGCGGTGGGGCGGCGGGTTGACGAGGCGAGCCCGATGGTGGACGCGCGGTTGAAGGACGGTAGCCGGGTCAACATCGTGTTTCCGCCGTTGGCGCTGGACGGTCCCTATGTCTCTATCCGCAAGTTTGCCAAGAAGAGCATTGACTTCGAGCGGTTGATTGCGTTTGGGGCCATGACGAAGCAGGTTGCACGCATCCTGGAGATCGCATCCAGCATTCGGCTCAACGTGGTCATCTCAGGCGGCACAGGCTCGGGCAAGACGACGTTGATGAACGCGATGTCGCGGTTGATCCACCCTGACGAGCGTGTTGTGACTGTCGAGGACGCGGCAGAGTTGCAGTTACAGCAGCCGCATGTGGTCCGGCTCGAGACGCGTCCGCCAAGTTTGGAAGGCAAGGGGGAGATCACGCAGCGTGACCTGGTTCGAAACGCACTGCGTATGCGACCGGACCGGATCATCATCGGCGAGGTGCGGGCTGGGGAGGCCTTCGACATGCTTCAGGCCATGAACACCGGCCATGACGGCAGCATGAGCACTATTCACGCCAATACGACACGGGATGCTCTCACGCGTATCGAGAACATGGTGCAGATGGGCAATATGGGCCTGCCGTCGAAGGCGATCCGGATGCAAATCGCGGGCGCCGTGAACTTAGTGGTGCAGGTCGAGCGGCACCGGGACGGAGGAAGGCGGATCACGCAGGTCACAGAGATTTGTGGCATGGAGGGTGAGGTTTTCTTGCTGAACGATATTTTTCAGTTCGAGATTACCGGAGAGGGATCGGACGGGCGGCTGAAGGGCAGCTACAAGATCAACCGCGCCCGCCCCGGCTTTCAGTCCCGGTTGACGTATTTCAATCTCGAGCGGGAATGGACGAAGGCGCTCGAGGACGCATGAGCGGCAACTACCTTCTGTTATCCTTAGCGGCTTTGTTTGCGACGCTATTGGCGGTTGCGGGCCTTGTATTGATGCGCTTGCATCAGCATCAGGAAGAGATCGATGCGCGCATATCGACCGTAGTGAGCCCTTCGGTCGTCGCCGATGCGCTGGCGCCGAGAGGAATAGCCCGGCAAGACGCGGATCAGAAGCTTGGCTGGAAGGACCATCTGGGCTTCGTATTCGGCTTCAATCCGGTGAAAGCCGACCAGTACCGGATCAAGTGGCCCATCGTGGTCATAGTGACGCTGATCATAAGCCGGGTCGCTGCCGTGATGTCGGCTGGCTTGATCGGGGCTACTTTGTCATGGATCTTGACGCCCATCGCGTGGGTATTCCTGTCCCGCACTGTGTTTGCACGCAGCGATGCGAAACGCCGGTCATTGCTGCTCAATCAATTTCCAGATGCGCTTGGGCTTATCGTGCGGGCGGTGCGGGTGGGCATTCCGGTGACGGAGGCCATGCGTGCAGTATCCAAGGAGGCGCCTGAGCCGACCCGGGCCGAGTTCGACCGCGTTACGGACCAGATCAACATCGGGACACCGCCAGAGCAGGCTTTGCGGGAACTGGCATTGCGCAACGGGCTGCCCGAGTATGGGTTCTTCGCGGCTGCGCTGACGCTCCAGGCCCAGACCGGCGGCGGGTTGACCGAGACGCTCGAGCTTCTGGCTGAAGTCATCCGGAAGCGTGTGGCGCTGAAATCGCGCGGTTACGCGTTATCGGCGGAGGCGCGGACCAGTGCGCTCGTATTGGGGTTGATGCCGATTGCGACCGGTTGCCTCATCGGGGCGCTGAATCCGGAGTATATTTCCGTGCTATTCACGGACCGGGTCGGTAACATCGTGCTCGGCATTGCGGTCCTATCCCTATCACTTGGGATTATCATCATGCAGGCGATCATTCGTAAGTCTCTCGGGTAGCGGCGATGTCGCAGTATATCCTGCTCTTTCTTGCTGCCGTCAGTGCCATGCTGGTCGCGGGTACCGCGTATTTCATGCTGCGCGTTTCAGAACGGGATGTGCGGGTTTCGGAACGCACGCAGGCGGCACAGGGTATCTGGCTGCGTAAGATAACGCTCGAGAGTGAGACGCCGCAGCAGAAATCACTTGCCAATGATGTGCAGGAGGCCATCAGCGGATTGGGCAGGGCCATCATGTCCACCGGGATCCTGCCCGGAAAGACTAAGCTAGAATTGGAGCAAACACTGCTCAGTTCCGGCTTTAGGGGGCCGAACGCGCTGGCGATGTTTATCGGTAGCAAGCTTATTCTGCTTGCCGTCATGCCGTTTGTGGGATGGCTGTTGGCGAATACGCTGGGCATGGTCGATCTATTGCGGCTGAGTTGCATCCTTGCTTTTGCCGTGATCGGGTTGATCGCTCCTGATTACGCGGTGCGGCGGATCAGGAAACGGTATCTTGCGCGGTTGGAGGAAGGTTTGCCGGATGCGCTCGATCTATTGACGATTTGCGCTCAGGCGGGGCTCAGCCTTGAACCAGGGATGACCCGGGTGGCGTTCGAGCTCAGGCGGTCCCGGCCAGAGGTTGCGCGGGAGTTCGATGCGACTGTACGAGAGTTGGAGATTCTGTCTGACTCGACCGTAGCGCTTGGAAACCTTGGGAAGCGTACTGGCCTCGATAGCCTCAAGCGGCTGACCTCCACGCTTACTCAGACCATGCAGTATGGCACTCCGCTATCGGATGCACTCCGCAGCCTTTCGAACGAGATGCGGCAAATGTCGCTGACGCGGTTCGAGGAGCGGGCGGCGCGGTTGCCGGTGCTGCTGACACTACCGATGATCCTGTTCATCCTGCCCTGTATCTTCATCGTGGTCGGTGGGCCGGCTGGGATCCAAGTGGCCAAAAGCCTGTCCAAATAAGGATAAGAGAGCAATGCTTACCCGCAGAGGCGTTCCGGCGCTGATTGCCGTGATGTTGGTCGCTGCTTGCACACGGACCGGGCCGACCCCGCTGGGCGAGGGCACTCCGAGCCTCAAGACGGCGCAGACGGCATTGGCGAGTGGCGTGCCCGATCTCGCCTACCAAATCTGCAGCAAGCTGACCGTCAGCAACCCGCGGCGTGCAGACATACAGACCTGCAACGGCAATGCGCTATCGGGCCTTGGCCGCAATGTAGAGGCGGCGAGCGCGTTCATGGCCGCCTTGACGCTCACCCCCGAGTATCCGGACGCCCTTATCGGCCTTGGCCGGCTGCGTCTATCGACCGACCCTGTTTCAGCCGAGCGGATGTTTACGAGTGCGCTCAAGCACCAGCCGCGTGACCCGATCGCGCTGAACGACCTCGGCATTGCCCGCGACCTGCAGGGGCGGCACAATGATGCGCAGATGGCTTATGCGGAGGCGATCGCCGCGGCGCCCGACTCTCGCGCGCCCCAGGTCAATCTGGCCCTGTCTTTGGCGCTTAGCGGGCGGGCCGGGGAGGCGACCCGAATGCTACAGCCGTTTGCGGATCAGCCGAGCGCGACGGCGCGGGAGCGGCACGATTATGCGGCCGCGCTTGCTATGGCCGGGCACTCCGACCAGGCTGCCCGGTATTTGCAGCCCGAACTGAACGGACAACAAGTCGAGACGGCGCTGAACGGGTTCCGGGCGATGCCGGCCGTGACGCGGTAGCATGGGTCTGGATAGACCGTTCCGCGCGATGGCCGTATAATAGCAGCCATGACCATCGGCACCCGGCTGTTTACCTACTTTCACGGCCGTCCTGTTGGGACGGATGGCGGGGGCAACCGTTATTTCGAAGAGAAGCGGCCGCGTCCGGGGCTGCGCTCCCGCCGCTGGGTGCTCTACGCGGGCGAGGCGGAGGCGAGCCAGGTGCCGCCAGAGTGGCATGCGTGGCTGCACTACACGACCGATCAGCCCATTCCGATGGCGTCCCGCAAGCCGTGGCAGAAGCCACATTTGCCCAACCTTACGGGAACCGCAGCCAGCTACCGTCCGCCCGGGCACGACTACAGTGGCGGTCAGCGTCCGAAAGCCACGGGTGACTACGAGTCGTGGACGCCGGGCAGCTGATATGGCGCAGGCGAAGCGCAGTCTGGCGGAGCTACTGGCGGGTGCGGCCATCTTGCTGATCGCCGGCGGGTTCGTGGCGTATGCGGCGTCCAATACCGGGCAGAGTGCGGCAGGGGGCATCCGGCTCCTGGCACGATTCGATAATGTCGGCAGCTTGGCCACTGGCTCAGACGTTCGGGTTGGGGGCGTGAAGGTGGGCCGGGTCGCGGCGACCAGCATCGATGCAAAGACCTACCAAGCTCTCGTTACGTTCACGGTGCAGTCCAATCTCCAGCTTCCGACAGATAGTAGCGCCACGATCTCGACCGGTGGGTTACTAGGCGGGGCGTTCCTCAGTCTCAATCCGGGCGGGGCGGATGCGATTTTGCACGATGGCCAGACCATTACCATTACACAGTCGGCAACCAATCTTGAGGACCTATTGGGTAAGTTTATCTTCAATGTGGGAAGCCTCGCCGATGCGACGCAGAAATCGTTGCAGCAGAAGACGCCATGAGGCCGGTCGGCAAGCCTCACTGGGTGCTGGCGAGCGGCGAACCGGTGTCATGCCGGGGCAAGCTTAAAACGCTCGACGAGAACCTGACCGAAGCCCGGACGGTATTGCAAGATGCGTATGAGGATGCATTGCTGATGGGTGTGAACGAGCCTACGATTCGGGAGGCTTTGCGGGATCTCGTGGACAACCTTCAAAGCCCGCTGCGCCGGTGAGGCCGACTTGGCTTCCGCTGCTGGCCGCCGTTCTTGCCGCTCGAGCGGTGGCGCAGCCCGGCCCGCTCAATCCGGATCTCTGGCAGGCGCGGGGCCAGGCCGAACTCGTGTTGCTGGACAAAGTCAGGGCGCAGCCGGAAAGCGCGACGCTCAAGGCCGGGCAGACGATCAATTTTGGTTCTCTCACCATTGCGCTGCGCCGTTGCGTGAGCCACCCGGCGGACCAGCCGCAGGATAGTGCGGCGCTGCTCGATATCACGGATAGCCACTCGGCTAGCTTCGGCTTTCATGCTTGGATGCTGGCCAACGAGCCCGGCCTGTCGCAGCTCGAGCATCCCATCTACGACGTCCACCTCACTGCATGCCGATGATGCGATGGCCTGCCTTTGCTGAGACGGCGTTGCTGCTTGACATGGATGGCACGTTGCTCGACCTCGCCCCCACGCCGGATGCGGTGGTCGTGCCAGCGGGATTGCCGGTGACGCTGACCCAGCTGAGCCAGGCGCTGGCCGGCGCGCTGGCCGTCATCACCGGACGTCCGGTCGAGCAGGTCGACGCGCTTTTGCCGGGGATCGTTCCTGCGGTCGGGGGGGAGCATGGCGGCGTGTTCCGGCCCGGCCCGGGTCAACCGCTTCATCGTCTGACGCTGCCTGATCTGCCGGCGGGCTGGCTGGCTCTGGCGGAGGCGGCCGTGGCGAAACATCCGGGCGCCTTGCTGGAGGTGAAGCGGCGCGGTCTCGTGCTGCATTTCCGCTTGGCGCCTCAGCACGGGCCTGCGTTGCATCAAGCCGCGCTGGAGCTAGCGGCGGCGGATCAGCGGTTTCAGGTGCTGCAGGCGTCCATGGCGTGGGAAATCCGGCCGCGTGGCGTGAATAAAGGTGGGGCAGTGGCCGAGTTGATGCAGCTTGCTCCATTCGCAGGCCGCCACCCGGTGTTCATCGGCGATGATGTTACGGATTTAGACGGTATCGCCATGGCAGAGCAGCTCGGCGGCCATGGTTTGCTGGTGCAGGATTGGTTTACAGGACCGTCCGGCGTGCGCGGCTGGCTGGCTGGAGCGGCCGCGGCGGGGCATTGGCCGGAGTTGCACCGCATGATGGAAACAGGAGCGACGCTATGATCACACGCCGCACATTGGGGGCCGGCTCCCTCGCCAGCTTGGCCGCGACAGGCTCGGCACGCGCCGCCGCGGCGGCAGCGTCGGTTCAGGCGCCCTCGTTCTTCCGCTACCACGTGGGCGATCTACAGATTACGGCGGTGCATGACGGGATGGCCTACCGCTCCCTGGAGGGTTTCGTGCCCAATGCGCCGCCGGGCGCGCTGACGCAGGCGCTGGCGGACGCGTTCATGCCGACCGACCGGTTCGAGATCACGTTCACCACGCTCGTGATCAACACCGGGAGCAAGCTGGTGCTGATCGACACCGGCAATGGCGACCTTGGGGCGCCGACCAGCGGGACGTGGATGCGGAATTTCCGGGCGGCGGGGTTCGCGCCGGGTGACATCGACACGGTCGTTATCAGCCATTTCCATGCGGACCATATCAATGGTTTGCGATTGAAGGATGGCACGGCAGTGTTTCCGCAGGCGGAAATCAAGGTGCCGGCGCCGGAATGGGCGTTCTGGATGGATGATAACAAGGTTTCGGCTGCGACAGACAGTGTGCAGGCCAACGCCCGCAACGTGCGCCGCGTGTTTGCGCCAATGGGCAAGGACGTGACCACGTATGAGTGGGGCCAAGAGGTGATGCCGGGCGTCACCGCACTCGAGGCGGTCGGGCATACGCCGGGGCATACGGCGTATGCCGTCACCTCGGGCGCGGGCAAGCTGCTGATCATGTCGGACGTGACTAACCATACTTCGATTTTCGCGCGGCACCCGACCTGGTCTGCCGTGTTCGATCAGGATGCGGAGCGTGCGCGGGCGACCCGGCGGCGCATGCTGGACATCGCGGCGCAGGAGAGGATGCAGGTGTCGTTCTATCACGCCCCGTTCCCGGCGACGGGGCATATCGTGCGTGAGGGTGACGGCTTCGCTATGGTGCCAGCGGTCTGGAACTCCCAAGCCTAGGGTACTGTCTCTATTGTTCTGTTGGTGGCTACCGCTGTTCCGCTTGGTGCCGCCCTTCGACAGGCTTAGGGCTGCGGGTTCACCGGTTGCGCCGCAGGTCGCGGAGGGCCTTGGCAGAGAGTACGCTCATACCGCCCAAGGCGGCGCTGGCTAGGAAGTGGATGAGCGCCAGGGCGGGTAGGTAGAACAGCATCAGCCGCGCCGAAGAGCGGTGGCGGTCAGTAGCAACGCCGCCGCAGCGGCCCCGGCCAGCAATCCGGTTGCGACCGAGCCGGCGACGACGAGGCTGGTGAGGATACTGGGGCGCGGTAGGATCTGGATCGTCATGACGCTGTACTCCGTTGACAGACGGAGCGCGCGGCGCGTCGCCGGGTTGCGTCAGGGCTCAACCGGATCAGTGTAGCTGCTGCAGACGGAGGGCGTCCATCCCTGGGGTGGCGCGATGGGCCGATAGATTTCGACCAGCAAAGGGTGGCACGGCGCGGCGTCGCTGGAGTGGCCGGTGCCGCAATCGCCGCCGGGGCAGGCGGAAAGCGCGCCTAGTAGGTCGGTTTCGGCGAAGAGCTCCAAAAAATCGCCGGGCCGGACTGGGCTTGCCTTCATGAAATACTGGTGCGTGTCCCGGGTGAAGCCCGTGCACATGAAGACGTTCAGCACGTCGTGCACGTGGGAAGCGGCTTGGTCCAACGGCAGCCCGGCGTAGGCCGCCAGCGCCCGGGTGAGGTTGGAATGGCAGCAATGATGGTAGCTGCCGCCGGTGAGCAGGCGGTGCGTATAGGGGTCGCACCTTGTGCCGATGACGTCGTGCACGCCAGCGCCGTCGTCGTCGAACCGATACCAGTCCAGCGTATCCTCGGTGATGGTCGCAAGCGGGCGGAGGAAGGGCAGGGAGGACCAGAGCCGGTGCCCGGACGTGACATGCGTGCCATGGAGCGCGCGGGTCTTGCCGGAGAAGAATCGCTCGTTCAGGTCGCCGGACGACCACAGATTGAGGTCGCCGACCTGCGGCCCGTCCAGGCTGACGATGCGGACGAAGTGCCCGGCCGGCACTTGAAAGATCCGCGCCTCCCGGGGTGGCACGGTTACGGTGTCCAGCGGCGTCCAAGCCTGTCGAGCGGTCCGGTATGCCATGAGATCTGGCGAAGGAAGCGTATCGGCCGGGTAGCAGATGACGGGCCGGGCTGCCCGCCGGGCCGCGGCGTCATCTGGAATGGTATGCTGGTTCCGCATCACTGCTTGGATTTCCTCATCTAGTCTGGCATCGCAGGGGTGTGTAGCGTGGGCTAAACATAATCGGGGGAACCATGGCCACCATCATCCGTCCGGCGCTGCATCATGTCACGATCAAGACCAGCCGGCTGCAGGAGATGGTCGACTGGTATCGCCTGGTCATCGGCGTGACCGTCACGTTTCAGGATGGCAATAACGCCTGGACGACGAACGACACCGCCAATCACCGTATCGCTTTCCTGTCCGTGCCCGGCCTTGCCGAGGATCCGGATAAGGTCAAGCACACCGGAATGCACCATAGCGCGTTCGAGTATGAAAGCTTTGCCGACCTCATGCTTTCGTTCGAGCGATTGAAGGATGATGGTGTCTTGCCAGCTTTTTCGCTCGATCATGGGCTGACGATTTCGTTATATTACCGCGATCCCGAAGGCAACTACGTCGAATTGCAGGCGGATAATTTCGGGGACTGGGGAGCGTCCACCCGGTTCATGCAGAACTCGCCGGATTTCGCCGCCAACCCGATCGGCACCTTCTTCGACGCTGAAAAGGTGTCGCAGGCGCACGCGTCCGGGCGCCCGTTCAGCACCTTGCAGCCGGCGATCCGTGCGGGCGAGTTCCTGCCGGAGACGATCCCGCCTATCGGCCTGCCGATCTAGTGCTCGACATCGCCGACCGGCTGGCGATCGAGGCGCTGGTGACGGAGCACGCTTGGCTGATCGACCATGGCGAGGCGCACCGGCTGCCGGAGCTCTATACCGAGGATGCACGCGTGCTTGGTATCGGGCCCGACAAGAATGGACGCGCTGCCATCGCGGTCTGGGCGCAGGAGCGTGCGGCCATGACGGACCGGCGTTCGCGGCACGTGCAGACCAATGTCCGGCTTGTCTTCAGGTCGGCCGATGAGGTGGAGGGCACTGTTGTGCTTAGTCTCTACCGGCATGACGGCGCTGGGGCCGGTCCGGCGCAGGCGTTGATGGTCGCGGAGTATGAGGACCGATATCGGCGCGGCACGGATGGCTGGCGGTTCAGCGAACGGCGCCTCACAGTGCTCTTTGGCGGCTGATCCTAGCGCCTGCCGTTGAGGCCGAAGCGCCGTTATCCCTGAGCTTGCCGAAGAACGTTCCTGATATGACGGGGTAGATCCTCGCGACACGGAGGCACGCACGGTCGGGGCGCCAGCTCTCTGATGATGGCGCGCCCGGAAAGACTCGAACTTCCAACCCCCAGATTCGTAGTCTGGTGCTCTATCCAATTGAGCTACGGGCGCCACGGGAAGCGGGGGTTTAGCCTAGCCGGGGGTTGGTCGCAATAGGGTTACTTGGCGTGGGCCAGGGGGGGGACGAAGAGGGGGGCGGTGTCCCAGGGGAAGAGGATCCAGGTGGTTTGCGGCACTTCGGCGACCCAGGTGTCGGCCACCTCTTGGCCGGCGGGCTTGGCGTAGAGGCAGGCGAAATGGGCGCGGGGCAGTAGGGCGCGGACCAGGCGGGCGGTGACGCCGGTGTCCACGAGGTCATCCACGATCAGGAAGCCCTCGCCATCGCCGGCGGCCGAGGGGGGTTTCAAGACCTTTGGCTGGCCTAGGTTCTCACCCTCGTAGGTCGCGACCGAGATGGTTTCGATCAGCCGGCACTCCAGCTCCCGCGCCACGATCGCGGCGGGGATCAGGCCGCCGCGGGTGATGGCGACGATGCCGCGGATGGGTCCCCGGCGCATCATCATGCCCGACAGCGTTCGCGCGTCCCGGTGCAGCTGGTCCCAGGTGACGGTGGCGTAGGTGGTTTCACTCAAAACAAGCGTCCTCCATTCGGCACGGCCTGGCTGGGCTGGGCCAGCACGACCGCGCCGGCGGCGTCCGGCAGGCCGAGGGTCAGGACCTCGCTGATGAAGGGCCCGATCTGCCGCGGGGCAAAGTTCACGACAGCGCAGACCTGCCGGCCGATCAACAACGATGGGGTGTAGTGTTCGGTTATTTGCGCGGATGAGCGGCGGATGCCGAGCGGGCCGAAGTCGATCCACAGCTTGATGGCGGGCTTGCGCGCCTCGGGAAACGGTTGCGCGTCGGTGATGGTGCCGACGCGAATGTCGAGCTTGTGGAAGTCATCGATCGTGGCAGGGTCCATGCCGGTTTGTAGGGTGCGGCGCCCCATTTGCCAATCCGCCGCCGGGCATGCCAGGACAGGCAATCGTTGGGGAAACTGTGATGCGTGACTTCCACTTGCCGGGCCGCAGCCCGGTCTATGCCAGCCACGGCATGGCGGCGACGTCCATGCCGGCGGCGACGCTCACGGCGCTGGATGTGCTGCGCGCCGGGGGCAACGCGATGGATGCGAGCGTGGCGGCCGCGGCGGTGCTGGGGGTGATCGAGCCGCAATCGACGGGCATCGGCGGGGATTGCTTCTGCCTGTATGCGCCGGCGGCGGGGGGCGTGGTGGCGCTGAACGGCTCCGGACGGGCGCCGCAGGCAGCCACGATCGACGCGTTCGAGGCGATGGGGCTGACGGCGTTCGAGAACACGTCACCGCACGCGGTCACCGTGCCCGGCGCGGTCGCGGCGTGGGAGACGCTGCTGGCGGCGCATGGGACGCGCGGGCTGGACGAGCTGCTACAGCCGGCGATCCGCTTCGCCGAAGACGGGCACCCCGTCCACCACCGGGTGGCCTACGATTGGCGGAACGCCGCCGATAAGCTGCGGAAGACCGGTGCCGCCGCATTCCTGCCGGGCGGTGAGGCGCCGCGGGAGGGGGACCGGTTCACGCAGCCGGCGCTGGCGGCGACGCTTCGCGCCATCGCGCGGGAGGGGGCGCGCGGCTTCTATACCGGCGGGGTGGCGGCCGACATGGTGGCGACGCTGCGGGCGCGGGGCGGCCTGCATACCGAGGCGGATTTCGCCGCGGGGCTGGATGGCGCGGAGTTCGTGGAGCCGATCCGGACCGCCTGGCGCGGGTTCGACGTCTGGCAGTGCCCGCCCAACGGGTCCGGCCTGCTGGTGCTGATGCTGCTGGGCATCCTGGAGGGGTTCGAGCCGGGTGACGATCCGCTCGGTGCGCAGCGGCTGCACCGGCATATCGAGGCGGCGCGGCTGGTGTACCGGGACCGGGACGCGTTCCTCGCCGACCCGGCGCAGGTGAGCGTGCCGGTGGAGCGATTGACGGCGCCGGGGTATCTGGCCGGGCTGCGCGGCTTGATCACGGACCGCGCCCTGGCCGATATGCCGGCGCCGGGTGAGGCGGCGCTGCCTGTGCACCGGGACACGGTGTATCTCAGCGTCGTGGACCGGGATGGGAATGCGTGCAGCTTCATCAACTCGCTATTCCAGTCGTTCGGGTCGGGCATCCTGGCGGAGGCGAGCGGGGTGATGCTGCAGAACCGGGGGCTCGGGTTCCGGGTGGAGCGGGGTCACCCGAACTGCATCGCGCCGGGCAAGCGGCCGATGCATACGATCATTCCGGGCATGGTGACGCGGGGCGGGCGGGCGGTGATGCCGTATGGGGTGATGGGCGGGCATTTTCAGCCGATGGGGCAGAGCTGGTTCCTGTCCAATATGCTGGAATACGGGCTGGACATCCAAAGCGCGCTCGATCTGCCGCGGGTGTTTCCGTATCAGGGCAAGCTCGAGACCGAGCGGGGCGTGCCGGGGGCGGTACGGGCGGCGCTGGCGCGGATGGGGCACGAGGTGGTGGTGGCGGACCGTCCGCATGGGGGCGGGCAGGCGATCTGGATCGACCATGCGCGCGGCTGCCTGATCGGCGGATCGGACCCGCGCAAGGACGGCCTGGCGCTGGGGTATTAGCATGCAGGCTTGCGACCTTACGGCCCGCGCGGCCCGGCGGCTGATCGGGCAGAAGCGGCTGTCGGCGGCGGAGTTGCTGGAGAGCTGCCTGGCGCGGATCGCGGCGGTGAACCCGGCGGTGAACGCCGTGGTGGCGATCGACCCTGAGGCCCGGGCGGCGGCGATGGCGGCGGATGCAGCGGTGGCGCGGGGCGATGCGCTGGGTGCGCTGCATGGGCTGCCGGTCGGAATCAAGGATACGGAGGACGCTGCCGGGCTGCCCTCGACGTATGGGAGCCTGCTGTTCCGCGATCACCGCCCGGCGCAGGACCAGGGCAGCACGGCCGCCATTCGTGCCGCGGGTGGGATCGTGTTCTGCAAGACGAATGTGCCCGAGTTCGCGGCCGGGGCGAATACGCGCAACGCCGTATATGGGGCGACCGGCAATGCTTTCGATCCGACCCGCTCCGCCGCCGGGTCGTCGGGCGGGTCGGCGGTGGCGCTGGCGTGCGGGATGCTGCCCTTGGCGACGGGGTCGGACCTCGGCGGATCGCTGCGCAACCCGGCGGCGTTCAACGGGGTGGTGGGGTTCCGGCCATCACCGGGCTTGGTGCCGGCGGAGGGACGGGCGCATGGCTGGTCCGGGCTCGCGGTGCTGGGACCGATGGCGCGGACCGTGGGTGATGCAGGCCTGCTGCTGTCGGCCATGGCGGCGCATGATCCCAGGGACCCGCTGTCTGGACCGGCGAATGCCGCCGGGTTTGCGGCGCTGCCGGAGGTGGACCTTGCGTCGGTGCGGGCGGCGTTTTCGCCGGATCTGGGGTTTGCGCCGGTGGAGCGGGGGGTGGTGGCGGCGTTCCGGGGCAAGACGGGCCTCTTCCGCGGCGTGTTCGCGCGGGCGGACGATGCATCGCCGGATTGCGGCGGGGCGGACCGTGCGTTCGAGGTGCTACGGGCGACGCTGATGCTCACGTCGCACCTGGTGAAGTATCGCGAGCAACCGGAGCAGATCGGCCCCAACATACGGGCCAACGTCGAAGAAGGGCTGACGTATTCGGCCGGGGACGTGGCGGAGGCGCTGGCGTTACAGACGCAGCTGTACCGGCGGTGGCAGGCGTTTTTCTTGGACTATGATGTGCTGATCACTCCGGCCATTACCATCAGCCCGCGTCCGTGGACCGAGTTGTATCCGGTGGCGATCGATGGGGTGCCGACGCGCAATTATTTTCACTGGCTGGCGCTGGCGTATGCGCCCACCTTGGCCGGGCACCCGGCGGTGGCGCTGCCGGTGGGGGTGGACGGTTCCGGAATGCCGTTCGGGTTGCAGATCGTGGGCCGGCGGGGTGGGGACCGGCAGGTGCTGGCGCTGGCGGCGGCGCTGGAACGGCGTTTGGCGACGGCGCCCGAGACGGCCCGGCCGGTGCCGGACCTGGCCCGGCTGCTCGCTGCGCCGCCGATCGCGTCCATGCCCGGGTTCATGGGGTTCTGAGGCGTTGCGCATCCTGGTGATCGAGGATGACCAGGGCACGGCGGAGTATATCGCCCGGGGGTTGGCGCAGGAGGGGCATGGGGCGGAGATTGCGGGCACCGGGAAGGAGGGCTTGGTGCAGGCGTTGACGGGCACGTACGACGTGGTGGTCACGGACCGCATGCTGCCGGGTCCGGACGGGCTCACGATCGTGCGGGCCATGCGCTCGAGCGGTGTGACGACGCCGGTGCTGATGTTGACGGCGCTGGATGCGGTGGCGCGCCGGGTCGAGGGGCTGGATGCCGGGGCGGACGACTATCTGGCGAAGCCGTTCGCGTTCACGGAGCTGTATGCCCGACTGCGCGCGCTGGCCCGGCGGCCGGTGGCCACGCAGGCGCAGTCCGAGTTGCGGGTGGGTGACCTGCGGATGGATTTGCTGTCCCGCACCGTGCAGCGCGGCGGGCGCTTGATCGAGCTATTGCCGACGGAGTGGCGGCTCTTGGAGCTGTTCATGCGGCATCCGGACCAGGTGCTGACGCGGACGATGCTGCTGGAGCGGGTTTGGGGGTTCCTGTTCGACCCGACGACCAACGTGGTGGACGTGCATGTGAGCCGGTTGCGGCGGAAGCTGGGGGAGCCGGAGTGTCTTCGGACGGTTCGAGGTGCGGGCTATGTGCTGAAGGAATTGCCCTGGGGTGAAGACAATAATGCGGCGGGTTCTGATCGATGAAGCAGAGGCTTGTTGTCTCCCTCACCCGGGCCCTTTTCCGGGAGGAGAGGAGGAAACTAGGTTTGTGAATGCTCCGTAGTTTTGCCATCCGGACTGCGCTTGGGCTGGCGGCAGTGATCCTGGTGCTGGCGTTGCTCGGCGCCGCCTGGGGGAGGAGCCGGGCGGAGGCGGCGCTTTCGGAGCAGCTGGATTTGATCTTGCGGGCCGAGGCGGAGGGGCTGATCCGGGATTATCAGCGGTTGGGGGCGGGGGCGTTGCTGGATGCGGCCGCGGTTTCGGTGCGGCGGGATGCGGTGCTTAGAGTGCTGGTGCAGGCCGCGGACGGGACGCCGCTGGCGGGGAGCTTGCCGGGGGCGCCGGCTTCGTTGCTGGGGTATGCGACGCTACCGGGGGCGGAGCCGCAGCGCGCGCTGGGGGCGGTGTTGCCGGGGGGTGTCAACCTGATCGTCGCGGCTCGGCTTTCGGCGGTACGGGATGCGGCGCAGGCGCTGGTGTGGGCGCCGTTGCTGGCGGCGGCCGGGGCCGGAAGCGTGGCGCTGCTGGTGGGGTTTGGCGCGGCGCGGGCGCTCGAGCGGCGGCTGGCGCGGGTG
Source organism: Acetobacteraceae bacterium (assembly GCA_965246925.1). Classification (GTDB taxonomy): domain Bacteria; phylum Pseudomonadota; class Alphaproteobacteria; order Acetobacterales; family Acetobacteraceae; genus JANPPS01. The sequence goes on along the minus strand of OZ251994.1, from coordinate 170,269 downwards.
TCGGACGTGGCGGCGGACATTACCGCGGGCGATCTGGCCCGGCGCCTGCCGTCATCCGGGGGCGAGGACGAGTTCGACCGGCTGATCCTGACGGTGAACGCCATGCTGGCCCGGCTCGAGGTTTCGGTCGCGGCGCAGCGGCAGGTGACGGAGGACATCGCGCATGATCTGCGCCGCCCGCTGCAGCGGTTGCGGCAGGAGCTGGAGGCGGCGCAGGCGGCGGGCGGACCGGTGCCGGACGGGGCGTTGCCGGCGCTGGACCAGGTACTGACGACGTTTACCGCCCTGCTGCGCATCGCGCGGGCCGAGGCGGGGGCGGAGCGGGTGCCGGTCGATCTGTCCGGCCTCGTGACATCAGTGGCGGAGGCGTATGCGCCGGTGGCGGAGGAGGCAGGGCGGGGGTTCCGCCTAGAGGTGGCGCCGGGTCAGACCGTGACGGGAGACGCGGCGCTGTTGCAGCGGATGCTGGCCAATCTGCTGGACAATGCGCTGACACATGGGGCGGGGATGGTGCGGGTGCGGCTCGTGCCCGGGCCGGTGCTGGTGGTGGAGGATGACGGGCCGGGCATTGCGGAGGCGGAGCGGGAGGCGGTGCTGCGGCGGTTCACGCGGCTGGATCGCAGCCGGGCGACGCCGGGCACGGGGCTGGGATTGGCGTTGGTGGCGGCGTCGGCGCAGGCGCACCGGGCGCGGCTGACGCTCGGGGCGGCGGCGTCCGGGGGGCTGTCGGTGCGGATCGAATTCTGACGCGATCTTCATGGTGGGCCTGGGCGATCCGTCATGGGCCGGGCGCTATGTGGGGTAGGTCTCAACGGAGGACCCCATGATGCGTTTACGCTCCACTTTAGCCGGTGCCCTGCTGGCCTGCAGCGTGCTGACCGGCGTGCCGGCCCTGGCGCAAGGCACGGCAAATAGCACGGCGCCGATCGCGACCGAGCACGCGCTGACGCCGCTGCCGGGCTTCGCCGATTTGGCGCAGCGCGTGCGCCCGGCGGTGGTTACGGTCACGACGACGGCTCATCAGGGAGCCGGGGACGAGGCGAGCCCGTTCACGGGAAGCGGGCAGCCGCGCACGGTGCATGCGCTAGGCTCCGGCTTCCTCGTCAGCGCGGACGGCAAGATCGTCACCAACAACCACGTGGTGAAGGATGCGACGGACATCCACGTGACGCTGGATGACGGGCGTGAGCTGCCGGCGACGGTCGTCGGCACCGACGCCCGGACGGACCTTGCGGTGCTGCAGGTGAAGGCGGCAGAGCCGCTGCCGCATCTGGCGCTGGGCAACTCGGACGCGGCGCGGGTGGGGGATTGGGTGGTTGCCGTGGGCAACCCGTTCGGCCTGGGCGGGACCGTCACGGCCGGGATCCTGTCGGCGCGGGGCCGGGCGATCGGTCAGGGGCCGTATGACGACTTCCTGCAGATCGACGCGCCGATCAACCGCGGCAACTCCGGCGGGCCGCTGTTTGCGCAGGACGGCACGGTGATCGGCGTGAACACGGCGATCTTCTCGCCATCGGGCGGCAGCGTCGGCATTGGCTTTGCGATCCCGGCCAACCTGGTGCGGGACGTGGTGGCGCAGCTCGAGGCGCATGGCAGTGTCGAGCGTGGCTGGCTTGGTGTGGCGACGCAGAACGTGACGCCGGCGATGGCCACGGCGCTGCATCTCGCCAAGCCAGAGGGTGCCTTGGTGAGCCAGGTGGAGCCCGGCAGCCCCGCTGCCCGCGCCGGGGTCGAGCCGGGGGACGTCATCACCGCCGTGCAGTCCGAGCCGGTGCGGACGCCGCGAGACCTCGCCAAGCAAGTCGCCTCCGTGCGGGCCGGGAAGTCTGCGACACTGACCGTGCACCGGGATGGCGCGGACCGGACGCTGACGGCCGAGATCACGGCGCTAACGGAGGCGGATGCGACCCCGGCGGCGCAGGCCGGGCAGCGGCAGCAGCTGGGCCTGGCGCTGGCGCCGTCCGAGGATGGCAAGGGCGCGGTGGTGGCGGCCGTCCGTCCGGATAGCCCGGCGGAGGAGGCCGGGTTGCGGCCCGGTGACGTGCTGAAGGCGGTCGGTGGCCGCGCCGTGACCAATCCGCAGGACGCCGTCAATGCATTGCGGAACGCAAGCAAGGCAGGGGGCGCGGTGGCGCTCCGGGTCGAGCGGGACGGGCAGCCGGCGTTCGTGGCGCTGAAGGTGGGGTGATGCTGGGGGGTGGGGCCGTCGATGGCGGGGCCGATTCCGGCTGTTTCCCTCACCCCAGCCCTCTCCTGGAAGGGACAGGGGCGGTGTGCCTGGATTGACCCCGCGCGGTGCCAATCCTAGCCTACTGCATCGCCGCTAGGACATTGTATGAGCTTGCCGAATTCGAATGAGCCGCGTCCGCTGCCTAGCGCTATCGTGCTCACCTCGCACCCCCGTAATGCGCCTGGGACCAAGCCGATCCGCTGGGGTGTGCGGGATGCGAAGGCGCGGGGGCCGGTCGTTGCCACGGTCAATGCGGGGCGCAATGCCATTGGGGCGCATTCCGGGGCGTATTCGCTCTACCGGGCGCTGGCGATCGCGGCCGGGCAGCTGGACCCGGCGCATCGTCCGGACCTCACCAACACGGCGCCGGCCGACCCGATCGGGCCATTTCCGCAATGGGAGGGGGATGCGATCGTCTCCATGGACCCGTTCGGGCACCTGGTGGGGGAGATCTTCGCCGCCGAGATTGCCGCCGGGCAGGATATCCGGCCGAGCATCGCGGTCACGCGGGCGCACATCAACATGCCGGAGATCCTGGCCGCGATGCAGGCCGGGCGGCTCAGCGCCGATGGCGACATCCTGACCGCGTCGGGCGACGTGCGGGTGACCAAGGTCGCGATCGAGCCGGTGTGGCACCTTCCGGGCGTGGCGCGCCGGTTCGGCATCCCGGTGGCGGATCTGCGCCGGGCGCTGTTCGAGCACACCGGCGGCATGTTTCCGGAGCTGGTAACCCGCCCGGACCTCGACGTGTTCCTGCCGCCGATTGGGGGCACGACGGTCTATCTGATCGGCGATCCCGCAAAACTCGGGCGGGCCGAGACCCGCATCGCCTGCCGCATCCATGACGAGTGCAATGGCTCGGACGTGTTCGGCTCGGACATCTGCACGTGCCGTCCGTATCTGGCGCAGGGGATCGAGGTGGCGATCGCGATGGCGCAGCAGGGCGGCGTGGGCGTGATCGTCTATAACCGGAAGGAGGGCCGGGCGCTGGGCGAGGTCACGAAGTTCCTGGTGTACAACGCGCGGAAACGCCAGGAGGGCGGCGACCGGGCGGACGCCTATTTCGAGCGAACGGAGTGCGTGGCGGGGGTGACCGACATGCGGTTCCAGGAGCTGATGCCGGACGTGCTGCATTGGCTCGGCATCACCCGGATCGATCAGCTGGTGTCCATGAGCAACCTGAAATACGCGCCGATCACCGCCGGCGGGATCGAGGTGGTGGAGCGGATCCCGATCCCAGACTGGCTGATCCCGGCCGATGCGTCGGTGGAGATGGATGCGAAGAAGGCGGCGGGGTATTTCACCAACGCCGTTCCCGATGCGGCCGAGCTGCATGTCGCGAAGGGCCGTTCGCTTGACGCATGAGAACGTGACGCTGATCAGCCATCCGCTGGTGCAGCACAAGCTGACCTTGTTGCGAAAACGCGACACCCCGACTGCCGAGTTCCGCGACATCGCGCGGGAGATCAGCCTGTTGATGGCGTATGAGGTCACGCGGGACCTGCCGCTCGAAAATATCACGATCGCGACGCCGATGGAGGCGATGGAGGCGCCGTCCTTGTCGGGCAAGAAGATCTGCTTCGTGCCGATCCTGCGCGCGGGGAACGGTATTCTGGACGGCATGCTGGATTTGATCCCGTCGGCGCGGGTAGGGCATATCGGGCTATACCGCGACCCCGCGACCCTCGTTCCGGTCGAGTATTACCTTAAGCTGCCGGATGATATCCCGGACCGGCTGGTGGTGGTGGTGGACCCGATGCTGGCGACGGGCTACTCGGCGGCGGCGGCGCTGACCCGGCTCAGGCAGGCGGGCGCCGTGCAGCTGCGGTTCGTGTGCCTGCTCGCGGCGCCCGAGGGGCTGGAGGTGCTGGCGCGGGCGCACCCGGAGGTGCCGGTCTATACGGCGGCGATCGACCGCGGCCTCGACGAGCACGGCTATATCCGGCCCGGGTTGGGGGATGCCGGGGACCGGCTGTATGGGACGAAGTAGGCGCGTCATCATCGACACCGACCCCGGCAAGGATGACGCCGTGGCGATCCTGCTGGCGCTGGCGTCGCCGGAGCTGGAGGTGATGGCGCTGGTGGCGGTGGCGGGAAACGTGCCGTTGAACCGGACGGCCGGTAATGCCAGCCGGCTGGTGCGGTTGGCGGGGCGGGAGACGCCGGTGTTTGCCGGGTGTGCCGGGCCGCTGAAGCGGGTGCTGGTGGATGCGGCTGAAGTGCATGGCGCCACGGGTCTCGCCGGGCTCGATCTGACGGACGGGGCGGCGGTCCAGGCGCGGCATGGGGTGGATTACTTGATCGACACGCTGCGGGCGGAGCCGTCCGGGAGCGTCACACTATGCCTGCTGGGGCCAGCGACCAATCTGGCGGTGGCGCTGATCAAGGCGCCGGATATTGCCGGGCGGATTGCGGAGGTGGTCTGGATGGCGGGGGCCGGGCGCGCGGGTGGGAATGTGACGCCGGTGGCAGAGTATAATGTGTATGCCGATCCGGACGCTGCCGAGATCGTGCTGGGCGCCGGGATGCCGCTCACGCTCGTGCCGCTCGATCTCACGCACCAGATCCGGTTGACGCCGGAGCGGCTGGGTCGGCTACGCGCCATTCCGTCGGTGGCGGCGCGGGCGGTGGTAGCGCTGTTCGAGACGGACCGCGATCCACCGCTGCATGACCCCTGCGTCATCGCGCACCTGCTGCGCCCGCTGTTTACCGGTGCGCGCGTCAACGTGCAGGTGGAGACGGCGAGTGCGCTGACGCTCGGGATGACGGTGGCGGATGTGCGAGGCGTGACGGGGCGCGCGCCTAATGCGGTGTGGCTGGATCGGGGTGACGCCGCCGGTTTCTTTGCGTTGCTGGAGGAGCGGCTGGCATGACGGGACCGCTTTATCGGCAGAAGCCGCATCCGCTCGAGGCGTTGTTCGGCCGGCGGAAGGTGGTGATCGGCATGGTGCATCTGCGGCCGTTGCCGGGCGCGCCCGCGTATGACGGCCAAGCCATGGACGCGATCGTGGCGCATGCGCTGGCGGAGGCGGGGCGGTTGCGCGCCGGGGGGGTGGATGGGCTGATTGTAGAGAATCACGGAGACATTCCGTTCGTGCCGCCGGGTCAGCTGGGGCCGGAGACGGCTTCGTGCATGGCTGTTATCGCGGACCGGGTGCGGCGGGAGAGCGGGCTGCCGATCGGCATCAACGTGCTGGCCAACGCGGCGCATCAGTCGTTTGCGGTGGCGAAGGCGGCGGGCGCGGGGTTCATCCGGGTCAATCAGTGGGCGAATGCGTATGTATCGAACGAGGGGCTGCTGGACGGGTTGGCTGGCAGTGCGGCCCGGTATCGCGCGGCCTTGCGGGCGCAATCCGTGCTGGTGTTTGCGGACGTGCACGTGAAGCATGGGGCACACGCGATCACGGGGGACCGGTCGATCGAGGAGCTGGCGCGGGACGTGGAGTTCTTCGATGCCGATGTGGCGGTGGCGACCGGGCAGCGCACGGGAGACAGCGCGGCGCGGGCGGAGATCGAGGCGATCGGCGCCGGGTGCAGCCTGCCGGTGGTGGTGGGCTCAGGCGTGACGCAAGCCAATATCGGCGAGATTTTTCAGGTGGCTGATGGGGTGATCGTGGCGAGTTCGTTGAAGCATGACGGGGTTTGGTGGAACGAGGTGGACCCGGACCGGGTGACGGCGTTCATGGCGGCGGTGGCGCGGGCGCGTTGAAGACTCAGGAGTGGCGTGGCGTAGAGTGAAGCAATAAACAGATCGTCGTTGGGTCAACCTAGAGCCCAATCCGACCGAAGTGGGTCGGCTTGGGCTCTAGTTTTCCAAGTTTGGCGAGCACTACTACCGTCCCGGCGATTCCGCCTGGTCGGTAAGTGCTCTAGACCGACAATTCTTGATAGCTTGCGCTGCGAACTTTCCATGGCACCCCCGTCTATATCCAGTAATAAAGGCGGTTACGGGGCGCGGCCAAGTCTATCTAAGTCGCCGTAGCAGCGAGATCACTATGAGGGCACCGGCGATCACTAGGAATGAAAGGCCCGTCGTGGCCGTGCCTAGCGCGTATAGCACCGGGGTGGTGATGTTTGTGGTCATGCCGAAGATTTCGAGCGGGAGGGTGTTGTCGCCGCCGGCGGTCAGCAGGGTGCGGGCGAACTCGTCGTAGCTGAGGGTGAAGCCCAGGAGGCCGATGCCGATGACGCCGGGTAGGATGATGGGGAGGACGACGTGGCGGAAGATCTGCCACGGGTTGGCGCCGCCGTCGCGGGCGGCCTCCTCCCAGCGTGCGTCGAACCGGTTGAATACCGCGAATAGGATCAGCACGCCGAACGGCAGCGTCCAGGTGAGCTGCGCGCCGAAGCCGCTGGTCCAGGGGGAGGGGTCGAGGCCCAGGGCGTTGAACAACAGGCCGATGCCGAGGCTGACCAAGATGCTGGGGATGATGAGGCTCGCGACCGTCAAGGTCAGCAGCGCGGTGCCGCCGCGGAAGGGGCGGCGGAAGGCGAGGCCGGCTGGGAGCGCCACGAGGACCGTAGCCACCATGACCATGGCGGCCAAGGTGATCGAGCGGCGGAACGCGCCGCCGAAATCCCCCACGCGCTGCGTTTCGAACAGCTGGCCGAACCAGTGCGTCGAGGTGCCGTTCATGGGGAAGGTGAGGCCGCCATCCGGGCCCTGGAACGACAGGATGAAGATGGCCGCGGTGGGGCCGTAGAGAAACAGCACGAACAGGCCGAAGAACCCGGCCAGCGCGGTGCGCCTCACAGTTCACCCCTGATATCCACCACGCGCAGGATGGCGGCGACCATGCCCAGCACGATCGCCAGCAGGACGACGGCGTTGGCGCAGGCGGCGGGGTATTGGAGTAGGGCGATCTGATTGTAGATCATGAGGCCGACGGAGGCGCGCTGACCGCCGCCCATGACTTGCACCGTCACGAAATCACCCATCACCAAGGTCACGACGAACACCGAGCCGATGGCGATGCCCGGCGCGCAGAGGGGGATGACGACGTTCCGCACCACCTGGAACGGCCCGGCGCCGGCGTCGACCGCGGCCTCGATCAGGCGGCGGTCCATGCGGGCCATGGCGTTGAACACGGGGACGATCATGAACAGCGCGTAGAGGTGCACGAAGGCCAGCACGATCGACACGTCCGAATACAGCAGCACGTCGAACGGCGCGCCGGCAACCCCCAGGCCCGTGAGCGCGCCGTTCACCAGGCCGTGGCGGCCCAGCACCGGAATCCAGGAGATCATGCGGATGATGTTGGAGGTGAGGAACGGCACCGTGCAGATCAGCAGCAGCACGGTCTGCATCAGCTTGGTGTGCACATGGAACGCCAGGAAGTAGGCGACCGGAAAGCCGATCGCGAGCGTCACGGCCCAAGTCAGCGCGGCGTATTTGGCCGTGTTGAGGTAGGTGCGCCAAACCGTCGCGGACGTCAGCACATCCTTATAGTTGTCCAGCACGAAGTCCGGAATGATCCGCACGCTGTCATAGTCGAAGAACGACACCACCAGCAGTGCGGTGAGCGGCAGCAGCAGGAACAGGCCCAGGATGGTGGCGAGCGGGAGGGCGAGCAGGGCGCGGCTCATGCCTTCTCCCTCTCCCCCCGGGAGAGGGTCGGGGTGAGGGAAGCGACACGCGCACGTCTGTTCCCTTGGTGTCCCTCACCCCAGCCCTCTCCCGGAGGGAGAGGGGGCGGCAGCTCTTTCATTTTGGCTTGGTCAAGCGGAAATGAACTCGTTCCATTTGGCCACCATGTACTTGTCCTGGTCCATGACCGAGTTCCAGCACGCGACCTTGCCCATGCGGTCGTAGAACGAGCCGCCGTCGCGCTTGGCGCCGGTCTTGTCGATCACCTTGCCTTCGGGGGAAACGATGTCGGCGGTGGCGGCCTTGCCCTCCATCCAGTAGCCCCACTCGTTCTCGGACATATTCGCCTTCGCCGTCTCCGGCACGGCGCTGTAATAGCCTTGACGATTCAGATACGCGCCGACCCAGCCCGAGAGATACCAGTTGATGTATTCATAAGCCGCATCCAGCTCGAGCCCTTTCAGGTTGCCGGACAGTCCCAATCCACCGCCCCAGGCGCGATAGCCTTCTTCGAGCGGCTGGTACACGCAGGGGATGCCTTTGGACCGCACGGCGGTGACGGCCGGGGACCACATGGACTGGATGATGACTTCGCCCGAGCTCATGAGGTTCACGCTCTCGTCGAAGGACTTCCAGAACGCGCGAAATTGGCCGGCGCGCTTGGTCTCGATCAGGAAGGCGATCGTCTTGTCGATCTCCTCCTTCGTCATGTTGCCTTTGTCCTTATACTTGATCTGGCCCATGCTCTCCATCACCATGGCGGCGTCCATGATGCCGATCGAGGGGATGTTCAGGATGGCGGTCTTGCCCTTGAACGCCGGGTCCATCAAATCCTTCCATTTCGTGATGGGGCGGCCCACCAGGTCCGGGCGGATGCCGAGCGTGTCGGCGTTGTAGATGGTGGGGATCAGCGTCATCCACTCGGTCTCACCCTTGGCGAACGCCTTGTCGCCGGGCTTGTTCACGAAGCCTACGGTGCTGGGCGCCGTGCCCTGCGCGATGGGCGTCGTGGGCGTAAGGTGCCCGGTGGTGAAGATCGGCACGATCTTGCTATAGTTCTTGATCCGCTTGGTATCGAGCGGCTGCATCACTCCGGTCGGGAACACCTTCTTGATGCTGAAATACTCGATGTCGGCGATGTCGTAGGAGCGGGGTTGCGTGACCGCTTTCTGCGTCACCGCGTCCGTGTCCAGCGCGGTCATGGACAGGGTGAAGCCGAGGTCGGCCTTCACCTTGTCCGCCACCGCGTTCAGGTTCGAGACGCCGGTGCCGAACTGCCGGATGGTGACGTTCTTGATGTTCTGGGCCCAGATGGTCGGGAACCCCGTGATGGCGCCCGAGCCGATGGCGGCACCGGTGAGGCTTAGGGCGGCGCGGCGGTTGATGGACATGGCGGATCTCCTAATGGGTCAAAACATGGGCGTCGGCGGCGGACCAGGTGAGGGTCGCCGGGTCATCGAGCTGGGCGGGGGCGGCGAACCAGGCGGCGTCGGGCACGATGATTGCGGCCTCCCCGGTGCCGGTCGAGACCGACAGGCGGACGGAGGGGCCCTGGTATTCGATAGCGGCGATGCGACCGGTGACGCTAGGATTGTCACCGGCCGGGCCGAGGTGGCAGCGGTCGGCCCGGATCGCCACCAGCGCGTTGCCCTGCGGCAGCACGTTGTGGCCGCCGATGAAGCGGGCGACGAAGGCGGTGGCGGGCTGTTCGAACACGGTGCGAGGCGGGGCGGCCTGTAGGATGCGCCCGCCCTCCATCACCACCACCAGGTCCGCCAGCGCCATCGCCTCCTCCTGGCTGTGCGTGACGTGGATGAAGGTGAGGCCGAGGTCACGCTGGAACCGCTTCAGCTCTTCCCGCATGCGTCCGCGGAGGAACGGGTCGAGCGCCGAGAGCGGTTCGTCCAGCAGCAGCACGCGTGGCTCGGTGATCAGCGCGCGGGCCAGCGCCACACGCTGCTGCTGCCCGCCCGACAGCTGCGCCGGCAGCCGGTCCGCGAGCGCCCCCATATCGACCCGGTCCAGCTCGGCCCGGGCGCGGGTGCGGCGCTCGGACTTACCCACGCCGCGCATGCGTAGCGGGAAGGCCACGTTGTCGAGGCAGCTGAGATGCGGGAACAGCGCGTAGGATTGGAACATCATCGCCGTGCCGCGGCTGCCCGGCGCCAGATCGGTCACGTTCTGGCCGTGGATCAGCACGTCACCCTCGGTCACGGTCTCATGCCCGGCGATCATCCGGAGCGTCGTGGTCTTGCCGCAACCGCTGGGGCCGAGCAGGCAGCAATAGCTGGAGGCCGCGACCCGGAGCTCGATATCGTGCACGGCCGTGATGCCGCCGTATCGCTTGGCCACGCCGATCATCTCCACATCCGGTATCGGCATGGCGTCCATGGTGCGGACCTTGCAAAGTTCGTGCCTTACGAAAGGCCACTGGAATGATCGAGCATGTGATCCGCCACGTCAAAGCCGCCGGGCACGTGGGGTTGGTGGATATCGGCATGGCGGGCGGGCGGATCGCGGCGATCGGGCCGGGGCTGGTCTGCGACGCTCCATCGACCGGGGGCGGCGGGTGTTTCTGCTGCGCCGGGTTCGTGGAAAGCCACATTCACCTGGATAAGTCCCGCATCATGGGCCGCTGCGCCCCGGCGCCGGGGCGGGACCCGGCGGCGGTGCAGCGCATCTCGGACGTGAAGCACAGCTTCACCATCGAGGACGTCTATGCGCGGGCCGAACAGACGCTGCAGGGCTGCATCGCACACGGCACCACCCGCATGCGCACGCATGTCGAGGTCGATCCCAAGGTCGGTCTGCGCAGTTTTGAGGCAGTCCAGGCGCTGACGGCGGCGTACCGCTGGGCGGCCGAGATCGAGATCTGCGTGATGCCGCAGGAGGGATTGACCAACAATCCCGGCACGGACGCGCTCATGACGGAGGCGATGCGCCGGGGCGCCCGCTTGGTGGGGGCGGCGCCGGATTACGACACCGACCCGGCGGCCCAGCTGCACCGCGTGTTCGAGATCGCGCGCGAGTTCGACGCCGACCTCGATCTCCATTTGCAGAAGAACATGGCCGATCTGGAGTTGGTGCTGACGCTCACAAACCGCTACCGGCTCGGGGGCCGGGTGGCGGTAGGGCATGGCAGCATGCTGTGCCGGATGCCGCCCGCTGAGCAGGCGGCGATGGCGCGCCGGCTGGGCGATGCGGGCGTGGCGGTGACCGTGTTGCCGGCCACCGACCTGTTCATGAGCCACCGGGACCAAGATCATAACGTGCCGCGCGGCATCGTGGACGCGAACGCGCTGATCCGGCACGGCTGCAACTGCGCGCTGTCGAGCAACAACATCCTGAACCCGTTCACCCCGTTCGGCGACGGCTCCATGATCCGCATGGCCAACCTGCAGGCCAACGCGCTGCAGATCGAGGCGGAGGCGGAACTGGCCGAGTGCTTCGCCATGCTGACCACCCGTCCGGCGCAGCTGATGCGCTTAGCGGATTACGGGCTGGCGGTGGGGCACCCGGCCGACATCGCGCTGCTGGACGCCAGCGGCCCGGCGCAGGCCGTGGCAGAGCTGCGGGAGCCGCTTGCGGTTTGGAAAGACGGGCGGCAGACGGTGCGGCGGGGGCGGACGGAGCTGCTTACTCCTCCCGCCCGGTACTGAACTCCACGTCGCGATGCACGTGCACGCTCATCAGCAGGCCGAAGCCGAACATGACGGTCAGCATCGCCGAGCCGCCATGGGAGACGAGGGGGAGAGGCACGCCGCCCACCGGGATCGCGCCCATCACCATCGCCATGTTCACGAAGGCATACATGCTGAAATTGAACGCGATGCCCAGCGCCAGCAGGCGTCCGTACTGATGCCGGCAGCGTAGCGCGATCAGCATGCCGCCGATCACGATGCAGCAAAGTAGGGCCATGACCGCGAGGCCGCCGACCAGCCCGAACTCCTCGGCCAGCATGGTGAAGATGAAGTCCGTCTGTTTCTCCGGCAAGAAGTTCAGGTGCCCCTGCGTGCCCTGGAGAAAGCCCTTGCCCCACATGCCCCCGGAGCCCAAGGCGATCTTGCTCTGTATGATGTTGTAGCCCGCGCCGAGCGGGTCGCTTTCGGGATTCATGAAGGTGCTGATGCGGGCGCGCTGGTAGTCATGCAAATGGCTGATGGCGAACTGGCCCAGGAACGGCAGCGGCACGACGATCATCGCCACCTTCCACCAGCGGATGCCCGCCGCCAGCACGACCGCGCCGCCGACCAGCCCGGTGATGACCGCCGTGCCGAGGTTCGGCTCCTTCAGGATGAGGCCGACCGGCAGCGCGATCATGAGCGCCGGCGGGATCAGGAACAGCGGGTTGCCCATCCGCTCCCACGTGGCGCGGTGGAACCAGGCGGCCAGCGCCATGACCAGGCCGATCTTCGCCAGCTCGGACGGCTGCATCTGGATCCCTGCGATGTCGATCCAGCGCTGCGCCCCCTTGCCGACATGGCCCATGCGCAGCACCAGCACCAGCAGCGCGATGGAGAAGCCATAGACCACGTAGCTGAAGCGGGAGATGAACCGGATGTCGACCATGGCCATGCACAGCATCATGACCAGGCCGAAGCCGAAGCGGATGACGTGCTTGGCGGCATAGGGCTCGGGCGAGCCGCCGGCGGCGGAATAGAGTGCGACATAACCGACCCCGGCCAGCGCGCACAGCATCAGGACGTAGGGCCAGGAGATCTGCCACAGCTTGGTGGTGAGGCCGAAGGACGGCTCGGCCCGGATCAGGCGGCGGGCGGTGATCAATTGCGGTCTGCCACGCGGGAAGCGGCGTCGGTCTTGCCAACGGGGTCCCGGGTCAGCACGTCGACCATGATGTCGCGGGCCAGAGGGGCGGCCGCCGCGGCGCCGGCGTTGCCGTGCTCCACCACCACGCTCACGGCGTAGCGGGGCGAGTCATAGGGCGCGTAGCAGACGAACAGCGCATGCGGGCGAAACTCCCAGGGCAGGTTTTCCGAGTGATAGCCGCGCTCCCGCTGTTCCCGTGACACGCGGCGTACTTGGGTGGAGCCGGTCTTGCCCGCCATCTGCATGCCGGGGATGCCGGTGCGGGCGCCGGGCGCGGTGCCGCCGCCCTCGTTCACCACGGCCCACATCCCCTCCCGCAGGCCATGCAGCCAGGGTTCGGGCATGCCGAGGCTGGGCCAGTCCGTGGCCTTGTGGCCGGGTTGCAGCACGCCGCCCAGCGTGCGCGTCAGATGCGGCTGCACCGCGCGTCCGCTGGCGATGCGGCTCACGTAGGTGCACAGCGCCAGGGGCGTGGTCTGGATATAGCCCTGGCCGATGCCGCAGCTGATGGTGTCGCCGATGTTCCACGCCTTGCCGTGCGCCTGGCGCCAGGCCTTGGTGGGCATGAGGCCTTTGCGAACGCCGGGCAGCTCGACCTCGAGCTCGATACCGATGCCGAAGCGGTTGGCCATCGCCGCCACGCGGTCGATGCCGGCCCGGCGCGCCGTCTCGTAGAAGAACACGTCGCATGAGTTCTTGATGCCGCCGCGCAGATCGAGCGACCCGTGGCCTGCCTTGTTCCAGCAATGGAAGCGGGTGTCGCCGATGTCGAGGTGGCCGGGGCAGGTGATACGGCTGCCCGGCGTGATCACCTTTGCGTCGAGACCCGCCATCGCCACCGCCATCTTGAATGTGCTGCCGGGGGCATACAGTCCGGAGGTGGCCTTGTTGATCAGCGGCGCCTTACGGTTGCTGGTCCACTGGATCCATTGCGCGTTGCTGACGCCGGAGTTGAACAGGCTGGGGTCGAAGCTCGGGTTTGTCGTCATGGCGAGCACCTCGCCATTGCGGCAATCCATGACGACGGCGGAGGCGCTTTCGTTGCCGAGGCGCTTCAGCACCGAGTTCTGGAGGCCGACGTCGATCGTGAGGCCCAGATCCTGGCCCGGCGTGCCCTCCTGCCGGTCCAGCTCGCGGATCACGCGGCCGACGGCGTTGACCTCCATCTGCACCGCCCCGGCGCGGCCCCGGAGCGGCAGGTCCTTGGCCTTCTCCATGCCGTTGCGGCCGATGCGGATGCCGGGCAGGGCGAGCATGGGTTCCTCGCCAAGATCGTTCTCGTTGGGCGGGGCGACGTAGCCGACGACGTGGGCCAGGGCCGGGCCCTGCGGGTAGAGGCGGGTAAAGCCGACATCGACCAGGATGCCGGGCAGGTCCGGGGCATTGACCTCGATCCGCGCCATCTCCTCCCAGGTCAGGAATTCGCGGACAATGATGGGGATGAAGCGCTTGCGGCGGCGGAGCTCGCGGTCGATCCGGGCGCGCTCGTGCTCCGGCAGGGGGACGACCTTGCTGAAGCTTTCGAGGGTTTCGTCGACGTTGGTGGTGAGCTCGGCCGTGAGCAGGGCGCGCCAGTTGAGGCGGTTGCCGCCGACCACGGTGCCGGTGCGGTCCAGGATGCGTCCGCGCGGCGGCGCGATCAGCCGGGCGCTGATGCGGTTGCTTTCGGCGAGCGTGGAGTAGCGCTCGCCTTGCAGGACCTGTACTTGATACAGCTTGGCCGCCAGCGCGCCGAACACGCCGATCTGCGTCGCGCCCAGCAGCAGGGCGCGGCGGGTGAACACGCCGGAGCGCTTGTTCTCCTTCTTGGCGAAGCTCATGCCTGATCCGGATCGGCGAGGCCGCGGTGCGCCTGGGTGAAGATGACCGCCAGCAGCGGGTAGAGCGCGGCGGTGAGGCCGAACTGGAACAGCGCGGCGGGGGCGGAGACGAGTTGGAGCGTGAGCAGGCTGTTGAGCAGCCAAGACAGCGCGGCGCCTCCTGCGGCGATGGCGACGAAGGCGGGCCAGACCAGGAGGAAGCCCTGCGAGGTTAGGAACCGCCGCCAGCGGAGGGCCAGGCCGTGGGTGATGAGCAGGATCAGGATGGAGATGCCGAGCGGAGACAGGCCGAGTAGGTCCGACAGCAGGCCGAGCACGAACACGATCGGCGCGGGCATGCTGGCCGGGCGGAACAGCGACCAGAAGAACACGCAGGCCAGCGCCGCCGCCGGCTGCAACTGCGCCTGCCCGGGAATGCCGAGCGGTGCGGCGAGGGCCAGCAGGATGAGCGCGGTGCAGACGGCCGGGAACGCCGCGCGGGACAGCGCGTCGAGCTGCCGCCAGATGCTGGGCCGGGGGCGGATGCCGGGGGTGCGAAGTTCACTCATAATGCCAAGTCTTGCTGCCCGCTCTCCCTCCGGGAGAGGGTCGGGTTGAGGGAAACGACGGGGGCGGTCCTTGGTAAGCGGGCTCTAGCTCGGCCGATATCGTGCCGGTCGTTCCCCTCACCCCGGCCCTCTCCCGGGGGGAGAGGGGGAAGAGGAGAGGTCAGGCACAAGCGCGCCTGGTGGTTTCTGGTTCGGAACGGGCCCGACGGGACGGTCCTTGGTAAGCGAGCTCTAGTTTGGCCGATATCGTGGCGGTCGTTCCCCTCACCCCGGCCCTCTCCCGGGGGGAGAGGGGGAAAGAAACTTCTCACTTCCTTCCCGCCGGTCTTGCAGTGTTCTCTGGCGCCAGCGCCCCGCGCATGCCGTAGTCGAAGATGCGGACGATCTCCAGCCGTTCGAGCCGCGCGGCGGTGTCCACTTCGGGGGCGTTGGAGCTGCTATAGTGCACCGCCCCTACGGGAAGCCCGGCGGGAAAGGCGTTGGCTTCGGCCGAGGTGAGGACGCGTTCGCCATCGACCGGCTGGATCCCTTCCGGCCAATGCATCAGCCGGGGGCGGGCGCCGTTTGTGCCGACCAGGATGGCGCGGGCATGGCTGGTCTCGAGCGTCACAGGAATGCGGGAGTTCATGTCCGTCAGCAGCAGCACGCGGGCGCTGCGTGCGCCGATTTCGGTGACGCGGCCCACTAGGCCCCGCTCGTCGAGCGCGATCTGCCCCTTGGTCACGGTATGGTTGGGGCCGACCGACAGCAGCACCGCGCGCGCATACACGCCCCCCGCATCCGCCACCACGCGCGCCGTAATGAATGACGGCGCCGGGTCGGGGATCCAGCGGAGATTGGCCTTCAGCGTGTCATTTTCGGAGTCGAGCGCCAGCGCCACCGCCTGCCAGCGGCGCAGCTGCTCGTTTTCGGCACGCAGGCGCAGATTGTCGGCCTGTAGCGTCAGCAGGCCCTGCGCGTCCTCCACCGTGCGGTGCGCCGTCTCGATCGGCTGGGCCACGATGGCGAACACGGGTGCGAGCGAGTCCGCCAGCGCCATGCGCATGCGCGCCGCCAGCATCGCATCAGCCTTGCCCAGCAGCATGAGGCCGAACGCAGCCGCGATCAGCACCGGCAGAGTGAGCCGGGACAGTGCTTGCCGGAATGGGATACTTAGCCGGATCACGCGCTACTGCGCCCTTTCTCAATACATCGACGTCAAGACGTTCCGCAGCCGCTTCATTTCTTCCAGTGCGCGCCCGGTGCCGAGGGCCACGCAGCTGAGCGGGTTTTCGGCCACCACCACCGGCAGGCCGGTCGCGTCCCGCAGCACCTGATCCAAGCGATAGAGAAGCGCACCACCGCCCGTCAATACAATCCCTTTATCCACAATATCGGCGGCCAGTTCGGGGGGCGTGTTCTCCAAGGCTACTTTGACGGCCTCCACGATCTGCGCCACCGGCTCGGCCAGGCTTTCGGCGATGTGCCGCTGACCCACCAGGATTTCACGCGGCACGCCGTTCATGAGGTCCCGGCCCTTGACCTCGCGATAGGGGCCGTCATCGTATTCGTGGCTCGGCACCGCGGCGCCGATGTCCATCTTGATGCGCTCGGCCGAGCTTTCGCCGATCAGCAGGTTATGCGTGCGGCGGATGTAGCTGATGATGGCCTCGTCCATCTTGTCCCCGCCGACGCGGACGGACTTAGAATAGACGATGCCGCCGAGCGAGATCACGGCCACCTCCGTCGTGCCGCCGCCCACGTCCACGATCATGCTGCCGCTGGGCTCGGTCACCGGTAGCCCGGCGCCGATTGCGGCGGCCATCGGCTCCTCGATCAGCAGCACCTTGCGCGCGCCGGCGCTCTCGGCGCTCTCCTGAATCGCGCGGCGCTCCACGGCGGTGGAGCCGGAGGGGACGCAGACGATGATGAGCGGGCTGGCGAAGCCGCGGCGGTTATGGACCTTGCGGATGAAGTGCTTGATCATCTCCTCGGCGACTTCGAAGTCGGCGATGACGCCGTCGCGGAGCGGACGGATGGCCTGGATGTTGCCCGGCGTGCGGCCCAGCATGAGCTTGGCCTCTTCGCCCACCGCCAGCACCTGCTTCTTGCCGCGGACGTCGGCGATGGCGACCACGCTCGGCTCCGCCAGCACGATGCCCCGGCCTTTGACGTACACCAGCGTGTTCGCAGTGCCGAGGTCGATGGCCATGTCGGCGGACATGACCCCGAGCAGACGTCCAAACATACGGTGTCCTTCAGAGATAGAGAGGCCAGCAGAGTAAGGGAGGATGGAGGCCGGCCCCGGCGGGGTTGGCTTACCGCCGGACCCATCGGACGGCAAGACCCGGTGATCACGATCCGGTGAAAGCACGCCGGGCATCCGAGAGAGGGCTTTTGCGTTATATTGGGATAGTTCCATTGGGAGAGTATGATGACACGTATGTTGATGGTCGTGTTCGCTGGTATGTCGCTGGCGCTGTCGGCCTGTGGCGAAGGCCCCGGTGAGCGCGCGCTGACGGGCGGCCTGCTCGGCGCCGGGGCCGGCGCGGGTGTCGCGGCCATCAGCGGCGGCAACGCCGGCACGGGCGCGCTGATTGGCGGCGGCGTGGGTGCTATCGGCGGGGCGGCGACCGCGCGGCGTTATTGAACCGGACCGTTTCCTGCAAAGTACGTTTCAGCCCGCTCGCACTCGGAAGAGTGCTGGGGGGCTGAAATGCCTCTACAATTTTCGAGGGTGCCTATTGCACTCTTACACCGTAATTCGCTGGGTTATTGCTGATCACATTCTCCGCCGTGTTGGTTTGATGCTCGAGGCTTTCTGAGAAGTTCAGCACGATGTTGGCGCGGGTTGCACCTTGTGCCAATGAGTTCACCCAATACGCCACGCCAGTCCCGTCACCGGGCCGGTGAAGGGTGTTGGTGTAGAGGGCCTTCACGAAGCCCATGTTGTCGAGAGTGCCGTATTTGGCGACGAACTCCGGGCTGACTACGAAGTGGGCTGCCACGGTCGAGATCGTATCCGTGCCGGCAGCGATGCTCTTTAGCCAGTATTGCAGCCCAGAAGCATCCGGGAGGCGGGCGAACGTCGTATCGTAAAGGCGGGCGACGCTGGCGGCGGTTTCACTTTCTACCCAAAGTCCAGACGCAACGGAGCCTGCCGTCCTGGCCACATTTTCAGGACTTTCCGAGATGGCCGCCAGCGTGACCGCCCGGCTCGATGTCCCGGTGTCAAGATTGCCGGTCCAATAAGCCAGTCCAGAGGCGTCCGGCGCGCGGCCGAGGACATTGGTGTATATCTGTGAAACGAAAGCATTGTTGGTAAGGTTGTTCCCGTAACGAGCTTGAAATTCGGAGCTGTTTAGGAAGCTGTTGGCGAGGTCCACGACAGAGCGGCCTAGCTTGAAGTCACCGAGCCAGTAGTTGATTCCATCTTGGTCCGGCGCACGGCCTAGTGCGGCTTGATATAAACGGTTTATGCTCGCTGCCTGACTCTTTCCGTCCAGGCTTACGACTCCATCGATGAACTTTATAGATTGGATATTCAGCAGGGTGTCCGTCTGAGTATTATGCGTTAGGAGTACTGAACCGTCTGCCTGCGGGGTAAAAGACGCATTCCGGCGAGTTTCATTTACATTAAGCGTGTTGTTGTCACCAGCTCCGGTATAGACCTGATTGCCTCCAATATCAGTAAAAATGGAATCTGCTATCGATGCATACGCCGACGCTGCGCCAATTAGAAAATCTCCGATAGTGACCCCGGGTTTAAGAAGTGTTGTTCCGTTGACCGTGCCATCTGAAATGAAGAGGTTCTCGGATCCCGATATGTTATCATCAAAAACAAAGGAATTGCCGAACGGCAAAAGAGGATCAGAAGACGGGTCGTATTTCGACCGAGTTTCCAACCGAATAGCGGTGACGCTCGTTGCCGCCGCATCCAAAACGAAGGTGCCGACTTGAGTTCCATATTGAGCGGTAAAAGCAAGGCGCCCATCTGCGAGCGCGGCCATCGAAGAGTTGGCTAACGTCGCCCGGTAACCTGATAGCTCTCTTGTCCCGCCAACCGTTCCATCCGTTATCCAAAGTGAGTCGGCGCCCAAAGCATCGCCGGCGAAAAACGCTATCTTATTACCAAAGGTCGTGAGTTGCTGAGGTTCGAGACCACCCTGCTCGCCAGGGTTGAGGCCTGGCACGTCAAATCTGACAGTCCCAGCAAGCGTTCCATCAGAAGTATAGAGCGTCGATCGTGTCGACGCATCGCGGGCAGTAAAGAATATCCTGTCACCAAGAACTGCGATCCCGCCTAGCGGTATGCCTGCACTGCTAACCCCTGGAGGCAGGATAACGGTCGAACCACCTAAGGTCCCATCGGATACCACTAAATAATCGTTCGTAGTTGATCTGCCGTCAAACACGACACCGTTCTTGAAAGCGACCATGCTGGAAATGGACAGATTTTTGGAAATGAAAGTTATATCAGGAACTGTTCCTTCGGGCGTTCCGTCAGTCTCGAACAAGTCAACGGCCCCGCTTGCATCCGTGCCCTGGAAAAAGACTTTTGAGCCTGCACTCGTAAGATCTTGGGCTAATGGGCCAGTCGGTGCCGAGTAGAAATTTGGTATGATATTATAGGCCCCAGTGCCAACATCGATTGCGTATAGGCCCGCAGCGCCAGACTTTCCGCTCGCAAAGACGATTGTGTGCCCAAGGGCGGCAAACCCGGAATTGAAATCGGGCAAAAGTCCCGGAGTTCTGGTCGTATCGGCAACGGTCCCCCCGGGCGTACCGTCAGTCTCCCAAATAGCCGACTTTTTAAACGTGCTTGCAAAAACGCTGGTTTTGCCGACGAAAAACAACCGCGCGTGACCCAAGGCAACCCCTCCACCGATTCCTCGCTCTTTCCACAATGTGACCCTTTCGTAACATCAAAAAAGAGAGAGTGAATAAAATTCAGAGAACTTGGCGCGGCTGCAACCCACCGCACCATTAGTATATCGCAGGCTCCGGCACCGCCTTGCCCGCGTCCGTTCGAAGGAAATCGAAGTCGCACCCCTCGCTCGCCTGCTGAATATGCTGGGTGAAGACCTGACCATAGCCACGCTGGTAATGCGGCGCTGGCGGCACCCAAGCGGCCCGGCGCGCGGCCAGTTCTGCGTCGCTCACCTCCATCCGCAATGAGCGGGCGTCCACGTCCAGCGTAATGATGTCGCCGGTTCGCAGCAGCGCCAGCGGGCCGCCGATCCAGGATTCGGGGCTGACGTGCAGCACGCAAGCGCCGTAGCTGGTGCCGCTCATGCGCGCGTCCGATAGGCGGAGCATGTCGCGGTGGCCCTCCTTCAAGAGGCGCTTCGGCATCGGCAGCATGCCCCATTCCGGCATGCCAGGGCCGCCTTGGGGACCGGCGTTGCGCAGCACCAGGACGTGGTCGGGCGTGATGTCCAGGTGTTCGTCGTCCACCGCGGCCTTCAGACTGGGGTAGTCGTCGAACACCAGCGCCGGGCCGGAGTGTTTCAAGAAGCGCTGGTCCATCGCGGCAGGCTTGATCACGCAGCCGTCGGGGGCGAGGTTGCCCTGCAGGACCGCCAGCGACCCCTCGCCATAGACGGGATTGCTCAGCGGGCGGATCACGTCGGCATTGTACACCTTCGCGCCCTCGATGTTCTCACCCAGTGTGCATCCGGTGACGGTCATGCAGTCCAAATGCAGGAACTCGCGGATCTCCGACATCAGCGCGCGAATACCGCCGGCGTAGTAGAAGTCCTCCATCAGATACTGGCTGCCGGAGGGGCGGACGTTGCCGATGACGGGGACGCGGCGGCTGTAATACTCGAAATCGGCCAGGCCGATATCCTGCCCGGCCCGGCGCGCCATGGCGATCAGGTGGATGATGGCGTTAGTGCTGCAGCCCATGGCCATGGCGACGGCGATGGCGTTCTCGAACGCAGGCCGGGTCTGGATCAGAGACGGGATCAGGTCCTCCCACACCATATCCACGATGCGCCGCCCGCTCTCGCTCCCGAGCCGGATGTGCCCGGCATCGGCCGCCAGCATGCTGGAGCCGCCGGGCAGGACCATGCCCACGGCTTCGGCGATGGCCGTCATGGTGCTCGCGGTACCCATGGTCATGCAGGTCCCGTACGACCGGGCGATCCCGGCCTCCACCCCCTGCCAATCCGCGGCGGTGATGGTGCCGGCGCGCAGCTCGTCCCAATATTTCCAGCTGTCGGACCCCGAGCCCAGCGTGTGCCCGGCCCAGTTGCCGCGCAGCATCGGCCCGGCGGGCAGGAAGATGGCGGGCAGGTTCATGCTGGTCGCACCCAGCAACAGGCCCGGCGTCGTCTTGTCGCAACCGCCCATCAGCACCGCGCCGTCGATGGGGTGGGAGCGCAGCAGCTCCTCCGTCTCCATCGCCAGCATGTTGCGATACAGCATGCTGGTGGGCTTCACATAGGTCTCGCTGACGGAGAGCGCCGGCAGCTCGACCGGGAAGCCGCCGGCCATCAGCACGCCGCGCTTCACATCCTCGACCCGCTGCTTGAAGTGCATATGGCACGGCTGCAGGTCGGACCAGGTGTTGAGGATGGCGATCACCGGGCGTCCGGACCACTCCTCGGGCGCGTAGCCCATCTGCATGGCGCGGGACCGGTGCCCGAACGAGCGGAGGTCGGCCGGGCCGAACCAGCGGGCGGAACGGAGTTCGGCGGCGGTCTTCATGCCAGCGCAGCCTCCCGCGTCAGCAGCGGGCGGTCTGGGCGCATGGCGAACGCGGCCACGACGCCCACGACGAGCAGGCCCATGGTCCCGTAGAACGGCAGTGACCAATCCCCGGTCGCATCGATGATGGCGCCGAACACGACGGGCGAGATGATGGCGGCCAGCGCCGACCCGCTGTTCATGAGGCCGGACGCCGTGCCGGAATGCTCGGGCGCGATGTCCATTGGGATGGCCCACATCGGCCCGATGGTGAGTTCGGCAAAGAAGAATGCACCGCCGAGCGAGAAGGCGGCGGTCACCGGGTCATTGACGAACAGCACGGGGGCCGAACAGATGAACGAGCCGATCATGCCGGCGATCACCAAATCCCGGCGGGAGCGCAGCAGGCTGCCGGTGCGGCGCAGCATCCAGTCGCTGACGATCCCGCCCAGCGCGTCGCCGACCACGCCGCCGCCGAACACCAGCATGGCAAACAGCCCCGAGTCCTTAAGATTGAGGTTATAGGCGTGCAGCATGAATTGCGGCACCCAAGACAGGAAGGTCCAGAGCGTCCAGCCATAACAGAAATAGACGAACGTGACCGGCGCCATGCGGCGGATCAGCGCGGCCCAGGGTGTCGGACCCTGGCGCTTGGCGCGCACTGGCGGCAGACGCGCCAAATCCGCCGGGGTCATGCTGGTGTGCTGGCGCGGGTCGTCTTCGTAATACCAGGCCCAGAGCAGGACCCAGACGAGGCTGACGGCGCCGAGCACCATGAAAGCGCCGCGCCAGGACACCACGGCGATGAGTGCGATGATCATCGGCGGTGTGACGGCGTTGCCGAGCCGGGCGGCGGAATGGGTGATGCCCTGGGCCCAGCCGGCCTGCGTCCGGGGCACCCAGGCCGACATGGCGCGCGTGGCCGTCGGGAAGGTCGCGCCCTCACCCAAGCCCAGCAGCACCCGGGCGGCAATCATGGTGGCAAACCCTGTGGCCAGGCCCGTGAGCGCGGTCGCCACTGCCCAGATCAGGCCCGAGACGACCAGGGTACGCTTGGCGCCGAACCGGTCACTGAACCAGCCGCCAGCGATTTGGCAAACGAGGTAAGGATAGCCGAACGCCGAGAATATGAGGCCGAGCTGGGTGTTGCTCAGTCCGAACTCACCTTTGAACGCCACCGCGGCGGAGCTGACGTTGACCCGGTCCACATAGGTGATGAAGTACATGGCGCAGAGCAGCAGCAAGACGTTGCTGCCGCCGTTCCAGCGCCGGAACACGCGGGCTATTTCGCGACGCGCGGGGTGGCGCTGTAGTCCAGGTAGGCGAGCCGCGTGGCGCGGAACGGGTTGCCGGCCACGACCGTTGCCAGCACGAGCGAGATTGCGAACGAGGCGGCGATCGCCACCGCGGTCGGGTTGAAACGGGGCGCGGGCTTGGTTGGCGGTAGTGAGGGCTTGGTGGCCATGTCGGGTCCCTTCTCTATATAATGGCACTTATACGGACGCCGCTCCGGTTTGTCCCACCTCTGGATGACATTTTTTCTGAGTGAGCAAAAACTTCTGGACGGATCGGCAAGCGCCCTGTATACGCCCGCCCTCACTCGGAAACGCGGGAGGCGGCGCATTGGCGTGGCCGGTATGACCGCGGGTCCTCTATCTAGAGGGTAATATGGCGAAGAAAATCGTCGGCTATATCAAGCTGCAAATTCCGGCCGGGAAGGCGAACCCGTCGCCGCCCGTGGGCCCGGCGCTTGGGCAGCGCGGGTTGAACATCATGCAGTTCTGCAAGGAGTTCAACGCGCTGACACAGACCATGGAGCCGGGTATGCCGATCCCGGTCGTGATCACCGCGTTTGGTGACCGGACGTTCAGCTTCATCACCAAGACCCCGCCCAACACGTATTTCCTGAAAAAGGCCGCGGGCATCACCAAGGGCACGACGACGCCGGGCAAGGGCGCGGCGGTGGGCCGGGTGACGACGACGCAGCTGCGGGAAATCGCGGCGACCAAGATGAAAGACATGAATGCCAATGAGGTGGAGGCCGCCGTTAGCATGCTGACCGGAAGCGCACGCTCCATGGGCCTTACCGTGGTGGAGGGCTAGATCATGGCGGAGGGTAAGCGCCTGAAGGCGGGCTACGCGGCGTTCGATCGCACGAAGGCCTATCCGTTGAACGAGGCCATCACGCTGGCCAAGGCCAACAGCAAGGCCAAGTTCGACGAGACAATCGAGTTCAGCATGAACCTCGGCATCGATCCGCGGCACGCGGACCAGATGGTGCGCGGCCTGCTGAGCCTGCCGAACGGCACGGGTAAGACGCTGCGGATCGGCGTGTTCGCGCGCGGTGCGAAGGCCGATGAGGCGCGCGCAGCGGGTGCAGACGTGGTGGGCGCGGAAGATTTGGCCGAAAAGGTGCAGGCCGGTGAGTTCGGCTTCGACCGGTGTATCGCGACGCCTGACATGATGGCTTTGGTGGGCCGCTTAGGTAAGATTTTGGGCCCGCGCGGCCTAATGCCGAACCCCAAGCTCGGCACGGTCACCATGGACGTGAAGGGCGCCGTGCAGGCCGCGAAGTCCGGTCAGGTGGAGTTTCGGGCCGAGAAGGCGGGCATTGTCCATGCCGGGATCGGTAAGGCGAGCTTCGAGGAGGGCAAGCTGGTCGAAAACATTCGCGCCTTCGTCGATGCGATCCAGAAGGCCAAGCCCACGGGCGCCAAGGGCACCTATGTGCAAAAGGCGTCGGTCAGCAGCACGATGGGGCCGGGCATCAAGGTCGATCTGTCGAGCTTGGCTGGCTAGAACGAGATTCGCTCCCGCTTTCGGCGGGGGTGGCTAGGGGTGGTGCAAGCCGCCCCGATCCTGTCCGAGACTGCATGTTCCCCTTGGGGATTGATGGACTGAGGTCCGCACGCAGGAGACGGGGAAGCCGAGAGGTCCCAGCGATGGGAGTGATGGGTGGTTCCGGCTAATGGGTCTTGTCCGCACGTGCGGGCCGGGTCCCGGACAGGCGTAAGCGTCATGCCCGCGGTGGGTATGACGGGGCCTACAGGAGAGAAACTTGGACCGTACGGAGAAGCGGGAGTTCGTCGCTTCGCTCGGTCAGGTGTTCGCAGAGACGTCCATGGTGGTGGTCACCCGTAACAACGGAATGACCGTCGCCGAGGTATCGGATCTGCGCCGCCGGATGCGGGCGTCGGGATCGACCTACAAAGTCGCGAAGAACCGGCTGGCCGTGCTCGCCCTGGATGGGACCCGGTTCGACGGCATTTCACCCTTGCTGAAGGGTCCGACCGCGCTTGCGTGGAACACGGACCCGGTGGCGGTGGCGAAAGTGGCCGTGGACTACGCCAAGACCAACGAGAAGTTCGTCGTGATCGGCGGCGCGCTCGGAACCCAAACGCTCAATGCGGATGGGATCAAGGCGCTCGCGGATTTGCCGTCGCTTGACGTGCTGCGCGCCCGGCTGGTGGGGATGATTCAGACCCCCGCCACCCGGATCGCCGGCATCCTGCAAGCACCGGCCGGCCAGCTTGCGCGGGTCTTCGGGGCGTACGCCAATAAGGACGGGGCCAACAAGGACAGCACGGACGCCGAGGCTGCTTAGTCTGCTTGCCCCCGTATGGGGCTTGCATGGGATCACTCAACGTCACATTTAAGGGTTTAGAAATGGCTGATATGTCAAGACTGGTGGAAGAGCTTTCGGCGCTGACGGTGTTGGAAGCGGCCGAGCTGTCCAAGATGCTGGAAGAGAAGTGGGGTGTCTCCGCCGCCGCACCGGCCGCCGCCGCCGCGCCGTCTGGCCCGGTGGCCGCGGCCGCACCAGTGGAGGAGCAGACCGAGTTCACGGTCATCCTCGCCAAGGCGGGTGAGAAGAAGATCAACGTGATCAAGGAAGTCCGGACCATCACGGGCCTCGGACTGAAGGAAGCCAAGGACCTCGTCGAGGGTGCGCCGAAGCCTGTGAAGGAAGGCGTGAACAAGGACGAGGCTGCGAAGCTGAAGAAGATGCTGGAAGATCAGGGCGCCTCTGTCGAGATCAAGTAAGCTGCTTGCCGGCTTTGGCCGGTTCTGATCGGGGTTGAGGGTGGAAACCGGGTCTGGTTTCCGCCCCCAAACCTATTTTAAGCCGTGCGTGACCAACTACTGTAGGGACCGAGCATGAACGCGATTACGATGAAGTCGTTCACGGGACAAAAGCGCATCCGCAAGAGCTTCGGGCGCATTCCCGAAGTCGTGTCGATGCCCAACCTTATCGACGTGCAGCGCTCGAGCTACGAGGGCTTCTTGCAGATGACTACGCCGCCGGATAGCCGGACGCAGACGGGTTTGCAGGAAGTATTCAAGTCGGTGTTCCCGATTGACGACTTCGCCGGGCGCGGACGGCTGGAGTTCGTGTATTACGAGCTGGAAGAGCCGAAGTATGACGTGGAGGAGTGCATTCAGCGCGGCCTCACGTTCGCGGCGCCGCTCAAGGTGATCCTGCGCCTAATCGTCTGGGACCTCGATGAGGAGACCGGTGCGCGCTCGATCCGCGATATCAAGGAACAGCCGGTCTACATGGGTGATATGCCGCTCATGACCGATAACGGCACCTTCATCATCAACGGCACCGAGCGTGTGATCGTGAGCCAGATGCACCGCTCGCCCGGCGTGTTCTTCGATCACGACAAGGGCAAGACGCACTCGTCGGGCAAGTATCTGTTCACCGCGCGGGTGATTCCGTACCGCGGCTCGTGGCTCGATTTCGAGTTCGATAGCAAGGATTTGGTCTATGTCCGCATCGACCGGAAGCGGAAGCTGCCGGTGACGACGTTGCTGTATGCGCTAGACAATCCCGCCACGACCGTCATGCGTGCCGAGCGCGCGGCGGCACGCGAGCCTGTCGATATCAACGATATCAAGGGTATGGATGCCGAGGAGATCCTGAACTCCTTCTATGGGCAGGTTGCGTTCACCCGTACGCCGAAAGGCTGGGCGCGTCCGTTCGACTCTGACGCCTATCGCGGCATCACGCTGGCTGAGGCGCTGGTCGATGCGGATACCGGCGAGGTCGTGGCGGAGGCGACCACCAAGATCACGGCGCGGACCGCCAAGAAAATTGCCGAGAAGACCAAGACCGTGTTGGTCGGGCGCGCCGATCTGTTGGGGCGTTTCGTGGCCTTGGACTTGGTCAATGAGGAGACCGGCGAGATCTATGCTGAGGCCGGTGAGGAGTTGGCCGAAGCCCGTCTTGTCGCGCTCGAAGACGCGGGGATCACAGAGCTCCCGACGCTGGCTGTGGATCAATCGAACGGCCCGTGGATCCGCAACACGCTGGCGGTCGACAAGAACAGCAACCGCGACGACGCGCTGGTCGACATCTACCGCGTCATGCGCCCCGGCGAGCCGCCGACGCCCGAAACCGCCGAGGCGCTGTTCCGCGGCCTGTTCTTCGACAGCGACCGATACGATTTGTCCGCCGTCGGCCGGGTCAAGATGAACATGCGCCTGGGGGTCGAGGCCGAGGACACCGTGCGCGTGTTGCGCAAGGAGGACGTGCTCAAGACCGTGAAGATCATGTGCGAGCTGAAGGACGGCCGCGGCACGATCGACGACATCGACAACCTCGGCAATCGCCGGGTCCGCTCGGTCGGTGAGTTGATGGAGAACCAGTATCGTGTGGGCCTGCTACGGATGGAGCGTGCCATCCGGGAGCGTATGGGATCGGTCGATATTGATACCGTGATGCCGCATGACTTGATCAATGCTAAGCCGGCCGCGGCGGCAGTGCGGGAGTTCTTCGGCTCGTCTCAGCTGAGCCAGTTCATGGACCAGACCAATCCACTGTCGGAAGTGACGCATAAGCGGCGTCTGTCGGCACTGGGCCCAGGCGGCCTGACGCGGGAGCGTGCCGGGTTCGAGGTGCGCGACGTGCATCCTACGCATTACGGACGGATTTGCCCGATCGAGACGCCGGAGGGGCCGAACATCGGCCTCATCAACTCGCTGGCGACCTACGCCAAGGTGAACAAGTATGGTTTCATCGAGACGCCGTATCGCCTGGTCAAGGACGGCCAGGTGCAAGACGGCTGGAAGTATCTGTCCGCCATGGAGGAGGAACGGCTCGTCGTCGCGCAGGCCGATGCTCCAACGGACAAGCAGGGTAACTTCACCAACGAGCTGGTTTCCGTGCGCAAGCAGGGCGATTTCCGTCTGGTGAAGCCACAGGACGTGACGGCGGTGGACGTATCGCCGCGGCAATTGGTGTCGGTCGCGGCCGCGCTGATCCCGTTCCTCGAGAACGACGACGCGAACCGGGCGCTGATGGGCTCCAACATGCAGCGTCAGGCCGTGCCGCTGATCCGCGCGGACGCGCCGCTGGTCGGCACCGGGATGGAGGCGGCGGTGGCGCGGGATAGCGGCGCCACCATCGTCGCCAAGCGGCCCGGCATCGTCGACCAGATCGACGGCGCGCGCATCGTGGTCCGCGCGACGGCCGAAGACGGCACGACGCATGGTGTGGATATCTATCGCCTGCGCAAGTATATGCGCAGCAACCAGAGCACCTGCATCAATCAGCGTCCGCTGGTGCGCGTCGGTGACCGGGTCGGGACCGGCGACATCATTGCCGATGGTCCCTCCACGGACCTTGGCGAACTGGCGCTGGGCCGGAACGTGCTATGCGCGTTCATGCCGTGGAACGGCTATAACTTCGAAGACAGCATCCTCATCAGCGAGCGTATTGCCCGGGATGACGTGTTCACCTCGATCCACATCGAGGAGTTCGAGGTCATGGCCCGGGACACCAAGCTCGGCCAGGAGGAGATCACGCGCGACATCCCGAACGTGGGTGAGGAAGCGTTGAAGAACCTGGACGAGGCGGGGATCGTCTATATCGGCGCCGAGGTGAATCCGGGAGACATCCTCGTCGGTAAGGTGACGCCGAAGGGCGAAAGCCCGATGACGCCCGAGGAGAAGCTGCTGCGCGCCATCTTCGGCGAGAAAGCGAGCGATGTGCGGGATACCTCCTTGAAGCTGCCGCCGGGTGTGACGGGGACGATCGTGGACGTCCGCGTGTTCAGCCGCCGCGGCGTCGACAAGGATGAGCGCGCGATGGCGATCGAGCGGTCGGAGATCGAGCGGCTGGCCAAGGACCGCGACGACGAGCGGGCGATCCAGGAGCGGTCGTTCCTGAACCGGATGCGTGAGAAGCTGCTGGGCCGCAAGGCCTCCGCGGGTTTCAAGGGGATCAAGGCCGGCACGACCATCACGGAGGAGGTTCTGGCCGAGCATCCGCGCGGCGCCTGGCGCAACATCGGCGTGGCCGAGGATGCGGTCATGTCCGAGATCGAGACGCTGAAGCGCGAGTTCGATCAGGCGGTGGGCCGTCTGCAGGCGCGGTTCGACGGCAAGGTCGAGAAGCTGCAGCGCGGTGACGAGCTACCGCCGGGCGTGATGAAGATGGTCAAGGTGTTCGTGGCGGTGAAGCGCAAGCTGCAGCCCGGCGACAAGATGGCCGGGCGGCACGGCAACAAGGGTGTCGTATCGCGCGTGACCCCCGTCGAGGACATGCCGTTCCTGGAAGATGGGACGCATGTGGACTTGGTGCTCAACCCGCTCGGCGTGCCATCGCGCATGAACGTGGGGCAGATCCTGGAGACTCATTTGGGCTGGGCCTGCGCCACGCTGGGCAAGCAGGTCGGTGAGCTGGTCGACGAATACCGCCGCACCGGCGCGCAGCGCGAAAGCCTGCTCGACATGCTGCGGGACATCTACGGAGACGAGGTGTTCACCTCTCAAATCGAGCCGATGAGCACGGAGCAGCTGATGGAGCTGTCGGACAACCTGAAGAAGGGTATTCCGATCGCCACGCCAGTATTCGACGGCGCCCGGATGTCCGATATCGAGGGTATGCTGACCAAGGCCGGCTTGAATACATCGGGCCAGGTCTTCTTGACCGATGGACGGACCGGCGAGACGTTCGAGCGTAAGGTGACCGTCGGCTATATCTATATGCTGAAGCTGCATCACTTGGTCGATGACAAGATCCATGCGCGGTCGATCGGGCCGTACTCGCTGGTCACTCAGCAGCCGCTGGGTGGTAAGGCGCAGTTCGGTGGGCAGCGCTTTGGTGAGATGGAGGTTTGGGCGCTGGAGGCGTATGGCGCGGCCTATACGCTACAGGAAATGCTGACGGTGAAGTCGGACGACGTGTCCGGACGCACCAAGGTCTATGAGGCGATCGTGCGCGAGCAGGATACGTTCGAGGCCGGCATTCCCGAGTCGTTCAACGTGCTGGTCAAGGAGCTCAAGAGCCTCGGCCTGAACGTCGACCTCGATATGCGTCCCACATAACGATTTGTTAACTGTTTATCCCGTAACATGCGTGGGCCGGCAGAAGCCGGTCCTCGCCTTGGGGTTCTGAGCGCATGAACGAACTGATGAAGATTCTTGGTCAAGCCGGCGCGGCGATGACCTTCGACCAGATCAAGATCCAGATGGCGAGCCCGGAGCAAATCCGCTCGTGGTCGTATGGTGAGATCAAGAAGCCGGAGACCATCAACTACCGGACGTTCAAGCCGGAGCGGGACGGCCTGTTTTGCGCCCGGATCTTCGGGCCGATCAAGGACTATGAGTGCCTGTGCGGCAAGTATAAGCGCATGAAGTTTCGCGGCATTATCTGCGAGAAGTGCGGCGTGGAGGTCACGCTCGCCAAGGTTCGGCGTGAGCGGATGGGCCATATCGAGTTGGCGAGCCCGGTGGCGCACATCTGGTTTCTGAAGTCCTTGCCGAGCCGGATTGGCCTGATGGTCGATCTGACGCTTAAGGAACTCGAGAAGATCCTGTATTTCGAGAGCTATGTGGTGCTGGAGCCGGGTCTCACCGACCTCAAGCTGCACCAGCTGTTGACCGAAGATCAGCTGATGTCCAAGCAGGACGAGTTCGGTGAGGATGGGTTCCGCGCGGGCATCGGCGCCGAGGCGATCAAGGGTATCCTGCACGGCATCGACATCGGGTCGGACAAGGTGACGCTGCGGGCCGAGCTGAAGGAGACCAACTCCGAGGCGAAGCGGAAGAAGCTCGTGAAGCGGCTCAAGCTGATCGAGGCGTTCGGTGAGAGCGGGGCCAAGCCGGAGTGGATGATCCTGGACGTGGTTCCGGTGATTCCGCCCGAGCTACGCCCGCTGGTGCCCTTGGATGGCGGCCGGTTCGCGACGTCGGATCTGAACGATCTGTATCGCCGGGTGATCAACCGGAACAACCGGCTGAAGCGGTTGATCGAGCTGCGGGCGCCTGACATCATCGTGCGCAACGAGAAGCGCATGCTGCAGGAGAGCGTGGACGCGCTGTTCGACAACGGACGCCGCGGCCGGGCCATCACGGGCGCGAACAAGCGTCCGCTGAAGTCGCTGTCGGACATGCTGAAGGGCAAGCAGGGCCGGTTCCGGCAGAACCTGCTAGGCAAGCGCGTGGACTATTCTGGCCGCTCGGTGATCGTCGTGGGGCCGGAGCTGAAGTTGCATCAGTGCGGCCTGCCGAAGAAGATGGCGCTCGAGCTGTTCAAGCCGTTCATATACTCGAAGCTCGAGAAGTACGGCCACGCGACCACCATCAAGGCCGCCAAGCGCATGGTGGAAAAGGAGCGCCCGGAGGTCTGGGACATCCTGGAGGAGGTGATCCGCGAACACCCGGTCATGCTGAACCGGGCGCCGACCTTGCACCGCTTGGGCATCCAGGCGTTCGAGCCCGTGCTGATCGAGGGTAAGGCGATCCAGTTGCATCCGCTGGTGTGCACCGCTTTCAACGCCGACTTCGACGGTGACCAGATGGCGGTGCACGTGCCGCTGAGCCTCGAGGCGCAGCTGGAAGCGCGCGTGCTGATGATGAGCACGAACAACATCCTGAGCCCGGCCAACGGCAAGCCGATCATCGTGCCGAGCCAGGACATCGTGCTCGGACTGTACTACCTGAGCCTCGAGACGCCGGAGTTCCGCGACGCGCCGGATGTTGCCATCTACAAGGATGGCAAGCTGGTGCGTAAGGGCCCGACCGCGTTCGGCGGCGTGGGGGAGATCGAGTATGCACTGAGCGCGAAGGCGATTCAGCTGCATCAGAAGATCCGCTGCCGGTATGAGACGGTCGATGCGCAGGGTAACAAGGTCCGCTCGCTCGTGGTGACGACGCCGGGCCGGATGCTGATCGCCAACATCCTGCCGAAGAATCCGAACGTCCCGTTCAGCCTGATCAACCGGACGCTGACGAAGAAGAACGTGTCCGACGTGATCGACGCTGTGTACCGGCATTGCGGCCAGAAGGAATGCGTGATCTTTGCCGACCGGCTGATGGGCCTGGGCTTTGGCCAGGCCGCGAAGGCGGGCCTCAGCTTCGGCAAGGACGACCTGATCATCCCGGACAGCAAGCCCGAGCTGATCTTGAAGACCCAGAACGAGGTCAAGGAGTTCGAGCAGCAGTATCAGGACGGCCTGATCACGGCCGGCGAGCGCTACAACAAGGTGGTGGATGCCTGGTCGCGCTGCACCGACGAAGTGGCCGGCGCCATGATGAAGGAGATCAGCAAGCAGGAGATCGGCACGCCGACCAACTCCGTCTGGATGATGTCCCACTCCGGCGCGCGTGGATCGCCGGCGCAGATGCGGCAGCTGGCGGGGATGCGCGGGCTGATGGCCAAGCCGTCCGGCGAGATCATCGAACAGCCGATCATCGCCAACTTCAAGGAGGGCTTGTCCGTCCTTGAGTACTTCAACTCCACCCACGGCGCGCGTAAGGGCCTGGCAGATACGGCGTTGAAGACGGCGAACTCCGGATATCTGACCCGGCGTCTGGTGGACGTGGCGCAAGACTGCATCATCGTCGAGAACGATTGCGGCACCGAGCGTGGTTTGACTGTAAAAGCCGTGCTCGACGGCGGTGAGACGGTGGCGAGCCTGTCCGAGCGCACCCTGGGCCGCACGACGGCCGAGGACGTGCTGGACCCCGCGACCAACGGCGTCCTGCTGCCGCGCAATACGCTGATCGAGGAGCCGGAGGCCGATATGCTGGAGAATTCCGGCGTGGAGGCGGTGAAGATCCGCTCGGTGCTGACCTGCGAGTCGCGGGTCGGCGTCTGCGGCATGTGCTATGGGCGTGACCTCGCCCGCGGCACGCCGGTCAATATCGGTGAGGCCGTGGGCGTGATTGCCGCCCAGTCCATCGGTGAGCCCGGCACCCAGCTGACGATGCGGACGTTCCACATCGGCGGTGCGGCGCAGCGGGGCGCCGAGGTCAGCGCCGTCGAGGCGAGCCATGACGGCGTGGTGCAGATTAAGAACCGCAACGTGGTGCAGAACAGCCAAGGCGTGCCGGTGGTGATGTCGCGTAACTGCGAAATGGCCATCGTGGACGACAAGGGCCGCGAGCGTGCGCGCTTCCGGGTGCCGTACGGCGCACGGCTGCTGGTCGATGAGGGGCAGAAGGTGTCCCGCCTGCTGAAGCTGGCAGAGTGGGACCCCTACACCTTGCCGATCATCACCGAGCGGGCCGGCAACGTCGAATACCTCGACCTGCTGGATGGCGTGACTATCATCGAAAAGATGGACGAGGTCACCGGGCTCACGTCCAAGGTGGTGGTGGATTACAAGCAGAGCGCCAAGGGCGTCGATCTGCGTCCGCGGTTGCAGCTCAAGGACGAGAAGGGTGAGGTGCTGAAGCTGCCCAGCGGGGCGGAGGCGCGCTACTTCCTCAATCCCGACTCGATCCTTTCGGTCGATAACGGGGCGACGGTCGCGGCGGGTGACGTGCTGGCGCGAATCCCGCGTGAGGGCAGCAAGACGCGTGACATCACCGGCGGTCTGCCGCGCGTGGCGGAGCTGTTTGAGGCGCGGCGTCCGAAGGATCACGCCGTGATCGCCGAGATCGACGGCCGGGTGGAGTTCGGCAAGGACTACAAGGCCAAGCGGAAGATCATCGTGAAGAACGATGAGACCGGGCAGGACTCCGAGTACCTGATCCAGAAGGGCAAGCACGTTTCGGTGCAGGAGGGTGACTTCGTGCGCCGGGGTGACCCGTTGGTGGATGGCCCGCGCGTGCCGCATGACATCCTTGCGGTGCTGGGCGTCGAGGCCCTGTCCGACTACCTGGTGAACGAAATCCAGGACGTGTACCGGCTACAGGGCGTGAAGATCAACGACAAGCACATCGAGGTCATCGTCCGGCAGATGCTGCAGAAGGTGGAGATCACCGACCCGGGCGATACGACCTACTTGGCTGGTGAGCAGGTGGATCGTCTCGAGCTGGAGGCGGAGAACGAAGTGCGCTTGAAGCACGAGGAGCGCCCGGCCGTGGGCACCCCCGTGCTGCAGGGCATCACCAAGGCCAGCCTGCAGACCCACAGCTTCATCAGCGCCGCGTCCTTCCAGGAGACGACTCGCGTGCTGACCGAGGCGGCGACAGCGGGCAAGGTGGATAACCTGCTGGGCCTGAAGGAGAACGTGATCGTCGGACGCTTGATCCCGGCGGGCACGGGCTCCGTGATGAACCGGTTGCGGGCGGTGGCGGCGGGACGGGATCAGGCGCGCTTGCGTCCGGAAACCGTGGCCATTCCGGCGCCGGCTGCGGCGGAGTAGAGGTTTTGGTGGTGGTGGGTTGCTGGAAGGCGATCCACCCCACGAATGACGCATAGCTCCGCTGTGACGGAACTCTTGCGAACTGCCTATCGAGTGCTTGACTCACGTGGGATGCGGACGTAGGTATCGCGCCCTCGACGACCCCCAGCGAATGGCTGGGTTGGATGTCGTTTACTGCAGGTGCGTGCAGGGTGCCGTCCTTTGGGGACCAAGGCCTTGTGCATCGAAGGCGTAGCGCGGAAGCGTCTTCGCCGCGCTTGCTTTGTGAACGGCGGCAGCCCGGGCAAATAGGATCGGAAGACGCGTATGCCGACGATTAACCAACTGATCGCCAATGGGCGTGAGCCGGCGCCGAAGCGGAACAAGGTGCCTGCGCTGCAGAATTGCCCGCAGAAGCGGGGGGTGTGCACGCGCGTCTATACGACGACGCCGAAGAAGCCGAACTCGGCATTGCGTAAGGTCGCCAAGGTGCGCCTCACCAACGGGTTCGAGGTCGTGAGCTACATCCCCGGTGAGGGCCATAACCTGCAGGAGCACAGCGTCGTGCTGATCCGCGGCGGGCGCGTGAAGGATTTGCCGGGCGTGCGATACCACATCCTGCGTGGCGTGCTCGACACGCAGGGCCTGCCGAAGCGTCGTCAGCGCCGGTCGCTGTATGGCGCGAAGCGGCCGAAGTAAGGGAGACCGGGAATGAGCCGCCGCCGCCGCGCGACGAAGCGCGACATCCTGCCGGACGCCAAGTTCGGCGACACCGTCCTGACCCGTTTCATGAACGCGCTCATGTATGACGGCAAGAAGAGCGCCGCCGAGGGCATCGTCTATGGCGCGCTGGAAAGCTTGAAGAAGCGGGGCGGTGCCGCCGCCGACCCGATCAAGATGTTCCACGAGGCGCTGGACAACGTGAAGCCCGCCGTCGAGGTCCGGAGCCGCCGGGTCGGCGGCGCCACGTATCAGGTGCCCGTCGAGGTGCGGACCGACCGGCGCCAGGCGCTGGCGATCCGCTGGCTGATCGACAGCTCGCGCAAGCGGGGCGAGCATACGATGGAGGAGAGGCTGTCCAACGAGCTGCTGGACGCGGTGAACAACCGCGGCTCGGCCGTGAAAAAGCGCGAGGACACGCACCGCATGGCCGAAGCCAACAAGGCCTTCAGCCACTACCGTTGGTAGCCGAGAAAACACGAAACCTGCCCTAAGCGGGCGCTGGAGACACGACCATGGCGAAGGCTAAATTCGAGCGGAACAAGCCGCACTGCAACA
Source organism: Acetobacteraceae bacterium (assembly GCA_965246925.1). GTDB lineage: Bacteria > Pseudomonadota > Alphaproteobacteria > Acetobacterales > Acetobacteraceae > JANPPS01. The sequence goes on along the minus strand of OZ251994.1, from coordinate 134,726 downwards.
TCGGCACGATCGGTCACGTGGACCACGGCAAGACATCCTTGACCGCGGCCATCACGAAGATCCTGGCCAAGTCCGGCGGTGCCACGTTCACCGCCTACGACCAGATCGACAAGGCTCCCGAGGAGCGGGCCCGCGGCATCACGATCTCCACCGCGCACGTGGAATACGAGACGGCGAACCGCCACTACGCCCACGTCGATTGCCCCGGCCACGCGGACTATGTGAAGAACATGATCACCGGTGCCGCACAGATGGACGGCGCGATCCTGGTGGTGTCCGCCGCCGACGGCCCGATGCCGCAGACCCGGGAGCACATCCTCCTCGCCCGCCAGGTCGGTGTGCCGGCCCTGGTGGTGTTCCTGAACAAGGTCGACATGGTCGACGATCCGGAGCTGCTGGAGCTGGTCGAGCTCGAGGTACGTGAGCTGCTGAGCTCCTACCAGTTTCCCGGTGACGACATTCCCATCATCCACGGCTCGGCGCTGATGGCGCTGGAAGACAAGAACCCGGAGCAGGGCGAGCAGGCAATCCTGAAGCTCATGGCCGCCGTCGACGCCAGCATTCCGCAGCCGCTGCGCGCGACCGAGAAGCCGTTCCTGATGCCGATCGAGGACGTGTTCAGCATCTCCGGCCGTGGCACCGTGGTCACGGGCCGGGTCGAGCGGGGCATCGTGAACGTGGGTGACGAGGTCGAGATCGTCGGGATCAAGAACACGGTCAAGACGATCGTGACCGGCGTCGAGATGTTCCGTAAGCTGCTGGACCGCGGTGAGGCCGGTGACAACATCGGCGCGCTGCTGCGCGGCACCAAGCGTGAGGACGTTGAGCGCGGTCAGGTCCTGGCCAAGCCCGGCACCATCACGCCGCACACGAACTTCAAGGCGGAAGCCTATGTTCTCACGAAGGAAGAGGGTGGCCGGCACACGCCGTTCTTCACCAACTACCGTCCGCAGTTCTACTTCCGCACCACGGACGTGACTGGTGTGGTGCAGCTGCCTGAGGGCACTGAGATGGTGATGCCCGGCGACAACGTGTCCATGGACGTCGAGCTGATCGCGCCGATCGCGATGGACGAAGGCCTGCGCTTCGCCATCCGCGAGGGTGGCCGCACGGTGGGTGCGGGCGTCGTCGCCAGCATCACGAAGTAAAGCGGGCGGGACTGGATTAGCACGATGGACAACCAAAACATCCGCATTCGCCTGAAGGCGTATGATCACCGCGTGCTGGACAACAGCACGCGGGAGATCGTGAACACGGCGAAGCGGACGGGTGCGCGGGTGCGCGGTCCCATCCCGTTGCCGACGCACATCGAGCGGTTCACCGTGAACCGCTCCCCCCACGTGGACAAGAAGTCGCGCGAGCAGTTCGAGATCCGGACGCATCGCCGGCTCTTGGACATCGTGGACCCCACGCCGCAGACGGTGGACGCGCTGATGAAGCTCGACCTCGCCTCCGGCGTGGACGTTGAGATCAAGCTGTAGGACCGGGACCATGGTGGTTGCAAAACAACGGACCGGGCTGATCGCCAAGAAGCTTGGCATGACCCGGATCTTCAAGGATGACGGCACGCATGTGCCGGTGACGGTGCTGCATCTGGACCAGCTGCAGGTGATCGACGTGCGCACGCAGGAGCGGGACGGCTACACCGCGCTGCAGCTTGGCTGGGGCAAGGCGAAGGTCAAGAACGTGAGCCAGCCCAACAAGGGCCACTATGCCCGCGTGAAGGTCGAGCCGAAGCAGCGCGTGCGTGAGTTTCGGGTGGCGGACGACGCCGTGCTGGAAAGCGGCACGACGCTGACGGCGGCGCATTTCGTGGTGGGCCAGAAAGTCGACGTCTGCGGCGTGACCAAGGGCAAGGGCTTCGCGGGCGGCATGAAGCGGTGGAATTTCCGCGGCCTCGAGGCGTCACACGGCGTGTCGGTCAGCCATCGCTCGCACGGCTCCACCGGTAACCGTCAGGACCCCGGTAAGACGTTCAAGAACAAGAAGATGGCTGGGCACATGGGTGTCGAGCGGGTGACGACGCTGAACATCGTGGTCGCCGGGATCGATGCGGAGCGCGGGCTGATCATGGTGCGGGGCGCGGTGCCGGGCTCCAAGGGCGAGTTCGTGATGATCCGCGACGCGATCAAGCGGAAGCGTCCGGACGAGGCGCCGTATCCGGCGGGTGTGCTGGCGAGCGTGGCCGTGCCGGCCGATGCGGCCCCGGCCGAAGCGCAGGCGGAGTAGGGGCGATGCAGGTCGAGATCAAGACGCTGGCGAACGGCACGGCCGGCCAGGCGGATCTGCCGGAGGAGTTCTTCGGCCAGACCCCGCGCACCGACATCATCGCCCGCGTGATCCATTGGCAGATGGCCAAGCGCCGGGCGGGGACGCACAAGACCAAGGGCATGGGCGAAGTGTCGGGCACGACGAAGAAGCCGTTCAAGCAGAAGGGCACCGGCAACGCCCGGCAAGGCTCGCTCCGGGCGCCACAGTTCCGCACCGGCGGCGTGGTGCACGGGCCGGTCAACCGCAGCCATGCGTATGACCTGCCGAAGAAGGTGCGCCGCCTCGGCCTCATCAGCGCGCTATCGATGAAGCAGAAGGATGGCAAGCTCGTCGTGGTCGACAGTGTCGCCGGCGTGTCGGGCAAGACGAAGGACCTGGTGGCACAGATCAAGGTGCTCGGCTGGAACTCGGCCCTGGTGCTCGATCATGAGGTGAACGAGACGTTTCAGCGGGCCAGTTCCAACATCATCGGGCTGCGCTGCCTGCCAACGATGGGCGCCAACGTGCATGACATCATCCGGCACGACCTGCTGGTGGTGACGAGCGCCGGGCTCGAGGGGTTGAAGGCGCGCCTGGCCAAGAAGGCCGTGGCCGAGGGAGAAGCGGCATGAGCGTCGCACAGGTGATGGCGGCCCGGAAGCGGGCGGCGACCATGTCCAAGGAAGCCATGTATGAGGTGATCCGCTCGCCGGTCATCACCGAGAAGGCGACCGCGGCGACGGAGCGGAACCAAGTGGTGTTCCGGGTGGCGATCGACGCAAACAAGTCCGAGATCAAGGCGTCGATCGAGGGGCTGTTCGGCGTCAAGGTGCTGGCGGTCAACACGCTGATCCAGAAGGGCAAGACCAAGCGCTTCCGCGGCCGGCCCGGCGTGCGCTCGGACGTGAAGAAGGCTTACGTGCAGCTGGCCGAGGGACAGTCGATCGACATGTCCACCGGCCTGGCCTGAGGACGCATTATGGCATTAAGGCAATTCAAACCCGTCACCGCGTCGCTCCGCGGCACGGTCCTGATCGACCGCAGCGAGCTGTGGAAGGGCAAGCCGGTCAAGACGCTGACCGAGGGCAAGAGCAAGACCGGCGGACGCAACAACCACGGCCGCACGACGTCGTTCTTCCGCGGCGGCGGGCATAAGCAGACCTACCGGCATGTGGACTTCAAGCGCCGTAAGCATGATGTGGCGGCGACGGTCGAGCGGCTGGAGTATGATCCGAACCGCACGGCGTTCATCGCGCTGATCAAGTATGACGACGGCGAGCTGAGCTATATCCTAGCGCCGCAGCGGCTGAAGGCGGGCGATAAGGTCGTCTCCGGCCCGAAGGTCGACATCAAGCCGGGCAATGCGATGCCGATGGCCGCGATCCCGGTCGGCACCATCATTCACAACGTGGAGATGAAGCTGGGCGCAGGTGGCAAGATGGCGCGCTCGGCCGGGACGTATGCGCAGCTGGTCGGCAAGGACGCCGGGTATGCGCAGGTCAAGCTGCAATCGGGCGAATTGCGCATCATCCGGGCCGAGTGCTTTGCGACCGTGGGTGCGGTGAGCAACCCGGACAACCAGAACCAAAGCCTGGGTAAGGCCGGCCGTGCCCGCTGGATGGGCCGGCGTCCGCATAACCGCGGCGTCGTGATGAACCCGGTGGACCATCCGCATGGCGGCGGCGAGGGCCGCACCTCGGGCGGACGTCATCCGGTCACGCCGTGGGGCAAGCCGACCAAGGGCTACAAGACACGCGCCAACAAGCGGACGGACAGCATGATCATCCGCCGCCGTCCGAAGGGGAAGCACTGACCATGGCACGGTCCGTATGGAAGGGCCCGTTCGTGGACGGGTATCTGCTAGGGAAGGCAGAGGCGACGCGCGCCTCTGGCCGGAACGAGATCATCAAGATCTGGTCGCGCCGCTCGACGATCCTGCCGCAATTCGTGGGGCTGACGTTCGGCGTGTACAACGGGCACAAGTTCCTGCCTGTCCAGGTGAACGAGAACATGGTGGGGCATAAGTTCGGTGAGTTCTCGCCGACCCGGACCTTCACCGGACACTCGTCCGACAAGAAGGCGAGGCGCGGATGAGCAAGCCCAAGACACCACGGGCGCTGGGTGAGACGGAGGCGCAGTGTGTCGTCCGCAACATCCGCATCAGCCCGCAGAAGCTGAACCTGGTCGCGGGCCTGATCCGCAATCAGCCGGCGAGCCAGGCGGTGGCGACGCTCACGTTCAGCAAGCGCCGGATCGCGCATCAGGTGCGTAAGGCGCTGGAAAGCGCGATCGCGAATGCCGAGAACAACCACCAGCTCGACGTGGACCGCCTGGTGGTTACGCGGGCCGAGGTCGGCAAGTCGATCGTGATGCGGCGCTTCATGGCGCGCGGCCGGGGCCGGTCGTCGCGGATCGAGAAGTGGTTCAGCCATTTGCGCATTGTCGTCGCCGAGCAGGCGCAGATGCCTGAAGAGAATAGGGCGTAAGATGGGTCACAAGGTCAATCCGATCGGGCTTCGGCTCGGCATCAACCGCACCTGGGACAGCCGCTGGTACGCGGGCACGGATTACTCGAAGCTGCTGCTCGAGGATCTCAAGCTGCGTCAGCATTTGCGGACCAAGCTGTCGGGCGCCGGCGTGTCGCGCGTGGTGATCGAGCGTCCGGCCAAGAAGCCGCGCGTCACGATCTATGCGGCGCGACCCGGCGTGGTGATCGGCAAGAAGGGCCAGGATATCGAGACGCTGCGCAAGTCGCTGGCCGTGATGGCCAAGGCGGATGTCAGCCTCAACATCGTGGAAATCCGCAAGCCGGAGATCGACGCGACGCTGGTGGCGGAGAACATCGCGCAGCAGCTGGAGCGTCGCGTGGCGTTCCGCCGGGCGATGAAGCGGGCGGTGCAGTCCGCCATGCGCCTGGGCGCGCAGGGCATCCGGATCAACTGCGGCGGCCGCCTGGGCGGCGCCGAGATCGCCCGGACGGAGTGGTATCGCGAGGGCCGGGTGCCGTTGCACACGCTCCGTGCCGACATCGATTTCGGGGTCGCGACGGCCAAGACCACGTATGGCACGTGCGGCGTGAAGGTCTGGATTTTCAAGGGCGAGGTGCTGACGCACGATCCGCTCAGCCAGGATCGCCGGGCCGCCGAACAGGCGCCGCAGCGCTAAGGAGGATATGAGCCATGATGTCTCCGAAGCGGACGAAGTATCGCAAAGCCCATAAGGGCCGTATCCATGGTCTGGCCAAATCCGGCACGACGCTGAATTTCGGCGCGTTCGGCCTGAAGGCGCTGGAGCCGGAGCGGATCACCGCCCGCCAGATCGAGGCGGCGCGGCGGGCGATCACCCGCAGCATGAAGCGTGCGGGCCGGGTGTGGATCCGGATGTTTCCGGACGTGCCGGTGAGCCAGAAGCCCGCCGAGGTTCGGATGGGCTCGGGCAAGGGTAGCCCGGAGTTCTGGGTGGTCCGGATCAAGCCGGGCCGGATCATGTTCGAGATCGACGGCGTGTCCCCGGAACTGGCGCGGGCCAGCCTGGCGCTGGGCGCGGCGAAGCTGCCGATCCGGACCAAGTTCGTGCAACGGCTCGGGGAGGGCTGATTATGACCAAGCCAGCCGATATTCGGGCCAAGGGTGCCGATACGCTACCGGGCATGCTGCTGGACCTTCGTAAGGAGCAGTTCAATCTGCGCTTTCAGCGTGCGACCGGGCAGACCGAGGGCGTGGGCCGGGTGCGCCAGGTGCGCCGCGACATCGCCCGAGTGAAGACCATCATGACAGAGCAGAAGCGGTCCGCCGCCAGCTCTGACAACAAGTAAAGGAGAGGGCGATGCCAAGGCGCGTCCTGACGGGGCGAGTGACGAGCGACAAGATGGAGAAGACCATTACGGTCTTGGTCGAGCGTCGAATCATGCACCCGCTGTATAAGAAGTTCATCAAGCGCTCCAAGAAGTATGCTGCGCATGACGAGCTGAACGTGTGCAAAGAGGGCGACATCGTCCGCATCGAAGAGTGCCGTCCGATCAGCAAGCGGAAGACCTGGCTGCTGATCGAGCGGAACGGCGAGCCGGTCGAGATGCCGTACGGCTACGTGCCGCCGGTCAAAGCCGAGCATGCCGCGCCCGCGCATGAGGGAGCGCCAGCATGATCCAGGTCGAATCCAACCTCGAGGTAGCCGACAACTCCGGCGCCCGGCGCGTGCAGTGCATCAAGGTGCTCGGCGGCTCCAAGCGGCGCACGGCCTCGGTGGGCGACGTGATCGTGGTTTCGATCAAGGAGGCCATTCCACGGGGCAAGGTGAAGAAGGGCGACGTGCATCAGGCCGTGATCGTGCGGACCTCGTTCCCGGTGCGCCGGGCCGATGGAAGTGCGATCCGCTTCGACCGCAACGCCGCCGTGCTGATCAACAAGCAGCAGGAGCCGATCGGCACTCGTATCTTCGGACCCGTGGTGCGCGAGCTGCGCGGCAAGAAGTTCATGAAGATTATCTCGCTCGCGCCAGAGGTGCTGTAATGGCCGCGCGCATCAAGAAGGGTGACACGGTCGTCGTGATCGCCGGGTCGGACAAGGGCAAGCGCGGCGAAGTGCTGAGCGTGCGCCCGAAGGACTCGCGGGCCGTGGTCAAGGGCGTGAACGTCGCCAAGAAGCACACCAAGGCGCAGGGCATGGGTCAGCCCGGCGGCATCATCGAGCAGGAGGCGACGATCCATCTGTCCAACCTCGCGCTGCTCGATCCCAAGACCGACAAGCCGACCCGTATTGGGTTCCGCACGCTGGATGACGGCCGCAAGGTGCGCGTCGCCCGCGGCAGCGGCGCCGTGATCGAGAGCTAGGACGATGAGCGAAACCACTGAACGGCCCCCCCACGTGATGCCGCGCATGCAGCAGCGCTATGTGGACGAGATCAAGGCGAAGCTGCAAACCGAGTTCGGCTACACGAACCCGATGCGCGTGCCGAAGCTCGAGAAGATCGTGATCAACATGGGCGTGGGCGAAGCGGCGGCGGACCAGAAAAAGCTGGACGCGGCCGTGGCCGAGCTCACGCTGATTGCCGGACAGAAGCCGGTGAAGACGGTGGCCAAGAAGGCGATCGCCGGCTTCAAGATCCGTGAGGGCCTGCCGATCGGCTGCAAGGTCACGCTGCGCAAGTCGCGGATGTATGAGTTCCTGGACCGGCTGGTGACGATCGCCCTACCGCGCGTCCGAGACTTCCGCGGTATTCCGAACGGCAAGGGCTTCGACGGCCGCGGCAACTTCGCCATGGGCCTCAAGGAACAGATCATCTTCCCGGAAATCGATTATGACAAAGTGACCGACATTCGCGGCATGGACATCATCTTCGTGACCACGGCGCAGACGAATGCCGAGGCGAAGGCCTTGCTGAAGCTGCTCGATATTCCGTTTGCCGCCTAAGACTTTCACCGTGTTTGGAAAACTACTCTCTCCACAGAGCAAGTTCCGAGGAGCTAACTGATGGCCAAGACATCGTCGGTCAACCGCAACCTGAAGCGTGAGCGCATGAGCGCGCGCGATAAGAGCAAGCGGGCTGAGCTGAAGGCGCAAGTGATGGACCGGAGCGTCCCGGTCGAGGAGCGGTTCGAGGCTTCGGTGAAGCTGGCGCAGCTGCCCCGCAACGGTGCCGCCGTGCGCGTGCGCCTCCGCTGCGCGCTGACGGGCCGGGCCCGCGGCAATTACCGCAAGTTCAAGCTTTCCCGGAACATGCTCCGGTCCCTGGCCAATTCCGGGCAGCTGCCCGGCATGGTCAAGGCGAGCTGGTAGGAGCGCCGGCATGTCCATGTCCGATCCGTTGGGTGACATGATCACCCGCATCCGTAATGCACAGCGGAGCCGCCACACCATGTGCGTCGCACCCGCGAGCAAGCTGCGCGCCGGTGTGCTCGAGGCGTTGAAGCGTGAGGGCTTCATCCGCGGCTATGCCGCCGAGGAGGTGCGCCCCGGCGTGGCCCAGCTGCGCATCGAGCTGAAATACTCCGAGGGTGAGCCCGTCATCAAGGAGATCACCCGCGTGTCCAAGCCGGGCCGCCGGGTGTATTCCAAGATCAAGGAGCTGCCCCGGGTCTATGCCGGACTCGGCGTATCCATTCTGTCCACGCCGCGTGGCGTGTTGAGCGACGGTGAAGCGCGCGCGGCCAATGTTGGCGGCGAAGTGCTTTTCCGCGTGTTCTAGAGGGGGACAGCAGATGTCTCGTGTAGGCAAATACCCGGTGCCGGTCCCGGCCGGTGTCACCGTCGCGATCGTGGACGGCATCCTGTCCGCGAAGGGCAAGCTCGGCACCATGACGCTGAAACTCACCGACCTGGTGGACACCACGGTCGAGGACGGCAAGGTCGCGGTGGCGCCGCGCGGCACGACCACGCCCGCGCGCATGATGTGGGGCACGACGCGGGCGCTGGTGGCCAACATGGTCCAGGGCGTCAGCGCCGGCTATACCAAGGTGCTGGAGATCACCGGCACCGGGTTCCGCGCCAGCGTGCAGGGCAAGAACTTGGTGGTGAACCTCGGCTTCTCGCACGACGTGATCTATCCGGTGCCCGAGGGCATCACGATCACCACGCCCAAGCCGACATCGATCAGCATCACCGGCATGGACAAGCGTCAGGTGGGGCAAGTCGCCGCGGAAATCCGCTCGTATCGTCCGCCGGAGCCCTATAAGGGCAAGGGCGTGAAGTATGAGAACGAGCAGATCCGGCGCAAGGAAGGCAAGAAGAAGTAACATGAGCGCTCCTCAGGATCTTCGCACCCGGCGCCGTGAGCGCCTGCGGTATCAGCTGAAGCAGAAATCCGCCGGCCGCCCGCGGCTGTCGGTGTTCCGTTCGGGCAAGCACATCTACGCCCAGGTGATCGACGACGCGCAGGGCCGGACCCTCGCGGCGGCGTCCAGCCTGGACAAGGGCCTGAAGGCCGAGCTGAAGACCGGCGCCGATAAGGGCGCGGCGTCGGCGGTAGGCAAGCTGGTGGCCGAGCGCGCGGCGGCGGCGGGCGTCACGCAGGTCGTGTTCGACCGCGGCGCCTATTTGTATCACGGCCGGGTCAAGGCATTGGCGGAGGCAGCCCGCGAGGGCGGCCTCTCGTTCTAAGGGTTTACACAGATGGCACGGGAATCAAGAGACGGCGGCGGTCGCGGGCGTGAGCGGGACCGGGACGGCGGGGACGACCTGATCGACAAGCTGGTCACCATCAACCGGGTGGCCAAGGTGGTGAAGGGCGGCCGGCGCTTTGCCTTCGCCGCCCTGGTAGTGGTCGGAGACCAGAAGGGCCGTGTCGGCTACGGCGCCGGCAAGGCGCGCGAGGTGCCGGAGGCGATCCGCAAGGCGACCGAGCGCGCCAAGAAGACCATGATTCGCGTGCCGCTGAAAGAAGGCCGCACGCTGCATCATGACGTGGAGGGCAGCTTCGGCGCCGGCCACGTGATCCTGCGCAGCAGCACGGCCGGCACCGGCATCATCGCCGGCGGCCCGATGCGCGCCGTGTTCGAAACGCTGGGTGTGGGTGACGTGGTGGCCAAGTCCCTTGGTAGCCGCAACCCGCATAACATGGTGAAGGCCACCTTTGCGGCGCTGGCCAGCTGCGCCAGCCCCCGCTCGGTCGCGGCCCGGCGTGGCAAGAAGGTGTCGGACATCCTGGGCAAGCGGGATGACGTGGCCGAGATCGCGGAGACGGCGGATGTCTGAATCGAAGAAGCTGGTGCGGGTGACGCAGTTCGCGTCCGGCCTGGGCCGTAAGAAGAACCAGATCGGCACGCTGATCGGGCTCGGCCTCAACAAGGTGCGCGCCACCCGCGTGCTGGAAGACACGCCGGCCGTGCGCGGCATGATCCGGACCGTGCAGCACCTGGTGCATGCGGAGGACGTGAAATGAAGCTGAACGAGATCCGCGACAACCCCGGCGCCCGGCTCAAGAGCAAGCGGCTCGGCCGCGGCATCGGCTCCGGCAAGGGCAAGACGTCCGGTAAGGGCGTGAAGGGCCAGAAGGCGCGTGAGGGCGTGTCGCTGAACGGGTTCGAAGGTGGGCAGCTGCCAATCTATCGCCGCCTGCCAAAGCGCGGTTTCACCAACATTTTCCGCAAGGAATATGCCCCGGTGAACCTGGGCGCGATCGAGACAGCCATCGCCGCTGGCCGGCTCCATGCCGGTGAGGCCATTACCGAGGCCGCGCTGCAGACCGCAGGCCTGGTGCGGCTGGCGAAGGTCGATGGCGTGCGCCTGCTGGGCATGGGTGAGATCAAGCAGCCGATCCGGGTCACGGTATCGGGCGCGTCCGCCACGGCGATCGCGGCGGTGGAGGCAGCGGGCGGCACGGTGACGCTGCTCAAGCCCGTAGCGGCTCCCGAACAACCGGCGGCCTGATGCTTGCGCTACCCTTCCGGGGTAAGGCACACTAGATCAACAACGGCGTCCGCGGCGATCGTGCCGCGGGCGCCGTAATCATGTTGGGGGAACACCCGATGGCCTCGACGGCCGAACAATTCGCATCGAGCATGAGCCTCGGCAGCTTCAGCAAGGCGACCGAGCTGAAGCAGCGTATCTGGTTCACTTTGGGCGCGCTGCTGGTCTATCGCATCGGCACCTACATACCCGTGCCCGGCGTCGACGCCGCCGTGATCGGCGATATGATGGCGCAGCACAGCGGCGGCATGCTGGGCATGGTGAACATGTTCAGCGGTGGCGCACTCGGCCGTATGACGGTGCTGGCGCTGAACATCATGCCGTATATCAGCGCGTCCATTATCGTGCAGCTGATGTCCTCGGCCATTCCATCATTGGAAGCGTTGAAGAAAGAGGGCGAGAGCGGGCGGAAGAAGCTCAATCAATACACCCGGTATCTTACGGTGCTGATCGCCTTGGTGCAGTCCTACGGCATGGCCGTGGGGCTGGAAGGCATGGCGGATGGACGGGCGGTAATCGAGCCGGGCCCGTTCTTCATCGTATCCGCCGTCATTACGTTGGTGGGCGGCACCATGTTCCTGATGTGGCTGGGTGAGCAGATTACGGCACGCGGCGTCGGCAATGGCACGAGCCTCATCATCTTTGCCGGCATCGTCGCGAACTTGCCGAGCGCACTGGTGAACTTGTTGGAAATGAGCCGCACGGGCGCGATGTCCCCCATCTTCGTCATCTTGTTCTTGGCCATCGCGGTCGCTGTCGTGATGTTCGTGGTGTTCATGGAGCGGGCGCAGCGCCGGGTGGTGGTGCAGTATCCCAAGCGGCAGGTGGGTCAGCGTATGTTCGGCGGCGACAGTACGCATATGCCGCTCAAGGTTAACACGGCCGGCGTGATCCCGCCGATCTTCGCTAGCTCTTTACTGTTGATCCCGGCCACGGTCGCGGGCTTTGCATCGGGCGACTCGAACTCATGGTTGGCCTGGGTGGGTGCCAAGTTCGGTTATGGCGAGCCGCTGCATCTGGTAGCGTATGGCGCGCTGATTATTTTCTTCTCTTACTTCTACACGGCGGTGACCTTCAATCCTGAGGAGACGGCGGACAACCTGAAGAAGTATGGCGGGTTCATTCCTGGCGTGCGGCCAGGATCCAATACGGCCGACTACTTCGACGTGATCCTCACCCGTTTGACCACGGTCGGTGCCATTTATCTTTGCATTGTTTGTATGCTGCCGGAAATCCTGATCGCCCGATATGGCGTGCCGTTCTACTTCGGTGGCACTAGTCTCATGATCATTGTGTCGGTCACCATGGACACGGTGACGCAAATCCAGTCTCATTTGCTTGCGCATCAGTATGAAGGCCTGATCCGCAAGCAGAAGGGGAAGGGGCGCACACGGTGAATTTGATCCTGCTGGGACCGCCAGGGGCGGGCAAAGGGACGCAGGCCAAGCGCCTCGAACAGCGGCACGGCGTGGTGCAGATCGCGACCGGGGACATGCTGAGGGCGGAAGTCAGAGCCGGGACCGAGATTGGGCAGCGCGCCAAGCAGGTCATGGAGTCCGGCGGGTTGGTGTCGGACGATATCTTGATCGCCATGCTGGAAAACCGCATCCGCCAGCCCGACGCCGCGCGGGGCTTCATCCTGGACGGATTCCCGCGCACCGCACCTCAGGCAGAGGCGCTGGACCGCATGCTGGAGCAATCTGGCGGCAGGATCGACGCGGTGATCGAACTCCGGGTCGATGACAGCGCCATGGTGGAGCGGATCGCCGGGCGGTTCTCCTGCGGCAAGTGCGGCGCGGGCTATCACGAGACATTCCACAAGCCGCATGTCGCGGGCACGTGCGACGTGTGCGGCAGCCATGATTTCGTGCATCGCCCGGATGACAAGCGGGATACGGTCGCGACCCGGCTGGACGAGTATCATCGCCAGACCGCGCCCATTTTGCCGCATTATCGGAATTCCGGGCGGCTGGTCACGCTGGACGGTATGGCGGACATGGACGAAGTGACCCGGCAGATCGAACTGACCCTCAAGCAGGTTGTTTGAAGATTTATGTTTCTGGGAATTCATCACGCAAAGTTGACCAGAACCGGTTGACTCCTTTTGATCCCGCGGTATAGTCCGCGCCCTTGACCCAGCCCGCTTCAGGCCGGGCCATAGCCTATTCCACGGACCTCCAGCGCGTAGGCGAGCAGGGGCCCACACCACACCTCGGCCCCATGCGGTCCGGGGCCAAAGGAGTTGTAGCGTGGCGCGTATTGCCGGTGTGAATATCCCGACCAACAAGCGGGTATTGATTAGCCTTCGGTATATCTACGGGATCGGCCCGGCCAACGCGGTCGATATCTGCACCAAGCTCGGCATTCCGGACGAGCGCCGGGTCAATCAGCTTTCTGACGACGAAGTTCTGAAGATCCGTGAGCTGATCGACCGCGATTACCGGGTCGAGGGTGACCTTCGGCGTGAAGTGGCCATGAACATCAAGCGATTGATGGATTTGGGCTGCTACCGCGGCCTGCGTCATCGCCGCGGCCTGCCGGTGCATGGTCAGCGGACCCACACCAATGCGCGGACCCGCAAGGGTAAGGCCGTCGCGATCGCCGGTAAGAAGAAAGTCACGAAGTAGGCTGTTTGGCCGCTCTAGAAGTATAGGATCACCTCATGGCGAAACCCGCCCCCGCGCGCACCAAAAAAAAGGAGCGCAAGAACATCATCGCCGGCGTGGCCCATGTCGCGGCGACGTTCAACAACACGGTCATTACTATCACCGATGCCCAGGGTAACACGATCGCCTGGTCCAGCGCCGGCACGCAGGGCTTCAAGGGCAGCCGTAAGTCCACGCCGTACGCCGCCCAGGTCGCGGCCGAGGACGCGGGCAAGAAGGCGCGCGAGCATGGGATGGAAACGCTTGAGATCGAAGTGAGCGGCCCCGGCTCCGGCCGCGAAAGCGCCTTGCGCGCGCTGCAAGCCGTAGGCTTTGGCATCAGCGCCATTCGCGACATGACACCGATTCCGCACAATGGCTGCCGTCCGCGCAAGCGCCGCAGGGTGTAACGCAGGCTGATTAGAGACGGCGCAGCCGCGGGCGCGCCGGGTTCAACACGTGGAGAATGATCCGTGGCGCTGCAACGGAATTGGCAATCCCTGATCAAGCCGGAAAAGCTCGATGTCGAGCCCGGTTCCGACCCGCACCGTATCGCGACCGTGGTGGCCGAGCCGCTGGAGCGTGGCTTCGGCATGACGCTTGGCAATGCCGTGCGCCGCGTGCTGCTGTCATCGCTACAAGGGGCGGCCGTCACGGCCGTGCAGATCGACGGCGTGCTGCATGAATTCAGCAGCATTCCCGGCGTGCGGGAAGACGTGACCGACATCGTGCTGAACATCAAGCAGCTCGCGCTTCGCATGCATGGCGAGGGGCCGAAGCGCATGATGCTGAACGCCACCGGACCTGGCGAGATCACCGCCGCGCAGATCGAGACTGGGCATGACATCGACGTCATGAACCCCGACCTTGTGATTTGCACGCTCGATGACGGCGTGAAGCTCGGCATGGAGTTCACCGTGAACCTCGGCAAGGGCTACGTCCCGGCCGCGGGAAACCGGCCGGAAGACGCGCCGATCGGGCTCATTCCCATCGATGCGATCTACTCGCCCGTGAAGCGCGTGTCCTACAAGGTCGAGCCGACGCGAGTCGGCCAGGTGACCGACTATGACAAGCTGCTGCTGCAGGTCGAGACCAACGGCGCGGTCACGCCCGAGGATGCGGTTGCCCTGGCCGCCCGCATCCTACAGGACCAGCTGCAGCTGTTCATCAACTTCGATGAGCCGCAGCTGGCCCGCGCCGACGAGATCCAGGACGATCTGCCGTTCAACCGCAACCTGCTGCGCAAGGTCGATGAACTCGAGCTGTCGGTTCGTTCGGCTAACTGCCTCAAGAACGATAACATCGTCTATATCGGTGACCTCGTCCAAAAATCCGAGCAGGAGATGCTGCGCACGCCGAACTTCGGCCGCAAGTCCCTGAATGAAATCAAGGAAGTGCTGACCGCCATGGGCCTGGCGCTGGGTATGAGTGTCGCCGGCTGGCCGCCTGAGAACATCGAAGACCTGGCCAAGCGCCTCGACGAACCCTTCTAAGGAGTAGAAATCATGCGCCACGGTGTTTCCGGCCGCAAACTCGGTGTGACCAGCAGCCACCGCCTTGCCATGTTCCGCAACATGGCGGTGGCGCTGATCAAGCATGAGCAGATCACCACCACGCTGCCCAAGGCTAAGGAGCTGCGTCCGGTGGCGGAAAAGCTGATCACCCTCGGTAAGCGCGGCGGCCTCCATGCCCGGCGGCAGGCCATCGCCCAGCTGCAGGACGAGCGGATGGTGGACAAGCTGTTCGACGCCCTGGCTACGCGGTACAAGACCCGCTCCGGCGGCTACTGCCGCGTGCTGAAGGCCGGCATCCGCTATGGCGACGCGGCGGACATGGCCGTGATCGAGCTGGTGGACCGCGACGTCTCCGCCAAGGGGCAGGATAGCGGCCCCCGCGCCGAGGTGATCGAGGAGCAGCAGGCGGCTTGATCCTGTCGCTTGGTGGAATGCGTGGGCATTCCACCCTAGATCAAGATCATGCCCGCCGATCTGTTTCCCGCCGCCAAGCCGGCCAGTCCGCTGGCGGAGATGCTGCGCCCCACCGCGCTCTATGACGTGGTTGGCCAACCCAAGCTCGTGGGGCATGATGGCGCGCTGACCCGCATGCTGGAGCGGGGCGCGCTGGCGTCACTCATACTCTGGGGCCCGCCCGGCGTCGGTAAGACCACTATCGCCCGGCTGCTGGCGGACGCGGCCGGGCTGCATTTCGCCTCGATGTCCGCCGTATTCTCCGGTGTCGCCGATCTCAAGCGCGTGTTCGAAGACGCGGCCAAGCGCCAGCACACCGGCCAGCGCACCCTGCTGTTCGTGGACGAGGTGCACCGGTTCAATCGCGCGCAGCAGGACGGCTTCCTGTCGGTGGTCGAGGACGGCACCGTGGTGCTGGTCGGCGCGACCACGGAGAACCCGTCCTTCGCCCTGAACGGCGCGCTGCTGTCCCGTTGCCAGGTGCTGGTGCTGCATCGGCTGGACGAGGATGCGCTGGAGCAACTGCTGGCGCGGGCCGAACGGCACACCCGCGCATTGCCGCTCACGCCCGAGGCCCGGCTATCGCTCTGCGCGATGGCGGATGGGGATGGCCGGTATCTGCTGAACATGGCCGAGCAAATCCTGGCCCTGCCCCCCGGCGATGTGCTTGATCCGGTGGCGCTAGCCGGCCTGATCGGGCGGCGGGCGGCGCTCTATGACAAGGACCGGGAGGAGCATTACAACCTCATCTCCGCCCTGCATAAATCCCTGCGCGGCTCTGATCCGGATGCGGCGCTCTATTGGTTCGCGCGCATGCTGACCGGCGGCGAGGACCCGCGCTACATCATCCGCCGCCTGGTGCGGTTCGCCTCGGAAGACATCGGCCTCGCCGACCCGCACGCGTTGCCGCAGGCCATGGCGGCGTGGGAAGCGTATGAGCGCCTCGGTAGTCCGGAGGGTGAGCTGGCGATCGCCCAGGCTATCCTGTATCTGGGCACCGCCCCCAAGTCGAACGCCGCCTACACCGCCTATAAATCCGCGATGTCAGCGGCCAAGAAGACAGGCAGCCTGCCGCCGCCCGCGCATATCCTGAACGCACCGACCAAGTTGATGAAGCAACTCGGCTACGGCGCGGGCTATGCTTACGATCACGATACCGAGGACGCGTTCTCCGGCCAGAATTACTTTCCTGACGGCATGGACCGCGCCGCGCTCTACAACCCGCCCGATCGCGGCTATGAACGCGAGATCGGACGCCGCCTGCAGCATTGGGCGAGCCTGCGGCAGGAGCGCCAACCTTGACCGTCACCACCCGCGCCGTCACGGACGACGAGGCCGAAATCCGCCTCGACCGCTGGTTCCGCCGCCACTTCCCGGGTGTCACGCAGGGCGCCGTGCAAAAACTCTGCCGCACAGGCCAGGTCCGCGTTGACGGCAAGCGGGCCGAAACCGGCACCCGCCTGGCGCCCGGCCAGTCCATCCGCATCCCACCGCTGCCCAGCACGGCCGCGCCGAAGAAGGCCGAGCCCGCGCCGTTCAACCCCGCCATTCAGCGTGAGCTGGAGGCCATGGTGCTGTATCGGGACGAGCACGTCATCGTGCTAAACAAGCCGCACGGCCTGGCGGTCCAGGGCGGCCCCGGCATCGTCCGCCATCTGGATGGCTTGCTCGATGGTTTGCGCATGGGTAGCCCGCATCGCCCGCGGCTAGTGCATAGGCTGGACCGGGATACCTCCGGCTGCCTGGTGCTGGCGCGGACGCCGGGCACGGCTGCGAAGCTCGCGGCCTCGTTCCGCGGCCGGGACGTGAACAAGACCTATTGGGCCATCGTCGCCGGACGCCCCGTCCCGGTGGAGGGCCGAATCGATATGCCCTTGCTGCGCTATACCGGGCCACGGGGCGAAAGGAGCGTTCCTGCTACCCGCGATGACAAGGATGCTTCCCGGGCCGTTACGGACTTTTTAACCCTCGACCATGCCGGTCAAAAACTCGCCTGGCTACAGCTCATGCCCATTACGGGCCGCACGCATCAGCTGCGGGTGCACTGCGTGGCCATCGGCGCGCCGATCGTGGGCGATGACAAGTATCATGAGCCGGACCAGAACGGCGCCGGGTCCGCCCTGGTCGAGGGCCTATCGGATAAGCTGCATCTGCATGCCCGCGCGCTGGACCTACCGCATCCGCAGGGCGGACGCCTCATCGTGGAGGCCGAACTGCCGCCGCACATGCGCGAAAGCTTCCGCACGCTAGGCTTCGAGCACCGCCCGCCGCAGGACCCCTTCCGCGCATGAGGCGGTGGTTTGCTGTACCATTGATACTTGTATTGCTACCCCTGCTGGCGCTCCATTGGGTGTTAGATCCGGCTGCGCTGAAGCTGCGCGCTAGCGAGGCCGTGCGCCGGGACACGGGCCGGGAACTGACCATCGCCGGCCCGCTCACCCTAGCCTGGACTCCCCTGCCGCATATACGCGCGGAGGACCTGCGTCTGGCCAACCCGCCCGGCCTGTCCAGGCCAGACATGGCGACCGCGCGCGCGATAGAGGCCGGGGTGGCGTTATGGCCGTTGCTGTCGGGCGACATCCGGCTCACGGGGGTCACCGTGCTAAACCCAGACGTGCAGCTGGAGGGGGATGCGGCAGGACAGCCGAATTGGCGCTTTGATCCCGGCACCCCGGCCGCGCAGCGCCGTGCGCTCGAAGTGGACGGGTGGGCGGTGACAGGCGGGCGGATCGGTTGGCAGGCGGATGGCCGGCTGGTGGAGGTGCTGGTCCCGTCGCTCGCCGGAAAAGGCGCGGGCGTTTCAGGGCAGATCGTATGGGCCGGACAGCCGGTGGCTGTATCGGGTTCGCTGGATGCCGTACGAATGGCCGGGCTGGGCGCAGATGTCACCCTGCGCGGCCTGCCGGACGCTCCGGCGCTATCTGGCGTGATTGCCGACCTAGCGCCGCTCTCGCCCGTGGCGGGCGTGGCGCTGCCCGCGTTGCTTGACGTGCACGTGGCGGCGGAGTGGGGGAAGCCGGGGCATATCGAAATGTCAGCTAAGTGGGGCGGCGCCCCAGCCACATTCGCGGCACGCATCGTGTCGGCGGCGGGCGGAGTGGCGCTGCGCGGGGTCACGCTGACCGCGGCGGCGGGCGATCTGGCGGGGGATGTGGCGCTGGACTGGCGCGGGCGTCCGTCGTTACGCGGCTCGCTTGTTTCGCATCACCTGGACTGGGCCGCGCTGATGGCAGCGCTGCGCCATCCTGAAGCGGCGCCCAGGCCGGCTTCAGCGGACGACACCGGCTGGACTCTCCAGGCGCCGCTTCCGTTTGGGGCGATGACCCGTGGCGACCTCGATTTAGAGATCCGGGCTGACGAGGTAGTGGTGCCGACTGGCGCTGTGCACGCAGTCCAGGGCCGGGTCCGTCTGCAGGACGGGCGGCTTCGGCTGGAACCATTTCAGATGCAAGCCGCGGGTGGCACGGCAAAAATTCATGCGGAAGCGGACGCGAATCCGCCCCGCGCCGCGCTGGTGGTGCTGGCGCCCGGGTTGTCGCCGGGCCGGTTGTCGGCCCTATCGGGCTGGGCCCGTGTTGTGAACGAAGGAGCTGTGGATGTGGACGTTTCACTGCAAGGAGAAGGCGGGACCGGTCACGCACTGGCCGCGACGGCGGCGGGCCATTTTGCGGTGGCGCTGACCCAGGGCCAGATCGATGGCTGGACGTTGCGTCTGCTGGCCGGCGGATTGATAGCGGGCCCAGCACTGCCTGCGCAGTTCTTGAAGCAGACCGCGGTGCGCTGCCTCGCCATCCGGGCGGATGTCGCGGGTGGTGAGGCGGTGTTCCGCACGCTGGTGCTGGACACGCAACCCCTTAAGCTGACCGGGAACGGCCTAATCGATCTAGGTGCCGAAACGATTGACGTGCGGCTACACGTTCTCACGGCGCTTGGAGGCGCGGGCGTGGCATTGCCGATCCATTTGGACGGGGCGTGGCAAGCACCGAGAGTACGATCCGAGAGCGGGCAGGGGCGATCCGGCATCGCCATCGGGGCGGTGCCGGAACGCGACGCCTGCCCGGCCGCGTTGCTATCGGCGCGGGACGGACGCGCCGGCCCCGTGCCGGACGCGGTTGCGCCCAAGCCGGCGAATGTATTGCGCAGCCTGCTAAGATAGGGGAGACGGCGTGCTTCGTTTTTGGGACAGCGCCACGGTGGCGCCGCTTGACCAAGGCTGGACCGTGCTGCTGGACGGCAAGCCGCTGCAAATCCCTGGTGACGTCAAGGGCGGGCGGGCGCTCACGACGGGCAGCGCCGCTTTGGCCGAGGCGATCGCCGCGGAGTGGCAGGTGGCGGGCGGGGCCAAGGGCGGGACCGTGGGCATGCACGCCATCCCGCTCACCCGGCTGGCCGGCACGGCGCAGGACCGCATCGCGCCGGCGCCGGGTCCGGTGACGGCAGCGCTGGCGGCGTATGCCGAAAGCGACCTGCTCTGCTACCGCGCTGAACACCCGCTGGCGCTCATGGTGCGTCAGGCGCGGGAGTGGCAGCCTTGGCTGGATTGGCTGGAACAGACGCACGGGGCGCGGCTCGAAGTTGCCGAGGGTATCCTGCACCGTGCGCAGGATCAGGCGGCGCTGGCCCGGGTCGGCGGGCTGTATGCGGCGATGGACCCGGCATTGCTGGCCGCGCTGGGCATCGCCGTACCGGTCATGGGCAGCGCCGTGCTAGGCTTGGCGTTGGCCACCGGCGCGCTGACGGCCGAGGCGGCCTACGCCGCTTCGTGCCTCGATGAACTCTTTCAGGCCGAGCAATGGGGTGAGGATGCGGAGGCGTCGCACCGCCGGCAAACGGTGCGCGACGACCTGGCGCTGGCTGAGCGTTTCATTCGCCTGAGCCGCTAAAGACCTCATCCCAGGCCGCGCGGAGCGCCTGATCCACCCTGTCCATGGTCACCGCGTGGCCGAGCGCCCGCAGGCTCGTGACCCCGTGCCCGGTGATGCCGCACGGAACGATTCCGTCGAAATGGCTGAGGTCCGGATGCACGTTCAGCGCGACGCCGTGCCAGCTTACCCAGCGTGTGACGCGGACGCCGATGGCGGCGATCTTGCTTTCCACGCCATCGTGCGCCACCCAGATGCCGACCCGCCCGGCCCGGCGCTCACCGGTGACGCCGAGCCGCGCGAGGGTGCGGATGAGCCATTCTTCAAGGCCACCGACGAAGCTGCGCACGTCGCGTGGCCGGACGTGGCTGTGCAGCTTGGTCAGGTCCAGCATGACGTAAACCGTGCGCTGGCCGGGTCCGTGATAGGTCCATTGCCCGCCGCGCCCGGCGTCGAAAATTGGTAAAAGCTCGGGATTGCTGAGGTCTTGCGCCTTGGCGGAGGTGCCGGCCGTGTAGAGCGGCGGATGCTCTACGAGCCAAATGCATTCGGCCGCCGTGCCGGCCCGTATGGCCTCGGCGCGCGCTTGCATGGCTGCGACTGCTTCTGGATACGGTAGCAGGCCGGGGTGCCGCGTCCACTCGGGCGCGGTTTGGCGCGCTTGGGTCATTGAAGCGGCTAACGGCATCGGCTATAGCGGCGTGCCGGGACTGTGCGGTCGTGGCGAAATGGTAGACGCGCAAGCTTGAGGTGCTTGTGGGGGAAACCCTGTGGAAGTTCGAGTCTTCTCGACCGCATTCCGGACATCCTACATGCAGGCATTAACGATATAGTCATTGTGTGAGACCGCACTATGGCCTGCCCTTAAGGGCTTTTTAACGATTTTGGCCGATTATCGTGGTCAGAGGGAACGGTCCCTGCTCCATGAAAGGCCGAAACAATGCCGTTGCAGCGCCGCCGGATTGCCAACATAGCCGGTCTGCCTGATCTTGGCGGCAGTTCAGGGCGGTGACGCCCGTGGGGGGCGACGATGGATGAGGATTTTCGCAAGGCGGCGCTGGACTACCACCGCCTGCCGCGCCCGGGAAAGCTCACGGTCGAGCCGACGAAGCGTATGGCCACCCAGCGGGACCTGGCGCTTGCCTACTCGCCGGGTGTGGCGGCCGCCTGCGAAGCTATCGTGGCGGACCCGGACAGCGCCCGGGACCTCACGGCACGCGGCAATCTGGTGGCCGTCATCTCCAACGGCACGGCTGTGCTGGGGCTTGGCAACATCGGCGCACTGGCGGGCAAGCCTGTGATGGAGGGTAAGGCCGTCCTATTCAAGAAATTTGCCGGCATCGACGTGTTCGACATCGAGGTGGACGCCGCCGATCCCGAGCTGTTCATCAACGTGGTCGCGGCGCTGGAGCCGACCTTTGGCGCCATCAACCTCGAGGACATCAAGGCGCCGGAGTGCTTCGAAATCGAGCGGCGGCTACGCGAACGCATGGCCATTCCCGTTTTTCACGATGATCAGCATGGCACCGCCATCATCGTCGCTGCCGCGATCCGGAACGGGCTAGTGCTACAAGGAAAGTCGCTGGAGGAAATCCGGCTCGTGACGTCGGGGGCTGGTGCTGCGGCGCTGGCCTGCGTGGATCTGCTGGTTACCATGGGGTTGCCGGTGGAGAACGTCACGCTGACGGATCTCAACGGCGTCGTGCACGCTGGGCGGGAAGGGCCGATGGCGCCGAACATGGCCCGTTACGCCAAGCAGACCGACGCCCGCCACCTGCCGGACGTCCTGGCCGGGGCCGACGTGTTCCTCGGCCTATCCGCACCCCGCGTACTGAAGGCCGAGTGGCTGCACCTGCTAGGGCCAAAGCCGTTGATACTTGCCCTGGCCAATCCGGAGCCGGAGATTTTGCCTGAGGCGGTCCGCGCTGCGCGTCCGGATGCCATCGTCGCTACCGGGCGCAGCGACTATCCGAACCAGGTCAACAACGTTCTCTGCTTTCCGTTCATCTTCCGCGGCGCGCTGGACGTTGGCGCGACCGAGATCAATGAGGCGATGAAAATCGCCTGCGTGGAAGCCATTGCCGTCCTGGCGCGGGTGGAGGCGAGTGAGGTCGTGGCTGCGGCCTATGGCGGGGCCGCGCCGACATTCGGCCCGGACTACATCATCCCGAAACCGTTCGATCCGCGGCTGATCCTACAGATCGCCCCGGCGGTTGCGGCTGCGGCGATGCGGACCGGGGTGGCCAAGCGCCCGATCGAAGATTTCGGCGCCTACCGGCGTGAGCTGGAGAAGTTCGTGTTCCGCTCCGGCCAGTTCATGGGCCCGGTGCTCGAAGCCGCGCGGCAGAGCATGCGCAAGATCGTCTATGCCGAGGGAGAAGATGACCGGGTACTCCGCGCTGTGCAGACCGTGGTGGATGACGGCATTGCGGAGCCCATCTTGCTTGGCAACCGGGGTAGGATCGCCGAGAGGGTCAAGGCGCTCGGGCTTCGGCTCGATCTGGATGAGTCGGTTCAAGTCTTAGACCCGGAAGTGGACCGCGCCGTGTTCGATCCGCTGGTAGCCGCCTATCAGGCGTTGGCGGGCCGGCGTGGTGCGCCACCGGACGCCGCCGCGCGCCGCATGGTGCGCCGCAGTACCGTGACCGCCAGCATGATGCTGCAAGCCGGACTGGCCGATGCGGCCGTATGCGGCGGCACGGGCGATTGGTGGAGGCATATGGGCTATGCCATCCCAATTATTCCCAAGCGGCCGGATATCAGCCGCCTCTACGCCCTGTCCTGTCTCATTCTGCAAACGGGCGTGCTGTTCATCTGCGATACGCACATCAACGTGGACCCAACGGCGGATCAGATTGCCGAAATGACGGCGCTGGCGGCCGATACGGTGCGAAGCTTTGGCATCGTGCCAAAAGCCGCGCTGCTGTCTCATTCCAGCTTCGGCTCCAGCCGCTCCGACACGGCCCGCAAGATGCGCACCGCCCTCGAAGCGCTACGCGCGAGCCATCCTGAGCTCGAGGTGGACGGGGAGATGCATGCGGACGCCGCCCTGGTCGAGGCACTGCGGGACCGGGCTGTGCCGGATAGCAAGCTGAAGGGCGTGGCCAACCTGCTGATCATGCCCACGCTCGACGCGGCCAATATCGGGTTCACCCTTCTTGCGGCGGCAGCGGACGGTTTGTCGATCGGGCCTCTATTGCTGGGTGTGTCCAAGCCGCTGCATGTGCTGGTGCCCAGCGTCACCGCGCGTGGCATCGTCAACATCAGCGCCGTGCTGTCGATGGAGGCGCAGCGTGCTCAGGCGTAGCCGGAAGAAGGCGGGTTGATGCCAGACAAATGCCATGGCACTTGCTGCCTCGCACGACGCTGGGCCTTAGCTTGCAGCGCCAAAGAGGATGGTGACATCACGTGATCAAGAAACTCCGCAAAGCCGTCCTGCCCGTTGCCGGACTCGGCACGCGCTTCCTGCCGGCCACGAAGGCGATGGCCAAGGAGATGCTGCCGGTCGTCGATAAGCCATTGATTCAATACGCCGTCGAAGAAGCACGGGCTGCGGGTATCGAGCAGTTCTGCCTGGTCTCTGGCCGGGGAAAGACCGCGCTGATCGATCACTTCGATGTGTCGTACGAGCTCGAGGCCAATCTACGGGAGCGCGGCAAGACGGAGATGCTGCAGATGCTGGACGGGATGAAGGTGCCACCGGGCTCCATCACGACGGTTCGCCAGCAGGTGCCGCTGGGGCTGGGCCATGCGATCTGGTGCGCCCGTGCCTTCGTCGGTGACGACCCGTTCGCCATTCTGCTGCCAGACGATCTGGTACTGAGTGATACGCCGTGCTTGGCCCAACTCGCCTCCGTCTATGCCGAGACCGGCGGCAACGTCGTTGCCGTGACCGAGGTGCCGAAGGATCAGACCAACCGCTATGGCATCCTGAAGATTGGCAACGATGACGGGCGGCTGGCCGAGGTGCTGGGGCTGGTGGAGAAGCCGAAGCCAGCCGATGCACCGTCCAACCTTTCCATCATCGGGCGGTATGTTCTGTTGCCCGAAGTCATCACGCACCTTGCCCGGATGGAGCGCGGGGCCGGCAATGAGGTGCAACTGACGGACGCAATGGCGCGGATGATCGGTCACACGCCGTTCCACGGCCTACGGTATGAGGGCCGCCGGTTCGATTGCGGCGACAAGATCGGCTTTCTCGAGGCGCAGATCGCGTTTGCGCTGAAGCGTCCTGACTTGGCGGACCAAGTTCGCGCTTTCATGCGCAGCTACTGCGAGGAGTGTGCCTGATGGGCTTTCAACATCATTTCGACTCGACCAGCCTGCGCGAATATGACATCCGCGGCGTCGTCGGACGAACGCTGCACGCCGCCGACGCCTTCGCCATCGGCCGGTGCTTCGGCACGATCGTGTCACGCGCCGGCGGACGCACGGTAGCGGTCGGCTATGACGGACGGCTGTCGTCGCCGGAACTGGCCGGGGCAGTGACGGACGGGCTGAAGGCGAGCGGGATGGAGGTGCTGCGCGTAGGCCGCGGGCCGACGCCGCTGCTGTATTTTGCCGCAACCACGCTCGAGACGGACGGTGCCGTCATGGTGACCGGCAGCCACAATCCGCCGGACTACAACGGCTTCAAGATGATGTTGGGTAAGAAGGCGTTCTTCGGTGACAACATCCAGGCGCTCGGCGCTATGGCCGCCGCAGGCGACGTCGTGGCCGAAGCCGCCGGCACCGACCGCCCGATCGACGTGACCGAGGCCTATATCGCCCGGCTGCTGCAGGATTGGGACGGCGGCGACCGCGTCCTGAAAATCGTGTGGGATAACGCCAACGGTGCTGCGGGCGAGGTATTGACCCGGCTGCTCAAGGTCTTGCCCGGGGAGCACATCGTGCTGAACGAGGTCATCGATGGACGCTTCCCCGCGCATCACCCGGACCCGACGATCGCCAAGAATCAGGAGCAGCTGATCGCCGCCGTGCGTGCCCACGGCGCCGATCTCGGCATTGGCTTCGACGGTGACGCGGACCGGATCGGCGTGGTGGACGATACGGGCGGTATGGTGGTAGGCGATCAGCTGCTGGTGGTGCTGGCGCGGGACGTGCTGCGCAGCCATCCCGGCGCCACCATCATCGCCGACGTGAAGGCGAGCCAGGTGCTGTATGACGAGATCGCCCGCGCCGGGGGGCAGCCGATGATGTTCAAGACCGGGCACAGCCTGATCAAGGCCAAGATGGCCGAACTTGGCGCGCCGTTTGCCGGTGAAATGTCTGGCCATATCTTCTATGCCGACCGCTGGTATGGCTTCGATGACGCGCTGTATGTCGCGGTGCGGCTTTTAGGCATCGTCGCCCGGCAATCTGGGCCGCTCTCGGCCGTGCGGCTTGCGTTGCCGCAGGTCGTGAACACGCCGGAGCTGCGGTTCGATTGCCCGGACACGCGCAAGTTCCAGGTTGTGCAGGAGGTTGCCGCCCGGCTGCGAGCCGCCCGCGCCGACATCAACGACATCGATGGTGTACGCGTCTTGACCGAGGATGGCTGGTGGCTGCTGCGTGCATCCAACACGCAGGCCGTGCTGGTTGCACGGGCGGAGGCGCGGGATGATTCCGGGCTCGACCGGCTCAAGGCTGCGTTGTCGGCACAGCTGCTGGAGTCGGGTCTGCAAGCGCCGGATTTCTCTGGGAACAACGCCGGGCATTGATCCAGCCGACACCCGCGCAGCCCGGCATGCGGGTCGATCAGGTCGACACGCCAGCGCTGCTGATCGACCTCGATGCGTTCGAGTACAATCTTGCCCGCATGGCGGATTTGTTGCGGCCGACCGGCGCGCGGCTGCGGGCGCATGCCAAGACGCATAAGTCGCCCGTCATCGCCCGGCGGCAGATGGCGCTAGGTGCGGTGGGCTCCTGCGTGCAGAAGGTGGGGGAGGCGGAAATCCTGGCTTGGGGCGGCGTGCCCGACATCCTCGTCAGCAACGAGGTCGTGGCGCCGGTAAAGCTGGCCCGCCTCGTGGCCCTCGGCCGCCTGGCCCGGGTCGCGGTTTGCGCCGACGATTCGCACCAGGTTGCATTATTGGAACAGGCGGCAGAGGCGGCGGGGCACCGGCAGACCGTGCTGGTCGAGATCGATGCCGGCATGGGCCGCTGCGGCATCGCACCGGGACCGGCCGCGGTGGCGCTGGCGCAGCAGATCGCGGCCTCGTCGCATCTCCGGTTCGGCGGCCTGCAATCCTACCATGGCCAGGCGCAGCATTTCCGTACGATGGACGAGCGGGCGAAGGCGATCGGCCATACCGTCGACGTTACCAGGCGCACGATCGAGCAGCTGCGACAGCGGGGCCTGGACTGCGGGATCATCGGCGGCGGCGGCACCGGCAGCTTCGAGATCGAGGCCGCGTCCGGCGTGTTCACCGAGATCCAGGCCGGCAGCTATTGTTTCATGGACGCCGACTACGCCCGCAACCAAGGCGGCACCTCGTCCGGGTTCAAGCAGGCGTTGTTCGTGCTGGCAACTGTCATGAGCGCGCGTCCGGGCGTGGCGGTGCTGGACGCCGGGCACAAGGCGTTCAGCACCGATAGCGGCCTGCCGCTGGTCTGGTTCCGCCCGGAAATCCGCATGACCGGCGCCTCGGACGAACACGGCAAGTTGGAATGGCAGGACGGCGACGGCCTCCGCCTGGGTGAGCCGGTATGGCTCACGCCCGGCCATTGCGACCCGACGGTGGACCGGTTCGACTGGTATGTGGGCGTGCGCGACGGCCGGGTCGAGTGTCTATGGCCCGTCGCCGCCCGCGGCGCGCTGCATTGAATGCTGATCGAGCCGGGCATGCGGGTCACCCACCCGACCCGGCCGGATTGGGGGCAGGGGCAGGTGCAATCCGTGGTCGGTGACCGCATCACCGTGAATTTCGAGCACGCCGGTAAAGTCCTGATCAACACGGCCGTGATCGACCTGGACATCGTATTCGATGACGAGGCTTGAACCCGGCGCCACAATGCCCGACTTTAACCCAATGCTCATCGACCCCTTCGGCCGGTCCATCACCTACCTCCGCGTCTCCGTGACCGACCGGTGCGACCTGCGCTGCGTCTATTGTATGTCCGAAGACATGAGCTTCCTGCCCAAGGCGGATGTGCTGAGTCTGGAGGAGCTGGAGCGGCTGTGCACCGCCTTCGTTCGCCTCGGCACACGCAAACTGCGTATCACCGGCGGTGAGCCGCTGGTCCGGCGCAACGTCATGAGCTTGTTTGAACGGCTCGGCACGCAACTCGGGCAGGGCCTGGACGAGCTGACGCTTACCACCAACGGCACGCAATTGACCAAGCACGCCGAGGCGCTGGCCGCCGCCGGGGTGCGCCGGGTCAACGTCAGCCTTGATACGCTCGACCCGGGGCAGTTCACCCGCATCACGCGCTGGGGCAGGATCGAGCCGGTGCTGGCCGGCATCGCCGCCGCCAAGCAGGCCGGATTGCACGTCAAGATCAATGCCGTAGCCCTGAAAGGCGTGAACGAGGATGACCTCGGCGATATGCTCGCCTGGTGCGGCGCCAACGGCCATGACCTCTGTCTGATCGAAACGATGCCCATGGGGGACGTGGCGGACCGGACCGAACAATACCTGCCGCTCTCCATCGTGCGCGCCCGGTTGCGCAGCCGGTTCACGCTGCATGAGACGGATTTTCAGACTGGCGGCCCGGCCCGTTATTTCGACGTGGCCGAAACCGGAACCCGTGTCGGCTTCATCACGCCGATGACGCATAATTTCTGCGAATCCTGCAACCGCGTCCGCCTCACCTGCACCGGCACGCTCTATCTCTGCCTGGGCCAGGATGACGCCGCCGACCTGCGCCGGGTGCTGCGGGACGGCGCCACGGATGCCGAGCTGGACGCGGCCATTCGGCTGGCGATCACGCAGAAGCCGCTCGGCCATGATTTCGTCATCGACCGCCGCCGCCCCGCCCCCGCCGTCGCCCGCCATATGAGCCTGACCGGCGGCTAGCATGGACCCGGCGATGATGACGGCGGAGGCGCTGCTGGATGCCTATGCCCGGCAAACGCTAACCCCGGTCGAGGCGCTGCAGGCCATCACCGAGCGCATTGCCCGGCATAATCCGGGTATCAACGCCTTCGCCGTGCTGAACCCTCGCGCCCTGCATGACGCCGGTGAAAGCACGCAGCGCTGGCGGGCCGGACGGCCGCGCGGCCTGCTGGACGGCGTGCCCTGCACGGTCAAGGATCTGATCGACCTCGCCGGCTTCCCGACCCGGCGCGGCAGCCGCACGACCTCGCCGGACCCGGTCAGCACGGATGCGCCGATAGTACTCAGCTTGAAACAGGCCGGCGCCGTCATCATCGGTAAGACCACCACGACCGAGTTTGGCTGGAAGACGCCGGGTGACTGCCCGCTGCACGGCATCACCCGCAATCCGTGGGATCCGGCGCTGACCACCGGCGGCTCTTCCTCCGGCGCCGGGGCGGCGGGGGCGGCGGGGTTCGGGCCCTTGCACGTCGGCACCGATGCAGGCGGTAGCGTGCGCATTCCGGCCGCCTGGTGCGGTCTAGTAGGCCTGAAACCGACCTTTGGCCGCATCCCGCAATGGCCGCTGGGCGCATTCGGCCACGTGGCTGCCGCCGGGCCCATGACCCGGAGCGTCCGGGACACCGCGCTCATGCTGTCCGTCCTGGCCCGGCATGACGTGCGGGACCCGTTCTGCCTGCCCGATGACCCCAGGGATTGGCGGGACGGAATAGACCAAGGCGTGACCGGCCTACGCATCACCGTGCTCCGCCGCCCCGGCTTCGACGCGCCGGTTGGGCCGGGTAGCGTGGCAGCGGTGGAGGAGGCGGCACAGATTTTGGCCGATG
The DNA here is from genome assembly GCA_965246925.1 of Acetobacteraceae bacterium. Taxonomy (GTDB): domain Bacteria; phylum Pseudomonadota; class Alphaproteobacteria; order Acetobacterales; family Acetobacteraceae; genus JANPPS01. The sequence continues at coordinate 105,737 of OZ251994.1, read as the reverse complement.
CCGGGGCCGAGATCGACGATCACGACCCAGGGCTGCCTGATATGGGCCAAGCGTTTGCCGCCATATGGGCCGCCGCGCTGGCCACCACGGTCGCCGGGATCGAGCCGGAGCGCCGGGCATTGCTGGACCCCGGCATGCTTGAAGCTGCCAACGCCGATCTGTCGGCAACCGACCTGATGCGGACCGAGGCCGCCCGGGTGCAAGCCGCCTATGCGATGGCCCGGCTGCATCTCCGGTATGATTTGGTGCTGTGCCCCACCGTGCCCGGTCCGCCATCCCCGGCCGGCGAAGGGTTGACCGCGCCGCGGCTGCGTCTGTTGCAAGATTGGGCGCCCTGGACCTTCCTGTACAACATGACCCGGCAGCCTGCGATCACGGTGCCGCTTGGCTTAGGCCCGGACGGGCTGCCGCGTAGCGTTCAGTTGGCGGCGGCGTTATACCGGGACGACCTGGTTCTCAGGGGCGCGCGCGTGCTGGAGAGGGCCCATCCCGCAACCGCCGCGCCGCTCTAAGCCTTCTTTGCAGTCATAAGGCGCTTGGCCGCCGTGCAAATTTCATCGAGGGTATAGGGCTTCGAGATGAACACCTCGAACGGCGATTTAGCGCGGGAACCTTGGTCCGGACGACCGGTCATGAAGATCACCGGCAGGGTAGGGCGATGCTCCCGCATGGCGTCCACCAGGGCGTAGCCGTCCAGCACGCCCGGTAGCTGGATATCAGTCACTAGCAGATCTAAATCGGCGCCGTCCTGTAGAATAGGTAGAGCCTTGTCGGCCGTCTCGGCCTCGAGAACCGAGAAGCCCTCATCAGATAGCGCTTCGGTCAGCGTAAGACGGATCAAGAATTCGTCTTCCACTACTAAAACCCTGGGTTCGGCCGTCTTCTCCATGGCGCTATTCTGGTAGGATCACCAAAATTTGCAACCCGATCACGCTTGGGTTGCAGGTTGGTGATAGGATTCTACGTTTTCCGACAAACCTCCGAATGCGTTTTCCTAAACCATTGGTTTCGTGGTATCTCCCGGTCGTTCTCTTGTTCTGTGAGGATCGAACGGTATGCGCTTGTTTGCGGGCATTTTGCTCAGCCTTTGGGCGTCCATCGGCGCGCAAGCCGCAGGCATGGCTATTGTCGTCAACTCCGGTGACGCAACGCTCAGCATGCTGGATATGAGCAGCGGGGCGGAGCTGCGGCGAGTGCCAGTCTTGCGGGAGCCGCACCACTTGATGCTGAGCCCGAGCGGGCAGGAGTTGCTGGTCGGTGACGCCGGCGGGAACGAGATGCTGTTCCTTGACCCGCATACTGGCGCTATCCGCCGCCGCATTCCGGTGGCGGACCCCTATCAACTTGGGTTCAGCCCCGATGGACGCTGGCTGGTTGTGACGGGCCTCGCGCGCAATCAGGTGGATGTGTATGACGCGGCGACCATGGCCTTGTCGCACCGGTTTCCGGCTCGCACGATGCCGAGCCACCTGGCCTACGCGCCGGATAGTAGTGTGGTGTATGTGACGCTGCAGGGGGCCAATCAGCTCGCGGCCTACGATCTTCGGCGGCAGACGCAGCTCTGGGCCGCCGATGTCGGCAGTACACCGGCCGGGGTGATCTGGCACGAGGGCAAGCTATTGGTAGCCAATATGGGCAGCGACCATTTTGCCGTGGTGGACCCGGTGGATGGCCGGGTCGAGCGGCGAATCCGGACCGGGCGGGGGGCGCATCAGCTGTTTCTCTCGCCGGACAAGAAGACCCTCTATGTCAACAATCGGGTCGATGGCACAACCGTGGCGCTGGACGCGCATACGCTGGCCCTTCTCCGCAGCTACCGCGTGCCCGGCGGGCCGGACTGCATCGACTTTGCGCCGGACGGACGGCTTTGGATCACCCAGCGCTTTATTCAAAAGGTGGCCGTGCTCGACCCTGTCACGGGGGACATCGTGTCGTTTCCTGTCGGGCGCTCCCCGCACGGCATTTTCCTGACGGCCGGCGTGCGGTGACGGATCCGTTCAGCCTGGCCGCAGGATGGCTGCAGGAAAACGTGCTGTTGCCGGCGCTGTATGGCGCCGGACTGATGCAGTGGGAAGAGGTTTCGTATGGCTGGGCGCTGTTTGCGTGCTACGGCCTGGCGCAGGTGGTGATCACGTTCGCCGTATGCCTGCCCTTGGAGCGCTGGCGCCCCGTAGAGCGTTGGCCGGACCAGAAGGCAGTCTGGGTCGACGTGCTCTATACCTTCGTGTCGCGCGTTGGCGTGCTACCGCTTGTGACGTTCGTGCTGTTCTATCAGTTGCAGGTGGGGCTGACGGGATGGCTCACCGATCACGGTTGGGTGGCGCCGACGCTGGAGCGGCTGATCCCGCCATTGCTGGGCCATCATGTGCTGACGTTCTTGGCATACGCCATTATCCTTGATCTCGCCGAGTATTGGCGGCACCGGCTGTCCCACCGGTTCCGCTGGTGGTGGGCGCTGCATTCATTGCACCATGCACAGCGGCAGATGACGTTCTGGTCCGATGACCGGAACCACGTGCTGGACGAGGCGATCGGCTTTGTGTGGTTCATGAGCATCGGCGTGCTGATCGGCATTCCACCGCTGCAATTTCCTTTGCTGGTGTTAATGCTGCGGTTCCTAGAGTCGCTGTCGCACGCCAATGCACGGGTGTCGTTTGGATGGCTGGGCGAGCGGCTGCTGATCTCGCCGCGGTTCCACCGTTCCCACCACGGCGTGCTGGCGGCGGGGCAGCGGAGCGCGAATTACGGGGCGATCTTACCCTGGTGGGACATGCTGTTCGGCACGGCGGATTTTGACCGCGCGTATGTGCGAACGGGCGATCCCCAGGCGGAGGAGGCGTTGGCGACCGGGTCGTGGACGCAGCAGCAAGCGGCGGGGTTACGGCGAATGCTGTGTTTCACCGCCGCCTCTTCCGGAAGGGGTCATTGAGTTGCACCTATGTCACTTGTCCAGCCCGAAGAGCGCCTAGCCGCCGCGCTCGCCGCGCTTATTCTCGAACCCGGCGCACCTCGCCACATCGCGGTGGGCGCCGCTAGCCCCATACCCGCCGCCGCCTGCTGGCTCGTGCGCCTACAGGGCCATAAGGTCCGCCTGTCATTCCTGCATCGCCCGAAGGGCAACCCGTTCAGCGAGGGCTCGCGCGAGCTTTTCGATCTGGCCGGGCAGGGGCGGATCGATTTGTTTTTCCTTGGGGGCGGCCAGATCGACGGGCAGGCCAACCTCAACCTTATCGGCACGGGTGATTGGCCCGGCCGCACCGCCCGCTTTCCCGGCAGCTTCGGCTCCGCCTTTATGTATATGACCGTCCCTCGCACCATCTTGTTTCGCGAGGAACATAGCCGCCGCGTGCTGGTCCCCCGCGTGGAGGCCGTCAGCGCCCCGGGCGTGTCCCCGCCGGGCACCTTCCGCCGCGGCACCGCCCAGGCGCTCGTCACCGGACGGTGCGTCTTCACTTTCGCGGATGGCCGCTTTCGCCTCGCCTCCGTTCATCCTGGCGAGACGATCGGCAGCATCCGCGCCCATACCGGCTTCGATTACGAGGCGGGCGATCCGCACCACACGCCGGACCCGTCCCCGTCTTACCTCGCCCTCTTGCGCGGGCCGGTCCGGGCCGAGATGCTGGCCACCTACCCGGCGTTCTGCCAACGGGTCTGGAGGAACTGAATGCCTGCATTGGACGGCCTCAAAATCGTGGACCTCACCCGCGTACTGGGCGGTCCATTCGCCACCATGGTCCTTTCGGATCACGGCGCCGACGTGATCAAGGTAGAGCCGCCGCAGGGTGACGAGACGCGGGAGTGGGGACCGCCTTTCCTGGAGCAGTCAGACGGGACCAGGGACGCCAGCTACTTCTTGGGCGTGAACCGCAACAAGCGCAGCATCGCCCTCAACCTCGCTAAGCCGGAAGGCCGCGAGGTATTAATGCGTTTGTTGGCCACCGCCGACATCCTGGTCGAGAACTTCAAGCCTGGCGCCATGGAAAAATGGGGCCTGAGCTACCAGGAGCTCGAGCCGCGATTCCCCCGCTTGATCCACTGCCGCGTCTCCGGCTTCGGCGCGGACGGGCCGCTGGGCGGGCTTCCCGGCTACGACGCGATCCTCCAGGCCATGACAGGCCTTATGAGCATCAACGGCGACGCCACGACGGGCCCCTTGCGCATGGGTACCCCGATCGTTGACCTGGCCACTGGGCTCTATTCCGTGATCGGCATCCTGATGGCCGTGCAGGAACGCCACCGCTCTGGACGCGGCCAGTTCCTGGACATGACGCTGCATGATTGCGGCATGTCGCTGCTGCACCCGCAGGCGGCCAACTACTTCCTGAATGGTCAGCGGCCGATGCCGATGGGCAATCCCCACCCCAACATCGCACCATACGAGAAATACGCCACCGCCACGGGCGACATTTTCATCGCCATCGGCAATGACGGTCAGTTCCGTAGGCTCTGCACCCACATCGGCCGTCCAGACCTGCCCGGCGATCCTCGCTTTGCCGCCAACGGCGACCGTGTTCGGAACCGGCCTGCTTTGATGGCAGAGCTGACCACGTCGTTCGCCACCCAGGACGGGGCGGCACTGTGCACCGCCCTGTTGGAGGCCGGACTGCCGGCCGGCCCGGTGCTGGCCGTGGATCAGGCCATGCAGGCCCCGCAAACCCAAGCCCGCTTCATGGTAACGGAGCAGGACGGCAACCGCGCCCTGGGCACACCCATCAAGCTTAGCCGCACACCAGGACGGGTGCAGTCACCCCCACCCCGTTTCGCCCAGCATACCGACGCTGTCTTGGCTGAACTCGGCTACGGTGAGGAAGCCCGGCAAACCCTGCGTTCCCACGGAACCGTCACAGACACAAAGCGCACGGCAAGTTAGAATTCTTTAAATCAGGAGAGCCCGATGAGTGATCTTGCCGAGTATGTTCAGACTGACCGGTCGATCAAACTGCTGACGCCGCTGGGGCCGGATTTATTGTTGCCGGAGCGGATTGAGTTGACGGAGATGGTCAACGATTTGTTTGACATCAAGGTCACGGTGCGGAGCAAGCGTCCGGATTTGAAGCCGGACGAGCTGGTGGGCAAGCTCGCCGACGTGTCGCTTGATTTGGACGGCGCGGGCACGATGCGGGCGTGGAACGGGCTGATGGTGGAGATGCATGAGGAGCCGCATGTGATGCGCGGCTTCCGGCAGTATCACCTGGTGATGCGCCCGCAGATGTGGCTGATGTCGCAGCGGAGCGACTGCCGGATCTGGCAGGATCAGAGTGCGCTCGATGTCTTGCGCACGTTGGTGAGCGAGCACGGGCTGCCGCCGGCGCAGGTGGCGGTGCTGGGGACGGTGCCGCCGCAGCATTACTCGGTGCAATGGAACGAGACGGACCTGGATTACTTGACGCGCCGGCTGGAGGAGGACGGGTTGTTCTTCTGGCATGTGCATGAGGCGGGCAAGCATACTTTGCGGGTGGCCGATCATCAGTTCAGCTATACCCCGGGCGCCACGCCGGACGTACGGCTGGAACTGGGCTCGTCCGACAAGGACTGCATCAGCGCCTGGACCAAGAAATACACCTACACGCCGGGGGTGCGGGCGGGGGGTGACTGGAATTTCGAGACGCCGGGCACGGTGCCGCGGGGTCAGACGCCGTCCTTGGTGAAGCTACCCGGCAACCCGAAATACGAGCTGTATGAGTATCCGTCGCGGATCGGCACTGCGGCGGAGGCGGGGCGGGCGACGAAGTTGCGGATGCAGGCGACCGAGTATGACCATGAACGGATCGAGGCCGGGGGCGACAGCAAGACGCTGGCGCCGGGTCAGCTGTTCAAGCCGTATGACGTGAGCAAGCACGGCCCGAAGTATGAGGAGCACGTGGTGCTGAGCATGACTCACATCATGGAGGACCATAGCTTCGAGCCGGAGGACAACGCCCGCGATTACACCAACAGCTTTATGGCGCTACCATCCCGCCTGCCCGCGACCCCCCACCGCGACACGCACCGCCCGCGGCTGGACGGCACGCAGATCGGCATCGTGGCGGGCCCGGAGGGCGAGGAGATCCACACGGACGAGTACGGCCGCGTCAAGCTGTGGTTCCCCTGGGACCGCCGGGCGAAGAAGGACGGGACGGACACGTGCTGGGTCCGGGTGATCCAGAGCTGGGGCGGCGGCGGCTGGGGCGCGCAGGTGATCCCCCGGATCGGCATGGAGGCGATGGTGACCTATTTGGACGGCGACCCGGACCGCCCGGTGGTGGCGGGCCTGGTGCCGAACCCGCAGCAACGCGTGCCCTACAGCTTGCCGGCGCAGAAGACGCGGATGGTGATGCGGAGCAACACGTATAAGGGCACCGGCTTCAACGAATTCACGATGGAAGACCAGCCCGGCGCCGAACGCATGCACATGCACGCGCAGCACGACCACACGATCAAGGTGGGCAACAACCAGACCGAGCGGGTGGACGCGCACCAGGTGCAGTCCGTGGGCGGCAGCCGCAGCGTGGAGGTTGCGGGCAACCAGAAGCATGAGGTCGGCGGGTCGATGAACGTGACCGTGGGGGGCACCGGTTTAGCAGCGGCGGCGCAAGCCCTGTCCGTGGCGGGCCTGGCCGGGCATACGGCCGGGCTGCTGAGCCAGGCACTGGGCGGCGGCGGCGGGATCGCGATGAGCATCGCCTCCTCCGCGCTGGGCTTCCTGGGTGGCGGCGGGCTTGGGTCCCGTGAGGGCGTGGTGGCGGGCGCTAGCCCCAAGGCGGACGCGGGCGCCGCGCTGACCGGCTCGGGCGCCGGCGTGGGCGACGCGGTGGCCAGCCTGTTCGGCCTATCCGGCGTGATGAACACCGTCGTGGGCGCGCATAAGAACGATACGGTGGGCGTGTCCAGCACGGAGCAGGTCGGGCAGGCGAAGGTGGTGAACGTGGGAGATACGTCGCTGGAGCAGGTCGGAAAGTACAAGAAAATCGCGGTCGGCGATCTGTTCGTGATCGAGTGCGGCGCGTCCAAGCTGACGATGGCAGCGGATGGCACAGTGACGATTGCCGGCACCAAGTTCAACTTCGTATCGACCGGCCCGGTGCAGGTGCGCGGTGCGCCAATCGATCTGAATTAGAGCGCGGCGATGGAGTTGGTGAACCGCACAGGCTTTGCGGCCGTCCTGTTTCGGCAGTTCGACCGTAACGGCAGACTGGACGCGGTGATTGCCGTGCGGGGCACGTTCGACATCGTGGGCGGTAGAGCGCTGCAGGTCGCGGCGGTCCAGGAGGGTGTGCAGTGGGAGGACCGGTTCGACGGCGATCCGCAGGCGGCGCCGTTGCTCCGGCAAGCCGATCTGGTGCCATTCAAGCCCGGCACCGACGTTACTGTCCTGGGTGACGCGCATTGCCCTGATCCGGCCGGGTTACCGGCTTGGCCGTGCGGCATCCAAATGACGGGACCGTCTGGGGCAGTGCTGCTGGATAAACGGTTGCGGATCACTGGCCCGCGCTGGTGGCGGCCGCGTCCGCGCCGCAACTGGCGCGCCCTGTGGAACAAATCTGAGCCGGACGTGCTGGTCGATTGGGAGCTTTCCGCCCCCGAGCCGGCGCACCGTTTGCCGCTGGATTGGCGGCTGGCGTGGGGCGGACCGATCGCGGACGAGCCCGGGGCCGTGCATGCCGGAAATCCGATTGGCATCGGGATCGTCGGCCGCAGCACCGGGCCGGAGGCGCCCGTCGCTGCGGCGCAGATCGAATTGGCCGGCGCGCCGATCACGGATTGGCAGTCCAGTCCGGTGCCTGCCGGCCTCGGCCCGATCTCCGGCGTGTGCATTGACCGGGCTCGCCATGCCGGCACCTATGACCAAGCCTGGCTGGACCATCGTGACCCGCTTTGTCCGACAGATTTCGACGAACGCTACTGGCAATGCGCACCGCCCGATCAGGTCATCACGCCCTGGCTCCGCGGCACGGAGCATTATACGCTGTCGAACATGCACGCGACCATACCGGAGCTGACGGGTTCTTTGCCAGGAATAATGCTCGGCGTGCTGGCCGAACGCCCGCGCATGTCGCCAGAACGCTTTTCTCTGCAGTTGGACGGCGTGCATTTTGACTTGCGCAACGATGCCGGTGTTGTTGTACTGACCTGGCGAACACGCCTGCCGATGCCGGAGGCGCTCGGGGCTCGGATAACGCTGGCAGAACGCGCGCGGGTGGCGGAAGCGGCATGAGCGAGCTTTCTCCGTCCGGTCCTACGCCGCCGCGCCCGGACCCGTGGGCCACGACGGCCCCGCAGGAGGGTCTGCGCGACAACGACCAGGCACGGATCGTGAGCCTGGCCCCAAGCATCAACCTGACGCCGCGCGGCAACGTTATGGTGCCGTTGCCGTATAACTTGGTGGACTACGCCGGACACGACGAGAGCTACACGCCGACTGTGCGGTTCACGAGCCAGCGGGCAATGGTGCTGCGCAGTTTCACGCAACATGTGCATGGCGATGAGCAGGGCACTGGCGGCGGGGTCAAGTCCGGCACGCATGGCGGCATCTGCGAGCCGATCGGGCATGCACCGCAGGTGCTGGCGGAGGGGTCGCCGGTTATTCGGCACCTTGACCGGTTCTGGATGAACAATCGCAACACGGTGGGGGAGGCGGTTTTTGTCCGCGACACGGCGACCTACGCAGCCCCGCCTGACCGCGACCCTATCCCGGGTAGCGCGCCAACGGTCAGAAGCGAAGCGTCCCGAGCGCCCATGACCGTGGCTGACTCGGTCGCGCCCGCGTTGCTTGGATTTGCCTACTCTCCGCCAACTTTCGCGCCGCCGATCGAGACGTTGCCGCCCATTACAGGCATACGGCCCCCGATCGGGGGTGTAGGCGCCTCGATACTGCTCAGCCTCGCATGGGCGAGCGGCGCCGTGGTCGGTGAATGGGCACGGGAGGTCGCGTCCGGTGAGGCGGGCGATGTTGCCCGGCAGCTAATGATCATCCTGGAAGAGCAAGTGCCGCGCGGAACGGGGCAAGGCGGCGCTATCAAGGAGGCCGACGGTCCGTTGCCTTACGTCGGGTATGAGGGCGATATCCGGTTTGCCAACAAGCTGCTGTCGTTAAAGAAAGGCGAGATTGTCGATTTCCGGGCGATGACTCCGGCGGAGTTCAAGGAGTTGGTTGAGCGGCCCTGGCCTTCGGCAGAGGGCATCCGGGAGAACGAGCGCAAACTGGAAGAGGAGAAGAAACGGCCTCATCAACCGCCGCCAGTACCGATCCCCGACGGCAACGTCCGGGTCGACTCTGACCCGAAGTGCCGCAGTGAGACGATCTGTTTCGACAAGAAGGAGTCATCTGATCCAGAGATTCCGCACAAGTTCGATGATCAGCTTAAAATGCAGCAGGACGCACTGAACGCGAAGACGCCGGCGCAAGTTGTTACCAGCATTCCAGCAAACGGAACCGTCGACAGCTTACGACCACAAGCCAGGTCTGCGCAGAAAGCCGCGCGGGACGACTATATCGCGCGGAACAGAACGAGGTTCCTTCTAACGCATACTTTGGGACAATGGGAGACACATCTCGACAGACTAAACGCCCTTCACCGGCTCGATATGGTTGCTGGAGGAGACCCAAGTGACATCATCGGGATGGGGGACGCGGATGCAAACCAGGCGATTGGCCGCGAGTGGCCGGCTGATCGGCGTCGTGGAGCATTGCGCCGATACGCTGCGGAGATGGCCGCTTTGAAGTGTCCCATGAATATCCGGCTATCGGTCTGTTGATGCGCGTTATACATACCTTGGAGATCTAAACATATGGCTATTTTCGATGTGTTCGCCGAGATCATTCGTAGTCATGGTGAGCCGGAACATCACCAAATCCTTTCTAGGAATGAGCTGCGTCAGGTAGAAAATCGTATCCCACCCGGATTACTGCTGTTCTTAAGCCAGCATGGCTCAGGGTCATATGGAAAGGGAAAGTTTTGGATACCCAATCCTTCGGCGCTAGATCCAGTTGTAAGGTCATTGTTTGCTGATGACCCTGAGTTTCACCCCGCTGAACTCAGCATAATAGGATATTTCGCTTTCGGTGACCTGATCTGCTGGGGCCATAGAGACGTTTACCTCTACGTACGTTTCGGAGAAGCGGAGATATTCGATGCGACCGATGACCCGGCGCTGCCAACTCGTCCTGAACTTGCGGACGCGCCTCCATCTGTGCCGGATTTCGGGGTCGGCCTGGCCCTTCAAGGTGGGATCGAGTCGGACGACGACTTACCCTACGATGCCGCCGGGGAGATGTTGTTTCCACAGGCCCTGGCAAAACTAGGCCAGCTTTCCCCAGGTGAGATCTATGGCTTCGTTCCAGCGCTAAACTTTGGCGGCGAGCCAAAATTGGAAAACGTACGGCGGTTGGGCTTAATCGAACATCTTTTGTTCCTGACCCAGATCACAACCTTCAAGCTTACGAGACTTTACCCGGCTACCGATACTCAGCCGTTTGGTGTAAAGAAAATTATCCGGAACATCGGTTCGGCCGCTCGATAGGAATCTGCAAGTCGAGCCCGGACCCCTGGGCCACCCAGGATCCGCGCGAGGCGATGCGGGACACCGACGCTTTCAATATCGTAAGCCTGGCGCCAAGCGTGAACCTCATCCCGGATGGTGCCGACGCTCTACAATGTCGTGGAGTACGGCGGCCATGACGAGGGCTATGCCGCGACGGTATTCTTCACCGGCCAGCGATGATGCGCCTGGCCAGCGTCTCCCAGCACGTGCACGGCGACGAGGCCGGCACGGGCGGGGGCGTGGCGTCCGGCACGCATGGCGGCATCTGCGAGCCGATCGAGCATGCGGCACAGTTCCGGGTCGAGGGCTCGCCCGTGATCCGGCACCTGGACCGCTGTTACATGAACAACCGGAACACAGTGGGGGAGTGCCAGTTTACGCGGGATACTGCTGTCTATGAGCCACCGCCGGATACGGATCGGATTGCGGGGTCGGTGGCAACCCAGGTCAACAATGAACCACAAATCATGTCGGATGCTGCGCCCGACCCGAGCTTCTCTCGGCCCGGCGCGCATTTGGCCTACAACGATACAGACCAGCGCTTCACTTCACCGGCACCGACTGCGGTTCCACCAGTAAGCCCGCCACAGCCTATACCGGGCACCCCCACGTCACCACCGCCCCGCCCTCCCCCGGGCCGTCCGTCCGGCTCGGTGCTGCTACGGCGGTTCGGGATATGGTCGTTGCCGCTTCGAGATTTGCTGAGACGTCAGACCATGACCGATCAGGAGGTCGAAGACGAGGACCGGGCGATGGGAGTGATATTTTCGCCAACGGGCGTAAAGGTCATTGCCGATCAAAACCTGCTTTGGGGTCGACGACCGTTAAAGTCTCCTCTGGATATACTGAATGTACCGCCGAGTAAGTACGGGCTTCTCATTCAGCCTGAAGACAGAGTTGCAATAGCCAACGATATTTTGAGTGCTCGCGCAGGGCGCCGAGTAGACATAAGAACTCTCAACGGCCAAGAAGTGGCCGCTTTGCTTGAGGAAAAGCCTACCGAGCAGCCTTCGGTTGACGGCGGTGGCGAGGGCGCCCGGATCAGCGAGGAAGAGGAGCGCCGCCGCTGCAAGGTCGACAGCTACTCGGTGATGAAGGATCTATGCAAAGCGCAGGGAATGCAAGCGCACCATATTGTTCCTGACTATGCCCTTCGCTACGGTAATCGCGGCGAAGGTGAAGCGGGCGAGAAGCGCATCCCGAAAATGCCAACTTTCCAAGAGGGGATGAGTATCTGTGTTACAGGTACTGCGAGACTGTCACGGGATGATCCATCCCAGCCCGGAGATGCTTTTCGGCAGCACTACTGGGCACACTCGGGCGATGAAGTAATTGCTCTTTTAGGAGAGGCAAGTAGGCCCAAGGGCACGCTCTCCATATCTGAGATAAAAAGTATCTCTATGGCCTCGACTATAGCCGCGAAAGGTTGTGCAAAAGACATCACCGACGCGATTAATAAACAGTATTCCGGCCGCGATACCAATCAACTTGGGAGGACTTCTCAACAACTCCCTGACAAGGACGGAGAGGCTTACGCGGCCTTGGAGGCTGGTGCGACGAAAGATAATTGGTGTAGTGCAATAGGCGGAACTAATGCGAGATAGTGATCGGGTAAGTTTCAAAAGAGCCTACTCCGGCTCTGAAAGTGTTCTTTTTTTGTCTGCGGCATTCGATGCCGATCTGAAAAAAGATCCATTTTATCCTAGAACCCGACTGTGTCAATTCAGTCTCGACAACAACGACTGGCTTTTTCACGATTTGATGTATTATACCACCGGCATCAGAGCTATCATCGAGCCTGGTTCGACGGATAAGGTGCTAGCCGCTGTTTGCATATCAGGCGAACTTTTCATTAAGGACAGTCAGCACGGCCGCATAGAGCAAATACGTGCTAGGGGTCAATCTGGACATGATCTTTTAAATATTATTCAGATCAGGAATGGCATTTACGCGTGCGGTGCCGATGGACAAATTTTTGAAAGGTTCGGCAGCCAGTGGGAGTTGTTAGACCGGTCACTCCAAACGGACCTTGCAAACACAAAACGTGCGGCTGAACAGGGCGATATTCAGTTCTTAGTGGCCATGTTCACAAATGATCGTCGCAAACTATTTAGTTTTATCAATGGCCCCCGCGAATACGAAATCTACCTCACCGGCTACGATGGCGGGCTTCTGCTCTGGAATGGCGAGCGGTCGCAGTGGATTACCGAGGGGATTCCCAAGAACAACCTGTTCGAAATCGTCGTCGAGGACGAAAAGCGGATCTGGATTTGCGGCAGCAAGGGCACCCTCCTCTGCGGCAATCACAAGGACGGCTTCCGCGACCTCTCACCCGGTGGTGACCTGTCGTTCAACAGCATGACGCTGTTCCAGGGCAAGCTATGGATCACCGCCAATGGCGGGTTCGGCGGGCCCACTGGGCTGTTCACCTTTCATAACGGCCGGCTCGACCGCGTGACCACCGGGCTTACGCCTGACATCGCTGACATCCATACCGTAACGTCAGCCGATGGCGTACTCTGGACCGTCGGGTTCCGGGATATTCTCTGCTTTGACGGCAAGGGCTGGACCCGCATCGACTATCCCGGCAACCCACCGGTGCGATGAATGCCTGAGGTATCATGATTGTCGACCGCGCCCTCGCCGCCGAGATCGCCGTTCGCATCAACCGCTACGGCATCGGCCCCTGGTTGCTCGCTCTGCTCGACCAGCTCGGCCTCCCCGTGCCGGACGGGCTGGCCGCGCCCCGCACCCGCGTCACCCTTACGCACGATCGTGCCGGGCTCGAACTCGTGCTGTATCGCCGGGAAAAGACGGGGGTGCCCGGCTGGGCCGACGCCCTGGTGCTCGAGCGGGCACGGCTCACCCCGCCGCAAGCCGCGCTGCCCTATAGGCTGGATGAGTTCGCGGAGACCTTCGCCACGGCTCAAACCAAGCTCTCCATCAATCACACCGGCCCCGGCACCCGCGTGTCCTATTTCCTGGACGAAGCCCGCGTGGTCGAACTCACCTTCGTGCCCGGTGGCAGTGGCCTCACATCCGTCTTGCTGGCAGCACTGGGCAGTGAACTGCCGTTCCCATAACGAGAATAGACCCGCTAGATAGCGGGAACCCGCCGCGCGCCTGCGGCAGGACGGCTTCCGGCGCGAGGGTCCGGACCCATCGCTGACAACCCGGCCAGACCCGCTCGGCCCGGGCATGCGGGCGGGCGGCGACTGGAATTTCGAGACGCCGGGCACGGTGCCGCGGGGGCGGACGGATTCGCTGGTGAAGCTGCCCGGCAACGGGAAGTATGAGCTGTATGAGTACCCGTCCCGCATCGGCGATGTGACCGAGGCGGCGCGGGCGACGAAGCTGCGCAAACCGGCGACGGAGGTGGATCACGAGCGGATCGAGGGCGGGGGTGACACGAAGACGCTGGCGCCGGGTCAGCTGTTCAAGCCGTATGACGTGAGCAAGCACGGCCCGAAGTATGAGGAGCACGTGGTGCTGAGCATGACTCACATCATGGAGGACCATAGCTTCGAGCCGGAGGACAACGCCCGCGATTACACCAACAGCTTTATGGCGCTACCATCCCGCCTGCCCGCGACCCCCCACCGCGACACGCACCGCCCGCGGCTGGACGGCACGCAGATCGGCATCGTGGCGGGCCCGGAGGGCGAGGAGATCCACACGGACGAGTACGGCCGCGTCAAGCTGTGGTTCCCCTGGGACCGCCGGGCGAAGAAGGACGGGACGGACACGTGCTGGGTGCGGGTGATCCAGAGCTGGGGGGGCGGCGGCTGGGGCGCGCAGGTGATCCCCAGGATCGGGATGGAGGCGATGGTGACCTATTTGGACGGCGACCCGGACCGTCCGGTGGTGGCGGGCCTGGTGCCCAACCCGCAGCAACGCGTGCCCTACAGCTTGCCGGCGCAGAAGACGCGGATGGTGATGCGGAGCAACACGTATAAGGGCACCGGCTTCAACGAATTCACGATGGAAGACCAGCCCGGCGCCGAACGCATGCACATGCACGCGCAGCACGACCACACGATCAAGGTGGGCAACAACCAGACCGAGCGGGTGGACTCGCACCAGGTGCAGTCCGTGGGCGGCAGCCGCAGCGTGGAGGTTGCGGGCAACCAGAAGCACGAGGTCGGCGGGTCGATGAACGTGACTGTGGGGGGTGTGGGCCCGATGGCAGCGGGCATTGCGGCGCAGGCGGCGGCGCTGGCGCCACAGACGGCCGGATTGCTGAGCGGCGCGGGCGGTGGCGATTTCGCGGGCGGCTTGGGAACAATGGCGCTTGGTTTTCTGAGCGGAGGCGCGCTAGGGTCTCGTAATGGGGTGGTGGCCGGACCAAGCCCTCGGATGGACGCCGGCGCGGCGCTCAGCGGTTCAGGCGGCGGCGTGGGCGGGGCGGTTGCCGGGTTGTTTGGAATGTCCGGCGTTATGAACACGATAGTAGGCGCGTTTAAGTCGGACACGGTCGGGGTCGCCAGCGCCGAGCAGGTTGGAGTTGCAAAGGTGATCAATGTCGGCACGACGTTCAAGACGAACGTTGGTCAGGCCTATAGCCTGACCGCCGGCCAGTCCTCAGAGGTGTCGGTCGGCCAGACCATGACAATCGACGTTGGTAAAACGTTGGACATTAGGGTGGGCGAGCGCTTCTCGGTCACCGTCGGTCAAGCACGAATTGAGATGGACAAGGCTGGAATAGTTTCTATTGAGGGCGCCAATACAGTGTTTGTGAAAGGTGCGGTGGCGCAATTGACGCTAAGCGCTGGGCCTGTTCTATATATTCCCGCGATCGTGCCTGGTGCTTTGCCCTTACCACCCAGCATGTGCCTAAAGGAGATGGCCTTGAGTGGCGCTCCGTTGGTGCGGCGCTGATCGATGAGCGATCTTGCGCCTACTCCAACCGACCGCGCGCGGCTTGAAGCCGTTATTGCCCAGATGCAAGGCCCTGTTTGTGCTGTGGTCGACGGCGGACATTTCCATGACGTGGCCAAGGCCTTAAATGCTTTGGGCTTCATGGCACGCTCATTGTTCCTGGGCGAGACTAGCCGGGACGTGCAGCGTTTTGGGCCATGGCTAATCTCGATTAAATCACCCGCCGAAACAGGCAAGGTGCTCAATCTCGTAGGAGAAAATCCTGCTGTCGTATTCTGGTCGTGCCGGAGTGGATCGGCGGCGCTCTACGATCACCTCAGGCGTTTAAACTTAGTTAAGGTGCGGAAGGCTGTCAGTCCGGACAAAGCGGGCGCGACTGCTGAGACGGTGCTCTTCCGGTACTGGGACCCGCGCGTGCTGTCCGTGGTCATGCCGTTGCTGGACGAAGCGCAGTTCGCTCGTGTGCTTGGCCCGTGCGATGAGGCCGTCGCGATCGATCCCGAAAAACTGGGTGGCTTCGGCTTACGGCGGATTCAGCGCTTTCCGGAATTGCCAGTTTCACCCCGGGACATGCTTTCCATCAATGCCGAACAGATCGCGGCAATGGACACCAGCATGCAGCAGCGATCCCGGCGCAAGATAAGGACTTACCTTCTCGATGTAGCACCTGAGATGGCCAGCCGTCTCAGTCAGGCTGATCTTAACGACCGAGTGTTGCGAGCGGAAGAAACCGGTAAGGCGTTGGGCATTGCGGGCGAGCGCGCACACTTGAAGTGGGCCTATATCATGCTGATTACGAACGGCAAGGCGGCAACGAGTCCTCAAGTCACCTCGGCAATTACCTCTGGAGGAAGGCCGCCGGACGAAGCCGTCGAGATCGTTATGCGCCAGGTCGTTCGAGCTTCTCGCTCAAGCGGGGATTCCTAATTATGGTCCTACCAATTCTGGCAGGCGCAGGAGCAGCCGGCGGAACGATAGTGATGGGCGAAGGCGCTGCCGCGGCAGCTGTCGCTATTCTCGAAGTGGTCAGCGGCCCCGTTGGATGGGCGGTTCTGGCGGCTGGCGCGGTTCTATGGAAGCTTCATAAGAATGCGGAGGAGGAAGCCAACAGACGGGCGGCTGCCAGTCCGCCTGTCGCGGTCTGCAACTGCTCTGCTAACACGTCGGCCGATGCAGACGGATCAGGCGAGAAGGATACACTGCCCCCTCCGACCGACATTCACATTGACCCCGACAAATATCCTGAAGCGGCGCAACATGTGCAAGACGCCCAGGATGCAGGGCACCCGGCTGAAGGCACAATCGATCGGGATGGTGCAGAGGCTCGACGGAGAGCTGCGACATCCGGAACGCCAACTGAAGCTGGTAAAGATCGTGACGAGTATCCACCTGCTGTCCTAGAAGAGGGCGGAAAAGGTTCGAGCGTTCGAACAATCCCGTCTGGCGATAACCGAGGGGCTGGGGCATCAATGGGAGGTCAAATGCGTAATCTTCCTGATGGGTCGAGAGTTAGGATAGTTCCAAAACCTAAACCTTAATTCCATTACTGGAGACCAAAGTGCACAAAAGTTTAGAGAAGCTAGTTCAGCTTGGGAGTGAACCTTTGGTTCCAGGGAAGTTAGCCCTGGAGTTCTCCAACTCCACTATATCGGAATCAAATCTAAATGAGCTCAATGAAATGTATTCATATAAAAATGGCTTCTTTGCATTTGAGTCCGCCTTATACGTGTTTCCGGTACAGTCCTTTCTCGAGCACATTGGAAGTGTTGATTGGAACTTGAGTGAAACCTGGAAGTTCGCTTACAATGGTGAGGCCGATAATTTATTTAGTTTTTCTGAAGATATCTTTGGTAACCAATTCTGTTTTTTCAAAAACGAAATAGCACGGTTCGAATGTGAGACTGGGAGAACAACCTTTTTCGCTGCTTCCCTGGGAGAATGGGCTAAGCTGATTTTAGAAGACTACGATTTTCTAACGGGTAACGGATTTGCGCGTTCGTGGCAGATAGCGAATGGAAAACTCGAGGGGCGCAGACGCTTATTTCCAAAACAGCCATTCACGATGGGTGGTTCTTTTGATACCGGGAACCTAGTTTCGATGAACGGGGATAAGGTTCTTAGGTTTTTCGGCGAGTTTGCGTCGCAGATACGCAAGTTGCCGGATGGGTCAGATGTCAGGCTTGTCGTTGACCCTTAAGAGCCTGACCCGTCAAATTCGCGTGGATTGACTTACTCTGCCATCGCCGTTCGGGAGGGGCAAACGATCGGCACGGAAAGACAGCGGCGTCCTTGAACTCGGTAACGCTGGCAGAACGCGCGCGGGTGGCGGAAGCGGCATGAGCGAGCTTTCTCCGTCCGGTCCTACGCCGCCGCGCCCGGACCCGTGGGCCACGACGGCCCCGCAGGAGGGTCTGCGCGACAACGACCAGGCACGGATCGTGAGCCTGGCCCCAAGCATCAACCTGACGCCGCGCGGCAACGTTATGGTGCCGTTGCCGTATAACTTGGTGGACTACGCCGGACACGACGAGAGCTACACGCCGACTGTGCGGTTCACGAGCCAGCGGGCAATGGTGCTGCGCAGTTTCACGCAACATGTGCATGGCGATGAGCAGGGCACTGGCGGCGGGGTCAAGTCCGGCACGCATGGCGGCATCTGCGAGCCGATCGGGCATGCACCGCAGGTGCTGGCGGAGGGGTCGCCGGTTATTCGGCACCTTGACCGGTTCTGGATGAACAATCGCAACACGGTGGGGGAGGCGGTTTTTGTCCGCGACACGGCGACCTACGCAGCCCCGCCTGACCGCGACCCTATCCCGGGTAGCGCGCCAACGGTCAGAAGCGAAGCGTCCCGAGCGCCCATGACCGTGGCTGACTCGGTCGCGCCCGCGTTGCTTGGATTTGCCTACTCTCCGCCAACTTTCGCGCCGCCGATCGAGACGTTGCCGCCCATTACAGGCATACGGCCCCCGATCGGGGGTGTAGGCGCCTCGATACTGCTCAGCCTCGCATGGGCGAGCGGCGCCGTGGTCGGTGAATGGGCACGGGAGGTCGCGTCCGGTGAGGCGGGCGATGTTGCCCGGCAGCTAATGATCATCCTGGAAGAGCAAGTGCCGCGCGGAACGGGGCAAGGCGGCGCTATCAAGGAGGCCGACGGACCGCTGCCTTATGTCGGGACTGAGGGCGATATCCGGTTTGCCAACAAGCTGCTGTCATTAAAGAAAGGCGAGATTGTCGATTTCCGGAAGATGACTCCGGCGGAGTTCAAGGAGTTGGTCGAGCGGCCCTGGCCTTCGGCTGAGGGCATCCGGGAGAACGAGCGCAAACTGGAAGAGGAGAAGAAGAGAAAGCGTGATCCAGACCGCGAATCAAAGCCCTGGCCTACGCCGCCCGACGGCGTCCGGATCAGTGAGGAGGAGGAGCGGAGACGGCGGTGCAAGGTGGGCCCCTACTCCGAAATGATGGGCTACTGCCCGACAGGCTGGCAGGCGCACCACATCGTGCCGGATTATACGACGCGTTACGGGACGAGAGCAGATTCGATGAGGGGTGAAAAACGGATCCCGAACGAAAACTTGCCAACGTTCTGGTCTGGACCTGCCATTTGCCTTGAAGGTAACGCTAAGGATATCGGAACCGAACATTGGGAAGCGCACGGGGCGGATGGCGCGATCAAAAAACTGGGGCAGCGCCCTGATACGCCGTTGGGAACTGCTCCGTTCGAAGACGTGAAAGAAGCAGCTGTCGATAGTGTGTTGCGCGTAAGGTGGGAATGCCGCAAAGAAGTTGACGCTGCCATTGCACGGAGTTTTGGAAACGTCCCGTCTCGTCTCCTACTTCGGACAACTTGGCCGACGACAGGACAGGCCTTGGGACCTTTGTCTAGAGGGGATATGGCCACTTTGCATTAGGAGGTAACACTTGGGGTTAATACCACTACTGACCCGATCAATGGCTGTATCGAAAGAAGTCATCTACGTGGTCGCAAGCTTTGAGGATGCAGAAGAAGCACATCTGGCCCCTAGCCGATTGTATCAGTACAGTGCAGGAACGTGGCTATTTGTGGACTACAGTGACACCATCCAAGCGATGGCGCTATATCGCGCTCCCGGTAGCGTTCAGCGCGCACTTTGCGTTGTCTCGACTGACGGCCACGTCGTATTCCCTCACGATCCAGACCGCCGGGAACTGATCGTTGAGAAGGTAAATCCACTTGTTAGGGGAAAGCGTCTGGGACGGATTGTTGGCATGACTCAGATAGGTGATAGTCTTTATACCTACGGAGAGGGTGGACAAGTTTATCGTCGTAGTAACAAAGGGGACTGGTCAATACTGGACCCGGCTCTTCTGAATGAACTCGGTGATCCGGAATACCACCGCAAATTAATCATGCCAGACGGTCAGCCCATAGGAAGTAGACGTGAATTATTTGACATATACCCCGAGCTTTATGACGAATACATCAGACGCCTTCACGCGAGCAATCCCAATACGATCATCTATGGCCTTGCGGGATTGACGGAACATCGAATATTCGCGGTCGGAAAAGGAGGCGTGTTTTTCTGGAACGGCTCGACCTTTCGCTCTGTGAAGACAGACAGCGACGAAGCCTTGACTGACCTCATTATCGACGACGACCAGGTCATCGTTTGCGGCCGCAAGGGCACGCTTATGACCGGTAATGAGATCGACGGGTTTCAGCAGGTGCCTGCCCGGACTGGCGAGGCTCTGTTCCTCAGCATGGCCGCCTACCAGGGCGGCATCTACCTCGCCAGCGGGGCGTCACCACAAGGGCTTGCCTTCACCGACCTCAAGACGATTGAACTCGTCACCACGAATCTCAAGCCTGAGATCACCAACGTGAGCAGGGTGCACGCGGTGGACGGCGTTCTGTGGGTGGTGGGCGGGGACGACATCGTCCGGTTCGATGGAACAACGTGGACCCGTATCGGTCTTCCACCAAGCAAGACCGCGGAACGGTGAGCGCCCATGGCTGAGCACGCCGACACCATAGTCTGGAGCATCAAGCGGCCCGGTAAGGGCGAGTATCTTGAGGCTTTGTTTCGGTGGGCCGGTATTACCGATCCGTTTCGGCCACCAGTGGCGCAGGCGGGCGTGACCCTGGTGTCGTCAACCCGGCACATGGCGTTTCAAACGATGCCGGTGCCGTTCGAGCCCAAGCACCATCCGTGGGATGATATCGTCCTGGAACAGGTCATCTTTGCCGCCGGGGCTGACCTGCCGTTTGGGCTAGACGCCGCATCCGAGACGCCGGATAGCGCTAGCCTGAAGCTGGGCCGCGACAGGGTTAAGGGAGATCCGGATGCTGTGACACAGGGAGACCGCCGCGTGTCGTATTTCATGTTCGACGCGACCGTGATGGAGATCACGTTTCGAACCAACATGACCGGAGTACACCAGGTGCTGGCCGCCCGGCTCGGTTAGGTAAGCTGAAAGCCGCACTCCGCGAGCCTCCTGCCTGTCTGGCTTCACGGTCCTGCTTTAAAGGATGGTTGCCCTTCCATCACTGGAAGCCGCCCATGGGCGACTTTCCGACGAAGCGTCTACGTGTAAACAGACCGGACTGATGATCATGGTCGATACGTCGTTGTTGCAGCGCCCGGGGTCAGGTGCAGCATCAATACGACGCCCGCGATCAGGTGGGCCAGGTGACGCGTCCACCGATGGGCCGGTCGCGGCTGGCGGATGAGCCGTATTTGTATGACGCGCTGATGAACCTGGCCGCGAGCGGGGCCGGGCTGCATGACTATCATGCGGACTGCGTGGTCCGGGCCGGCGGCAACACGTACGTGTATGATGTCAGGGGGCGCATGGTCTCCCGCACGGTCGCGCGCGCCGGGTTCCGGCCGCAGACGACGTCGTATGCCTGGGACGGGTTCGACCGGCTGGTGGAGCTGCGCACGCCCGGTGAGGCAGTCTGGCGCTACACCTACGACGCGTTCGGCCGGCGGGTGGGCAAGCGGTGCGTGACGCCGGGTCAGGCGGCGGCGGTGGCGTATGTGTGGGAGGGCCCGCGCCTGTCGGAGGCTCGGCACTCCGGCCCTGGGGGTGAGGTGGCGGAGCGCTGGCACTACGGCGCCGGGTTCGAGCCGCTGGCAAAGGAGGTGTTCTCTGCCGAGGGCCGCTGCTTGTGGCAAGCCGAGCACGAGCTGTGGGCCGCGCCACGACGCAACGCCTGCCAGCGGGGCGTCCGGGCGCATTCGCCTCCGCCATCGACCCGACCTCCGGCCCGGCGGAGGCGGAGTGCGGGCTACGCTTCTTCAATCAATGGGCGGACGACGAGAGCGGTCTGCACTACAACCTGAACCAGTATTACGATCCGGACAGCGGGCAGTATCTGAGCCCGGACCCGATCGGGCTCTCGGGCGGTCTGCGAACGCATGGGTATGTGCATGATCCCTTTAGGACGTACAACGCAAAACTTGCCGACCAAAGACGCTGCAGTTGTGCTGCCGCTTGGCGCCACGCAGGATAACTGGCAAACTTTCATCTCGAGGCCCTAAATGCCGGATTCGTCTAATACCATTAATTTCAAAGAAGCTTATGCAGGGCATGGACCGACACTCTACGCATCTGCGGCATTCACCGATGACCTAAATAACGAGGATCCGTTTTATCCCCGGACTAGGCTCTGCCAATTTGTGCTTTCAAACCAGCGATGGTTGTTGCACGATTTACCATTCTATACAATGGGTTTGAGGCCGGTCGTCGAAATCGGAAGCCGATCAGAGACGTTGGCCGCAACCTGCATTCAAGGTGCAATCTTCTTTAAAGATAGCCTGGAGGGGCGGGTAGAGAGACTTTATCCCGAAACGATGGTGCGGGCTGACATTCTGAACTTAGTCCAAATCAACAATGGCCTCTACGCATGTGGGGCGAATGGGCAACTTTACGAGAAGTTCGGTGGTAATTGGGAGCTACTGGACCCTTCGCTTCTCCCCGATTATAGGGGTATGCGCGAAGCGCTTGACGCTGCCATGGATGATATCGACAAATTACTGGCTGTTGATCTCTCCCCCTGGATGGGCCAAGACCGAATAAAAACCTTTGGTCACATTAACGGCCCCCACGAATACGAAATCTACGTCACCGGCTACGATGGCGGGCTCCTGCTCTGGAATGGCGAGCGGTCGCATTGGATAACCGAGGGGATTCCCAAGAACAACCTGTTCGAAATTGTCGTCGAAGATGAAAAGCGCATCTGGATTTGCGGCAGCAAGGGCACGCTGCTCTGCGGCAATCATAAAGACGGCTTCCAGGACCTCTCACCCGGCGGGGACCTCTCGTTCAACTCCATGACGCTGTTCCAGGGCAAGCTTTGGATTACCGCCAATGGCGGGTTTGGCGGGCCCACCGGGCTGTTCACCTACCATAACGGCCGGCTCGACCGGGTGACCACCGGGCTTACGCCTGACATCGATGACATCCATACCGTAACGTCGGCCGATGGCGTGCTCTGGACCTTGGGGTTCCGGGACATCCTCTGCTTCGATGGCAAGATCTGGACCCGCATCGACTATCCCGGCAACCCACCGGTGCGATGAATGCCTGAGGTATCATGATTGTCGACCGCGCCCTCGCCGCCGAGATCGCCGTTCGCAACAACCGCTACGGCATCGGCCCCTGGTTGCTCGCTCTGCTCGACCAGCTCGGCCTCCCCGTGCCGGACGGGCTGGCCGCGCCCCGCACCCGCGTCACCCTTACGCACGATCGTGCCGGGCTCGAACTCGTGCTGTATCGCCGGGAAAAGACGGGGGTGCCCGGCTGGGCCGACGCCCTGGTGCTCGAGCGGGCGCGGCTCACTCCGCCGCAAGCCGCGCTGCCCTATAGACTGGATGAGTTCGCGGAAACCTTCGCCACGGCTCAAACCAAGCTCTCCACTAATCACACTGGCCCCGACACCCGCGTGTCCTATTTCCTCGACGAAGCCCGCGTGGTCGAACTCACCTTTCAGCCCGGCGGCCGAGGCCTCACATCCGTCTTGCTGGCAGCACTGGGCAGTGAACTGCCGTTTCCATAACGAGAATAGACCCGCTAGACAGCAGAACCCGCCGCGCGCCTGCGGCAGGACGGCTTCCGGCGCGAGGGTCCGGACCCATCGCTGACAACCCGGCCAGACCCGCTCGGCCCGGGCATGCGGGCGGGCGGCGACTGGAACTTCGAGACGCCGGGCACGGTGCCGCGGGGGCGGACGGACTCGCTGGTGAAGCTGCCCGGCAACGGGAAGTAGGAGCTGTATGAATACCCGTCCCGCATCGGCGATGTGACCGAGGCGGCGCGGGCGTCGAAGCTGCGCAAACCGGCGACGGAGGTGGATCACGAGCGGATCGAGGGCGAGAGTGACACGAAGACGCTGGCGCCCGGGCAAAAGTTCAAGCCGTATGACGTGCGCAAGAGCGGCCCGCACTATGAGGAGCACGTGGCGCTGAGCATCGTGCACACGATGGCGGATCATAGCTTCGAGCCGGACGACACCTCGCCCGACTATACCATGAGCTTCACGGCGCTGGCGTCCCGCCTGCCGGCGACGCCGCACCGCGACACGCACCGCCCGCGGCTGGACGGCACGCAGATCGGCATCGTGGCGGGCCCGGAGGGCGAGGAGATCCACACGGACGAGTATGGGCGGGTCAAGCTGTGGTTCCCCTGGGACCGCCGGGCGAAGAAGGACGGGACGGACACGTGCTGGGTCCGCGTGATCCAGTCCTGGGGCGGCGGCGGCTGGGGCGCGCAGGTGATCCCCAGGATCGGCATGGAGGCGATGGTGACCTATTTGGACGGCGACCCGGACCGCCCGGTGGTGGCGGGCCTGGTGCCGAACCCGCAGCAACGCGTGCCCTACAGCTTGCCGGCGCAGAAGACGCGGATGGTGATGCGGAGCAACACGTATAAGGGCACCGGCTTCAACGAATTCACGATGGAAGACCAGCCCGGCGCCGAACGCATGCACATGCACGCGCAACACGACCACACGATTAAGGTGGGCAACAACCAGACGGAACGGGTGGACGCGCACCAGGTACAATCCGTGGGCGGCAGCCGCAGCGTGGAGGTTGCGGGCAACCAGAAGCATGAGGTCGGCGGGTCGATGAACGTGACCGTGGGGGGTGTGGGCCCGATGGCGTCCGGCATTGCAGCGCAAGCCGCCGCGCTAGCCCCGCAAACCGCCGCCCTGCTGAGCGGCGCAGGCGGCGGCGACTTCGCGGGCGGGATCGCGCAGATGGCGCTGGGCTTTCTCGGCGGGGACGCGCTGGGCTTGCGGCAGGGCGTGGTGGCCGGGTCGAGCCCGAAGGCGGATGCGGGGTTGGCCTTGACCGGCGCGGGCGGCGGCGTGGGGGCGGCGGTGGCCGGGCTGTTCGGCCTGTCCGGCGTGCTGAACACGGTGGTGGGATCGTTAAAGTCGGACACAGTGGGGGTGGCGAGTGCTGAGCAGGTGGGTGTCTCGAAAGTCGTCAACGTTGGTCAGAGCTACTCAATCAAGGCTGGCCAGACGTATCAGCTTTCTGTCGGACAGGCGATTGACATCAGTGCGGCCAAGACTGTTATCATCGACGCAGGCGAAGCGTTGGAGATCACCGCCGGGCAACGCATTGTCCTGAAAGCGGGTGATGCGCGGCTCGAGCTGGATTCTGCTGGGCTGGCCGTGCTGGAAGGCAAGATATCCGCGATCGTAAAGGGGGGTGCCGCGCAGCTGACGGTCGGACCCGGCCCGGTGCTCTACATTCCGGCCCTCGTTCCGGGCACGGCGATGGCGCCCTCGGCCCCTTGCCTGAAACGGATGGCGGATTTGGGTGCCCCGTTGGTGCGGGGGTGAGCCCGGCGATAGGCGACCAGGTCGCGCCCCTCCCCGGGGACGAGCCGAAGCCGGCGGTCTCGGACATGGCCCGGCTGGCCGATGGAGTGCCGCGTCTGCCCCAGCCCGCGTTTGCGGTCGTGGATGGGGCGCAGTGGGACGACTTTCCGAGCGCCTTGGCGACAGCCGGGCTGCGGGGGCGGTCCCTGTTGTTGGGTGCCGGGGAGGATGTGGAGGCAGCGGGTCCGTGGCTGGTAGCGCTCGATCAGCGGCCGGATGCGTCCAATGCGGTACTGGAAATGTTGGACGCGAAACCTGCCGCAGTCTTCTGGGGCTGTCCCGCCGGAGAGGCCGCGCTGTGGCGGCATTTGCGCACCCTGGCCCAGGTCGATATGGCATCGCCGCCCAACCCAGACGCCCGCGATGCGCGCTCTGGCACGGAGGTGGTGACGTTCCGCTATTGGGACCCTCGGGCGATTAGCAGCATGCTTCGGGTGTTGGATGCCGGGCAGTTCGCGAGGGTGCTGGGTCCTGCGGCGGAGCTGCTGTTTGTCGATCCTCTCAGCATGGGCGGTGTAGGCGTGGCCCGCGTCGTCAACCTGCCCGACTGGCCGCCGGCCCCGCGCGGGCGGCTGGCGTTGTCCGGAGAGCAGGTGGTGAAGCTCGATGCCGTCATGCGGGACCGGTCACACCATCGGATTGGATACTTCTTGTGTGAGGTTGCGCCTGAGGAAACCACTGGCTTGACCCGCGCCCAGGTGCTTCGGTTCGTGCAGGAGTGTGAGGATGAGGGGCGGCTGGCCGGGCTGGTGAGCGAGCGGGCGCATGGTCGATGGGCCTATATGGCGTTGACCACCGGCGGCGCATTTGGGCGTGACGGCACGGTGCTGGGCTACATCATGCAGGGGGGCGGGGTGCCGGACACGAATTTGGACCGGCTGTTCGAAGAGATGACCAAGCTGGCTGAGGCGGATGCGTTCTATGAAGGGGGTCTGTAATGCCGCCTCTCATCTTGATACCGGCCGGGATCGAGGCGATTGAACTCGGCGAAGCTGCCTATGCGGCTTGGAGAATCTATCGCCTGGCGAGGGCGGCGCAAGCAGCGGCGCGGGCGGCGGAAGATTTGAAGCTGGTTGTGCAGGTGGCGAACATCGCGCTGCAATCGAGAGCGGCGGTGAAGGGCTGTGCGACCTGCCCCAAGGAGGCCATTCCGTGTTTCAGTACGCCTAAAAAGGGCACCGATGCCGAGATGGATCGGCAATTGAAAGAGCAGCAGGACGCGATCAATAACATGTCGCCGGATGAGCTGCTGGACAATTTGGCGAAGAACCGGGATGACTTCGGCCGCATTGTGAGACCGGCTGATGATGCAGCCATACGAGCTCAAGAAAGGGCGTCGGCAGAAGCACTCAAGAGACGGCAGCTACAGCGTGAGTATTCACAGACCAGACCAGTTGCTCAAGCAGAAGTCGACGCCGCGCAGGATGCAGCTTCCTACATGAAGGACAAACAAATTCTACATACACCAGACCTTGCCGCCGGCGGTTCTGGTAAGGTAAGTCCTATCCCCGGTGGGGCGTCTGAAAACCAATCCATAGGTGCGCAATGGAATACAAAGGGCGGTGGCGATAAAACGCGAGCTTCGGCTCTGGAACAGGAGGCCGCGAATGCAAAAGCCCGAGGTGATAAAAAAATGGATGTGGAACTTGAGCGGTGTAAGGCGACTTCATAATGACAGATGATTTTAGCTATCTTATTTCAAAATACGGGTTTCCCGAAAATCCTTTATTTATCAATGACGAAATGATTAATAAGCTAGATACAACGATTCCAACGAGCCTTTTGGCGTTTTGGAAAGAGGTCGGAGTTGGCTCTTGGAGAGATAGCGCATTTTCATTTTGTCTCCCTGACGACTTTCATGATCTCGTAAACTCTATTTTTTTCGGCGATGCAGTAATATCCCCTGAACACTGTGCGGTTTTTGGTTATAGCGCCTTCGGCGAGTTGCACATTTGGCATAGAACATTAGGGAATATCGATGTCAATCTGCCTTTGGGCTGGGTACAAGGTGATTTTACTGGGGATGAAAAACAACAAAAGATAGCCGAAAACCTTGGACCAGATCGAGTTATAGCGATAGATCTCCTAAGCGTGGATGAAGACTCTGCTTTCGTAGATGAAAAGAATCACTCCCTATTTGAGCAAGCCTTAAGAAAATACGGGAAGCTGCAAAAGGGGCAATGCTTCGGCTTCGTGCCAGCTTTGGCACTGGGCGGTAAAATCCGTTTGGAAAACGTGCGCAGGCTGAGCGCCCCAGAGCATTTCAGCATCCTCGCTGGCCTCGGGAATTTCACACTCATAAAATTCGATGATAACGCTCGCCGAGTGAACATCCGCAAGATCGGCGAATAGCGCCACCAAACCAATGTATCCTAAGGGAGGCTGTTATATCCGGCCTGGTGAACGACGAGGCGGCCCGTGTGGCGCTGCGGCCATTGGGTGATCAGGACACGGATCGCCTGAACGACATCTTATGCGATCCAGCTGTCTGCCGCTTCACTCCTTTGGCACCCTTGTCCGACCGCGCCGCGACGCGCCAGTTCATCCACCTCTGTCAAAAGCACGCAAACATTGGCAGTGTGCATAGCTTTGCGGTCGATCTCACCACCCAACCCGGCCGCTTATGCGGGATCGTGCAGGTGAGCCGGCTGTCCACCGACATGGAAATCGGCTTCCTCCTGGCACGGGAGCAGTGGGGGCACCGGCTGATGACGGAGGCCGTCGCGGCATTGATCACCTGGACCAAGGCGCGCTGCACTGCCTCCTGGATGTCGGCGTCCTGTGACGCGGACCACGACGCCGCCCGGCAGATGTTCACCGACCTCGGATTCACTTGCAGCGGCATCTTGCCACGCTTTAGGGTGCACCCGGCCTTGGGCCGCGCACCTCGGGATTGCGCAAAATATCGGCTAAAAGTCCTGAGGGTTTAGCGGTAGGCCCTGCCATTGGGGCAATACAACCTTATAGAGTACGCAATTTTGACCCAGCTCCTGGCATTCCGTGCGGTTCAAGGGCCAGCGGGCAATGGTCCTGCGCAGTTTCACGAACAGGTGCATGGCGACGAGCAGGGCACGGGCGGCAGGGTCAAGTCCGGCACGCAGGGCGGCATCTGCAAGCCGATCGGGCATGCTCCGCAGGTGCTGGCGGAAGGATCGCCAGTTATTCGGCACCTTGACCGGTTCTGGATGAATAACCGCAACACGGTGGGCGAGGCGGTTCTTGTCCGCAATACGACGACCTACCCAGCCTCGCCCGACCGCGACCCTATCCCGGGTAGCGCGCCAACGGTCCGAAGCGAAGCGTCCTCCGCGCCAGTGACCGTGGCCATGCAGCGCTACGCTGCGGAGATGGCCGCTTTGAACTGTCCCATGAATATCCGGCTATCGGTCTGTTGATGCGCGCTATGCATATCTTGGAGGGATACCCATATGGCTATTTTCGACGTTTTCGCCGAGATCATTCGTGCACATGGCGACCCTGAGCATCGCCGGGTCCTAACCCGCAACCGTATACGTGAACTGGATGGGCAGGTCCCGCCAGGTTTAATGCTGTTTTTGGCCCAGCATGGATCAGGATCATACGGCAAAGGTAAGTTTTGGATCCCGGACCCGGCATTGCTCAACCCAGTAGTTGATAGAATTTTGGCTGACGATCCAGAGTATCATCCCAGTGAAATCCGAGCCATTGGCTATTATGCATTCGGCGACATGGTTCTTTGGGGTAAGAAAGATGTGTATCTTTACGTGACGTTCGAAGAGTCAGAAATCTTCGATGGTACATACGATCCAGCGCTTCCAACCCGTCCTGAGCTTGCGAATGCACCGCCATCGCCACCAGATTTCGGGGTCGGCCTGGCCCTTCAAGGCGGGATCGAGTCTGACGACGACGGACCCTACGATGCCGCCGGGGAGATGTTGTTTCCGCAGGCCCTGGCAAAACTAGGCCAGCTTTCCCCAGGTGAGATCTATGGCTTCGTTCCAGCGCTGAACTTTGGCGGTGAGCCAAAATTGGAAAACGTACGGCGGTTGGGTTTGATCGAACATCTTTTGTTTCTGACCCAAATCACCACCTTCAAGCTCACGAGACTTTACCCGGCTACTGATACTCAGCCATTTGGTGTAAAGAAAATCATTCGGAACATCGGTTCGGCCGCTCGATAGGAATCTGCAAGTCAAGCCCGGACCCCTGGGCCACCAAGGACCCGCGCGAGGCGATGCGGGACACCGACGCTAGTAAGATCGTGAGCTTGGCGCCGAGCGTGAATCTCACCCCGGTCGGCAACCAGATGATGCCGACACCCTACAATGTCGTGGATTACGGCGGCCATGACGAGGGCTATGCCGCGACGGTGTTCTTCACCGGGCAGCGGGTGATGCGCCTGGCCAGTTTGACACAGCACGTGCACGGCGACGAGGCCGGCACGGGCGGCGGTGCCAAGTCCGGCACCCATGGCGGCGTCTGCGAGCCGATCCAGCATGCGGCACAGTTCCGGGTCGAGGGCTCCCCCGTGATCAGGCATCTGGACCGGTGCTGGATGAACAACCGGAACACGGTGGGGGAGTGCCAGTTTACGCGGGATACCGCGACCTACGAGCCGCCGCCGGATACGGACCGGATTGCGGGGTCGGTGGCAACCCGGGTCAACAATGAACCACAAATCATGTCGGACGCTGCGCCCGACCCGAGCCTCTCTCGGCCCGGCGCGCAATTGGCCTACAACGATACAGGCCAGCGCTTCACTCCACCGGCACCGACTGCGGTTCCACCAGTAAGCCCGCCACAGCCGATACCGGGCACCCCCACGTCACCAACGCCCCGCCCTCCCCCGGGCCGTCCGTCCGGCTCGGTGCTGCTACGGCGTTTCGGGATATGGTCGTTGCCGCTTCGAGATTTGCTGAGACGTCAGACCATGACCGATCAGGAGGTCGAAGACGAAGACCGGGCGATGGGAGTGATACTTTCGCCAACGGGCGTAAAGGTCATTGCCGATCAAAACCTGCTTTGGGGTCGACGACCGTTAAAGTCTCCTCTGGATATACTGAATGTACCGCCGAGTAAGTACGGGCTTCTCATTCAGCCTGAAGACAGAGTTGCAATAGCCAACGATATTTTGAGTGCTCGCGCAGGGCGCCGAGTAGACATAAGAACTCTCAACGGCCAAGAAGTGGCCGCTTTGCTTGAGGAGAAGCCTACCGAGCAGCCTTCGGTTGACGGCGGTGGCGAGGGCGCCCGGATCAGCGAGGAGGAGCGACGCAAGCGTTGCCAGGTCGATAAGTATTCCATCATGCAACCGATCTGCGCGGCCAGAGGCATGACGCCGCATCATATTGTGCCTGATTACGCCCTGGGTGTCGGCAACCGGGGTCAACGCGAGACTGATAAGCCAGAATATCGCATTCCAGGTCTTCCAGGCTTCAAAGACGGCATGTGCATCTGCGTTTCCGGCAATGCGAAGCAACCCAAAGACGTAAAGAGCAACCCTGGCGATCTTGAGCGTGAGCATTACTGGGCTCACGCTGGGGATGTCATAATCGGTCGTCTTGGTGCCGCGAACACTCCAAAAGGCACTTTAGCCATAGGAGAGATTATTTCAGTTTCGATAGCTGCTACGATCGGCGCTGTGCCCGCTTGTGTAGTGGAGGTAACCAAGGCCGTAGATCAACAATATCAGGGCCGAGATCGCAAAGTCTTAGGACGCACGACGCAAAATCTACCGACCGGGGACGCCGGGGTAGTGCTACGCCGGGGTGCGACGCAGGACAATTGGCAAACTTTCGTCAG
The DNA here is from genome assembly GCA_965246925.1 of Acetobacteraceae bacterium. Taxonomy (GTDB): domain Bacteria; phylum Pseudomonadota; class Alphaproteobacteria; order Acetobacterales; family Acetobacteraceae; genus JANPPS01. The sequence continues at coordinate 74,683 of OZ251994.1, read as the reverse complement.
GAGGCCTTGAGTGTCAAATAAGTCCGACGTAGTCAGTTTCAAAAAAGCTTCTGCGGGACAGGGTCCGACACTTTACGCGTCTGCGGCGTTTGAGGATGATCTAAATACCGAAGATCCATTCTATCCTCGGACCAGGCTTTGCCAACTTGTGCTTTCAGACCAGCGATGGTTGTTACACGATTTGCCGTTCTATACAATGGGATTAAAGCCGGTCCTCGAACCTGGTAGCCGATCAGAAACGTTGGCCGCAACCTGTATCCAAGGTGCAATTTTTTATAAGGACAGCGTCCAGGGGCGCATGGAGAGATTGTATCCTGAAACAATAGTACGGGCTGACATCTTGAATTTAGTCCAGATCAAGAACTGCCTTTACGCGTGTGGCGCAGACGGGCAGCTCTACGAAAAGTTCGGCGACCATTGGAAGCTACTGGACCCGTCACTCCAAACGGACCTTGCAAACACAAAACGTGCGGCTGAACAGGGCGATATTCAGTTCTTAGTGGCCATGTTCACAAATGATCGTCGCAAACTATTTAGTTTTATCAATGGCCCCCGCGAATACGAAATCTACCTCACCGGCTACGATGGCGGGCTTCTGCTCTGGAATGGCGAGCGGTCGCAGTGGATTACCGAGGGGATTCCCAAGAACAACCTGTTCGAAATCGTCGTCGAGGACGAAAAGCGGATCTGGATTTGCGGCAGCAAGGGCACCCTCCTCTGCGGCAATCACAAGGACGGCTTCCGCGACCTCTCACCCGGTGGTGACCTGTCGTTCAACAGCATGACGCTGTTCCAGGGCAAGCTATGGATCACCGCCAATGGCGGGTTCGGCGGGCCCACTGGGCTGTTCACCTTTCATAACGGCCGGCTCGACCGCGTGACCACCGGGCTTACGCCTGACATCGCTGACATCCATACCGTAACGTCAGCCGATGGCGTACTCTGGACCGTCGGGTTCCGGGATATTCTCTGCTTTGACGGCAAGGGCTGGACCCGCATCGACTATCCCGGCAACCCACCGGTGCGATGAATGCCTGAGGTATCATGATTGTCGACCGCGCCCTCGCCGCCGAGATCGCCGTTCGCATCAACCGCTACGGCATCGGCCCCTGGTTGCTCGCTCTGCTCGACCAGCTCGGCCTCCCCGTGCCGGACGGGCTGGCCGCGCCCCGCACCCGCGTCACCCTTACGCACGATCGTGCCGGGCTCGAACTCGTGCTGTATCGCCGGGAAAAGACGGGGGTGCCCGGCTGGGCCGACGCCCTGGTGCTCGAGCGGGCACGGCTCACCCCGCCGCAAGCCGCGCTGCCCTATAGGCTGGATGAGTTCGCGGAGACCTTCGCCACGGCTCAAACCAAGCTCTCCATCAATCACACCGGCCCCGGCACCCGCGTGTCCTATTTCCTGGACGAAGCCCGCGTGGTCGAACTCACCTTCGTGCCCGGTGGCAGTGGCCTCACATCCGTCTTGCTGGCAGCACTGGGCAGTGAACTGCCGTTCCCATAACGAGAATAGACCCGCTAGATAGCGGGAACCCGCCGCGCGCCTGCGGCAGGACGGCTTCCGGCGCGAGGGTCCGGACCCATCGCTGACAACCCGGCCAGACCCGCTCGGCCCGGGCATGCGGGCGGGCGGCGACTGGAACTTCGAGACGCCGGGCACGGTGCCGCGGGGGCGGACGGACTCGCTGGTGAAGCTGCCCGGCAACGGGAAGTATGAGCTGTATGAGTACCCGTCCCGCATCGGCGATGTGACCGAGGCGGCGCGGGCGACGAAGCTGCGCAAACCGGCGACGGAGGTGGATCACGAGCGGATCGAGGGCGGGGGTGACACGAAGACGCTGGCGCCGGGCCAGCTGTTCAAGCCGTATGACGTGAGCAAGCACGGCCCGAAGTATGAGGAGCACGTGGTGCTGAGCATTACTCACATCATGGAGGACCATAGCTTCGAGCCGGAGGACAACGCCCGCGATTACACCAACAGCTTTACGGCGTTACCATCCCGCCTGCCCGCGACCCCCCACCGCGACACGCACCGCCCGCGGCTGGACGGCACACAGATCGGCATCGTGGCGGGCCCGGAGGGCGAGGAGATCCATACGGACGAGTATGGGCGGGTCAAGCTGTGGTTCCCCTGGGACCGCCGGGCGAAGAAGGATGGGACGGACACGTGCTGGGTCCGCGTGATCCAGAGCTGGGGCGGCGGCGGCTGGGGCGCGCAGGTGATCCCCAGGATCGGGATGGAGGCGATGGTGACCTATTTGGACGGCGACCCGGACCGCCCGGTGGTGGCGGGCCTGGTGCCGAACCCGCAGCAACGCGTGCCCTACAGCTTGCCGGCGCAGAAGACGCGGATGGTGATGCGGAGCAAGTCGCACAAGTCGCAGGGTGCGAACGAGCAGACGTTCGAGGACGCAACGGGCAATGAGAATTACTTCGAGCACGCGCAGAAGGACCGCACGGGACGCGTGCTGAACAACCACACGCACCGGGTCGACGCGCATCACGTGACGAGCGTGGGCCAGAACCAATCGGTAGAGGTGGGCGGCAATCACAAGACGGAGGTGGGCGGCTCGGTCAACACCACCGTGGGCGGGACGGGCCCGGCGGCAATGGCGCTGATGGCGCCCCTGGCGGGGTTGGCGTCAACGACGGCCGGGTTGTTGCAGCAAGCGGGCCAGGTGGCCGGGGCGTCCGGGGGTGGGGCGGAGTCGATTGGAGGAATCGCTCTGAGCCTTGCCTCATCTGCCCTTGGATTTTTAACTGGCGGTGGGCTCGCCTCCCGCCAGGGTGTCGTTGCCGGTTCTAGTCCGATCGCCGACGCCGGCGACAAGCTGCGGCAAGCCGGCATGGGAATGGGCCAAGACGTTGGCGGCATCCTCTCCGGTATGTCAGGAATGATGAATACGGTCGTGGGAAACGTAAGCACGCGATCGGTGGGGGTGGCGGACATCGAGCAAATTGGAACCAGCAAGGTGGTTCACGTCGGCCAGACCCATTGGACTAAAGTTGGCAAGAAGATGCGGCTTGAGATCGGGGAGGAGCTAGAGATCGTCGTGGGCTCGTCGCGAATTGTCGTGAAGAGCGACGGAACAGTGACCATTCTCGGGGTGCATTTTAATTTCACCGCCTCCGGACCCGTCCAGATAAACGGTGAAATCATCGATCTGAACAAACCTGGAGACGGCTGAGGCAGTGGCTCGATGAGTCTGCAAAACCACACCGGCCTATCAGCCGCCGTGTTTCGGCAATTCAATTTGACCGGGACTCTCAACGGGGTTGTGGCCGTCCGGGGCACGTTCGACCTGTTGGCCGACGGGCGATTGTCCCGCTCGCCGCAGCAGCAACCGTTTTTATGGGCTGATTTGTATGAAGGAGACCCTCATCACAGCCTTTTGGTCGGTCCGAGTGATTTCGTGCCATTCAAGCCTGGAACGGATGTCACCGTTTTGGGCACCACCTTTGCACCCGAGGGGCGGCCGCACCAGCAATGGACCTGCGGCATCCGGGTCGCGGGCCGCCTGGAAAAGCTGCTTGAGATCCATGGCCCGCGAGTCTGGGAGCCGCAAATTCGGCCGGCAAGAATCTCACTTCGTGGGGCGGAAGCAGAGCCGCAGTTCGAGGGCTGGCGGTTGGGGACATCCGAGCCTGTAATCTCGGTGCCACTAAGTTGGGTTCATGCGTTCGGCGGGCCTCGGCCGATACGCCCCACGCAGGACACCCCGCCCGAGATGCATCCATTCAATGGGCTAGGACCCGGTGTTTTAGACCTCAACTTCAGTCCAAAAGACCGGAAATTACCCGCGCCGCAGATTGAGGCGACTGACGCACCCATCATAGACTGGCGGCAAGACTATGTGCCGCAGGGATGCGCGCCGGTTCCGCCCTGGTCACGGTTTCGCCAGCGGCATGTGGGCACCGTAGACGACGATTGGATACGGGAGCGGCATCCCATCTTGCCGCGGGATTTCGATTACAGGTTCTATCAATCTGCCCACCCGGACCTTGTCATCGATCCATGGTTGCGGGGTGATGAGGTGGTGGAGTTCGCGCACATGCACCCGACCATTCGGATCCTCCGGGTGAAGCTGCCGGCCGCAGGCCTGACGGCGACGGTCCGTCGTCCGGAGGTCGCCGAGGAGGTTTGCCCGTTGATGCTGGACGGCGTGCATGCCGATCTTCGAACATTGGACGCCAAGGTCGTGCTCACATGGCGGACCTCGTTCGCTTATGAAATCGAGCAGGGTGAGATCGATCTGCGCGCTTTCCGCTTCAGCGACCTCGATCGCACCGCCGCTGGGCTGCCCGTCAAGGAGACTACACGTGCCCGATGATGGGAACGGCTCGCCGGCCAAAGCGCCGCCGGCCCCGGCGGGGGCGTCCACGCCGCCGCCAGAGGGCGCGCATAAGACGGACGAATACCGGGTCACGTCGCTCGCACCTTCCATGGAGCTCACCAACAATTATCCGGTCCCCTACGGGATCACGGCCGTGGCCGAGCACGACATGCTGTATTCGCCCAATGTGAATTACCGCGGGACGGCGGCGATGCGGCTCTCATCACGCATCGCCAACAACACCGGCGACGAGGCGGCGAATGGGCGGAAGGGCGTCGTCTCCGGCGCGCAGGGTGGCTTGGCCGCCCCGATCACCGCGTCCCGCATCGTGCGGATCAACGGCTCACCGGCTATCCGGCATGGCGACCGTTTCGAAATGGACAAGGCGGCCCCGGACGCGCCCGGCAACACGGTGGGGGAGGGCCGGCTGATCCGCAACGTGGAGGTGGTCGCAGCCCCGCCCGACGAGCGAAGCTGGTGGCAGAAGGCGAAGGATGGGGTGAGTTCGGCCGCGAAATCGGTCGGAGATTTCGACGCAGCGCACGGCCACGTCCTGACCCGGAGTGTGGGAGCGGTTCAGGCCGTTGGCGGCGGATTTGAGGCGGTCGTGGGCGGGGCCGGTGCAATCGTTTTCTCGGAAACAGGCATCGGTGCGCTGGCAGGTGCGGCCGTCGCGTGGAATGGGGTGGATAATTTCCAGGCCGGGCTGCGGACCGCGTGGACGGGCGAAGGAACGCGCACCGTTACCCAAACCGTCGTGGGCGCGGGCGTTCGGGCCGCGGGGGGCTCTGAGACGGCGGCGGCGGTTGCGGAAGGGGTTGCGGGATTGGGACCCGGCGGAGTTGGTTCTCTGGCCTCCGTGCCGGGGCGTCTAGCCCGGATCGGGCGGGCGGCTGAGGACGTGCCCACGGTTGCACGCGCCGCTGAGGAGGCGGGGGCAGCCGCGACGACCGTGGAGCAGGCGGCGGTGGAGGGGTCGGCCGGCGTTCGGGTGACGCGGGCGTTGAGTTTGCGGGAAAAATATCTGGGTCGAACGCCTGGAAAGGCATCTGCGACAGGTCGTAAAGTCATCGAGCGGATGGAAGCGGAAGGGAAAATCCAAACCAACCCACGAACCGGCTTGCAGGAGTTTCAATCCTCCGATGGAAATTGGTATGATCTCTCAAAAGGAGACATGGCTCATCAGACTGATGCGGTGACGTGGTGGAATCAGACTGGTCGAGCCTATGGAGCCAAAGCCCCCGAGGTGAGGGCGTGGATGCTGAATTCAGATAACTATGTGCTTGAAAGTAGTTCCATAAATCGCTCTCAGGGCGCAATATTAGGTCAGAGTGAACGTTACTTACCTCCGTTGAGATGAGAAAATGGCAGATCAAACTCAAGACCTACCGGCCGAAACAAAGTCCAGGATAGATGAACTGCTTAGGGCATCTGGAATTGCTATGAGAGCTAAAAGGTTTAAAGAGGCCGAGGATTTGAGTACAAGGGCTTGGCACGAGCTTCCAGAGCCGAAACTTGGTTGGAATTTCTATTCCAACATTATCCCGAGGGATAACCTCCTCTTTTTTCGCGATATTAAGGAATTCGAAAAAGCAATCCATTGGCTTGAGATCACGCGAGAGTCATACGGCCCAGGTCGGAACGAAGTCATTGAATTCTACGCTGCGACACTGTGGTTTACGATGGGCGATTTGGACAAAGCCTATGAAGAGTTCGACCGCCAGTACAAGTTCGGCAAAACCCGCCCCTTTCAGGGGGAGGACCGCAAGTACCTCGATTTCTATCTCTCGCGAAAGAAAGCCAAGTGACTGACCTCCCCGCGACGATCGCCGACGAAATCGACCGGTTGTCCGAGGTTGGCAACGTGTCGATGGAGGCGGGCCTGCCCCGCGATGCGATCGACGTTTGGAACAGGGCCGTATCGCTCCTCCCGGAACCGAAGACAGAATGGGAGGCAGCCTTATGGCTTTATACGTCCTTGGGTGACGCTTATCGCAAGACCGGTGACCTCCAATCCGCAAAGCATGTCTTATACAACGCCGTGAGCAGTCCGGACGGTCACATGAATCCGTTGACGCTCCTTTGGCTGGGCGAAACATTGGTTGATCTTGGCGAGACAAAGGCCGGGATCGAACATCTGCTTCGAGCCTATATGCTGGACGGAGCGGACGTATTTGCAGAAAGCCCGCGAGCGCTGGAATTACTGAAACAGGAAAACCTGGTTTCCTGATCATCTCCAGTGATATTCGTTGGCCAGTCGAGGGACAATCCCCTCTGAGATGCATGACGGGCTGCAAGGAGTGAACAAGCTCCTCACTCCCAAAAGTGGAAAGTGTCGCCAAACCTTTGGAAATCGACCTCCCGTTTACCACCATTCAATCTCACTCGGAAGACCGATCGGAATTTAAAGAGACGCGAAGGGTGATCGGAGCGGATCGGGTTATCGCATCGGATCTAATCGGTGTCGTAAATAGTTGTGATATGCGTGACGATTCAGGCGAACTTATGTTCGAGCGTGCCACCAAGAAACTTGGAAAGCTCAAGCGTGAGGAGTGCTTTGGGTTTGTCCCCGCACTGGCATTCGGAGGAAGTAACAAACTCGACCACCTCAGGCGTGTCCGAGCACCCGAGCACTTTCAGATTTTGGCTGGTCTGTCCGATTTCGGCCTCATCAAATATGACGCTAATGGACGGGAGGTGTTTGTCAGAACCATCGGGCGATGAATAGTCCCGCGCGTTGTAAGGCAGCTTTGCAGTGACAGATGTGGATTGGCGGAATGCGTCAGAGCACTAGGGGAGATCAAATCCGTTTGAAAAACGTGCGCTGGCTGAGCGCCCCAGAGCATTTCAGCATCCTGGCTGGCCTCCGAAAATTCATACTCATACAATTCGATGATGTCGCTCGGAGAGTGAAGATCCGCAAGATCTGCGGATAGCGCCACCGAACCATTGTATCCTAGGGGAGGCTGTTATGTCCGGCCTGGTAACATACGAGGCGGCCCGTGTGGCGCTACGGCCATTGTCTGATCAAGACACGGATCGCCTGAATGACATCTTCTCCGATCCAGCCGTCTGCCGGTTCACTCCGCTGGCACCCTTGTCCGACCGCGCCGCGACGCGCCAGTTCATCGACCTCTGTCAAAAGCACGCAGACATTGGCAGTGTGCATAGTCTTGCGGTCGATCTCACCACCCAACCCGGCCGCTTATGCGGGATCGTGCAGGTGAGCCGGCTGTCGACCGACATGGAAATCGGCTTCCTCCTGGCACGGGAGCAGTGGGGGCACCGGCTGATGACGGAGGCCGTCGCGGCATTGATCACCTGGACCAAGGCGCGCTGCACTGGCTCCTGGATGTCGGCGTCCTGTGACGCGGACCACGACGCCGCCCGGCAGATGTTCACCGATCTCGGATTCAACTTCAGCGGCATCTTGCCACGCTTTAGGGTCCACCCGGCCTTGGGCCGCGCACCTCGGGATTGCGCGAGATATCAGCTGAAAGTCCAAAGAGTTCAGCGATAGACTTCTGCCATTGGCACAATACAATTTCTTACCACCAATGAGATGAGACGATGGTAGATCAGACACAAGAGTTGCCGCCGGAGATAAAGCCCGGATTGATGAACTGCTGAGAGCTTCATGTCTGGCCACCCGGGCTAAGAAGTATCGAGAGGCCGAGCATTCCAGCATCAGAGCTTGGCATGAATTACCAGAGCCTAAGCTCAGCTGGAATTCTACTCAAATAGAGACCTTCGCATAATCCCTCCCCGAAGCGACCCGATGTGATTCTCTCTTTGCAGGGGCTGGCGGGGAGTGGATCGCATGCAGCGCAGGATGGGACAAGTTAACCTCGTCGAGGGTCTGATCGGCACCACGGTCGGCCGCAACGCCACGCTCGACCGGATCGCGGCTATGGTCGACTGGCCGGCGCTCGAAGCGGCAGTGCGCGATTTGACAGGCGAGGTGCGTCCGAATGGCGGCCTGGCAGACCGGCAAGGCCCGGATCGAGGCAGTGCTGACCCTATTGACCGCCTGAACCGGCCCGGGATAGCTGCTGCTCACGCGGGCACGGTTACGCGAAGGTCTCCACCAGTGTATACTGGAACCTCCACGAGGCCAAGCAGCTTCAATGTGCAATATTTTGTGGATGGTATCGAACACAATGCGCAGTTTGAGAATGTCGCAGGTCAATCGTTCTCGAGGCAGCCTTGAGTGATTGGAGAGACGATGCGATCAACGGTGATCTTGGCTCTATTTTTGGCATCATTGCTGATGAAGTTGACCCAGATTTCAAGAAGATAGAATTTATAGCTTTCTTCGATAGTGGGGTGATTGGTTACTCCTACGTAGTACACGACAACAGTGGAACAAGAATAAGAGTCAAGGCGGGCGACCCCGTTACTAAACGGTCAAGTGATATTCGCGATCTCGCAAAACATTTCCACGCGACGTTCGTTAGTAATGGTGAGAATTGGGTTTGCTTCTATTCTGAAATAGATGAGAATGGCAGATTTTCCGTCAAATTCAGTTACAACGATCCATATGAGTTTACATTTGCTAAGCTCTACTAAACGGGCCAAAAGTAGTTCACGTTGATGATGAAGCGGCCGCTTGAGGTATGCTTCCAAAGTTGCGCTTTATTGCTAGTTCTTAGCGAGCGGCGAGAAGCACCTGCATTTCTGTTTGTGACGACAATCGCGATTAATATCAGATCCTTGCGTGTCGGAAGCCACTCTAACCCTTGCAGGACCTCTGTGGTTTGTGATCTTCTCATTCGAATATTCGGTTCCATTGTTGCCTTAAGGGGATTGCAGTGCTTAAGGCTGAAGTTATTTCAGCGGTGGCTGAGCGAATGCTCTCGAAATCTAATCGAGCTGATTTTGCAGGTAGAGCGAGACCGGAGCAGATTGCGAAAGCGGAAGCTCTGCTAGGAGTTGTTTTTCCATCGGACTACAAAGTATTCTTAAGTGAGCTGGGATGCGGAAGCTTTGATGCAACTGAAATATACGGCATCATTCCGACTAAATTCCCTGGTGAAGGCATTCCGAGCGTTGTTCCAATCAACCTTCAGTTGCGCTCTGAAATAGGTTGGCCTGTCGATAAGCTCATTATCGCTCATTCAGGATATGGTCCGTGGCTCTGCCTCGCGCTTAAGAACATGAACGGGCCGTATCTGAGTGAGGTGGAATTACTAGACCCTTCTGGAAAGGTTTTAGGGATTGAGCAAAACTCCTTTACCGATTTCCTTGCAAGTATTACAGAGTAGGGTTTGCCCCAAGACTCTCACTCCGGAGGCTTGCTCGACGCGTTCACGATCTGGTTTGGTGAGTTTGAACCGCTGAGGCGCGACATGCCCGATTTACGCTCTGATCCGACTACAATGCTACAGTTTCTCGTTTTGCCGCCCGCGAGAGCCAAGACGCCAGGCAGACCCGGCGGTTGCTGGCGCCGGCTGCAATCTACGACGGCGCAACCCGTCCTGCTTCAAAGCATGGTTGCCCTTCCATCAACTGAAGCCGGCCATGGGCGACTTTCCGACGAGCGTCTGGGTTTAAACCGACCGGGCGGATGATCCAGTCGATATGTCGTTGTTGCCGGACGTGTTGCCGGCCTAGCATCTGTGTCGACCGAGGCAGTGCCGGTGGTCAGGCGGGTGGCAGACGGGCCCCGCAACGGCAAACCCGCCGGCCTGCTTCGCGCGTGGCACTATGACCGCCAAGGCCGCCTGACCGGCGAGCAGGACGGCGCCGGGTATCTGCGCCGGTTCGGGCCGGACCGGTTTGGCCGGTTGCTGGCCGATGTTGACGAGGCGGGGCGGACCACCCGGCTCGACTACGCCGGCCCGCGGTCAAGCGACGCGGCGCATCGTCCCGGCTGGCGGCGTCGATCTGTATCAGTATGGCCCCGAGGGCCTCCCGACCCTGACCCGGCGGCCGGAGGGGCAGACCACGCAGTTGGCCCACGGCGCCTTCGACCTGCTTCGCCGCATCACCGACGGCGCCGGCTGCGCCACGGTGTTCGACTATGACAAGGCCGGGCGGCTCACCACCGTCATCAACGCCGCGGGCGACCGCTGGGGTTTCGCCTACGACCCGGCGGGCCGCCTCGCGATGGAGACGGATTGGGCCGGGCGGCGTACGCAGTATCAGCGGGATGCGCTGGGCCGCGTGCAGATCAAGCGGCTGCATGACGGCTCGGCGCACCGGCTGCGCTGGGACGATCAGGACCGCATCACCGAGGTGGATGCCGGGGACGGGCGGATCACCTATGCGTATGACGAGGCGAGCCGGCTGGTCCGTGCCTGCACCTACCGCGCCGGGTCGGAGCGGGCGGAGACGGATATCCGCATGGCCTACGACGCCGCCGGGCAGCTCGTGGGTGAGACGCAGGGCGGGGTGCCGATCGAATACCGCTATGACAAGGCCGGCCGCTACGCCGGGCGCTCGACGCCGAGCGGCGATACGACGCTGGCCTACGACGCGCGCGGCCTGATTGCGGCGTATGACAGCAACGGCCATGGCCTGGCGTTCGAGCGGGACGCGTCGGGGCTCGAGACGGGGCGGCGGATGCGGGGTGCCGGGGCGTTCACGCTCACGCAGTCCTACGACCCGGCCGGGCGCCTGGCGCAGCAGCGGGCGGGCCTGCCCGAGACGGCGGGGTTGTTGCGGGACGGTGAGGTGGCCCGGCAATACGATTGGGACCGCGCCGGGCGGCTGGTGGGGGTGGCCGACAGCGCCCGGGGTCAGGTGCAGTATCGATATGACGCCCGCGATCAGGTGGGCCAGGTGACGCGTCCACCGATGGGCCGGTCGCGGCTGGCGGATGAGCCGTATTCGTATGACGCGCTGATGAACCTGGCCGCGAGCGGGGCCGGGCTGCATGACTATCATGCGGACTGCGTGGTCCGGGCCGGCGGCAACACGTACGTGTATGATGTCAGGGGGCGCATGGTCTCCCGCACGGTCGCGCGCGCCGGGTTCCGGCCGCAGACGTCGTCGTATGCCTGGGACGGGTTCGACCGGCTGGTGGAGCTGCGCACGCCCGGTGAGGCAGTCTGGCGCTACACCTACGACGCGTTCGGCCGGCGGGTGGGCAAGCGGTGCGTGACGCCGGGTCAGGCGGCGGCGGTGGCGTATGTGTGGGAGGGCCCGCGCCTGTCGGAGGCCTGGCACTCCGGCCCTGGGGGTGAGGTGGCGGAGCGCTGGCACTACGGCGCCGGGTTCGAGCCTCTGGCCAAGGAGATGGTGTCCGCCGGCCCGGACGGCTGGGCGAAGGACGGCACGCGGCTGTATCCGGTGGTGACCGACCATCTGGGCACGCCGAAGGAAGTATTCTCTGCCGAGGGCCGCTGCTTGTGGCAAGCCGAGCACGAGTTGTGGGGCCGCGCCACGACGCAACGCCTGCCCGCGGGGCGTCCGGGCGCATTCGCCTCCGCCGCCGACCCGACCTCCGGCCCGGCGGAGGCGGAGTGCGGGCTACGCTTCTTGAACCAATGGGCGGACGATGAGAGCGGGCTGCACTACAACCTGAACCGGTATTACGATCCGGACAGCGGGCAATATCTGAGCCCGGACCCGATCGGGCTGTCGGGCGGTCTGCGGACGCATGGGTATGTGCATGATCCCTTGGGGTGGGTCGATCCTTGGGGGCTGGCTGATTGTGAGAAGAACTGGGGCCAATGGTATGCAAAGAAGACAGGTACAAGCGCTCCCAGCAGCATGCAAAATCCCCATGCACACCACATCGTATTCAAAGGTGAGTTCGAGCGTTCCCCCCCCGATGCAGACCGCCCTGGCGCGGAGCCGCTCAGTTCTTGGTAAATATGGAATAGACCCCTGTTAACGACCCTGATGCCCTGATGTGGGCAGAAAACCAGGGACATTCTGTCGCTAATGCAAAAGCCGTTGCGACACGCTTGGAGACAGCTGATAGGCAGATTTCTGGGCAGAGCCTTCCACCTGGAGATGCAACTGCGGCGATGAAGGCGGCATTGCAGAAAGCCGGTGTTGATGTATACGGAAATTAACATCCCGGAGATTAGATTATGGACTGGAATTATTTTGTGGCAAAGATTTCCGAAGCGGTGAGAGTGGCTTTCAGTGGATTGCGGTCGGAAAATCCGGGAAAACATTTTTACGCAGTGGCTCATTATACAGCGGCGGATTACGATACCATTGCAATGGCGGCCAATACGACAGAGGACTTCAACAGTATTATCAGTGATCTTGGTGTGCTGTCTGCCGCAGAAAGCAATTACTATTAATGGGCGACCGCTGAATGGAAGTTTGAAGGATATAGAGCTGACCTGTTCAAGATAGCGTCGAGCATGTTACGCTCTGAACCAAGATTGGATGGGGAAACTGTCTTCAAAAAAAAGGCTCTTGAAAGCATGATTTCCACTTCGAAAAAGCTGGATCAGGAATCGGTCTTCGATTCAAATTTGGGCCGCGACAGCCTGACCATTTTTATATCTGTCACCGATGACGATCTCTCCGAAGCTGTAGAGAACTACTCCGCTCGTCTACTAAACTCAGCTAAGGTATTCGAACGCTTCAGTAAGCGTTACGAGAGCTGACCCGAACATAACCACGCACGCCGCCTTTCCCGCGCCTGTACGCAGGGTAAGATGACGCTCGCCTTTGACGGTGTCTGATGGCGGAGTAGGACAGCAACGGCCATCGCCTGAAGTTCGAGCGCGATGCGTCTGGCCTACGTCCGAAGCTAGGACGGGTTCGACCGGCTGGTGGAGCTGCGCACGCCCGGTGAGGCAGTCTGGCGCTACACCTACGACGCGTTCGGCCGGCGCGTGGGCAAGCGGTGCGTGACGCCGGGTCAGGCGGCGGCGGTGGCGTATGTGTGGGAGGGCCCGCGCCTGTCGGAGGCCTGGCACTCCGGCCCTGGGGGTGAGGTGGCGGAGCGCTGGCACTACGGCGCCGGGTGCGAGCCTCTGGCGAAGGAGATGGTGTCCGCCGGCCCGAACGGCTGGGCGAGGGAGGGCACGCGGCTGTATCCGGTGGTGACCGACCATCTGGGCACGCCGAAGGAGGTCAGAGACAGCAGCCCAAATTCGGATAGGGGTGTATTTGGAAACCCTACCTGAAAGCGGCAAAGATGCTGCGGATCAGGAGCGATCATAGCGTGCGCATAGCCCGGCTTTCGAAGCAAAAGTGGCATTCGCGGCTCTGAAGGGTGAGAAGACGCTAGCGCCGTTCACGGGGCATCGCTACGGAACGTTGTCTCGACCAAGCCGGCCACCTCTCCCGCAAACGGACCGGTCCTGCCATGCTACGGGCTCACGCATGGACGCCGCACCGTCCCGCATGCTACCGCGCCCCGACGCAAGGGACATCCCACCATGAGCCGCATTCAGTTCGACGCGGAGGCCATCCGGGCCTTGGCCCAGATACTTCGGGATACCGGGCTCACCGAGATCGAGCTTGTCGATAAAGAAAACCGGGTACGCCTCGTCCGCACCCCGGCCCCGGCGACCGCGCCCACCCCGGTCCAGGCCGCCGCACCGGTTGCGGCAGCGGTGGCGGCACAAGCGGCCGTCCCACCGACCGCTGAAGCCGCCACGCCAGCCGGGGCCGTGCCCAGCCCCATGGTCGGCGTCGCCTATCTGTCATCCGAACCCGGCGCCGAGCCGTTCGTGATCCTCGGCCAGGCGGTCGCGGCCGGGCAGACCATCCTGCTGATCGAAGCGATGAAGACCTTCAACCAGATCAAGGCGCCCCGCGCCGGCACGCTCACGCGCATCCTCGTCACCTCCGGTCAGCCGGTCGAGTACGATCAGCCGCTGTTCGTGATCGAATAATGTTCCATAAGGTCCTCATCGCCAACCGGGGTGAGATTGCGCTCCGCATCCAGCGCGCCTGCCGCGAGCTCGGCATCCCGACCGTCGCCGTGCACTCCACCGCCGATACCGACGCGATGCACGTGCGGCTCGCGGATGAGAGCGTGTGCATCGGCCCGCCCTCGGCTCGGGAGAGCTATCTGAACATTCCCGCCATCTTGTCCGCCGCTGCGGTCACCGGCGCCGACGCGATCCATCCCGGCTACGGCTTCCTGAGCGAGAACGCCAAGTTCGCGGAGATGGTGGAGGCGCACGGCATGACCTTCATCGGCCCATCGCCCGCGCATATCCGCATGATGGGGGACAAGATTTCGGCCAAATCGGCCATGGCGTCCCTGAACGTGCCGCTGGTGCTGGGCTCGGACGGGGGCGTGGCCGACCTCGATGACGCCGCCGAGGTCGGGGAGCGCATCGGCTACCCCATCCTGATCAAGGCCGCCGCCGGCGGGGGCGGGCGCGGTATGCGGGTCGCGCATAGCCCGGCCGAGCTGGAGGAGGCCTGGAACACCGCCCGCAACGAGGCCCGCGCCGCGTTCGGCGATGACAGCGTCTATATCGAAAAGTACCTCGACCGCCCCCGCCATATCGAACTGCAGATCATCGCCGACGCGCACGGCAACGTGGTGCATCTGGGCGAGCGTGACTGCAGCCTGCAGCGGCGGCACCAGAAGCTGGTGGAGGAGGCCGGCTCCCCCGCGCTCACGCCGGACGAGCGGGATGCGCTGGGCGAGACCGTGACCGCCGGGCTGCGCCAGCTCGGCTACCGCAACGCCGGCACGCTCGAGTTCCTGTATCAGGACGGTCAGTTCGCGTTCATCGAGATGAATACCCGGCTGCAGGTCGAGCATCCCGTGACGGAGATGATCACCGGGGTCGATTTGGTCCGGGAGCAGATCCGCGTCGCCGCCGGGCAGGAGCTGGGCTACACGCAACAGGACATCCGCTTCCATGGCCATGCGATCGAATGCCGGGTCACGGCGGAGGACCCTTTGACGTTCATGTCCAACCCCGGACGCGTGGACGTGTTCCACGCCCCCGGCGGCCTGGGCGTCCGCGTCGATAGCGCGCTGTATGCCGGCTACGTCGTGCCGCCCTATTACGACAGCATGGTCGCCAAGCTGATCGTGCATGCCGACACGCGCGCGCAGGCCATCGCCCGCATGCGCCGCGCGCTGGCGGAGTTCGCGGTCCAGGGCATCAAGACCACTCTCCCGCTGCACCGCCGCATCATGGAGGCGCCGGAGTTCATCGCCGGTGACTACACCATCCATTGGCTCGAGCGTTTCGTCGCGGCCTGACGCACAAGTAATGGCCGGAATGCTTGGCAACCGGCCCGGCCCGGCCCACCCTATGACCATGTCTCGCCGCACGATTCTCGTGACCCCGGACCTCATGCTCCGCGCCTACCGCGCCGGGCTGTTCCCGATGGCCGAGTCGCGCGCCGGGCACCGGCTGTATTGGCTGGACCCGGAACAGCGCGGCGTGCTGCCGCTGGACGGGTTCCACCTGCCCAAGCGCCTGCTGCGCACCGTCCTCTCCGGGCCCTACACCATCACGTCCAACACGGCCTTCCCCGACATCATCGCCGGCTGCGCCGCGTCCGCGCCGGGGCGGGAGGACACCTGGATCAACCCGGATATCGAGCGTCTGTTCATCGAGCTGCACCGCACCGGCCACGCCCATTCGGTCGAAACCTGGCAGGACGGCACGCTGGTGGGCGGGCTGTACGGCGTGTCGCTCGGCGGTGTGTTTTTTGGCGAAAGCATGTTCAGCGTGGCGCGGGACGCGTCCAAGGTGGCGCTGGTGCACCTGGTGGCGCGGCTTCGGCTGGGCGGCTACACCCTGCTCGACACCCAGTTCGTCACCACGCATTTGTCGCAGTTCGGCGCAACCGAAATCCCGCGTGACACGTATAAGATACAGCTCGCCGCCGCCGTCGCCACACCGGCCAACTGGCTTACGGCACCGGATCCGGCGGTTCTATTGGCGGAGTTCCAGCGTTTGTATCGTTTGACTGCGTGATGCGTGTTTTCCCATTGCTCGCGGTGCTGCTGATCGCGGCCGCCCCCGCCAAGCCCGCGCCGCCGGCCCCCACCGGCCCGGACCGTCCGCTGCTGGCGCCGTCGCGGGAGGTCTCGGTGCTGTATCGCCTGCTGGCCCAAGGTAAGCCGCAGGCGGAGATCCGTATCAGCACGCGCCCCGGCTCGCCCACTGGCGGCACCCTCCGCCGGATCGACCTGCCCGACCATAGCTACTTGCTGGTCAACCTCTCGACCCGGGCCATGATTATGGTCGTGCCGGCCGAGGGCACGCTGCTGGACTTGCCGTGGGACCCGGCGATGGCCGAGCAGTTCACCCTTAACAGCCATATGCGCTTCACCCGCCGCGGTCAGGCCACGGTCTCCCGCATCCCCTGCACCGTCTTTGAAGCGCAGCAGGGACCACAGCACGGTGAGGTCTGCGTCACCGATGACGGCGTCATGCTCCGGATCGAAGGCGTCGGCCCGAACGGTCAGCGCTCCGCGATCGAGGCGGTGAGCCTGACCTATACGCCTGCGCCGGAAAGCGACTTCCTGCCGCCCCCTGATTTTCAGCACGTGCGTCCGGAGGACCGGGGATGAAGTGCCTGATGCTCCTTGCCGCGCTGACGACCCCGGCGCTGGCAGGCGACCGCCCGGTCCTGCCGCCTACCGAGGACGTCGCCGTCACCTACAAAACGGACGGCGCCGCCGCCGAACTGATCCCCGGCATGCCGGCCGGCCCCGCAACGCTACACCTACTCTGGTCAGCCAGCAGCCAGCAGCTTCGGGCGGAGATCGATGGACGTCCGCAATATTTGTTGTTGGACCGCGGCACCCACGCCGCCAAGCTGGTGGACCGCGGGCTGCGCACCGCCATCAATCTACCGGTGCGCGCCAAAGACCTCGACGCGCTGACCCTCGAGAACGAGGATATGACCCGGCAGAACGAGGGCCGGTATGCCGGGCTGGCCTGCACCAACTGGGCCGTCCGCTCGTCCCGCGGCAACGGCACCGTCTGCGTGACGCCGACCGGGATCCCGCTGCATGCACAGGGAGAGGTGAACGGACGCCGCGGTAGTTTTACGGCCACCAGCGTCCAGCGTGCGCCGCAGCCGCCGGCGCAGTTCGAGGTGCCAGCCGGCTATATGGCCTTCGCCTTCCCCAGCTTCGGCAAACCCCGGTGATCCCCCGCGCGCTCGCCCTATTGCTGGCCAGCGCGCCTGCCTTGGCTCAGGACCGTCCACCCCGCCTGCCGGCGCGCGACGTGGATGTAACCTACCGCAGTGGCAGCATCGAACAGAGGTGGCGGTTCCGCGCGTTCGATCAGAAGCTGCGTTTGGACCCGCCCACCCCGGGTGTTTACATGATCCTCGACTACGCCGCCCATCAAATGACCATGGTGAACGACAGCGAACAGGCGGTGCTCGACACCCCTGCGCCGGCCACCGCGCCGTTCGGCCCCGGCACCACGAGGCGAGGGACGGACGAGGTCGCAGGCCTGCGGTGCACGGAGTGGGAGACGGGGGACAGCGCCGGGCTCCCCACCCTGGCGTGCTTTACGCAGGACGGCGTCATGCTCCGCGCCCGCCGCGGCGCCGCCGTGCTGGTGGAGGCCGCGCACGTGTCCTACGCCCCGCTCGACGCCGGGCTGTTCGTGGTACCAGCAGGCTACCGGCACCATGGGCGCGCCCCATGAGCGGACGCGCCATGGCCCCGGCCCGCCCGGCGGTATCCGGGGCCTGGGCGCCCTGGACCGATAAGAAGGGCCGGTTCGACCGGCTGCGCGCCGCCGTATTCACCCTGCTGCTGCTGCCCGGGCTCTGGCTGGCCTTCCGCTGGGGTGTGCCCGGCCTGGGCGCCCGCCCGCTCAAGACCGCAATCCACAGCACCGGGTATTGGGCGCTATGGCTGCTGGTCGCGAGCCTCGTGGTTACGCCGTTCAAGGCCATCACCTGCCAGCCCGGCGTCGCCGTCATTCGCCGGATGGTCGGTATCGCCGCACTGAGCTATGCGCTCATTCACCTCACTTTATGGCTCACGGACGAGAACTGGCACCTAGTGTCCGCCGCATCCGAGATCGTGCTGCGCTTCTACCTCACCATCGGCGCGGCGGTGCTGGCCGTGTTGATCACCCTGGGCGTGACGTCCACGGACGGCATGGCCAAGCGGCTCGGCACCAAGTGGAAGACGCTGCACAAGACCGTCTATGCCGCCGCGGCGTTGGCGATGGTGCATTATTACTTGCAATCCAAGGCCGACGTGTCGCAAGCCGTCATTGCCTCCGGCGCGCTGGCCTGGCTGCTGCTGTGGCGCGCCCTCCCGCCTGGGCGGGACCGCACAGTGGTGCCAATGTTGGGTTTGGCCGCCGCCGCAGGCTTGTGCGCACTGAGTTTCGAATTCTTTTGGTATCGCTTCGGCACCCATCTGGACGCCTACAGGGTGCTTCGGTCCGAGGCGGACGTGACCTACGGGCTCCACCCCGCCGCACTCGTGTTCGCCTTCGGCCTGATCGCCGCCGCCGCCGTGATGCTGCGCCAGCTCGCCCCCAAATTCGGCCCCGGCCCGACATTGACCGTTCTGATCTACGCTAGCGCCGCCCTCTGGTCCCCCGCCGCCAGCGCCGCCTTCGGGCTCGGCATCGATGACCCGCCCGAGCTCAACCCGGCTCTCACCATCGCCACCGCCGCCGTCGTTTTCGCCCTATTGGGCCTTGCCCGCCACCGCGCCCGCGAGCAATGGTGGCGGCATGGCATTGATGCGTTACTCGCGGCGTGCAGCCTGTTTCCGCTGTTGCTGTCCGGTGACGGTGCGGACCGTCCTGTCATCATCGGCCTCGCCGCCCTGCTCATCGCGGTTGGCCTCGCCCTCACCAGCCGGCTCTGGCCGCTTTCCCGGCTTAGGGCAGCCGGCACGCTTCCGCTCCTGGCCTGGCTTACGTTCGAGGCTGTAGGCTTCCTGAGCTTATGAGAGGGCAGCCCGGCCCATGTAAGCCTTTGACGGAGCATGCGGGGGGCAACCTGGCCGACGTGTCGCTCGACCTGGACAGGCTGGGCAACATGCGGTCCTGGAACAGGCTTTCGGTAGAGCTGCATCAGGCACCGCAGTGCATGCGCGGGTTCGCCGGGTCGCGGCGCTGGCTCTTAGTAGGCGGGTTCAAGTCTTACACGGTGGGGTGCTAAACCGTGGTCAAATCCCGCGCCGCCGCTAGCACCTCCGCCGCGTGGCCTGTGACCTTCACCTTGCGCCACACCCGTTTCACCGTGCCGTCCGCGCCCACCAGCACCGTGCTCCGGTCGATCCCCATGTAGTTCTTGCCATACATCGACTTCTCCACCCACGCCCCATACGCCTCCACCACCCCGCCGGGGTCGGATGCTAGTGGGAATGTCAGCGAGTATTTCGTGGCGAACTTGTCCAGGGCCTTTACCGGGTCCTTCGATACACCCACCACCGGGATGCCCGCGCCCTCCAACGCCGGCCATGCTTCCTGGAACGCCTGCGCTTCCTTCGTGCAGCCGGGGGTGTCGGCTTTAGGATAGAAGTACAGCACGAACGGCTTGCCCTTTAGATCATCCAGCCGGATGGTGCGGCCGCCCGTGGCTGCCATGTCGAATGCGGGAGCCATGTCGCCTTCATTGATCATGCCAGCTGTCCCACATGTTGGTTAAAGGCGGCCCGCACCTCGGACGCCCGGGTGGCTATGGTGGCATGAAGTGCGGCTTCGTCCAACACGCCCGCCACGCGCAACAGCGCTTCCAAGGCGGGGCCGGGTAGGGCCGTGGCGCCGCGGCCCACGGTGATGCGCACCATGCTCTGGATCGTCCGCCACAGCCGGTCCGCCGCGATCAGCGCGTCCGCCTCCGGCAGCACGCCGCGTGCGCCCAGCCCAGCCAGCGCCACCCGCGTGCTCTGCCCACCCGGTACCATGCCGTGCAGTAATTGCAGGGTCTGCGCGATGAACTCCACCTCGATCCCGCCGCCGGCCCGCATCTTAACGTCCCAGGGCCCCGCGGCCGGCAGCTCACGCAGCAGCCGGGCCCGCATTGCCGCCGCGTCCGCCTGCGTCTCGGGCCGGGGCTGCACCGCCGCCGCGATCGCCCGCTGCACCCGGCGCACGATCGCCGGGCTGCCCGCCACCACCCGCGCCCGGGTCAGCGCCATGCGCTCCCACGTCCAGGCGCTCTCGGCATGGTACCGCTCGAAGGCCGCGAGCGACACCGCCACCGGACCCTTGTTGCCGGATGGGCGGAGGCGCATGTCCACATCATACAGCGCGCCCTCCGCCCCCCGCGCCGTCAATGCCGCCACGAACGCGTGCGCCGCGCGGATGAACCACTGCCCGGCCATCACCTGCGGCGGATGCGTGTAGATCAGCATAAGGTCCAGGTCGGACCCGGCCATCATCTCCCGCCCCCCCGCCTTGCCCAGCGCCACCACCGCCAACGCCCCGCCGCGCACGTGGCCCTGCCGCGCCGCATGCTCCCGCAACACCGCCGGCAGCACGGTCCGCAGCGCCGCGTCCGCCAGCGCCGTCCGCGCCAGTCCGGCCTCGTCCACGTCCACCCAGCCTTCCATCTGCGCCACGCACAGCCTGAACTCCTCGGCCCGCACCATGCGACGCGTGATGGTCAGGATCTCTTCCAGCCCGGACGCCGCCCCCAGCCGCTGACGCAGCGTCCCGGCCGGGTCGGGGTCCGGACCGGCCGGGTCGAGCAAGCCCTCCAGCGCCGCCGGCACCTGCGCCAGATGGTCCGCGAGCGACGGCGCCGCCCCGAGCACGGCGGCGATCCGCTCCAGCAACGCCGGGTTGCGCTGCAATAAGGACAAGAGGCCCACCCCGGCCGGGATGCGGGACAGCAGCGTGTCGAACCGGGCGAACGCCGCGTCCGGGTCCGGCTGCCGCGCCAGCGCCGGCAGCAGCGCCGGCAGCACCCCGTCCATCAGTTCCCGCGCCCGGCTGGTGCGGAGCGCCCGGATCCGCCCCGCCTGCCAGCCGCGCAGCACGGCGATCAGGCTGGGCGGGTCCCGGAACCCCAGCGCCCGCAGCGCCTGCACCGTGGCCTCCGGCGCATCCGTGCCCGTAAGATCGAGCGTGAGGCCGGTGGGGTCGGACGGCACCGCGACGAACACCTCCGCATACCGGGCGCGCACAATGTTCAGCTGTTGCTGCAGCGCCGTGAGGAACGCCCCGGTGCTGGACGCCCCCATGAACACCGCGAACCGCGCCAGCTCGTCGGGCTTGGCCGGCAGCGTATGCGTCTGCCGGTCCGCCACCATCTGTAGCCGGTGCTCGACCCGGCGCAGCCAGCGGTATGCCCGCATCAGCTCCGCCGCCGCCCCGACCGGCAGCCGCCCGGCCCGCGCCAGCAGGCGCAGCGCCCCCACCGTGGTCTGCACCCGCAGGGCCGGGTCCCGCCCGCCCCAGACCAGCTGCAGCGTCTGCGCCAGGAATTCGATCTCGCGGATGCCGCCACGGCCGAGCTTGACGTCAAAACCCGCCAGACCCGGCGGCGCTCCCCGGTGATCGTCGATGCGGCGCTTCATGGCGTGGATGTCCGAGATCGCCGCGAAATCCAGCCCGCGCCGCCACACGAACGGACGGATCGCGGCCAGGAAGCCGGCACCGGTGGCCAGATCTCCAGCGATGGGACGCGCCTTGATCATCGCCGCCCGCTCCCAGTTCTGACCCATGCTCTCGTAATATGAGATGGCGGCCGGCAAGGCCACAGCGGGGGGCGTGGCCGCCGGGTCGGGGCGCAGCCGCAGATCGGTGCGGAACACATATCCATCGGCGTCCCGCGCCTCCATCATGGCAACCAAATCGCGTGCCATGCGTGTGAAAACCGCCGATAAGGAGTCTCGCCCCGGTTGTTTGCCGGGGTCGAACAGCACGATGAGGTCGATATCGCTGGAATAGTTCAGCTCGCCTGCACCCAGCTTGCCCATGCCCAGCACGCTGAACCCCGTATTGACCGCCGGGTCGAGCGGATCGGGCACGGCAATGTCACCCGAATTACGCGCGGCCAGCAGCAGATGCCGCACCGCCAGTCCCAAGGTCTGATCCGCCAAAGTGGTCAGCGCCAGCGTTACCTCGCGCAGGGTCCATACGCCCCCGATATCTGCCACGGCGGTGATGAGCGCGACCCGGCGCTTGGCCGTCCGCATCGCAGCGGCGACGGATCCCCGCTGCGCGGTATGCGGCACGGCCAGCAGCGCGGCGAATGCGTCATTCAACGCCGCGCCGGGGTCTTGCGCCGCCTGCCGGAGCGATGCCGGCTCCCGCAAGATCAAATCTGCAAGATAGGGGCTACCGCCGCCCAGCCCGCGCAGCATGTCCGCGTGCCCGGCGGCGAAGGCGGCCTCCGCCGGCCCCAGCGCGGCGAAGCGCTCCATCAGCCGGTCGGCGGCGCCGGGGTCGGCAGGGTGGGGCCAGGAATTCATCGCCGCCCAGGGTGGCGGGGGTGAGCAGCGCGCGTCAACCGGTCCCGGCCCTCATGGTCCCCGGCCTGGCCCGCCGCGGCGCCAACGGCGTCGGCCACTGCGTCCGCGTCGCGCTGGTGCTGCTGCTGGGCGTGACCCTGACCGTGGGGCTCGCCGCCGGCGCGGTGGCGTGGCGGCTGGGGCAGGGGCCGCTCGATATCACCGGCGCGCTGCGCTGGATCATGGCCCACCGTCCCGGCGGCGGCCCGCCTGTCAGCTTCGGCCATGCCACCATCGCCTGGGCCGGCTTCGCCCAAGGCTCGGCCCGCATGCTGCACCTGGATCTGCAGGACCTGGTCGTCTCGCCGCCGGATCAGCCGCAAGCCACCATCCAGCACGCCGTGACTGACATCCCCGTCGCCCCATTGCTACATGGCCAGGCCGTGCCCCGCACGCTGCTGCTGCGGGGCGTCCGGGCCACGATCGGCCTCGGGAGCCCGTCCCCCACGGAACATCCCGCCGACCTCGCCTCCCTTCATGAACTCGACAGCGTGGTGATCGAGGACGCGGACCTTACCCTTACCGGCACCCCGGCCGGCACCGCCCGGGTGGTGGGTGAGGCGCATTTTACCCGAGCCGGCGCGACTGGGTTTCAGGGTACCTCCCGCGCCCACCTCACGCTCGGCGCCGCGCAGGCGGATGCGTCCGTCACCGCCAGCTTGGACGATGGCGGCACGCAGCTGGAAGTACGGCTGACCCCGGTGGACATGACCGCCCTGGCCGCCGCCGCGCCCGGCGTCACGGGCCTTGAGATGCTGCAGGCGCCGCTCGCAGGGCACCTGGTGCTGGACCTCGCCCCCGACCTGAAACCACGCTCCGCCACGGCCGAGGCAGAGGCCGGGCCGGGCCGGGCCGTGGTGCAAGGCGTGGCCATGCCGTTCGAATCCGCCGCGCTGGCCGGCAGCGCCTCCTGGACCGCCGGGTCGCTGATCCCCGCTCAGGCCGACCTCAGCAAAGCCGTTGTCACCATCCGCTCGCCCTCCGGCGCCAAGCCCAGCACCGCCGCCCTCACCGCGCACCTGACCCGGCCCGGCGACGCGCTCCACATCGAGGGCACGGCCACGCTCGACCGCCTGTCGCTTGCCGATCTCGGCCCGCTCTGGCCCGAGAAGTTCGGCGGCCATGCCCGCCCCTGGCTGGTGGAGAACATCACCGCCGGCACCGTGCGCCAGGGCCGGGCCAGTTACGTGATCGAGGCCGGGGCGGACGGCGCGCATCCAAAGCTCACCGGCCTCACCGCCGCCCTGGCCGGCGATGACGTGACCATCCACTGGCTCCGCCCGGTCCCACCCGTGGAGCACGTGCAGGCTGCGCTGAGCATGAAAACGCCAGATGTGCTGGAGATCAACGCCAGCACCGGGCGGCAGGGCGCGGGCCGGATGCAGAACGGTCAGGTCCGCATCACCGGCCTGTCCGTCAAGGATCAGGACCTGTCGATCGCGGCCGACATCGCGGGCCCGGTGCCAGAGCTGCTCACCCTTCTAAAGCATCCAAGGCTGCATCTGCTGAGCGACCATCCGATACCGGTGCAACGCCCGGCCGGAGCGCTGACGGGCAACCTCGCTATCACCCTCCCGCTCGAGCATGACCTGGTTTTCGAGCAGGTGGGTATCCACGCCAAGGGGCGCCTCGCCGGCCTCCGCCTGGGCGGGGTCGTCGCCGGGCGGGATTTGGAGCGCGGCGAGGTGAGTTTCGACGTGACGCAGGACGGCCTGCACGCGGGCGGGCCGGCCACGGTGGCGGGCTTTGCATCCGACGTGACGGTGGACATGGATTTCACCCATGGCGGCCCGGCGCAGGTCACCCAGCACGCGACCGTCGCCGGACGGGCCACCAAGGCGCAGCTGGCGTCCGGCGGGCTCGACCCCGGCGCCTTCATGCCGTCCGGCGCCGTGTCCATCGTCGGCGACTATACCGAGCATCAGTCCGGGCAGGCGAGTGTAGTCGTCCGCGCGGATTTGCGGGACGCCGTGCTCGCCGGCGCCGGGTGGAAGAAGGCGGCCGGTGCGCCGGGCCGCGCCTCCGGCCGGTTATCTCTACTGCACGGCCGCCTAGCCGGCATCGATGAGCTACGGGCCGAGGCTCCCGGATTGCGGGTGGACGGCCGGGCGGAGCTGGCTGGCGGTGAGCCGTCCCGCTTGGTGCTGAACCCTATCGAGATCGGACCCACGCGGGCGCATGGTGAAATCAGGCTAGCCACCCCGGGCGTGCCGATGCGGCTTAACTTGGCTGGTCCGGTGCTGGATTTGTCGAGCCTATTCGGCCCCCGTGCCCCATCTCCGGCGAATGGTGGAAAGAGCACGCCGTTCGTCGCCGACCTGGCATTTGAAAAAGTGCTGCTGGCGCGTGGCGGCGCCTTCACGGACGTGCGGGCGCACGCGGAGCATGACGGCACGCGGCTCCGGTCGTTGCAGATGCAGGCCGCGGGACCTGGGCGATTGCAGGCCGAAATCAGCCCCGTGACCGGCGGCCGCCGCGTGCTGCTGCGGGCACAAGACGCGGGCGCGTTGCTGAGCGCGCTTGATATCACCGGCACCATCGTCGGCGGCTCCCTGGCGATCGACGCGCGGTATGACGATCAAAAGCCGGGCTCTCCCATGAGCGGCCTGGCAGATCTCAGCGAGTTTCATGTTCAGGACGCGCCGGCAGTGGGAAAACTGCTGCAGGCCGTGTCGCTTTTCGGCTTGCCCGAAGCGTTGGATGGACCGGGCCTCAAACTCAACCGGGCGCGGGCGCCATTTTCGTGGGCCGACAACGATCTGTACTTGGGTGAGAGCGAGATTTACAGCGCATCACTGGGCCTCACGGCCAAGGGCCATCTCGATCTGGGCCGGCATACGCTCGATGTCACCGGGACGGTCGTGCCGCTCTATGCCATCAACTCCGCATTGGGCCGCATGCCGGTGATTGGCCGGCTGTTCAGTCCGGAGCGGGGCGGCGGGCTGTTTTCGCTGAGCTACGGCCTGCATGGGCCGATGGCCGACCCGTCCGTCGCGGTAAACCCGTTTTCGATCTTGACGCCGGGCCTGGCTCGCCGCTTGTTCCGGCTATTCGACTGAGGCGCACCCATGGAAGTCAAAGCTATCCTGTTCGACGTGTTCGGCACCGTCGTGGATTGGCGCACCAGCCTGATCGAGGAGTTCACCGCCTGGAATCGCCTGCCCGGCGCCGACTGGACCGGCCTGGTCGATCACTGGCGCGCCGCCTATGCCCCGTCCATGAATCGGGTCCGCCAAGGGGACCTGCCATGGACCAAGCTCGATGACCTGCACCGGCAGACCCTGCAGGAGATTGCGCCGCGATACGGCGTGACCGGGCTTTCCACGGCCGAGATGGAGTGGGTGAACCAAGGCTGGCACCGGCTGCGCCCCTGGCCGGACAGCGTGCCTGGCCTGACCCGGCTAAAACAGCGCTATGTTTTAAGCCCGCTGTCCAACGGCAACGTCGCATTGTTGACCAATATGGCCAAGCGGGCCGGCCTGCCCTGGGACCTCGTCCTGTGTGCCGAGGTGTTCCGCCATTACAAGCCGGATGCTGAAGTGTATCTCGGTGCCTGCGAACTGCTGGGCCTGCAGCCCGCGCAGGTCATGCTGTGCGCGGCGCATAACAATGACCTCGAGGCGGCGCAGGCGCTGGGGTTACGCACGGCATTCATACCCCGGGTCACCGAGTATGGCCCATTACAGGTGCGGGATTTCAGCGCCGATGGTGCGTGGGACGTGGTAGCGGCTGATCTGGTGGCGCTGGCCGGACGGCTCGCCTGAGGTAACCCTTGAAAACGGAACCCGGCGTCCGTAGGATATCATGAAACGTACGCCCAGGGACAAAATGAGTTCCACAACTCAAGCGGCCATGACCATCACCATGCTCATGACTGCAGTCATGGCCAGCATCGGCCAGCTGTTTCATCCGCAAACGTCGGTGATCCAGAAGGCAAGCCACCTCACCCACGGAATGGGCGCGCTCGCCAGCCACTACCTACCTGGGCTGTTCTGATCAGCCTTCACGCCCGTGGTTGTGGACCGCGCAGTCGTCGCTGAGCGCCAGTTTGCAATAGACTAACGCTAGACTGCCCGGACCGCCCGGTGGTTCTTGCGCCCTGCGGACAGCTTCGCCACGCCGTTCACCAAATCTCGGCTGGTCACAGTAGCCGCCTCGTCCGTCACGGGCCCGTCGTTTAGCCGGGCACCGCCGCCGCGGATTAGCCGCCGCGCTTCGCCATTGCTGGACGCGAGGCCACTTTCCGCCATCAGGCGCACGACCGATATGCCGGCTTCGAGCTCGGCTGCCGGCACGTCGTAGGGCGGGAAGCTGGCACTCTGCCCGTCCTCGAACGCATCCCGCGCGGCATCCGCGGCGGCTCGGGCCGGACCGTCGCCATGGGCCAGACGCGTGGCTTCGGTCGCCAGCACCTTCTTGGCCTCGTTGATCTCTGCCCCCTGCAGCCCTTCCAGCCGGGTAATCTCGTCCAGCGGCAAATCCGTGAACATCCGCAGGAAGCGCGCCACGTCCGCATCCTCTGTATTGCGCCAGAACTGCCAATAATCGTAGGCCGTTAGCCGGTCCGGCGCGAGCCAAACGGCGCCCTTGGCCGTCTTGCCCATCTTGGCCCCGCCCGCGGTGGTGATCAGCGGCGTCGTGAGGCCGAATACCTGCGCCCCGTCCCCGTGCGCCGTCCCGGTCCGGCGCACCAGCTCCACCCCGCTCACGATATTGCCCCACTGGTCCGACCCGCCCATCTGCAGCGTTACGCCATAGCGCCGGAACAACTCCCTGAAATCATAGCTTTGCAGGATGATATAGTTGAATTCCAGGAAGGTCAGCGGCTGCTCCCGCTCGAGCCGTAGCCGCACGCTGTCAAACGTCAGCATGCGCCCGATGGTGAAATGCAACCCGACATCGCGCAGCAGGCCAATGTAGCCCAGCTGGTCCAGCCACTCCGCATTGTTCAGCATGATGGCGTCGCTGGGCCCGTCACCGAACGTCACGAACGGCGCGATGCAGCCGCGGATCCCCGCCATGTTGGCCGCGATGGCCGCCTCATCCAGCATCTGCCGGGCCTCATCCTTGCCGGAGGGATCGCCGATCCGGGTCGTGCCGCCGCCCATCAACGCTACCGGCCGGTGCCCATGACGCTGCATCAGCCGGAGCAGCATGATTTGCACGAGGTTTCCCACATGCAATGAGCTTGCTGTGCAATCGAAGCCGATATAGCCGCTCACGGGCCCTTTCAGCAGCTGCGCATCCAGCGCGTCGGCATCTGTGCATTGGAACACGAAGCCACGGGCGGTCGCCTCGCGCAGGAATGGGCTTTGTGACATGAGGCCCCGTAGCATGACCCGGCATGACGGCAAAGCGGCGCTGGTATAAACCAAGCCGCATGGCTGACAACCGTCCGACGATCGTCCCCCGCTCTCCCGCGCGACAAGTTCGACGGATCGGCCTCAGCACGCCCTGGCGCGGCGACTGGTATCACCGCGGCCTGACGCTGCATTGGGCCGTGTTCCTGGGCGGCGGCGCCGCGATCTACCTCCTGGTGAACGTCATGTTCGCCGGCCTGTACTTGCTACAGCCGGGCTCCATCGCCGGTGCCCGGCCCGGCGCGTTCGCGGACGCGCTGTTCTTCAGCGTGCAGACCATCGCCACCATCGGCTACGGCCAGATGTATCCGGCGACGCTCTATGCCAATTTGCTGGTCACGCTCGAAACCATGGCCGGGCTGATCTTCCTCGCCCTCACCACCGGCATCGTCTTCGCCCGCATCAGCCGGCCGACGGCGCGGGTCATGTTCTCCCGCACCATCGTGATCGCCCCGTTTCAGGGCACGCCCACGCTGCAGATCCGCATCGCCAACGAACGCCGCAGCCAGATCCTGGAGGCGGACGTGCACGTGATCCTGCTCCGCTTCGACGTGAGCGCGGAAGGCGTGCGTCTCCGCCGGTTCTTCGACCTGAGGCTCGCCCGCGCCCACACGCCGGTGTTCGCGCTCAGCTTCACCATCATGCACGCGATCGACGAATCGAGCCCGCTCTGGGGCGCCACCGCCGAGAGCCTGGCGGAGGAGGAGGCGGAAATCCTGATCACGGTCAGCGGCCTCGAGGAAACAACGTCGCAGACCGTGCATGCCCGCACGTCCTATCTACCATCCGAAATCCGCTGGAACGAGCGCTTCGCCGACATCTTCAGCACGGACGAGAACGGGAACCGGGTGATCGACTACACCCGGTTCCACTCGACCGACCCGGCCTAATCCGCCGCCAGCGCCAGCGCCTTGCGCGCCATCACATGGCCGACATGGTCCTCGATCGCCAGGCCCACATGCTCGGCATGCGTCGCGAACACGTGGTCGGCGCCGGCATACACGCGGTAGTCCACCTGCACGTTCTTCTGCGTGTTCAGCTTGTCCACCAGCTTCCGCACCGCAGGCTCCGGCACCAGCTCGTCATTATCGCCATGCAGCATGAGACCGCCGCACGGGCAGGGGGCGAGGAAGCCGAAATCATAGTGGTTCGCGGGCGGCGCCACGCTGACCCAGCCGGAAATCTCCGGCCGGCGCATCAGCAACTGCATGCCGACGAACGCGCCGAACGAGTAGCCGCTGATCCACAGGCCGCCCGAGTTCGGGTTCACCGTCTGCATCCAATCCAGCGCCGCGGCGGCGTCACTGATTTCGCCAAAGCCGCCATCGTACTTGCCCTGGCTCCGCCCGACGCCGCGGAAGTTGAAGCGCATGACGGAGAAGCCGAGCTTCTGGAACGACTGATACATCGTATAGGCGATGCGGTTGTTCATCGTCCCGCCATGCATCGGATGCGGGTGCAGGATGAGCGCAAGCGGCGCGCCCGTCTCCTTCGAGTGGTGGTAACGGCCCTCGAGCCGGCCATCCGGGCCGGCGAACATTACCTCAGGCATGAAATCATACTCTTTCCTGGCTCGATAAGTACCCGTTTGACCGGGCCGCGCGAAACGGCTTAGCTGTGATGCGTGGTGTAGGTTTCGGCAATCCCAATCATATATGTCGAGGCCCCCTTCGTTATCAGGGGCTTGACCGCCTATATAGCCGTTTGTGCCCTGAAACACATAATGGAATTGTCGCATGGCGTTCATGTTTCTTCGTGAACTGGTGGCCGCTTACCGCCTTCGCGATCCGGCGGCCCGCTCCAACCTCGAAGTCTTACTCTGCTATCCAGGCCTGCACGCGGTTATTTGGCATAAACTCAATCATGGGCTGTGGCGGCGCGGGCTCAGGCTTCCAGCGCGGATGGGCGCGCATCTGGGCCGGTTCCTGACGGGGATCGAGATCCATCCTGCCGCGCAGATTGGGCGCCGGCTCATCATCGATCACGGCATGGGCGTCGTGATCGGTGAAACGGCGGTGATCGGTAGCGACGTTTACTTGTACCATGCCGTGACCCTGGGCGGCACGAGTAGCGAGCGCGGCAAGCGGCATCCGACGGTCGGTGACAACGTCATCATCGGCGCCGGGGCCAAGGTGCTGGGGGACATCCTGGTGGGCGACGGCGCGCGGGTCGGCGCCAACGCCGTGGTGGTGCAGCCGGTCCCGGCCGGCGTCACCGTCGTCGGCATTCCCGCCCGCCCGGTCGACCGTGACCCGGTGAAGCGCCTGGCGCCGCAGCCGTTGTTCGTCGCCTACGGCACGCCGTGCGAGGAAACGCTTGACCCGCTGGTCCGCACCGTCGAGTCGCTACGGGCCGAGATGCTGTCCCTGGAGGCCCGGGTCGCGCACCTGCAGCGCTCCATCGCCGCCGAGTAGATGACCTACCTCGACGCCAACGCGTCCGAGCCGCTGCGACCCGAGGCGCGGGCGGCGGTCATTTCGGCGCTGGATATCGTGGGCAACCCGGCCAGCGTCCACGCGGCCGGGCGTGCCGCGCGGCGGATGTTGGAACGGGCCCGGACCGACATCGCGTCCCGCTTCGGCGCCGCGCCGGACGGCGTGGTGTTCACCTCCGGCGGCACCGAGGCCAACGCGCTCGCCATACGCGGCTTCGCCCCGGGCCGCCGGGTCATCATCGGCGCGACCGAGCACGAGGCCGTGCGCATGGCGGCATCCGGCGCCGAAATCCTGCCGGTCGACCGGGACGGCGTCGTCCGCAATGACCTGCTGCCGGCTTTGCTGGCGCCGGGTCCCGCGCTGGTATGCATCATGCTGGCCAATAATGAGACCGGAACGCTACAGCCGGTGGCCGAGGCCGCGCGCCTATGCCGGGCGGCGGGCGCGATCCTGCACGTGGACGCGGTGCAGGCCCGGGGCGGCGCGGACCTCCGCACCATCGGCGCGCATAGCCTGGCCTTGTCCTCGCACAAGCTCGGCGGACCGAAGGGGGCTGGGGCTCTGCTGCTGGCCGAGCTTGATGTGCCGGCCCTGGTGCCCGGCGGCGGGCAGGAGCGGGGCCGCCGCGGTGGCACGCCAGCCTTGCCCTGCATTGCAGGCTTTGCCGCCGCCGCGCTGGCCTCCTGGCCGAATCAGCTCGGCTTGCGCGCCATGGTGGAGCAAGCCGGCCAGCGTTCGGGCGGTGTCGTCCTGGGCGGCCCGCACCGGCTCGGCAACACGGTCTGCCTCGCCCTACCCGGCGTCCGCTCGGAAACGCAGGTCATGGCGCTGGACATCGCCGGCGTCCAAGTCTCGGCCGGCGCCGCCTGCAGCAGCGGTAAGCTCGCCGCCAGCCCCGTGCTCACCGCCATGGGCCTGGGCGACTGGGCCAGCCAATCCATCCGCATCAGCCTGCCATGGTCCGCGACCACGGAGGACGTCACCCACTTCGCCTCGGCCTATGCCGAGATGGCTGCACGCCTGACCCAGCGTGCCGCCTGAGCCGCGATCCTACTTGATTTTCGCTTCCTTGAACGGCACGTGCTTCCGCGCGACCGGGTCATACTTGTTCAGCTCGAGTTTACCGGTCGTGCTGCGCGCGTTCTTCTTGGTCACGTAGAAATAGCCCGTATCGGCCGTGGAAACGAGCCGGATTTGGACGGTGTTGCTCTTAGCCATGGAAAACCTCTGATTGCCCTGGGGCTGACGATGCGCCCTATATGCGGGCCCGGGCCATCAGCGTCAATATTTTCGCAGCAGCGCCACCAGCCGGCCCTGCACCTTCACCCGGTCCGCCGGAATGATGCGGATTTCATGCCGGGCATTCGCAGGCTCGAGCGCGATGGAGTTTCCACGCCGCCTCAGCCGCTTCAGTGTCACCTCCGCTTCATCGACCAACGCCAC
Organism: Acetobacteraceae bacterium; assembly: GCA_965246925.1. GTDB lineage: Bacteria > Pseudomonadota > Alphaproteobacteria > Acetobacterales > Acetobacteraceae > JANPPS01. The sequence continues at coordinate 42,757 of OZ251994.1, read as the reverse complement.
GATGATCTGCCCGTTCTCAGCCACCTCGCCACGGCGGATCACCACGGTGTCGCCATCCAGGATCCCCGCCTCGATCATCGAATCGCCCGCGACCTCCAGCGCGTAATGCTCACCCGCGCCCAGCAATGCGAGCGGCACCTCGATGTGGGCTCCGCTATCCCGCAGCGCCTCGATCGGTAAGCCGGCCGCGATCCGGCCATACAGCGGCAGCTGCACCGCCGCCGCGTCGTTGCCGGCCCGCACACCCGCGAGACGCGGACTGAAATCACCACGGATCACGTTGGGCGAGAACGGGGCCGGCTCCGTCTTTACCGCCGTCAGCTCACGCCCGAACTCCGGCACGCCCATGATTTCATTCGGCATCCGTACTACCTCGAGCGCGCGAGCCCGGTGATGCCGCCGGCGCAGGAAGCCGCGCTCTTCCAGCGCCGATATCAGCCGGTGAATGCCCGATTTGGATTTAAGCGCCAACGCCTCCTTCATTTCTTCGAACGACGGAGAAAAGCCAGTCGCCTTCAAATGGCGATCGATGAAAAGCAGCAGCTCGTGCTGTTTGCGCGTCAACATAGCCCGGCCCTTTCGTTCCGCCGGAACAAACCGGCAACCACGAATCGTTCTATATTAGTTCCCGGCTGCGCGTCAACTCTGTAATGGTTAATATCCAGGCCAATCCAGCCGCAGCATCTCCACCTCTTCTCCCGCCGCAAGCGCCGGAGCGTGCGGCGCGCGAAATACCAGCGCCTGTGCCGCATGCAGAATACTAAGCAAAGATGAATCTTGTCGCTGAAAAGGGGTCACAACAGGCAGCCCTGGACCGTCAATGACCGTCGCACGTAGGTGATCCGCACGATGATCATTCTCCCGCACCGCCACCGCCAGCCGCCCCTTCACCACGCCCGGCAACGCCCCGGACCCGCCGCCGAGCCGGGACAGCGCCGGAAATAAAAATAACAGCGCGCAGATGAACGCCGAAACCGGATTGCCCGGCACCCCCAGCACCGGCATGTCGCCCAGCATACCGAACAACAGCGGCTTGCCTGGACGCATTGCAACCTGCCAAAAGTCCAGCACGAACCCTACCGCCTTCAGCCCGGCCTGCACCAGATCGTGATCCCCCACGCTGGCCCCCCCGGTCGTGACCAAGATATCGGCACCTGCCCCCTGCACGGCCCGGATCACCGCCTGCAACTCGTCCCCCGCGATAGGCAGCACCGTGGCGTCGCCCCCGCCCATCCGCACCAGCGCTGCTAGCGCGTGCGCGTTGCTGCTGACGATCTCGCCGGCGCCGAGCGGGTCGCCGGGCAACGAAATCTCGTCTCCCGTGGCCAGGATCGCCACGCGCGGACGCCGGTACACCGTGAGCCACGGATGGTTCGCCGCCGCCGCCAGCCCGATGCCGCGCGCCCCCAGCCGCGTCCCTACCGGCAGCAGCACGTCACCCTCGGTGAAATCCTGCCCCCGCCGCCGCACATGCTGACCCGGCCGCACCGCCGGCCAGCCGATCCGGCCCTCCGTGACGGTCACATCCTCCTGCGCCACCACGGCGTCGGCGCCATCGGGCACGACGCTCCCGGTAAACAGCCGCACCGCCTCACCCGGGCCCACCGCGCGCAGGAAAGGATGCCCGGCCGGCGCCGCGCCGGTGACGGTCGCCGCGCTCTCCCCGGCCCGCACCGCATACCCGTCCATGGCCGACACATCAGCCGGCGGCTGCGTCAGCCGCGCCACCACCGGGCGGGCCAAGATGCGCCCCAGCCCCTCGGCCAGCCCCACCGTCTCGGCCGAAACCGGCACCATACGCGCCAAGATGCGCGCCCGCGCGTCCTCCACCGAGATCATGCCGCCTAGTCCTGCACGAAATCGCCCGATCTGCCACCCGATTTCCGCACGACCCGCAGCCCATCGATCCGCATCCCGCGATCGACCGCCTTGCACATATCGTAGATCGTCAGCGCGGCGACGCTGGCCGCCGTCAGCGCCTCCATCTCCACCCCGGTCCGCCCCGTGGTCCCCACCGTCGCCGCGATCTCGACCCCCGCCTCCGACAGCTGCAAATCGATCGTCACCGCCGAGATCGGCAGGGGATGACAGAGCGGGATCAGATCCGCCGTCCGCTTGGCCGCCATGATGCCCGCCAGCCGCGCAATCCCCAGCACGTCGCCCTTCTTCGCCTGCCCCGACCGGATCAGCTCTGCCGTGGCCGGTAGCATCCGCACGCTGACCCGGGCCGTGGCGCTCCGGTCCGTCTCGGCTTTGCCCGACACGTCCACCATCACCGCGCGGCCCTCCGCGTCCAGGTGCGTAAGGCTCATTCGCCCAGCAGCGCCCTGGTCGCGGCGCCGACGTCCTCATGCCGCAGCAAACTCTCGCCCACCAGGAAGCACTGCGCCCCCATCCCGGCCAGGCGCTGCACGTCCGCATGCGTGCGGATCCCGCTCTCGGCGATCAGGAACCGGTCCGACGGCACATGCGGCGCTAGCTCCTCCGTCACCGACAGGTCGGTCCGCAACGTCTTGAGGTTGCGGTTGTTGACGCCGATCAACGACGTCTCGAGCCCCAGGGCCCGGTCCAGCTCGGCCCGGTCATGCACCTCCACCAGCACATCCATATCCAGCGCCCGCGCCAGCTCTTCCAGATGGCGCGCCTGATTATCCGTGAGCGCCGCCATGATCAGCAGGATGCAATCCGCCCCCATCAGCCGGCTCTCATAGACCTGCCACGGGTCCAAGATGAAGTCCTTGCGCAGCATCGGTAGCGGCACCGCCGCCCGCACCGCCTTGAAATGCTCGGCCGAGCCCTGAAAATACGGCCCGTCCGTCAGCACCGACAGGCAGGTCGCCCCCGCCTCCGCATAGGCATGCGCCAGCGCCACCGGGTCGAAGCTCTTGCGGATCAATCCGGCGGAAGGCGAGGCCTGCTTGATCTCGGCGATCAGCCCGTACCGGCCGGCACCGGCGGCGTGCCTCAACGCCCGGCCGAAGCTGCGCGGCGCATCGCGCTTGGCGGCGATCTTGGCGCTCATCTTGTCGATCGTCAGCGTCTGCTGGCGTTTGCTGACCTCGGCCAGCGTGTCCGCGCATATCTGCGCGAGCGCGTCGGGTCCACTGGAAAAGGCAGGGGCGGCGTCCATAACAAGCAAACTCCAGCTAAGCAGTGGCCCGGCGTAGCGCCTCGAGCGTGGCAAGCGCCGCGCCGCCGTCGAGGCAGGCGGCGGCGGCGGCCACTCCGGCGCGGATATCCGTCTCACGCCCAGCCACGATCAGGCCGGCCGCCGCGTTGAGTAGCACGGTGTCGCGATATGGTCCCGCCGCGCCCTGGAGCAATGCCTGCATAGCTGCCGCGTTCTGCGCGGGGCCCCCGCCCGCGATGGCCGAAACCGGCGCCCGCGTCAGCCCGGCCGCCTCTGGATCGAGCGTGAAGCTGGCGATCTCACCATCCTGCAAGGTCACGACCTGGTTATCCCCCGCGACCGTCAGCTCATCGAGCCCCTGACCATGCACGATCCAGGCCCGCTCCGTCCCCAGCGCCGCCAGCGTCTCCACCATCGGGCGGGCCCAGGCCGGGTCATAGACGCCCGTGAGCTGCCGCCGCACCCGCGCTGGATTGGCGAGCGGTCCTAGCAGGTTGAAGATCGTCCGCGTCCCCAGCTCCACCCGCGGCCCGGCCGCATGGCGCAGCGCCGCATGGTGCCGGGGCGCGAACAGGAACGCGCAGCCAACCTCCCGCAGCACGCCGGGCAACCGGTCGAGCGCCACGTCGATGTTGACCCCCAGCTGCGTCAGCACGTCCGCCCCGCCCGTGAGCGACGACAGTGCCCGGTTGCCGTGCTTGGCCACCACCACGCCGCACCCGGCCAGGACGAAGGTGACCGCGGTCGAGACATTGAGCGTCCCCGCCGCGTCCCCGCCGGTGCCGCACACGTCGATCGCCCCCTCCGGCGCGTCCACCGCCAGCATGCGGGCCCGCATCGCGCGCACGGCGCCCACCAGCTCCGCCACCGTCTCCCGCCGCACCCGCATCGCCATCAGCAGCCCGGCGATCTGCGCCGGCGTCGCCTCCCCGGACATGATCTGCCCGAACGCCGCCTCCGCCTCCTCGGCCGACAGCGTCTCCCCTTGCGCCAGCCGGGCGAGGGTAGGCTTCACGCGGTCAGGCGCACGCGGGCCAGCCGCAGGAAATTGGCCAGCAAGGCGTGCCCGTGCTCGGACGCGATGCTTTCGGGGTGGAACTGCACCCCGTGCACCGGCAGCGTCGCATGCCGGAGGCCCATGATCGTCCCATCCGCCGTCCACGCATTCGCCACCAGCACGTTGCTGGGCCGCGCCGGATCGACCGTGAGCGAGTGATAGCGCGTCGCGTTGAACGGGGACGGCAGGCCCTCGAACACGCCGGTTCCGTCATGCGTGACCGGGCTCACCTTGCCATGCATCGGCACCCCGGCCCGGATCACCTGCCCGCCATACGCCTCGCCGATCGCCTGGTGCCCCAGGCACACGCCCAGCAGCGGCGTCTCCCCGGCGGCGCGGATCAGATCCAGGCAAATCCCCGCCTGCGCCGGCGCGCATGGGCCGGGCGACAGCACGATCGCGTCCGGGCGCAGCGCCATCGCCTCGGCCACACCCAGCTCGTCATTGCGCCGCACCTCGCACCGGGCGCCGAGGTCACCCAGGAAGTGCACCAGGTTCCAGGTGAAGCTGTCATAATTGTCGATCAGCAGGATCATGACCGCAGCGCCGCGAACCGCACGGCCTCCTCGGCGGCGCGGAACAGGGCGCGGCTCTTCTGCTTGGTCTCCTCGTACTCGCCCAGCGGCGTGCTATCCGCCACCACCCCGCCGCCCGCCTGCACATACATCGTGCCGTCCTTCACCACCGCGGTGCGGAGGCCGATGCACGTGTCCATCGTGCCGTTGGCCGCGAAATAGCCGATGCAGCCGGCGTAGATTCCGCGCCGCACCGGCTCCAGCTCCTCGATGATCTCCATCGCCCGGATCTTCGGCGCCCCCGTCAGCGTCCCCGCCGGAAAGCCGCCGATCAACGCGTCCAGCGCATCGAGCCCGGGGCGCAGCTCCCCCTCCACCGTGCTGGAGATGTGCATGACATGGCTGAACCGCTCGACCGCGAAGCTGGCGGTCACCTGCACGCTGCCCAGCTGCGACACCCGGCCCACGTCGTTCCGCCCCAAATCCAGCAGCATCAGGTGCTCCGCCCGCTCCTTGGGATCGGACAGCAGATCCGCCTCATGCGCCAGATCCTGCTCCTTCGTCGCCCCCCGCGGACGCGTCCCGGCCAGCGGACGGATCGTGACCCGGTTGTCACGCAGCCGCACCAGCACTTCGGGCGAGCTGCCGACCACGCTGAACCCGCCGAAATCCAGGAAGAACAGGAACGGCGCCGGGTTGATGCGCCGAAGCGCCCGGTACAGCGCGAACGGCGGCAGCGCGAACGGCACGCTGAAGCGCTGGCTCGGCACCACCTGGAACGCGTCGCCGGCGGCTATATATTCCTTCATGCGCTCCACGATGCCCATGAACTCGGCCTGCGTCATGTTGGATTGCGGCTCCGGCTGCGGCGGCAGCGTCACCGGCGGCGCGGGCTGGGGCAGAGGGCGCAGCAACGCCGCCTCGGCCCCCGCCAGCGCCGCCTGCGCCTGCTCCCACGCGGCGGGCGCATCGACGCCGGGTTGCGGATAGATCGGCGCGGCCAGGGTCAGTTCGTCCTTCACATTGTCGAACACCGCATAGATCGTGGGGCGCAGCAGGATCGCGTCCGGTATGCCGAGCGCGTCGGTGTTCTTGTCCGGTAACCGCTCCATCAGCCGGACCATGTCGTAGCCCAGATACCCCACCAGCCCGCCCAGCACCGGCGGCAGGTGCTCCGGCAGGTCCATCTGCGTCTCGGCGATCACCGCGCGCAGGCTATCCAGCGCCGGGCGGCCGTCGGCCACGAACGCATGCGGCGCCGCGCGCGCGTGCCGGTTCACCTCCGCCTGCCCGCCGCGGCAGCGCCAGATCAAATCCGGCTCCATCCCGATGATGGAATACCGGCTGCGCGCCGACCCACCCTCGATACTTTCCAGCAGGAACGAGTTCGGCCGCCCGTGCGCCAGCTTCAGGAACGCCGCCACCGGCGTCTGCAGGTCGGCCACGCCCGTGGTCCAGATCAGCGTCCCGCGCCCGGCGGCATACGCGGCCTCGAACAACGCCCGGCTGGGCGAGCCGATCGCCGCGTTCACTGCGAAAAGCTGTTCAGCATGGTGCGGTTCACCGTCGGCTTCAGTCGCACCCGCACCGCACCGGCGAACGCCGTCACGGCATCCTGCGCCATCGCCTGCGTCAGCCCCTGGCGCAGTTGAGCATAGCCGGCCGGGTCGGCCGCCGGGTCGGGTGAGCTGATGTCCGCCAGCTCCGCCACCAGGAACCCGTCCGGAGTCTCGACCATGGTGGGCTCACCGGGGTGCAGCTTGAACACCGGCTCGGCCAGCGCCTGGGCAAGGCCGTCCGCCGGGGCGCCGCGGGCCAGTGGCGCCGTCCGCTCCATGCGCAGCCCCGCCTTCAGCGCCGCGTCCTCGAGCTTCTGCCCGTCCTTCACCGCCGCAAATAGCCCGGCGGCGGCGATATCCTGCGTGTGCCGCCGCGACTCATGCTCCCAGTCCTCTGCCACGCGCCCGGCCACGTCAGCGTAGGGCTTGACCTGCGGCGCCTCCGTGTCCTCGACCGCCATGGCGTAATACGCGCCGTCCGGCCCCTCCGTCAGCCGCGGCGGCTCGCCCTTGCTCAGCGCGAACGCCGACGTCAACAGCAGCGGGCGCAGCGCGTCCGAACCCGGCAGCGGCGCCGGCTCCCCCGTCCGCGTCATGCCCTGCGCATCCAGCTCCCCCATGGCCGCCTCCGCCCCGATATCGGCCGCAACATGCTCGAGCGTGGGGTCGGTGGACAGCGCGTCCTCCAACGTGTTCACACGCGAATAGACCAGATCCGCAGCCCGTTCCCGTGCGAGCCGGGTGCGGATGCCGTCGCGCGCGTCGGCCAAGGTTTGGCTGGGCGCTGCGGTGACCTTCGTCACCCGGAACACTTGCCAGCCCAGGCCGGACTTCACCGGCCCGGTCACCACGTCCGCCGCCGCACCGAACACGGCCTGCGCCAGCTCGGTCGCCGGGAACTCCTGCGCCGTCGAGTCATCGAGCGACGCGGCGGACGCCCCGGCGTCATTGGCCTGTTTTTGCACCGCGTCCCAATCCGCCCCACCCTGCCAGGCGGCGGCGATATCCTTGGCGACCGCCTCGTCCTGGCTGATGACGATCTCGGCCGAACGCTTCTCCGGCTGCACATACTCGGCCCGGTGCGCGGCGTAGGAGGCGGCAATGTCCTGGTCGTTCACCTCTATTTCCCGCGCGACCGTGTCCGGCGAAAGCACCACGACCTTCACCCGGCGGAACTCTGGCGCGCTATAGAGGCCGGGGTTGTTCTCATAGAATCGCTGCAGCGTGGCGGTGTCCGGCGCCGGCGGGGCCGGGGCGGCGGCGAACGCAAACTCGACATACGCGGCGGTCCGGCTCTCCCGCTGGAAGGCGAAGATCGCCCGCGTCAGCACGTCGGGCGGCGCTACCCCGGCCTCCACCGCCTCCAGCAACTGACGTTGTGCCAGGTCGGTTCGCATCAGGTCGAGAAAGCGGTTCTCGGTCAGGTTGTTTTGGCGCATGACCTGGTTGAACAGATCCTTGTCGAAACTGCCGCCGCGGCCTTTGAAGGCGGGCATGTCGAACACGGCCTGTTTCACCGCCGCATCCGGAACCATGATCCCCAGCCGCTTGGTCTCACCGCTCACCGCCGCCTGGGTAATCAACCTGTCCAGCACCTGCCCGGCCACCGCCTGCCTAACCTGCGGCGTGGGATCCACCTTGCCGCCCAGCATCTTGCTGACCTGCGACAGTTGCTGCCGGAACGCGTCTTGGAACGCCCCGGGCTCGATCTTCGTGTCCCCCACAGTCGCCAGCGCGGTGTCGTGCGTAAGGTCCCGGATGGTGCCCGAGATGCCCCACAGCCCGAACGAGGCCAGCAGCACGATGAAGAACACGCGGGCGGCCCAGGTATTCAGGAAACGGCGAAGAAGCGCAAGCATCGGCGGGCTTTCGGATGGCAGAAGCCGGACCATAGAAGTCCCAGCCCGGATTTGCCAGCCGGCCCTGCATCAGGAGATAAGTTTGAAAGGGAGTGAGCGATGCGGAATCTGGTGGCGGGGAACTGGAAGATGAACGGCCTGCAGGCTGACGCGGCGCTGTGGGCGCGCACCGTGAAGGCCGTGCCCGGCGCCGACATCCTCGTCTGCCCGCCGCACACGCTGCTCAGCTACTTCGCCCGGCTCTTGGACGGCACCGGTATCCTGCTCGGCGGGCAGGACTGTGCGGTGCGGGCGTCCGGCGCTCATACCGGGGACGTGTCGGCCGCCATGCTGAAGGATTCGGGCGCCATGGCGGTCATCCTCGGCCACTCCGAACGCCGGGCGGACCATCATGAAACGGACGCGCTGGTGCAGTCCAAAGCCGAAGCCGCCATCATTGCCGGGCTGCTGCCCATCGTCTGCGTGGGCGAAACCGGGGCCGAGCGCGACGCCGGGCACGCGCATGAGGTGGTGGCCCGGCAACTGGCCGGCAGCCTGCCGCCGGGCTTCAGGGGTGTGGTGGCCTACGAACCCATCTGGGCCATCGGCACCGGCCGTGTCCCCTCACCGCAGGAGATCGAGGCCATGCACGGCTTCATCCGCGCGCAATTGGGCGAAGACACCATCCAAATTCTGTATGGCGGCTCGGTCAAGGCGGAGAATGCCCGGGCCATCATGGCGCTTGCGGAGGTGGGCGGCGTGTTGGTGGGTGGCGCGAGCCTCGATCCCGCCGGCTTCCAGGCCATTGCAGCCGCCGCGTGACATAGGTCACCAAAGCCTGTTTCATAGGGAGACAAAGGTCACACCCTGAACCCGTTATGCGTGCAATCTCGGCGGACGCGTCCGGAGACTAAGCCATGCAGCCCCCTATGCAACGCCGGCTCGCCGCCGTTCTCGTCGCCGACCTCGTCGGGTCCTCGCGGCTGATGGAGACCGATGACGCCCGCACTTATGAGCGCATCCAGGGACTGCGCCGCACCGTGCTGGACCCCGCGCTGTCCGTCCACAACGCAAATCCGGCGAAATGGACCGGGGACGGCGTGGTGGCAGCGTTCGCCAGCGCCCATGACGGCATGGCCTGCGCCATCCAGGTGCAGACCGCGATGGCCCAGCACGGCACAGATGACGTGACCGAACAGCGCTTGGCGTTCCGGATCGGGCTCACCGTCGGGGATGTCATGATCGATACCAACGACGTGCACGGCATGGGCGTAAACATCGCCGCCCGCCTGCAGCAATTGGCCGAGCCCGGCGACCTCATGATCTCCGCCGCCATCCGCCATCAGCTCGGCACCCTGCTGCCGCACCGCGTGGTCGATCTGGGTGAGATCGAGCTGAAAGGCATCGCTCAGCCCGTTCATGTGTTCCGCGTGGTGCTGGCGGTCGAGCGTGCGCCGGGCCGCCTGCCGCTGGCCCGCCCGGCGCATATGCCCAGCATTGCCGTCATGCCGTTCGCCAACCAAGATGGTGCCGCCGGCCACTACATGGGGGACGGCATGACCGAGGACATCACCAGCTCACTCGCAGCGTTGAAGGAGCTGATGGTCATCGCGCGCAACTCCACGCTCGGCTACCAATCGCCCGGCCTCGATCTGCGGGCGGTGGGGCGTGAGCTCGGCGTGCAATACGTGCTGTCCGGACGCATCCGTGAAGGCAAGAGCGGTAGCCGCGTGACGGCAGAGCTGTCGGACGTGGACACCGGCTCCATCCAATGGACCGAGCAGTTCACCGTCGACCAGGACAGCGTCTTCGAGGTGCAGGACCGCATCACGGCAGAGATCGTCTCCGCCATCGCGCCCCACGTGCAACAGGCCGAGCGGCGGCGCATGATGCTGAAGCGTCCGGATAACATGGACGCCTACGATCTCGTGCTGCAAGCGCTCGAGCTGCTATACGAGCTGGAGCCCCGCAGCTTCACCCGGTGCGTCGCCCTGCTGCAGCGCGCCATCGCGCTCGACCCGACCTACGCGATGCCGTACGCGCTGCTGAGCGAGTGGCATAGCCTGCGCATGGGCCAGGGGTGGGGCCCTGACCGCGCCGCGGATGGGCTGGAGGCGCTGCGCCTGGCCGGGGAGGCCGTGCGGCGTGATCCGAACAATGCGCGTGCGCTGGGGCTGCTGGGTCATTACAAATCCTTTATTGAAAAAGACTATGACGCCGCATTCGGGCTGTTCGACCGCGCCATCAACGCCTGCCCCAACGGCGCGATGGCATGGGGGCTGAGCGCGCCGACCTACTGCTACGTGGGGGACGGCAAGGGCGCGGCCGAGCGGGCCAAACGCGCGCTCCGCCTGTCACCGCGGGACCCGCTGCGCTTCTACTACTACACTGCGCTGTCGCAGGCCTACATGGTGGCGGGTGACTATGAGGCGGCGGTGCAATGGGGGCAGAGCGCAGCCCGCGACAACCCGGCCTACCTCGCCGCACTCCGCCCGCTGGCGGCGTGCCTGGCCGCGCTCGGGCGCATCCCGGAGGCTCAAGCCATTGCCCGGCGCATCATAGTGGTGAGTCCCGGCTTCCAGGCACGCGCCTTCGCCCAGGACTCGCCGTTCCGCGACCCGGCCTTCCGCGAGTGGCTAGCTCAGAACCTGATCGCGGCCGGTCTGCCTCATTGATGCCCCCTGACGCTCCCGATTTGAAGCGCCGGGTCTGACCCGCTAAGCCTCGCCCATGGCCGACACACGACAGCCGCAAGCCACCCCACGTGCCCAAGCTGCCCTGCAGGCAAGGCGCGAGCGGGAAGCCGCCTCTCTTCGCGAAAATCTGCGCCGCCGCAAAGAACAGGCGCGGGCACGGGAAGAGGCGCCAGCATTGCCGGACTCGGAACCGCCGGAGTAGGCACGGCGAACGCCACGAAAGTCCTCCTATGCCCGTCATGCCCGACCATTGGATCCGCCGCATGGCGCAGGAGCACGCCATGATCGAGCCGTTCGTGGAAACGCAGCGGCGGGAGGGGGTCATCTCCTACGGCCTATCCAGCTACGGCTACGATGCGCGGGTGGCCGACCAATACAAGGTGTTCACCAACGTGGATGGGGACACCGTCGACCCCAAGGCATTCAGCGCCACGTCCTTCGTGGACCGCACCGGGCCCGTCTGCACCATCCCGCCCAACAGCTTCGCCCTGACCCATACCGTCGAGTATTTTCGCATTCCGCGCGATATCCTGGTGATCTGCCTGGGTAAGAGTACCTACGCCCGCTGCGGCATCATCGTGAACGTGACGCCGCTGGAGCCGGAGTGGGAGGGCCAGGTCACCATCGAGATCAGCAACACCACGCCCCTACCGGCCCGCATCCATTCCAACGAGGGTATCTGCCAGTTCCTGTTCCTTCAGGGCGCCTCTGCGCCGGAAGTGAGCTATGCGGACCGGCGCGGCAAGTATATGGGGCAGCGTGGCACCAGCCTGCCGCGGATGTAGGAGCACAGCATGGACCGGATCCGGATTACGGGCGGGCGCCCGATGCACGGGGAGATACAGATCGGCGGCGCCAAGAACGCGGCGCTCCCGCTCATGACGGCGGGCATGCTGACCGACGAGCGTCTGGTGCTGACCAACGTGCCGCATCTGGCCGATATCGCCACGATGTCGGATTTGGTGGCGCAGCACGGTCCGTCGGTCACGCTGCAGGACCGCACCCTCTCGATTGGGGGACCCATCACCAATACCACGGCGCCCTACGATATCGTGCGCAAGATGCGGGCCAGCATCCTGGTGCTGGGGCCGTTGCTAGCGCGGGTGCGCGAGGGCCGGGTCAGCCTGCCCGGCGGCTGCGCCATCGGCACACGGCCTGTCGATCTGCACCTAAAGGGCCTCGAGCAGATGGGCGCGGTGATCGAGCTCGACGCCGGCTATATCAACGCGACGGCCCCGCTTGGCCTGCGCGGCGCCAAGATCATCCTGCCGTTCGCCTCTGTCGGCGCCACCGAGAACCTGCTGATGGCGGCGTGCCTGGCGGACGGGCGGACGGAGCTTGCGGGCGTCGCGCGGGAGCCGGAGATCGGCGACCTGGCCGCGTGTCTGATTGCGATGGGCGCGCAGATCACCGGCGTGGGCACGGACAAGCTGGTGATCGACGGCGTGCCCAGCCTACATGGCGCCACGCACCCGATCTTGCCGGACCGGATCGAGACCGGGACCTACGCCTGTGCGGCCGCCATCACCGGCGGCTCCGTGCGCCTGCTCGGCGCGCAGCTGTCGGATTTGGGCGCCGTCACCCGGTCCCTGCACGAGGCCGGGGTCGAGGTGACGCAGGACGGGGAGGCGTTGCTGGTCCGCCGCGCGAACGGGCTACACGGCGCGGACGCCATGACCGAGCCGTACCCCGGCTTCCCTACGGACATGCAGGCGCAATACATGGCGCTGATGTCGGTGGCGGAGGGTGCGGCGATGGTGACGGAGACCATTTTCGAGAACCGCTTCATGCACGTGCCCGAGCTGAACCGCATGGGCGCCCGCATCAACGTGCACGGGGCCAGCGCCATCATCCGCGGCGTGCCCGGCGGCCTGTCCGGCGCCCCAGTCATGGCGACCGACCTGCGGGCGTCCGTCTCCCTCGTCCTCGCCGGCCTTGCGGCACGGGGCGAGACGATCGTGAACCGCGTCTATCACCTGGACCGCGGCTACGAAGCGCTCGAACAGAAACTAGCCGCCTGCGGCGCCAACATCGAACGCATCGGCGGCTAGATTCGTTTATCCTGAGCCAGTCGAAGGACGGCATGCCATGCATGCCCTTCGACAAGTCGAGGGCAAACGGGGTCTTACTGCCCCTTGCACGGCCGCAGACCCTACCGCTGCGCGACGCGCCAGTTCTCCGCGACGTAGTAATCGTTGTTCATCGCCGCCAGCCCGGCCCGGCCGCGGATGTGGTCGGCCGCTTTTTCTGCCAGCATGATCGTCGGTGCGTTCAAATTGCCGGTCGTAAGCGACGGCATGATCGACGAGTCGACCACCCGCAACCCGTCCAGCCCGATTACCCGTGTCGTGCTGTCCACCACTGCCATCGGGTCGTCCGGGCGGCCCATCTTGCAGCTGCAGGACGGGTGGTATGCGCTCTCGGCCTTGGCAGCGATGAACGCGTCGATCTCGGCGTCGGTCTGCACTCCGGCGCCGGGCTGCAACTCGTCGCCGCGGAAGGGGTCGAAAGCGGCTTGGGCAAAGATCTCCCGGGTCAGGCGGACGCAGGCGCGCATCTCCGCCCAGTCATCTTGGTGGCTCATATAATTGAAGCGAAGCACCGGGTGGGCCAGCGGGTCCGCCGACGCGAGTGATACGCAGCCGCGGCTCTTGGACCGCATCGGCCCCACATGCGCCTGGTACCCGTGCCCGGACGCCTTCACCTTGCCGTCGTAGCTGACCGCGAGCGGCAGGAAATGGTATTGGATGTCCGGATACTGCACCCCGGCCTGGCTGCGGATGAAGCCGCAGCTCTCGAAGTGGTTGGTGGCGCCCAACCCGTCATGCTGCAGCATCCAGCGTGCGCCGATCATGGCCTTCGACACCGGATTCATGGCGGAATAGAGCGTGATGGGTTGCTGGCACGCGACTTGGAAATAGAACTCGAGGTGATCCTGCAGGTTCTCCCCCACGCCGGGCAGGTCGTGCACGACGGGAATACCGTGCCGCCGCAGCTCCTTCGCCGGGCCCACACCGGATAGCTTCAGTAGATGCGGTGAGTTGATGGGCCCGCCGCAGAGGATCACGTCACGGTACGCTCGCGCCACATGCTCCGTCCCGCCCCTGATGTAACGTACGCCGGCGGCGCAGGAACCCTCGAACACGATGCCGGTCGCCCGCGCGTGCGTGACGACATTGAGGTTGGGCCGGTGTAGCGCTGGCTTCAGATAGGCGCTTGCCGTGTTCCAGCGCCGTCCGTTCCGGACGGTCATGGCCATCCGGCCGAAACCCTCCTGCTGATACCCGTTATAGTCGGTGCTGGCCGGATAACCGGCCTCCGCCGATGCCTGGAGCCATGCGGCATGCAAGGGATTCTCCATCGTGCCGTAGCGGGTATGTAGCGGGCCTTCGCCGCCGCGGTAGTCGTCCCCGCCGCCGTCTTGCGCCTCTGCCCGCCGGAAGTACGGCAGCACGTGGCGGTAACCCCAACCCTCGGCGCCCTCTTCCTCCCAGCGGTCGAAATCCAACGGGTTGCCGCGCACATAGACCATGCCGTTGATGGAAGACGACCCGCCCAGCACCTTGCCACGCGGCGTATGCAGGCGCCGGTTGTTCAGATGCGGCTCCGGCTCCGTCTCGAAGCCCCAATTGTATTTCGGCATGTTCATCGGGATCGACAGCGCGCTCGGCATCTGGATCAGGATGGACCCGTCGGACCCGCCGAACTCAAGCAGCAGCACCGAGGCCTTGCCGTCCTCCGACAGGCGGTTGGCCAGCACGCAGCCGGCCGACCCGGCGCCTACGATCACGTAATCGAAATACTCGTCGGCGTCGCTATAGTCGTCGGCCATGGCGCGTTCCCTTAGTAAGGTGCATCCACGCCGCCCAGCGCGACATAGACGCTCTTTAACTGTGTGTAATGCTCGATCGCCGCTCGCCCGTTCTCACGGCCCAGGCCCGACCCCTTCACGCCGCCGAACGGCAGTTCGACCGGGGTGATGTTGTAGGTGTTGATCCAGCACGTCCCTGCCTGCAGCCGCGCGATCACCCGGTGCGCGCGGGTCAGGTCTTGGGTGAACACCCCCGCAGCCAGACCGAACTCGGTCGCGTTGGCGCGCGCCACCACCTCATCCTCGTCATCGAACGCCAGCACGGCCATGACGGGGCCGAAAATCTCTTCCCGCACCAGCGCCATGTCGTCCCGGCAGCCGTCGAATACCGTGGGCGCCACGAACGCGCCCCGGGCCAGCGCGCCATCCGTCACCCGGTGCCCGCCGATCAGCACCTCCGCCCCTGCATCCCGTCCGCGACGGATGTGGCCCAGCACTCTTTCCATATGCTCCTTCGAGATCAGGGACCCGACATGCGTGCCGGGGTCCATCGGGTCCCCCACCCGCATCCGCCCCACCCGGGCCACGAGCTTTTCCAGGAACGCCTGCTTCACCCGGCGGTGCACGAACACCCGCGTGCCGTTGGAACAGACCTCCCCGGCCGAATAGAAGTTGGCCAGCAGCGCGCCGGACACCGCGTGATCCAGCTGCGCATCCTCGAAAACGATCAGCGGCGATTTACCGCCCAGCTCCAGCGTCACCAGCTTCAGCGTCGCCGCCGCGTCGGCCATCACGGCGCGGCCGGTGCCGGCCTGCCCGGTCAACGACACCTTGCGGATATCGGGATGCCGGGTCAGCAGCCGCCCGGTATCGGCGAAGCCCTGCACGACGCTGAACACCCCGTCCGGCAGCCCGGCCTCCCGCAGCACGTCCGCCAGGTGCAGGGCCGTGAGCGGCGTGAGCTCCGCCGGCTTGAACACCATGGCGTTGCCGCACGCCAGCGCCGGCGCCGCCTTCCAGCAGGCGATCTGCAGCGGGTAGTTCCAGGCGCCGATCCCGGCCACCACGCCCAGCGCCTCCCGCCTGGTATAGCCGAACGCGGCCGGGCCCAGGTCGATATGCTCGCCCGCCAGCCCCGCCGCCATGCCGCCGAAATACTCGAGGCAATCGGCGCCCGACAGCACATCGACAGTACCGGTTTCCGCAATCGGCTTACCGGTGTCCTGCGTCTCCAGCCGTGACAGCTCGGTGTTGCGCGCCCGCAGCAAGTCCGCGGCCCGGCGCAGCACCCGCCCGCGCTCCGCCCCCGTCAGCGCCGCCCAGCCCGGCTGCGCCCGCGCCGCCCGATCGACCGCCCGCCCGACCTCCGCGGCGCCGGCCACGGCGAAGCGCCCCAGCACCTCGCCGGTTGCCGGGTTGATGCTTTCGAAATGGTCCGTAGGCTTCGGCTGCCGCGGGCGCACGGTCTCCACGGGCAAGATGTTGTCGAGGAACGCCGTCACCAGAGCCCGCGACGCCGCGCTATCCTCCTGCCGTGACCCTGACAGCGCGGCGCGGAGCCACACACCGTCGACCAAGGACGCCAGCATGCCTGCCGCCTCCCGTGCCGCCGCCGGCGCCATCGCACCAGCGAGCGCGTGCCGTAGATTGGACAGCATGCGGGCCTGATACGCGGCCTGCACCCGCTTCAGGCGCGGCGCATGCAGCACCTGCCCCCAGAACGCCAACCACGCGGCGGCGATATGCGGCTCGAATTCGTGCGGCGCCAGATTGGCGTCCACTACCGCGCGCATCCGCTCCCGCGGGGTCTCCGCCCGCCTCAGACCCTCCACCACCCGGCGCCGTACTTGGGCCACCAGGGTGCGGAACGTGAGGTCCAGCAGCGTGTCCTTATCACCGAAATAATGCGCGACCAGCCCGGCCGATACGCCCGCCTTGGTGCCGATCCGGCCCAGCGTCGTGCCGACATACCCGGCCTCCGCCAACACGGTTATGGTCGTCTCGATCAGCTGCTGCCGCCGGTCGGACGGTTCGGCGCGAAGAAGGGGAGAACGCTGCATTCCGGCGACCTCTGTTGAACGGTCATTCAATGGATAGAACGGTTCTATGTCAAGTCATGCATTTAGCGCTTTCATTATGATTGATTGACTGTTTAATGTCGCGGCCAGGCACCGACGGAGGGCGATGTGGAGCAGCTTGGCGAGTGGATGGCGGACCACAAGATCCCAGTCGGTTCGTGGATCGCCTCAGCCATCGACGTGCTGAAGACGCGCGGCGTCGGCGTGTTCGACGCCATCTCCGCCGCCGTCCGCTTCGGGATCGAGGGCACGACGGAACTGCTGACCGCCATCCCCATCCCCCTGCTGATCCTGCTGCTCGCCGCCGGCGCCTACGCGCTTCGCCGCTCCTGGCAGCTCAGCCTGTTCGTGGCGTTGGCGCTGCTGTTCATCTGGAACCAGGGCTATTGGCAGGAGACGATGGAGACGCTGTCCCTCGTCATCGCCTCCGCCGTCGTCTCCTGCGCCATCGGCGTCCCGCTCGGCATCGCCGCCGCGCATCGTCCGTGGCTGTTCCGCCTGATTCGCCCGGCGCTCGATCTCATGCAGACACTACCGACCTTCGTCTATCTGATCCCGACCCTCGTGCTGTTCGGTCTCGGCGCCGTGCCCGGCCTCATCTCGACCGTCATCTTCTCGCTCCCCGCGCCGGTCCGCCTCACCCATCTCGGCCTCACCTCCGTCCCGCTGCAGCTGATCGAGGCCGGGCAGGCGTTCGGCGCCACACCGTGGCAGCTATTGTGGAAGGTCGAGCTGCCGAGCGCCCGCTCCATGATCCTGGCCGGCCTCACGCAATGCATCATGCTGAGCCTATCGATGGTCGTGATCGCCGCCCTCGTCGGCGCCGGCGGCCTCGGCGTCCCCGTGGTGCGCGCCCTGAACAGCGTCCGGGTCGATACCGGGTTCGAGGCCGGGCTCGTGATCGTGCTCTTGGCCATCGTGCTCGACCGCGTCTGTCGCCCGCCCGAGCCGGAGAAGGCCTGATGCAAGCCCCCGCTATCGAGTTCCGGGACGTCGACATCCTGTTCGCCTCCGGACGCCGCCGTCAGGCCGCCCGGCTGAAACAGGCGCTGGACCTGGTGGACCAGGGCCAGTCCCGCGCCGATATCGCCGCCCAGACCGGCATCGTGCTCGGCATCTGCGGCGCCAACCTGATGGTCACCCAGGGCGAGATCTCGGTGCTGATGGGCCTCTCGGGCTCCGGTAAATCGACCCTGCTGCGCGCCGCCAACGGCCTGAACAAGGTGACCCGCGGACAGGTGCTGGTGCATGGCGACCCTGGTGGTGCGGTGGACATCGCCGCCTGCGACGCCGCCACGCTCCGCCGCATCCGGCTGCACGCGGTCGCCATGGTGTTCCAGGGTTTCGCCCTGCTGCCGTGGCGCACCGTGCGGGAGAATGTGGGCCTCGGCCTCGAGCTTCGCGGCACGTCCCCCGCCGAGCGGCTGCGCCGGGTGGACGAGAAACTGGCGCTGGTCGGGCTCAACGCCTGGGGCGACCGCTACGCGCATGAGCTGTCAGGCGGCATGCAGCAGCGCGTGGGCCTGGCCCGCGCGTTCGCCACGGACGCCAACATTCTGCTGATGGACGAGCCGTTCTCCGCGCTCGACCCGCTGATCCGCGGTAAGCTGCAGGACGAGCTGCTGGACCTGCAGGCGCGCGTGCAGAAAACCATCCTGTTCGTGAGCCATGACCTCGCGGAGGCGGTGAAGCTCGGCAACCGCATCTCGATCATGGAGGGCGGGCGCATCGTGCAGACCGGCACCGCCGAGGACATCGTGCTCCGCCCCGCCAACGCCTACGTGGCCGAGTTCGTGCAGCACCTGAACCCGCTTGCAGTGCTGAAATCCGGCACCGTCATGCGCCCGCACGAGGACCTGGCCGGGGACGGCGCCGGCCTCTGGCTCGACCCGGCCCGGCGCTACCGCCTCACCCTCGATAGCAAGGGCCGCCCGGACGGCGCGTGGCACATGGGCGAACAGCTTCCGGTCACGCCCTTCGACAGTCATGACGTGACCCAATCCGCGGTGCCCCAGGGCCTGCTGGTGGTGCCGCACAGCTTCCCGCTCCGGCTCATGGTGCAGTTGCGCCAGGTGAGCGGCCACCCGGTCCTGCTATCCACCGGCGACACCTTCGCCGGCGTGTGCGACGACGCCGAGATCCTGAAGGCCCTCTGCGGCCTCCAACGCACCCCTCAACCCGGCCTACCCCAGGAACTGATAACCTCCTCTCCCTCCGGGAGAGGGCCGGGGTGAGGCAAACGTCGAGCGCTGGCGCGGATGATGATACGTTTCAGGTCGAATTTCCCCGCACCAGCCTCCCTCACCCCGGCCCTCTCCCGGATTGAGAGGGGGAAGCGAAGAATTAAAGGCCGAGCTTGGACCGCACCGCCGGCAACCCGTCCTTGCCGTCCACCGTCTGCACCCCGTCCAGCCACGCCGCCAGTTGCCCCGGATTGGCCTTCAGCCACGCCATCGCCGCATCGTCACCATTCATGCGCTTGCTATCGATCTGCGCCATCATCGCGTTCTCCATCGCGACGCCGAAGTTCAACTGGCTGAACAACTTGGCCACGTTCGGGCATTGCGTGCCGTATCCGGTGCGGGCCACGGTGTTGACGGTCGTGTCGCCGTAGTTCGCGCCGAAATACTTATCCGCCCCCGATAGATACGTGATGTGGAATTTCTCGTTCATCGGATGCGGCTCCCAGGCGAGAAAGGCGATCCACTTCTTGTCCCGCCCGGCCCGCTCGACCTCACCCAGCATGCCCTGCTCGCTCGATTCAATGAGCTTCCAGCCCTTCAGCCCGTCATCCCCGGCGGCGATCATCTTCTCGATGTTCTGGTTGGCGGGCGCGCCGGGCTCGATGCCATAGAGGCGGGAGCCGAACTCCCCAGCGTGCTTCGACAAATCCGCCACGCTATGCACCCCGGCGTCGGCCACGTAATCCGGCACCGCCAGCGTGAACTTGGCGTGCTCCAGGTTCGGCCGCACCAGCGTCATCTTCTGCTCCTTCAGCAGCGGCTCCACGAACCGCGTCTGCGCCGGCATCCAATTGCCCAGGAATACATCCAGCTGCCCGTTCGAGATCGCCTGATAGATGATCGGCACCGCCAGCGTGCTGACGGTCTGCTTGTAGCCGAGCCCCTTCAGCAGCGCGCCTGCCACGCCGTTGGTGGAGCTGATGTCGCTCCAGCCGGGATCGGCCATCCGCACAGTGGCGCAGGATGCAGGCTCGGCTGCGTAAGCCTGCGAATGAAACCCAAGGGCAGCCATGGCGAGAAACACGGTCCGTAGCATGGTGTACTCCTGTTAAACGGTGGATGCGCCGACGCGCGGGAAGCGGGCCATCGCCTCCAAATCGTCGAGCCGCATGTGATTGCGCATATACAGCTGGCTGGCGTCGCGCACGGGCTGGTGGTCCCAGGGCGCCGGCGTGCCCTGCCGCAAGGCCTCGGCCACGAAGCGGCGGCGGCGCTGGCTGGCCAGCACATCCTGATGCAGCCGCTCCAGGTCCCAGCGCCCTGCCACCTCCGCCCGGAACGCCGCGGCGGCCGAGGCGTGGGCTGGGCTAGCGGCAAGGTTGACCCGCTCGTCCGGGTCGGCGTGCAGGTCATACAGCTGATCCGGATCGCCCGGGCAGTGCACGAATTTGAACGAGTCCTGCCGCAGCATCACGACCGGCGCCACGGCACCCTCGGCCAGATACTCGCCCAGCACGGGGGGATGCGGCACGGCCCCGCCCAGCATCGGCAACAGCGAATGCCCATCGAGCGGCGTCGCATACTCGGGTGCCCGCCCGTCGCCGGCGATCTCGGCCAGCGTTGGCAGGATATCTGCCAAAGACACCGCCGCCGTCCGCCGCCCGGCGGCGAACATCCCCGGCGCGTGCACGATCAGCGGCACCCGGCACGCCGCCTCGAAGAAGCTCATCTTATACCAAAGCCCACGCTCCCCCAGCATCTCGCCATGGTCGGCCAGGAGCAGGACGATCGTGTCCCGCTCCATCCCGGTATCCCGCAGCGCCGCCATCATGGTGCCGACCTGATCGTCCACGAACGAGCAGGCGCCGTAATACGCTCGCCGCGCCGCCCTGATCTGCGCCTCCGTCACCGGCTCCGCATCAGTGCCGCACACGTGGCGGAGGCGCTTTGAATGCGGATCATTCGCCACCTCGCCCCGTCCCACACGCGGCATGTCGATCTCATCGTCCCGGTAGCGGCCCCACCACGGCTCCGGGATCGTGAAGGGATCATGCGGATGCGTGAGCGACACGACCATTAAGAAGGGCCGCTCATCCGTGGAGCGCGCGATATCGAACAGGCGCTGCCGCGCGCTGAACACGACCTCCTCGTCGAAATCGATCTGGTTGGTTCGCACGCATGGGCCCGCCAGCGTCACGCTATCCATGTTGTGGAACCAGTCCGGACGCACCGAAGGCTGCAGCCAATCCGGCGTCCAGCCGTAATCGGCCGGGTAGATGTCGGTGGTGAGCCGCTCCTCGAACCCATGCAGCTGATCCGGCCCGCAGAAATGCATCTTGCCCGTGAGGATCGTGCGGTAGCCGGCCCGGCGCAGGTAATGCGCAAAGGTCGGCACCTGGGACGTGAACTCCGCCGCATTGTCATACGCGCCGGTCTTGGATGGCAGGCAGCCGGACATGAATACGGCGCGGGACGGGGCGCAGAGCGGGCTGTTGCAGTAGGCGTCGAACACCACGCCCCCGGCCGCCAGCGCGTCCATATGCGGCGTGCGCGCGACGGCGTTGCCATAGGCGGGCAATGCCCCCGCGGTCAGCTGATCCGCCATCAGGATTAGGATGTTGGGTTGTTTGGCCATCTTCTTGGCCAGGTCAGCCCATCCAAGCCTTCACCAGTGCGGGGTTCGCCTGCACCCAGGCCTCGGCGGTTTTCGCCGGGTCGGTGCCGGCGGCCTGGTTCTGCATCATCACGGCCTGCTCGTCATCGAGCGACAGGCGAAACTTGGCGAGGACGGCATAGACGTCCGGCATGTCGGATTTCAGGCCCTTTCGCGCCACGGTGTTGACCGTCTCCTCGCCGCCCAGCGTGCCCTTGGGGTCGGCCAGGTATTTCAGCTTGAAGGCGGCGAACATCCAGTGCGGGGTCCAGGCGGTGACGACGACGGGCTGCTTGCGGGCTACGGCGTCCTTCAGCGCGCCGACCATGGTGGCGTCGCTGCCTTCGACCAGGGTCATGTTGTCCAGGCCGTATTCCTTGATGGTCTTCTCCGACGCCCGCATCAGCCCGGCGCCGGGGTCGATGCCGATGACCTTGTTGTCCACCAGCCCGCCCTGGGTCTTGAGGTCGGCGATCGAGTTGAACGGCGCATAGTCCGGCACCGCCCAGCCCAGCCGCGCGCCGGTGACGTTGGGGCCGACCAGGTCCACCTGGTCCTTCAGCTTACTATAGTACGCCGCGTGGGTGCCGGGCAGCCAGGCGGCCACCATGCAGTCCGCGTCGCCGGACGCCACCGCCTGCCACATCGCCGCACCGGAGACCGGGGTGAGCGTTACCTCATGCCCCATGCCGCGCAACACGGCCGCCAGAATGTTGGTCGCCACCACGGCGTCCGACCACTCGACATAGGCGATCCGCACCGGCGTCTTGCCCGCGGCGTGGGCCAGGGTAAACGGGAGGGCGGCGGCGGCGAGCAGCAGGGAACGGCGGAACATGGCGGAAACTCCTTCGGTTCGAGATCAGACGGCACGGCTGCGGCGGGACATGGCCTGGGTTACGCGGTCCAGGATCACCGCCAGCACGGCGATGGCGATGCCGGCCTGGAAGCCGCGCCCGGCCTCCAGCCGCTGGATCGCGCTCCAGACCTCCCGGCCCAGTCCGCCGGCGCCGATCATGGCGGCGATCACCACCATCGACAGCGCGAGCATGATGGTTTGGTTGATCCCGGCCATCAGCGTCGGCAGCGCGAGCGGCAACTGCACCTTCACGAGCTTCTGCCAGGGCGTGCAGCCGAAGGCGTCCGCGGCCTCGGTCATCTCATGCGGCACTTGCAGGATGCCGAGCGCCGTCAGCCGGATGGTGGGCGGGGCGGCGAAGATGATGGTGGCAAAGCAGGCCGATACCGCGCCCAGGCCGAAGAACGGGATGGCCGGGATGAGATAGACGAAGCTCGGCATGGTCTGCATCACGTCCATGCAGGGCGCCACCACCCGCCAGGTCCGGGCATTGAGCGCCGCGAGGATGCCGAGCGGCAGCCCGATCACGACGGCCGCGGCGGTCGAGACCACCACCAGCACCAGGGTCGCGACCATGGGCGCCCAGAGGCCAAGGTTCCAGAGGAACAGCAGCCCGGCCGCCGTCAGCAGGCCGAGCCGCCAGCCGGCCGCCCGCCACGCCAGCGCGCCCGCCACCAGGATGAACAACGCGGGCGGCACCGCCTGTAGCATGCTGGTCAGCCCGCCGACCCAGCCGGTGACGGTGCGGCTCAGGATCCGCGTGGCGCCCGCGCCATGCGCCGTCAGCCAATCGAGTGCGCCGTCGCATAGGGTGTCGAGCGGGAAGCGGGGGATGCTGAAGTCCATGCAGGCTCCTCCTTCGATGGGCGCCGGGCCAGGGCCAGTAGGGCGGTGGTGCGCCAGAGCACGCCGAGGTGCCGGCCGGCCTCGTCCAGCACCGCGAGCCCGTCCGGCCCGGACGCCAGCAGCGGTAGCGCCTCCCGCAGGGTCATGCCGGCCTGCAACAACGGGCCCGGGCCGGGCGGCGGCGCGGTGCGGTCCGCCAGCGTGCCGACCCGCAGCACGCCGGAGACGTCGATATGCTCCACGAACCGGGCGACGTAGGGCGTGGCCGGCGCGGCCAGGATGCTCTCCGCCGTGCCGTCCTGCACGATGGCGCCGTCCATCATGAGCGCGACGCGCCCGCCGAGCGCGATGGCCTCGTCCAGGTCATGGCTCACGAACACGATGGTCTTCTGCAGGCGCCGCTGCAGTCCCACCAGCTCCCGCTGCATGTCCCGGCGGATCAGCGGATCGAGCGCGGAGAACGCCTCGTCCATCAACAATATGTCGGCGTCCGCCGCGAGCGCCCGCGCCAGCCCCGCACGCTGCTTCATGCCGCCCGACAGCTGACCCAGGCGCTTGTCCTCCCACCCGGCCAGGCCCACGAGACCGAGCGCGGTCTCGGCCGAGCGGCGGCGGGTGGCGGGGGCGACGCCCTGCACCTCGAGCCCGAACTCCACGTTCTCCAGCACCGTGCGGTGCGGGAACAGGGCGAAGTGCTGGAACACCATGCCGAAGGTGCGGCGCCGGAACTCCCGCAGCTCGCGGACGCCCATGCCCATCACCTCCTGCCCAGCGACCCTGATACTGCCGCGGGACGGCGTGACCAGGCGGTTCAGGCAGCGCAGCAGCGTGCTCTTACCGCTGCCGGACAGGCCCATGACGACCACGAGTTCGCCTTCGTCCACGCGAAGTCCGACGTCGTTCAGGGCGATGACGGTGCCGGTGCGGTCCAGGATGGCCGCCCGCGATTCCCCGGCCCGCATCATCGCCAGCGCGTCCCGCTCCCGCGTGCCGAACACGCAGGACACTCCCTCGGCGACGATCATCGGTGCTGCGGTCAGCGTACGGTCCTTGTGCTGCGAACTGACACAAAGGCTAGCACCCTGGCCGGGCGGCATGGAAAGCTCTTTTTGCGACGCGGGCCTCGTGTGACGGGATCGGGGTATTGCGTGCCGCTTTTTCGTTAGCGCCCGCGGATGCGCCGGGTCATGCTGCCGGACATGAACGACATATCCACCCTGCTGCACCGCCGCCGGCCCGGCCATTCGCTCGAGCAGGCGTTCTATACCAGCGAGGCCGTGTTCCGCGCCGACATGGAGCTGATCTTCGGGCGGCACTGGATCTTCGTGGGGCAGGAGCCGGACGTGCCGGAGCCCGGTGACGTCATGGCGCTGCATGTCGGCACGGCACCGCTGCTGATCGTCAGGGACGATGACGGCGCGGTCCGCGCCTTCCACAACGTCTGCCGCCACCGCGGCGCGCAGCTGATGCCGGAAGGCAAGGGGCAGGTCGGCAACCTGGTGTGCCGCTATCACACCTGGACTTACGCGCTGGACGGGAGCCTGCTGTTCGCGGACCATATGGGGCAGGATTTCGACCCGGCGTGCCGCGGCCTCCGCCCCGTCGCGGTCCGCTCGGTCGGCGGCCTGCTGTTCGTGTGCCTGGCCGAGCACCCGCCGGCCGATATCGACGACATGGCAGCGGCCATGGAGCCCTACCTGCTGCCGCACCGCCTGCGGGACACCAGGGTCGCCCGGCAGCTCGACTTGGTCGAGCATGGCAACTGGAAGCTCACGATGGAGAACAACCGGGAGTGCTATCATTGCGCGACCAACCATCCCGAGCTGACGGTGCCGCTATTCGCCTTCGGATTCGGCTTCGCGCCGGAGAACCTGGGCGCGGACGAGCTGGCGGAGGCCGCGCGGTATGACGGCATGGTCGAGGAGCTGCATGCGCGGTGGGAGCAGGCCGGCCTGCCGTCCCGCCGGCTCGAGCATCTGAGCGGACGCGCCACCGGCTTCCGCACCGAGCGTCTGCCGCTGGCCGAGGCCGGGGAGAGCCATACGATCGACACCCGCGCGGCCTGCCGCAGGCTGTTGGGGGACATGATGGATGCGCGGGCCGGGGGGCTCACGTTCTGGACGCAGCCCAATTCCTGGCACCATCTGATGAGCGATCATGCGGTGACGTTCTGCGTCCTGCCGCTCGGCCCGGACCGCACGCTGCTGCGGACGACGTGGCTGGTGCATAAGGACGCGGTGGAGGGGGTGGATTACGACCCGGCCAACCTCACCGCCGTGTGGGAGGCGACCAACCGGCAGGACGCGGCGCTGGTGGAGATCACCCAGGCCGGCGTCGTGAGCCCGGCCTACGAGCCCGGCCCCTATTCCCCGCATACCGAGGGCTTGGTGGAGCAATTTTGCCTTTGGTATACCGAGCGTCTGGCGGCGGGCGCATGAGCGTGCAACCGCCCGTCTGGGATGCGGAGCGGGATGCGGACCTGGTATGCGTGGCCGTGCGCGTGGAGACGCATGACGTCAGCACCTTCGTGTTCGCGCCCGCGCAGCCGCGGCTGTTTCAGTTCTTGCCGGGCCAATACATGACCTTCGAGCTGGAGGCGGCGGGCGTGCAACGGTCCTACACCATCGCCTCGCCCCCCACGCGTCCGCAGCGGATCGAGATCACGGTCAAGCGGGCGGATACCGGGCCGGGTTCCCGCTGGCTGCATGGGTCGATGCGGGCGGGGGCGCGGGTGCGGGCGTCCGGCCCGGCGGGGGATTTCAGTTGCGGCATGGCACCGCCGGGCAAGCTGTTGCTGCTATCGGCCGGGAGCGGGATCACGCCGCTGATGAGCATGGCGCGCACGCTGCATGATTTGGGTGCGGACACGGACATACTGTTCATCCATAGCGCGCGGAGCCCGGATGACCTGGTGTTTGCCGATGAACTGCGCGTGCTGGCGCGGCGGCCGGGGTTCCGGTCCGTGGGGGTAGTCGAGCGGGATGTCCCGGGCGCCCGCTGGGACGGCTACCGCGGGCGGCTGTCCCCGGCGATGCTGGGCCTGCTGGCGCCCGATCTGCTGCAGCGCGAGGTCTATTGCTGCGGCCCCGCCCCGTATATGGCGGCAGTCCGCGCCATGCTGGACGAGGCCGGTGCGGATCGCAGCCGGTATCACGAGGAGAGCTTCAGCTTCGAGGAGGAGCGGGGGCCGGAGCCGGCAGCCGTGATCGGCACGGGCGGCTTCACGGTTCGGTTCGCGCGGCTGGGCCGGGACATCAGCTGCGCGCCCGGCACCACCGTATTGGCAGCCGCTCGCGCCGCCGGGGTCCGGCTGCCGTCCGCGTGCGGCAAGGGCGTGTGCGGCACCTGCAAGAGCCGGGTGCTGTCCGGCACGGTCGAGATGCGGCACGGCGGCGGCATCCGGCAGCGCGAGATCGACGGCGGCATGGCCCTGCTGTGCTGCGCCCGTCCGTCGAGCGACCTGGTCGTGGACCGCTGACGATGGATCTCGGCACCCTGCGGCGCCTCGCGTTCATGACGCTGCCCAACTACTCCATGATCGCCTGCGCCAATGCGGTCGAGGTGCTGCGGATGGCCAACCGGCTGAGCGGGACGGCGGCCTATAGCTGGGAGCTGGTGACCCCGGACGGCAGCCCGGCCGCGGCCAGCAACGGGCTAAGCCTGCATCCGGCGGTGGCGGTGGCCGGCATGACCCGGCCCGACCTGCTGCTGGTATGCGGCGGCGTGCAGGTGCAGGACGCGGTGGACGCCAAGGTGATCGCCGCGCTGCGCCGCCTGGCGCGGGAGGGTGTGGCGCTCGGCAGCCTGTGCACGGGGGCGTTCGCGCTGGCCAAGGCGGGCCTGCTGCGCGGCCGCCGCTGCGTCGTGCATTGGGAGAACCTGGCGCCGATCGGGGAGGAGTTCCGCGAGATCGAGTTCGTGGGTGACCTCTATGCCGTGGACCGCGACCGCGTCACCTGCACCGGGGGGATCGCGCCCATCAGCCTGATGCTGGCGATGGTGGAGGCGCGGCTCGGCCCGGCGCTCGCGTCCGCCGTCGCGGCGCAGTTCCTGGTGGAGCGGGTGCGCGCCGGGACCGAGCGGCAGCGGAGCCCGGCGGGCCCGTCCGTGCCGCCCAAGCTCGCCGATGCGCTTCGCGTGATGGAGGAGGGAGTGGAGGCGCCGATGCTGGCCGCCGCGGTGGCGCGGAGCGTAGGGCTGTCACCCCGGCAATTGGAGCGGCTGTTCCGCCGGCACCTGAGCCAGACGCCGGCCGCCTATTCCGCCGGGCTCCGGCTCGAGCGGGCGCGGACCTTGCTGCGGGAGACGGCGATGCCGGTGACGGCCGTGGGGGCGGCGTGCGGCTATGCGACGCCGTCCCGGTTCAGCGCCGCCTACCGCGGACGGTTCGGCCAGCCGCCCAATCAGGAGCGGCGGCGCGCGCCGGCAGGAGTGCAGCATGCACATTAGCACGATATCGCCGGGCCGGGATCCGTTGATGCAGCCGTATCAGCTACGGCACCTCACGCTCCGCAACCGCATCATGAGCACGTCGCATGAGCCGTCCTATTCCGAGGATGGCATGCCGAAGGACCGATATCGCCTGTATCACGTGGAAAAGGCGCGGGGCGGCATGGCGCTCACGATGACCGCCGGCTCCGCGGTGGTGTCCCCGGACAGCCCGCCCGTGTTCGGCAACCTGCTGGCATATAAGGACGAGATCGTGCCGTGGCTCCGACGGCTGTCGGACGAGTGTCATGAGCATGGGTCGGCGGTGATGATCCAGTTGACGCATCTCGGCCGGCGGACGGCGTGGAACAAGGCGGATTGGCTACCGATCCTGGCGCCGTCCCGGGTGCGGGAGGCGGCGCATCGCGGCTTTCCGAAGGCGGCGGAGGCGTGGGACCTGGACCGGGTGGTGCGGGATTACGCCGCGGCGGCGCAGCGGATGCAGGCGGCGGGGCTCGATGGGTTCGAGATCGACGCCTATGGGCATTTCCCGGACCAGTTCTGGTCCCCGGCCACCAACCAGCGGGATGACGAGTACGGCGGCAGCCTCGAGAACCGCATGCATTTCTCGGTTCGGGTGCTGCAGGCGATGCGGGACGCGGTGGGGCCCCGCTTCCTGATCGGCGTGCGCATGGTGGCGGACGAGGATTGGGATATCGGCCTGTCGCGTGCCGACGGGGTGGAGATCGCGCGCCGGTTCGCGGGCGGCGGCGTGGTGGACTTCCTCAACATCGTGCGCGGGCACATGGATACCGACAACGCGCTGTCGCACGTGATCCCGATCCATGGGATGGGCACGGCGCAGCACCTGGACTTTGCCGGAGAGGTCAGGGCGGCGACGCAGTTCCCGACCTTCCACGCCGCCCGCATCAACGACGTGGCGACCGCCCGGCACGCGATCGCGGAGGGCAAGCTCGACATGGTCGGCATGACCCGCGCGCATATCGCCGAGCCGCATATCGCCCGCAAGGTGCTGGCCGGGCACGAGGCGCGGATCCGGCCCTGCGTCGGCGCGACATACTGCCTGGACCGCATCTACGAGGGGAACGAGGCGCTGTGCGTGCACAACGCCGCGACGGGCCGCGAGGCTTCCATGCCGCACGATATCCCCCGCACCAGCGGCCCGGCGCGCCATGTGGTGGTGGTCGGCGCGGGGCCCGCCGGGCTCGAGGCGGGGCGGGTGGCGGCCGAGCGGGGGCACCGGGTGACCGTGCTGGAGGCGACGGAGCGGGCCGGGGGCCAGGTGCTGCTGGCGGCGCGGACGCTGCGGCGGCGGGAGCTGATCGGCATCGTCGATTGGCGGCTGTCGGAGCTCGAGCGGCTGGGCGCGGTGGTGCGGTTCAACACTTATGCCGGGGCGGACGACGTGCTGGCGCTGGAGCCGGACGTGGTGTTCGTGGCGACTGGCGGGGTGCCGGATACCGAGGTGCTGCGGGAAGGGAACGAGCTGGTCGTATCGAGCTGGGACGTGGTGGGCGGCGGCGCCAGCCTGTCCGGGCGCGTGCTGGTGTGGGACGATAACGGCGCCCATCCGGGCATGCAGGCCGCCGAGGTGCTGGCCGAGGCCGGGGCGGAGGTGGAGCTGGTGACGCCCGAGCGGATGGTGGCGCCCGAGATCGGCGGCCTCAATCACGCGGCGTACGCGCGCATCTTCCGGCGGTGCGGCGTGCGGGTCACGGTCAACACCCGCCTGCTGTCGGTGCGGCGCGAGGGCAACGCGCTGGCGGCGGTGCTTGGCAGCGATTACGGCGCCGAGACGGAGGTGCGGCTGGTGGATCACGTGGTGGTGGAACACGGCACCCTGCCGCTCGATGAGCTGTATGAGGCGCTGAAGCCCGGATCGCGCAACGGGGGCGAGGTGGACCACGCGGCGCTGCTGGGCGGACGGGCGCAGGACATCGTGCGTCATCCGGACGGACCGTACCAGTTGTTCCGCATTGGCGACGCGGTGGCGAGCCGCAATATCCACGCGGCGGTGTTCGATGCGCTGCGACTGGCGAAGGATCTGTAACGATGAGCCATTTCTCCGCCGCGCGGCTGGTGCGGGAATCCATGCGGGGGCAGGCCGGGTGGTCGCGGCATTGGCGGTCCCCGGAGCGTCCGGGGGCGGCGTACGAAGCGGTCATCGTGGGCGGCGGGGGGCATGGGCTGGCGACCGCCTATTACCTGGCCAAGCTGCACGGCATGACCCGCGTGGCCGTGATCGAAAAAGGCTGGATCGGCGGCGGCAACACCGGGCGCAACACCACCATCATCCGCAGCAACTATCTCATGGAGGAAAGTGCGGCGCTGTATAACCATGCCGTCACGCTATGGGAGGGCCTGTCCCGTGAGCTGAACTACAACGTCATGTTCTCGCCCCGCGGCGTCATGATGCTGGCGCATACGGTGCATGACGTGCAGATCGCCCAGCGGCACGTCTATGCCAACCGGCTGGCGGGCGTGGATAACGAGTGGCTGACGCCCGCAGAGGCCAAGGCGTTCTGCCCGCCGCTCAACACCGGGACCGGCATGCGCTACCCGGTGCTGGGCGCCGCGCTGCAGCGGCGGGGCGGGACGGCGCGGCATGACGCGGTGGCGTGGGGCTACGCGCGGGCGGCCAGCGCGCTGGGCGTCGATATCATCCAGAACTGCGCCGTCACCGGCATCACGCGGGACGCGGCGGGCGCCGTTTCGGGCGTGGAGACCACCAAGGGCGCCGTCCGCACCCGGCGGGTCGGCGTGGTGGCGGCCGGGCACACCAGCGTCGTGATGGCCCAGGCCGGCGTCCGCATGCCGCTCGAGAGCTATCCGCTCCAGGCTTTGGTGAGCGAGCCGGTGAAGCCCTGCTTTCCCTGCGTCGTGATGTCCAACACGATCCACGCCTACATCAGCCAGTCCGACAAGGGCGAGCTGGTGATCGGCGCCGGCACGGACGCCTATACCAGCTATAGCCAGCAGGGCGGGCTGCATATCGCGACCCATACGCTGGACGCGATCTGCGAGCTGTTTCCGCAGTTCCGCCGCATGCGGATGCTGCGCAACTGGGGTGGCATCGTGGACGTGACGCCGGACCGGAGCCCCATCCTGGGGAAGACGCCGGTGCCGGGCCTGTTTGTGAATTGCGGCTGGGGCACGGGCGGGTTCAAGGCGACGCCGGCGTCCGGCTGGACGTTCGCGCATACGCTGGCGCATGACGCGCCGCACCGGCTGAACGCGCCGTTCACGCTGGACCGGTTCCGCACCGGCCGCCTGATCGACGAAGCCGCGGCCGCCGCGGTGGCGCACTGAGATGCTGCTGATCCCCTGCCCCCACTGCGGCGCGCGTCCGGAGGCCGAGTTCACCTATGCCGGGGAGGCGCACATCGCCCGCCCGGCCGACCCCCTGTCGCTCGATGACCAGGAATGGGCCGGGTTCCTGTATGCGCGCACCAATCCGCGGGGCGAGCATGCAGAGCGGTGGCGGCATACCCATGGCTGCGGCCGGTTCTTCAACGCCGTGCGCCACACCCATACCGACCAGTTCGTCACGTCGTACCCGGCCGGCACCAGGCGCCCCGGGGAGGAGCCGAGCCAGCCATGACCCTCCGTTTCACCTTCGACGGACGCGCCTATCCCGCCCGGCCCGGCGACACCCTGGCCTCCGCCCTGCTGGCGAACGGGGTGCGGCTGATGGGCCGGTCGTTCAAGTACCACCGCCCGCGCGGCGTGCTGGCGGCGGGGTCGGAGGAGCCGAACGCCTTGGTGGAGGTGGACCGCGGCCCCGGGCGCTGCACCCCCAACCTGCGGGCGACGCAGGTGGAGGTGTATGACGGGCTGGTGGCGCGGAGCCAGAACCGGTTCCCGTCGCTGGCCTTCGACCTACAGGCCTTGAGCGGCCTGGCAGGGCCGGTGCTGTCGGCCGGTTTCTATTACAAGACGTTCATGGCCCCGGATGGCGCGTGGCACCGGCTGTATGAGCCGCTGATCCGCCGGGCTGCCGGGCTGGGCCGGGCGCCGACCGTGGCGGATCGGGACCGCTATGCGAGCCGGTATGCGCATTGCGACGTGCTGGTGATCGGCTCGGGCCCGGCCGGGCTTGCGGCGGCGGAGGCGGCGGCGGCGGCGGGCGCCCGGGTCATGCTGTGTGACGAAGGGGCCCGGTTCGGCGGCAGCCTGCTGGCGGACCGGGACGCGCGGATCGGCGGGATGGCGGCGGCGGAGTGGGTGGCGGCGCGGGTGGGGGCGCTGGCGGCGCGCCCGGACGTCACGCTGCTGACCCGGACGACGGCGTTCGGCTGGTATCCCGGCAATATGATCGGCCTGGCGCAGCGTCTCACGGACCATCTGCCGGACCCGGACCCGGCGCTGCCGCGGGAACGGCTATGGCAGGTGCGCGCCAAGCAGGTGGTGATCGCGGCCGGGAGCCATGAGCGTCCGCTGGTGTTTCCCGGGAACGACCGGCCCGGCGTCATGCTGGCCGACGCCGCGCGCGTCTATGCGACCCGCTATGGCGCGCCGCCGGGACAGCGGGCGGTGTTCGCCACCACGAGCGACACGGCCTATCGCGCCGCGCTGGACCTACATGCATGCGGCGTCACCATCGCGGTGATCGCCGATGCGCGTCCGGTGGCGGACGGGCCGTGGCCGCAGGCGGCGCGGGCGGCCGGGATCCGGGTGGAGACGGGCATGCGCGTGCTGGGCACCCGCGGGCGGCGCGGCATCCGGGTGGCGATCCTGGGCCGCGGACGGACGCGGGAGTGGGTGCGCTGCGACCTGCTCGGCATGAGCGGCGGGTGGACGCCGTCCTTGAACCTGTTCTCCCAAGCCCGCGGTACGCTGGAGTGGGACCCGGCGGCCGAGACGTTCCTGCCGGGCGCGGCCGGCCCCGGCCTACGCTGCGCCGGCGCCTGCCGCGGCGTGCATGCATTGAACGAGGCGGTGCTGGACGGCATGGAGGCCGGCCAGGATGCCGCGCGGGAGGCGGGCCATGACGCCCCGCCCGCGGCGCCGCCCGCGATCGAGGGCACGCGGCCGGCCCGCTGGTCCCCGCCGGTCGCGGCCAGCCGGGGCTTCGTCGACTTCCAGAACGACGTGACCGCCAAGGACCTGAAGCTCGCGACGCAGGAGGGTTTCCACAGTATCGAGCATGTCAAGCGCTACACCACGACCGGTATGGCGACGGACCAGGGCAAGACCAGCAACATGAACGCGCTGTCGATCGTGGCGCGGCAACTGGGGCGGCCCATTCCGGAGGTGGGGCTCACCACGTTCCGCCCGCCCTATACACCGGTGACCTTCGGGACCCTCGCCGGCTATAGCCGCGGCGTGCTGTTCGACCCCGTGCGCACCACCCCCATCCATGACTGGGCGGAGGCGGAGGGCGCGGTGTTCGAGGACGTGGCCCTATGGAAGCGCGCCCGCTATTTTCCGCGCGGGCGGGAAGATATGCACGCGGCCGTGGCGCGGGAGTGCCGCACCGTGCGCGAAGCCGCCGGGCTGTTCGACGCCTCGACCCTGGGCAAGATCGAGGTCGTGGGCCCGGACGCGGCGGAGTTCCTGAACCG
This sequence comes from Acetobacteraceae bacterium, assembly GCA_965246925.1. GTDB lineage: Bacteria > Pseudomonadota > Alphaproteobacteria > Acetobacterales > Acetobacteraceae > JANPPS01. The sequence continues at coordinate 9,522 of OZ251994.1, read as the reverse complement.
GATGTACGTGAACGCCTGGACCAAGCTTACCCCCGGGCGGTGCCGCTATGGGGTGATGCTGGGGGAGAACGGCTTCGTGTTGGATGACGGCGTGGTGGGCCGCCTGGCGCCGGACCGGTTCCACGTCACCACCACCACCGGCGGCGCGCCCCGCGTGCTGTCGCTGATGGAGGACTTCCTGCAGACGGAGTGGCCGGAGCTTCGCGTGTGGCTCACGAGCGTCACCGAGCAATGGGCCGTGCTGGCCGTTCAAGGGCCGCGGGCGCGCGACGTGCTGGCGCCCTTGGTGGACGGCATGGATATCGGCGGGGACGCCATGCCGCATATGAGCGTGGCGCCGGGCAGCATCGGCGGCGTGCCCATGCGGCTGTTCCGCGTGAGCTTCACCGGGGAGCTGGGGTACGAGGTGAACGTCCCGTCCGGAGACGCGCTGGTGGTATGGGAGCGGATCCATGCCGCCGTGCGCGCGGTGGGCGGCTGCGTCTATGGGACGGAGGCGATGCACGTGCTGCGGGCCGAGAAGGGCTATGTCATCGTGGGTCAGGAGAGCGACGGCACCGCGACGCCGGGGGACCTCGGGCTCGGTTGGGCGATCGGCAAGGCCAAGCCGGATTTCGTGGGCAAGCGCTCGCTGGCCCGCCCGGACATGGCGGCGCCGGGCCGGCTACAGCTGGTGGGGTTGCTGACGGCCGACCCCGGCCGCGTGCTGGACGAGGGCGCGCAGTTGACGGCGGACGCCGCACCCCGGGCAGGCACGCCGTCGCTCGGGCACGTGACGTCGGCCTATGGCGGCACCACGCTCGGCCACTCGATCGCGCTGGCGATGCTGGCGGATGGGCGGGGCCGGCTGGGTGAGAGCCTGTTCGCCCATGGCGGCGGGGCGGCGGCGGCCGTGCGGGTAGTGGACCCCGTGTTCCTGGACCCGGAAGGGGTGCGCCTCCATGCCTGATACCTTGACGCAAGTATGGGCGGACGCGGATGCGGTGCGCCCGGCGCCGCGGTTGCACAGGCTGCTGCTGCGCGGGGACCCGGTGGCCCTGGGGGCCGCGGTGGGGGCGGCGCTGGGCATGGCGGTGCCGGTGGTGCCGTGCCGGTCGATCGCATCCGGCGGGCGAAGCGTGCTGTGGCTCGGCCCCGATGAGTGGCTGCTGCTGTCGCCCGAGCCGGTCTCGCTGCCGGAGGTGCCGGGTGCGGCGGTGGTGGACGTGTCGCATCGCCAGACCGGCCTGTTGCTGGACGGGCCCGGCGGCCCCGACATGCTGGCGGCCGGCTGTCCGCTCGATCTGCATCCCTCCACGTTCCCGCCCGGCATGTGCACGCGGACGGTGCTGGGGAAGGCCGAGATCGTGCTGTGGCGGACGGAGGCCGGCTGGCACCTGGAGGTCTGGCGCTCGTTCGAAGCCTACGTCCGGGCGCTGTTGCTGGAGGCGGGCCGCGTCATGCGATGACCAGCGTCTTCGAGCTGTTCAAGATCGGCATCGGCCCGTCATCGTCCCATACGGTGGGGCCGATGGTGGCGGCCAAGCGGTTCCGGGACGCGCTGCCGCCCGGCACCCTGCGCGTGACCGCCGAGCTGTTCGGCTCGCTCGCCTGGACCGGCAAGGGCCATGGGTCCGACGTCGCGATCGGGCTGGGCCTGCTGGGTGAGGACCCGGCGACCACCGACCCCAGCCTGACCGGGCAGCTTGTGGATGGACTTGCGAAGGCCAGGGCGTTCCACGCGCCGTGCGGACCGGTCGCTTTCGACCCCGCTACCGACCTGCTATTCAATTACGAGACGGTGCTGCCCGGCCACTCCAATGGCATGCGGTTTCGCGCCTATGCGCCGGATGGTGCGATGCTGACCGAGGCCGTGTTCTACTCGGTGGGCGGCGGGTTCGTGGTGCAGGAGGGCGTGCCGGTAAGCAGCGCCGTTTCCGGGGTGGCTTACCCGTTCACGACGGCCGCCGGGTTGCTGGCGGTGTGTGCCGAGACCGGCCTGTCGATCGCGGAGGTGCAGCGCGCCAACGAGCGGGTGAACCGGACTGAAAGCGAGATCGAGGCGGGGCTCGACGCGATTCGGGACGCGATGTTCGCGTGCATGGACCGCGGCCTGGCGCTGGACGGGCCGTTGCCGGGGCGGCTCCGCGTGCAGCGGCGGGCCAAGGGGCTGATGCTGCGGCTGCTGGCGCGAAATTCGGCCGTTCCGCACGCGGTGATGGACTGGGTGTCCGCCTACGCGATCGCGGTGAACGAGGAGAACGCGGCGGGCGGGCGTGTGGTTACGGCGCCCACCAACGGTGCCGCCGGCATCATCCCCGCGGTGCTGCGCTACCACCACCAGTTCTATCCCGGCACGGGATATGAGGAGGCGCGGGTCTTCCTGCTGACGGCCGCGGCGATCGGCCACCTGATCAAGCGCAACGCTTCCATCTCCGGGGCCGAGGCCGGGTGCCAGGGGGAGGTGGGCTCGGCCGCCTCGATGGCCGCGGCGGGGTTCGCGGCGGTGCTGGGTGGCAGCGTAGCGCAGGTGGAGAACGCGGCGGAGATCGCGATGGAGCACCACCTCGGCATGACCTGCGACCCGATCGGCGGCCTGGTGCAGATCCCGTGTATCGAGCGCAACGCCTTCGGCGCCAACAAGGCCATCGCCGCGGCCTCGCTGGCGCTGAGCGGTGACGGCACGCACTACGTGTCGCTGGACCAGGTGATCGAGACGATGCGCCAGACCGGGGCGGACATGCAGTCCAAGTATAAGGAAACGTCGAAGGGCGGGCTGGCGGTGAACGTGACGGAGTGCTGAAGCCAGGTACGAACAGCATGCCTACGACCCGGTAGAACTCGGGCGGCGCCGCGGGAGCATGGGCGCGGTCGTAGCGATAATGCCGGTCATAGCCGGGATGCGGCCGTGCGCGGTCTCGACCCGAGCGGTGACGCGCTGCTGCACGAGCTGACCGACGGCGTCGTGAAGCTGATACAACGCAAAGCCGCGCCCATTCTCGCGGCTGGTCTCGCGGCCGAGCGCGTCGTGGGTCAGGCGCAGCCGGTCCGCCGCCGCGCCCGTGCCCTCCACACCGAGCGACAGCGTCGTGAGCTGGCCTCTGGCGTCGTAGGCGTAGTGCGTGACGGTGTCGGGGGGCGGGACTGGCGGCGGCTCGGTCTGCGGCGGAGTGAGAATGCGGCCGGCTTGGATGTCGGCTTGCGTGAGGCCGGTGAATGTCGGAAGCCGCCCGCCCGTGCCGGTCCAGCCCGGCGCGGTGCCGATCGCGCGCTCGGTTCGGCGGCCGCAGGCGTCGAAGGTGCTGGCGATGCGGCGGGCATCCTACGTCTTCACAGTGACCCGGCCCACCGCATCCCGCTCGAAACCGAGGCGCCGGCCGTCGAAATCGGTCTCGGCCACCACCCGCCTGTCGGCGTCTCGCTGTAGGTGTAGGCGATGCCGTTGGCGTTGATGACCTGCGTGAGCCGGCCCTCGCTGTCATAAGACAGGCGCAACACGCCGCCGCGCGGGTCGGTGACGGTCTACAGCGCGCCGAACGCGCCATGCTGATACCGCGTGGTCCTGCCTTCGCCAGCGGCGACCTACCCGGCTAGCTCTCTAAATCAGTCCTCGCGACGAGCGTAAACGAAAATTCCATCAGTTATGATATTTTGGAATGAGTCTTCTGTATACACACAGCGATGCGTTCCTGTTAACGAAATCGAATCGCCAACTTCGTTTGATATGTTAAATTCTATGACAGAGATGTTTTCTAAATCATCTTGCGTAGGCGGGCGATCAAGATAATACACTGTATTGAATTCACCATTCATTGATAAGGAAGCTGATATTGCTCTAATATTAGGATAGATCTCACCTATCAGCCCTCGTCCAATGGCCCTCCAAAGCCAGTCCGGTATATCCTTATTCATCTTGAGTTCTGACGATCATGAAGAGCCTTTGTTGTTACGCAGAACAGGTACAACATGAGATCCTGTCCCGCTTGAATGGACGGCGCCATATTGTGTCTCGAGGCCGGAGCGGCCGTCACTTCCAATAGGCTTTCCAAAGTCATAAATCGGCACTCCGCGTTGGCCTGTACCAATTTGGGGGTAAGTTCCGTCTCGAACGCCATCCAACAGAGCCTGAGGGTCCGTACTTCCGTTGAGGTAGCTACGCCCCGGGATGTAAGCCCTTCCCGCTCGATCGTGTTTCGCCTGTCGGCCAGCATGAATTTTGTCCAAGCCGAACGGATCGATAAACGTAGTCGGATTTTCGACATATCCTTGAGGCCTCAAACCTCCTACCAATCCAACTGGGTCTGGAGAATAATATTGGGCTAGAGCAGGGTCATACAGCCGAAAACGGTTATAACAGAGTTCATTCTCCGCATCCGCCCATTGACCCTGGAAGCGAAACGGGCAGACATCATCAAGTTCATCTGCGCCATCAAACCGGCCATCAATGCAATTCGCCACTTGGCGAGATGGATGGCGGCGTTCACGCCACCTATCGCTGACCTCACCCCACAAGCGTTGACGCGACGACCAATCAAGCTCGCCCGTTGTCGCTGACAGCTCCCGAGGCGTCCCAAGGTGGTCATTGACCACATAATGGACCCCCGTCCCCACCGCCTCCCGAGCCATCGGCCGGAACGTGCCCGGCTCGAAATGCCAGGTGACGCCCGCCGCCGCCTCTACCGCGCCGCCGCGCGTGATCGGCAGGGCTTCGGCCACCAAATCGCCGTCCCAGACGAAGCGTGTGCCCAGCACCGCCTGCGTCCGCCGGGCGCCGCTCAGGCAGCGCTTTTCCACCCGGCGCCCGAACGGGTCATACTGGTAGCGCCACGTCTCGCCGTCCGGGTTCGTGCAGCCCGTCATGCGGTCGAACGCGTCCCAGCAATAGGTCCAGACCTTCGCGCGAAAACCGTCCTGCTCGATCCGGCGCACCACCACCCGGCCGCACACATCGTGGGTCAGCAGGATGCGCTCGCCCGCCGGACCCCTCGCGGCGTGCACCCGGCCGCCCGGCGACGTCAGCCACGGGGTGAGCGGGGCGGGGTTGGTGCGCGCCGTGGCGGTGTCGGACGCCACGATGTCTTTGGCCAAATCGTTGCGGAACCGCTCGACCTCCGCCGTCTCCTGCTCCAGGCCGAACTGGTCGTAGCGCTCGGCGGTGCCGAGCACGCCGGGCTGGGTCAAGCCGGCCGTGGTGCGGCGGTCCGGGCCGTGCCGGGCCTCGGTCACCTGGCCGTTCGGGTCGTATTGGTAGCTGGTCGTGCCCCACAAATCGTCGCTGATCTCGACCGGAGCGTGGGCGCGGTCGTAGCGGTAATGCCGGTCATAGCCGGTGATGCGGCCGTGCGCGGTCTCAGCCCGGGCGGTGACGCGCTGCTGCACGAGCTGACCGACGGCGTCGTGCCGCTGATACAGCGCAAAGCCGCGCCCATTCTCGCGGCTGGTCTCGCGGCCGAGCGCGTCGTGGGTCAGGCGCAGCCGGTCCGCCGCCGGGCCCGTGCCCTCCACACCGAGCGACAGCGTCGTGAGCTGGCCTCTGGCGTCGTAAGCATACCGGGTCACGGTGTCCGGCGGCCGGACCTGCGGCGGCTCGGTCTGCGGCGGAGTGAGGATGCGCCCGGCCTGGATGTCGGCTTGCGTCAGGCCGGTGAATGCCGGGAGCCGCCCGCCCGTGCCGGTCCAGCCCGGCGCGGTGCCGATCGCGCGCTCGGTCCGGCGGCCGCAGGCGTCGAAGGTGCTGGCGATGCGGCGGGCATCCTGCGTCTCCACCGTGACCCGGCCCACCGATGACTGTCCGGAGCTGCGCTAATGTCGGTAATTCGATCGTAGCGCAGTTCGCTCTCGAACACGCCACGTCCTAACCTGGTTCAAAGCGCGTCTCATCGTAGGCATCGGCGCCTCTGAAAGCGTTCTGCCGAGTTGGCCGTGCGTTTTGGGAAACCAGCCGCTCGCCATTGTATGAGTTCATTGTCGCCTCGCGACCGAATGACTAATCTACAAGCATGTCCCAGACTTCATCCGGCACGTCGGGAAAGAGTTGACGCCGGTAAGCTTTTTGTTCGGAAACGGTACAGACTTCTTTCTGTGGTGCCTCGTCGAAGATAAAGAACATGCTTTTGATCCCACTTGGAACCTCAGATTGTTTTGCATAAACCACCAATCCCATCTCACTATCTCTAAGCATGGGAGAGAGATAAACAAACTTCCGGGCTCCATTACATAGAAACAATAGACTTGGGTCCATCCGCCTACGAATCCTGTTGAATGCGCTCCAGAATAGATTGTGCGTAGTTGCTGTTTCTGTATAATCTTCTGTATCCAATAAAATCCTGAGCAACATCTTTTCTCTGTTCACAATTGCTTCAGCAACAATCAAGCTGTTATTTTTTATGACACTGAGAGAGAAGTTAGAATGAGGCATATTGTTACCTTTGATAATTGGGATTTGGGATCGTCGGACCGAGGGCACCGTCTGACTGAACCTGTCTGGCTCCGATAACATCAGTATTCCGTATACCGCCGGGAACCGGTATCTCCATTTCGTGTGCAAAGAGGTCTCGATAGCTTGGTCCCAATTTTTGATAATCAATCGGTTTTCCGCCAACCCGAGGATCGATTTCATATACGTATTTGCCTGTGCCGGAAAACTGCGGACCCCTGGCTACGTCTAGCTCTGTTGTTGTCGAAACGTAACCCGAACCGTCTTTTCCAATCACGTGATCTCTCAGATCTAAGTTACTTCCTTTGGGATCGAAACCGGATTCAAAAATCTCGGATGGGGAGCGTTGATCTCCACGGAAGCGTTGCCCCTTCAGCCATTGTGAGAGGCCCAAGGGGTCCGTCCAGCATGTTGTATTAAGAGTATACCCATGTAGACGATTACCACCGATACGACCAATCGGGTCTGGGCTTACATATTGACTTGAGAGCGGATCAATCGACCGAAACCGATTGTAAAAAAGGCCGGACTCGTCGTCGGACCATTGGCCCTGAAAACGGAATGGGCGTAAGTCGCTGTCATGATGGAAAGTGAAACTCTGATTAAACTGATCGCCGATGGTCTTTGAGAACGACTGCCGATTTTGGCCTTGCCAGGCGGCTCCCTTTGAACCCCAAAGCCGTTGTCGGCCTGAAATGGCTAAGTCGCTTTCGGCGGAAGTAAGTTCCCGAGGCGTTCCCAGGTGGTCGTTCACCACATAGTGAACCCCCGTCCCCGCCGCCTCCCGCGCCACCGGCCGGAACGTGCCCGGCTCGAAATGCCATGTGACGCCGGCCGCCGCCTCCACCGCGCCGTCGCGCGTGATCGGCAGGGCTTCGGCCACCAAATCGCCGTCCCAGACGAAGCGTGTGCCCAGCACCGCCTGCGTCCGCCGGGCGCCGCTCAGGCAGCGCTTTTCCACCCGGCGGCCGAACGGGTCATACCGGTAGCGCCACGTCTCGCCGTCCGGGTTCGTGCAGCCCGTCATGCGGTCGAACGCGTCCCAGCGGTAGGTCCACACCTTCGCGCGAAAACCGTCCTGCTCGATCCGGCGCACCACCACCCGGCCGCACACATCGTGGGTCAGCAGGATGCGCTCGCCCGCCGGACCCCTCGCGGCGTGCACCCGGCCGCCCGGGGACGTCAGCCACGGGGTGAGCGGCGCGGGGTTGGTGCGCGCCGTGGCGGTGTCGGACGCCACGATGTCTTTGGCCAAATCGTTGCGGAACCGCTCGACCTCCGCCGTCTCCCGCTCCAGGCCGAACTGGTCGTAGCGCTCGGCGGTGCCGAGCACGCCGGGCTGGGTCAAGCCGGCCGTGGTGCGGCGGTCCGGGCCGTGCCGGGCCTCGGTCACTTGGCCGTTCACCTGGGCGAGCCGGCCCTCCGAGTCATAGGCCAGCCGCAACACGCCGCCGCGCGGGTCGGTGACGGTCTGCAGCACGCGGAACGCGCCATGCTGATACCGCGTGGTCCGGCCTTCGCCGTCGGTAATTTAATGGCCACGTCAAACGATTGGCCACTTGTTGCCCGTTAAGCCAGGCTCGGTTGCTTTGAAATTCTATGCTTATGTGATAGGGCTCTTTTCGATGAACTGAATGACTCTCCACATTTCTTGCTCAAAAATGTTTTCAAACGTATGTTTATTACAGTTCTTCCATGACATCTCTAGGATTGCGTCCGGGCCGGATTTTGTTGGGTCAAAGAGTGAGAAGCCAAGCATTCCTTCACCCTCCAGACCCTTACTCCAGATTTCACATTCTCCCAATATTGTCCCTTTCTCAAAATTTATTCGGAAAAGATCTCCAAAATCCGCCTCAGGAAAAAAGTTCGTTGACAAACTTTCGGCCTCAATAACTCTGATTTTGTTCAGTGCGAAACTTATAACGTCATTTTCTATTCTCATATGATTACTTCGTGTGCAGGTGATCGAGATTTTCGAATTTGGGCAACATCTCACCGCCTTGCTGTAGAAGTTTCGCTCTGGTCACTGCATTGGCGTCTGGACCCACAAGCCTATACCAATCTGGTTTACCGCCGGCAATCAGGCTGCTACTCGGGACATCGAATTCAACATAGACTGAACCCGGGGAGGCTTGCCGCCCAAACGACCCTGGACCGCTGTCGGCGACATAGGTGACTCCGCCGGCGCCCTGCTGAACACGACCGGTCTCCTGCATCTGCCGAAGTTCTTCCTTTGACATCCATCGTCCCACGCGCTTGAAACCAGGCCTAAGCACAGCGGTCAAACCTAAAGGATCTATCCACGAGGTTGGATTTGCAACGTAGGCTTGTGGGCTGGCGCCACCGGTTAATCCGATAGGATCGGGAGAGAGGAATTGCGTCGTGACTGGATCATAATAGCGCAGGCAGTTGTAGTGCGTCTCGTTTTCTTCGTCATGCCACTGTCCCTGAAACCGAACCGGACAGAGTTCGATATGACCACCGGGAAGTTTAGCCTTCTCGGCTGCATCGCTTGCTAGATTAGAAGATGACCCACGGCGCTCACGCCAAGCTTTGTTTGTCTCGCCCCAAATCAATTGCCGCACTGATGACGAAATTCTTCCCTCTGCCGAAGCTAGCTCCCGAGGCGTCCCAAGGTGGTCATTGACTACGTAATGAACCCCCGTCCCCACCGCTTCCCGCGCCACCGGCCGGAACGTGCCCGGCTCGAAATGCCATGTGACGCCCGCCGCCGCCTCTACCGCGCCGTCGCGCGTGATCGGCAGGGCTTCGGCCACCAAATCGCCGTCCCAGACGAAGCGTGTGCCCAGCACCGCCTGCGTCCGCCGGGCGCCGCTCAGGCAGCGCTTTTCCACCCGGCGCCCGAACGGGTCATACTGGTAGCGCCACGTCTCGCCGTCCGGGTTCGTGCAGCCCGTCATGCGGTCGAACGCGTCCCAGCGATAGGTCCACACCTTCGCGCGAAAACCGTCCTGCTCGATCCGGCGCACCACCACCCGGCCGCACACATCGTGGGTCAGCAGGATGCGCTCGCCCGCCGGACCCCTCGCGGCGTGCACCCGGCCGCCCGGCGACGTCAGCCACGGGGTGAGCGGGGCGGGGTTGGT